>CAVZDZ010000005.1:0-457702 GCA_963774245.1 uncultured Acidimicrobiaceae bacterium | reverse complement strand
GGGGATGTCGGTCTGCATGGTGAGTTTGAAGTAGGCGAACGTGGCCGATGCCGGGGCGGGCACGCTCGGAGCGAACGGATTGGCGATCTCGTAGCCGGCGGCCAGATTGCCGAGGATGAACCCGGGGTGGGTCTTCACCTGGCCGGCCGTGGTGACGTTGTACCCGGAGTAGGACTTTCGGGCCTGGGGATAGCAGCCGAAACCATCAACCGTGTTGTCGACGACGTGCAGGCCCCAGTTGGTGTTGAAGTAGGCCCCATCACCGGGACAGGCCTGCATGTAGTTGCCGACCACCCACCAACCGGCGGCGTTGGCCAGATGGATCGCCTCGTAGTACTTCTGGCTGCTCGGGTTGAGGTTTGGCCCCGAGGTGCGCTGCTGCTGGGACGGGGACACGATGATGTTGTTCTGGATGACCCCATCGGTACAGCCCTGCGCCCCGCTGGTGAACGTGGTCAGGATGCCGTACCAACCCGGATTGACGATCGTGTTGTCCTGGATGCGATTTTCGAAGGTCTCGTTGCCGCAAGGCTCAGCGTTGTACAGGCAGTCCGCGGCCACAATGGCGGCATTGGCGATGTTGACGAAGTAACAGTCGTGGATCTTGGAGCCGTTGGACAGCACCACCACTCCGTGGCCTTGCGTATTCCCCGATCCCGATCCTCCGTTCTGGCCGTCGAAGGCCAGATGATCGACCTCGATGGCACTGTCCGCCGCGGTCTGGGCGTGACCGGGTCGCTTGTACAGGTGGGTGAACTGTGGGTACTTCCCCGGACTGCTTGATGTGTACAGCTCGTTCAGGAAGGCCACCGATCCGGCGATGCAGTGGAGTGGCGTGGCCGCGGCCTGCTGCAGGGTCGGCATGGCCTGGGCGCCGGCACCGCGGGACAACTCGCTCGTGGCACCGGAGCCGGTGAGACGTATCCCTCGAGGAACCGGGAGTTCCTGATCGACGGCATAGACGGCGCTCGAACTGGTTTGGAACACGATGTTCGTGCCCGCCTTGGCCTCGCTGATCGCCTGCAGGATGTTGACCATGTCGGTGGCGGCCACTCCGGTGGGTGGCGCCACCCGGATGGTGGACTCGCTGCTGGTGTCGGCCGACTGCGCCAAGGAGCTCAGCAGGGTGGCGGTCGGCGCCGGCGTGGTCCTCGGCACTCGGAGGGGGGCGGCACCGGCGTTCCCGCTGGCGATGAGCGTCGCTCCCCCGGCAACGCCGACACCGGCCAGACCGAGCATCCGTCGTCGAGTGATCAAGGGGGACGCAGCGTTGGCACCCCGCTCGGCTCTCAGCAGCTGCTCGAGCAGCTCCGACTGTGCCTGAATCTCCTGATCACACGCGTCCTGAAGGGCGCGTTCGGAATCGAGCGCAACTTTGGTGGCCATCAATTGGGCGGCGGTCCGCGCGCGGTGAGTGCCGTCCTCGTCAACCGTTCGATCGACGCGAGCGTCTTCAGCCGAGCCGCGCCCGCTCCACCCAGGTTGGTCCCCCAGCGCCGAACGAGCTTCGCCCGCACAGCCCACGTCTGGCTCCCCAGAGCCAAGATCCGTCACAATCGCCCCATCTCGTCAGGTCTTCCCACGACCACCGCAGATGCCCATTCCCGCCGATACCGCGTACTGCCGAAGTCACCTACTGGCCTGGAACAACTGTCTGCCCTGGTCCTGCACCCTCATCCACTGCGTGCGTCAGTCTAAAACGGGGCATCGCGCCGACGCAAGGGTCGGACCGGACGGGTATTCACCCTGGTCAGGTGCCATCCACCGGAAGCGGTCGCCGCGCAGCCGCCCAGCGAACCCCAAGGACTTTAGGCAACTTTTACCCACCATCCGATAATTCGTGCTCATTACTCTCTACAGTTTTGTGCCGGGATCGACGATATGGGAAGTGCGAAGAATTGGTCAAGCACCCCAAGGAGCTGGAAATCCATGACAACCTCGGAAAGTACGGAGAACGGCTCGCATTCACGTGAGGCTGCCTGCCATCGGTGCGGATGGAACCAACCAGTGAGGAAGATCGGGCGGGCAGAACGGGCCCAGCTTGGTGTGGGCCATGAATTCGGCTGGCTCTGCGACGACTGTGTCCGCGATCTGTCCTCGGCGGGGACCCGGGAGCCCGCCCAGGCCACTGCGGTCAAGGATTCGCGGGACGATCAAGTCCGCCGCTCTCGCTCCGTCGCCTAGCTGCATTCGACGTACGCTCCGCTCCGAAGCCTGGCCCACTCAGTAGCGCATCACCACCGGAGCCCCACCGGGCTCGAAGCGGAGAGGTGGCGACCCCGGACCAGGCTGGCGGTGGCCGCAGATCCGAGCACCGCGCCATAGCCGAACTCCCTTTTCATGCCGTCGTAGGACTCGTTCTGGATACCTCCGTGGATCCGTGCGACCACGTCGGGGAACGGATAGACACCGAAGAAGTACTCGATCGGCTTGTCAAGATCGAGGAGGACGGCACCGGCGATGGCCAGAGCCGTGGCCCATCGGGCCGACCTGTCCACCGCCGCCACCCCAACCGCCAGGGCCGCCAACCCGAGCAGCCCGTCGCGCTTGGCCGCTTTGACGAATCGCTCTTCGCCCCCTGGTGCCTCTCTGTCACACCCCCAGTGAGGGATGGCGTCCAACAGCAGGTGGGAACCTACCCCTACGACGAACGCCGCCGTCGGCTTCCGTTTCAGCCAACGACCCACGAGCACCCCCGACAGCACGTGGTTGGTGATGAACATGACTTCATCCTCACAGAATGCATTTGCCATCACCAGCCGTACGTACCGGGGTCGTGAGCAACGCCGGGCCATGGCCATTCCGCCGGCGCCCCTCCTGACCGTCGGTACCCCGAGTCAGCTGCTGACCGAAAGGGTCGCCACCCGACCGGCCCCCTGAAACGGTCCCCGCGTCAGCGGTCCGGTGCTGGTCTCGCAGCTCCGGATGGCCCCGGGCCTCAGGGCCGGACTTCGATCAGACGGCTTCCTGCTTCCTGGTCGAAAGCACGGACCAGCTCACCCCGGGTCGACGGGGCGTCGTCGCATCCTGCGCCGCCCGGCGCCGACTCCCCGACTTGCGTTCCGTGTGGATGGTCCGGAGCACTCGGAACCCGTCGGAGAAGGCGTTGAGATTGCTGGTCCCGTAGACACGGTTCCGTTCGAAACTGGGCACCTCGAACACCCGAAGTCCAGCCTTGGCCACCCGGATATTGATGAGGGTCTCCACCTCGAACCCGTCTCCCCAGAGCATCTCCCCCGGATCGTGGCCATCCTCGGTGGAGGGGTCCAGGTCGATGGCCTCCAGGCAGTCACGCCGAAAGGCGTTGTAGCCGTAGCACAGGTCCGTGTACCGGGTCCCGTAGAGGATGTTGACGATCTTGTTCAGCACAAAGTTGCCGCGCTGACGCAGCCGGCTGATGTCGCTGCTGCCGGCCCCGGGCATGAAGCGAGAACCCTTGGCGAAATCGGCACCGTGCTTGAGCGCATCCACGAAACGAGGGATCTCGGCCGGATCCGTCGAACCGTCCGCATCCAGCATCACGATGAAATCGCCCTTGGCGGCGGCAAAACCGCAGGCCAGAGCGTTTCCTTTGCCCTTGCGGGTCTGCCCGATGATGGTGATGTCGGGAACGAGCTGGCGGGCCACATCGGCGGTGCCGTCGGTGGAACCACCGTCCACCAGGATCACCTGGTCCAATCCCTCCGGAAGAGCTGGGAGCACATGGGGAAGGTTCCGGGCTTCGTTCTTAGCCGGAATCACCACGGAGACGGTGGGTTCGGGAACCTTGACCTTCTCCGCACTGACCGAGCGACCGAGCATGCTGATCACCGAGCTCATCGGTGGCCCCCCGTCGCCTACGTCAGCCGCACGGGCCGGTCGCAGTGCCCCATTTGATCCCATGTTCGAGCCCTCGCCTCATCGTAGAACCGCGCTGTCTCACCCACCACGGCGCCTGCTGGCACCCCGGCACGCTCGCTCAGTCGGACGGTGACCGTCGTCTCTCCATCTCCACGCTTGTGGGCCATCGACAATGAGGTACGAAACCGAACCTTCCACCGTGTCGCTGCCCACGACGCTGCTCAAACAGGCGCCAATCCCTCCAAGCTTGGTCCAAGTGTGACAAAGAATGGCTCTCATCCGCATCACCAATTCTGAGTAGATTTGGGCGCGTTCGGCACCGTTTTCCCACGTCATCCACCCCGTCCCGACGGCCGACACCGACGAACCGCCCGTCGCATCTCGCCGCCACCGGCGCAGCCACCTCACCCGCGGTCGGAGGTGGTTGCCGCCTCAGCGACATGGCTCGGACGCCCACGCCGGCCCGGGTTGACAAACGGACTCGTTCGACGTATTGTCTACTAATCCACTAGAGATACTCGGTACCACGGGTCGGAGCCGCCTGCCAGGTTTGGGTCGGGCGGTCGTGGGGTAGAGGGTTTTTGGTGGATCAGGTGAAACGGTGAAGGACACGATGAGCGATCTCAAGACTAAGGACCACGAACTGATGAACACGACCGAACTGGTGCATGTCGGGCACGCCCACCCCCGCCAGGCGGAGTGCCATCGGTGCGGCTGGTTGCAGCCTCTCGCCAAAGTGAGTCGGCAGCAGCGCGTGCAGTTCAGCATGGATCGCTCGGTTCGGTGGGTCTGCGACGAATGCCTGACCGACCTGGCCTCCGCCGCATCTCCCGTCGCGGAGGCCCCCCAGCGGAAGCTCGCTGACCGGCTGCTCCCCGGGCACTACCGTTCCGTCGCCTGAACGCCGAACGGCAGCCGGTTAGGGCTGCAGACCGCGCTTCGGACTGCCCTGCTGGGTCCGTCTGGTCAGTGACTTGGGGAACCATCCGTCGCTCGTCGGAGAGTTCGCTCCTACCATGACCGGCATGAAGAGCGGCGCCGTCATCTACGTCAAAGATTTGGTCCGGATGCGGTCGTTCTATGAGGCGTGCTTCCAGTTGGAGGTCGCTGACGATGCTCACGACTACTGCGTGCTCGAGTCCGAGTCGTTGACATTGTCGCTTGTGAGGGTGCCTGAGCGGATCGCAGCAACGATTGCCGTGTCGGTTCCCCCTTCGCGTCGTGAGGGGGTTCCGATCAAGCTCGCCTTCGGCGTTGACAGCATCGACGTCCTGCGGACGCTCCTCGCCGAGTTCGGAGGCGTCGTCGATCCGGTCACAAGCCAGTGGGAGTTCGGAGGTGGGATCCACTGCGATGGCGTCGACCCGGAGGGCAACGTCCTGCAGCTCGTCCAGGTCACCACCCAAGTGATGACGCAGACACGCCCTAGGAGCGCGCCGACAACGCAGACAGCAACGGCGGGGTGAGGTCGGGCTGCTGCTGCGGATCGCTCTTCTGGGTCCATGACCAGAAGGTCCAGCTGATGCCGTGGAGCTTGCAGTAGCTCACGAACAACGCAGTGTCACTGATGAAGTTGGCATCGGATTGTCTGATCGAGCTCTGGCTGCCCGTGCCGTCGAAGGCATAGAACTCGCCCACGTACAGAGGGACCTGCCACTGCCGGGACCTGGCCACGTTGGCCTCCAGGGCCGCCAGCCCGTCGAAGGGCAACTGATTCTGCCCCACCGACGGTGTGGTCCAGTAGTCCTCATGCAGATGGATCGACAGCACCAGGTTGGAGACCGGCGGGAGCTTGGTGAGCAGGAAGGTCCCGGGATCGTCGCGGTCCTCCAGGATGATCAAGATGTGAGGACTCGCGGCACGGATCGCCGGAGCCACTTCGGCATAGAAGCCATTGAGGTTCGCGGTGCCGTTGCCACAGGAGGGCTCGTTGACGACGTCCTGACCGATCACGGTGGAATCCTGGGCAAAATAGCCGTCGATGTAGGCCTCAGCGGCGGCGAAATCGCCCCAGGCGGTGCCGGGGACACCCGGTTCGGTTCTTCCCGAATAGAACTCACACGAGGCCTTCTGCGACGTTTCGTTGGCGGCGTCCGGGTTCAGCCAGGTCGGCATCCCCTCCCCCGGGCACGAGGGCTTCTTCGACGTCGACGGGGTCCTGAACGCCGGTCCCCATGACGCCTGGTGCATATCGAGGATGACCGCCAAGTGGGCGGCCCCCAGGAGTTGCACCTCGTCGCCCAACGCGGTGACGTAGGCACTGTTCCAGTGGTGAACCAGCGAACCCCCGCTTCCGATGGTGGGCACGGTCGGTTCCAGGTTGCCCCACGCAATCGGCAGTCGAACGGTCGTGAAGCCGTACGCGGCGATCTCCTGCACCTCGGCCGGAGTCAACGGCTTCCACGCATCATTGCACTGGCCGGGTACATCGCTGCCGTCGACGTTCGTACTCTCCATGCCCTGGACGTTCATCCCGGTCAGCTGGACGGTCGAACCGGTGGCCGTCACGATGTTGGTGCCCGAGGTGTGGAGGAACCCGAAGCCTCCGAACGGCGACGTCGTACTCGTCGATGGGGGCGGCGAGGTCGCACGGGTGGAGGACGGCGGTTTGGCGGCCGTCTTCTTCGGGGATTGGACGGCGACGACGATTCCAATCAACACCAGCACGACGGCGACCACGACGGCGGCCACAGTGAGCCGTCTTCGATTGGACACCGCTTTAAGTTACCTTGCCCTCATCGCCGATTAGTGTTCGGGCCCACGAGGATCCGAGGTGCCGGCCTGTCTGTGCTCAGTACGGCCCTATCCGTTGGTCGGGATTGGTGTCGACCAGATGTTCACCGTTCAACGAGACGTGCGACGTCCACTGTCGACCGTCCCACCAGCGGTAGTGGAAACGGCCCCCCGGATCAGGGTGCCACCCCGGCGGCGCCATGGGCGAGGCCACCGGAGGGACCGGTGGCCCGGAAGCGACCGGTGGGGCCGGGGATGGCGGTGCCGGATCCCGACCGGCGGGCGATGAGTTGGCCGGCCGGGGATAGGCCGGAAACAGATCCGAAGCTGAGGGCCGAGCGGTGGCCGCCACCGACACCGGATCCGCCACCGTGGGCGCGCCCGGGGACCGGTGGGTGCTGTTGGGTCCGCCGGGCTCCGGTCAGATGGGCGATGAGGAAGAGGACGAACCCGAGGATGGGTTGGAGCACCCAGAAGAGCGCCCATACCCACGAGGAGAGCCCCCACGGTGTCCGGCCGTACCGGCGCCGAGCATTCTCCGACAGCCAATAGCCCACGACCGCCCAGAGGACCTCGAACACCGCGTACAAAACCCATTGGCTACCGCTCAGGTGCCACACACCCTGACTCTAATGCTCCGAAGGCGGCGACCGGACCACCTCCCCCCGGGGATCAGCCGAGCGGGTGGGCGACGAAGAACGCCCACATGACCGCATTGGCGTCCACCGCGGTGGACTGGGGTCCCAAGCTCCTGACCAAGGAGCTGCGGCAGCTGGGGCCCTCCGGGCCACTCGTGGCCCTCGCCGGTGATGGTGTAGAGCTCCACCGCCGACCCGCCGCTGCATTGCACCGTACGAGGTGAGCCGAACCCCCCCGTCCGGCTGGGTGACCGTGGGCGTTGCCGCGCACCCGTTGTGGGCCGCCCAGCGCTGCGCCGCCACCGGAACGCTGTACGTCCAGTACTTCTGTCCGTTGCCGTTGTAGGGGTCCACCGGGTCGGCGGTGCCGTGGAACGACACGACCGGCACCGGCCGGGTCGACGGGCACGGTGAGGGCAGGCGGAGCCCGCTGACCGGGGCGATGGCGGCGAACATGCCCGAGGCGTCACAGCCCAGCTGGCTGGCCATGCGGGCCCCACCGGAGAAGCCGGTGGCGTAGATCCGGTGCTGATCGACGCAGTACCGCTGCTCGAGGGTCATGGACGAGACCCTCGAGGTACGCCACATCGTTGGGGGCACCGGCGGGAACCGCCCTGCCCCCCACCAGGGGCTCATTCGGGACGTTCCACTCGAAGCCGGAGCCCGACGGGATGCCGCCCTGGGGGTAGACGACGATGAACGTGTCCTGGTCGGCGGTGGCGTTCATGTCGGTGAGCACCTCCTGCTGCGACGGCGGTCGACTGGCTCCCGTGCATGTTGAGGACGAGTGGGATCGGCGACGAGGGTTGGTACCCGGTCGGCAGGTGGACCACCGCGATCCGCTGGTGGCCACCCTGGTTCTGGTCGAGGGTGGTGGTACCGGCCGTGGCCGCGGTGCCGCAGCCCGGGCTGGGCACGGGGGCCACCGATCCGCCGGCCGAGGTGGCGGTCACCGCCGCCGTGGTCGGGGTGGGCGCCGTGCTCGGTGGACGGGTCGACGGCGCACTGCTACCCGAGCCCCCACAGGCCGCAGCCACCAGGGCGACCACGGCCAACATCCCCAACGGCAATGCCCACCCCCGCCTCCCCTGACCCGACCCGACGGTGTGTCCCCACTGCTGTTCCCATGGCCTCCAGTCCCTTCCTTATGTAAACGTTTACAGTAGAATCTCGTCGTGGCCTCGTCAACCCGTTCTGCAGTCGGTCCCGGAGGCTCCGAGGGCGACGGCCGCGAGGCGGAGGCACCGATGCTCGGCGCGCCCGGCCGGGGCGAACCGGCATCCGGGAGGTGGCGGCCGAGGCGCGGGTGAGCACGGCCACGGTGTCGCGGGTGCTGAGCGGGCGGGGTCCGGCCAGCGAGTCGGCCGTGGCCAGCGTGCGCTCCGCGGCCAGCAAGCTCGACTATCTCCCCAACGCCTCGGCCAGCAGTCTCCGCACCGACCGGTCGATGATCATCGGCGTACTGGTCCCCGACCTGGGCAATCCGGTCTTTCTCCCCTTCCTCCGGGCCGTGGAGCGGAACGCCCAGCAGCACGGCTATGCGGTCATCGTGGCCGACACCCAGCAGTCGGCCGAGGTGGAGATGCGCCAGCTCAACCGCCTGCGTGCCCAGGGGGTCGACGGGCTCGATCCTGGCCGGACGATCCCGGGTCCCCGACCGGGTCCGGCAGATGCAGGCCATGGGCGTGCCGGTGAGCGACCCCTACCTCTTCGCCGAGGAGACCGGGTATCCGGTGCGGTCCATCTCGGCCGATGCCATCGCCCGAGCCTGTGACCAGCTGGCCTCGCTGGGCCATGAGCACATCGCCTACCTGGCTCGAAGCCGGGTGCCGCGTCCCGCCGGTGAACTCCGCTGGGAGCTGGTCGCAGGAGCACTGCCGGCGACTGGGCCTCCAACCCCGGCGGGTCACCGTGGCCGCCGGGGCCGATCCGGGACGCCCCCGACATCGGCGGAGCTGGGCCGGCAGCTCGAACGCCTGGTCCGCTCGCCGGGGGGTCCCACCGCACTGTGGTCGAACTCCCACGTGCTGGCGCCCGTCGTCCTGGAGGGCCTGGCCTCGGGCCGGGCTCTGCACTTCCGTCGGACTGCTCGTTCCTGACCTTCGGCGATTCAGCCTGGGCATCGGCCTACCGGCCGTCGATCAACACCATCGACGGCGACCTGTACGGCGTGGCCGAGGCGATGACCACGGCGCTCCTCCACCAGCTCGGGGTCATCGACGTCCGACCCGGCCCGGCCGGTCGAAGTGGACCGCTATGTGGTCCGCCAGAGCGTGGGGACACCGCACCGTCGTCCGGCCTGAGACCTGCCCGGCCCTCGCCGGCTCAGCTCATGGACGCGATCGGGTGCTTGGGCGGGAAGGCGCCGAATGACTGGAAATGCCGGGCGATGCCGCCGGTGAAGCTGTCGATGTACGCCAGCTTCCGGATCATGTAGCTGTGCTGCTCCTTCGGGTCCAGGTAGAGGTTGTAGAGACGTCCGTGCGAGTACTTCTGGGTGACGCCGGTGAACCCGCCGAGGTTGAAGCAGTCGCGGTCGTCGTCCGATGTCGAGGCGACCATGAACTTCCATTCGCCGACCCGCAGGGCGGAGAACACGTTGGTGAGCCAGTAGTAGAGGTACTTGCGGTTGGACACGCCGTCCGGATCGAGCAGAAACGAGGTCTGGTCGACGGCGTCGATGTAGCGGTCCTCGGGAACCGAGCCCTCCGCCCCGGCCAGGGTCAACGACGTGGTGAACAGGTCCATGAGCGAGAACAGCCCGTCGGTGGCCACGTCGGCGGCGATCATCCCCGGCCAGGCGACGATGCCGGGAACCCGCTGGCCCCCCTCCCAGGTCGAGCCCTTGGCGCTCCGGAACGGCGAGTAGGCCGCGTCGGGCCAGGTCTCCATTTCGGGACCGTTGTCCGAGGAGACGAAGACCACGGTGTCCTCCATCTGGCCGGTGGCCTCGAGCTCGGCGACCAGCCGGCCCACGATGTCATCCAGCTCGATGATGGTGTCCTTGTACGGATGCTTGGCCGGCGAGGTGCCGAGGAAGCGCTCCTGGGGATAGTTGTCGAAGTGGGCGCCGCGGGTGCAGTGGTAGAGGAACCAGGGCTGGCGATGGCCGGCCGGCTGGCCGGCCATCCGTCGGATGAACTCGAGCGAGTAGGCGGCCCATCGGTCGTCCAGCTCGGAGAGGACGGGCACGGTCACCTCTTCGACGTTCTCGGTCTCGCCGCCGCGGGTGGCATGGACGAAGCACTTGTTGAAGGGCAGGTTCTCCACCCACTTGGTCCGCTCGGCGCTGTAGACGATCTCCGGGAAGAAACTGGGGTCGCGCCACTCGGTGTACATGTCCGACACCGAGAGGAAGCCGTAGAAGTCGTCGAATCCGACGTGTTGGGGTTGGGACTCGACGTTCTCCCCGATGTGCCACTTCCCGACCGCCTGGGTCACGTAGCCCGCCTCCGAGAGCAGTTGGGCCAGGGTGACCTCGCCGTCGAGACCGCCCGGTTGTCCGTACATCGGGGGACGGAGGAGTCCGTGGCGCATGGGCAGGCGCCCGGTCATCAGGGAGGCCCGCGAGGGCGTGCACGACGGCTCCGAGTAACACGAGGTGAGCAGCTTCCCCCGGCGGGCCAGCCGGTCGATGTTGGGCGTCGGGGCGCCCACCGCCACCCCTCCGCCGTAGCAGCCGAAGTCACCCCAGCCGACATCGTCGAAGAGGATCACCAGGATGTTCGGCTGCCTGCCCTCGGGGCCGCGATAGGCGGCCAGCGCCGACTCGGCCTGGCGCTCCTGGTCGTCGAGGACGAACCGGGGCTCGAGGCTCGCTCGGACCCTGGTCGTCTCCGCCACCACCGGATCGTGTGCCATACCGTTCGCTCTCCTTGTCGGACCAGCGATGCATGCTACCCAGGGCCGGCCCGCCCGGACTGCGGCCGGAGGGTGCCGTCGACCACGATTTCGTCCCGACCCACCCGCGTGGGCCAGAATGACTCGACCCGGGCAGCCGTCCCTGCTTCGCACCGCCCGGCCCGTGAGCCACGAAGACCCAGGATGCGTGCGCAACGCCGCCCTGCGACAGGAGGAGATCCACGATGAGAAGGCACCCGTTCACCGCCGGCCTGGCGGTCGTGGTCCTCGGAACGGTCGCCATTGCCGCCGCCGCCTGCTCCGATTCGGCGAGCATGACCGACAACATCGAGATGAACGCCGCCGACGACCACGACCTCGCCCGGGCCCGGGGCGGTGGCCGTGCCCGTTGCGGTGACCACCGATGCGACCGGTGCGATGCGGGCGGTCGTGCACATCCGGGTGGGCGGCGGCCCGTCGGTGCCGGTGCTGTTGGACACCGGTTCGGCCGGTCTCCGCATACTCCCCGGTGACGTCGGGCGATCCGTCCAGCAGACCGGTCAGACCGAGACGGCCACCTTCGGCGGGGGCGTCCAGCTCACCAGCCGCGTGGTCCTGGCCAACGTCTCGATCGGTGGCCTGGCCACACCGTCGTCGACGGAGGTCTCGTTGATCCAGTCGTCGGGTTGCGCACCCGGGTTCCCCTCGTGCGTCCCCGGTCAGGGAACGAAGGCCATCTTCGGTTCCTCCGGGGTGGTGGGCATTCTGGGCGTGGCCATGTCCGATGCCACCGCCGCCACCGTCCCCTACTCCCCGCTGCTCCAACTACGGGCGCCCTACCGCAACGGGTTCACCCTCTCCCTGCCCGCCGGCGGTCCTGACTCACTCGTGCTCGGTACGCCCCGGGCGACGGCCGATACCGTCACGGTGCCCATGCTCCCCGCCACGCCCTCCGTCTATCCCAACGGCGTGCCGGCCTGGCAGAAGGACGTCGACCTGTGCTGGACCGTCGACATCGGCCGCACGGATGCGGTGCCACCGACCTCGACACCGGCACCCCCGAGACGGTGGTCATCCCGGGCGCCGTGACCGGTGTCACCGGAACCGGGGTCGTGGCCCAGGGTGTCGCGGTATCGGTCGCCCCCTCCGGCGGTCAGACCCTGTGGAGCTACACCACCAACGACACGCCCGGCGACGGCCTCACCGTCCGTCGGCGCCCTGCCGGGGACCACCCAGTTCAATACCGGCATCGGCTTCTTCACCACCCACGTGGTGGGGTACGACGCCAAGAGATGGGCACATCCTGGTGACCGCCGGGTAGGAGGGCCGATCAGGTGATCCAGTAGCCCAGGTTGAAGAGGCCCTGGAACAGGAGGGCGAGCGGCCACCGACAACCCGAGGGCCCACAGGAGCAGTCCCGTCCTCCGACGAAGCGCGTAGGCGGCCACCATGTAGATGGGGAAGATGACGCTCACGAAACGGGCCTCTCCCTCGGTGGAGGCGAAGGTGGAGGTCCCGTACGGGTAGATGGTGGTGCAGGCGGCGATGAGCAGGATCCCCACTCCGATGACGACGAACGGGGCCGGGATGCTGATGGTGGTCGGTCCGTTCCGCGTCGATCAGGTCCGCCGGGGCCGGGGCCCACAACGGACGCGCCGCCAGCACGACGAGCCCGATGACCAAGACGGCGGCGATCACCAGCGCGGTGTCGTCGAGCAACCACACGTACTTGATGTTGGCGTACGTCGGGATGGTCCCCCCGGGCGGCGGGCCGGGCCCCTGAAAGAAATGTTCGAGGGCCACGACGTTGCGATAGAGGCCGAAGAACGGCAGGTTCTCGGAGCGGTGCCACTGGCTCTGCACCTTGTCGAACTCGATGGGCGAGCCGTACCTCGACCAGAGGTAGAGCCCGTAGGCGATGAGGCCCGAACAGCTGATGGCAGCAAACCCGATGATCCTCAACAGACCTCGACCGGCCAGATAGGCGGCCACGACGATGGCGACGTGAGCACGACCGCCTGTGGGGAGGTCGCCGTGGCGTAGGCCGCCACCAGGGAGGCGCCGAGGAACCACTTCCGGTCCAGCATGGTGACCACGATGAGGATCTCCAGCACCAGGAGCGCCTCGGAGTAGGGGGCCAGGTAGAACAGCGACGCGGGGAACCAGCAGAACAGCCCGGTGGCGATCAGTGCGGTGCGCTCGTCGAAGTGCTTGCGGGTGAGCCGGTACAGGAGAATGGAGGCGGCGATCAGGGCGAGCCCACGAGACGACCATGGCGGCCTGCAGGTAGGACAAGGCCCCGAAGGTGACCTCGTGCACCACCCGGATGAGGCCGGGATAGCCGGGGAAGAACGCCGAGGTCTGGGTCACGGCCTTCGGATAGCCGTGGGCGGCGATGCCGGTGTAGTAGGCGCTGTCCCACCGGTCGAAGGCGCCGAACCACGTCCCGTTGTTGAGGGTTCCGAACCCGAGGTGCTGGATCGACTGGGGGAACAGGGTGAGGACCAGGTGGGCGAATACGATGCCGACACCGATCCGCGAGGTGGAGATCCAGAACGGGAGCCGGCAGCCTTCCCAGAAGGCCGCCAGGACCTCGGTCGGTCCGGTCCGGGCCGTCCGGTGCCGGGGCGGGTCCTTGGCGATCGACCCGCCGGCCGCCCCGGTCACCTGGGCCCGGTCCTCGGTCACGACCTCATTCGGCGGCATCTGGGTCACCGACCGGGCGCCGACACGATCGGGGCGAGGCCGGCCCGAGCTCCTCGTGACGGGTCGCAGCACCGCCCACGCCCACAAGACATAGACGGCACACTACCGTGCCCATGTGCGGCAACCGGGGAGCGGACGGCCTGCCCGGGCACCCATGGGAGGCCGACAACCGAGCTGGGACCTGAGGGTCGGAACGCCCGGTAGAGTCCGCTTCCTCCTCGAGGAGCTCCACGTCCGCTACAAGCGCATCGACCGACTCGGCGAAAGCCAACACCAACTCGCGCCGCTCCTCGGACGGCTTGGTGGCGATACGGGCCGGGGTGGCGACGAGGAACCCGCCGGGCAGCACCGTGGTCCGTCGGGACCGCCAGTCATGGGTGAACCGCTCCCATGACTCGCCGTCACGTATGCATTCTCTTTGAAGCGAATCCGAGCGAACGTCGTGCGGCCAGACCGGCCCTGATCTGGGATTATCCGAATGACGATCGTGGCGCGGCCCGACGAGCGGGCCTGCGGGGCGATTCAGAAGGGACCTTACTGTAGCCTTGTGTAGCACATGCTGCTACAGTAGTAACCATGCCGAGGACGATCGCACAACGAGAGCTCCGCAACGACAATGCCAGGGTGATCCAGGCGGTCGCGGCAGGCGAGACCTTCGTCATAACTCGCAACGGCATCCCCGTCGCCGAGCTACGGCCAATCCGAACAAACCGCCGCCCGACCGTCCCCAAGGCGGAGCTTATGGCCCTTGCCTCTTCCGGTCCGCGTGTGGATCTCCACCAGTTTCGAGCCGACCTCGATCGCCTCGTCGACCAAGGCCTGTAGATGTCGGCAGGACTGCTCGACACTTCCGTGGTGATCGACTGGGACGAACCGAGCGTGGCCGCCGCCCTGCCCGAGGAGTCCTCGGTTTGCGCCATCACCCTTGCCGAGCTTGCGGCCGGCCCCCATCTGGCCTCGACCGCGGCCGAGGGTGCTCGTCGTCAGGCCCGCTTGCAGCAAGTCGAGGCCACCTTCGAGCCCCTTGCCTTCGACGCCGCCGCAGCCCGTAGCTACGGACAGATGGTCGCGGCAATCGCCGATTCCGGTCGATCGCACCGGCGTCGCATCGCAGACTTGCTCATTGCCGCGACCGCCCACGCCAATGGACTCGCTCTCTACACGCGTAACCCCGACGACTTCGCAGGCCTCGAGGATCTCCTCCCCATCATCGGTCTCTGAGCCGCGTCGGTCGGTCAAGCTGCCCCAAGCGCCGTGTCGTTGGGTCGTCTTCCGGGTAGACGGCTGGCCACTCCTACATCCCTCGCCTTACACGGTGATTCGTAGGGGTGCCGGCGAGCGTTGGTTGAAAGGCTCGATCACGTCAAGAGTGGGCAGAAGGGTTTGCCTTCCCGGCCCCCGACCAGGGCAAAAAAACGCCCGGCATTCTTGCCTGGTACGGGGTCACCGATCGTTGGGGGATCACCGCTCTCAGGAGACCGACGTCGATCACGTGGTAGGGGTCACCGAGTTGGTCCAGTTTCTTGATGAATTCGGATTGCGTGACCATATCGGGTCCCACGATCACCGTGGGCGCTGAGAACTGGGTGCCATCGATGCTGGCTTCATTCTTGGGCACGAAGAGCCAGGCCTGTTTGGCGCTCTCGTGTACGGCCGAGTTGATCGATTCCGATCGGTCGTCGTCGTATCCCACGGTCGTGACCGTCAGTCGTCCTTCGCTCAGAAAGTCGAGCTTGTAGGCCACGAAATAATCTGCGTATGCGGCGGAGACACCGGCGTGTCGGAGCTTGGCGATTGCGGAAAGGGTCGGGGCATCCGGATTCTGCCATTTCTTCACGTAGGTCGATTCGTGTTGGCGAACCGTCCCGACCAGCCCGGTGACGGCGAGCACCGTGGCTATGACCACGGTGCCGGCCATGACGAGGTTCGTCGTCCCTCGTCGATTTCCCAGCCAGCGCGCCGATTCACGACAGCCGACAGCGACAACAATGGCGAGAAGCGGGACGATGTAACCGCCGTACCGACCGTCTTGCCACGCCCACGAAGCGGGGGAGACGGCATAGAGGATGGGAAAGGCCAGAACTCCGACCGCCACGGCCAGCGTCCTTCCGCCACGAGCCAAGCAGAGCACGAGCGCGGCGATGAGCACAACCATGACCACAATGAAGGCCGGACCGGCGATCGACCCAAGCATCCAAGCTCCGTCATCGGGCCGGCGCAGCCCTACCTCCATCGGCAAGGCGAAACGGAAAAAGACACTCAGGCGCCCGCTGAACGGAAGCGCCGCAGCCGGCTGTTTTCGCAGTGAAGCAAGGCCAGACTCGACGTTGGCCCAGACCCACGGGAGGGCGCCGATAAAAGCTGCCCCGAGAGCTGTGATACCACCAGTCACCCACGTGCGCCAGCCACCTGACCGCAACAGTGCTGCGCCGACGAGCAGTGCCGTCGGAATGGCGAAGTAGGCGATTTCTGGCGACGACCACCAGCCGATACCGGCGAGCCCACCCAAGAGAGCGAAGTCGGCAATCCGCTGCCTGCCGTCCAACATTCTCACCGCCACCAGGACCAGACCGAGCCCACACGCGAGCGTTACGCCTCTGAATCCGAACACTCTCACCGAATTCCGAACAGCCACGGCGGGAGTGGTCCATGCTAGGACGCCGGCCAGGAGGGCCAGCTTTCGGGGCACCATGCGAAGGGCGATACGCCAAGTGAGGACGGCGGCGAGTGCCGCGAGCCCGGCCTCGACGAACTCGGCCACAACTCCGGTCTGACCGAAAAGGAAGAAGGCGCCGGCGATCAGATACGCCTCGGCCGTGCCCCCGTAGTTCTGCCCGCTGAAGAAGGCAGTAAAGTGGCCCTGCAGTCCACCTTGGGCGATGATCCCGACGACGGCCATGTCAGAGTTGGTGGGAAGATGGAAGATCAGCCACAGCCGGAGGAGCAAGCCGACCCCGACTGCGGCAACGGCGACAATGTCCACGACAATGGTCGTCCACGGGACGACCTGATCCCGCGGAACGGTCGATAGCTTCGTCGGAGCCAAAGTCGTTGCCATTTCCGGTTACGCTATTGCCTCGTAAGACGGCGAGGGTGACAGTCCGCCGCCGAGCGGGCGCCCGAAGGACAACCCTGCTCCATTCGAGGGCCACCAACGTCTCTTTCTGGGCAGCGACCGCCGACGCAAGATCGCACCGGCAAGAACAAGGTGGCCACCAACATCACGTTCCGCGAATCCTCGTTCGGGCCGCCACTGAACTGCGAACACCAGGACGAAGAATTCTCGGATCGACCGCGGTCAAACCGGCCCTGCCTCGCCATTAGCCGCTCGTTCTGATCTCGGGCGTTTGCCGTGGCGACCAGTCCTGCAGCCTTAGCCTCGTGGTTTGGGTCTGGTTGAGGGTACATTTACGCAGGCCGAGAGGCCTTCCGGTACTTCTGCCGCTACGGATTTCGATCAGCGTTCGTAGAAATGCCGGCGGCATAGCGTTCGGTTGTAGCGAATAGAACGGATCTTCTGGTGTCGAAGGATCTACACGCCGCCGATTCAACGTCAGCCGCTCCGCAATCCATCGAGTCCCACGGGAACACCGGCTCAACGCAGGCGTTTTTCATTGCTGGAGGCGGCTACCTCGCACTGTCCCTCCTCGTCTGGTGGAACCTGTGGGCCAACCACCCGACGTCGACCACCACGTGTGGATGTGGTGACAGTTCATTGTTCACCTGGTTCCTCGAGTGGCCGGCATACGCCATTTCTCACGGCCTGAACCCGCTCCACTCGACAGCCATGGGCTACCCGAGCGGGGTGAACCTGCTCGCCAATACCAGCGAGCTGGCCATCGGCGTGGTCGAAGCGCCGATCACCTGGCTCTTTGGCCCGGTTGCCTCCCTGAACGTCGCGCTGACTCTTGCGCCGGCTCTCTCCGCCCTCTCGATGTTTGTGCTCTTGCGGCGATGGGTGTTCTGGACTCCGGCCGCATTCTTCGGCGGTCTGCTGTATGGGTTTTCTCCGTTCATCCTGGTCATACTCTCGGATGCCCACTTGATGCTCGGGATGGCCTTCGTGCCTCCTCTCATCGTTGCCTGTGCGGATGACCTTCTGGTTCGACACCGACGACCTCCCTTGGGTACTGGGGTTCTGCTCGGCTTACTCGTGACGTTGCAGTTCTTCTTGGGCACGGAGCTCTTGGTGATCACCGCGATCATGGGCATCGTCGGCATCCTGATCGTCGTCGCCTATGGCGGGCTGGAACGCACCGGATCGTTTCGACGGCATGTGCGACCGGCCATCACCGGATTCGCAGCAGCCGCACTTACCTCAGGCGCCCTCCTTGCGTACCCGGTCTGGTATGCACTCGCCGGTCCCACCCATCTTTCGGGGCCCATCTGGCCGGGTCCAGCGTATGAGGCCTTGAGGTCCGGAAGCACGGTACTCGGGTACTTCGCACACCCGTGGCCGGCGGCCAACAGCGACTACAACTATGCCCTGTACCACGTCGTGGGTGGGTACCAAGGGCCGGTGCTTTCGGACCAGTACTTCGGGATCGGGGTGGTGATCGTACTGATCGGCGGCTGCATCACCTGGCGTCGCGACCGCCGCCTCTGGCTCTTCGGAGCGGTCGGTATCGTGTCCGTCATCCTCTCGTTGGGGACAAAGTCGGACATTTGGCTACCTTGGCGCATTCTCGGGACTCTGCCGCAGATCCAGAACATCATTCCCGTTCGCTTTGTCCTCATCACCTACCTCTGTGTGGCGGTCATGTTGGGTCTGATCGTCGATCACACCTACCTTGACGTCAACCGATGGCGCAACGGGCATGCGACCGCAGCGATCGGTGCGACACCGGGAAGACGACCGGAACGGCGGATTCGATCATTGGGCGCCATAGCCGGGCTGTTCGTTGCTGCGGTCGCCCTGGTGCCCCCGGCCATCTACCTTGCCCAGTCCATACCCATCACCACGCAGCCGATCGATCTCCCGACGTGGTTCCGGACGGTTGCTCCCCGTCTGCCTGGGCACCAGGTGCTACTCGTCATCCCCGCGCCCTTCTCGTCACCGGACAACTCCATGACCTGGCAGGCCGTCGATACGATGCACTACTCCATGGTCGGTCAAGGAGGTCCTGCCGGCATCCTCGAACGGGTGGCCGAAGAGCACGAGGCTGCCGCCGTCATCGCCGGTGCGTCTGCATCCTCCGGGCGGAATGCCAGCCTTGCCGCGGGCGGAATCCTTGCGGTACGAGAAGCCTTGCCCGCATGGGGGGTCACCACGGTTGTGATTCCCGACCAATCCACACTGCCCTTCTACGACCGGGTGCGCTCGGAGACATTCGCGGTCGCCCTGATGGCCGCCGCGATCGGAGAACGTCCCATTCACCAGGCTGACGCTTGGGTCTGGTATCGAGTGAATCATGCCCGACCCTCGGCACAACCAAGCGTCGCTCGCTTCGAAGCGTGCACGACTGGAGTGGCTCCGCGCGGAGAGTCGACCATCGAGACCGCAACCGCCTGTGTCCTCGACCCATTCGCCGCGCACTAGCCGCCGGCCGCTGACCAGGTAGACGAGCCCGGCGGAGATCGCCAGCTCGAAGATGGTCCACTGAGTGGGGTCGAGCCCAAGTGGTCCACTGAATGGGGTCAAACCCAATTCGTGGGGACGGAGGGATTCGAACCCTCACTGGAGGCGGTTTAAGCGCC
Source organism: uncultured Acidimicrobiaceae bacterium (assembly GCA_963774245.1). GTDB lineage: Bacteria > Actinomycetota > Acidimicrobiia > Acidimicrobiales > RAAP-2 > Bog-756. The sequence goes on along the minus strand of CAVZDZ010000005.1, from coordinate 438,248 downwards.
CTGCCTCTGCCGATTGGGCTACGTCCCCGTGGCCTCTTCTGTGTTCTGCCGGACGATCGAGCCGGCGCGTCGTCCGGTGAGACCTTAGGCGTTGGCCGGCCCGGCCCTCGTGGCCGCCTCCTCGTGTGGGGCGTTGGAGCCGTGCCACTCGTCGGCGCCGGGCAACCCGGCCCCGGCGCTCGCCCGTGACTGCTCCCTCCGCCCGGGCGACCGGGTTACTCGCGAACTCGGATCCTCGAAGGTCCGCGCTGCGGTCAGGTCATGGACCGTTCCGCCGCACCGGCCGATTCAGCCGCCGCGGAGGATGGAGCTGATGGTCCCTCGGCGGCAGGTGCCGCACCGTAACGGACCGAGGAAGTGGATCACTCCACGGGCGCCCCGATTGGCGACACGTGGCTCCAGCCGGCGGTGGCGATAACGGTCGGATCTCGCCAGAGGCTCAAGCTCAGCTGATACAGGACTCCGACGACGTCACCTTGCTTTCGCGCCGCTCGGGCCCCGTTGAATGCGGCCAGTGCGGCATTGCGTCGATTGCGGCGCAGGCCGAGATCGACCGCCCGGACTAAATCCGGGCGTCCGGCTGACTCTGCCCATCGTCGGTGCTTCTGCAGAATGGGGTAGGCATCCCACGCCCCGGTCGCCGTGTTCAAGCTGTGTCGTCGATAGTCGCTGACCACTTCGGGCACGAACGCAACCGGACTCTGCATGGCCATTCGGAGAAACAGCTCGATGTCTTCTCCGGTGGTGAGCGACGGATCGAATCCGCCCACGTCCTGAAACGCCGAACGACGAACCGTCACGGTGGAGAGCAGGGGAAAGTGAAGCGCCAGCATGTCTCGGTAGTCGCACTTCTGTCCGACCGGCGGGCCCTGGACCTCTCCGTTCTCGTCCACCACCCGGAACTTTCCGTCGCACATGCCCGCACGCGGGGAGGCCAGCAGCGCCTGCAACTGCCACCGCAGCCGACTGGGGTGGGATCGATCGTCCTCATCGAGAAAGGCGACGTACTCGCCGGAACTGGCCGCCACGCCAGCATTGCGGGCGACGGAGACTCCCGCATGTTCCCGCTGAAGCACCCGCACCCGTTTGTCCATCCGCTCAACGTCGCTGAGATCCTCTGGGCATCCGTCCGACACGACGATGACTTCGAGCTGTTCGACCGATTGGGCCAGGACCGATTCGACCGCCTCGCGGAGAAACGACCCACCCCGATAAACGGGGATGACCACACTGGTCAGCGGAATTTCATCGACTGCGGTCGCAACCATGCTGGACTTCCGCTCTGACTACCTGCATCGGGCCGACCGGCATTCGCCCCACCTTCAATTCGTTGCCCAGGATCATCCGCGTCGGTTGCAAACCAGCGTGTCGGCCGAGACGGTCACCGATCCGGCGAGTCGAGTGTCGCCAACGGTCCTATCGACCGGTTGGCTCCACGTCTTGAGCGAATGGCCCAGGAGACGGTTGGGCGCTTCTCGCCCCCGATAGGCGACGGCACAGGTCAGATGCGCGCCGCGGCCCGCTCCACCTCACCCCAGCATCTGCACGAGCCGAACTTCAGTTACAGCGGTGGATGGAGCCCCTGCACCGCCACCTCGAGAGGAACCACCGACGCCACCGCCTCGAGCTCCTCGTCCCGCGGTCGACCGACCCGGTGCCGGAGTCCATCGCTGCCGGGCCAGGGCCCGAGCACCATGGTCGGCCGGTGGTCGGGATCCCAGGCCGGCCACTCCCCCGGCGCCCCGTTCCGGGCGAACGCCACCCATTCGGTCCGGATGGTGGCTGAGAGCGCCAGAGCGTCCTCGCCGCTTCCGGAGAAGCCCTGCACGCCGGGATTGTGGACGGTGCCGAAGACGAACGGGATCTCGAGGGCGTGACACGAGCCGAGGTAGCCACCGAAAGCCGGTGACTCCCAAGTGAACAGGTAGCAGTACGTCCCCACGCCGGGATCAGCCGCCCGGGCATGGGCGTCGGCCATCCGGATGCTGGGCAGGCGGAACACGTACTCGGTGGAGATGGCCACCCACAGATCGCGGGGCCCGACCGACTCACCCCGCCGGGCCCGGACCTCACCCACGACGGCGATGAGCGCGTCCGCCTCCTCGGCATCCGGCGAGAGGCGTCGCATCCACCGGCGCAACCCCTCGTCATCGAGGCCGTTCAAGGCGGGTGCGCCCACGGTGAAGAAGGCCGTCTCGTCGCGGGTGGTCCCGATGAGCAGCGGCACCGACGACGCCGATCCGCCGGCGATCTCGGCACCGGGTGCCTCAGGTAGCAGGCCCCCGTCGACCACCGGCATCATCACCAGCCCCGAGTCGTCCCCCTCCCCCCTGGCCGTGCCGAACTCGGCGAGGGCCCGCACCAGCTCCTCGGCGGGCACCTGCTCCAAAGCGGCACGGGTCATGTCCGACCCGATCCGGGCGACCAGCCGCTGGGCCCGCTCGGCGGCATGGTCCGTCGAGGACCAGTACGGAGGGCCGCTCTCGACGATGGCTTTGTGGAACAGGCCCCTCGCCGCCGGGACGGCCAGCAGCGCGGAGATGCTCATGCCCCCGGCCGATTCGCCGAACAGGGTGACGTTGCCGGGATCCCCCCGAACCGCGAGATGTGGTCCCGGACCCATCGCAGGGCGGCGACCTGATCGGCCAGGCCCCAATTGCCGAAGCCCGACCACGGCTGACCGTCCAGCCAGGCCTGGTCGGGCTCCTCCAGCGCGGGGTGGGCGAGGAATCCGAGTATCCCCAGCCGATAGTTGATGGTGACCACCACGACGTCGCCCTCTCGGGCCAGCATCCCGCCCCGGTAGAGGGGGACGGCGCTCGACCCGGTCACGAAGGCGCCGCCATGCACCCACACCATCACCGGCCGGCGGGCGCCGTCGATCTCCGGAGTCCAGACATTGAGGCTGAGGCAGTCCTCCGACTGCTCGTCCGGCGCTCCCGCCAGCGACATCTCGAGCATGCCCGGCGACTGGGGGGCGATGGGCCCGAAGGCGTCGCACTCCCGAACTCCCGTCCAGGGCGCCGGGGGGGCCGGGGGCCGCCAACGCCGCGAACCCGCAGGTGACGCGGCATAGGGGATCCCCGAGAACGACCACGTCCCCGAGCGCCGGACCCCACGAACACGGCCCCCTTCGACCTCGACCACACCGCTCACGATTGGTACCTCCAGTTAGCCGGCTCCGTTGCCGATACAAACAGCAACTTACCGATGAAGGCACTCGGACATACTCCGAGTGCCGAGAGGAATGCAGAGGGCAGCTGCCATTCCGTGCCGCGTCATGCGGCCCGGCCCGCGGGCGCGACTCGTCGCCACCGTCCGGCTAGCCACCCCCTGACCAGTGAATTTCCTCTTGGAACCTGGGATCACTCGACGTAGCGTGAAGGGAATGGCTGAGGTGCACAGGAAGCGACAAGTCCGGGACGGCCGGCCGGTGTTCGGCGCCAACAACCGTCGTCCTCCGGGATGCAGCCCGTTCGGGAGATCCGCTCGTACCGGCCTCGCCCTGGCCCTGATCACCGGCTTCGGGGTGCTCACCATCGGTGCGGCACCGGGGGTGGCGGGGGCCACCGGCACCACCACCCCGCAGTCCGCCATCGACGCCGGCGAGTCCCAGGTGACCGCCATCGAGTCCCAGATCACCAAGCAGCAGTCCGTGCTCGACCAGACGGACGAGCAGTACGACCAGGCCGAGGTCGACCTGGCCTCCACCCGGGCTGCCCTGGAGTCCATCGGGACGACCATGGCCACGGCCAAGTCCCAGCTGGCCGCGGATCAGGCCGAGCTCCGCAACGATGCGGTGACCGCGTACGTCGACAACACGACGTCCGCGGCGGTGGCCGGGATGTTCGCCTCCCCCACGACGGCATCCCAGGTGCAGACCCAGTACCAGAACGTCGGAGCCACCACGATGGCGACCGACGTGCAGCGGGTGCAGGCCGGCCGGCAGAAGCTCGATGCCACCCGGGCCAGGCTCCTGGCCGAGGAGGCGACCGAGACCGCCCAGCTCACCGAGCGCGAAGCAGGCAGCCCAGACGGCCTCGACGGTGACCGCCCAGTCCGAGGCCACCCTGACCTCGGTGCAAGGGGCCCTGGCCGGCCAGATCGCCCAGCAGGCCGCCGCCCAGGCGGCCGCGGCAGCCCAGACCGCCGAGACCACCCGCAACGCCGCCGCGGCCCGGGCCGCCGCCGCCCAGGCCTCTCAGGCCGCCCAGGTGGCCTCCACGGTCAGCAACGGGAGCCCGGCCGCCGTCGCGGCCACCGGAGCAGCCAACCAGGCGTCCGGTTCGGCCTCCGGCGGGTCGGGGTCGGGCACGACGGTGGGCACGAGCGGCGGGTACCAGAACGCCGGGCTGACCGCGGTGAACGCCGCCATGGGCTACCTCGGGGTGCCCTACGTCTTCGGGGGGGAGAGTGCGCAGGGGGTGGACTGTTCCGGTCTCACCGCCCTGGCCTGGGCCCAGGCCGGGGTGTCCCTGGACCACTCGGCCGCCGACCAGTACGCCGATTTCCCCCACGTCAGCTTGTCCGCCCTCGAGCCCGGGGACCTGCTCTTCTACGATGAGCCGGGTGAGGTCGGAATCCAGCACGTCGTCATGTACGTCGGCCCCTACCTCAACGGCTCGCCCACGCCCTACGGCACCGGGACCATCATCCAGGCGGCCCACACCGGCACCGTGGTCAGCTTGGATCCGCTCTGGACCGAAGGGTTGGTCGGCGCCTCGCGGCCCTGACCGGGGAGCCGGCCGGCGGCTGACGGCGGTGACCCGACCGGACCGCCTCGCCACGGCATGGGTTGACCCCTCCGTGGCGCGATGCGGAATTAGGGTCGGTCCCTCAGCACCATGAGCATCGAACTCACCATTGTCGTCCCCGCCTTCAACGAGGCCCATCGCCTGGTCGACGGGATGAAGCGATTTGACACCGCCGTCGATGAGGGCGCGGTCGACGTCGACGCGGACCGAGCTCCTGGTCGTCGACGACGGGAGCACCGACCCGACGGCCGCCACCGCCCGGGCCCTCTTGGCCCACCTCCCCCACCACCGGGTGGTCACCCTGCCGGCCAACCGGGGCAAGGGCGCCGCCATTCGCACCGGGATCAGCCTGGCCCGCGGCGCATGCACCGCCTACATGGATGCCGACATGTCCATCGACCCCCGGGCCGTGCCCCAGCTGCTCCGCGCCCTCGAGACCACCGACCTGGCCATCGGGTCGCGGGCGCTGCCCGAGTCGATGGTCGACGGGACCTACACCACCCGGGCGATGATGGGCCGGCTCTTCAACCGGCTGGTGACGTCGGGGACCGGTCTCGACCTGCAGGACACCCAGTGCGGGTTCAAGGCCTTCCGCACCCCGGCGGCCCGACTCCTCTTCCATCTGGTGCGGATCGACCGGTTCGCCTTCGACGTCGAGATCCTGGCCCGGGCCCGGCGGCTCGGACTCCAGGTGACCGAGGTCCCCGTCCACTGGAAGCACGTGCCCGGGAGCACGGTCCATCCGCTGCACGACTCGGTGACCATGCTGAGCGACGTCTACCGGTCGAGACTGGGCCTGTTGGCCGCACCGCCGGTCCCCGGCATCGTGGTCCGCGACCCCTCCGGGCGGCACGATCCCTCCGACCTGGCCGCCCAGGTGACCGACCTCGTGGCCACCTCCCTCGACGGCGCGCCGGTGCCGGTGATCGTCGGGAGGTCGTCGGTCACCGTGCTGCTGCCGCTGGTCGAGCCGGCCGACGGCCTCGGCGGTGGTGACCGACCTGCGGGCTGCGTTCGATCCCCTCCACGTCCTCCGGCGCGGGTTCGATATCGGGTCCCTGGCCGCCCTGGGCCCGTTGGGCGGTCGACTCGGAGCGTCACCGGAGTCCGACGGCACCGGGTGAGTGCCCCGCCGGCCTGACGGCGGCGGCACCCGGCAGTTGTACGATGCTGGGGTGAGCGCTGATCCATCGGACGGGAGTCGGTCCGCACCGCGGCCCGCGGCTCGGCCCGAGCCCGCCTGGGAACGCCCGCACATCGACACCACGGTGTCGGCCACCCGTTCGCACAAGGGGAGGACCGCCGACGAAGCCGGGAACGACCAGCCGGCCTCGGTCTCCATGCTCCCGGTGGCCCACCCACCGGGGGACACCCACGAACCGCCCGACCCGAGACGTTCCGACGTCGACGAGTGGGGCCGGTCCGAGCACATGCGGTCGCTGCGTGCGGCGCCTGTACGACCCGATGTACCGGTACTGGTTCCGGGTCGAGTGGGAGGGGCTCGAGAAGATCCCCCTGCACGGTGGGGCCCTGCTGATCGCCAACCACGGCGGGGCCATCCCCTCGGACGCCCCGGCCATCATGCACGGCATCGAGGAGGAGCTCGGTCGGCCGGTCTACGGGCTGGCCGACTACTTCTTCCGCACCGTTCCCGTGGTGGGCACCATGTGGTCGCGGACGGGGGGCGTGCCCGCCCATCCCGACAACGCCTACCGCCTCCTGCACGACCAGCAACAGCTGGCCCTGGTGTTCCCCGAGGGGACCAAGGCCACCTCGAAGACCTACACCGACCGGTACCGGCTGCGGCGGTTCGGGCGGGGCGGCTTCGTGGAGATCGCCATGCGGGCCGGGGTGCCCATCATCCCGATCGCCGTCGTGGGCGCCGAGGAGTCCATGCCCATCCTGTTCCGGCTCGGCGGGCGTGGCCAAGGTGCTCAATCTGCCGTACTTTCCGGTGACCGCCAACGCCCTGCTGCTGGGACCGCTCGGCTACGTGACCTACTTTCCGGCCAAGTTCAAGCTGCGGGTGCTCGACCCGGTGACCTTCGACGTGGAGCCGGGCCAGGAGCGCTACTCGAGGAGCCGGGTCATGGACGAGGCGGAGGGCATCCGGGCCACGCATGCAGGACGCCCTCCACGACATGCTGCGCGAGCGGCGCAGCGTCTGGTTCGGCTGAAGCGGTGGGCAGACGGGTCCTCATCACCGGGCTGGACACCTTCTGGGGAGGGCGCATGGCCCAGGCCCTCGAGGCCGAGCCCGGCGTCGAGATGATCCTCGGGCTGGGGGCGAACGAGCCCCGGGTCCCGCTCGACCGCACCGAGTTCGTCCGCTCCGACCAGAAGTACTCGATCCTCAGCCGGATCGTGCGGGCCACCCAGGTCGACACCATCGTCCACACCTTCCTCGAGACCAACTCGGTGGACGTGTCGACCCGGGTCCTGCACGAGATCAACGTGATCGGGACCCTCAACCTGCTGGCCGCGGCGAGCTCGGCCGGCTCGTCGGTGCGCCAGGTGGTGGTGAAGTCCTCCACCCACGTCTACGGGGCGGCCGAGACCGACCCGGCGTGGTTCAGCGAGGAGACCCCGCGCACCAGCCCGGTCCGCACCCGGGTGGAGCGGTCGCTGCTCGAGGTCGAGTCACTGGTGCGGGACTTCAGCGAGGACAATCCCCACCAGGTGGTGTCGGTGCTGCGGTTCGCCAACGTGCTGGGCACCGACATCGTCACCCCGATCAGCTACGACCTGCGCAAACGGCTGCTCCCCTGCATCGCCGGGTTCGATCCCCTGGTGCAGTTCATCGAGGAGGACGACGTCGTCCGGGCCCTCGAGTACGTCACCGACCACCAGATCCCCGGGGTGTTCAACGTGGCCGGAGCGGGCAAGCTGCCCTGGAGCGAGGTGGCGTCCATCGGCGGGGCCTTCCTGCTGCCGCTGCCGCCGGTCCGGCCCGCGGCTCTTCGTGGCACCGCTGAGCCAGCTGGGCGTCGTGCAGTTCCCGCCCGAGATGGAAGGCCTGGTCCGCTACGGCCGGGGCGTGGACACCTCGAAGCTGATGGACAAGGGCTTCGAGTACCGCTACACCAGCGCCGGCGCCGTGGAGAGCTTCGCCCGGGCCAACAACCTCCGCCGGGCCACCGGTTCCGGTGATCCGGCCTACCGCTACGAGCAGGACGTCGAGCAGTTCTTCCGACACTCGCCGGCGGTGGTCCGGGGCGTCGACAGCTGACGGCCGGAGCCTCCGCTCAGCTGCGCTTCAGCCAGCCGGCCCGGAGCTCGGGGCCACGGACCTTCCACTCCTCGGCGGTCATGGCGTAGCGGACGTGGTCCTCCCACTCGCCGTTGATCTCGAGGAACCCCAGGGCCACGCCCTCGTTGCGCAGGGCCAGCTTCTCCATCACCCGCCGGCTGGCCATGTTGCGGGGGATGATGGCCACCTCGACCCGGTGGAGGCTCAGCGTCTCGAAGGCGAACTGCAGGACCACCACCACGGCCTCGGGGGTGAGCCCCAAACCGGCCAGCTCCTCGTCGATCCAGTAGCCGATGGACCCGTTCTGGAACGGCCCGCGCTGGATGGACGACAGGGTGATCTCGCCGGCGAAGCGCCCTTCGAGGAAGATCCCGAAACCGAAGCCGCTCCCCAGCTGTCGCTCCCGCTCCCGCATGGCGCACCGGGCGGCGAAGCTGGCGCCGTCCTCGGGGGCCAGTGGCGCCCCCTTCGACCTCGGCTCCCAGGGCACCAGCCACGACCGGCACCGGGTCCGGACGGCCAACCACGCCTCGTAGTCGGACTCGATCAGGGTGGCGAGCCGGATCCGTGCGCCCGGGCAGCTCCAGCGAGCGCACCGCCGGGGCACGGAGACTGGGGCTCATCATCCTCGGGTCCTCTCCGTCACCATGGGAAAGATCACGGGCCGATGGTAGGTCAACCTGTCCCGTCCGACGCTAATTCTCCGCTCACCAGGTCCGACTTCCGCGGCCCGACGCCTCCCTGAGCTGCCCCCACGAGCGTCGGCCACCGGTACCTGGCCGGGGGCCGGCGACCAGGACCCGGCGACTCGCTCCACCGGGCCGGGGCGGGCTATCGTCAGCACCAGCATCGTCCCACCTCGGGCCATCGCTGCCTACGCTGGGGTCGGGCGAAGACACGACGAGGAAGGGCCGGTCGATGGCTGCAGGCAAGAAGAAGAGGATCGGGATCCTCGTGGTGTGCTACAACGCCGCCACCACGCTGGCCAAGGTGCTGGACCGGATCCCGCCCGAGATTCGTCCGGACATCGAGGAGGTGATCGTCAGCGACGATCACAGCCAGGACTCCACCTACCTGGTGGGTCTCGGCTACCAGCAGGTCTCCGACCTGCCCATCACCCTGATCCGCCAGCCCAGCAACCTGGGCTACGGCGGAAACCAGAAGGCCGGCTACGAGCTGGCCATCGAGCACGGCCTGGACATCGTGGTCATGCTCCACGGCGACGGGCAGTACGCGCCCGAGTCGCTCCCCGACCTGGTCGCCCCGTTGCTGGCCGACGAGGCCGACGCGGTGTTCGGATCCCGCATCATGATCAAGGGGGCGGCGCGCAAGGGCGGCATGCCGCTCTACAAGTTCGTCGGCAACCGGGTGCTCTCGAGGTTCGAGAACGCCACGCTCGGCACCGACCTCTCCGAGTTCCACTCCGGCTACCGGGCCTACTCGGTCGCCGCCCTCAAACAGATCCCGTTCGGGCAGAACTCGGACGGGTTCAACTTCGACACCCAGATCATCATCCAGCTGCACGACGCCCGCATGCGGATCGCTGAGGTGCCCATCCCCACCTACTACGGGGACGAGATCTGCTACGTGGACGGGTTGGGCTATGCGGCCGACGTCACCAAGGACGTGGTGGCCTACCGTCTCCAGAAGGCCGGGTTCGGCGACGGGAGCCGGATCGCCCTCAAGGAGGAGTACCAGCTCAAGCCCAGCGAGGACAGTTCCCACGGACGCATCTCGACCCTGCTCAGCTCGCGCCCGCCGAGCAAGATCCTCGACCTCGGGTGCTCCAGCGGGCTGCTGGCCGAGCGGCTCCGGGCCATGGGTCACCAGGTCACCGGGGTCGACATGACCGAGCTCCCCGGTGTGGCCGAACGGACCAGTGCGTTCCTGAAGGCCGATCTCAACCAGGGGATCCCCCCCGAGGCGGGGACCGGCTTCGATGTGGTGCTGGCCGCCGATGTCATCGAGCACGTGGTCGATCCGGTCGAGCTGATCAAGCAGGTCCGCTCGGTCGTCTCCCCCGAGGGAACGGCGATCTTCTGCGTGCCCAACGTGGCCCACTGGTACCCACGGCTCCGGTCCATGCTCGGTCGGTTCGACTACGACCAGCGCGGCATCCTCGACGCGACCCACCTGCGCTTCTTCACCCGCCGGAGCATCTCCCGCCTGGTGGAGCGCAACGGCTTCACCATCCGGAGGATCGAGCCGGTCGGGCTGCCGCTCGACGCGCTCGAGGTGGACGGGACCAAAGCCCGCTGGCTGCGGCTGGTGGATCATTTCCTGCTGGCCGCGTGGCCGACGATGTTCGGCTATCAGTTCATCATCGAGGCGACGCCGAGCTGAGCGTCATGCCGGCGCCGAGCGCCGGCCCGCTTGGCCGCCAGGTAGATCTCCCGGTGGTCGGCGACGACCCGTGGCCAACGGAAGCGGTGGGCCAGGGCCGCGGACCGCCGGGCCAGGTCGTCCTGCAATTCCTGGTCGTAGAGCACTCGGCGCACCGCATCCTCGAGGCCCGACTGGGCGGTGCGGTCGACGACCATCAGCGCGTCGTGGGCATCAGCGAAGATCGGCTCGTCGGTGACGACGACGGCTCGGCCCAGCGGCAGCACGAACCGGAGCGCGGCGCTGGAGGACTCGCCCGTCTCCCGGTAGGGAAGCACGATGGCATCCACCGCCCGGAGCATGGCTCCGTGCCGTGTCGTCGGGGAGGTACTCGGTGATCAGCAGCACATTGTCCTCCATGCCCCGGGTGGCGATCTCCTCGCGGATCTGTTGCTCGTACTGGTCGGACTCATGGCACCGGGTAGCGGGCGCACAGTCCCAAGAGGAGGATGTCGGGGAACTCCACCCGCAGGGCGTCGACGGCCCGCACCAGCTCGAGGGTGCCCTTGTGGGGCAGGAGGAAACCGAAGGTCCCGACCAGGGGACGCGACCCGAGCCTGAGGGCGTGCCGGGCCTCGGCCGGAGACACGTCGGGCGGTGGTGACGCACCCACGGGGATGAGACGTGACGTTGGCGCCGAGACCCAACGCGGCCAGGTAACGCAGGTCGGAGATCTGATGCACGATCAGGCGGTCGACCTTCTCCAGCGTCGACCGGATCTGGCCCAGGCTCAGGGACTCCCCGTCCACCATGATGTCCCGGGTCCGGTGCAGGGTCACCACGACTCCTCGCTGCTCCAGCTGCCGCTCGATGAGCGCAGCCATCCGATGGAGCTCGAAGAACCCGAAGTTGAACTGGATGTGCACCACCTCGGCCTCGGTGAGCCGGAGGGCATCGCCCAACTCGTCCAGGTCGGGCTCCCACCGGCTCTCCCAGGTCCGTACCGTTCCCGGCTCCACCAGCGGATCGATCACCGTGGCGCCCACGTCGGCGAAGAGGTCGAACTCGATGGACCCCTTCGACTGGTCGACGAGGTAGCGGGTGTTCTCGGCGATCCCACAGCGCGAGTTCCATGTCGACACCATGGCCACCCGCAAGGGGACCACGTTGCCCTCGAGGTCGGCGATGAAGTCCTCCCACCGCTTCACCGAGGCATCCCAGGAGTACCGGGTGGCGATCAGCTGCACGGGCCCGTTCGACCCGCTCCAAGAGGTCCGCATGCTCGGGATCGGCCGCCACCCGCTGCATCTCGAGGGTGAGCTGGTCACCGTCCGGCTCCGCCCAGACCGAGTCGGCGATGTTGAGGTGGGTCTCGGCCGGCTCGAGCGTGTACGGGATGGTGATGGCGGTCTCCTCGGAGACGAAGTCGGCCAGCCCGGAGTAGGAGACGCTGATGACGGGGATGCCGGCCGCCATGGCCTCGGCGACCGGTAGTCCGAAGCCCTCGCCCCGGGCCGGATGGACGTAGCAGTCGGCCAGACCGAAGAGGCCCCCGATCTCCCGGTCGTCGAGGTCACGATCGATCCAACGGACATCCGGTGGATTGGCGTGCCCAGCGCGGAGGCGCTCCAACAGGTCGCCCACCTCGTTGTGGGGATTGGGGAATGTCTTCAGCACCAAGGTCACATCGCTCTCGCCGTCGAACGCGTCGAAGTACGACCGGAGCAGCACGTCGACGCCCTTGCGGGGGAAGGCGGAGCTGATGTGCAAAAACGTGCATCCGCGGAGACCACGGAGTTCGGGTGCCTCAACCGTGGCTGTCGGATCAGGAGGTTCCACTCCGTTGGCCACCACCCTGATGGGGATGTTCACGCCGGAGTCTCGCAGCACATCGCGGACGAACTCCGACATCACACCCACCCCGTCGAGGTAGGAGTTGAAGTCGGCGACCATCGCCTCGGGGATGCGGCTCTCCTCCCAGCCGAAGTACTCACAGGTGATCCCGCCCGGGGTGTCGATCACCCTCGGCGGGTACATCTGGCGGATGACCACATCCGGAAACGGCACCTCCTCCGCCCGACGCAGCAGGGCGGCGGCCTCGGGGTGCCGGGCGAGGTCCGCTCGGCGCCGGCCGGTAGTCGCCGGGTCCTTCGGTGGCGTAGATGGACACGGCCTGGTCGGGCGACCGGTCCAGCCCCAGGGCCAGACGCCGGTTCATGACGGCCAGGCTGTAACTGGTCTCGAACGGTCCCTGGACCTGGACCTCGAGCGGCGGCTGACTGCCGCGCGGCCCGGTCGATGATCCGCCGCAACACTCGATCGGTGTCGAACTTCGCCAGTTGCCGGATACGGTCGGTCTGACGGGCGACGAGACGCCTACGCAGGTCGCCGATCCGACTGGACGGCGTGGACGGTGGCGGCCACCACTGCCGGATCCTTGGTGCGGAGCAGCACGCCGGCGCCGCCCATGGTCTCGGGAATCGCCGCCGCCCCGTAGGCCACCACCGGGACCTGGGCGGCCATCGCCTCGAGGATGGGAACGCCGAAGCCCTCATGCTCGCTCATCGAGACGAAGATCCCCGCGCCGCCGAACGCCGACCTCAACTCGTAGTCGGACACCTTGCCCAGGATGACCAGCCGATCGGAGACCTTCCGCCGGTCGGCTTCCTCCAGTACCCGCTCCACGTAGTCGGTGGCCGACGTATCGCCGATGAGGACGAGTCGCGAGTCGGCGCTGGAAGGCCTTGTGGTAGATGGAGAAGGCGGCGACCAACTCGTGCTGGCACTTGTTCCCGATCAATCGGCCGACGTAGAGCCAGTCGTGGGAGTGGACCCCATCGTCATCTGCCGCCGCGGCGAACTCGTCGAAGTCGACCTTGACCGGGAGCACTTCGACCCGCCGGAAGCCGGCGGTCAACATCTCGCGGCGGTTGAAGTTCGAATCGGCCACACCGAACAGCGCCCGATGGGCGAGAGCGGAGAGCTGCTCACGGCCCAGCCGGATGTATCGGCGCACGTGCTCGTTGGCGAAGAACCGCTCCGGGGTCACGTTGTGGTAGATGGCCACGATGGGGTTAGGAAGACTGATCACCTCGTCGAACGCGTCGTTGCCGATCGAGTGGTGCAGCAGCAGAAGGTCCGATTCCGAACCGGCGTACCCGTGGATGGAGTGGATGCGGTCCTCGAGGCCGAGGTCGACGTGCTCAGCGAAGATCTCCGAGGAAAAGCCCATGCCCCGTAGCAACCTTTGGAGCTGGAACATCTGATTGGTGATGGCGTCGCCACGTGCGGTTCCCGAGTGGAACTGGTGAACCGAGGAGAAGGAAGTCATTTCGTGGCGACGATCGCATAATCCTGGTAGCCGAACACGCTCTCGATCAGTTGTTTCACCGCATCCCCCACCGATCCGGCCGGCAGGTCCTCCTCGAGGGCCAGGGTGGGATGCGGGGAGCGCTCCTCCAGCTCCACCGGCGCGAAGCCCACCTGCTCGCAGATGAACCGCAGCGTCTCCGGATGGACCGGGCGCACATGGGAGGTGTCGGCGTAGAAGTGGTTGCCGAGCGCGAACGAGCTCCGGGGATTGATGGTCTCGATGACCAGGACCCCACCCGGCTGGAGGGTCCGGTGGGCCAGCCGGACCAGCTGCTCCATCTCCGGGGTGATCAGATGCTCCACCACCTGCGCACAGAAGATCCCCTTGAGGGAGGCGTCGGGGATCTGCGACAGGAAGTGGATGCCGTCGTCGGCCACCGCCTGGAGGCCCTTGGCCCGGCAGACCTCGACCATTCCGGGGTCGGTGTCGACACCCAGAGCCTCCTGGCCCTCCCGCTCGAGCAGGGCCAGCATCTCCCCCCGCCCGCAGCCGATATCGATGATCCGCCCGGCTACGCCGGCTGGAGGGAACAGCGACAGGTAGCGCTCCTGAGCCTCGGCGAGCTCGGAGTTGTCGCCCCGAAAGCGATCTTCGAAGTCGACGTAGTCGATGGCGGCTCCGGTTGCACCGACCGCACCCAACCGGTCGAGGAGTGCGGTGATCTCACGCGCCAGAGGTTGGACCTCATCCTGCATGGCCACCCCCTTGAGAATGCCCTCTTGCACGGAGGTGCTCTCCCGCACCAACCTCAATCTCACTTCGGTAGCCGATTCACCCGTTCGCTGGTCGCCACCAACTGCAACTTGAGGCGGATATTCTGTCGTCGGAGCTCGTCGAGCTCCACCTCTATCCGCCGCACGGTGTTGTACACCTGCGACGCGTAGTCGATGTTCTCGCTGTCGATCTGATGTTGGACCATCCAACGGGGCTCGACGTACCAACTCGTCGCCTTCCTCACCAGGCGCTTGGCGAAGAGGCTGACATGCCCCCGTAGGCCGGAGGGCGGAGGTAGAACCGGAGCACCCATTTCACGGTGCATCAGCCGCATGGCATGGATGGGCGCGTCGAGGGTCGGCTCGGGCCGACGGCCCTTGACCTCGGTGGTTACCTCCTCGGAGTCAATCGATCTCAGGAGATCCTCGACCCGTTGGACAAGGGCGTCTGCCGAAACCACCTGTCCGTCAATGTCGAGCATGGGTCTCCTCAGGGGTGGTGCGGCCGTCGTGAGGCCATTTCGCCGCTGAGCTTACCTTCCAAGACCCCCCGGTTAGGCGACCGGCAGGCACGCTTGGGCCATTCGGTCCTCAGGCCCAGCGGCGATGCGCAGTGGCGACATTTCCCGACGCCCGGGACGGCCACCCAGTTCCACCAGAGGTGCTCGGGTGCCCCACGTTGTCCCCAATTGCGAGTAAATTCCGGGCGAACTGGTGCGGAGGGCCGTCGAGTCTTGCGGTGGCACCGATGCCCGGTCGTCGGCGCTTCCCTTCCGAACCTTCCTCGTCAGAAAGCAGTCATGATCGCCCCTGAGTTGGCTACGGCCCGCCCACCCGCTGTCGACCCGGACCCGGCGACACCCCACACCCGCCGCCATCTGGTGTTCGCCCTGGCGGTGATCGCCGGATACGTCCTGATCGCCATCATCGCCTTCTGGCCGGTCCTCCCCTGGAGCTCCCACCGGTTGTTCGGAGTGGCCGCAGACTCGGTATTGGCCATGTGGTTCCTCGCCTGGGTACCCCATTCCCTCGCCCATGGCCTCAACCCGTTCTTCAGTCAGGCCCTCTTCGTGCCCACGGGTGTCAATCTGGCCCAGAACACCGAGGCACCCCTCCTCGGTCTTCTCACTGCTCCCTTCGCTCCTTTTCTGAGTGCCGTGGCCAGAGCCAACCTTCTCATGGTGTTGGCCATGCCGGTATCGGCCACCGCGGCGTTCGTCGTCCTCCGCAAATGGAAGGTATGGGGACCTGCGGCGGCGATCGGTGGGCTGATCTACGGCTACTCCCCGTACGTCGTGGGTCAGGACCTGGGTCACGTGGTCCTGGTGTTCATCCCGTTTCCCCCCTTCATCGCCCTGACCATCGTCTCGATCCTGAAGCGCCAGGGTTCGCCCCGGCGGCTCGGCGTACAGCTCGGCCTGCTGCTGAGCGCCCAATTCCTGTGCGAACCGGAGATCTTCACCTCGGTGGTCATTCTCTCGGTCTGGGCCTTGGTCTGCGCCGCGGTGCGTTACCGCAGACAAGTGATCGGGGCCCTGCGCGACGCACTGGTGCCGGTGGTCATCGCCGCGGCAGTCTCCGCCGTGCTCCTGGCCTATCCCCTCTGGATGCTGCTGGCCGGTCCCCAGCGCTACAAGGGGACCGCCCAGCCGCTCATCAACCCCTATTACAACGACCTGTTCAGTTTTGTGGCGCCCGGGACCCTCCAACGGGTGTCGCTCGGCCTCCACTTCTCGAAGATACCGCTCAGCAACGCATCGGAAGCCGGGGCCTTCATCGGGGTTCCCCTCCTCATCCTCGCGGTGATCTTCGTCTGGCGGTCCTGGCGCAGTCCACGGATGCAGTTGGCCGTGGCGGTCTTCCTCGGCGCCGCCGTCCTGTCGCTCGGTCCACACCTGGCCGTCAACGGCCGGCTCACCCACATTCGCCTTCCGTTCCTGGTCTTCACCCACCTTCCGTTGCTCGACAACATCCTGGCCAGCCGATTCTCGTTGGAGGTCGACGCATGCATGGGGGCGATCATCGCGTTCGGCCTCGATGATCTTCGTCACGTACTGGCTCGGGAGCACCTCCACGGCTCGTCCAGGCCATCACGGTGGGCGGGCATCGCCGCGGTGGTAACGCTCGCCGTGGTGGTGGTGACCCAGTTGCCAGAGTGGCCCTATGCGTCACAGCCGGCCAACCCCCTACCGACGCAGATTGCTGGGGCGATTCCCGGAGGAGATCCGGTGGCCATCACCTACCCGTATGCCTCCCCCTACTTTCCCCAGGCCATGCTGTGGCAAGCCGAGGATGGATTCACCTTCCGCCTGATCGGAGGCTACGCCGAGCATCCCGATGTGCACGGATCCCCCACCGGCGTGGCCAACCCGATCAATCCCCCGGGCCTCGAGCTCTTCCTCGACGGACAGGAGGGTTTTAGCACTTCGGCGCCGGAGGTTCCGATCACGCCAGGTCTCATCGCGGCGACCAAGCAGGCGCTGTTGAAGAACGACGTGCGCCTGGTCATCGTGGATCGTTCCGTGATCGGCGCCGGACCGGTTGTGCATCTGTTCACCCAGGCGCTCGGTCCACCGCGGGTCTCAACCGGCTCCTATGCGCTTTGGGCCGGTGGTCAAGGTGCGCTCTAGACAGCCCACAACGGAGCTTCTGGTCGACCGCGATGGGGTCAGCCCCGGGCCAGCAGGCCGGCCACGATGCCGTCGAGGATGTCCGCCTCCGACACCAGGCACTCGTCGAACCCGAACCGGGTCATGACCGCGCTCAGGATCAACGCCCCACCTACGATCACGTCCTCGCGACCCGGCACCATGCCGGCCCGGTCGAGGCGGGCGGCGCGTACCTCCGACGCCAGCGTCCGGTACCACTCGTAGACCTCAGCACCGGAGAGCACCGCGTGATGGATGCGGTTGCGGTCGTACTTGTCCAGCCCGAGGTGCAACGAGGCCAGCGTGGTCACCGTCCCGGCCAGACCGACCAGCCGGTGGGCGGCCAGGAGCCGGGGGTGTTCCGCGATGGTCTGGTCCAACAGGTCATCGACCATCGACTCGGCCGCAGCCAGTTCCTCCGCCGTCGGCGGGTCGGAGTGCAGGAACCGCTCAGTCAACCGCACACAGCCGAGCTGGAGGGAGACCAGGGACAGCTCGGGATCGTCCACCCTCGACCCGTTGATGAGCTCGGTCGAGCCGCCGCCGATGTCCACGACCAGGAACGGCCCTTCGGCCGGGTCGAGCTCGGAGACGGCCCCGGTCATCGACAGCCGGGCCTCTTCGCTGCCGGCCAGCAGCTCCGGAGCCAACCCGGTCACCGCCCCGGCTGCCTCGAGGAACTCGTCGCCGTTGCTGGCATCCCGCACCGCCGAGGTGGCCACCAACCGGCCGCGGTCCACGCCGAACTGGTCCATCTGGCGCCGGAATTCCCGCAATGCGGACAGGCAGCGGTCGATGGCGTCGGCCCCCAGGGCGCCGGTGGCGTCCACTCCCTCACCGAGCCGGGTGATCCGCATCTTGCGCTCGAGCGGCACCCCCTTCGAGTCGGCGATGAGGAGCCGGGTGGAGTTGGTCCCGCAGTCGACCGCCACCACCGACCCACGTTCGTGCATGGGTCCTTGCTACCACGACCGGCCGGGCGCAACCACCCCCGACGCACCGCGGCCCACCGCCGGTCCCGTACCCTCTGGTCAGACCGGATGCAGGCCGATCTTCTGGGCCGTCCACTCCCCGATCGGATCATCCCCTCCGGTCAGCCACCACGCCAGATGGGCGTGAAGGCACTTGACCCCGCGCCGGGTACCGCCGACACCACCCGACGGCCGGGGCCCCCGGTGTTCCGGACCGATCAGTGCGTCACGTTCCGCCGCGTAGCGGGCATGGGCCGCTTCGATCCGAGCCATCGGGATTTCGGCCTCGGCCTGGCGCACCCCGCCCGTCGACTCCAACCGGCTCACCGCCTCGCGCAGGCTCGGGTCGAGCAGCCAGTAGCGGGTGGGCATCGGGGTGCCGTCGAACAACAGCGGGGCGTTGCGGATCACCGCCGGTGCCCCGTCGTCATTGCGCACCACCACCTCGAACTCGCCGGCCGGGGTGCGGCCCAACAGCCCGCTGACCGCGGCCAGGTCGTCGTCCCCTTCGTGACGGGTGCCGACCGCCGGGGTGGTCATCACCGCCAGAAGGCGAGCGACCCGGTCACCCGGGACCAGAAGCTCGACGGGCCCGGAGGGATCCCGCTCGAGCCCGATCGGTCGGTGGAGGCCGACTTCGATCCGCTGGCCCCCGTTCCCCCGTGCGCCGGCGTGCCCGCGCCGACCGACAGTACGTGGGGCTGGCCGGGCTCGGGGGACATGTCCGGGGCGTTGGCCGGCGCCACCAGGGGTTGGTCCCCCGGGTCGCCCACGGTCGCCGATGCCGCCGTCGTCGTGGTGTTGGCGTGGCGGCCCGACGGGAGGACGTCGTAGAGGGTCTGACCCGGCGACACCAGCTGGTAGTCCTGTCGGGCCAGGCGCTCGATGGCGGTCTTGGAGTTGAGCTGGCGCTGCTGGGCCGTCAATTTCGGTTCTGGCTCTGCAACTGGTTGAGTTGGGCGGCGGCCGCCGACAGCTGGTGGTGCTGGGAGAGGAGGCCCGACAAGGGGAAGCCGATGACCAACACCCCCACGGCGAACAGGGCGGCCAGGGCCAGCGGGGCGCGGCGCCGGTTGAGCCGAGGGTCGAACCGCTTTCGGGTGGCCGGTGAACGGTCCGATGGAGCCGCGGCGGTAGGCGCAGGGCTCGGCGGCCGGCGGGTGGACGTCGGTGCGCGCCGGCGCTTCGACGGCGCCGGCCCGACACCCGACTTCGCCCCGGGTTTGGTTTTGGCGCGCTCCGGGCCGGTCCGGGCGCCCTCGGGCCGGCGGGGACGCAACCGGGGCCAGAGGGCCGGGCGGGAGTGCGGCGGTCCGGTCGATGCGCCCGGCCCCGATCGGGTCGGCTTGGCGGTGGTCGGCTTGGCGGTGGTCGGCTTGCGGTGGTCGGCGTCGCCGCGGTCGGCTTGGCCGCCGGCGTACCCGACGGCTTGGCGGGGGTCGACTTCGGCGCGGGGCGTACCGGTGGGCTTCCCGGTGCCGACCGGCGCTCCGGTCGGCTTCGTTGGCTGCGCCTCCGACGTCCCGATCGGCTTCGGCGCCCCCACTTCTGCTCCGGTCGGCCTCCCGACCGGAGCCTCGCTACCGGTCGTCTCCGATTGGGTCATGGTGGGAGCCAGGGAGAACGAGCGGGCCGGCCGGGTCTCCGCTACCCGGGGGGCCTTGTCCTTCGCCGGTCGGCGGGGCCGGAGCGATCGTGTCGCCTTGGCGCCGGTCCGGCCCGCCGTTCCGGTGGGCTTGGCCGCCGTGCCGCTGCTCAGCCCGGTGGCCGCGGTGAACAGCCTCGGCGGGGCGCTCTTGGAGTGGGCGTGGCGGCGTGGGCTCAACGGTCCGCACTCCAGGCCGCCAGCGCGTCGCCACCGCGGAACGCGGCCGACTCGTCCAGCGACTCCTCGATGCGCAGCAGCTGGTTGTACTTGGCCACCCGGTCCGAGCGGGCCGGGGCGCCGGTCTTGATCTGGCCGCAGTTGGTGGCCACGGCCAGATCGGCGATGGTGGTGTCCTCGGTCTCGCCCGATCGGTGGGACATGACGCAGGCGTAGCCCGACACGGTTGGCCAGCGACATCGTCCCGAGCGTCTCGGTCAGCGTGCCGATCTGGTTGACCTTGATGAGGATGGCGTTGGCCGTCCCGACGTCGATGCCCCGCTGCAGGCGCTCCTCGTTGGTCACGAACAGGTCGTCGCCCACCAACTGCACCCGCGATCCCAGCGCGTCGGTCAGCGCCGCCCAGCCGTCCCAGTCCTCCTCGGCCATCCCGTCCTCGATGGACACGATCGGATACCGGTCGCACCAGGTCGACCCAGTACTCGACCAGCTCGGGCGAGGACAGCGAGCGCCCTTCGCCGGCCAACTCGTAGCGGCCGTCCTTGTAGAGCTCACTGCTGGCCGGGTCCATGGCGATGGCCATCTCGGCCCCCGGCACCCGGCCGGCCGTCTCGATGGCCTCCACCAGAATCTGCACCGCCTCCTCGTTGGACGCCAGGTCGGGGGCGAAGCCCCCCTCGTCGCCCACGGTGGTGGACAGGCCCCGGACCTTGAGGACGTGGGCCAACGAGTGGTAGGTCTCGACCCCCCAGCGCAGTCCCTCGGAGAACGACGCCGCGCCGACCGGCATGATCATGAACTCCTGCAGGTCGATCGAGTTGTCGGCGTGCACGCCCCCGTTGACCACGTTCATCATCGGGACCGGCAGGACGTGGGCGTCCGAGCCCCCCACATAGCGGAAGAGCGGGAGCCCGAGCTCGTCGGCCGCCGCCTTGGCGGTGGCCAGTGACACACCGAGGATGGCGTTGGCCCCGAGCCGGGCCTTGTTGGGCGTGCCGTCGGCGTCGATGAGGGTCAGGTCGACCCCCCGCTGGTCGAGGGCATCGGCCCCTTCCAGCAGGTCGGCGATCTCACCGTTGACGTTGCCGACGGCGTCGAGCACACCCTTGCCCCGGTAGCGGTCGCCGCCGTCCCGGAGCTCGACCGCCTCGAACGAGCCGGTCGAGGCGCCCGAGGGAACGATGGCCCGACCGACGGCGCCGGAGTCGAGCAAGACCTCGACCTCGACGGTGGGATTGCCGCGGGAGTCGAGCACCTCGCGGCCGATGACCTGTTCGATAACGCTCACGGTACGTAGTCACTCCTGTTGCCGGTGGGCCAAAAGTTACCACCCGGTGCGGTTTCCACCTGGTAATTCGTGCCCCTTCGGCCCGGCGCCACCTCACCGTCGGTCGACCGGGTGGGGCGCTCAGCCCCGCGCCTCGACCTCGGAGCGGAACCTGGCCGCCCGCGCCCGCAGGGCCGTCTCGGGGTCGACCCCGAGCACCCGGGCCAGGCTGCACAGGGAGAAGAGCAGGTCGCCGATCTCGGCGGCATGGTCGCTCCGACCTCCTTCGCCGTCGGTCACCCGGGGTGTGGCGGTGCCGGCATCGGGGTCGGGGCCCGGCCCGACCCTGCTCAACCCGGCCACGCCGTCGGCGACCCGGACCGCCTCGTCGGCCACCGGGGGAAGGACCATGCCGACGGCCAGGGCCTTCCGTTGCAGCTTGGCCGCCAGGGCCAGCGCCGGCAGCGCCGCCGGGATCCCCTCGGTGACGCTCGACCGGTGCTTCTCGGCCTTCTTCAACGCCTCCCAGTTCGACGCCACCGCCTCGGGGGTGTCGGCGACCACCTCGCCGAAGACGTGCGGATGGCGGGACACCAGCTTGTCGTGGATGCCCCGGGCCACGTCGGCCAGCGTGAAGCGGCCCTCCTCGGCGGCCAGGGCGGCGTGGAAGTACACCTGGAACAGGAGGTCCCCGAGCTCCTCCTCGAGATGGGCCACCGCCTCCTCCTCGACCGGGTCCACCCCGGCGACGGTACCGACGACGGTGCGCGGACTCGTCGCCGTCGGGTGCGGCACCGCGCCGGCATCCACGGCGGCCAGGGCATCGATGGCCTCGAGGACCTCGTAGGACTCCTCGAGCAGGTGGCGGGCCAGTGACCCGTGGGTCTGCTCGCGGTCCCACGGGCAGCGCTGACGCAGGGTGCGGACCAGTTCGTCGAGCCGGACCAACTCGGCGGCCACCGGCGCGGCCAGGGCCGGGATCCACAGCGAGGTCAGATGGTCGGGGGCGACGGTCCGGTCGAGCTCGTCCCAGGCCACCTCCCGACCTGCTCGTCGGCGAGCCCGAGGTGGTGCAGGACGGTGACCGTCACCGACGGTGCCGGTTCGGCGGACAGCTTGATGTCCGACAGCACCGGGGTGCTCCAACACTGGGCGACCAGCAGCGGTCCGCGCTCACCGGCCGCCTCGACGGCGAAGCGCTCGCCGTCCACCACCCGGACCCCGACGCCACCGGGTCCACGCCGAGTCGGGCAAAGGCCAGGTCGAGGAAGGACACCGAGGGATGGACGACCACATCGAGCTCGCCGCCGACCACGGACGGGTGCTCCCGCAGCAGCACCACGGTGCGCTCGGCCACCATCGGCGAACCGGGGACGGCATAGACCACGGACCCCGTCGTCGAGCGCGGTGGCGACCAGGTCGTCGACGATGGCCCGGTAGACCTGCGTCGAAGGTCTCGGCCCTCCTCGTAGTGATGGTCGAAGCTGCGGGCCCCGGGGAACGCCTCGGCCGCCGGGTGGCGCCGGGTCCGGAACACCACCTCGGCCGGCCCGGACATCAGCGCCCGGGCCTCGGCGGTGATGAGTTCGGGGCCGGCCGGGCCGAGCCCGACCACGTCGACCCGCGGCAAGCGCGGCGGCACCGGTGGCATGACGTTCCGCTCGGGGGGCGGCTCAGCCGCCGGTGGAGCCGGTGCTTCCCGTCGCGCCGCTGGCGCCGTGGCGCCGGTGCTCCCGTCGCGCCGCTGGCGCCAGTGGAGCCGGTGGCCGCCGATCCCGACCCGGTGCCCTTCAGCGGCGTCGACGGCGCGGTGGGTCTGGCCCGACACCGCGGCCAACAGGTACTGGGAGGGCGGCCCGACCGGGGCCACGACGGCCTGGTCCTTCCACGTCCCGTACTGCGGGTCGACCGACACATCGGAGCGGCGGGCGAAGGCCACGATCTCCTTGCTGACCCGGTTCACGTTGGACTGGGACTGCAGGAGCTCCTGTCGGGCCACTCCCTCCGACTGGGCCAGCGAGGCCAGGGTCTGGCTGGTCACCTCGTAGATGTCCCACTGGCCGCCGGTTGTCTGATCGGGGCGATGGGCTGTCCCACGGTGACCGTCTGGACACTGAGCGCCTGCTCCACCTCGGACTCGGTGAAGTTGCACCCGAGGGCCCCGCCGCTGGCCGCGGTCTGGGTGTCGATGGAGCTCGACTTGGCCACGGAGGCGAACGAGGCGCCGGCCTTGCAGCTGGGCCATCACCGCGGTTGGCGTCGGCCTCGGTGGTCGGTGACGATGCGGCTCACGCAGGTCGCGGTGAACAGCGGCTTGTTGGCGTTGTAGTAGTCGGACACGGCGGCGTTGGAGAGGTCGGCGCCCCGGGCCAGCAGCTTCTCGTCGACGGCCTGGTTGTGGACCTGCTCGGCCGGCGAACGACGCCGGCAGGCCCGTCAGCAGCTGCGCCCCGGTGATGGACGCGCCGGTGGCGAGGTCGGCGCAGGACGGGACGACCCCCGACTGCTCGGCGGCCTGCACCGACTGGCTGATCTCCCCGTCCAGCGTCGACTGCGAGGTCGGTCTTCGCCGAGGCCAGATCGGCGGCCGTGACGGTGATGCCCTTGGACGCGGCGAACTGCTCGGCCAGCAGGTCGCCCACCTGGTTGCCGAGCACGGCGTCGGCGAAGGCGGTGGTGTAGGTGCCCGGCCCTCCGGCCCCCTGGGCGTCGGTCGGGGTCAGCTGGCTGTTCTCCAGCTGCAGCAGGCAGCCACCGGCCGATGGTGGTCTCGAGGGCCTGGAGCTGGGTGTTGAGGCTGCCGGTGGAGATGGTGGCCCCGTTGGCCGTCGCGGCCGGCGGGGTCACGTCGCAGGCCGAGGCCAACCCACCGGAGGCGATCACGATGAGGGCGGCGACGGCCCCGGAGAGATGGCGCTTCACGGCGGCGATGCTACCGGGTGGGGCAAACCGGGAGGCTACGCGGGCCCGGCGACCACCGAAGGATCCGTGGTCCTCGTGTTCGACCCCGCGCCGGCCCGTCACGAGGCCGGGAGCAGCTCGCCGAGCAGATCGACCAGGACGGGGGCGTACTCCCGGCCCGCGGCCGGTGCGGCCATCGGCATCAGCAGGCGGTGCTGGTCGGGCTGATAGGTGGCCCCGGGGCCAGCCGCCGCAGCCGGACCTCGGCCGAGGCCGGCAACGTGACCGGGGACAGCTTCACGGTGGCCCGGTCGCCGCGGCTCCGCCCCATGCCGCGGCCGGGGCACGGTCACCGCGACGTCGGTGATGCCCAGCCGGAGGCACTCGACCCGCAGCCGGGCCACGTCGAGCAGGGCCGAGGCCGGCGCCGGGCAGCGGGCCGAAGCGGTCCTCCCACTCGGTCCGCACGTCCTCGATCTCGCTCCACGGTCCGCACCGCGGTGAGCCGGCGGTAGGCCTCGAGCCGGACGTCCTCGGCCTCGACGTAGCTGGCCGGCAGGTGGGCGGCGTCGGGCAGGTCGAGGGAGAGCTCGACCGGCTGGGGCCGGGGCTCCCCCTTCAGCTCGGACACCGCCTCGGACACCATCTGGACGTAGAGGTCGTAGCCGATGGCGGCGATGTGCCCGGACTGGTCCCGGCCGAGCAGGTTGCCCGCCCCCCGGATCTGCAGGTCCCGCAGGGCGATCTTGAACCCCGAGCCCAGCTCGGTGTGGTCGCCGATGGTGCGCAGCCGCTCGTAGGCCTGCTCGGAGAGCACCCGGTCGACCGGATGGAAGAGGTAGGCGTAGGCCCGCTGGCCGGCCCGGCCCACCCGGCCCCGGAGCTGGTGGAGCTGGCCCAGCCCGAGCAGGTCGGCCCGGTCCACCACCAGGGTGTTGACCGTGGGCATGTCGATCCCCGACTCGATGATGGTGGTGCACACCAGCACGTCGTAGGCCGCCCTCCCAGAAGTCGAGCACCACCTTCTCCAGCGAGCCCTCGTCCATCTGGCCGTGGGCCACCGCCACCCGGGCCTCGGGGGCCATGCGCTGGACCCGCTGGGCCACCGCCTCGATGTCCTGGACCCGGTTGTGGACGTAGAAGACCTGGCCCTCGCGGAGCAGCTCGCGGCGGATGGCCTCGGAGGCGGCCGCCTCCTCGAACTCGCCGACGTGGGTGAGGATGGGCCGGCGGGCCGCCGGCGGCGTGTTGACCATCGACAGGTCGCGGATGCCGGTCAGGGCCATCTCCAGGGTGCGGGGGATGGGGCTGGCGGTCAGGGTGAGGACGTCGATCCCGTCGGCCAGGGCCTTGATCGACTCCTTGTGGCTGACCCCGAACCGCTGCTCCTCGTCCACCACCAGCAGGCCGAGCTTCTTGAAGGTCGACGTCCCCGCCGAGGAGCCGGTGGGTGCCGACCACCACGTCCACCGAGCCGTCGGCCAGCCCGGACAGCACCGTCTTGGGCCTGGGCGTTGGTCAGGAACCGGCTGAGCATCTCCACCTTCAACGGGAACGGGGCGTACCGCTCGGCGAAGGTCTGGGCGTGCTGGCTGGCCAGCAGGGTGGTCGGCACCAGCACCGCGGCCTGGTACCCGTCCTGGACCGCCTTGAACACGGCCCGGATGGCCACCTCGGTCTTGCCGAAGCCCACGTCGCCGCAGACCAGCCGGTCCATGGGCTGGGGCCGCTCCATGTCGGCCTTGACCTCCTCGATGGCCCGCAGCTGGTCCGAGGTCTCGACGAACGGGAACGACGACTCCAGCTCGGCCTGCCACGGGGTGTCGGGGCCGAAGGCGTGGCCGGTCACCTGGAGCCGGCGCCGGTACAGCGCCACCAGCTCCTCGGCGATCTCGTGCACCGCGGCCCGGGCCTTGGACCGGGCCTGCTGCCACTCCGACCCGCCCAGCCGGCTCACCGTCGGCGAGTCGCCGCCGGCGTACGGGGTGAGCAGCTCGATCTGGTCGGTGGGCAGGTAGAGCTTGTCCGCCCCCCGGTACTCGAGCAGCAGGTAGTCGCGGGTGGCGCCGCCCATGGTGCGGGTGACCATGCCGCCGTACTTGGCCACCCCGTGCTGGCGGTGGACCACGTAGCTGCCCGGGGCCAGGTCGTCGAAGAACCCGTCGACCGGCCGGGCCCGGGTCCGGGCCTGGCGATGGGGGCGGCGACGTCCGGTGACGTCGGACTCGGTCAGCACGGCCACCCGCGCCCCGGGCAGGACGAAGCCCCGGTCGAGCGGCCGCCACCACGATGCGGGCGCCGGGCGCGGTCAGGTCGGTCGCGCCCGCCGGGCGGCATCGGTGGCACCACCGGGACGGTGATCCCCTCCTCGGCCAGGATGCCGGACAGGCGCTCGGCACCCCCGGCGGTCGACGAGCACAGCACCACCGAGTAGCCGTCGCCGACCAGCGTGGCGACCTGGGTGGCCAGCTTGGCCCCGTCGCCGAGGATCGGCTCCCAGCCCCGGCTCTCCACCAGCGGGATGTCCGGCCCCTCGGCCGTCGGGACCAGGGACACCACCCCGGCCCCGGTGCCGGTCGAGCAGGCGGTCGAAGGGCACGTGGAGCCGGGGGGCGCCGGCGCCGGCCTCGAGGCCCCAGGTGGAGGCCAGGGCATCGGCCAGGGCCGACTCCTCGTCGAGCAGCTCGCCGGCCCGGTCCCGCACCCGGCGGGGCTCGACCAGCACCACCAGGGCGTCGTCGCCCAGCAGGTCGGTGACCAGCTCCTCGCTGTCGGCCAGCCACGGCAGCCACGACTCCATGCCGTCGAACTGGTCGCCGTCGGCCAGCCGGTCCCACTGGTGGCGGCCCCAGGGCGCCGATCCCGACCAGTTCGGCCGCCCGCTTCCGCATGGTCTCGTCGGTCACCAGCTCGCGGCAGCCGAACAGCTCGACCCGGGCCAGGTCGTCGATCGACCGTTGGTCGGCGACGTCGAACCGGGTCAGCCGGTCCACCTCGTCGCCCCACAGGTCGATCCGGACCGGCTCGTCGGCGGTGGACGGGAACACGTCGACGATGCCGCCCCGGACGGCCAGCTCGCCGCGGTGCTCGACGATCGACTCGCGCCGGTAGCCCATGCCCACCAGCCGGGCCACCAGCTCGTCGACGTCGACCTGGTCGCCCTTGGCCACCGCCACCGGCCGGGCCGCCGTCCGCCACGGGCCGAGCCGCTGCAGGACGGCCTTGATCGGTGCGACCACGATGCCCGGTGGCCGGCCCTCCGGGTCGGGGCCGCCCAGCTGCCACAGCAGCCGGAGACGGTGGCCCATGGTGGACACGTCGGGGCTCACCCGCTCGAAGGGCAGGGTCTCCCAGGCCGGGAAGACCTCGACGTCCGTCCCCGGGCCCCCGTCGGCGCCGGTGAAGGCGGCCAGATCGTGGGCCAGCTGATCGGCCGAGGCGCCCGGTGGGCGTGACCACCAGCACCGGGCGACGGGTGCCCAGCCGGACCAGTCCGGCCAGCACGAAGGCCTGGGCCGGCGTGGCCACGGCCAGGGTGGCGGTGGGCGCGCCGATGACCCGCGTCATGGCGGGCTCGTTGCGCAGCAGCGGGGGAAGCGAGCGGAGGCTCACCCGGTCAGGGTACCGGGACTGAAAGAGCGCTTGGTCGCCGGCGGCGGCGACTCATCGAAACCCCTCGCCGTGCGTGGATGGACTGATCAGCCACAGCTCGTGCTTCCGCCACACCCCATCGGGCATCCGCGCCGAAAGCAGGCCGACACCCGGACTCACCCCCGGCCCACCACCGAGCACGCCACCCGGACGGGTCGGTGCCGCTAGCGCCCGCCTGCCGAACGATGGTAAGGATGGCGCCCAGCACGCACGAGACCATTCATCGAGGCCGTTGGGCGGATCAGGAGCAGGGAGATGGCGATCGTCAGGTCGGCCCGGAGCGTCATCCGCCGCACCACGGAGCTCGAGGCGGGCGCAGCGGATGCATCGGTTTCGTCGGCGCCACTCCCCCTCCCGCTCTGCAGCCTTACCAACGTCGCCGCCTACCGCGTGCAGGAGTGGAAGGACGTCCTCGACGACCTCGGCACCTACTCTCACGACAAGCACATCTTCCAGAGCAACAACCCCCCGTATGTGCACCGAAAGGGTTGGGAGTGGGCGCAGGCGCTGTGGGGTTTCCAGCGCCTGGACATGATCCAGCCCCAGCATCGGGCGATCGGCATCGGTGCCGGCACCGAATGCCCGATCTTCTGGTTGGGCGACCGACTCGAGCGCGTCGTGGCCACCGACCTCTACGGAAATGAGAAATGGGCCACGCTCGGTGGCCACGAAGCCAACCCGGCCATCCTCGAGAACCCCCAAGCCTTCTGTCCCCGGCCCATCCGGCAAGAGGCGATCGAGTTCCGGGTCATGGACGGAACGGATCTCCGCCACTTTGACGATGGCACCTTCGACCTGGCCTGGTCGCTTTCGTCGATTGAGCACTTCGGCTCGCATGCTCGGGCGGGCGACGCCATGCGGGAGATGGCCCGGGTGACACGGAAGGGGGGTGTGCTGGCCGTGGCCACCGAACTCCTTCTGCTCGACGATCAGTCCCATGCGGAGTACTTCACCCGCGCCGAGCTGGAGGAACACGTGCTCCGGGCATCGCCGGATCTGGAGCTCATCGAGCCGATCGACTGGTCGCTTCCGCCACTCGAGTACCTCATCGACTCGGTCGTCGTCCCGACGATGTCGGACAAGACCCGTCGACACGTGGTCCTCCATGACGGACACGTGCAATGGACGTCCGTACTCGCCTTCTTCAGGAAGGTCTAGTTCCGGGGAGTGGGTCCAGAGCGAGCGGGCCGCTCATCCGTTGGTGTTGACCCGGTTCATCGCCGCCTCGATCCCGTCGGTCACGATCAGCTCGACGGCGTCGGCCGCCTCCTCGACGGCCACCTCGAGCGCGGCCCGCTCGGCGGCCCCCGGCCGCTTGAGCACGTAGTCGGCGCCGGGCTGGCGGCCCGGCGGCTTGCCGATGCCCACCCGGACCCGCAGGTACCCGTTGGTGTGCAGGTGGCTGTCGATCGACTTGAGGCCGTTGTTGCCGGCCGTGCCCCCGCCGGACTTGACCTTGATCCGGCCCGACGGGAGGTCGAGCTCGTCGTGGACCACGATGAGCCCGCCGGCCAAGCGCGGCCCGCCGCCCGACTCGTCGTCCCCGTCCATCCCCGCCCGACGGACGAGCGGTGCCACCGCCCGGCCCGACTCGTTCATGAAGGTCTGCGGGACGGCCACCAGCACCCGGCGCCCGCCGATCCGGACCTCGCCGGCCCGGGCGTGGAGACCCTTCTCCGCCTTGAGCCGCCCCTGGTGCCGGTCGGCCAGCATGGCGGCCACCTCGGCCCCGACGTTGTGGCGGGTGCCGTCGAACTCGGCGCCGGGGTTGCCCAGTCCGACCACCACGAAGTCGACCGGCGTTCCCGGTCCGCGGGCCCGCCGGGCCGCGCCGGTTGCGGAGCAGGACCTAGCCCTCGGAGGACTCGGCGTCGTCGGGCGCGTCGGTCGGCGCCGCCTCGGCGGCGTTCGACGGTGATGCCGGCGGCCTCCGCCTCTTCCTCGGCGGTGGCCTGCACCCGCGGCGGCTGGCCGGCCACGACGGTGGCCTCGAGGTCGGTCTCGAGCTCCACGCCCCTCGGGACGGTGATGTCGGACACGTGCAGCGAGGCGCCGATGGTCAGGCCCGAGATGTCGATGTCCACCGACGGCGGGATGTCGGCCGGCTTGGCCTTGATGGCCAGGGTGAACAGCTGCTGGTCGACGATGCCGTCGCCGTGCTGGACCTCGATCGGCTCGCCCACCAGGTTGATCGGGATCTCGGCGGAGATCACCTCGTCGCGGCGGACGATCAGGAAGTCGACGTGGGTCACCACGTTGCGGAACGGATGGTGCTGGATGTCCCGGGCCAGGGTCAGGAAGTTCTGCTGGCCCACCTCGAGGGAGAGCAGGGTGTTGAGCCCGGCCTCGCCGGACAGGGCGATCTGGAACTCACGGGCCACGACGGACACCGGCATGGGGTCGGCCCCGTGGCCGTAGACCACGCCGGGGATCTTTCCCTGGGAGCGCAGTCGGCGGGTCGAGCTCGATCCGGTTGCGCGACCGGCTTCGGCGGTGAGGGTGACTTCGGGCATGCGGGGACTCCTCAAGAGATGCGAACACGAGGGCAGGGCCGCACGGGTGGATCGTGCCTGAGGGGGACGATCGCCGAGGGCCGCTGCTGACGGCCCACCATGATAGACGAGCAGGCGGGTAGGGGGCCACCAGGCCGGCGCCGGGGTGGGGATCAGGGGTCGAAGACCAGTCCGGTGGCCGCCGACAGCTCGGCCAGCGCCTCTCCCGGATCGGTCACCTTGATGGTGTGCATGCCCATGGCCCGGGCCGGCTTCAGGTTGACCCCCAGGTCGTCGAGGTAGACCACCTGCTCGGGCTCGACGGCCAGCGCCTCGCAGGCCATCCGGTAGAACCGGGGCTCCGGTTTGCGGATGCCGATGGCCCTCGACTCGAGCACCAGATCGAACAGCTCGAAGACGGCCAGCACCTCGGGCGGGGTGGGGAGGTCCTCGACGGAGAAGTTGTTGGTGAGGCAGGCCGTGGCGAACCGCTCCCCACACCGGCGCACCGCGTCCACCATGGCCGGGCGCAACTGCCCGTGCAGGAGCCCGAGCACGGCCCGGCCGTCCACCCGGTGCCCCAGCCGGAGCGCCTCGGCCCCGAAGGTCTCGGCGAACCCCGCCACGTCCAGCTCGCCGCGCTCGAGCCGGGCCCAGGCGTTGACGTCGGGATCGGTGGCGTTGACGGTGCGGATGAACCCCGCCGGCAGCCCCTCGGCCCGCTCGAACCGGTCGAAGGCCTCGAACGGGCTCGACGTGAGCACGCCGCCGAAGTCGAACATGACCGACCGGATCACGGGCGGCACCGGGCCGGCGGGCCGGAGCGATGGTCCCCGGCGCCCCGTGGCCGTTCCCGGGTCAGGCCAGGTTCTCCCCGCCGAAGATCTCCGACACCGAGGTGTCCTCGAACACGGCGTCGATGGCGTCGGAGATGAGCTTGGCCACCGACAGCACCTCGAGCTTGTCGAAGCGCCGGTCCGGCGGGATGGGCAGGGTGTCGGTCACCACCACCTTGGTCAGGGCCGAGTTCTTCAGCCGGTCGACGGCCGGGTCGGACAGCACGGCGTGGGTGGCCATGCACCACACCTCGGCGGCGCCCCGCTCGACCAACAGGTCGGCGGCGGCCACGATGGTCCCGGCGGTGTCGATCATGTCGTCGATGAGCACGCACTGGCGGCCCTCGACGTCGCCCACCACGTGCAGGGCCTCGACCTGGTTGGCCGTGCCCCGCAGCCGGCGCTTGTGCACCACGGCCAGGTCGGCGGTCAGGTGCTGGCTGAACCGCTCGGCCACCTTCACCCGGCCCGGCGTCCGGCGCCACCACCACCAGGTCGTCGCTGCGTTGGGTGCGCAGGTAGTCGACCAGCACCGGGCGCCGCGGTCAGGTGGTCGAAGGGGACGTCGAAGAAGCCCTGGATCTGCCCGGAGTGGAGGTCGACGCTGACCACCCGGTCGGCCCCGGCCACCGAGAGCATGTCGGCCACCAGCTTGGCCGTGATCGGCTCCCGCCCGGTGGCCTTGCGGTCCTGGCGCGAGTAGCCGTAGTAGGGGCAGACCGCGGTGATCCGCTTGGCCGAGGCCCGCTTGGCCGCGTCGATCATGATCAGGTGCTCCATCAGCGAGTCGTTGACCGGGCCGCAGTGGGTCTGGATGATGAACACGTCGCTGCCCCGGATCGACGTGTCGAAGCGGCAGTGGATCTCGCCGTTGGCGAACTCGCGGAGGTTGGCCTCGCCGAGCTCCACGCCCAGCTGCCGGGCGACGTCCTGGGCCAGCTCGGGGTGCGACCGCCCGGACACCAGTTCGAGCCGCCGGCGCGGGGTGAACTCCATGCCCATGACGCTACCGCGCTCCGTCGTCGGAGACTCCGGCCCGACCGTCCGGCGCGGCGTCGGATCGACCGGCCGGCCCCACCACCCGCACCGGCGGGCACCTCGGTCCCCTCGTCGAGCACGGCGAAGGGCCCGACCCGGGCGTCGGCGCCGATCGACCGACCGCCGGCACACGCTCGAGGCCACCATGGCGCCCTCGCCGACCACCGGTGTCGACCAGATGGGCGTCGGGCCCGATCTCGGCGTGGGCCCCGATCACGCACGCTCCCTGCAGGATGACGCCCGGGCAGCAGCACCACGTCGGGCTCGAGCTCGACGTCGACGTCGATGTAGGTCCGCTCGGGGTCCCACATGGTCACGCCCCGGCGCATCCACCGCTCGTTGATGCGGTCGCGCAGCTCGGCCTCGGCCACGGCCAGCTGGGCCCGGTCGTTGACCCCGGCCACCTCCATGGTGTCGTCCACCACCAGCGACCCCACCTTGTGGCCGGCCTCGTAGAGCACGCCGACCACGTCGGTCAGGTAGTACTCGCCCTGGGCGTTGGCCGGGCTCAGCCGGCGCAGCGACGGGGCCAGCACGCTCCGGCGGAAGCAGTAGATCGAGGTGTTGACCTCGTGCGACGTCGAGCTCCTCGTCGGTGGCGTCGCCGTGCTCGACCACCCGGGCCACCGAGTCGTCCCGGCCCCGCACCACCCGGCCGTAGCCGGTCGGGTCGTCGAGCTCCGCGGTGAGCAGCGTGGCGGCGGCATCCGAGGCGCGGTGCCGGTGGACCAGCGCGGCCAGCGTGGCCGGCCGGAGGAGCGGCGTGTCGCCCGGGCAGCACCACCACGTCGCCGTCGTCGTCGCCGTCGTCGTCGGGCAGGCCGGTGAGGGCCACCGACATGGCGTCGCCGGTCCCCCGCTGCTCGACCTGCTCGACGAACTCGATGGCCATGCCCGGCGGGGCGTGCTCGATGAGGGTCTTGGTCACCCACTCGGCCCGGTGGCCGACCACCACCACCACCCGGTGCACCGACAGCTCGGCCAGGGCGTCGAGCACGTGGAGCACCATCGGGCGGCCGCACAGCCGGTGCAGGGGCTTCGGCCGGGCCGAGCGCATCCGGGTCCCCTCGCCGGCGGCCAGCACCACGGCGGACGAGCGGGCGCCCGGGCGAGCGGACCGGTCCGCCGCCGCGGTCGTCGTCCCCGTCCCAGGCCCCTGGGGGTAGGTGCGGATCACCATGGCGGCAGCCGCACCGGCGACGATCCCGGCGATGGGGCGACCCTCGTGACGCGGCAGTGAGGTCATGGGCCTATTCTTCCCACGTCGGCGAGTGCGAATGCGACCCGGCTCCCCGACGATCACCTGCCCATGCCCGTCCTGACCACCACCGTCGACCCGAACTCGGAGACCTTCCGGGCCAACCGAGCGCGCCCTCGAGGACGGCGGTGGCCGACGGTCGACGAGCAGCTGGCCGTGGCCCGGGCCGGCGGCGGCGAGCGCTACGTGGAGCGCCACCAGGAGCGGGGCAAGCTGCTGGCCCACGAGCGGATCGAGCTGCTGGTCGACCGGGACTCGGCCTTCCTCGAGCTGGCCGCCCTGGCCGCCTGGGGCACCGAGTACCACGTCGGGGCGTCCTCGGTCGTCGGGATCGGCGTGGTCGAGGGGGTCGAGTGCCTCATCTCGGCCCACGACCCCACGGTGCGGGGCGGGGCCATGAACCCCTTCTCCTTCCGCAAGGGGGCCCGCGCCTCGGACATCGCCCTGCAGAACCGGCTGCCGGTCGATCAACCTGGTCGAGTCGGGCGGGGCCGACCTGCCCACCCAGGCCGAGCTGTTCATCCCCGGCGGACGGGCCTTCCGCGACCTCACCCGCAGCTCGGCGGCGGCGGTGCCCACCGTGGCCCTGGTCTTCGGCAACTCCACCGCCGGCGGCGCCTACGTCCCCGGCATGAGCGACTACATCGTGATGATCGAGGAGCGGTCCAAGGTCTTCCTCGGTGGTCCGCCCCTGGTCAAGATGGCCACCGGCGAGGAGTCGACCGACGAGGAGCTGGGCGGCGCCTCCATGCACGCCCGGGTGTCCGGCCTGGCCGACTACCTGGCCACCGACGAGGTCGACGCCATCCGGCTCGGCCGCCAGATCGTGAGCCGGCTCAACTGGCGCAAGCACGGGCCCGGCCCGAGCCATGCCCGCCGACGACGCCGGTCCACGACCCCGACGAGCTGCTCGGGCATCGCCTCGGCCGACCCCAAGGTCCCCTTCGATCCCCGCGAGGTGCTGGCCCGGGTGGTCGACGGCTCCCGCTTCGACGAGTTCAAGCCGCTCTACGGCTCCAGCCTGGTCACCGGGTGGGCCTCCATCCACGGCTACCCGATCGGCGTGCTGGCCAACCACCGGGGCGTGCTCTTCTCCGAGGAGGCCCACAAGGCCACCCAGTTCATCCAGCTGGCCAACCAGGTCGACGTGCCCCTGCTCTTCCTGCAGAACACCACCGGGTACATGGTCGGGCAAGGAGTACGAGCAGGGCGGGATCATCAAGCACGGGGCCATGATGATCAACGCCGTCTCCAACTCGTCGGTCCCCCACCTCACCGTCAACATCGGGGCCTCCTACGGGGCCGGCAACTACGGCATGTGCGGCCGGGCCTACGACCCCCGCTTCCTGTTCGCCTGGCCCAACGCCCGCTCGGCGGTGATGGGGCCGGCCCAGCTGGCCGGCGTGCTCTCCATCGTCGGCCGGCAGTCGGCGGCGGCCAAGGGCGTCCCCTTCGACGAGGAGGCCGACGCCGCCATGCGCGAGCTGGTCGAGGCCCAGATCGAGGCCGAGTCGCTCCCGCTGTTCCTCACGCGCCCGCCTCTACGACGACGGCATCATCGACCCCCGGGACACCCGCACCGTGCTCGGCATCTGCCTGTCGGTCATCGACAACCAGCCCATCACCGGCACCCGCGGCTACGGCGTGTTCCGGATGTGAGGGCCGACCGATGACCACCGCCGACGTCGTCACCACCCCCATCCGCACCCTGCTGGTGGCCAACCGGGGGGAGATCGCCCGGCGCATCATGCGGACGGCCCGGGCCATGGGCATCGCCACCGTGGCCGTCTACTCCGACGCCGACGCCGACAGCCCCCACGTGGCCGAGGCCGACATGGCCGTGCGCCTGCCCGGGGTGGCGCCGGCCGACACCTACCTGCGCTCCGCCCTCATCCTCGACGCCGCCGCCCGCTGCGGGGCCGACGCCATCCACCCGGGCTACGGGTTCCTGTCCGAGTCGGGCGACTTCGCCCGGGTGGTGACCGGGGCCGGGTTCATCTGGGTGGGCCCGCCGGCCGATGGCCATCGACGCCATGGGGTCGAAGATCGGCGCCAAGGAGATCATGCGGGCGGCCGGGGTGCCCACCCTGCCCTCGATCGACCATCGACGGCGAGCGCGCTGCCCGACGACGACGAGCTGGAGGCGCTGGGATGGCCGCTGCTGGTCAAGGCCTCGGCCGGTGGCGGCGGGCGGGGCATGCGGGTGGTGGGCGGGCCGGTCGAGCCTGCGCCAGGCCGTGGTCGACGCCCGCCGCGAGGCGGCAGTCGGCCTTCGGCGACGGGACCGTGTTCCTCGAGCGCTACGTCATCGACCCCCGGCACATCGAGGTCCAGGTCCTCGCCGACGCCTACGGCGACACGGTGGCCCTGTTCGAGCGCGAGTGCAGCATCCAACGGCGGCACCAGAAGATCATCGAGGAGGCCCCGTCGCCCGAGGTGACCCCGGAGCTGCGGGCCCGCCTGATCGAGGCCGCCGTGGCCGCGGCCGGGCCGTCGGCTACGTCAACGCCGGCACCGTCGAGTTCGTGGTCGACGGCAACGGCGATCCGTACTTCCTCGAGATGAACACCCGGCTGCAGGTCGAGCACCCGGTGACCGAGGCGGTCACCGGGCTCGACCTGGTCCGCCTGCAGCTGCTGGTGGCCGAGGGCGCGCCCCTCCCCGACGAGGTCCACGAGGCGGTGGCCGACGGGCCCCTGGGCCATGCCATCGAGGCCCGCCTCTACGCCGAGGACCCGGCCCAGCGACTGGCTGCCCTCCACCGGCACCCTGCACCGGTTCGAGGTCGCCGGACCGACCGGGCGCCGGTGCGTCCGGGTGGACAGCGGCGTCGAGTCCGGGCGAGCGTGGTCAGCCCCCACTACGACCCCATGCTGGCCAAGGTCATCGTCCATGCGCCCACCCGCCAGGAGGCGGCCGCGGCGCTGGCCGGCGCCCTGGCCCGGGCCCGCATCCACGGGGTCACCACCAACCGCGACCTGCTGGTGCGCACCCTGCGCCACCCCGAGTTCCTGGCCGGCGACACCGACACCGGCTTCCTCGAGCGCCACGGGCTCGACCGAGCTCGCCGCGCCCCTGGTGGACGGCGACGCCGTCGGTCGCCATGCCGTCGCCGCCGCCCTGGCCGGCCAGGCCGGGCGCCGGGCCGGGCGCCGGTGCCCAGGCCACCATCCCGTCGGGCTACCGCAACAACCCGTCCGCGCTGCAGCAGACGTCCTACGACGCCGGCGGGCGGACGCCATCGAGCGTCGGCTACCGGTTCGATCGGTCCGGCCGGCAGCTCGACCGTGGTCGAGCTCGACGGCGACCCGGTCGACGTCGACGGGTGCACCGCCGACCGCCGACGGTCGGCCTCGATCACCGTCGGCGGTGTGACCCGCCGCTACCGGGTGGACCGGGTGGGCGCGCACGATCTACGTCGACGGGCCGGACGGCAGCTCGACCCTCGTCGAGCAGGAGCGCTTCCCGCTGGCCGGCGAGCAGGTGGCCCGGGGTCGGCCCTGGCCCCCATGCCCGGCGGCGTGGTCCGGGTGGCCGTGGCCGTCGGGGACACCGTGGAGGCCGGGCCAGCTGCTGGTCGTCCTCGAGGCCATGAAGATGGAGCACGCCGTCCATGCCACGGCCGCCGGCACGGTCACCGAGGTCGACGTGACCGAGGGCGACCAGGTGGAGACGGGCCGGACCCTGGTGGTGGTGGAGCCGCGACGCGGCCCGAGCCGAGGCCGACGGACGGCGACGCGGACCGCGATGACCGAGCCCCTCCGCATCGCCAACTGCTCCGGGCTTCTACGGCGACCGGCTCTCGGCCGCCCGCGAGATGGTGGAGGGCGGGCCCATCGACGTCCTCACCGGCGACTGGCTGGCCGAGCTGACCATGCTCATCCTGTGGAAGGGCTACCGGCGCGACCGCTCCCGGGGATGGGCCCACACCTTCCTCACCCAGATGGAGGAGGTGCTCGGCACCTGCGTCGACCGCGGCATCAAGGTGGTGACCAACGCCGGCGGCCTCAACCCGGCCGGCCTGGCCGACCAGGTCCGGGCGCTGGCCGATCGGCTGGGGCTGTCGGTGTCGGTGGCCCACGTCGAAGGCGACGACCTGCTCCCCCGCATCGGCGAGCTCGACGCGACGGGCACACCCTGGCCCACCTCGACACCGGTCGAGCCGCTGGCCGAGGCGACCGGCGAGGTGGTCTCGGCCAACGCCTACCTCGGCGCCTGGCCCATCGTCGAGGCGCTGTCGGGTGGGGCCGACGTGGTCATCTGCCCGCGGATCACCGACGCCTCCCTGGTGGTGGGACCGGCGGCCTGGCACCACGGCTGGGCGCCGACCGACTGGGACCGGCTGGCCGGCGCGGTGGTGGCCGGGCACGTCATCGAGTGCGGTCCCCAGGCCACCGGGGGCAACTACGCCTTCTTCACCGAGGTGCCGGGCCTGGAGCATCCCGGCTTCCCCCTCGCCGAGGTGGCCGAGGACGGCTCGTCGGTGATCACCAAGCACCCGGGCACCGGCGGCGAGGTGTCGGTCGGGACGGTGACCGCCCAGCTGCTCTACGAGATCGCCGGCCACCACTACGCCAACACCGACGTGGTGGCCCGCTTCGACACCGTCGACGGTCGCACAGGTCGGGCCGGACCGGGTGCGGATCGCCGGGACCCGGGGCCTCCCCGCCCCCGAGCAGGTGAAGGTGTGCCTCAACCTGCTGGGCGGCTGGCGCAACTCGATGACCTTCGTGCTCACCGGGCTGGACATCGAGGAGAAGGCCGACCTGACCGTCCGCTCGCTGACCGAGGCCGTGGGCGGCGCCGACCGGTTCGCCGAGTTCGACGCCCGGCTGATCCGCTCGGACAAGCCCGACGCCGACGGTCAACGCCGAGGCCACCGCCCAGCTGCGCATCACGGTCAAGGACGCCGACCCCGAACGGGTGGGCCGGAGCTTCTCCAGCGCGGCCACCGAGCTGGCCCTGGCCGGCTACCCCGGCCTCCATCTCACCGCGCCGCCGGCCGAGGGCGCGGCCTACGGGGTGTACTGGCCGGCCCTGGTGCCGGCCGAGCTGGTGGTGCCCGTCGTGGTGCACGCCGACGGGCGACGGGTCGAGGTGCCCCACACCGCCTTCCGGGCCGCCGACCAGTTCGAGATCGTCGACGCCACGCCCGATCTCGCCCTGTCGCCCGACGCCACCGAGGCACCCGACCTGGTCCTCGACCCCGGCCACCAAGCAGACCACCCAGCCGTCCGGGGCCGAGCCGCCGGCTGCCGCTCGGCACCATCATCGGGGCCCGGTCCGGGGACAAGGGAGGCAACGCCAACGTCGGGCTGTGGGCCCGATCGGCCGACGCCTGGACCTGGCTACGCTCCTTCCTCACCATCGAGCAGTTCCGGGCCCTGCTCCCCGAGGCCGACGACCTCGAGGTGCGGCGGTTCGAGTTCCCCAACCTGTCGCGCCCTCAACTTCGTGGTGGTCGGGCTGCTGGGCGAAGGGGTGGCCAGCTCCACCCGGCCCGATCCACAGGCCAAGGGACTGGGCGAGTACCTTCGGAGCAGAGTGGTCGACATCCCTGTCGGCCTGGTGGCGCATCAGCCAGAGGAGTAGGTCCATGGACTTCATCGAAACCGACGAGATGCAGATGCTGCGGGAGGCGGTCGCGTCCATCGCCTCCAAGTTCGGGCACGACTACTACGTGAAGAAGGCCCACGCCGACGAGCGCACCGACGAGCTGTGGAACGCGGTGGCCGAGGCCGGGTTCCTCGGGGTCAACGTGCCCGAGGAGTACGGCGGGCGGCGGCGGGGGGATCACCGAGCTGGCCGCGGTGCAAGAGGAGCTGGCCGCGGCCGGGTGCCCCCTGCTGGTGATCGTGGTGTCCCCGGCCATCTGCGCCACCATCATCGCCAAGTTCGGGACCGAGGCCCAGAAGCAGCGGTGGCTGCCCGGGTTCGCCACCGGCCAGCTCAAGATGGCCTTCGCCATCACCGAGCCCGACGCCGGGTCCAACTCCCACAACCTCTCGCTCACCGCCACCAAGGACGGCGACATCTACCGGCTCAACGGATCGAAGTACTACATCTCCGGGGTCGACGAGTGCGAGGCCGATACTGGTGGTCACCCGGTCCGGCGTCGATCCGGACACCGGTCGGGGACGGCTGTCCCTCTTCGTGGTGGACACCGACACCCCGGGACTGGACAAGCAGGTGCTCCCGGTCGAGATCACCGCGCCGGAGAAGCAGTTCACCCTGTTCTTCGACAACGTCCAGGTCGAGGCGGACCGGCTGATCGGCGACGAGGGCGACGGCCTGCGCCAGGTCTTCTTCGGGCTCAACCCCGAGCGCATCCTGTCGGCGGCCACCGCCAACGGCATCGGCCGCTACGCGCTGGACAAGGCGGCCGACTACGCCAAGGGCCGGGAGGTGTGGGGAACCCCGATCGGCCGCCACCAGGGGATCGCCCACCCGCTGGCCAAGGCCAAGATCGACGTGGAGCTGGCCCGGCTGATGACCGACAAGGCGGCCTGGCTGTGCGACTTCGCCGGGGACACCCCCGAGGCGGGCGAGGCGGCCAACATGGCCAAGTTCGCCGCCGCCGACGCCGCCCTGGCCGCCCTGGACCAGGCCATCCAGACCCACGGGGGCAACGGCATGTCGTCCGAGTACGGCCTGGCCGACCTGTGGGGCATGACCCGGCTGCTCCGGATCGCCCCGGTCAGCCGCGAGATGATCCTCAACTTCGTGGCCCAGCACTCCCTGGGGTTGCCCAAGTCGTACTGAGCCCGAGGCCGGGTGCCGCTCGGTAGCGAGCCCCGGAGGGTCCCAGCGGATCAAGAGGGTCGGCTCGCCCTGGACGGTAACGGCCACGCATACGTCGCGACACTGCGGGAGCGGCGAGCGGAGCTTCAGCTCAAGGCTGGGCGTCAATCGGTCGATCATCGCTGGTGCAGGTGGAATCACGTCTATGAACGCACGTTCATGACCCTTACTCTGCCTCTCAACGTCATGTTTTCTGCCCAGAAGTCCAAGTGGTCCCGACGATGGACACTGAACCCGGCCAGGGCGCGCGCCCGAACGGCCGCCCGGGCCAAGGGCCAATCCGACGAAGGGGTGACCCTCATCGAGGTGGTGGTGGCCTTCACCATCCTCCTCATCGTCACCGTGCCCCTCGGCTACCTCCTCGACACCATGGTGGCCCAGGCCGCCAACGTCCGGCAGAAGGAAGCGGCCTTGGAACTCGCCGACGAATGGACAGAGATCCTCTCCAATTCGACTCCGCCGATCGACCCGACCACGAACACCGTGCAGCTCGACGTGTCTGCCGCCCCCGTCGATCCGGCCGGGGTGGTGTCGGCGACACCTATCGTCGGCGGAACCACCTACTCAGTGACGGCGGAGTACTCCGAGCAGCTCGCCACCGGGGTATCAGACAACCTCTGCGCCACCGCCGTACCCAGCACGACCAACCCCGGGGTGGTCGTGGTGCAGGTGACCGTCGCGTGGGACAAGGGTGGCCAGAGTGTGACCGACAGCACCAACCTGCAGTACCCGACTCCAGGGGTCCCGACCGACGGATTCATCGCCGTGCAAGTGACCAATTCCGGGATCACCGATGTGAACGGCATCACCGCCTCGGCCCGCCTCCAGGCCGTCCCGGTGACCGTCACCGGCCCGTCCGGAGGCTCGAGCACCACCCAGACCCTCTACCCCGACGCCAACGGCTGTGTCTTCGACCAGGTTCCCACCGGCAGCTATACGGTGACGGTGGGACAGCCGGCCAACGGATTCCGGAAAAGCCCCGTTCCCCTTCTACAGCGGGAACCCGCCCTTCGTCGACCCCTCGGGCAACCAGTCGCCGGTGGTGACC
The DNA here is from genome assembly GCA_963774245.1 of uncultured Acidimicrobiaceae bacterium. Classification (GTDB taxonomy): domain Bacteria; phylum Actinomycetota; class Acidimicrobiia; order Acidimicrobiales; family RAAP-2; genus Bog-756. The sequence goes on along the minus strand of CAVZDZ010000005.1, from coordinate 397,100 downwards.
CCCAGCACCTTTACCGTTCTGGTCACCCAGGAGCAGCCGGTGGTGGTCACCTACGACGAAGGGGTGAGCCCGACGGTCACCTTCTCGTCGGCCACGCCCGTCCAGGACGGTGTCGAGTGCCCGGGGTCGAGCGCCATCAGCTGCGTCACCACCGGAACCGGTACCAGCTCGTCGGCGCAGGCCACGTCGGGCGGCACCTCGACGTGGACGACCGGATCCCTCGCTGGTGCCAGCCGGATCACCGGTGTGGCCTGTACCACCGCGGCGACTCCCACCTGCGTGGGAGTCGGGAACCTCGCGTCCGGTGGGCGGCGTCATCTACTCGGGGACCGGCTCGCTGAGTTCCGCCACACTCGACACCATCCCGACCGGGATCGCCAACCTCACCCAGGTGGTCTGCCCCTCGACCGACGGGTGCTACGCCATCGGGACCTCCACCACGGGGACACCGATCCTCCTCGCCGGATCGTTCTCGGGGTCACCGATCTGGCAGGAATTCACCGATGCAGCCCAGACATTCAGTTCCCTCTCGTCCATCGCCTGCCCGGCCGCAACCGTCTGCGAGCTGACCGGCTCGTTCAAGACCGTCACCCCGCCGGCCACCGCGGCGTCCGCCGGCGTCCTGCGTCTCGACGGGGACCCCGGAGCCCGCGCCTCGCCCACCACCCTGACGGGTCCGACCTTCACCCTGGACACCATGCCCGCCAACCTGACCACGGTCGGAACCGTCTCCTGCCCGGCAGCGCACGGCCCCCTACACGTGCGTGGCCATCGGGCACCGGTGACAGCGCGCCGACCGTCCGACCCTGACCCGGTGATCCTGACCGCGTCGGTCAGCTCGACGGCCAGCACCGCCAGCACCTGGGTCACCGAGACGGACTTCACCGCCGACTCGGCGCTGACCCTGACCGGCCTGTCCTGCAGCACCACCACCTGCATGGCCATGGGCACCGCCACCACCGGTGTCGCCGCGTGGGACGCGGACATGACCCAGACCCCACACGACTGGCGATCGGTGGCGGGCCTCTCGACCTACGTCAGCACCCTCACCGGCGTGGCCTGCGGTGCGCCCTCCGGAAGCGACCTGGGCGACTGCGCGCTGGTCGGATCGAAAACCGGCAGCACCAGCGGCACCATGCTGGCCACCTCGCTCCAAGGTTCCCGTGGTGCGGGTGTCTGGAGCTCGCTCCACACGGTGGCATTGCCCAGCGCCCTCGATCGGGCAGATCGAGTACTTCTCCGGCATCGCCTGCGAGGCGCCGGCGGCCGGTTCGGAGTGCGCCGCCGTCGGGGCCAGCGGCCACCGGCCCGTTCATCGTGACCACCAACGGCGGGACCGGTGGGACGTGGTCGAACTCAACGCCGGCGACCTTCACCGGTGCCCAGGTGAGCTCGATACCGGTCGAGGTCAGCGCCAACACCACCGCGTGGACCACTGAGCCTTACAGCAGTGCCACCGGTGTGATGACCAACACCCTCTACCCCCAACCCAACGGGTTTGCCATCGCCGCCGGCGACTGCAAGGGCGAGGCGAACTACTCCGACCTGCTGGGCACGTACACCGCCTCGGGGGTCAACGGTGCCTTCACCGGTGTACCCGGGTCGACTCCCACCGCCACCGTGCCCCTCGGCATGCTGCCGCTCGACGTCACCACCTCGACCGGGACGCCCGTGTCGGGTGCCACCGTCACCATGACTGCGGCGTCGACCACCGCGGGGACCGCGTGCGCGGCTGATTCCTACACCCTGCCGAGCACCGGACCCGATGGGCTCAGCCGGACCGCGGTCCCCTACGGTCTGTACAACGTCACCATCAAGGGGACGATCGCCTCGGTGGCCACCACCACCACGCTCGAGGTCATGGTCGGAGCCTCGACGGTCGTCACCAGTATCAGTGGGTCAGTTATCCTCCCACCCCCTGCCCGGCCCCGTGCCGGTGGTGCTCTGACCATGAACATGACGCGGATCCGAGAGGTCGCCCAGCGGGCACGACGCCGGCACGACGACGAGGGCATGACGCTGGTCGAACTGCTGCTGGCCTCGACCTTGCTCGTCGTACTCACCACGCTGGTGATGCTGTCGATGACCACCTTCACTCAGCTCGGTGGCTCGGTGGATGCCCAGTACCAGGAGTACGACACCATCCTCCCGGCCGCGGCAAACCTCCGCCCGTTGGTCGCCGCAGAAGCGGAGCCAGGTCCAGCCGACGCCACCGGTGCGCCCATACCGGGTTTCGGCGTAGACACCTCCGGCACTCCCGACACCGTCTCGGGAATCGGCAACTTCTCGCTGACCTTCTACGCCAATATCGCCAACGCCAATGGCCCGGCGAAGATCGTTGCCGGTCTCACCACGATCAGCGGAACTCCGGATACCGGGAGCACCACCACCTGCGCGGTCAAGACCCCCTGTGACTTCCAGGTCCAGGAGTACCTGCCGAACGCGGGAACCTGCCCCGGGGTGAGCACTGGCACCAAGTGCACGTACCCGACCACCTACAAGCTCCTCACCGACGTGCTGAACGTGATCAACACGACGGCCCAGCCGGTCTTCAACTACGTCGTCTTCGACCCGGCCACGACCTGCGCGACGCAGACCGTCCCCGCCTGCAACACCTTCGTGCTCACGCGCGGCCAACGTGACCAGCATGAGCTTTCCGGTCCCGTCGGCAACCTACGGCATCTCCACCGCGAACCTCGCCCAGTGCAAGCCGGCGAGTGGATCGGCCACCTTGGCCGTCACCTGCCCGGCCGACGCCATCCAGCGAGTCGGGATCGACCTCCAGGTGAAAGTCCCCGGTCGATGTGTCCGGTAACAACTCGGAGAACGCCAGCCTGGTCTACCGGGCCCAGGGCAACTCGACGTCCCCGAACCTTCCATACCAGTATACATCGAGTGTTGGGTAGGTCACCATGTCACCCGCTCCCCGTCTCCAATCCGACCGGGCTTGGCCACGCTGCGAGGTCTGCGCATCTGGGCCGGACAAACCCCCCGGCGCGGTCAGGTGGTGCAGGGGCGCCCGGAGACGGTTCCACCTCGCCATGGACGAGACCGGTCAGACCGCGCTGATTGCCGTGCTCGCTCTCACCGTCGTGATGACGGTGACGGGCGCGGCCCTCATCCAGAACTCCATCGCCTCCGATCCCCTCCAGCAGACCCGCTCCGTCCAGATCTACACGGCGCGGGCGTTGGAGGCCGGGGCCAATACGTACCTCACCGCCATCAACATCAATCCGGACCTGGCCCAGTGCAGCAGTGCCACCAACGGAGCCGGCACCTGTTCCGGGCTCTCCTACGAGACGTGGACCCAGGTACAGGGGACCGGCACGTCCGGTTCGGAGTCCGAGTACTACTCGTTCGGAAACCCCCAACCGACCTTCAACACCACCACCGGGGCCCTCACCTCCCTCAGCGTGGAGATCGCCGGAGCCGCCAACGACCCGGCGACACCGAATCATTATGTGTTCGAGACCGAAACCATCAGTGTCACTCCGCAGAACGGCTTCCTCACCCACGTCTGGTGGTCGAACTACGAGTCGTACAACCCCGACGGCAACTACAGCACGTGTAACTACAACTGGAAGCTGGGCTACAACATCGACAACTCTCCTGCCAGTGCACTCCCGTCTACTTCGGGAACGGTGACGTCGTCAACGGACCGGTGTACACCAACGATTCCGTCTTCATCGACTCCAGCGACGGGAACCCCGCCTTCGGGACCACCGGTACATTGACGTGGCCGGGACCGACCAGCGTGCAGACCGCCGACCCGAACTGCCTGTTCGTGACCGACAATCAGGGGATGAGCGGGAGTAGCAGCGGCTGTAACCAAGTAGCCGCCAACAATGTCGCCGCCTGTGCCCCGCTGAGTACGACTCAGTTCGTCAGCTCTGCCACGGCGAAGACCTCCGGGTCGAGCAACTGCCAGGACGACACCCTCCTCTCGCCGGGTAGCTCCACCAGCTCCTACGCCAACACCATCGAGACCGAACCCGCGGCCCATACGGCAGCTGGAGACGCTGGCGGGGCTCGACGGTTGCCTGTATGCAGGTCCCACCCAGGTCACCTTGAACGGCAACCAGATGACGGTGGTCAGCCCCGACACCCCGAGCACTGGGGGCTTCAGCACGCTCAACGACCCGGCTCCGGTCAACAACAACTCGTGTCCGGTGAACGGCACCGGAAGCTTTCCGGCCAATGGGGTGGTCTACGCCGAGACTGCCCCCTCCGCCGACGAAGTGGCCTGGTCGAACCCGTTCGACGATCCGGTGACCTCCACCACTCACCAATGTGACCTCCTCGCCGGCGCCGTCCAGCAGCAGGACACCTCCACCACGTTCACCCTGACCGCCACGGTGACCGGTGCATCGGCCTACGGCAACCCGACCGGCACCGCTCAGTTCACCCAGTCGACCACGACCCACGGCAGTACCACGACGACCGCGGTGTCCGGCTGCTCCACGCAGCCGCTCACCACCGCAACGGGCACGACATCCACGGCGACCTGCCGGGTGACCCTGGCCGCCAACGCCACGGTGCCGACGTACGGGGCGACCTACAGTGGCGACAACAACTACACCACCTCGTCCGGCGTCTACGGGACGACCTCGACCGGGACACCGGTCACCTCGTACGGGGCCAACGCGCAGATCGAGTCCCAGTGCAACGGCTGCTACTACGGCCAGACCTCGAGCCCGGACACCGAGGCCGACGTCTTCGTCAACGGCAACATCTCCGGCGACCTGACCATCGGCAGCCAGGACAACATCATCATCGACGGCAACACCACCTACGACGACTGCACCTGGACGGTGAAACCCGGCTCGTCGACCGCGGGCACGGCCTCCGAGAGCTACTGCAACTACAACAAGGGGACCGGTGCGGTCAACGACGCCCTCGGGCTCATCGCCAACAACTACGTCGAGGTCAACCAACCGGTGACCGCACCCAACGGCTCCCTCCTCCCGTCGTGCGGTGCCAGCCCGGGTGCTCTGTGCAACCCCGGTCCCGAGTCCTCCAGCGGCTCGGTGACGATCGACGCCGCCGTGCTGGCCCTCAACCAGTCCTTCGTCGTCAACAACTACACCCTCGGCAGTCAGGAGGGGAAGCTGATCGTCTACGGATCGATCGAGCAGTACGCCCGTGGACCGGTCGCCCTCCTCGGGACCAGCGGCTACTCCAAGTACTACACGTGGGACCCCCTCCTGCCCTTCGTCTCGCCGCCGAGCTACCTGGTGCCCACCACCGACTCGTGGATACTGGGTTCCTCGTCGGGTGGCAGCGTCAATCCCACCACCACCTCGTGCCCGTCGCTGCTGGCGCCGTACAGCTCGGGCACCGGGCCGACCACGGCGTATTGTGCGGCAGGAACCACCGGGCTCACCAACTACGGATGACCGTGACTGCTTAGGGCGGGTCGGCAGGTAGCCTGTAGTCCCCATGCCCTCCTGCACGCGACGACATCCGCAACGTGGCCATCGTGGCCCACGTCGACCACGGCAAGACCACCCTGGTCGACGCCATGCTCTGGCAGTCAGGGGCCTTCCGGGCCAACGAGGCGGTCAACGAGCGGGTCATCGACTCGGGCGACCTCGAGCGGGAGAAGGGCATCACCATCCTGGCCAAGAACACCGCCGTGCTGCACAACGGGGTCAAGATCAACATCATCGACACCCCCGGCCACGCCGACTTCGGCGGCGAGGTCGAGCGGGGCCTGACCATGGTCGACGGGGTGCTGCTGCTGGTCGACGCCTCCGAGGGCCCGCTGCCCCAGACCCGGTTCGTGCTGCGCAAGGCCCTCGCAGGCCCGCCTGCCGGTGGTGCTGGTGGTCAACAAGGTCGACCGGCCCGACGCCCGCATCGACGAGGTGGTCCACGAGGTCGAGGAGCTCTTCCTCGACCTCGACGCCGACGAGCACCAGATCGACTTCCCCATCCTCTTCGCCAACGCCCGGGCCGGCTGGGCGGCCACCGAGCAGGGCGTGGTGGGCACCGACCTCGAGCCCCTCTTCGAGGCCATCCTCGACCGCATCCCCGCCCCCATCTACGACCCCGACGGCCCCGCTGCAGGCCCTCGTGTCCAACCTCGACGCCTCTCCCTACCTCGGTCGACTGGCCATCTGCCGGGTCCACAACGGCACCCTGCGCAAGGGATCGAACGGTGGCCTGGTGCCAGCTCGACGGCACGATCGAGCGGACCAAGATCACCGAGCTGTACGTCACCGACGCCCTCGACCGGGTCGACGCCGCCGAGGCCGGGCCCGGGCGAGATCGTCGCCGTGGCCGGCATGGCCGAGATCACCATCGGCGAGACCCTGGCCGACCCCGACGATCCCCGGCCGCTGCCGGTCATCACCGTCGACGAGCCCAGCCTGTCCATGACCATCGGCATCAACACCTCGCCGCTGGCCGGCACCGACGGCACCAAGCTGACCGCCCGCCTGATCCTCAGCCGGCTCGACACCGAGCTGGTGGGCAACGTCTCGCTGCGGGTCGGCACCACCGAGCGACCCGACACCTGGGAGGTCCAGGGCCGGGGCGAGCTGCAGCTGGCCGTGCTGGTCGAGACCATGCGCCGCGAGGGGTTCGAGCTGACCGTGGGCAAGCCCCAGGTGGTCACCCGCGAGATCGACGGCAAGATCCACGAGCCCATGGAGCGGGTGGCCATCGACGTCCCCGACGACTACCTGGGCGTGGTCACCCAGCTGCTGGCCCTGCGCAAGGGGTCGCCTGATCGAGATGGTCAACCACGGCACCGGCTGGGTGCGCATGGACTACCGGGTGCCGGCCCGCGGCCTGGTCGGCTTCCGCACCGAGTTCATGACCGAGACCCGGGGCACCGGCATGCTCCACCACGTCTTCGACGGCTGGGAGCCGTGGCACGGCGAGCTCAAGACCAAGCGCAACGGCTCCATGGTGGCCGACCGGCGGGGCATCACCACCGCCTACGCCCTGATGAGCCTCCAGGAGCGGGGCATCCTGCTGGTCGGCCCGGCCACCGAGGTCTACGAGGGCATGGTCATCGGGCGAGAACGCCCGGGACGAGGAGATGGACGTCAACCCGACCAAGGAGAAGAAGCTGACCAACGTGCGGTCGGCGACGGCCGACGAGGCCATCCGCCTCACCCCGCCGTCTGCTGCTCTCGCTGGAGCAGGCCCTCGAGTTCATCGCCGACGACGAGTGCGTCGAGGTGACCCCGAAGGCGGTCCGGCTGCGCAAGGTCATCCTCGACGCCGCCATCCGGGGACGGCAGCGGAGCCGGAGCCGGAAGGCCCACGCCTGATTCACCTGCAGATCGCGGCATTCGGGCTCGCCTCGACTCCCGATCGCGTGTTCGTTGGAGTAGGCGATCGCCAACGACCTGGCGGTGGCATCCGAGCACCAGGCCCCGCCGAACGTGAAGACCGCGGGCTCCGAGGGGAGGGCTCGAACCTCCAACATCTGGCTCCAAAGGCCAGCGTTCTGCCAATTGAACTACCTCGGACCGGTCGCCGGACCGCGCACGACGACGGGCCCAGGCTACTCCCGCCCCCACCCGGGCCCGGGCCGAAGCGACCGGCGCCGAGGGGCGCCGACCCGGCGACCGATCCGGTGCAGGAGCCCCGCCGCGGCCGTCCGGCACGGCCCCGATAGGCTCCCGGCCCGATGCGGATACTCGTTGTCGATGACGATCCGGCGGTCAGTGGTGCGCTCAACCGCGCCCTCCGGCTGGAGGGGTACGAGGTCACCCTGGCCGCCGACGGGCCCCAGGCCCTCGAGGAGATCGCCATCCGTCCCCCCGATGCGGTGATCCTCGACATCGGCCTCCCCACCATCGACGGGCTCGACGTGTGCCGTCGGCTCCGGGCGGCCGGTGACGACACGCCGGTGCTCATGCTCACCGCCCGGGACGCCATCAACGACCGGGTCCAGGGCCTCGACGCCGGGGCCGACGACTACCTGGTGAAGCCCTTCGCCCTGGCCGAGCTGCTGGCCCGGCTGCGGGCCCTGCTCCGACGACGGCCCGAGGACGCCGGCGAAGTCCTCCGCTTCTCCGACCTCACCCTCGACCCCACCACCCGCGAGGTCCACCGGGGCGACCGGCAGTTCACCCTGACCCGCATCGAGTTCGACCTGCTCGAGTTGCTGCTGCGCCATCCGCGCCAGGTGATGACCCGCGAGCTCATCCTCGACCGGGTGTGGGGGTACACCTTCGACTCGGGCACCAACTCGCTCGCCGTCTACGTCGGCTACCTCCGGCGCAAGACCGAGGCCAACGGCGAGCCGCGTCTGATCCACACGGCGCGAGGGGTCGGCTACGTCCTGCGCGAGGGGTAGTCCATGACCTTCCGGACCCGGCTGGTGATGGCCGCCACCGCCGCGGTGCTGGTGGTGGTGGTGCTGGGCGCGTTGGTCACCTACATCGTGGCCTCCAACTCGCTGGTGGGATCGGTCGACGTCACCCTGCACGGCGCGGCGCAGACGGTGGCCGACGAGGTCAACGCCCAGGAGGTTCCCACCCTGGCCAACAACTGTCCGACCGCGGGCACGTGCTACCAGGTGGTCTACGCCGGTGGCGTCACCAACCCCAACGACCCGCAGCGGCTGCCGGTTTCGGCGCCGGCCAAGGTGGCGTCCTCCAGCCGGGGCGAGGCCCCGCAGGTCTACTTCTCGACCCTGGCCAACGGGATGCACGTGCGGGAGCTGGTGATCGCCCTGCCCCCCGGCCTCATCTACCAGGGGAACAACGGGACCTGGGAGATCCCGGCCCAGGGTGGTGCCCTGCAGATCACCGCTCCCCTCGGCGGGGTCAACACCGAGCTCCGCCACCTGGCCGAGGCCCTGTGGCTCATCGTGCTGGTCGGCGTCACCCTCGCCGTGCTGCTCGGCGTCGGGGTGGGCCGGACCGTGCTGCGCCCGCTCAACAGTCTCACCCGCACCGTCGAGGAGCTGGCCCAGACCACCGACGTGTCCAAACGGCTCGACCCGGGCGGCCCCGACGAGCTCGGCCGCCTGCGCCGCGCCTTCAACCGCCTGCTCGAGGCCCTCGCACACCTCCGAGGAGAGCCAGCGCCAGCTGGTGCTGGACGCCTCGCACGAGCTGCGCACGCCGTTGACCAGCCTGCGGACCAACATGGAGGTCGCCCGTCGGCTCGAGGAGCTGGACCCCGAGGAGCGGCAGGTGCTGATCGGCGACGTCCTCACCCAGTTGGACGAGCTCACCTCGCTGGTGGCCGACCTGGCCGAGCTGGCCCGGGGTCAACAGCCCCAGCTGACCCGCGAGCCGATCCGGCTCGACACCGTGGTCCTCGAGGCGGTGGAGGTGGCCACCACCCACGGTCGCAGTCGGGGCGTCACCTTCGAAGCCCGGGTGGCACCCACCTGGGTGTCCGGCTCCACCGCCCGCATCGGCCGGGCCGTGGACAACCTGCTCGACAACGCCCTCAAATGGAGCCCGGACCGGGGGGTGGTGGAGGTGGCCTGCGCCGAGGGCACCCTGTTCGTCCGCGACCACGGGCCGGGGGTCGACGCCAGTGACGTCGACTTCATCTTCGACCGCTTCTACCGGGCCGCCGAGCGCCCGCAGCCGGCCCGGCTCGGGACTGGGACTGGCCATCGTGGCCCAGGTGGCCCGCGACGAGGGCGGCAGCGTCAACGTCTACCAGGCCGAAGGGGGTGGCGCGCTGTTCCGGTTCAGCCTCCCCGTGGTCGACCCTCCCGCCGACGCCCCGATCTCCGATTGAACCGGCCCCGGGAGGCCGTCGCCACCGGGCGGCGGTCCGCCCGCATGGCACAAAATCCGCAGGTCGGCTAGGGTGCCGGGCGACATGGGATCCCTGATCAAGAAGCGCCGCAAGCGCATGCGCAAGAAGAAGCACAAGAAGATGCTGAAAGCAACCCGATTCCAACGGCGGGCCGCCGGCAAGTAGTCCCGGCCACTTCCGGCCTACTGCACTTCCCCACCTGTCACCTCTGACCGGCTCGAGCGCGGGCGTGGTGCGCACCGGGACCAGCACGGCCGACGCATCGCCCAGCCGGAGGGTGCTCCGCCCGGCGAGCCCCAGCTCCTCCGGCGCCCCCGCCACGAACCAGGTCGATCCGCTGCCGGCCAACTGCGGCCGCACCCCGGTGACCTCGTGCAACCGTCGGCACCACGGGCCCAGCCGGGGCTCCACCACGAGCGCCGCCGGCTCCAGGTCGTTGCCGCCCGGCCGCCGGGCGGACGGGCCCGCCGCTCCGTCGCCGGCGAGTCGGTCCCACGCCCGGTAGACGGCGGCGGTGTCCACGCCGAAGGGCAGCAGCGCCAGCACGAAGCGGCGGGGCTCGAACGGCAGTTCCTCCACCGCCTCGCCGATGCCCCGGACCATGGCCCGGCCCCCACGCACGCAGAACGGGACGTCGGCGCCGAGCCCCGCGGCCAGGGCGGGATCGGTACGGCCGGCCCAGCGCAGGATGGCGGCGGCGTCGGCCGAGCCCCCGCCCAGGCCCGACTCCGGGGGGGATGCGCTTGGTGAGTCGCACCGACGCGGTGCGGCCGACGGCCGTCAGGGCCCGGGACACCAGATTGTCCGGTCCGGGAGGGATCGACTGCACCGCCACCGGGCAGGTCGGAGACGACCGTCAGCCGGTCGCCCGCCGACACCGTGAGCGTGTCGGCCAGGTCGAGGGTGACCATCTCCGACTCGAGCAGGTGGTAGCCGTCCGGCACGGACCCCGGTGACCGACAGGCTGAGGGTCAGCTTGGCCGGGGCGGACAGCTCGGCCATCGGCGGGCCGGCGTCGGGCGGCCCGGTCACCGGCCGCCTCCCGAGTCATCGCCGGGCGCGGAGCCCGGTTCGGCCGGATCGGGCTGCCACCGGGCCAACCGCTCCCACTCGTCGAGTCCCAGCTCCTCGGCCCGGGCCGTGGGCAGGACGCCGGCGGCGGCGAACGCCCCGGGTCGCACCACCGCCTCGAGCGAGCGCCGCAGCATCTTGCGTCGTTGGGCGAACCCGGCCCGGACCACGGTGAAGAGTCGCTCGTAGCTGGCCTCCCCCGGCCCCCGGAGGTCGGCGCTCCCGCCACCCGGGCCCACCCCCGGCCGGCGCTCGATCCGCACCAGCACCGACTCCACCCGGGGCTTCGGGATGAACACCGAGGCCGGCACCCGCCCGACCACCGCCGCGGTGGCCCAGTAGGCGACCTTGACCGACACCGCTCCGTAGGCCTCGTCCCCGGCCGCCGCCGCCAGTCGCTCCCCCACCTCACGCTGGACCATCACCAGCAGCGAGTCCACCTGGGGGGCCTCCTCCAGCACCCGGATGACCAGCGGCACGGCCACGTTGTAGGGCAGATTGGCCACCAGGGTCCACCGCTCACCGCCCGTCCCGAGCAGCGCCGACCAGTCGAGAGTCGAGGGCGTCGGCCTCCACCACCCGTACGCCCAGTCCCTCGACCTGGGCCCGCAGCACCGGCAGTACGTGGCGGTCGATCTCCACCGCGGTCACCGAGGCGCCCGCCTCCACCAGGGCCAGGGTCAGGGACCCGAGCCCGGCGCCGATCTCGACCACCGACTGGCCGTCCTCGACCCCGGCCAGGCGCACGATGCGGCGCACCGTGTTGCCGTCGGCCACGAAGTTCTGGCCCAGGGCCCGGCTCGGCCGCAGATCGTTGGCCTCCAGCAACTCCCGGATCTCGGCTCGCCCCTGGGTCACCGGGTCAGTGTCCCATGTCCGGCGCCGGTGCCGTCCGACCCGGGTCGACCCCGCAACCGGGCCGCAGCCGTCCTACCAGCTCAACTCGGCGTCGATGACCCCCTGGGACAGGGGGGCGATCTCGGCGAACGTGGCCGTGGCCAGATCGATCGACCGTTCGGTGTCGGCCTCGCGGTCGTTGACCACGCAGGTCACCGACTCGTCGTTGGCCGGGTTGGTGATCCGGACCACGGTGCCGAAGGCGAGCCACGGGCTGGCGCAGGTGCCGGCCGGATGGGCGTAGTAGGTGACCTGTCCGGTCTGCTCGGTCCCGAGCAGCGCCGCGGTGGGGACGGCAGTGGTCGTGGTGGTCGGGGGAGCCGGTGGCTCGGTGGTGACCGGGACCGCCACCGGTGGGGCGGTGGTGGTCGTGGTCGGGAGGAGCCGGGGGCACGGTGGTCGGTGCCGTGGTCGGCGCGGGTGGTGGACGTCGTCGGCGCCGATCGTCCGGCCGCCGGCCGGTGGGTCGTGTCCGAGGCCAGCATCCAACCGACCTGCCGCCGCGCCCGGTGCGCCGGGCCGGGCCGGCGTGGCCTCCCGAGTGCGGTGAGGCCGAGGCGTCCGGCTCGTTCTGGATGAGCAGCAGCGGCACCGCCAACAGGGCGGCGCACAACAACAGGGCGGCGCCGGGTCGGCTCCCCTTCCGAATCTTGGTGCTCAGGACTCCACGCTCCTTGTGGGACGACAGGGACCACGCCGTCGGGACGGGTCCCTCGAGCGTGCCTCCACCCCCAGGCGGGGTGGGTGGGGTCGACTCCTCCAAGTCGGCCCCGAGGTGTGCGTCCGACTGCCGCACTCCGAACCACAGCTGCAGTAACTGTTCCTCAAATCCTCAAAAAGCAAAACGACCGCTTGGAGAGCGGCCGACACCGAGAGGCTAGGCAGCGGGGCCCGGAAGAATCAAACCCGGACGACCGGGTCGGGGGAGGCCAGGGTCGGCCGGGGCCGGGAGGCACCGGCCGGGACCCGGCGGTCAGACCCCGAAGACGGCCCGGGTGTTGCGGGTGCAGTGCTCGGCGACCTGCAAAGTCTCAACCCCTTTGACCAGGGCGATCGCCGCCCCGACCAGGGGAACCCTCGATGGTTCGTTGAGGGTTCCGCGATGGGGCACCGGGGTCAGGAACGGAGCGTCCGTCTCCACCAGCATCCGGTCCCACGGGCAGAGCTGGGCGGCCTCCCGCACCTCGGCGGCGTTCTTGAAGGTCACCACCCCGCTGAAGGACAGCGTGGCCCCGAGGTCGAGGCACCGGCGGGCCTCGTCCGGCCCCCCGGTGAAGCAGTGGATGACCGTCCGGTCGGGGACCCCGCCGGCGCGACAGGATGTCGAAGGTGTCGTCCCACGCCTCCCGGGTGTGGACGACCAGGGCCACGCCGTGGCGGCGGGCCAACTCCACCTGGAGGGCGAAGGCCTCCCGCTGGCCGGTCCCGCGGCGAGTGGTCGTAGTGGTAGTCGAGACCGCACTCGCCGATGCCCACCACCACCGGCGCCGGCCGATCCTGCCCGCCGTCGGGCCGGCCGGGGCCGAGCTCGGCGGCCAGCAGGTCGTCGAGGGTGTCCACGCCCGTCGATGGCATCGTGGGGATGGAGCCCGACGGTGGCCCACAGCTCGACGCCCTCGGCCGGCGCCACCGACCCCGGCCGGCGCAGGGCCCGCACCAGGTCGACCGCCTCGGCCGACGACGCCGCTCCCGTGCCCACGCACACCATGCGGGTCACGCCGGCCTCCGACGCCCGGGCGATGGTGCCGGCCAGCCGGGAGGCATGGGGTTCGGCCGCCGGTGCGGGTCGGCCGGCCCGCCCTCCGCGCGCCCGAACTCCTCCTGGAGGTGGCAGTGGGAGTCGAACCACTCGATCACCTCGTCGTGCATCGGAACCGCCGGGCTACGACTTGCGTCGCGGGAAGAGCGGAGCGCCCTTCTCCACCGGTCGCCCGGCCGGGTACCCGCCCCAGCGCGCCGGCGTCGGGCAGCCGCTGGTCGCTCGGCGCGCCCTCCAGCCCGATCCGCCGCCAGATCTCCTGGGCGGAGGCCGGCATGGCCGGGACGACCAGGATGGCCACGATGCGGAGCACCTCGAGCGCGCTGCCCGAGGACCGCGTCCACCTCGGGCCCGGGGTCGGCCTTCCACGGCTCGGCCGTCTCGAGCTCGGCGTTGGTCTCGCGGATGAGCCGCCAGGTGGCCTCCAGGGCCAGATTGGGCAGCCCGGCCGCCCAGGCCTGGGTGACTTCCTCCACCAGCGGAGGCGGACACCGCGGCCAGCCGGCTGTCGGCGGCCGGGGCCGGCCCGATCCCCCCGCACTTGGAGCCGACCACCGTGGTCACCCGGGACAGGAGGTTCCCCAGGTTGTTGGCCAGGTCGGAGTTGTAGCGGCTGGCGATGCCCTCGGCCGAGAACTCGCCGTCGCTGCCCAGCGGGATGTCCCGCAGGAGGTGGTAGCGGACCGGGTCCACCCCGTACTCGGCGATGAGGTCGGCCGGGGAGATCTGGTTGACGCTGGAGTTGGACATCTTCTCCCCGCCCAGCAGCAGCCAGCCGTGCACCTGGACGTGGGCCGGCGGGTCGATGCCGGCGGCCATGCACATCGCCGGCCACCACACGCAGTGGAAGCGGATGATCTCCTTGCCGATCAGGTGGTGGACGGCCGGCCACCACTCCTCGAACCGCTGCTCGTCCTCGGCCGTAGCCGATGGCGGTCAGGTAGTTGATGAGGGCGTCGTACCAGACGTAGAAGACGTGCTCCTCGTCCCACGGGACCCGGATGCCCCACTCGATCGACGTGCGGGTGATCGAGATGTCCCGCAGGCCGCCCTTGATGAAGCTGAGCGCCTCGTTGCGCTTCGACTCGGGCGTCACCGCGGTCGGGGTGGGCCTCGTACCAGTCGATGAGCCGCTGCTCGAAGGCGCTCAGGCGGAAGAAGTAGTTCTCCTCCTCGAGGTGCTCCACCGGCGTGCGGTGGATCGGGCACAGGCCGCCGTCCACCAGCTCGTCCTCGGCGTAGTACTGCTCGCAGGGCACGCAGTACAGGCCCCGGTAGGTGTCCTTGAAGATGTAGCCGTTGTCGTTGATCCGACCGAGGAACTGCTGGACGGTGTCGCGGTGCCGGGGCTCGGTGGTCCGGATGAAGTCGTCGTTGGAGACGTTGAGATCGGTCCAGGCCGCCGCGAACCGGGGAGCCAGGCGGTCGGTCCACTCGAGGGGGGCCAGCCCCTGCTCCTCGGCGGCCCGGGCCACCTTCTGGCCGTGCTCGTCGGTGCCGGTGAGGAAGAAGACGTCATCGCCGATCAGCCGGTGCCACCGGGCCAGGGCGTCGGCATTGACCGTCGTGTAGGCGTGGCCCACGTGGGGGGCGTCCTTCACGTAGTAGATCGGCGTGGTGATGTAGTAGCGCGGCACTGCCCGGTAGCGTACCGACCGGGCGCCCCCCGCCCGCACATCGGACCGGCCCTCGCCGCGAGCGCCGGCACCGATCCGTGGATCGCCTGACCGCCATCGGGCACGGACCCGGTCCGCGAGCACGCGGCGCCGTCGACCGCAGCGGGTGGCCGTCTACGGCATCTGCGAGGACGGCGCCGACAGCAGGTCCTGCTGGTGCGGGCGGCCCCGCACCTGACCGTGGCCGGGCAGTGGTTCCTCCCCGGCGGCGGGCTCGACCACGGCGAGGACCCGGTCGCCGGACTGCGTCGCGAGTTCGCCGAGGAGACCGGGCTCGAGGTCGGGGTCGGGCGCCCTGCTCGGCATCCTCTCCGACGTCTTCACCCTGCCCGACGGGGCCAGCCTGCACACCCTCCGGATCATCTACGGCGTCCGACTCCCACTCGGGACCTCCGGGACGAGGTGGGCGGGTCGTCGGACGTCGCCCGGTGGGTCCCCCTCGACGGGGCTGCCGACCTGCCCCTCCGGCCCTACGTCCGACGGGCCCTCACCGAGCTCCGCTGAGCCGCGCGGTCGCAGCCGGCGATCGGACCTGGTCAGCCGGCTCCTGCGCCACTGGGGCCGCGAGCCGGTCCGGTGAGCGCCGCCCGGTGGCATTCCAGCCGAGCCGACGCATCGGGCTCCGACCCCGACCCGGTCCGGGCCACTTTCGACCCCGCCTCGCCCTGGGCGGCCAGGGCCAGGTCGTAGACCCGCCGGCGGCGGGACCCCGAAGGCCGCGGCGACCGTCGTCGACCACGCCTCGGGTCCGCTCCCCGGCCTCGAGGCGTTCGGCCAGGGCCGCCGCCAGCACCTCGTCGCCCACCGCCACCGCTCCTCGACCTCGGGGGCGCCGGCCAGGACCAGCACCACCTCGCCCCGCACGGCGTGGGCCCCGGCCCACGCCACCGCCTGCGCCAGCGGTGCCCCGCCAGAACTCCTCGTGGAGCTTGGTCAGCTCGCGGGCCACCGCCACCTCGACGGGCCGTCCCACCCGAGGCGGCCAGGTCGGCCAGGGTGGCGGCCACCCGGCCCGGGGCCTCGAACAGCACCGTCGTCCGGGGCTCGGCGGCCACCGCGGCCAACCGGTCCCGACGCTCGCGGCCCGACCGGGGCAGGAACCCCTCGAAGCACGAACCGGTCGGTGGCCAGCCCGCTCGACCACCAGGGCGGCCAGCACCGCCGAGGGCCCGGGACCACGGTCACGGTCAAGCCGGCCCGGGCCGCCGCCGCCACCAGCCGGCTGCCCGGATCGGAGATCCCCGGCATGCCGGCATCGCTGACGACGGCCACCGTGCGCCCGGCCCCGACCGACGGCCACCACCTCGGCGATCCGGTCGTCCTCGTTGTGCTCGTGCAGCGATCGCAGGGACGCGCCGGTGATGCCGGCGTGGGTCAGCAGCTTGCGGGAGTGCCGGGTGTCCTCGCAGTAGACGACGTCGGCGGTCCGGCAGCACCTCGACCGCCCTCGGGGGAGAGATCGCCCAGGTTGCCGATCGGGGTGCCGACCAACACCAGCGCGCCCGCCGATCCTTCCGTGGTCGGGTCGGAGGGCGAACGGTGCCGCCGGCGGCCCCGCCTCCGTCCTCCAGCCCGGCGGCCTCGGATGACCCGGGCTCGTCCTCGGGCCCGCCCCAGAACTCCAGCTCCTCGAGGATGTCGGGATCGAGCTCCGCCCCACCGTCGGGGCCGGCCGCGCCCGGGTCGGTCACCCTCGCAGCTCCAGCCGGTCGCCCGGCTTGAGGCCCCACCGTTCGAAGGCACCGGCCTCGGCCTCGATGACCGAACGGCCCCGCCGGACCGGAAGGCACATCCGCCAGGGACGGAGGGTGGTCACCCGGATCACCGCCAGCTCCTTGTCGCACAGGGCCACGTCGATGGCGAACCGCATGCCGAAGGTGTGCACCGACCGGGTCCGAGGGAGCACCAGGGCCCCCTCGTAGCCGGTCCGGCCGAGCAGCCCCTTGGTCCGCTGGCCGAAGGTCTCCGCCACCTCGGCGGCGGCCAGCACGTCCCCCCCGCGGAGCAGCCAGCTCACCGCGCCCTCCCGGTTCGCTGCCCGGTCAGCCGGGCCGAGTAGCATGTCCGAACTGTGTCCAAACGAACCAACAAGCGCAAGCTCCGGGCCAAGAAGAAGGCCAACCACGGCAAGAAGCCCAACTGCGGCCGGGGCTGACCCCGCCGCCGTACCCGCGCCCGGCGGCCTGACCCGGCCCCGACGCCACCCGCTTCGCCCCTCCCGCATCATCCCCGGGGCTGCCACGCGCCTCCGAGGCGGTCGAGCACCCCGACCAGCGCGGACGGACGGTCGGTGATGATCCCGTCCACGCCGAGTGCGCACAGCTGCTCCATCTCCGCCTCCTCCTCGATGGTCCACACGTGGACGGCCAACCCCTGCTCGTGGGCCACGGCCACGAAGCGCTCGTCGACCAGGACGATCTCGCCGTAGCGGGCCGGGACCTGCAGAGCCACGTGGCGCATCGGGGCCGGCACCTCGCCGGCCCGCACCGACTGGAGGAAGGCGGCCGAGGTCAGGGTGCCGGCCGAGGTGGGGACCTCCGGGGCGAACGAGGAGAAGGCGTCGGTGGCCGAGTCGATGAACGAGGCCACGATGACGTCGTCGGCCCGGCCGAACCGGCGCAGCATGGCGGCCAGCGCCTCCTCGTAGGGAGCCACCACGGGCGCGGTCTGCTTGATGTCGAGGTTGAGGACCACCCCGGGGAACTCCTCCAGCACCGCCTCCAGCGGGGCGATCCCGAACCGGGGGTCGTCGGGGGCGCGGCCCCGGAAGGGATACTGGTCCGGATCGAGGCCGGGGGACACGTCGGCGCCGGGAGCCCACCAGTAGGCGTTGTCCAGCCGCCGGAGCTGCTCCAGGGTCAGGTCGGCGATCTGCGCCGGTGCCGTCGGTGGTGCGGTCCACCGTCGGGTCGTGGCACACCACCAGCTGCCCGTCGGAGGTGGCGTGGACGTCGAGCTCGACGCCGGTGGCTCCCGCCTCGACGGCGGCGGCGATGGCGTACAGGGTGGAGGAGGGCGCCTCCCACGCTCCGCCCTGATGGGCGTAGGCGATGACCCGGCGGTCCAGCCAGCGCGTGGACCGGGGCGCATGGGGAGAGCCGGCCATGGAAGAACGGTAGCCTCTGCCCCGCCATGCTCGACCACATCTTCACCCAGCTCGTCGGCTCCCATCGGCACGCCTTCGAGTCCGCGCTCCTCCAGCGCCAGGCGGTGGAGGAGCGGTTCCAGGTCGATGTCTTCCTGGGCGACGTGAGCTTCGAGACGTCCTACAGCCTGCCCGGCGAGGAGCGCCCGGCCCGCATCCGGGTGGACACCAGCCTGGACTGGCCGACCTGGAGCCAGACCTCCTACCGGAGCTGGGCCATCGGCGAGGAGCCCGACGAGGCGCCCGAGGTGCTGGTGGAGATCGCCTTCCGGATCCAGGGTCTCGACCGGGTCCCCGAGGTGGGCCCGCTGCTCGAGGTGCTCCCGGCCCACATCGACGTCCTGGGCGAGGAGCCGCTGGCGCGGGGATCGGCCACCATCGAGCAGGTGCTGAGCGAGAGCCTCGAGGGGAACGAGTGCGCCATCGAGGTCTCCTACGAGGGATCGTGCCAGCTGGACGAGTCCATCCTCGAGCACCCCGAGACCCTCGACGCCGCCCTGGCCCCGCTGGGGCGGACGGTGGCCTCGGTGCTGGTGCGGATCGGTGATCTCCCCTTCACCTACCTCCCGACCGACAGCCCGCCCCGGCTGACCGACGCCGATCCGCCGGCCGGACCGAGCCGGGTCAGCCGAACAGACCGGCCTCGACGGCCAGCGCCCGCAGGTCGGCCTGGGGACGGGCCCCGACGTGGGAGATGACCTCGGCCGCGCACACCCCGCCCAGGCGGGCCGACTCCTCGGGGGACAGGCCGTTGGTGATCCCGTAGAGGAAGCCGGCGGCGAAGAGGTCCCCGGCTCCGGTCGTGTCCACCACCCGGTCGACCGGGGCGGCCGGCACCGCCACCGGGCCCGAGGCGGTGACCACCACGCGACCCGGCCGCCCCCCGGGTCAGCACGGCCAGCACGCCGGTCTCGGTCACCGCGTCCACCGCGGCGTCGAAGTCGGACGCCCCGAAGAGCAGCATGATCTCCTCCTCGTTGGCGAAGAGCATCTCGAGGTCGCCGTTCAGCAGCTCGAGGAACTCGGCCCGGTGGTGCTCGACGCAGAACGGGTCGGACAGGGTGAGGGCCACGGCGGCGTCGCTGCGCGTGGGCCACCTCGATGGCCTCGCGCATGGCCGCCTTGGCCGACGGCTGCTCCCACAGGTAGCCCTCGAGGTAGACGACCTGGGCCGAGGAGAGGTGGCCGTCGTGCAGGTCGACCGAGCCGAAGTCGGACGCCACCCCGAGATGGGTGGCCATGGTGCGCTCGGCGTCGTCGGTGACCAGCACCAGGCAGTGGCCGGTCACCGTCTGGCCCGGGCACGGCCGGCGTCGGGCTTGGGGTCGAAGGCCACCCCGATGGAGCGGATGTCGTGGGTGAAGGCCTGGCCGAAGCCGTCGTCGGCCACCCGGCCGAGGAAGGCCGCCCGTCCGCCGAGGGCGGCCACGCCGGCCGCGGTGTTGGCGGCCGAGCCGCCCGAGGCCGTCGGTGGTCGGCCCCATGGTGGCGTAGATGGCCTCCGGACCGGGCCAGGTCGACGATGGCCATGGTCCCCTTGACCAGACCGAGGGCCACGAGGTCCTCGTCGGTGGCCGAGGCCAGCACGTCGACCAGTGCGTTGCCGACGGCGACCACGTCGAGTCGGCGGCGGGTCCCCGGCCGTCCCGGACACGCCGATCGGTCGACGTGTCGGTTGGCAGGTCGGTATGCACGGCCCGACGGTAGCCTGCCCCACATGAGCGCTCCGACCGACCGACGACCGATGCCCCCGCCTACCGGCTGCCCACCACGGTGCGCCCCCGCGCCTACCGGCTGGTCCTGACCCCCGACCTGCCCGCCGCCACCTTCACCGGTGACGTCGAGATCGACGTCACCGTCGAGCGAGCCCACCGCCGACGATCACCCTCAACGCCGCCGAGCTCGAGATCAGCTTCGCCGAGCTCAACGATGGCCGACCCCGACGGCGGCTACGCCCTCACCCCCACCGGCATCGACCTCGACGCCGACGAGGAGCGGGCCACGCTGACCTTCGCCGAGCCGCTGCCGGCCGGGGCCGGCCACCCTGCACCTGCGTCTTCACCGGCATCCTCAACGACAAGCTCCACGGCTTCTACCGGTCCACCTTCACCGACGACGCCGGGCACGGAGCACGTCATCGCCACCACCCAGATGGAGTCGACCGACGCCCGCCGGGCCTTCCCCTGCTGGGACGAGCCCGACCTCAAGGCCACCTTCGAGATCACCCTGGTCGTCGACGACGCCCTGGCCGCCTACTCCAACGGCCGCGGTGGTCGAGGAGACCCCCGAGCCCGGCGGACGGCCGGCGGGTCCGGTTCGCGCCGACCATGGTCATGTCCACCTACCTGGTCGCCTTCATCGTGGGCCCGCTCGAGGCCACCGACCCGGTCGACGTCGACGGCGTGCCCCTCGCGCATCGTCCACCCGCCCGGCAAGGGCCACCTGACCGGCTTCGCCCTCGACCGGTCGGGGCCCACGCCCTCCGCTTCTTCACCGACTACTTCGGCATCCCCTACCCGGCCGACAAGCTCGACCTGGTGGCCATCCCCGACTTCGCCTTCGGGGCCATGGAGAACCTGGGCTGCGTGACCTTCCGCGAGTCGGTCCTGCTGGTCGACCCCGGCCAGGCCGCCCGGGTCGAGCTCGAACGGGTGGCCGACGTGGTCTGCCACGAGATCGCCCACATGTGGTTCGGCGACCTGGTCACCATGAAGTGGTGGAACGGGATCTGGCTCAACGAGGCCTTCGCCACCTTCATGGAGGTGCTGGCCGTCGACGCCTTCCGGCCCGAGTGGCAGCGGTGGGTCAGCTTCGGCGTCGAGCGGGAGGCGGCCATGGCCGTCGACGGGCTCCACGCCACCCGCCCGGTCGAGTTTCCGGTCGGCCGGCCCGAGGAGGCCGCAGGGCATGTTCGACGTCCTCACCTACCAGAAGGGCGGCAGCGTGCTGCGCATGCTCGAGCAGTTCATCGGCGCCGGACGTCTTCCGCGAGGGGCATCAACGACTACCTGACCACCCACAGCCACGGCAACACCGAGACCTCCGACCTGTGGGACGCGCTCGAGCGCTCGAGCGGGCGGGCGGTGCGCGGCCATCATGGACACCTGGATCAACCAGGGCGGCTACCCGCTGGTCCGGGTGGGCGACGACGGCGTCGCTGACCCAGGAGCCCTTCTCCTACCGGGGCGAGCCGGGCGGGGCCATCGGCTCCCGACTGGCAGGTGCCGGTCCTCACCCGGTCGCTCGACGCGGACGGCACCTACGAGCCGCTGCCCGTCCTGCTGCAGGGGGCCGACGGCCGGGCCGCCGGCCGAGCCCGGCGCCCTGGTCAACGCCGGCGGTTCGGGCTACTACCGCGTCGCCTACCCGACGGCCATGGTCGAGCGTGCTGGCCGGCCGGCTGTCCGAGCTCGCAACCCGCTCGAGCGCTACAACCTGGTCTCCGACACCTGGGCCGCGGCGCTGTCCGGGCGGGCCCCGCTGTCCGACCTGCTTGCGCCTGGCCCGGGTCGCTGGTCGACTCGGCCGAGGGCGACCCGAGCGTGTGGTCGGTGGTGCTCGGGGCGCTCGGGCTGCTCGACCGGGTGGTCCCCGACGGCGACCGCCCGATCCTGACCCTGGCCGTCCGCACCCTGCTCGGGCCCGCTGGCCCGAGCGACCTCGGGTGGGATCCGCGGGCCGACGACGACGAGCGCACCCCGGCCCTGCGCTCGTCGGTGCTGCGGACCCTGGGCACCATCGGCGACGACCCCGACATCCGAGGCCGAGGCCGCCCGCCGGTTCGCCGCGGCCGCCGCCGACGCCGCTCGCACCCCGACACCGAGTCGGCCATCCTCGACATCGTGGCCTCGGTCGGCGGGGCCGCCGAGTTCGAGGCCTTCCTGGCCCGCTACCGCAACCCGGCCAACCCCCAAGAGGAGAACCGCTACCTCTACGCCCTGGCCTCGTTCACCGATCCCGACCTGGCCGCCCGGACCTTCGATCTGGCCCTCTCCGAGGTGCGCACCCAGAACGCCCCCTTCGTGCTGCAGTCGCTGGTGGCCAACCGGGTCACCGGGCCGGCGGCCTGGCAGCGGGTCACCGAGGAGTGGGACTCGCTGGTGGCCAAGTTCCCGTCCAACATCCTCCCCCGCATGCTCGACGGGGTGCGGGGCCTGTGCGCCCCGCCGAGCTGGCCGACGCAGGTGACCGCCTTCGTCGAGACCCACCCGCTGCCCGCCGGGGGCAAGACGGTGGAGCAGATCCTCGAGCGTCTGGCCGTCAACGTGGCCTTCGGCGAGCGGGAGGGCTCCGGGCTGGGCGCCACCCTGACCGAGGCGTTGGCGCTGGACCTGACCGGGCCGCGGCCGGGCCGGGAGCGCAGCCAGGGGGCCCGACGGGCCGTCGGTTAGTCTCCTCGTCGGCCCCGGCCGACCTCAACCCGCCCACCGCACCGGAAACGCTCCCTTCGATGCCCACATCGACTCCTACCAGCACCGAACAGCAGGCCGGGCCGCGGGCCTCGCTCGGCACCGGACTGCTCCTGACCGTGGTGGCGTGGGTGGTCAGCCGGTTCGTGGTCGGGGTGGACTGGGGCCCGGCCCTCAATCCGTTCCAGTTCAATCCGAACCTGTGGGCCCGTTGGGACACCTTCAACTACCTGGCCATCGCCCAGCAGGGACGGACCTTCGGCAAATGCTCGAGTCCGGCCTTCGTATCGCAGCCCAATCCGTTCAGCGAGATCTGGTGCGGGACGGCCGGATGGCTGCCGGGCTACCCGTGGCTGATCAAGGTCGGCCACATGGCCGGCTTCAGCTTGGAAGCCGCCGGGCTGCTCATCTCGTGGGTGGCGCTGGCCGTGGCCCTGTTCCTCGTCTGGTGGGGCTGGGGTCGCGACCTGTCGCCCGGTCGGGCCCTGGCCGTGCTGCTCGCCTTCGGCCTCTTCCCGGGGGCCGTCTACAACTTCGCCATCTTCCCGACGTCCCTGGCCCTCGCCCTCGTGGTGGGAGCGATCCTGTCCGCCTCCCGGGAGCACTACATCGTCTGCGCCCTGCTGCTCACCGCGGCGGGGCTCTGTTACCCGTCGGCCTGGTTCGCCGCAGGGGGCATCGCCGTCGGCCTGGTCATCCTGGCGGTTCCCCTGGGGCTCGACGCGGTGATCCGCCGGACGTTCTGGGGCGTGCTCGGCCTGACCTCGGTGGTCATCCTGGTCCTGCACGACCAGTTCGCCTTCCAGGGGATGTACAACGCCTACTTCATACTGGACACCCAGAAGTTCCTGGTGGCCAAAGGGTTCCCCGGCGAGGAGTTCCTCAGGATCGTCTTCACCCACAACACCCTCGAGCAGAAGAAGCTGAGCACGTTCGCCGCCACCCTCCTGGGGATCCAGGCGGTGATCACCGTGCTCCTCACCCGGCGGCCGCCGTGGTCGCCGCCGTCCAGTGGCGGCGGCGGGTCCGGGATCCCCTCATGATCTACCCGGCGCTGGCCGGGGTCGCCGTGGTGGTGCTGGTCCTGTTCCATGCGGCCAACGGCGGGGCGTGGAACCGGAGCATCGTCCTCGCCGCGCCCGCCATCGTCTGCCTGCGCCGGATCCCCCTGCCCCTGCTCTGGGCGGTGGTGGCCATCGTGGGCGTCATCACCGCGCTCCTGTCCCGCTCGTTCTTCGCCAACACCCTGGTGTAGTGGCCGGGCGACCGTCGGCTAGCCCTCGGCCAGTCTGACGATGGGCGGGAGGATCTTGGGGCCGATCCACTCGCCGAACTCGTTCACCTGGGCGACGGTGTCCGGCCCGGGCCGTGTCGTTGGAAAAGATGGTGAAGAAGGGGAAGTGCACGCCGTCCGGCGCCCGTACCACCACCGTGCCGATGGTCAAGGTGAAGTGACCGTCGGGGCAGACGATCGCATTCAGCGGGGACAGCGTCGTCGTGTTCGGGTTGGCCCGGACCACCGCTCGCACCAGACCGGTTGTAGTCCAGGACCCGCTGCGGGCTGGTCCTCGGGCAGGGGTTGGCCGTTCGCGCTGCTCTCGCCGGCGTCGTAGTACGGCGCGGTCATCAACACCACCTGGCCCCTTTCGAGGAGGCGACGTCCACGAACCGTTGGAGCTGCGCTCTGGACGTAGCGGGCGTAACTCGGATCGGTGATGTTGGTGATCCGGCCGGCCAGGTCGGACCGGTCGTAGACCTCCCACCGGCCGGCCAGCAGGATCACCACCCGCGGCCGGTACTGGGACAGCTGCTGCTCGAGCAGGGCCGGCCACTGCTGGTCGGCGGGCGCACTCGGATTGCAGGGCACGCAGGCACCGGTTGACCACACCGTCGGACATCACGGTACGGCCCTCGGCGACGCCGCATCCGTCGATCGCCTTGTCGATGACGTCGATGCCGTCCTTCGACTGATCCGCCGCGTAGCTCAAGGCCAGGCCCAGGGTGAGGGCGGTGGAGTCGCCGGTGAGGAGCACGGGCACGCTGCCGGTCCCGGGGCGACCCGCCGGGATGGGGACCGTGACCGTGGGGTTGGCCGATGCGTCGGCCGTCGTGCCGGCCAGGACCACGGCCACGGTGGCCACGATGAGGGCGGTGGCCGGGATGGCCGCCTTCAGCTGTCGCCAGAAGGTGCCGTACATGACCGGCCGCTCGACCAGGTAGAAGCTGGCCGTGGCCAGGGCGAAGGTGGCGGCGAAGCGGATGGCGAGCAGGGGGAAGCCGGCCTGGCCGGTCCGGGCGGCGTCGAAGTAGACGAAGACCGGGTAGTGCCAGAGGTAGGCGCCGTAGGAGATGGTGCCCGATCCACACCAGGGGCCGGAGGGAGAGGGTCCGGGCGATCGGGCCCTTCGGGCACGCACACCGCGGCCACGATGATGGCCGCCGCCGACAGGGCGGAGAGGATGAACCCGCCCTGGTAGTCGAAGCCGGGTGGTGCCGGACTCCAGGTAGGTGAGGGTGAAGGTGCCGGCGAAGCCGGCCAGGCCGAGGGCGACCAGGGCGACCGAGGCCCGCGTCGAGCGTGGCCTCGGGGGCCATGCCCTCTTCCCCCGTCCGGCGCTGGATCATGGTCAGGGCACAGGCCAGGGCCGCCCCGACCAGGATGGACTGGGCGTGGGTGTCGGTCCCGAAGTAGAGCCGGGTGGTGTTGGCCGTCGGGCTGTAGAGGAGGGCCATCTCGAGGGCCGAGGCGAGGGCCCCGACCGCCGACACCACGAAGAGGGCCTGGACGCCCCGGGCGAAGGTGCGGGCCGAGGAGCATCACGGCCAGCACCACCAGGGGCCAGACCAGGTAGAACTGCTCCTCCACGGCCAGGGACCAGGTGTGGGTGAGCGGGGAGGCGGCCCCGGTGGCCACGAAGTAGTTGCTGCTGGCGTGGATCTGCCACCAGTTGGAGAAGTAGAAGAGGGCCGACAGGGCGTTCATGCCGGAACCCGGGGTAGAGCCCGGCCGGCTCGGCGAACCGGACCATCAGGGTCACCGCCACCAACACGATGAGCAGGGCGGGCAGCAGCCTCCGGGCCCGGCGCAGCCAGAAGGCCGAGAGCTTGATCCGGCCCCGCCGGGCGAACTCGGAGAGCAGGAGGCCGGTGATCAGGTAGCCGGACAGGACATAGAAGATGTCCACGCCGAAGAAGCCCCCCTGGAGCCACCCCACCCCGAAGTGGTAGCCCATGATCATGAGCAGGGCCACGGCCCGCAGCCCGTCGAGGGCGGTGATCCGCACCTTGCCGGTGGCCGACGGCCGGCCGGCCAGCGGGTTGGTGTCTACGGGTTCGGTCATCGGCTCGGCGTTCACGGTGCCCCCGGACAGTAGTGCCACCGAGGGCCGGGGTCCGGGCGTGCAATCTACCGGCGGACCGTGTTCCATCCTCGGCGGCGGCCCCCCCGGCCCGAGGCGGGAGCGACACCGCCGACGGCCTAGCATCGCCGGTGAGATGAGCAACGGCCGCGACACACTGGAGCGGGTGGCGCCCGACGCCGCTCGGGCCCTCCGGGTCTTCGAGGTGACCGCCTGGGACCAGGCCGCGAGCCATCGGGCTGCTCGACCTCACCGAGCTGATCGGCCGGGTGTGCGGGTCGACGCTCGGGCTGGCCCCGCTCACCCCTCCAGCCCCAGCCGTCCCCGACCGGTGGTCGACGGCGTCCGGCGATGACTGGCGCTCGCGACCCGACCTCACCGACGCCGAACGGGCCGGCCTCCGTTTCGCCGAGCAGTTCAGTCTCGACGTGGGGTCGATCACCGAGGCCGAGCGGGACGACTTCCTCCGGAGTTTCGCCACGCAGGCCGGGGTGGTGGCGCCGATCATCTACGTGATGGACTTCCTGCCCCGGGTGTGGGCGTCGCTCGATGCCCTCTTCGGTGCCGGCGGAGCGGTCGGTCCGCCGCCCGCACCGGCCGAGGGCGGCATCTGGGTGGCGGTCGACGGGCTCATCCGCACCGTGCCGCGACTCGACGCCCTCGACCCGCTCACCACCGAGCTGGTCCGGCTGCGGGGAGCCCGCCAACACCGGTGCCGCATCTGCCAGTCGCTGCGGAGCCGGCCGGCCCTGCTGGCCGGGGCCGGGGATGCCGGACTTCGCCGCGGTGGACGACCACCGCCACAGCGACCTCGACCCACGGGCCAAGGCCGCGCTGGCCTTCGCCGACGCCATGGTCTGGACCCCGGCCCGCCTCGACGCCGGGATGATCCTCGCCCTCGAGCAGCAGACCAGCGACGCCCAGCGGGTCGAGCTGGTCCTCGACGTGGCCCGCAACGCGCTCAACAAGATCGCCGTCGCCCTCGATGCCGATGCTCCCCACGTCGAGGACGGGATCGAGATCTTCGACGTGGACGCCAATGGCGATCTGATCTACGGACTGTCGCTGGACGACGCTGGGGACGACAGGATCGTGACAGTCTGGAGCGATGGACACTCCGCCCGTCGCTAACCCCACCGATCGGGTCGATCGGCGCGACCACCTGCTGGCGCTGGCCCGGGCGGCCACCGGCTTCATGCCCGACGCCGAGGGCGAGGCCCTGTACCTGGCCGCCCTCCGGGCCGGTGCGACCTTCGCCGACGCCACCTTCATGGAGATCGGGGCCTGGTGCGGCAAGTCGACCGTCTACGTCGGCGCCGCCGCCGAGGAGACCGGAGCCTGCCTGTTCAGCCTCGACCACCACCACGGGTCCGAAGAGAACCAGGCCGGCTGGGAACACCACGACCAGGGCCTGGTGGATCCCGACACCGGTCGGATCGACACCCTCCCCCACTGGCGCCGCACCGTGGTCGGGGCCGACCTCGAGGCATCGGTGATGGGCATCGTGGGCGATTCGAGGACGGTGGCCACCCACTGGGTCACGCCCCTCGCCTTCTGCTTCATCGACGGCGGGCACGGCGAGGAGCCGGCGTGGGCCGACTACCGGGGATGGGCGCCGAAGGTGGTCGAGGACGGGTGGCTGGCCATCCACGACGTGTTCCCCGACCCGGCCGACGGTGGCCGGCCGCCGTACGACATCTGGCGGGCCGCCCTCGACTCGGGCGAGTTCGTGGAGGACGGCGAGTGCGGCTCGCTGCGGGTGCTGCGGCGACTCTGAGCCCCTACCGACCCGACGGGTGGCGTGCTCGAGCCTCACCGGCACCGTCTAACCTGACGCCCGTAGTCACGGGTGGGAGCCACCGCACCGGCGAGGAAGCGAGACACTGGGGGACAGTGCCGACAGCACCGAACATCCTGCTGATCATTCTGGATGACCTCCGGGAAGACGGCATCGGCGCCGGTCTGGCCCGACCCGACCGGACGCTCCAGGCCGCGACCTGTATGAGCTCGGCTCCGTGGACCCTGCCGTCGTGTCACGTCCATCGTCACCGGTGTGGCCGCCTACCGCCACCGCCATTTCTGGCGCGATCGGCCGCTCGACGCCAACCGGCTGCTGGCCGCACTCCCCGACGGCTACCGCAAGGTGGGGACCGTCAACAACGGGGCCATCTCCCCCGGTTCGGGGGTCGAATCCGGCTTCGACCGTTGGAAGATGAGCCTCGATCACGAGGTGCCGTTCAAACGGACCCTGCGGGCCATCCGGCGGGCCGGCCCGAAGCGGCCCTCGTTCATCCTCCTCCACTCGAACATCGTGCACGACTACTGCGAGCCGGTGACCACCCGCTACCTGCCGCCCGGCAGCCCGCCGGTGCTCGGGGATCGGGTCATCAGCTGGAGGGACACCACGGCGGCCGACCGGGCCGCGGCGGCCGCCGCCTACGCCACCTGCATCGCCGCCCAGAAGGCCAAGGTCGAAGCCGTCCTGGACGTGGTCCGCGAGCGCGACGACTTCGTCACCGCGGTCACCTCGGACCACGGCGAGGGCTTCGACTACGAGTTGGGACGGGTCCACCACGGGGGCCGGCTCCACCAGGACCTGTTGCGGGTGCCGCTCTACTTCGACCTGCCGTCGTCGCTCCCCGAGGCGCGACGCCAAGGCGCTGGCCGACGCGCTCGGATCCCAGGTGCTCTCCACCACGGACGTGGTGCCGACGTTGCTGGACCTGGCCGGGGTGGGACCGCTCCCCGAGGTGGACGGCCGGCCCGCCGAACAGGTCGGGCCGCGCACCCTGGTGGCCGAGGACCAGCGGTACCTCTACCTGAGGGACCGGTTCCGCCTCAACGTACCGCGGCCATCACAAGCACATGACCCCGGCCGACCTCGAGCGCAACGAGCGGATGCTCGGAGAACTGGCCGACGGCCCCCTCATCCGGTCCTTCCTCAAGCACCCCTCGCAAGCTCATCATCACCTCGCTGCAGCTGGCGGCCGGAGCCTCCACGATGCCGGAGCGCGACCGCCTGCTGGAGTTCGGAGCCCAGCTCCTCGGGTCCCCCGTGCTCGCCGTCCACCAGGACCGGCTCTTCGCCTTCGAGGAGTTCGACCTGGTTTCCGATCCCTTCGAGGAGCACAACCGGTTGTGGGACACGAGCGACTGGTCCCATCAGCTGGCCCACGGTCCCTGGTCCGCCGAGGCGACCATGCCGGCCCCCGACGGTAGCGAGGTGGGACTGCTCGCCATGGTCGAGGGCGCCGAGCTGTTCCACCATCACGATCGTCATCTGCACCCATGACCCGCCGCTGAGTCCACGGACGGCGAGCAACCATCCTCCGCCACCGGGCTCAGCCTTCGGCGGCCCGCGGCGGAGCTACCGCCGATCAGGCCGTGCCGGGCGAGCCGGGGGCGCGCAGCGCCGCCTCGACGGGAGCCTCCGGAGCGGGCTCGGTCAGGTCGAGATGGCTCGGCAGCCCCTCGCCCCGGAACAGGCCCGACGCCGGGGTGGTCCGGCTCAGGGCGTCGGCCGCCAGCACCATGGCGCCAGCCGTGTACGACGACCGCTCCAGGGGTGGATAGGTGGCCTCTTCCGGGTAGACCATGCCGGTCCAGTAGGAGCCGTCCTCGTTGCGCAGCGCCTGGACCCAGGTGAACAGGCGCATGGCCGCGTCGTCCATGCCCAGGGCGTCGAGGGACAGGACGCACTCGGCGGTCTCGGCCGCGGTCACCCACTCGCCGGTGGACACACAGCGGACGCCGCGACCCTCCATCACGAAGGTCGACCACGAGCCGTCGATGCGGCGGCGCGCCGCCTCACCGGTGAGCGCGCCGGCCAGCACCGGGTAGTACCAGTCCATGGCGAACTCCACCTTGGGGGCGAACGCGTCAGGCTGGTGGGCGATGGCGTGGGCCAGGCGACCGGCGGCCAGCTCCCAGTCGGGACGCTCGTGGCCCAGCCGGTCGGCGCAGGCGATGGCGCACCGCAGGCTGTGGTAGATCGAGGACGAACCGGTCAGGAGCGCGTACTCCTCGAGGAACCCCGAGGAGTCGAGCGACCAGTGGATGGAGCCGTCGGGCCGCTGCCACCGCAGCACGAAGTCGACCCCGGCCGACAGGGCGGGCCACAGCTTTTCGAGGCCGTCGAGCTCGCCGGTGGAGATGTAGCGGTGCCAGGCGCCGGTGGCCAGGTAGGCGCAGACGTTGGTGTCGAGTCGCGGGTCCTCGATGCCGGTGGCCAGGTAGTAGTTGAACCAGCTGCCGTCGGGCAGCTGGGTGTCGACCAGCCACTGATAGGCGCGGTCGGCCTCGTCGTCCATGCCCACCGCGGTGAGGGCCATGGCCGCCTCGACGTGGTTCCACGGGTCGCAGTGACCCCCGGGATACCACTCGATCATGCCGTCGGGCCGCTGCAGGCCGGCGATGGACTGGGCGGTCGCCAGCACCTGGGCCGAGGTCATCACCCCGGGCACTTCGGGTAGGGACCTCATGCAACCTCCTCGTGGCGGATCTCGTCCGCGTGACCAGGGCTTCTCCAGGTAGACGACCAGGCTCTTCCCCACCAGGGGGTTGAGCACCCGGTCGGCGTAACGGGTCACCTTCGGAGCCTTCTCGATGTCCCACACCAGCAGGCGGTGGTAGGTGGACACGGCGGGATGGGCGTCGTTGGTCGGCCCCACCAGGCAGCGCAGCCACCAGTAGGGGGCGTGGAGCCCGTGGGCGTGGTGGCTGCCCGACCGCTTTCAGGCCGGTCCCCTGGAGGCGCCCGACCAGTTGGCTCTGGCGGTAGATCCGCACGTGGCCACCGGGCACGTTGTGGTACTCGTCGGACAGGGCCCAGTTGATGAACTCGGGCCCGCAGCGGGGCACGGTCACGGCCATGGTGCCACCGGGGCGGAGCACCCGGGCGAGCTCGGCCATGGCCGACTCGTCGTCGGGGATGTGCTCCAGGACCTCGGACGCGATGACCCGGTCGAAGGAGCCGTCGGCGAAGGGCAGCTGGAGGGCATCACCCTGGGTCGATCCCACCCTCGGGTCGCCGGCCGCCAACTCCCCGGCCACCAGCATGGCGCCGAAGGTGTCCTGCACATTGCGGACCTCGTCCCAGCTGGCGTCGAAGGACACCACCGCGGCACCGAGCCGCGCCGCCTGATAGGAGTGGCGGCCGAACCCGCACCCGAGGTCGAGGAGGCGGTCGCCCGCCTGAACCCCGAGTTTGGCGTAGTCAACGGTCAGCATGGTGAAGTCTCCGTGAGTTCGGGTTGGTGCGGGGAGGGGGCCGGATCGGCCAGCAACCTCCGGTACTCGTCTGCGGTTCCCGCCGCCGTCACCTGCCAGGTGAAGCGTCCGAGCACCCGTTCGCGCCCGGCGGCGCCCAACCGGGCCCGCAGCTCGTCGTCGTCGAGGAGCAGGCCGATGGCCGCGGCCAGCGCCCCCGGGTCGTCGGGCGGCACCAGCAGGCCGGTCACCCCGTTGGTGCCGACCACCTCGGGGAGCGCCCCGCCGGTGGTGGCCACGAGGGCCACCCCACAGGCCATGGCCTCGATGGCCGGCAGCGAGAACCCCTCGTACAGCGAGGGCACCACCGCCACCTGGGCCTGGGCGTAGTTGCGAGCCAGGTCGTCGTCGCTGATCCCCGACACGCAGCGGACGATGGGGGCCAGGTCGAGGCGTTCGATGGCCTTGGCCACCCGCCCCTCCGGCCGTGGATTGCCGATGACCACCAGCTCGATGTCCCGCTCGGTGCGCAGCTTGGCCACGGCCTCGAGCAGCGGGACCAGGCCCTTCATCGGCACGTCGGAGGACGAGGTGACCATGATCCGACCGGGCACCGGCGACACCTCGTCGCGAGGGCGGAACACGGTGTGGTCCACTCCCACCGGCACCACGGTCATCCGGTCCACATCGACCTGCATCTGCGAGGCGATGTCCCGCTTCGACGACTCGGAGACGGTGACCACCCGGGTCAGGGCCCGGGCCACCTTGACCTGCATCCGCAGGAACCCGAACCATCGACGTTGGGTGAACTGCTGCCACGGGTTGGTGGCGTGGCTGAGGGCGAGCTGGCGGTCGACGGTGATCGGGTGGTGGAGGGTGGTGAGGAGCGGCCAGCCGTCGTCGATCATGCCGAGGATGCCGTTGCCCAGGCACTGGTTGTCGTGGACCAGGTCGAACTCGTGCCGCCGGGCGGCCAGCAGGCGGCGGGCCCGCAGGCTGAACGTCCACGGCTCGGGGAAGCCGGCCGTGCACATCACGCCGAACTCGAGGGCGGCGACCGAGGTCGGGTAGGAGTTTCGGAACTCGCCGGGCCGGGGGATCCGGAACGGGTCGGGATCGCGGTAGAGGTCGAGGCTGGGCACCGGCGTGAAGCCGACTCCCTCGTCGACCTCCGGCCACGGCTGCCCGGCGAAGACCTCGACCGAGTGGCCGAGGGCCACCAGCTCACGGGTCAGGTGCCGGGTGTACACACCCTGGCCCCCACAGCGGGGATTGCCCCGGTAGACCAGAAAGGCGATCCGGAGGCCGCCCGGGCCCGGGGGGCGGGGGGCGATCCGTTCAGGAACCGGCGGCGGGGTCTTCGGACCCTTGATCTTGTGCCTTCTGAGCCCGAAGCTAGGCATGAATTACCAAGGCGATCAGGCACATAGAAGTCAAATACTCCCGCAGCCAGGTACTTTGGCGCAAACCGGCATCCCGATCCAGGCGACATCGACGGAGAGATCCCTGGCTGGATCGCATCTGCCGGCCCGGGACCGATCAACCCGGGCCGGGCCACCCTAACCCATCCGTCCCTGGCCGCTCCCCCGGGGAATCGCCCCCCACGCCGCTGACCTCGGCAAACCAAGCAACCGGATGCCGCCGCTGTTCAGGTCCGGCCGGATCGACCCTCGAACGGGCGAATAGGGCCCTCAACTGTCCTCCCCAGCCGAGAAAGTGACATCCGGGGTGACCGATCGGTAGTGTGGGCGGCACGCGGATGGAGGGGTACTCATGGCATTGGGTCGGAAAGTTCAAATTCGGATGGGCACGGGCGCGGCCCTGGTGGCGGCGGCGGCGCTCCTCAGCAGCGCATTCGTCCCGCCCGCGGTCGGCGCCGGGGCGGTCACCACTTCGACCAAGGTTCCCTCGGTCAGCGCCGACGAGGCTGCCGCGGCCAAGTTCGCCGTGACCATTCCGGCCGTGACCAAGGCGGGGAAGGTCAGGACCCCCAAGGAGATGCAGCTGTCGGCCAAGAAGACCACCGGCCCCATCACCTTCCCGGCGACCGGCTACTTCGCCACCGGTCAGGCTGACGGCCGCTGGTGGTTGGTCACGCCCACCGGACAGCCCTTCTACGCCGACGGGGTCGACCATGTTTCGGCCGCCGGCGATGTCGACCAGGTGACCGGACAGAGCCCCTACGCCCAAACCGTGGCCGCCGACTACCCGAGCACGGCGGCCTGGGGCACGGCCACCCTGGCCCGGCTGCGGTCGTGGGGCTTCAATAACATCGGCGACTACTCGGACGACACCACGATCGGCACCCAGATGCCCTTCACCGTCCAACTGGATATGGGCATCGAAACCGACGTCTTCGCTTCGTCGTTTGTCACCGACACCGACGCCGACGCCGCGTCTGAAGTCCCCCAATGGGCGGACAACCCCAATGTGATCGGCTACTTCACCGACGATGAGCCCGGATGGGGGCCACCCGGACTGCCCGATGGGGAGAACCTCCAGCAGGCGTACCTGCAACTACCCGCCGGCTCACCCGGGCTGGCGGTGGCCCAGGAGTACGCGGGGAACCTGAACGGATTCATCTCCGCGGTGACCACGCGGTACTTCTCGGTGACCACCGCGGCGGTGCGCATGTACGACACCAACCACCTGATCCTCGGGGTGAAGGCGGAGGGCCAAGAGATCCAGCCCCAGGTGATCGAGTCGGCCGTCCCCTATGTCAACGTGTTCAGCGTCGAGGACTACACGCTCCCTCCGGGCATTGCCCAGGCTGTCGACAAGGTCTGGCCCTACTACCTTCCCGTCGAGCCCAACCTGGCCAACATGGCGTCCTACTTCAACGGGCCGATGATGATCGGCGAGTACGCCTTCATCGCTCCGGGGCCCCAGGATCCGAATACCGACCCCGGCATCTACTACGTCTCGGCGAACCAGCAGGCCCGGGCCACGGACTACGCCAATTTCCTGGCTCCGTTGTACGAGGACGCGCCCTGGTTGGTCGGCGACGAATGGTTCCAGTACACCGACCAGCCGGCCAACGGCCGCGTTCCCAACGGGGAGAACAATGACTTCGGCCTGGTCAATATCGACGATCAGCCGTATCCGGAAGTGACGACGGCGGCCTCACTCATGCACTCGATCCTGCCGGACCGGCTCGTCCAGTCCGGTCCGACCTGCGACTCATGGGCGAATGGACCGAGTGGCGTGGTCTGCAACGCCACCATGCCGGCTTCGCCCACCTATCCGGTCAGCCTCATCGATGAGCCGCTGACCGCGGCCACGCAGGGGTCCAGCTACTCGGACACCGTCTACGCGGGCGGCGGCACCAGCCCGGCGAGCTACAAGTTCTCCTTGTCGCAGGGAAAGCTGCCCAAGGGACTGAAGCTCGACAAGACGACCGGGGCCATCACCGGCACCCCGACCGGAGCGGGAACAACGGCGTTCACGCTCAAGGTGGTCGACGGTAGCGAGAGCGCCACTCAAGCCGAGTCCCTCACCGTCGCCCCGGACGTCCCACTGACCGTCAAGACGACGAAGCTCGCCACCGCCAAGTTGAACGTGGCGTACTCGAAGACCCTGGCCGCGACGGGAGGGACCGCCCCCTATACCTGGGCGGTCTCGGCGGGTTCGCCGCCAACGGGGGTCACCCTCGGAACCGGCGGACAGCTGACCGGCGTCCCCACGGCCACGGGTAGCTTCACGTTCACGGCGGAGGCAACCGACTCGACCGCGACCCCCGAGACGGCAAAGCGGAGTTTCACGGTGATCGTCAAGTCGTAACCGACCGGGTTGTCACCCCGGTTCAGGTCACAACGGCACTCCGATCCAACCCAGGACTGATACCACCACAAGGAACGGGGGGAATCCCCCGACCGCCAACCCGATCCACACCGCTCGATTCGTTGCCTCAAGAGGGACCTCCGCTTTCTGTGGGAACGATCCGGGCTCATGTACGCTGCCAACATGCATCTGTCCGGGCTGTTGGGCCACCAGCTGCTGTCGCCGACGGGCGAGGGTGTGGGCAAGGT
Organism: uncultured Acidimicrobiaceae bacterium; assembly: GCA_963774245.1. Lineage (GTDB taxonomy): Bacteria > Actinomycetota > Acidimicrobiia > Acidimicrobiales > RAAP-2 > Bog-756. Next base: position 361,804 of record CAVZDZ010000005.1, on the reverse strand, counting down.
CGACGACGTCATCGTCCGCTTGCGCGGTGGGGACTATCCGGTGATCACCGGACTGGTGGCCAAGGTCGGAGGCCGCCCGGTGTTCGTGCCCATCGAGCGGGTCGCTGAGCTCAGCGAACAGCGAATCATCCTGGCCAAGGCCAAGGTCGACCTGCGGGGATTCGAACGCCGCGACGGGGAGGTGCTCCTGCGGGAGGACATCCTGCGCCACCGGCTCATCGATGTGGCCGACGCCGAGCTGGTGCGGGCCTGGGACATCGAGCTGCAGGCCAATGAGGAGGGGTGGGTCCTGTCGTGTCTGGACACCCGGCGCCCGGCCCGACTCTTCGGTTTGATCCGGTCGACCGCCGGGCACCCGTGTCAGGACTGGAAGGCCTTTGAGCCGCTCATCGGCCACGCCGCAAGTGTCCGGGCCCGGGCTGGGTTCGGTCGTCGGGTCGGTCGCCTCAAGCCCGCCCAGATCGCCGACCTCTTGGAGGATGCGACGCGCACCGAAGGCGAAGAGATCCTCGATCTGGTCCACGCCGACCCCGAACTGGAGGCCGACGTGTTCGAGGAGCTGGACCCCGACCTCGCCACCCGGCTGTTCGGGGACAAGTCGGATCTCGAGGTGGCTGACGTTCTCGCCCACATGCGAGCCGACGATGCCGCTGACGCTGTCGCCGAGCTACCCCAGGGCCGCCGACAGAAGGTCCTCGACCTCCTCCCGCTGGGCACCCGTACCAAGGTACTGACGCTCCTCGGTTTCAATGCCACCAGCGCCGGGGGGATCATGGGGGTCGACTTCCTCACGGTTCCCGCCGATGTCATCGTCGAGGAGGCAATCCGCCGGATCCGCCAAGCTGAGAGCATTCAGCCCGAGGCCCTGATCACGCTCCACGCCATCGACGGGGCCAGCCGGCTGGTCGGCACGGTCAGCGTCATCGGACTACTCCAGGCCGACCCCGAAGCGCACTTGGCCGACATCGTCGATGGTGACCCGGTGCGGGTGGCGGTCACCACCGATGTCGTCGACGTGGCGCTGCTCATGGCCGACTACAACCTCATGACCGTCCCGGTCGTCGATGTCGACGACCAGCTCCTCGGCGTCATCACCGTCGACGACATCCTGGAGGCGACAATCCCCGACGACTGGCGTCGACGAGAACCTCCGGCCCACCCCGAGCCGGCCCACGTCGATCCGGAACCTGTCGGCCCGTCCATCAAACATACCGAGCACCAAGGGTAAGCCATGACGGACCGTCCAGCCGCCACGGGTGCCCCCGGGGCGGCTGATCCGCCACGTCCCGACCGCACTCCTGGCCCCCAGCTCCAGAGCCCCGCCACTGCCGTTCTCGACTCAGCCCATCTGGGTGACATCGAGGGAGCGTTCGGCCGAGTCGCGGTCGGCGATATTGGCGAACGACATAGTTGGCGGCGTCGTCTGCTCACCTTCGCGGCCATCGCTGGACCTGGCCTTATTGTCATGGTGGGCGACAACGACGCGGGGGCGTCTCCACCTACGCCCAGGCCGGCCAGAACTACCACACCAGCCTGTTGTGGGTCCTCTTGTTGCTCATCCCGGTCCTGGTCGTGAACCAGGAGATGGTCGTACGTCTCGGTGCCGTCACCGGCGTGGGCCATGCCCGGCTCATCAATGAACGGTTTGGACGGGGGTGGGGCTGGTTCAGCGTCGGTGACCTCTTCATCCTCAACTTCCTGACCATCGTCACCGAGTTCATCGGTATCTCCCTGGCCTCCTCCTACGCCGGCATCTCCCCCTACATCGCCGTTCCCACCGCGGCGGTGGCGTTGGTGGCGATCATGGCCTCAGGGAGCTTTCAGCGATGGGAGCGAGCCATGTTCATCTTCATCGCCATCAGCCTGGTGCAGATACCGATGCTCTTCCTGTCCCATCCGCAATGGGGGACCATCGGCCACGATTTCGTGGTGCCGGGCATCAGCGGCGGCGCCTCATCGGCCGCCGTGCTGCTGATCATCGCCATCGTCGGCACCACCGTCGCCCCCTGGCAGCTGTTCTTCCAGCAGTCGAACATCGTCGACAAACGCATCACCCCGAGATTCATCAGCTATGAACGAGTCGACACTGTCGTGGGATCGATCGTGGTGGTGATAGGCGCCACCTGCATCATGGTGGCCGCCAACTACGCCGCTACAGGTACCAATGCCTTCGGCCACTTCACCAACGCTGCCGGCGTCGCCCACCTGCTCGCCGATCACAGCCATGTGCTCGGCGCGCTGTTCGCCATCCTCCTCTTCGACGCCAGCATCCTGGGCGCCGCCGCGGTCACCCTGTCCACCAGCTACGCCTTCGGCGACATGTTCGGCATTCGTCATTCCCTGCACCGGGGATTCAAAGAGGCCAAGCAGTTCTATCTGAGCTATATCGCCATGGTGGTGGCCGCCGCTGCCATCGTGCTGATTCCTCACGCCCCCCTGGGACTGATCACCACCAGTGTCCAGGCCCTCGCCGGCCTGCTGCTTCCCTCCGCCGCCGTCTTCCTTCTCCTGCTGTGCAACGATCGAGAAGTGCTCGGCCCGTGGGTCAACCCGAAGTGGCTCAATCTGGTCGCCTCCATCATCATCAGCGTCCTACTCATCCTCTCGGGCACCCTCATGGCCAGCACCCTGTTTCCCCACATCAACATCACCAGCGTGTTCGTTGACCTTGCCGTGGCCTTCGCCGCCGGGGGCATCATCGTGACGATCGTGCTGCGTGTTCTGGCCCGGCGAGGCGGTCCGCCCGCCACGGCTCCGGCCCCCCAGATGGGCCAGATCGAGAAACTCTCATGGCGGATGCCCCCCCTTGCCCTACTCAAGCCGGTCAAGTGGTCCCCTGGGCTCCGGGTCGGCATGCTCTCGCTCCGTCTCTATCTGGCTATCAGCGCCATCCTCCTGATCGTCAAAGCCGTCCAGTTGGGCGGTGGCTGACCGGCGGAGCCGGTCGGTTCCCCTGGTTTCGTCGGTGGCATCAAGGATCTCCAATGTGCTCTCCTGGGCCCCACCGAAGGACCCAGAGGCTGCTGACGTGGACTTTCGTGCTGTGTTCTCATCTGGACGATTCGAGATGATGCTGCACATGCAGCCAGACGGTGGTCGCCCCGACATGAATAGGGGGTCCGATCGCCGCAGTGAGCCGATCGATAACCAAACCAGGGTTGTGGCCCGCTGAGACAACGATCACTGCTTGAACGCCATATCGGAGCAGGAATGATCGAATGGCAGGAATCAGATCCCCAGCCGGTGGAGGGCGGCCTGAGAATGCCGCATCAAACAGTGCCTGCACCGAACGAGGTCTGAGGGCAGCAGGTCGAGTGGTACCGAACCGTCCGGTTGGTGACGGGAAGCTGCCGTAACCCCCGATCAATTTGAACCGCATCCCACCGATGGCCTGGTCGAGCATGATCTGTTGACTCAGATCCGGGTACGGGTAAGCCAGCACCACACTTCCAGGTGGAATGAGATCGGAGGTAAAGACCGAAGGGGTATTCACAGGAGTCGACGGAAATACATGTGCCGGTATCAGCGGGGTGACCACGACAACGGCTAGGACGCATACACAGAACAGGGCCAGATATTTGTCCCATCGGGACGCCAGGCGCACCCACAGCTCATTGACACCTATCGCAAATATTGCCGCCCCGAACAGGATGGTGAACAGGGCAAACCGCGCGGCGATAAACCCATCGAGAACCGGGATGTGTTGGAAAGCAGCGAAAGGAAGGACGATCGACGTCCGGCGACCGTTTACCCACAGAGGTGAGCCCAACGAGAGTACATAGGCGATGACTGCCATGCCTCCGGCAAAGAGGATCACCCGCTGTTTGCGAAAGAAGACGACAAAACCAGCGAGCACCACGAGGAGGGGAAGGCCGAGGTACATCTGGGCCGATTCGGCCTGCGAGACGGGGTAGAAGTAAACCGGACTGGTCATGGTCGACTTGCTCAGCCACTCCCCGTTTGAGGTGACTGCGCCGTACAGATCGCTAGGGAGCAAGGCCAGCTGCGCCGGTGAGAACGGCGGTCCGTTGAGATGCTGGGGACCAGCAAACGTCATCCATGCCGGATATGCGAGCAGGAGACACGCTCCGCCCAGCCCGTAGACGAACGCCGTTGCCGCATAGGTCCTCCGCTCAGAAAACTCACGCCGCTTGATCAGGAGGTAGATAGCGGTGGCGATGACCCCCATCACCACAGTGCTGGCGAGCACCTCGGTGGAGATGAAGAACTGGACTGCGCAGACTGCGGCCAGGAGAGTTCCAGCTGCCTGGGGACGCCACTGTTGGCGCACCAAGATCTCGTGGAGGATGAGAAAGATCAGCGGAGGCAACGGTACGAATATCAGAAATAGATAGGCGCCGTTGCCACCGTTGTAGAAGGTATAGGCAGAAAAGCCGTAGAGCAGACCACCTAGAAAGGCTGCCGGCCACCACGTGGTCCATCTGCGCAACACGAGACACATCGAGGTGGCTGACGCCACGAGAGCGAGGCGGACTGCAATGTTCCAGGCGACAGCCGGACCAAAGATCTTTGTGATCGGCAGCAGCAATAAACCGAGGGAGAGTGACGACCCTCCAACGACTCCGAAGTTCGCACCGGCCGGATAGTTGAGCCACTGAGTCGAGAAGACGTTAAGACCATGGGGCAAGGCAAATGCCATCCATTCGAGCCACCAGATCTGCACGATTGCATCAATCGACCCATCCCCTGAGATGTGGCCCGGCCCCAATTCGCTGAAATGGCTGAAGAAGAGCATCGCCAGAGCAGCGTAAAGAGCGCAACTGAGCCCGCCAGGACCCCATCGACCATAGGAGCGGGCAGTACCTCGGACTGCTGGAGTATCGGCGTGTTGCGTCACGGCCGCTCTCATGTAGGGAGGCCGCCAGAGCGTCCGATAACCGCCAAAGCTCGGATGATGCCAGAACTTATATCAGCTATGGGTCTGTCGCACCCCCAATGGCTTCTCGTTGAAGACAGACCCTCGGCAGCGTGGTCTCGCTCAGGAAGGCGTGGGCCGCGACCTGGCCGACCGACGTGCCGATAACGCCATGCGCCCAGCAGGGATATTGTCGACCCATGGATCTGAACTACCCCGTAGAGACCGAGCCGTTTCGGGCCGAGATCCGACAGTGGCTCACCGACAACCTCCCCGACGGCTGGGGCACGCCGGGGTTCTCCATGACCCCGGAAGAGAAGAAGACGTTCAATCGGGAGTGGAACAAGAAGCTCTTCGCCGGTGGATGGATCTGCGCGTCGTGGCCCAAGGAGTACGGGGGCAAGGGCCTGTCCCTGATGGAGTCGGTGGTCCTCAACGAGGAGTTCGCCCGGGCCGAGGCTCCCCTGAGGGCCGATTTCTTCGGGGACACCCTGGTCGGTCCCACCATTCTGCAGTGGGCCAGCGAGGAGCAGAAGCAGCAATTCATCCCCGGCATCCTCAACGGCTCCATCTCGTGGTGCCAGGGGTTCTCGGAGCCCGACGCCGGGAGCGACCTCGCTTCGCTCAAGACCCGCGCCGAGCTGGACGGCGACGAATGGGTGATCAACGGCCAGAAGGTGTGGACCACCCAGGCCCAGTTCGCCGACTACATCTTCCTGCTCGCCCGCACCGATCCGGACGTCGACAAGCACGCCGGCATCTCCTATCTGCTCGTGCCCATGAAGCAGGACGGCATCGAGGTCCGTCCCATCGAGCAGGTCGACGGAAGTGCCGATTTCAACGAAGTGTTCTTCACCAACGCCCGTTGCCCGCGGGCCAACGTCGTCGGGGGTGAGAACAACGGATGGAAAGTGGCGATGACCACCCTGGGCTTCGAACGGGGCTCGTCGGCCACCACCGGCCATCGACGCTTCCAGCGTGAGCTCGACCAGATCATCGCCGAAGCGGAGGGGAACGGCAAAGCATCCGACCCACTGATCCGCCAACACCTGGCCACCGCGTGGACCAAGGTCAAGATCATGGAGATCAACGGCTATCGATCGCTCACCGACGCCCTCAACGGCACCCACCACATGGCCGCCCTCGGGGCCTGCAACAAGATGTTCTGGTCGGAGTACCACCAGGACGTGATGGAGCTCGCCATCGACATCCTGGGCATGGAGGGGCAGATCCTGACCGGCGCCTACGACGACTCGGTGGACGTCCGCCTGCGTCGGGGACGGGATGACTATCCGGTCAGCGACCTGCAGGCATCCTTCTTCTTCTCGCGGTCGGAGACCATCTGGGGAGGGACGGCGGAGATCCAGCGCAATATCGTCGGCGAGCGGGTGCTCGGCCTGCCGAAGGAGCCGAAGCCGGCCTCCGCCTCGACCGGATGACCGCGGCGGTCGGCCTCATGGGCCGGCTGCGCTCGTGGCCGTCGGCATGGCTGGATCGGATGCGGTCGGGACGGTTGCCGCGGTCGGTGCCAGCACGCATCTGGTGGCCCGGTCCACGGCAGTCGTTCCGTGAGTGGCCAGGCCGACGGTGCAGAGGGAGAACCGGCTCGTGGTGATGGGCGCCGGTGGGCCGGCGTGATCGACCCCCGTCCATACCCAAGCGTGGTCCTGCAAGGTCGGTTGTTGCCCGGTGGCCGCGGCGATGAGCGCGGCGGCGAACGGGACCGACGGGATCTGGTCGTAGACGGGGAGCTCGGGTTGGTCGGGGATGACCACCATGGTGACCCCCCAGCTGTCCAGCGCCCGGCGGACGGCGGCCACCTTCTCGGGGGTGATGGTGAGTCCCTGGCCGAAGGAGAAGGAGGTGGCGGAAATGACCGCCGCTCCGGGCCGTTGGGACGGGGACTGCACGAAGAGGGCGCCGGGCCCTCCGCCTCCGACCATCGAGTAGCGCATCCGATTCTGGGCCTGCCAGCTCATCCCGCTCTGCATGGTGGAGAACGGGGCCGGGAACACGAGGAGCACCTGATGAGGGGGCAGACGGGGAGCGACCTTCCGGAACCATGACGGCGCCACCACCGCCTGGGTGGCGATGGGCAGGTTCTGTCCCACGTAGAGACCGACCGGCACCAGCGCGACGGCCGCCACTGCCATTCCGGCCAGCGCCCCGTACCAGGCCCCGGACCCCGAGCCACCCTGGGCGGCACCGTCCTGGCCGACGGCCAGTCGGGCACACACCCACTCGTGGGTGTGGTCCACGATCAGCCCCAGCAGCACGGCCACGGCCAGGTAGGTGATGAGCACGAACCTGCTGGGCACGACGTTTTCGAACTGGGGCAGCCCGGCCAGGATCCCCCACACCGAAAGGCTTCCCCTCGGTGCGCCCAGGGACAGGACGACCGAAGCCACCGCCACGCCACCGAACAGCCACAGGCGAAGGTCCCGCCACCAGGCGACCAATCCGGCGGCCACGACCACCAACACACCGAAGCCGAAGTACTGAGGGGAGAGGATGGCCCCGCGGTAGCCACCGGTCCGGGCACTGAGCGAGAAGGCGAAGGGCCCGAGGGAGCTGCGGGCTGCGGCCGTCGACTGCGGCACGAAGAAATGGCCCAGCGTCGTCCCCCCCGTCCGGAGGTCGAAGCCGGCCCACACCGTCCCGGTGAAGTGGGCCGGTCCGGCCACCGCGAACCACGCCGGGTAGGCGAGCAGCACTCCCGCGGTGACCACTCCGGCCCCGAGGCCGACGACGGCGAACCTGAAGTGGCGACGGACGGCGTCGGGGTGACGGAGAAGGGCGTAGCCGACGATGAGCACCACCCCGATGACGCCGGCGACGACGGTCATCAACAGGAATTCGGTGCTGAGGAAGAACTGCAACGTGATCAGCAGACCGAGCCCGATACCGACTGGCACCGGTCGACGTCGTTGGCGGATCAACAGCTCGTCAAGGCAGAGGACGACCAGCGGGGGCACCGGCACCATCCCGATCATCAGATGGGCATCGGCGATGTTGGCCAGGGCCAGCGGGGAGAAGCCGTAGAGCAGACCCCCGACGAACGCGGCCGGCTGCCAGTGCACCCAGCGGCGGAGGAGCACGAACATGGCCAGCGCCGACAACGCCGGGCTCAGCGTGAGGGCCACGTTGAGCGATGCGATGGGCCCGAAGATCCAGGTGACCGGGACCAGCGTGACGCCGATGGCCAGCTGGCTGGTGTTGGCCAGGAGGTTGACGCCCTCCGGATGGAACAGACGGGTCGAAAAGAAGGGGTTCGCCCCATGGGTGATGGCGTAAGCGGGCCAGGCCAGGAACCAGGTGAACAGGGAGCTGTCGCCGCACCCGCAACCGGTACTGGAGGTCGGATGACCCGACCACACCTCCCACCACACCACGATGGAGGCCACCAGATAGAGCGCCGCGGCGACGAGCACCGGGCGCAGACGGTGAGCGTGGACTTCACCGGGCTCGGAACCAAAAGGGGGCCGCGTCGTCGCCCCTCCCCGATCAGCGCCCATCCGACGATCGTACGGTATGGCGATCTCCCCGGTCCCGGGGGCGGCCCCGGTGATCAACGGCTATCGATCTCCCACCGATGTCCTCAACGGCACCCACCACATGACCGCCCTCGGGGCCTGCACCAAGATGTTCTGGTCGGAGTACCACCAGGACGTGATGGAGCTCGCCATCGACATCCTGGGCATGGAGGGGCAGATCCTGACCGGCACCTACGACGACTCGGTGGACGTCCGCCTGCGTCGGGGACGGGATGACTATCCGGTCAGCGACCTGCATGCATCCCTCTTTCTCGCGGTCGGAGACCATCTGGGGAGGGACGGTGGAGATTCAGCGCAGCATCGTCGGCGAACGGGTGCTTGGGCTCCCGAAGGAGCCCAAGCCGGTGAGCTCCGGCAAGTGACCCGCTGATCCGCCGAGTCACCGAACGCAGCCCTCGATGTCGAAGGACGAGGCCCGCACAGCTGCCGTTCGACTAACTGTGTGCCTCGGCTCTGGGGCGCTTTCGAAGGCGCTCATTCAGTCGAAGCCCCTTGTTGGAAGACCCAGCACGAAGGGTGCCTCCGACCGTCAGATCTGCGTAGAGACCCGTCTGGTCCGCAAAACTGAAGCCGCTCCCCGACTTCTCGATCAAGAATTGATCATGTTCTAGAGCAGTGATGGGAACATCCATCGCCTCGGCGAAGTACACGGCAAGTGGAAAGACCAGGGTCGGTTCGAAAGTCCCACGGTGCTGTATCGAAGGACAGAAGTCATCACCAGCGACAAATCCGCCGGCCTTGACTTTGGGCCACACTCGGAGGAGGTCGATGGTCACTCCTCGAAGGGTATGGTCCCCGTCGACATAGGCAAAGTCCAACGAGTCGTCCGGGATCGAGTCGATGACCTCAGTAGTCCGTCCGCGGAGGACAACCCGCGCCGACTTCCACCGCTCGGTGCGATCCATGGCCTCTTCGAAGAACTCTTCGAAGGCGAGGTTGTCCTTGTTGCTCGGCATGTTCCAATCCTCCAGATGCGTCCATGGGTCAATGAGGTAGTACCTTTCGATTTCTGGACAGCTTCTGAGCAATCCCTGGGCGAACATGCCTCGGGCAACCCCTAGTTCCGCAACGGTATGTATGTGATGCGTTTGCAAGAACTCGGTCCAGATTTCCAAGCGCTCAGGCGCATGCATCAATCTCTCGATATCGTCATTTCTCATCTGCAACCACCATTTTGCTCGTGTCGATCAACGAATGTGCATGAGTCGCCAGTCCTTGCATGTCGAGCGTTCACCGCCCTGCCGATCGGGTCGCCAGCACGCACGCACCGGCTTGATCGATGTCGGCTGGGCTGCCGATGGCCGGCCCGATGGTGCACTGCTTCAGTGCGGAGGCCGATGACAGCACCGGTGGTCCGGCGTGGGCGACGTCGTGCCACACCCAGGCATCCGCCTGCCACTCTGGCCGTTGGCCCGTGGCCGCGGTCAGCAGGACCACGAGCGACCTCACGTGGGACACCTGTTCATACAGCGGAAGATGGGTCGGATCGGGAATGACGATCGTGGTCACCCCCCACTCGTCCAGGGCAGACCTGACCTCGGCGACCTGCTTCAAGTCCGGGCTCGAGCGGCTCGAGGAGATGGAGTAGTCGCCAATGAGGTGTTGAGCGACCTTCTCCTTGCCGGCCCGCTGCGGTATGGAGCTCGGCCCTGCGCCACCCACGATGGAGTAGTGCATCCCGCTGACCGCCTGCCAGGTCAACGTGGTCTCGGCCAGTCTGAAGGGAGCAGGAAAGGCCAGGATCACAGGATCGCCGGTGAGGGTGGGAGCGACGGTCCGGAACCAGGGAGGAAGGACCACGGGAGTGGTGGTGATGGGCAGGCCCCGCGAGAGGTAGGCGGCGATCGGACCCAGGGCGATGACCGCGAGCAGTACTCCCACCGCTGCCGCCACCCTCCGGGCACCACCGCCGGCGATGCCCGGTACGTCGTGCGGACCGGCACTCGAGGTTGCCTGCCACCAGTCACGGACGCCGCCATAGGCATGGTCGAGGATGATGGCCAGCATGGTGGCGACGGCCAGATAGACGACCAGCAGGAACCGGCCGGGGATGATGTTCTCCATCGTCGGGAACCTGACGAACAGTCGCCAGGCCGACCAACCCTTGATTCCCAGCCCGAAGGCGAGGAGCACGCCGCTCAGGCCGACCGCGCCGAACAGCCAGAGGCGGCGATCTTTACGCCACACGATGCATCCGAGGACGAGTACTGCGGCCATGCCGAAGCCGAAGTACTGCTGGGACAGCGTCAGGCCCTGATACCCGCCCCATCGCAGGCTGGTGGCGAGCGCAGCACCCGAGGGGGCCTCCGGGACAAAATAGGCCGACACATTAGGCCCGCCGTAGCTCAGGAACGGGTTATCCCAGAGGTTTCCGGACAGATGGGCCGGGCCGGCGAAGGCGAACCAGATTGGATAGGCCAGCAGGACCCCGGCCGTCACGCCGGCGGAACACAGGCCGACGACTGCCGGGCGGACATGGGTGCGGAGCACATCGAAATGGCGCAGCCCGGCATAGATCACCAGCAGGGCGGTGGCAATGACCGCCGCGACGATCACGATGGCCAACACTTCGGTCCCAATGAAGAACTGGACGACCACCAGGAGACCGAGCACCACACCGGTGGCGATCGGGCGGCGACGTTGCCTCACCATCAGCTCATCGAGGCAGGCGACGATCAATGGAGGAACGAACGCGGCCCCGATCATGAGGTGGGCGTCAGTGAGGTAAGAGAGGAAGAACGGAGAGAAACCGTAGAGCAGACCACCGAAGAACGCGGCCGGCTGCCAGGTCACCCATCGGCGAAGCAGGACGAACATGGCCAGGGCAGAGAGCGCGGGACTGAGCGTGAGCGCGACATTGAGCGTGGCCACCGGCCCGAAGATCCAGGTGATCGGAGCCAGGACGACGCCGAATCCGACCTCGGCCGTATTGGCCAACAGATTGACGCCCCTCGGATAGATCATCGCCGTGGAGAAGAGGGGATTGAGCCCATGGGTCATGGCGTAGGCCGGCCACTCGAGGAACCAGGTGAACAGCGAGCTGTCACCGCATCCACAGGTGGTGGTCGAGGTCGGATGACTGGACCACACGTTCCACCACACGAGGACCGACAACACCAGGTACAGACCGCCACTGATGAGCACGGGCCGGATCCGATGGCGTCCGGGGGGGCCGGCGGAATCCGTGGGATCAGGACGCGGCTGTTGGTTGCCCTCGGTCAGGGCATCGGGTGACGGGGGTACGGGTGGAAGGCGATCGGTCGTCGTCACGATGTCATCATCCGTTTGGCCGATGAGATCCGGAAACTGGCGCGAACGTCCGACCAGATCTGCCACACCGCAAGTGCCGGCGTCTCGAAATCCGACCGCTCTGCCGCCATCACGTCAATCGACCTGCCCCCCGGTGAAGCCCGCAAAACCCCGGTGGGCATGTTAGGCGGCAACGGGCCCGCCGTCCATCCACAGCCAGGGAAGATCGCTCAGCGCGCCGAGGCCAATATGCAGGTGGGAATCGCCTGGGGAGCCGATCCGGACGCCGGCGGGCCGGCGAGGCAGTGCCTGAAGGCCTCCGGGGACATAACGACGGGCGCTCCCCGGAGGGCGGCGTCCGACCAGACCCAGGCCGAATGACTATAGGCAGGCCGCCGTCCCATGGTCGCAGTGAGCAGGCCCACCGCATAGGCCGTGCTGCGGCCCTGCTCGTAGATCGGCAACGTCGCCTGATCCGGGACCACGATGGTGGTGACCCCCCAGATGGTGAGGGCGCGGCGAATGGCGGCCAGGTTCGAAGGGGTCGGGCCGGGCGGCGGGCCGACGGCGAACGATGCGGCGAACAGCACGTCGAAGCCGGGCCGCGCCTCCCCGGCCCGTCCGGCCTGGCCTTCGGGGCCTCCCCCGCCCGCCTGGGCGTACCGCATACCGTTCAGCGCCTGCCAGGCCTGGGAGCTCTGCAGACCGGAAAAAGGCACCGGGTACGAGAGCAGGACCTGACCCGGGGGCAGCGTCGCCCCGACCTCGGCGTACCAGGTCGGGAGCTCGACCGCCCGGGTGGCGAGCGGGACGTTCGGCCAGACGGCGATGGCGCTCGGGATCAGCATGACCACGGCCAATGCGGCAGCCACCCACCCCGGGCCCAGCGGGAACTTGGTCGGCCGACGCTGGAGCCAGATCCGGAACCGGTCGATGGTCACCGCCACCAGGATGCTCGAGCAGAGGATGAGGACCACGGTCAGGCGGACCTCGACGATGTCGCCCACCCACGGGAGCTTCTCGACGAGTTGCCACGGCACCCAGTAGCCGTGCCCCGGTCCGAGCGACAGCACGGCGGCCACGACCCCGAGAGCCCCGAACAGCAGCAGCCGGCGATCGTGACGCCACACCAGCACGCCCACCACGGCCACCACGATCAGTCCGGGTCCGAGGTAGCCGAGGACGGGAAGCGTGGGGCCCTGATAGCCGCCGAATCGGAGTGAAACGCTCTGGATCTGCTGGAGTCCCCCGGTCCGCCAGAAGCTGGTGAAGGTGTTGCCGAACTGGACGAGCGTGCCGTTCGACCAGATCGGCCCGGTCAGATGGGCTGGACCGCGGAGCAGGAACCACAGCGGATAGGCCAGCACCACTGCCGTGACCCCGACCGCGGTAGCCGAGCCGCGCAGGGCGTGACCGGTCCGGGGACCGATCTCACCGGGCTGGCGCAGGCCGACGAACCCGACCATCAGCACCACCGCCACCACGGCGAACAGGCAGGTGATCACCAGCACTTCGGTGCTCACGAAGAACTGCACCACCAACAGTACGGCGAGCGCCACTCCCGTGGGGTAGGGCGATCTGCGCTGCCGGACCAGCAATTCGTCGAGCGCCATCACCACCAGCGGCGGGATGACCAGAAAGGCGATGTTCAACTGGTTGAGCGCCAACTCGGTGATGAGGAACGGAGAGAACCCGTAGGCCAGGCCGCCGATGAATGCGGCCGGTGCCCACACCACCCACCGACGGAGAAGCGCGAACATGGCCAGGGCGGAGAGCACCGGCGCCAGGGTGAGGGCGACGTTCATCGCCGCCACCGGTCCCGCCACCCAGGTCACCGGGGCGAGGACCACCCCGAGGGCCAGGACGCTGGTGTCGTTGAGCAGGTTGATGCCGGTCGGATGGAACAGCAGCGGCGAGTAGAAGGGGCTGTGCCCGTGGGTGAGGGCGTAGGCAGGCCACTTGAAGAACCAGATGAACCGGGCGGCGTCGCCACAGCCACAGGTCGTGGTGGTGGACGGATGGGTCGACCAGACGCCCCACCACAGGACGATGGAGACCACGAGATAGACAACGAAGGCCGGGCCGGCCGTACGCCATGACGATGGCCACCGGCGCTCCCCGGCCGGTCGGAGCGGATCTTCGACCGCACCGTCGACGGCGGTACGGACCTCGGTCACGGTCGGGTCGCCGCGCTGGACGAGGTCCCGCACAGCTGTGTTGCCGCCACACTCGGAATGGCGCTGAACGACATGGTCGTGTAGCGGAACGACTGGGCGAAATTGTGGAGTGCCCGCGACACGGTCAGGGGGGCGGTGATGGCCCGGAGGTAGGACCGCAACGGTTCACAGTCCATGGCGGATCGGGCGGCGTTGACCGATGCCACCGAGGGGTCTCCCGGGCCCGGCTTCCAGCCGGGCGTCCCGAAACGCGCCACCATCCACGCCGGGCCCGATGTACTTCTCGTGCCCCGGGCGGGCGTGCTTGGTGACGATGGTATGGCTGCCCACGGGATTGGCCAGGGAGAACTCATCGAAGACGTAGACCTGTGGACCGGCGATGTAGCCGATGACGCCGATGGCGGGCACGTTCACGGCCAGTTTGAACGGTAGGGACGATTCCGCCGGTGACACCGACGACGTGTCGATGGGGGCGTACGGGTTGGTAATGATCAGCAGTTCTTTCTCGCCCCGGGGGACCCGCTGGGCCAACTGACGAAAGATCCGGCCGGCTTCACCGGAGAGGGCGGTCCGGTAGTCGGCCGCAGTGATCGGATGAGCATTGTGGGTGGCGCTGATCCAGCTGTTCCGCTCGTTGGAGATGAACACCGTCTGGGGATTGAGGCTGGTGACCTTGGGAGGCACAAAGCGGAGCCAGCCGACACAGACCACCCCCCACACCGCGATCCCGACCAACGGCACGACCATGGCCGATCGGAGCTGCCGGGCGGAGAAGAAGATCGGGAGGCAGATGGCGAAGAAGCCGGGGAGCAGCAATCGGGCGTGCATGTAGTCGCCACCGATGTACACCACATAGAGAACATCGGCGGCGCCGGCCACCAGCGGCGTGACCAGCACGACCACCCCCAGGCGGTCGCCGGTCCTCCACCAGGCCGCCACCCGTTGGGCCACGAACGGGACCGCCAGCAGTAGCGGCAGCCACAGCGTGTACGGGGCCACGAAGTTCCAGAGGTAGGTGAGGCCCTGGGTCCACCAGGCCGAGACCCCCGCCTTGGCCAGTCCGGTGTTGGGGACCAGCAGCGCGAAGTAGCACATCCGGAAGACCTGGTAGGCGAGCGGTAGGGCGATGGCGGCGGCGATCGGAGGGAGGCAGCGACGGATCCGTCCGGAGTCCGGCGACCAGCCCGGGGCTGACACCACGACGAGGAGGGCGATGACGAACACCGCCGACATGAGGATGAGCTCGGGCCGGATGAGGACCCCGAGACCCATGACCAACGCCGTCGGCCACGCCCGCCTCCGTCGCTGTTCGACGCGCACCAGCAGGAGGAAGGAGGTCCCGAGCCAGAGGAAGACCATCGACATCTCGAGGCCCGAAGTGGCGAACTCCCAGACGCCGGCGACCACCGACGCCATCAGCAGGCCGAGGGGGAAGACCGACGACCTCGTGCCGCGAACGCCCCAGCGACTGCGAGGCACGTCCCCCGGCGAGGAAGCCGCCCGCGGTGCAGACCAGACCCAGCAGCACGGACAACCACTCGAGGGCGATGAAAGGAAACACCTCGTGCAGCCCGGCCAGCGTGAAGATCCACAAGGGGTCCGAGTCCACCTCGACCCGTTCACCGAGGTTGTACACGAGGCCGTGTCCGGCCAGCAGATTGTCGATCATCCGAAAGTCGATGAACGCGTCCTCGTCCACCCAGCGGTAGAGCCAGGCC
The DNA here is from genome assembly GCA_963774245.1 of uncultured Acidimicrobiaceae bacterium. Classification (GTDB taxonomy): domain Bacteria; phylum Actinomycetota; class Acidimicrobiia; order Acidimicrobiales; family RAAP-2; genus Bog-756. The sequence continues at coordinate 346,230 of CAVZDZ010000005.1, read as the reverse complement.
CCGATGACCACGATGAGCACCGGGACCAGCACCGGCCACCAGCTGATCAGGCCGCGGCTCGATCGCCGGCCGGGTTCCGTCGGGACCGGCCTCACCGCCTTCGACCGGGACACTGGACGAGACCGGGTCCGGGTCGACCACCTGGGCCAAGTCGCTCATTCGGCCATGCTGGCCGAGGCGGTCACCGGCACGAGGTCGCTCTCGATGCCAACCCTCCGCCTCCTGGTCGCCGATGCGCAGGCGACCGGGTAGGCGGACCGACTTTCCTCACGATGGTTGACGCTACCAGTCGGGAATCGGTGGGCCGGGTCCCACTCGCCCTAGTCGAGGGTCGAGGAAATCGGCACCGCGGTGGGAGGGGATGGGCGATGTCTGGGATACGGGCGCCGTCCCGAGCTCCTCGGCCGGCGAGACCGGAGAGACCGCCTCGGCGATGGGCTTGGTCGGATCGAGCTTCTTGCGTCGAAAGTTCATCAGGGGCCGCTCCATCAGGTACCAGCTGGCAATGGCCAACGGGAAGATGATGGCCAATCGCACCGGATCCATGATCCAGTACGACCATTTGACCGTGTAGGGGCTGATGGCCACGTAGATCGGCCAGTGGATGAGATAGATCGTGTAGGACATGTTGCCAAAGAACACGAGGACGGGGATGCCCATCAACCGGGTGCCCCATCCCTGGGGCTGGACGACGAAGTACACGATGATCAGGGCCGAGGCCACCTCACTGACCGGGAGCCACAACAGAGGAAGCGAGCGGGGCGCCAGGCTCACCGACCAGATGATCCAGATCATGACGCCGGTCGAGACGAGCGCCAGCACGGTCAGGGTCCGCTTGGCCCAGGGTTTCCACCCGTCGAGGCGCCCCCCGGTGGCGATCAACCCGAGGAGGCAGCCGAGGAAGAGGGCGTCAGCCCGGGTGTCGAACGCGTAGTACACCCGCCCGGCCACATAGCTGTTCCAGTGGGCCGCACCGAACACGATGCGGTACCGGTTGACCGTGCACGCCACGATGCCGGTGATGGCCATGGCATAGGCCAGCTTCCGGTTGCCGAACTTGAGCGTGACCAGCAACAGCGCCGCCCAGATGAGGTAGAACTGCTCCTCGACCGCCAGTGACCAGCATCTGGGCGAGGAATGGCGCCGAACGGCTCATGGCCGAAGGCCGCCCGGTAGTCGGCGTAGTAGAACACGGCGGCGGCCGCTTCTTCCCAGATTCGCTCCGCTGCATTCCACACCGAGACGAACGAGGCGTACACGGCAATCAGGGCGACGGTCAGGAACAAGGGGGGCAGCAGCCGCACGCCCCGCCGGTAGTAGAACTTGCTCAGGCTGATGCGGCCGTTCTTCTGGTGCTCCGTGGCCAGCATCGTGGTGATGAGGAATCCGCTGAGCACGAAGAACACGCCCAGCGCCACCCACGACCCCGGGAGGGTCTGGAAGTTGGAGTGGAAGATCAACACCAGGCTGACGCCGACGGCCCGTATGCCGGTCAGCGCTGGGCGATCCCCGAGCCGAAAGGGGGGCCGCTTCGGTGGTTCGGTGTCACCCTCAGCCGCCGACTGCACCGCCGCAGCCGACAACTCGGTGGGAATCGAGTCCTCGCGCTGATCGGGCATCCTGGCCATTCTGCCAAAGAGCGTGCCATATCGCCGTCCGGGCCGTGCTACTTGGCCGGTCTCGATGGTCCGCCTCGCTGCGAGTTCGAGACACCACCGTCAGTGCCCAGGTATCGTCCCGGCTGACTGCCATCACGACGATCTCCCGCCGTCGCCGGTCCCCTGGCATCAACCGTGGCCAGACACGTGCTGTGCTCCAGAGGGCGACTGCCAGGGGATACACCGCTCCACCGATCACTCCACCCGGCAGGGCGCTGGGTAAGCTTTGCCGCCGCCACCCAGGCAGCCCTGTTTGCCTTGCCGAACGCTCCCGCCATGGACCTCCCGCCGATGACACCCCCACTGCATCGTCCAAAGGTGAGCCAGGCCCGGCTGGCAGTCGTCACCGGGCCGATCCGATGAGCCAGGCGACGGTGGCCCAACCACCGGTGGCCGAGGTCAGAGCCGGAGCGGCCCCGGTCGGCTCCCCTACGGCTCGACGCCCGTACCTGGTCGCCATCGGTATCTACCTGCTGGCGTCGATCGTGCTCTGGTGGCACGTGCTGCCCCACTTGAGCACCGTCACCACCTGTGGGTGCGGAGACGCCGCGCTGACCCTCTGGGTCATCAAGTGGCCGGCCTACGCCCTGAGCCACGGTCTCAACCCGTTCTACTCCTCGAAGCTCCTCGCTCCGGTCGGCATCAACATGGCGCCCAACTCGCTGGGCCTCGGGATCGTCTTTGCCCCGGTCACCTGGCTATTCGGTCCCACCGCGTCCCTGAACCTGATCGACCTGGTATCTCCGCCCCTGTCGGCGCTGTCGATGTTCTGGCTGCTGCGGCGATGGGTCCCGTGGTCGCCGGCCGCCTTCGTCGGAGGCCTGTTCTTCGGATTCTCGCCCTTCGTGCTGGTGAGTCTGGCCTTCGCCCATCCCAATTTCGGGCTGCTGGCCCCGATCCCCCTCATCATCGGGTGCCTCGACGAGCTGTTCGTTCGTCGACGGCGCAATCGGCTCTGGGTCGGAGCGGGGCTGGGCCTGCTGGTGACGGTCGAGTTCTTCATCAGCGTCGAGGTGCTGCTGTTGCTCGTGTTGTTCTCCGTGTTCGCAGCCGTCGCCGTCGGTGCCTGGGCGCTCGCCACCCGTCCCGCGCTCATCACCCCCTCGGTCCGTCACGCCACACCGGGTCTGTTGGTCAGCGGCGGGGTGGCGGCGGTGCTGCTGGTGTACCCACTCTGGTTCTTCTTCGCCGGGCCGGCCCACCTGGCGGGACGAGCCTGGCCCGACTCACCGGCCGGCACCGTGGCCAACTCCCCCGGCGACTTCGTCGGCGGTTTCGTGACCGCGCCCCTGACCGGGATCCTCCACGCCTTCGGCGGGTACCAGGGGCCGAGGCTCCCCTTGTTCGGCTACCTCGGCGTGGGCATGCTGATCGTGCTCCTCGTCGGCGTCATCTTCTGTCGACGTGACCGCCGGGTCTGGCTCTTCGGACTGCTCGGGGTGATCGCCGCCGTGCTCTCCCTCGGGGTGGGCAATGGCTACTGGGCGCCGTGGCGCATCTTCATCCACCTGTCGGTCCTCAACAACGTGGTGCCCGTCAACATCAACGTCATCGTCGACACCTGTGTGGCGGTGCTGTTGGCCGTCATCATCAGCCAGGTGCGAGCCAGCGCCCTCGGCCGTTGGGGTCGAAACGGCGCCGCCATCACCGGCGCCGCCGTCGCCGCCGTGGCGCTGGTGCCGATCGGCGTGGCTTTCTGGCCCAACGTCCCGATGACGGTCAGGCCGGTGATCACCCCTCGATGGTTCACGGCCGTCGCCCCTCACCTCGGGCCCGGTCGGGTGGTGCTCCCCTATCCCGCATCACTCAACGGCATCCAGTCCTCCATGGCCTGGCAAGCCCAGGCGGGCATGACCTTCGCCATGGTGGGAGGGGGTGGACCGGGTGTCACCCCGTCCCGGGCCGGCAAGGAACGGCCGGGGTTCAACGTGCTGGCCCAGGCCTCGCTTCCCCTGGGCCCCGGCCCGACGGCCACCGCCGCCAATCTGGATGCCATCCGCTCGGCCCTGCGGGGTTGGGGCGTGACCACCGTGGTGGTACCCGACCAGCCGGCCATGCCGACCTACGAGCGGGGGCGGAGCGTGCCCTACGCGGTGGCCCTGTTCACCGCGGCGCTCGGGACGGCACCGGTCTTCCAGGCGGATGCCTGGGTGTGGGACAAGGTGGACGGAGCCGGAGCGTCGACCCCCCTGACACCGGTGGCCTTTGCCGACTGCGCCAACCGAGGTGGGATCGACGCTTCCGGATCGTCGGCCGCCGCCGAATGCGTGCTGCGCAGCGGATGACGACCACGCCCGTGGAAGATGCCGTCGGCACCATCGACGAGCCCACCGTCGAGACTCCCCCGGGCGAAGGGCCGCCGGACTCGCCGATCCGGACCGGACGGGCTCCCCGGTATCTGACCGCCGGGGGCCTCTACCTCGCCGCCTCGATCGGACTGTGGTGGCACGTGTGGACCCGGGGGCCTTCCTCGGTGATGACCTGCAGCTGCACCGATGCCGGCCGCGCCGTCTGGTACATGCAGTGGTCGGTCTTCGCTCTGGCCCACGGGCACAGCCTCTTCTTCTCCAACTGGCTGTTCCACCCGAACGGGTTCAATCTGCTGGCCGACACCAGTGTGCCGGCCATCGCCTTGGTGATGACACCGGTGACCGCGCTGTGGGGGCCGGTGGTGGGGGTCAACGTGGCCGCCACCCTCATTCCGGCGCTGTCGGCGCTGTCCATGTTCTGGCTGCTCCAGCGTTGGGTCCGTTGGGCTCCCGCCGCCTTCGTGGGTGGGCTCTGCTACGGGTTCTCCGCCTTCGTGGTGGTCCAGCTGGCCTTCGGCTGGCTCAACCTGGCCTGCACCGCTGCTCCTTCCCTTGATGGCCGGATGCCTCGACGATCTGTTGATCCGGCAGCGGCGGAGACCGCTCGGGGTGGGCGTGGCCCTCGGCGTGCTGATCACGGTGGAGTTCTTCGTGAGCAGCGAGATCCTGTTGATCAGCATGATCGCCGGGCTGGTGGCCGCTGATCCTGCTGGTCGCCTACGGATCGCGGCACGGGAGCCAACCGCCTGCGGGCGCCGGGCACGACACGCCGCAGTCGGCCTGGGCGCCGCCATCGGCGTGGCGGCCGTGCTCCTCGCCTATCCCCTGTGGTTCTTCGTCGCCGGGCCGGGCCATCTGGGCACGATGGTGTGGTCGACCAACGTGCCCGGGAGACCTGGGCAACACGCCTCGGCAATTTCTGGAGCCACCTCGGCCAGTTCGGCCCGGTGAGCACCCCGGCGCTTGCCCAGGAGGCCACGGTGCTCGGCGGGTACCGGGGGCCGGCCACGCCGTCGCCCTCCTACCTCGGTCCCGGTCTGCTGCTCGTCGTGGTCGTCGGGCTCCTCATCTGGCGAAAGGATCGCCGGCTGTGGTTCTTCGGCGGCCTCGGTTTGGTGCTGGCGGCCCTCAGCCTGCGGGTGGGGGGAACCCATTGGGGTCCCTGGGCGCTCGTGTACCACCTCTCGGTGCTCCAAAACGTGGTCCAGTACCGCTTTTCGGCCGTCATCGGGCTCTGCGTGGCGGTCATGCTGGCGGTGATCGTCGACCGATCGCGGACCGACCTGCTGGCCTGGTCGGCGCGCCGAAGCCAGCCGATGTCGACCGGCGTCAAGACAACCAGGCCCAGTCCGTGCCGCCTGGTGGGCCGGCGGGGTGGCGCTGGTGGTGGCCGCGGTGGCGCTCGGGCCCGAAGCCGCCGTCCTCGAGCCGAACCTCCCGCTCACCGTCCAGCCGGTCAGCGTGCCTCGGTGGTTCGCGGGCACCGCCGTGCGCCTACCGCCCGGGCAGGTGCTGCTGACCTATCCCTTCGCCACGGCCGACTCGCAGTCGTCCATCCCCTGGCAGGCCATCGACGGCATGCGTTACCAGATGGCCGGGGGCGGCGGTCCGGCCGGCACCGTGGTCCACGCCGGGTCCCACAAACTCGGGTTTGCCGTATTGCGGGCCGCATCCGTCCCGTTGGTCGCCGCCCCGACGATGACGGCTGCCAACCTGACCGCCGTGCGGAACGCCATCCGCGCCTGGCAGGTAACCATGGTGGTGGTGCCCGACAGCGGGGCCTTACCCGCCTATGACCGGGCCCGCGGTACCACCTACGGGGTGGCCTTCTTCTCTGCCGTCCTGGGGTCGGCACCCTCCCACCAGGACGGGGCCTGGGTGTGGTCGACCACCGCGTCGACCCACCCGCCCATCCCACTCTCCGCGTCGGCCTTCGCCACCTGCGTGGGAACCGGTGCCGGTGGTGTCCAACTCCCAGCTCAGGCCGCACGCTGCGTCGAGGTGGCATCGAGGCACGGTCCTGCAGCTGCCAGCTAGGCCCACGAGGCCGTCGAGTAAAGTCCAACCGATGCGACCGCGGGATTGGGCAGTCCGGGCAACAAACGGTCCCGAACAGTCACATTGGGCGTAGGGATAGCCGGCCCGTGGACTCCGACGACCACAGCCCCCTTACCGGCGTGGTCGTAGACGGCGTTGGAGGTGGGCCCGCCGCCGTGACTTCGGATGCCCCTGCGTCGACCCCCGTGGCCGCAGCGGGCGGGCCGCATGCACCAGAGGACCCGCCCGGACCGTCAGGCGCCACCTCGGAAACAACCGCCGGCTCGAGCCGGTTCAAGCTGGGCAACCGCCCTCCCCTTACCGGCATCCGGGCCCTATGCATGATTCCTGTCGTCGTCTACCACTCGAACTTCAGTACATTGCCCGGCGCGTGGGTACCGCTCCAGGTGTTCTTCGTGCTCAGTGGATTCCTGATCACCGCCATGCTGTCGTCGGAAGGGCAGCGCAACGGCCGGATCAGCCTCACCGGGTTCTACTCGCGGAGAATCGTGCGGCTGCTGCCCCCGCTCGTCTTCACCGTGGCGCTCCTCGGCATCTACGCCGCCTTCGTCCACGTCGCCGACGCGTCCCAACGGCTCTGGGGCGACGGGCTGGCGGCGATGACCTACTCCGACTACCAGCAGGCCCTCGGGCATGCACCCTTCTTCGGCTACCTGGCCCAGTCATGGTCGCTGGCGGTGGAGGAGCAGTTCTACATCATCTGGGCGGTCCTGATGGTGGCCGCAGTGGCGGCCCACAAGCGGCGGCTGGCCTACGGCTTCGCCATCGCCGGGATGGTGCTGAGCCTCGCCGACCGGCTCTATCTCACGTTCAGCGCCCCCCACTTCAACCACGTGGTCTTCACCCGCATCTACTACGCATTCGACACTCGAGCCGACGCCCTGTTCGTCGGGTGCCTGCTCGGACTCCTGGCCACGGACGGGCACCTGAGCAATTGGGGAGCACGGGCCATGAGACTGCTGACCGCCGGGGCCATCGTCTCGTCGGTCTTCCTGTGCTGGGTCCTGCTTTACGCACCCCTATGGCAAGAGAGCCTGGTCGTCCTCTGGCTCCCGATCTCCACCGCCGCCTCGGCGGTCATCCTGGTGTTCTTCGTGGTCAAGCCGACGGCCGTCGGATCACGGTTCGTGGGCATCGCCCCGCTGGTGTTTCTGGGCGAGCTTTCCTATGCCATCTACCTCATCCACTTCCCCGTCTTCTTGGCCATCACCCCCGGCCGCGACGGCACCGGCTGGTCGTTCTGGCCCACCGAGCTGGTGCGGCTGGCCATCGTCTTCAGCCTGGCCTGCGTCAGCTGGTTCCTCATCGAGAAGCCCTTGTTGCGCTGGCGTCAACGCTCCGCCGCCCGCTGAAGGCCGTCGGACGCCCTCGACCGCGGCCCGTAGGTCACATCGGGGCCGGCAGCGGCACCCGAAACCGAAATTATCGCTCGCATCCGACACCGAATTTTCAGCGGGGACGTGTAGGCTGAGTGGCGATGCGGATCCCTCGGCTGGCGCTGTTGATTGCCAGCGTGATCGTGGCTTGCTACAGCCTTCACCGCGGTGGGGCTGGCGATGGCCGCCGCCAGCCCTTCCGCCTACCCGATCACGACGATCTCCCTGACGATGCCCCACGCCTACAAGCCGCGTGGCGGCGCCGCGGGACGACCGATGACTACCACTGCACCCTGCTGAACCCTCACGTCACGCGGGACTCGTACGTGATCTCGAGCCAGTTCTTCCCGGGGAGCCGTGAGGACCATCACGCCCTTCTCTACCTCGTACCACCATCACTGGCAGCGTCGCGCCGAGCGGGACGATGTCGGCGGAAAGGGTTGGTCGTGCTTCGGAGCGGCATCGGAGCCCGGGTTGCCGGTCGACCAGATCCTGAGCATTCCCATGCTCAGTGTCTGGACACCGGGCCACGGCGCCGACGTCCTGCCGAAGGACACCGGGATCGCCCTTCCGGCTGGGAGTCTCGTGATCATGCAGGTTCACTACAACCTGCTCGTCGGCGACAAACCCGTGAAGAACTCATTGGTGCTTCATACCGTGCCGATCTCTACGCCGCTGAAGCCGCTCAAGCTCCTTGTGATGTACGCCCCACCCGACATTCCGTGTCCGGCCGGCGTAACCGGGCCCTTGTGCAATCGAGCGGCATCACTCGCCAACCTGGGCCAACGCTTCGGCCAGGCCGCGGTCGAATTCGTGAACGAAGTCGAAACGGTCTGCGGACGCAACCCGTCTGATCCACCCGTGGGTGACTCGACGTCCTGTACATGGCCGCTCTGGACGAAGGGCGGCTACATCGTCAGAGTCCAGGGCCATATGCACCTCCTGGGTCGCAGTGTCCAGATGGTGCTCAATCCGGGGACGCCGAGAGCCAAGACCATCCTCAACGTCCCCAACTACAACTTCAATTATCAAAAGGCGTACAACCTGAGTGCGCCGGTGGCGATGAGACCCGGCGACAGGATCGAGGTCAGCTGTACCTACGATCCGGCCTTGGAGCAGGAGCTGCCCATCCTGCGTAACGTCCCGCCCCACTTCGTCACGTGGGGTGACGGATCCTCGGACGAGATGTGCACCGGTCTGGCGTGGTACACGGCGTCCCCGCCGGACCCTCACTTCCCCGTTTGAAGGTCGCAGTGAGAGTCCCCGGCGGGTGTGGAGGAGCTGTGGCCTTCGGACTTCCTCTCCACACCCAGGCCCCGTGCGAGAACGTGGGCGCCCGACCGTAGACCGCAGTGAGGAACTGGGCCGAATTGTAGGGATCGATACCCCTATCGACCACCACGGTCACCGCTACCTTCCACCGCACGATGGCGCGCCTCACTTCAACGACATCCTTGGCCGACGAGGGAGGGACTGCGAGTGGGGCGGTTCCGGGGTCGTTCGGCAGCCGAGAAAGTACGCCCACTGCGCCCGTGGGCGGCGAGACGAAGACTGAGCGCCCGTCAGGCTCAGGCACGACGGCAAATCCCCCGGCCAACGCAAAATGCAACCCAAATTGAGCTTGCCACCCCATGGCCTGCTGACCTTCGAATGGAACGACCAGAACGATGGCTCCGGCGGGGAGCTTGACGGATTCGGCTGCGAACCAGGTCGGCGGGGCTGACGGGACAACGGTGAAGGGCACGGAGTTTGTGAAGGCAACCGGAAGCAGCACAATAATGCCCACCACCGTCATGACGGCAGCGGGGATGATCCGACGGTGGCGGGACGGTTCGGATTCCGGGAGCCGTTGGCCTCGTCGGCGTGTTATTGCTGCGTCAATGACGAGGACCCATCGGTCGAGCGAAATGGCCAACAACATCGCCACCCCGAAGGTGACCATGACCCCGAACCGATCTGGAAGGATGTCCGACACCAACGGAACGTGGGCGAAGACCCGCCACGGCAGCCACCAAGCATGATCGACCTTCGCGGGTGTGGTTCCTGCTGTTCCCAGAGTGGTACCGAGTGAGAACAACCATGCGACGACCGTGCCGGCCACCAACGTCCAGGCGAGTCGCCACCGATACCAGGTGAACGTGGAGACAATCAGGAATCCGATCAACAGGGTCCCGAAAAAGACCAGGCTCGGCGCGTGCAAGGGGCCGGAGTTGGGGCCGACGCCCCCGAAGTAGCCGCCCACGACGTCCAAGAAGGAGCGGTGGTGGACATCCACACCGGGATTGATGACGGCCGAGGCGGTTGTTCCCAACTGGGGGGAGTTTGCCCAAGGGGGGCCTGTGATCCGGCGAGGACCGGCGACGATGAACCAAGCTGGATAGGCCAGGACGACGAGGACAATCCCGGCGGCAACACCCAAAGCAGGACCGACTCGAGCTCGCTGGGCCCACGTGTACCTGGGGGCCAGCAACGTGGCCACGACCAGCGTCACGAGTGCGACCAACAGGCAAATGGCAAGTATCTCGGTGCCGGTGAAGAACTCCGCCACGACCAGGGCCGCGAGCCAAACCCCCGTGCGGGCAGGTGAACGCCGACGGGTGACCAACAGGTCGTAGAGCAGGACGAAAAGCAGCGGCGGGAAGAACAACAGGGTGAGGTTCAGATGACCGTACGGATCGTTCTGCATGACGAACGGGGAGAATCCGTACAGCAGCGAAGCCAGGATCTGGGCCGGGACCAGGGTCGTCACCCTTCGAGCGGCAACAAAGAAGCACCATCCGGAAATCGCCGGGGCCACGGTGACGGCCACGTTGAAGGAGGCGATCGGGCCAAACAGCCAGGTGATTGGAGCCAACACGATGGATGGCAACATCCACGAGGTATTGACCATCATGTTGGCTCCGCCCTGACCGGCGTAGATGGCGTTGGTCAGAAATGGCGAATGGCCGTGGATGATGGCCCACGGCGTCCAGGTGAGGAACCAGAGCCCCTGACTGGGGTCCCCACATTGACAGGTGAAGGTGTGGGATGGGTTCCCGGTGATCCATACCCGCCACCACAGCACCACGCCGAGGAGGACGAAGCCGCCGAACACCAAGAGATGCAGGAGGACTGCTCGGCGCCACCGCCCAGGTTGGTCAGAGAGCAGGGCCGGAGCATGGGCGCTGGACGCGATCGAATCGCCGCCGTCGACGCGCTCGTGTGTGTGCATCGTTGGCAACATTGGGAGAAAGCCCCTGCTCGGTTTGGGCGAGCCCCTGCTGAGACTTATCCCAGCCCGCGGGCGAAGTTTAGCTCTCGGCTCAAGGGACCTGGATGCAGCACCCCGTGGGCCGGACAACGTCTCGGTATGACCTCCTTTGGGGCGTGCACGAGGCAGACGGATCGGGCAGGCTCATGGTTGCTGCAGTACTGTCCGCCCCGGTGAGCAGCAAGGTCGATACACCTCTGGAGGATCTCGCTCCGGGCGTTCCGATGCGCGAGCGGCGCCGGTCGGTCTCGCTGACGACCGCCCTCCCGGTCACCATCTACGCGGTGCTCGGCTTCGCCGCGTACCTTCCGGCGTGGCCGGGCGATCCCGACCGCATTTCGCAGTGCACCTGCTCCGACCCCGGGCTCAACGCCTGGTTCCTGGCCTTCACTGCGCACGCCATCGCCCACGGGCAGAACCTCTTCTTCACCACCGCCATCAACTGGCCGCACGGCGCCAATCTCACCTACAACGCCCAGATGCCCCTCCTCGGGCTGCTGGCCGCTCCGCTGACCTTGACCGCCGGGCCGATCGCAAGCGTCAACCTCCTCATGTGGCTCGCCTTTCCGCTGTCGGCCTCATCCATGTTCCTCGTGCTGCGCCGATGGACATCATGGTGGCCTGCCGCCTTTGCCGGGGGGCTGTTCTACGGCTTCTCTCCCTACATGGTCGGACAGTCCGGTGCCCACCTGCATCTCATCTTCGTCCCCCTTCCCCCGTTGATCATGTTGGCGATCGTGGAGCTCTTCGTGCGCCGAAGCGGCAATCCACGACGGTGGGGTCTGGTCCTCGGTCTGGCCGTCGCCGGCCAGTTCCTCATTTCGTCCGAAGTGCTGTTCACCGGCGGACTGGTCGCCGTCCTCAGCCTGATCATCCTTGGCGTCGGTAACCCCGCTCAGGTAGGACCGAGTCTCCGCTTCGCCGGAGCGGGCCTGGCGCTCGCGGCCGTGGTCGTCGGAGTCGCGCTCGGCCTATCCGGTGGCAGAGTTCTTTGCCGGGCGCCTCCACTACACAGCCGCTTCAGGGACCTCCGCCGCCCTGGGGCTGCGGGCCGATCTCCTGGGTCCGATCATTCCCACCTCATTCGAGCGCCTGGCTCCCGCTGCCCTGAAGCGGCACGGCGACACCCTCACCGTGTTCGGTAACTACGCCGAAAATGGAAGTTATCTCGGGATACCCCTGGTGGCCTTCCTCGCCTACGTCGGAATTCGCTTCTGGCGCAGCCGGTGGATCCGCTTCGCATCGGCAATGGTCTTGGCGACGTTCGTGCTCTCCCTCGGATCGCCCCTGCAGGTCAATGGGTTCACCACCGTCGTGCGGCTTCCCGACGCGCTCCTCGCGCGTCTGCCCTTGCTGAATCAGATCATCCCATCAAGGATCGCCCTGTTCACCACGGTGTTCGTCAGCGTCATGGCGGCATTGGGCATCGACCAGATCCGGAGCGCAACTCGCGCCAATCGTGCATCGACCCGCCCTCGCCATGGTCATGGTGGGCAGTCTCGATCTTCGGGGCCGATCCACGTCGGCGTTGCCTTGTTGGCCGTGGTGGCGATACTGGCCACGCTGATACCTCGATGGCCGAATACGACCGTCTCGACGGCCATCCCGACGTACTTCACGTCGAACGCGGTCAACCGGATACCGCCGGGCACGGTTGCCCTGACCTACCCCTATCCGGCACCCCTGTTTGCTCAGCCCATGGTGTGGCAGTCCGTGACCGGTATGCGCTTTTCCCTGATCGGCGGCTATCTCCTTGTCCCGACCGGGTCCGGCACCCTGACGCTCTTTCCCTCCGAGCTCGCTCCTCTGGATGTCCAGCGGTTCTTCATCAATGAAGCCGGGGGAATCGCCCTCGACCGGAGCCCGGTCGTACCCGACGATCGGGCGTTGGTCGGGGATGTCCGGCACTTCATCGTTCGGTACGGAGTGGGCGTGATCATCGTCGACCGGAAGACCCGAAATGCCGTCACCGTCGAAGCGCTGATCCGTCGGACCCTGGAGATGCCACCGGTGGTCGACGGTGGCACGGACGCCTGGTATCAGGTGCAGAAGGCACCTGGAATCAGTGGGTCTGACCACCCGGAACCAGCCACCGGCTAAGCGGCAGACACGCTGTTAGCGTCCTGCGCCAGTGACGCTCTCGCCTCCGTCTCCGTTGACATCTGCATCCTCCTCCGCCGATGTTGCCCCCGAGGCCGGAACCGACCCCCGCCCCGGAGTCGGAGTAAGTGCCTGGCTGCGCCGTACGTGGGCCCTCATCGGCACCGGCGTGTGGATTGGGATCTCTCGGGTCACCGCCGGGGTCCTCGTGGCGCATGCCGTGCTGGCGTTGTTCCCTCAGTCGCTGGTTCGTTCCGGCCTCGGGACCTTGAGCACCGGCTCATGGTTGGGGGCCTTCGATCGTTGGGACGCCCGGTACTACCTGACCATCGCCGCCCATGGCTACCCGGCTCATGCCCCCGACGTCCGTGCCTTCTTCCCCGGCTACCCGATCGTGGTTCGGGCCGCCTACCTGCTCACCGGCGGGATATTTTCGTACCCTCAAGTGGGGTGTCTGGTGTCCTTCGCCGCCTTCGCCCTGGCCAGCGGATTGCTGTACCGCTTGGCCTCGAAGCTCTACGGGGTTCGGGCCGCCCTCGTGTCGACCCTGATCTTCTGTTGGTTCCCGACATCATGTTTCTTTCTCGCCCCTTACTCGGAGTCCCTGTTCGCCCTCCAGATCCTGGCGGTCGCCACCCTCATCGACCGAGGGAAATGGTGGTGGGCCGCCGGGGTCGCCGGGTACGCCTCGGCTACCTCGCCGGAGTCGGCCGCCCTCACCGGCGCCCTGCTCGTGGCCGCCCTGATCTCTCACCGGGGCGCACGACGCTCGATCGGCTACGCGCTGGTCGGATCCCTCGGCGCGGCGGCATATATCGGATATCTGGGGATCCGCTTCGGGAAGCCGTTCCAATTTGCCCAGGTGCTTCCCGATTTTCACCGGACGGCGGTCGTTCCCCTGTTCGGCCTCATCGAGAATCTGGGATCACTCCACCACGCCATCGCCGATCTCGCCTCCACGAAACCGGGTCTCAAGCCGTTCGCCTACAACATCATTTGGATGTGGCTGGTCGACGACGCTGCCGTCGTCCTGGCGCTGTGCGCCCTCGTCACCTTGGTCGTGGTGACCGTCCGCAAGAGGCGGGCCGCCGGTGCCGATGCCACGGAGGCGCATGCCGTCGCCCGGATCGTGCTGCTCGCCGGAATTACCTTGCTGGCATCGGCCACCGTGATCAGGTCAATGGGCTCCTCCGCCTCGACGGAAGGAGCGGCCCGGCTGGTCAGCGTGGCCTTCCCGATGTACCTGGGTTTGTACCTCATGGTGCGACGCTGGCAGGCCCCGATCATCATTGGCCTCAGCCTGACCATCGCCGCCGCCCTGGTCACCCAGATCATGTTCAATCTCGGCTACTGGGTCACCTGACTGCCGTACTTCGGCTGGCCTCAGCCGGTGGCGGCGTTTCCGTAGTAGGTGAGGACGAACACCGCGATGTCCCCGGCCCGACCGACATAGCCGGCCTGCTGGAACGACGAAGGGGTCCAGGTGTAGAGCTGGATCTGGCGGGGGTCATGGCCGGAGCTGAGGTAGCCGGGGCCGAATTCGGGCTTCCAGACCTGGTTGACCTTCGGGCGGTAGCCGTGCTGGTCGAGTTGGTTGACCAGCCCGATGAACTCCTCGGTGGCCAGGAGCCGGTTGAGCCCGTTGCCGGCGCCGTTGTCGTTCACCAACACCGTGCCGTGGCGATCCAGCCCGGGAAGGGACAGGTGGTAGAGGCGGGCCACCTGGCTGTTGGACACGGTGGCCAGGGGCGGGATGTCCACCACCCGCACGGTCAGCACCACCGCGGCCAGCACGCCGATCCCGCACAGGATCAGGCGGGCCGGCGGCGTCGAGGTGAAGGGGATGCGGCCCCCGGTCCGACCGGACAGCGGGAAGCGCACCATGCCGAGCCCGATCAGCGCGGCGATGGGGAGGACGATGGCCCACACGACCAGATAGCCGTAGATGTAGTTGACCACCCGGGTGATGCCCAGCACCATGGCCACCGAGCCGATCAGGGTGAGCGATGCCGATCCCCGCCGCGAACCGGCGGCGCTGGCGGATCCCCACCACCGTCGTCGCCACCGCGGCGGCGAGGAGCACGGCGGTGGCTCCGTAGGCGAGCAACGCATGGTGGGGGGTCCTCCCGAGGTAGGAGCTCATCACCTCCGACGGTCCCACCAACACCACCCCGTAGACCGAGGCCACCGAACGCAGGGCGAACGCCAGGGGCCAGTGCTTGTGGCCCTCGGTGAAGAACTGGTAGATCAGCCCGAAGTTGCCCGGGGTATTGGTCAGCTGCTGGATGACCGGGGGCAGCCACATCAGGATGAACACCACCACCCCGACGACGACCAGGGTCACCCGCCGCCACCGGGGGCCCCGGTGGTCCTCGAACGGGATCGGCGACTCGGGCAGGCCGGTCAGATCGACGCCCACCACCGCACGCGACCGGCTCCGGCGCCGTTCGGAGACCGCATCGACCACCCAGTACAGCGCCGCGGCGCCCAGGACCGCCGCCACCAGCGGAAGGGTCGAGATGTTGGTCTGGACGATGAACGAGGCCACGATCACCGCGGCCCCGAGCGAGAGCGGTGAGCGATCGATGGCCGCCGCGCACAGGAGGACGAGGAGCAGCAGGGGGAAGATCACCACCATCGGGTTCCACGGGCTGACCAGCGCACCCAGGGCACCCTCGGAGTAGGTGATGCTCCCGAGGCTCTCGGTGGCCATCAGGGACGCCAGCGCGCAGATCCATACCGCGGCCCACAGGGCCCGGGCCGGCGTGGTCCGACGGCGCACCACCGCGACGCATCCGACCGCGGCCAGCGCGTTGAGGGAGGTGGCCCCGATGAACATGGCCCGGGCGCCCGAGCCGAACACCCGGTAGAAGACCGAGAGGAGGTAGAAGTACGACGGACCGGGATGGTTCCAGTTGTAGCGGTCGAAGACCCCGAGCTGCTGCTTCCACTCGAGCGCCCGACGGGTGTGGAGATCGATCAGCGCCAGGTCGTCGGGCAGGTAGATGGGCTCGCTGGGGCTCGAACACCAGGCGGGCCAGGATCACCACGAACGGCACGGCCACGATGCCGAAGGCCAGGACGGTCATCCAGGACGGCCGGGGGAAGAGGGCGGCACGGTCCGCCTCGGCCGTGGACGCTCCGATGGAGTGCCGCCCGGCGCCGCTCCGTGGGGGCGCGGCCGGTGGGGTTGCTCCGGATCCGCCCGAGAGGATCACGCCCTGCTCGGAGTCCGGACCCATGGACTAGGGATTGTACGACACCGGGGCCGTCGGCCTCCGGAATCAGAAGCTGGGTACGTAGCCCCCGCGCCCCATCGACTCGCTCTCGAACGGGTCGACCGACTCGTCGACTCCCCCCCGGACCTCGGTCACCCAGGGCAGGCGGTCGTGCAGGATGCGGTCCACGCCCCCCTGGAGGGTGGAGGAGCTCACCGCGCAGGAGCTGCACGCCCCCTGCAGCTGGACCTCGACCACCCCGGTGACGACATCGGCGAACAGCAGGGCCAGATCGCCCCCGTCGGCCTGCACCGCCGGCCGCATGAGCTCGATCAGGCTGTTGAGCTGGGACAATCGCTCGGCGCGTTCGTCGTCACCGACCACGTCGAGGCCCGCGGCCCCCTCGACCGGCCCCTCGTCCGACTGTGTTGCTGCCTCTGGCGAATCCACTGTGCGTCCTCCCGTGGACACCGTCGAGCACCCGGTGCCGGTCGATTCCTCGCCCCCCAGTCTGCCGCGCCGGGCCGCCGGCCCGAACATCGGCTCGGTTGGGGGCCCGTGGCGACCGGCCCCGACCTTCCCCCGGCCACCCACGGTGGCGGTTACGATGGCCTGTGCCCATGGTGCGACCCGCCACCCCGCTGGGGCCGATCGGACTGATCCTCCCGACCTTCGTGCAGGACACCGTGCCGCCGTGGGCGTCCGAGGCGCCGTCCGGTCCGGAGGAGGACCCGATCGCCCATCTGGCGTCCATCTGCCGCCGGGCCGAGGAGCTGGGCGCCGGTGCGCTGTGGACCTGCGACCACCTGTTCTGGCACGGGCCCTCGCCTCGAGTGCATGGTGGTCCTCTCCGTCGCCGCCACGGCCACCGAGGACTGCATCCTCGGGACCTGCGTGATCCAACTCCCCCTGCGGCGGGCGGCGGCGGTGGCCAAGCAGGCGGCCACGCTGCAGACGCTGAGCCGGGGCCGGGTGGTGCTCGGGGTCGGGGTCGGGAGTCACGCCGGGGAGTACGAACAGGCCGGAGATCGACTACCACGCCCGCGGACGGCTCCTCGATGCCGGGATCATCGAGCTCCGCCGCTCGTGGGCGACCGGTGGCCCTCGGACGAGGAGGCGGCCCGCTACCGGCAGCTCCCCGCCTCGGCACCGGTGCCGGTGTGGGTCGGCGGCTCGTCCGAGGCCGCCCTCCGCCGGGCCGCCGCCCTGGCCGACGGGTGGATGCCCCTCTTCGTGAGCCCGTCCGACTACCGCCAGGCGGTGGACCGGCTGGCCAAGGAGGTCGAGCGGGCCGGTCGGGCCGCCGACGAGGTGATCCCGTCGATGGTCCTGTTCGTGTCCATCGATGACGACGTTACGGTGGGCCTGCGCCGGGGTACGGAGTGGATGTCCTCGCTCTACGGCATCCCGGCCAAGGCCTTCGAGCGCCACCTCGTGTCGGGCACGGCCGCCGAGGTGGCCGACGTGGTGGCCACCTACCGGGCGGCCGGGGCCGCAGCACGTGGCGGTGTACGTCACCGCCGATCAGCCGTTGCGAACAGTTCGAGCGACTGGTGGCCGCCTCGTCGGTGACCGGCAGCTCGACCCGAGGATAACGAGGACACCATGGACCGCACCGCCCACATCGTCGGCACCGGCCATCACGCCGATGAACCGGCGTGACCGCACGGCCGAGGACATGGCCCTCGACGTGGTGGCCCAGGCCCTGGCCGAGGCCGGGGTGGCGGCGGCGGACGTCAACCTGGTGGTGGTCGGCAACGCCACGGCCGGACGACTGATCGACCAGGGCTGCATCCGGGGCCAGACCTTCCTCCGCCAGGCCGGCCTGCGCAACGCCGGCATCGTCAACGTCGACAACTCGTGCGCCGGCGGGTCCTCGGCCCTGCACCTGGCCACCCTGGCCACCCTGGCGAGGCACCCGCACCGTGCTGGCCGTCGGGGTCGAGAAGATGTGGACCGGCGACCGGGCGAGACCCTGGCCGGCATCGAGGACGGCGTCCCCCGGATCGACCGCGCCTACCTGCACGACAAGCTCGAGAACCCGTCGGGCTCGGTGCTCATGGCCCTCAACGCCACCTGGGCCGTCGGCCTGATCGAGGAGCGGGGCGCCACGGTCGAGCAGTTCGCCGCCGCCGCGGTCAAGTCCCGCCGGCACGGGGCCCTCAATCCCAACGCCCAGTTCCAGACAGGAGGTCACCATCGACGAGGTGCTCGGGTCGCCGGCCATCGTCCCGCCCCTCACCCGGCTGATGTGCTCGTCGTTCACCGACGGGGCCGCCGCCGTGGTGCTGTCGGCCACGGCCGACGGCCGGGGCGCCACCGCGGATCCGGGCCAGCACGGTGCGCTCGGGCAACGGCGACATCGACTACCACGACCGCCTGGCCGAGACGGCCGCGGCGGCCTGGGAGGACGCCGGCATCGACCCCGACGACGTCGACGTGGTCGAGCTGCACGACGCCACCAGCCCCGAGGAGCTCTACGCCCTCGAGTCGCTCGGGCTTCTTCAAGCCGGGGGACGCCGGCCCGGCCACCGTGGCCGGCGACACCTCCATCGGCGGCAAGGGCGTGACCGTCAACACCAGCGGCGGCCTGCTCGGCCGGGGCCATCCGCTGGGTGCCACCGGGATCGCCCAGGTGGTCGAGCTGGTCGCCCAGCTGCGCGGCCGGGCCGGGGCCGCCAGGTCGACGGGGCCCGATTGGCGGTGGCCGCCAACACCGGTGGCATGATCGGGAGCCATGCAGGACGCACCGACGCAGCGTTCATCGGCATCCACGTCCTCGAGGCGGGCTGAGCCGTGCTGACCGACCGTGGCGGCATCGTCACCGGCTGGGGCATCGCCGTGCCCGACAAGGTGGTGACCAACGAGGACCTCTCGGTCACCATGGACACCAACGACGCCTGGATCCGCGAGCGCACCGGCATCCGCGAGCGGCGCATCGGCGGCACCACGTCCGAGCTGGCCATCGAGGCCGGGCTGGCCGCCCTGGCCCGGGCCGGGCCGGCGGCCCGACGAGATCGACGGCGTGATCCTGGCCACCACCACGCCGGACCAGATCGTGCCGGGGACCTCGGCCACCGTGCAGGACGGCATCGGGGTCACCGGTGGTGCCTTCGACGTCAACGCGGCCTGCTCGGGCTTCGTCTACGCCCTGGCCGTGGCCCACGGCATGCTGGCCATCGGCGCCGAGCGGCTGCTGGTCATCGGCTCGGAGACCCTCAGCCGGATCACCGACTGGGACGACCGCTCGGTGGCCGTGCTGGTGGGCGACGGCGCCGGCGCCGTGGTGCTCGAGGCCGTCGACGGGCCCGGGCCAGCTGCTGTCGTGGAACCTCGGCGCCGACGGGTCGCTCCGCCACCTGCTCAAGTGCGACCACGGCGGCTACCTCTACATGGACGGCAAGGAGATCTTCCGCAAGGCGGTGCGGGTGGTGGTCGAGTCGGCCGAGCAGGCCATCGCCGAGGCCGGCCTGACCGCCGACGACATCGACCTGATCGTCCCCCACCAGGCCAACCTGCGCATCATCACCGCCGCCTGCCAGCGGCTCGGGATCCCCGACGAGAAGGCGGTGGTGGTCATCGACCGCTACGGCAACACCTCGTCGGCCTCGATCCCCTGGCCCTGGCCGACGCCCTGGACACCGGTCGGCTCCAGCGAGGGCCACCAGGTCCTGCTCACCGGGTTCGGTGGCGGGATGACCTGGGCCAGTGCCGTCCTCCGATGGGGCGGGTGAGCGGGGGCGTGGGCCCCGCCCTGGTGGTGCTGGCCGCCGGGCATGGCCCGGCGCTACGGCGGGTGCAAGCCGCTGGCCCCGATCGGCCCCAACGGCGAGGCGGTCATCGACCTGCTGGTCAGCGACGCGGTGGCCGCCGGGTTCGGCCAGATCGTGCTGGTGCTCCACCCCGAGACCGGCCCGGCCATCCGCTACCACGTCGAGCGGTGCTGGCCGACGTCGGTGGAGGTGTCCTTCGCCGAGCAGCGGCTGCCGCTGGGCACCGTCCACGCCGTGCTGGCCGCCCAGCCGGCCGTCGGCGCCGACCGCTCGTTCGCCGTGTGCCAACGCCGACGACGTCTACGGCGAAGTGGCCATGGGCGCTGCTGGCCGGCCAGCTGGCCGCCGAGCGTCGACGAGCACGTCCTGATCGGCTACCGGCTGCGCGGCCACGGTGGCCACCGACGACCCGGTGACCCGGGGCATCTGCGAGGTGGACGCCGACGGCCACCTGGTGGCCCTGCACCGAGCGGCGGAAGGTCGCCCGACGGACGACGGGCCGGACCTTCGGCGCCGACGACGGCGTCGAGCCCGAGCGAGCTCGACGGCGACCTGCCGGCCTCGGTCAACCTGTGGGGCTTCCAGCCCGCCATCTGGGACGTGCTTCGAGTCGGCCATGGACGCCTCCGGCCTCGACGAGGAGGCGCTGCTGGCCGCGGTGGCCGCCGGCGGCGACGCCCCCAAGGCCGAGGTGCTGCTGCCCGAGGTGGTGGCCACCATGGTGGCCGACGGCGTGGGCCTGCCGGTCCGGGTCATCACCACCGACGCCAAGCTGGTGGGCGTGACCCATGCCGCCGACCTGCCGGTGGTCAGCGCCGAACTGGCCCGCCAGGTGGCCTGGGGGACCCGGCCGGCCGCGCTGTGGTCGGCGGCCGGCTGAGCCGGCTCGGCCCGCCGACCCACGCCTCCACCCGTCCTCAGGTCGTTACCTCGGCCGGCTCCGGGGCCTCCTCCCGAGCCGGGGCCACCTCGGGAGCCGCGGCGGCCGGCGGAGGGGGTGGCTCGGGCTCCCCACCGGCCGGCGGGGCGGCGCCGGTCGGGGCGATGCGCCGCATCACGATCTCGATGAGGCCGTCGGCCCCGAGGAGCAGCACCCCCGCCCACACCAGGACGTCGGCCGGGGCGAACCCGGTCGGCCACCCACCGTTGGGCGCCAGCGGCTTGATCCCCTGGCTCACCACGATGTAGCCGCCCGGCGACAAGATGAATCCGGCGGCGGTCACCCCGAGCAGGATCCGCGCCTTCGGGTAGCGCAGTGCCACCGCGGTGACCACGGCGACACCGATCCCGATGAGGATCGACGCAATGAGGGCCGCGGCCAGCCCGGCGAGGAACCCGACCCAGAGGGCCATCGGGCATCGAGGCGGCGCCCGCCGCCGGGAGCCGAACGAGGACACCAGCACCGGACCGAGGTGCCCGGGCCGACTCCTCCTCCTGGCCCACCGTGGACGCCAGGCTCTGGCCCGGGGCGTGGCGCCGGATCCGCCGCCGGCGGCGACGCGGCACGAAGGCCAGGACCAGGCAGACCAGGATGGCCGCCAGCGAGACGATGAGGGCGATGTCCACCCGTCCCTGCGGGGTCCAGCGCAGGACCACGGTCATCTGGCCCCCGTGGATCGACGAGGCCAGGGCGCTCGGATCGATCACGCCATCCGTTGGCGAAGCCGTCGATCAGGACCGGCGTCCCGAGGCTCCGTCCGCCCACGGTGGCCTTCCACCCGGCGTTGATGCTCTGGCCCATGACCAGCTCGAAGGGTGCCGTCGTCGAGGTCACCCCGGTCACGGTCATCTGCATCGAGGTCGACGTCTGGTGGCTCGACCCGCACCGACGGTGCCCCCGCCGAGGTCGGGGCGGGGGCCTCGAGCTGCCCGTCGGCTGGATGGCCGCCGGTCCGCCCCCGGCCCCCGAGGCCAGGGCCAGTTCGTCGAGGTCGATGCCCACTGGTCTGGCCCGGGGTCGACCGGAGGGTGTGATTGCCGGGTCCGAGGGGGAGTCCCACCGGCGTCCGGGCCGCAGAGCCGTGACCGGACAGCGGGTCCCGGGCCAGGGCCGTCGCCGTGGTCCCCGTCACCGAGATCCACACCGGCTGGCCGTCCACCGTCAAGCAGATCGTCCCGGCAGGTGCGTCGGGATGGCGGCCGGCGAGGGGTGCGCTGGACAGTCCGGGGATGCCCAGCTCGGCGAGGCCGATGGGCATGGCCAACGGACACCTGCGAGTAGTAGTTGTCGGTCCGCTCGCTCCGGATGCCGTCGACCGTGACCCGGACCACCCGGCCGTGCAACGCGGTCGGGAGGGTGAGCGGCACGGTCACCACCGAACCGGCCACCCGACTGTCGGCGATGGCGGGAAGGTAGACCTTCTCCGAGACGCCGCCGGCGGCCACGGTGATCGACGTGGGTACCGAGTGCTCGTGGTCGGCCATCACCTGGAGGTGCAGCGAATCGAAGGTGATCGGTGCGGGCAGCTGGTACTGCACCCAGGGATGGTGCTCACCGGCCAGCCCGAAGACGGGCTGCCAGGCGGTGGACGGGTCCCCGTCGATGGCCGCGTCGGCCCCGGCCTGGACGTCGCCGGTCAGCCGGCTGCTGGTGGATGCGACCACCCCGGTGCGGCCGATGTCCTTGTCGATGGTGCTGTCGGGGGCCACCGGCGAGATCCGGGCCTCGCCGGTGAGCGAGAAGGTGCGCGGCGTGGGCAGCCAGAAGGCGCGGGACAGGAGCGTCTCCGTGTCGGAGTTCGGCGGGTACCCCGAGCTGCGCAGGCGGGTCATCACCAGGTCGAGCGGGTCCGACCGCGAAGCGGTGCCGGCCGCCCGGAGGAGGTCCTCCGGCATGGAGACCGCGGTGTCGGCGGTCACCCCGGGGATCCTCACCTCGGCGAAGCCCCCCGTCGACTGGTACCCGGCCGCCAGCACGTGGTGCTTGGCCAGCTTGGCCCCCGAGATGCTGATGCGCAGGATCGAGAACCGGCGGCGCCGTGAAGGTGATGGTCTGTCCCGCCTTCGTCTGGGAGGCCTTGCCCAGGTGGGCCTGGACCGGGCTCCCGTTGTCGAAGGTGATGGTGACCCCGGTCAGCTTCTCCTGTGGGTCGGGGGCCAGCGACTGGACCAGGTTGATCGAGCGTGGCGGTCCGGGGCTGGTCGAACTCGACCTGCCAGTACTGGCCCCTCGGGAACGCGGTGGTCTGCCATCCCGTGTCGACGTTGCCGTCGAGCGCGGCCTGGGGGCCTTCCCAGGGGGTGTAGAGCGCGGGTGACCCGTAGGACGAGGCGGTGACCTCCTTGATGCCGTTGAGCACGGTGGTGGACATGGCGTCGGTCGGGGCCGACGGGAACAGATTGAGGGGCGAGTCGGTCGGGTCGGTGTGGTCGGGAAGTTCTTTCGCCGGTCTCCGTGTACCCCTCGTTGTCGGCGATCCCGTTCCACCGGTAGCCCTGCTTGCGATTGGTGTCGGTCACGACCAGAGTCGGATGGGCGGAGAGGACCTTCTTCTGGAGCGACCGGTCGGTGTCCAGCGTGCCGCTGTAGAAGATGGTCGGGTTGCCGGCCAACAGGCCGACCGACGAGGCGTTGACCAGGCCGCTGCCGTTACCCGCCACCACCAGCGGGGACTGCAGCGACTCCGCCCGGTCGATGGGCCGTGGATCCTTGTCCACCGGGTAGGTCACCAGCGGGGAGGTCCATCCCTGGTTGGCCGGCCGGGCCAGCGTCTGCTCGTCGAAGTGGCCCACCGGGGAGACGTTGGGCCGCGGCGTGCCGTAGGAGACCGGCTGGCTCAGCCCCGGCGGGGTCACGGCCAGGTCGTCGGCCAACTGTTGGGGATTGGGCGTGTCGTAGCGCTCGTACTGCTGGTCGTACTGGACGAGGATGTCGCCGGCGCTCATCAGTGAGGCCATGGGGGCCAGGGTGTCCGGGTCCATCACGCCGTCCTGGAGCGGGGTGTCCACCGCCTCGAGCAGGTCGGCGGTGGGCAGGGAGCCCATCGTCTGCTGCTCGTGGGTGACGAACGGGCGGCTGTTGGACAGCAGGGCCGGGTACACCGTGTCGATGGTGTCCCCCCACCGGTAGGCGGCGAAGTTGTTGCCGGGCAGGGCGTAGACCCGGGTGTCGGGGTGGGAGTGGTTGAGGCCGTTGGCCGCCTGGCGCACATAGGTCGGCGGGACGGCGGGCTGGGTGAGGCCGTCGACGACGCGGCCCCGGTCCACAGCGGTGCCGACGCCCCGGCGATGGCCGCGGCGGCGAAGGCCCGCGACCAGCCAGCCGGTGCGGGTCATCCGGCGCGGCCAGGGCGGTCACCCCGCTCCCGAGGAGCACGGCCAGGCCGAGGAGCAGCAGCGGCGAGGCCCGGTCGGTGGACCGCAGGGCCAGGCCGGCCGTGGTGTCGGACATGAACGCCTTGAGGAGCGCGCTGACGCCGGTCGGCTGGTAGTACGGGATAGGGGCCGACGGCCAGCACCATGCCCACCACCACCAACACGACGAAGTAGGCCCGGTTCCGCCACTTGACCATAGCCGCGGCCACGAAGGCCAGGGCCGGGACGAGAGAAGGTCAGGCCCACCAGCCACAGGTGCTGGGTGTAGGCCACCGCGGCCTGGGTCCAGTTCCCGGTCTGGTCGGAGGCGCCGTAGAAGAACCAGTAGCCCAGCCCGCGCAGCACCTCGAACGGTGACGACGACGAGCTGGTGGACGGCAGGGTCTCGGTGTACTTGAGGATGTTGACCCCGTAGGCCGCCTCCACCTGGAGGCCCGACGGCCCACCACAGGGAGACCAGTGCGGTGAGGAGCCCGACCTTCCACGCCACCCGCCAGGCCTGCCTCCAGGTGGCCTCCTTCAGCACCACCACCGCGATAGGGGAGCCACAGGGCGGGTCCGATGCCGACGTAGAGGATGGAGCTGGCGTTGATCCCACTGACCAGGGCCACGACCAGGGCGAACAGCGCCGGGTACTTCCAGCCGCCCCGCCGGAGGGCCAGGATGACGAAGGCGAGTCATCCAGGGCAGGCCCGACCAGGGCATCAGGATGACCGAGATCCTGCCGGTGTACTGCAGGACGTACGGGGTGAACATGAACCCCAGGGCGGCCACGTAGCGACCGGGCCCCGACAGGTCGATGGTCCGGCACAGGTAGAGCATCCCGGCGCCGGCGGCGAAGAGCAGACGCTCCGAGCCACAGCCGTTGGGCGATCCACACCGGCACGTGGAGCTCGGCCATGGCCCAGAAGAACGGCCCCATCGGCAGGAGGTAGCCGATGTTCTCGTGGGTGACCGTGCCCAGGGCCACGTTGGGGTCCCACAACGACACCGCCTGGCGCACGTACCGGCCCGGATCGAGGTACAGGTACGTCTTGGTGTCGTCGGTCACCGCTCCCGGCTGGGTCGCCACCATGGGGACGAAGGCCAGCACCGCGAAGACGAGATACTCGATGGTGGACCGTCGCCGGTCCGTCGGTCGGCCCGGCCGATCGTCGTTGCGCATCCGGCCCACCGGGGTGCCTGCCGACGCGGGAGCAGTGAGGAGTGGATCGGGCACGAGTGGTGGTCAGTGTAGACAAGG
This sequence comes from uncultured Acidimicrobiaceae bacterium, assembly GCA_963774245.1. GTDB lineage: Bacteria > Actinomycetota > Acidimicrobiia > Acidimicrobiales > RAAP-2 > Bog-756. The sequence goes on along the minus strand of CAVZDZ010000005.1, from coordinate 320,931 downwards.
CGCCGGCCCATCGTCAGCGCCGGTCGGTTCGGGGCCGGGATCCTCGGCATGGGTGCTCCTCCCCCCTCGGCCGGTGCGGGCTAAGATGTGCGGCGGCCGCAATTGGTGGCTGCGGTGGCTTGTACCTGGGCTTTGGGGGGCCATTCCAATGAAACGTGTGGTCGGTGCTGATGGGGTGGCCTCAGGTGGCGGGGTGGCCGCCGCCCGCACCGACGTGGCCACCGCCCTCACGACGGCCCAAGATGGCTGCGAGCCACTGACAGTGGCGGGTCCCTCGACCGCACCGGGTCGAATCGGCCTTCGACTCGCCGGCACTGCGGCGGTTCGAGGGGATGTCCCTCGAGGAGATCGCCGCCACGCGCCGGGCTCCGGAAGATCGACGTGGTGGCGTGGCGGGACTTCGACGACCACGAGGCGGGGGGTTCCGAGCTGCACGCCCACCGGATCATGTCGGCCTGGGCCCGTGTCGGGCCTCAAGATCAACATGACCACCTCGACGGCACCGGGGGCACCTCCGTTCATCCGGCGCCAGGGCTACCGGGTCACCCGGCGGGTCGGGCGGTACTCGATCTTCCCCCGCACCATGATCTCGGGGGTCCTGGGTCGGCTCGGACGGGGCGACGGCCTGGTCGAGATCTGGAACGGGATGCCGTTCCTCTCGCCCCTGTGGGCCCGGTGCCCGCGGATCGTGTTCCTCCACCACGTGCACGCCGAGATGTGGAAGATGGTGCTCCCCAAGGGACTGGCCGAGCTGGGCTACACCATGGAGCACCGCCTGGCGCCGCCGGTCTACCGGCGGAGCCGGATCGTCACGCTGTCCTCGTCGTCGAAGGAGGAGATCGTGAGCCGCCTGGGCATGGCTCCCTCCCAGGTCACGGTGTGCCCACCCGGCGTCGAGGCCCACTTCTCCCCGGGCACGGTCCGCTCCGAGGTGCCGCTGGTGGTGGCCGTGGGCCGCCTGGTGCCGGTCAAGCGCTTCGAGCTGATGATCGAGGTCCTCTTGAAGCTCAAGCCGAGGATCCCCGACCTGCAGGCGGTGATCGTCGGCGAGGGCTACGAGCGGACCATGCTCGAAGAGCTCATCCGCCAGGGGAACGCGGAATCGTGGATCTCCCTGCCCGGCTACGTCGACGACGCCGGGCTGGTCGATCTCTACCGTCGGGCGTGGGTGGTGGCGTCGACGCTCGCTCCGCGAGGGCTGGGGCATGACGGTCACCGAGGCCGCCGCCTGCGGGACCCCGTCGGTGGTGTCGCGGATCAGCGGCCACGAGGACGCCGTCGTCGACGGCCAGACCGGGCTCCTGTTCGATACCCTCGACCAGATGGCCGACGGGCTGTACTCGGTCCTCTCCGACGAGGTGCTCCGCAAGCGGTTGGCCACCGCCGCCCTCGAGTTCGTCTCGCAGTTCAGCTGGGACGAGACGGCCCGGGGAGCGCTGGCCGCCCTGGCCTCCGAGGCGCTCAACCGACGCCGATGACACTCCGCCCGCCTCTCACCCGCCGGGTGAGCTGTCCCGCACGACCGACGACTCGTCCTGCAGTAGATTCCCGACCGCTGTCAACCAACCAGATTGGATACTCTCAATGAACATGAAGTGGATAGGTGTGATCGTTCTGGCCATCATCGGCATCCTGGCCGCCATCGTCGCCGTGCTCTACCTGACGGAGCCGATCCACGCCCTGCCGGCCATGCTCGGAGGCAAGACCGCTCTGGTGCACGGCCATAAACCGCGGGGTCACTACCACAAGCGGGGCTACGCCGCCGTGGTGGTTGCCGTGGTCGCCCTGGGTGGCGCGGCGTACTGGGCCTATCGGATCCGGATCGACTCCTCCGGTCCGGGGGCAACGGCGAGGGCGGGCGCGGCTCCGGCTGCATCGGCCGACTCGCTGCTCACGTCCCCGCAGCCGGGCGCGGCCCCCGAGGCCCCGTCGCCGACCTGAGCGGCACCCGGGCGCACCGGCTCTGAGCCTCACGCCGGTGCGCGGCGCAGCAGGGTACGGCACAACCCCATCGAGGGGATCGGACTGGTCAGGCTGGTGACGGTGGCGGCCGGATCCGATCCGGCGGCCACCACCGCCGGGCCCGATCCGGCCAGGTAGTACTCGATGCCTCCGCCCAGGCCGGACACGTCGATGGCGTGCAGGTACGGATCGGTGGTCACCGCGATCCGGTAGGGCACCCCCGGCCGGACCGGGAGCGGCCCGGTCGAGGAGGTGGGCCAGTCGATGGACGGGGAGCGGGGGTGGAGGACCTCGAGGCGGACCTGTCCGTCACCGGTCGGCACGGCGACCAACGAGGTCGCACCGAACGAGAGCAGGTGGATGGGAGCGTCACCGGCGGCCACCGGACGGTTGAACTCCACCGTGAATTGGTGGTTGATCCCCGGCCCCTGTTCGGCGGCGATCCAGGTCTCGTGCTGGAGCTGCTGGCCGGGGATGGTGGAGTACGAGAAGCCGGTGGAGACGTAGAGCGCCTGGCACGCGCCGGCGACGAAGACGGTGCCGGCGGGAGCGAAGTACGGCAGGACCGGGCCGTGCTCCACGGTGGGGGCCGCCCCGAGCGATGCCTGGGTGGAGAGGAACTGCTTCGCCTGGGCCGAGGTCCACAGTGCGGTCGGGGTGAGCGCGGCCCCCACGTTGGCCCACACCCCGAAGATCCCGAGCACCACGATGACCGAGACGGCGCCGACCCGGACCCGGTGGCTCCGTCCCTCCAGCCGGCGCCACAGGTCGACCAGCCCCACCATGGCCGCCAGGGCCAGGAAGGGCAGGAAGTCAGCCAGGTAGCGGTCGGCGATGTACCCGAAGAACAGCACGCCGGCCGTGCCCGCGGCCGTGGCCACCAACAGCAGCCGGGCCAGCCCGATCCGGCCGATCGACCGGGGTCGGAAGGCGGCGATCAGCCCCCAACAACCCAGCAGGAAGGCCAGCGGCATGGAGGCGGGGAGGCTGGCCGTCGGATACGTCTCGTCGAGGACTACGTTTCCCACCGCGTGGGCGGGGGAGGTCGGCAGGGACAGGAACGGGAAGACCGGTGCTGACGTGCAGCCCAGCGGGGTCGAGGTAGGCCAGCAGGGTGGTGGGGAGGAACTTGAGCCCGAAGGCGTTGCCCCCGTTGGAGGCCAGGTAGTAGCGCCGATGGGCATTGACGTGGGTCCAGACCTGATCCGCCTCGGACAGCCCGAGCGGCATCCCGAGCTTGGCCCAGTTGACCAGGCAAGTCACCGCCAGCGCCACCAGACCGACCCCGGCCATCGGGGCCGCCCAGCGCCGATGGGCGGCCTCACCCTTCGAGAAGGCGAACCAGCCGGCGACCAACAGGGCGCCGATGATGCAGGCGTACCCGGTCGTGCTGCGGTTGAGGGCGGTGGCCAGCACCAGCACCCCGCTCACCGCCACCCGGCCGGTGGACGGCCGTTCGAGGACGCCGAGCAGGGCGAAGACGGTCGGGATGGCCAGGGCCACGCTCCAGGCCACGTCCTCGTGGGTGACCTTCGGCGAAGCGGCCAGGTACAGGAGCACCGATCCACCGGTGACCGAGGCCACCAGCACCCCGCTGCACACCGCCTCGGCCAGGCCGAGGGCGGCGTCGCCGCGGGCCAGCACCCGGACCCGCCACAGCAGCAACGAGGCGAACAGCCCGGTGACCAACCAGGCCAGCAGCAACGACGGCGCGGTGAGGCGGCCGTCGAATTGGTGGGTGAGGACCAGCACCGGCATCCGCAACAAGGACGGGAACAGCCCGAAGTAGGTGTACTGGTGGCCGCCGTGGACGAAGGCCTCGATCCCCAGCGATCCGTTGGGCACGTAGAGATGGCCGGCCAGCATGGCCCGGGCCTGGAGGTCGTAGAAGTTGGCCGGAGCGACCGAGCGGAAGGCATCGGCGGTACTGGTCCACAGGTCCCAGAGGATCCAGAGGTACGGAAGGCTGACCGCGCCCAGGGCCACGACCACCGCCACGGTGAACCGGTGCCGGCTGCGGTCCGGGAGGACCGACGGCCCGCGTCGGGGAGCGGCGGCGTGTCGTGGCGACCGGCGTCGGGCGGTGCCTCCGCCATCACCTCCACGAACGTCGACCCCGCTGGCCTACGGCGAGCCCGGTGTACTGCTTACCCACTGCACCCCCTCTGTGCGCCGGCAACAACTGCCCGGCAGCCCGATCCGTCGGCGACAGAGAGGCTAGCGCGGCGACCCGGGCACCCATCGTGCACGGCCACGCCAGGTGGCCCTCGGTCTCGCCAACGGCGCGGGGGGCCGTCAGCCGCCGCAGCCGGTGAGCGGGTCGGGACACCGGGTCTCGACCGCTGACGCCACCTCGTCCCCGTGGAGATCGACGACCACGTTGCGGGCCTTGGGCGAGGGGACGAATCCGGTGTAGGCCCGCTGGAAGGAGTACAGCCCCGGCTGCCACCCGTCGGACCGGAGCCGCCAGGCCACCCCCTCGCTGAGCCAGATGGCCGCCAACTCGCCCGAGCCGGGGTTCCTGACCTCGAACACCACCGGCCCGCTGGGCACGGTGCGCTCGATGGCCGCGGTGATGTTCGCGACCTTCGCCGAGGAGGTTGGATCCCAGCCGACCGCGGCGTCGGTGGGGGCGAACGCATGCAGCGGCCACAGCCCGGCCGCCGCCACCCCCAACACCACGACGGCGGCGGTCCAGCCGACCACGACGGTGAGCGCTTGCCGCGCCGACCGGCCGCCGCGGTCGTCATCCGGGGCGGAGCGGCGCTCGCCCACGACGGCGGCCACCGCGGCCACCGCCCACCCGCCGCACACCCACAGGAGCACGCCGACCACCCAGAGGATCGGGATCAGATAGAGGAGGCTCAAGGTGTTGGTGGACGGGAAGATCCAGAAGCTCACGACCAGGCCGGCCGCGAACGCCACCGTCACCGCGGCCAGGGCCGACAGTCGGGGGCGTCGACGGAGACCGGCCACGACGGCGATGGCCACCAGGGCGCCGAGGACGGCGAGGCCGAGGCCCGGCGCGCTCCGATGCAACAGTCGGAGGAGCGGGAAGTACCCGGTCAACGGGTCGGTCAGCCAGATCGGCCAGGGCGCGCCGGCGATGGCCAGCAGCCGGAGTCCGCGCGCCCACACCCAACCTCGGTTGCCCGTGGCCGCTCGACAGCAGCGCCGACAGGTTGCCGTGGTCATCGAGATCCTGGAGGATCGGGGCCAGCCAGCACAGAAGACCGAGGCCCAGCCCCACCGCCAGCCATCGGTACCGGGGCGGCCGGGCGGCGATGGCCAACCCGACCAGTGGCGCCACCACCACCAGCGCCGCCGCCGGGATGGTGAAGAGCAGATGGCTCTGCGCCGCCACCGAGGCCACCACGACCAACACCGGCCACCACCCCCACGACCCCGAGGCGACCGCCCAGGCCATGGCCACCGCGGCGATCAGGAACGGGATGGGGAAGTAGGCGTTCCAGGCCAGGTGCTCGAGCACGTCGGGGTTCAGCCACAAGAGGTCGACGGCGACGAAGGCGACGACCGAACACCCCAGCCAGAGCCCGGTCGACCACACCACCTCTACCGCCAGCGACAGCGCCGCCCCACCCAACAGGGCCGCGCCCCAGACCAGTCCGTGGGCCGGGTCGATGCGGACCGGGACGGCGAGGAGCCAGAACAACAGTGGTCCGGGGTCATAGAGGTAGTGACCGGGTCCACTGCTGGCCGTCGAGTACATCCCGACCAGCGGAGGATGCAGTGACAGGCTCTGGTACGCCCGGGCGGCGATGGCGGCGTCGTCACCGAACGCGGTCCAGCCCTTGGCCAGCGTGACCGCCATGGGGATGAGCACGACGGCCCAGACGACCGCATGACTGGTGATGCGGACCGTGGTCGGCAGTCCCCGCGGTGGCTCCTCGCCGGCCGAGCGGTCACGCACCGGTCGATTGTGGCACACCCGGATGACGGGCGACCGGTTCGCGGCGATCGACGACGTCGACCGCCCGGTTACCGGATCGAGATCAGAGACCGAGGAACCACGAGCTGGCTTTCCGGGTGCCCTCGCGCACGTCCTCGAGCCGGATGGCCGCAGCCCGCTGGAGGGCACGCCGGCGCGACTCCACCGTGGTCAACAGCAGCCCGCCGAAGAGGATGAGCGCCGACCCGAGGAGGACCAGCGGCTTGATGTCCAATCCGGTGAACGGCAGCTGGGCCGCGGCCGGGGTGGTGGCGGCGACTTGTCCGGGGGCCGTGGTCGGGCTGGCCGACGTGGCCATGGTGAACGGCAGGGCCGAGGTCGACGGGGTGGTCGAGGCCGCGGTCACCTTCGGAGGCTTGGTGGTCGTGGTGGTCGTGGTGGTCTTGGTCGGAGGCTTGGTGGTGGCGGTGGTGGTCGGCGTCGTCCCGCAGGTGTCGATCCGGCGACGTATGCCGTGGGTCAGTGTCCACGGAGCGGGACCGACGAGCGAGTCGGCCTGGATGACGCCGCAGAAGTCGTTGGGGAAGGTGAGGGCGAGCACGCCCGACGTTCCGGTGACGGTGCCGACGGTGGGTTCGCCCGGCACCTTGGGCTCGTTGATGATCAGCTCCCATTCGCAGTGCTCGTTCGACACCGGGCACGGCGGCGTCGGAATGATCAGCACCGCCATGCTGCCGGCGACGTCGAACCGAAGGATCGAGCGCTTGTTGCCGACCCGTGGCTGCACGGCGTGATGCGCGGGACGGACACGCGGCTGCACGGCGAAGTGCGCGGGACGATGACGCGGCTGCACGGCGTGGCCGGGGGCGCTCCACGCCGTACCCGCCGTCACCATCGCCGCGCCGGTGGCCACGAAGACGGCAGCCACGACGGCCACCGTCCGGTTCACTCCGCTCTTACGCATGATCCCTCGCATACCCCATAGCACTACGCCGCAAGGCTAATGTACGCCCCCGCCCTCACCAATTGCCAACCACAACGGCATTAGTTCTACGAACATCACGGACCATACTCAAATATGAGGATGGAAATCGTTGTGTTGTGCGCATCGCGCAGAGCGGCCGCTCCGATGATCAGTGTTTGATCATCCGACCGAGGCGCCGGGCACGGCCGGCAGCCCGAGACTGCGCTCCAGTGTGGCCAGCACCAGATCGACACCGTCCGCCACCGCCAACTCGGAGTCGATCACCACATCGGGAGACTCGGGCACCTCGTAGGGATCGTCGACCCCGGTGAACGAACCGATGCGCCCGGCCGAGGCCTGGGCGTAGAGGCCCTTCGGGTCGCGGGTGGCGCAGCAGTCGGCCGACGCCGCCAGGTAGACCTCGACGAACGGGAGACCGGCCTCCTCGTGCAGGTCGCGGGCCCGCTCCCTCGATGCGGCGTAGGGGCTGATGAGGGCCACGATGGCGACCACGCCGGCGTCGGCGAACAGTCGGGCCACCTCGGCGACCCGGCGGCAGTTCTCCTCCCGGTCCTCCCGGCTGAAGCCGAGGTCGCCGTTGAGGCCGGTGCGGAGGTTGTCGCCGTCGAGCCGGTAGGCGCCGCGACCGTCGCGCACCAGGCGCTCCTCGACCGCGGCGGCCAGGGTGGACTTGCCCGATCCGGACAGTCCGGTGAACCAGAGGGTGGCACCCCCGGCCCCGAGCAGGCCGGCGCGCTCGGCCCGGCTGATCTGGCCGGAGTGCCAGGTGACGTTGGTGGACGACATCAGCCGACTCGCGCTCAGTCGGGGCCGAGCAGCATGCCGGCTCCGACGGTGACATTGGTGTCCTCGGCCGCCAGGATGAACGAGCCGGTCTGCCGGTTGCGCCGGTAGCTGTCGTAGAAGAGCGGCTGGGTCACCCGCAGGCTCACCCGACCGACGTCGTTGAGCCCCAGCGAGGTGGCCGCCTCGTCGCGGTGGAGCGTGTTCACGTCCAGCCGGTAGTGGATGTCGCGCACCACGGCCCGCACCCAGCGGGTGGTGTGCTTGAGGGCCAGGAAGTCCCCCACCTTCACCGGGCGCTCGGTCATCCAGCACACCATGGCGTCGAGGTCCTGGCCGACCGTCGGCTGGTTGTGGGGCCGGCAGATCATGTCGCCCCGCGACACGTCGATGTCGTCGGTCAGCCGGACGGTGACCGACATGGGCGCGAAGGCCTCGTCCAGGGGGCCCTCGAAGGTGTCGATACCCGCCACCGTCGTGGTCAGCCCGGACGGGAGGACCATGACCTCGTCACCGGGCCGGAACACCCCGCCGGCGATCCGGCCGGCGTAGCCCCGGTAGTCGGGCCGGCTCGTGGCCTGGGGCCGCACCACCCACTGCACCGGAAGCCGGGGGTCGATCAGGTTGCGGTCCGAGGAGATGTAGACCTGCTCGAGATGGTGCAGCAGCGAGGCGCCCTCGTACCAGGGCATGTTGGCCGACCGCTGCACGACGTTGTCGCCCTGGAGCGCCGAGATGGGGATGAAGGTCAGGTCGGCCACCTCGAGCCGGCTGGCGAAGGCGGTGAACTCCTCGCGGATGGAGTCGAAGACGGCCTGGTCGTAGTCGACCAGGTCCATCTTGTTGACGCACACCAGCAGGTGGGGAACCCGGAGCAGCGAGGCCAGGAAGGCATGGCGACGGGTCTGCTCGACGATCCCCTTGCGGGCGTCGACCAGCACGATGGTCAGGTCGGCGGTCGAGTTCCCGGTGACCATGTTGCGGGTGTACTGGATGTGGCCCGGGGTGTCGGCGATGATGAACTTGCGGGCCGGGGTGGCGAAGTAGCGGTAGGCCACATCGATGGTGATGCCCTGCTCGCGCTCGGCCCGCAGCCCGTCGGTCAGCAGGGCCAGGTCGGTGTACTCGTCGCCGCGCTGGCGGCTCACCCGCTCGACCGCCTCGAGCTGGTCCTCGAAGATGGCCTTGGAGTCGTAGAGCAGGCGGCCGATCAGCGTGCTCTTGCCGTCGTCGACCGAACCGGCGGTGGCGAAGCGAAGGAGCTCCATCAGAAGTACCCCTCCCGCTTGCGATCCTCCATGGCCGCCTCGCTGACCCGGTCGTCGGCCCGGGTGGCACCCCGCTCGGTGAGGCGGGAGGCGGCCACCTCGAGCACGATCTCGTCGACCGTGCTGGCCGTCGACTCCACCGCGCCGGTACAGGTCATGTCCCCCACCGTGCGGTAGCGAACGGTGGCCTCGAAGAACTCCTCGTCCTCACGGGGATTGACGTACGGGCCCTCCGAGAGCAGCATGCCGTCGCGGCGGAACACCCTCCGCCGGTGCGAGTAGTAGATGGACGGCAGCTCGAGCCCCTCGTCGCCGATGTACTGCCAGATGTCGAGCTCGGTCCAGTCGGAGAGCGGGAAGACCCGGATGTGCTCCGCCTGGCGGTGCCGGCCGTTGTACAGCGACCACAGCTCCGGCCGCTGGTTCTTCGGGTCCCACTGGCCGAACTCGTCACGGAACGAGTAGACCCGCTCCTTGGCCCGGGCCTTCTCCTCGTCGCGGCGGGCGCCACCGAACACGGCGTCGAACTTGAGCTCGGTGATGGCGTCGAGCAGGGTCCGGGTCTGCAGCCGGTTGCGGGACGGGTCCGGACCGGCCTCGTCCACCGACCGGCCGGCGTCGATCGACTCCTGCACCGAGGCCACCAGCAGCGACGCCTCCAGCTCGGCCACGATCCGGTCGCGGAAATCGATCACCTCGGGGAAGTTGTGGCCGGTGTCGATGTGCATGACCGGGAAGGGGATGCGCCCGGGCCAGAAGGCCTTCTGGGCCAGTCGCAGCATGACCACCGAGTCCTTGCCACCCGAGAACAGCAGCACCGGGCGCTCGAACTCGGCCGCCACCTCGCGGATGATGTGGATGGACTCGGCCTCGATCGCACGTAGGTGCGTCATCTGGTACTGACCTGCAATTCCTGCGCCCCGGCCCATTTCCACAGATGGACAACTTAGCCGATAATTCCCAGTTCAGAAATAGTCAATACTGTGGAGGCGGGGGCCGGACCAGGCACAACGAGGGCGAACGACCGGTCGAGCAGCGCCAGAGGAGACGAGGATGGGGTCCAACGGGGGAATGCGTCCCAGCCGCCCGGAGGCCGCGCCGATCGTCCGGGCGGGCCGCGGGCCGGACGCACCGGTGGCCGCCTCGCTCCACGCCGACCAGATCGCCGGCGGCTTCCTCTCCTTCCTCGGAGTCGGGTTCCTGACCCGCCTCTACCGCCGGATCCCCCGGTCGCCGGGCTCCTTCCTCTTGGTCGCCGAGGCCGAGGGGCGGGTGATCGGGTTCGTGGCCGGCTCGGGTGACGTCCGGGGGCTGTACCGGTCGTTCCTCTGGCACGACGGCGCCGCCGCCGCCCTGTCCGTGGCCGGCCGGCTGCTCCGGCGCTGGCGCCTGGCCGTCGAGACCCTGCGGCACGGGTCCGCCGACGGCCGGGGGGAAGGGCGAGGGCGTCGAGCTGCTGGCCATCGCCGTCGAGCCCGGCCATCAGGGGGCCGGTGTCGGCCGGGCCCTGGTGGGCTCCTTCCTCGACCGGGTGGGACAGGGCCCGGACCCGGCGGCCTACGTCGTGGTGGCCAGCGACAATGCCGCGGCCGTCGGGCTCTACCTCCGGGCCGGCTTCGGCGTCGATCGGGAGTTCGAACTGCACAGCGGCACGTCGTCGCTGCTCATGCAGTGGCGCCGGCCGGAACCGGCGGCGGGGACCGGGGACCGGGCTTGAACCTTCCCGCCGTGGCGGCGATCTCGTTCGCGGTGGCCGTGGTGGCCACGCCGCTGGCCATCGTGGTCGCCCGGCGGACCGGCATCGTGGACCGGCCCGGTGAGCTCAAGGCCCAGACCGTCCCCGTCCCCTACCTCGGTGGGGTCGCCGTCTTCGCCGGCACCCTGGTCGGCGTGCTGGCCGGTCGCCCCTCGGTGGCCATCCCCCTGGCCGCCGCCCTCCTGCTCGGCGTGGCCGACGACCGGTTCGACCTGCCGCCGTGGCTGCGACTGGTCGGCGAGGTGGCGATCGGGCTGACCGTGGTCGCCACCTGCCCGGTGCGGTTCACCGGCGGTGTCGCCGTCCCCGCGCTGGTGCTGGTCACCGTCCTGTTGGTCAACGGCGTCAACCTGCTGGACGGGCTCGACCTGCTGGCCGGGGGCGTGGTGGCCGTGGCGGCGGTGGCCGGGGCGCTGATGGTCCACGGCTCGGTCCGGCAACTGGCCACGGCCCTGGCCGCCGCACTGGTCGCCTTCCTCATCTTCAACCGGCCGCCGGCCCGGATCTACCTGGGCGACGGCGGGGCCTATCTGCTGGGCACCGCCCTCACCGTGCTGGTGGCCGGGGCGTGGGCCCCCCACCTCCCGACCCGGGTCGGGCTCTCGCGCCCTGGCCCTGGTGGCCGTGCCGGCCGCCGAGGTGGCCTTCGCCGTGGTGCGCCGGGCCCGGGGGCGCCAGTCCCTGACCGCCGGCGACCGCGGCCATCCCTACGATCGGCTGGTGACACGGGGTTGGCCCCGCCTGGCCGCCAGCCTCGCCTACATCGGTGTCGAGGTCGTCGTGGCCGTCGGCGCGGTCGTGCTCGCCCATCGGGGCACACTGGTGGCCGTGATCATCGTCGATGCGGCGGTGGCCCTCCTGCTGGTGGTGGCGGCGTTCGCCGCCGGTGCGCTCGCTCCCGATCGGGGGGCGACCACGTGAGCCGGATCTACCTGTCACCGCCGGAAGTGGGCGACGAGGAGCGCCGCATGCTCCTCGAGGCGTTCGACTCGAACTGGATCGCCCCGCTCGGACCGGACGTCGACGCCTTCGAGCAGGAGTTCGCCGAGCGGATCGGCATCGGTCATGCCGTGGCCCTGTCGAGCGGCACCGCCGCCCTCCATCTGGCCCTGCTGCTCGTCGGCGTCCGGCGGACGACGAGGTCCTGGTGCCCTCGTTCACCTTCGTGGCCACGGCCAATGCCGTCCGCTACCTCGGAGCCCACCCGGTGTTCGTCGACTGCTCGGCCTCGACCTGGCAGATCGATCCCGACCTCGTGGCCGCCGAGCTGGCCGACCGGGCCCGCCGGGGGAACCTGCCGGCCGCCGTGGTCACCGTCGACCTCTACGGGCAGGCGGCCGACTACGACGCCCTGGTCGCGGCCTGTGCGTCCGTACGGCATCCCCCTGGTGGAGGACGCGGCCGAGGCGCTGGGTGCCACCTACCGGGGCCGCGCCGCCGGGTCGTTCGGGACGGCCGGTGTCTTCTCGTTCAACGGCAACAAGATCATCACCACCAGTGGTGGCGGGATGCTGGTGGCCGACTCGGCGCCCCTGGCCGAGCGGGCCCGCTACCTGGCCACCCAGGCCCGCGAGCCCTTCCCCCACTACGAGCACACCACCCTCGGCTTCAACTACCGGCTGAGCAACCTGCTGGCCGCGCTGGGCCGGGCCCAGCTGCGCGGGCTGGACAGCCGGATCAGCCGGCGCCGGCGGATCAACCGGTTCTACCGCGAGGCGCTGGGCGGGCTGCCGGGCATCGGGTTCATGCCCATCGCCGACTACGGGGAGCCCAACTACTGGCTGACCGTGCCACCGTGGACCCGGATGCGTTCGGCGCCGACCGCGAGCAGATCCGGACCGCGCTCGAGGAGGTCGACATCGAGGCGCGCCCGACCTGGAAGCCGCTGCACCTCCAACCGGTCTTCGCCGACTCGACGGTGATCGGGGGCTCGGTGGCCGCCGGCATCTTCGACCGCGGGCTCTGCCTTCCCTCCGGCTCGGCCCTGTCCGAGGCCGAACTGGAGCGCATCGTGGGGGTCATCGCCGCGCTGGCCCGATAGCCCGCCGCCGGCTCCGGTGCCCCGGACGACCGGGGAAGCAGGTGGTTCTGCCCTATTCTCGTAGCCATGTCAGCTCTGGGGGGGCCGCTGGACCCACACCGCGTCAAGGCCAAGGCCCTGGCCTTCTACCTTCCCCAGTACCACCCCATCCCGGAGAACGACGAGTGGTGGGGCAAGGGCTTCACCGAGTGGCTCAACGTGACCAAGGCCCGACCCCTCTTCCCGGGCCACTACCAGCCCCACGTCCCCGGTGAGCTGGGCTACTACGACCTCCGGGTGCCCGAGGTCCGCGAGGCCCAGGCCGAGCTGGCCCGCCAACACGGTCTGTCCGGCTTCGTCTACTACCACTACTGGTTCCACGGCCGGCAGGCTGCTCGAGCGCCCCTTCGACGAGGTGCTGGCCTCCGGCTCACCCGACTTCCCCTTCGCCCTGTGCTGGGCCAACGAGGAGTGGACCCGCAACTGGGACGGCCAGAGCGGTCGGCTGCTCATCCCCCAGGAGCACAGCGACCAGGACGACCTGGACCACATCCGCTGGCTGTGCCAGGCGTTCGCCGACGACCGCTACATCAAGATCGACGGCCGGCCCCTGATGCTGGTCTACCGCCCCCTGCTCCTGCCCGACGCACGACGGACCACCGACCTCTGGCGGACCGAGGCCCAGCGGTTCGGCTTCCCCGACCTCTACCTGTCCTGGGTGGAAGGGTGGGGACGGCCCCCCGAGGGCCCGGAGACGTTCGGGTTCGACGCCACCGTCGGGTTCATGCCCCCCGCGCCCGAGCGGCTGTTCACCCCCCTGGACAGCGTCCGCGGCCACCAGGTGCTCGACTACGTGTCCGCCTACGAGGGGGTCCTGAAGGAGCCGCCCCCGACCTGGAAGCGCTTCCCCTCGGTGATGGTGGGCTGGGACAACACGGCGCGCCGCCCGCGGGGAGCCACCATCTTCGACGGCGCCACCCCCGAGGCCTACGACCAGTGGCTCGAAGCCACGGTCGCCTCGCTGGCCGACGTGCGCGAGGAGGAGCGCTACCTGTTCATCCTGGCCTGGAACGAGTGGGCCGAGGGCAACCACCTCGAGCCCGACCAGCACTACGGACGGGCCTTCCTCGAGGCCACCCGGTCCGCCCTGGTGGTAGCGGACGACCCCGGGCCCGCCGGCCACGGGTCGGACGAGGAGCTCGTCCCCGATCCGGCCGGGGTGGCCGGCGCGGTCGACCTCGGGTCGTCCTCCAGCCGGTTCGACGGGGTCGCCGCCAACGCGGTGCGCCTGGTCCGCGAGGTGGCCGCCGATCCCCGGCGCCTGGTGGTCGGCCTCGGCTCCGACACCAGCGCAGCTGAGCGCCGCCTTCGGCGAGACCTACCGGTCGCTGGACCTGCGGCCCGGGTCGGTCATCGCCGACGTCGAGTCGGGCCTCGACGGGTACGGCCAGGTCGGCGCCGTCCTGCTCCTCGACCGGATCGGTCAGTTGGCCGAACCCCACCTGCTGTTGTCCGAGCTGTCGGCCTGGGCGTTGGCCAACGGCGAGCCCACCCTGGTGGTGTCGGTGCCCAACGTCGCCCACTTCGACGTCGGCCTCCGACTGCTGTGCGGTGATTGGGAGCCCGCCGGGGCGGGGCGCTCCGGCGAGCCCGCCGCCCATCTCTTCACCGAGCCGGTGCTGACCCGGCTGGTCGAGCGGTGCGGCTGGCGGGTGGTGGACCGGGACGACTTCCGCCGGGTCCGCTCGGACCAGCACGACACCGAGCTCGAGGACAGCATCCCCGAGGAGATGGTCGGCGCCCTGCGCATCCTGTCGGAGACCTACAACCCCGAATCGACCGTCGAGGAGTTCGTGTGGGCGCTGGCCCCGGTGCCCCTCGACTCCCCTCCCCCGTCGTTCGCCGCCGCCGTCGCCCCTCCGCCGGCCGACGAGGAGCGGGACCTCCCGACGGCGATCCGCCACCCGGTCTACGACTACCTGGCCTCGGTCGGGGTCGTGGCCAGCGAGACCAACCGACGGGCGGTCGCCCTCCGGCGCCAGCCGCGGCCCCGTTGGCGCCGGGCCTTCCTCGAGGCGGTCAACGCCAACCCGCGGACCGCCCAGGCGTACAAGCGGCTGAGACGCTGGTTCGTGTGAGGTGTCGGCGTCGGCGCCGGGGGCGGCCCGGCCGACCCTCGGGGACCCCTGGATGAGCGCAGGGACGGGGCATGGCTGACCCGGACCGGTCGGACCACGACGCCACACCGGACACCGGCGACGGGGACGCGGGGATGCCCGCCGGGCCCTGGCTGCTGGTGACCGGCATGCACCGCAGCGGGACCTCGGCCGTGGCCGGCGTGCTGGGTGCGCTCGGGTTCCAGACTCCGACCGCCGACGATCGGATGGACTGGCCCGAAAGCAATCCCGAGCACTGGGAGAGCCTGTCGCTGACCGTGTTCGACGACGAGCTGATGGACCGGCTCGGAGGGAGCTGGGACGCTCCCCCCGACCTCCCCGACGGGTGGGAGACGGGTGCCGCCGTGTCGGCCCACCCCGACCCCGGCCCCATCGTGGCCGCCGCCTTCCCGGAGCCGGGCCCGCTGATGTGGAAGGACCCGAGGATCTGCCTCCTCTACCCGTACTGGAAACGGTTGATCCCCGCCCCGGTCGCCGTGGTGCTGGTCTGGCGGGCGCCCGGCGCAGTGGCCGCCTCGCTGCACCGGCGGGACGGCATGGATCCGGCCCTCGGGGTGGCCCTGTGGGAGCGGTACAACCGGTCGGCGCTGGCCCTGCTCGGCGGGGTCGACGCCTTCGTGGTGAGCTACGAGCATCTCCAGGTCGATCCGCGCGCCGTGGTCGGCTCGGTCGCCGACTGGCTGGGCTCGCTCGGCCAGTTCGACGACCTCGCCGCCGGATGGGACCTCGACGCCGCCCTCGCCACCCTGACCGGGGAGGCTCCCGCCGTAGCCGAGGGCGATGACGCCATCCTGCTGGAGGAGCAGCGCCGGTTGGCCGGGTGCCTGGCCGAGCTCGACGGCGGGCACCGGCCGCTACCGGACAACCGGGCGGGGGACGAGTCGCCCTGGACCACCGCGCTGCTCCGCTCCCGGCGCCAGTACCGGTCCCGCGAGTTGGACGCGGTGCGCACCCGCCTCGGCCTGGAGATCGCCCAGCGGCAGGAGTCGGCCGACTATTGGAAGGGCGTCGTCGAGACCATGGTCGACTCGACGAGCTGGCGGGTGACCCGCCCCCTGCGCTCGGCCCTGGCCCGGGTCCCGCGGACCGGTTCGGCGGCGCCGGGCCGACCGGGGTCGGCCCCGGCCCCCGGTCCGGCGGACCGGGCGGAGCCGTGACCACCGGAGGGCGCCAGGGCCGGCGCGGCGAACCACAGTGCCCCCTGCATCTCCTTCATCTTCGACGGCGGGGGCAGGCGACGAACGTCAGATGACCGTGGCTACGGACCAGCCGGTCGACGATCGGTACCTGGCGTCGGGCCGCGAGGCCGGCACGGCCCCGGGTGATCGCCGCTTCCGGCCCGACGTGCAGGGACTGCGGGCGGTGGCCGTCCTGCTGGTGGTGCTGTTCCATGCCGGCTGGCAACCGGTCGGGTGGCGGCTACGTCGGGGTCGACGTGTTCTTCGTCATCTCCGGGTTCGTCATCACCGGAGTGCTCCTGCGGGAACGGTCATCGTCGGATCGGACCTCGATCCTCGCCTTCTACGGGCGGCGCTGCCGCCGGATCATCCCGGCGGCGACGCTGGTCATCCTGGTCACGGTCACCCTGGCCTACGTCGTGCTCGGCGTCGTCTACGGGGGCCAGACCGCCATCGACGGGCGGTGGGCGGCGGTGTTCCTGGCCAACTTCCACTTCGCCTCGGAAGGCACCAACTACCTGAGCGCCCAGCAGCCTCCGTCGCTGCTCCAGAACTTCTGGTCGCTGGCCGTCGAGGAGCAGTTCTACCTCGTCTACCCGACCTTCTTCGTCCTGGCGGCCACCATTCCCTCGAAGCTCTCGCTCCGAGCCCGGCTGGCCGTCGGGCTCTCCGGGATCATCGTCGTCTCCTACACTCATCTCCGTCGTCCAGACCGGCTCGAGTCCGACCGTGGCCTTCTTCTCGCCCCTCACCCGGGCCTGGGAGCTGGCCCTCGGGGCCCTGGTGGCCGTGAGCACCGAGTGGCTGCTGCGCATCCCGACCGGGTGGGGTCGGCGCTCACCTGGGTGGGGCTCGGGGCGATCGGCGTCGCCGCCTTCACCTTCACCGCCGCCACCGCCTACCCGGGCTCGCTGGTGGCCGTTCCCGTCGTCGGCACCGCCCTGGTCATCGCCGGGGGCTCGGCGGTGCCGCGTCACGGAGCCGAAACGCTGCTGCGCCTGCCGCCCCTCCAATGGCTCGGCATGCTGTCCTACTCGATCTACCTGTGGCACTGGCCCATCCTCATCCTCGCCGCCGACCATGCCGGCAAGTCGTCGCTGCCCGTTCCGGCAGAACGTGGTCTGGCTGGTCGTGGCCCTGGCCGCCTCGGTGGCCACCTACTACCTCATCGAGAACCCGTTCCGCCGGGGCAAGCTGCCGGTATCGGGCCGTTGGGCCCCGGTGGCGCTCGGCGTGGTGCTGGTGCTCGTCTCGGTGGGGGTGATCACCGTGCAGCTGCATGCCCACACCGATGCCGGCGGCGCCACCACCCCACCGACCACCACCGTCAGTCCTTCCTCCGTGCCGACGCCGGCCGCCGGAGAAGTGGCGGTGGAAGTGGCGAGCGCGGTGCGGGCGGCCAGCCGCATCCGGTCGCTGCCCGCCAACCTGACCCCGCCGTTGGCCAAGGCGTCGTCCGACTGGGGCGGGCCCGACGGCCCCTGCTTCCCGACCCTCGGTGCGTCGACCGTGCCATCGTGCGTCTTCGGCGATCCGCACGGCACCCGGACGGTGGTGCTCTACGGCGACTCCCATGCCGCCATGTGGACCGACGTCATCAGCAGCATCGCCCGGGCCGCCCACTGGAAGCTGGTGGTGCTGACCAAGGGTGACTGCCCGGTCGACATGCTCTCCTACCAAAACCCCACCGGGTGGGGAACGCCGGGGGGTGAATTCGCTCCCTGTGACCGGTTTCATCGGTTCGCCATCAAGCGCATCCGCCAGCTCGATCCCGATCTGGTGATCCTCTCGCAGGAGATCCGGGCATCGGCCACCAACACCGCCTATACCCCCGAACAGTGGAACCACGGGCTGCAGGACGCCATGGATCAATTCCGCGTGCCCAAGAGCCGGATCGTGGTCCTCGGAAACATCCCCGTCCTGCCCGAGAGCGGGCCGCAATGCCTGTCCCGCAATACCCACGACGTACAGAAGTGCTCCGGCCCGGTCGACGTCGTCGAACAGCGATACGAGAACGCCGAGGCCGCCGCGGCCGGTCAACTCGGCGCCCGCTACATCGACCTGACGCCGTGGTTCTGTTCGACGACGTGCACCGCCGTCATCGGGAACAACGTGGTGTACCTGGACCTCTACCATGTCACCTTGGCGTACTCGTACTTCCTCGAAGGGGCGCTGTCCGAGACGCTGCACCTTGCCCTTTCCCCGTAGTGGGTCGCCACCGGGGATTGCGCCCGGTGCCCCTGGTACGATGCGCCCACTCAGCCCGACTGGGTGGGCAAGGGTAGGGGTCGGCGAGAACCGACGGTCGGAGGAGCGGGGGTGTCGGTGACCACGGCTGGACAGACTGTCGTTGACGGACCCGCGACTGATCACTCCCGCCATCAGACATCGCCGCGCCCCGATTCGGCCACCACCCGACCCCGGAGCATGCGGCGATGGTGGCCCGCCCTGGTGTGCTCGGCCATCTACCTGGTCCTGGCCATGCTCGATTTCGGACATCTGAACGAGCTCGGTTCCGGCTACCTGGTCGGACCCCGGGGCGAGGACCAGATCCTGCAACTCTGGTGGATCGCGTGGGCCCAGTTCGCGGTGACCCACTTCCACAATCCGCTGTTCACCACCTGGCAGAACTATCCCGCCGGCTTCAATGCCGGAGTCAACACGTCGGTCCTCGCCCTCGGCGTGGTCTTCTCACCGATCACTTCGCTGTTCGGAGCGGTGGTCACGTGGAACATCCTGCTCCGCCTGGCGCTGGCGGTGTCGGCCCTCTCCATGTGCCTGGTTGTTCGGCGATGGACCCAGTGGTGGCCGGCCGCCTTCGTCGGGGGGTTGCTCTACGGATTCTCCGCCTACATGGAAGTCGTCGGCAATGGGTACCTGTTCCTCTCGTTCGTGCCCCTTCCCCCCCTGCTCTTCCTGCTGCTCCACGAGGCGCTGGTCCGCCAGCGGTGGAAGCCCACCCGGGTCGGGGCCTGGTTCGGCATCGTCTGCACCGTGCAGTTCTTCGTGTCGTCGGAGATCCTCACCAGCACCCTCTTCATGGGTGCCATCGCCACGTTCCTCTACCTGTACGCAAACCGGAAGTCCGTAACGGCCGCGTTGCCCTACATGAAACGGGCCGGGCGCCGTGCCCTGGTGGTGGGCGGGCTCCTGCTCGTCGTGCCCGTCGCCTTCACGTTTCTCGGCCCGGAATCGGTGTTGGGCCCTCCGAACTCAGCCGCCGCCCTGGCCGCGCAGCACGGTGACCTGCTCGGCCCGTTCATCCCCGCCAGCTTCGAGCGTCTCACCTCGGCCCATCTCTGGTCGACATGGGAACCTCGACTGGTCAACGCCTCCATGATGTACCTGGGACTTCCGTTGTTTGTGGCTGTCGGCGTGACCGTCTACCTGCTTCGCCGACGTGGGATCGTGCTCATGGCCGGGGGGCTGGCGGCGGTCGCCTTCATCCTGTCGTTGGGCTCGGTGCTCTATGTGGGCGGACACGACACCCACGTGCCGCTCCCGTTTGTCGTTCTCGCCCACCTGCCCGTCACCAACGGATTCCTCTCCACGCGGTTCTCCCTCTTCACCGTCATGTTCGGGGCGGCCATCGTCGCCATCGGCGTGGACGAGATCCATCGGCGACTGCTCCGATGGCGAAGGGACGGTCGATCGGCAGCTTGGAGAGTGGGCATCGCCACGTTGGTGCCGCTGCTCGTGGCGCTGGCGGTTGCCCTACCCGTCCTACCCAGAAGCACCCGCCCGACATCGGCGGCCGATGGGTCAGGGTTCTTCGACTCCGTCGGGGCGAGGACGAACATTACTGCCGGGAGCGTGGTCCTCTCGTATCCCTACGCCGGTTTTCCGGAGTTCCCCGCATCTGGTTTCAGCTATTCGTCCACCTATCAGTCGGTCAACAATGCCCTCGTCGATCAAGTGGACGCCCACATACGCTTCCGGCTCATCGGCGGCTTCGACTGGCGCCCCGACGGGGGCGAAGCATCGGCGAATCCGACCCAGCTCTACCCTGCGTCGGTGCAGTCCCTGTTCGATTTGGCCTTCTACGGTTACGGATCCCACGCCCAGTTTGCCGCGGTGGAGCGGGCCGATCTCACTGCCGATCTCCGCGTGTTCGCCCGCCGGTACCGAGTCGGCACCGTGGTGGTCTTTCCGTTGGGCAAGCACCCGGCCGCGGTCGTCAGCCAGGTCACCAAGGCGCTCGGTCCCCCGACCCATGCCGCCGGGGCGACGGTGTGGTACCACGTCCAACACCGACTGGCGGTGATCGCCGCCTCGTCGTAGACGTCGACCAACGCTCAGGGTTTGGTCGAGCCACGAACCCGGGCCCGGAGCGACTTCCGTGTCCCCGCCGGAATCAGGGAGAGCCCAGCCTTGGCCATCCCCAGGACCCGGTGGCGCCAGCGGTTGCGGCGGTCCAGTTCGGCCGAAGCGGCCTCGAGGTCGCCGGAGAGGCACCGGATGTACTCGTCCAACACCTCCCGCTGGGCCATCGATGCGGCGAGCTCGCGCCCCGCCCGGTCACTCGGCCCCGGGTCGCGGCGGCGACGGGCACCGACCGGAACGGTCGATCGGCCCCCATCGGCCCGGCGGCGGATGGCCCGCTGCACCGCCGCGGGCTTGTCGGTGACCGGCCGGGGCTCGTGGTCGGCGAGCTCGGCCGACCAGGTGGACGCGAACAACGAGCGGTGCCGTTCGAGCAGGAACATCTTGTAGTGGTCGGTCGTGCTCTGGCTCTCGAGATGGATGAGCTCCGCCTCGGGCTCATAGACCACCCGGAGCCCGTGTTCCCACAGGGCCATGCACAGATCCACGTCCTCGTAGTAGGCGGGAAAGTACCGCTCATCGAACCCACCCACCGCCTCCCATCCGGTGCGCCGCACCAGGAGCCCGTTGGCCGAGCAGTAGTCCACATCCCGGGAGACGCCATGGGATCCAGCTCCGGCGTCGAGGCCCCGACCCACATGGGTGGCCGACCCGTCGGACCAGACCACCGCGCCGGCCTCCTGCAACGAACCGTCCCCCGAGACGATGCGGCTGCCCACCGCACCGATCGACGGATCGGACTCCGCCCGGGCCAGCAGGCGGTCGAGGCAGCCGGGCCCGAGCACGCTGTCGTCGTTGACGAAGACGAGAAACTGCACCGCGGGCGAACCCGGCGGCCAGGTTGTTCCCTCCCCCGAAGCCGAGGTTGGTTCGGCTGCGGACGAGGACGATGTCCGAGCGCGCTGTCAATCCGCACAGGGCGGCATCGCCCGTGCCGTTGGCCACGACGATGATCTCCACCGGGCGCGAGCTCGCCGACCCGATCGAATCGAGGCAGCGCTCGACGAGCTCGGTCCGGTCGAGGACGAGCACGCACACCGTGAGGTCGGGCTGATCGGGGACCTCCTCGCCCACTCGCACCGCGAATCCGGGGTCGGCACCCGTGGGCGGCGACAGGGCGTCGCTCGGGCGATCCACGTGGGCGCCCGGGCTCAGGGTGTCGAGCCGGGCCGCGACAGCTCGACGGGCTGCTTGCGCTCGCGCATCGGCTCCACCGGGAACCGCATGCCCAGTTGGCCCCGCGCCCCGTCCTGCAGTCCCTGGGCGATGGCCATCAACCGCTTGGTCCGGCCCTCGTCCTCTCGTACGATGGCCCGCCCGATGAGCTTGGACACATTGCGGGGGAACCGCCCCACCCGGCGCTTCACGTACATGTGCACGTACAGCATGTTGCGGGCCTCGTAGTAGTACTTCCACACCGGCGAGCCCTCGCCGTGCCGGATCGAGTAGTGCCGCACGGAGGCGTCGCCCACCACTCGGATCGGGTAGCCGGCCTCGGGGATCCGCCACTGGAGGTACTCGGTGTCCTCCGCCCACCAGAACAACTCCTCCCTCGGGAGCCCGACCTGTTCGATGATCTCGCGACTGACGAGGAAGCCGCACCACGACGGCCACGCACCGAAGGATCCGTCCACCTGGTAGGAGACCGGGAAGGCGAAGGACGCCTCCGGCTGCTTTCCGGCCACCACCCACAGGCGCTCCAGGCACTCGGGGTCAGCCACCATGTCATCGTCGAGCACCCAGGCGTGCCCGTAGTCCGACTTGAGGAACTCCTCGAGGATCAGCGCATAGCCACCGGCGGGGCCCCCGTTCACCTCGGAACGCACCAGCTTGAGGTCAGGCAGGGATCCGGGCAGGTCCTCATACCGGACCGCCGGACTGCTGGCGTTGTCGAGGACCAGGACCGCCCGGGGCGGGGTGGTCTGGGCGCCGATGGCCCGCAGGCACCGGTCGAGGGAGTCGGGGGCGTTGTGGGTCAGCACCAGCGCCATGGCCCGCAGCCCGTCCTCGACCTCGATCATCTCCCCGATTGTAGGGGCCGGGGAGCCGGGTCGTCTCCCCCCAGTCCGGCCTCCACCCCGACCGCGGTCGAGCCGTGCCCCGGGTCGGGACCGGCCTGACCCTCAGGGAGCCAGCTCGGACTGGGTCCAGGTGGAGAAGGAGAACTCGGAGAGCACGCTGCGCATGGTCTCGATCTGGCCGGGTGCGAGCCGCCGCTTCCAGGCATCGGGCTGGTCCGATGCCACCCGCTGGGTGGGGAAGCCTTCGCCGGGACGATCGTTGCTGGTGAGGTACTGCTCCGCCTGGGCGTTCCAGGTGAGACCGAGCTCGCGGTAGAGGACCTGGAACTTGGCCATCGGGTCGACGCACAGGTCCTCGTGGGTGCGGACGATCCACGCCGGATGGCGGGCGGCGGCCTCCTCGAGGCCCAGGTTGAGCACGGCGATCTGCCACACCATGCGGGCCAGCGGGTCGGCCCGGGGCGCGGGGATCTCCCCGGCCTCGTCGATCCGACGGCGGATGGCGGGACGATCGTCGAGACGGGCGAACTGATCGTTGAGATCGAGGGAGATCCAACTGGCCAGGACGTTGGCCGGGTGGCGCAGGAGCACCACCACGTCGACGTCGAACTCCGAAGCCAGCCACTCGACCGCCAACGGGAGGTGGACCGTCTTGACCAACAGCCGGCGAGGATCGTGCCGCGACCCCGGTCGCCGGTAGCGGGGCCGGCGGCCCAGCGCGCCGGCCAGTTGCATGAGGGGAGACGCCTGGCCCTGGTAGAAACGCCGACGACCTTCGGGCCGGACCGCTCGGAGGAGGGGGGCGGTCAGTTCGAGTCGCCCGCCCTCCGGGGCCCCGTCGAGGATCCACGACCACAGCCAGCGGTATTCGGCGTCGTTGTCCCCCGGGGCCAGCACCGGAAACCGTCCGGCCCGCCGCTTGCCCCAGATCGCCGGGGCCGACCGGCTCTCGTTGTCCGGCTCCATGAGCGGGGCCAGGGTGCGGTCCGCCTCGAGCACCCGCATCGTCCACGTGGTTCCCGACCGCGGCGCCCCGACCAGCAGCAGAGGACGGGGGCGAGACGGGGTGGACCCGCCCGCGGCGGCCGGTGGTGGCTCCATCATGGGCACACACAATGCCATCTTCGCCGAAGGGTCGGCGCCGCCACCTCCGCCCAGGGTCGTCGCCGTCCGCTTGGCCGGTGGGTGGCGACTGCGCACTACGATGCCTGAGCGCAAGCGGGCGACGTGACCGAGAGGGGGGCCGATGATCCACATCCTGACCGTCCACTGGATGGACCCGAAATGGATCGCTCCCCAGCTCGAGTACGTGGGACGCAACGTCGAGGAGCCGTACCGGACCTGGGCCTCGCTCGAGGGCATCACCGATCCGGCCGACCGGGCCCGGTTCGACGTGGTGGAGGACTTCGAGGGGATGCACGCCGACAAGCTCAACGGCCTGGCCGCCATGGTGATCGACCAGGCCGACGCCGACGATCTCCTGGTCTTCATCGACGGCGACGCTTTTCCCGTCCGCCCCATCGGGGCCTGGATGCGGGACATGCTGCGCCACCACCCGCTGGCCGCGGTCCGGCGGGACGAGAACCGGATGGAGCGCCAGCCCCACCCCTGCTTCTGTGTGACCACCGTCGACCTGTGGGACAAGGTCGGCGGCGATTGGCGATCGGGCGGGACGTGGACGACCCCGGGGGGCACGGAGGTCACCGACGTCGGTGGCACCTTGTTCAACCAGCTGCAAGCGGCGGGGATCGACTGGCAGCCGATCCTGCGATCGAACACCAACGACCTGCACCCCCTGTGGTTCGCCGTCTACGGTCGGCACGTCTACCACCACGGCGCCGGGTTCCGTCGACGGGTGTCCCGGGCGGACGTGGCCAATCTCGGCGACCTGGCCTCGCCCCGGCCCCGGGACATCGCCCACCTCTACCGCCAGCGACACGTGCGCCCGATGGACCTGGTCCGCAAGATCAACCCCACCACCCTGCGCGGCCTGGTGCGCGGCCTGCGAGGGGAGCTGCCCGGGTCGGACCAGGCCCGTTACCTGGCCGAGGCCACCGCCCAGTCGGACGGGGTCTACGACGACCTGGTCGCCGATCCCGACTTCTACCTCCGCCTCGAGACCGAGTGATGGGGCTGCGCCAACACGCCCTCCGGGTGATGGCCGATCTGCCCGACGGGGTCCACGAGGCGGTGCCGGCCTCGTGGCGCCGCTCGCTCCGCCACCGGCTCGACCGCTACTACGCCTGGGAGTACGGCTACGACCACCACCACACTCCAACGTTGGCGCCCGGTGAGGAGAACGGCCCCCCGAGCTTCGTCGGCATCGGCGTCCAGAAGGCCGGGACCAGCTGGTGGTACCGGCTGATCGTCCGGCACCCGGACGTGTCCGACCCGCCCATCCACAAGGAGCGGCACTTCTTCGCCCGGTTCGGCGCCGAGGAGTTCGGCCCGGCCGCCATCGACGACTACCACGCTTGGTTCCCCCGGCGGGTCGGGACCATGGCCGGCGAGTGGACGCCTGACTACTTCTACTACCCGTGGGTGCCGTCGCTGCTGGCCCAGGCGGCACCGGACACCAGACTGCTCCTGATCCTCCGCGACCCCGTCCAGCGCTTCCGGTCGGGCCTGGCCCATCAGGTGCGCAACGGAGCCGACCACGTGGGCTCCGCCCAGGCCGAGGCGGTCGGCCGCAGCCAGTACTCGGACGCCCTCCGCCGATGGCAGGCGTGCTTCCCACCCGAACAGCTCCTGGTGATGCAGTACGAGCGGTGCGTGGCCGAGCCGGTCCGACAGCTGGTCGAGACCTACGAGTTCCTCGGGCTCGACCCGAGCTACCGGCCCGCCGACCTCCGGGAGGAGGTCAACAAGACGGTCGAGGCCAAAGCGGGGCTCCCGGAAGACGCCCTCCACCGCCTCGGCGAGATCTTTGCTCCCGACATCGTCTCGTTGGCGGCCATGTGCCCGTCACTCGACCTCTCCCTCTGGCCCAGTGCCCGCGGGCTCCTCGACTGATGGTGCCGATGGCGACCGATCCGTTGCCCCCAATGGCCCACCGGGGGCCGCCGCTACTCTCACCGGTCATGGGAGATCCGGCCCAATCCGGCCAGGGATCCATGGCCAGGAGCCACCGGTGACGGCAACCCGCCGTCCCATCGTCCTCGCCGGCCTGCCGCGCTCGGGCACCACGTGGACGCTGCAGGTGTTGGCCCAGAGCCCCGGGGTCCGCCGGGTCCTCGAACCCGATAACGAGGACATCAAGCCTTCCGCCATCCACGCCAAGCATCGGCTCGGTCGCTACCCGTTACTCCAGCCCGGCGACGAGGCGGCGGCCTACCGCCAACTGTGGGAGTGGATCTTCAGCGGGGCGTACGATCAGCCGCGGTTCCGTCGAGCCCTCCGCGTCCTCGGTCCCGGTCGGGCCGAGCGCATCTTCGACGGGAGCCCGAGCCTGGCCACCTGGATAGGCGGCACCATGGCCCGCACTCCCCGTCCACGCGTGCCGCCCGGGGAGCCGGAGGACCAGCGGATGGTGGCCAAGTCGATCCACCTGCAGCTGGCCCTGGAGTGGCTCACCTCCGAGTTCGACGTCGACGTACTGGTCCTGCTCCGTCACCCGGCCAACATTCTGGCCAGCTGGATGGAGGTCAACCTCAAGGACGCCCGGAACTCGACGCTCGAAACCCGACCGGACATTCGGGCCCGGTACGTGGAGCCGTGGGGGGTGCCGCTCCCCGGACCTGACCCCGTCGAACAGATGAGTTGGAAGATCGGCCTCCTGTCGGCGGCCCTCGACGACGCCATCTCGCGCCATCCGGACTGGCACGTCCACGTCCACGAGGCGCTGTGCGACAATTCGGTGGGCGAGTTCCGGAAGATCTACTCCGAGCTCGACCTCGAGTGGACGGTACAGACGGAGAACTACCTCCGGGACCACAACGTTCCCGGCGAAGCCTTCCACGTCAACCGGATTGCTTCAGAGGTGTCCGACTCGTGGCAGACCCGTCTGGACGACGACCAAGTGGCCACCCTCCGCCGCGTCCTGGCCTGGTTCCCCATCACCAGCTGGTCGGACGCTGACTTCGAGCACGCCCCCACCGGCGATCACTGAGCCCACCGGGTCACCGGTTCATCCCCGGCATCCACCGGTCGATCCAGGCCTGCAACGCCAGTACGTCCCAGAGCTCATACCCGAGGTCGCGCCGCCCGGCCACATGCTGTCGCCAGGCCTGGCGCACCGGGGCCGGGTCGAGGAGGCCCTGGGCACGTAGGCGCCGCTCCCCCAACAGCTCCTCGGCCCACGGACGGAGAGGGCCCCGGAGCCACGGCCCGATGGGCAGCCCGAAGCCCATCTTCGGCCGGTCGACCAGCGACGCCGGCACGTGACGGTAGAGCACCTGGCGCAGGATCCACTTGGTCGTCCCGTCGCGCAGCTTGAGGTCCATCGGCAGCCGCCAGGCCAGGTCGAACACCTCGCGGTCGAGGAAGGGCACCCGGGTCTCGAGCGAGGTGGACATGGCCGCCCGGTCCAGTTTGGTCAGGATGTCGTCGGGCAGGTAGCCCACCAGGTCCAGCCACAGCATCTGCTCGGTGATCCCGGACAGCGCCGGCCACTCGGACGGGTCGGAGGCGGTCGTCGTCGTCGGCGTCGAGCCCCGCACCATCGACTCGGCTCGATCCCAATGCGAGGCCAGGGAGAGATAGGCATCCTCGGGACCAGTGGCGGCCAGCACCTTGCCCACCTTGGCCAGCTTGGTGGCCGGATTGCGCACCTGCCACCCGACCGGCAGCACCGCCGTGGCTCGGGCCGCGCCGTCGACCAGGCGGGGAGGGACCCGACCGAGGGCACCGCCCCCCCATCGGCGCATCGGGTCGGGCAGCCGGGAGGCATGGCTCCAGAGTCGCTCCAGCCAGGCATGCCGGTTGTAGCCGGCGAAGAGCTCGTCGCCGCCGTCCCCGGACAGCGCCACGGTCACCTGCCGACCGGGCCAGCTGGCTCACCAGCAGCATGGGGATCTGGGAGATGTCCCCGAAGGGCTCGTCCCAGATGTCCGGCAGTCGGGGGATGACCTCGGCGGCGTCGGCGTCGCTGACCCGGAGCAAGGTGTGATCGGTCCCGAGGTGCCCGGCGACCGCCGCGGCTTCGGCGGACTCGTCGAAGGCGCGGTCGGCGAACCCGACGGTGAAGGTGTGGACCGGACGTTCGCTGCGCTGCTGCATCAACGCCACCACCAGGCTGGAGTCGACGCCGCCGGACAGGAATGCGCCCACCGGCACGTCGGCCATCATGCGGGCCGAGACGGCATTGCCGAGCACGCTCTCCAACTCGTCGACCAGGGCGCCGGGTGCGCCGGCAGCGGGGACGGCGGCGGGCGTCCTCCACCGCCGACCGGGCCGACCAGTAGGCGGCCGGCGGCGGCAGCTCGCCCGGGGAGGCATCGGCGGAGAACGTGACCATGGCGCCGGGGCGGAGCTTGACCACTCCCCGATAGGCGGTGTGGGGGGCGGGGATGCAGTTGTGCCGCAGGTACAGCGCCACCGCGTCCCGGTCCAGCTCCGGGTGGAACTCGGGCAGGCGCCGCAACGCCTTCAACTCGGAGGCGAAGGCCAGTCGATCGCCGATCCATCCGTAGAAGAGGGGCTTCTCACCGAACCGGTCCCGCACCAGATGGAGCTGGCGGAGCTGGCGGTCCCACAGGGCGAGGGCGAACATCCCCTCGCTCGCCTCGAGGGCCCGCGCCAGTCCCCAGCACTGCACGGCGCCGAGCAGTACTTCGGTGTCGGAGCCGCCTCGCAACGGCAGTCCCTCGCTGACCAGACGGCGCCGCAGCGCGCCGAAGTTGTAGATCTCGCCGTTGTAGCTGAGGACCCATCGACCGTCGGCCGACAGCATGGGTTGGTGGCCCTCCGGGCTGAGGTCGACCACGGCCAGCCGGCGGTGCCCGAACACGACCCGACCGTCGGGGTCGACCCAGGTTCCCTCGTCGTCCGGGCCCCGATGGGTCAGCGTGGCCGCCATCTCGGCGGCCTGGCGGCCGAGCAGGTCCGAGCTCGAACGGCGCTGAGGATCGAAGAGGCCGACGATGCCGCACATGGGTCAGGCGCCGGTCCCGGCGGGGTGCGGGCGCGCCCGCACGTCGCCGCCATTCCCCCCGTACCGACCCATGACAAGATCATCGGCGCAAGCCACCGCGCCGTCAAATGGGGCCCAACGCACCCGGGTCGGGCCCACCGGTGCCGATCCGCCGGTGTTTGTGGCTCGGCCCCGGTTGTGGCATCCTGCGGCGGTGACCGGGGGGACGGCATGAGCGTGCGACGGCGCGCCGACGACGCCTTCAACCGCCTGCCCCCGTCGGTGCGCCGGCCGGTGCTCCACGGCCTGGGTCGCTATGCGCCTTGGGAGCCCGAGTTCGATTTCACCCCTCCGACCCCCGGACCCGGCGAGCGGGCCGGTCCACCGGAGTTCGTCGGGGTCGGCGTCCAGAAGTCCGGCACCACCTGGTGGTACGAGCTGGTGGCGAGCCATCCCGACGTCTGGTCGCCGCCCGGCATCCACAAGGAGCGGCACTTCTTCGACCGGTTCGCTGCCGAGCCGTTCGTACCCCTCGACGCCGAGCGGTACCAGGGCTGGTTCCCGCGGCCGGACGGCATGGTCTGCGGCGAATGGACGCCCGACTACTTCACCCAGCCGTGGGTGCCACCCCTCCTCCAGCGGGCTGCCCCCGAGGCCCGGTTGCTGATCCTGCTCCGCGACCCGGTCGAGCGGTTCCGGTCCGGCATCGCCCACGACAAGCGGATGGGCACCTGGCGGGGAACCCCGTCGAGCGCCGATGCCGTCCAACGCGGCTTCTACTTCCGCGCCCTCACCTCGTGGCTCGAGTACTTCCACCCGGATCAGATCCTCGTCCTCCAGTACGAGCGCTGCGTCCTCGATCCGGTCGGGCAGTACCGGGCCACCACCCAGTTCCTCGACCTCGGCGACTTCGACCCGCCCGCCCTCGAGCAACCGGGCAGGGTCCCCTCATCCACCGCGGCCGGGCTGGCCGCCGAGGTGAGGCAACGGCTGCAAGCCGCCTATGAGTCCGACGTGAAGTCACTGGCCACGCTGGTTCCGGACCTCGATCTCTCGCTGTGGCCCAACTTCACCTCGCTGGCCGACGTTCAGTCGAACTCGCCGACCCCTCGGACATAGCGGGCGTTCTGGCCCATGCGGCCGCGGACCCCGTCCCACAGTCCGTGGAGGATGGCCGAGCGCTCGGCCCCGTCCCGGGCCCGCTGGAGATGGCGGGCCGAGTAGGCGAGCTGCCACAGATACCAGTCGGGATGGCCGTGCCGCCGGGCCAGGTGCGATCGAATTGCGGGCGTGGTAGTAGGCGCGCCAGGCCTCGTCCGAGTCGGTGGGGCGTTCGGCCCCGATGGCCACGGCCCGGCCGGCGGAGGTCTGCTGGTCGGCGACCAGCCGGGCCGCCTCGGCGTCCACCACCACCTCGAACCCGGCTTCGCGGACCCGACAGAAGAAGTCGAAGTCCTCCAGGCCGAAGAACCAACGCGGGTCGGGGAGCACCCCGGCCTCGAAGGCGGCGCGGGACACCAGGGTGGCCCCCCAACAGGCGACATCGACGGGGACGAACCCGGTGCCGCTCTCCGTCGGGGGGACGACGTTGGCGGTGTGGGCGCCCCGGCCCACGAAGCTCCGTCCGTAGGCCACCACGGCGCCGACCGGGCGCGATCCCGGGCCCTCGGCCTCCAGGCGGTCGAGGACGGAGACCAGGCGGGGGGCAGGGAGGTCGAACAGCCCGATGTCGTCCTCACAGAGGTAGGCCCAACGGGTGGTCGGGTCGGAGAAGGCCTCCTCGAGGCCGGCCCGGAACCCTCCGGCCGGCCCGGAGTTGTCGGCCAGGCGGATGGTGTGGACGGCGGCTTCGAGGTCGGGGTCGTCCAGGCCGCCGACGCCGTTGACCACCAGAACCACCCGATCGGGCGCCAGGCCCTCCACCTGGAGCAGGGACCGGACGACATCACCGGCCAGCCGCGGCCGCATGTGGGTGAGCACCACGGCGGTGACCCCGGCCGGTCCGGAGGGGGCGGTGCCGGTGCCGGTGGGACCCCTGCCATCGCTCACCGCTGCACCACCGCACTAGGCTAACAGCGCCTGCATCGGCACGATCTGCTGCGGGTTGCCCTGGGATCACCGTTGCCGGGCAGGCCAAACCCGAGGGACCCAGGGGGTACGAATGTCGGACTGCGCAAGGGAAGCCGTTCGCCGATGCGGCGTACGCCTGCCGGCCCGTCGATGGGGGCCGATCCGTTGATCAGCGTCATCCTCCCCGTCCGCGACGGCATGCCCTGGCTCGAGGAGCAGCTCCGGGCGCTGGCCGCCCAGAAGTGCTCCGAGCCGTGGGAAGTGGTCATCGCCGACAACGGGTCCACCGACGGGGGCAGGGACTTCGCCCAGTCGTGGTCGGAACGGCGCCAGGGGTTCCGGGTGGTCGATGCCTCCGGGCTCCACGGGGCGCCGGCGGCCCGGAATGCCGGGGTGCGCGAGGCCAGAGGCGATCTGCTGGCCTTCTGCGATGCGGACGACTGCGTCCATGCCGGCTGGTTGGCCGGCTGTGTGGCCGCGCTGACGGAACGCCGACGTGGTCGCCGGGCTGTTCGACTTCTGGTCCCTCAACGGCATCTCCGCCTCGCCGTCGGTGCCGGCCGCCTTCCGCCAACTGGGGTTCCTGCCCGCCGGGCTGGGAGCCAACCTGGCCGTCCGGCGCCAGGCCTTCGAGAAGGTCGGGGGATTCACCGAGGAGATGCTCCCGGGCGAGGACATCGACCTGTGCTGGCGGCTCCAGCTCGAGGGCTTCCGCTTCGACATCGCCAAGGACGCCGTCGTGGCCAAACGGGCCCGGTCCAAGTTCGGCGAGGTGTTCACCCAGGCCTTCGCCTACGGTCGGAGCGGCGTCGTGCTCCATGGCCTCTACCGGGGCGATGGGGCCCACCGCGACCTGTACGGCGCCTACAAGTCATGGGTGTGGCTGGTGATGTCGGTCCCCCTGCTGGCCCAGCCCCAGCGCCGCATCGAATG
This sequence comes from uncultured Acidimicrobiaceae bacterium, assembly GCA_963774245.1. GTDB lineage: Bacteria > Actinomycetota > Acidimicrobiia > Acidimicrobiales > RAAP-2 > Bog-756. The sequence goes on along the minus strand of CAVZDZ010000005.1, from coordinate 289,475 downwards.
GGCGCGCACGGCGGGAATGCGCCTCGGCCGGCTGGCCGGCTCGATCACCGAGCGGGTGTTCTTCCCCTGAGATCGTTCTTCCCCTGAGATTCAGTGGATGAACGTCAGTTGACCTGCCACTTCGCCCCCACGTAGATGGGGGACAGCGCCATCACCCCTTCGGGCGGGTCGAACCGCTCCGGCCCGAAGGCGTCGAAGGAGATCACCGGTTGCCAGGGCAGGTAGGGGTCGGTCTTTCCCCGCGGGTGTCCGGTGATGGCCGTCCACAGCGAGTAGTGGCCCTTGGGCAGGGGCAGGTAGCCCAACTGGCACCGGACCTCGAATTCGCCGTCGGGCATGGGCCCCTGGAAGTCGATGACGAACATGGGGAAGGCGGTGCCCTGGGAGATCCCGATGTAGAAGCTGGCATCGGCCTGCCGCGGCGACCTCAACAACAGCGAGACCTCGACCTCGCACTCGGAGCGGAGCTGGCCCCCGTCGACCGCGTTGATGTCCGCCTTGATCACCTCCACCACCCCCTCCTTGGTGGACACCATGGTGGCGCCCTGCTCCACCGCGGTCCGGTACATGGTCACCACTTCCTTGGTCGGGCCCGAGGCGCGGGGCACGGCGTCGGACAGCCACACCGCCCGCTCGCACGTTGCCTCCACCGAGGCCAGGTCGTGAGACACGTACAGCAGGGTGGTGCCGGAGCGGACGATCTCGCCGATGCGCTGCAGGCACTTCTGCTGGAAGTTGGCGTCGCCCACGGCCAGCACCTCGTCGACCAGCAGCACGTCGGGCTCGAGGTAGGCGGCGATCGAGAAGCCGAGCCGCATCTGCATGCCCATCGAGAAGAACTTGACCTGGCGGTCGATGGCGTCGGACAGGTCGGCGAACTCGACGATCTCGTCGAACTGCGGCCCGGATCCGCTCGCGGCTCATGCCCAGCACGGCGCCGTAGAGGAAGACGTTCTCCCGGCCGGTCAGGTCGGGGTGGAGCCCGCTGGTCACGCTCAACAGGGCACCGATCCGGCCCTGGACGGTGCACTTCCCCGCCGTCTGGTAGGTCACCTGGCTCAGGATCTTGAGCAGCGTGGTCTTCCCCGAGCCGTTGATCCCGATCAGGGCCAGGCTGCCCCCCGGCTCGACCTCGAGGTTCACGTCCTTCAGGACCCACCGGTAGTGGGCTCCGCCGCCCCGCTGGACGGCCGATCGCCCGATGCGGCGCATCTGGTCGTAGAACAGCGGCACGGTCCGATCGGCCCGGAACCGCTTCCAGACCTGCTTCGACCTCGATGCTCCCGTCAGGCAATATCGGCAAAATTCACCTCGAACCGTTTGAAGATCCGATAGCCGAACAGCAGGTAGAGGAAGCTGCCCACCCCGGCGGCCACCAACGGGGCCCAGCTGGGATTGTGGCCGAGGAGCATGGTCGTCCGGACGTTGGAGATGACCGGGCCGAGCGGGTTGAGCAGGCCGTAGACGACCTGCAGGTTCACATAGAACCCGCCGTGCCAGTGGGCCACGACCACATGGCCGTTCACCAGGTGCTTGGCGATGTGCTGACCGCCGAACACGTGGTAGTGGGTCGGGACGTAGGAGAAGGGCCAGATGACCGGCGTGGCGAAGATCCCGAGCGAGATGATGATGGGGAGCACCTGGACCAGGTCGCGCATCTGGATGATCAGGCTCGAGATGCCCAAGGTGATGCCGGCGGCGAACGCCACCTCGATGAGCATGAACAGTGGCACCCACACCGTGGCCACCGCCGGAGCCCGTCCGAAGAGGACGAACAGGATGGCCAGGGGCACCCAGGACAGGACCGTGTTGAGGGCGTTGACCAGCATGGTCTCGAGCGGGAAGCACTCCCGGGGGAACTGGGTCTTGGCCAGCAACGCCTTGTTGACCAGGAGGGCATTGCCCCCCGAGCCGACCGACGACGAGAAGAAGCTCCAGCAGAGGATGCCGACGAAGGCATAGAGGGCGTAGGGGATCCCCTGGGTCGGGAACGCCTTGACCCTCGAGAACACCACCACGAAGATCACCAGCGTGGCCACCGGGGCCAGCAGGGCCCAGAGCACCCCGAGCGTCGCCTGCTTGTACTGGGCCCGGAAGTCACGCTCGGCCAGCGTGTACATGATCTCACGGTGGTTCCACAGCGCTTTGACCGAATCCACCAGTCGGACCTTGTGCCGGTACCACGTTTGGTCAGGCGGTTCGGCGGCGATCTTCGACAGGTCGGTGACGACCAGGGAACCGGGGGCCGTCGGCTCGCTCACCACAGGTATCGCCATCGATAACGCTACCCCCCTCGGCCCGACATGGGGGGCCGTCCATACGTCAATTGAACGCCTAGGGATGGTAGTACACGCTGCCACTACCCCCGCAATCAGGGCGGGGGTCCGGTGGGTGGAGGGTACCATCGACCGGTGCGAACGAGGGGGGTCGGAACCGGAGCAGGTCGCGGCACCGCGGCGGGCGGTGCCCCCGACCGGCTCCGCGTCCTGCTGGTCATCAAATGCCTCGGGATCGGTGGGGCCGAGCGCCTGCTCGTCGACATGGTGGCCCGGGGCGACCACCAGGCGTTCGAGTACGAGGTCGCCTACGTCCTGGCGAGCGAGGATGCCCTGGTCCCGACGGTCGAGGCCGCCGGCACCCCGGTGCACTGCCTCGGCGCCCGGGGCGACTGGGACCTGCGCTGGATGCGGCAGCTGCGGACGCGGCTCCTCGAGGGTCGGTTCGACGTCATCCACTTCCACCTGCCCTACACCGCCTCACTGGGGCGCCTGGTGGTGGCCTCGGTGCCGGCCGACCGGCGCCCGGCCATCGTGTACACCGAGCACAGCCTGTGGAACAAGGCGGCCATCGTCGTGCGGGGCCTCAACCGGGCCACCGTCGGTCTCGACCAGTCGTTGGTGGTCGTCTCCCGGGCCGCCCACGATGCCCTCCCCGAGGCGTTGCAGGCCCGGGCCCGGATCATCGTGCACGGCGTCGACCTCTCCCACTCGGACGCCCTGGCCGCCCGGCGGGGCCAGATCCGGGAGGAGCTCCGCGCCGAGCTCGGGGTCCCCGAGGACGAGCTCCTGGCCATCACGGTCGCCAACCTGCGACCCGAAAAGGGCTACGACGTCCTGTTGGAGTCGGCCCGATCGGCGGCGGAGCGGTCCCTCCCCATCCGGTTCGTCTCGGTGGGCGGGGGGACGATGGACTCGGAGCTCCGGGAGGTCCACCAGCGCTACGGCCTGGGTGACCGCTTCCGGTTCCTCGGCGAGCGCACCGACGTGCTGCGCCTGTTGACCGGCTCGGACATCTTCGTGCTCCCCTCCCACCAGGAGGGGCTGCCGGTCAGCCTCATGGAGGCCACCGGGGTGGGCATGGCCATCGTGGCCACCGCGGTGGGAGGTGTCCCCCAGGTGATCGACGACGGGGTGAACGGGCTGATCGTCCCTCCCGGCCAACCGGCGGCGCTGACCGACGCCCTGGCCCGGTTGGCCGGTGACCCCGATCTCCGCCGTCGCCTCGGGGCCGGAGCCAAGGCCACCAGCACCATGTTCGACGTGGCCGGGGCCAGTCGCCAGGTGGAGGCGATCTACGTGGACCTGGTGGACAGCACCAGGTGACCTCCCATGCCCGGCCCGGCCCCGCACCGGTGGGCCGCGGTCAGGTGACCGGCGCCGACTCGCCGACCACCGACCGGGCCAGCTCGGCCACCTCCCGCTCCACCACCGGGTTCTGGAATTTGTCCAGAAAGAGCTGGTGAGCGGCGTCGACGACCCGACGGCGGAGGGTCGGGTCAGCCAGCAGGCGGGCGCAGGCGGCGGCCAGTGAGGAGGGTGTGTCGGCGATGAGCAGGTGGACCCCGTCCTCGGCGCCGAGGCCCTCGGCCCCGAGCGAGGTCGACACCACGGGGACCCGTTGGGCGAACGCCTCGAGCACCTTCAACCGGGTGCCGCTCCCGAACCGGAGGGGCACCACGACCAGGTCCGCTCGGGCCAACTCGACCCCGATGTCGGGGACCTGGCCGACGATGGACACCCCGGGTCGGTCGTCGAGCTCGGACAGCGCCGGGGTGCTCAATCCGACCAGTCGGATCCGCACGTCGGGGACGAGGGCCTCCAGCTGCGGTCGGACCTCGCCGACCAGGAACCTCGCCGCCTCGGCGTTCGGCGGGTAGCGCAGGGTCCCGGCGAAGAGGACCGTCGGGGGTGACCCGACCTCCACCTGACCCACCGGATCCTCCACCAACCGGTAGCCGTTGGGGACGACGGCGACACGGGCCACCCCCTTGGCCGTGGCCCGCCGGGCGTCGAGCTCACTGCACACCACGGTGGTGGTCACACCGGCGCCGGCCTGCCGGTGGAGGCGCCCCCAGCGACGAACCTCCTCCTCCGACAGGGCCCGGCCGCCGAACTGCCTGATGCCCGCGACCAGGCCCTGACCGGGTGGCCTCGGGATGGACAGCCGGGCGGAGATCTTCGCATCCTCCAGGTCCACCAGGTCGAGGATGCCCGGTCCCACCCGGAGCTCCCCCGCCAGCACCCACGGACGGATGCCGAAATACCAGATGAGATCGTAGGGGCCGACCATGAAGCGGGCCACCGACTGGGCCACCAGGTGCGGGTCCTGTCGAGGGAACTCCAGCGGGATCGCGGTCCGGGCCAGGCGGGCCAGCCGGGCCCGGCCCGACGGCGGCCGATCGTCGAATCCGATCCGGCCCACCCGGCTGAGGCCGAGCGCCTCGTCCGGAGGATCGAACTCGGTCCGCCCCTGCGGCACGATCGACAACAACTCGGTGGGACCGCAGCTGACCAGCCCGGCGAGGACGGTCGACAGCCGGAGCCGCGAGCCGCTGTTGTCCGGCCACGGGTACTCGCCGGCGATCACCAAGGTCCTCATGCGTGCCCCATCAGGTCGGGTCCGGCCTCGGGTCGCCTCCGACCCGGCGGGCCGGGGTCCTCCCGCAGCGTGGCCATGGTAGTCAACCGGCCCGCTCCCGTGGACCGGCCGACCGGGCCGGTGGCGGGGCGGTCCGGCGCCGAACCGGACTGCTACGATCCCGTCGCCGGATGGTCCGGCACCGGTAGGGGGCCCGGGATGACCGACATCTGGCAGCCGACCACCGAGCCGCTCGTGCTGCACGTCATCCCCACCCCGGTGGCCCGGGGGGCACAGCGTGAGGCGAGGGCGCTGGCCGACCAGTTGGACGCGCCCGGGTGGCGCGCCCACCGGCTCCTCACCATCTTCGACGGGCCCGTCGAGGTCCGGCCCGACCTCTCCCTCCATGCCGACGGTGGGCGCACCCCGGCCGTGGGCTACGACCCCCGGGTGGTGCCCAAGCTCCGATCCGCGCTCAGGCGGCTCGACCCGGCGTTGGTGGTGGCCCACGGAAGCGATCCGCTCAAGTACCTGGTCCCCGCCCTGGCCGGCACCCGGCGACCGCTGGCGTACTACGCCATCGGCACCTACGCCGGCTCGAGGGAGCGGCGGCTCCAACTGCGGATGTGGCAGCGCCTGGTGGCCCGGGCCGACGTGGTCGCCGCCGAGGGCAACGAGGTCAAGGTCGAGTGCTCCGAGCTGCTCGGGGTACCGCCGGCCAAGGTGACGATGACCCCGAACGGTCGGGATCCGGAGGAGTTCCGTCCCCGGCCGCCAGCCGGTGGGGCGACCCGGCCGGTGGTGACCTTCGTCGGGGCGCTGACCGACGGCAAACGACCGGACCGGTTCATCGAGGTGGTGGCCGAGCTCCGGCAGCGAGGCCTCCCGTTCGACGCCCAGCTGGTGGGCGACGGTCCGCTCGGCCCGTCGCTCACCGGCCCCGCGGCCCGGGCCGGAGTCGAGCTCCTGGGCTCGCGCTCCGATGTCGCCGACATCCTGGGTCGCAGCGATGTGATGGTCTTCCCCAGCCGCGCCGCCGGCGAGGGGATGCCCGGGGTCCTCATCGAGGCCGGGCTGTCCGGGGTGCCGGTGGTCGCCACCGACGTGCCCGGGGTGACCACCATCGTGGCCGACGGCCAGACCGGCCTGGTGGTGGCGCCCGACGATCTCGACGCCATGGTGGAGGCGACGGCGCGCCTGCTCGGGGACACCGGACTGCGGCGGGACATGGCCGGCGCCGCCCGCAACCGGTGTGTGGAACTGTTCAGCCTCGAGGCGGTGGCCGCCACGTGGTTGGGCCTGCTGGCGCCCCTCCTGCCGGTCGGATCGGTCCCGACCGGCTGAGCGGCGGGACGGTCAGCTCCGGGGCGGCGGCTCGGGCTCGGGTGGACCGACGGCGCCCGGGTGACCCTGGGCCAGCTGGGCCAGCAGCTCGAACTGGGCCGCCTGGGCCACCCGCTCGGCCTCGGCCACCTGGGCCAGCCGGGCCGGCTCGGTCACCCGGAACCTCCGGCGGTCCCGGCGACGCAGCTCCCACTCGTAGCGCGGCCTCTGGCCCTTCGGCCCACGGGGGATGGACAGCAACACCATCAGGAACGGGAAGAGCAGCGTCCGCTCCCTGGTGATCAGGCCCAGGTTGCCCAAGGCGGCGAAGGTGTACAGGAAGGCGGCGCTGTAGACGACACACATCATCACGTAGGCGCGGGCGAAGGCGGCCCGCGGCACCATGCGGAGTTGACGGAAGGAAGCCAGGAAGAGGACGAGGATCACGCTGTTCTCGGCGGCGGCGATCAGTTCGCCCAGTCCGTGGAAGTTGATCGGGAGCGGGTCGAACAGGACCACGTACACGTCGCGTGGGTAGGCCAACGGACTGGTCGAGTAACTGACGCCACCGCTGCCGCCGGTGGAATTGTTGATCCCGACCTGGTTGAGGTTGAGCGAGCCGCCCGACCCGTGCAGATAGTGCAGGGTCAGGAAGGCCGAGACCGCCAGCACCGAGCTGAAGAAGACGATGGACACGAAGCGGCGCCCCGGGCTGGCCCGGGACGAACTGCCCGACTGCGCCACCAGCATGGCCACCGTGAAGCCGGCCACGACCAAGAGGAGCTCGTTGGGTCGGACCATGAACCCGATGCCCGCACCGACCAGGGCCAGCGGGAGGCCACCCGGCCGGCGGGCCAGGAACTTTGCCGCGCCATAGGAGACCATCCCGAGCGCGAACATCATGATGGCCTCCTTGCTGGCGTCGGCGGTCCAGAAGATCTCCGACGGGAGGAAGAACAGCAGGTAGGCGTAACGCTTGTGGTCAGCTCCGGCGAAGGTCAGGCTGAACGCCCGGAAGAACAGGATGCAGCCGACGAAGGCGAACCAGCTGAACACCAGGAACCCGGCCAGCTGGTTGGTCCCCACCACGGTGTAGATGCCGGCGGTGATGATGCTCACCGAACCGTCGTTGACGATGCCCTTCAGGTGGCCGGGGGCCAGGGAGAAGTTGAAGTGGCGGAACCCGGCGGCGAGCAGACTGCCCTGGGTGTCGTAGCGGAGCCAGTCGGCGACGCCGTGGTAGAAGTGGTCGACCACGAAGATCTGGGCCGGAGCGGCCAACAGGTGGAGGATCAGGCTGGCGGTCATGACGCCGATCAGCCACTGCTTCCCCTCCGCCTTGGCCACCCGGATGATGATCGGCCGGGTCACCAGCACGAGGATCACCGCCACCACCAACGCGACCGGAAGATTGGTCGGTACTGCGTGGACGACAGCGAGCATCGGGAACGTTCAGCCGCCCAGGCGGGCTAGGCCTGGGTCGCTTCGGGCACCGGCTGCGCGGCACCGGTCGGCAGCGGGGCCGCCACCGGACCCGCGGCGGGGTCGTCCGGCTTGCGGGCGTCCTGGGGGCCGGTGGCATTGGTCAACACCACGCCCAGAACCGGTGCGCCCAACCGCCGCAGGACCTCGCTGGTCCCCCTGGCCTCGTCCATGGTGGTGGTGGCGCATTCGCGCCACCACCAGCACCACATCGACGGCGTGGACGAGCGCTTCGGCGTGGTGGACGGCCAGCACCCCGGGCGTCTCGACGATGACCACGTCGGCCAGCTGCCGGGCGGCGGCGAAGAGCGCCGGGGCGCGGTTCACCAGCTGCCCGCTGCCGCTCACGAAGGGTCGCAGGGAGAGACGCGAGACGTTCGGCAGGCTGGAGGCCTGGAGCTGCACCGCCAGGTCGGCCGGTCCGAACGACGGGACCTGGTCGAAGCCTGTCTCGGGGACGAATCCGGATGGGATGTCATCGGTGCTGATCACGACGACCCGCTGGCCGGCCTCGGCGTAGGTGGCGCCGAGGTTGGCCGCCGCCATCGGTCGGGAGGCCTCATTGGCCGGTGACACCACCAGCAGCACCTGCCGGGTGCCCGACGCCGGTGCCTCGTACGGCTTGACCTGGGCCACCTGCCAGCCGGTCAGTCCCTCGGCGCTGAACGCATCCGGGGCCGAGGGCGTCGGGGCCAGGACTTCGAACAGCACCGACATCCGCAACATGCGGTAGGCCTCGGCGGTGGGGGAACCCGGCTGGTTGACCACCGGGATGGCCGAGGCCGAATCCTTGGGGATCACCGCGATCACCGGATAGCGGAAGGTCGATTCGGCCCGGCCGGCGGTGCGGATGGTCTTGTCGAGCAGCTCGCGGCCGAGCAGGATGGCCGCGCCGATCAGCAGGCCGATGAGGACGCCGGCGACGAGCCGCACCTTGTGGCTGGAGCCCAGGCCGGCCTTCTTGTGCAGTGTCTTGGTCGCCGCCGATCCGTACGCCGGGACCACCACGGTGTAGCCGCTGGGTGGGATGCTCCCGCTCTGCGTGCCGTTCTTGGATGTCCCCGCCTGTTCGGCGTGGGCCTCATACGACCTGTTGACCGCCAACCCGGTCTGGACGGCGTACTCATTGGCCAGCTTGGCCGCGGCGTTGCCCGTCTTGCCCGGCGCGGTGAGCACGACCACGGTGGCCTTCACCCCCTTGGTGGCCTTGGTCGAGACCGAGGTCTTGGCGGGCGGGCCCTCGGTGGACGGCGTCCCGGACATCAGCCCCACCACCTTCACCACCGACTTGCTCAGTCCCACCGCGCCCACGGCATCGGCTTTGGTGTAGAAGCTGTTGGACCAGTAGACGATGTCCGCCACCGAGTCCGTCGACTCGCCCAGCCCGGCGGTGGGCGGTGCGCCGACGATGGCACTGGCCTGCCATTTGAACTGGTTGGCTCCGGTGGGCTTGGTCCCCGCGCTCACCGGGAGCAGCACGGCCACGATGCCGAAGATCACCGCCAGCGCCGCGAGCAGGCGCCAGCCCCGCCGCAGCGCCAGACCATAATTTATCGGCTCGATCATGCCCCTGTCCCGTCTCCTTTGTGGCCGCGGCACTGTAGTCGAACGTCGGAATATTCGACCGTCACCAACACCCCTCCATACCCGGCGTCTGCGGTCGTACCGTCAGGTGGGTAGAGCGAGCCACCTTCCCCCGGGCCTTCCATCACGTTTTGCCGCCCGGTCCACTGATTTAGACCGAAGTACCAGCGTAACCCAACAGAACCCTCATTGACCAGCCCCCATCGCTCCGGACCGCGCCACGCTCACGGTCGCAACCCGCTCGCCGCCCCGCCGAATACTCAATCCTGAGGATGCCCGTTTCCGCGGGGCGAGGTATGGTTTGGTCAGGCTGACGAAGGGTAGCGAGAGGCAATCAGGGTCGTCCCAGGGGCCGCGGGGGTATTGCACGGGGTCTTGTCTGGGAGAAATCCGCACTGACCTGCTCCGATTGTCACATGCGGTGGTTCAGTACGGGGGGAGCAGTTCGGATGGATGCAACTGCGTCAAAGGGAGCACTGGTGTCGGAACCGGCGAGCACGGGCGAGACGACGACGTCGGGAACCGACATCCGCAAGGTCGCCGTCCTGGCCAGCCGAGTCCGGGCCGGCATCGTCTTCGTCCTCCTCGACACGGTGTGCGTGGTCGCCGGCTACAGCTTGGCCGAGGTGGCCTACCACCGGAACCGGGCCCCCAGCCACTATGTGATCCAGTTCGCCGAGTTCCTGCTGGTGGCCGTGATCATCACGCTCTTGTCCAACCGGATCTTCGGTCTCTACGGGCGCATGTGGAGGCACGCCGGCGCCGACGAGGCCCGCCAGCTCATGTTGTCCACCGCGGTGACCCTGTGCGTGCTCATCGCCTTCTGGCCGGCGGGGCGGGCGCTCAAGATCGAGTTGGTGCCGGCCATCGTGGTGGCGGTGGGTTGCATGTTCGCCGCCGCCGGGATGGGCTTGCTCCGGTTCCACTCCCGGCTCTTCGCCTGGCAGCGCGGCTCGAAGCGTCTGGGGTTGCGGGTGGCCATCATCGGCAGCCGTGACACCGGGGCGGCCGCCGTCCGCGAGATGCTCCGCAGCCCGGGCGCCGGCCTGGTGCCGGTGGCGGTGTTCGACGACGATCCCCGCGCCCACGGGCTGTCCCTCCTCGGTGTGCCCGTGGTGGGCAGCATCAAGGACATCCCGGAAGCGGCCAGTCGGTACACGATCCAGCAGGTGCTGTTGGCCATCCCCTCTCCCCCGCCCGAACTGGTGGAGCGGGCCCTCCGGGCCGCGGAGACCGCCGAGGTCTCCATGAAGATCCTGCCCGGCGTGAAGGACATGATCAACGAGCCGGCCCACGTCGCCGCCCTCCGCCTGGCCCGCGAGCCCCAGATCGAGGACCTCCTCGGCCGCACCCCGGTGCCCACCGACCTCGAGTCGGTGCGCCGGTCCCTGGCCGGCCATCGGGTGATGGTGACCGGCGCCGGGGGCTCGATCGGGTCGGAGATCTGTCGGCAGGTGGCCAGCCTGGACCCGACCCAGCTCGTCCTCCTCGACCACGACGAGACCCACCTCCACGACACCGCGGCCATGGTGGCCCGGCCGTGCGTCCAGGCCCTGGTCGACATCACCGACCGGGCGGCGGTGCTGGAGGCGTTCGAGCAGTACCGCCCGGAGGTGGTGTTCCACGCCGCCGCCCACAAGCACGTGCCGGTGCTCGAGGAGCATCCCCTCGAGGCGGCCCGGACCAATGTGCTCGGCACCCGCAACGTCGTCGATGCCGCCGGCCAGGTGGGGACCTCCCGTTTCGTGCAGATCTCCACCGACAAGGCGGTCCGGCCCTCGAGCGTGATGGGCGCGTCCAAACGACTGGCCGAGCAGACGGTACTGGCCCTCGCCCCCGAGGGCGCCGCCTACTGCACCGTGCGTTTCGGCAACGTGCTCGGCAGCCGGGGCAGCGTCATCCCGACCTTCGCCCGCCAGATCGCCCAGGGTGGCCCGGTCACGGTCACCGACCCCCGCATGACCAGGTTCTTCATGAGCGTGGAGGAATCGGTGCAGCTGGTATTGCAGTCGTCGGTGCTGTCCCGGGGTGGCGAGATCTTCATGCTCGACATGGGGGTCCCGGTGCGCATCATCGACCTGGCCGAGCGGATGATCCGGCTGTCGGGGTTGCAGGTCGGCAACGACATCCCCATCGAGATCACCGGCATCCGACCGGGCGAGAAGCTCAACGAGTCGCTACGGACCCCCGAGGAGCAGGTGCTCGCCACCACCCACCCGCACATCAACCGGCTGGTGCCGATCAAGGCACCCGACGACGTCTTCGCCGCCGAGCTCGACGAGCTCTGCCGGGCGGTCGAGTGTCGCGATCGAGCCGACGTGCGGCGCCTGCTGTTCACCGCGGCGGCCGGTGACCAGGGGTTGATCGACCCGGATGACGCCGCCTCGATGTCCGGCCTCGGGTTCGAATGGAACGGGCTCGACGGGACCGAAGCCGGGTCCGACCTGAGGAATTCGGTGAGCTCGGGGGTGGGCCCGCCCGAGTCCAACGCCGACCACGTCCCGGCATGACCCCGCCCACCGGCCACCGCCGTTGAGCCCGGACGGGCGACCGGCCAAGCTCGTCGTCGTCGGACAGGGGTACGTCGGCCTGCCGCTCGCCCTGCGGGCGGTCGAGGCCGGGTTCGATGTGGTCGGGTTCGACCTGGCCGTCGACCGGATCAAGCAGCTGGCCGACGGCGACTCCTACGTGGAAGACATCTCCGACCAGCAACTGGCCGCCGCGCTGGCCGGGGGCCGCTACCGGCCCACCGATGATCCCGCCCACATGGTCGGGTTCGACGTGGCGGTGATCGACGTTCCCACCCCGCTCCAGGAGGGGAACCCCAACCTCAGCTTCGTCGAGGATGCCGCGTCCACCCTGTCCGGCCACCTCCGCCCCGGCGCCACGGTGATCCTCGAGTCCACCAGCTACCCCGGCACCACCGAGGAGCTGGTGGTGCCCATCCTCGAAGAGGGGTCGGGGCTCAGCGCCGGCACCGACTTCCACGTGGGCTACAGCCCGGAGCGGATCGACCCGGGCAATCCGACCTGGCACCTCGAGAACACCCCCAAGGTGATCTCGGGGATCGACACCGCCTCGCTCGACGCGGTGCGCGACTTCTACGAGCGGCTGGTGGAGCGCACCGTGGCGGTTTCGGGCACCCGCGAGGCGGAGCTGACCAAACTGCTCGAGAACACCTTCCGCCACGTCAACATCGCGCTGGTCAACGAGCTGGCCATGTTCGCCGCCGATCTCGGCATCGACGTGTGGGAGGCCATCGACGCGGCCTCGACCAAGCCGTTCGGCTACCTGCGGTTCACCCCGGGTCCGGGCGTCGGGGGCCACTGCCTTCCCATCGACCCCAGCTACCTCTCGTGGAAGGTACGACGTAGCCTGGGCCAGCCCTTCCGGTTCGTCGAGCTGGCCAACGACGTCAACGAGCACATGCCCGACTACGTGGTGCGACGGCTGATGCTGGCCTTCAACCAGCGGGGACGCTCGGTCAGCGGGTCCCGGGTACTGCTGCTCGGACTGGCCTACAAGCGCAACACCGGGGACGCCCGCGAGGCGCCCGGGACGGTGATCGCCCAGTCACTGGCCGCCCTGGGCGCCGAGGTACGGGTCGCCGATCCCCACCTGTCCGGCGACTCGACGGCGTTCCCGCTGGTCGAGGCCAACGCCGAGGAGCTGTCGTCGGCCGACGCGGTGGTCGTGGTGACCGACCACGACGCCTTCGACTACGAGCTGGTCCGGGCCCACGCCCGCTACGTGCTCGACACGCGCAACCGCCTTGACGGGCCCACCGTCGAGCGGCTCTGATCCCCGTCGTGGGAGCCCACTCGTCGAGCCCCCGGTCCCGGCTGTCCCCGGTCGCGGCCCTCCCCGGTCGACGGTCGATCCGCGCATGAGGGTCGTGGTCACCGGAGGTGCGGGCTTCATCGGGGCCAACCTGTGCCGCGCCCTGGTCGAGGAGCCGGGCGTCGACCAGGTGGTGGCGCTCGACGACCTGTCGTCCGGCCGCCGGGAGAACCTGACCGGAGTGGCGGGGGTCGAGCTGGTGGTGGGATCCATCCTCGATGCCGCCGTGCTCGACCAGGTGGTGCCCGGGACCGACGCCATCGTGCACCTGGCCGCTCGGCCGTCGGTCCCCCGGTCGCTCGAGGATCCGATGGCCAGCCACGACGCCAACGCCACCGGCACCATGCAGGTCCTCGAGGCCTCGAGGCGCCACGGCCGTCCCCAGGTAGTGGTGGCCTCGTCCTCGTCGGTCTACGGGGCCAACCCCGCCCTGCCCAAACGGGAGGACATGGTGGCCATGCCGGTCAGCCCGTATGCGGCGAGCAAGCTGGCGGCCGAGTCCTACGCCCTGGCCTACGGCAGCTCGTTCGGCCTCCCCGTGCTGGCCTTCCGGTTCTTCAATGTCTTCGGACCGCTGCAACCGGCCGATCACGCCTACGCCGCGGTGGTGCCTGCCTTCGTCGCCGCCGCGCTCGGCGACCAGCCCATCCCCGTCCATGGCGACGGCGGCCAGACCCGCGACTTCACCTTCGTCGGCACGGTGGCCGCCGTCCTCACCGACGCGGTCCGGCGCCGGGTGACCGATCCGCGCCCGGTCAACCTGGCCTTCGGCACCCGGGTGTCGCTGCTCGAGCTCATTGCGCTCCTCGAGCAGCAACTGGGTCGACCGCTCCGGCGTGCCCATGCCGACACCCGTCCGGGCGACGTGCGCGACTCCCAGGCCGACCGGACCAATCTGACCCGGCTGTTCCCCGACGTCAGGCCGGTGCCGTTGGAAGAGGGCCTGCGGGCCACGGTCGACTGGTTCACGAGGTCGTCCTGAACCCGGCCTCCACCCTGGCCCGCCGGGCGCCACCGGCGGGGCGGACGGGCCGGGTCGAGACCGTGGCCGGAGCACTGCTCGTCGCCGCCACCCTGGTGGTGGCCGTCACCGTCCACCGGCACCCGGGGCCCAACGCCCTCGACCGGTCGATCTTTTCGGCGGTGGGTCCGGCGCACCATTCGTGGCTGCTGATCCACATCACCGACCTCGGGGCGGTGCCGGTCGCGGTCGGAGGGTCCGTGCTGGCCGGGTTGGTGGCGGTGGGCCGGGACCGCCGCACGGCCCTGGCCTGCCTGATCGGTCCGGTGCTGGCGCTCGTGCTCGTCGAATGGGTGCTGAAGCCCACGGTGGCCCGTTACTACCTCGGGGTCCTCTCCTTCCCGTCCGGGACGGTCACCGCGGTGGCCGCCGTGGCCACAGCCTGGGTCCTGGCCGTTCCCTGGTGGCTGCGGATACCGGTCGTGCTGGTCGGGGCCGGCCTGGTGGCCTCGGCCTCGGTGGCGGTCATCGCCCTGCGCTGGCACTACCCGAGCGATGCGCTGGCCGGCGGGGCCTTCGGAGTCGGCGTGGTCCTCCTCGTCGACGGGATCCTGCACCGAGCCGGTGCCCGCCGCTGAGCGCCGGGCCGCCCCCCGGGTACTCGAAGACGTCAGAAACGGATGTGCTGGCAAGGCATATCCTCAAAGATGATGAGGCACTGTTGCGAAAAGGGGATTGACTAGTAGAGTGGGATTGACGTGAGTGGGGCCTCGCCTGAGGCCCCACGGCGCACAGAGGCAACCAACGGTGCGCGGGGGCAGCATGTTGAACGAGGTGGAGATCGTGCCTATCGAGAGGGCCGAAGGCCTGGCTACCCGTACCGTCGCGTGCATCAATGTGCGGGTGGCGGGACCGGGGACCTGCGGCTCGGGCACCCGACCGGCGGTAGCCCGGTTCGCCCTCCGCCAGGTCCAGAACGCGGTGCGGTCCGGGGACTGGGTCTGCCCCATGGGCACCTCCCGGCTGGCCGTCGAGTTCTCCTCCATCGCCAACGGGATCCCACCCCAGGTGCTCGGCGACCGGTTGGCCCAGGCCATCGGCCACAATGTGGTCCTCGACCAGTCCGCCTCGGAGCTGGCGGTGTCGGTGGGGATGGCCGCGCCCGAGCAGCACTTCGCCCCTTCCGATCTCACCCGCCGGGCCTTGTCGGCCGCCCAGGCCGGCACGTCGCAACTCCGCAGGCAGGGCGGCGGCCACCCCGGATCGAGCTCCATCGTCACTGTCGACCGGCTTCTGACCCCGCGTTCCGCTGGGTCCCGGTCGGGACCTATCTTCCAGTCGATCCACCGCCGGAGCGTCTACCGCTACCAGGACGGTCGCTTCCGGGGTGGGCCGTTCCTCACCCAGGCCCACTCCGCCTCCTTGGGCTCTGCCGAGTTGGTACCCGAATTGCGCCCGGTCGAAACCGACCTGACCGTGCTGGTGGCTGATCCGACCGCGTCGCGGACCGGGTTCCTCGGACTCGCATCGACGACGGTGGCGGCCATGGCGGAGCGCCTCGGATGCCGGACGGCCACCGTGCCGGTGTCGCTCGACGACCCGCCGGTGCTGGCGGTCGACGGGGTCCCGCTGGATCTGGTCCTGCTGATCCTGGACGGAGGCTGGGTGGGCCATTCGACCACGTGGTCCTCGAGTGCCTGGGGCATCCCGGCTCGGTTGACCGCCGCCTACCTGGCCGCCGACATCCCGGTGGTGGTGGTGAGCGCCGGCGCCGGCGCCGGCGCCATCGCCAGCTGCGTCTCGCAGGGCGCAGCAGCCGTGTTCGGCCTGGACCAACTGCCCGATGCCCTGCGCGGGGCGGACACCTCCACCGGCCGCGATCCGCTGCCCCAGGTGGACGTGCGACTGCCGCCCCGCTTCAAGGCCCTGGTCGGGCTGACCACCAGCGAGCGACGGGTGCTGTTCTACCTGACCGAGGGATGGGCGGCGCAGGACGTGGCCGACGAGCTGGTGGTCTCCCTGACCACGGTCCGATCCCACATCCGGTCGGTGCTGCGGAAGCTCGGGGTCCGGTCCCAGCTGGCCGCGGTGGCCATCGCCAACAGCCGCAACCTGGAGCACAACGAGACCGGTGAAGCCTCATAGGTGAGCACCACCCCGCCCGACGGCCCGACCTCCGGCCGCGGCGGCGTCGTGCTGCTGGCCGGTCCGGGTGACACCACCGACGTCGTGGCCCATGCGCTGGCCGCACGGTTCCCCGTCCTGACCGTCATCGAGGAACGGTCACCGTCGCGGACCCGAATGGCCCGTCGGCGGGCCCTCCGGGTCGGTTGGCCGAACGTCGTCGGACAGATCCTGTTCGTCACCTTGGCCCTCCCCCTGCTGGGGAAGCGGGGGGAGGGCCGGATCCGAGCCATCGAGGCGGCGGCGGACATGGACGTCACCCCGTACCCGGGCAAGTTCCGGGTCGATTCCGTCAACGGGTCCGACACCGTCGAACTGTTGGACCGCCTCCGACCGGCGGTGATCGTGGTCAACGGCACCCGCATCATCGCCAAGTCGGTCCTCGATGCCATCGACTGCCCGATCATCAATACGCATGCCGGCATCACCCCGCGCTACCGCGGGGTCCACGGCGGCTACTGGGCGCTGGCCGAGGGACGTCCGGACCAGGTGGGCACGACCGTCCACCTGGTCGACCCGGGCATCGACACCGGGGGCGTTCTGGTCCGCGCCCACTTCGACGTCACCCGGGCCGACACCATCGCCACCTATCCCTACCTCCATCTGGCCGCCGGCCTGCCGGCGCTGACCGCCCAGGTCGATCGGGCGCTGTCCGGCCTTCCCCTGGAGCCCCTGGTCGAACGGGTGGCCGACGAGGGCTCCCGCCTCTACTTCCATCCGACACTCTGGGGCTACCTGCGTCGCCGGATCGCCGCCGGGGTCAAGTGACACCGCCGACGGTGCCCGGTGACGGGCTCGGGATGGGGCCGGCCGGGGCGCCCGCCCCACGCCGTCCCCTACGATGCCCGGGTCGGCGAAAGGTCGGCCACCGACCGGCCGGCCCTGACCGACCACGGGCCGACCGGTCGAGTCCGAGAGGGGGATCACCGTGGCCGTGAGCACACCAGCCCATCCGGGGGCCCTCGTCATCTCGCTCGACTTCGAGCAGCACTGGGGGATGCGCGACCACGTCGACATCCACAGCGCCGCCTTCGCCGAGCTGGCCTCCTCACGCCGGGTGGTGTCCGACCTGGCCGCGCTCTTCGCCGACCGGCGGATCCACGCCACCTGGGCCACGGTGGGGTTCCTCTTCGCATCGACGTCGGCCGAACTGTCGGCCCACCTGCCCGAACGACGGCCCTCCTATCGCGATGGCCGGTTCGACCCCTACGTCGAACCGGTGGGCGACGACGAGACGTCGGACCCCGAGCACCTCGCCGGCTCACTGGTGGACCTGGTGGCGGGCACCCCCGGCCAGGAGGTGGCCTCGCACACCTTCTCCCACTTCTACTGCCTCGAGGAGGGCCAGCACGAGGACGACCTGCGGGCCGACCTGGCCGCGGCCCAGGCCATCGCCGGCGGGCGCGGGCTGCGGCTGACCAGTCTGGTCCTGCCCCGCAACCAGTGGAACCCCCGGTACGCCGGCGCGGTGAAGGAGAGCGGCTTCAACTGCTTCCGCGGTCCACAACCCTCATGGGGCCACGAGGCCCGGTCGAGCGGCAACCAGGGACCGGTCAACCGGGCGGCGCGGTTGGTGGACACCTACGGGGGGGTGGCCCCTCCGCCCACCTTCGCCTGGGACGCCATGCTGCGGGAGGACGGGCTGTGCGACGTGCCGGCCAGTGCCTTCCTGCGCCCGTACGCACCGGGACGACGCCGGCTGGAACCGCTCCGACTGCACCGACTGGTGACCGGGCTGCGCCAGGCGGCCCGACGGGGACGGGTCTTCCACCTGTGGTGGCATCCCCACAACTTCGCCGCTCACCCCGAGGAGAGCTTCGGCTTCCTCAACCGGCTGCTGGACGAGTACGACCGGTTGGCCGAGCGGGAGGGGATGCAGTCCCTCTCGATGCGCGACGTGGCCTCGGCGCTGACCGCGCCGGGACAGCCGGCCGGCCCCGACGACGCGGCGATCGACGGCCAGATCCTCGGGGACAGCCAGTCGTAGAAGGCGTCGGCCACCGGCTGGGTAGAGTTGCCGATCAAGGGGGTGTCCGGGTCGTACGAGGGGGTGTGCACGCCGTCCGCCGTCCGGATCCGCACTCCGTCAAGGAACTCGGTGAACACTCCGTGGGGGGAGAGGATGGCGCCCAGGTCGATGATGCTCACCTTGTCGGGGAACTCGCGGGCCACGTCGGTGATCAACCGGTCGTAGAGGTGACGGCGGTTGGGCGAGTTCTCCGGGATACGTCGGAGAGAGCGGGCCTCCGGCATCCAAGGCCGGCAAGGTGGTGAAGTCGAAGTGGGCTCCATAGGCCGTCCCGATGGACACCGCCTTGCGCATCTGGTGCAGCAGATAGCGCTGGAACGAGGGGTGGGTGATGTTGGTCCACCTGCCCTCCCTGAACAGATCCTGCACCTCCCACTCGCCGGCGATGAACAGCACCACATCGCCGCGGGTGGTGCCGAGTACCCGTTGCGCCGCCAAGGCCGGCCACTGCTCACCAAGAGGTGACGCCTCGTTGCAGGCGGGAAACATATTGAGCCCGGGCTGGGGTGGCACGTTCGACGCGTCGGCCGCGATGGCCAGGCCACACCCGTAGATCCCACCTTGGATCACCTGGATCCCCGATGGGGCGGTGGCGGCCAGCGCCGCGCCCAGAGTGACCGCCGTGCTGTCGCCGAGCACCACCAGCTCGAACGGATGACCAATCGCGGCCGAGTCGGCGACGTGGATGACCCGCACCGCGGCGGTGGCCGGCACCACCGTGCCGGCCAGGACCACGGCCACGGTGGCCCCGAGGAGGGCGGTGGCCGGGATGGCCGCCTTCAGCTGTCGCCAGAAGGTGCCGTACATGACCGGCCGCTCGACCAGGTAGAAGCTGGCCGTGGCCAGGGCGAAGGTGGCGGCGAAGCGGATGGCGAGCAAAGGGAAGCCGACCTGGCCGGTCCGGGCGGCGTCGAAGTAGACGAAGACCGGGTAGTGCCAGAGGTAGGCGCCGTAGGAGATGGTCCCGATCCACACCAGGGGCCGGAGGGCGAGGGTCCGAGCGATGGGGCCCTTGGGCACGCACACCGCGGCCACGATGATGGCCGCCGCCGACAGGGCGGAGAGGAGGAACCCGCCCTGGTAGTCGAACCGGGTGGTGCCGGTCTCCAGGTAGCTGAGGGTGAAGATGCCGGCGAAGCCCGAGAGGCCGAGGGCGATGAGGGCGACCGAGGCGTTGCTCGAGCGGGCCTCGGGGGCCATGCCCTCTTCCCCCCTCCGGCGCTGGATCATGGTCAGGGCACAGGCCAGGGACGCCCCGACCAGGATGGACTGGGCGTGGGTGTCGGTCCCGAAGTAGAGCCGGGTGGTGTTGGCCGTCGGGCTGTAGAGGAGGGCCATCTCGAGGGCCGAGGCGAGGGCCCCGACCGTCGACACCACGAGGAGGGCTTTGAGGCCCCGGGCGAAGGAGCGGGAGAGGACCATCACGGCCACCACCACCAGGGGCCAGACCAGGTAGAACTGCTCCTCCACGGCCAGGGACCAGGTGTGGGTGAGCGGGGAGGTGGCCCCGGTGGCCACGAAGTAGTCGCTGCTGGTGTGGATCTGCCACCAGTTGGAGAAGTAGAAGAGGGCGGACAGGGCATTCTGTCGGAACCCGGGGTAGAGCCCGGCCGGCTCGGCGAACCGGACCATGAGGGTCACCGCCACCAACACGATGAGCAGGGCGGGCAGCAACCTCCGGGCCCGGCGCAGCCAGAAGGCCGAGAGCTTCACCCGGCCCCGCCGGGCGAACTCGGAGAGCAGGAGGCCGGTGATCAGGTAGCCGGAGAGGACATAGAAGACGTCCACCCCGAAGAAGCCCCCCTGGAGCCACCCCACCCCGAAGTGGAAGCCCATGATCAAGAGCACGGCCACCGCCCGCAGCCCGTCCAGGGCGCTGATCCGCACCTTGCCGGTGGCCGACGGCCGGCCGGCCAGCGGGTTGGTGTCTACGGTGGTCATCGCCGAGCGCGCCGCGTATCCGGAGGACCGCTCTCGACCGTCCCCTCGGACCCCACCCGCCGCGCCCTTCCACAAGCGCTACCCCCATCGTCCACAAGCTAGCGGCCCGGTGACGGCTACCTCAATCGGCGGGCCGGCGGTGACCGCGCTGCGTGGTCAGGGTCGTCGCGAGCCGTCAACGGGACCGCCGTCCCTCTCGATGCGCGCTGTGGCCTCGGCGTTGAACGCGCCGGGTCAGCCCGCCGGCCCCGACGACGCGATGATCGACGGCCAGATCCTCGGGGACAGCCAATTGTAGAAGGCGTCGGCTACCGCCGGGGTGGAGTTGTTTTTGTATGACCCGGGCAACCCGTATGAGGGGGTGTGCACGCCGTCCGGCGTCCGGATCTGGACTCCGTCAAGGAACTCGGTGAACACGCCGTGGGGGGAGAGGATGGCGCCCAGGTCGACGACGCTCACCTTGTCGGGGAACTCGCGGGCCACGATGGTGATCAACCGGTTGTAGATGCGACGGCGGTTGGGTGAGTCCTGAGGAAACACCGCATCCATGAACGGGAGTCCGGCGTCCACGGCCGGCATGGTGGTGAAGTCGAAGTGGGCTCCGTGGGCCGTCCCGATGGCCACCGCCTCGCGCATCTGGTGCAGCAGGTAGCGCTGGAACGAGGGGTGGGTGATGTTGGTCCACGTGCCCTCCCTGAACAGATCCTGCGACTCCCAGTCGCCGGCGAGGAACAGCACCACGTCGCCGCGGGTGGTGCCGCGGACCTGTCGCGCCGCGCCGGCCGGCCACTGCTCACTGGGAGGTGACGCCTCGTTGCAGGCGGTCACCATGTTGAGCCCGGGCAGGGGTGGCTTGTTCGACGCCTTGACGGCGATGGCCAGGCCACAGCCGTAGGTCCCAGCTTGGATCACCTGGATCCCCTTCGGGGCGGTGGCGACCAGCGCCGCGCCCAGCGTCACCGCCGTGCTGTCGCCGAGCACCACCAGTTTGAACCGATGTCCGGTCTTGATCGGCTGTGCGGTCGGTCTCGCGTTCCCGAAATGGCGGACCCGGACCGCGGCGGTGGCCGGTACCACCGTGCCGGCGATGACCACGGCCACGGTGGCCCCGAGGAGGGCGGTGGCCGGGATGGCCGCCTTCAGCTGTCGCCAGAAGGTGCCGTACATGACCGGCCGTTCGACCAGGTAGAAGCTGGCCGTGGCCAGGGCGAAGGTGGCGGCGAAGCGGATGACCAGCAGGGGGAATCCGGTGGTCCCGGTCCGGTCGGGGTCGAGGTAGATGTAGATCGGGTAGTGCCAGAGGTAGGCGCCGTAGGAGATGGTGCCGATCCACACCAGGGGCCGGAGGGAGAGGGTCCGGGCGATCGGGCCCTTGGGCACGCACACCGCGGCCACGATGATGGCCGCCGCCGACAGGGCGGAGAGGAGGAACCCGCCCTGGTAGTCGAAGGGGGTGGTGCCGGTCTCCAGGTAGGTCAGGGTGAAGGTGCCGGCGAAGCCCGAGGAGGCCGAGGGCGATGAGGGCGACCGAGGCCCGCTTCGAGGTGGCCTCGGGGGCCATGCCCTCTTCGCCCCGGCGGCGCTGGATCATGGTCAGGGCACAGGCCAGGGACGCCCCGACCAGGATGGACTGGGCGTGGGTGTCGGTCCCGAAGTAGAGCCGGGTGGTGTTGGCCGTCGGGCTGTAGAGGAGGGCCATCTCGAGAGCGGAGGCGAGGGCCCCGACCGTGGAGACCACGAGGAGGGCCTTCAAGCCCCGGGCGAAGGTGCGGGAGAGGAACATCACGGCCACCACCACCAGGGGCCAGACCAGGTAGAACTGCTCCTCCACGGCCAGGGACCAGGTGTGGGTGAGCGGGGAGGGTGTCCCGGTGGCCACGAAGTAGTTGCTGCTGGTGTGGATCTGCCACCAGTTGGAGAAGTAGAAGAGCGCGGACAGGGCATTCTGCCGGAACCCGGGGTAGAGCCCGGCCGGCTCGGCGAACCGGACCATCAGGGTCACCGCCACCAACACGATGAGCAGGGCGGGCAGCAACCGCCGGGCCCGGCGCAGCCAGAAGGCCGAGAGCTTGACCCGGCCCCGCTTGGCGAACTCGGAGAGCAGCAGGCCGGTGATCAGGTAGCCGGAGAGGACATAGAAGATGTCCAGGCTGAAGAAGCCCCCCTGGAGCCACCCCACCCCGAAGTGGAAGCCCATGATGATGAGCACGGCCACCGCCCGCAGCCCGTCCAGGGCGCTGATCCGCACCTTGCCGGTGGCCGACGGCCGGCCGGCCAGCGGATTGGTGTCCACGGGTTCGGTCATCGCCGCGCGCGCCGCGACATCCGGAGGACCGCTCCTGACCGTCCCCTCGGATCGCACCCACCGCGCCCTTCGACAAGCGCTACCCCCATCGCCCCCACGCTAGCGGCCCGGTGACGGTCGCCCCAGTCGGCCGGCCGGAGGAGACGGTGGTGTCGTAGCTGGTCAGCGGACTAGCAGGCAGTCAGCAGGACCGCTGCACGACCAGGGCCTTGGCCAGGGCGGCCCATTCGTAGGCGATGTCGTAGACCAGGTGGAAACCGTGGTCGGCCACCGGCACGACGACGAGCCGGGCCCGGGTGCACCGCTCGAAGATGAGCCGGGCCCGGGTGGCCTGGCTCCGCTCGGGCACCAGGATCAACGTGGTCCAGTGTCGGTGCGAGGCCAGTGCGCCCACATACTCAGCCTCCCCCCGGGTGTCCAGGGGGTCGGCCCGGAAGCACTCGACCTTCACCCCGGGCCCCGGATCCGGGCACGGGGCCTCGGGAACGTCGCCCCGTGAGACCACGGCCACCGGTGCGTAACCCTCCCGGACCAGGGCGATCGCCTCCTTGGCCCGCAGCTGCCCCGGATCTCCCCCGAGCGCCACCACCGCGTCGGCCCGGACCGGTTGGTCGGTGGGTGGCCAGACGAACAGTCGCGCCGTCGCGGCCAGGAACAGCACGACCAACAAGCCCACCACCAGCAGCACCCGGCCGAGCGCCCTCGACGGCAGGATGGACATCACCGCAGGCTATCGGCCACAACCGCCGGTAGACTGGGCGCAGGCCCTCCCATGGACAGAACCCGAAGACTGACCGTCAGCCTGCTCCTCAACACCGGGCTGGTGGTCGTCCAGGTGGCGTTCGGCCTCGTGGCCCACTCGACCGGGTTGCTGGCCGATGCCGGCCACAACCTCGCCGACGTGGGGGCGCTGATCCTCTCGTTGGTGGCCGTGCGGCTGGCCCTCCGACCGCCCAGTGCCGAGCGGTCCTTCGGCAACCACCGGGCCACCATCCTGGCCGCCCTGGCCAACGCGTCGCTCATCGCCGTCGTGACGGTGCTCATCGTCATCGACAGCATTCATCGGCTGGGGCACCCCGAACCGGTCCGAGCCGGTGTGGTGGTCATCGTGGCCGCCGTCGGCCTGTTGGTCAACGGCCTGGCCGCCCTCATCCTCCGTGACGGGTCCAACGACCTCAACATGCGCTCGGCCCTCCTGCACATGGTGGGGGACGCACTGGCCTCGGTGGCGGTGATGGCGGCCGGAGTGGTCCTGCTCTTCGCCCCCTCGGCCACGTGGCTCGACCCGGTCTCCGCCTTGGTGGTGGCGATGATCATCGTCTACCAGGCCGGCCGGGTGTTCCGGGGCAGCATCGCCGTGCTGCTCGAATCGACACCTACCGATGTGGACCTGGCCGAGCTCACCGCGGTGATGGCCGGGGTTCCCGGAGTGAGCGAAGTCCACGACCTCCATGTCTGGAGCCTGTCCAGTGAGATGCGGGTGCTCTCCGCACACATGGTCCTGAGTGGCCACCCCACCCTCGAGGAGGCCCAGGTGGTGGGCGAACACGTCAAGGAGGCCATCGCCGTCCCGTTCTCCATCTCCCACAGCACCCTGGAGCTCGAGTGCGAACGGTGCAACGACGATGACGATCCCTGTCGGATGGAGCAGGTCGCCGCCGCCCCGCCGGTCCACGCCCACCCGCACTGAGCCGGCGATCCGGAGAGGTACCCCTGCACGATCCGCAGTTGGGATTGATCCATGGACGCGACCGGCGGGCGGGCCAAGCCTCTCCGTAGTCGTCGAAGCGGTGTGGTCCACCGGTCGATGGCTGGGCCGCGCCGGCGGCGGGAACGTTTCCGTTCCACCGGACGCCTGAAGGTTTGGATCCCGTCCAGTCGGGGTAACGGCCCTGCATGTCCACTCCGTCCCCCTCTCCGTCCATACCTGCAGACCCATCCGGCCGGCGGCGTCGGAAGTGGCCGTGGGTGGTCCTCGGCGGGGCCGCGCTGGTCATCGCCGGTTCGACCCTGCTGCACCGGCCGGCCGAGGTTGACGGGTACGCCGTCGATTGGCCCTGAGCGCTCCCGAACCGGGCCTCCCCGCAGCCCTGCCCCACCCACCGACGGCAACGCGCCGCTTCCAACCGGCGCCCGGACGCGACGCAACCCCGAGTAACCGAACGGCCGAAACCGCCCGAGCTCCTCGGGGCCACGTTCGCGGTGCGCCCGGCCTCACCATTGCCGAGCCGTGTCGGACGACCCTGCGCAGGCACCGGCCCGTTCCGCTCGTGAGAGCGTTCCGGCCCGTCCCCGGACTACCACGTCGGTCACCTACGGTCCCACCGACCCTGTCAACCGACCCTCGGAGTGACCTCTCGGCCCTTCCTCCGACCCGCTTTCAGACTCCGGTGGAGCTTCGGCTTCCCGAACAATTGACACTGTGATGGCTGCCCGAGAAAGGGTCAAGAGGGTGCCGCGAAATCCCTACCTTTTCCGCCACATTTCTTCACCTGTCCCCAGACCCGACCGAGATGTCCACCACTAATCCCCAACATCAGTGGTTCCTTCTGCCCGCAATTACCGGCGGGGGGTGGGAGCGATCAGCCCCTGAGTCGTTCCAGCTCGGCCCGGACCGCCTTGCCATCGGCCTTGCCCTTTGACGCCTTCATGACCAGACCGATGAAGAACCCGGCCAGCTTGTTCCGCTCGCCCTCGTCACCGTGGCGGTAGCGTTCCCAATCGTCCGCATGGGCCGCCACCACGTCAGCCACGGTGGACACCAGTGAGTCCCCGGACATGGCCTCGAACCCATTGGCCGCGGCGATGGCCGCAGGATCGCCCCCACCGGCAGCCAGTAATTCGGCCGAGCACCGACTTGGCCTGGGTGGCGGTCAACGAGCCGTTTCCCTCCATGGTCAGGAGGGCCACGTACGGTTCCAGGTCGAGGACACGGGCGGCGTCGGCGTTGGTCGCCGCCTCGTTGGCCGTGCGAGCCAGGGCCAGTCCCGAGGCGACCCCGCCGGCCACCGCCGCCAGGACCAGGGCGTCCAGACCCAGGTCGACCACCGTCGCCACCTGGTCCGTCTGGGCCGCGGTGATATCGGTGCCGAACAGCTCCACCAGCTGGGTCCGCCGGACGGCGGGCATCGGGCCCATCAGGTCACCGACCGCATTGATCCACTCGGCATCGGGGACCAGTGGGACCAGGTCCGGCTCGAGGAAGTACCGGTAGTCGTAGGCGTCCTCTTTCGAGCGCAGGGTCACCGTCCGGCCGGCGTCCTCGTCCCAGTGCCGGGTCTGCTGGACCACCCGCTCGCCCGACTCGAGCAGGGCGATCTGCCGGTCGGCCTCGTAGTCGATGGCCCGACCGAGGGACCGGACCGAGTTCAGGTTCTTGACCTCACACCGGGTGCCGAACGGCTCATCGGACGATCGGCGCACCGAGACGTTGGCGTCCACCCGCATCGAGCCCTCCTCCATCTTCCCGTCCGACGCTCCCGACGCCACCAGGACGGCCCGCAGCTCGGTGGCGTAGGCCCGCGCCTGGGCCGACGTGCGCATGTCGGGCCGGCTCACGATCTCCACCAGGGGGACGCCGGACCGGTTGTAGTCGACCAGCGAGTACTCCGCCCCGTGGATGCGGCCCGAGGTGCCCGAGTGGGAGGTCTTGCCGGTGTCCTCCTCCATGTGGGCCCGCTCGACGCCGACCGTGGTGCCGTCGGGGAGGTCGAGGTGGCCGTTCACGTTGATGGGCTCGTCGTACTGGCTGATCTGGTAGTCCTTGGCCTGATCGGGGTAGAAGTAGTTCTTCCGGTGGAACGTGGAGGGCCGGATCTCGCAGTTGAGGGCGGTGCCGATGGCCATGGCCAACTCCACCGCCCGCTGGTTGACGACCGGGAGGGAGCCCGGCAGCCCGAGGCACACCGCGCACACGTTCGTGTTGGGCTCGTCACCGAACACATTGGGACAGCCGCAGAACAGCTTGGTGGCCGTCTTCAGCTCGCAGTGGACCTCGAGGCCCACGACCATCTCCCAGCCCGGCTTCATGACCGCACCCTCCCGTTCGGCGCCGGTCGGGTCGGCTCGGGAGCCGCCGCCTCGACCACGGCCGCCACCTTGAACAGTGTCCCCTCCGAGAGTTCCGGACCGAGCAGCTGGACGCCGACCGGCAACCCGTCATCGCCGGTGCCGAAGGGCACGCTCACCGCCGGATGGCCGGCCAGGTTGGTGGGGATGGTGCACACGTCGGACAGGTACATGGTGAGCGGATCGCCGGTCTTGGCCCCCAGGGGGAAGGCGGTGGTGGGTGTGGTCGGCCCGAGCAGGATGTCGCACCGCTGGTAGGCGCGGGCGAAGCCCTCGATGATTCGGGTACGGACCCGGAGCGCCTGGTTGTAATAGGCGTCCATGTACCCGGCCGAGAGCACGTAGGTACCGAGCATGATCCGCCGCTTCACCTCGGCGCCGAAGCCGGTCGAGCGGGTGGCGGTGTTCATCGCCACGGTGTCGTCGGCCTCCACCCGCAGCCCGTAGCGGACGCCGTCGTAGCGGGCCAGGTTCGACGATGCCTCCCCCGGGGCGATCAGGTAGTACGCGGAGAGGCCGAGCGCCACCTCGGGGACGGACACCTCCTCGACGGTGGCCCCGGCCGCGGCACAGGCCTCCGCCGCCTGATGGGTCCGGGCGGCCACGTCGGGGTCGACGCCGTCGAGGTACTCGGTCAGCACCCCGATGGTCAGGCCGTCCACCCCGTCGTCGAGCACGGAGAGCACCCGCGGGGTGGGCCGGTTGAGGGACGTCGAGTCGCACGGGTCGTGGCCGCCGATCACGTCGAAGAGGAGGGCGGCGTCGGCCACCGTGGTGGCCAGGGGGCCGATCTGGTCCAGCGAGCTGGCGAAGGCCACCAGGCCGTACCGCGAGACGGTCCCGTAGGTGGGCTTCATGCCCACGACGCCGCAGAGGGCGGCCGGCTGGCGGATCGAGCCGCCGGTATCCGATCCGAGGGCGAGCGGGGCGAACCCGGCGGCCACGGCCGCGGCCGAGCCCCCCGACGAGCCGCCGGGAACCCGGCCGGTGTCGTGGGGGTTGCGGGTGGGACCGAACGCCGAGGTCTCGGTGGAGGAGCCCATGGCGAACTCGTCCATGTTGGTCTTGCCCACCATGATGGCGCCGGCCTCGCGCAGCCGGGTGACCACGGTGGCGTCGTAGGGCGGCAGCCAACCCTCGAGGATCCGGGACGAGCAGGTCGTGGGGACCCCCCGGGTGCAGAGGTTGTCCTTCAGCGCCACCGGGACGCCGGCCAGCGGGCCCGGGTCGTCGCCGGCCGCCACCTTCCGATCGACGGCGATGGCCTGGTCCCGGCCCTCGTCCGCCGTGACCAGGTTGAAGGCGTTCACCTCTCCGTCACCGGCCTCGATGATGGCCAGGTGCTCGTCGAGCACGTCGACCGCGGAGCGCGCCCCGGACCGGACCGAGTTGGCCAGGAAGGCCGACGGGCCGCGGCGAGCTCACGGGGCCTCCCCGAGGATGCGCGGCACCCGGAACCGATGGTCCTCGACCGAGGGCGCCTGGGCCAGTACCTCCGACCGATCGAGGCAGGGCCTGACCTCGTCGGGCCGCAACACGTTGGTGACCGCCATGGCGTGCGCGGTGGGGGCCACGCCGGCCAGGTCCAGCGATGCCACGTCCGCGGCGTGGTCGAGCACCTCCGCCAGCTGGCCGGTGAACAGATCGAGCTCCTCCTCGCTGAGCTCGAGGCGAGCCAGCGCGGCCACGTGGGCCACGTCGTCCCGGGTGAGGGGCGGGCGGTCCGCCATCAAGCGGCCACGACGCCGGGCCCACCGAGGACGTCGGCGACGAACGCCACCACCCGTTCCTCGATCAGCGGTGCGTCGTAGTCGAGCGTGGCCACGTGGAAGCTCCGCTCGAGATAGACCCGCTCCACCGGTCCCCCGGCCGACCGTTCGAGGACGTCGCCGGACACCGGGTCCACCACGTGATCGCTGCGGCTGCTCAGCAGCAGGGTCGGGCAGTGGATCTCCCCCAGGCGGGCGGCGACGGTGTCGGCGCCCTCGAACAGGGACAGGAGGGCGGCCAGCGGGGTCCCCGGGTAGGCGGCCTCGACCGCACCCTCCTTGGCGATGTCCGAGCCGATGGCGTCGAACACCTCGGTTCCGGCATCCAGCAGGGCCTGGATGCCGCGGCGGAACTCATCGTCGGGGGCCTCGATCAGCGGGTTCACCACGGCGATGCCGGCGATCTCGGGATGCTGCTCGGCCAGCCAGCAGGTGAGGGTGCCGCCCATGGACAGCCCGGCCACGGCCACCTGGTCGCAGCGGGCGGCCAGGCCCTGGAAGGCGGCCTCGGCCGCCTGCGACCAGTCGTCCCACCGGGTCGGCAGCATGTCGTCGATCGAGGTGCCGTGTCCGGGCAGGAGGGGTAGGTCGACGGAGTAGCCGGCGGCCGCCACCGCCTCGGCCAGCGGTCGCATGGACTGGGGATTGCCGGTGAAGCCGTGGAGGACCAGGACGCCGTGCGACCCGCCCTTGGACGACCACGGCTCGGCACCAGGGAGGATGGGAGCGGTCACGCCACCGGATGCTACCGGTGATCAGGTGGGTCGGCGGCACAGTCCGCCGTCCTGATCGACCCCCGGACGCCGGCCCGGTGACCGGGATGCGGGCCGATCGAGGGCCCCCGGGCCCCGGTCCTGGCCCGGAGCTGCCACCGGCTTTCTGTTACCCTGCCCGCGGCGGTGAACGAAGGGCTGAGGGCAAGGAGCACCAGAGCAATGGCCACCTATCAATTCCTGAGTGACGAGTGGTTGGACGAGGCCCGGGCCATCCGGGCCGAATTCGACGGCCAGGGCGCCAGTATCGACCAATCGATCCGGATCAACCTGGTGATCGGAGCCGTTCCCTTCGGTGCGGGGACGGTCGACGCCCACGTGGACACGAGCAGCGGTGAGCTGATCCTCGACACCGGCCACATCGACCCGATCGACCTCAAGGTGACGCTCGACTACGACGTGGCCAAGGCCATCCTGGTCGAGGGGAACCCCCAGGCCGGCATGCAGGCGTTCATGGCCGGCAAGATCAAGGTCGAGGGAGACATCGCCAAGCTGATGGCCCTCCAGTCGATCACCCCCGACCCGGCCGCGGTCGAGATCGCCTCCCGCATCCTGGCCATCACCGAGTAGGGAGACCTCGGCGGGCCTCAGCCCAGGTGGGCCCGGCTCACCGAGATCGGCGTTCACCCCCCGGGGCGTGTCCCGCATGAAGTAGCCGCTCACCCCGGCCAGCACCGCCCCCACGGCGCCGACCGCATAGGCCCGGTGGAAGGCAGCCAGGCTCCCCGCCCCGCCGTTGGCTGAAGCCTCGACGGTGACCATCACCTGGATGCCGGCCACGATGCCGATCTGGGTGATCAACTGCTGCGCCGCGCTCATCACCCCGAGCTCGTCGGCGGCCACCTCGTTGGAGGCCGAGGCCGCCGTGGCCGGGGTCGAGAGCCCGTTGCCCACGCCGGAGAGGGCCAGGGCCACCACGATGACCAGCAACGAGGGCTGGGCCCCGAGCTGGGTGAACACCAGCATGGACACGGTCAGGGCCAGCGCTCCGGCCATCACCGAGACCCGCTCCCCCACCTTGACGGCGGCATAGCCGGCGATGGGCGCCACCACCGAGAACATCAGCGGTCGGGCGGTGGACACCAGCCCGGCCCGGGTCTCGCTGTAGCCGTAGACCCGCTCCATGAGGATGGGGAAGAGGAAGAACCCGCCCATGTAGGAGAAGTTGACGAAGGTCCGGGCCCCCAACGGGGCAACGAAGTTCCGCATCCGGAAGTAGCGGAGCGGGATGAGCGGGTTCGGGCTCCTCCGCTCGTGGAGCACGAAGACGACGCCGAGGGCGATGCTCACGGCGAAGATGGTCAGGATGGCCGGCGAGGCGAAGCCCCACGACGGGGCCTCGTTGAGGGCCAGCAGCCCGGCGGTCACCGACACGGCCAGCGTCCATGACCCGGTCCAGTCCAGCTGGCTCCACGGGGAGGCATCCGGCGACGGCGACGCCGACGCCTCCGCGGCCGGTCGTCGGCGACCGGTCGCGGGCGGGCAGCACGATGACGGCCAGCACGGCCGCCACCGCCATCAGCGGAAGCTCGCCCCAGAACAGGGCCCTCCATCCGAAGTACTGGATGATCGGCGCGCCGACGGTGACCCCGAGCACCGGACCGCCGGCGCCGACCAGCGCCCACCAGCCCATCGCCTTCACCCGGTCCTCATGGGAGAAGACCTGGAGCACCAGGGCCATCGAGGCGGCCCCGGTGGCCGCTCCCTGGATGCCGTCGAACAGGCGGGCGGCGATCAGGACCCCGGCGGTCGGGGCCGAGGCGGTCAGCACCACGCTGACGGCGGCTCCGGACGAGCCCCCACAGGTACAGCTTGCGGTAGCCGCGCAGGTCGCCCAGCTTGCCGAGCACCGGGGCGGCCACCCCGAAGGCCAGCAGGGGGCCGGTCGACGTCCAGGTGAGGGTGGTCACCGACGTGTGGAGTTGCCGGGCCACTTCGGGCAGGGCCACCACGAAGACGGTGAAGGTGATGTTGACCGAGAGCAGTCCGGCCAGCACCGTCCAGAGGACCCACCACTGGTAGCGGTCCGAGCGGGCCACCCGGTGGTGCATGCGGTGGCGGAACAGCAGGGGCCACGGGACGACGATGCCGCCCTCGGCGCCCGCGCCGGTGCCGCTGAGCATGGCTTCGGCCTCGATGACCTCGCGGGGGTCGGGGCCCTGATCACCCCCGGATCGGTCGGGCCCCCGCAACGGGGACACCGCTCAGCCTCCGAGCCGGTGCATCTCCGCCTGCAACTGCGCCACCGTCCACCGGTCGTCCCTCTCCAGCGTGTCGGTCATCGTCCAGGGCTGGAACAGGCGGATCTGCCCACCCTGGACGAAGTAGACCTTGCCGGTGGCCGGACAGCCCTCGGTGGCGAGGTAGGCGACCAGCGGCGAGACGTTGGCGGGGTCCCAGCTGTCGAACACCGACGCGTCCGCCGGTGCCTGGACGATGTCCGAGAGGCCCGGGGTCTGCTCGGTCATGCGGGTGCGGGCCGCCGGGGCGATGGCGTTGACCCGGATCCCGTAGCGGACCAGCTCGTCGGCGGCGATGGTGGAGAAGGCGGCGATACCGGCCTTGGCCGCGCCGTAGTTCGATTGGCCCGGGTTGCCCAGCAGTCCGGAGGTGGAGGAGGTGTTGACCACCGACGCCTTCACCTCCTTGCCGGCCTTGGTCTGCTCACGCCAGTACGCGGCCGCGTGCCGGGTGGGGACGAAGTGCCCCTTCAGGTGGACGTGGACGACCGAGTCCCAGTCGGCCTCCGACATGTTGACCAGCACCCGATCGCGGAGGATCCCGGCGTTGTTGACCAGGACGTGCAGATCGCCGAAGGCCTCGATGGCCGTGTCGACCAGCCGCTTCCCACCGTCCCAGTCGGTGACGTCGTCGGCATTGGCCACGGCCTGACCGCCGGCCGCGACGATCTCGTCGACGACCTGCTGGGCCGGCGAACGGTCGTCCCCGGACCCGTCCACCGCACCACCCAGGTCGTTGACCACCACCTTGGCGCCTTCGGCGGCGAAGAGCAGGGCGTGTTCCCGCCCGATGCCCCGGCCGGCGCCGGTGATGATGGCGATCCGTCCCTCGAGTGCTCCCATGTCGTCGTTCCCCTGGTCAGGCGGCATCCCTGCCGGTGGCAACCACGCTGGGTGGTGCCGATTCGTGTCCGCACACGTTGGCAGGGGACGGTACCCGGGTCAAACCGCGGCTGGCCACCCAGGGTGGTCAGATGGGGTCGAGGTGTGGTTTCCCGGACCCCGGGGACCGTGGTCCGGTAACCTCGTCCGGTGGGCAAACGGTGGGTCCAGGCGGCATTCGGTGTAGCGATGTGCTCATCGCTGGTGCTCGGCGCCGTCGCCACCCCGGCCGGGGCGGGAGGCCGGGCCCTGCCGGGCATCACCCTGGCGGTCAAGGGACCGACCCGGGACTCGGTCTCCCACGGCTTCGTGGGCCTGGCTCTCGAGGCCTCGCTGGCCGGAGACCCGGTCCTCGATCCGGCCCAGTCGAACCTGCCGTCGTTTCTGGCTCAACTCGGCGCCGGCAACCTTCGCGTCGGGGGACAGAGCTCGGAGATGAACGTGGCCTGGGAGCCGGATCCCTCCACTCCCCTGCCCAGCTGGGCGTCGAGTGCCATCACGCCCGAGGACCTCTCCACCCTCGCCGACCTGGCCCAGACCACCGGATGGTCGCTCGACCTCGGAGTCAACCTGGATCACTACGACCCGGCCACCGCGGCCGACGAGGTACAGGTGGCCCAGGCCACCTTCGGGTCGTCACTGCACGACGTGGAGATCGGGAACGAGCCGGAGCTCTACGACACCGACCTGTTCACCCTCATCAGCTTCCCCCAGTACATCGCCGAGGTGGATGCCTACCGGGCCGCCATCAAGGCGGTCGACCCCGGGGTGGCCTTCGCCGGGCCCGACTTCTATCTGACCGGATGGCTCCCTCAATATGCCGCCACCGCCAAGACCACCGGGGTGAAGGGCCTGTCCGAGTTCACCCAGCACTTCTATCCGCTGGAGGACTGCTACAACCCGGTGTCGGCCGCGGATCTGCTGGCCCCGGCCTCCATCACCTCGGAGGACCAAACCATCGCCGACGCCGAGGCGGCGGCCAAAAAAGGACATCTCCCCCTCGTCCTCGACGAGTTCAACTCGGTGTCCTGCGGGAGCTCGTCCCCGGTCATCTACCAGTTCGCCTCCGCCCTGTGGGCCGTCCACGGCCTCCTCGAAGCGGCGGCGAAGGGCGTGTCCTCGGTGGACATCCAGATGAGCCCGGACAACTGCCTCAGCTACTCGCCGCTCTGCGCCCCGGACCCGTCCGCCCCGGGGACGCTCCAAGCCAACCCCATCTTCTATGCCATGCGGTTGGTCAGCTCGCTGGAGGGTGGCACCGTGCTCAAGACCAAGATCATGTCCTCCGAGCAGCTACCGGTCGGCGTGTCGGAGTACGCCGTCGGCCTGCCGAGCGGCGACACCGCCGTGGTGGTCGACAACACCACGTCCTCCGACCTCACCCAGCTGAACCTCAAGATGGCCCCCACCGCGCAGCTGGTCTCGACGTTGAGCCTCGAGGCACCGTCCCTGGACGCGACCAGCGGGGTCACCCTCACCTCGGCCACCCCCACCTCGTCGGCGGTCTCCGACCTCACCGTGCCGGCCGACAGCGCCGCGGTCTTCACCGTCGCCCCCTGAGCGGCCCGGCCGGCTCAGGATCGGGACGGCCGATCAGCCAGCACCGGTACCGGTCCATCGGCGGTGACGCCCAAGCCGGCGGTCACCACCGCGTCCACCATCGACCGGACCCGGCCCTTGGCCCCCGACACCAGCATGTACTCGGTGTTGCGCAGGTGGGAGACCCGACCCACCTTGGCCCCGGTCCGGTCGTGGATCCCGATGCGGGCACCGACGTAGCGGGCGGAGTCGAAGGCCAGCACCTCGACGTGCCCCCGCGCCGAGCACAGGTCGTACAGCTCGGCGAAGCTCAACCACGACTCGTTGTTGTACGACAGCACCATCACCTCGGCCTGGACCTCGGCCACCACCTGGGCCATGGCCGCGGGCATGGTGCGGCGGCTGTTGAAGGGGCTGCGGCCGACCGGGTCCCGTAGATCCTCCCGCTTGCACGCCACCCCGTAGTGGGCGGGTGCGTCCCAGGCCACGATGGTCTCCCACACGTGGTAGTTGGAGTCGTAGCGATGCTGGTTGTACGGCGGGTCGAGGTAGGCCAGGTCCACCGATCCGAGCGCGGGCGTCCCGACCAGCCGACAGGCGTCCCCCCGGACGGCCCGACCGGGCCCGCCGATGAGCTCGGGCACCCGCAGCAGCAGGGGCTGATGGGCGCGCGGGGCCCACTGCTTCAGATAGGCCATCTGGAGGCCGGTGGTCGAGTCGACCCGGTCGGCCGCCTCCAGCAGGCTGGTCACCAACACCGGCCACAACGACGACGACGCGTAGTCGCGCTCGATGGCGTCCCTCACCGCGTCGATGCGGGCCCCGTTGTCGGGCTGGAAGTAACGCGAGGAACGGCAGAAGGTGGCGGTGACGTACCCCGGGGTCCCGGCCACGGAATTGAGGTGACGCACCGCCTCGGTCACGTCGGCCAGGAGACCGGGGTCGGCGTCGGGGTCGGTGGCCACGTAGCACCGGGCCAGCACGTCGGCGAACCGGGTGCTGTCGACGGCGGTGACCGTGAGCCCCAGCTGCTTCCAGGCCTGGGCCACCCTGGTCGTGCCCGTGAACAGGTCGAGCGCGGTCTTGGCCCCGGAGGCCTCGGCCAGCACGGCCAGCGCCGGCACCAGCCTCCGCTTCGAGCCGAGGTACTTGATCACCCGGGCGGGATCACGGTGCGACGGTCATCGTCGGGTGAACCGGCGGAACCACCAGTTCGGATCCCGGGCATGGGCATGGAAGTGGTCGGGAATCTGGCGCATCACCCGGTCGAAGGACCACTCGCCCGTCCCGAGCTGTCGGTCAGCCACCAGCCCCAGCTGGCCGAGCATGTGATCGACCAGGGCCTCGGAGGGCTCGTTGCCGTGCTCCTTCCACACCACCATCGGCACGTCGCACACTTCACACGCGGCCACCCAGCAGATGTCGTCCTCGTGGAACCACTCGGTGATCCGGGCCGCCTCGCACAGCTCGCACCCGGCGGGGCCGGTCACAGCGTGTAGAGGTTGACGGTGGTCCCCGGGAGGACCGAGGTCCCGGCAGCCGGATCGGTCGAGAGCACCGTGTTCGACCCCGGCGGGCCGTAGGGGCCGGCGACCTGGAGCCCGAGGGCGGTCAGGGCGCTGGTGGCGGCGGCGACCGACTGGCCGACCACATTGGGGATGGGAACCGGCTGGGGACCCTGCGAGACGTCGACGGTCACCGACGAGCCGAACGGCACCGGCCCGGCCGAGGCGTCCGGAGAGGTGCCGGCCACCTGCCCGTTGGGGACCGTCGAGCTGTACACATTGGCCTGGCTCGGGACGAACCCGGCCGCGGTGAGGGTCGCCGACGCGGTGGCATAGGTGGCCCCGGCGCCGGTGACCGTCGGGACGACCACCGGCGCGTGGCCCTTGGAGGTCACGATGGTCACCGTCGAGCCGTAGAGGGCGCTGCCGGCGGGCGAGGTCCCGAGGATGGCCCCGGCGGGAGCCGTCGAACTGTACTGGGCCGCGGCCGCCGGGCACACCCCGACCAGGTGGACGGCGGCCAGGGCCTGGATGGCGTCGGTGCAGTTCGAGAACGTGGTCAGTCCCGGGATGGCCACTGGCGGCGGCCCGGACGAGACCACCACCCCGATGGTGGAGCCCTGCTTGGCCGTGGTCACCTGGCCGTGGGACCGGGACGTCGGGTGCTGGATCAGGATCAGACCGGCACCGAGGGTGATGCTGAAACTGTGGCCCGTCTGATGCACGGTGAAGTGGTCCGCCTTCACCGCCGCGTCGGCCTGGGCCAGCGTCTTGCCCACCAGCAGCGGGATCGGGTGGCTGGGGACGAAGAGCTTGCTGTTGTTGGCGAAGGCCACGCCGGCGGTCACCACCGCGGCGACGACCACGGCGATGGCGGCCACCCAGGGCCAGCGCCGGCGGCGGGCGGTGGGGGTGGCGGTGGCGGTGGGGCGAGCACCCTTCTTCGACGGCTTGGTGGCCTCGACGGCGGCAGCCCCGCCCAACTGGGTCCGGTCGGGACTGTCGATGCCCACCGGCGTGCTGCGTACCGGTCGGCCGGTGGCTTGCTCGGCGTCCTCCCCGACCCCGTCGGGCACGGCATCCACCAGCGGTAGCGGTTCGGGGTAGGGCAGTGTCTCGGCCACTACCCGCAATCGGGCGGCGAACTGAGCGGCGTCGAACCGCTCGGAGGGCTCGGGGGCGGCCGCCCACACCAGCACGTCGTTCAGGGGGCCCAGCGCCTCGTGCTCGGGGAGCAGGGTGCCGACCCGGGCCCGGAGGGTGGTCAGGATGGTGTCGCCGATGAACGGGGCCTCCCCGGTGACCCCCTCGTAGAGGACCAGGGCCAGCGCGTAGACATCGGACTTGCCGTCGAGCACCCATCCTTCGCCCTGCTCGGGAGCGGCATAGCGCGCCGTGCCCAGCATGGCCCCTTCCGGCTCGGTCCAGGCCGCCTCGGCCAGGGCCCGGGCCAGGCCGAAATCGGCGATGCGGAGCCGCTGCTCGGCGTCGAAGAGCAGATTGGCCGGCTTGATGTCCCGGTGGATCAGCCCCCGGCGGTGGGCGTAGTCGAGCCCGGCGGCGGCATCCAGCCCGATGTGGACCGCCTGCTCCGGCGTGAGCAGCACACCGGTGTCGAACACCTGGCGGAGGCTGCCCCCGGCCAGGTACTCCAGCACCAGGAAGGGCTCACCGCCCTCCTCCCCCCAGTCGTAGACCTGGAGGATGTTGGGGTGGTTGAGGGCGGCCACCGCCCGGGCCTCGGCCCGGAAGCGCTTGAGGAAGGCGGCGTCCCCGGCCAGGGCGGGGTGGAGCACCTTGATCGCCACCCGCCGGTGGAGGGAGACGTCGTCGGCCAGGTAGACGTGCGCAGACGCGCCGGTGCCCAGCGCGGTGACCAGTCGGTAGCGGCCGCCGAGGACACGCCCGATGGATTCGGTGATACTCGGCATGGTTCTCCGCCTCAGGCTAGCGACTGGCTCCACCGAAGCGGTGGAGGGTCACCCTGCCGCCGGTGATCCTCTCGGTGGGGTTGCCGCCTGGTCCGCACGCCGCCAGAGGCGGGGCCGGAGCCCCGCCTCTGGCGGTACGGCAAGCCCGGACATCCGGGCAGGTGATGTGACTAGCCGAGGCTGACGGCAGGACCGCTGGCCGGGGTGGTGAAGGCGAACGACTTGAGGCCCTTCTTGCCCTCACACGTCGTCAGGATGGACGAGGCCGACGTAGTGGTCTGCGCCGAGGTCGCATCGCTGGCACCGCTATTGGTCCCCTGGAAGGAGCCCGAAGGTGCTCCGTTGGGCGTGGTCCCGGGGATGCTGAACGTGGCGTTCCCGTCACCGCCGATGCTGCCGGCGATCGACTTGACCGCGATCGTGCTGGTGGGCGACACCAACTTGGGCGCGGTCTTCCACTTCGTGGTCAGGTTGCCGCTGTCGGCGCTACTTCCGGCGAGGGCGGTGCAGCCGTTCTCACCCGCGGTGCGGGTGCTGGAAAGAACACCGGACACCGAGGCACCTGACACCGTGACTCCATCATTGGTGGTGCAGCCGGTCAGCTTGGCCTTGATCGACGTGGTGCTGGTTCCGGCCGACTCTGAGGCGGTGATGGCCGGGGTGAACTTTGCCGTGCCGGTGATGCCGGTACAGGTGACGGTGGCGGTCGTGGCATTGACCGGCGATGTCTTGGCCGAGGCCATCCCGCCGGTAGCGGCGATGAACCCGATGGGCATGGCGGTCGCAGCAACGACCAACAGTAGCTTGCGAATCATGTGTGTCTCCTTGTTCCCCCGTGTTTCCACGGATAGATGAGGTCGGAAGACCGTCCCCCCGACGTCGCCCCCCGGCTTAATTGTCCTACCCACGCTCGGCGCGATCAACCGGACATCCGCTCCGGAGCCCCCTTGACGCAATCGCTGCAGGTCAGCGTGCCATTCGAGTGGCGTCGAAGGCCGAGACGCGTACTTTGCCTCCCCCCGTTTTGCGCAGCCGGACCCTGAGGAGCGGCATTTCGGATCACCCCTCCGCTTCGCCGGGGGCGCGTCAAAGGCGGGGCCGGAGCCCCGCCTTTGACGGTACACGTGGGTCCGATCACTCGGACCTGTGGACCTCGATTACTTCAACGAGGCGGTACCGGAGCCGAGGGCGATCGTCCCGAGACCAGGGGCCGTCTGGCAATCGGTTGCGAGGGTTGCCTCACTAGCAGCCGTTGCATCCGTCGAGGTGGACGAAGCACCGGCGTCACTGCCGGGGAACGCACCACTGATCGAACCGGTGCCTGGATTACCGGGGATGGTGAACGTCCCATCGCCACTGCCGTTGACTCCACCCAAGATCGAGGTGACAGCGATCGACGAATCCTTCTCGCTGAACTTCTGTCCCGCCGGGGCGGTGTACTTGATCTTGAGTGTGCCGGCCAAGGTGCCTCCGGCCGCGGGGGACACGCCAGACAGAGCCGTGCAGCTGTACTCCTGCGCCGCGGTGTCGGACGGGTTGGTCGTCTTGATCTTCCCCGACAAGGTGCCGCTAAAGGAACCGCTGACAGCCGATGAGGTGCAGCTGAAGGTGACACCGGCAACCGTGATCTGGTTTCCCTTGTTCTTCGTCGGGAAGACGTACGAACCACCGGCAAGGCCGAGCGGCGTCTTGAAGGTCAACGTGCCACCACTGGTGGTGCAACTCGCAGTGGCAGGCGCACCTACGGCGTCAGTGGTGACGCCCTTCGCCGACGCAGTCCCCGCCGAGGCGGCGATGATGCCGACCGGCATGGCGACCGCGGCAGCGATCAATAGCAGCTTGCGAATCATGTGTGTCTCCTTGTTCTCCCGTGTCTCCACGGATTGATGAGGTCGGACGACCGTCTGCCCCCCGACGTAACAGCCCTACAGGCGGTTGGCGCGATCAACCGGGCGTTTGAATTGGAGCCCCTCTGACGCGATCCCCGCTGGTCACCGCACCGTTCCAGTGGCGTCAATGCCGAGACGCGAACCTCACGTCCCCCCTTTGCGCAGCAGCGCCCCTGAAGCAGCTACCCCGAACCTAACGGGATTCTCAGTCCAAATCAAGGTGCCACCCATTTTCTCAGTCCAAATCAAGATGCTGCCCACGCTGCGTGGCCGCCCCTCCCCTTGCGGCGGGAGGACACGGCACCGAACAGCGCATCTCCCGCGGACGCGCCGCCCTTCGGTAGACCTCCCAATCCCGCAGTTCCCCCGGTACGCGATGAGGACGGGGCCGAAGCCCCGTCCTCATCGTTACTGCAGGTACGACGCGCTACACGAGGGTCATGAACCTCCGTCGATTTCCACCGTGCTGGTGGCCGGGTCGAGCGTGGCGGTCGCTACGGTTCCCGGACCTCCGATGTTGTTGCTAAACGTGTGGGGGCTATTCAGTCCCGTACCCGTCACCGTTCCCAAGCAGGCGTCGAGGACCGCACTCTGACCCTTGTCCGCCTTCGGCGCCGAGATGGTTCCGGTCACCGAGAAGCCGACCTCGCCACCGGCACAGCCGATGTCTGCGGCACTCGACGTCTTCGACGAGTAGTTGATGCCGTTGATCGTGAAGCTGAGCGACTTCAGCGCCTTCTGGATGGAGGCCGTGCCCTCGGTTTCGAAGTTCGACCAGGAGCCGTAACCGTACTCACCAGGCACGCAGGCGGGGTTGCTGGCCGGCTGGGTGCCCTTCTTCGCGCACTTCACGCTCTTGGTGGTGATGGTGTTGTTCGGAGCAGTGCCCGAGCACGAGCCATCGCTCCCCTTGGTGCTGAAGGACTCACCCGAGGTCATCGTGGCGGACGTCTTGGAGGTGCTCACCGAGCCGGAGTTCGAGATCCCCGGAGAGGCGAACGTCACCGTGGCTGTCACCGCGCAGGTGATGGCGGGGTCCGGTGGTGGCTTGGTCGCCGCACCGGCGGTCACGCCGGAAATGGCGATCACGCTCACGGGCATAGCGATCGCGGCTGCGATCACAAGCATCTTGCGAATCATGTGTGCTCCTTGTTCTCCCGTGTCTCCACGGATCTTGAAGTCAGGTGACGGATGCCCCCAACGTGACATGACCGAACCCGGAGACGCCGCGAAGGTCGAGGCTCAACATTCAGATCCCCCCCGCCGCAACGACGCCTGGATCGGCGTGCAACTCCGGTCGGAGCAATGCGCATCCGGGCGCACAGTCGAATCCCCCCTTTGCAGATCCCTCCGAACCGGTGTCTCCAACCATAAGTGTGAGGTAAGAGGAGTACAAGGTTCTACCAAGGTGAAATGCCCCAAAAACCGAAGTTCATCAATATTCGGTATTTCTTGGACCCAGCTGAGTGTCCGTCCGGTACCAGCCCAGCCTCGACGCGAGCCGGGCCGAGGCCCCGGGCGGGCGCAACGGGCGCCCACGGAGCTCCTCCCGGCCTAGGGACAGAGCTCGGTGTGCGGGTTGGAAGGACAGGCAGCCTGCTCGACGATGTTGACCGCGGCCGCCACCAGTCCCTGACCGACCGAGTTGAGGGGCTGGCCGTGGGCGGTGAATTCGATGCGGGCGTTGGCCACGTCGTGCAGGTCGGCCGGCGAGCAGTGGTCGGCCACCTGCGCCGCCTTGGCCTTGATGTTGGCGGACGTGATGGCGCCGATACCGGCGAACACCTGGAAGCAGGCCGCATTCTCGGCCGTGGTCGTCGAGGTGGTGGGAGGCAGCGGCGCCGTGGTCGTGGTGCTGGCGCTGACGCGGGTCGAAGTGGTCGTCGTGGGCTGGGCCGCCGGAGTCGACGAGCAGGCCGCCCCCCCAAGACCGGCGGCGAGGACGGCGAGCGTCACCATGGCCAGGCGTTTCAACACAACCTCCGCGTTAGACGGGACGGGTCGGGACATCGTAGGGCGGATCCGTGCGGCACGGAAGCCGCGGCAGAGGTATCCGGGTACGTCGAAAGGGCGGGGCCGAAGCCCCGCCCTTTCGCAGGTACTACCCAGCCGTTGTGACTAGGCGCTGGCGTTGAGCTCGGAGCCATCCGTCGAAGCGACGATGATCTCCTTCAGGCCCTTGG
The DNA here is from genome assembly GCA_963774245.1 of uncultured Acidimicrobiaceae bacterium. GTDB lineage: Bacteria > Actinomycetota > Acidimicrobiia > Acidimicrobiales > RAAP-2 > Bog-756. The sequence continues at coordinate 248,190 of CAVZDZ010000005.1, read as the reverse complement.
GGGCCTTGAGGGCCGCCACTCCATTGGGAGCCTTGCTGGAAGGGGCCTTCACTTTGAGCGTCGGCTCACATCCGAGCGACGTGTAGCTGTCGGACAAAGCCTCCGCACCGGTCTCCTGGGGCTGGCTGACTGCTGCCACCAGAGAGCTGCTCACTGCAGCGACGGCGTTGACGCTGCCGCCGGCGAACGATCCGGAGATGGTCCCACCACTGAATTCGAATCCGACCGGCGAGCTGCTGATCCCGAGACCCTGACCGGTGATGGTCGTGGGCGTGATCTTGTTGGTCGACCCGGTCCACGAGATGGTCGAGTCGAACTTCTGCGTGGACGACCCCGAGTCGCTGATCAGGTTGGCACAGCTAGCCGGGTCCGTAGAGCCGGTACCGGGGACGGCACTGATCGCCACCTTGAAGGCGGTGATGGCGGACGTCGCACCGTCTCCGGTCGCCGTTCCCGTGCAGCCGGTTCCGCTGCCCTTGGACGCAATGGCCACCGGGCCTGGTGATGCGTACGCCGTGGTCGGCAACGAATTCACGGCAGGAATGGTGTCAGTGGTCGTCGCATTCCAGCCGTTCTTCAACGGCGGGTTCAACTTGGCCGTGGCGTTGAGCCCGCAGCTGAGCGAACTGCCGGCTCCGGCGGTGATGGTGACAGCTTTGGCCGAAGCGACGCCGGCGGTGACGGCAATCAGTCCCCCGGCGGCCAGCGACGCGACAAGCGCGGATTTGATGACGGTCTTGAACATAAGGATTGGGTCCCCCCTGATCGGTGATGGCGGATGAAGCAAGCACGACGAGCCAGAGCTTCACGCGACCAGACCTGGAACACAGTTCCTTGCCCCTCTACGAGCTACCCCGACTCGGTGCGAACGACGTTAACGACCCGCACTCGCGACTACAAGGAGTTCACGGACAATTACGTGGCTGTACCTGGAAATCATTAAATTTGCACTTTTCTTGGGCAATCGTTGATGCCGCCTTGATGCCGCCTGAGATGACCTGGTCATCGCGGCGTGACGACCTGCCGACGGTTCGACTAACCGGGCAGTTCCCCGGTTTCGAGGAGTGCGGCGAACCCGCTGGCATCGACCAACGGCACACCGAGTTGCTCGGCCTTGGTGACTTTCGACGCCCCCGGCGAGTCCCCCACCACCAGCGCGTAGGTCCGCTTCGAGACCGAGCCCGGTGACTTTCCTCCCGCGGGTGACGATGGCCTCCTCGGCCTCCTCACGGGTGTACCCGTCGAGCGTTCCCGTGACCACCACCGATCGGCCCGTCAGCGTCTGGGGCCGGTCGTCTCCGGCCGGGGTGGAGCCGCCGCCGGGCTCGATCAGATTCACGCCGGCGGACCGCAACCGTTCGATCACCGATCGGTTGACGTCCGACGCGAACCACTGCACCAGACTGGCGGCGATGACCGGGCCGACCCCGTCGACCTCGGCGATGCTCGTCTCATCGGCACCCATCACCGCGTCGATCGTTCCCATCGCCCGGGCCAGGGCAATGGAGCCCACCTGGCCGAGGTGTCGGATCCCCAGCCCGATGAGGACGCGGTGCAGTGGTCGGGACCGTGAGTCGTCGAGGGCGCCGAGGAGATTGTCGATGGACTGGGGCCCGAACCCCTCGAGGCCCTCGAGGGTCGCCGGGGTGAAGGAGTAAAGGTCGGCCACGTCGGCCAGCAGGCCCTCTCCGATGAAGAGCTGGACCCGCTGCTCACCCAGGCCCTCGATGTCCATCGCCGACCGCGAGGCGAAATGCGCGATGCGCTGGACCCGCTGCGCCGGGCAGTCGAGGTTGGTGCAGAAGGTGTCGCTCTCGCCGGGCAGCCGCACCAGGGGACTGCCGCAGCTCGGGCACACGGTCGGGAACTTCCACGCCGGTCGACGCCGGCGTTTCTTGCCATCCGGCCCCGGCCCGATCACCGGGCCCACCACTTCGGGGATCACATCGCCCGCCTTGCGCACCACCACGATGTCCTTCGGCCGCACGTCCTTGGCCCGGACCTGGTCCTCGTTGTGGAGGGTGGCGAGGGACACGGTGGAGCCGCCGACGAAGACCGGCTGGAGCACGGCGAACGGAGTGGCCTTTCCGGTCCGGCCGATCGACACCGCGATGTCGAGCAACTCGGTGGACCGCTCCTCGGGCGCGAACTTGTAGGCGATGGCCCACCGGGGCGCCCGCGACGTAGCTCCCAGCTTCCGCTGCAGGGACAGGTCGTCGACCTTCACCACCACCCCGTCGATCTCGTAGTCGAGGTCGTGGCGTCCCTCCTCGGCCCGGTGGCAGAAACGGAGGACCTCGTCGAGTCCGCGTACCAGCTGGCGCTCGGGATTGACCGGAAACCCGGCCCGGTCCAACCAGCGCAGTGTCTCCTCATGGGTCGGTGCCAGGTCCGACGGCTCGGAGGCCTCGCCCTGGCCGGTCCGGGCTGTGCCCTCCTGCATCACCAACTCCCCGACCTGGTAGCCCCAGAACGAGAGGGCCCGTCCGGCGGTGACCGAGGCGTCCTTCTGCCGAAGCGACCCGGCCGCCGAGTTGCGCGGATTGACGAAGAGGCGGTCACCCGCCTCCGCCTGCCGGCGGTTGAGCTCCTCGAAGGCGGAGATCGGCATGTACACCTCTCCCCGCACCTCGATGATCTCGGGCGGCGGTCCCACCTCGGAACTGAGCGACGTGGGGATGTCGGCGATGGTGGCCACGTTGGCCGTCACGTCCTCGCCGGTACGGCCGTCCCCACGCGTGGCTGCCTGCACGAACCGACCGCCACGGTAGGTGAGGGAGATGGCCAGCCCGTCGATCTTGAGCTCGCACACGAACGCGGTGTCGGTGGGTACGTGCTTGGCCAGCCGGTCGGCCCACGCCTGCAGCTCCTCGGTGCTGAAGGCGTTGTCGAGGCTCATCATCGGCACCCGGTGCGCCACCGGTGCGAACAGGGTGGAGGGCGCCGCGCCCACCGCGGAGGTGGGTGAGTCCGGGACCACCAGGTCCGGGTGGTCCGCCTCGAGGGAGCGGAGCTCGCGGACCAGCTGGTCGTACTCGGCGTCGGTGACCTCCGGATCGTCGAGCCGGTGGTACCGGTCGTTGTGGAAACGGATCAGGGAGCGGAGCTCCTCCATCCGCGCCCCGGGGTCGGGATGCTGGCCAGGTTCGCTCACCCGCAGATCCCCGAGCCGATCACCTCGTCGGGTCGGGCCGGGTCGTAGAGCGCCACCGTCTGCCCCGGGGCGATCCGCCGCTGCGACGTGCCGAACCTGACCACCAGCTCGGAGCCGTGCCGCCGCACCGTGCTCGACACCGGTCGACCGTGGGCGCTGCACTGGGCCACGGCCGGGATCGGAACATCGGGCGCCGGGTCGCCGCCCTCGTCCCCCGCGGGTCGTGTCCTGTCCTCGTCCACCCAGGTCACCGTGTGGAGCCGGACCTCGTCGGCGTGCGCCGCCTCGGGCGGCCCCAGCGTGACCCGGCGGGCCGGAACGTCGACCGCGGTCACGAACCGGCGCCGACCGTCACTGCTGTGACCCATCCCCCGGCGCTGGCCCACGGTCACCAGCTCCACCGAGTCCACCGGGCCCAGGTCGGCGCCGGACAGGTGATCGACCAGTCGACCGGGGTGGAGCGGGAGCCGCGACCCGAGGAAGCCCGAGCGGCCCTCGTCGGACCGGATGAAGCAGACGTCCTGGCTGTCGGGCTTGGTCGCCGTCCGCAACCCGAGTCGGACGGCTTCGGCGCGCACCTCGTGCTTGGTCATCTCTCCCACCGGGAACAGGGCACGGGCCAGGTGGGTCTGTCCGAGCATGGCCAGCACGTACGACTGGTCCTTCAGCGGATCGGCGCCGCGGCACAGTCGGTACCGACCCTCGGGGGTGCGCTCGCACCGGGCGTGGTGGCCGGTCGCCACCGCGTCGAACCCCAGCGCGCCGGCGCGGTCGAACAGCCGCTCGAACTTGATGTGCCGATTGCACTCGATGCAGGGGTTCGGGGTCCGCCCCTCCGCATGCCCGCGGACGTAGGGCCCGACCACCTTCTCCTCGAACTCGCTGGCGAAGTTGAACACCCGGTGGACCACGCCGAGCTGGTCGGCCACCCGGCGGGCGTCCTCGACGTCGGCCACCGAGCAGCACCCCGAGTCCGATGGCCCGCCCCACAGCTTGAGCGTGGCCCCGACCACCCGGTCCGGTCCCAACCGATCGGCCAGCAGGGCGGCCGCCACCGAGGAGTCGACGCCGCCGGACATGGCCACCAAGACACGCATGGAGTCAGTCTCGCAGCTGAGCGACGGCGTCCGGTACGACGGCCAGGGCGTGGTCGATCTCCCCCTCGGTGGTCCCAGCGCCCAGCGAGAACCGGATACCGCTGGCCGCTTCCCCGGGCCCGAACCCCATCGACAGCAGCACGTGGCTGGGCTCCACCGCACCGCTCGAGCACGCGGCGCCGGCCGATACCGCCACCCCCGCCTCATCGAGGAGCACCACGAGAGCCTCGCTCTCCACCCCGTCGAACCGCAGATGCAGGTGCCCGGCCACCCGGTCCTCCCGTTCCCCGGTCTCGGCCGCCCCGGGGACCGACGCCAGGAGCCCATCCCCCAACCGGTCGCGCCCGGCGGTCACCCGCGCCGTGGTGGCGGCGCGTTCGGCCACCACCACCTCGAGCGCCGCCGCGGTGGCCACGATCCCGGCGACGTTGTGGGTGCCGCTGCGTCGCTCACGCTCCTGCCCGCCTCCGTGGGCCATCGTCCCGAGGGGGATGCCGTCGGCGACGACCAGTACGCCGACCCCCTTCGGCCCGCCGAACTTGTGGGCACTGACGGCCACCAGATCGGTGGCGCTCACCAAGGGTCCGACGTCGAGCCACGGCACCGCCTGCACGGCGTCGGTATGGAGCACGGCCGCGGGCGATCGGTCGCGCACGATCTCGGCCACCGCCCCGATGGGCTGCACCGTGCCGATCTCGTTGCTGACCGACATCACCGAGACCAGCCCGACGTCGGGGGTGCACGCCTCGGCCAGTGCGTCGAGGTCCACCACACCGTGCTTATCCGGGCGTACCCGCCGAAGCTCGGCCCCCACCCGCCGGGCCAACGCCTCGCACGAGCGCAGGACGGCATGGTGCTCCATGGCCGTGCACACCAGCGGGCGGGGCGCACCCCCGGATCCGATGGTCGACTCCCAGCCACCGGCGATGGCCAGGTTGTCGGCCTCGGTGCCCCCGGAGGTGAACACGATCGCCCCGAAGTCGCAGCCGAGCAGGTCGGCGATCCGCTCGCGGGCGTCGTCGACCGCCAACCGGGCCCGCCGCGACTCGTGGTGCGCGCCCGACGGATTGCCGAAGGTGTCGGTGAGGTAGGGAAGCATGGCCTCGACGGCCTGGGGCACCATCGGGGTGGTGGCCGCGTGGTCGAGATAGGCCCTGGCCCCGGCGGAGGCGGTGAACGCCCGGGGCCCGCGCGGGTCATCAGGCGATCCACACCGACTTCACGTTGCAGAATTCGTGCAGTCCCTGGGCGGCCAGCTCGCGGCCGAACCCGGAAGCCTTGATCCCACCGAACGGCAGCTGGGACATGGAGACCACCATGCCGTTCACGAAGACCTGGCCGGCCTGTAGGTCGCTCACGAACCGCTGCTGCTCGTCGGGGTCGTTGGTCCAGACGCTCGACCCGAGCCCGAACTCCGTGTCGTTGGCCAGGGCCACCGCCTCGTCGGCGTCGGCCACCGTATAGAGCAGTGCCACCGGCCCGAACACCTCCTGGGTGGCCACCCGCATCGGCGGGACGATGTCGGTGATCACCGTCGGTCGGTAGAAGTAGCCGGGTCGATCCGGCCCGTCGGGCCCGACCACCCGCTCCCCGCCGCAGAGGATGCGGGCGCCGTGGGCCCGGGCGTCCTCCACCTGTGCCTCGATGATGTCGCGGGCGCCCGCGGTCACCAGGGGCCCGACCTCGGTGGCCGGATCGAAGGGGTCCCCGACCGAGAGCGCCTCGGTGGCGGCCACGAAGCCTGCGGTGAAGGCGTCGGCGATGTCGCGGTGGACGATGAAGCGCTTGGCGGCGATGCACGACTGACCGGCGTTCTGGACCCGGGCCTGCACACCCACCGAGATGGCCCGTTCGAGGTCGGCCGAGGGGAGGACGATGAAAGGGTCGCTCCCTCCGAGCTCGAGCACGATCTTCTTCCCCACCGCGCCGGCCTGAGCGGCCACCGCCCGGCCGGCACCCACGCTCCCGGTCAAGGTCACCGCGGCCACCCGCCGGTCGGCGATGATGGCCGGCACCTGATCCGTCCCCACCAGCAAGGTCTGGAACACCCCGTCCGGAGCTCCGGCCCGCCGGAAGAGATCCTCCAGCAGGAGGGCCGTCCGCGGCACGCTCGGGGCGTGCTTCAACAATCCGACGTTGCCGGCCATGACCGCCGGCGCGATGAACCGGACCACCTGCCACAGGGGGAAGTTCCACGGCATGATGGCCAGCACCGCACCGAGGGGCTGGTAGGTGATCAGGCCCAGGGAGGCGTCGACGGCCACCTCCTCATCGCTCAGCAGCCCCTCGGCGTGCTCGGCGAACCACCGGAAGGCGCTGGCGCACTTGGCCGCTTCCGCTTTGGCCTGGGCGAACGGCTTGCCCATCTCCGTGGTGACCACGTTGGCGATGTCGGGCAGCTCACCTTCGATGAGCTCGGCCACCGTGATCAGCAGGCGCGATCGTTCGGCGAAGGTGCTCGTGGCCCACCGGGGGACCGCCGAGGCGGTGAGCCGCAATCGGTCCTCGACCCCGGCGGCGTCGTAGGGCTCGAACGACTGGAGCAGGTCCCCGTTGGCCGGGTTGATGGTGGCAATGGGAGGTCCGGCGTCGGCGGGGCTCATCGGGCCAGTATCCCTCACCCGGCCAGGGTCGTTCACCCCGGATCGGTGTCGCCGTTCATCCCCAACCGTGTCCCCCGCCGGCCCCCGAGTGCCTCAGGGCGGAGGGCGCCCGGCGAGCACCGACCGCATGACCTTGCCCGTGGCGGTGCGGGGCAGGTCGTCCACCACCTCCACCTGCTTGGGCCGCTTGTATCCCGCCAGCCGGGTGGCCGCGTGGGCCCGCACGGCGGCGACGAGACGCCGGGCGGATTCCGGTTCGAGCGCCGTCACCGGGACGATGGCGGCGCACACCCGTTGGCCCCACGCCTCGTCCGGCCGGCCGAACACGGCGACCTCGGCCACGCCCTGCACCTCGAGGAGCACCCCCTCCACCTCGGCCGGGTAGACGTTGACGCCTCCCGAGATGATCAGGTCGTCCCGGCGCCCGTCGATGAACAGATACCCGTCCGCATCGAGTCGGCCGAGATCCCGGACGGTGAAGGCGCCCTGCCGCCAGGCCGATGCCGTCTTCGCCTCGTCCCGCCAGTAGGTGAAGCGGGCGAAGTCGGGGGGACGGCACCAGATGGTGCCGTCGTCGTCGACCGACAGCGTCCGTCCGGTACGGGCCCGGCCGACCGTGCCGGGCCGGGTCAGCCACTCGTCGGGCGGGCAGACGGTGAACTGGCCCTCGGTCGACCCGTAGAACTCCCACAGGACCCCCGGTCGGACCCGGGCCATCACCTCGCGCTTGAGGGTCGGCGGGCACGGCGAGCCCGCGTGCACCAGCAAGCGGAGCGCATCGAACCGGTCCGGCCGGCCCCGTACCTCGTCCATCAGGCGGTGCAGTGCGGACGGGGCCATGAAGGTGGTGGTCGGCACCGGCAGCGGCCCGCACTCGGCGTCGCGACCGAGGAGTAGAGCCGTGGCCACCTCGGCATCGAACCGCTCGAGGATGATGCAGCTCCCCCCGCGCAGCAGCGTGCCGCCGGCGAACCGTACCGACACCGAGTGGTACATCGGCGAGCAGACCAGGTGGACGTCGTGGGGCCCGAAGGACCACTGCTCGGCCTCGTCCTCGCAGGCGGCCCGGGCCGTGGCGCGGTCCCACAGTCCCGACCACACTCCCTTGGCCCGTCCGGTCGTCCCCGACGTGTAGTGCATGGGGCGGGCCAGGGGGTGGGGGGCGAGTTCGACCGGCGAGCCGGCATCCAGTTCGTCGAGCCGGCCACGGTCGGTGATGGTCAGGCACGGGTCGGCGTCGTCGATCAGCTGGTCCCGCTCCGCATCCTGCAGGGTCGCGTTGAGCAACACCGGGACCACACCGGTGCGGAGCGCCCCGAGGACGGCGCACAGCAGCGCGGCCGAGGACGGCAGGCAGAAGACCACCCGGTCTCCCGGTCGGGACCCGGCCGACCGGAGTGCTCCCGCCGCCCGCTCCTGCGCCGCCTCGGCCTCGCCCGCCGTCAATAACTCCGCCCTGACGGCGCTCGTCATCGCCGGACCCCCACCCCCACCGGAGACCCCGGGGCGGTCACGGCAGCTCTCCCGTCGGGACCAGCACCGGCCCGGTCGTCGAGCCCGGGGGCTCGCCCAGTTCGGAGAAGACGGCGGGACGGAAGGCGGCGAGGGCGGTCAATCCGACCATCAGGGCCACGGCGCCCACCACGGTGACCCCTCGTACCCCCGTACGGTCAGCTACCGCTCCCTGCACGACGGCCCCGATGGGATAGATGATCCCCAGTCCCATCATGTAGATGCTGAGGATCCGGCCCCGCAGCTCCGCCGGGGCCCGCAGCTGCACGACGGTGTTGAGTCCGGACAGGACGGCGATGTAGATCGCCCCCACCCCGACCAAGGCCAGGGCGGACAGCCAGAGCGTCGGGGCCAGACCGTAGAGCACCAGGACGGCCGGCAGCGAGAACAGCGCCAGTCGCATCATGGTGCGCCGGCCCACCCGTTCGGCCAGCGACGGTAGGGCCAGCGCACCGGCCACCGCACCGATGCCCTGCGCGGTCACCAGGATCGCCGTGCCCACCGATGTGCTGATGCCGTCCCGGTCGAGGCCACCGGACATGGCCGGCACCAGCGCGATGAACGGCGAGGCCAGCAGGGCCACGAAGGCGATCAGTCCGATGGCGGCCCGACACCCGGGCTCGGCCCGCGCCGCCCGGGCCCCGGCCACGATCCGCCCCACCATCCCGATCTCATCGGACGAAGGAATCGGTTTCGGCAGCCTGACCATCATCAGGGCCACGACCACGGCGGCGAACGACGCCGCGTTGATGCCGAAGACCAACCCGTAGTCGTGGGTGAGCAGGGCCAGGCCGGCCAGCGCCGGGCCGATGACCCGCCCCAGATTGAACTGGGCCGATGAGAGTGAGACCGCGCCCAGCAGATCCTCGGTCGGGACCAGATCGGGAACCATGGCCTGGTAGGCGGGGAACCCGATCGCCCCCGATGCCCCGCCGAGGAACGACAGGGCGACCAGGAGCCCGGGCGGATCGTGCCCGGTGGCGGCGAGCACGGCCAGCACCGTGGCGAAGGTCATCTCGGCCAGCGTGGTGAGGATCAGCCAACGACGGCGGTCCAGCCGGTCGGCCAGGGCACCGCCCACCGGAGCCAGGAGCCCGATGGGCAGGAAGCCGGCGGCGGCCACCAGACCGGTCCACCCGGGCTGGCCGGTCCGGGCGAAGACCAGGATCCCGAGCGCCACGGTCTGCATCCAGGTGCCCACATTGGAGACCAGGGCCGCCCACCAGATGAGGGCGAAGTTCCGCGAACGGAGCGGACGGAGCGAAGCCAGGGCCACCCGGCGAGGTTAACGGCCGACCGGCGGGCACCCCCTTTCCCGCCACACCACCCGGGGCGCCACCCGTCCGCCCTCGGGGGACGGGTGGGTCGGTCTACTGCTCGGACTTCCCCTTGCGGCGGGGACGGAGTGCGAACCACCAGATACTGGCCATGGTGGCGAGGACCCCGAACGCGGCCGCCGGTTTGACGATCTTGCGAGAGCGATCTGACATACGACGACGTTACCTGGACCGGCCGGTCAGCGAGGAACGGCCAACACGGGTCGCTCCGGCGATTCAGCCTTCGGTCGACACGAAGACGTTCTTCACCTCGCTGTAGGACGACAGGGCCTCGAGGCCCAGCTCCCGTCCGAACCCGGACTGCTTCATGCCTCCGAAGCTGGTCTGCACCCGCACGGAGCTGTTGGAATTGACCGACAGGTTCCCGGCCTGGACGGCTCGCGCCACTCGGAGGGAGCGGGCACCGTCCCGGGTCCAGATCGAGCCCGACAGGCCGTACGGGGTGTCGTTGGCCAGCCGGATCGCCTCCTCTTCGTCGTCGAAGGGGATGACCGCCACCACCGGTCCGAAGATCTCCTCCCGAGCCATGGGCCACTCGGGCCGGGCCGGGGCCACGACGGTGGGCGGGAACCAGTACCCCGGCCCGTCGGGTACCGACCCCGGTGGTGGGTGGGCACCGGACCGCCGTCCGGGGCCCCCATGCCCGGAGCCAGAAACCCTTCGACCACCTGCCGGTGGGCCGCGGTGACCAGGGGTCCCATCTGGGTGGCCGGGTCGGTCGGATCCCCCACGCTCCAGGCGTCCACCGCCGAGTCCAGCAGCGACAGGTACCGGTCGAAGACGGTTCGCTGGACGAGGACCCGGCTCCGGGCACAGCAGTCCTGCCCGCCGTTGGCGAACACGCCCCCGGGGGTGGCGGCCGCGGCCCGCTCCAGGTCGGCGTCGGCGAACACCACCGACGCCGACTTGCCGCCCAGCTCCAGCGTGACCCGCTTGATGGTGCCCGAGGCGCGGGCCATCACCTCCCGGCCGATCTCGGTGGAGCCGGTGAACGCCACCTTGGCCACATCGGGGTGTTCGACCAGGCGGGTGCCGACCACCGAGCCCTTCCCCACCACCACCTGCAGCACCCCCTCGGGGATACCGGCATCGAGGGCCAGTTCGGCCAGACGCACCGCGGTGAGGGGCGTGATCTCCGCCGGCTTGACCACGATGGTGTTCCCGGTGGCCAGCGCGGGTCCGACCTTCCACGAGGCGATGGCCATCGGGAAGTTCCACGGGACGATGGCGGCCACCACCCCCAGGGGCTCGTGGAAGGTCATGTCCACCCCGCCGGTCACCGGCACCGTGGCCCCACGGTGCTTGTCCACCGCTCCGGCATAGAAGTAGAGGACCTCGGCCACCATGCCGACCTCGTCCCGGCTCTCGGCGATGGGCTTGCCCACGTTGGCCGTCTCGAGCTGGGCGAGCTCCTCACCGTGCTCCTCCACCTGCGGCGGCGAAGCGGCGCATCAGCCGGGCCCGGTCAGTCGGGCTGACCGCCCTCCAACCGGGACCGGCCTCGCGCGACCGGGCCACGGCGGCATCGGCCTCATCGACCCCGGCGACTGCGACCTCGGCGATGGGGACCTCGGTGGCCGGGTTCACGACGACGGTCACGTCACTCATGGGGTGCTCCACTCATGGATCATTCCGTCGCTGCGACAAGTGCCTCGAACAGCCCCAGGCCGCCCGCCTCCTCGGGGTGCCACTGCACACCGACCACGAACCGGTACCCGGGGAGCTCGACCGCCTCGATGATCCCGTCGGCACTGGTGGCGGTCACCTCGAGCCCTCGACCGAGGGTGGTCGACGGCCTGATGATGGCTGCACAGCACCTCGGCCCGCTGCCCGAACACCCGGCGAACGGTGCTGCCCTCGGTGGTGACCACCTCGATGGGCCCGAAGGCGCCCGGACCCGGCTGGTGGGGGTTGGGACCGAGGACGTCGGGCAGCTGCTGGACCAGCTCGCCGCCCAGGGCGACGTTGAGCAGCTGCATGCCGCGGCAGATGGCCAGGAGCGGCAGGTCCCGGGCCAGGGCCAGGTCCACCAGATCAAGCTCCAGGTCGTCGCGCCGCCGATTGGTGCCGCCATTTCTGGGATCGGGGCGCTGACCGTAGCGGACGGGGTCGACATCCCCCCCACCGATCAGGACCAGTCCGTCGAGCAGGGCCACCACCTGCTCGAGCTCCGCGGACCTGCTGGTTCGACCCCCGGCCCGGTCCGATTCCTCCGGCCCCGCCGGGTCCGATTCCGCCGGCTCCCGTCCGGAGGGCGGCAGCAGCAGAGGGCGTCCGCCGGCGGCCTCGACCATGTCGAGATAGGTGCCGGGCACGAGGGCGGCATCGCGCTCCCAGGACCACCACGAGGTGGTCTGGCGGTAGGTGGTGACCCCGATGAGGGGTCGCGCCCCGGCGGTCCGCATGCCGGTCAGTATTCCACCCGGGTGTCGTGGGCGCCGATAAGGTGCGCACCGGCTCGGACGGAGGGAAGTGGGATCGATGGCACGACTCGACGGCAAGGTCGCGGTGATCACCGGAGCGGGGAGCGGCATCGGTCGGGTGGCGGCCTCGCTGTTCGCCGCCGAAGGGGCTCGGGTGGTGGTGGCCGACGTGGTCGCCGATCATGCCGCGTCGGCCGTGGCCGACATCACCGTCGGCCGGCGGCACCGCCGTGGCGGTGACCGTCGATGTCGCCGACGAGGGCCAGGTCGCCGCCATGGTCGATACCGCCGTCGAGCACCTACGGCGGGCTGCACGTGCTCTTCAACAACGCCGGCATCTTCCCCGAGGACGACGGAGGGGTCCTGGACACCCCCCCGGACACCTGGGAGCGGGTCATGCAGGTCAACCTCAAGGGAGTGTGGCTCGGGTGCCGCGCCGCGGTGCCGGCCATGCTGGAGTCGGGCGGTGGGTCGATCGTGAACGTGGCCTCGTTCGTGGCCCTGATGGGGGCGGCCACCGCCCAGATCGCCTACACGGCGTCGAAGGGCGGCGTGCTGGCCATGACCCGCGAGCTGGCCGTCGAGTACGCCCGCCGGGGGATCCGGGCCAACTCGATCTGCCCCGGGCCCATCGAGACGCCGCTGCTGGCCGAGCTCCTCTCCGATCCCGGTCCGGCGCCAGCGTCGGCTCGTCCACATCCCCATCGGGCGGTTCGGCCGTCCCGACGAGATCGCCAAGGCCGCCCTGTTCCTGGCCTCGGACGATGCCTCCTTCGTGACCGGGTCGGCGCTGGTGGTGGACGGCGGGATCACCGCGGCCTACGTCACCCCCGAGTAGACGGCTCGGACGCTGGACTCCGGGCGCGCCTGGGTCAGAGTGCTGAGATGCTGACCTTCGAGACCCTGCCCCACCACATCCAGTCGGGCGAGATCGACACCGTGGTGGTGGCCTTCCCCGACCTCCAGGGGCGCCCGGTCGGCAAGCGGGTGACCGGTGCGTTCTTCCTCGAACACGTGCTGCACCACGGGATCGAGGTGTGCGACTACCTGCTGGCCTGTGACGTCGACATGACGCCGCTGCCCGGCTACCGGTTCGCCAACTGGGAGACGGGCTATGGCGACCTCAACGCGGTGGTCGACCCTCAGACGGTCCGACCGCTGCCCTGGACGCCGGGCAGCGCCCTGGTGCTGTGCGACCTGTTGACCATGGACGGCGCACCGGTCGAGGTGTCCCCCCGCCGCATCCTCCAGCGGCAGCTCGAGCGGGCCGCGGCCCACGGCCTCGAGGTCAAGTGCGCCACCGAGCTCGAGTTCTACCTCTTCCTCGACTCGTTCCCCGAGGCGGCGGCCAAGCACTGGCAGGGCCTGGCTCCCCATGCCGACACCATCGAGGACTACCAGCTCCTGCAGACCTCCCGCGAGGAGTACCTCATCGGGCGGATCCGGAATCAGATGGTCGAGGCGGGCATCCCCGTCGAGTTCTCCAAGGGGGAGGCCGGCGTCGGCCAACACGAGATCAACATCACCTACGGCGGCGCCCTCGAGGTGGCCGACCGCCACCTCGTGTTCAAGAACGGGGTCAAGGAGATCGCCTCCGGGTTCGGGCGGTCCGCCAGCTTCATGGCCAAGTGGTCGATGGACACCGCCGGCTCGTCCTGCCACCTCCACACCAGCCTCTGGGACTCGACGTCCGGTCAGCCCCTGATGGCCGCGGCCGATCCCGGCGCCTCGACCACCGGCCTGTCCCCGGTCGGTGAGCAGTTCGTGGCCGGCCAGCTGTTCGCCGCCCGCCAGCTGGCCTGGTGCTTCGCCCCCTACGTCAACTCCTACCGCCGCTACGTGCCCGACTCGTGGGCTCCCACCGCGGTGGTCTGGGGCGAGGACAACCGGACCTGCGGGTTCCGGACGGTGGGCACCGGAGCCGGCCGGAGGGTGGAGAGCCGCATCCCCGGTGCCGACGTGAATCCGTACCTGGCCCTGGCCGCCGCCATCGCCGGCGGGCTCTGGGGGATCGACCACGAGCTCGAGCTCGAGCCGGCCTTCACCGGCAACGCGTACGAGGCCCCGGATGTGCCCCGGATCCCGTCCACCCTGGCCGAGGCCATCGACGGCCTGGCTGACAGCGAGGTGGCGGCCGACGCCTTCGGCGCCGACGTGCACCATCACCTGCTCAACACGGCCCGCCAGGAGTGGTCGGCGGCCAACCGGGTGGTCACCGACTGGGAGCTGGCCCGCAACTTCGAGCGCATCTGAACCCGGACCCGCTCGGGTTCGCCCAAACGGTCCGGTAGCTCCGAAGACCAGGTGTGCCCCGTGCTGCGTCGACCCCGGACCTCACCCGTCCCGCCCCCACTGTCCCTCGGGAGAGGACCCGGAGAGTGGCGGACACGGTCATGGCCGGATTGGCCCGCCTGCTGATCCACGTCTTCTTCCGCCAGGTGGAGATGGAGGGTGGGGAACGACTCGAGTCGGATCGGCCGATGGTCCTGGTGGTCAACCATCGCAACGGCCTGGTCGACGGCCTCCTGCTGATGGCCACCCTGCGCCGCTACCCGAGGCTGCTGGGCAAGTCGACCTTGTTCCGCATCCCCATCCTCTGGCCCTTCCTGAAGCTCGGCGGGGTGGTCCCGGTCTACCGGGCCCGGGACGGCGTGGCCATGGAGCGGAATTCGGACACCTTCTCCCGAGCCCGGCAGTTGCTGGCCGGCCACGGGATGGTGGCGATGTTCCCCGAGGGGATCAGTCATGACGAGCCCGCCCTCCAGCCCCTCCGCACCGGTGCCGCCCGCATCGCCCTCGGGGCGGCCGCCGATGGGGTGGTGGGCGTGGAGACGGCCGCGGTGGCCCTGGTCTACGACGACAAGCAGCGATTTCGCTCGCGGGCCCTGGTCAAGGTGGGAAGCCCCGAACCGGTCGATCCGTGGTTGCCGCCCCCGGGTCATGACGACCACCACGCCGTGCGGGCCCTGACCGACGACCTGGCCCGGAGGCTGCGCGACGTGGGGCCCGACTACGCCTCGTGGTCCGACGCCGACCGCCTGGCCGCGGTGGCGGAGATCGTCGCCCGGTCCGAGACCGACCTGCCCCGCGAAGTGGACCTGGCCGACCGCCAGCGGGTGGCGGAGCGACTGGTCGGAGTGGAAGCGGCCGGCGGCCCGGGGGTGCTCGCCCCCCTGCGCGACGCCCACGCCCGCTACCAGCAGGACCTCGACCGGGCCGGCCTCCACGATGCCCAGGTCGCCGCGGCGTATCGATCGGGCACGCTCCGATGGGCGTTGGCCGCGGCGGTGGCCAAGGTGGTGGTGGCCCTCCCCTTCGCCGCCGTCGGCGCCCTGGTCCACCTGGTGCCCTACCAGTTGGTGAAGTACATCAGCGCCAATCCCGACAACCAGGGCATGCGGGCCACGCTGAAGCTGATGGGCTGTTTCGTCCTGTTCGCGGTGACCTACGCCGCGCTCGGGACGCTGGTCGGTCTGGAGTTCGGCGCCCTCTACGGCCTGGTGGTGGCGCTGGGCGGTCCGGCGTGCGGGTACGTGACCGTCCGGATGGCCGAACGACTGCACCGGATGGGCGGCGCCGTGGAAGGCATCCGGGCGGCCAGGGACCGGGGACCGGTGTTCGCCTCCCTGTTGGCCGACCGGGCGGCCGTCGTCGACGCCGCCCGGGCCGCGCTCCGGGCCGGTCCTTGACGGGACGGGGTTCGGCTGCGACCATAGAAGCACCATGTACTCGACCTCCACCCCGGAACTCCTCCTTACCTGACGGCGAACGTCACATCGCGTTCGCCCGCAACCTCCTGAGCCGAATCGGCCAGGGGGTTTTTTGTTGGCCGGATGAGCAGCCGGCCACCGTTGGCCACCGTCGGACCAGACCCCTTGGAGCACCAGCAATGAACAGCCAGCCGAAGCCCACCGCCCCTACCGCCCGCCGAGACCAGGCCGACCACCGGCACCCCGCTCGGCTGGACATGCCTTGCGACGTCTCACCGATGCCCTTCCACCTCTACCGGCCGTACCGTCCCTTCACCCTGCCCGACCGCACCTGGCCCGACCGCGAGCTCACCCGCGCCCCCCAGTGGGCCAGCGTCGACCTGCGTGACGGCAATCAGGCCCTGGTCGATCCCATGGACCCCGAGCGCAAGCTCAAGCTGTTCCAGACCCTGGTGGACATCGGGTTCAAGGAGATCGAGGTGGGGTTCCCCTCGGCGTCCCAGACCGACTTCGACTTTCAGCGCCAGATCATCGAAGCGGGCCTGATCCCTGACGACGTCACCATCCAGGTGCTGGTCCAGTGCCGCGAGGAGCTCATCGAGCGCACCTTCGAGTCGCTGGTCGGAGCGCGTCAGGCCATCGTGCACTTCTACAACTCCACCTCCGAGCTGCAGCGGCGGGTGGTGTTCGGGCTCGACCGGGCCGGCATCATCGACATCGCCGTCAAGGCCGCCGGGCTGTGCAAGAAGTTCGAGTCCACCCTCGAGGGCACCGACATCCGCTACGAGTACTCGCCCGAGAGCTTCACCGGGACCGAGCCCGACTTCGCCGTGGAGATCTGCGAGGCGGTGATGGCGGTCATCGAGCCCACCCCCGAGCGACCGATCATCATCAATCTGCCCAACACCGTCGAGATGTACGGCCCCAACGTCTACGCCGACGTCATCGAGTGGTTCGGCCGGACCATCAAGGACCGCGACTCGATCGTCCTCAGCCTGCACCCCCACAACGACCGCGGCACCGCGGTGGCCGCCGCCGAGCTGGCCGTGCTGGCCGGGGCCGACCGGGTGGAGGGCACGCTGTTCGGGAACGGCGAGCGCACGGGAAATGTCGACGTGGTGACCCTGGCCATGAACCTGTTCTCCCAGGGCGTCGATCCCGCCCTCGACTTCAGCGACATCGACAAGGTGCGCCGGGTGGCCGAGTACGCCACCCGGATGCCCGTCCACCCGCGCCACCCCTACGCCGGCGACCTGGTGTACACCGCCTTCTCGGGGAGCCACCAGGACGCCATCAAAAAGGGGTTCGCGGCCATCGGCGACGACTACGACCGGTGGGAGGTGCCCTACCTGCCCATCGACCCGGGCCACGTCGGTCGCACCTACGAGGCGATCATCCAGGTGAACAGCCAGTCGGGCAAAGGGGGCGTCGCCTATGTCATGGATGCGGAGCACGGACTCGACCTCCCCCGCCGCCTGCAGGTGGAGTTCTCCAAGGCGGTCCAGGCCGTCACCGAGGACAGCGGCACGGTGATCCGGGCTGGCGAGATGTGGGACGTCTTCTCCCGGACCTACCTGCCCGAGGACGCCGGCGTACGGCTGCTGGGGAGCGAGGTCACCACCGGCGGGCGCCGGACCACGGTGACCGCCCAGCTGCTGGTGGACGGTGAGCCGCGCACGGTGATGGGAGAGGGAAATGGCCCCATCGACGCGCTGGTGGGTGCCCTGCGGGTCGAGCTCGCCGTCGAGTTCGAGGTCAAGGACTACACCGAGCACGCGCTGACCGCCGGCAGCGAGGCCTCGGCCGTGGCCTACGTCGAGGCTCAGGGGCCCGACGGGTCGACCTGGTGGGGCGTGGGCATGGACTCGAGCATCCTCGACGCCTCGCTCCACGCCGTGGTCAGCGCGGCCAACCGGGCCCGTTCGAACCGGCCGCGGGTGACCTGATCTCACCCTCCTGACCCCGACGACCTGACGTGCCGGCCCGGCCCGGTCCCCTCCGGGGGCCCGGGCCGGTCAGAACCGGTTCAGCCGCTTGAAGATCCCCTTGGTCTGCTTGTAGAGGCCGACGAACTCGCGAAACAGGATGTCGTACTCCCCGGCGGTGGCCCCCGACGGGGTGAAGGTCCTCCGGACCTCGACCATGGCGGGGATCTGGTCGGCGGTCACCCGGCCCAGCGCCACCAGCGTGATGAACCCGGCGCCGCGGACATTGGCCAACACCGGTTCGGAGATCTGACGGATCTCCCGACCCAGCACGTCCGCGTGGATCTGGGCCCACTGGTCGGAGTTGGCCCCACCTCCGATGAAGGCCAGCGAATCGAACCGGCGATCGGCGAACTTCTCCACCGCCTCCAACAGCCATCTCGAGTTGAAGGCCACCCCTTCGAACACCGCCCGGACCATCTGGGCCCGGGTGGTGGCGAGGGACAGGTTGTGGAACCCGCCCCGGATGGTGTGGTCGTCGACCGGGGAGCGCTCCCCGTTGAGCCACGGGGTGAACAGCACCCGACCGCTGCCGGGCTCGACGCGGTCGACCATGGCGTTCATGGCGTCGAAGTCGGCGGCCAGGCCGAGGTTGTCGCGCAGGAAGGTCAGGCAGGCGCCGGCCGTCTCGTGCTCGTCGACGATCAGATACCGGCCGGCCAGCGCGGCCGGTATGGAGGCCACGTTGGAGGTGGGCGCCGTCTTCTTGAACGGGACGTGGGCGGAGATCCAGGACGAGGTGCCGATATAGAGGTGGGCGTCGAAGTCGGCCACCGCCCCGGATCCGAAGACGGCCGAATGCACGTCGCCCGACCCCGCCGCCACCGGGACGCCGGCCGGCAGGCCGAGGTCGGAGGCGGCCTCGGCGGTCAGGGTCCCCACGATGCTTCCGGGGGCCACCAGATCGGGCAGCTTGGCCCGGTCCAGGCCGGTCACCTCCAACAGCCGGGTGTCGTAGGTGACCCGGTCGATGTTCCGGTTGTCCGTGACCCAGTGGGCGGCGATGGAGTCGAAGGAGGCGCAGGTGCGCCCGGTCAATTTGAGGTTGAGGTAGTCGACCGGCTCGAGGAAGGTGACGGTGGACTCGTAGACGGTGGGGAACGCCTCCCGTATGAACAGGATGTGGGAGATGGGGTCCTTGCCGGACAAGCCGGGGGCGCCGCCGGTCACCTGGACCCAGCGGAGGATCTTGCGGGGGTCGTAGCCGAGCACGTTGACCGATCCACCCGCCACCTTGCGGATCGCCTTGTTGCCCCGCGAGTCCATCCAGATGATCGCCCGCATCAACGGTGCGCCGTCGGGACCCACGGCCACCGTGCCCGACCACTGGGACGTGCAGCCGACGCCGATCACATCCTCGGGGGGCACGGCGGCGTCGGCGACCGCCCGGCGCGACGCGGCGCTGATGGCCGACCACCACTCGGCCGGATCCTGCTCGGCTCCCCCGCCGTCGAGCAGGTAGAGGGGAACCGGCTCGGTGGCGTGGGCCACGATGCGCCCGGTGGTGGACACCACCGCCACCTTGGGGCCGCCGGTGCCGAGGTCGACGGCCAGGACGTACTGCTCGTGCTCGCCGCCGGCGGTGGGGCTCACGCCTTGCTGACCCAGGCGGTGGCCACCCGCACCGTCTCGCCGTCGTCGAGCTCGAAGTCGGTCCCCGGCCCGTCACCCCCGATCGGGGTGGGCACGACCGACCGGGCCAGGACCTCGCGACCGATGGTGTCGAACAGGGCGGCCAGATCGTCGAGACCGGTCAGACCCAGCTGGATCCAGTCGGACACCTCGAGGCCGGCGGCCTTCCGCATCTCCTGGACGTTGCGGATGACCTCGCGGGCCAGGCCCCGACGGCGCAGGTCGTCATCGAGGGCGAGGTCCAGCGCCACCACTTCGGCGCCGTCGCGGGACACGGCGAATCCGGACTGGGCCCGCACCCGCAGCTCGATCTCGTCGGCGCCGAGCTCGATCGGCCCGTCCTCCAGGTCGACCACCACCGGCCGGCCGGCGGCCAGGTCGGAGGCGGCGGTCACGCCGTCGACCGTTCCCATGGCCGCCCGCAGCTGTTGGACCCGCGCCCCGAGGCGGGGGCCGAGGAGCTTGAAGTTGGGCACCAGCTCGTAGGACAACACGTCGCCCAGCTCGCCGGTGGCCTCGACCACGTCCACGTTGAGCTCGTCCTCCACCACGCCCGGGGGAGGCTCCGGGCTGCCGGGGGGGAGGTAGACCAGGGCCCGGGACAGCGGTTGGCGCACCTTCACGCCGGCCTCGGCCCGGGCCGCCCGCCCCAGGGACGACAGCCGTCGGGCCACCGCCATCCCCTCGTCGAGGCCCGGGTCCAGCGCCTCGGGCTGGGGCGCCGGCCAGTCGACCAGATGGACCGAGTCGTCGTCGCTCCCGCCGGTGAGGTCGCGCCACATCCGATCGGCGACGAACGGGCACATCGGGGCCAGCAGCCGGGCCACGGTCACCAGCACCTCGTGCAGGGTGGCCTGGGCGCCGAGCGAATCGGCGGGGTCGGCCTCGGGATCGGTACGCCAGAACCGGCGCCGGCTCCGCCGGACGTACCAGTTCGAGGTGTCGTCGACCAGCTCGGCGATGGCGGTGGCGGCGGGAAAGGGCTCGTAGCCGTCCAGGGTCCCGGTGACCGCAGCCACGGTGGCGTAGAGGCGCGACCGCATCCACCGGTCCAGCACCGAGCGGTCGGCGGGCGCCGGGATCGATGGGTCGTCAGGGTCGAATTGGTTCAAGCGACGCATAGGTGGTGAAGAACGACCAGGTGTTCCACAGCGTCAGCAGGGTGTCCCGCATGGCCGAGTCGATGACCTCGAAGCTCACCCGGGTGGGCGTCCACGGTGAGCCCTGGGAGAACATCCACCAGCGCAGCGGGTCGGCGCCCCGGGTGGCCAGGATCTCCCACGGGTCGATGACGTTGCCCACGCTCTTGGACATCTTGCGGCCGTCGACATCCACGATGTGCCCGAGGCACAGGACATTGCGGTAGGGGGTGGTCTCCCGCACCAGGGTGTTGACGGCCAACAGCGAGTAGAACCAGCCCCGGGTCTGGTCGATGGCCTCGCAGATGAAGTCGGCCGGGTAGACGAACCGGTCCTCCGAACCCGGGGCCACCGGATAGCCCCATTGGGCCGAGGGCATCGAGCCGGAGTCGAACCAGGCGTCGATCACCGGCTCCACCCGGCGCATGTCGAGCCCCTGGTCGCACTCGGGGCAGGGAAAGGTCACCTCGTCGATGCCGGGCCGGTGGGGATCGATGCCGGAGACGTCACGCCCGACCAACTCGGACAGCTCGGCCAGCGAGCCCACGCACACCAGGTGACCCTGGTCGCACCGCCAGATGGGCAGGGGGGTGCCCCAGTAGCGGTCACGGGACAGCGCCCAGTCCACGTTGTTGGCCAGCCACTCCCCCATCCGACCGTCACGGATGTGGTCGGGATGCCAGCCGATGGTCTGGTTCTGGGCCACCAGGTCGGCCTTGCGCTCCGAGGTCCGGATGTACCAGCTGGGCTTGCCCCAGTAGATCAGCGGCGTGTCGCACCGCCAGCAGTGCGGATAGGAGTGGGCGTACGGCTGCCGCCGGAGCAGCAGCCCGGCCTCGGCCAGTCGATCGTTGACCGTGCCGTTGGTGTCGCGCACGGGCTGTCCGGCCAGCCACGGCACCGCCGACGGTGAAGCGCCCGTCGGGCCCCACCGGGTTGAGGGTGGGCAGGTCGTGCTGGCGCCCGGCCTGCCGGTCGACCTCGCCGAACGCCGGAGCCAGGTGGACGATGCCGGTCCCCTCGTCGGCCTCCACGAAGGGTCCGTCCACCACCCGCCAGCCCGACCCGCCGGGCGCCCCGGGGGTCGGGAGCACGTCGTCGAACGGCCGCCGGTAGTGCAGCCCGACCAGGTCGCGACCGGCCACCCGGTGGGTCGACGACGGCCTCCTCACCGAACACCTCGGGCACCAGAGCGGCGGCCACGACCCGGTCGTCGACCACCGCGTAGTCGAGGTCGGCCCCGACGGCCGCCCCGGTGTTGGAGAGCAGCGTCCACGGGGTGGTGGTCCACACCACCAGCGAGAGGCCGTCGAGGGAGTCCCGCCCGAGGGTCCGGCGCAGCCGGTCGGCCACCGGGCCCTCGTCGGATACCGGGAGCAGCACGTAGGCGGACTCGTCGACCACCTCGCGGTACACGTCGGGCTGGCCGAGCTCGTGGCTGCTCAGGGCGGTCCCGCACCGCGGGCAGTAGGGCACCACCTTGATGTCCTCGTAGAGCAGCCCCTGGGTCCAGAGGTTCTTGAGGTTCCACCACACCGCCTCGACGTACTCGGTCGAGAACGTCCAGTAGGCATCGTCGATGTCGATCCAGTAGCCGATGCGCTCGGTCAGGCTCTTCCACTCGTCGACGTAGTTGCGCACCGACTCGCGGCACAGCCGGGTGAACTCGGCGATGCCCACCCGTGACTCGATCTGGTCCTTGGCCGTGATGCCGAGCTGCTTCTCCACCTCCACCTCGACGGGCAGGCCGTGGGTGTCCCAGCCCGCCTTGCGGGGGACGGCGTAGCCCCGCATGGTCCGGTACCGGCAGAACAGGTCCTTGTACACCCGGGCCCACACGTGGTGGAGGCCGGGCCGGCCGTTCGCCGTCGGTGGACCCTCGTAGAACACCCACGGCTCGGCGCCCTGACGGAGCTCCACCGACCGCTCGAAGACGCGGTGCTCGGCCCATCGGGCCAGCTCGTCGGCCTCGAGGGCGGTGAAGTCGGCTTCGGCGGGCACCGGGCGGAACAACGGGTACGTCCTTTCGAGTCGGGCGGCAGACGGAACTGGTGGCGGGCATCGGCGCCGAGAGGAACACCGGCGCCGGCGCGGACAACCGAATCGAGGCATCCAGACGGAGACAGGATCCAGATACTACGGGGTCTTCGCCCCCGGCTTCACCGCCATTGGACGCCACCGGGCTGCCCATGGTCCACAATTGACCTGTGCCGGAACTCCCCGAGGTCGAAGCCCTGACCGCCGGCCTGTCCGCACCGGATGGCCGGGAGGTCGGTGGCGGTGGTCCGACTGACGTCGTTCTCCGCCCTCAAGACGGTGGATCCCCCGCTGGACTCGCTCATCGGTCGGAGCATCGTGGGCGTCGAGCGGCGGGGCAAGTTCGTGTGCATCGATGCCGACGGGCTGTGGCTGGTGACCCACCTGGCCCGGGGCGGCTGGATCCGGTGGTTCGAGCAGCTGCCCTCGACCGCCGCTCCGCGCCGGCCGGAGCCCGATCGCCCTGCGGCTGGGACTCGACGACGGGAGCGGGTTCGACATCACCGAGATGGGCAAGGAGAAGCGGCTGGCCCTGTGGGTGGTGCACTCCCCGAACGAGGTGGAACCGCTGGCCCAGCTGGGCATCGATCCGCTGGACCCGGAGTTCACCGCCGACCGCCTGGCCGAGCTGCTCGCCTCGGTGTCGGCCACCCTCAAGACCGTGCTGACCACCCAGTCCCTGATCGCCGGGGTGGGCAACGCCTACTCCGACGAGGCGCTCCACCGGGCCCGCCTGTCCCCCTACAAGAAGGCCGGGTCCCTCGACCCCGAGGAAGTGGCCCGTCTGCACGATGCGGTGGTGGGGGTGCTGGCCGAGGCGGTCGAGCGGGCGTCGTCGGTCGACCTGGCCGAGCTCAAGGGGGACAAGAAGCGGGCCATGCAGGTGCACGGCCGGACCGGCGAAGCGTGTCCGACCTGCGGGGACCCGATCCGACAGGTGTCGTTCGCCACCAAGTCCCTGCAGTACTGCCCGACCTGCCAGACCGGCGGCAAGGCCCTGGCCGACCGGCGGCTGTCCCGGCTGCTCAAGTAGCCCGACACCGGCCTGCTCGAATAGCCCGGCGCCGGCCTGCTCAAGGAGCCCGACGCCGGGGGCCACAATGGGGGATGCCCGAACTCGTCCCCCTCGAGGGCCGCTTCGTCCATCTCCTCCCCCTGAGCCTGGACCACGTCGACGATCTGCTGGACGTCGCCCTCGACGACCGGTCGGCCTTCACCCTCACCCCGGTCCCGTGGGACGAGACCAGCATGGTGGCGTACCTCGAGCGGGCCCTGGCCGAGCGGGAGGCGGACCACCACCTCCCCTACGCCACCTGGAGCGTCGAGGGCCGGCGCATCGTCGGGACCACCCGGTTCTACGACCTCACCTCGTGGGACTGGTCGTCGATGTCCGCCGGGCCGGAGGCCGGACGACCGGCCCGCCGCTACGACCTGGCCAGCATCGGCTACACCTGGCTCCACCCGTCGGCCCAGCGGACCCGGATCAACACCGAGGCCAAGCTGCTGATGATGACCGAGGCCTTCGACCGGTGGAATGTCGTGGCCCTGCACATGCAGACCGACGCCCGCAACGCCCGCTCACGCGCCGCCATCTCGAGGCTGGGCTTCACCCTGGACGGCGTCATCCGGGCGGACAAGGCGGGAGCCGACGGCCGCGTGCGGGACTCAGCCGTGTTCTCCATGACCGCCGCCGAGTGGCCGGCGCACCAGGCCCGGTTGACCGACCGCCTGGCCGGCTGAGCCCGGTCGACCTGCGGGCCGGGCCGGCAGCCCCGGTTGCCGTGCCATCCGAGCGGGTAGGTAGCTCCGGCACCAGTGGCCGTGCCCGACCCGCCGTACCCTCGGCGATCCGACGATGGTAGGTTATAGGAAACTAATTCCCAGCAAACCTCTAGGTTTTTAGGCTCAATGCCTAGCTATTTCATAGAGATATAGGGCCTCTGGCCATTATGGGGCTAAGCAGCAGCTGGCGTACCGGGGAGCGACTGCGGTCGACGCGGTACGCATGCACCGACCGCTCACCGCCGCAGCGTCAACCGACACCCCCGCGGATGCGAAAGCACTGCGTATCCGTTCCCTTCAGCACAAGGAGTCCGATGTCGAACACCAACGCCATTTCCGAGTCCGAGCCCCGGTCCGAGTCCGGGTCCGAGTCCACCCCCGGTCGTCGTGGCCGGGGGCCGCGCCGCCTGGGTAGCGCGGCCGTGCTGGCGGTGCTGGCGTCCCTCTTCGTCGGGGCCGCCTTTCCGGCCGTCGCCGCCGCCGCTCCCTCCGGATCGGTGTCCATCGTCGCCTACTCCACCCCCAAGCCGGCCTACGCCGCGCTGATCAAGGCCTTCAACGCCACCGCGGCAGGCAAGTCGGTGACGTTCTCCCAGTCGTTCGGCGCCTCGGGCTCCCAGGCCACCGCGGTGGTCGACGGCCTTCCGGCCGACGTGGTCAACTTCTCCCTCTCCCCCGACATGCAGAAGCTGGTCAAGGCCGGGATCGTCTCGGCCAAGTGGAGCTCGGGACCGACCAAGGGCATGGTGACCAACTCGATCGTCTCCTTCATCGTGCGCAAGGGCAATCCGAAGCACATCACCAACTGGGCCAGCCTGGTGAAGAGCGGGGTCACGGTCATCACCCCCAACCCGTTCAGCTCCGGCAGCGCCAAGTGGAACCTGATGGCCGCCTACGGTGCCCAGCTGGCCCTGGGCAAGTCCAAGGCCCAGGCCACCGCCTACCTCACCCAGCTCCTCAAGCACACCGTGGCCCAGCCCAGCAGCGCCAGCAACGCCCTCCAGACCTTCCTGTCCGGGCGAGGGCGACGTGCTGCTCGACTACGAGGACGACGCCCTCTACGCCAAGAGCAAGGGTGAGCCCATCACCATCATCACCCCGCCCCAGACCATCCTGATCCAGAACCCGATCGCCGTCACCACCAAGTCGGCCAACCCCACCGCGGCCAAGGCCTTCGTGGCCTACCTGCTCTCCCCGGCCGGCCAGAAGGTCTGGGGCAAGCAGGGCTACCGCCCGGTGCTGCCGAAGGTGGCGGCCCAGTTCAAGTTCCCCAAGCCCGAGCAAGCTGTTCACCATCGCCAGCCTGGGTGGGTGGACCAAGGTCAACACGGTCTTCTTCACTCCGGGCACCGGGGTCGTGGCGAAGATCGAACAGGGCCTCGGTGTCTCCACCTCCAGTAGTTGACCTGGCGGTTCCCCCCGCACCGCCGGGGGCGACCGCCACGTCGCGGCGGGCGAGGCGGCCGGCCGGCCGGGTGCGGGGATCGATCGGCCGGCTGGTGGGCACCGGCCTGGCCGTGACCTACCTCAGCCTGCTGGTCGTGCTGCCGCTGGCCGCCCTGGCCTCCAAGGCCTTCAGCAGCGGGTTCGGCACCTTCTGGCAGCAGGTCACCCAACCCGAGGCGGTGGCCGCCCTCAAGCTGACCCTGATCGCCTCGCTGATCGTGGCCGTCTTCAACGCCGTGGCCGGCCTGGTCATCGCCTGGGTGCTGGTCCGGGACGAGTTCCCGGGCAAGCAGGTGGTGAACGCCATCATCGACCTGCCCTTCGCCCTCCCGACGGTGGTGGCCGGCCTCACCCTCCTCACCCTCTACGGCCCGGACAGCCCTTCCACCTCAACGTGGCCGACACCCGGGTCGGCATCCTCGTTCGCCCTGGCCTTCGTCACCCTGCCCTTCTCGCGTGCGCTCGGTCCAGCCGGTGCTGGCCGAGCTCGACCGGGAGACCGAGGAGGCGGCCGCCTCGCTCGGCGCCTCCTCGTCGGGCGGTGCTGCGCCGGATCATCCTCCCGTCCTGGCCCCGGCCATGCTGGCCGGGGCGGGACTGGCCTTCGCCCGGGCCGTGGGCGAGTTCGGCTCGGTGGTGCTCATCTCGGGCAACCTCCCGTTCAAGACCGAGGTGGCCTCGTCGTGGATCTTCAGCCTCTCCCAGAGTGACGAGCTGACCGGGGCGGCGGCCATCTCGGTGGTGCTGGTGTCGGTGGCGCTCCTGGTGCTGCTGGGCATCGGGCTGCTCCGGCGCCGGTTCGACATCAGCGAGTCGGTATGAGGCGGTCCCGCTGGCGGTGGCCGCTGCGGATCCTGGCCCTCGGCTACCTGACCTTCCTGGTGGTGCTCCCGGTGGGCTCGATCTTCTACCGGGCCTTCCAGCACGGCTTCGGCGCGGCGTGGGACGCGGTGACCACGCCCGACGCCCTCCACGCCCTGTGGCTGACCCTGCTGGTGGTGTTGATCGCCGTCCCGCTCGACACCGTCTTCGGCGTCGGGGTGGCCCTCATCCTGTCCCGCCACCGGTTCCCCGGCGCCTGGCTGCTCGACGCCTTCGTCGACCTGCCCCTGGCCATCTCCCCGGTCGTCGTGGGCATCTCCCTCATCCTCGTCTACGGCAAGACCGGGCTGGTTCGGCAACTGGCTGGCCGCCCGGGGCATCGAGGTCATCTTCTCGCTCCCCGGCATCGTCATGGCCTCGGCCACGGTCGCCCTCCCCTACGTGGTCCGCGAGGTGCTCCCGGTCCTCCAGGAGATCGGCACCGACCAGGAGCAGGCCGCCACCACCCTCGGGGCCAAGCCGTTCGCCATCTTCCGCCGGATCACCCTGCCCTCGATCCGGCGCAGCCTGGCCTACGGCGTGACCCTGACCACGGCCCGGGTGCTGGGCGAGTTCGGCGGGGTCGTGGTGGTGTCGGGGGCGATCGCCGGCAAGACCGAGACGCTCACCCTGTTCATCTCGGACAGCTTCGACAACCTCAACATCGTGGGCGCCTACGCCGGCGCCGTCATCCTGGCCCTCATCGCACTCGGGGTCCTGGCCCTCTTCGCCCGCGGCCCGGCCGATCACGAACACCAAGGAAAGCAGGTTGCACCGATGGCGATCACCGTCAGATCCGTCTCCAAGCGATTCGGGAACGCGGTTGCCCTCGACGACGTCAGCCTCGATGTCCCCGACGGCTCCCTGACCGCCCTGCTGGGCCCGAGCGGCGGCGGCAAGTCCACCCTGCTGCGGATCGTGGCCGGGCTGGAGATCCCCGACTCGGGCACGGTCGAGATCGACGGCCAGGACGTGACCAACGTGCCGGCCCGCGACCGGGGCATCGGCTTCTGCTTCCAGCACTACGCCCCGTTCCGCCATCTCACCGTGCGGCGCAACGTGGCCTTCGGGCTGGAGGTCCGGCAACGGCCCAAGGCGGAGATCGCCGACAAGGTCGACGAGCTCCTCGACCTGGTGAAGATCGACCATCTGGCCGACCGCTACCCGTCCCAGCTCTCCGGCGGCCAGCGCCAGCGCATGGCGCTGGCCCGGGCCCTGGCCATCGAGCCCGAGCTGCTGCTGCTCGACGAGCCGTTCGGCGCCCTCGACGCCCAGGTCCGCCAGGAGCTGCGGATCTGGCTCCGCGAGCTGCACGAGAAGATCGCCGTCACCACCGTCCTGGTCACCCACGACCAGGAGGAGGCGATGGAGGTGGCCGACCGCCTGGCCATCATCAACCACGGGCGGCTCGAGCAGATCGGTCGGCCCGCCGAGATCTACGACAAGCCGGACAACGAGTTCGTCATGAAGTTCCTCGGTCCGGCCACCGAGCTCGACGGGCAGTGGGTGCGCCCCCACGACCTGGTCGTCCACCGCCACCCGGGCCTGGGCGGCCACTCCGGCCGGGTCGATCGGGTCACCCACCTCGGGTTCGAGGTGCGGGTGGACGTGACGGCTGGACTCGGGCGGATCGACCTGGGTCCAACTGAGCCGGGGCGCGTCGGCCGAGCTCGACCTGGCCCCGGACGACCCGGTCTGGATCAACCGCACCGGGGTCACCGCCGACCAGCAATCGTGGCCGGAATTGGCCCACGATGGAACAAGCCCGGGTGCCGTCTGACAGAATCCAACCTGTGTACATCTCAGCGAAGGTTGACTACGCCGTCCGGGCCCTCTGCACCCTGGCCGATGCCGACGGCCGGGCCGTCACCGCCGAGGCGCTGGCCAAGTCCCAGAACCTGCCGGCGAAGTTCCTGGAGAGCATCCTGAACGACATGCGCCGGGCCGGCCTCCTGCTCAGCCAGCGCGGCGCCGAAGGGGGCTACCGGCTGTCACGACCGGCCGAGTCGATCACCGTGGCCGAGGTCATCCGCCCCCTCGACGGGCCCCTGGCCGAGGTCAGGGGCCTCCGACCCGAGGCCACCGAGTACGAGGGCTCCGCCGAGCACCTCCAGGACGTGTGGGTGGCGGTGCGGGCCAGCCTGCGGGCCGTCCTCGAGCACGTGTCCATCGCCGACATCGTGTCGGGCGAGCTCCCCCGCTCGGTGCAGAAGCTGACCACCGACCCGGACGCCTGGCTGTCCCACTGACCGGCCTTCCGGCCCGCCCGGCCATCGATCCTTTCGGGATCGGCGCCTGCATCGGCTCGGGCGCCGGCGGCCTACGCTGCCCGGGATGGATCCGGATGCAGATGGTCAGCCGGGGAGCGGCACGTCGGAGCCGGTCCGGTAGCCGCCGGGACCGGGGTCCGACGCTGCTGAGCCGTCCGCGGTCCGACGATGACATGAGTCGTCCCCGCTCCGACAATGCGGTGCTGGCCATCGTCTGCCTGGCCCAGTTCATGGTGGTGCTGGACATCTCCATCGTCAATGTGGCCCTGCCGTCGATCCAGCGGGACCTGGGCTTCAGTGCCGCCAACCTCCAGTGGGTGGTGACGGCCTACGCCCTGACCTTCGGCGGGCTGCTGCTGCTCGGAGGACGCCTGGCCGACCTGTTCGGCCGGCGCCGCATCCTCCTGCTCGGCCTGGTCCTGTTCACCGGGGCCAGCCTGGTCGGCGGCTTCGCCCAGAACCAGGCCACCCTGATCGCCGCCCGCTCCCTGCAGGGCGTGGGCGCCGCCGTCCTCTCCCCCGCCACCCTGACCATCCTGACCGTGACCTTCACCGAGCAGCGGGCCCGGGCGCGGGCCCTCGGCGTCTGGAGTGCGGTGGCCGCCGGTGGCGGTGCGGCCGGTGCCCTGTTCGGTGGCTTCCTGACCCAGTACCTGTCGTGGCGATGGATCCTCTTCGTCAACGTGCCCATCGGCATCGCCCTGTTCCTGGTGGCCCGGCTCTATCTGCCGCGAGTCGAAGGCGGAGGGCCCCCGGCGCCGCCTCGACCTGGCCGGATCGATCACCGTCACCGCCGGGCTGCTGGCCCTGGTGTACACCATCGTCCACACCGACGAGGTCTCCTGGACATCGGCGTCGACCCTGATCACCGGGGCCATCGCCCTCGTGCTGCTGGCCACCTTCGTGCTCACCGAGGCCAGGCTGGCCGCGCATCCGCTGGTCCCGCTGCGCCTGTTCCGGTCGCGGGCCCTCACCTTCGCCAACCTGGTGATGTTCTCCTTCGGCATGGCCATGTTCGCCATGTGGTTCTTCCTCTCCCTCTACCTGCAGCAGGTGCTCGACTACGACCCGGTCATCACCGGGCTCACGTTCGTCCCCCAGACGGCGGCCATCGCGGTGGGAGCCACCATCGCCGGCCGCCTGGCGCCCCGATTCGGCCCCCGCAACGTCCTCGTCGTCGGGGCGGTGTTCGCGGCCGGCGGCCTCTACTGGCTCTCCTTCATCCGGGCCACCGACACCTACTGGACCACCGCGTGCGGAGGCGGCATCATGGCCACCTTCGGCATGGGCCTGGCCCTGACCCCGGTCGCCCTGGCCGCCACCGGGGGCGTACGCCGGGAGGAGGCCGGACTGGCCTCGGGGCTGGTCAACAGCAGCCGCCAGATCGGTGCCTCGGTGGGGCTGGCCGTGCTGTCCACCGTGGCGGCTTCCCACATCGCCTCCCTGCTGGCCGGGCGGGTGGTCACCCCGGAGGCCCGACGTATCGCCATGACCGCCGGCTACTCGCGCGGCTTTCTCATCGCCTCGATGGTGGCGCTGGCCGGCGGGCTGCTGGCGTTGTTCATCCCCGGGCAGGCTCCTCCGGCCCCGACGGCGGTCACCGAGGTGGTCCAGGCGGCCACCGTGGACGCGGACGCAGCCACTTCGGGGTGACCGACCGGGCTAGTTCGGGGTGACGTCCGACCGGGCGGTGACCGACCGCCGGATCGACCGGGGCCAGAGGTGGCGGGTCAGCACCACGTTTCCCTCGGCGGCGTACACGGTGATCATGGCGCCCAAGGCGATCCACCACAGCAGCCCCAGGATGGTGGCGAAGGTGCCGTACAGGTTGGACAGGTGGCGCAACTGATGGCTCACCAGCTGCGCCCCGGCGAACTGGAGGGCGGTCCATCCCACTCCGGCGAGCACCGCTCCCGGCCAGACCGCTCGTTCCTGTTTCGGGATCCGCACCACGATGGCGAAGCCGGCCCAGTACATGAGGATGTTCACCACCAGGGACAGCACCAGGCCGATCCACGACGAGAAGGCCCCGAAGCGACCGAAGGCCCCGAGGCCGGCCAGTGCGCCCCCGACCAGGAACCCGGTCCCCAGCACGGCCAGAAAGCCGAGGGCCCGAGGGATCCAGGCCCCGAAGGTGGGCAGATCGTCGGCGCTGATGTCCCAGACCACGCTCATCATCACCTGGGCGCTGCGGCTGAGCCGGGTGCAGCCGTACAGCAGCCAGACCAGCCCGACGGCCAGCGCCAACGAGTTGCTGGTCGAGAGCTCGTGCACGTTGTTCTTCAGATCGGACCCGAGCACCGGGAACTGCCGCAGGGCCGAGTTGATGATGTCGTCCTGGGCCCCGTGGTGACCGTTCAGGAAGATCCCCACCAGCGTCAACAGCACCAGCAACATCGGGAAGATGGACAGGAATCCGGCGTGGGAGATCTGGCCGGCCAACTGACCGGCCCGATCGTCGGAGTACTTGCGCACTACGGCGCTGGGGATGGCGGCCCACCGGTGCCGCTGTTGGAATCGATCGACCCGGTCCATGGCCGCGGCCAGCGGCCCGGTGGGCCGCTTCGACACCGGTGGATCGGGGTCAGCCGCGGGGGTGGGCGGCCGGCCTCGGTGGTCAGCCACCGACAAGGCTGTCCCGGCCGTGGCGTCGGAACTCGGCGCGCAGCTGGTCACGCCGGCCGCCATCCAACGGGACGTAGTCGAGTGTCCCGTCCACCCGACGCAACACCGACTCGCCTCCGGCCCACCATCCCTCGGCGCGCAGCGGTTCCTTGGTGACCTTGCCACTGGCCGTCTGGGGCAGGGCGCCGGTGATCCGGAGAAACGCCGGGGGCCATTTGGTGCCCAGGTCCGACTGGACCTCGAGGAACTTGCGGAACCCCGGCGGATCGAAGGCGCGTCCGGGCAGCATCTCGAGCGCGGCCATGACCTGGTCACCGGAGCGGGGATCGGGCACCGAGTAGACGGCCACGGCGGCGGCGTCCTCGAAGCGGACCAGGAGGCGCTCGATGGGCCCGGCACTCAGGTTCTCCGAGTCCACCCGCATCCAGTCCCCGCGGCGCCCGGCGAAGTAGAAGTAGCCGTCGTGATCCCGATAGGCCAGGTCCCCGGTCCAGTACCAGCCGAGGCGGGTGCGCGCCGCGGTGGCCTCCTCGTCGGCGTAGTAGCCCTCGAACCGGCCGATCCCGGTGCGGTTGACGATCTCACCGATCGCCGCGTCGCCGTTCAGCAGTCTCCCCTCGGTGTCGAACTCGGCCGGAGGACACTCGTGAGCCGTCTCCGGATCGACGATGGCCACGTCCTCGCGGGGCCGGCCCAACGACCCGGTCGGTGTGTCCGGCGTGCGGCTGATGGCCACTCCCCCCTCGGACGAGCCGTACCCCTCGGTCAGCACGCAGCCGAACCGGCGCTCGAAGGCGGCATGGTCGGCGATCGAGGCCTCGGTGCCGAAGCCCCGGCGCAGGGTGATGGTGGCGTCGCCCGGATCGGGCGGGGTGGCCAGCACATAGGCCAGCGCCTTGCCGACATAGGTGAACGTGGTGGCCCGGTACTTCCGGATGTCGGCCACGAATCCCGAGGCGGAGAACCGCCCGGCCAGCGCCACGGTGGCCCCGACCACCATCGAGGGTCCCCACAGCACCATCAACGCGTTCCCGTGGAAGAGGGGCATGGTGCAGTAGGCCACGTCGTCCCGCTCGAAGCCGTAGGCCCCGGCGGCCGTCACCGCGATGGAGGCCAGCCGCCCCTGGGTGCACCGCACCGCCTTGGGCGAACCGGTGGTCCCCGAGGTGAACAGGAGCAGGTACAGGTCCTCGGCCACGGGAGTCGGCCTCCCTTTTACAAGGTCAGGGACCGACGACCGGTGGGACGCCAGCATCGATCCGTACGGCTCGCGGTCGATGCACAGGATCCGGTCGGGCGCGATCCCGAGATCGAGGCCCTCGAGCATGGCGGCCCCCCCGGTGTCGGTCACCACCAGGTCACAGTCGGTCCGTTGGATGTCACCGGCCAGGGCCGACCCCCGCCGGGTCGGATTGATGCCGACGGCGACCGCGCCGGTGAGAGCGGCGGCTCCCAACCAGAAGATGTATTCGGGCACGTTGGGGAGCAGGATCCCGACGTGCCCGGCCCGGACCTGACCATCCGGGGTCGGGTCGGGGTCGGCGCTGGTGCTGGGGTCGGCGGGGTGGGTCATCGACCGGAGCCAGGCTCCCCGGGTCGCGCTCTCGGCGACGACCTCGCTCCAACTCCACTGCTCGTCGCCGAAGTAGAGGCCCGGGTGGTCGTCGGCGGCCCGCGCCAACAGGAGGTCGGCGACGCTCGGGGCCGGGGCGCCACTCCCCTCCCCGCCCACGGCGCCACCCACGGCGTCACCCACGGCGTCACTCACGCCGGAACCTCCACCAGGAGGCTCTGCACGGAGCGACCGATCCGGCCATCTTCATCCCACAGCTCGGACTCGGCCGCCCCGATCCCCGGACTTCCGAATCGGGTCCGGGCGTCGAGGCAGATCCACTCCCCGACCGGGGGGCGGTGGACCGACACGGTCAGATCCGGATTGATGAAGAGGCCGGTCCCGAACGGGATCTCGGCAGAAACCCCGTTGCCGAAGTCGGCGGCCGCAGCGACGCGTTGCCACGGTGACGGCACCTCGCCCAGGACCACCGGGCACCGCAACCGGAACCAGGCCGTGGCCGGTCCGGGGCTCGAGAAGCTGCCTTTCACGTAACGAATCTCCATTCCCTCGTTGTGGAAGGCACGGTAGGCGTCATCCGACGAGGAGTTGGAGATACCCAGGGTCGGAGGGTCCGGGGCGGCATCCTCGGGCACGGTCGGTTCGACCCGCTGGTCCTCCGGAGCGCGGCGGATCCGAAGGGCCCGGGACCACGCCACTTCGACGCCTCCGGCCTCCACCACCGTGTCGATCAACTGCACCCGTCGACCGGGTCGGACCAACGAGGTGGTCAGGCTGAGGGGTTCGAGGGGCACCGGTCGGAGCAACTCCAGGGTGATACGGACCAGCTGAAGTTCTTCTCCTCCGGCTCCTCCGGCTCCTCCGGCTCCTCCGGCGAACGACTCGGCCGCTCGAGCCACCAAGGCGGCGACCGGCCCCCCGTGGAGAGCGTCCGGGGACCAGGGCCCACGGGCGACCGGCGTAGGCACCAACCGCCGACCGTCGCTGACGAACAGGGAGGCCGCATCGGCTGGTCCGGAACGCGTTGCATGCATGGCATGACGCTACGGGGACACCAGGAGTCAGGCAACGCCTGCTCCGGGGTGGCCGGCCCGGGCGGCCGTGGTCCGGGCAGGACCCCGGGGTGCGCGGAGGTGGAGCCACCGCTCGGCACCGCCTACCATCAGGTCGATAACGGGCCGCCGTGGACCTTACGGCATCACGGTCGCCACTGAATACAGGGAGAGTCATGGGATCAGGACAGGCGCAGATCGATATCGCTGGATCGGCAGACGACGTATGGGCGGTGGTCGGCGAATTCGGTGGTATCGGTGGGTGGATGCCCGGGATCGAGTCATGCCGGGTCGAGGGCGAGAATCGCATCCTCGAGACCATGGGAATGACCATCACCGAGCGATTGGTGTCGAAGGACGATGCCGGACGGGCGATCACCTACGAGATCGCCGACGGTGCCCCGGTCGAGTCCCACCGGGCGGTCATCACCGTGAGCCCCGCCGGCGACGGCAGCCAGGTGACCTGGACGGTCGATGCCAAGCCGGATGAGATGGCCGACCTGATGGTGACCATCTACCAACAGGCGCTCGATGCGCTGAAGACCCACATCGAGGGATGACCGACCCGACTACTTCCCCGGGCTCCGGCCAGCCGGGGAAGTGGTCGTTCGAGGTGGTGTCCCGGACGTCCGCCCCGGTGGACCGGGTCTGGCCCCTGCTCGGCGAGGCCGAACGCTGGAAGGAATGGTCGTTCCTCGACCGGAGCGACCTCGAGCGACCCGGTGATCCAGCCCCGGACGGCATCGGGGCGGTACGGCATTTCACCCGATTCGGGGTCGGATCGAGAGAAGAGGTGGTGCTCTGGGATCCGCCCCGTCACCTCGGCTACATCATCCTGCAGGGGTTTCCGGTCCGGCGCTATCGCGCCGACATCACCTTGACGCCGGACGGTTCGGGCACCGGTTCGGGCACCGGTTCGGGCACGGTCATCCGTTGGCACGCGAGCTTCGACACGCTGCTCCCCGGCACCGGTCACCTGATGGTGGCGGTGCTGAAGACGGTCATCGGCCGGTTTGCCCGCGGCGCGGCCCGCTACGCCGAGACGCTGCACGACACGCCGTCCTGATCAGGCCGGGCCCGGGGGCCGGGTGGCCGGGTGGCCGGGCCGAAAGGCACCGCCTTTGGCGCCTTCTACGGACGGCTGATGCTGCGCGCTTCGAACCACTTCCACCCTCGCGGTACTGCCGATCGCTCCTACTACTCGCCCGTGTTCGACCACCCTGATCACCGCCGACCGATGTCACACCCTGATGCTGGACTAGAGGCATGGAGCTGGAAGCCCTGAGCCAGGAGATCGACCATCTGATGGAGCTGGACGCCTCGGCCTTGAGCGACGGTGCCTCCATCGAGTTCCTGGAGCGCCAGCTGGCCCGGTTGCAGTCCCTGGTGACCACCGTGGTGGCCGACTTCGACACCTGGGGGGAGTGGGCGACCGACGGGGCCCGCACCCCGGCGGCCTGGCTCTCCACCCGGTGCAAGCTGTCCGGGGCCGAGGCCCGCCGCCAGGTCCGCCGGGGTCGCCGGCTCCGCCACCTCCCGGCGACGACCGGGGCTTGGTCCCGGGGGGACATCACCTCGGCCCAGGTGGACGTCCTGGTCGGCCTGTCCCGGGAGGTGACCGAGGAGGCCCTGGCCCGGGACGAGGAGTTCCTGGTCGGGGAGGCCTGCACCCTCCGCCCCGACCAGTTCGTCCGGGTGGCGGCCTACTGGGAGCAGCTGGCCGACCCCGACGGGACCGAGGCCGAGGGCCAGGCCCAGCTCGACCACCGGGAGGTCTACCTGGCCCAGAGCCTGGACCAGATGTGGCTGGGCACGCTGACCTTCGACCCGGTGTCGGGGGCCGCCGTGGCCGGGGAGCTCAACCGCCTGGAGCACCTCCTGTTCGAGGTCGACTGGGCCGAGGCCAAAGAGGCCTTGGGCCACGAGCCCACGGCCGACCAGCTGGCCCGCACCTCGGGCCAGCGCCGGGCCGACGCCCTGGTCGAGATGGCCGCCCGGTCGAAGATCGCCCCGGCCGACGGTCGAAGGCCCGCCCCCCTGTTCACCGTCCTGGTGGGCTGGGAGACATTGCACGGCCGGGTCCTGGAGCTGGCCGGGGGGAGCGTCTTGACCCCCGGTGCCCTCCTCCCCTGGCTGGATCAGGCCTACCTGGAGCGGGCGGTGTTCCAACCCGGGGGCCGGGTCGAGGTGGGCACCACCACCCGGCTGTTCACCGGGGCCACCCGACGGGCCATCGAGCTCCGGGACCGGGAGTGCACCCACCCCTACTGCGACCAACGGCTCGAGGACTGCGAGGTCGACCACATCGTGCCCTATGCGGCCGGGGGCCCGACCACCCAGGAGAACGGACGACTGCTGTGCGGGTTCCATAACCGGCTCCGGAGCCAACCACCCGGACCGGACGGATAGCCCGCTTCAACCGCGGTACCGGTCAATCCCCGCAGTTGCATCGCCGAAGATCACGCCCGTCGACAGTTCACGCGCGGGTGGTCGACAACCGAGAGTGCCCCGATCGACAACTCTCGGGGATATCCCTGCCTCCGCAACACCGACCGGCAGTGAGGCACGTCCACGCGTCGGGCGCGGTTAGAGGGTGGGAAAATCCTCAGGCAGAGGCCCGACCGGCATCGGTGACGAGAAGCTGTAGCCCAACTTATTGATCCTGGACTCGTAGCGACTCGCCGTCCGCCGGTTCCGCAACGCGGCAAGGGGCCCGCCCTCCTTCCACTCGTCGAAGTAGGCCTCGTTCAGCCCCGAGCGGAGATCCTCGTCGGCGAGGTTTCCTTCCAGGCCCAAGAAACCCTGGATTCCCTTCAGCGTCTGATGCGGATTGGTCACGAGGTCCTCATAGCGAATCACGATCACCCGATCCAAGCTGGCCAGGTCGGACGCCATGGTGTCGTGGGCCGCCAGCCAATGGTCGACGAGCCGGTGGACAGAGACCCGCGTCCAGTTCCGAGAGCGGACGGCCATTGCCTCGGCCACCGGGTGACGCACCAGGACGATGAATGACGAATTGGGAAACAGCGCCTGGAGGAAACGCATCTTGAGGAGATTCGACGGGGTCTTCTCCACCAGTACTGACTGGCTGGTGTCCCAATAGGGAGACCAAGCCTTCCAAAGTTCATCCCGAGAGGCTTCGGTTACCAGCGGTGATGCTTCGGTGATGTGCATCTCCGGCGAGTAGCCGAATTTGGCGATGCCGCCGGCAGCCTTCTGGGTGGGATAGACGTTCTGGACGTACTGGCCCTCGTCGGCCATCCTGCGGCCCAACTTCGCGCCCTTGATCTCCGATGCGTCCTCGAACTGGCCGATGAAGCTGGCCATCATCGTGGTTCCGCTGCGGGGCAGACCTCCGACGAACACAAAACGGTGCTGGTCAACGGGCGCGGACATGGCAAATCGTACCATCGCCATCTGCTCGCCGTCGGTGCGACGGCGGACCGGACGAGGCGCGCGATCAGAGGTGGAACCCGGTCACCGGGGGTGGTCACCGGACGCGGTTATCGGGCGCGGCCGCGTCCGGCCAGGAGGGCGAAGCCACGCCACCTCCACCGGCAGTGCACGTCGGTCAGGCCTGCGTCACGCATCCACTCGGCCTGGGTTCCGGCGCTGACCAACCGGTCCTCGGGGTCGTCCTCCGTCCTGCCGATGGCCTCCAGAAAGCGCTGGTGCAGTGCCGGCGTGGACGACTTCGTCACCTCGAGGTTGAAGAACCACCCGCCGGGCTCGAGTTGGTCACCGACCTCGGCGAACAGGTGCTGCTTCCGCTCATCCTCCAGGTGATGGATGGCGAATCCGGAGACGATGAGGTCGAAGGTCCCGAACGCTCGGATCGAGTCGTTCAGATCCCACCGGCTCACCCGCACCCGGCCATCGAGCCGGAACCGCTCCGCCGCCCGTTCGAGCATCGGCGGAGAACGATCGATGGCCACGGCACGCGTGATCGAGGGACGGGCATCCAGGACCAACGCGGCCAGGCGTCCGTCCCCGCACCCGAGGTCGAACACCGAGCGTGACCGCGCCGGTAGGGCCTTGCGGAGCACGGCCTCCCCCTGGACGCGGGGCGCGAGTTCGGCGATGCGATCGAGGTACTCGACGGCCTGAGCCGGTTCGTTCCAGCCCACGCCCGCCATCGGATCCGTCGTCGCTGCCGCCATCGGATCCGTCGTCGCTGCGTCCACCGACACCATTGTGGTCGGTGGGCAGCTGCGGCGCCCCGAGCGCCCCGCTTGACAGGGACGTTCACCTCCCCCATACTCAACACATTCGTTGATCAACTGATTGGTTGAATACAATGTCCACTGACACGCTGAGCACCACTTTTGCGGCACTGGCTGACCCGACCCGTCGCGACATTCTGGTCCGACTGGCCACCGGAGAGGCCACCGTCAACGAGCTGGCCGAGCCGTTCGAGATGAGCCTGCAGGCCGTCTCCCGGCATCTCAAGGTGCTCGAGCACGCCGGCCTCATCACCCGAGGTCGCCAGGCCCAGTTCCGCCCGTGCCGCTTCGAGGCCGAGCCCCTCGATTCGGCGCTCGACTGGATGGAGCGCCACCGCCAGGTGTGGGCGGAGCGGTTCGACCAGCTCGAGCGGCACCTCCGAACCATCCAAACCCACAAGGAGAGCAACTCATGAGCGACGACGACACCGCCCGCGGCGAGATCACCTATGTCCGCCAGTGGGACGCTCCACGCGAGCTGGTGTTCGCCTGCATGACCACGCCGGAGCACCTCACCCACTTCTGGGGTCCGGCCGGCGTGTCGACACCCATCGACAACATCACCGTCGACCTCCGGCCCGGCGGCGTGTTCGAGACCATCATGGTCAACGACGCCGACGGGACCGAGTACCCGTCCCGGGGTGTCTTCGTGGAGATCGTCGAACCAGAGACCCTGGTCTGGAGCGAAGCGGACGTCGAGGGAGGCATGACCACCTCGATCACCTTCAAGGACCTCGGGGACGGCCGGTGCGAGACGGTCGCCCACCAGACGAACGTTCCGGAGATGTTCCGGACTCCCGAGGCGCAGGCCGGGATGCTGACCAGCTTCGATAAGATGGCCGCCTACCTGGCCAGGTTGTAGTGCCAACGTGGTAGTGCCAATGGGCCTCGTGCCGACCGGCCAGGTGGATGAAGCCACGCGGTCGATTCTTCGATGATTCGATGCCGGCGTTGCTGCAGTCCACTACCGACAAGGAACGACCCATGACACCTCCCGCCAGTTCAGTCCGGTTGATCGGCCACCAACGCCGCTTCGCCGAGTCGATCGCCCAGATCGACACCGAGCTGGAGTACGCCTCAGGTGCGGCCGTCGCCGCCCGCCGGGAGGAAGTGGTGGCGGCTGCCCGCGCCGCCTACGGCCCCAGCGAGGATTTCCGCGGCGTGCGTGACGCCTGGGACGCCGTCTTTCCCGATGGCGTCTACAGTGCCGCCGGATTGGCCGAGGCCAAGCGGCTGGCCTAAGCACGGTCGGCTGGTCGGCCTCTGCGTCCTTCTCGTCGTGCGCTGATTTCGACCAGACTGGATCCATGGGCAAAGGCCACGGCGGTGCCGACCCGAGTCATGCGGCGCGAACGTGGCTTGCCGTCGGTGTCGGCTACCTGCTCGTCTCGGTGGCTGTGTGGTGGGACGTGTGGTCTCGCCACCCGACATCGACCACTACCTGCGGATGCGGCGACAACTCCCTGTTCACCTGGTTTCTGGCCTGGCCGGCCTTCGCCATCTCCCACGGCCTCGATCCCCTGCACTCGACGGCCATGGGGTACCCGGGTGGGGTCAACCTACTGTCCAATACCAGCGAGCTGGCCATCGGCACGATCCTCGCCCCGGTCACCTGGCTGTTCGGCCCGACCGCCACGCTGAACGTCGCGCTCACGCTGGCGCCCGTACTTTCCAGCCTGGCCATGTTCGGTCTCCTGCGCAGGTGGGTGTCATGGACGCCGGCGGCGGTCGCGGCCGGGCTGTTCTACGGGTTCTCCCCCTTCATCGTGAGCTCCCTGTCCGGCGCCTATCTGATGCTCGGCATGGCGGTGGTCCCTCCGCTGATCGTGGCCTGCCTGGACGAACTGCTCGTCACCCAACGGCACCCGCCGTTTCCCACCGGTGTCGCCCTCGGCCTGCTGATCGCCCTGCAGTTCTTCATCGGCACCGAGGTGTTGGTGATCGTGGCGACCCTCGGACTCGTCGGCGTCCTGGTGGTCATCGTCTATGCCGCGCTACGACACCCGGATGCACTCCGAGCGCGATCGGGCCATGCCGTCAGCGGGCTCCTGATCGGTGGGGCCACCGCCGTGGTCCTGCTCGCTTATCCGGTCTGGTTCGCCCTGGCCGGTCCCAGTCACCTCTCCCAGCCGATCTGGCCTGGACTCGATCTCCATGCCATCGGCACGGTCCTCAGGAACTTCTTCGTGCCCGCCCCCGCCAGGGTCTCCGCCTTGCAGCAGCTCGTCGGGGGCTACCAGGGTCCGACTCTCTCCAACCAGTATTTCGGATTCGGGGTCGCGGCGGTGCTGATCGGCGGCACTATCACCTGGCGACGCGACCTGCGGCTCTGGCTGTTCGGATCACTGGCCCTCATCTCTGCCGTGCTGTCGCTCAGCGTCGGCAGTGGCTCCCTGCTGCCCTGGGCCTGGCTCGATGGCCTACCGCTTCTCGAGAACGTCATCCCGACCCGCTTCGTCCTCGTCACCTATCTCGCCACTGCCGTGATGGTGGGCTTGATCGTGGACCATGCCCGCGCCGCAGTGGCCGAGCGGGCAGTGGCCGTGCAGGCAGTGGCCGTGCAGGCAGTGGCCGAGCGGGGAAGGGCGGAGCCCTCGTCCCCGTCGACGGCGGTCCGTCCAGGACCGTCCCGTCGGACATGGTTGGGGCCGACGGTGGCGACGGTGGTGGCGCTGCTGGCCATCGTCCCCATCGTGGTCTATCTGACCACCGGGACCCCGATCACCACCCGGCCGGTCGCAGTTCCCAACTGGTTCCGGACGGTGGGTCCACATCTCACGGGACATCAGGTGCTGCTGGTCCTTCCGGCGCCGTCCAGTCTCCGGGAGAGTGCCATGACCTGGCAGGCCCTCAACACGTTCCACTATTCGATGGTCGGCGTGGGTGGACCGGGCGGCGCCCCGGTCCGGGCGGGTGGCGAACAGCTGGGCCTGACCACCATCGACGATGTCTCGTTCTCGTTCACCGCGGTGACCCTCGGACCGCAGGAGGTCCGCGCCGTCCGCCACGCCCTGGACGCGTGGGGGGTGACCATGGTGGTCATCCCGGACCAGCCCGACCTTCCGGTCTATGACCGGATCCCCTCGGTGACGGTTGGCGCTGCGCTGATCTCGGCCGCTACCGGGCGGACACCGATCCATCAGGCCGATGCCTGGGTGTGGGGCGATGTGGAACGCGCCGGCCCTTCGGTCGCACCGAGTGCGGAACGGTTCAGACAGTGCACCGTCGGTCGGGCCGATCAGGGAGCACCTGCGGTTCACGAGGCGACCAGCTGTGTTCTGGCCAACTCGTCGCCCGTCCGGCTCGATGGGCACTGACCAGACCAACGCCAACGCCCGCCTCGACCAAACCGATCAGGTACCGGCCTCCTTCAGGCGGCGGGCGCGCTGCTCCACCTCGTGGCGGGCGCGCTCGACGTCGACGGTGAGGCACTGGCCGTCCGCGACCACCTGGGTTCCGGCCACCCAGACGTCGGTGACCAACCGGCTGGACGCCGACCACACCAGATGCTCGATCATCTGGGCCTCCTCCAGCAGGGGTACGAAGGCCGGGGTATCGAGGTCGACGGCGATCATGTCGGCCTTGGCCCCCGTGGCCAGCACGCCGAGGTCGGGCCGGCCGATGGCCATCCCCGATCCCCTCGTGGCCAGGTTCAAAGCATCGGCGGCGGGCAGGGCGGCGGCATCCTGCTGCCGGATGCGAGCGAACATGGCGGCCAGGCGGATCTCCTCCCACAGGTCCAGGTCGTTGTTCGAGGCGGGCCCGTCCGTACCCAAACCGACCCTGATGCCCCGGGCCAGGAGCTCGGCCAGTGGGGCCACCCCCGATGCGAGCTTGGCGTTGCTCTGGGGACAGTGGGCCACCGCCACATCGTGCCGTCGGTAGATATCGAGGTCCTCCACGGACAGCCAGATGCTGTGGGCGGCCAGCACC
This sequence comes from uncultured Acidimicrobiaceae bacterium, assembly GCA_963774245.1. Lineage (GTDB taxonomy): Bacteria > Actinomycetota > Acidimicrobiia > Acidimicrobiales > RAAP-2 > Bog-756. The sequence continues at coordinate 205,796 of CAVZDZ010000005.1, read as the reverse complement.
CGACCCCCGAAGACCCCGTGCTCCTCGAGCATGGCCGGTGCCGATCTTCCGTGCTCGGCCACGAAGCGGACGCCCTCCCCTTCGGTCTCCGCCAGGTGGATGTGGAACAACGCATCCAACTCCCGGGCGGCCACGGCGATGTCCGCCAACACGGTGAGAGGGACCGAGTACGGGGCATGGGGGGCGAAGCCGACTTCGATGCGGTCATGGTCGCCGGACCTACGGGCGTGGAAGGCCCGGATCTGGTCGATGCGATCGTCCCACCAATGATCGCCCGTGGGGTGTCCGGGCAGCTGCAGCAGACCCGGCGTGACCAGCGCCCGGGAGCCGGCCGCCACCACCGCGTCGGCCAGCGCGTCCTCGTGAAAGTACGCCTCACAGGTGGTGGTCACCCCAAAGCACAGGAGCTCGGCCGCGGCCAGCGACATGCCCCAGTAGACATCGTCCTCGGTGAGGTGGGCCTCCTGAGGCCAGAGCACCTCGCGCAGCCAGCGATCGACGGGCAGGTTCTCGCCACTCCCCCGGAACAGGGTCATGGGCGAGTGGCAGTGGCTGTTCACCAGACCCGGAAGCAGGGCCCCGCGCACCTCCACGACCCGATCGGCCGACCCCGGTCGAGGGCCGGCCTCACCGGAACCCGAGAGGCCCACGTGGACGATCGTGTCCCCATCGACGACGACCACACCGGGCCGGAGCACCGGGACCGAACCGTCACAGGGGACGACGGCATCGGCCACATAGCGCACTACTCCCGCCGCCGGGCCGCCGGACTCCGGAGCGGGCACCGTCACCGGATGCTTGATCCCACCCCGGGCCGCTTGGCGTCCGACCCCGGGTCGGGCGTCACGTCGGCACCCGCTCTGCCCTTCACCGCGCTGGCTGCGTCAGCCTTCACGGCGACACTCGCGTCGCCATTCACCGCGCTGTGGTCGCTACCGCCGGTCGGCGCGCCTTCAACCCCTCCGTCCTGCCACGAGAACAGCGCCAGCCGCTCCGGGCGCACGTAGCCGGCTTCGACGAACCACCGGGCGGCGCGGGCCAATGCCTCGGCCGGCGGGCGGGACCGGTACCCCAACTCGGTCCGGGCCCGCGTGTCGTCGAAGGACATGTGGGTGGTGGACATCTTGGCCGCCTCCAGCGGGATCAGGGGCTCACGGTGGAGCAGCCGGCCCACCAGCTCGGCGACGTGCGCCGCCCCCAGGGCCAGGCTGTTGGGGAACTGACGGGTGGGTGCCGGTAGTCCGGCCACCCGGGCCAGGGTCCCGAGCACTTCGCGCAGGAGCAGATTCTCGCCGCCCAGGATGTAGCTGCGGCCGTTGGCGCCTCGCTCGGCGGCGAGGATGTGCCCGCGGGCAACATCGTCGACGTCGACGATGTTCAGGGTGGTGTCCACGTAGCCCGGGAACCGCCCGTTGAGGAACTCGAGGACGGTCCGGCCGGTCGGGGTCGGGCCCCGATCGCGTGGTCCCACCGGCGTGGTCGGAAGCACCAGCACCACCGGCAGACCCTCGGCGCCGGCCCGGAGCACCTCGTGCTCGGCGACATACTTCGACTGCTTGTAGCCGCCGAACAGATGGTCCACATAGGCGAAGGAGGTCTCGTCCACCGAGGCGTGGTTGGAGGCACCGTGGAGGCCGAGTGTGCCCACGGTGGAGGTGTACACCAACCGCTCACCGCCCGAGGCCCGGGCGGCGGCGAGCACGTTGCGCGTCCCGCCCACGTTGATGGCGTAGAAGTCGTTCGGGTCGGCGGCCCAGAAGCGGTAGAGCGCGGCCACGTGGAAGACGTACCGGCAGCCGGCCGCGGCCCGAGCTACCGCGTCAGCGTCCCGGAGGTCGGCGGTGACCGTCTCCACATCGAGACCGTCCAGGTTCAGGGTGTCGCCGCCGGGCTCCACCATGGCCACCACCCGGGCCCCACACCGCTGCAGTTGCCGAACCAGCGAGGACCCGATGAATCCGGCCCCGCCGGTGACCAGGACCCGGTCGCCCGTCCCGAACGTCCGGCCGGTGCTCTCCCCGCCCTCCCCGCTCGAGCTCTCCCCGCTCACGATCCTCGAGCGCCGGACGCTGCTGCCGCCGCAGGACGCCGCCCCTGCCGCTTGAGGCTGTTGCGGGCCATCGAGGTCCCCACTTCGACCAGCAGCCCCGAACTGCGCTGGGCGTCGGCCAGAACATCGTCGAGGGCGGCGACGAACCGGTCGATCTCCTCGTCCCCGATGGTCAGCGGTGGGAGCAGCTTGATGATGTTGACGTTGTCCGCAGCCACCTGGGTCAGGATCCGGTGACGGTGGAAGAGCGGGACCACGATCAGCTGGGAGAACATTCCCTTGCGGGCCATCTCGATCATTCGGAACCGGGCCCGGCCGTGGGCTTCCGGAGCCCCGAAGACCAGGCCGATCATCAGCCCCATGCCCCGGACCTCGTGGAGCAGCTCGTACTTCTCGACCAACGGCTGCAGCGCCTCCATCATTTGGGTGCCACGATCCGCGGCGCGGGTCACGATGTGCTCGTCGTCGATGACCTGGAGAGTGGCGAGTCCGGCCACCATGGCCAGTTGGTTCTTCGAGAACGTGGACGAGTGGACCACCGCCCGGTCCATCGAGCTGTACACGGCGTTGAACACTCGGGTCGTCGTCAGTACGGCCCCGACCGGCACGTAGCCCCCGGAGAGCGCCTTGGACAGGGTGATGATGTCCGGCTGCAGTCCCCAGTGGTCGAGGCAGAAGAACCGACCGGTCCTCCCCATGCCCGTCTGGACCTCGTCCATGACCAGGAGGGTCCCGTGCCTCCGGCACAGCTCCTGGACGGACTTCCAGTAGGCCTCGGGGGCCATGTAGACACCCTTCCCCTGGATCGGCTCGATCACCAGGGCGGCCACGTCGTCCCGCCGCAGCTCGCGCTCCAGCGCGTCGATGTCACCGAACGGGATGGCCACGCAGTCGGGCAGCAGCGGGCTCGAATCCGTCGCGGAACTCCTGGCCGCCGTTGAGCGACAGCGCCCCGTTGGTGAGGCCGTGAAAACCGTGGTCGCAGTAGAGGATCCGGCTCCGCTTGGTCGTGCACCGGGCGAATTTGATGGCCGTCTCCACCGACTCGGCCCCGGAGTTGGTGAAGAAGACCCGATCGATGCCGAGCGGGCGCCCGCGCCACCAGGGCCTCGGCCAACAGGCCGGGCAGCAGCGCGCAGTCCAGCTGGGCCAGATTGGGAAGGTCGGCGTCGAGCGCCTGATGGAGCGCGTCCTTGATCACCGGATGGCTGCGGCCCAGCGCGAACACCCCGAAGCCCGAGAGGAAGTCGAGATACCGGTCACCCTGGTCATCGATCAGGTAGGAGCCCTCGCCCCCCACGTAGTGCCGGTCGAACCCCAGGGTGGTCAGTACCTTGACCAGTTGGGGGTTCATGAATCGGGTGTGGAGGTCGAAACTCTCACCCTGATGGTCTTGCAGTAATGCAGCAAGATCGAATGCCACGGTCACGCTCCGGTCATCTCTCCAGTAGTTTCGCCAGCGTAGCGGGCAGTGACCGGACTCTCCGCCCAGCGGACGCTTGTATGGGCAGGTGGAGCGGGTCTTGCACTGCCGCGCACCCACTCCGACCGGTCCCATGGGCGGCCGACTGCCCCACGGCGCGCACCGTGCACCGGACGCCGCCCGCCGCCGGGGCGCATCCTCCGGGGCGACCTCCGGATCAGAGGTCGAACTTCACCACGCCGCGGACGTTGATGCCGGCGGCCAGGTCGTCGTAGCCGTTCTGCACCTCGTCGAGGGTGTACTCCTGGGTGATCAGACCGTCCACCTCGAGCAGACCGGCCTGGTAGAGACGGAGGAGGTTGGGGATCTGCACCCGCGGGCTGCACGACCCGAACACCGTGCCCAGCAGGGCCTGGTTGAACATGGCCAGGTTGAACAGATTGAGGCTGACCTCGTCCTGGTTGAAGGGGGCGATGGCGGTGGCCACCACCCGGCCGTCCTTCGACGCCAGCTGCATGGCCGGGGCCACCAGATCGCCGGTCAGCACACCCGGGGTCAGGATGACCACGTCGGCCATGCGGCCCTCGGTGAGCTCGGGGATCATCAGATTGGCCTCGAGGATCGAGCCGGCGCCGTGGGTGGCGCCGATCTGCTTGGCCTTGTCCACCTTGAACGGCAGCGGGTCCACGGCGATGACATAGCGGGCACCGGCGATCTTCGCCCCCTGGATGGCCCCCGACCCGACGCCGCCGCAACCGACGACGACGACGGTCTCGCCCGGCTTCACCTTGGCCCGGTCCACCGCCGAACCGAACCCGGTGGAGATGCCGCAGCTGATCAGGGCGGCGGCCCGCAACGACACGTTGGGGTCGATCTTCACCAGGGACATCTCGTTGGCCAGCACCGAATCGGAGAACGTCCCGAGCTGGGTCATCCGGTTCACGTTCTGCCCGTCGAGGTGGTAGCGCCACTGGCCGTCGCTCATCATCGGCCCGGCCAGGATGGCCATGCCCATGTCGCACAGGTGCTGACGTCCGGAGGCGCACCAGAAGCACCGGCCGCAGGCCGGGATGAAGGAAGCGGCCACGTGGTCGCCCACGGCCAGCGTCTCGACGCCCGGGCCGACCTCGGTCACGATCCCCGCGCCCTCGTGCCCACCGATCATCGGGAACATCGACTCCACGCCGAAGACCTCGAGCACCTCGGGAGGAGCGCTCATGTCGCCGGTGCGGAGGTGCTCGTCGGAATGGCACATGCCGGCATAGGCCATCTGGACCATCACTTCGTGGGGACCGGGGGGATCGACGTCGACCTCTTCGACCTTCCACGGCTCGTCGAGTCCGGAACAGACGGCGGCACGGATCTTCATACGGGTGGACCTCCCCTGGTGTCGGGGCCCGGGGGCACCGATTTGCTCTTCGACCAGCATCGCGCCATCCCCATGTCGACGTCGAGCGGGCTCACCTCCGGAGCCGGTCCTCGTCGAAGCCGGTGGCGAGCGCCCGGAAGGCCTGGTCCAGGGCCCCGGCGAGGTCGTCGGTGTCGTACCGGGCCCAACAGGTGAACGCGGCCATGGCTGCGCCGAGCGAGGCCCGGGCCACCGTCTGGGGCCCGAGATCACCGGGTTCCCCCCCGAGCCGGCCGGCGGCGAACTCGGCCATGACGTCGCACCACTCGGCGTAGCGGACGGCAGAGTGGGCCACCAGGGTGGGAACCGTGCTGGTCAGGCCCATGCGGATCCTCAGGTCGTCCAGCTCGCGCGGCGCCGAACCGGTTGGTCGAGACCACCACCCGTCGCAACACGTCCATCATCGGTTCGTCGGGTGGGGCCGCCGCCAAGCGCGTCAGCGAGACGGGCCAACTCGGCGTCGAACTCTCCCCACACCACATCGGGCTTCGTCTCGAAGTAGCGGAAGAAGGTCCGCCGGCTGACCCCGACCGCGGCGGCGATCTCGTCCACGGTGGTCTGGTCGTAGCCCTGCCGGCTGAAGAGCTCGAGGGCGGCCCGGGCCACGTCCACCCGGGTGGTGCTCGGGCGTCTCCCCCGGGCCACCTCCCCGGGCTCGGGCACCCCGGCGCCGGTCGGTCCCCGCTCGCCTTTTCGGCCGCTCTACCCTTTTCGACCTCTCTACCCCCTTCGACCTCTCTACCCCCTTCGACCGCTCTACCCTTTTCGACCTCCATACTTCCATTTTGGCATCCAGTGCTATAAATTGAAACCCATCGACCCGCAGCCGGCGAATTCCGGCCCACCCATCGGAGGTTCCATGACTGTTTCCACCGCTGCAGTGACCACCGAGGAAGCCTCGGCACCGGATGACGCCGACGGCGTCGATGACGCGGCCCTCATCGAGGAGGACCTATTGGTCGAGGACGTCTCCATCGACGGGATGTGCGGGGTCTACTAGGCCACCGCTCGCCGAACCCACCGAATCGATCCCCACCGCATGCCCCCCGTCTCGCCCACCCAGGCCGCCGCGTCCTTCGACGGCGCCCGGGCGTGGACCCTGCACCCGCAGGTCTCGCTCCGCCCCGAGTCCTTCGGCGCCCTCGCCTACCACTTCGGGACCCGTCGACTCTCGTTCCTCAAGAGCCCGAGACTGCTCGACCTGGTCCGCGTCCCTGGCCGACCAGCCCACCGGGCACGATGCCTTCCGGCGCGGCCGGCGTGTCCGAACGCGAGCGTCCGAGCTACGAGCGCGCTCTCGCCACCCTGGTCGAGTCCGGCATGATCTGCCCGCGGGAGGTGCCATGACCATCATCACCGATCGGTCGCCGGACGTCACCGATCGATCACCGGGCCGGGCCCCGAAGGTCGGTCGCCTGGTCGATCGGTTCGAGCAGGGACTCGACGCACCCATCTGCCTGACCTGGGAGCTGACCTACGCCTGCAACCTGGCCTGCGTGCACTGCCTGTCCAGCTCGGGCCGACGCGATCCGCACGAGCTGACCACGGCCGAGTGCAAGGCGGTCATCGACGAGTTCGAGAAGATGCAGATCTTCTACGTCAACATCGGTGGCGGCGAGCCCACCGTGCGATCCGACTTCTGGGAGCTGGTGGAGTACGCCACCGACCACCACGTCGGCGTGAAGTTCTCCACCAACGGCTCGCGCATCACCGTTCCCGTGGCCGAACGACTGGCGGCCAGTGACTATGTGGACGTCCAGATCTCGCTCGACGGAGCCACGGCGGACGTCAACGATGCCGTGCGCGGCGCCGGCTCGTACGCCACCGCCTTGACGGCCATGGGCCGGCTGGCCGAGGCCGGGTTCACCGGGTTCAAGGTGTCGGTGGTGGTGACCCGCCACAACGTCGGCCAACTCGATGCCTTCAAGGCGCTGGCCGATCACTACGGTGCCCAGCTCCGGCTCACCCGCCTGCGCCCTTCGGGCCGAGGAGCCGACGTGTGGGACGAGCTCCATCCGACATCGGGCCAGCAGCGGGCCCTCTACGAGTGGCTGCTGGCCAACGGCGAAGACGTGCTCACCGGTGACTCCTTCTTCCATCTGGCCGGATACGGCGAGGCGCTCCCCGGCCTCAATCTCTGCGGCGCCGGGAGGGTGGTGTGCCTGGTCGACCCGATCGGGGACGTCTATGCCTGCCCCTTTGCCATCCACGAGGAGTTCCTGGCCGGCAACGTGCGGTCCCCCGGGGGATTCGCCGAGGTGTGGCGCCACTCGGAGCTGTTCACCGAGCTCCGGCGTCCGCAGAGCGCGGGGGCCTGTGCCTCCTGTGGGCACTATGACGCGTGCCGGGGCGGTTGCATGGCGGCCAAGTTCTTCACCGGGCTACCCCTCGACGGACCCGACCCCGAGTGCGTGCTCGGGCACGGCGCCCAGACCTTGGCCACCCGGGATCGGACCGGGGCGCCCAAACCCTCGGGCGACCACTCGCGTCTTGCCCGGCCGGTGGCCGTGGCCATGCTCCCGCGCCGACCCGACCGCATCTGCGACGAGAGCCCGCTGGTCTCGATCGATCCCGGCTCCCGACCCCGCTGAGTCGTGGCGAGCCTGGTCGAGCCGGTGACCATCGCCGGGCGGATCGGCGCCGTCACGGGTCCTGTTCGGTCCCCACGAGACCAATCTGGGCCGGGGCCGCGGCCTGAGCGATCGGCACGTCGCCTACTACCGGGAGCGGGCCGCCGGAGGTGCCGGCATCATCGTCGTCGAGTCGGCGTCGGTGCACGCCTCGGACTGGCCCTACGAGCGGGCGCCGTTGGCGGAGGCCTGTGCACCGGGATGGGCCGACGTGGCCGCCGCCTGCGACCCGTTCGGGACACTGGTGCTGGCCGGGCTGGGCCACTGCGGCGCCCAGGGGTCGAGCGCCTACTCCCAGTCGGTCATGTGGGCCCCGTCGGGCGTGGCCGACGTGGTCAGCCGCGAGATGCCGATGGAGATGGGCCCCCCGGAGATCGAGTCCCTGGTCGAGGGATTCGCCCGGGCGACCCGGGCGGCCACGGACGCCGGGCTCGACGGGGTGGAGATCGACATCGGCCCGACGTCGCTGCTCCGCCAGTTCCACTCCGGGTTGACCAATCTGCGCGGTGACCGGTACGGGTCGGACCGGCTGGCGGTGACCACCGAGGTGATCGGCGCGGTCCGGAGCGCCGTCGGTCCCGACCGGCTGGTGGCGGTCCGACTGTGCTGTGACGAGCTGGCCCCATGGGCCGGTGTCACCCCGGACGCCGCCGCCGAGCACGTCGCCGCCCTGGCCGGCTCGGTGGACCTCATCACCGTGGTCCGGGGAGGACCGTTCTCCACGACGGCGTACCGCCCCGACGCCCACACCGGCGCCGGTTTCAACCTCGACCTGTGCCGGCACATGCGCCGGGCCGCCGCCGGCAGGGCCGCCGTGGTGCTCCAGGGCAGCGTGGTCGATCCGGGGTGGGCGCAGACCGCCATCGACGACGGCGTGTGCGACCTCGTCGAGATGACCCGGGCCCAGATCGCCGAGCCCCGACTGGTCGGGCTGGTGCGGGCCGGTGATCCGTCGCGGGCCCGGCCGTGCATCCTCTGCAACCAGGCCTGTCGGGTGCGGGACAACCGCAACCCCATCGTGAGCTGCGTGGGCGAGCCGCGGAGCGGGCACGAGACCGAAGAGCCGTCGACCGAGGGCTCGGACGGGATCCCCGCCGACGTCCTGGTCGTCGGGGCCGGCCCGGCCGGGCTGGAATGCGCACGGGTGCTGTCCGGCCGCGGCCACCGGGTGCGGATGGTCGAACGGGACGCAGCGGGCGGGAGGTGCCCTCCGGAAGGCGGCCGTGGGTCCGGGCCGGGAGCGCCTGGCCCTCCTCACCGACTGGCTGATCACCGAGTGCCGGATCCAGGGAGTACGCATCGAGACGGGGGTCGCCGCCACCGCGGCCGATCTCGACGGGTCCGACACCGACCACGTCGAAGTGGTGCTGGCCACCGGGTCCCGACCGAAGCCGCCTTCGTTCGCCACGGATGGGTCCTGCCCGGTGGTCGACGCCCTCACCGCCCTGGACGGTGGCGTCGACGCCCTGCCCGACGGTCCCGTCGTCGTCCACGATCCGGTCGGCGGCCCTGTCGGCGTCGGGGTCGCCGAATGGCTGGCCGGATCGGGCCGCCAGGTGGCCCTGGTCACCCCGGACCAGATCGCCGGCACCCAGCTGTCCCTGTCCGGCGATCTGGCCGATGCCAACACGCGCCTCCAGCGGGCCGGGGTGCGGCGCGAGCTGCGCGCCCTGTTGCGCGGGGTCGAGGACGGCCGGGCGGTGCTCGAGGACGTGTGGACGGGAGTGCAACGACGGATCGACGGCGCGGTGGTCGTCGACTGCGGCCACCGCCTCCCCGAGGAGACCCTGTACCTGGACCGGCCGGGGACCCGCCGGGCGGGTGACGCCGTGGCCCCGCGCACGGTGCTGGAGGCCGTGCTGGAAGGGCGCCGACTGGCCATGGACATCGGGGCCGGCCGGGATGCGGGACGGGCATCGCTGACTGCGGGAGTGGCCCCGTGAGCCCGGTGAGCCCCGGAGCGGACCCAACCGCGCTCCGGCCCGAGCGGCCCGACCGACCGGGGAGAGCCAGGGGCAAGGTGGCGCTCATCACCGGTGCCGCCCGCGGTCAGGGCCGGTGCCACGCGGTGCGGCTGGCCCACGAGGGGGCCGACATCATCGCTGTCGACCTGTGTCGCGACGTGGACGGCCATTCCGTACCCGCTGGCCACCCCGGCCGACCTCGAGGAGACGGAGCGATTGGTGCTCGCCGCCGGCGCCCGGGTGGTGACTGCCGCCGTCGACGTCCGCGACGTCGGAGTCGCTGACCGCCATCGTGGGCGACGGGGTGGACCGGCTCGGTGGATTGGACATCGTGGTGGCCAATGCCGGTGTCTGCACCGTGCAGCGGTGGGACGAGGTGACCCCGGCCGTGTGGGAGGCCGTCATCGGCATCAATCTGACCGGGGCCTGGAACACGTCGGTGGCATCGATCCCCCACCTGGTGGAGGCCGGGGGAGGTTCGATCATCCTGATCAGCTCGGTCGCCGGGCTCAAGGGACAGCCGTTCTTCGCCCCCTACGTGGCGTCCAAGCACGGCATGGTCGGGGTGATGCGGGTCCTGGCCAACGAGCTGGCCGCCCAGAGCATCCGGGTCAACACGATCCACCCGACCGGCGTCGACACCCCCATGCTCGTCGGGCTCGGCGGGCTGGGCGAGCGCATCGAAGCCAGCCCGGACACCGGCTCCATCTTCCTCAACTCGCTGAAGGTCGACGTCCTGCCCCCCGAGGACGTCAGTCACGCCGTCGTCTACCTGGCCTCGGATGAGTCGCGGTACGTGACCGGCACGACCCTCGCCGTCGACGCCGGCTCGTCGGCCCGCTGATCGGCCGGTGACGTCATGAGCTCGGCCACCCGCTACCGCCACCTGTTCACCCCGCTGCGGCTGGGGCCGGTCACCGTCCAGAATCGCATCGTCTTCTCGGCCCACCTCACCAACTACGCCACCCACGGGCTGCCCACCGAGCAGCACGCCTCCTACTACGCCGCCCGCGCCGCCGGCGGCGCCGGCCTGATCGTCACCGAGGAGCACTCCACCCATCCCACCGACTGGCCCTACGAGAAGCTGATCCACGGCTTCAACCCCGAGGTGGTGCCCGGCTACCGGCGGATCACCGACGCGGTGCACGCCCACGACGTCCCGATCCTCGCCCAGATCAACCACAACGGCGGCCAGGCCTCGAGCATGTACTCGAGGCGCCCGGTGTGGGCGCCGAGCCCGGTGCCCGACCCGCTGTTCCGCGAAGTGCCGAAGGCGGTCGAGCTCCACGAGATCGGCGAGATCGTCAGGGGGTACGCGACGGTCGCCGACCACTGCATGGACGGCGGCTTCGACGGCATCGAGCTGCAGTGCTCCCACTCCTCCATCGTGCGAGGATTCCTCTCGCCGGCGACCAACCAGCGCGGGGACGACTACGGGGGCACCGCTCGCCAACCGGGCCCGTCTGCTGCTCGAGATCGTCGACGCCGTCCGGGAGACGATCGGCACCGACCGCGCCCTCGGCGTGCGGCTGTGCGGCGACGAGCTCATCGAGGGCGGTACCGACATCGTGGACGCGGTGGAGGTGGCCCGGATGGTCGATGCCACCGGTCAGGTCGACTACATCAACACCTCGATCGGGGTCGCCACCGCCACCCTCTACATGATCGAGGCGAGCATGCAGATCCCCCCCGGGTACGCCATGTTCATCCCGAGCGCCATCCGCGAGGCGGTGGGGGTGCCGGTCGTCGGGGTGGGCCGGTTCAAGGACCCCCTCCAGGCCGACCGGGCCCTCCGCGAGGGGCTGTGCGACCTGGTGGGGGTGGTGCGGGGTCAGATCGCCGACCCGGACTTCGCCATCAAGGCGAGGTCGGGTCATCCCACCGACATCCGCACCTGCCTCTCGTGCAACCAGGAGTGTGTGGGGCGCATGGGCCTGAACCGGTGGCTGGGCTGCATCGAGAACCCGCGGACCGGTCGTGAGGCCACGGTCATCCCGTTCCCGACCCGACGTCGCCGGGTGGTGGTCATCGGCGGAGGGCCGGGCGGCCTGCAGGCCGCGGTGACGGCGGCGGAGCGCGGGCACCGGGTCACGCTGTTCGAGCGCCAAGATCGGCTGGGAGGCCAGGTCCAGGTGGCGGCGTCGGTCCCCAGTCGGGCCGAGTTCCTGGACATCACCCGCAACCTGGTCGTGGCCGCCCATCGCCAGGGCGTCGACGCTCCGGACGGGCACGGAGGCCACCCCCGAAGTCGTGGCGGCGGAGGCCCCTGACGCGGTCATCGTGGCCACCGGCGCCCGGCCGGCCCGCCCATGGTGGGCCGGTGATCATCCCCGGGTCGTCGACGTCCGGGACGTGCTCGAGGGACGCGTCCATCCCGACGGGCGCGTGGTAGTGGTGGACGAGCTGGGATTCCACCAGGCCACGTCGACGGCCGAGCTGCTGGCCGACCGCGGCTGCGATGTCGAGATCGTCACCAACTCGATGGTGGTGGGCCAGGATCTGGGGATCACCCTCGATATGGAGACCTGGAACATCAAGGCCCACGCCAAGGGCATCGGCCAGAGCACCGACCTGGTCCCGATGGCCGTGCGACCGCCCGACGACCGCGACGACCCCGACGACCGCGGTGGCTCCGATGACCGCCCGGCCTCGGACACCGGGGTCGTGCTCACCCTCCAGCATCATCCGACCGGCACCGACCACGAACGGATCTGCGACTGGGTGGTGTGCTCGGTCCAGCAGCAGCCCGAGGACGACTTGTGGCGGGTCCTCGTCGACCGGCCCTTCGAGGTGCACCGGGTCGGAGACTGCCTCGCCCCCCGACGGGCCCACGCCGCGGTGATCGAGGGCCATCGCGTGGCGGTGTCCCTGTGACGACGTCCCCCGCGGTCGACGCGGTCAGCGCGGTGCCCGGACCGGACGGACCGGCGGTGGCCGTGATCGTGGTGCGCGAGGGCCGGCTTCCGGGTGGTGCCGCCGAGGCCGTGGTCGGAGCGGGAGGGACCGCGGTGGTGGTCGGATCGGGCGCCGAGACGGGGGCGTCGGCGCTGGTCGGGGCCAGCTCAGTGTGGTGGGCCGACACCGGACCCGGGCTCCGTCCCGGCTCACTGGCCCGTCGGCTGGCCCCATGGCTCGCCCGGACACCGCTGATCGTGATGCCGGCCTCGCCGGACGGCCGAGACCTCGCCCCCCGGGTGGCGGCCCTGCTCGGGAGACCCCTGGTCGCCCGGGCCCTGACCGTCAGCGTCCACGGCGTCGACCACGACGGCCCGAGGGCATGCCACCGGGCCGGGTGGTGCGCGCCACGGTGGTGCGCATCGACGACCGCGTCCAGGTGCCCGTGGAGATCGATGGTCCCGTGGTGGTCACCCTGGTACCGCAGGGTCACGGCCATCGCCGTCGCCGGCTCACCGCCGACCGTCTCTCCCCTACCCACGATGGAACCGCAGCAGGATCCAGAGGGAGGATGGCCCGGCTATGCCGACCCCGGGCGACCCCGAAGTGTTGGCGGTGCTCGAGCCCGACCTCCACACCATGGACCTGGCCGACGCCACCCGGGTGCTGGCCGGCGGCGCCGGGTTGGCGGCCGGCGCCGATGGCCGGACCGCCGTCGAGATGTTCGACCTGCTGGCCGAGGTGGCGGCGTGCATGGGCGGGTCGGCCGGCGCCACCCGGGTGGCCACCGACGCCGGATGGGCGGCCTACAGCCGGCAGATCGGCACCACCGGGGTGACCATCGATCCCGACCTCTACATTGCCTTCGGCATCTCCGGGGCCACCCAGCACGTCAGCGGGTTGGGGACGCCGCGGCACATCATCAGCGTCAACACCGACGGGACCTGTCCGATGACCGCCATGGCCGACCTGGGACTGGTGACCGACGCACCACAACTGCTGGTCGAGTTGGCTCACCGCTTCGGCGTGACGGACCCGGTGGCCACGCGCCCGGGGAAGGCAGCCGCAGCGATGGCACCTGACCCGATGGTTCCCGCATCGGTCGGTTCCGGTGCACCGGGTCCCGACGTCGCCGAGTTCGACGTGGTCGTCGTCGGCGCCGGCCCGGCCGGATCCGCCGCCGCCCTGGCGCTGGCCCGGGCGGGCCGCTCGGTGGTGATGGTCGAGCGCGGCCCGTTCCCCGGATCGAAGAATGTCTACGGCGGCGTGGTGTACGGGCGCGTACTGGACGACATCATTCCGGAGTGGTGGGAGGAAGTGCCGTGCGAACGGTGGATCGTGCGACGGTCGACCATGATGGTGACCGGTTCGCAGTCCTTGTCCATCGACTACCGCACCGAGACCTGGGGACGGGCGCCGTTCAACGGAATGACCACCCTGCGCTCGCGGTTCGACTCCTGGCTGGCCACCAAGGCCACCGACGCCGGGGCCAAGCTGCTCCATTCGACCGTGGCGACGGGGCTGCTGCGGGACCAAACCGGACGGGTGGTCGGGGTGAGGACGGATCGCCAGGGAGCGGAGCTCCGGGCCGGTGTGGTGATCGCGTGCGACGGGGTCAATTCGTTCCTGGCCAAAGAGGCCGGATTGCTCAACGGGGCCGAGGCCTCCCACTACACGCTCGGGGTGAAGGAGGTGCTCGAACTGCCGCGCGAGGTCATCGACGAGCGCTTCGGGGTGCAGTCCGGTGAAGGCGTCGACATCGAGATCCTCGGGTGCACCAGGACCATCCCCGGCGGGGGCTTCCTCTACACCAATGCCGATACCGTCAGCGTGGGGGTGGTCGTCTCCCTCCCCCAGCTGGCCGACTCCGGGATACGCCCCGAGGAGCTGATCGCCGACCTCAAGGGCCATCCGACGATCGCCCCCTACCTGAAGGGATCATCCCTGAAGGAGTACGCCGCGCACCTCATCCCCGAAGGAGGCTACGACACCATGCCGCCGCTGGCCACCGACGGCATGCTGGTGGCCGGCGACGCCGCCGCCATGACGCTGGCCGCCGGCCTCTGGCTCGAGGGGGTCAACTTCGCCATCGGGTCGGGCTTCGCCGCCGGGCGGGCGGCCCATCGGGCCATCGCCGCACGGGACTGCTCGGCCCGGGGGCTCGAGTCCTACCGCGCCGACCTCGAGGGCCAGTTCGTGCTGGCCGATCACAAGCGACTGCGGAAGGCGCCTTCCCTCGTGCTGTCCGATCGGGTCCAGCAGCGCTATCCGGGCCTGCTCTGCGATCTGGCCGAGGGCATGTTCACCGTCACCAACCCTCGCCCCAAGGCCGGTGGGCTCCGGATCACCCGGGCCGTCGCCGCCAAGCACGGGGTGAAGCTCCGCGAGCTGGCTGCCGATACCCTGCGCGGCATGAGGATCTTCGGATGAGCACCACCGAGCCGGACGGCGCTCTGCCCGACGAGGACCAGCCCCGGTGGCGCGGCGTGTCGTTCGAGGATCGGATGGCCACGGTCGACTTCCGGGTCGGCGGCCGGGCGCACATCACGGTCGACTCCGAGGTGTGCCGGTCGTGTACCACCCGATCGTGCGTGACCGCGTGCCCGGCCAATCTCTTCGCGCCCACCGCCGACGGCGGAATCCTCTTCAACTACGAGGAGTGCTTCGAGTGCGGGACCTGTTACATGGTCTGCAACCACGACGGCGCCATCACGTGGACCTATCCCGACGGCGGGCACGGCGTCGTGTTCCACCACGGATGAGCGCTCTCCCGACCGAGCCGACCGGGGCGACCGGGGCGACCGGGGCGACCGAACCGACCGGGCCGCTGGTGGTGGTCTGCCTGAGGATCACCGATCTCCGGCCCGAGGTCGATCTGCTCAGTGGTGCGATCACCCGGGACCCCTGGTCGACCGGGCTGTCGGCGGCCGACGCCGCCGCCCTCGAGCACGGGCTCCGGGTGGCCGAGGCGTGGTCGGGCCGGGTGGTGGCCGTGGCGGTGGGACCGCCGGCGGTCGAGGCCGCGCTACGTGATGTCGCCGCGCTGGGCGCACAGGTGGTGCGCATCCCGAGCCCGGGCCCGGGCGGGGAAGCGGACGCCGACCCGGCGGCGACCGGGAGCGGGTACATCGAGGAACTGGCCACGGACGAACAGGACCTGGCCCGGACCATCGTGTCGGTGGTGACCGGGTACGGCGAACCGGCGCTCGTCCTGTGCGGGGACCGTTCGGCCGACCGGGGCACCGGCGCATTGCCGGCGTTCCTGGCCCACGAGCTGGGGGCCAGCCAGGCGCTGGGCCTGGTGAGCCTCGAGACGGAGGGCCCCGAGCCCGACCGGGTCGACGGGTCGACGGGGATGAGCCTCATCGTCGAGCGACGCCTGGATGCCGGATGGCGTGAGCGGCTCCGGGTTCCGGTGCCCGCGGTGTGCTCGGTCGAGGGGGCCGGGGTGACCTTGCGACGGGCTTCGCTGGCCGCGGCCCTGGCCGCCGGGGAGCTGGCCATTCCGGTCGTGCGCAGCCAGGCCGACCGCCGTCCCGGGGTCGATCCCCCCGCCGTGCAGGTGGGATCGAGCAGTCCGTATACGCCCCCACCACGGGTGCTGCCCGCCCCCCCGAGCGACGATCCCCGGATACGACTCTTGGAGCTGACCGGCGCGCTGGTGGCCCACGACCCTCCGATCATCGTCGGGCCGGTCGGCGCGGTGGAAGCGGCCGATGCGCTCCTCGCCTTTCTGGCCCGTCACGACTACCTGGACGAAGTGCCGGCCGCCGACTCCCACCCCGGCAGCAGACGGTGAACCGGCTCGACGCCTGGCCGTGGACCGAGGTCACCCGTCATGCCGGCCCCGACGCGGTCCTCCTCGTCCCCCTCGGATCGACCGAGCAGCACGGTCCGCACCTGCCCGTCACCACCGACACCGACATCGCCATCGCCCTGGCCGAGCTCGCCGCCGAGCAGGACCACCGCCTCATCGTGGCCCCCCCGCTCTCCTACGGGTCGAGCGGTGAGCACCGGGGCTTCGCCGGCACCCTCTCGATCGGACTCGAGGCCACCGAGCTGATGCTCGTCGAGCTGGGTCGTTCGGCCAGCCTCGACTTCGGTCGGGTTGTCGTGGTCTCCGCCCATGGGGGAAACGCCGTGGCGGTGTCGCGGGCCATGGAGCGCCTGGCCGGCGAAGGCCATCCCGTGGTGGCCTGGTCCCCCCGGTGGAAGGGCGACGCCCATGCTGGACGGACCGAGACGTCGCTGATGTTGGCCATCGCCCCCGGGCGGGTTCGGATGGAAGCGGCCGAGGCCGGTGACCAACGCTCGCTGGCCCAGCTCCTCCCCCGCCTGCAGCACGGGGGGGTGCGGTCGGTGAGCGCCAACGGGGTGCTGGGCGATCCGGCGGGCGCCCACGCCGATGAGGGGCGGCGGCTGTTGGCCGGCGCGGTGGCCGAGCTGCTGGCCCTGGTCGGAGGACGTTCCGAGGTCGAGGATGTGGAGGTCATGCCATGAGACGAGTCGCCGTGGTGACGGGAGCCGCCCGAGGGATCGGGGCCGCAACCGTGACCGGCCTGGCCGCAGACGGGTGGGCGGTGGTGGCCGTCGATCGGGCATCGGACGACCCACGTCTCGCCTATCCCATGGGCACCGAGGCCGAGCTCCGGTCCGTGGTGGCGACATCGATGGCCGCGGTGCCCCGCGGCCCCGATGACCACGACGACGAACCCGACCGGATCGTCGCCTGTATGGCCGACACCACCGATCCCGACGCGCTGAGCCGCGCCGTCGACCTGGCCGAAGAGCGCTTCGGCGGGCTCGACGCCATGGTGGCCGTGGCCGGCGTCATCGCCGGGGGCACTCCGTTGTGGGAGATGGCGCCGGAGGAGGTCGACGCGGTACTGGACGTCAACCTCGGCGGCGTGGTCACCGCGGCACGGGTCGGGATCCCGGCCCTGCTGCGCCGGCCGGTCCCCCGCCAGGGTCGGTTCCTGGCCGTGGCCTCGGCCGCCGCCACCCGGGGACTGCTCCATCTCACCGCCTACGGAGCGGCCAAGGCCGGGGTGGCCGGACTGGTGCGGGGACTGGCGGTCGAGCTCGCCGACAGCGGGGTCACCGCCAACGCCATCAACCCGGGGTCCACCGACACGGCCATCCTGGCCCAGAGCGCCCGCCTGTACGGGATGGACGATGTGGGCGCCTTCGCCGGACAACAGCCCATCGGGAGGCTCCTGACCCCCGGCGAGATCGCCGCCGCACTGGTGTGGTTGGCCGGAGCCGATTCGGGCGCCATGACCGGCGCCGTGATCCCGGTGGACGGCGGCCTCTCCTTGTGACCGTGTCGCCCGACGATCCGCGGTCGCCCGACGATCCGCGGTCGCCGGACGGACCGCGGATCGTGCTCGACCGATCGGTTCGCTCCTTCAGCAACGGGTCGGTGCTGATCGGGGGGGTCCCCGGTCGGATGATCACCCTCACCCCGTCGGGTGTGGAGAGCTTGGCCGGTCTGCTCGACGACGGTCCTCACCCCCCGGCCGCCATCGAGCTCGAGAGTCGGTTGATCGAGGCCGGTATGGCCCACCCCCACCCGCCCCCCACCGACGTCGGGCCGGGCTCCGATCTCGGGGTGACCGTGGTGGTGCCGGCCCACGACCGTATCGCGGCACTCGAGCGGTGCCTCGACGCCCTGGGACGGGACACCCGGGTCGTGGTCGTCGACGACGCGTCGGCAGATCCGTCCGCCGTGGCCGAGGTGTGCGCGCGCCACGGTGCGCGACTCATCGCCCGGGCCCGCAACGGCGGCCCGGGCGCGGCCCGCAACGATGCCATCGCCGCCACCGCCACCGATCTGGTGGCCTTTGTGGACAGTGACTGCACGGTCACCCCCGGGTGGCTGCGGGGTCTGGTCTGGCTGTTCGACGATCCCGACATCGGCGCGGTGGCCCCGCGGGTCCGCCCCGATCCGTCGGAGCCTCCGAGGGCGACTTCGGTGCTCGCCCGCTTCTCCGACGGTCACTCCGCGCTGGACATGGGTCCGGTGCCCGGGGAGGTCGGTCCCGAGCGGGCCATCCGCTATCTGCCCGCCGCGGCCCTGGTGGTGCGGAGTACGGCCCTGGCCGAGGGGTTCGACACTCGGCTCCGGGTGGGCGAGGACGTAGACCTGGTCTGGCGACTGCTCGATGAGGGGTGGCGGATCCGTTACGAGCCCTCGGTGACCGTGCACCACCGCGAGCCGGAGTCGTGGTCGCGGCTGTTGGGCCGCAGGTTCCGCTACGGGACCTCGGCCGGACCGCTGGCGGTCCGCCACCCCGACCGGTTGGCTCCGGTCGAGCTCCGGCCGTGGCCGACCGCGTCGGTGGTGGCCGCGCTGGCCGGCCATCCGTGGATCTCCGCGGCCCTGATGGCGACCCCGGCGGTCTCGCTGGCCCGGCGCCTCCGTCGGCGCGGCATTCCCGCGTCGTTGCCGCTGCGCTGGAGCGCGGAAGGAGCGGGTTGGACTCTGGTGGGCGTCGGCCATGCCGCCACCACGCTGGCTAGCCCCGTCCTCGTGGCCGGGGCCCTCCGGAACCGGCGAACGGCCGCGGTCGCAGCCCTCCTCGTCACCCTCCCCCCGCGGTCGACTGGTGGAAGCGACGCCCCGACCTCGACCCACTCCGTTGGATCGGCGCGTCCATCCTCGATGACCTGGCCTACGGAGCCGGGGTCTGGGTCGGATGCGTCCGGGCCCGTTCCTACCGACCGCTCCGGCCGGCCATCCGTTGGAGATCGATGAGCTGATCGGCGGGTCCCGCGACAACGGCCGCCCGCAGGCGGCCGTTGTCGTTGTGCCACTGGAGCCGGAGCTCCGACGGTCAGCAGACTCCGAGCGGAGTCCCGTCGTGAGCCGGCGCACACACGTTGCTGTGCCAGGTGTTCGCCGTACCGGCCGTCCCGCTACCGGACGACAGGTCCTGAGCACCCCAGATCACGTCGTGCTTCAGCAAGTTCGAGCTGAACGTGTTGCCCGCCGAGGGGACGTCGGCCAGGATGCCGTCGTTGCTGTTGGTGCTCGCCGTGTTGTTGGAGACACCGTTGTTGGTTGCCGTTCCCGCCTGGCTGCCGGCCCCCAGGTAGATGCCGTCGACATCGCGCTCGGCGGTGTTGCCGGTCACGGTGGCGCCATTGGCCCCGTAGATGCCGATGCCGAATCCGTCGTCATCCTCCACCTTGTTGCCTGACACCGTCACCGGCGCCGTCGTGCTGTCGATGTCGATGCCGTCGCCGAAGCCCTCACCGGGACCTCCGCCGGGATTGCTCGGTGAGCGCTCGGCGGTGTTTCCGGTGACCGTCCAGGTGCCCTCGGTCGTGCCCGACTGCAGCACGTAGAGCGGGGTGGTGTCCTCGAGCAGATAGGCGCCGACATCGTCCGCGTCCATCGTGCTGCCGGTGAGGCTGAGCGACCCGGCATTGATGACCAGGATGCCCGTGGCGTCGGTGCCGCCACCCGTGTAGCTGAGGGAGTTGACCGTGTCCTTGGTGAGGGTGGCGTCGGCCCCGTAGACCTGGATGCCGTTCTGAGCGATCGAGGTGATCGGACCGGCTCCGGTAACCGTGGAGTGGGCGATCAAGCAGGTCGTTCCCGGATCGTCACAGGTGATGCCATTCTTCTCGAAGCCGCTGGCTGCCACCTTCGAAATGGTGACGTCCGACGTCTGGCCGGGGTCGGAGGCGACATAGACGGACTGGCCTGACTGGCAGCTGAAGAGGCTCGGAGAAAGCCCCACGTTGGTGACGGCCACCTTGGACAGCGTGCCCGAGGCGTTGTGGTAGTAGACCCCGACATAGTCCGGGCTGCAGCCGGTGATGGAGTCCGAAGCCGCGGCACCGTTGACGGTGAGGTCCTTGACGGTGACCCCAGTGGCCCCGTTCACGTCGACGATCGCAGCCTGCGGTGTCGACGAGTCAGAATCGGTGTCAGTCACGGGCACCGCGGACGGTTCCACGATGGTCGTGCCCTCGGCCGCTCCCTTGATGGTGATGTTGTTCAACCCGGCACCGTTTACATAGACCTGCTCGGCATAGGTTCCGGCGGCCACCTTGATCAGGGAGCCGACCGCGGCCTGCGAGATCGCGTAGGTGATGGTCTTGCAGGGGTGCTGGCTGAGTCGACACGTGGTCGTATTCGCTCCGGTGGTGCTCACGTACAGCGCGCCTCCACCCGATGACGCTCCCGCCACGGCGGCGGGACCCGCTACGAGTCCCACCCCCATCACACCCAACAGGGTCGCCAAACTGATCAGTAATTTCCGCACAGTAATTTCGCCTTCCTCGTGAAAGAGTGATGCAGCCCCAAGACCCGCCAACCCCATCGTCCACTTTTCAGGCGACTCGCCGCAGTTCCGCGCACACTTGCGGACTTGCTCCGCTGGCGGCACACTAACCGTCGCGGCCCGCATACACCAATGCATCTCCACCCGGTCCGACGGTCCATGACCGGCGAGACCCCACTGCTGGCTCGATACCACCGAGGTTGCTCCCGGCCATCGGCCGTCAAGGCGGCTGGCGACCGTCCTGCCCCGGCGTGGCTGAGGGCGACCGAGGGAAACAGCTCGGTGACGGAGAGTGAGCGGCGGCGGCGCCCGGACCCGGGGAGGACGTCGTCAATTTTCGTATCTATTGTCCGTGACCAGGGACTATGCCGCTCCTCCACGAGAGGGAGATACGGCATTCTTATCGGCAGATAGGACCGATCATTTATACCGATTGACGGGTGCTCGATTAAATGTACGAATTTTTTACGGAACACTATTCGCCGGATGAGCTAATAGCTCAATATGGTCATCGATAAACGAGGGGATGATTCCGCCGACTGACGGTATCCGTCCCACCGTTATCCGCTCATCGTACCAGCTGACGACCCATTTCTGTGCACCCGGGACCCAACCCCGCCAGAACGGTGATTGTGGCGAAATTGACCGACTGATCGGGCCCAATATTGATGGATTCTGACCCAGAAGTGGATGGTACGCATGCCCAATCCCCTGCTATCGGGTCGGTAAGTCATCATGGATCAGGTACAGTGACGGCGTCGGATCATCTTCACGATTGTCGGGATCCAATTTGATCGATCCTCCGCCTCCGACCAACATCGAAATGAGTGGTGTCCTCACGACGCAATCTCGGGCGTAACTAAACCGGCCGCACACCCTATGGCGTGAAGCCAGGACGGACGATGCCTTCCCGCTCGCCGTCCGGGGAACGAATGCAATGGCCGGAGCCCGCCAACACCGAGCAGAGGAAGGCGCCTTCGCGCGCCCTACGAAGGGAGGTGCCGTGCGGACCCGCATTGCACTCGTGGCGATTATTCCGATCGCCCTCATCACCGTCAGTACCCTGGCGCAGGCTGCACCTGTGCAGTCCGCCCAGGCCGTTCAAAAGTCGTCCGCAGGGACGAAGCCAGCATCCACTACTGCCAAGCCCGACGACAACGCTCCGTTGCTCGCCCCCAGTCTGTTGGTCGACCTCATCGAGGCACCGCCGGTCGCACCCACCCCCGCGGTGGCACCGCCCACACCGGCAGCTGCGGCACCGGCTCCCGCGGCACCGGCTGGACCCGTCGACACCGTGACCCCCGAACAACGGGCCGAGTGGAGTCGGGTGGCCATGTGCGAAGAAGGAGGCGATTGGGCCTCCGACGGCTCGCGCTTCAGCGGTGGCCTGGGCATCACCCGGACCAATTGGGTCGCCTACGGTGGCGAGCAGTATGCCCCCGAAGGGGCCATGGCCACCGAAGACGAACAGATCATGGTGGCCGAGCGCATCCAGTTCGACCCGCCGGATCAGTCCGGATGCGACGGCTGGTAGTCGCCAAGTCGGTGGGTTCGTCGGTACGTCCCACCACCAACCGCGCGAGCCAAAGGACCGGTCGCCTTCAGGTGGGCCGGTCCTTTGCCGTGCCGGCCCGCGCCGAACGACGGTGGTGTTGGATCGGAGGGCACGGGCGGCGTCCCGACGAGCGGGGCCGCCGGCGCGGTCACATGCAGGAACGCCCCGAAGGGAGCCCCGAAGCCATCGCCGGGCGTAACCGCCACGACGACCAAACCCCTCTGGGGGCGTCGACCCGAGGACCGCGACCGGATTCCGATGGCGGCATCGGGTCGACACCCGACAGAGGTCGAATCAGATCTTGCGGACCTGGCTCGCCTGCAGGCCCTTTTGGCCCTGCTTCGTCTCGAACTCCACACGTTGACCCTCCGCGAGGTCGCGGAAGCCCTCCATCTGGATCTCGGACTGGTGAACGAAGAGATCATCCCCGCCGCCGTCAGGCGTAATGAATCCGAAGCCTTTTTCGGCGTTGAACCACTTGACTGCACCTACACCCATAACTGTGTCTCCTTGAAATTCACGCACGGTAACGCGGGGATCCATTGTGAAGCCCAACATGCATCGGCCCGCGTGATTGGGTCGATGACCCCTTCACCCTAGGCGGAACGGGGGGTCTGATGCTAAAAATTTCAATTGCACGACAAATGTCGCTCATTTTCCGCCGCACCGCAGCTCGCCATTCCAGGGGGTAGAGGGACTCACCTCGAGCGGCAGAAGGCCCCACCGGCTCAGAACAGACGCCGGGGCCACGGTCAGCCTGAGGCGTGGAGAGGTCCGACCGGGGCCCGTTCCGTGCCGCTACGACTGGGCTTCGACGTCGACCGCAGGAGCGGACCGTGCCATCACCGCATCCGACCAGGTCGGCCGAGGCTCATCGCTCCCGATCGGCTCGAAGAGGTGGGTCAGCACCGCCGCCGAGAAGGCCACGAAGAAGATCGGTTCCACCAGGGTCCCCAGCCGGTCGGTCAGATAGACCAGCGCCAGGAGTGGATAGCCCACGATCAGGGTCCGCACCAACCACGAGTACGCCTTGGCCTCAGTCGTCGCCTCGTTCCGGGTCCGGCGCCTGGCGATGAGCACCGCGGTGGTGAGGGTGGCGAACTCGGCGATACCGGCCACCACGTGGATGTAGTGATGCAGCGGGAGCTGCAGGTGCCATTCCATCTGTCGGCAGGTTGCACTCAGCCCCTCAGAGCATGCGTAGGTGTACCGGCCCCCGACCGCACCGGCCACCGCGAAGGCCACCATCCACTTCCAGTCCTTGCGGACCCCACCCCGTGCTCGTGACCCGCGGAGGAGCAGGGCGGCCACCATCAGGACTCCAGCGGTCATGTCGGCGTCGGCCATGAGTTGGGCGTGAGGTCTGCCGGTGGCCTCGAGATCGGAGAAGAATCCGTTCACCGAGGGCATCAGACCCGGTACGAAGGGAACCACCACCCACCAGTTGTACGCGACCACCCCGCCGATGCCCAAGATCTTGGCTGCCCGGAGGCGGGTGGCATCCTCCTCGGTGACCGACGAGGGCCTCAAGCCTGAAGGAAGGCTCAGGAGCTGCACGAACGGTGCAACGCGCCAGTGGCCCCGATCATTCCCAGCCCCATCCGGATCGTGGCCGGACTATCCGCCCGCGGTCGGCGGAGCCAGGGCGACGATTCGGGGCCACCAGGGCCTTTCGCTGCTACCGTCACCAGTCATGCCTTCGGTGCATCCACCCGCGCCGTCACCGGCTCGGCTGCGACGGACCGGCGCCGCCTGCATCGTCATCATCACGCTGGTCGTGGCCGTGACGGCGCTTTCCACCACCCCGGCGTCGTCGACCGAGCCATCCCTGCCACCTGTACCGGCCGTCGTGTGGACGCCGTGCCCGGGCTCGACCACCATCCAGTGTGGAACGGTACGGGTCCCGGTGAACTACCGCCACCCGCAAGGTGCGATGATCACGCTGGCGATCAACCGGGCCCCGGCCCTCGGGCCCGGGGCCCCTCGGGGAACACTGCTCTTCAATCCGGGAGGGCCCGGCGAGAGCGGCAACCAGATCCTGCCGGTGGCCCTGGCCGAGTTTCCCGCCGCCGTTCGTCGCTCCTTCAACATCGTGAGCTTCGATGCCCGTGGCACCGGGGCCAGCGATCCGCTCCGGTGCGGTACCTCGCCCGCGGCCATGGCCAGTATCGATCCGGTACCGGCCGCCGCCAACCAGCCGCTGCCCGGGGCCGCCGCCTTCACCGCCATGGCCAAGGCGTGCGAGCAGCGCGAACCTTCGCTCACCCCGTTCATCAACACCATCAACACGGCGAGGGACATGGACCGGATCCGTCAAGCCCTCGGCCTGGCCAAGGTCAGCTTCTACGGGCTCTCCTACGGCACGGTGCTGGGCGCGGTCTACGCCGACCTCTTTCCCCATCGCGTGGCCACCATGGTCCTCGACGGCGCCGTGGACGTCAACGCCTCCCTGACCGTGCAGGCGGAACAAGAGGCGCCGGCGGCCGAACGGTCGCTCCAGCACCTGCTGGCCACGTGCGGGTCGCTGTCTCCGTGCCCGTTGGGGCCCGATCCGACATCCTACTTCCGAGCCCTCTCGGTGAGCATCCGCAGTCACCCCCTCCCCGCGCCGGGCGATGGTGACAACGACCCGGTCACCGTCGGGGACCTGGACACGGCCACGCTCTTCGCCCTGAGCGTGCCCGAGTTCACCGACCAATTCCTCAAGGCGGTCGTCGATGCCCACGACGGGAACGGCGGCCCGCTCCGGATCATGTCCCTCGGATTCGACACCGACATCGACGGGGCACCACTGGTCGATCCGCTGTGGGCCATCACCTGCAACGACGCCGCCGTCCACCCCGGACCGATCCAGGCCGGCAACCTGGCCAGGTCACTCGAGAGCCGGTACCCGATCATCGGGGGCTACGCCGCCACCTACGCCATGGGCGGGTGCGTCGCCTGGCCCCGGTCCGCCCAGCCGGTGACCGACCTCCATCCCAAAGGCACCCCGCCCATTCTGGTCATCGGCAACACCGGTGATCCCAACACCCCCTTGATCGGAGCGCGGCACCTCGCCGCCATCTTCCCGAAGGCGAGCCAGCTCACCTGGAGCGGGTGGGGCCACACCTGGCTGCTCAGTGGCTCGACCGACGCGTGCATGCAGCAGGCCGTGTCCAAGTACCTCGTGGGCGGCGGTCTCCCGGCCGCGGGCACCGTCTGTCACTGACCGCCGGCAGCTGGTCATGGGCCCCGGGGCCGCAACCGACCCCCCTCCTTGCCCCCATCGAGCTCGAGGGCGCGGCGTGGGCACTCCGCCACCGCCCGCCGGGCCAGCTCGAGCAGCTCGGCGTCGATGGGGGCGCCGTCGACGATGGGATACCCCCACTCATCGA
Organism: uncultured Acidimicrobiaceae bacterium; assembly: GCA_963774245.1. Lineage (GTDB taxonomy): Bacteria > Actinomycetota > Acidimicrobiia > Acidimicrobiales > RAAP-2 > Bog-756. Next base: position 180,203 of record CAVZDZ010000005.1, on the reverse strand, counting down.
GGGTGATCCGCTCGGGGAGCAGCTCGGCACAGTACCCATAGGCGTCGCACGCCACCGGATCCACTCTGATGCGCAACGGCACAGATGCCGCCCCACCACCGATCATGACCGCCACCCGACACTGGCGTCCCACTCGGCAGCGGCGTCCCTCGCGGCACCGGCGTCCCTCGCGGTGCGGCGGCCGCTTCGGGCCCCCGTCAGCACGCTCGGTGCTCGCTGCCCCCGACATGGTTGTCCCCGGGCATGATCAGCGGCATCGTGGGCGAACACCGTCAGCGCACTGCGCACCAACCGCACCGCCCCGTCGGGGTGACGGCACGCACCCCTGCCCTCGATCATCGCCAGGCGCCGTCCGATGCGGTCGAGGACGGCCCCATCGGGCCGTCCCTGCCAGAGTCGCTCCAGGTCGTCGGCGACGGCCGGCAGCCCGTGGACGCAAGGCCCGCACTGGCCCGCACTCTCCCCGGCCAGGTAGCGCACCAGGCGCGCCGTCTCCCCGATCCCACAGGACGTCGCCGGCAGCGCCACCACGACGCCCGCCCCACCGGTGGCCCCCACATCGGCCAGCGGGCCCGGCGCATAGGGCGTGGTCAGCAGGGACCCGTCCAACCAGGTGCCGCTGTATCCACCGAGCAGGACAGCGGACAGTTCGGTGGCGGTCCGGCAACGGTCGAGGATCTCTCGCACCGGCGTGCCCAACTCGACCTCGAGCACCCCCGGCGTCGCCACCGCGCCGGTGACCGTGACCAGTGTGGAGCCGGGTGCATCCGGTGTTCCCAACCGGCGGAACCAATCGGGACCGTGGCGGGCGATGAGAGCCACATGGGCCAGCGTCTCGACGTTGTGCACCAGCGCCGGGCGGCGGCCCACCCTCGGGGCGGCAGATTTGTCCGCCCGCAGAACGGGGAGCGCCCTTCGGGAGCCGATCCAGTTGACCAGAGCCGACTCCTCCCCGGTCACGTACCCGGCCGGCGGACGCGCCAGGGCGACTCGCAGGGCGCCCAGGCCCACTTCGCTCCTCTCGGCGATGGCGCGCTCGATCGATGTCGCCGCCGGTCCGTTGTCATCGGCCACACAGACCACGACCTCGGAGCATCCGGTGGCCGCGGCGGCGATCTCGGCGCCGTCCAGCACGAGGTGGGGGGCGCGGGTCAGGAGCAGTCGGTCCTTGCCGCTGGCCGGCTCACCTTCCATGCCGTTGACCACCAGGAGCGGGCGCCGCGCCGCCCCGGCCACGGTCTTCCACTTCTCCGCGGTGGGAAACCCGGCTCCCCCGCGTCCACGCAGCCCCGAACCGGCGATGGACCGGATCATCAGACCGGCCCATTCCGAATCGGCGCCTACCGGCAGGGTGAGTGCGCCATGCGTCGCCAGGTGACCGTCGAGATCAGGAGAGGGTGTCGAGCCCGAGGCCAGCAGTCGGTCCACCGACACCGTCGCCACCGTCATGACCGGACTCGCTCCGGGACGGGTGAGGGGATGCCGGTGGGCGACGACGTGCTGATGAGCGACGAGGCGGCTACGGGTCTGGGCATCCCGCGCTCGCCGGCCGGTGAGGCACTCCGGCGTCGTCGTCCGACCCGCCACCACGTCGCACTGACGACCGCCAGGACACAGGCCGCCGCCAGCCCGTCCATCCAGGCCGTGCCGGCGTCCGTACCCTCGCCCAGCGCGTGGGCCATGGCGATCGGCCAGCAGAGCGGTCCCAGCCAGTGGAGGACCCGCCAGGTCCTCGCACTGAGATGCTGTCGCAAGGCGCTCGACACGGCGACCGCGAGCATCAGATCCAGGGCCACCGTGCCCAGACCGGTCCACAGGGGCTGATAGGAGGAGGCAAACGGGACCACAATGGACGCCCAGCCGAGGTGGACGTAGGTGTCGAGCACCGACGTGAGCACGTGGATCCCGAGCACCACCAGGGCGATGACCGACACGCGCTTGTGCAGGTCGGCCTGGGCGAAGGCCGGCCACGAACGGGACTTGGCCCGACCAGCGGTGACGATGCCCAAGACGACGGTCATGGTCAGCAGCACCAGCGCCACGACGCCGGTGGCCCTGGTGGCATACCAGAGGCTGGTTGACGACGTCCCGAGCATCACCGCACCGCCAGGGCCGGCCAGCTGCCCGTGGTGACCGATCGGCCGTGCGCATCGACCAGGCGGGCCGGGACATCGAGGCCGGTCAGGTTGCCCACCGCGTCGGCGCCCCACACCACGGCCGCCGTGCTCCAGGCGTTGGCCTCGACACAGCTCGATGCCGCCGTCGACACCAACGACCACACCGGCGACGCGGAGGCTCCCGTCCACGGGTCGAGGATGTGATGGTTTCGACGGCCGTTGTGCACCCAGGTGCGCGCCGTGGTGCCCGAGGTGGCCAGGCCGCCTCGACGGATGCTCACCACCTGGTCGGATTCCGTGACCGGGGCGGTGCAACCTTCGGCGATGCCGATGAGCCATCCGTCCTCCGGTCCGGCGCCGGAGACGGCGACGTCTCCCCCCAGGTTGACGAGGACGCCACCACCGAGGGCGGCGGCGATCCGCTGAGCCGACCGGTCGGCGGCGAATGCCTTGGCCGTGGACCCGAGGTCCACGTGGATGCCGGCCGGGATGGCCACCGACGCATCCTCGCGGTCGAGGCCGATCTGCCACCAGCCCGGCGCCGGTCGTGGCCGGTCGATTCCGTCCATCCCACTGCCGTACCGGTCGGGGTCGGCGACGAGCTCGTCGAAGTCGCGGTCGTACCCGAGCTCGACCAACGCCGAACCGACCGTCGGGTCCACCGTGCCCGCCGTCTGCACGGCGACGGTCATGGCCACCTCGAGCAGCTCGAACAGCAGTGGGCTGACCGGGACCGGTTGGCCCCGGCTGTCGCGCTCCACCTGCCGGAGTTCCGAATCGGCCCGGAACCGGCTGCACGCGTCGTCCACCGCCCGGACATCGGACTCCACCATCTCCAGTGCCTGAGTGCTCCGTTCCCCGCACGTGACGGCAACCAGGGCGAGGGTTCCGAACGCCCGTGTCGAGCGGCAGGTGACCGGGGTGGCGTGGGGGCCGCCCCCCGGGCTGATCTCCCACGGGTCGGCGATCACGACTGCCCCGAAACCGTGGTCGCCGGAGTGGTGGTCGTGGGTGAGGTCACTGCCACAGCCGAGGAGCCGGTGGTACTCGTGTCGGAGGTGCCCGAAGTGGACGTGGTGCCCGAAGTGGAGGTGGTGCCGGCCGAACCTGTCCCGGTGGTCGTCGTCGTCGACGCCACGGCCACGGGTTCCGAGGCGATCAGGACGCCGAGCCCTGAAGCGGCCAGTACCGCGGTGAGGCCGATGACCGCGGTGAGCCGGCGGACCCGGGTCACCGCCCGATCCCGGGCCCGGGTGGCTGACTGGAGCTTTCGGTCGAGACCGTGCGAGTCCTGTGCCATGCGATGTCCTTTCATGACGGATAGTTCGGGGGCGATCCGCACCTGAAGGGTGCTGCCGCCCTGGTGGAGCCATTGGACAGCCCCGACCGCAGGATCACCTCCGTCCGCCCTGTGCCGCCCCTGGGAATCCGAAACACCCGGGTCATGCGTCACAGCTGGCTCACAGGCCGCTCACACCCGGCATGCAATGCGCGGCGCGATGCTGGGCGACGTACCGGTCGGTCAGCGAAGGAGCCAGCCCGTGGAGCCCACCCGAAACCAGCGCATCCTGGTCGTCGACGACGAGCCCTCGATCGTCGACGCGGTGGCCACCTCCCTGCGCTACGAGGGCTTCGGGGTCGAGGAGGCGGTGAGCGGTCGGCTGGCCCTGGCCGCGGCCCAGAGCAATCCACCCGATCTCATCGTGCTCGATGTGATGTTGCCCGATCTCGACGGGTTGGAAGTGACCCGGAGGCTTCGGGCCGACGGGATCCGGGTCCCCATCCTGTTCCTCACCGCCCGCGATGCCGTCGAGGACAAGGTGGCCGGACTCACCGTGGGCGGGGACGACTACGTGACCAAGCCGTTCGCCCTGGCCGAAATCGTGGCCCGGGTCCACGCCATCCTGCGGCGCATCGGCAGTGAGCCCGAGGACGAGGGCATCCTCCGATTCGCCGACATCGAGATGGACGAGAGCGCCCACGAGGTGACGAGAGCCGGACAATCCATCTCCCTCACCGCCACCGAGTTCAACCTGCTCCGCTTCTTCCTCCTCAATCCCCGCCACGTGCTGTCCAAGTCCCAGATCCTCGACCACGTCTGGCACTACGACTTCGGAGGCGACGGCAACGTCGTCGAGACGTACATCAGCTATCTCCGCAAGAAGCTCGAGGCCGTCGGACCACCGGTGATCCACACCGTCCGGCTGGTCGGCTACGCGCTCCGTGAGCCCGTCGCCGCTTAAACGATGTCGCTGCGGAGCCGTCTGCTGATCGCCATCGGGATCATCGCCCTGGTCGCCCTGGTCATCGCCGACCTGGTCACCTACTCGTCGTTGGAGTCCTTCCTCTACCAGCGGACGGACCAACAGTTGGACCAGTCCCAGGTTCGCTACGTGCAGGAGGCCAACAGTTCCTTCCTCTTCTGCCTCAAACCGGGGCAGGTCATCGCCGGGAACGGACCGAGCGGCGGAGGCGGTGAGCCCTTCTTGCCGCCGCCCTTCCAATCCTCGGCCGCCGAGATCCGCACCACCTCCGGGCAGGTGGTCAATGGGCAGTCCTGCCCGGCCCACGTCAACTCCAAATCCTTCACTCCGCTGCTTCCGGCGACCATCGCCGGTCTGTCGACGACGCCCGGCAGTGCCCAGGCGACCTACTTCAACGCGCCGGCCACCGCCGCCGGCGGTCCCGTTTTTCGGGTGCGGGCCTCGCTCCTGTCCAACGGGAATGTTCTCATCGTGGCCCAGCCGCTGGGTGACATCGGGAGCACGCTCCACCACCTGTTGCTGGTCGAGCTGGCCGTCACCGGTGGAGCCGTGGTCGTGGCGCTGATCGGGGGACTCTGGCTGGTGCGGATCGGGCTGCGGCCCCTGCGCGATATGGAGCAATCGGCCGAGTCGATTGCCGACGGCAACCTCACCGAGCGGGTCCCCGGCGAGAACGCCTCGACCGAGGTCGGTCGGCTGGCCCGGGCCCTGAATGTCATGCTCTCCCGCATCGAATCTGCATTCGCCGCCCGGCTGGCCTCTGAACACCGACTCCGCTCCTCCGAACAGCGCCTCCGGAGGTTTGTGGCCGACGCGTCACACGAGTTGCGCACCCCCATCGCGGCGATCTCCGCCTACGCCGAGCTCTTCGGCCGTGGGGCGTCCGAGCAGAAGGAGGACCTCGAGCGACTGATGGGCGGGATACGCACGGAGACCAGCCGGATGGAGCATCTGGTCGCGGACCTGCTGCTGCTGGCTCGACTGGACGAGGGCCGGCCCATGGAACAGCGATCGGTGGACCTGGTCGCCCTCTGCGCCGAGGCGGTACAGACCGCGTCCACGGTGGGACCGGAGTGGCCGCTCACCTTCGAGGCATCTCGACCCATCGAGGTCATGGGCGACGCCACCAGCCTGCGCCAGCTCGTCGACAACCTGCTGGGGAACGTCCGGGCCCACACCCCGCCGGGCACGTCGGCCCGGGTGTCGGTGGAGAGCGACGACTTCGGGGCGGTGGTCACCGTGGAGGACAACGGCCCGGGCATGGCCCCCGACGAGGCCGAGCACGTGTTCGAGCGCTTCTACCGGTCCGATCCGTCGAGATCGCGCACCCACGGCGGCGCCGGATTGGGCCTCTCCATCGTCAGCGCCATCGTGGCCGCCCACGGGGGGACGGTCACGGCCGTCGGGGAGCCCGGTCAGGGCACCAGATTCACCGTGCACCTCCCGATCGCACCTCCCGGACCCGATGGCGTGGCCCGAGGCCCGGCGGACGTCCCCATCGAAGTCACGCCGTCCGACCGCACCACGTCCCCGGCCATCACCTCGGCCCGGGCCGCCTCGAATACCTCCACCTCGGGCTTCACCACCTGATGGTGGTCATCGACATCGGGGTCCGAGGGGGCGGCCCACGAGATTCACATGGGGCTCACAGGTGGCTCCTACTCCCGTCCGATCCGGGTCCAGCAGGGTTCCCCCCATGAGTGCTCTCGAGCTCCGGCAGTCCGACCCGGGTGGCACACGGGCTCCCACCGACGTGGACATCGTCGTACCCGTCTTCAACGAGGCTGACCAACTGCAGGCCAGCGTCCGCGCCCTTCGTTCCTACCTCGATACCTCCTTCCCGTTCGCCGCCACCATCACCATCGCGGACAATGCCAGCACCGACGGGACCTGGCCGATCGCCCGCGAACTCGCCGAGACCCTCCCCGACGTGAGCGCGCTCCACCTCGACCAGAAAGGTCGCGGACGAGCGCTCCGGACCGCGTGGTCGGGAAGCACGGCGAAGGTCGTCTCCTATATGGACGTGGATCTGGCCACCGGTTTGGACGCCTTGCTTCCCCTGGTCGAGCCCCTCCTGACCGGACAGAGTGACCTGGCGGTCGGGACTCGCCTGGCCCCCGGAGCCCGGGTGGTCCGGGGCACCCGGCGCGAGTTCATCTCGCGCGGCTACAACCTCTTGCTGCGGGCCGCCCTGCGCAGTGAGATCACCGATGCCCAATGTGGATTCAAGGCCATGCGCCGAGACATCGCCGTCGAGTTGCTTCCGCTCATCGAGGACAACGGGTGGTTCTTCGACACCGAGGTGCTGGTGACCGCACAACGCCTCGGGTTGCGCATCCACGAGGTACCGGTCGACTGGGTCGACGACACCGACTCCCGGGTCGAGGTCCTGCACACCGCGCTCATGGATCTGCGGGGCGTGGTCCGGCTGCTCGGACCCGCGTCGAGGAAGCGCTCCCCGTCCCTCGTAGGCAGCCTCCGAATGAACCAGACCGGGCCCGGGCCCACCCAGCCCGACCTGGTGCCGGTCGAGCCGAACCTCCACCTGGTCACCGGGAGGCGAGGCCCGACCCGCCCGGGTCCCTCGTCCGAGGTCTTCGCCGACGAGCTGTTGCGATTCGCCGGGGTGGGTGCGGTGAGCACGGTGGCCTACGTCGCCCTGTTCGCCGCCCTCGAACCCGGCCTGGGCAGCTACCCGGCCAACGCCGTCGCCATCGTCCTGTGCAGCCTCGGCAACACCGCCGCCCACCGGGGCATGGCCGGTGCGGCCCGTCACGGCGTCGATCGGCCCCGCCGGCTGGCCATCGCCACCCTGCTCCTCGGGGTCAGCCTGGCCTTCACCACCGGGGCACTCACGGTCACCCGTGTCCTCGGGTTCACGTCGTTGTACCCGGAGCTGGGCGCGGTGACCGCGGCCAATGTGGTTGCCGCGGTGATCCGGTTCGGCATCCTCCGCACCTGGGTGTTCCGGCCGGCGTTCGGAAGCCGCCTGGGCCAGCCGGGCGCCACCGGTGAGCAGCCTGCGCTCCGGACCACCTCGGAGAGGACGATGACCCCGTCATGACCGATATGCGACTCGACCAGGACGCCGACGCATCTGGTGCATCGCCGGTGTCGTCGGCGGACCCGGCCACCCTGACGCCCGGGTCCACGGTGCCGACCCTGCCCCCGCCCACCCTGCCCGATCCGACCCCGGCGTCGCCCCCCGGCGGGACCCCGGACGACGGCGGGCAGCCGGGAGCGGGCCGCGAGCTCACCTCCGGCGACCACGGGCCGGACGGACCGGCGGGAGATCCGGTGCATCCGACTCCCCCGCGTGGTCGGATGGCACGGGTGATCCGGGGGCGACCCGAGGACCCGGCCTGGGTGCGCCCGGCATTCGTCGCCCTGCTGGTGGCGACCGGATTCCTCTACATGTGGGGCCTCGGTCGGTCGGGATGGGCCAACAGCTTCTACTCCGCCGCCGTCCAGGCCGGGACGAAGAGTTGGAAGGCCTTCTTCTTCGGATCGTCCGATGCGTCCAACTTCATCACGGTGGACAAGCCGCCCGCCGCGCTCTGGGTGATGGAGATCTCGGCCCGCCTGTTCGGCGTGAACGCCTGGAGCATCCTGGTGCCGCAGGCGCTCGAAGGCGTGGCCACGGTCGGGGTGTTGTTCGTCACGGTTCGTCGGTGGTTCAGCCCCGGTGCCGCCCTGTTGGCCGGAGCCGTGCTCGCCCTCACCCCGGTGGCCACGTTGATGTTCCGCTACAACAACCCCGATGCGCTGCTGACCCTGTTGCTCACCCTCGCCGCCTACGCCACCTTCCGCGCCGTCGAGGACGGTCGCACCCGATGGATGGTGCTGGCCGGGTCGCTGATCGGGTTCGGCTTCATCACCAAGATGCTCCAGGCGCTGATCCTTCTTCCGGTACTGGCCCTGGTCTATCTGCTCGCCGGCCCTCCGAAGCTCGGTCGCCGGATCCTCCAGCTGGTCTACACCGGCGTGGCCGTGGTGGTCGCCGGAGGCTGGTGGGTGGCCGCCCTCCAGCTGACCCCGGCCGCCGACCGTCCCTACGTCGGTGGGTCGACCAACAACTCGGAGCTCAACCTGATCTTCGGCTACAACGGCTTCGGCCGTCTGACCGGCAACGAGACCGGAAGTGTCGGTGGCAACGGCGCCCTGGGCAGCATGTGGGGGCCCACCGGGTGGGACCGGCTGTTCCTCCGGTCGATGGGCGGCCAGATCTCGTGGTTGATCCCCGGGGCGTTGATCGGATTGCTGGCCTGCCTGTGGATGACCCGCCGCGCCCCTCGCACCGACCGGACCCGCACCGGCTTCCTGGTGTTCGGAGGGTGGCTGGTGCTGACCGGTGCGGTCTTCAGCTTCGCCCACGGGATCATCCATCCGTACTACACGGTGGCGCTGGCCCCGGCGGTCGGCGCCCTGGTGGGCATGGGTGCCTCCACCCTGTGGCGGAACCGTAAGCAGATCTTCCCCCGCCTGGCCCTCGCGGTGGCGGTGCTGGCCACCGTGGGGTGGGCGTTCGTCCTCCTCGGGTGGAGCCCGACCTGGTACCCGGCCCTGCGGTGGGCACTGCTGGCCCTCGGCGTCGTCGCCGCCCTCGGCATCGCCCTCCTCCCCCGGGCCCGGGGCGTGCTGGTCGCCGGCATCGCCGGCTTCGGCATCGTCTCGATCATCGCCGCCCCGGCGGCGTACTCGCTGACCACGGCCGCCACCCCCCACAGCGGTGCCATCCCGTCGGCGGGCCCGCCCATCCAGAGCGGTGGCGGGTTCGGTGGCGGGTTCGGCGGAGCGGGCGGCTTCGGCCGCAACGGCATCACGCTGCCCAAGGGCTTCACCTTGCCGAAGGGATTCAGGTTGCCCAACGGGGGCACCTTGCCCAACGGGATCACCTTCCCGAAGGGCCTCAAGATCCCGGGGAGAGTCTTCGGAGGCGGCGGCGGCTTCGGCGGACCCGGCGGTGGCTTCGGTGGACACGCCGGCGGCCAACCGGGCGGCTTCGGCGGGCGACGGGGCGGGGGCGCAGGGGGATTCGGTGGCGGAGCGGCCGGCGGCCTCCTCGACGGATCCACCCCCGGAAAGCAACTGACCGCACTGCTCAGCGCCAATGCATCGCAGTATTCGTGGGTGGCCGCGGTCACCGGTTCGAACTCGGCTTCGGGGTACCAGCTGGCCACGGGAGATCCGGTCATGGCGATCGGCGGCTTCAACGGCACCGACCCGGCGCCGACCCTGGCCCAGTTCAAGAAGTACGTGGCCGAAGGGCGGATCCACTACTACCTGGGTGGTGGTCAGGGCTTCGGGGCCGGGGGCTTCGGCTCGTCGGGCGCCTCGGATGCGTCGCAGATCTCCAGCTGGGTCTCGACCCATTACACGGCCAAGACCGTGGACGGGGTGACGCTCTACGACCTGACCGGGCCGGCGTCGTAGTCAGTCGCCACGGGCCCGGCGGGCGTGTCAGGCTGGGGGCGTAGCGTCCCATGCCCGTCGACTTCGCCGGGTCGGCGGTTGCCGGCGCCGGGGAAAGGAGCCCGTCATGCCGATCGTCGAGAGCTATGTGCCCGGCACCCCCTCGTGGGTCGATCTGGCCAGCCCGGATCTAGCCGCCTCGGTGGCCTTCTACACGTCACTGTTCGGTTGGGAGGCGAAGGACCAGGGCCCCGAATCCGGTCACTACACGATGATGGAGCTCCGGGGACTGCCGGTCGCCGGGGCCGCCACCATCATGATGGACGGCCAGCCGCCGGCCTGGACCACCTATGTGAACGTCGAGGATGCTGACGCCGCCGTGGCCAAAGCGAAGCAGGCCGGGGCCACGGTCTTCGTCGAGCCGATGGACGTGCTCGACGTGGGCCGGATGGCCGTATTCGCCGATCCGACCGGCGCCGCCATCGCCGTCTGGCAGCCCGGGCTCCACCAGGGCGCCGGGTTGGTCAACGAGCCCGGCGCTCTGGTCTGGAACGAGCTCAACACGCGTGACCTCGCTGCGGCCAGCGCCTTCTATAGCGAGGTCTTCGGCTGGACGGAGTCGCCCATGGACATGGGCGAGAGCGGGATGGAGTACTCCGAATGGCAGCTGGGCGGCAACACCATCGGCGGGATGCTCCCGATGGTCGGAGCGGTGCCCGCCGAAGTGCCCTCCTTCTGGCTCGCCTATTTCGCCACTGATGACTGTGACGCCACGGTCAGCACGGCAACCGACCTCGGGGCCACGGTGATGGCCGCGCCGATGGACATTCCGGCCGGACGCTTCGCCGTCCTCACCGACCCCACCGGTGCCGCCTTCGGGGTAATCGCCATGCAGGCGGCCTGACCGCTCCCACCACTACTGTCGGAGGCATGGAACCCGACTCGATCAAACAGCAGCGGGTGCTCGTCACCGAGCTGCCCGGGCCGAGATCGAAGAAGCTCGATGCCCGTCGGGCCGCGGCGGTGGCGCACGGAGTCAGTTCCACCATGCCGGTCTACATCGAGCGCGCCGAGGGGGCCATCCTCGTCGACGTGGACGGCAATGCGCTCATCGACCTCGGGTCGGGGATCGCCGTGGTGAGTGTCGGACACGCCCAGCCGGCCGTGGTCGAGGCCGTGCAACGCCAGGTGGCCCACTTCTCCCATACCTGCTTTATGGTCAATCCCTACGAGCCGTACGTGGCCGTGTGCGAGGCGCTGAACGCGCTCGTCCCGGGCGACCCACCGAAGAAGAGCGCCCTGTTCAACTCGGGGGCGGAAGCGGTGGAGAACGCGGTGAAGATCGCCCGGCACGTGACCGGCCGACAGGGAGTGGCGGTCTTCGACCACGCGTATCACGGCCGCACCAACCTGACCATGGCGCTGACGGCGAAGAACATGCCCTATCGCAAGGGATTCGGCCCGTTCGCCCCGGAGATCTACCGGGTGCCCATGTCCTATCCCTTCCGGGATCCGGCCGGGATGACCGGCGAACAAGCCGCCGCCCGGGCGATCGAGATGATGGAACGACAGGTCGGAGGGGACGAGCTCGCCTGCGTGCTGATTGAACCGATCCAAGGGGAGGGCGGCTTCATCGTGCCGGCACCCGGCTTCCTGCCCGCCATCGCCGAGTGGAGCCGCCGACACGGGGTGATCTTCATCGCCGACGAGATCCAGACCGGGTTCTGCCGGACCGGTGACTGGTTTGCCTGCGAGCACGAGGGGGTGGTTCCCGATCTCACCACCACGGCCAAGGCCCTGGCCGGGGGTATGCCCCTGGCCGCCGTCACCGGTCGGGCCGACCTCGTCGACGGTGTCCACGCCGGCGGTCTGGGCGGGACCTACGGTGGGAATCCGGTGGCGTGCGCCGCGGCCCTGGCTTCCATCGACGCCATGCGGACCCTCGACCTGGCCGGCGCCGCCCGACGCATCGGCCATCGGGTGTCGGCCAGCTTCGACGAGCTGCAGGACCGGTATCCGGCGATCGGAGACGTGCGCGGACGGGGGGCGATGATGGCCCTGGAGATCGTGCGGCCGGGCACCATGGAACCCGATGCCGATGCCACCCGTCGCATCGTGCAGGCCTGCCACCAAGCCGGCGTGGTGGCGCTCTCGTGTGGGAGCTACGGCAACGTGATCCGGCTCCTCCCGCCGCTGATCATCGACGAGACGCTGCTGGAGGACGGTCTCGGTGTGCTGGCCGAATCCTGCCAGCGCATCCTCAGCTCGGCGGTGTCGTCCTCGGGGTGAGGACGTCCGACCCCGGTCAGGACGGCCGACGGGGCAGCGCCGACTGGGCGGAGGCCAGGCCGGCATCGAGCAGACGGATCTCGCTGGCCGCGTCCTGGGTCAGGGCGCGCACCCGGTAACCGCTGGCATCACCGGCGGCCGCCACCGCGGCCTGTTGGACGTCGGTGGCGGCGCGCATCACGTCGCCGGCCAACGAGGCGATCTCCTGGAGCGCCGATCCGGACGGGTCGATGCGCAACACCTTGTCGAGATCGACCGCCGCTGCCTGCAGGCGCCGGCACAGGGCCGGCAGCTCGGCGGTCGGGGCACCGACATCGGCGGCCGCCCGCACGGCCGACTCGGCGCCGTCGACCGATCTCCACATCTCCCGGCGGACCTTGCCGGAGGTCCATTGCCGGACATCGTCGTCCGTCGCGCCCACCGCGCCGCCCCGGCGGAGCCCGGCGACCGCCTCCCACAGTGCGACCGCACCGATCACCGCGCCGTGGGAGTGAAACGCCCGCCATCGGCGCCGGCCGTAGCGCCAGAGCAGGTAGCCGGTGACCACCAGGCCCGCCCCGATGAGCGCCAACAACGCCAGGGCGCCGGCGAGGATGGGCAGCCAGATCGAAGCACTCACCCAGCCAGTGTAGGGGGACGACGGTGTCGGCCCCGGGGCGGCCCGACCCAGGGAAACCCCCGCTCGGCGGGATCAGCCCGACGGCTCCAGGAGCAGTTCCTCCATACGGACCAGGTCGTCGGGGCCGAGCCCGGCGGCCCGCGCCCAGGCGCGGGCCCCGCCGAAGCGGGCCTGGAGCTCGGTCAGGAACCGCTCCATCGTCTGGGCCCGGACACTGTGCAGGTAGGCCGGCATTTCCGCCACCCGCGCGGCCATGGCCGGATCGGCCTGGAGCCGGCCCATGATCAGCGGCATGCGCGCCGCGGTGATCACGTAGTCCTCCACGATGACCCGGTGGTCGACCCCCAGCACGTCCAGCACCAGGGCGGCGAGGACCCCGGTCCGGTCCTTTCCCGCCGCGCAGTGGAAGACCAGCGGCAGGTTGTCCGGCCTGGCCAGGAGGCGCAGCGCCTCGACCAACGCCTCGCGGCCGATCTCGAGATACCAGAGGTAGCGCTCGGACAGCTCATCGCCCGGCGCCGCCGGGGCGGCCAGCGCTTCCCCCTCCCCGTCCCGGATGACCGAAAGGTGCCGGTAGCCGATGGGCTCCGAGGCCAGCGGACCGCGACCGGTCCGTTCCACCTCGCGTGAGGTGCGCAGGTCGACGATGGTCTCGAGCCCCAGGCTCCGGAGCACCTCGACGTCCATCCCGGTCAGTTGATGCAGGGTGTCGCTCCGGAACAGGGTCCGCCATCGGGTCAGCCGTCCGTCCTGGCCCACGTAGCCGCCCAGGTCACGGAAGTTGAAGCCCTCGGCCAGTTCGATGAGGCGGTCGCCGGTCTGCACCCCACCATCATCGTCGAACGGGCCGCCATCCCCATCGGCGGGTGGCGACCCGGGGTCGGCCGGATGGGCTTCCTCGGCCCGGTGCCGAGGATTGGTCACCGCGAGGGGTAAGATCGTGGGACCGAGACGGCCGACGTCGGGCATGACCGCTGCTCGTGGTCCGCTTTTACCCCCGAATTGCCTTCCGTGTCCCCGGCGTTCACCGGCACCGGGACTCAAGGCCGATCGTCATCGAGTCGATCTTTGTCGCATGTCCCCATTTCAACCATGAGGAGTCCCGATTCATGAAGGCGCTTGCCCACTGGTGTGTCCGCCACCGCCGGCTCGTCGTGCTGTTCTGGCTGATCGCGCTGGTCGGGACCACGGTGATCTCCCAGACCGTGGGCTCCGCCTACTCCAACAGCTTCACGCTGCCCCACACCGAGTCGACCCAGGCGCTCACCCTGCTCCAAGACGCCGCCCCCAAGGTGGCCGGGGACCGCGAGCAGATCGTGTTCCACACGACTGACGGCACCAAGGTCACCGATCCCGCCGTGGTGGCCTCGGTCAACGCCATGCTGGCCAAGGTGAGGGAGGTGCCCCACGTGACCAGCGCCCCGGACTTCTCCCCCTCGGACCCGTCCAGAAGACCACCCAGATCAGCGCCGACGGAAAAACGGGGTTCGTCACCGTCACGTTCGACGAGCAGTCGCAGTTCATCTCGACCACCCTGGCCAAGCAGTTCGTGGCCGCCGCACTGACGGCGCAGCGTCCCCACCTCCAGGTGGCGGTGGCCGGCCAGGTGGCCGAGTCGGCCGACAAGCAGTCGTTCGGCGGGACAGGGCTCGGGGTGCTGCTCGCCGGCGTCGTCCTCCTCCTCGTCTTCGGGTCGATCTTCGCCATGTTGCTCCCGCTGGTCTCGGCCCTGGCCTCGCTGGGCACGGCGATCGCCGTGATCGGTCTGCTCAGCCACCTGCTGAAGATGCCGCAATTCTCCACGGAGCTGGTGCTGCTCATCGGACTGGGGGTAGGCGTCGACTACGCCCTGTTCATCGTCACCCGCCATCGACAGGGCCTCATCGCCGGCAACGACATCGAGTCCTCGATCGTCAACGCCGTCAACACCTCGGGGCGGGCCGTGCTCTTCGCCGGCATCATCGTCTGCATCGCCCTGCTGGGCATGTTCGCGCTCGGGGTCTCGTTCCTGTACGGGCTGGCCATCGGCGCCGCCCTCGGCGTGCTGTTCACCATGATCGCCGCACTCACCCTGCTTCCGGCCCTGCTCGGGTTCATCGGGCCGCGGGTGCTGAGCCGAAAGCAGAAGAGGCAGTTGGCGCTCAACGGGCCGAGGGTGGTCGGCGCCGGCACGAAGGGGTTCTGGCCGAAGTGGGCCGATTTCATCCGACAGCGCCCCGTGCTGCCGGCGATCGTGGCCCTGATCATCATCGTGCTGGTGGCGCTGCCCTTCTTCTCGCTGCGCCTCGGCACCTCCGACCAGGGCAACGATCCGACCTCCACCACCACCCGTCAGGCCTACGACCTGTTGGCCAAGGGGTTCGGGCCCGGCTTCAACGGACCGCTCCTGTTGGTGGCGGTCAACGACGGGCCGGCCCAGACTGCCACCTTGGACAAGCTGGCCGACCAGGTGCGCCAGCAACCCAACGTGGCCAGCGTGGTGAGCCCGGTCCCGCTGCCCGAGCACGACGGCACGACGGTCACGCTGATCACCGTGTACCCGCGTTCCTCCCCGCAGGCGGCCGCCACCACCACCCTCATCGACCACCTCCGACAAGCCACCGTGCCGGCCGCGCTGGCGGGGACCGGCGTGCAGGTCTACGTGGGGGGCAACACCGCCATCTTCGTCGACTTCGCCCGGGTCCTGACGTCCAAGCTCCCGCTCTTCATCGGCCTGGTGGTAGTGCTGTCGTTCCTGCTCCTGGCGGCCGTGTTCCGGAGCCTCGTGATCCCCCTGACCGCCGCCATCATGAACATCCTGTCCATCGGCGCCGCCTTCGGCATCCTGGTGGCGGTGTTCCAATGGGGAAAGCTGGGCGCGGTCTTCCAGGTGTCCCGGCCCGGTCCCATCGAGGCCTTCCTACCGGTGATGCTGTTCGCCATCCTGTTCGGGCTGTCCATGGACTACGAGGTCTTCCTCATCAGTCGCATCCAGGAGGAATACAAGAAGACCGGCGACAACCGCACCGCGGTCCGCAACGGGTTGGCCGCCACCGGCAAGACCATCACCGCCGCCGCCCTCATCATGATCCTGGTGTTCGGCTCGTTCATCCTCGGCGGCATCATCGTGATCAAGGAGTTCGGCCTCGGTCTGGCCGGTGGCATCCTGGTCGACGCCCTGGTGATCCGGATGGCCATCGTCCCTGCGCTGATGTTCATGTTCGGTAAGGCCAACTGGTGGTTCCCCGGTTGGCTGGACCGGCTCCTCCCGCGGCTCTCGGTCGACCCCGACCAACCCGCGCCCCGCCCCGAGCCGGGACCCGGCGGGCATGGAGGACCGGGAGGCCCTGGAGGGCCCGGCGGAATCAGTGGGCCCGGAGGAACCGGCGCCCCCTCCACGCCGGAGCCGGCCCGGGTCTGACCGGCCGGACCGGCCAGCGACGGCCACCCGTCCCCCGCCCGCGGGCTGGGCCCCCCTGCTTGACAACCGGGCTCTCCTTGACAACCGGGCCAAGGCGAGCGTTAGCTTCAGAGAGAAGCTCACGACCAGTCACTGGGGGATCACATGTCCGACTTCGTCATGTCCATCGGCGGCGACACCGTACCGGCGGCCGAATCGTTCGGGGTGGTCAACCCGGCCACCGGCGAGGTCTTCGCCGAGGCCCCCGAGTGCACCCGTCAGCAGCTCGACGCCGCCTTCGACGCCGCGGCCAAAGCCCAGCGGGACTGGAAGCTGGACGAGAGCGCCCGACGCCAGGCCCTGCTCACCATGGCCGATGTCCTGATGGCCTCGGCCGCCGAGCTCGCCCCGGTGCTCACCTCGGAGCAGGGCAAGCCGCTCGGCGATGCCAACATCGAAGTGTTCGCCGCCGCCATCTGGTGCCAGTACTTCGCCAATTTGGAGACCCCGCCCCAGGTGATCCAGGACGACGCCCAGGCCCGGGTCGAGGTAGTGCCGCGTCCGATCGGTGTGGTCGCCGCCATCACCCCGTGGAACTTCCCCCTCACCCTGGCGTTCTGGAAGATCGCGCCGGCCCTGCTGGCCGGGAACACCATGGTCCTCAAGCCGTCGCCCTTCACTCCGTTGACGACGCTCAAGGTGGGCGAGCTGCTCCGGGACGTGCTGCCGGCCGGCGTGCTCAACATCGTGAGCGGCGGGGACGACCTCGGGGCGTGGATGACCAGCCATCCGGTGCCACGCAAGATCAGCTTCACCGGCTCCATCGAGACCGGCAAGCTGGTGGCCATGTCGGCGGCGCCCGACCTCAAGCGGGTGACCCTCGAGCTTGGCGGCAACGATCCGGCCATCGTCCTCGATGACGCCGATCCGGCCACCGTGAGCAAGGCCATCTTCTCCGGCGCTTTCAACAACAACGGGCAGGTGTGCTCGGCCATCAAGCGGGTCTACGTACCCGAATCGATGTACGACGACGTGGTCGAGGGACTGGCCGCGGAAGCCAAGGCGATCAAGGTGGGCGACGGGACCGACGCCGACTCCCAACTCGGCCCCATCAACAACCGTCCCCAGTTCGAGCGGGTACAGGAGCTGGTCGGCGACGCCCTGTCCAACGGGGCGCAGGCGGCCGCCGGGGGGAGCGTCATGGACCGGCCCGGCTACTTCTTCGAGCCCACCATTCTCAGCGGGCTGTCCGACGGGTCCCGGATCGTCGACGAGGAGCAGTTCGGTCCCGCCCTGCCGGTGATCTCCTACCGGGACATCGACGATGTGGTGGAGCGGGCCAACGCCACCCACTTCGGACTGTCCGGATCGGTCTGGGGCGGGGACGAGGATCGGGCCGCCTCCGTGGCCGGCCGGCTCGAGTGCGGCACCGCCTGGGTGAACACCCACCTGGCCCTGGCCCCCCAGCAGCCGTTCGGGGGCTTCAAGTGGAGCGGGGTGGGCGTGGAGAACGGCCCCTGGGGTCTGGCCGAGTTCACCGAGGTCCAGGTGGTCTACCGATCCAAGAGCGCGGAGACGCCGGCCGGCTAGCCCCGTCGGCCCGGGACGCCTCCCCGGGCGGCCCGTGGACGATTCCGGGGGCGGGGCCGCGTGGCTGGCGCCTCTCCCGGCCCGGATGTACGGGCCGGGCCAATACTTCGATAGTCTAACTATGTGAGTTCCAAAACAACCATGCGCGCCCCGGCGGTGTCCAAGGACCAGCGCACCATGGGTCGGACGGCGGCCTGGCTGGCCAAGCAGGTGGAGATCGGCCTGGCGTCGGCCGACCTCTCGCCCTCGCAGTACCGGGTGCTGGGCCTGTTGGACGAGCACTTCTCGGCGGTCTCCTCCGACCTGGCCGAGCGCCTGGCGGTGCGGCCTCCGAGTGTCACGGCGATCATCGACGGGTTGGTCGGTCGCGGACTGGTGGAGCGGCGCAACGTGGCCGCCGATCGCCGGCAGGTCGACCACGTCCTGACCCCGGCCGGTCGCCGGACCCTCGACACGGCCGACCGGGCGGTGAGCGCCCGCCTGTGCGAGATCGCCGCCTGCCTCGATGACGACGCCGAGGCGGCGCGGGCCTGCAATGGCCTGCTCGTGTGGAAGAAGGCGTTCGGGAAGTACCGGCTGGCCCGGATGGCCGGTCGATGAGAGTCCCGTCGCTCCGACCCCGACCGACCGCGGCGCCCGAGGTGGGGACCGACTTCGTCCCCATCGACGTGGTCGCCCGCAACGAGCCACCCCGCGCCACGATCGATCCGGACAAGTCCCTCACCTGGCTCCGCCGGGTCATGCCCATCATGGGTGCCCACAAGGGGATCTTCATCACCTCGCTGGTGGCCTCCTTCGTGGGGCTGGTCCTGCAGGTCCTGGTGCCCGACCTGATGAACCACGCCATCACCAACTCGATCCAACACCACTCCGTCCCGATCGGCCATTACGTCTGGCTCATCGTGGGGATCGGGCTGGTGGGCGGCGTCGCCGGCTACATCTCCCGCCTGTTCCTGTTCGAGACGGCCTACGACATCGAGTACGACCTGCGGAACATCATCTATGAGCACCTGACCAAGATGTCGTTCTCCTTCTACGACCGGGTGCAGTCCGGACAGCTCATCTCGCGGGCCAACTCGGACATCCGCTCGGTCCAGATGTACATGACGTTCGCCCCGTCCATCCTGGTCCAGTGCTCCATCGCCCTCGTCGCCTTCGGCTTCATGCTGTCCATCGACGTGCCGCTGGCCTTCGTCGCCATGGCCACCATGCCCTTCGTCTACCTGGCCGGCGTGAAGATGCGGAAGTCGATGTTCCCGGTGTCGTGGCTCATCCAGTCGCGGCTGGCCGACGTGGCCACCATCGTCGACGAGAACGTCAACGGCGTGCGGGTGGTCAAGTCCTTCGCCGCCGAGCAGCAGCAGCTGCGCTCGCTGTCCGGGGCGGCCGACAAGCTGCGGTGGAGCTACATCAAAGACGCCGACCTCCGGGCCCGCTTCTCCCCCCTGGTGCAGAACCTGCCCCAGGTAGGCCTGGCCCTGGTCCTGTTGTTCGGCGGCTACATGGTCATCCATGGCGGGCTGAGCGTCGGGGATATCTTCGCCTTCAACGCCTACCTGTTGATGCTCCAGGCCCCGTTCATGATGCTGGGCATGCTGATCATGATGGGTCAGCGGGCGGCGGCCTCGGCCGACCGCATCTACGAGATCATCGACGAGCAGCCCACCGTGACCGACGCACCCGACGCCGTGGACCTGGTCCACGTCAAGGGGGACGTGCGGTTCAGTCACGTCGACTTCGCCTACGCGGCCGACGCCGAGCAGCTGGTGCTGGCCGACTTCGACCTGCACATCAGACCGGGCGAGACGGTGGCCCTGGTCGGACGTACCGGGGCCGGCAAGTCGACCGTGGCCCGGCTGTTGACCCGCTTCTACGACGTCAAGCACGGCTCGGTGCAGATCGACGGGCACGATGTCCGGGGCGTGACCCAGGACAGCCTCCGGGCCAACGTGGGCGTGGTACTCGACGAGCCCTTCCTCTTCTCGGTGTCCATCCGGGACAACATCGCCTACGGCAAGCCCTCCGCCGACATCGAGGACATCGTGG
This sequence comes from uncultured Acidimicrobiaceae bacterium, assembly GCA_963774245.1. GTDB lineage: Bacteria > Actinomycetota > Acidimicrobiia > Acidimicrobiales > RAAP-2 > Bog-756. The sequence continues at coordinate 160,487 of CAVZDZ010000005.1, read as the reverse complement.
CTGCGGCCAAGGCGGCCGGCGCGCACGAGTTCATCACCCACCTGGCCGACGGCTACGACACCGTGGTGGGCGAGCGCGGCTACACCCTCTCCGGCGGGCAGCGCCAGCGGATCGCCATCGCCCGGACGTTGCTGGTCAACCCGCCCATCATGGTGCTCGACGACGCCACCAGCGCCATCGACGTCCAGGTGGAGCAGCGGATCCATGCCGGACTGCGGGTCCAGATGGAGGGCCGCACCACCCTGATCATCGCCCACCGGCTGTCGACCATCTCGCTGGCCGACCGGGTGGTCCTGTTGGACCAGCACAAGATCGTGGCTGACGGGACCCACGCCGAGCTGCTCGAGAGCACGCCCCTCTACGCCGAGATCCTGGCCCAGGCCGGCGAGTTCGAACGGGAGGCCGACGCCGACGAGGCCGAGCAGGAGGCCGATTTGGACATCGACGGGGGACCGGCCGCAGCCGACGGCCAAGCGCTCCGGGACCTGCTCGACTCGGTGCGGGGCGGTGGCGGGTCATGATGTTCGGCGGCGGTGGGGGTGGGGGCTTCGGTGGCCCCGGAGGAGCGCAGGCCTCGGCGGCCAACGGCCTGCCCTTCGCCGGCATCCCGCACGAGCTCCAGGACGGGGTGGACAAGCTGCTGGCCACCGAGCCCGAGTACGCCGAGCCGGACATCGTCTTCAGCCAGAACAGCTCCGAGCGCGAGCTCCAGCGACTGAGCCTGCGTCGACTGCTGACCAAGTACCCGCGGCATGCTGGCCATGGCCGGGTTCCTGGTGGTGGTGGTGGCCGTGGCCTCCCAGGTCGGGCCCACGCTCACCGAGTACGCCATCAATCACGGGTTGGTCAAGGGCCACTTCGACTTCGCCGTGGTGGTGGGAGCGTCCGTCGCCTACCTGGCCTTCGTGGTCATCACCGCGTTGGCCCAACGCTCCCAGGTGCGGGTCACCGGCCGTCTGGCCGCCTGGGTCATGAACGACCTACGGGTCAAGGTCTTCGCCCACCTCCAGCGCCTCTCCCTCGGCTTCTTCACCGAGGAGAAGGCCGGCGTGGTCATGAGCAGGATGACCAGCGACATCGAGAACCTCCAGCAGCTCCTCCAGGACGGCCTGTCCCAGCTGGCCATCCAGGGACTGACCATGGTGGTCATCACCGTCATCCTGTTCTCCACCAACGTCCGGTTGGCCTTCATCACCGTGGTGCTGATCATGCCGGCCCTGTTCGGAGCCTCGGTGTGGTTCAAACGGGCCTCCGAGCGCGGCTACGACCGGGTGCGCGACGGCATCGCCAACGTGTTGGCCGACCTGTCCGAGAGCCTGCACGGCGTGCGCATCGTGACCGCCCACAACCGGCAGCGGCACAACGTGATCCACCATCGCAACGTGGTCGGCGACTACCGGGACGCCAACAACTACACCGCCCGGGTCAACGCCATCTACGGCCCCGGCACCCAGCTGCTCGGCGTCCTCGGCCAGGCCGTCCTGTTGGCCGTCGGCGGCTCCATGGTGGTCAACCACACCCTGTCCCTCGGCGCCCTGGTGGCCTTCTTCCTCTACCTCAACCGGCTCTTCCAGCCCATCCAGCTGCTGGTCCAGCAGTACAACACCTACCAGCAGGGTCAGGCGTCGGTGAACAAGCTGCGCGACCTGGTGGACACCGAGCCGGAAGTCAGGGAGGCACCCGACGCGGTGGAGCTCCCCCCGATCGAAGGCGAGATCGTCTTCGACCACCTCTCCTTCGGCTACCTGCCCGACCGGCTGGTCATCGAGGACGTGGACCTCCGGGTGGCCCCGGGCGAGACGGTGGCCTTCGTGGGCCCGACCGGCGCCGGTAAGTCGACCCTGGCCAAGTTGGTGACCCGGTTCTACGACCCGACCGTCGGGAGGGTCCTCATCGACGGGTACGACCTGCGCGACGTGACCATGCACTCGCTGCGCAGCCAGCTCGGGGTGGTCCCCCAGGAGCCGTTCCTCTTCGCCGGCACCATCGGGGACAACATCGCCTTCGCCCGCCCCGACGCCAGCGACGAGGAGATCCACGAGGCCATCGACAAGGTCGGCCTCACCGACGTGGTGGAGCGGATGCCCAACGGCCTCGACACCGTGGTCCACGAGCGGGGCCAGACCCTGTCGTCGGGGGAACGCCAGCTGCTCGCCCTGGCCCGGGCCTTCCTCGCCCATCCGCGGGTGCTGGTGCTCGACGAGGCCACGTCCAACCTGGACCTGCAGTCGGAGACCAAGATCGAGAACGCCCTCGACGTCCTGCTCGAGAATCGCACCGCCATCCTCATCGCCCACCGCCTGTCCACCGCCATGCGGGCCGACCGCATCGTGGTGGTCGACGAGGGCCGGGTCATCGAGGTGGGAACCCACGACCAACTGGTGGCCGAGGGCGGTCGGTACGCCGAGATGTACGCCACCTGGGTGCGCCAGTCCGATCTGGCCGAGCACGAGTCCGTCCCGCCCCGTTCGTAGTCGTCGGCGAGCGGTGGTCACCACCCCCGAACAACCGAGCGACGCGGCGCCGGGTGGATCCCCTCCCGCCCCGGTGGCGGAGGCGGACATCGCCGGCCGGAGACGGGTGGTGGCGGCGGCTCTGGCCCGGGCCGGATGCGTCGCCGCCGAGGAGGAGGCCGACGAGTTGCTGGCCGCGGCGTCCGGCCGGGCCGACCTCCTCGGCCCGATGGTCGACCGCCGCCTGGCCGGCGAGCCGTTGGCCTGGATCACCGGCAAGGTCTCGTTCTGCGGACTGGAGGTGCGGGTCGACCCGGGCGTCTACGTCCCCCGCTGGCAGAGCGAGCCGCTGGCCCGCCGGGCCACCGAGCGGCTGGCCGGCGGGGGTCTGGCCATCGATGTGTGCACCGGGTCCGGCGCCTTGGCCATGGCCCTCCGCGCCCACCACCCGAACGCCCGGGTGGTGGCGTCCGACATCGACCTGCGGGCGGTGGCCTGCGCCCGGTCCAACGGCGTGGACGCCTACCCCGGTGACCTGTTCGGGCCGCTGCCCCACGGGTTCGGGGGCCGGACCGACCTGGTCGTCGGGGTCGTCCCCTACGTGCCCACGGCGGCGCTGTCACTGCTGCCCCGCGACACCCTCGACTTCGAGTCCCCCCTGTCCTACGACGGCGGCCCGGACGGGGCCGGGCTGCTGCGACGGGTGGCGGTCGACAGCACCCGGTTCCTCCGCGGTGGCGGCGCCCTCCTGCTCGAGTTGGGCGGCGAGCAGGCCGAACTGCTCGGCCCGGACCTGAGCCGGCTCGGCTACCTCGATGTCGACGTGCTGGTCGACGGGGACGGCGACGTGCGGGGCATCGAGGCCCGGTTCGGCCCACCCGACTGACCGCCGGGCCGGTCAGCGCTCGCTCCCGAACCGCCCCGATCGGTGGCTGGGCTCAGACCGGTGGCGACCGGTCCGACCAGGGATCAGCCAGCTCGAGCTGGGACGCCACCCGCACCAGCTGGGCCTCCCGCCACGGGCCGGCCACGATCTGCACGCCCACCGGCAGGCCCGAGGGCGCCACGTGGAGCGGGAGGCTGACGGCGGGCTGCCCGGTGATGTTGAACACCGCGGTGAACGCGGCCATGGCCACGACCTCCATGACCGGGCCGCCCTGGCGGTGCACCGCCTCGAGCAGGCCGACCTCCGGCGGCTCGATGGTCAGGGTCGGGGTGACCAGCAGGTCGAAGTCGGCGTCGAACCGGGCCACGATGCCCCGGGTCAGCCGGTGCAGCTCGGCGAGGGAGCGCGACCAGGGTGAGGCTGTCCACCGCCTGGGCCGCGGCCAAACCGGCCCGGTTGTGCGGTTCGACCCGGTCCCAGTCGATGCCCGCCTCGTCGCCCAGGCCCGGCGTTCACGACGTTGAGGAACGGGCCCCAGGCCGGCGGCGTCGAAGACGTCGGCGTCGAGCCGCGACGACGTGATGGCCGGCCGCCTCGAGCAGCCGGCCGGCATGGTCGAGCGGCCGCCGCCGGCTCCGGGGCCACCGGCAACCCGAGGGCCGACACCGAGCACAGCGCCACCCGGAGGCGACCGGGGTCGGCACCCACCTCGTCGAGGAACGGGCGATCCGGCCGCGGGGCGTTCCACCAGGCGTGGGGATCGGGAGCGCTGATCACGTCGAGGACCGCGGCGCTGTCGGCGACGGTGCGGCTGAGCGCGCCCTCGGTGGACATCCCCTGCCACCCGGGGACGGTCGAGGCCACCCGGCCCCGGCTGGGCTTGAGGCCCACCAGCCCGCAGCACGAGGCGGGGATCCGGATGGAGCCTCCCCCGTCGCTGGCGTGGGCCACCGGGAACATGCCGGACGCCACCGCCGCGCCGGCCCCACCGCTCGATCCCCCCGGGGTGTGCGACGGGTTCCACGGATTGCGGGTGGCGCCGAACCGGTCGTTCTCGGTCACGGTGATCGAGCCGAACTCGGGGGTGTTGGTCCGACCGGTGAGGATGAACCCGGCCCGCCGGAAGGCGTCGGCGACCGGCTCGCTGTGGGCACTGGGCCCGTCGGGGGCGCCCCACGATCCGTAGGTGACCGGCTGCCCGGCCACCGGCAGGAGGTCCTTGATGGGTAGTGGGCACCCCGGCGAACGGAGGCAGGTCGTCGCGCCCGCCGGCGATCGCCTCACCCAAGGCCCGGGCCTCCCCGCGGGCCTCCTCGTCGTTGCGCCAGATCACCGCGTTGAGCCCCGGGTTGCGGGCGTCGACCCGGGCCAGCGTGGCGTCGAGCACTTCGAGCGGGCTGACCTCCCGGGCCCGGATGGCTGCGGCGACCTGGAGGGCGGAGGCGTGTTCGTCCATGGGGTCAGGCCCACCTGTCCATGGAGCAGCGCCATGCACCCGAGCTGGCCGCCGGGGACGGCGACCCGGGGACGGCGCCGGAGGACGAGACCGACCGACGCCCCGAGCGACCGAGGGACTGCTCAGTCGGGCCAGAGTCGGCTGCGCAGACCGGAGGCCCGGGCCAGCGGACGGGCGATGGCCTGCTCGCACCGCCTCTTCACCGGCCACGACGGTCAGGCGCTCGCGGGCCCGGGTCACCGCGGTGTACAGCAGCTCCCGGGTCAGGATGGGCGACTGGTGCTCGGGTAGCGCCACCACGGCGTGGGGGAACTCGGACCCCTGACTCTTGTGGATGGTCATGGCCCACCAGGTCTCCACCCGGTCGAGACGGGACGGAGCCAGACGGCGGAGCACGTCGCCCGAGGTCAGGGCCACCTCCATGCCCTCTTCGCCCTGCACCGCCACCCCGGTGTCCCCGTTGAACACCCCGTTGACCCGGTCGTTGGCGGTGACCAGCACCGGACGCCCGACGTGCCAGCGACGATCGGGGTGGAAGTCGGCGACCAGCCGGGCCACGCCCTGCTCGATCCGGCCGGTCCACTCGGCCATCCCGTTGGGCCCCCGCCGGGTGGCGGCCAGGACCTTGACCCGCCCGGCGGCATCCAGGGCGGCAGGACCGTCGCCCCGCGCCGCGGCGACCACCAGTTCCTCCCCCACCTCCACCAGCTCACCGGTCACCATGGCCAGCTGCTCGGCGTCGTCGGGGCGCACCCACCGGAGGTCGGCGGCCCCCTGCCTCCAGGAGCTCCAGGGCGCGGGTCGCCTCACCGGTCCGTACGGCATCGGCCAGGGCGGCGATGGTCGAGTCCCCCTCGAACCTCCGCATGGTGCGCAGCACGGTGACCCGATCGGTCAGCACACCGGACCCGATCGGCTCGGGGACCGGGGGCGCCAACGAGTCCCACAGCGTTGGCACCACCACGGCCCCTGGCGCCGACGACTCGGTCGCCACCGGATCCTCGGACGTCTCCGGACGACCTGCCGGGCCGACCACATCGCTCATCACCGTGCCCGCTTCGATACTGGCCAGCTGGTAGGGATCGCCGACGAGTACCACCGAGGCCTCGGGCCGGACGGCGTCGAGCAACTTGGCCATCAGGGGGAGGGACACCATCGAGGTCTCGTCGATGATCACCATGTCCTCGGGCAACGGGTGCTCGCGGTCGTGGCGGAAGTGGGTACGGTCCTCCCAACCCAGCAGCGAGTGGATGGTGGTCGGCGCGGTGGCCGCCACCAGGCCGCCCACCCCTCCGAGCCCTTCGGGGAGGTCGATGTCCTCCAGCGCGGCCTGGACCGCCTCGCCCATGCGGGCCGCCGCCTTGCCGGTGGGAGCGGCCAGGGCCACCGAGAGGGCGCGGCCCTGCTCGGCCGCCACCAGGTGGGCGGCGGCCAGCAGCCGGGCCACGGTGTAGGTCTTGCCCGTCCCCGGTCCCCCGGCGATGATCGACACGCCCGGGCCCAGGGCCCGTTGAGCGGCCAGCCGCTGCAGGTCGGGTGCGTCGGTGCCGTCGGGGTCGTCGGGGCGTCGGGGCCGAACAGCAAGTCGAGCACCCGGTCCACCGTCCTCGGCGTCGGGTCCGGACCGCCACGCCGACTGGCCCGGCCCGGCCGACGTGCACCGACGGACGAGGTCGTCGGCGATGGCCAGCTCGTAGTGCCAGTACCGGTGCAGGTAGAGGCGGTCACCGTCCCAGACCAACGGGCGCAGGGGTCCGCCGGTCGGCTCGGCCACCACGGACACGATGCTCGACCGGGTCAGGCTGGCCGCCCAGGCGTCGGCCGACGGCCAGGGCAGGTCGTCCGTCTCCTCCCCGTCGAGCTCGGCCAGGCGCACCGCCATGGCATCGAGTGGCGTGCACACGTGGCCGAAGCGGGGAGCGCGGGCGGCCACGGCCAGGGCCAGCAGCTCCTCGTCACCGACACCGGGCTGCAGGCGCAGCACGGCGGCGGCGAACTGCACCTCGTACTCCCCGAACACACCGGCCTCGATGAACGGGCCGAGAACCTCCACGCCGGCCGGCACCACCACGGGGTGGCCGGAGGGTCCGGTGGCGGTGCGCAGGGTCATGCCGCCCGTCCCTCGGGTGGGCGGCCGTCCAGCAGATCGCTCAGCGATACCACCAGCGCCGGTGGCACGGCCCACTCGAACACTCCGGCCGGCTCGTCGGCCCTGGCTCGGGCGCCGGTCATCCCCCGGAGAAACAGGTAGGCGATGCCGCCCAGATGGGCGTCGGGCCGGTAGTCGGGCATCCGCCAACGCAGGTAACGGTGCAGGGCCACCGAGTAGAGCAGCGCCTGGAGGGGATAGTCGTGCTCCTCCATGGCCGCCACCAGACGCGCTCGGCCGTAGTCCGCCGGCCCGACCGGTTGGCCCCGCGGGTGGAGCGCGTTGGTCTTGTAGTCGGCCACCACGAAGCGGGGGCCGGCCGGTCCGCCCGGGACCCGCATCACCAGGTCGATGGAGCCGGTCAGATGGCCGGCCAGCGTGACGTCGATCGCCCCCTCGGCCAGTCGGCGGGCCCATCCGGCTCAACGGATCTCCGGGCTCGAGATGGTCCAGCATCACCGCGCCGATCTGCTGCACGCTGGGGAAGGGCCCGTCATCGGCGAGCCGCAGATCGAAGGAGACCTCGACCAGCCGGTCACCGATCCCGATGTCGGCCAACCGCAGGCCGCCGCTCACCGCGCCGAGGGGGGTGTCGATCGCCCGCCGGAGGCCGTCGACGAGCAAGGTCCTTCCCTGCTCGGCGGTGGCCCCGGTCGGGATGACCGGGGTGAGATCCACCGACCGCCAGCGCAGTTGACGGTCCACCGCCTCCTCGAGCTCGGCGGCGAGCCGATCGGAGCGGAAGTCGATCTCCTCGAGCACGGAGTGGACCAGCGTGCCGAAGGTGGTCCCGGCCGGGAGATCGGCCAAGAGGCTGTCCGGAAGCTCCTCGTCAGCCTCGGCGTCGGTGGGTCGGATGGGTCCGGCCGCGAACTCGTCGAACGCCTCGGCCTGCTCCTGCTCGTCGTCGGCCCCCCGGTCGGCCATCGACGCATCGTGGGGATCGAGGCGCCCGAGCGAGGCACGGTCGACGATGGCCGAGAACGACCACCGCTGCCCCCACCGAGGTGGGAGGCGATCCAGCGTCGCCACGCAGAGGTCCGACCGGGCCGGCTCGCCGGTCGGGGCGTGCCAACGCTCCGACCCCGGTTCGCGCTTCGTCGACCACCGCCACGGCCACGGTGCCGTCGGCCGCCGCCACCAGCGGAGCGAAGTGGGACACCACCTCACGGTCGGAAGGGATCGGGACGGCCGCGGCGGCGAACGCCTCCGGATCGATGGCCGCCCCCTGACGGGCGAACAGGACATGGGCGAGCGCCGATTGGCCGCTGCGCTCGGCGCGGGCCCACCACACCACGGTCTGGTGCTGGGCCCGGGTCAGCGCCACGTACAGCAGGCGGAGGCGCTCGCCGGCCGACTCGTCGGCGGCCCACCGGCGACGGGCCAGGGCCTGCTCCTCGTCCGGCCAGTCGGCTCCTCCGGACAGGTCGAAGGTCCGCCGCCCGGTGTCCGGGTCCACATAGACCACCGGCTCCTTCTCGCGGGGCGGGCGCCACAGGGTGGGCAGGCACACCACCGGGAACTCGAGACCCTTGGCCGCCCACACCGTCATGATCTGCACCGACGCCGCCTCGGACGCGATCCGGCGAGCCGATACGTCGCCGTCGACCTCGGTGTCGTCCTCGTGGGGAAGCTCGGTGTCCAGTACCGAGAGGAGCCCGGCCACTCCACTGCGTCCGCCGGGTGAGAGCCCTTGGAGGAGCTCCACCAGATGATCGAGATCGGTCATGTTCCGATCGCCGTCGGCCGCGCCCAGCACTCGGGGCACCACCCCGCTCTCCGCCCACACCCGGGCGAAGGTGTCGGCCACCGAGTGGGTGCCGAACATCTCGGACCACAGGCGGAGCTGCTCCTGCATGGCCTCCATGGCCGGCTCCGACATGACCGCCACCTCGGCGGCGCGGTAGCCGGCGAACCACGACAGGGCGTACATGCGCACCCGATGGGGGTCGGCCGGTCGGGCCAGGGCGTGGAGGAGCCAACGCAGGTGGTCGGCGGCCGGTGACTCCAGCACGCTGCCGCCCCGGGCCACCACCGCCGGGATCCCCTGCTCGGCCAGGGCGGCCTGGACGTCGGCGGCCTCGGCGTGCATCCCGACCAGCACGGCGATGTCGGGCGGTTCCACCGGTCGGTGGCCGTCTCCGTCGGCCTTCGGGGAGACGGCCCTCGTCGAGCAGTCGGGTCACCTCCGCCACCAGGTCGGCGTAGATGGCCCGCGTGGCGCTCGTCGGTGATGACCAGATGGTCCTTCATCTTGTGGCGGAGGATGCCGGCCCCGACGGCCAGCCGCAGCGAGAGGGCGGGCAGGGGCTGGTCGTCCCCGCCCAACAGGTAGCGCCCGCGGTTGACCTCGGCCTCGCCCACCGGGACGAAGGGGATGTCGGGGCTGCCGAACGTCACCCCGTCGAAGAGGGCGTCGTGCGATGCCAGCACCCGGTCGTCGGAGCGCCAGTTGGTGAGGAGCGACCGTCGGTCGGTCGACGGACCCTCCTCGACGGCCCGCAGGTACGTGTGCACGTCGGCGCCGCGGAAGGCGTAGATGGCCTGCTTGGGGTCGCCCACCAGGACGAGCGACGTCCCGGTCCGGGGTCCGTCGAACAGCATCGAGAAGATCTGCCACTGGACCGGATCGGTGTCCTGGAACTCGTCGATGAGGGCCACCCGGAACCGGCTCCGCAACGAGGCCACCGCGCCCTCGCCGCCCGGGCCGCAGAGCGCGTCGCGGAGCTGGGTCAGCACGTCGTCGAAGCTGAGGGTCCCGCTCTGCCGGCGGCGCAGCGACACCAGGGCCACGCTCCGCTCCACCAACCGCCGGAGCACGAGATGGTCGGGAGCGGCACCGGGCTGGCCCGGAGCCGGCACCAGGACGAGATCGGGCCGCCCGTCGGCCAGCGCGGTGGCCTCGTAGAGTGCCTCGAGGCTGGGCAGGAGGTCGACGTGTCCCTCCTGCACGGCGGCGGCGATGAGCACGTCAGCGCAGGTATCCCGGATCAGGGCGGTCGAGTCGGCGTCGAGCCGGGCGTCGGGGTCCGCCCCGGCCGAGACCCCGAGCGCCCCGAGCACCTGCTTGGCGAATCCGTGGATGGTGGTGACGGTGGCGGCGTCGAACTCGGACACGGCCCGCTGCAACCGGGCCAGCTGGTCGGCGTCGCCGTGCTCGGTCAGCAGGGTCAACAGGGCGTCGCCGGGCGGCGCGGGGCGGCCTGCGACCAGATGCTCCACCGCGGCCACCACCCGGTCACGGACGCGGGACCGGAGCTCGTCGGTGGCCGCCCGGGTGAAGGTGACGATCAGCAGCTCCGAGGCCGACGCCCGGCCCTCGGCCAGAAACCGGGTGGCCAGGTCGGTGAGCGTGTAGGTCTTGCCGGTGCCGGCGCTGGCCTGGATGGCCAGCTTGCCGCGCGGCAGTGGGTCGGCCAGGTCGAACCGGACTCCTTCGGGGGCAGTCGTCACCGGCCGGACGCGCCGGTCGGGTTCGGGTCCACGTCACCGGTCGGCCGCGCACTGGTGGACTGGTCGATGGTCCGGTACAGGTAGGTGGCGAACCGCATGGCCCGACCCTTGCCCACCCCGGGATCGGTGGGTCGGGGGGTGAGCCCGGTGATGCCGTCGAAGTCCCGATCGTCGAAGGCCACCCGCACAGCCAGTTGGTCGCCGTCCTCGGGGAACTGGAAGCCCTTCCAGCTGACTCCGAGCCGACTTGCCCCGGTACAGGTGGTAGGAGAAGTTCGGGAAGAGCGGCAAGGGCTCGGTCATGCCCCTCCGGTAACAGTCCACGGCCACGGCCAGCGCCTCGGCGGCGCTGGGTCGGGGCTCGGCGCCGGCCGCCGCCGGGACCAGGTCGTTGACGGTCGGCTCGGCGCCCGGCCGGTCCGGGCGGCTCACGGCCAGCGCGCGCCAGGGTCCGACTCGGATCGGTGGCCACCAGCGCCATGAGATCGAGCCAGGCGGCCACCCGGTGGGTCGGTTTGAACCTCGAGTAGTAGAGCTCGGCCGGCCCGGTGGATTCGCCGGATTCGCCACCCAGACGGAGCGGCACCGAGCCGACGACCCGGGTGCCGTCCGGCAAGCAGTGCGTCGACCGGAAACGGATGGGCCGGCCCGGGCGCCATGCCGGCCCGGTGGGCGACGTCCAGCATGCCCTGCACCGTCTGGTCGAGGATCCGCAGCGCATCGTCGCCCAGGGGCGAGGGAGGCAACGTGCCGAGCTGGCGCTCGTAGCGCAACCACTCGTCGAACGAGCGCCCGGCCGTCCGGGCCTCGAGGAGCCGCGAGCCGACCGCCCAGCCGGTCAGGCCGGCGATGTCCACGGCCAGGGCGGTGGGTGGGTCGTCCTCGGGACGAGGGAGGCGGGCCTCGAGGCGGGCACTGAAGAAGGCCGCCGTCGGGTTCCGGAGGAAGCGGTGCAGCGCCGAGAGCTCGATGACATCGGACGGCACCGGGTCGAGGGGCTCCTCGAGGAAGGGGGTCCGCGCACACGGCCTGCTCCCGCCGGGCCAGCGCCCCGGCCAGCTCGTTGCCGTCGAACCCCCACGGGACCCCGGGGATCAGCCTCCCCGGTTCGAAGCAGCGCTCGTCGTAGGGCTGGCGGGGATGGTCGATCTCGAGTCGACGGGCCACCTCGCCCCGCGCCTCGGTGGCCACCGACGCCAACACCGACTCGTAGAGCTCGGTGGTGGGGACCGCCCTCGGGACCACCTGGTTGGTGCGGACGTCGTGACCCTCTCGCACCACGACCAGATGGTCCTGGGCGGCCAGCACCGCCTCCAGCAGCGACTCGCGCACCTCGCCCCGCGGGTCCCGATCGCCGAGCAGGGGGACCAGGGCCGAGAGGTCGTCGCCGGCCGAGCCCTCGGCGCCGAAGGCGGACTGGTCCATGCCGAGGAGGCAGACCACCCGGAACGGCACCCAGCGGAGCGGCGTCAACGAGGTCACGGTGATCCCACCCCGGAAGAAGTCGGCCCGACCGACCTTGTCGTCGAGGCGCTCGTCGAGCAGCTTCCAGACATCGCCGAACTCCAGCGCCACCGACGAGGTCTCGCCCATCAGCACGGACGACTCGACCACCTCGCCCAGGATCCGCTGCAGGGCTTCGATCTGCCACCCCTGGTCCCGCTCGGCGGCGAAGAGCGCCGAGCAGGTCTGGCCGATCCGTTCGACCCACTCGGCCAGCGGGCGGGTCGTCGTGGCGTCGGTGGCCAGTTCGGTCAGGCACCCCATGACCGCGGCCAGGTTGCCGATGGTCTCGACGTCGTCTCCCTCCACCCCGTACGGGGCGACGTCGCCGATGGACAGTCGGAGCTCCTCGTCGAAGACGGCCGAGCCGATGAGCAGGCGGTCCACGCGCCGCCGCCCAGGTGTTGGTCACCACCGAGCCGGGAAGGCCCAGCCGCTCCCGCTGGGAAGGGTCGAGACCCCACCGCACGCTGGTGGCCTCCACCCACTCGCCGATCACCCCCAGGCTTGTCGTCGTCGAATCCGAATCGCTCCCGCACCGGGCCGAGGGCCAGGAACTCCAGCACCGCGTCGGCGTCGAACCGACCGGCCACCAGCTGGAGCAGGGCCGAGGCCGCGCTCAACACCGGGTTGGTGGTCCGGATCGAGCGGTCGGCGAGGCGGTACCGCAGGGCGGGGGCACCGGGTCGGTCAGCCTCGGGGGCCGTCGCCGACGGGGAGGCGGCGTCCGACGGTGGCGTCGTCGTGGCCGGGGCCGACCGGCCGAAGGCCGCCTCGATCAGCGGGGCGAAGCGGTCGAGGGCCGGGCAGAGCACCACGATGTCGTCCTCGGTGAGGTCCGTCCCCGGTCTGGCCAGCAGGTGGAGCAGGGCGTCCCTCAGGACCTCGACCTGTCGGGTGGCCCCGAAGCAGGAGTGGAACTGGACCGAGTCGTCCGCCGGGGTCGTCGGACAGGGTGGGCTCGGGGACGCGGTTGGCCCGGAGGTCGTGCTGCAGACGGCCGAGGAGGGTGTTGGACCGCGCCTCCGCCGACTCCGGAAGTTCGAGCCGGTGCACGGGCAGACCCTCGGCCTGGACGTCGGCCAGCTGCAGCGCGGTCTCGCGGTGGAGACGCCCCCAGCTGCGGAGCAGCGGGTGATCGAGCCAGGGACGCGGTGGCGTCGTTCGAACGCAGCCGGACCGTACCGTCGCCGCGGCCGGGGGTTGGCCAGGAGCAGCCGCTCGGGATCGAAGTGGGTCGGCTCCAGCATGAAGACGTGGACCTCCCGGGAGGCGGCCACCGCCCGGGCCACGTCGAGGAAGGCGCCGGCGGGCAGCAGTGTGAACCCGAACAGCACCAGGCGGGGCGGGAGGTCCAACAGCACCTCGCCGGCGTGGAGCCGTTGGAGGACCGCCGGCAGGCGCTCGGGCGGGCTGGGCTCATCGATCCGGGCCCGGATCTGGCGCCAGAGCCGGGCCTGCCAGACGGTGTGGTCGTCGAGGGGCCGCCCGGCCCCGTCGACCAGGTGGTTCTGGGCCCACTGACGCACCATGTGCGGGCGGTGCAGGTGGTACCGGTCGAACAGGTCGGCGATGCGACGGCCCTTGGCGTAGAGCGAGGCGCCCTCGCGCTGGCCCTCCAGGGCGGCCAGCCCGGTGGGGAGCGTTCCGTGGTCGGCCTCGCTGATGGCCTCCAGCACCGGCCAGACCATCCGCTCGATCCGCCAGGGATCGGGCTGATCCTCCGGCCGGTCCACGGCCAGGACGGCGCTGCGCAGGTCGCCCGGATAGGCCCGGATGACGTTGGCGGCGATGCCGTCGCCGGCACCCGGGCTCGAGGCACCGAGGTGACGGGCCAGCTCGAGGGTCAGCCAGCGGCGCATCCCGTCGGACGGCACGGCCAGCCACTCCGGGCGTGAACGGATCCGGAGGTACGGCGGCCAGGACCTCGGCCAATCGCGCGGCCAGCGGACGGGCCCCGCCCGCTGAGTAGAGGTGCATCATCGCTCTGCGACCCTACTCATGGGATGTGACGCCCGAAGGAGTCCGGACGGGTGGCCTTCACGGGTTGGACGTTCGCCATCAAGGCCACCGCACCACGTGCCGACAGAGGAGAGTCGGCTCGGGCGAAGTAGCTGTGTGCGCAACCGTTTCTTCCGCAAGCGACGGTGCAGCATCGACCCAGCTCAGCCGGCCAGGTGCTAACAAAGCACGGAGGAAGAGTCCAGAACGGGCTCGGCGAGTCCTAAAGGGGGACCGATGGGACACCTACTGGCGACCACCTACAACTCAAACACGCACCGAGGCGGGGCGTTGGGCTTCATCCTCGTCAGCATCGTCATCTACATCGTCTCGTTGCTCGGGGCCTATGGCACCTACCAGAAGGCGGGAACCAACGGCGAGCCGGCCTGGGCCGCTTTCGTGCCCTTCTACCAGTTCATCGTGTTGTTGCGGATCGTGGGCCGGCCCAAGAACTGGGGATGGTTCCTGCTACTCGTCGTCGTGGGCTTCGTTCCCATTCTCGGCTTCATCGCCGAGATCGCCTTCTTGGTCATCTACATCATCGTCCTCAACGACCTGTCGAAGAGCTTCGGGCACACCGGTGCCTTCACTGTGGGGCTGGTCCTGCTCGGCTTCATCTTCTGGTGGATCCTCTGGCTCGGCAAGAGCGTGTACCTGGGGCCGGCTGGTCCGGCCGGCGGCGGCACCTTCGGCGGCGGCCCCGGCCAGTACCCAGGGGCGGGTGGCTACGGAGTCGAACCCGGGTACCCCCCGATCCAACCTGGACACCCTCCGGCGCAGCCCGGGTATCCCCCGTCCCAACCTGGCTACCCCCCGCCCGGTGCGTATCCCCCCGGCCAGGCACCGCCACCCCCACCACCGGGTCAGGCGCCACCTCCCCCACCCCCACCACCGGGCCAGGCGCCACCGCCACCTCCCGGCCCGATGCCACCGCCGCAGTAACTACGTGTCTGCAGTAGTAACGACACCGCTGCAGTAACGACGGACGCATGACAAGGGATCCCCTCTCCGGGACCCGAGTCATCCCCGGCTCACGCCGCCGAAGGGGGCTGGAGGCCGGCCGGGATGGTCGCCAATGTCTGCAGTATTGCCTGGGCCAGGGCCCGGGCCGACTCCGGGTCGAGTTCGAGCGCTACCCGGGCCGATGCGCCCCGGGCCGGGTTGATCAGGTCGATGTTCAAGGTGTGATCGGCCGGGGCGTGGACCGGGTGGTCGAAGTAGACGGTGGCGTCGGACACCGGGAACCAACCCTGGGCCCCCTTGCCACTCCCTTGAACGGTCAGCGTGGTCGTCTGGTACGTGCACATGTCGGTCTCCGTTCAGCTCGCGGCCAGCAGTGACCCGAAGAACTCCCAGATCAGTCGCCAACCCTCGACGGCCGCCTCCGGGCGGTAGCTGGGCCGGTCGGTGGCGAAGAAGGCGTGGCCGGCCCCGTCGAACGTGTGGAACTCGAAGGTCTTGCCCGCATCGATGAGTGCCTTCTCGAGCTCCGCCACCTCATCGGGGGCCGGGTACTGGTCCTCGGCCCCGAACAGCCCGAGGAGCGGGCACGAGAGATTGCCGGCCAACCCGACGATGGGCTGCACCTTCAGCGGCATGCCCTCCGGGGGCGGAGCCACCACGAACGCCCCGTAGCAGTCGACGGCGGCATCGAGCTCGAGGCTGCACGCGGCCAGAAAGGACTGGCGGCCTCCGGAGCAGTAGCCGATGGTCGCCACCTTGCCGTTGGAGGAGCGGAAGGGCCCGGAGGTGGGCGGCTGCACCCCCCACGTCGCCGACCAGGCGCTCGTCGGGCACACCGCCCTGGGCCCGGGCCGCGGCGGCGGCGTCGTCCGGGCTGGCCCCGGGAGCCTCGCGGGTGTAGAGGTTCGGGCAGATGGCCAGGTAGCCGTGGGCGGCGAACTTCCGGGTGATCTCCTTGGTGGCGTCGTCATAGCCCGGCATGTGATGGATGACCACCACCCCGCCGGTCGGCGGACCGTCCAGGGGCTGGGCCAGGTAGGCCTCGACGGCGTCGCCGCCGTGGCCGGTGATCTCTACCGTCTCTGCTCGCATTGCATCGCTCATGGTGGGTTCGATCCTCCTGGTCGGTGATGGTGGCACGGCCGGCACTGTTGGCACCGTCGTGTGTTGCCCGTGGCTCTACTGCTCGGAGATGCCCACCCCGACATCGGGACCGTCGGTGGCCGACCCGTCGCTACGCCGGGGCATGGTCGGGGTCGTCATCGAGCTCGAGGCGGGCCTCGAGCAGACGGGCCGACTTGGCGGCCCGCTCGTCCCGGAAGGCGCCGATCCGGGCCAGCGTGTTGTCGAGGCGCTCCAACAGCTTGTCGTTGGCCTCGATGGCCTCGTCGAGCAGCTGCCGGCGCCGCTCCGGACGTGGCGTCGCCCCAGCGGAACTCGGAGCGCAGCCGGTCGAGCACGTCGATGTCCTCGGTATCCAGCACCACCCGCACCTCGGCCAGGGAGAATCCGAGCAGCTCCTGCAGATCCCGGATCCGGGTGACCCTGGCCATATCGGTCTGCGAGTAGAGCCGCTCGCCGCTGCCCCGGTACCCGCTGGGACGCAGGAGGTCCAACTCCTCCCAGTAGCGGAGGGTCCGGCTGGTGAGCCCGGTCAACTTGGCCACTTCACCGATGCGCAGGACGACCGGTGCCGGCTCCGTGGTGGCGTTCCGGACGATCATCCGGCCTCCACCTGGGCGACCGCGCTGGCCGAGACGTCATCTTGAGCTCGCACGGACTCCGGGCTGGGGTCGAGCGGGGACGCCGGGTCGTCGTCGGGGGTGGACGCCGAGCCGTTCCGTCCTTGGTCGTGGGCCCGAGAATCACCCGCGTGCTCCGGCTCCACGTAGACATACTTCCCGCCCCGCAGCCACGAGGCCCACGCTGCCAGCAGGCTGGCCACGATGGCGAAGTCGAGGGCGGCGTGCAGCCCGTCCTCGAACGGGCCCTTGATCAACCCGGGGAAGAAGCTGCGGCCGGTGAGCACATGCTGCTGGGCCAGGGGAAGCTGGGCCAGTGCGTGGGCGCCGATGAGGTGTTGCACCGGGTCGTAGCCGAGCAGGGCGGCGAACAGTGTCGAGACCGGCGAGAGGTGTGACACCCGCGACGCCACGTCGGTGGGCACGCCGTGGGCCGTCAACCCGTGCAGCAGGTGGGCGGGGAGCGATGTCATCAGCCCCACGATCATGAGGGTGAAGAAGATCCCGATGGAGAGCACCTGGGCCGAGTTCTGGAAGGTGGTGTTCATCCCCGACCCGGCCCCCCGGTGCTGGGCGGGCAGGCTGTTCATCACCCCGGCCCGGTTGGGCGAGCCGAAGGCGGCCATGAAGAGCCCGGTGAAGAACAAGAGCACGCCGAAACCGATGTAGGGGAAGTCGACCGGGAGGAACTCCAACAGCGCGAAGCAGACCGCGGCCCCGAGCATGCCACCGGTGGCGAAGGGGCGGGCGCCGAAGCGATCGGAGAGGATCCCCGCGGTCGGCCCCGAGACCAGGAACCCCAGCGTGAGCGGGAGCATGGCGATGCCCGCCCACAGGGGCGTGACGGCGAACGTGTAGCCATGCAGCGGCAGCCAGATGCCCTGCAGCCAGATGATCAGCATGAACATCAGTCCGCCCCGGCTGAGGGCGGCGAGAAAACTGGCCAGGACCCCGCTGGTGAAGGCGCGGATCTTGAACAGCTGCAGCCGGAACATCGGCTCGTCGACCTTGGTCTCGATGACGCAGAAGACCACGAGCATGATCACACCGACGGCCAGGGAACCGAGGACGAAGGGGTTGGTCCAACCCATCACGTGGCTTCCGTAGGGCTCGATCCCGTAGGTGATCCCGATCATGACCAGGATGAGCCCGACGGCGAAGGTGATGTTGCCGGGCCAGTCGATGCGGGCCGGTCGACGGGGGCTGGTCTCGCGGAGCTTGAGATAGCCCAGCACGGTGGCGAAGAGCCCGATCGGCACCGACACCAGGAAGATGAGCCGCCAATCGATGGGAGCCAACACGCCACCCAGCACCAACCCGATGAAGGTGCCGCTGAAGGCCGCGGCCTGATTGACGCCGAGAGCCATCCCGCGCTGGTTGTCGGGGAACACGTCGGTGAGGATGGCGGATGAGTTGGCCATCAGCATGGCGGCCCCGACGCCCTGGAAGATCCGCATGGTGATCAGCCAGATGCCGCCGGCGTGGCCGGACATCCAGGTGATGCTCAACATCAGCGAGAAGAACGTGAACACGGCGAAGCCGAGGTTGTAGGTGCGCACCCGGCCGTAGATGTCACCCATGCGGCCGAGGCTCACCACCAGCACACTGGTGATGACCAGAAAGCCGAGGATCATCCACAAGAGGTAGAACGTGTTGCCCGGCTGCAGCGGGTCGAGGTTGATCCCGCGGAAGATGTCGGGGAGGGCGATCAGGACGATGGAACCGTCGATGGTGGCCATCAGCATCCCCAGCGTCGAGATGAACAGCGCCATCCATTTGTAGTTCTCAGGGAGTCCGGCCGGTGACCCGTCCAGGCGCAGCCGCCGATCGTTCCGCTCGGACTTCGCTCCCTGGGTCGCCGTCATCCTCGCAACACTGTCATCCCTGCAACCCCGTGCTCTCTCGCCCTGGAACGCTGGCCTGGAACCTGTGGTTGGCTCCGGCTACGTCAACTCTATCTTAACGCGTACGTCAACGTAAATCCGGTCGGTTCCCTTCCCGTCGGCCACGAAATCGGGTCGAATTGGCGGTGGACCCCGGGAAGGAGGGCCTTCGGCATGAGCGTCCGGGCCGGTACCCTCGTTCCGGTGTCACACGTCGGTGCCGGGCGGCGTCAGATGGTCATGAGCAACGATTCGGAAGTGGGATGGTCATGAGCACTGATTGGGACGTCATCGTGGTCGGCGGCGGGCTGGCCGGTCTGACCGCGGGAGCCACCGCAGCCAGGACGGGTAGCCGGGTGCTGGTCCTGGAGGCCCACCAGCCGGGCGGGCGGGCCCGGACCGTCGAGCGGGAAGGCTTCGTCCTCAACATGGGCGGCCATGCCCTGTACGCCGGCGGGCCGGGCATGCGCGTGCTGCGCCAGCTCGGAGTCGTGCCCCGGGGGGCACCGCCGCCCCTGGCCCGCTACCGGGCCGTGGCCGGTGGGTCGGACCACGTCTTCCCGACCGACATGGCCACCCTCCTCCGCACTGGTGCGCTCAGTCGCCGGTCCAAGCTCCAGTTGGCCAGGGTGCTCGCCCTCCTCCCCCGGCTCAAGCCGGACCGGTATGCGCGCACCTCGGTGCACGACTGGCTGGCCGCCCTCCGGCTGCGCCCGGACGCCGAGGCGATGGTCCGCACCCTGATCCGGCTGAGCACCTACACCGCCGACGTCGATGCCTTCAGTGCCGACGCGGCCATCGTCCAGCTCCAGGCCGCAGCCAAGAGAGGCGTGCTCTACCTGCACGGAGGTTGGGCGCAGCTCATCGAGGGCCTGTCCGCCCCACTCGACGTGCGCACGGGCGTGAGCGTCACCGGCCTCGACCATGCCGACGGGGTCGTCGAGGTCCAGACCGAATCGGGCACGCTCCGCACGGCGCGGGCGGTGGTGGCCGCCGGGGGGCCGGCCGCGGTGCAGCGGCTGCTGCCCGTGGACCCGGGGTGGGGGGACCTCGGACCACCGGTCACCGCGGCCTGTCTCGACCTCGGTGTGCGCGGGATCCCCGATCCGGGCTACGTGCTGTCGGTCGACGAGCCGCTCTACGCCAGCACCCAGGGACCCCCCGCCCACCAGGCTCCCGACGGCCAGGCCGTGGTGGCGGTGATCCGGTACGGCGCCCGTGACGCCACCCAGGACCGTCACGACCTCGAAGGACTCGCCGCGGTGGCCGGCATCCGGACCGAGGACATCGTGACCAGCCGCTTTCTCGCCCACATGACGGTCACCGGGACCATGCCCCGGGCCGAGACCGGCGGGCTGGCCGGACGCCCCGGGATCCTCGACTCCGGCGTACCCGGGGTGACGGTGGCGGGTGACTGGGTGGGTCCGGCCGGGCTGCTGGCCGATGCCTCGTTGGCCAGCGGACATGCCGCCGGCCTGTCGGCCTCCCGGGGCCGGCTCCGACCGTCGACCGCAGTGGGATGACCCTCGGGCCGGCACCGGGGACCGCCGACGTCTTCGAGCGTGAGCGACCCCGACTGGTGGGGCTGGCCTACCGGATGCTGGGGACCATCGCCGATGCCGAGGACGTCGTCCAAGATGCCTGGCTGCGGTGGCGGAGGGTCGAACCCTCCGAGGTGGACCGACCCGAGGCCTGGCTGACCACGGTGACCACCCGCCTGGCCCTCGACCATCTGCGATCCTCCCGGCGGCGACGCGAGACGTACGTGGGTCCCTGGTTGCCCGAGCCGCTGGTGTCCGAAGCCGGCCCGGCCGAGGCGGCGGAGCTGGCTGACTCCCTCCGCCTCGGCTTCCTCACCGTGCTCGACCAGCTCAACCCGGTGGAACGGGCGGTGTTCCTGCTGGCCGACGTGTTCAGCGTCCCCTTCGCCGACATCGCCGTCACCGTGGACAAGTCGGAGGTGGCGTGCCGGCAGATCGCCTCCCGGGCCCGCCGGCGGGTCCGGCACCCCGGGCCCCGCCGGCACACCGGGCCCGACCGCCAGCTGGTCGACGCCCTGATGGGGGCCATCGCCGTCGGTGACATCGATCAGGTGGTCCGGTACCTCACCGCCGATGCGGTGTGCGTGGCCGACGGCGGCGCCACCCGCCGCGCCGCCCGGCGGCCGGTGGTGGGCGCGCCTCGGGTGGCCCGTCTGCTGGTGAACCTGGCCCAGCGCTATGACGGCCAGTTGGAGGTGCGCACGGCGACCATCAACGGGGACGTGGGCGCGGTCATCTCGGTCGACGGCGCCGTCGACCTGGTGATCGCCTTCGAGGTCGACGACGGATTGGTGGCGGCGATCCGGCTGGTCCGCAACCCGGACAAGCTGACCCACATCGGGTCCACGGTCGCGCTGCAGTAACGGTCCGGGGCCGGTGACGAGGGCGGTGGGGGCCTGACGACCGGCCGAGGTGGATCTCCCCCGGTCTCCAGACCCCTGGACAAGCCACCGGTGGCCACCTCGGGTGGTTTATCGTCTGGGCCGAGGAGGGAGACCATGAGGCCAAGGATGTTGATGCTCAGCATTCTGGGCGCCATCGGTGTGACAGGCATGGCCCTGGGCGGCTGCGGGACGTCGCTGGTCGGGTCGGCATCGACCACCCTGGTCTCCCCCGACCGCGCTCGTCGTCGACGACCACCACCACCACGGCTCCCCTCAACGGTGAGGTGTCGGTGGCCTTTCCCGTGGTCGCCTGCACCATCCCGGACGGCGGGGCATCGAGCCAGGGGTGGAAGCCCACCATTCTGTTGGCCCCCATACCGACCGCGCTGGTGGGCCAGGTCGAGTTCTACTCCGACGGCGTCCACACCCTCCTCGGCCCGACCGGCTGGAACTGCACCGAGTCGGCGCCGGCCACCGGCGCGGTCAGCCTGGCCGTCGTACCCCCGGGTTCCTCCCCGACCGGGACGGGCTCGACCACCACCGGACCGCCGGTCGGCGCCGAGGGCATCTTCGCCACCTTCGTGAGCACCGGCCACGTCCTCGGCGTGGCCATGGTCTGCCCGTTCTTCACCGTCCCCTCGTGGCAGGCCGAGGAGGCCAAGTGCCCCAAGCCGGCCGGCGAGGTCAGCACCATGGCCACTCCCGACGTGGCCTCGGTGTCCGATCCCGCCGGCGTCGCCGGCAATCTGGCCGGTTCCGGCGGGTTCTTCGCGGTGACCGGCGTGGTCCTGTTCCCACAGGTCGTACCGGAGGTGACCGACGGGTCGAGCATCGACGTCGCCGACGAGTCGTGCGCCATCGCCGATGCCGCACTGTGCCCGACGGTGCTCTCCGACTTCGAGGTCCGGGAGTTCCCGGTACCGGACTCCACCGCGACATCGGTGGTCCCGTCGTACGAGGTCCCGGCGTCGAGAATCCCGGCGTCGCGGGCGCAACCGGTGACCACGGCGCCGCCGACCACCCTGCCTTCGACCCCCACCGTGCCCGTGGCCCCGACGACGCCGACGACGGCGCCCGTCACCACTCCGAGCGACCAGAGCGCGCCACCACCATCGAGCCGTTGCCGAGCTGCGGCGGCCCTTTTGTGCGCCTATTCTCACTCGTAGAAGCCGCGCCCACACCCTCCGCGAAATAACGTGCAACCGCTGTTCAGAGGGTCTATGTTCGCCGCGGACAGCCATCGACCGAGGGTCGACGACGGTCGCGTTGGAAAGTTTGGGGCATGGGGCCGAAGCGATCCGCTTCGGGTTTGATCATCTCCTTGGCGTCGCGTGGCGCCGGGAGTCCCTACGGGAGGCAGGCCATCGTGAGCATCGAAACATCGCCAGATCCGGCGGACGGTTCCACCGTTCCGTTCCGCGGGCGGACGTCCCGATCAGATCGGAAACGGGCCCGTCGGCGCGACGGGGACGGCACCGACCACTCGCTGAGCTTGTCCGCCACCGGGGTGGCCCAGATGGCCGCCACCGACGTGGGCGCACACCAGCAGCGCGCCCGCAGCACCCGGCTGCAGCGGCTGTCGATGGTACTGGCACCGATCGCCCTGCTGCTCATCCTTCGCGACGTGTTCGCCCCGCACGCCACGTTGCCCGTGCCGCACTTTCCGGCGTCGATGGAACCGCTGTTGCCGGCCATGGCCCTGATCACTGTGCTGCTGCTGGTGATGGTGGTGCCGCTGTTGGCCGCGGGGCGCTCGCCGCACATCCTCTACCGGCCCGACGAGCTCACCATGGGCTTCGACGACGTGCGGGGCTCCGAGTCGCTGGTGGAGGAAGTGACCAAGACCCTCAACCTGTTCCTGGCCCATCGGACCTTCGCCGAGCAGATGGGCGGCTCGCCCCGCAAGGCCATCCTGTTCGAAGGTCCACCCGGCACCGGAAAGACCTACATGGCCAAGGCCATGGCCGCCGAAGCGGGCGTGCCGTTCCTCTTCGTGTCCTCGTCGGCATTCCAGTCGATGTTCTACGGGCAGACCAACCGGAAGATCCGGGCCTACTTCAAGGCGCTGCGCCGGCATGCCCGGCGCGAGGGCGGGGCCATCGGCTTCATCGAGGAGCTCGACGCCATCGGTGGGGCACGGGGCAGCGGGGCCCGCCACGGGGAGGGCATCCCCGGTGTCGTCAATGAACTGCTCATCCAACTGCAGTCGTTCGACCAGACGCCGTTCTCCCTGCGGGTCAAGGGCCTGTTCATCGATGCGGTCAACACCTGGCTGCCCGTCCACCGGCGCCTGCGCAAGCCCACCAATGTGCCGGCCAACATCCTGGTCATCGGAGCCACCAACCGGGCGGCCGACCTGGATCCGGCGCTCCTGCGGCCCGGCCGGTTCGACCGCAACATCTACTTCGGTCTGCCCAGCCGTTCGGGGCGGCGGGACATCATCGACTACTACCTGGGCAAGAAGTCCCACGAGGCCGAGCTCGACGATCCCACCCGTCGGGAGACCCTGGCCGCGCTCACCGCCGGCTACTCGCCGGTCATGATCGAGCACCTGCTGGACGAGTCGCTGGTGTGGGCGTTGCGCCGGGGAGCGAACCGGTTCTCGTGGAACGACCTCCAGCACGCCAAGATGACCGAGGAGATCGGCCTGGCCCAGCCGGTCGAGTACACCGAGGCGGAGCAGCGCACCATCGCCACCCACGAGGCGGGGCACGCCACCGTGGCCTGGCTGGTGGGCAAGGGCCGCAAGCTCGAGGTGCTCACCATCATCAAACGCAAGGACGCGCTCGGGCTCCTCAGCCACTCCGAGGAGGAGGAGCGCTTCACCAAGACCAAGTCCGAGGTCCGGGCGCTCATCGACATCGCCTTCGGGGGCATGGTGGCCGAGGAGCTCTTCTTCGGGGAGGCATCGACGGGGGTCGCCTCCGACCTGCAGGCCGCCACGGTCAACGCCTGCCAGATGGTGGGGCTGCTCGGCATGGGCACCACCCTGGTGTCGGCGGCGGCCATGGAGTACCCGGCCGGCGGCATCGTCTCCAAGGTGCTTTCCCACGACGAGGGCCGCGCCGAGGTCGAGGCGCTGCTGGGTGCGGCCAAGGCCTCGGTGGAGCGGATGCTCGAGGAGCACCGCTCCGTGGTCGAAGCGCTCCGCGACGCCCTGCTCGAGCGCCAGGAGCTGATCGGGGAGGAGATCCTCGACGTGATCAGGTCATCGCAACCGGCCGCCACCACCCTCGCTGACCTGCAGGGCCCGGACGGCCGGACGGATACCCGGATCGCCCTCTGATTCCAACCGGGGCCGCTCCGGTTCGCCCCGCAGGCCTACCGGTACCCGGGGCTCAGCCCTGTTCGACGCAGTTGCTGCACCGGCCCCGGAAGACGACCTCGACGGCATCGACCAACATCCCGTAGCGCTGGGCCCGGGGCAACGAGAGGCCGTCGACGCCACGAGGCTCGACGTCGAAGGTGAGCCCGCACTGATCGCACACCAGATGGTGATGGTCCGGTCCGATCTTCGGGTCGTACCGGGTGGTGCCATCGGACAGCCGGATCTCACTGATCTCCCCCATGCCGATGAGCTCGTTGAGGGTGTTGTACACGGTGGCCAGCGATACCTCGGGCACCTCCCGGCGCGCCGCGGCGTGGACCTGCTCGGCGCTCAGGTGCACATGCTCCCCGCCGCAGCGCGCCGATCACCGCCCGGCGCTGGGGCGTGATGCGCCACCCGCGGGCCGCCAACCGCTCGGGCAGCGGAGCGACCATCTCAGCCACGCCGCTCCTTCACCCCTTGGGCCACCCGGTCACCGAACTCGGCGTCGGCGGCGCGGAATTGGGCCACGCTCCGCTCGATGATGCCCTCACCGATCGGGCCCGGCGAGACCGCGCCCAACCCGCCAGCGATGTTGTCGACGAGACGCTGCTGGGCGTCGGGCGGCTGGAGCCGGTACAGGTCCCCGGCCTGCAAGAAGTTGTCGGTCTCCCGCTCGTCCCACCGATAGGTGCCGGTCTCTCCGCTCACCGTGAGCGGTGCTGCGTAGCGCTGCACCGGTCTCGACCGGTCCATCGAAGCTGTTGGGCTCGTAGTTCTTGGCCCGGCCCCCGTTGGTGCCCCCGGCCATCAGCCCGTCACGGCCGTAGTTGTGGGCCGTGGTGGCGTGGGGTGCGTTGACGGGCAGTTGGGTGTGGTTGACCCCGAGCCGGTACCGGTGGGCGTCGCTGTAGGCGAACAGCCGGCCCTGCAGCATCTTGTCGGGCGAGGGGCCGATACCGGGAACGAAGTTGCCGGGGTCGAAGCCGGCCTGCTCGACGTCCCCGAAGTAGTTGTCGGCGTTGCGGTCGAGGGTCAGCCGGCCCACCTCGATGAGGGGGTAGTCGGCATGGGGCCACACCTTGGTGAGGTCGAACGGGTTGATCCGGTAGCCGGCGGCGTCGGCGGCCGGCATCACCTGCACCTTGAGGGTCCAGGACGGGAACTCGCCCCGCTCGATCGATTCGATGAGGTCGAGCTGATGGCTGTCAGGATTGAGCCCGGCCAGCTCCGCCGCTTCGGCGGAGTCGAGACACCGGATGCCCTGGTCGGTGATGAAGTGGTACTTGACCCAGAACGCCTCGCCTTCGGCGTTCACCCACTGGTAAGTGTGCGAGCCGAACCCGTCCATATGACGGTAGGAGGCGGGGATGCCCCGGTCACCGAACAGCCAGGTGAACATGTGGGTCGCTTCGGGGGAATGGGAGAAGAAGTCCCAGACGTTGTCCGGCTCCTGATGGTTGGTGAAGGGATCGGGCTTCTGGGAGTGGATGAAGTCGGGGAACTTCAGCGGGTCATGGATGAAGAAGATCGGGGTGTTGTTCCCCACCAGGTCGTAGTTGCCGTCCTCGGTGTAGAACTTCAGGGCGAAGCCGCGCGGGTCCCGCACGGCATCGGCCGATCCGCGCCCGCCCGCCACCGTCGAGAAGCGGAGAAAGGTCTCGGTCCGCTGGCCGACCTCGCTGAGGAACCGGGCCCGGGTCCATCGGGTGACGTCCGCGGTCACTTCGAACGTGCCGTAGGCCGCCGATCCGTTGGCATGCACCACCCGCTCGGGAATGCGCTCGCGGTTGAAGCGGGCCAGCTTCTCCAACAGGTGCTGGTCCTGGATCAGCACCGGCCCGGTGGGACCGGCTGTCTGGCTGTTCTGGTTGTCCACCACCGGGGCGCCGGACTCGGTGGTCAGTATCGGCTTGGGCATGAGCTCCTCCACATCGGACGAAGGACGCTGGCGACGGATGCCCACCAGCGGAATAATTCCAACGTTAGAGAGATTCTAAACTGTTGTCAAGGCCCGGTGCTCCACGAACCGACCGTGAGGGAGCCCACCTCGGGGCACTCCAGGCCGCTCTTCCCTCCGGCCGGGCCTCAGCGCCGGTCCGAGGACGATGGGCTACCAGAGCGAGTTCCAGTCGTCCGGCGCCAGCCAGCCCACCGGTGCGGCCACGCCGTCGCGGGGGATCCGGTACGACTCGATGTCGATCCACGTCGGCTGGTCGAACCCGGCCGCCCTCCAGTGCCGGAGGGGGACCGACTTCCAGTCCCGACTCTTCAGACCGCCCTCGGAGTATCCCGGCCTCACCAGCAGGTGGCTCGTCGATGCCGCCACCACCACGCACCGTCGCGACTTACCGTCGACATCGGGTTGCTCCGGATCGACCGAGTTGAAGGGGATCCAGGCAAAGACCACCCCCGCGGTCCAGGGATCATCGCGGTCGAACTCCTCCTCTTCGACCGGGGTGAGCACCGCCCGACGGGTCAGGTGCGGAGCCACGCTGGCCGTGGCCGCGCCGGCCGGAGTGAGACGACCGACCGGGTCTCCGGCTCCTCCGGCCCGGACCTTCTTGCGAGCCCGACGAAGCTGCTCGCCGGCTTTGCGGGACGCCTCCATCCGCTTGCGTCGCTCCTCGGCCTCCTTCTGCTTCTTCAGGCGCCGGGCCTCGCGCTGCTCGGGCGTCGTGGTGCTGGCCACCGTCGGTTTGGCCGGCGCGACATCGATGGCGGCGCCGAACTCGGACCAGGTGGTCAGGCCGAACCGCTCGTCGGTGGTGGCCAGTTCGAAGCACAGATCGGACGAAGGCATGTCACCGTCGGCCACCGAGGCCAGCATGACGGCCAGGATCTCCTCGGGGTACGACGCCCGCACCTGCTCCAAGGCGTCGAGCAGCTGCTCCCGGGTCGGGTCGTCCGAGTGGTCGCCGAGCGCCTCGATGGTCGCCGACAGGCTGTCGTCGGCGATGAGGGCGGCCACGTAGGGCACAGTGGCCCGGTACTGGGCCTTGTCCAGGACGCTGCCGGGGTCGCGGTGCTTGCGCAGTGCTTTCAGGGCGTTGCCCACGGGCTTCGGGATCGGCACCGACGGATCGAGGCTCCGGTCCAGCGCCGCCTGCAACTCGCGGTCGGTCACCCGGGCCACGGCGGCCCGCACCAGGGTCAATCGGTCGCTGTCGCTGATGTCACCCTCCATCGGGCCTCCCTTCGTGATCGGTCCGGCCCGGTCGGGCCCACGTACGACTGCTCATCATCGCAGAGTGCGCACCGTCCCCTGACCGGCGGGTGCGGCCATACTGAGTCGGTGACCAGCGGGGAGACTCCGTCTCGGGGACCCGATCCTCCCCCGAGCGTCGGCACCGGTGCTCCCACCGGGCGTCGCCGGGGGTTCGGCCCTTTCGTCACCCTCGTCGAAGACGAGCGTCCTGACGGATTGGTGGCACGGTGGGACTCGAGGCGCCAGCGCAAGCACGCGCGCGCCCGGATCGCCGGATGGCACCTGGTGGGCCCCGCAGGCCCGGGGGTGGTGGATCGGCATCCTGTTCGCCCTGGGCTCGGCGCTCTTCGCCATCGGGGCGGTGCCCGGCTATGCCGCTGCGGTGGGGGGCCGCAACGACTCGATCACCTTCTTCGTCGGCTCGGTCTTCTTCACGTCCGCCGGGCTCCTGCAGTACCTGGAGTCGGTGGCGGCCAGCGGGCCGTCGGTCAGCGGTTGGGACCTGGTCCTCGCCTACCGGCCCCGGCAGATCGACTGGTGGGCCAGCGGCATCCAGCTCGTCGGCACGGTGCTGTTCAACATCAGCACCGCCACCGCCATCCGGGCCAACCTCAGCACGCAGGCCGCCCAGCATCACATCTGGCGCCCGGATGCCCTCGGTTCGGTGTGTTTCCTGGTGGCCAGCGGGATGGCGTGGTTCGAGGTGTGCCATGGTTGGGCCGCGTGGTCGCCCGGAGACCTGTCGTGGTGGATCGTCGCGCTCAACCTGACCGGCTCCATCGCCTTCGGCGCCTCCGCCGTGGCCGCGTACATCGTGCCCTCGACCGGCCAGATCCTGAACGTCGAGCTGTCGAACCTCGGAACCTTCGTCGGTGCCCTGTGCTTTCTGGCCGGCGCCGTGCTGCTCCTGCCGGAACGAACCGGAGGCCCGGCGGTGCCCCGACCGTGACCGGTCAGAGGCACGGTGTTGCTCAGAGGCACGGTGTTGCTCAGAGGCGCAGTGGCGGTCCGCCGCCGAAGTGGTCGCGGAGCACCGTGCGGGCCGCATAGACGCCACACATCCCGTGGACCCCGGCCCCGGGCGGGGTCGACGCCGAGCACAGGTACACGCCCTCGATCGGAGTCCGGTAGGGATTCCACTGCCGGGTGGGGCGGAACAGGGTCTGGCCCAGGCTGGCCGCGCCGCCGCCGATGTCGCCGCCCACGTAGTTGGGATTGTGCCGCTCCTCATCGGCGGCGGTCCGGGTCGACCGGGCGAGCACCAGGTCGCCGAACCCGGGGGCGAAGCGCTCGATCTGCGCCTCGATGGCTCCGGTCATGTCCACGTCGGAGCCGGCGGGAACGTGGCAGTAGCCCCACAGGGTGTGACCGCCGTCCGGCGCCCGGGAGGGGTCGGCCACCCCGGGCTGGACGACGATGCAGTAGGGCGCTCCGGGGGTGTCCGGCCCACCTGCGCTTCGGCCTCGGCAGCAGCCACCTCGGCGATGGTGCCGCCCAGGTGCAGGGTTCCGGCCCGTCGGGCCACCTCGGCCGTCCAGGGCACCGGCCCCGAGAGGGCCCAGTCGACCTTGCACACACCCGGCCCGTAGCGGAATCGGTCGAGGGCCCGGGTCGACCGCCCGGTCGACATCGGACCGGCCGAGAGCCAGCAGTCCCCGGGGCGACGTGTCGAGCACCACGGCGGTGGACCGGGGTAGCTCCGAGAGCGAGCGGACCCATCGACCGGTCTCGATCGTCCCGCCCAGCCTGGTCAACTCCCCGACCAGCGCGTCGGTGATGGCCTCGACTGCCGCCGGCCACGACCGGCCAGCCGACGGCGTGGGCGGTGGTGGCCAGAAGGAGGGCGAATCCGGCGGTGAGCGGCGCCGAGAGAGGCTGCATCGAATGCGCCGCCAGCCCGCCCAGCAACGCCTTGGCCTCCTCGGACCGGAAGCGGCGCACCAGCTGCTCGACCGGAAGCAGCCCGGGAATCCCGAACCGGGCCAGCGTCACCGGATGGCCCGGGAACGTCCGCAGGGGTGCCAGCACCTGCGTCGGCCAGGGTCCTGAGCCTCCCGGACCAGCGGTCCCATCAACCGGAGGTAGGCGGGACCGTCGGCCCCGAGCGCGGCCGAGGTCTCCTCCACCGACCGGTAGGCGGCCACCGCGGTGCCGCCGTCCAGCGGATGGGCGACCGGCACCTCGGGCTGGCGCAGGGAGGCCCGCAGGGCGTCGAAGGCGGGCCGCCGGAAGAAGGGCGAGGCCAGCAGGAGCGGGTGGACGGCGGAACAGACGTCGTGGCGGTAGCCGGGCAAGGTCAACGGCTCGGTCCGGCACCCGCCTCCCGCGGTGTCGGCCCCCTCGATCACCGACACCGACAGACCGGCCTCGGCCAGGGTCACCGCGGCGGCCAGCCCGTTGGGCCCCGAGCCCACCACCACGGCGTCGAGTGGGCTCACCGTGGCCCCGCGACGCTCCATGCCCACAGTCTGGCCGCGGGTCAGCGCCCCCGACACGGTGCCAGCCAGGGTGGGTGTCGGCAGGTTGGCACCACCGGGTCGGAGGTGATGGCCGCCGGTGGCGCCAGCGCCACCACGAGCTGCACGCCGTTGACCTGGACGTTCGCCGCCGATATCCGTCGTTCAGGGCCATGGAACATGTGCCGATGTATCGGTGTTGGAATCGGTGTCGGCCGGAATCGACCGGATGCCGGACGACCGGATGCACGAGTGATGAGATTGAGCAGATAGAGGGAATGGTCAGATGGATACGTACGAGGAACAGATCGACACCGAAGAGACCGGCACCGAGCAGACGGCCGGAAGCGTGAGCGAGCGTGTGCTCGCCGAGCCCTACGCCGGGCGACCTGCTGCGGCGCCTGCTGCCCACCGAGGCCGAGCAGCGGGGCACCCGGTTCGTGTCGGCCCAGGCCATGCAGGCCCGGCTGTTCTCCGTGTACGACGCCGCCGCCGCCGCCGAGGACGCGCTGGCCCTCGTGCAGCACCAGCTGACCCTGACCCTCAACCGGAGCTACTACGAAGCCAGCGAGATCGAGACCATGGCCGTCGGAGCTCGATGCGCTGCTCGATGTTGGACACCATCGACCTCAGCGAGGAAGATCTGGTCTCGGAGGAGTAGTCGCCCGGTCGGGCCGGCCTACTCGGCCAGCTTCTTGACCGTGGCGATGAGGTCGACCGGCCGCTGGTCACCGATCGGGAGCGGAGTCACCTGCAGGTGGGTGACCCCGGCCTCCTTGAAGGCGGCGATCCGCTCGGCGACATAGCCCTCCGGCCCGCAGATCGAGGTGGCCTCGAGCAGTTCGGACGGCACCAGCGCCTCGGCCTCCGACTTCTTCCCGCTGAGATAGAGGTCCTGGATGGCCTCGGCCTCCTCCTCGAAGCCGTAGCGCCGGACCACGTCGTTGTAGAAGTTCTTCCCCTTGGCACCCATCCCCCCGACGTAGAGGGCGACCATGGGGCGGGACAGACTCGCGCAGCGCGGTCACCTCGTCCCCCTCGCCGATGGCCAGCAGCCCTCCGGTGGTGATCTGCAGCGGGCCGAGTGCGGGGTCGCGCTTCGACCTGCCCGGCGTCGAGCGACGGCGCCCCAGACGTCCCGGGCCTTCTCGGGGATGAACATCATGGGGATCCAGCCGTCGGCCACCTCGGCCGTCATGGCCACGTTCTGCTCCCCCAGCGCCGCCACCCAGATCGGGATGGACGGCCGCACCGGGTGGGCGATGATCTTGAGTGCCTTGCCCAACCCGGTGCCCGGATCCGGCCGGAAGCGGCATCTGGTAGTACTTCCCCTCGTGCACCAGTGGGGCCTCGCGGGCCCACACCTTCCGGCACACGTCGATCACCTCGCGGGTACGGCCGATCGGGGCGGTGAACGGGCACGCCGTGCCAACCTTCGATGACCTGGGGTCCGGACGACCCGAGCCCCAGGTGGAACCGTCCGTCGGACAGGGTGTCGACCCCCGCCGCGGTCATGGCGATCAGGGTGGGGGTCCGCGAGTAGATGGGCAGGATGGCCGAGCCGATCTCCACCGTCTCGGTGAGCGCGGCGATGTAGCCCATCAGGCTGGGCGCGTCGAGGCCGTAGGCCTCGGCCACCCACACCAGGTCCAACCCGGCCTTCTCGAACTCGGCCACCTGGGCCGCCGCCTGGCGGAACCCCCCGGCGTAGCTGAGAAAGGTACTGATCTTCATCGGTGCTCCTCTTGGTCTGGTGTCGGAATCGATGCATCGCCGGCGGGCGGCACCGACGACCGGGCGGGGCCCGCCGGTTGCGGAACCGGTCGGCCCACCCCGTCAGTCCCATACCCGCACCCGCATCGACTGGCTGGCCGTGGCCAGCAGGGAGCCGCTCTCCGACCACAGGTTGGCGACCCCCTGCCCGTACCCGTCGACCACCGCCTGGATGCGGATGTCGCACAGGACCCACTCGGTCGGTTCGAGCCGGACCACCCGCAACGTGTTGTCGAGACTCCTGGAGGTCACCCTCCGGCCCAGGGGTTGGGACACCGCGCCGGTGACGTAGTCGCCGATGATGGCCAGCGTGGCCGCCGAGGGCTCGAGGTGCCCGGGCACCCGTGCCCACAGGGCACTGGTGGGCTCACCCGGCCCGATCGGCCCCGACCGGATCTCTTCGTAGGTCAGCCCCCGGGCCAGGCGCACGTCGATGCGGTCGAAGATGGAGGTGGAGGTGAAGTCGGGGAGCCGCCGGGGTGGGCACTCGTCCGGCGGCGGCACGTCCGGAGGCGTCACCCACACCCCGCCGACCTCGAGCTTGCCCGGCACTCCGGCGGCGCCGTTGACGGTGAGGATCTCGGTGTCGCCCACGAAGGCGGCCACCCGGGCCTGGGTGACCCGGTGGCCCTCCGCCGCCAGGGTCACGGTGAGGTCGAGCTCCGAGCCGGTCGGTGCGTACGACAGGTACTGGGCGGTCGACCACACCGTGGGCCGACCCGACGCGCGCCTCCAGGGCGACCAGGGCCGCGGCCAGTCCGCAACCACCGAAGAGGAAGTTGCCCGGCGTGGTCAGCTCCGGTACCACCGTGAGCCGCCAGTGCAGTTCGTCCCCGACCGGCTCCATGCCGAGAAACGCT
Source organism: uncultured Acidimicrobiaceae bacterium (assembly GCA_963774245.1). Lineage (GTDB taxonomy): Bacteria > Actinomycetota > Acidimicrobiia > Acidimicrobiales > RAAP-2 > Bog-756. The sequence continues at coordinate 127,969 of CAVZDZ010000005.1, read as the reverse complement.
CGGGCGTCGGTCACCCGGGGACCGTGCGCACAGTCGGTCGACGCCCGGACCGGCCCCGGTGTCGCCCGAGGCCATCAGCTCCGGGGCACCTTCGACCAGGGCAACTCCTTGTCGACCCGGACGTCGCCGGGAAGTCCGAGGATCCGCTCCCCCAGGATGTTGCGCTGGATCTCCGAGGTGCCGCCCTCGATCGAGTTGGCCCGGGACCGGATGAACATCTTGCGGGCCGAACCGGGCGGGCCCACCAGCCCGAGCGCCTCGGACCGGCGCATCGTGTAGTCGTAGCCGACCAGGGCGTCCGTACCCAGCAGGTCGATGCACAGCTCGTAGATCCGCTTGTTGACTTCGGCGAACATGAGCTTGGCGATCGACCCCTCGGGACCGGGATTGCCGGCCTTGCGGTTCTGGCTGGCCCGCAGGTTGGTCAGTCGGAGCACCTCGGCCTCGATCCACAACCGGGTCAGGCGGTCCCGGTCCACCGCGGTACGGCGGAGGCCCGTCGGTGCGCCAGATCCGCAACGCCTCGGCGATCGAGCCCGACCCCCGGGTGGGCGGGCCGACGCCGCCCCCGATGGTGCTGCGCTCGTTGGACAGCGTGGTCATGGCCACCCGCCAACCCTCGCCGACGTCACCGATCCGATCGGCGTCGGGGACCCGCACCTCGGTCAGGTAGACCTCGTTGAACTCCGCCTCGCCGGTCATCTGGCGCAGGGGTCGGACCTCCACGCCGGCGCGCGTGCATGTCGAGGGCGAAGTAGGTGAGGCCCTTGTGCTTGGGCACCTCGGTGTCGCTGCGCGCCACCAGCATGCCCCGGTCGGCGATGTGGGCCAAGGTGTTCCACACCTTCTGACCGGTGATCACCCACTCGTCGCCGTCCCGCACGGCCCGGGTGGCCAGGCCGGCCAGGTCGGACCCCGCTCCGGGCTCACTGAACAGCTGGCACCACGCCTCCTCGCCGGTGAAGGTGCGGCGGAGCAGCCGGTGGCGGAGCTCGTCGGAACCGTGGGTGACCATGGTGGGACCGGCCATGGTCAGGCCGAAGAACTCACGGGCCCCGGCCGGCTGGGCCCCGGCCGCGGCCACCCGGCGGTCGACCTCCCGCTGCAGGTTGGGCGCCACGCCCAGGCCCCCGTAGCCCTCGGGGAACGACACCCAGGCCAGCCCCAGGTCGTACTGGCGGGAGCGGAACTCCTCGGCCGATGCGGTTCGGGGGTCGACCTCCCCGAGCAACTGGCTGGTCAGCTCTTCTACCAGGGACGCGTCGTCTGCCATGTCAAGAACATACTGCGCCGCCGGAAAATGGGCGCCCGGGTGCGACCGCCCGGGCGGTCCTCAGGGCTGGAGCCGGGTGATCGTCCATCCCCCGCTTGCGGGGGTGTACAGGATCCGATCGTGCAGGCGGTCGGCCCGGTTCTGCCAGAACTCGAAGGCCTCGGGCCGCACCCGCACGCCACCCCACCACGGCGGACGGGGCACCGGGCCCCCGGCGAACTCCGCCTCGACGGCCGCCACCCTGGCGTCGAGCAGCTCGCGGCTGGCGATCGGCCGGCTCTGGTGCGACGCATGGGCGCCGATCTGGCCCCCGGGGGGCCGGGTGACGAAGTAGGTATCCGACTCCTCGACGGAGGTGCGCTCGGCGGTGCCTTCGATCCGCACCTGGCGGCCCAGCGGCTCCCAGTAGAAGAGGAGGGCGGCGGAGGGATTGCCGACCAGGTCGTGGCCCTTTCGGCTGTCGTAGTTGGTGTGGAACACGAACCCGTCCGCCCCCCACGCTTTGAGCAGGACCATCCGGACCGACGCCCGGCCGGCGGGGTCGACCGTGGCCAGGGCCATGGCCTCCGGGTGGTCGACGGCCCGGCCGGCGGCGTCGAACCACCGCCCGAACTGCACCAGGGGGTCCGGGTCGACGGTGTCGGCCCGCAGCGGTTCCTCGGACGGGTTCATTGGGATGACCCTACTGACCGGGCCGCGGCCACACCCCGTCCCGGGGGAGGGCCGGGACAGCCCACCGGACCCACCGCGCGTGCGTGGTCGATGCCCAGTAGATTCGCCCACTGTGACCGGCACCATCGACGTCGCCGCCGAGCGGTCCGCACACCCCCGGGTGCTCGAAGGTCGCCCATCTCAACAACGCCGGGGCTGCCCTGCCCCACCAGGCGACCGTCGAAACCATGATCGACCACCTCCGCCTGGAGTCGGATCGCGGGGGCTACGAGGCCGCGGCCGCCGTCTCCGACCGGTTGGCGGCGCTGCGGGCCGCGGCGGCCCGGCTGCTCGGCGCCGAGGCCGGCGAGGTGGTGGTGACCGGTTCGGACACCCAGTCGTGGACCAAAGCCCTGTGGGGCTTCGTCCTCGGTGGGGGCGTCGCCGGGGGCGACCGGCTGGTGGTCGACCGGATCGCCTACGACAGCCACTACCTCGGGCTCATGCAGGTGTGCGAGCTGACCGGGGCCAGCATCGAGGTCGTGCCCAGCACCGGTGACGGCACGATCGACCTCGAGGCGCTGGACCGGTCCCTCGATTCGGGCCGGGCCGCCCTGGCCGCGCTCACCCACATCGGCACCCACCGGGGACTGGTCAACCCGGTCGAGGAGGCCGGCCTGCTCTGCCACCGGTCGGACGTCCCCTACTTCCTCGATGCGTGCCAGAGCGTCGGGCAGCTCCCCGTCGACGTGCAGCCGCATCCACTGCGACGTCGCCACCGCCACCGGTCGCAAGTGGCTGCGGGGCCCGAGGGGCACCGGCCTGCTCTTCGTCCGGAGCGGGTTCGCCGAGCGCCTGCGGCCGCCGGGCATCGGCGGGAGCGCGGCCGTATGGGAGGACGCCGACCACTACCACCTCCGCCCGGGCGCCGACCGGTTCCTCGACTTCGAGGTCCCCATCGCCGCCCACCTCGGCCTGGGCGTGGCCATCGACCACACACTGGAGCTGGGCATCGACGCCATCGCCGCCCGGGTGCACGACCTCGGCGAACAGCTGCGCCACCAGCTGGCGGAGATCGGTGCGGTCGCCGTCCACGACGGAGGGGTCCGGCGTTCGGGCATCGTGACCTTCACCGTGGAGGGCACCGCCCCGGCGGCCGTCGCCGCCGCCGCGGCCGCGGCCGGGGTGAACGTGTCGGTCAGCGAGGCCCCGTGGGCCCGGCTGGACATGGTGGCGCCGAACCCTCAGTCCGTCGTGCGCGCCTCACCCCACTACTACAACACCGAGGACGAGCTGGAGCGTCTGACCGGCGTCGTGCGGTCACTGTCCGACGTCCCGGCCTGATCCGGCCGCGGCCCAGCCGGACAGCGCGGTGATCCGGAACACCAACACCTCGGCGAACTCCTCGTCGGCGTAGGGCGGGTAGCGCTCCCGGAGCCGTGACTCGAAGCTCGACCGCTCCTGCGGGTCGGCCGTGACCCGTTCGAGCCAGGCCCGGACCCACCACAGCTTCGACCAGTCGACGTGGTCCCATCGGTCGCACAGGAGCACGGCCCGGGGATCGGCATCGAGATTGCGGGTCCGGGTCAGATCGGTCGACTCCTTCGCCTTCACCCGATCGACGGGGACGGCCAGCCGGGATCCGGCGACGGCGAAACAGGCGGGCACGGCGTCGACGCCGCGCCATGGGTGCAGGGTCGCCAACACCCCGTGATCGGACTGCTCGAGCAGCTGCCGGCACCGCGGCTCGTCGAGTCTCAACGGGTCAGCCCGTTCGGCGGACCGGGATCGGCGCGGTCGCCCAAGGTCAGCGACCGGCGCGGGCAGCCGTCGATTGCCACGGGCAGTCGACCAGATGATCGTTGACCAGGCCCACCGCCTGCAGATAGGAGTAGACGATGGTGGAGCCGACGAAGGTGAACCCCCTCCGCTTGAGTTCCTTGCCGAGCCGATCGGAGAGGTCGGTGCGGGCCGGCACCTCCGCCATGGTCTCGGGCGCGTTGACGATGGGTGCCCCGTCGACCCACGTCCACAGGTACTCGTCGAAGGACCCGTACTCGTCGGCGACGGCCAGGAAGGCCCGGGCGTTGGTCACCGTGCCCCGGACCTTCAGCCGGTTGCGGACGATCCCGGGATTGGCCAGCAGCTCGTCGAGCTTCCGGTCTTCGTAGCCGGCGATCCGGACCGGGTCGAACCCATCGAAGGCGAGCCGGTACCCGTCCCGTTTGTTGAGGATGGTCGACCAGGAGAGCCCGGCCTGCGCCCCTTCGAGGATGAGCATCTCGAACAGGCGGTGGTCGTCGTGCGACGGGACTCCCCACTCCTCGTCGTGATAGCGGCGCATGGCATCGGAACCCTCGGCCCAGGGACAACGCGGACCAGTGGCAATACCCGGGCGGCTCATCGTGTCGACCCTACCGTGCGGCTCCGGCGCCAGGACGGCTCGTGGCAATCCCAGACCGTGGGTCCGGCCGGACCCCGGATCCGGAGCCGGTGGGCCGGTGGTCCGGGCCATGCCCGTGGGAGATGATGGGGCATGGACTCCGTGCTGATCAATGTCGAGTCGGCCGATCGGACCTTCATCGATCTCACCCCCGAGATGGCCGGACTTCTGCGCCGGGCGCGGCGACGGGCTGGTGCACGTCTTCGTACCCCACGCCACCGCCGGCCTCGCCCTCATCGAGCTCGGCGCCGGGTCCGAGCACGATCTGGAGGAGGCCCTGCGGCGCATCCTGCCCCGGGATGACCGCTACCGGCATCGGCACGGCTCGCCCGGCCACGGCGCCGACCACGTGGTCCCGGCGTTCATCAGTCCCTCGGTGTCGGTGCCGGTGCTGGGCGGGTCACCCCAACTCGGCACCTGGCAGAGCGTGGTGTTGGTCGACACCAATGTCGACAACCCCTGGCGCCAGGTCCGGCTCAGCTTCCTGGAGGGTTGAACCGGGCTCTGCCGTGGCGGCACTAGCCGAGGGGTGGCCGGGCCGCCGCCATCGACCAGGCCTGGTCGAGCGCGGCCCTCGATGCCTCGACCAGGACGTCACTCGGCTCCCGTTCGGTGAAATCGGCCGGGGTGGCGTAGACGACGGTCGGAACCGTCCAGCCACCCAGGCTGGCCACCACGGCCCGCCCTCCGGTGTCGAGGGCCAGGAAGTGGGCCGGGGACCCCGCCGAGGCCATCAGCACCACCGCGGTACGGGCCAGCGACTCCATGGCGAACAGGTCCAAGAAGGCCTTGAGCGATCCGCTGTAGGTGGCCCGGTAGATGGGGGTGGCCAGCACCAGCACGGCGGCGCCGGATCCCGCGGCCACCGCCTCGTCGACGTCAGGGTGCCGGCTCCGGCCCAACAGGGCGTCGGCGGGCAGCTGGCGCAACTCGATCAGCCGTCCCCCGCCCCCGACGGTGAGGGCGGTGGTGGCCAGGGCCAACGTCTTGGAGGTCGCCGACTCCCCCGCACTCACCACGACCAACGGTGGTCGGTCACTCGGGGTCATCGAGGCCACTGTAACCTCGTCGGTCGGACCGAACGAGGGTCCGGTCCGAGGGGAATGACCGCCCGAGTCGGGGGAATGACCGCCGCCGCGGCCACGTTGCTACCAGTGGTCCCGGTCAACGAGAGGACGCATGCCCCGCATCTCCATCAACCCGAAGATCAGCGTGAGCGTGGTCTTCGTCGCGGCGATGTTCATGAACATCATGGACATCACCATCGTGAACGTCGCCCTCCCGGCCATCGGCCGCCAGTTCCACGAGTCGACCGCCGCGCTCGATTCGGTGGCCGTCGGGTACCTGGTCAGCTTGGCCGTGTTCATCCCCGCCGCCGGATGGCTGGGCGATCGGCTGGGCTCCAAGCGGGTGCTGCTCTTCGCCATCGCCGTGTTCACCGGGTCATCGGTGCTGTGCGGGCTGGCCGGCAGCCTCTCCCAACTGGTGCTCTTCCGGGTGCTGCAGGGGGTGGGGGGTGGGATGCTCATCCCGGTGGGCATGGGCATGCTCTTCCGCACCTTCCCGCCCGAGGAGCGGGTGCGGGCCTCGAGCATCCTCACCGTGCCCACCGCGGTGGCGCCGGCCCTGGGCCCGGTGTTGGGCGGCCTCCTGGTGACCGATCTCTCGTGGCGGTGGGTGTTCTTCGTCAACCTGCCCATCGGCATCGTCGCCTTCACCTTCGGCCTGATCTTCCTGGAGGAGCACCGTCAGCCGCACCCCGGTCGGTTCGACCTCCCCGGGTTCCTGCTGTCGGGCTCCGGCTTCGCCCTGGTCCTGTTCGGGATCAGTGATGCTCCGGTCCGCGGCTGGGACAGCCCCGTGATCCTCGGGAGCATCCTCCTCGGTGCGGTGCTGCTGGCCTGGCTGGTCCGGCTCGAGCTGCGGACCGCACAACCACTCCTGCAGCTCCGGCTGTTCGGCAACCGGCTGTTCCGATCCACCAGTCTGGTCCTGATGGTGGCGACGGCCGCGTTCCTGGGGGTGCTCTTCGTGGTCCCCCTCCTGTTCCAGCTCGGACTGGGCCTGTCCGCCCTCCAGTCCGGCCTCAACACCTTCCCCGAGGCCATCGGCGTCATGGCCGGCGCCCAGTTGGCCAGCCGCCTGTTCTATCCACGGTTCGGGCCCCGGCGCCTGGTGGCCATCGCGCTGGTCGGCGTGGCCAGCACCACCGCCCTGATGACCCAGATCGGGTTCGGGACCGACCTGTGGTGGGCGCGGCTGCTCATGTTCACGCTGGGGCTGTGCATGGCCCAGGTGATCGTGTCCTCCCAGGCCGCGTCGTTCGCCACCATCTCGAACGCCGACACGGCCCAGGCCTCGTCCCTGTTCAACAGCCAGCGTCAACTGGGCAGCGCCCTCGGCGTGGCCGTGCTGGCCACCGTACTGGCCGCCGTCGGCACCACCCGGGTGGTGGCCGGACACACCCTTCCCGACCTGGCCGGCTACCACGCCGCCTTCCTGACCGCCTCGGCCATCGCCCTGATCGGGGCCGTGGTCGCCCTGACCATCCAGGATGCCGATGCCGCCTCGACCATGGTCCGCCGGCCGTCGAGGTTCACCCGGGCCACCCCCCTGGTGCCGTCGGGCGATCCCGCGCCGAACGCCCGGCCTGACCGGTCGCTCCATTGCGGCGGACCGGGCGAGGATGGCACCATGGGCCCGGGACACCGACCGCCGGTCGGGGATGCACCACCGATGGCCCCCGCACGGGCCTAGTGTCGGGCCGTCGGGGCCAACCGGCCATCGAAGAACGAGGGAGACAAGGTGAATCGACGTCAGTTCCTCGGTGGCGGCGTGGCGGGCGCGTCGCTGCTGCTGGGCGCCTGCGGGCAGTCATCCTCCGCCCCCGCCATCATCACCGATGCCTCGGTTCGCCGCCGGGGCATCCGCCAGGCCGGATCGCTGCCCTTCCCCAAGCTGGCCCCGGGCACCGACCAGATGCCCGAGATCGAGCATTTCGTGGTGGTGATGATGGAGAACCACTCCTTCGACAACATCCTCGGGCTGATCGGACGGGGCGACGGGTTCACCCTCGGCGCCAGACGGGAAGCCGACGGCCACCAACCCCGACGGCCAGGGCAACCTCGTCCACGCCTTCCACATGCCGACCGAGTGCCAGACCGACGGCGTGGGCAACGACTGGAAGGTGACCCACGAGGCCTACGACGGGGGCACCTGTCAGGGCTTCGTGACCAGCACCTCGGCCGAGGCCATGGGCTACTTCACCAAGGAGGACCTGCCGTTCAGCTGCGGGATGGCGAGCACCTTCCCCATCGCCGACCGCTACTTCTGCTCGGCCATGGCCCAGACCGACCCCAACCGCCGCTATCTCATCGCCGGCACCTCGCTCGGGCTCATCGACGACACCTTCCCGCTCGGCGCTGCCGCCCAACGGGGTGATCTTCGAGCAGTTCAACAAGCACGGCATCACCTGGAAGGACTACTACTCGACCCTGCCGACCCTCGGGGTCTTCCTCCCGCTGATCTCGCGACCCGGCGCTGGTCCAAGGGCCTGGCCCACATCGACCAGTTCTACACCGACGCCGCGGCCGGCAAGCTCCCCGCCTTCAGCCTGGTCGAGCCCAACTACGACGAGCAGTCGGAGGAGAACCCCCAGGACATCCAGTTCGGGGACCAGTTCGTGGGCAAGGTGGTCAACGCGGTGATGTCGAGTCCCAACTGGCCCAAGACCATGCTGATCTGGACCTACGACGAGCACGGCGGCTACTACGACCACGTGCCGCCCCCGGCCGCGGTCACCCCCGACGACGTGCCGCCGGCGCTGGTGGCCGGCGATCCCCCCGGCGGCTTCGACCGGTACGGCTTCCGGGTCCCGTGCGCGCGTGGTGAGCCCCTACTCCAAGAAGAACTACGTGTCCCACACCGTCTACGACCACACGTCGATCCTCAAGACCGTCGAAGAGAAGTGGAACCTGCCCGCGCTGACCCGGCGCGACGCCAACGCCAACAGCCTGTTCGACATGGTGGACCTGAAGAGCAAGCCGGCCTTCCTGAAGCCGCCGAAGCTTCCGGCGGCGCCCAACCCGGCGATCAAGGCCGGGTGCCTCACCACCGGACCGGGGACGATTCCCCCGCCGATCGGCGGTCACCAAGGCCTGACCGGGGCCGACGCCCGGCATGGACCGCCCGACGTCAAGTCAGGGCCATGCACCGTTCGAGGCTGGCTCGTGGTGGTCGGTGGCCGCCGTCGGTGCGCCGTGGCGTCGCCCTCGGTGCCATCGCCATCGCCGAGGCCTCCACACCGCGCGGGCGCCGACCAGCGCCGGCCGGTCACCGTCGACGAGTTCCACTGCGGCGGCGTCTGGACACCACCCCACTCCGGTCAACGGGTCAGTCACCGTGACCAATGCCGGCAGCTCGGTGGTCGACGTCACCCTGGTCGGAGCGTCGAACTCGCTCATCTACGGCGAGGTCGAAGCCATGGCCCCCGGCACCACCCGCACCATGACCGCGGTGATCCCGCCCGGGCGCTACCGGCTGGGCTGCATCTACTCGGAGAACGCCACCGTGTACTCGGCCGACGTGACGGTGTCCGGCCCGCCGGTCGACGACGCCCATCCCTACGCCCGGGTCACCTACAACGAGATGGCGCCGGTGGTCAACCACGTACCGCGCCGACGTGGCCGCCGGCCTGGCCGTCCTGGCCACCGACACCGACCACCTGCAGAGCCTGGCCGATGCCGGCCAGCTCCAGCCGGCCAAGGCGGCCTGGCTGGTGGCCCACCTCGACTACGCCCGGCTGGGCGCGGCCTACGACACCTTCGGCGACTTCAACGACGAGATCGACGGGCGCCCGAACGGCCTTCCGCTGGGGGTGAACGATCCGGGCTGGACCGGATTCCTCCGGCTGGAGTACGCCCTGTGGCAGAACCAGCCGGCGGCCACCGTGGCCGCGGGTCGCCAACCAGCTGGACACCTTCGTCCACCAGTTGGTGGCCGCCTTCCCCGAGCAGACCACCGCCGCCCAACGATCTCTCCCTCCGGACCCACGAGATCCTGGAGAACACCCTGCAGTTCGAGTTCACCGGCGAGGACGACCAGGGCAGCCATACCGGGCTGGCCACCGCCATGGCCAACGTCGCAGGGCACCGAGATGACCCTCGGGGTCATCGCCCCGCTGATCCGCCAGCGGGACCCCGGCGCTCCTGGCCGCCGCCCACGACCGACCTGCAGCGGCTGGCCGGGCTTGGTCGGCTCCTACCAGCAGCCCGACGGGACGTGGACGCCGGTGCAGTCCCTCACCCAGGCCCAGCGCGAGCAGCTCGACGGGACCATCGGCCAGTACCTCGAGACGGTGTCCCCGATTCCCGACCTCCTCGAGCTCCCGCTCGGAGGCGTCGAGCCCATGACCCGCCGCCCGCACCGGCCCGAGGGCCAGGACGACCCGGCTCGCGGCCGAGCGGGACCAGGGGGCGCCGCGCCCGCTCAGCCGGCGGGGATTCCTGCGGGCCGGGGCGGCGACCGTGGCCGGCGCCGCGGCCGCTCCCGGCCTGGTGGCGGCGACCGCCGGGGCGCGCAGCCGCGGCGCGAGCCGCCGAGCTGGCCGAATTCCACGGGCCCCACCAGTCGATCGTCTACGTCGCTGCCCACCCATGCCGGCGCTGTTCGTCTCCTTCGACGTGATCGCCCCCGACCGGGCCGACGATGGTCGACCTGCTCCACACCCTCACCGACCGGATCCGCATCCTGGTGGCCGGCGGCGTCCCGGCCTTCGCCGGCCCGGCCGCTCCGACCTCGGACAACGGGATCCTCGGGCCGGTCGTCCCGAGCCACCAGCTGTCGGTGGCGGTCGGCGTGGGATCCTCGCTCTTCGACGCCCGGTACGGCTTCGGCGTCGGCCAAGCCGGCGGTGCTGAAGCCGATGGCCTCGTTTCCCGACGACAACCTCGACCAGAGCCAGTGCCAGGGGGACGTGAGCCTGGTCCTGTACGCCGCCGAGGCCGACACGGTCATCCACGCCCTCCGGGACATCACCAAGTACACCCGTGGGGCCATGCAGCCCCGGTGGCGCATCGACGGGTTCACCAGCCCGCCGCGGCCGACCGGGGTGCCGCGGAACCTGCTCGGGTTCAACGACGGCATCGCCAATCCCGAACGTGCACTCCTCCCGGGCCATGGACGAGCTGGTGTGGGTGCGGCCCGGGCCACCCCGAGCCGGCGTGGACGGCGGGCGGGACCTATCAGGTCATCCGGATCATCCGGATGCTGGTCGAGTTCTGGGACCGGGTGTCACTCGAGCGAGCAGGAGCTCATGATCGGCCGCACGCGGGACACCGGCGCGCCCGCTCGACGGCAACCGCCAGTCCGACATCCCCGACTACGCCGCCGATCCCGAGGGGGTGATCATCCCGACCACCGCCCACATCCGGCTGGCCAACCCGCGCACCCCGCAGACCGAGCCGAGCCGCATCCTCCGCCGGGGCTTCAACTACGACCGGGGCCTCGACGTCAACGGCAACCTCGACCAGGGCCTGGTCTTCACCTGCTACCAGCAGGACCTGGTCCGGCAGTTCGAGACCGTCCAGACGCGGCTGGTCGGCGAGCCGCTGGTCGACTACATCAGCCCGATCGGGGGCGGCTACTTCTTCGTGCTGCCCGGGGTGGTCTCGGCGTCGGACTACTTCGGGCGGTCACTGGTCGAAGCCACCGAAGCCTGACTCCGGCGGCGCGGCGGGGATCAACCCTGGTCGACGGAGAGCGGCTGCACGGCGGCGGCCGGGGGCGGTGACGTCTCGGTCGACGTGGTGGCCAGCGACGACGTCGGGGTGGCGGTGGCGTCGGTACAGGCCCGGTCCTGGTTCCAGCTGGCGATGGCGCTGGCCGCCGCCGCCCCGGCCAGGGGTTGCGGGAGGTCGTCGACGATGACGGCGGGGCGCCAGGTCACGCTGTCGATGCGTCGCCCGGTGGCCGTGATCACCAGGCTCCCGCTGGCGTTCTCCGGGGGCGAGTTGTCGTAGAAGGCGAAGTTGCCCAGTCCGTAGTCGACGTAGGCCGTGCCGAGGTAACCGCCACCCAGGAGCACGTGGGCGTGGGTGCCCACGATGATGTCGGCGCCCGCCTTGACCAGCAGTTGGGCCAGCGGCTCCTGCAACGGGTTGGGACAGTCCTGCAGCTCGGTCCCCCAGTGGAGGTAGACGATCACCGTGTCGACGGTCCGGCGGACCGCCTGCACCGCGGCGACCAGGGCGTCCACGTCGTAGGCGGAGGCCAGCCCGGGTTGGGACGAGGTGGCGGTCCACAGCGTCTGGAGGTCGGCGTCGATGACCTGGGTGGCTCCGAAGATGGCGATGTGCTGGCCGTTGATGGTGGTGCGGTAGGGGGTGAACGCCTGGCTGACGTTCTGGCCGATCCCCACGATGGGGTAGCCCGACTGTTGCCGGGCCTGGAGCGCCATCTGCAGGCCGGCCGGCCCGCAGTCCTCGCCGTGGTTGTTGGCTTCGGTGATCAGGGTGATCCCGGCGTGCTGGAAGGCGGTGATGGCGGTCGGCGGCGCATAGAAGACGTACTGCTTCGACTGGGTGTCGGGGCAGGTCCCGTCGGTCAGGGCCGACTCGAAGTTGGTCATGGTCAGATTGGCTCCGGCCATCAGTTCGGGGACGGTCGGACCGAGGGCGGTGGCCGGGTCGGCGGCCAGCCGATCGCCGAGGGTGGTCGACACGGGAAAGTGGACATCCCCCCCGAAGGCGAAGGTGACCGGCTTTCCGTCGCCGGTCCAGTCCGGGTCGAGCCGATGCGCTCCGGCCGCCGGAGCCGCCGTCCGGGCCGGCGGCTTCGGGGTCCGCGGGGGCGGGGCGGCCCGTCCCGACCCGTGGCCTCCCCCGAAGACGACGACGAGGAGTGCGATCAGCGCCAGGAGTCCGACCGCCCAGAGCAACCGGTTGCGCCGGACCCGGGGCGAGGCCAGCCGCGGGGCGGCATCCCCGGAGGGCCGGCCGGCGGGCCGGACCGGTGCGGAAGCGCCGTCCCGGACCGGTGGGAAGGGCACGACACCAGGGACGGCCGGGTCGGATCGCAGCTGGAGGTCGGTGCTGATGCCAGCAGCATAGGGGTGCAGCCGAAGGAGATGGCTGGGGTCGGATCCACCGCACGGGGCGCGGGCCGGCCCATCGGCAAATGGCACTCCTCCCCCAGTGGGTGCCAGCATTGACCGGTGGCGTCCAACCTGGTCAGTTCGACGTGGCCCCTGGTCGGGAGGGATGCGGAGTTGGCCGTGCTGGCCTCGGCGTTGGAGGACCCCGACGCCGGCGGCGTGGTCCTGTTCGGAGCGGCCGGTGTCGGCATGACCCGGCTGGCCCGGTGCGCGGTCGAGATGGCCGAGGAGCGCGGACTGGTCACCGCGTCGGTGCGGGCCAACCGCAGCGCGTCCCTCATCCCCTTCGGGGCGCTCGCCCCGTTGTTCGCCGAGCTCGGGCTGCCGGTCGAGGTCAACGCCGGACTGCTGCGGGGCCGCGGCGGCTGCGGTGCGTCGCCGTCGGGGGGAGGGCCGGATGCTCCTGGCCGTGGACGACGCCCAGGAGCTCGATGACGCCTCCGGCGCCCTTCTCGACCACCTGCTCCAGACCGGCGACGTGCAGGTGGTCCTCACCGCCCGGCTCGGCGATCAGCAGGCGGCGGCGATCCACGACATGTGGAAGGACGAGCGGATCATCCGGCTGGAGGTGCACCCCTTGCCGGACCGACAGGTCCAGGCGCTCACCGCCCTGGTCCTCGGAGGACCGGTCGAAGGGTCGACGCTCCAGATCCTGTCGGACTCCTGCGCCGGCAACGTCCTGTTCCTCCGCGAGCTGATCAAGGGGGCGCTCGAGTCCGGGGCGCTCGAGGAGCACCAGGGGATGTGGCGACTGAGCGGATCGATCGCCCGCTCTCCCCGGCTCCAGGACCTGATCGAACAGCGGCTGAGCGGCATCTCGACGGTGGAGCGGGGAGTGCTCGAGCTGGTGGCGGTGGGCGAGCCTCTCCGTTTGTCCTTCCTGACCACCATGGTCGACCGACGCTCGGTCGAGAACCTCGAACGGCGGGAGATCCTCGAGTCGGAGCCGGGCGACGGAGATCCGGTGGTGCGGTTCAATCATCCGCTGTTCGGGGATGTCGTACGGGAGCACCTCTCTCCGGTCCGCAAGGCCCACCTGAGTCGTGACCTGGCCGATGCCGCCGAGGTCGTCACCACCGCCGACGAACGGAGTGCGCTGCGGACCGCGGTCTGGCGCCTCGACGGCGGTGGCACCATCCAGCCCGATCTCACCCTCGCCGCCGCCCGCAACGCATTCCTGAGCGAGGACTACGTACTGTCGGGTCGCCTGGCCCGATCGGTGTGGGACACCACCTCCAGCCTTCCCGCCGCGCTGCTGGTGGCCGACTCCTACGACCTCTCGGGCCGCTACACCGAGGTCGAGGGCCTACTGGTGGCGGCCTCTCCCCTGGCCGGGGACGACACCGACCGGACCCAGGTGGCCACCCGCCGGGCCTCCACCCTCTTCCGCCTGCCGGCCGGGTCGCACCGGGCCGAGCAGGTGCTGGACGACGCCATGACGGTGATCACCGACCCGGCGTGCCGGCGCCGGCTGGTCAGCCAGCAGGCCAACCACCTGTTGCTGGCGGGGGACGTGTCGCGGGCCATCGACCTCATCGGAGGCGTCCTCGACCCGCCGGGCGACTCCCCGCTGGCCCTGGCGTCCCGCGACTTCGGTGTCGCCCTGGCGTTGGCCGGCCGGACCCGTGACGCCATACGCCACACCGATGACGGACTGGCCGCCTGCCTCGACCTCGAGGAGGAAGGACAGTTGACGGCGGCGGCCGTGTTCGTCGTGGCCCAGGCCCTGGCCCAGTGCGAGTCGGGCAACCTGGCCGGGGCGGGGGACATGGCCTCGGCGGCCTACGAGGTCACCATCGAGCGGCGGAACACCGACGGTCAGGCCTGGTTCGCCTCCGTCCTGGGCCTGATCCGTTGCGCCGAGGGACGGCTGGTGACCGCCGGTCACCACTTCCATGAGGCGGCGTCCTGTTTCGAGCGCCTCGGACACCCGGGCCAGCGGTGGTGTCTGGGAGGGATGGCCCTGGCCGCGGGCCAGATGGGGGACGCCCCCGGCGCCGCCACCGCCCTCGCCCGACTGGGCGACCTCCCGCCCACGACGATGACCATGATGGACGTGGGCATCCGCCGTGGCCGGGCCTGGGCCTCGGTGGCCGCCGGACGGCTCACCGAGGCCGGCGAGGAGCTGCGCGGCGCAGTGGCCATGGCCGAGTCATGGGGACAACTCGCCGGGGCCGCCGCCGCCCTGCACGACCTGCTGCGGTTGGGAGGTGGGGTCTCGGTGGCCCGCCGCATCCAGGAGCTGTCCGAGCAGGTGGACGGGGACCTGATGGCGGCCCGCACCACGCTGGCCGGTGCCGTCATCGCCGGCAGCGGCGACCGGGCGGCCGAGGCCGCCGACCAGTTCGAGTCGGTGGGCGCCCTCCTCTTCGCCGCCGAGGCGGCCACCCTGGAGCAGCGCCTGGCCTCGGAAGCCGGGCTCTCCCGGCGGGTCACGGCCGCCGCCGCTCGGGCGGCCACCCTGGTGGAGGCGTGTGAGAGCCCCGACACCCCCGGGCTCAGCGCCCGGACCGAGTCCGTCCCGCTGACCCCCCGGGAGCGCGAGATCGCCACGCTGGCCGCCGACGGGCTGTCCAGCCGTGAGATCGGCCAGGCCCTGTTCGTCTCCAACCGGACAGTCGACAACCACCTCCAGCGGATCTACACCAAGCTCGGCGTCTCGAGCCGCCAGCAGCTCCGACAGCGATTGGGAGGATGAGCCGGCGCTCAGTCCCCCCACTCGATCATCCACTGCGAGGGGTCGGGCCCCTCGATCGACATGGAGAGAGCGGTACCGGGAACCACCTTGTCGGCCCACGCCTCGGGCACCGGCGCCGAGGTCACCACCACGCAGTGGTTGGAGTCGGACCCGTCGATCTGGAGCTCGACCCGGGCAGTCAGGTCCTCGGTGGCCCCGTTGGCGCTCGTTGCGACCGAGATCACCCGGGCCGTACCCACCATGGAGGACGTATCGCCCACCGTGCTCAGTTCCTTGAGATCCCTGAATATGCCCATGTGCGCCCCTTCGACATCCGGCCCCGCGCCGCTCCACTTGACTCCCCTTCCCATGTTCGGGGAATCCGTGCCCGCTGGATTGAGTAACCGCTACTCAATCGGTGGCTGACGGCAGGACCGGAGGCCCATGACGTTCCTGACGGTGGTTGGCTGCCCACGGTCAGTCCCATCGAGGCCAGGCGATCGAAGACCAGGCGCACCGCCATCGATCCCTCGCCGATGGCGGTGGCCACCCGCTTGACCGACCGGCTCCGCACGTCTCCGACGCAGAACACGCCGGGGTGCTGGAGCGTGGGTCAGCGGAGTCAGTGTCCATGGTGTCCTCGGGGGTGGGTCAGGCGAACTGCGGGAGCCAGGACCGGGTGGCGGCGAGCAGTTCGTCGGTGAGCAGCTCGAGACGGCGGGCATCCATCCGGCCCGCCAGCGGATCGGTCTGCAGGGCGTCGAGCACCTCATCCCTCCGTCCCGACAGTGCGGCCCGGACGGTGAACTCCTGGGACGCGGAGATCCGTCTCAGGTGCTCGGCCAGAAAGGGGGGTAGCGCCGCCAGTCTCGCGCCCCGCACGCCGCGGGCGTCGACCCGGCAGATGGTCTCGACGACGACCCGGTCGGGCAGATCGGCGACGGAGCCGTCGTTCGGGATGTTGAGGGGCATCGAGCGTTCGGTGCCGGTGATCAGCGAGTCGATCAACGGGGCCACCAGCTCGCCGCTCGGCCAGGTGTCGACGGCATCGGCGGCCAGCTCGCGCTCGAACTCGGCCCGGTGCTCGACCTGGCTGCGTTCGTGCACCTCGATGGGGACGAGTTGCACGCCCCAGTCGGACCCCCACGCCGACTCGTCGGTTAGGTAGCCGGCGAAGAACTCGGCCAGATGGCGATCGCCGGCGCCGGGCAGGACCCCGAACCGGGTGAACAGGTCCAGCTTGATGCGGCTGCGGGCCACGATGTCCCGCTTGGTCCACCGATCCCCGAGCGGCTGGCCGTGGAGCACACCGTCGGGCAGCTCCCAGGCCAGTGGCTCGTCGAGCGCGGCCGCCGTCGCCCTCGAGCAGCGAGCGCAGCCGGGCGAACCCGTCGGCTCCGGCCAGCCGGAGATCGGTGATGACCGGGAAATGGTTCACCCCGACCACGGTCATGTCGACGTCGACGTAGCTCACGTCGAGGAGCAGGCTCAACAGCAGGTGGGTGATGGTGATCTCGTGACAGAGCCCGACGGTCCGGATCGAGCTCTGACCGGTGACGGCCCGGCAGAGGGTGGTCATCGGGTTGGTCACATTGAGCATCCACGCCTCGGGGCACAGCTCCTCCATGTCCCGGGCCAGTCCGATCAGCACCGGGATGTTGCGGAGGGCCCGGAACACCCCACCAGGGCCCACGGTGTCCCCGATGGACTGGTGGATGCCGTGCCGGGCGGGGATCTCGAGATCGTGGCGCATGCTGGCGAATCCACCGGTCGAGATGGCCACGACCACGAAGTCCGCGCCGGCCAGGGCGGCCCGCTGATCGGTGGTCCCGACGGCGGAGAGCGGAATCCCGCGGACCCGGGCGATGTGCTCGACCAGGCCGACCATGCGGGGCACCGAGGCGGCGTCGATGTCCTCGATGACCACCTCGGCCCCCTGCAGCGCCGGGGTGTTGGCGAAGTCGCGCAGGAGCTTCGGGACCCACTGGACACTGCCGCCCCCGATGACCACGATGCGAGGCGCCATGGCCCATTCTGCCCCATCGGTCCGATCCGTCCATCGGGCCCATCCGCCCTGGGACCCGGTTCGGGGGTTCGGTAACATCTCGCCACGACCGCCACTGGTCATGAGCGCCCCGGGGGTGACGACGATGACCCATCGGGCCGCGCGCAGGACATGACCCCGGTGACGACGGGTGGTGACGTGGTCGTGGTGGGCGGCGGCATCGTGGGGCTGTCCCTGGCCTACGAGCTGGTGACCGCGGGGGCCACGACCGTGCTGGTCGACCGGCACGACCCCGGGCGGGCCACCGATGCCGGTGCCGGGATCCTGTCCCCCGAGACCAATCGCGACCCGGACCCCGAATTCTTCCGGTTCGGACTGGCCGCCGCCGCCCACTACGCCTCGCTGGTCGAACGGCTGGCCGAGGATGGCGCCACCGACACCGGCTACGCGGTCACCGGCACCCTGCTGGTGGCCGAACGTCCCGGTGACGACGCACCCATGGCCGACGCGGTGGCGCTCATCGAAGGGCGGAGCCCGGGCGCCACCCGGGAGATCGAGCCGGAGGACGCCCGCCGTCACTTCCCACCGATGGGGCCGGTCCGGCGGGCCCTCTTCAACCCGGCGGGGCGCCGGGTCGACGGCCGGATCCTGAGCGGGGCCCTGCGGCGCGCCGCGGTCGACCGCGGATTGCGGACGATGGCGGCCGACGTCATCGGGCTCGACGCCGACGCCGGTGGCGGAACGGTCAAAGGGGTGGTCACCGCGGACGGCGTGGTCGCCGCCGACACGGTGATCCTGGCCGGAGGCGCGTGGACCGCCGGGGCAGCGGCCTGGCTCGGCGCGGACGTGCCGGTGGCCCCGCTCAAGGGGCAGATCGTGCATCTCACCCTGACCGGGGTGGACAGTCGGGCCTGGTCCATCGTCCAGCCCGTGCTGGGCTTCTACCTGGTCCCCTGGCCCGACGGGCGGGTGGCCTGCGGTGGCACCATGGAGGCGCAGGCGGGATTCGACCATCGCCCGACCGCCGACGGCCTCCACCAGCTGCTACGGGAAGGCCTTCGCACCGCCCCGGGCCTGGCCCCGGCCACGGTGACCGATGTCCGGGTCGGATCCCGGCCGGTGACCCCGGACGACCGTCCCATCCTCGGGCTGGTGCCCGGCTGGTCCAACCTGCTCGTCGCCACCGGGCACGGGGCCGAGGGGCTGCTGCTCGGTCCCTACAGCGCCCTCATGGTGGCCTCGGAGGCGCTCGGCTCCGACCTGCCCGGACCACCCGACGAGGTGGAGCGGGCCCGCCGCCTCCTGGCTGCCTACTCGCTGGATCGCTTCGCCTCCTGACCGGGCGGATCGGGGGATCCAGACCCGGACCGGTCAGTCGTCCTGATGGGCCGGTAGGTACTGCGGCCCGGCACCGAGGGACGCGGCCACATCCCCGGGGTTGGCCAGCGCGCAGGTGCGCAGGGAGAGGCAGCCACAGCCGATGCAGCTGCTCAATCCGCCACGCAACGCCTCGAGCAGGGTGATCCGCTCATCGAGACGGTCCCGCCAGCCCCGGGTGAGCCGGCGCCAGTCCTCCTGGTTGGGGACCCGGTCGCCGGGCAGGCCGCGCAACGCCTCGGCGATCTCGTCGAGACTCAGACCCACCCGTTGGGCGGTGCGGATGAAGGCGATCCTCCGGAGCACGCTCCGCCGGAAGCGGCGCTGCCCGCCCGGGGTCCGCTCGGCGTGCAGGAGGCCCTGGCGCTCGTAGAAGCGGATGGCCGACGCCGCCAGCCCGCCGCGTTCGGCGATCTCGCCGATGGTGAGTAGGTCATCCATGTTGCCGCACCCTTCCCGGCCTCCGGTTCCCACCTCGGACCAAGATTGTTCGGGTCGGGGGCTTGACTTAAACATTACTTTAACCTTTACCGTACCTCCGAGGCGCCGGAACCGGTGCCGGAAATCGAGGGAACGTCATGCCAGTAGCAATCGTCACCGGAGGGTCGAAGGGGTTCGGGCGGGCCCTGGCCACCGATCTGGCCCGGGACGGATGGGGCCTGGTCATCGACGGTCGCACGCCGGGCCCGCTGGACCGAGGCCGCCCGCGGGCTCGAGGGACTCGGCGTCCCCGTCCGCGCCCTGGCCGGCGACATCGTCGACCCCGGCCACCGCGTCCGACCTGCTCCGGGCGGCGGAGGAGCTCGGGTCGCTCGACCTGCTGGTGAACAACGCCAGCACGCTCGGGGTGAGTCCACTGCCGAAGCTGGAGGGGTACCCGCTGGCCGAGCTGAGGCGGGTCTACGAGGTCAACACCGTCGCCCCCCTGGCCCTCGTCCAGGCGGCGCTGCCGCGGCTGCGCCAACGGTCGGGGACGCTGGTGTCGGTCTCCTCCGATGCCGCCGTCGAGGCCTACGCCGGGTGGGGCGGCTACGGGTCGTCCAAAGCCGCCCTCGACCATCTGCACCGGGTGCTGGCCGTCGAAGAGCCCGGGCTGCGCATCTACCAGTTCGACCCGGGAGACATGCGCACCGAGATGCACCAGGCGGCCTTCCCGGGTGAGGACATCTCCGACCGCCCGGAGCCGGCCGCGGTGGTGCCGTCGTTGCGGCGGCTGCTCGACTCCGGGCTCCCGAGCGGGCGGTACCGGGCCGAGTGAGCTGGTGCCGTCATGACCACCCAGACGCGCTCCGGACCGCTTCACGCTACGACCTTCCGGCCTCGCTGGCCGCGTCGGAGCCCCCCGAGGCCCGGGGCCTCACCCGCGACGCGGTGCGCATGCTGGTCGCCTACCGGGACACCGGGGCGATCGTCCCGAGCTCGTTCGTCTTCCTCCCGACCTTCCTCGAGCCGGGCGACCTCCTGGTCATCAACACGTCGGGGACCATCCCGGCGGCCATCGACGCCACCGCCGACGACGGCACCGCCCTGGTCGTGCACCTGTCGACCCGGCTCGACGGGCCGAGGTGGGTCGTCGAGCTGCGCCGGATCGACGGTCGGTCCACCGGCCGGTGGACCGGACCGCCCCCGCCACCCCCGACTGGCGCTGGCCGCCGGGGCGTCGTTGACCCTCGAGGAGCCCTACGGGACCGAAGGCCGGCTGTGGGTGGCCACCCTCGAGCTGGGTCAGCGGGCCCTCAGCTGGCTGGCCACCCACGGACGGCCGATCCGCTACGGCTACGTCGACCGGGGATGGCCGATCGAGATGTACCAGAACGTGTACGCCGTCGAGCCGGGCAGCGCCGAGATGCCCAGCGCGGGCCGGCCCTTCACCCCCGAGGTGATCACCCGGCTGGCGGCCAAGGGGGTGGGCGTCACCCCGCTGGTCCTCCACACCGGGGTGGCGTCGCTCGAGGCGGACGAGCTCCCCTACCCCGAGCGGGTGCGGGTGCCCGAGTCGACGGCGGCCCGGGTCAACGCCGCCCACCGCGGCGGTCACCGGGTCATCGCGGTGGGGACGACGGTGGTCCGGGGCCTCGAGACCTCGGTCGGTGACGACGGGCTGGCCCATCCCTACGACGGCTGGACCGATCTGGTGGTCTCGCCGGCCCACGGGGTGCGGGTCACCGACGGCATGCTCACCGGATGGCACGAGCCGGCATCGTCCCACCTGCTGATGCTGGAGGCCATCGCCGGGCCGGACCTGCTCCGGGACTCGTATGACGCCGCCCTGCGCGAGCGGTACCGCTGGCACGAGTTCGGGGACGTCCACCTGATCCTGCCGTGACCGGGCGCACCGGACCGACCGCGGTCGCTCCCCTACCCCGGGCCCACCGGCTCGCGCTTCGGAGAGGCGGACAGGTCGCCGGTCAGGTAGCTCAACGTCACCAGGGCGGTGGCCACCAACCGGTCGTCCCGGCCGGCATCGACCACCTTCACCTCCACCACGCCGAGCTGGCGACCCACCCGGAGCGTGCTGGCCATGGCCCGCAGCGGCCCGACCTCGGCCAGGGCCAGGTAGTTGAGGGCCATGTTGGACGTGGCCACCACCCGTTGACTGTCGCGGGCCACGGCGTAGGCGCCGGCCCGGTCGACCAGGCTGGCGATGATCCCGCCGTGGACCGCACCCCCCGGACCCAGGATGTCGTCGGACACCTCGAGCTCCACGATGTGCACCCCGTCCTGGTCGTAGGACCGGTGGCGGAGTTGGTCGAGCAGCTGGCATCCCATGGACATGGGGCCGAATGGTAGACGGGCGCCCCACGGTCGATGGGCGGACCCCGACCGGGGAGCGGAGGCTCCCGCCTCAGCGCGCCGTCCAGTTCGGCGGCCGGCGCTCGAAGAAGGCGGCCACGCCCTCCTTGACGTCGTCGGTGCCCAGCAGCCGGCCGTGGGCGGCGTGGCTGGCCTCCCAGCTGCCCCGCTCATCCCCGTCGACCGCCGCGTTCACCACGGCCAGGGCCTCGCGGACGGCCAGCGGCGCGTTGGCACAGATCCGTTCGGCCAGGGCCCGCGCCCCGGCCAGCGCCGAGCCGGGCTCGGTGACCACATTGACGAACCCCAGTCGCTCGGCCCGGTCGGCACTCAACGGGTCCCCGGTCAGGAGCATCTCGCGGGCGACATTGACCGGCAGCACCCGACTGATCCGGAAGGCACCACCGAAGTCGGGCATCAGGCCCCGCTTCACCTCGGGCAGGCCGAAGGTGGCCGACCTCGAGGCCACCACCAGGTCGCAGCAGAGCACCAGTTCCAATCCGCCCCCGAGGGCGTAGCCCTCCACCGCGGCGATGAGCGGCTTGGTGCGGCGGCGGGTGATGAGGCCGACCAGACCACCGCGCTCGGTCGGCGCACCCGGCCCGGCGGCCAGGTCGGCGCCGGCCGAGAACACCTCGTCCCCCCGGTGAGCACGCCGCACCACAGGTCGGGGTCGTCCTCGAGCTCGTTCATCGCCGCGTCGAGGCCGGCGGTGATGTCGGCGTTCAGGGCGTTGCGCTTCTCGGGGCGGGACATGACGGCCACCAGCACCCGGCCGTGACGGCTGGTCGACACGGTCATCGGATCGGGAGCCCGCGCACCGTCGGGGTGGTCAGTCGCCCAGGCCGAGGACCCGGAGGGCGTTGGTGCGCAGGAACTTGGGCCACACCTCGTCCTTGAACCCGACGTTGGGCATCTCGGTCATGATCCGCTGCAGCGAGAGGCCCATCGGGAAGTAGCCGGCGTAGATGACCTTGTCCGCCCCGCGGGTGTTGGCGTAGTCGACGATCGCCTTCGGGTAGTACCGGGGGGCGAAGGCGCTGGTCGAGTAGTGCAGCCCCGGCCACTTGAGCATCAGCTTGACGGCCAGGTCGGTCCAGGGCTCGCACCCGTGCCGGGTGACGAAGACGAGGTCGGGGAAGTCGAACATCACCTCGTCGATGAGCTCCACGTGCTGGCAGGCCGCCTTGAGGCGGGGACCGGGGATGCCGGCGCAGCAGAAGATCGGGATCCCGAGCTCGACGCACTTGGCGTAGATCGGGTACATCTTCTTGTCGTTGATCGGCACCTGCGGGAAGGTGCCGGCCGGAAAGACGCCCACCGCCCGCACGCCCCACGTCTCGTAGGCCCGCACCAGGTCGGCGATGCCCTTCATGCCCTCGTTGGGGTCGGCGCTCGTCGAGGGGATGAACCGGTCCGGGTGGGCCTCGATGGCCTTCGCCCCGGTCCCCGCCGGGTCCCCCACCCCGATCAGCCCGCGCTCGATCCCCCACAGGTCCATCTCCCGCAGGGTGACGCCGACCGGGTCGCTCGAGCCCTCGAGCCCCTTTTCGGGCACGTCCTTGAACATGTACTCGACCGGGAAGGCGAACTCCTCCTGCGACTCGGCGTCCTTGGTCTGGCGGGTGATGAACCGGTAGACCTCGCGTCATGTCCGGCGCTGGGGAACCCCAGCATGGTGTCGACCACTCCCACGCCCTCGGGCATGCTCATCTTCGTCCCCTTCGGTTGGTGGTCGTCGGATCCGGGGACATCCGGCCGACCGGCTCGATCGCTCACGCCGGCGTCGCCGGCTCGAAGACCCCTTCGAACTCGAGCTTGGCGTCCCGCACCCGTCCGTAGAGGAGCCAGTCCCCGCGGAACATCCCGTGATCGTGGGGGGCGCAGGCGATATGGGTCCGGGGCCCGCCGGTCGTGCTGGGCATGAACCGGATCCGCTCGAGCCCGTCCTTCAGGCCGGGCCCCGAGAGGGTGGGGGCCCGGAACAGGCCCTCGGCCAGCACCCGGGCGGTGTCGTAGGCGAGGACGGGGATGGCGTTCGGCCACATGGGCGGGCTGTCCCCGTGGAGGGCGACGATACCGGCTGTGGAACCCTTCGATGCGCGGGTTGTTGGGGTCGAACTGATCGATGCCGACCCACCCCTCGAACTTCTCGAAGCCCATCAGGTAGAACATGAACGCGGTGCTCATGATCCGGGGAGGATCCCAGCCCAGCTCGTCGAGCGCCTCACGCAACAGGCCCTGGGCGGCCAGCATCCCGTAGCCCATGTAGCAGAGGGCGTCGGGCTCGGACTGGCGCAGGCTGTCCAGATGATCGGCCAAGTGGTCCGGGTGCTGGCTCACCGTCTCCAGCGCGACGATGCTCACCCCGTAGCGCCGGCACTCCTGGCGGAAGAAGCGGAAGTACTCGTCACCGTTGGGCGAGACCTCGCTGAGCACGGCGACCCGCCGGTGGCCCCGGCGGACCAGCCAGGCCACGCACAGGGCGGCGTCCCCGCCGCAGTCCCCGTTCCCGAGTCGGAAGCAGTAGTCGCCGGACAGCCGCTCGGTGCCGGCCCAGCTGATCAGCGGGATCTTCATCTCGTTGGCCAGCGGGGCCACCGTGATGGCGTTGTCCGAGCTGTACGCCCCGGCCACCCCGATGCACCCCTGGTCGACCAGGTACTTGAAGCCGTCGGTGGCGTTGCGGGCCGATCCGTTGGGCAGCCCGTTCTCGGCATGGATGACGAACTCCACCGGCCGGTCGATCAGGCCCTGCTCGATGGCCTCGTCGAAGGCCATCCGGTGGATCTTGTCGTAGCCCCCGCCGGGACCGTCGAGGGCCGAGCCCAACCATCCGATCTTGATGGGCTCTGCCGTGCCGCGCCACTGGTTTCTGGGGGTTTCGATGGCGGAGCTCCTTCAGCCTCGTCGGCGCCCCCGGTCCGCGGGCGACCATTGTGCGGCGATGTTATCTCATATGCAATGTGGCGCCACGGGTCGACCCGGACCACTGCCGGCCCACGCCGTGCCCCTCAACGACACCGCCTTCAACCCGCGGTTCCCGGTCGGTCCGGCCGGCGCCGGGGGTCAGGTCCACGCGTCCACCAACTCGTCGGTCGAGGTCAGCGTGGCCACCAGCGACAGGGTGTGGGTGAGCACCTGCTGTCCGTAGTCGAGGGGGATGCCGACGACGGCATCGGTCACCACCACCACCTGGTACGAACGGTTGACGGCATCGAACACCAGGTTGGGAATGGCCAGGTTGAGCGAGACGCCCACCACGATCACCGTGCCCACGCCGGCGTTGCGCAGCAGGCTGTCCAACGGTGATCCGGTCATCGGACTGAGGCCGTGGTAGCGGGGCAGCACGATGTCGCCGGCCATCGGCCCGAGCTCGGCCACCGGCTGCACGGGATCGGTACCCGGCGCGTTGCGCCATGCCGGCCTTGCGGGCGGCGGCGAACAGCCTCGAGTTCCGGTTGGCTCCGAACCCACCGGGCAGGTTCTCCGCCGTGCAGTGGACCACGGTCAGACCGGCCGCCCGGGCCGCCCGCACCACCGTCGTCACGTGCCCGATCAGATCGACACTGGCGCCCGCCTCGGCCAGGGCGGGAAACCCCGATTCCGGTCCGACCACCCCCCGCTGGACCTCCTGCACCAGCACGGCGGTGCCGCGCCGGGTCGACCAGCCGGGCCAGGCGTTCGGCCTGCTTGGATGAGTCGGGGCAGGGTCATCGGGCCGGCCGGTCCTATCGGTCGGACAGGGGATCGAACGGACCCCGCCCCATCTGGTCGCGCACCGTCACCACCGCCGGGTTGGTCAAGCGTACGGCGCTGCCAGTTGGCCCCGTCCACCACCAGGGTGTGGCCGGAGATGAACCGGGCGTAGGGAGAGGCCAGGAACGTCGCCGCCCAGCCCAGCTCGCGCAGCCTCCCGACCCGCAGGGCCGGCTGGCAGGCGTCCTTCTCGCTGGTGCGGTCCAGGTTGCCGGTGATGTCGGCGGTCATGTCCTCGTGGGGAAAGAGTCCGGGCACCAGCCCGTTGACCTGGATGCCGTAGGGGCCCCACTCGACGGCCAGCGTCTCGACCATGTTCTTCACCCCGGCCTTGGCCGCGGCCGAGTGGGCGAAGCCGGGGCCGCCGGTCCAGGCGTAGGACGCCCCGACATTGATGATCGAGCCGGCGGTCCCCGCGGCCAGGTGGCGCCGGGCGAACTCGCGGGCGCAGAAGAAGGTGCCGTTCAGCGTGATGTCGACCACGGTCCGCCAGGCGTTGGGCGACATGTCCTCGGCGGGCACGGGGAAGTTGGCGGCGGCATTGTTGACCAGCACCTCGGGCAGGCCGAACGCCGCGGTGGCGTCGTCGAAGGCGGCGCTGATCTCGTCGGGATCGCGGATGTCGCAACCGACCGCCAGCACCCGCGAGCCCAGCGCCTCGACCGACTCCCGACCGGTGTCCAGGTGCTCGGGCTTGCGGCTGGCGATGACCAGGTCGGCGCCCAGCCGGGCGAACTCGGCGGCGATCGCCTTCCCGAGGCCGGTCCCGCCCCCGGTGACGAAGACGCCGGAGCCGGCAAAGGTGCCGGCCGGCAGCGCCGAGCTCCCCAACGGCGGCGGCTCGCGTAGTCCCATGGCCTCGGTCATCATCAGCTCCCGGTGTAGCGGGGCGCCCGCCCCTCGGCGGCGGCCGCCCTCATTTCGGCGAAGTCGGAGGACCGGTTGATGAAGGTCTGGTAGATCAGCTCGTCCTCCATGGACGATCGGATGCCCGGCTCGCTCAGGTGCCGGAGGACCCGGCGGGCCATCTTGACGGTGACCGCGGGGGACGCGGCGATCTTCTCGGCCATCTCGAACGCGGTCTCGTCCAGTTGCTCCGGGGCCACCACCCGGGAGACGATCCCGTGGGCGAACGCCTCATCGACCTCCATCGTCCGTCCGGTCAGCACCAGATCGCTGGCCACGCCCGCCCCGCAGATCTCGAACAGCCGGCCCATCCCACCGGTGTCGGGGATGACTCCGCGACCGACCTCGGGGAGCATGAACCGGGTGCCCTCGGCGGCGATGCGGATGTCACAGAGCAGGGCCCGTTGGAACGAGCCGCCGATCGCCCACCCATGGAAGGCCACGATGATCGGAGCATCCAGGTCGAACACCTGCAGGATGCCGCGGTGACCGCGGGTCATGAGCTCGTGGTGGCTGAGCGGCGGTGGCGTTGTTGCCGATCACCGAGACGTCCCGACCCGAGGACCACGCCTTCCCCTCGCCGCGCCAGACCACGGCCCGTACCTCGGGCCGCTCCTTCAGCTCGGCGAGGATAGCGAACAGGCGCTCGTCCATCTCGTCGTCGAACGCGTTCCGCTTGTCCGGATTGTTGTTGGTGATCACGGCGATGGCGCCGTCCACCTCCAACGACACTCGCTGCGTCACGGCATCCCTCTCTCTGGTGCCAGGCCCCGAACCGACACGATAACCGCTCCCCCTGTCGGGACACCACGGGGTGGTGACCCCTCGAGCGGGGTGTCGGGGACGGGTGATCGACGATGAAGCCCTCCCCGGGAGACCATTCGCATAAGATATCCAGGTGACCGCGCTCCCCGACAGCTCCCCTGGCCAGGTCGCCCCTCGGTCGCCGGCCAACCGTGGCCACCGCATCGTCCGCACCAGCAGCGCCGGAGCACATCGCCCTCCACATCCGGACGCTCATCTTCGACGGGGTGCTCCAGCCGGGCATGAGGGTCCCCCAAGACGCCATCGCCCAGGACCTGGGCGTGAGCAGGATTCCGGTGCGCGAAGCCCTCATCGTGCTGGAACACGAAGGCTGGGTGACCATCGAGATGCACCGAGGCGCCTTCATCAACGCACTCGACAAGCGGGCCGTCCAGGACCACTACGAGCTGTACGGCCTCATCTACGGGTTCGCCGCCCAGCGGGCCATGGTGCGGGGCGAGGACGATCTGGTCGACACGCTGGCCGACCTCCAGCGCCGCTTTGCCCGGGCCACCCGGGCCGACGAGCAGCAGCAGCTGTCGATCGCCTTCCACGGCACGGTGGTCAGGGCCGCCGCCTCGCCCCGGATCAACGTGGCCCTCCGAGCCATGTCCTCTCTGGTCCCCGGGGACTTCTTCGCCCTGGTGCCGGCGGCGGTCGACGTGGAGCGGAGGGGCCTGGCCGCCATCGTCCGGGCCTTCAAGAAGCACGACGGAGCCCAGGCCTCGACCGACTACGCCCGGATGATGCGCCAGGTCGGGAACAAGGTGACCGTGCTCTTCGACCAGCGGGGTCTCTTCAGCACCGAGCTGGCCACCGGCTAGCCAACGGGCCCCAGGGCGGGACCGGCGGAAGGAGAGCTGGCCCACGGAGCGCCGGGCCCGCGCCTCATGCCGAGGATCAGCGGTCGGTGAGGCCGGCATGCGAAGACGCCCGGGCCACCAGCTCCCGGCGCCGCACCTTTCCGACCTCGCTGCGGGGCAGGGTGTCGAGTCGATGGAAGGCCACCGGGACCTTGTAGGCGATCAGGTGCTGGCGGCAGAGGGCCTCGAGCTCATCCGCGGAGGCGGCGCCCACGACGAAGGCCACCGGCACCTCGCCGAGTCGCTCATCGGGGAGCCCGACGACCGCCACCTCGGTGACGTCGGGCGAGAGCAGCAGCACCTCCTCGACCTGCCCGGGGAAGACCTTGTTGCCGCCCCGGTTGATCAGGTCGCCCACCCGGCCCTCGATCCACACGAACTGATCCTCGTCCACCCGGGCCACGTCGCCGGTCCGGACGTAGCCCTCCGGGTCGATCCGGTCGTCGAGACCGACCCCGTCGGCGTACCCCGCGGCCATCCTCGGAGGCCGCACCAGCAACTCGCCCACCGCCCCGGCCTCCGCCTCCGATCCGTCCTCGGCCATGATCTTGATCGACACCCCGGCGTGGGGCCGTCCGACCGCACCGATCTTGTCGGGGTGCTCCCGGGCGTCGGCGGCGGTCCAGCCGATGACCTCACCGATCTCCGCCTGCCCATAGCCGTTGAGCACGGTGACCCCGAACTTGCCCGAGAACCGACGCGCCGACAGCGGGGACAACGGGGCGGTGATGCTCCGGACGTAGCGCAGCGGGGAGAGGTCGGTGACCGCGTCGTCGTCGGCCAGCATGACCATGGCCGCCGGGGGCAAGACCGTGGAGCGAATGGCGAAGCGGCTCACCAACGAGGCGAACCCGCCGGTGGAGAACCGGTCCATGAGCACCAATTGGGCGCCCGCCCGCAACCCGAACAGGGCGTTGTAGATGCCGGCGTTGAGCGACAGTGACACCGGCACCAGATTGGGCGTGGGGGGTTTGCTCGGATCCGACGGCCGGCCCCGCAGCGGGGCGAGCACCCGGTCGAGCAACTCCAGGTAGCCGGAGTGGGTGTGCAGGATCGGTTTGGGCTCCCCGGTGGTGCCCGACGTCCAGGTGACGAAGGCGGTGTCGGCATCGTGGTCGGCCGGCACCCCACCGGACTCCCGGATGCCCGACCCGTCGATGATCATCGCCGGCCGGGTGGACTCGATGACGTGAGCCAACCCGGACGGCGGTTGACGCGGACTGGTGGGCACGAACACCGCGCCGGCCAGCCATACCCCGAACATGGCGATGATGAACTCGGGCCCGTCGGGCAGCTGCACGACCACCGGCCGGCCCACTTCGATGCCGCCGGATCCGAGCCGGCCGGCCAGATCGGCGGCGGCCATCCGGACCTCACCGGCGGTGAGCGTGAGGTGCTCGGTGCTGATGAGGGGGTCACCATCGGCAAAGGGGTGATCGGTGAGGATGTCGGCCAGACCGCCGTCGGGTGGCGTCATGACGCCAATGGGAGGTGGGAACCTCCGCCAGCCAACGGATCGGACACGCAGTCATCCTTTCTGGCCGCCCGCCACGAGGCGGTGCGGCACCGGACCTCCGCCTGCCGGCGACTTGTACATTATATTCGCACCGGCGGGTCACCCCGAGGTGACCGTCGCCGGTGTCGGAGAAGGGAACCGTGAAGGTGGTCGACCAGGTCTGGAAGAGCAGCGCGCCACGTACCATCCCCTCCCTGTTCGGGCAACGGCTGGGCGACGACCCCGACCGCGAGTACCTCGACGTCTGCGGCACCAAGCTGACCGCGTCCGAGGTCGTCCGGAGTGGATGGCGCCTGGCCGAGGCGTTGGACGAGCTCGGTTCCGTGCCGCACGACCGCATCGCCACCCTGTTGGAGAACTCGGCCGAGGCGGTGGAGGCCTGGGCCGGGATCGTCCTCGGCGGACGGATCGCCGTGCCGGTGAACACCGCCTACAAGGGAGCGTACCTACGCCATCAACTGGCCGACTGCGGCGCCAAGGTGGCGGTCGTGGCCGCCAGCCTGCTGTCCCGCCTGGTCGAGGTGGCGCCCGACCTGGCCGACCTCGACCACGTCTTCGTCGTCGACGACGTGCCCGACGAGGAACGGGCCGGAGAAGGCCCGGACCTGCCCGACCTCGGGCGGGTGACCGCCCACCGGTGGACGGACCTGCGCAGCGTCGAGGGGCGGGAGCCGGCGGTGACCGTCCGACCGTCCGACCTGGCCACCTTCATCTACACCGGAGGGACCACCGGTCCCTCGAAGGGCTGCATGCTGACCCACAACTACCACGAGGCCCTGTCCCGCCAGATCGGCATCTGCTGGGAGCGCACCGCCGACGACGTGGCCTGGACGCCGCTCCCGCTCTACCACTTCAACGCCCTCACCACCGTGGTGGTCGGCACCCTGCTGTACGGGGGAGGGGGGCCATCGACCGGAAGTTCTCCGTCTCCAACTTCTGGTCGGAGATGAACCGGACCGGGGCCACCATCACCTCGACGCTGGGCACGATGGCCTACCTGCTCGCCCACGACCCCGATCGACCCGAGATGCCCCGCTCGGGTCGGCCCGAGGCCAACCGCACCCTGCGGCTCCTCGGCGCCGCCCCGATGCCGGTGGAGGTCGACGGGATCATCCGCCAGCGGTTCGGCGTCCGGACCTTCAGCGGGGCCTACGGGGTGACCGAGGCCAGTCTGGTGTCGTGGCAGCCACCCGGGTGCACCAACAAGCCCAACGCGGCCGGCCAGATCAACGACGAGTACTTCGACGTCCGCATCTTCGACGACGACGACACCGAGCTGCCCCGGGGCAGTGACGGCGAGGTGGTGCTGCGTCCCAAGCGGCCCCACGTGATGTTCGAGGGCTACTGGGGCCGACCCGAGGTGACCGTCGAGACCAGCCGTAACTGGTGGTACCACACCGGTGACATCGGTCGGATCGACGAGGACGACTATCTCTACTTCGTGGATCGCAAGGCCGACTACCTGCGCCGGCGCGGCGAGAACATCTCCAGTTTCGAAGTGGAGAGCGTCCTGATGAGCCACGGGGAGCTGGCCGACGTGGCCGTGCACGCCGTGCCCAGCCAGTTGACCGAGGACGACCTGAAGGTGACGGCCACGCTGACGACCGGATCAGAGCTGCTGCCGCAGGAGCTGTTCGAATGGTGTGTCGCCCGACTCCCCTACTTCGTCCTCCCCCGCTACATCGAGTTCCGGTCCGAGCTCCCCCGGAGCCCGGTGGGCCGGGTGCTGAAGCGGGAGCTGCGCGACGAAGGCGTCACCCCGACCACCTGGGACGCCGAGGTGGCCGGCGTCACCTACGAGAAGCGCTGATCGGGTGGCGCCCACCTTCGTGCTGGTCCACGGGAGCATGTCCACCTCGGTGATGTGGGACGGGGTGGTGGAGCACCTGGTGCATCCCTCCCTGGCCGTGGATCTCCCCGGTCGACGGTACAAGCCGGCCGATCTGTCCCAGGTGACCCGCACCGACTGGATCCGCTCGGTCTGCGACGACGTGGAGGACGCCGGGCTCGACGACGTCGTGCTGGTCGGCCACTCCTCGGGCGGGTTCGTGATCCCCGGGGTGGCGGCGGTGCTCGGGGAGCGGGTGCGCGGGCTGGTCTTCGTGACGGCCAACGTGCCGGCCGAGGGTGGCGCCCCGGTCGAGTTCATGCGCCCCGACCTGCAGGCCCGGGCGGCCGGGCACTACGACGCCATCGTGAAGTGGGCCGCCGGCCGCACGCTCGGAGGCCTCCGCCCCGGCGAGCCGCCCATCGTCACCGATCTCGAGGTGGTGGAGATCGGGCCGCGCACCGGCCTCGAAGCCCCCCGTCCGCTGTACGGACCGTTCACCTGGGAGGGCTTTCCCGCGCACCTGCCCCGCACCTACGTCCGGTGCCGCCTCGACCGGGTCATCGGGGCCGAGCTGGTCGAGGTCATGGTGGCCAACATGGGTGGGGCCACCGTCGTCGACATCGAGGCCGGCCACGACGTGGCTGCCACCGCTCCGGCCGAGCTGGCCGCCATCCTCGAGGCCCATGGCCTCTGATCACTCGGGTAAGTGGTCAGTGCAATGGGGCGATGACCTGGTCACCGAAGGCGGCCAGGGTCTCCGGGGTGGCGAAGTCGGTGAGCCAGAGGTAGAACCGCTCCACTCCCCGCTCGCGTAGCTCCCCGAAACGATCCACCAGCTCGCTTCCGGATCCGATGGCCCGGCCCTCCGGCGGCGCCCAGCCGAAGCGGCGCTGGGCCAGCTCCACGATGGTCTGGCGGGGCCCGTCCGAGGGGACGAACGTCACCACCTGCTGCATGGAGACCCGGGCCGACCCGGCCCGGGACCGGAGATCTTCGAGACGGGACGCCTGGTGGACGGGGAGGTTCCACCAGTCGGCGAACCGCGCCACCAGCTCCATCGTCGTCGGACCGCTCCCCCCGATCACGATGGGGATCGGTCGGGTGGGCACCGGCAGCTGCCGGGCCTGGTCCAGGTGGTGGAACTCACCGTGGTAGGTCACCGGCTCACCGGTCCACAGTTGCGTGATGACCTCCAGGGTCTCGCCGAGCCGCCGGGTCCGCGCCGCCTGCTTGCCGGTGTCGAAGCCGAAGGTGGCGTACTCGGCCGGCACCGACCCGGAGCCGATGGCCAGCTCGAACCGCCCCTCGGAGACGTGGTCGAGGGTGACCGCCTGCTTGGCCAGGATGGCCGGGTGGCGGAAGGCGTCACAGAGGACGAGGTGTCCGACCGACAACCGCTCCGTGCGGGCCGCCAGCCAGGTGGCGGTGACCATGGCCTCCAACATCGGCTGGTCCTCGGCGTTCGGGCGGAACCAGGTGGTCCATCAGGGCGACGCCGGCGAACCCGGCCGCCTCGGCGGCGCCGACCCGCTCCACCAGCGCGGCGGGCGACAGCCGCATCTGGGGCAGGAACAGATGGAACTCGGTGGTGGAGGTGGCGGGCCGGCCCGGGGCGACCCGGTCGGGCTCAGCCACGGTGGACCCGGTCGGATCGACCGGCGACCACCCGGTCCCGGTGATCGACGGCGCCGTCGGCGGGGCCCGGGCCGAACAGGAGGGCCACCGCATCGCTCAGGTAGTCGTACAGGGCGGCGGCGGGAAGTCGGCCCGCCGACCACGAGCGGAGGAAGCTGTCGAACATGGCATCGGCGGCCCGGACGATCCGGCGGGCGAGATCGGGCTCGATGCCTTCCAACAGTTCGAGGTAGACACCGGTGGTGGCCGCGTCCAGCCGGTCGAGGATCTCCCCGGCCAACGGATCTCCCGACAGCTCCAACGAGGCGACCAGTCGGGCCAGCTGCGGCTGCCGCTGGAAGGCGCGGATCGACCGGTGCAGCGCCTCGGTCAGCTTCTGCTGCGGGGAGTCGCCGGCCAGGGGGCGGCGGGTCAAGCTGGTCCGCAGGCTGGCCGCCCACTTCACCAGCACCTCGGCGAACAGGTGCTCCTTCGAGGAGAAGTAGTGGTAGACGGTGCCGAGCGCCACGCCGGCCTCCTCGGCCACATCCTTGACCTGGATCCGGTCGTAGTCGCGCCGTCGCAGCAGGAGCAGTCCGGCGTCGATGACCCGCTGCCGGCGGGCCAGCTGGTTGTCCGTCAGTACCTCGGGCGAGACGGGAGTAGCCATCACCACCCCGGCGCCCGGCGCGCCCTCGGCATCCGAGCCCACCTCCGAATCCGGTCGTCCACCCCTCGCACTAGAAGCTGATTCTAGGCCCGTGGCCCCCGGGCCCCGCCAGCCCCGATCTCCGGCCATCCGGCGATGAGCCCGGCAGCGAGGGCGACGGCGCCCAGGAACACCGCGGTGACCAAGAAGGCGTGCTCCACGTCCGCCGTCACCAGCGACTGACCGTCGGAGGCTTCGAAGACGAGCCCGGTGAGCGCCAATCCCAAGGCCGTGCCCATTCCCCGGGTCATGTTGAGCACCCCGGACGCGACTCCCGACTGCTCCTCGGGCACCGATCCCATGATGGCGGCGTTGTTGGGGGGAGTGAACAGCCCCAATCCCGCGCCGACCATGGCCAGCAGCACCAACAGGAGCGGGGTGGATGGCTGCAGGACGCCCATGGCCAACAGGCCGACCGAGGCGAGGGCCATCCCGGCGACGGTCAAGGGGCGCGCCCCGAGACGATCGGCCACCCGGCCGGCAACGGGCGCGACGACGCCCAGCGCCAGCGGCATGACCATGAGCTCGAGGCCGGCTCGGGATGCACTGAAGTGCAGGCCGCGCTCGAGGTAGAAGGGGATGAGAAAGAGCACTCCGAACATGACCAGGTAGGAGAGCAGTCCGCTGCTGATCCCGGCGGTGAAGCGCCGGGTGCGGAAGAGTCCGAGGTCGAGCATGGGATGCGAGCTACGGCGCTCTCGCCACACGAAGCCCAGACTCAGCGCCAGTCCGCCCGCCAACAGGGCGGCGATGGCCGGTGAGGTCCATCCCCGGGAGTTGCCGAAGGAGATGGCCGAGATCACCGTGGCCACCGCCGGCAGGAACAGGGCCAGCCCGATCCAGTCGAACGCCACCCGCTCCTGGAGGTGGCGACTCCGGGGCACGAAGAGGAGCCCGGCGATCATTCCGAGGATGCCGAAGGGCACGTTGACCAGAAAGATGAATCGCCACCCGCCCGCGGTGAGGAGGAGGCCCCCGACCGTCGGGCCGAGCGCGAGTCCGATCGCCTGGGCCGCGCCCTGGATCCCGACGGCTTTGCCGAGTGAGGCCCGGGGCGCGGCCAGGACGATGATGGCGACGCTGTTGGCCTGGAGGAGGGCCGCACCCAGCGCCTGGACGGCCCGGAAGGCGATCAGGGCGCCGAGGCTCGGTGCGAGGCCACAGAGTGCGGAGCCCACGATGAAGACTCCGAACCCGTAGACGTAGAGGAGCTTGCGCCCCCACATGTCGGCGAACCGGCCGACCGCGGTCACCGTGGCGACCAGGACCAGGAGGTAGCTGAGGGCCACCCAGGTGACCGCCCCCACGCCGGAGTGGAAGGTCCGTTGCAGGGTGGGCAGCGCCACGGTCACGATGCTGGCGTCCAGCTGGCCCATGAAGGCCCCGATGCACACCGCCGCCACGGCCAGCCAGTAGGCGCCGGGCCGGTCCCGGATGCCCGCCGGCCGCCTCGGCTCGACCAGGAGTCGGTGCCACCCGACCGGGCTCTCCTGGTCGAGATAGTCGGCTCACCTCCTCGAGTGTGGACGCGGGTAACCCAGAAGTCGAATAGAAGTTACTTGTATAATCGATCAGTGACGCAAATCAATAGCCAGAGGCTGGGGTACTTCGTCGCCGTCGTCGACCACGGGGGCTTCACCGCGGCATCGAGGGCGGTCTTCGTCTCGCAGCCGGCCCTGTCGCTGGCCGTCAAGGAGCTGGAAGCCGAGCTGGGCACCCCGCTCTTCGCCCGGGTCGGCCGGGGCGTCCGGTTGACCGCGGCGGGAAGCGCGCTGCTCGGTCCGGCCCGGCAGGTGGTGCGGGACCTCGAGACCGGCCGGGCAGCCGTCGCCGCGGTCACCGGCCTCGAGGCCGGGTCACTGTCCCTGGCCAGTCTGCCCACTCTGGCCGCCGACCCGTTGGCCAGGCTGGTGGGACACTTTCGGGGCCGTCACCCCGGGGTCCGGGTCGACCTGGCCGCCCCGGAGGACAGTCGTGATCTCTTCGGGCTGGTGGAGACCGGCCGCTACGAGCTGGGGCTCGCCGATGCCATCGAGGTGCCGGCCGCGCTCGAGTCGGTCGATCTCGGGCCGCAGCAGCTCGTCTTCATCCTCCCGCCCGGCTATGCGCCGGGCGGAGAAGCTCCGGGCGGCCAGGTCGACTTCGACGAGATCCCCTTGGTGGCGGCGCCCGAGGGGACCTCGACCCGGCGGCTGCTCGATGAGAGCCTCGCCACCGTCGGGCATCAACCGGATCTGGCCGTGGTCTCCGCCCAGCGTGAGGCCATCCTGCCGCTGGTGCTGGCCGGAGCCGGGGCGGCGCTCGTTCCCGAGGCCATGGCCGGGTTCGCCGAGCGGCTCGGAGCCGTCGTCGTCCGACCGGATCCTCCGGTGGTCCGACAGCTCGCGCTGGTCCACCGGGCCGGGCCCCTCTCCCCGGCCGCGGCACGGTTCGTGGAGCTCTCGCACCCCTGATTCGAGCTGGTGGCCCTGGTCGTCCGGGGCGGCCCGGTGTCCAGCCCGGGGACGCGGACCGCCTCAGATCGAAATGACGTTCTACTATGGGGCGGTGCGCGATCCCGAGGGCCCCGAACGGCACCGGCGATGAGCCGGTTCCCGTTCCCCATGCCGTTCGGTTGGTTCAAGGTGGCCATGCCCGACGAGGTGGCCGGGTCGAACGTCGTCACCCGCCACCTCTTCGGCACCGACGTGGTGCTGTGGCGCGACGAGGCCGGTGCGGTCGTCTGCCAGGAGGCCTACTGCGCCCACCTGGGCGCCCACCTGGGGGTGGGCGGCACCGTCGAGGGCGGGTGCATCCGGTGCCCGTTCCACGGTTGGGGCTTCGACGCCGAGGGCCGCAACGTGGACATCCCCTATGCGGACCGGCCCAACCGTTCGGCCCGGCTGCGGACCTATCCCACCCGGGAGCACGCCGGGATCGTCTTTGCCTGGTACCACCCGACCGAGGCGTCGCCGCAGTGGGAGCTGTTGGAGGTCCCCGAACACGCCGACCCCGACTACGGCGAGTACCAGGTGTTCGACTTCACCATCAAGACCTGCCTGCAGGAGCTGGGCGAGAACGGATTCGATCACGCCCACTTCCAGTTCGTGCACAGTCACCCGAAGGTGGGGAACACCGAGAAGATCGAGTTCCGCGGCTTCGACCGGACCGTGCTGAGCTCACAGCAGTTCCCCTCCTCCCAGGGACCGGTCGACGCCCGGATCGACATCTTCGGCCGGGGGCCGGGCATGGCGGTGACCCGCTACCAGGGGCTCATCGATGCCTCGCTGATCGGGTGCAGCACGCCCATCGACGAGGAGACCTCGCACCTCACCTTCCTGTTCTCGTTGAAGAACCCCGACGGGGACCGGCACGTGGCCAGCATCGGTCGGGCCTTCGTGCGGTCGGTCACCGCCGAGGTGGGCCAGGACATCCCCATCTGGGAGCACAAGCGCTACCGGCCGGCCCCGGCCCTGGCCTCCAGCGAGAAGCCGATCACCCAGTTCCGGGCCTGGTTCCGCCAGTTCTACGTCGAGGTCCCGGGGGACGGCCGGTGACGGCACCAGCGGCACCGGCCCGGCCGGGCGAGGCGCCCTACTGGGACCCGTTCGACGAGTCCCTGAAGGCCGACCCGCACCCGACGTGGCGACGCCTCCGCGACGAGGCACCGGCGTACTACAACGAGCGCTACGACTTCTGGGCCCTCAGCCGGTTCGAGGACGTGGAGCGGGCCCATCGTGAACCGAAGCTCTACAGCTCGGCCCACAACACCGTGTTGGAGATGATGACCGACGAGGCCCAGACCCGGGGCATGATGATCTTCCTCGACCCGCCCGAGCACACCGTGCTCCGCCGGCTGGTGTCCAAGGCGTTCACCCCGCGGCGGGTGGTGGAGCTGGAGCACGAGATCCGCACCATGTGCACCGGTCTGCTCGATGCCCAGCGGGGACGGGACCGGTTCGACTACGTGCAGGACTTCGGTGCGCAGCTCCCGGCCAACGTCATCGCCGCGCTGCTCGGGGTGCCGCCCGCCGACCGTGAGGCGGTGCGCCACCACATCGACGCCATGTTCCACATCGAGCCCGAGGTGGGCATGGCCAACGAGCTGTCGATGCAGGCCGGTGGCTGGCTCGCCGAGTATCTGGTGGGACTGCTCGACGAGCGGCGAGCCACCCCCCGCGACGACATGCTCACCGACCTGGTCCAGTCGGAGATCGAGCGGGACGGAGTGGTCCGCCAGCTCACCACCCAGGAGGCCACCGAGTTCGGTCTCCTCATCGTCAGCGCAGGAACCGAGACGGTGGCCAGGTTGCTCGGCTGGGCCGGGCTCCTGCTGGCCCGGCACCCCGGGCAACAGGCCGAGCTGGCCGCCGATCCGACGCTCATCCCCAACGCCGTCGAGGAGTTGCTGCGCTACGAGTCACCGTCGCCGGTCCAGGGCCGCTGGCTCACCGAGGCCGTCGAGATCCACGGCCAGGTGCTCCCGGCTCGGCTCGAAGGTGCTCCTGTTGACCGGGTCGGCGGGACGGGACGACCGGGCGTACCCCGACGCCGACCGCTTCGACATCCACCGCCAGTTCAAACTGCACGTGGCCTTCGGCTACGGCATCCACTTCTGCCTCGGGGCGGCGTTGGCCCGCATGGAGGGCAAGGTCGCCCTGGAGGAGACCCTCAAGCGGTTCCCGCGCTGGTCGGTGGACATCGACCACGCCGTGCCGCTCCACACCAGTACCGTGCGCGGCTACAAGAACCTGCCCATCCTGGTCTAGACCCACTTGAGCCCGCGCTCCGTGCAGGTGGCGTCGACGACCGCCGGCCTGTCGAACGGACGAAGCCTGTCGGGGCGCTGGGGACGGCTATTTGGGTGTCTCGTCGCTGACGAAGGCCTGCAGGTGAGTCGTTGACGTCATCGACTGACACCGCCTGCCGCGCAGCTCCCCACGGCGGGACACGAAACCGAGTTCACCTCCGCTTCCGCATCGTCCATCGGCGATGTGGCGATCGCCTGCCCCGACCTCCAGGAACCGTCCACCTCGGTCACGACGAGGCCGACAAACCCCTGGGCCGCATCCGCGTAGTAGCCAGCTGCACTGCAGTTACCCGCGGAAGGACAGGAGATCGAGCTCATCCAGGCATAGCCCCCGACGTTGAGTGATTTCGCAACCTCTTGAGCTGGTTGCCAACTGCCATCGACCTCGTCGACGACGAAGGCCTGCCAATCGGCGGATCTATCCAGGTAGGTTCCGGTGGCGGCGCAGTTACCGTCCGTGGGGCAGGAGATCGATTCGAGGTAGCCCCGGGTACCGGCATTGAGCGACCCCGCCGTCTCGTGTGCGGACCCCCAGGCCCCATCGGACTCGGTGACGACGAATGCCTGCTGGAAGCCGTCATAGGCCCCATAGACGCCACCGGCGCTGCAATTGCCCGGGGAGGAACAAGAGATCGAGGTGACCGTATCCACCTGATCGTCACTATTGGTGTAGTCGAAAGGTCCTTTGAGGCGCATCGCCGACCCCCAGGTACCGTTCGTTTCATTGACCACAAACGGGTAGCCGACTCCGGGCAGGGGCCCAGCGGGCTGAGCGTCATAGTTGCCGCCGGCCGCGCAGTTGCCGATCGAAGGACACGAGATCGAGGTGATCGCCGCGTCAACATCCAGTGATCCGGGGACGGCCTTCGGTTTCCCCCAGGTGTTGTTCGTCTCGGTGACCGAGAAGGCTTGCTGTCCATAGCCGAGCGTCCCACCGGCGACGCAATCTCCGGTCTGCGGGCACGAGACGGCCTCGAGATCACCGGTGGCCATCTCCTTGGGCTTTCCCCAAGCGCCGGCGGTCTCGTCCATCACGAAGGCCGCGCCGGTCTCCTTGTCCTCACCAACGGCCGAGCAATTCCCAGCGGAGGGGCACGAGATGGCGGCAAAGACGTAGTACTGGTCACCGGTGACCGGAACCGGTTTCGCCTTTCCCCAGGTCCCGTCGACCTCATTGACCACGAAGGCTCGGTCGCCGGTCTGCTGCGATTCGTACGATCCCACCGCGCCGCAATTGCCCGACGACCCACACGAGACCGCGGTGGTATTGGCAAAATTGTTGGTGTTCAGCGAGACGGCGACCTTATCGAGTTTGTGCCAGACCCCGGTCGGATCCGGAGCTGCCTGCGTTTCGAGGCCGGCGGCCGCACCGTTCGAAGGGGTGACGCCATGCAGGGCTCGGCGCGTCTTCGCCCGCTGGTGCACGTGTCCTCGCGCCTGCTCGTGCAGGCGACCTCGGGCCGCACGAGCCGGTGCGCCCAGGGTCGACCTGCCCGCCGCAATCGCCGGAGTGGCGGTGAGGGCCACGCTGGTGATCCCCAACAGGAGCGACACCGCCCCGATACCTGCGACTCCCCACCGAAGCTTCACCACTGGCCTCCCGCCTTTCGCCCTTTTCGGATGAGAGTGCTCATCGCACTTGATGGCGACTGGTCACTCCCGTCCCGGAGAAGTCAACGCGGCTTCCTCGGTCTCTGTCAAGCCGAATCGGTTGGTCTTCAGGTGAGACATTCGGAGGGAATCTCGGTTCACCACTCTGAGTGGCTCCAATGATTCGTGATGTGGTCAGTTCGGTAATCCCCAGAGTTCGGCGCACACCCGGGGCGATCGAAAATGCCCTTAGGCGGTGGCGGCGGCGGCGATGGTGGCCAGATCCACGCCCTTGCCCTGCCGCTCGAACCGGCCGTGGTCGAACGAACGGATCGAGACATCGTGGCCGGCGGCCTCGGCCCGCAACGCCCCCACCGTGCTCTGCTCCCGGGCCCGGTGCTCGAAGGGATCGTAGGA
The DNA here is from genome assembly GCA_963774245.1 of uncultured Acidimicrobiaceae bacterium. GTDB lineage: Bacteria > Actinomycetota > Acidimicrobiia > Acidimicrobiales > RAAP-2 > Bog-756. Next base: position 87,800 of record CAVZDZ010000005.1, on the reverse strand, counting down.
GAACCAGCGACCGGCGTTGGCCCAGCAGATCTTCTCCAGCTCGTCGTCGGGGACATCGGTGGCCATGGCGGCCAACTCCTCGGGAGCGTCGGGCCAGGACGAGTCGGAGTGGGGGTAGTCGCACTCCCAGGCGATGTTGTCCATGCCGATCAGGTGGCGGAGCTGCAGCCCGACCGGATCGGTGATGAAGCAGGTGAGAAAGTGCTCACGGAACACCTCGCTCGGCAGGCGGTCCCCGAAGTCCTGGCCGGTCCACTCCCGGTGCATCTCGTAGGTGCGGTCCACCCGGTCGAGGAAGTAGGGGATCCAACCCGTCCCTCCTTCGGAGAGGGCGATCCGGATGGCGGGGAACTCCTTCAGGACCCGCGACCAGAGCAGGTCCGAGGCCGCCGAGCAGATGTTCATGGGCTGCAGGGTGATCATCACGTCGATCGGCGCGTCCGGCGCGGTGATGGCCAACTCGCCGGACGAGCCGAGGTGGATGGACAGCACCACCTGCTCGTCGCAGAGCGCGCTCCACAGCGGGTCCCACCACCCGCTGTGGAAGCTCGGGAAGCCGAGCTTGGCCGGGTTCTCGGTGAAGGTCAACGAGTGGCACCCCTTGGCGGCCACCCGTCGGACCTCGTCGGCACACAGTTCGGGGTCCCACAGGACGGGCAGGGCCATGGGGATGAACCGGCCGGGGTAGGAGCCGCACCACTCGTCGATGTGCCAGTCGTTGTAGGCCCGCAGCACGGCGAGGGCCAGGTCCTTGTCCTGGCAGGCGGCGAACAGTCGGGCGCTGAACCCGGGGAACGACGGGAAGTTCATCGACCCGAGCACCCCACCGGCATTCATGTCCTTGATCCGCTCGTGGACGTCGAAACACCCCGGGCGCATCTCCTCGAAGGCGGTCGGCTCGATGCCGTACTCGGCCTTCGGCCTCCCGGCGACGGCGTTCAGTCCGATGTTGGGGATCTGGACCCCGTTGAACACCCACACGTCGCTCCCGTCCGGACGGCGGACGACGCGTGGCGCCTGGTCCTGCATGGAGGCGGGAAGCCGGCCGTCGAACAGGGTCGGAGGCTCCACCACGTGGTCATCGACGCTCACCATGATCAGGTCCTCGGGCTGCATGGCACCTCCTCCGTGATGTTCGTCCACGCTCATGGTAAACCCGCCCGACCGACGGTGGTCGACGTGGGCGATCGGCGCTAGAGACGACCCTCGCCCTGCAGGCCCTCGGGCACCCACGACGGCGAGCGCCGTTCCTTGAAGGCCATCCAGCCCTCGACGCACTCGGCACTCTCGAGGCTGTCGTCCATGGACATCCGGTCGTAGCGGCCGTAGCCGTCGTTGATGACCCGCTTGACCACCAACCGGGCCCGCGGCGCGCTGCGGCAACAGGCCACCAAGGCCTGGTGCGCATCCTCGAGCAGCCGCCCGGGAGGGGACAGCCGGGAGACCAGGCCCCACGAGTGGGCCTCGTCGGCATCCAGGGTCCGCCCGGTCAGGAGCATGTCGCGGGCCCGGGCCGGACCGATCTGGGCGGGCAGATAGGCGGCATAGCCGGTGTCGGCGATGCCGCGGTACAGCTCGGGGCACCGGAAGGTCGCCCGGGTACTGGCCACCGCCACATCCGAGAGCATGGCCATGAGCAGCCCGCCCCCCTGGCAGATGCCATTGACCGCGCTCACCACCGGCTTGCGTGAGTTCCGGATGGCCTCGAACGGAGTGGTGTCCATGCCGAGCAGGCGGGAGACGCCTCCCCAATCGTCTTCGGAGGCTCCGCCGAGGTCGCCACCGGGGATGAACACGTCCCCGGTGCCGGTCAGCAGCATGCCGGCCAGGTCGGCGTCACGGTTGACGACGTCGACGGCGTACCGCACGGCGAAGTACATCGAGGGGGTCATGGCGTTGCGGGCCTGCGGGCGGTCCACGATGCAGTGGGCCAGGGGGCCGTGCCGTTCGAACCGCACGTACGGGGTCCCCAACCAGTCCCCCTGCGGGGGCCGGCTCGGCGGCGCTTCGGCCATCGGAGCGCTCCCGGCTCAGATGAGCTCGAGCACGAGGGCCGAGCCCATGCCGCCGCCGGCGCACATCGACACGCACCCGATGGTGCCGCCCCGCCGTCGCAACTCGTGCAGCATGGTCACGACCATGCGGGCGCCGGTGGCGGCGATCGGATGGCCCAGCCCGCAGCCGCTGCCGTTCACGTTGACGATGTCGTGGTCCAAGCCGAGGATCCTCGAGCTGGCCACCGCCATCGAGCAGAACGCCTCGTTGATCTCGAACAGGTCCACGTCCTGGATGGACAACCCGGCCCGGGCCAGTGCCTTCGGCACCGCCAGGGTGGGGGCCAGTCCGGTCCGCTCCGGCTCGACCCCGACCGAGGCCCAGCCCACCACGCGGGCCAGGGCGTCCAGGCCGTTGGCCCGGGCGTAGTCGTCGGCGGTGACGACCACGGCGGCGGCGGCGTCGTTGATCCCGGCCGAGTTTCCGGCCGTGACCGTGGCCCCGGGCAGCTCGGGGTGGAGCACCGACAGGCCGGCCAGTCGCTCGAGCGTGGTGTCGGCCCGGGGATGCTCGTCGAGCAGCACCTCGCGGCTTCCGTGTTCGGCATCCTTCACGGTGACGCCCACGATCTCGTCGGTGAACCGGCCCCCGTCGCGCGCCGCCACCGCCCGCATGTGCGAGTGGTAGGCCCACTCGTCGGCCTGCTCACGGGTGACCCCGGCGATGCGGGCCGTGTTCTCGCCGACGGTCATGGCCATGTCGAAGGCAGGAGCCTCGGGGGTGGACGGGTGGCTGGGGGACATCCACTGGTTGAACTCGTTGGCCGACGCCGGCACCGACTTCAGGACCTGGGGCATCGAGCTCATGGATTCGGTCCCGCCGGCCACCACCACCCGGTCCATGCCGGCCCGGATGCTGCCGGCGGCGATCTGCACCGCGCTCGAGGCCGGCGGCGCAGTGCCGGTTGTCGGCCAGACCGGGCACCCCGGTCAGTCCCAGCCGGACCGCCACATTGCGGGCGATGACCCCACCGCCCTGCAGCGACTCGGCCAGGACGATGTCGTCGATGTCGTCGGCGGGGATGCCGGAACGCCCGATGGCTCCGGCCAGGGCCACCTCGGCGAGCTCGAAGGCGTCGACATCCACGAACGAGCCCTTGCGGGCCCGGCCGATCGGGGTGCGGGCGGCAGCGACGATGACCGCTTCGGTCACGGGGATCTCCTTTACGACGTTCGGGTGGTGTGCGACCCACAGAGGACAGTCCGAACCGACCCTGCCTCCGTGCCCGCGCCTTAGGACTCTACTGGGAATCGAACCGGGACCCGCTGGCGCCGGTGGCCCGAGCCCCCGCCGGCGGTCAGCCCAGCGTCGGTCGGATCCGTTCGACCAGGAAGTCCAGGACCGCGGTGGTGAAGGCGTCGTTGCGGTCGCCGGCGATCATGTGGGCGGCCCCGTCGACCCCGACGGCGGTGGCGCCCGGGATGCGGGCCAGCAGGTCGTCGACGCCTTCCTGGGTCACCACGTCGCTCTGCAGCCCGTGCACCAGCATGGTGGGCACGTGGATGTTGGTGGTGGCCACGTCGAGCAGGCCCGACAGCCGGTCCGGGGGCACCTCGGTCCGGCCCTGGCCGATGACCAGCGGGTCCCAGTGCCAGTACCACCGGCCGTCGCGCTCCCGGAGCACCTTCTGCAGTCCGGCCGGGTTGGTCCGCTTGTTCCGCTGCGGGGTGTAGGCGGCGATCGCCGCCGCCGCATCCTCCAGGGTGTCGAATCCGTCGAAGCCCGACTGCATGAAGGTACGGATGCGGTCGATGCCGGGGCCGTTCACCTTGGGGGCGATGTCCACCAGGACCAGTCCGCACGACACGGTGCGGTCGCTCGTGCCCTCGGCCAACATGGCCGACATCCCGCCCAGCGAGGCGCCCACCAGCACGGGGGGCCGGCCCAACTGGTCGACCACCGCCACGCAGTCGGCGCAGAAGGCGGTGAACGAGTAGTCGCCGTTCGGCGCCCACTGGCTGTCGCCGTGGCCCCGCAGATCGAGGGTGACCGCCCGCCATCCCTCGGCGGCGACGGCGTCGGCCGTCTTGCCCCAGGCGTGTCGGGTCTGCCCGCCCCCGTGGAGGAAGAGCACCGGCCAGGCGTCGGCGTCGCCCCGCACGTCCGCGACCAGCTCCAACCCCTCGAACCCCTCGAACACCACCCGCTCGCCCACCGTGACCACCCGACTCAGCCCAACTCTCTCTGTCCGATGCCCACAGACAGCACGATAGGGACCCACGATCGATCGGGGACCTGCACGCGAATCTATCGGCGATCCCAGCCCCCGGAACCCCGTCTGCCCTGGCCCGCCCATCGGGACACCGGTCCGCGGGGCTGCCAGACTGGACGGTGATGAACTCCCTGACGGTCGACTGGACGACGATCTCCTCCTTGGCCACGGCGGCGGGCACGCTGGTACTGAGCGTCGCCACCTTCGCCGCCGTGCGCTCGTCCAACCGGTCGGCGCGTATCGCCGAGGTGGCCCTGCAGGAGCAGCGGCGGCCGATCCTGGCCCCGTCCCGACTCGAGGACCCGAAGCAGAAGATCATGTTCCTCGAGGGGAACTGGGTCAGCGCCGAGGGCGGCCGTGCCGCGGTGGAGCACATCGACGGCAGCGTGTACCTGGCCATCAGCCTCAGGAACGTGGGCAGCGGCATCGCCGTCTGCCAGGGCTGGGCGGCCCGGCCCGGGGACAGCCCCGGCCACATGCCCCCCAGCCACTCCCCCCTGGAGGACTTCCGACTGCAGTCGCGGGACCTGTACGTGGCGGGCGGAGACATCGGCATGTGGCAGGGGGCGCTGCGCGACCCGGACGATCCAGTTCGGGGCGAGCTGGTCGACCAGATCGAGCAGGGCCAGCGGATCACGGTGGAGCTCCTCTACTCCGACCAGGTCGGCCGCCAGCGGACGATCTCCCGGTTCAATCTGGTCAATGCCGGCGACACCTGGCTGGCGAACCTCAACCGGCACTGGTACCTCGACTGGGACGGGCCCCGTCCGGATGATCTGGCCAACGCCGCGGCCCAGTTGATCTTCCACGAGCACGAGGTGGCCGAGGAGCGGCGGGCGGCCACCCAAGGCGTCGACGCCGAGGCCGACCCCGGTGACGGAACGGCGGCGGGGAGCAACCGCTCCGACGCCCTGGAGGCCGAGCCGACCGACCGGTAGCGCGGGCCGGGTCGCTACCCGAAGGTGATCTCGCGGCGTTCCATGCGCCAGGTGCGGCCCTCCCGCCGGAAGCGGTCTCGGTAGACGCCCGTGTTGACGATGGAGGGCGAGCCCGAGGTGTCGCGGAGAAACAGGAAGTAGGACTCCGCCGACGCCGCCTCCGGGCCGTCGACGTGGACGGTGATGTTGGTGATGACGTGACGGGTGGAGGTACCCGGTCCGGTGACCCCTTCCGCCCGTCTCGCCTCGGCGCCTTCGAGGATCTCGGCCCGGCCGTGGCGGGGCGCGCCGGGCAGCGCCCACACCGAGTCCTCGGTGAACTGGTCGCCGTACTCGGCCAGGTCGCCCTGGTCGGCCAGGATGGCCAGGCGGGCGATGAGATTGCGCACCTCCAGCTCGGCCGCCACCCGGTCGGCCACCGACCAGGTCACGACCCGGTCTCGGCCGGGGCGTCGGCCGCGTCGCCGATCACGCCGGCCGCGGTGAGCTCGGCCAGGGCGGCGTCGTCCAGGTGGAGCAGTCGCTTCAGCACCGCGTCGGTGTGCTCACCCAGCAACGGGACGTCGTGCTCGGGACCCTCGGCGACCCGGGACATCTTGATCGGGTTGCCGGCCACCAGCACCGGCTGGCTGACCCCGTCGGTCCGCTCGCAGCTCCACCAACATGTTCCGACGGGCCACGTGCGGATCGCGGGACACGTCCTCCGCCGAGCTGCAGGGGGCGGCGGCCAGTCCGGCCTCGGCGAACACCTGGGCCGCCTCGAAGTTGGTCTTGTCCCGGGCCCAGGCCTCGACGGCGGGACGGATGACCGTCTCGAAGTGGTCGCGCCATCCCTGGCGGGTGGCGAACCGCTCGTCGCCCACCCACTCGGGGTGCCCCACCACGTCGGCCAGCCGCTCGAACTGGTGCTCCCGCACCACCTGGAGCATGAACCAACCGTGGGCGGTCTCGAACGAGTCGAGGATGAGGGGGAGGTTGAACTCCTGATCGGGCTCGCGCACCTGGCCCATCGACCAGTAGTTGACGGCCAGGTCGCAGATCGAGACCATGGCGTCGAACATGGCCACGTCGACGTGCTGGCCCAGCCCGGTGGCGTCGCGGTGCCGGAGGGCGGCGAGCACGCCGATGACACCGAACATGCCGGTACCGGTGTCCCCCAACCCCCCGAACGGGTTGATGACCGGGGGTTGGTGGGGGCGACGGGCGTACTCGTAGATGCCCGACATCGACTCGGCCACCGATGCGTAGGCCGGCCATTTCTCGTAGGGGGACCGCTCGTCGTTGCCGAAGCCGGAGACGGACAGATAGACGAGCTCGGGGTGCCCGGCGGACATGGTGTCGTAGTCGAGTCCCAACCGCTTGGCCTTGCCCGGTCCCAGGTTCTCGCACACCACGTCGGCGGTGGCGCTGAGCTCGAGCACCAGGCGGCGGCCCGGCTCGGACTGGAGATCGATGGCCACGCTCGACTTGCCCAGGTTGTTGCGGAGGAAGGTGGCCCCCATCCGCTCGCCGTTCTCCCTGGTCAACGTGGGGGTGGCCGCCCGGCCCGCATCGCCACGACCGACCTGTTCCACCTTGATCACCTCGGCCCCCAACCGGGCCATCAGCTGGGTGGCGAACGGCAGGGCCTGCATCTGCTCGAGGGCGATCACCCGCACGCCGTCGAGGGGCCGGCCGAAGGCCTGTGCTGCCTCATTGGACATCTCACCGAGCCGCATGGTTCCCTCTCTGCCCCGTTCTTCCCGTTCGGGCCGGTCCGACCCACCCCACCCGGTCGGTCGCCGGCCGACGGTGTCGGAGCCCGCGGGCATCGTAGTGGTCGACTCCCGACGCACCGACCCTCCCCGGTGGTCCGCCGGGCCGGCCGGCCGGGCGCTCACCGTCGCCGACCGGGTCAACTGCGGGGGACGTCCCGCCACGGTGCCTGCTGCCACGGGTCCGGCTCGCGGGGCAGCCCGAGGACGCGTTCGGCCACGATGTTCTTGTTCACCTCGGTGGTGCCGCCCTCGATGGTGTTGGCCCGGCTCCGGAGCATGCCCCGGATCTCGTAGGGCAGGCGTCTCCGAGTAGCGCTCGAGCGGGTCGGGCGGGCGGTCGGGAGGCGGCCGCATCCCGCGTCGCTCCAGCCGGTGGCGCCCGCTCCCAGCAGATCGGTGGCCACCAGCTGCACCCGCTGGTTGAGGTCGCCCTGGTGGACCTTGCCCACCGAGCTCCCCGGCCCCGGGGAGCGGCCGGCCTTCACCCCGGCCCGGACCCGCTGGTTGGTCCAGTTGCGGATCCGCTCCTCCCCGACCACCTGCATGATCTTCTGGCGCACCACCGGATCGTCCCACCCCCCTGGGTGCCCCCCGTCGCCGCCCCGCCGGGACAGCGGGACCAGACGCTCCGCCCGACCACCGCCGATCCGGTCGACGCCGCCCGAGCCCGAGCCCGAGACCATCTGCCGCTCTCCCGACAGCGTGGCGTTGGCCACCTTCCACCCGGCGTTCACCTCGCCCACCCGTTGGTCGTCGGGGACCCGGACGGCGTCCAGGAACACCTCGTTGAAGTCGATCTCCCCGGTGATCTGGCGGAGCGGGCGGACCTCCACGCCCGGCTCGTGCATCCCGACCAGAAAGTAGGTGATGCCCTGGCGCTTGGGCACCCCGGTGTCGCTCCGGGCCAGCAGCACCCCGAAGTCGGCCAGGTGGGCCCAGGTGTTCCACACCTTCTGGCCGGTGATCACCCACTGCGTCACCGTCCCGTTCGGCCCGGGTGGCCAGCGAGGCCAGGTCCGACCCGGCGCCGGGCTCGCTGAACAGCTGGCACCACACCTCCTCGTTGCGGACGATGGGCGGCAGGTAGCGGAGCCGCTGCTGCTCGGTGCCGAAGGCGAACAGGGCCGGGGCGGCCAGGCTGAGGCCCAGCGGATTGAGCCGACCCAGGTTGTAGGGCGCCAGCTCGGTCTCGACGACCCGGGCCTCGTCCGGCGTCAGCCCGGCGCCGCCGTACTCCACCGGCCAGGTCGGGGCGACCAGGCCGGTGGCCGCGAACACCGGGTACCAGGCCTCGTAGGCGGCACGGGTCCGCACCTGGCGCAGGGCCGACGAACCGCCGTCGTGCGGCCGCCCGGCGCCAGGCCTCGGGTACGGCGTCCTCCACCCAGCGCCGGGCCCGGGCCGACAGCTCCTCGGTCGGCAGCCCGGTCACGAACGCCCGGCTCCCGTCGTCGTCGAGCATCAGCGGCCCTGGAAGTCCGGGGAGCCGGCGGTCCCCGAAGGCACCGAGACCCTCGCGGAAGTCCTCGCTCCGGGACGAGAGCTCGAGGGCCAGTCCCTCGTTGCGGAGCTGATCCACCAGGGGCACCGAGGTGCCGGCGTGGAGCAGCCACTTGGTCAGCCCGAGGGCCACCGTCGGCCCGCCGGCCAGGGTGGCGGCCAGCTCGTCGGACACCTGGTCCACCTCGACGGCGGGCACGGCCCGATGGACCAGGCCCCACTCCTCCGCCTCGGCCCCGTCGACCTCGCGTCCGAGCAGCAGCATCTCCCGGGCCCGGGCCACGCCGATCGCCCGGGGCAGCAGCCAGGTCGCTCCGCTGTCGGGGGTGAACCCGCGAGCGGAGAACGGCTCCCAGAAACGGGCGTCGTCGGCGGCCACGGTGAAGTCGGCCGCCGGTGGCGAGCTGCAGGCCGATGCCGGCGGCCCAGCCCCGGACCGCGCACACCACCGGCACCTGGACCGAGCAGAGCAGGGGGAGCAGGCGGTGGGCCTGGGAGGGCAGGCGCCGCTGGATGGCGCCCACCCGGGGGCGGGGCTGGTCACCGGAGTTGCGGGCCACGATGTCGGCGCCGCCGCAGAAGTGGTCGCCGGCTCCGGACAGGTGGATGGCCCGGACCCCCTCGTCGCGCCCGGCGGTGTCCACGGCGTCGATCAAGCCGGCCATCATCGTGTCGTCGATGGCGTTGCGCGCCGCCGGTCGGTCGAGCTGCAGCCGCAGCACGGCCCCGCGCACCTCGACCGACAGTCCGTCCACCGGGTGGTAGCGCGGGTCGGTCATCGGAGCGGCGCCGCCGTGCCGGCGGCGAAGTCGGCGGCGATGGCCTCGAGGACCGCCCTCGAGGTCCGCCGCCCCGCCGGGCGGGTCGGGCAGCACCACCGGGCCGTGCTCCCGGCTCGGGAGCAGGATGGTGGCGTGGCCCGGCGTGGTGATCTCCCCGCGTTGGTTCCGGGCCCACAGCTCGAGGTCGACCGCCGGCCGGCCGCCCTCGGCCAGGTACTTGCGCACGATCCGGCCGTGGAGCCACTGGGTGTCGCCGACGTAGTTGAACTGGCGGAACTCGCAGTCGAGCTTCCACAGCCAGGCGTCGTCACCCATCCAGTCGGTGCAGAGGTGGATGAGCCAGGTCTCCCGCATCCGCCCGTAGTCGAAGGTGGTGGGGTTGCCGGCCCGGCGGGCGAACTCGGGATCCCAATGGACCCGCTGCATCACGTCGGGCACGTTGAGCTCGTCGCGGTGGAAGAACCGCGGGATCCGCTGCCGGTTGCGGGCCCCGAGGCGGAGCGGCATGACCCCGTAGAGCCCCATGCCCATCCCCACGTGCCAGCAGATCATGTCGGTGACGGTCAGCGGTCCCTTGACCATGGGCCCGACCTCGTCCCCCTCGGCCACGTCCTCCCACCAGCGGGGCTGCGGCCGCCCTCGGTCCCTCCGACTCGTACTGGGCGTCGATGACCTCGATCTCCTCGTCGGTGTACGGGCGGAGCTCGACGGCGTCGTTCTTCTGCTTGCTGCGGGCCTTGGTGCGCTCGGTGCGGATCATCAGCCGGTACTGCCCGGACAGGATGTCGCCGTCGTCGTCGCGGAAGACCTGGCCGGTCCACTCGTGCACGGCCCGCTCGGCGAACTCGCTGGGCTTGTCGAGCACCCCGACCAGCGCGTTGCGCCGGGACACCCGGCAGCCGGGGCGCAGCGGGGCCCACCACTCGCGGGCACTGGCCGAGTAGAAGGCATGGACGCCCCGCAGCGGATCGCCCTTCATCAGCTCGCGCACGTCGGCCGCCACCTCGGGCACCTCGTCCTCGCCGATCAGCGAGTCGCCGCCGACCAGCGGGGGCGGTGCGATGACCCCGCCCCACCGGGTGGCGTCGGCGTAGTCCTCGCTCCACCACAAGGGGTTGTCGTCGCCGTAGCACTGGGCCACGTGCCGGAAGGCGTCGACCCCCGGGCGCAGGTAGTGGGGGGCCACCGGGTGGGGCTCGGGGATCCCGATCCGCTCCCGCAGGCGTTCGATCGCCGCGTCGGTGATCTGGCCGCTGTCAGCCACCTCGTCGACCCGGTTCCGTCCAGACTCCGTGCACTGGGCAAGGAGTATCGCACAGCCGGTCACCGGGGACCCTGAGCGGGACCTGGCCCGTTGGGCGGGGATGGGGCCGGCGCCGGGTGCGGACCGGGTGCGGGCAAGGGGGCGACAACGGACCTCCGCCTTTGACAAATCGAAACCTCATTCTAGTATGACAGCAGCAACCGGGGGGCGCCTCCGCCCAATTCGAGGTCAGCACCGGACCGCCCTCCCCCGTCACCAGAGGAGAACGCCCGATGGCCACCGCCGCACCCGCCGGGGATGCCACCACCTTCGACGCCGACAACCACTACTACGAGGCCACCGACGCCTTCACCCGCCACATCGACCCGAGGATGGCCAAGCGGGCCATGCAGTGGGCCGAGGTCGACGGACGCCAACGCCTGTTGGTGGGGGGCAAGATCTGCAAGTTCATCCCCAACCCGACGTTCGACCCGGTGGCCAAGCCCGGCAGCCTGGACGAGTACTTCCGCGGACGGAACCCGCAGTCCAAGAGCATCGGCGAACTGTTCGGCGAGCTCGAGCCGGTCCGGCCCGAGTACCGCGACCGTGACGCCCGCCTGGCCGTGATGGACGCCAGGGCATCGACGGGTGCTTCCTGTTCCCCACCCTCGGCGTGGGCATGGAGGAGGCGTTGGCCCACGACCCACCCGCGCTGGTGGCCGCCTTCCACGCCTTCAACCGGTGGCTCGACGAGGACTGGGGCTACGCCTACCGCGACCGCATCTTCGCCGCGCCGATGATCACGCTGGTCGACGTCGACGCGGCGGTGGCCGAGCTCGAGGAGGTGCTGGACCGCGACGCCCGGATCGTCTGCATCAAGGGCGGCCCGGCCCACACGCCCCAACGGGCTGACCTCGCCGGGCGACGCCCGGTTCGACCCCTTCTGGGCCCGGGTCAACGAGGCCGGGGTGACGGTCGGGATCCATTCGGGTGACGCCGGCTATGCCCACTACATGGACGACTGGGAGCCGTCCGGCGACTTCGAGGCGTTCCGGTACGGCCCGCTGCGGTCCATCCTCACCTCCGACCGGCCGCCGTTCGAGACCATGGCCGCCCTGGTCTGCCACGGCGTCTTCGACCGGTTCCCCAAGGTCCGGGTGGCCTCCATCGAGGCGGGATCGGAATGGCTGCTGAGCCTCCGGAAGAAGTTCGACAAGGTCTACGGCCAACTGCCGAGCGCCTTCCCCTCCAACCCCCTCGAGACCCTGCGTGAGCACGTGTGGGTCTCGCCGTACTACGAGGACGACCTGGCCGCGGTGAAGGACGTCATCGGCGTCGACCACCTGCTGTTCGGCTCGGACTGGCCCCACGCCGAGGGACTGGCCGAGCCGCGCCGCTTCGCCGACGACCTCCGTCGTCACGGGTTCACCGAGGCGGAGATCCATCGGGTGATGAACGAGAACGGGTTCCCGCTCACCGTCCGGGCCCCGTAGCCCGAGGCCGTCGGGGCGGGCGGTCGCCGCCCCGGTCCCCGAGTCAGCCGGTCGGGGCGGGGTCCCGGGGGGCCAGGTTCTTGAAGTAGTCCCGATCGCTGTCGGTGGGCGCCCGACCGACGCGGGTCACCGTGTCCACGTCGGTGGCCTCGGCCCGCAGGGCCCGGACCGTGCACCGCTCCTTCGGGCGGACGGCGAACGGGTCGAACGAGAAGTGACGCATGGCGTTCTCGTGGGTGATCTGGTTGATCTGCCCGTCGGAGAGCGCGGCGAACTGGGCCTCGTTGACCTCCGGCCCGTTCGGCCACGAGCTGTCGGAGTGGGGGAAGTCCGACTCCCAGCACACGTTGTCGATGTTGAAGTGGTCGAGCAGGCTCACCCCGACCGGGTCGTTGATGAAGCAGCAGAGGATCCGCTGGCGGAACACCTCGGCCGGTCCCATCCCGTCGGGGAACCGGTGGCCGGTCCACCCCGAGTGGCGGTCCTGGATGTGCTCGGCCCGCTGGAGGAAGTAGGGGATCCACCCGATGTCCCCCTCGGTCAGCGAGAAGGTGAGGTCGGGAAAGCGCCACCAGAAGTCCGCCCAGATGAGATCGCCCAGCGAGTAGATGGACATGGCCGACGAGAGGCTCATGGCCACCGACGGCGGGGCGTCGGCCGAGGTGGCGGCCGAGCGGGAGGACGAACCCACGTGGAGGCAGAGCACGGTGCCCTCGTCGGAACAGGCGGCGAAGAGCGGGTCCCAGTGGCCGGAGTGGATCGAGGGCATCCGGAGGGCGGCCGGATTCTCCGAGAAGGTGACGGCCCGGCACCCCTTGGCGGCCAGGCGCCTGACCTCGGCGGCGGCCTTGTCCACGTCGAAGAGGGGAAGGATGCCGCACGGGATGAACCGGTCGGGGTACCCGGCACACCATTCGTCGACGTGCCAGTCGTTGTACGCCTTGATCATGACCTCGTTCACCGTGCGGTCCGGTCCCTCGTTCAGGACCTGCCCGGAGAAGCCGGTCCAGTTGGGGAAGTTGAGACCGGCCAGGGTCCCACCCGCCGACATGTCGCGCACCCGCTCGTGCACGTCGTAGCAGCCGGGACGCATCTCCGAGTACGAGGAGGGGTTGACGTTGTACATCTCCCTGGGCTTGCCGGCCACCGCGTTGAGACCGAGGTTGCGGCCCTTCTTGTCCCCGTACCACCACTGCTGGAAGCCCCGGTCGTCCGTCTCCACCCGGGGGGCGGCACTGCGGTACCGGGCCGGCACGTGGCCCTCGAACATGTCGGCCGGCTCGGCGATGTGATCGTCGACGCTGATCAGGATCATGTCGTCTGCTCGCATGCCTTCCCTCCCCGGGGCGCCGAGTGGCCCGGACGCCGCGCCCCTGCAGCCTAACGACCGCCCGGCGCTCAGGACGTGGCGGCGCGGAAGGCGGTCACGAACTCGTGCAGGTACTCGACCGTCGGCTGACCGCCGGTGGGCGGCGACAGGTACATGCGGAAGTCGCTGATCCCGGCGGCGTGCAGCCGGGGCACCGGCTCCATGGTCCGGCCGAGGTCCACCGCCCCCCGGTCGTCCTTCACCACCCGCAGGGCGCCGACCACCCCCAGCTCGAGGGGATCGCGGTCCCGTCGGGCCACCGCCTCCCGCATCCGGGCCAGTCCGCCCTCGATGTCGGCGGCGTCGTCGCCCCACGGGATCCATCCCGATCCGTACCGGGCCAACCGGTCCATCGAGCCCGGGTTCACCGTGCCGCTGACCCACACCGGGACCCCGCCCGGCTGGGTCGGCTTGGGCATCTGGTGGATGCCGGCGAAGGACAGCTCGTCGCTCTGGTAGGTCGCCGTCCGGTCCCGCCAGAGGGTCTGGCACACCTCGATGGTGTGGTTGAGCAGCCGGCCCCGGCCCTCGAACGGGAGCCCGGCCGCCTCGTACTCCTCGCGTTGCCAACCCACCCCCACCCCGAGGTCGAGGCGACCCCCGGAGAGGACGTCGATGGTCGCCGCCGTCTTGGCCAGGACGACCGGCCGGCGCAGGGCGGCCAGCAGGATGCCGGTGGCGAAGCGGGTGCGCGAGGTCACCGCGGTCAGGTGGGCGATGGTGGCCAGCGGTTCGAGCCACGAGCCGTCGGGCCCGGTGGGCTGCCGGCCGCCGGCGGAGCCGCCGACCGAGGGGTCACCGTAGGCGTCGAGGTGCTCGCCGAAGACGACGTGGTCGGAGAGGACCAGCCGATCGATGCCGGCCTGGTCGGCGGCCCGGGCCAACTCGACCAGGTCCGACCAGTCCCCGGTGTCCTCGGCGGTGAAGGTGCGGAGGCTGGTCGACAGCTGGGCGGGCCGGGTCATCGGGCCAGCGAGGCGAAGGGGACGTCCTTGTCGGTGCGCGGCTCCCGGGGCAGGCCGAGGACCCGCTCACCGAGGGAGTTCCGCTGGATGTTGTCGGTACCACCCCCGAGCTTGGCCATCCACTGGTTGAGGAAGGCGGTGTGCCAGGCGCCGTGGTCGATGGCGTCCCCGTCGGCCAGCATGCCGTTGGTGCCGACCAGCTCCATGAGCAGATCGCCGGTGAGGTTCATGTGCTGGGAGACGAACAGCTTGGTCGTGGCCGCCTCCGGCCCCGGTTGGCGCCCGTGGGAGAGCGCGGTCTGCACCCGGTAGTTCATGAACCGGAGCAGCTGGGTGCGGATGAAGTAGTCGGCGATGTGCTGGCGGATCAGCGGATCGGTGCTGGCGCCGTACCGGCGGGCCAGGTCCAGCACCTGGTCGGGCGTGATCCCCTGGCTGGTGCCGCCGATGAGGGTGCGCTCGTTGCTCAGGGTGGTGTGGGTGACCGCCCAACCGCCGTCGACCACCCCCACCACGTTCTCCGCCGGGATGGCCACGTCGGTGAGGAACACCTCGTTGAAGTGGGCGTGGCCGGTGATCTGGCGGAGCGGGCGGACCTCGATCCCCGGGGTGCGCATGTCCACCAGGAAGTAGGTGATCCCCTTGTGCTTGGGCACGTCGGGGTTGGTCCGGGCGATGAGGATGGCCCAGTCGCTGTGCTGCGCACCCGAGGTCCACACTTTCTGGCCGTTGACCACGAACTGGTCACCGTCCCGCACCGCCCGGGTCTTGAGCCCGGCCAGGTCGGATCCGGCATCCGGTTCGGAGAACAGCTGGCACCACACCTCCTCGCCCCGGAGCATGGCCGGCAGGTACCGGTGCTTCTGCTCGTCGGAGCCGTGGGCGATGAGGGTCGGCCCGCACATGCCGATGCCCACCGAGAAGACGCCGGCGGAGACGTCGTAGCCCGCCACCTCCTGGTTGAAGATGGTCTGATGCCAGGTGCTGTCCCCCCGGCCGCCGTACTCGACCGGCCAGGTGATCGCACCCCAGCCGCCCTCGAACAGGGTGTGCTGCCACTCGCGGCACCGGCGCACGTAGTCGGGATGCTCATGATGGCGGGACCAGTCGTCCACGCCGGAGCGAGGCTGGGCGTGCTCCTTGATCCAGGCCGAGACCTCCTGGCGGAACGCCGCGTCCTCCGGGCTGTCATCGAAATTCATGAGGTGCTTCCTCCGGGATGGGGTGAGGGGAACGCCGGTCCGGCGAAGTGGTCCACGGTGGTGAACGCCTCGACGGGCGCCCGGCGCAGCTTGGTGACCTGGTGGGCCGGATAACCGAGGGCCAGCAACCCGGCCAGGGCGTAGCCGTCGGGCACGCCCAACAGCTGCTTCACCGCCGGCTCCTGGCGGGCCAGCGCGGTGGTCATCACTCCCCCGAGACCGAGGTCCCGGGCCGCCAGCAGGATGTTGTGCCCGAACGGGTAGATCGACCCGCCACCGGCGATGCTCTGGCGGCCGAGCCCGTTGTCGATGACGGCCAGGGCGGCCAGCTCGACCCACAGGGCCAGGAGCACGGGCGCCCGGTCGAGGTGGTCGGCGAAGTCCATCGGCGCCGGGGTCGCCCGGGCCACCTCGAGGTCGACCGCCGGGCCGGTCCAGTTGCCGTGGTCGATCGGGGCGAACGCCACCAGGCCGGCATGGACGTGGGCCATGTACTCCCGCCAGCTGACCACATAGAGGTCCCGGACCTGACCGCGCAGCTCGGGGTCCTTCAGGACGATGACATGCCAGCCCTGACGGTTCCCACCGCTCGGGGCGAAGCGGGCCACCTCGAGGAGGGAGGCCACCATCTCGTCGTCGACCGGCTCGGCGGTGAACTCCCGGGTGGCCGGGGTGGTCCGCATTACCTCCCTCAGCTCCATGGCGGCACTTTAGGGCCTCACCCGGGGCTCCCCCGTCGCCGGGTCGGGGGGCCGACCATCATCGCTCGACGACGGTGTGCAGCTCGGTCCAGTCGACCTGGAGCAGCCGATCGTCGATCAGCCACGGCCCTCCGGGCTCCCGCCGGTAGCGGTCCAGGTAGCGGATGAGCATGACGAAGTCGGTGTCCCCGGCCTCCGACCGGGTGAGGTGGCGGGCCGTGCAGTAGACCTCGCCGGTGGCCTCGTCCCCCTGGATGTCACACCGATGGTTGCCGATGAAGTGGAAGGTCCGGTCGTAACGGTCGAGCATCCCCGGGACCCGGCCGAGCTCCTCGTGACCGGTGCGGGTCGAGACGACCTCCTCACCGTCGGGCCCGGGGCGGACCACCCGCAGGGTCCCGGCCGGGCTGAAGGCGCTCACGAAGAGGGCGGGGTCGCGCCGGTCGGCCCCGGAGGCGTACCGGTAGGCCAGATCCTGGATCTCGAGCCGGTCGGGGTCCCCAGCCGGCCCGGTGGTCGGTCCTCCCCGCGACGGTTCGATCGATGGCTTCGGGCACCTGCGGATGGTACCAACGGCACCGGAGCGGGCGACCGTCGATCGGGCCGGGAGCAGGACGCCGAAGGCCCTCGACCCCGGGTGGGTACGCTGGCATCGACCGCACGACCAGCAGATCGAGGATGGGCAGACGTGGCAGACGCACCCGACGACCGGTACACCATCATCTCGGCGGACACCCACGCCGGGGGATCCCACGCCCAGTACCGCGAGTACCTCGACCCGGCCTACCTGGCCGACTTCGACGAGTGGCGGGGCCGGTACAAGAACCCCTTCAAGGACCTGAAGGACGACCGGCGGTCCCGCAACTGGGACAGCGATCAACGGTGGGCCGAGCAGGGCGACGACGGCGTGGTGGCCGAAGTGATCTTCCCCAACACCGTCCCCCCGTTCTTCCCGAGCTTCGTGCTCTTCGCCCAGCCTCCCAAACCGGACGAGTACGCCCACCGCCTGGCCGGGATCCGCGCCCACAACCGCTGGCTGGCCGACTACGTGGCCGAGGCCCCGGAGCGGCGGGCGGGCATCGGGCAGATCTTCACCAACGACGTCGACGACGCCATCGCCGACAGCCGGTGGATCAAGGACCACGGGCTGCGGGGCGGCGTGCTCCTCCCCAACGCCGGTCCCGACGTGACCTGGTCGCGCCCACTGTACGACCCCGAGCTCGACCGTCTGTGGGCCGTCCTCGAGGAGCTCGAGCTGCCGGTGCACACCCACGGTGGCACCGGCCTGCCCAACTACGGCCCCTACCCGGTGGCCTCGCTCCTCTACCTGGCCGAGGCCAGGTTCTACTCGCAGCGGCCGATGGCCCATCTCATCCTGTCGGGGGTGTTCGAGCGATTCCCCCGGTTGAAGTTCGTACTCACCGAGCTCGGCTGCGCCTGGGTGCCCTCGATGCTGGAGGAGCTGGACCGGATCATGCACTCGCTCCGGGAGAAGCGCACCGGCGAGCTGCGCTACTCCGACGACCAGATCCTGCCCATGCTCCCGAGCGAGTACTTCGCCCGCAATTGCTGGATGGGGGTCAGCCAGCCCAAGCCGCCGGATGCCGCGGTGCGGACCGCGCTCGGGCCCGACCGGTTCATGTGGGGGAACGACTACCCCCATGAGGAGGGCACCTTCCCCTTCACCCGCGAGCACCTGCGGCAGGTCTTCCACGGGACGCCGGTGGTCACCATGCGCCAGATACTGGGCGGCAACGCCGCCGCCCTCTACGGGTTCGATCTCGACGCCCTGGCCCCGTTCGCCGCCGCGCTCGGGCCGACCGTGGCCGAGCTGGAGGAACCCTTGACCGTGCTGCCGCCCGAACCCAATCAGGCCCTGGTCCGGGGCGTGGTCGGCTGAACCGGCGGCCGCCGGTTCAGCGATCGAGGTCGAGATCGAGCATGCGGATGGCGTTCCCCCGCACGATCTTGTAGATCTGCTCGTCGGTGAGGCCGGCCATCATCTCCTCCGCCACCCGCTTGGTGTCCGGCCACGTCGAGTCGGTGTGGGGATAGTCGGTCTCGAAGGTGATGTTGTCGACGCCCACCCGGTCGAGCGACTCGAGTCCGTGCCGGTCCTTGAAGAAGCAGCCGTAGACCTGCCGGTAGTAGTAGGTCGAGGGTGGTTCGGGGATGAGCTCCTGCGACCGGGTCCAGGCCCGGTGGTCGCTCCAGACGTCGTCGGCCGCGCTCGAGGATGTACGGCAACCAGCCGATCTGGCCCTCGGAGTAGGCCAGCGTGAGGCGGGGGAACCGCACCAGTACACCGGAGAAGAGGAAGTCGGCCAGCGAGGCCATGGCGTTGCCGAACGAGAGGGTGGTCGCCACCCCGCCCGGGGCGTCGGCCGACGTGGCCGGCATCTTCGACGACGACCCGATGTGCATGCACACGACCGTCGAGGTCTCCTGGCAGGCGACGAAGAACGGGTCCCACTTCCCCGAATGGATGCTGGGCAGCCCCAGGTGGGGCGGGATCTCGCTGAAGCACACCGCCCGTACCCCACGGTCGGCGTTGCGGCGCACTTCGGCCGCCGCCAGTTCGGCGCTCCACAACGGGATGAGACAGAGCGGGACGAGCCGGCCGCCGCTGTCGGCGCACCACTCCTCCACCATCCAGTCGTTGTACGCCCGGACGCAGGCCAGGCCCAGGTCGCGGTCGGGGGTGGCCTCGGCAAAGGTCTGCCCGCAGAACCGGGGGAAGGTCGGGAAGCACAGCGAGGCTTCGACGTGGTTCAACTCCATGTCGTCGATCCGGGCCTTGGGCTCGTAGCACCCGGGTCGCATCTCGTCGTAGGTGATCGGGCTCATGGTCATGTCGTCGCGGTCGAATCCCGCCGCGGCGACGTGGCGCTTGTGCACGTAGACCAGGTCCTCGAAGATCCAGCAGTCGGCCTGGGGACCCTCGGGGTCCCAGCTGACGTCGTAGGTGCCTCCGCCCACATGCACCATGGGCCCGATCCCCCGGCGCTCGATCCGGGGGGCGCGCTCGGCGAACTGCTTGGGCATCCACTCCGTCCACACATGGGCGGGCTCGACCACGTGGTCGTCGACGCTGACGATCATCGGAATATCCGGCATCCCCGCAGCCACCTTCCTCATGCCTGGACTAGAACGCGATTCCACTGTAGCCCCGTCTCCGGGGGGCGGGGCTCGGGTACATTGAGCGGGATGGAGATGCCACCGGCGGGCCGCGTCCCGACGGCCGGCGGCTGAAGGTGGCCCACCCCTTCCGCGACACGGCCATCGTCGGCATCGCCAACACCGTGCAGGCCCGCACCCTGCCCGAGCACGATTCGGTATCCATCGCCATCGAAGGGGCCATCGGCGCCCTCGAGGACGCCGGGCTGGAAACCGGGGAGGTGGACGGGGTGATCGGCGAGCGGGCCGGCGAGCTCTGCTACGAGCTGCGCCTCGGCCCGTGCCGCCGCTCGATGAACGCCCTGGGCATCCCGGCCGTCCTCGAGGCGGCGGCCCTCATCGCCACGGGTCAGTGCCGGGTGGTGCTGGTGGTGGGCGGGAGCGCCGGCATCTACACCGACCGGGCGTCGACCGCCCCGTGGACCCGGCCCACCAACGAGTTCGTGGTCCCCTACGGCATGTTCACCGCCGTCGAGTTCGCCCTGATGGCCCGACGGCACATGATCACCTTCGGCACCACCCCCGAGCAGATGGCGACGGTGGCCGCGGTCATCCGCAACAACGGGCACGCCAACCCCGAGGCCGTCTACGTGGGTCGGGGCCCCTTCACCCCGGCCGACATCCTGGCCTCGCGCCCCATCGCCGAGCCCTTCCATCTGCTGGACTGCTCGACCACCTCCGAGGGGGGCTGCGGACTGGTGCTCACGACCGCCGATCGGGCCGCCGACCTCCGACAGCCGGCGGCGTGGATCCTCGGGGGAGGGAGCGATGCCTACGGCCCCTCCTACCAGCACGGCCCCATCTGGGACTTCACCGGTCGCCCGGGCCAGGACGTCCCGGCCGGCTACGTGGGCCGGGCCGCGGCCGCGGCCGCCTTCGCCACCGCCGGGCTCTCCCCCTCCGACGTCGACGTCTGCGAGCTCTACGACCCCTTCTCCTTCGAGATCATCCGGCAGCTCGAAGCCTTCGGCTTCTGCCCGGACGGGGAGGGAGGCCCCTTCGTGGCGGACGGGGCCATCGGCCCCGACGGCCGGTTCCCGGTGACCACCGACGGCGGGACCATGTCGTTCGCCCATCCCGGAAACTCCACCCAGATGCTCCAACGGGTCATCCGCGGCGTGCAGCAGGTCCGGGGCACCTGCCGGTCGGCCCAGGTGGCGGGGGCCGAAGTCGCCCTGTGCTCCAACGGCGGGTCCGGGGCCCTGTTCAACGACGTCCTCCTGGTGGGGAGCGCGCCGCCGTGACCAGGTTGGTGCCCCAGCCCCCGGGCACGCCGATCCCGGTGCCCTCGCGGTTCTCGGCCCCCTACTGGGAGGGATGCTCTCGGGGTGAGCTCCTGTTCCAACGGTGCGCCCACTGCCACCAGGCCATCGCCGACGCCGCCCGGATCTGCTGGCGCTGCCATCACCGGGACCTCCGCTGGGAGGCCAGCGGGGGCCGGGGCCGCATCTACAGCTGGACGGTCGTCTGGCGACCGCAGACCCCGGAGTTCGAGGTCCCCTACGCGGTGGCCATCGTGGAGCTCGACGAGGGCATCGCCGTGGTCAGCTCGATCATCGGGTGCGAGCCGGAGGACCTGGTGGACGGCATGCCGGTCCGGGTGGAGTTCCACCCGGTCGGGGAGACCGCCCAGCTCCCGTACTTCCGGCCCGTCCTCGACTGACGGCAGCCGCCCCGCTCAGCGGCCGGCGTCGAGCAGGCTCGGATCGGCGCTGAGCTCGACCCGGACCATCGCCTCCCAGAACCCGATGAACTTGGTGCCGTCGCTCTTCCGGAACAGCTCGGCCGGCGGGCCGGCCAGCGGGTGCCCGCCGCCGATGGCCTCCACCTTCCAGGCGTTCCGGCACCGCTGCTCGAGGGCGACGGCCCGTTGGTGGACCGCCCGGATCGAGCAGCCGAGGACGAAGACCCCGTGATTGGCCAACAGGGCCAGATCGGCGTCGCCCATCGCCTCCACCGCCGCCCGGGCCACGTCGGCGTTGTTGACCGCCCCGGCGTACTCGTCCACCAGCACCAGGTCGCCGCCACCCTGGGCCGAGCTCTGGTCGTAGCTCGGGGGGACCCGACCGGCGTCGGCCCAGATGGTCCCGTAGCGCGGGTGGTTGTGCATGGCCACCACCACGTCCTGACGTCGCCGGTGCAGCTCGAGGTGGAGGGGGATCCCGAGGGGAGCCGGCCAGTCCCCCTCGAGGACGGTGCCGTCGAGGTCGATGCGGATGATGTCCTCGGCCCGCAGCTCGCTCCACAGGAGGAACCAGGGCGTGCACAAGAAGGTGTCGTCCGGCTGGCGGTAGGTGATGTGGCCGGCGATGTGGTCGTTGTAGCCCTCGCGCCATAGCGTGCGGGCCAGCAACATGAGCTCCTCCCGCGGGGTCAGATCCGGCATCAGCTTCTCGGCGGTGGGGGTGAACTGCATCGGTCCTCCTAGGGATGGGTCGGGTCCGGCAACGGCAACACCGTGTCGGGCAGGGGATGCCGGAACAGGCGGGCCGCGTTCATCGAGCACATGGCCCGGAGCTCGTCGGGCGGGAGGTGGCCCCACACCTCGGCGATCAGGGCCTGCGTGTCCGGCCAGGTCCCGTCGCCGTGGGGGTAGTCGGTCTCCACCATGATGTGGTCGACGCCGATCCGGTAGCGGGTGTCGATGGTCGAGGGGTCGTCGAGGGTGCAGAACCAGAAGCCCTCCTGGAGCACGTCGGCGGGACGTCGGTCCCAACCCAGGCCGTAGCCCGAGCGGTCGACCATGTTGTCGAGGCGGTCGAGCAGCATCGCCACCCAGCCGATGCCGCCCTCGGACATGGCGATCTTCAGCTCGGGATGACGCATCGACCATCCCGACCACAGCCACTCGGCACAGGCGGTGAGCGAGAGCTGCCCGAAGAGCGTGGCCCCGAGCACCAGCGCCGGCGATCCCGGCGGCAGCTCGGCGATGCCCGACGACCCGACGTGGAGGCTGATGACCGTGTCGGTGTCGGCGCAGGCCTCGATGATCGGCTTCCAGTAGTCCTCGAAGATGGACGGAAGGCCGATCCGGTGCGGCCGCTCGGGCAGGGCCACCGACTTGAACCCGCGTTCGGCGTTGCGCCGGATCTCGGCCGCGCCCACCAGCGGATCGGTCAGATAGGTGATCCCGAGGGGGATGATCCGCTCCGGATACGGCGAGTACCACTCCTCGAAGAGCCAGTCGTTCCATGCCCGGGTGGTCTCGATCCCGAGTTCGGGATCCTGAGCGGTGGAGAAGACCCGGCCGCAGAACCCGGTGATCTGGGAGGGGAAGTTGAGCGAGGCCCATACGCCGTTGATGTCCATGTCCCGGATGCGGGCGTCGATGTCCCAGCAGCCGGGTCGCATCTGGTCGAAGCGGAACGGCTCGACGGCCACCGACTCCGGTCGCCGGCCGGCGACCGCGTTCATCCCCACCTGGGTGTAGCGGTTGCCGTCGAACTCCCACACCTGGTGGCCCCGGGAGGTCTCGACCACCTTGGGCGCAAGCTCCTGGAGCCGGGTCGGCAGGCGGCCCTCGAACATCCCTGGTGGTTCGACCAGATGGTCGTCCACGCTGATGACCGTGTAGCGGACCTCGCGGGGCTCGGGCTCGGGAGCGAAGAGCACCGGATCCAACTCGACGTCGGTGGTCATCCACTCCCCCGTTCCCAGGCTCTGTGCGTCGGGCGCCAATGCCCCGATGTCCGATCGTCCCGGCTGGGGCCCTCCGATGGGCCCGTCGGGCCGGCCGGGCCAGGCGCTGCGACGTCCACCGAATGGTAGCTTGACCACGCGCTCCGCCGTCGGCCGGGTCGTAGGACGGGATGACATGCTCGAGAACGTGCGGGTCGTCGACCTGACCTCCGATATCGCCGGCCCCTACTGCACGAAGATCCTGGCCGACGCCGGTGCCGACGTCGTGAAGGTGGAGGCGGAAGGCGGCGATCCCCTGCGCCGGTGGGGATCGGGCGCCCTGTTCGAATTCCTCAACACCTCCAAGCGGTCGGTGCATGGCGACCCCGACCCTCTGATCGCCGAGGCCGACCTGCTGGTCACCGACACCCGGGTCGATGTCGGGCGTTGGCGGGCCGACCACCCTTCGCTGGTGGTGGTGACCATCACGCCGTTCGGCTGCACCGGGCCGTGGGCTGACCACCCGAGCACCGAGTTCACCCTGCAGGCCGCCTGCGGCTCGACCGGTCAACGCGGCCTGCCCGAGCAACCCCCGCTGGCCGCCGGCGGGCGCATCGGCGAGTGGGTCACCGGGACCTACGCCGCCGTCGGGGCCATCGCCGCCCTCCGGGAGGCCCGGCGCTGCGGGCAGGGCGAGCACGTCGACGTGGCCATGCTCGACTGCATGGCGGTGAGCATGGTCACCTATCCGTCCGTCTTCGCCTCGTTCGCCGGGTGGCCGCCCCAGTCGGGCACCGGACGGGTGATCGAGGTCCCCTCGGTGGAGCCGACCGCCGACGGGTACGCGGTGTTCACCACCAACAGCGGGCAGCAGTTCCGGGACTTCCTGGTCATGATCGGACGATCCGACCTGCTGGACGATCCCGACCTGCCGTCGGCGGCCAAGCGGTTCGCCCGCCGAGACGAGTTCCAGGCCGCCGTCCACCGGTACACGGCGTCACGTACGACCGGGGAGGTACTGGAGGAGGCGGCCCTGTTCCGGATACCGGCCGGCCCGGTGCTCGACGGGTCCAGTGTCTCCGGGTTCGAGCAGTTCGTGGAGCGTGGCGTGTTCGAGACCGGCCCTTCGGGGCGGTTCTCCCAGCCCCGGGTGCCGTTCCGGATCTCGGGGACCGAGCCCCGTCCCTTCGGGCCGGCGCCGGCCAACGGCGAGCACACCGGCTCGGTCGAATGGGGTTCGCCGGGCCGGCCGGCGCCAACCCCGGGAGACCCGGACGCCTGGCGGCTCCCGCTCGAAGGCGTGCGGATCGTCGACTGCACGGCCTGGTGGGCGGGACCGGCGGCCACCGCCGTCCTGGCCGGCCTGGGGGCCGACGTCATCAAGGTCGAGTCGATCTCCCGACCCGACCTCATGCGCTTCGCCGGCGCCCGGCCGGCCGGCGAACCGCAGTGGTGGGAGTGGGGTCCCCTGTTCCACGCGGTGAACGGGAACAAGCGGGCGGTCACCCTCGACCTCACCCGGCCCGAAGGCGTCGAGGCGTTCGAGCAACTGGCCGGCACCGCCGACGTGCTGCTCGAGAACTACACGCCCCGGGTGATGGAGCAGTTCGGGCTGGGATGGGACCGGCTCCATCAACGCCATCCCGAACTGATCATGGTGCGTATGCCCGCCTTCGGCCTCGACGGTCCGTGGCGGGACCGGACCGGGTTCGCCCAGACCATGGAGTGCCTGGCCGGCATGGCCTGGCTGACCGGGTTCGCCGACGGGCCGCCGGTATTGGTGCGGGGGGCCTGTGACCCCCTGGCCGGCATGCACTCGGTGGTGGCCACCCTGATCGCCCTCCTCGAGCGGGACCGGCACGGCGGCGGACGGTTGGTGGAGGCGACGATGGTGGAGGCCGCCCTCAACGCCGCCGCCGAGCAGATCGTCCACTTCGGCGCCACCGGCGAGCTGCTCGGACGGGACGGCAACCGCGGCCCGGCGGGATCGCCCCAGGGGGTGTACCCCTGCGCCGGCCACGACCGCTGGGTGGCGGTGTCGGTCACCACCGACGGGCAGTGGCAGGCCCTGTGCTCGGTCCTCGGCGATCCCCGGTGGGCCACCGGGGGCCGGATGTCCGATGCCGGGGGCCGCCGCCGGGCCCAGGACGCCATCGACCGGGGCCTGGCGGCGTGGACGGCCGGACGGGACGCCGATACCGTCGCCGCGCTCCTGGTGGCGGCCGGGATTCCGGCGGCCACGGTGGTCGCCCCCCGCGAGATCGCCTCGAATCCCCAACTCCGGTCCCGCTCACTCTTCGAGGTCGAGCACCATGCGGTCACCGGGGACCACGAGATTCCCATGCTGCCCTTCCGGTTCGAACGGGTCGAGCGGTGGCTCCGCCGTCCGGCGCCCACGCTCGGCCAGGACAACGACGCCGTCCTGGCCGACATCGGCCTCTCCTCCGGGGCGATCGAGCGGCTGCGGCAGGCCGGCGTGGCCGGGGATCGATTGGCTGACGCCTGAGCGGCCCCCGGGTGGCGCCCAGCCCGGCCCGCCGGGTACCGTCATCGACCCGGGGCGCCGGTTACGCCCGGGCCGGTCCGCCGGCCAGACGAGGGAGGCCCATGGCTGGGAGTGCGGAGTCGGGAAGCCGCAGCGGGGACGACGACCTGGTGATCGAGCGGCACGGCCCGGTCGGCTGGTTGATCTTCAACCGACCCCACGCCGGGAACGCCATGAACGCCGACATGCTGAGCGACCTCGAGGCGGCATGGCGGGAGCTGGACGCCGACCCCGAGGTCCGGGTCATCGTCAACACGGGCACCGGCCGGGCCTTTCAGACCGGACTCGACATGGTCGAGCTGGCCCGGGACCCCGAGGCCCTGCGGGAGCAGTCCCGCCGGACCAAGCGGGCCGAACTGCGCTTGACCGCCTGGCACAACCGGGTCGGGAAGCCGGTCATCGCCGCCGTCAACGGCGTGTGCGCCGGTGGCGGGCTGCACTTCGTGGCCGACGCCGACATCGTGATCGCCGCCGCCGATGCCACCTTCCTCGACCCGCACGTCTCGGTGGGCCAGGTCACCGCCTTCGAGGCCATCGGCCTGATCCGCAAGATGCCGGTCGAGGCGGTCATGCGGATGGCGCTGGTCGGACGGTACGAGCGGATCAACGCCGAACGGGCCTACCAGCTGGGCATGATCAGCCAGATCGTCGATCCCCCCGGGGCGTTGCGGGACGCGGCCCAGGAGCTGGCCGAGCAGATCGCCCGGAACTCGCCGGCGGCCATGGCCGCCACCAAGCGGGCCCTGTGGGGGGCCCTCGAGCTCGGGCTGACCGACGCCTGCCGGGCCGGGGCCCAGGAGCTGGTCTCGCTCTGGGGCCACCCCGACCAGCACGAGGGCCCGTTGGCCTTCGCCGAGAAGCGCGACGCCCGGTGGTCGGAGCCCGGTGGGAGCGCATCCGGATGAGCAACGCGGCGCGGGCCGGCGCCACCACGTCGTCATGAAGGAGGACAGATGGACTATTCGACCTTCGAGTGCCTGACCGTCGAACGCCACGGTCGGGTCGGATGGCTCATCAACAACCGACCGGACCAGCTGAACGCCATGAACGCCCTGATGCGTGAGGAGTTCGCCCAGGCCTGGATCGAGCTGGACCGCGACCCCGAGGTGCGGGTCATCGTGCACACCGGGGAAGGTCGCGCCTTCCAGACCGGCGTCGACGTGACCGAGCTGGCCGGCGACGGCGTGGGCATGGAGCGGTACCGGGAGAGCGTGGAGGAACTCGACCTCCACTTCACCGCGTGGCACCAGAAGGTGGCGAAGCCGGTGATCACCGCGGTCAACGGGATCTGCGCCGGTGGCGGCCTGCACTGGATCGCCGATGCCGACATCGTCATCGCCGCCTCCGACGCGTCGTTCTTCGACCCGCACGTGTCGATCGGACAGGTCACCGCCCTCGAGGCCATCGGCCTGATCCGCAAGATGCCGGTCGAGGCGGTCATGCGGATGGCGCTGGTCGGGCGGTACGAGCGGATCAACGCCGAACGGGCCTACCAGCTGGGCATGATCAGCCAGATCGTCGATCCCCCCGGGGCGTTGCGGGACGCGGCCCAGGAGCTGGCCGAGCAGATCGCCCGGAACTCGCCGGCGGCCATGGCCGCCACCAAGCGGGCCCTGTGGGGGGCCCTCGAGCTCGGGCTGACCGACGCCTGCCGGGCCGGGGCCCAGGAGCTGGTCTCGCTCTGGGGCCACCCCGACCAGCACGAGGGCCCGCTGGCCTTCGCCGAGAAGCGCGACGCCCGGTGGTCGGAGCCCGGTGGGAGCGACCGTTGACCTGCGCGCCGGAGGCCCCGGGCCGGCGACCATCCCCTCGGTGGTGCGGGCCGCAGCCGAGCGGTTCCCCACCCTCGAGGCGGTGGTGGACGGGTCCCGGCGGCCGACCTTCGCCGAAGTCGCCGACTCGGTCGAGCTCGTCGAGCGGGCGCTCGTGGCCAGCGGCGTGCAGGCCGGCGACCGGGTGGCCATCTGGGCCCCGAACGGGCTCGACTGGATCGTCACCTCGTTCGCCGTCTACGGGGTCGGAGGCGTGCTGGTCCCGATCAACACCCGGTACAAAGGGGAGGAGGCCGCCGGTCTCCTCCACGAGGCCGGCGTGCGGTTGCTCTTCACCGTGACCGACTTCCTCGGGACCGACTACGTGCAGCTCCTCGACGGGCTCGAGGGACTCGAGGGCCTGGAGGAGACCGTGGTGATGAGCGGCCCGGCACCGCCCGGGTCGACCTCCTGGTCCACCTTCCTCGACCGGGGCGGAGCGGTGGTCCCCGAGGCGGCCCTGGCCCGCGAACGGGCCGTCGCCGCCGAGGACCCGAGCGACATCATCTTCACCTCGGGGACCACCGGACTGCCCAAGGGGGCCGTGCTCCGGCACGGCGCCAGCGTCGAGACCTACCGCCAGTGGTCGGAAGGCGTCGGGCTCCTCGAGGGGGACCGCATGTTGGTCGTCTATCCGTTCTTCCACACCGCCGGCCTCAAGTCGGGGGTACTGGCGGCGTTCCTCCGCGGCACCACCCTGGTGCCGCACGCCGTCTTCGAGGTGCGGTCGGTGGTCGACCGGGTGGCCGAGGAGCGGATCTCCGTCCTCCCCGGCCCGCCCTCGATCTTCCAGTCGATCCTCAACGACCCCGACTTCGCCTCGTTCCCCCTGGCCACCCTGCGGCTCTCGGTCACCGGGGCCGCGGTGGTGCCGGTGGAGCTCATCGCCCGGATGAAGTCGGAGCTCCGGCTGGACACGGTGATCACCGCCTATGGGCTCACCGAGACCCACGGGACGGTGACCATCTGCGAGCAGTCCGACTCGATCGAGACCATCGCCACCACCGTCGGGCACCCCCTGGACGGGCTGGTCCTGCGCATCGTCGACGACTCCGGAAACGACCGCCCCGCCGGCGAGCCGGGCGAGGTGCTGGTCCGCGGGTTCAATGTGATGCACGAGTACTTCAACGCCCCCGAGGCCACCGCCGCCGCCCTCGACCCGGATGGCTGGCTGCACACCGGCGACGTGGGGTTCCTGGGCGACGACGGCTATCTCCGGATCGTCGACCGCAAGAAGGACATCCTCATCGTGGGCGGGTTCAACGTCTCGGCCGCCGAGGTGGAGTCGGTCATCCTGCGCCGGCCGGACGTGGCCCAGGTGGCGCGTGGTGGCCGCCCCCGACGAGCGCATGGGCGAGGTCGGGGCGGCCTTCGTCGTCCCCCGGTCGGGATTCGAGCCGGACCCGGTCGAGCTGATCGCCTGGTGTCGCGGACAGATGGCCAACTTCAAGGCGCCCCGCTACGTCGAGGTGGTGGACGAGCTTCCCACCACCTCCACCGGTAAGGTCCAAAAGCCCGAGCTCCGCCGCCGGGCTCAGGCACTGATCGAGGCCCACGGGCCGGAAGGAGACACACCATCATGACCACTATCGACTTCGATGACGTCGATCGCCTCAACGCGGAGGCATCGCCCGAATTCGGCGAGTGGGGTCGCGAGGTGACCATCACCCAGGAGATGATCGATGCCTTCGCCGAGCTCACCGGGGACCGCCAGTGGATCCACGTGGACGTCGAGCGGGCCCGACGGGAGAGCCCGTTCGGGGGACCGGTGGCCCACGGGTTCCTCACCCTCAGCCTGATCCCGCAGCTCATGTCGGCCGGCGACCTCAGGATCACCGGTCACAGCAGTGCCGCCAACTACGGGGCGGACAAGCTGCGGTTCGTGGCCCCGGTGCCCGCCGGATCCAAGGTGCACAGCCGCAGCCGCCTGGTGGAGGCGGTGCGCCGGCCCAAGGGGACCCTGCTCACCAGCGAGATCGAGATCGCCGTGGTCGGCGCCGAACGGCCGGCGTTGCTCTACTCGATGCAGACCCTCTACCGGTAGTCGGGATGGAACAGTTTCTGGACGGGAAGGTGGCGGTGGTGACCGGCGCCGGCCATGGGATCGGCCGGGGCCACGCCCTCGAGCTGGCCCGCCGGGGGGCCCGGGTCATCGTCAACGACATCGGCGCGGCGGTGGACGGGACGGGGACCGGGCGCGACGCCGATCTCACCGTGGACCTCATCACCGGCCGGGGCGGCACCGCGGTGGCCGACTACGGCGACGTCGGCGACGAAGGTGCCGCCGAGGCCATGATCAGCCGGGCCGTCGATGAGTTCGGCCGCCTGGACATCGTGGTCAACAACGCCGGCATCGGCCGGGACCGGGTCATCTGGAACATGTCCCCGGACGACTTCGACATCGTCATGCGGGTCCACGTCCGGGGTACCTGGCTGCTGTCGCACTTCGCCGCCATCCACTGGCGGGCCCGGGCCAAGGCCGGGGCGGGCGGCGGCGGGCGCATCATCAACACCACGTCGGGGGCCGGCCTCCAGGGCAACTTCGGGCAGAGCAACTACGCCACCGCCAAAGCGGCCATCGTGGGCCTCACCCAGACCACCAGTCTCGAGCTGGCCTCCATCGGCGTCACCGTCAACGCGGTCGGACCCGGCGGGCTGACCCGGCTCACCGCCACCATCGGGGGCCAGGGGGAGGCCTTCGAGCCGGATGACCTGGGAGCCGACGAGTACCACCCGATGGATCCCGCCGGCAGCTCGCCGTTCGTGGCCTGGCTGGCCAGCGACGAGGCGCAGTACGTCACCGGACAGGTGTTCCGGGTCATCCATGACAAGATCTTCCACATGTCCGGATGGCAAGAGCGCGCCGTCGTCTCCAGTGGCGAGCGCCGTTGGGACGCCGAGAAGTTGGGTGCCGTGGTGGCCATCGACATCTTCGGCAGCCGGGCCCCGGGGGTCCGGGCGTGACCACCTCGGAGAGCCTCACGGCCGGGACCCTGTTGCACCGGGTCGAGGACGGCGTCTCGTGGATCACCCTCAACCGGCCCGACGCCGGCAACGCCATCAACGCCGACCAGCGCAACACGATCATCGACCTGCTCCACACCGCCGATCTCGACCCGGCCATCCGTGCCGTGGTCATCGGGGCCGAGGGGAAGCACTTCTGCACCGGTGCCGACCTACGCGCCCCCCAGCCCGCCACCGATGGTGCCGCCCAAGCGGGCGATCCGCCCACCGGGACCATCATGCGGCTCATCGCCGACGGGGCGCAGCGGCTCATCGCCGCCGTCCTCGACTGCCAGAAGCCGGTCATCGCCGCCGTCAACGGCACGGCGGCGGGGATCGGGGCCCACCTGGCCCTGGCCAGCGACATGGTCGTGGCCGTCGAGGACGCCGGGTTCATCGAGGTGTTCGTGCGTCGCGGCATCCTCCCCGACGGAGCCGGCGCCTACCTGCTGCCCCGGATCATCGGGATGCAGCGGGCCAAGGAGCTGGTCTTTCTGGGCGACCGCCTGTCCGCCGCCGACGCCTTCTCCCTGGGAATGGTCAACCGGGTGGTGCCGGCGGCCGACTTCGAGTCCACCGTCGGGGAGCTGGCTAGCCCGCCTGGCCCAGGGACCCACCGTGGCGTTGGGACTGGCCAAACGTCTCCTCAACCGGTCGCTCGACGTGGACCGGGCCTCGGCCTTCTTCGAGGAGGCCATGGCGCAGGAGCTGGTGACCACCACCGAGGATGCCACCGAGGGCATCGCCTCCTTCGTGGAGCGGCGGCCCACCGAATTCCAGGGCCGCTGACCCGCTCACTCCTCCCAGTCGACCTGATCGGAGCGGGCCGGTTGGCGCTGGGTCCGGAAGGGAGACAGGGGCGCGTCCACCAACAGCCAGCGCCGGAATGAGGTGAACTGCTTCTGGGCCCGGTTGCGCAACCGGGCCAGCCCGGGGTGGGACCGCCGGGCCTTCTCCATCTCGGCCCACTGCTCCCAGGTCGGGATGGCCCAGAGCAGGAAGCACTCCGAGTCGTCGATCAGCAGGGTCTCCCACGCGCCGGCCAGCTCCCAGCCGAACTCCTGGCGCACCGGGATCGCCTCCTGGCGGATCATCTCGAGCGTGTCGGCCGATTGGCCCGGGGCCACCCGGATCCGCTCGTGGGCGTAGGTCTCGCCGGTGACGCCCTCGGCGCACAGCTCGGCGCTGGTCCGGGTCCAGGGAGCGGGGGCCAGCAGGCGGTCGGTCCCGCCGGACCGGAAGTTGGCGGCGGTGGCCCACCATTTCGCCAGTTTCGGGTCTTGCAGCGTGTCGTGGTTGAGCTCGTACCGGAAGGAGGAAGCCAGACCGTCGAGACCGTCCTCCTCCCACAGGTTGACCACCCCGGGCCACCGACCGGTCGATCCGACCACGCCCCACACGCCGTAACACAGCTGATTGCGCTCCTCCTGAGCGGACGGGCTGAAGTTCGCCGTCATGTGGTGCATGTAGTCGGCCCGGTGCCGGCCGATGATGTCGATGAACTCGTGGATGTACACCTTGTCGTTCACGGCCCGTCCCCGCCGTTCGCCCACACGGTGGCCACCTGACGTTCGTAGCGCGGCTCCCATACGTACCGACACAGCAGGCGGACCGGGGGCGGGGGCATGCTCAGCACCGCGGCACGCTCGACCTCGTCGGAGCTGTCGAAGATCCACGGGAAGAACCGGGCGGAGCCGCGCATGCCCACCGCCTTGGCCGTCGCCTTGGCGAAGCTATCGAACTCCTCGGGAGTCAGGGCCTCGTCGATGACCGGAAAGCACCGGGACTCCTCGGAGTCGAGGTGCTTGCCGAGGAGGGCGGCCAGGGCGTCCAGATGGTCGGCCAAGGCCGCGCCCGCCGCGTCGTCGGGTCGGGCGGCGAACGACTCGAACTCGTCACTGACCGCCCGGCCCACCGGGAGCAGCTCCCGGTGGTCGGCCTCCATCTCGTCCAGCACGGCCAGCGGCTCGCTCCGACCCTGCAGCTTCGGTCGCACTAACGGCCACAGCGAGTCGTCCTCCACCGCAGTGGTGGTGGTGCAGCTGGTCATCGACGAACTCCCACCGGGCCCGGAGCGCCCGAGCCCGGGGCGGATCCGTCCGGGGGGCCCGCACGGCGCCGGACAACCGGGCCAGATCGCGGCGAAACGCCTCGTGGATCAGGTACACGATGGTGAACCGGCCCCGGGGAGGCCCGGCGTGCGGCTGTTCATTGGCCTCGGTCATCGGTCTCGTCCTTTCCGCAGGGCTGCTCCGTCGATAGGTTCCTACCGCAGCCGGCCAAGCTTGGCACGGCTGACCGTCCCCGGTCCGGTCCGGCCGGGGAACGGCCGACCGGGCCGACGGAGCCCGGGTCGGCGCCCGGTGACAGTAGTGTCGGCACCGGGACGCAGAGGGGAAGACGGTGGCGGACTCCACGGTGGCGACAGCACGGTTCCTCTCGTCGGGCGACGAGGCCGGGACCGCACCTCAGGATCGGCGCTTCCGACCGGACGTCGAAGGACTGCGAGCCGTGGCCGTGCTGCTGGTCGTGCTCTACCACGCCGGCGTCCCCCACCTGACCGGGGGGTACGTCGGAGTCGACGTCTTCTTCGTCATCTCCGGGTTCGTGATCACCGGGGTGCTGCTGAGGGAGAGGGCGGGAACGGGCACCACGTCGCTGCTCGACTTCTACGCCCGGAGGTGCCGACGGATCCTCCCTGCCGCCACCCTGGTGCTCCTCGGCGCGGTGGTCGCCGCCTACGCGGCGCTGGGGGCGGCGGCGGGGAACAGCGCGGCCGACGACGGACGGTGGGTGGCCGTCTTCCTGTCCAACTTCCACTTTGCCGCCGTCGGGACCAACTACCTGGCCGCTCACTCCCCTCCGTCCCCGCTCCAGAACTACTGGTCCCTCTCGGTCGAGGAGCAGTTCTACGTCGTGTTCCCGTCCCTGTTCCTGCTGGTGGCCAAGCTCGGGAGTCGGGCCAGCCTGCGGGCGCGGCTGGCCGTCGCCCTCGCACTGGTCATCGCCGGGTCGTACGCGTGGTCGATCGCCCAGACGGCCAGCCACCCGGCCTCGGCCTACTTCTCACCGTTCACCCGGGCCTGGGAACTGGCGCTCGGGGCGCTGATCGCCGTCGGCACCGGCTGGTTGCAGCGGATTCCCTCGCCGGTGGCGGCTGGGCTGACCTGGGCCGGATTGGCCGCCGTGCTCGCCTCGGGCTTCGTCCTCAATGGGCAGACCAGCTATCCCGGCTCCCTGGTCGCCTTGCCCGTGCTCGGCGCCGGGGCCATCATCGCCGGCGGCGTGGCCGTCCCGGCCCGGGGCGCCGAGACGCTGTTGGGCCGGTCGGTACCGCGCCGGCTGGGCCGGATCTCCTACTCGCTGTACCTGTGGCACTGGCCCATCCTGATCATCGTGGCCGAATGGGCGGGACGGTCGAGCCTGCCCGTCGGGGACAATCTCCTCCTGCTGGTCGTCGCCGGTGCGCTCTCCACCCTGACCTACCGGCTGGTCGAACAGCCGTTCCGCCATCGGCGCCTCCCGTCGGCTCGGACCGTCCGCATCGGCGTCGGCGCCATCGGCGCCACCGTCGCCGTGCTCTCCCTGATGATCGTGTTCGGCAGCCAGCCGGTCGTCGCGGTCCGGGTGCGGGCGGCGGACAACGCCGGCGTGGTCGTCCGACAGGTGGCGGCAGCACCGGCGATCACGACGGTGCCCGAGTCGGTCCGAAGGCCCGGTTCGGAGCGGCGTACCTCGAAGGCGGCTACTTCGAGAACCTCGACTGCCAAGCGAGCTTCGCCCAGACCACCGAGCAGGTCTGCCCCCTCGGGGACGCCACGAGCCACCACCTGATGGTGCTGTACGGCGACTCCCACGCCCTGATGTGGATCCCGGCCTTCGAGTACATCGCCGACGTCGAGCACTGGCAGTTGGTGGTGCTGGGAAAGTACGGCTGTCCGGCGACGGTCGTGAGCATCGCGTCCGATCCATCGCTCGGCGAGCCGGTCGGCTCCGACCGTCCCTGCGCCCAGTGGCACACCTGGGCCACCGCATGGATCGACCGGCACCGTCCCTCCCTGCTGGTCATCAGCCAGGCCGACAACTACGACGCCCCGGCCGCCCCGGGCGGCACGGCCAAGCCGCTCACCGCCGCCCAGTGGCGACAAGGCCTCGACCGGCTCTTCACGTCGTTCCACGTGCCCGGCATGCGCGTGGCCCTCCTCGGCACCAGCCCCCTCCTGGCCCGTCGCGGCCCGAAGTGCCTGGCCGCCCATCCCGACGACGTGCAATTCTGCTCGTCCCCCGCCTCGGTCGCCGTCTCCCCGCTGTACCCGGTCGACCGGTCGGTGGCCGCCGACCAACACGTCCAGTTCGTGGACACCTCCCCCTGGTTCTGCACCACCGTCTGCACCGCGGTCATCGGCTCGTACGAGGTCTACGACACCACTGGCGCCCATGTGTCGGGAGCCTGGGTCAGCTACCTGCGAAGAGTCCTGCTGCACGCGCTCGGTGGCGTCGGCCCCGGCCCCGGCCTGAGCGGGCACCAGGCCGGGACGTGGAGCGAGTACCTTGCCTCTGTGGCGTTGACCGGATTCCGAGAGACCCAGTTCGGTACGGTGGCCCGGATGGATCGCCGGTGAGCGACGAGCCCCCGGTCGAGAACCGTGAGCCCGATGTCCGGTTCACCTATGCCAACGAGCGGACCTTTCTGGCCTGGAACCGCACCGCGCTGGCCCTCATCGCCACCGGTGTGGCCGCCACCCAGCTGCTCCCCGAATTCCACGTCACCGGAGGCCGGCGTATCCTCGGACTCCCCATGATCGCACTCGGTGCCCTGGTCGCCGTGACCAGTTTCCGACACTGGAAGGCGAATCAGCGGGCCATGGAACAGGGCCGACCGCTCCCCCGTTCGCCCATGCCGATGGTGCTGTCGGCGGGCATCGGCGTGGTGGCGGTCATCGCCGTGGTCCTCGCCGTGGTGGGAAGCTGACCGAGATGGACCCGCCGATGGACGACGACGCCATCGAGCACCCGGTCGGCCGGGACACCGGTCTGGCCCACGAGCGGACCCAGCTGGCCTGGAACCGGTCGGGGCTGGCCGTGGCCGTGACCATCGCCATCGTGCTCCGCCGGCTGTGGCCGCTCCACGGTGGCACCGAGGTCCTCGGACTGGCGCTCATCGCCGGCGGGGCCGCCACGTGGGTGGTGGGAATGCAACTGGGTCGTCGGGTGGGTAGTGCAGCCGTGTCCAACCGCACGCTGGGCGAGTCCGCGTGCCGGATGTTGACCGTCGGGACCCTCACCCTGGCGATCGCCGGCTTGGTGGTCAGCGTCCTGTAGGGGCGGTGGCGGCCCTCCGACCCGGGCCCGACCGGAGACCGGGACCTCAAGCCATGGGCCGGGTTGGTCGATGAACAGTTGCCGGGACGTCCGAGCCGACTCGGTTCCGGTACGAGAACGTCGACCAGGGAGGACCGAGTGCAACGGGAAGTCGCCACCTTCAGGCACTGGCAGGTGGAAGTCAAGCCGCTCCTCATGTCCATGATGGCCGTGCTGTACGTCGCCCGCGATGCGACGTCGCGCACACCGCAGGCCCTGTTGTCGGCCAGCGACCAGCTGGACGCGGCGTCCAAGCACGCGGTGCGGTGGCTGCCGCTCCACCGCTGCCCGTTCGCCGACCTGGACGGGACACTGGCCAGGATGGCCCACTCCTACGCCAGTGCGGCCGAGCTCCTGGCCCGGGAGGCGAAGCGGCCGAGCGGGCCGAACCGCCAGGTGCTGGACCACGAGTTGACCGCGCTCATCGGGGTGATGGCGGTCACCTGGTCGATCATCAGGGAGCGGGCCGAGGTCGACGCCGTCCACTGATCGGAAACCCACCTTTCGATCGGGCCATCGTCTCCGGGTGGCCCGGGCTCATCGCGGGAGCGGTTCGCCGGACACCACGAAGGGAACCGACGGGTAGATCCGGGCCACCTCACCCCGGGCGGCCCGGACGGCACCGTCCGGGTCGAGGGCGTGGGCCTCGACGGTGAGCGTGATGGCCCGGTCGTCGCCGTGGAAGCGCAGCACCTGGTTGGCCGACCGCTGCACCTCGGACAGGAACCGTCGGGCGCGGTCGTCGAGCGGGAGTGGGACGATCACCTCGACCTCGTAGTGCATGGAGCGACGGTAGCGAACGTATGTTCGTCGCGCAACCGACCGGGTGGCCGGGGCTCAGGCTCTGAGCACGGCACCGGGCCTGGCGTCCGCTCCGGCCTCCACCTGTCGGCCGTCCCTCCGGACGGGAACGCCGTTGACCAGCGTATGACGCATGCCCACCGGGGCATCGGCGGTGATCCGCTCGCCGCCGGCGGGGAAGTCCACCACCCGCCGCAGCGGGCCCGGCCCCACCGTGTCGGGGTCGAAGACCACCAGGTCGGCCGCCTTGCCCACCTCCACCGAGCCCCGGTCCTCGATGCCGTAGAAGCGGGCCGGCTCGGCCGTGAGCTTGTGGACGGCGTGCTCCAGGCTCATGACCTCGCGCTCCCTCACCCACAGGCCGAGCAGGTCGGTGGCGAAGCAGGCATCGCACAGCTGGCTGACGTGGGCCCCCGAATCGGCCAGGCCCAGGAGGACGTCGTCCCGGGGAAGCAACGCGGCGATGCCGTCGGGATTGTTGTTGGCCACCACCGAGGTGAACCGGGTCGAGAGGCCGTCGGCCAGCGACAGATCGAGGAGGACGTCGAGAGGTGTCACCTGTTGCTCCTCCGCCAGCTCGACGACCGAGCGGCCGATCAGGTCGGGCCGGGTCGATGATTCGGCCACGGACAGCGAAGCGCTGTTGAACAGCCGGGAGCGGTTGGAGGTGAGCTGTTCGTGGGTGCGGGCCCGCCAGCCCGGGTCGCGGTAGGCGGCCAACCGCTCGTCGACGGACAGGTCCATCAGGGCGGCGAAATTCGGAAAGGGATTGAGGGGGAACGGCTCGGCCAGGTTCATCTGGAACACCAGCGGGCGACCGGACACCTGGGGCCACACGTCGGCACCCGAGGCCCGGGCGGCGACGTGGTCGTCCATGACCTGCTCGTGGTAGTCGGAACCGGCAAAGGTCAACAGGGCGGTCCAGGTGAACGGACGACCGATGTCCCGTTGCAGCTCGAACATCCGCGGATGGGACAGCACCCCGCCGGGCAGCAGGGCGGCCACGCCGCGACGGCGCCCGCGCAACGGGGCCAGCAAGGCGGCCAGCTCGTCGAAGTCGGCCACCCTGGAGGGCACGGGACGCCCGTGGTCACCGAAATGGGTGGGCGCCCAGCTGGAGGAGAACCCGATGGCTCCGGCATCGAGCGCCGCACCGACGATCCCGGCCATGGCAACCGTCTCGGCATCGGTGGCGCTCCGCTCGTAGGCCTCGTCGCCCATGGCGTAGAGACGCACCGCGGTGTGCCCCACGTAGCAGGCGAAATTGAGATCGACCCCCCGACGCTGGACGGCGTCGAGGTACTGGGAGAAGGTCTCGAACTCGTCCCACGGCACCCCGACGGACAACGTGTCGAAGCTCATGTCCTCGACGTGCTGCAGGGTCCGGGCCAAGGTCTCGACCCCCTCGGCGCGGGTCGGGGCGATGGAGAACCCGCAATTGCCGGCCACCACGGTGGTCACGCCATGGCAGGACGACGGGCTGAGCTCGGGGTCCCAGAACACCTGGGCGTCGTAGTGGGTGTGGATGTCGATGAAGCCCGGGGCGACCACCTGACCCGAGGCATCGAGCTCGGTGGACCCGGACAGTGCGTCGTCGATGGCGACGATCCGGCCGTCACGGACGGCCACGTCGGCCGACCGACCGGGGGCGCCGCTCCCGTCGATCAGGGTGCCGCCGCGTATGACGAGGTCTCCGTCCATGGTCGTGCTCATTCCATCGAGGGTTGTGGCCGCCCAAACTTATCCGGCCTGCCGGCCGCGCACCGGGGGCGCCGGGCGCTCGACGCCATCGGCGCCGCTCAGGCTCAGCCGACCGGTCTGATGGTGACGGACACCGAAGTCGAGCCCGGATCGTTGTCCACGACCAGATGGGAGGCGCCCGCCTTGGAGACGATCGTCCCGCCGAAGACCTGGGCCCGGTAGCCATGGGGATAGTGCACCGAGACGGGCACGAAGATCACCGTCGGTGCGGCGACGCCCTGGTTCGGGACGTAGAGCAGGTGGAACTCGCCGACTGCCGGGGTCGAAGGAGAACGAGATGGGGGTGCCGGCGACGGCCTGGGGGTAGGCCCGGGACAACGACTGGACGATCGGGGAAAGCTGTGCCGTCGGGTGTCACCAGGGCCTCGGCCGAGCTCCCGGTCGGATCGTCGTAGTACTTCCACTGCCAATAGGTCCAACCCAGCTGCAGCTCGTCGGCGATCCGGGTCAGCCGGTCCATCAGGGCATTGCTGGTGGTCGCTCCGAACTCGCTCATGAACCAGGCCGGTCCCTCCGGCTGCTTGGGCGTGGCGAGGTCGGGACGCTCGTCGCTCCGACGCTGCATGGTGCGCAGCTCCTGGTCGGCACAGGCGATGAGATCGGTCGGGTTTCCGGTGACACCGCTCCGCAGGCCGCAGTAGTCGTGGAAGTTGAAGACGAGGCCGTTGAAGTCCATGGGTCCGAGATCGTTGGAGTGACCGGTGTTCGAGTAGATGTCCGGCTCGAAGAAGACCAGCTGGTGCGGGACTGGCGGCCCGCAGGGTCCGGATGAGCCCGGTCCGGGGGTCGTCGGGCGGGCAGGACAGCACCGAGCCGTCGAGCGAGCTTCGGCCCGGATGGGCCGCTCCGGTGTAGAAGCACTCCAGGCGGGCGGCCACCTCCGGCTTTCCGGCCAGCAGCGTCTTGGTGAACGGCTCGTTGATCGGGTCGAAGCCCACCACCCATCGGTTGTCACGGAAGTAGTGGGCCACCGTCTTCCAGACCCGGATGTACTGACCCTGCAGGTCCCCGACCACATCGTTGGTCCAGAAGTGCCGGACCGCGGTGATCAGTCCCGGGTCGTTGTAGGTATTCGACCATCGCCCCGGAAGGATGCGGATGGGATAGGAGCCGGTGCACACGGCCCAGGGAGGAGCGCCCTCGCCCCCGAACTCCGAGCTGTAGACATCCTCGTGCATGTCGAGCAGCGTGTAGATGTGGTACTTGCCCGAGGAGCGCCACGGTCTTGGCCACCTTGGCCAGGTAGGCCGACGCCACCGCCGCGTTGAACTGGTGCGGGTCCCGGGGCTTGCCCGGCGAGCAGATGGCCGGATTGTTCGGGCCCAGGGTCCCCGGCTCGAGCCCCTCCCAGATGATGCCCAGGCGAACGACGTCGAAGCCGAGGGCGGCCATGCGGGCCGCGTCCTGCTGGGAGAAGTTCCAGGGTTTGCCCGGGTCGAGGTAGAGCTCGTACGGGGCGCGTTTGTACACGGCGTTGACGCCCCGCAGGAACACCACCCTCCCCTGGCTGTCGGTCAGGTACGGGCCCGAATCGGCCGAGAGGGTCCCGTGCACATAGTTGTCCGCGGCGGGGAACGACGCCCGTGATCCACTCCCCGAGCGCGGCGATGAACCCGCCCACCGTCGCCCCGATGGCCACGAGCACGGCGATGGCCACCACCGCCACCTGATGGCGGCCCAGGCGTAACCGGCCGCTGCCCCTCGATTGGTCCACGGCCGTCAGACTACGATGCCGGCTCCGAGCAGTTGAACATCCACCTCACCCCGAAGCGATCGGCGCAGGTCCCCCAGTAGGCGCCCCAGGGCATGTCCTGCAGCCCGAACTGATCGCTCCCGCCGGCCGACAGGAGATCGAACAGGCGCTCGGTCTCCGCCCGGTCCTCCAGCTCGAGGTTGATGGTCACGTTGTTGCCCGTCCGCAGCTGGTGCCCCTGGGACTCCACCATGTCGGTGGCCATCAGGACGTGGCCGCCGAGGATGGGCAGTTCAACGTGCATGACCAGGTTCTTCTCCTCCTCGGTGAGCGGAGGTGCACCCGGATCGGTGGGCATGTCCCCCATCCGGACGATGGGCACCAGAAGGCTCGGTGCCGAACACCGAGCCGTAGAAGCGGAATGCCTCTTCGGTGTTGCCCATGAAGTTCAGATAGGTGCTGACTCTGACCATGACCATGTCCTTTGTCTGTCCCGGTGAGGCGCCGGCGCTGATGGCCCCGAACCGGCTGGGCCGAAGGGAGGGTACCGCTCACCGTAGGCCACTGCGCCCGGTCCGACGACTCCGCTATCGTCGGGCCGTGGCCGACCGATTCCCAGCCGATCCCCTCGTACCGCTCTCGCACCTGGCTCCGGAGGAGAAGGGGAAGCGGGCCAACGTCTTCGGCGAGGTGGCGACCACCTACGAGCGATTCCGGCCCGGCCCGCCGGCCGCGGCGGTGGACTGGCTCCTCCCCACCCACCTGGCCCGAGTGGTCGATCTCGGCGCCGGCACCGGGGCCCTGACCCGACTGTTGGTCGGCCGGGCCGACGAGGTGGTGGCGGTGGAGCCCGACGACCGGATGCGTGCCGTCCTGACCGCGGAGGTGCCCACGGCGCGTGCGGTGTCCGGT
This sequence comes from uncultured Acidimicrobiaceae bacterium, assembly GCA_963774245.1. Taxonomy (GTDB): domain Bacteria; phylum Actinomycetota; class Acidimicrobiia; order Acidimicrobiales; family RAAP-2; genus Bog-756. The sequence continues at coordinate 46,901 of CAVZDZ010000005.1, read as the reverse complement.
CGCGGCGAGTCGATGCCCCTCCCGGACCGGTGCGCCGACGCCGTCCTGGCGTCGTCGTCGTGGCACTGGATGGACCCGATCCCCGCCCTCCACGAGGTCGGCCGGGTCCTGGTGCCCGGCGGCGTGCTCGGGGCGGTGTGGTCGGGCCCGGATCCCGAGGGTCCGTTCATCGCCCAGGCTCAGGCCCTGCTGGCCGGTCGCGGCGCCGGCGAGGGGACGCCCGCACCGGCCGACGAGGACGGGGACCAGCTGCCCACCGACCTCACCGGTCTCATCCTGGGAGATGCGTTGCGGCCCATGTCGATCCTCGAGATCCCCCCGGGGGTTCCGTTCGACCCGCCCGACCACCAGGTGTTCACCTGGGACATCGCCCTCGACGCCGACGAACTGATCGGCCTGCTCGGCACCTTGAGCTGGGTCATCACCATGGCCCCGGAGGACCGTGACCGCCTGTTCGCCGAGGCGCGGCGGCTGCTTCGGGACCTGCTGGGCATCGAAGGAGAGGTCACCGTCGACGTGGCGTTCCGCGCCGAGGCGTGGCGGTCGCGTCGGAGCGATTGATCTGGTCGGGAGGGCGGCGCGGACCGGTCAGGAGAGTCCGGGCGAGCCCTCCACCCGGACATGGAGCAGATGGCCCTCGTCCGAGTGGACCCGTTCCAGGTGGACCTTCCGTCCGTAGACCGTCGCCAGGGCGAGGATCGACGAGGCCAGCAGCAGGCCGCCGGCAATGTTGAGCGACAGGTTGAGACCGTGCCCGAAGGCACCGTAGGCGGCCGAGACCACCTCATTGACGATGTGGGTGATGGCGTGGTTCTGGGCGGTGGCTGCCTTGGCTTCGTTCTGGTACGTGCCGGTGGTCACGGCCGAGACGACCAGGGACTGGTAGGCCTGCGGGATGCCGATGGCGGTGAGCTTCCGCACCAGGTTGACGGTCAACTGGCCGTTGATGATCGACCCCAGTACCGCCACTCCGACCACGGCGCCGAGCTCCCGGAAGGTGTTGGTGGTGGATGCGGCCATCCCCGAGTGCTCGGCCGGCACCGACCCCATGACGGCCGACGTCACCGGCACCAACGCCGTCCCCACCCCGACCCCGGCGAGGAACATGGTCCAGCCGATCTGACCGATGCCGGCGTGGGGGACGATGTAGTGGTTGGTCAACAGGATGCCGGCCCCGGCCAGGAAGCACCCGGTGGCCATCGGGATCCGGGGTCCCCACTGCGCCACCCAGCGCCCGGCCAGGAGCGCGGACGCCACCATGCCCACGGCCAGGGGGACGAAGTCCAGCGCCAGCGTCAACGGGGACACCTGCCCCACCACCTGGAGATAGAGCGCCACCATGAAGAAGATGGCAAAGGTCCCGAAGTAGACCGTGAACGAGATGATGTTGGCCCCGGTGAAGGCCGGCTTCTTGAAGTAGCGGACGTTGAGCACCGGATTGGCGGCCCGCAGCTCGGCCACGACGAAGGTGATGGCCGCCAGCAGCGAGAAGAGGAAGAGCAGGTCGATCCACCAGGTCCGGTAGCCCTTGGTCTCGCCCAGGATGATGCCGAAGGTGAGCGATCCCAACGCCACCGCCCCGAGGAGGAACCCGGGGATGTCGATCCGGGCCCGCACCGGATTGGAGCTCTCGGGCAGCACCAACAGGGCGCTGACGAAGGCCGCCGCCCCGAACAGCACGTTGAACCAGAAGATGGCCCGCCAGGACCATCCGTAGACCAGCAGCCCCCCGATGAGCGGTCCGAGTGCCAGCCCCAGGCTGGAGACGGCGGCCCAGATGCCGAGGGATCGGGCCCGTTCCGCCCGACCCGGGTAGAGCTGACGGATCATCGAGAGGGTGCCGGGCTCCGAGGCGGCGGCCCCGATGCCCATGATGACCCGCCCGGCGATCAGGACATCGGTGTTCGGGGCGACCGCGGCCACCACCGATCCGGCGCAGAACACCGCCACACCGGCAAGCATCACCTTCTTGCGGCCGAGCAGGTCGCCGACCGTGCCGAAGCTCAGCATGAGCCCGGCGAAGGTGAGGGCGTACCCGTTCACCACCCACTGCAACTGGCTCACCGACGCATGCAGGTCCTTCTGCACGTTGGCCAACACCACGGTCACGATGGTGTTGTCGAGGAAGGTCAGGAACAGGACGAAGAGCAGGGTCGACAGCGCCAGGGCCCTCGACCGGGATCGCCAACCGCGGAGCCCGGTCCCGGCGGACTCATCGACGGCCTGCCGGGTCTCACTCACCGGAGTCGGGCGGGGTGAGGGTGAGCCATCCGATCTGATCTTGCGCCGCCCGGTCGGCGTGCACACGCCGAAACGGTCACGCCGGTAGTTGTCAGCCCACCCGACATCTGCATCGCCTCCTGATCGCGGATTGTCTCCGTTCTACCCGGTGAGAGACCGTCAAATCAGCCCGGAGACCTGGCCCGCCCACCCTAGTGGGTGAGCCCGTTCGGGGACCGTGACACCCGAGCCTGTTCGGCTGAGCGGTGGTGGTGCCTGAGCCTTGGTTACGCATACCTCCACCGTGGCGTGGGCGCCTCGCCGTCCGGCCACTCCATGCACTGGACGTCGAACCAGATGGGCAGGAGGTGCTTCACGTAGAAGGCGTGAACGGTGAGGGTGGGACCCACTAGGTCGTCGTACTCCTTGATCCGAAGTCGTTGGTCCTCGGCCTGGAAGGCCTGACACTCCCGCAACGTCGAATCGACCTCCTCACGGGTCTCCATGAGCAGCCCGAGGTGGTCGTAGCCCGGGGACGACATCGGCTCCTTGCCCTCGGCCAGCAGGATGAACTGGCCGCCATCCGGCTGGAGCAGGTGGCACGACTGCCCGACGACCTCGGTGTCCAACGAACTCCAGCCCAGCACCCCGCAGTAGAACCGATCGACGTCGTCCCGGAATTCGCGGGTGAGCGTCCCGGCCGGAAAAGACAGTTCCATGTGGTTGAATCGCATGCTCGCCATGCCGCCCTCCAGAGGTGTCGACCCGTGCCGCAGAGGTTAGGTCCGTGCCGGGCCTCCCCGCGGCCCGCCGGTTCGGACCCCGATAAGTGGGCAAGGATAGGGGTGGGGACGCCTTCAGGTGTCCGCACGGCAAGGAGGTCCACGCCGATGGACATTGTACGCAATGCAGACGGCACGCTCGTCGTTCCGGTGGCGCCCGAGAGGGTGCACCACCTGTCCGAGGGTCCCGGGACTTCGCCGGAGGACGCGGGGTCCGAGACCGCAGAGCCCGAGGAGGCGCCCACGACCCGCGTGCTCCATCCAGGCGAGGGAGGGTACGACGAGGCACTGGCGGAGTGGGACCGGGAGCAGAACCCTGATCGTGCACCGGTGGTGTCCACCGCCAGCGGTCGGCAGGAGGCCATGACCCTCGTGCACGCGGTGGCGACGTCGCCGGACCATGCGGTGGCACCGGCCGTCGAGGCCCTCGATGATCCTCAGGCCAGCGGTGAGGCGCTTCGCCACGTGCTGGTGGGTGGCGTCCATTCCGTCGAGGACTTCGCCGCCGAAGTCGCCGACGCAGAAGGCGGCGATCCCCTGCCCGCCCATGAGGCGACGAAGATCATCGGCGAGGTGCTGACCGAGCTCGACTGATTCCCTCGGGGAGGTCCTCACGACCAGCACCACCCACTAGTTCACGAGGTCGTCGAGCCAGTCGAAGGCGGCGGTCCAGAACACGATGGGGGCCATGCCTTCACAATGGCCCTCCGCTCCCTCCGCTGTGGTGAACAACCGGAACGTCTTGGCACAGGTCAGGTGGTCGAACAGGATCTTGCCCTGCCCGGTCGAGACGAGGTCGACCTCGTTGTCGGTGACAAAGCTCGGGCAGGTAATGGCGGCAGCCGTCTCCTCGTTGGTGTAGCGGAGCAGGTCGCGGCAGTAGGCACGCACACTGGTCACGCCATGGGTGACCATCCGGGGGGCGAAGATCGCCCGCAGCGCCGGGATGGTCAGCAGCGACTCGAACTGGTCGTCGGCGTCCGGGTCGTCCACCCGGTCACCGAGCTCACCGAGGCGGCCGAGGATGACCTGGCCGAGGTCGAACTGACCGGGATCCACGATCATGGCGGCCAGCCGGTGCTCCCCGGACGCCCCCCTCGGCGCGATCAAACCGCCGAACGACCGGCCGACCAGCACGATCCGGTCCGGATCGACCTCCGGGTTCCTCATCAGCTCATCGACCATTCCGGGGACGACCTCCTCCCAGTCCGGGCGCATGGGCACCCGCTGGTCGTACAGCATCGATCCCTGACCCGGGCCGTCAACCGCGGCAAATGCGTATCCCCGGGCGAGCGCCGGTCCCACCGCGTCGTACAGCTCCTCGGCCGTGCCGTCGTACCCGCCGAGATGCAAGATGGTGGGCAGACCTCCGCCCGATTCGCGAGGGGCGAAGAAGTACCCGGACAGTCCGTCGGGGAGCACCTCGGCCCGGTCGTCCAACAGCGGGAGGGCCGCCCGGAAGGCCCGCACGCTGGCCGGGTAGGCGGAGCGAAGTTCGCCGCCGTCGAGATCGTCCCGATGGAAGAAGAAGGCCTGCCGGAAGTACTCGGTGGACCGCAGGAAGAGGCTGCGGGCGCTGGCCCGATGACCGGCGCCCAGGGCCTGAGTCCCCTGATCGAACAGGCGGGTGGCGAAGTCGGACCAGGCTCGGTACCAGCTGTCCCGATCGCCCGGGGTGATTGCTTCGGCAATGGCAAGGCACTCTCCGACGTTGGCCATGTCCGAGGTCTTGCCGATGCTCCGTTGGAGCTGGCCATCAAAGGCCTCGTCGTCAAAGTAGAGCTTCACCGGGACCTCCCATTCGACCACCTGCATCGTAGGCGACGATGCCCGCGAGGCTGAAGAAGCACGCAGCGAGGCCGACGGTTCACCCAGGGCGACGACTCGCGCCGCATGACCATTCGATCCGCTAACCTTCGCGTTCCTGCTTCACGACGCGAGGGGCGATCAATGAGCGGTGTCTTGAGTACAGCGGTGGCTACGACGATCCCGGGCTTCCCCGGCGGTACTCCGGTACTGGACCCCTCGGGAAGCTCCGGTTCATTTCCGATCAGCGCCGGGCGGCGCCTCGGTGACGACCTCGACGCAAGGGTTCGGGTTCGCTCCCCTGATCGAGATCGTGGTCGCGGTACTCGCCGTCGTCACCCTGTTGGCCATCGTGGGTGTGTTGATCATCGTGGTGGTGTCGAACCGGGCCGACCCCGATCCGACCGGCCGGCGACCACAGTCGGTGTACTTCTTCGCCGTCTCCTTTGTGACCCTCATCGTCTCGATCATCGGTTCGGTGGCGATCGTGACCGCGGTGGTCCAACTCATCGGCAAGCATGCCGGAGAGACCAATTCGATTGCTCGAGTCATCGTCCTCGGCGCGCTCCTCACCGCGGTCAGCCTGGTGCTGTTCATCGGCCACCTTCGCCGCGGGGTGGCCCTGGCCAACGCCGACCAGTCGCCCGCCAACCCCTCTCGACGTGTCGGTCAGAGCTACACCGGGGCCGTGGCCTTCATCTTCGTGCTCGTGCTGCTGGTGACGGCGGTGTTCTCCGCCTACCTGATCTTCGCCCTGGGCGGGCCGGGTGTCTTCGGCTCGTTCGGAGGCACCACCCCCGCCCTGCGGGACCTGGTGGTCGCGCTCTACCTCGGACTCATCGCCATCATCGTCCTCGGCACGCACCGCAATCTCGTGCCCCCGGGCCTGAGGTTCCTCGGTGGAGCCCAGGGCGGGCCCGAGACAGCACCGCCGGTCGACACCGGTGGTCCACAGGTCGGCTAGCGGGCAGGTTCCTTCACGTCATCGGGAACCCGGGCCCGTCTGATGAACGGCCCCAGGGCCGCGCCGACGAGCGCCACCGATCCGGCCACCCCCATAGTCACAGGCAGCCCGACGAGGGCGCCGGTGGGGGCCACGGAGAGTGATCGGGCGCGACCACCGGACCAGCGGTGTGCGGTTCGGGTCCCAGCCGGGCCCGTGATCGACGCGATGATGTCACCAGGTCCCCAACCATCACCGGGTCAGCGGTAGCTGGCACCGCGCTCGCTTACCCAACCAGGGAGGATCGAAGGCGTGCACATCCCACTCCCGTTCCACGAGACGACGACCACATCCGCGGTGTCCACCGGAGAGTTGCCCACGCCGGAGGTGGTCGAATCACTACTGGCCGAGGTGTTCGAACGCTACCGCTCGGTCACCGAAGGCGCGGTGGCCGACTACATCCCGGCGTTGGCTGAGACCGATCCGTCGCTGTTCGGGATCAGCATGTTCAGCGTCACCGGAAGGTGTGCATCGATCGGGGACGCGTCGCATCTCTTCTCGCTACAGAGCATCTCGAAGGCGTTCGTCTTCGCCCTGGTGTGCGAAGCCATCGGCCACGAGGAAGCCCACCGTCAACTCGGCGTCAATGCCACCGGCCTGGCCTTCAATTCGGTGATGGCCATCGAGCTGAACGAAGAGCGCACCATGAACCCGATGGTGAATGCCGGAGCCATGGCTACCACCAGTCTGGTGCCCGGGGCCACCTACGAGGACCGGTGGGAGTTCATCCGCCAAGGACTGTCACGGTTCGCCGGCCGATCGCTGGAGCTCGACGCCGAGGTCTACGCGTCGGAGTCCGCCACCAACCTGCGCAACCAGGGCATCGCCCACCTCCTCCAGAGCTACGGTCGGCTGTACGCCGATCCCGATGAGACCACCGATCTCTACACCCGCCAGTGCTCGCTGCTGGTGAGTGCCACCGACCTGTCGGTGATGGGCGCCACCCTGGCCGGCGGGGGCGTCAACCCGCTGACCGGAGAACGGGTCATCGAGGCCTTCCACTGCAAGCACGTCCTGGCGGCCATGGCCACCGCCGGCCTGTACGAGCACTCCGGGGACTGGCTCTATGAGGTCGGACTCCCGGGCAAGAGCGGGGTCAGCGGAGGGATCGTCACCATCTCGCCCGGCAAGGGGGGACTCGGAACGTTCTCGCCCCCTCTCGACCCGGCGGGAAACAGCGTCCGCGGCCAACGGGTGACCAGGTACGTGTCGGAGAAGCTCGGGCTCAACATCTTCGCCTCCAAGCCGGTGGTCGCCGCCTCCCCGGTGTGATCGGGCGGTCGGCGGCCGTCCCCGGGTGGCACTGGGTGAGCACCCCGCTCCGCACAACCTCAGGGCGCGTCCCGGGCCTCGAGGTAGCGGGCGAGGATCCACTCGGACGTCTCATCCGCCTGCTTGGCCAGACCTGGTGGGGGCAGTTCGAACCTCGGGGGCCGGTCAACCCCGAGCCAGTCGAGGATCCGGTCGACGGTGCCCTCGTAGTCGGAGACGAACTGCTCATAGATCACGGTGAGCGGACGGATCCCATGGGCGGCGAAGTAGCTGAGCCAGTCCCGCTCGTGCGAGACCAACAGGCGCTCGAGCCACCGGATTCGGGCCAGTTCCCGGTCTCCGAGCGGGGGGAACCTCTGGGGGGCATCGAGATCAGCGGAACCCTGCCCTTCCTTCTCGACGAACCACACATTGCTGCGCTCGGCCCTCCAATAGGACACGGCCTGGCGCGGTTTGTCGTGCCGGAGGAGAAGCACGTACTTGGGTTGGTGGAGCGCGTCCGCGATCAGCTCGGCTGCGTTCCGGTGGGTCGCCTCCCCCTCCAACTCGCGCAGACGATCGACGAACCATTCGAATTGGTACCAGTGGAGCTTCGCCCCGAAGACGCCGTTGGTGGTCCCGAACTCGATGGCGGCCCGGACGAACTCGGAAAAGGGGGTGAGCTCGTCAAGACCCCATCGCTCGTTCCACAGATGCATGTGGTCGGGACGGAAGTACTCCTCGGGCCGGCCGGCCAAGCCACTGTTGTTCAGCGCCTCAGCGAGCAGCCAGCTGCCCGATCTGGGGAGGGTGCAGATGATGTACGCGGCTCGCACGTGGGCGGCTTGGGTCACGCGAGTTCCGATCTGGCGGCGCGCCGACGGAATCGACTAGATGACCGCGGTCGGATGATCCCAGTGCATCGAATTCGGGAACACGAAGCTCGTCGACGAAAGGCTGATACTGGTCTCCAACGCGGTGACGTGGTGCCACCACCCGACGGGAACGAACAGGGCATCGCCGGGGCCCACCGTGACCTGCAGTTGGCGTACCCCCTCGAACTCGGGGAACCGCTCCAGGTCAGGGGCGAGCGGGTCGATGTCGCTGTAGACACCCACTGTGTTCGACAGCCGATGGGTGTAGAGCGGCGAGATGAGGATGGCGTGCTTCCACCCGGAGATCTGGTGGAAGAGGATGTTCATCACGTCGTGATGCAGGCTGGTGACGGTGCCTCCCGGGCCAAACCACAGGAAGGTCGACTTTTTGGTGCGGTCCGCCTTCATGTAGCGCTTGTCGAGTCGGAAGTCCTTCCACAAAGCCGCACCCGCCTTGCTCGACAGGAGGTGGTTGTTGGCCACCAGGTAGAAGTCGTTGCTCCACTCGGTGGCCTGGACCTTGGCGACGTACTCGTCGAACGGCATCATCGTCCGGTGCTGGGCTTGATTGATCTCCGAGGCGTAGCCGGCCAAGCGACCTGTCATGACCTCGACTTCCGCTGAGCCCAGGGTGTCCCGGAGGTACTCGGGCGACCAGAGCTTCCGGGCCGGCCACTCATGGCTCACGTCCTCGAGCACGACCGGTGTGTTGGTCGCGTAGTAACGGTCCAGAAATTCCGCCCGGGTCAGACCCTTGCGGCGGGCGATCTCCGACGCTCCGGAGGCCAGACCGGCCATCTGCTGTCGGGCATCGAGCACGGAGCCGAGCTTCTCGACCTGACCCACCACCCACTTCCCGGCTTCGTAGGCGGGACTCGTGAGGATCTCGGCGCACGCGGCAGCTGCCTCCCCTTCTGGAATCCCCTCGCCGACCAGCGCCTCGATAGTGGCCGCCAGTGGCGCCCCTCGAAGGAGCGAGAGCGCGGCCCACCTCTGCCACTCGAGAGCACCCTCGATCGGCTCAGTCACGTTGCCCCCTCGTTGATCGTCCGTCCATGGTCAGCGGCTGCTGGCGGTCCTCCCGGGCGACGGACCGGGACTCCGGCGACGCGTACCGTCAGCGGCCACGCGACGTGGCGTGGCTCAACGGGCTGAGGCCGAAACCTCGACGATCGGTGAGCTTGTCCGACTTCGGCGCACCGGGCACGACCGTACCCTTCGCTCCCTTGCCGGCCGCGTGCTTGGCCCGCTTGACCGAGTGGAGGGAGCCGGGCAGCGCACACCCGCAGCCACCACAGCCACCGCAACCACCGCACACCGCCCACCACATTCAGCGCAAGATGCGCAACTACCACAGCCACCGCAAGATGCGCATGACGGAGTCGGCGGGGTGGGGGGTGTCGGCGGGGTGGGGGGTGTCGGCGGGGTGGGGGGTGTCGGCGGGGTGGGGGGTGTCGGTGTCGGGATGCCCGCCTGGTAGTGGAAGGTCGATTTCGCGCCCTTCGCCGACGTACCGCCAGCCGTCCTCACCGTTACCGTGACGGGTGACCGCTTCTTGGTGAGCGTGTGGGCGGGTGTCTTGACGACGAGCAGTGTGGGACCGACGCTCTCGATGGTGGCCTTGGTCTTCCCGAACTGGACGGAGCGGACGTGGCGGAAGTTCTTGCCCTCGATGCTGACCAGGGTCCCACCCGTCTCGGGCCCCTGGGCCGGCGACAGTTTGGTGATCACCGGCGGATGCACGTAGCCGTACTTGGTGTGGGTGGTGATGGCCGACGTTCCCTTGGCGGTGGTCACCGTGATCTCCGCCATTCCCTTACCCGCCGGAGCATCGACGACGATCTTGGTCCCGGTGTTGGAGACGATGGTCGCCTTCTTGGCGTTGAACTTCACACTCGTGGCCGAGGCCAGACCGGTGCCGGTAATCGTCACCTTGTTGCCGCCGGCGATCGGACCGGCCGGTGGCACCACGCTGGCGACCACCGGCTTGCCCGCCGCGTCCGGCTCGGCCGCCACCGGCACCGTCGCCGCTCCGGCGGCCGGCTCCTCGATCGCACTGGCGAAAGCCGCAGCCCCCACGCCAGTCAGCCCGGCGGCGATCAACCCCCGCATCAAGGTACGCCTATCCAAGTGCCCGTTCGCGTACTCCCGAGCAAGATCCTCTTCGCGCATCGTCGCTCATCCCCTTCGCAGCTCCACCGACGCAGTCAGTCCACCGATTGACGCCGACTACGGTTTGGACGTTAACATTGCCATCTGGATTCGTCCAGCAACAATTTGTTCGTGTCAAGGGCCTTCTCGGTCCCAGATCCTCACCGGTGGGGAGGAACGCCAGATGCACCGCACCACGGTGGGCACCGACATGCCGGTGCTGGACCGGGGCCGGACCGCCGCTCCGCCCCCGCCAGGTCGAGTTGTCGATGAGGCGCGAATGGGACTCGAGTCAGCCATGGCGGCGGCCATCACCAGCCGGACCCACCAACGACGGCTCGCCGAGGACCCCGAAGCGTACGCTCGTTCGTTCCACCTCGGTCCGGTCGAGGTCGAGTCGGTGCGCGTCATGGCCGCCGATCTCAACTCGCTGACCGGCTCCTTCGTGTCCAAACGCTGTCAGACCCTGAGTGGGCACGCCCGCCGAACGATCGCCCTGCTCGGACGCCAGGGGCACGAACTGGTCGAGGAGTTCGTCGACGCCCACGTGATGACCGAGTCGTTCCGGACCGAAGCAAAGCGATTCGGCGAATTTATGGTTGAGCGCACCCAGGCGATGGACGACGGCACGGCACGCGCCGGCATCATCGCCGACATGGCCCGGTTCGAAGGTCACCGCAGCAATGCATTCTGGGAGGCGACGGACGGGATCTCGCCGCCGCCCCCGCCACCATCGGCAGCCGCGGTGTCGGCCGGTCGAACCACCGGTGGGAGGATCCGACTCCGCAGTGGTACTTCTGTCGGCAGCTTCCGCTGGGACATCCGCATCCCCTACCGGCGGCGGATCGAACCCTTCCATCTCCTGCAGGCCGATCCGTGCACATTGCTCTTCTTCCACAACGGGAGTCCCGCCGGACAGCGGACGCTGCGCCTCACCAGCCGGGAGGCGGGCGCCCACCGGATCCTCGCCGGGCGCAAAAGCCTCCCATGGTCGACGGTCGTCGCCCGTCTCGGCGACAACGAGGACGCCGAACAGCTACTCTGCGGATTCATCCGGGAGGGGGTGATCGAGTGGGTATGACGCTGGTAGGAGCGGGCTACCGGCCCGAGCTCCGTTCGGTCTTCACGGGGGCGGGCCCACGGCCGGAATGTGCCGAACTCATCGCCAACCGTTATTTCGCATCGTCCGGCGTGACGAGGGGATGGGAGCTCGAGGACCTCGCCGACACCCCGATCATCATCCACGGCCTGTCGGGCAACGTGGCCTCGGCGGTCGGACCGGAACGGTCCTATCTGCAGGACATCCGGAAGCTGGCCGACCTGACCGGCGCCATCACCTATAGCGACCACCTGGCCTTCACCGCGTCACGCGACCGATCACTGGGCCACCTCGCACCGAACCTGTTCGACGACGAACTTCTCGACCTGGCCTGCCGGCACATCGAGCTGATGACCGAGGTCACGGAACGAAGGATCTGCCTGGAGAACCTGGCCACCAAAACCACGATCGCCGGTTCGACGTACACGCCCGAGGAGTTCTATTTGGCCCTGCTCCATGCGTCCGACCGCTGGGACTGCCTGCTCGACCTGACCAACATCTGGATCAATGCCCAGAACCGCCCCGTCGATCCGATCGCCTTCATCGAGGCCATCCCGCCTGAACGGATCCGCTACGTGCACCTGGCCGGCGGACGGTGGATGCACGGCGAGCTGGTGGACTCTCACTCCGAGAGCGTGCACCCTGAGGTATTCGATCTCCTGGCCCTCCTCCTCGAGACCGCGGCACCACAAGCCGTCATCATCGAGCGGGACAGCAATTGGACCGACGCCATCGAGCAGGTCAAGTCGGATCTGTCCTTGGCCTCCGAAGTGGTCGCCATCGGTCAGCGTGGGATCGGACGGTCGCCAGTAGCGGCTCGCCGGGCGTCAGCCTGATGGCAGGCATCCTCCATCCGGACCTCGACCCGAAGGAGGCCATCGCCATCGGCCGGGAGGTCGGTCTGGCCGCAGCCGACACCGCCGCCGAGCACGACGCGGACGGCACGTTCGTCGACGAGGGATACGCGGCGGTGCGCGAGAGTGGATACGGAATCATGGCGGTACCCAGGGCATTGGGTGGGAAAGGCCACGGCCTGTTGGCCATCTGCCGGGCCCAGGCGGCCATCGCCCGATACTGCGCCAGCACGTCGCTCGCCGTCGCCATGCACCAACACGCCGTGTTGACGATGGCATGGCGGTGGTCGCGAGGGGACGAGGAGGCGGGGCGAGTCCTGAACAAGGTGGTCGAGGGGGGACTGATCCTGTCGGCCAGTGGGACACTCAATCCGGCCATGATCACCGTGGAGGGCGCCCCGTGCCCCGGTGGCCTGGTCGTCAGTGGACGACGTCGGCTGTGCAGCGGCTCCCCCGGAGCGGATGTGCTGGTCACGACGGCAAAGATCACCACCAATGCGGGATCGCGCGTCGTCACCCTCCTCGTGCCGCTCCAGGCCGACGGGGTGGAGATTCTGGACGACTGGGACGCCATGGGCATGCGCGGCTCGGGCAGCAACGGGATCGGTATGGACGATGTCTTCGTCCCCGACGACAACATCATCTACCTCGGCCGGCACCGCCCATCCGGGGACGATCCGGCGGTCGAGCACGCGACACCCGGCTCGGTCGATCCGTCCGCCGGTCCCCGGCGGAATGGATTCCCCGGGGTACGGATGCCGGGGCTGCACATCTCTCTGGCCGTCATCGCCTCGGCGTACCTGGGGGCGGCAACCGGTGCCAAGGACGCGGCGATCGCCCAGCTGGCCGGCACGCCCCGCGCCGAGGTCGTCGCCAACCAGCGTCTGGCTGGGCTGATGATCCAAGAGGTCCGGACCGCATGGTGGGCCCTCCTGGGCATGGTCGGCCAGACCACGGACGACGCCCTGGGCAGCGAGCAGCAGATGGTCACGACGATGCTCGGCAAGCGTCAGATCATCCTCAACTCGATCCACACGGCCGAGCTGGCGATGGAGGTTCTGGGCTCGCAGTCCTACATGAAGAAGCTCGGTTTCGAGCGTGTCCTCCGGGATGTCCGTGCCGGGCTGACCCATCCATTGACTCCCGAGCTCACCCTGAACGAAGTCGGCCGCTCCGCCCTCGCGGCTTCCACGGCCATCTGATGACCACCGCTGATTACCACCGCGACCTCTCCAGTTCGCACCCTTCGGATCACGAGGCGAGCTGAGCACACAATCGTCTAGTTTATTGACTGTCTTGCATACGGTCTATATACTGGCGACCATGACCGCGGACCCGAGACTGGCTGCCGAGGTGGTGCTGCCGGTGCTGCTGCGACCGGGTCGCGGCGTCTATGGGCTGTTCATCCGCGACGGGTTGCAGGAGGCGGGATTCACCGACATGCCGGCCAACGGTGGGTACGTCCTCGGTCTCATCGGCTCGGACGCCATGTCCCTCGGCGACGTGATCGCCGACATGGGCGTGTCCAAGCAGACCACCAGCCAGCTGGTCGACACGCTGGTCGTCCGCGGCTACCTCGAACGTGCGGTGGACCCCGATGACCGGCGACGGGTGCTGGTCGCGCTCACCGACCGGGGGCACGCGGCGTCGGCCGTCGTCATCGCCACGGTCGAACAGATCGACGCCCGACTGGTGGCGATCGTCGGCGCCGAGCGCATGGCCCACACCAAGGAGACCCTGGTCGCCCTGCTGAGCCTGCGAGCTTCGCCCCTGCCGGGCTCGTAGCGCTCTCCACTGCTGAGAGATACCGACCCAAAGGAGACAACTTGGTTGAACGGCCAGGCAGAACAGCCATGGGCGGGCGCACCCGCCTGATCTCGTTCAGCCCCATCCTGCCGGTGCGGGACCTCGGTCGGGCCCTGGCCCACTACGACTCCCTGGGCTTCACCACCAAGCCCTATGAACAGGGTGAGGAGTACGGCTTCGCCGACCGCGACGGGATCGGCCTGCACCTGGCGGCCGAGGCCGGCCTCGACCCGACGATGAACGCCGGCGAGGCCTACCTCTACGCCGAGTGGCGACGGTCGGGGGTGGGTGGAGTGACCCGGCCGGTGGGCGACACCCCCTACGCCATGCGGCAGGGCTCCCACATCGATCCGGACGGCCACCTCCTCCGGTTCGGCTCCGAGCGCAACGGGGGACCCGATCCCGAGCGGCTCGCCGAGCACCTCCGCGCCGAGCACGGGATCGTCGAGCCGCGATTGAGCCCCCTCGACCAGGGGGTCTTCCGGGTGGACCGGGACGGCGGCCCGAGCCTCGTCGCCCGGCTCTTTCCGTCGTCGCGCCCCATATCGGCGGTCACCGGGGACGCCGAGATCCTCGCCTACCTGGCCCGGGAGGGTTTCCCCGCCGAGCGCTGTGCCTCGGGAACGCCGGTATCGGAGCTCTCGGGTCGAGGCGTCCTGGTCACCGAGCACGTCGACGGGGTGGAACGCGCCGAGCGGCGGGCGACCATCAGGGAGCAGGGCGGGCTGCGTCGCCTGGGCGAGATGCTGGGGATCCTGCACACGCTGGAGGAGGGGCCTGATGCCGTCCGGCGACCGGGCGGAGCCTGGCACCACATGGCCGACGGCGGGCCAGCCGACGAGCTGGCGGCGGCGCGGAACTTGGTCGTCGGAGCCGAGGGCCTGATCTCGGCGGACGAGCGCGGGGACTACGAGGCGATGCTGGCTTCACTCGATGGGCTGGACGACGCATCGGGGCTGCCCGAGGTGCTGCTCCACCCCGACATCGTCCTACCGAACGTGGTGCCCTCCCCCGAGCACGGGATGGTCCTCGTGGACTGGACGGGCGCGGGTACCGGGCCTCGACTGTGGTCGCTGGCCTTCCTGCTGTTCGCCGCCGGTGCCCGCGACCTCCGCCGAGTCGACCGGGTGCTGGCCGGCTACCGCAGCAAGGGGACGCTCGAGTCCGAGGAACTCGAGCGCCTGGCCGGAGTGGCACGGGCCCGCCCGATCGTGCTGGAGGCGTGGTCCTTCTGCATGGGTCGCAAGCGGATCGGCGCCGCCGCCCGTGACGCCGCCGCGGCCAGCGAGCTGGCCGACCGCGTGGCCGAGCGCGCCCGGGGATACCTCGGTACCTGACCCTCGCTCGAACGGCCGAGGGACAGACCTCCTCGCGCTACCTCCTACGAAGCCCGCTTCCAGTCCGGGTAGTGCCGAGCCCATTCCCAACGACAGTGGCGGCACCGGAACTGGATCCCCTGGGACTCCGCCGTGGGACTGGCCAGGCCAGTACCCCGGACGACGAGGGTAGGAGCATCCAACGTGCCACAGGTAGGACACATCAGATCAGTCTGGGCATATTCCATGTAGCCGACCTCTCCACAGAGCAATCGGTGGCCACCTGCCCTACTGACCGCCTCACCAGTTCCCCGGCATCGTACTGTCACATTGTGAACTTTTCCAGCAGATTTTCCCCCCGGGATCCTTCGTCGACCACACCGGCAATGGGGCCGACTCCGGGCCGGGCTTCCCATGGCAGTCCCGCGCTACGGCGCCATGCCCGATTCGCGGAGGGTGACACTGAGGCGGCCAGTGAGATCGAGACTCCTCGGTCCAGTCCCGGCGTGCACTTTCGGAACCCCGTGGAAGGCGAGGCGCTGAGGGCCCCCGAAGACGAGGAGATCGCCGCTGGCCAATTGGATGTCCTGGAACGGTCGGGTCGGCTTGTAGATGTTTCCGAGTCGAAAGGCACAGGTGTCACCGAGGCTGATCGTCACCACCGGGGATCCCGCCGCGATCACCGCGTCACCTTCGATCTTGTCTTGGTGCAGACCGAGCTTCGCTCCGGGTGGGTACAGGTTGACGATGGCCGCATCGTAGGGAACGGGCTCGTATCCGGTCGCCAGGCAGGCGTCTCGGCCGAGGCGGGCCAGCGGGGGCGGAAAGGGCTTGACCGGGGCGCCGTCACCGTCGTCGCAGGTGCGGCTGTACCGGTAGGGATACCAGTGCCATCCGAGACAGACAGCTCGTGTGGAGAACGGGGCACCGTTGGGCATCGTGGGTTGGCGCATCCCTGCGGGTGGCTTCGCCCATTGCCGGCAAGCGTCGAGCAACTCGACCTGGGCGTCGTGGCCCAGCCATCCCGGCACCCAGACCGCACCCGGAGCCACTTCGACCGCCCCGGCCACCAGCGTCCGATCTGCGCTACCGAGCGGGAACTGCTGCTGGCTCATCGGACCGGTACCGTCGGACCACGACGGAGCGGTGGGCACAACCCTGGGATCCGGCGGCCGGCACGCCGTTCGAGCACTCGATCCATGGGTAGGAGTCTGGCCCGACCGGACGCTGCTCGCTGGCGGAATTGCGCCATCGCGGCCGGGACGCCCTACTCAGGAGCTCAACCCGAGCTCGATCGCCTGGTGTCCGTTTCGAATCGCCACTCAGCCAGTCGGGCACCGGGCTTCCACCCTGATGGTCGCTTCACTCCAGAACGCCCGCAGTCGACGGATCTGCGCGTCATCGGTGAAGACCGCCTGATCGATGATCTCGACTACTCCGATCTGTTCACCGTGAGGTACGTGTAGCTCAAAGGCCCACGCAGCTTCCAGCCCACACACCAAGGGCCGCTGGACCATACGAACGGTACGTTCAATGTCGTGTCGCCCGCTGACGTGCATCTCGTCCCAAAAGGCGGCAAGGCCATCACGGCCCACTCGAGGTGCCGATCCGGCAGGATCCTCGAGCTCGGCGTCATCGGCGAACAGCGCCAGCCAGCCATCCCGGTCACCGCAATTGAACGTCGTCTGATAGCGCCCGATCGTGGCGCGAATAGGGCCGTCAGCAGGAGAAGCTGGCGACCTGATCATGAGAGATCGGCACGAGGGGGTGGGGTCGTGTCGCGGTTGGGAGGATCGGGCGGACTGTTCATCGGCCCGGTCGGCTTCCAGCCGCTCTCGGTGATGACCTCAAGGACCTGCTGCATGTTGAAGACGTCATACTCGTAGTCGAACTTGTCGTCACCTGCGTAGTGCAGGACGGAGAGCCCGGCCACGCGGTAGGGCGACCCATCCGCTCGGGTTCCGGGAAGCTGGTTCCACCACATGCTGACGACCCGGTCGCCGTCCGCCATCGTCCATTCCTCGGGGAATCGCCAGTCTTCCAGCCCCGTCATGCTGTCCACCATGAATTGCTCGATCGCCGGCAGACCGTCGAACCGACCCCAGGCCGAGTCGATGTAGACGGCGTTCTCGGTGAAGTAGGCAGCCAGCGCCGACCATGGCAGCTCGCCCGCTTCGATCCGGTCGCGCTCGGCCACCATCCGGCGATACGTTGCGAGCGCTTCCTCTGCTCTGTCAGCCACGGAATTGAGGTTAGCTCTCCCATCGGCGCCGCCGGGACATCGATCCGGATCCACAACCGCCACCCAGACAGGCATGGCGATGGCTTGTTCGGATCAGCGATGGGAGCGGTAAGTCCCCAGCGGCCTGAGATCACCGTGCAGATGAGCGGTCCCAAAGGGCTTCGAAGCCGTGCCTCCACGTCAACACGGCGGAATGGATCTACGCACGGCGAGTCCCTGTCTCATTCCCAGGCGGCCCACAGTGACCTCACAACCACGGCGGGCACACTGGCAAAAGTTGCTTGAGAGACAGGAGTACCCAACATGACCGACTACGACCCCACCAGCCCCGAGCATGATCTGCCCCCTGACCCAGAGTCGAGCGTGAGGGAGGCACCGTCAGTTGCTGAACGATCTGCTGGCCCTCACCCCGGGCCAGGCCGTCCGCCGGGAGGTTCGGCAAACCAATCCAATACCCCGACCCGCGCGAGTTCGTCGGCCAAGGGTGTGGCGACTGCTCCCGAACGGCAAGATCGGGCGGATCGCAGCGGTCGCCGTCATCGCTCCGGTGATGGGACTTTCTCTCGGGCTGGTCGCGTCCCCCTCGGCCTCGGCCGCGCAAACTGCGTCGGCCCGCGCCGGCTCGAACGCTCGCTCCGGACCGGCTGCCGGGGGAACATCCGGCACTGTCGACAGCGTGTCCAAGTCGAGCTTCACCCTGACGACATCCGCGGGTCAGAAGGTGACCGTCGACGAGGAGACCCCTACGAAATACCAGAAGGGGACGAGCACGATCTCGAAGAGCGCCATTACCAAGGGCAAGCGCGTCCTCGTACTCGGAACGACCGGTGGAACCACCATCAAGGCCACGCAGGTCATTGTGCAAACCGCCAGCGGATCTGCGACTTCCACCGACGCAAAGGTGATTACCTTCCAGCGTGGCGCACCGACCACCTCGCAACAAGTCGGACAGATCCCGGCCAACTGGACGCAAGGGTCAGGAACCATCGTCAGCGGAACGGCAGCGAACAAGGCCACGGAAGCGGCGCTTGCTGCCTACCCGGGAGGGGTTGTCGACCGTGTGGTGAAGCTGAGCAACGGTGATTACAACGTCCACTACATCGGCGTAAACTGGCCCCACCACGTCTTCCTCAATCAGGACTTCAAGGTCATCGGCGCCGAGTAGTCGGGTGACGGGATAGAGGGGCTCGATGACGGCACCCGGCATCTGGCTCGGAGTGGAGAAGTATCCAGACATGGCTGGCCCAGTCGGGAGAAGTTCGGTTCCCGCGTTCTGCGGAGTGCTCCCGCATCCATGCGACCCCTATCCGGGCCTTGGCGCCGGCAAGGTTGGCGCATTACCTGGCGAGCGTTGGCGCCGAGGGTGTCAGAGGCTGTCACGATTCGCACCTTCGGTTCTGGCCCGGCTGATAGACCGTGGACCGAACGCCTTGTTCTGAGGGTCAGCGGCTAGTCCGTCAGTGGGCCCCTGGTCAGGTGGATTCCCTCTCGGAACTACCGGTCCTCGCAACTAAGGGTCCGGTCCGCCATGGACCCGCAGGCATCCCTGAGGATCTAACCGAGGTTGCTCGCGCACGTCCCGCCGTCGTTGTTGCTGTTCGTACCGTCGGGGCAGGTTGTGTCGTTCCAGGTGATGCCGGTGAGAGTGGCACCGGTGAGAGTGGCACCTTGAAGCGTGCTCCCGGTGAGATCCACCCCGGTCAAGTTGGCATTCGTGAGGTTCGCATCGATGAAGACCTCGAATCCGCCGCCAGCATCGGTGAGGTCCGCGCCTTCAAGGTCTGCTTCGTTGAAGTGGGTCGCATTGAGATCCAGATTGGCCAGTTCGGCTCCAGCGAGCTCCGCATTCTCCAAGTTGGCGGACGAACTCACCAGATACCCGTCGATAATCTCGACGTACTCGGGGAGAAACGATGGCGTGCCGACGATTCCTCCCGAACTGATCAGGCCGTAGTACTCCGGGTGAAAGTCGGTTCCGGTGAGGTTGGAATCCGTGAGCACTGTCCCCTGGACATTGCTACCAGTCAGATTCGTATCAGTCAGATTCGCCCCCGTCAGGTTGGCACCCTCCAAGTTTGCGTCTGTGAAGTTGGTCCCTTCCAGATCTGCATCGGTCAGGTTGGCGCCATTCCAGTTCACGCCCTCGTACACACGATCCGAAAGGTTGCACCCCTGCAAATCGGCGCCTGGACCGGGATGCGCGCAGAGATCTGGGTTCTTCGCCACCACCAGCTTGGTCTTTGCCTTCTTGCTTCCGCCCGATCCGGTCGCAATCAACTCGAGGGAGTACTTGGCCGGCATCCTGCGCTCATTCTCAGGGATGGTAAAGACCGCCTGTGTCCCTCCATCTGAGCACGGGACGGTATCTGAATACTGGAGCGGGACGTCGAACGTGCAGCTCGTCGCGTTGGTCACGTCGGCGGTGAGCGTCACCTGTCCTCCGGTGTAGGGAAGCGATGCGGGATCCGATACGAAGCCAGTAATCGTTGGCTTTGGGGCTTTCGGAGCTCTCGGGGCTTTCGCAAGCGCGACTCCACTCGTCCCAACGGTCACAAGCGTGACCCCGATGAGTGAAGTCAACAGCAGCCCGAGGACTCTTCGGTACCCGGCTCTTCTCCAGGACGACGCGACCCGATTCATCACCCACCTACCTATCCGCCCCTTCAGATCTAGGCCCATCTTGCCTGGACGGGCGACGGACTTCAAGCGGCGCTGACGAATCAACGAAACCCCAAACCGGAGGAAGGAACCTCGAAGTTCGGGCGCGAAGCGAACCAAGTCGCCCTCCCATCAAACCGGGATCGGCCAACGAGCAGTCCCGACGGGGTTCGACCTCGTGAATCCACCTCGAGGGTGGCTGGATCGCCGCTCCAGGACGCTCATCTGAAGCTGATGCAGCCGTCGATCCCCTCGCCTTTTCAGGGTCGTGGCTTCGGTGCTGAACTCCGGATGACCTTGGCCGTGGCATCAATGACCGCGGCGGGGTGAAACCCTCCCTGGTCTACACGGTGCTCCGTCTGCCGTGGGGCGACGGCGTGCGCCGCTCGTCGGATGGCGACAACGCAGAGCGAGGCCACGAGGGCGGCGAGAAATACCGCAGTGATCACCACCAGCGCGGCGACGAAGAGGATGGTCCCGATCAGCGTCGTGAGCACGACCGCCGCCGTGCCGAAGATGCCCGACCCGCTGACCGACCGCCCACGGCCCGCCGGTTGGAAAGGCAGGCCCGGACCTGTGAGCTGCAGCTTGCTGTTGGCCGTCATCGCTGGTGCTACCGGCCAGAGGTGAGTCGTCGCGACCGGCCGCTGACCAGGTAGACGAGTCCGGCGGAGATCGCCACCTCGAAGATGATGGCGAAGACGCCGATGCCGAGCAGACCCCCGACCAGGCCTCCCACGAAGGCGCCGATGAGACCGACGCCCAGCGTCCTCCCGGCGCCGATCGGATTCGGACCCGGCACGACGAGCCGGCCCAATCCGCCGACTACAAATCCCACGATGACGAGGCTGACGAGGTAACCGATGATGCTCATGAAGACAGTCTTGTGGTCGAACGTATGTTTGGGATAAGAACGGGGTAACAACGGCCGAAGAATTCGTCTGCGCACGAGCGGCCCGGTCCCGATAGGGGGCGGTCTGAGCACTGCCCCTAGGTTGTCAGTTTGGGTTGACACCCTCCGTGACGTCAATCTAGACTGACACTTGTGAACGTTCAGGAAGATGGCGAAACCGTCTTGGCCGACGATCCGGATGTGGGGCTTCGGGCATCGTTGGCTCTGCGCCGGTTGGCCGAAAGGGTCGAGGCGAGTCATGTGGCCGCCGCCCGAGAGGCGGGCTGGTCCTGGCAGCAGATCGGTGATGCCCTCGGAGTGACCCGGCAGTCCGTGCACACAAAGTATGGG
This sequence comes from uncultured Acidimicrobiaceae bacterium, assembly GCA_963774245.1. GTDB lineage: Bacteria > Actinomycetota > Acidimicrobiia > Acidimicrobiales > RAAP-2 > Bog-756. The sequence goes on along the minus strand of CAVZDZ010000005.1, from coordinate 25,595 downwards.
AAGGAGTTCTGATGGCAACAGGGCCAACCGAAGCACGTACCTACCACCCTTGGACCACGTACATGTGGGCCAGCGAGGAGGCACGCCGACGAGGTGATCGAAGAGCGGGAACTGACCACCTACTACTGGGATTGCTCGAGGAACCGGAGATCGAAGCCGTGTTGGGAGTGAGTTTGCAGGAGGCTCGTGACTGTCTTGATTCGCTTGACCGAGAGGCGCTCGGTGCTCTCGGAGTGGCGGAGGGCATCGACGCGCCGCCAGTACGGATGCATCCAGTTCCGAAGAGGCCAACCATCAAGGCTGTCGTGCGGGATCGCATTCGGACGACTCCGGTGGCGAAGCGAGTCCTTCAAGATGCAGGAAAGCCCATGCGACGCGGCAAGCACATCACTCCGCAGCAAGTGCTTCTTCGGCTTCTTGATCTGAAACTACCTGACCCCGCCGCGACACTGGTGAGTGCACTTGGCGTGGATTCGGCTGAGGCGCGAAGGAGACTAGAGCCAGTCGCGCCTGGTGATTGACGCCCTGCTTCTCTGCCACTCGACTGCGGATATCCGCCGGCACAACAACGACGTGCACCAGACCGCCCCTGTGACCCGGTGTTCAGGTCGGATCCGGCCAGGCGGGGGGTGCTGACGGTTACCGCGACTACGCCATTGTTGCTATGGCAACTGGCCCAGACGAGCGATTGGTGTGACCGTGACCTGGTTGTTGGCGAACTCATCGATCTGCGTCGGGATGACCAGGTAGCCAGTGTCGTTGGGCGGAGTGACCTGGAGCGAATACGTGCCGCTCGAAGGTCCATTGATCCACTCCATCCCGAAGGCCGCTGGCTCGCCACCTGGTTCAAGCGTCACCGTCGTCTCGGGAATCGCGGGAAAGGAGAATCCCTTTGTGGTGGCTCTGGTAACCGCCAACGGCACCAACTGACCAGCTCCAGTGAGCAACCCGAGGCCCGGAAACCCAAACAACGTGCAAGCGGTAGTGCTGGTATTCGTCAGGCTGACGGTCTGTTGGCCATGGCCAACAGCTCCCCCTTGTCCCGACAAGGAGACCGTTAGCTGCTCTGGCTGACAAGTGATTCGGGCAGCCGTGGCCCCGCTTGTGGTGGTTGGAGTCGATGTCGTTGTCGGGGGCGGAGCAGTCGTTGGAGCGATGGCTGCGGGGCTCCTGGGCCGCGACGAGGAGGCCTTCGTGGCACTCGAACCCGAACCACATCCGGCGACTATCAACCCGGCAAATGCACATGCACCGACGGCTCGTGTTGTTCTCGCCTGCATAGCGTCACCTCTGATGGCAGGCACAAGGGATGCGATGCAAGTTGGTCTTCCCGAACATGAGTTGGGAGATACACCGAATCTGGACTGCTGGTCGAGCCTCCCACGAATCCGTACGACCTGCGTCGGGCCCCGTGCCTCCCCGACGTGTGCGCCCCACGGGGTCGAACCCGTGACTCCACCTCGAGGGGGTGGCTGGATCACCGCGACAGGGGGTCCTGCAGGGCCTTCGCCGCATCTCGGCCGCCATGTGCAGGCCCGCGGTCCCCTGCCACCCGGAGTCGGTTGGCGGGTTGTTGGCTGAATTGGCCCGGCTAACAGGCCTGATGGCATCCTCCCGATGAGTTGGTCGCCTCTCAATTCGGCCCACCGAACCACTCTTTCAACGCATGAAACTCCGGAATCCTGGGTAGGTGATAGGCATGACTACCGATGCTCACCCAAAGGCCGCGAACGCTCCCGAGGCCTGGGGGGCAGTCGAGAAACCGCAAGCAGCTTCGTCCCTCTATTCGGTCGCTGAAGAAGCGGATGGGACGCACCAACCAATCCAAGCAGGACGTACGGCCGTGACCTCCCCGCTGCAACTGGTGGGCAACGAGCCAACCACCGAGCTGACGGTGGCCGAGGCAGCGGCCAGGTTCGGGGTCAGCCCGACGACCATCCGAAGGCGCCTGAACGAGAGGCCCGGTCACGACGGTCGACGCCGGGTGACGGCCCTCCCGCACGCTCACCAGGACAACGCAGGGGTTTGGAAGATCCCGGTCGACGACCTGGAGGTGGCGCAGTTCAAGGCCGGCACTCGGCCGTCCGTGGGCAAATCCACAGTCCAGGTGACCGCGTCCGACGGTGTCCGAGGAGAGTTCGCCGATTTCCGGCAACGGGCCGCGGTCGCTGAGGCCATGGCCGCCGAAGCGCGGCGGGAGCTTACGGAGCGCCTGGCCGAAAAGGACGAGACCATCCGAACCATCCGGGCAACCGTCGAGGCGCAGAACGCCACCATCGTCGCCCTCAGCCGCGAGTTGGAGGAACAAGACGACCGCTTGGCCCTCATGCAGACGCGGGTCGAGGAACCCGAGGCCGTGACTTCTGCCGGGCTCACCCGCGTCGTCACCTGGGAAGCCTCCGGCGTGGCCACGGACCTGGATGCGAGCGACCCCGTGCCGGTTGGCGAACTCCGTCGCCGCCTTGCCGACCGGCAGCCTCCGCCCAGACGCTGGTGGCAGCGGATCGGGAGGGCGTGACCGTCATCGTTGTGAGGAGCCACGTCGACCGACGCGGTGCTTGATCCTTTGTAGTGGCCTCGTCGATGGGCGAGTTCCTCAAGCCCCCAAGATGTGTCACTCAGCGCCGCCTGGCGGTCGCGATCAGAGCTCAGCCTCCACGTGACAACGAGATCGTCTCCGGTAACCGCAGGATCATGACCTGGTTCGGGATGCACAGCGCGCCGATGTGTCGCCGAGCCGGTCTGCGGTACAACGTGCCCTCCAGCCTCTAACCCTCCGACGTGCTGTTCCCGCCGAACTCGTGACGGCTCAACACGATGTCCCGATAGGCCGGTCCAGCCAGGACTGCGTCCCGCTCGCCGTAATCGGCGATCTTCCCGTTGGCCAGGACCAGGAGCAGGTCGCACTGCGCCGTCGTCTCGATGCGATGCGAGATGATCACCACCGTGACGTGTCCTCTGAGCTCCGAGAGGGTCTGGCGGATGAGCTGCTCGGTGCGCCCGTCCACCGCGCTGGTTGGCTCGTCCAGGACGATGAGCTTCGGGGAGCCGATCAGCGCACGTGCGATGGCGAGGCGCTGCTTCTGCCCGCCCGACAGGGCGCCCCCACCCTCACCCACGGGAGTCTCGTAACCGGCGGGCATCTGGACGACGTCCTCGTGCAGGTGTGCCGACCTCGCCGCGTCGATGACCTCCCGCTCCTCGAAGTTCCGGAAGAATCTGATGTTGTCGATGACCGAGCCCTGCAGGAGCACCGGCTCCTGGGGCACGAGCGCCACCGTGCAGTGCGCATCGCTCTTGGAGATCGCCGCCGCGTCCTCGCCGCCGATCGTGGCCCGACCGCTCGTGGGCTCGCGTAGGCCCAGCAGGAGCTGGCTGATAGTCGTCTTGCCGCTGCCCGAGGGTCCGAGTACACCGATGATCTTCCCCTCCGGGATGTGCATGTTGATACCGGAGAGGGCGAGCGTCACCCCGTCGTAGGAGTACTCCACGGCATCGAAGTCCACCTCGAAGGTCTCGGGCACGCGATCTCCGGGCTTCATTCGAGCGTCCTCGAAGCGACCGAGCTCCCGTGTGACGTCCTCCAGCAAGCCCTGAGAGGCGCGGAGGCCCTGGATCGAGCTCTGGATGTTCGAGCCGTAGCTGACGGATCGCAGCACGAGGAGGAGGATGGCTCCGAGCTCGGCGAACTTCCCGTGCCCGGCACTGGCCAGGAAGACGATGGCGATGATGATGAATCCGAGTGCGAAGGACTGGTACAGGATGGGCACGGTTTGGGCGAGCATCTGCGGTCCGGCGGTACACGTGACCGGTGTCCTCGATCAACCCGCGGAGTGTGTCCATGACCCGGGTCTCCACACCGAACAATCGGAAGTCCCGGCTCAGACGGGTGTACTCGGTCACCTGGGTGGCCATGGCTCTCGTGGTTTTGGAGAGCTCCCGGTTTGCCCTCCGGCTGCGCAGGTTGAGCGGCCTGAGCACGAGCGAGAGCACGATGCCGACGCCGATGACCCCGATCGCCGCAGCGGGATCGACGGTCAGGGCCACCCCCAAGAGACCGGACACCATCATGAGCGATTGAAGGCCGATCGACAGGTTCTGGACGGCCTGGCCGGTAGCCGATGCTGTTCATCGTGAGGAGCTGTTGGATATGCCCGAGCCGCTCGGTGGATTGGAGGGACCAGTTGGACCGGAAGAACCCGATGACGACGCGTGTACGGGTCACTGTCAGGGCCTGTTCTGAGACAGACGTGCTGAGAAGGGCGCCGACGATGCCGGTGGAGAGGAAGAGCACCAAGGCCAGGAACGAGACGATGATCGCGCTCGTCGGTGAGAAGGAGTGACCGAGGGCATGGATCGAGTGCTTGCCCTCGACCTCGGCCACCGCGACCTCGGAGATGAGCACCAAGAGGACCGCTTGGCTCAGACCGCCGACGAGGGACAGGAGGGTGAAGGCGGCGACCCGCAGCCGCAGGGAGCCCAGGTCGAGTGTTCGGAAGACCGAGCGCAGGGAGTCGGTCGGCGCTGGCTCGGTCCTGGAGAACGGTCTCTTCACTGGTCCCGCTTCGGCGGTAGTGGACGCTCCTGGGCGAAGGATCGCGGAGCGCGATTGTTGTCTGTAGGGCTCATGACCGGCCCCGGTATAGCCCAGTTGCCCGCGGTTCCGGCGTTGCCACCGGCCATTCGGCCGCCGAGTGCCGAAGCCCGGCGTACAGCGCTACGGCACGACTCGGGGTGAGGTGGTGCCCATTCACTCTGATCTTTGGCGCGCAGATCGCGGACGAAGGCGGCTCCGAAGCCCTGGTTGGGTGCTGCACCCTGACCAAATTAGGGGATTTTCACTAGGTGAAAATCATCGTCGGTCAAGGTCGGAGCAGCGGTTTCGACGTATGCACTCATCGGCGGGCTCCGCCGGGCAAGGCCGGCTCCGGGGCGCCCAGCTAGCCCGGGCCGCATCCACCCCTCGTGGTAGCGTTCGACGAGGTCAGCGGCCCATTTGGTGGAGGCCGGCCGGAGGGACCGACAAGGAGCCGGCGTGCCACGCACGATTCTGGTGGGCAGGCGATCGCAGGTGCAACAGGTCACGGAACACCTGGCCGCCGTCCGAACCGGCAAAGGCCGGGTCGCCGTGATTGCCGGCGAGGCCGGCATCGGCAAGACCAGGTTGCTCGCCGAGATCGTCGAGGAGGCGGATCGGCGGGGATTCGCCGTCTGGGCCGCTGAGCCGGCAGAGTGGGACCAGGCCAGACCGTTCGGCGCCATCACAGACGCCTTCGGCGTATCGCCGACGGCGAAGGATGACCACCTGGTAGCGCTGGCCCACCTGGTCCACGACCACCCGCCCTGGACGGGTTCGCTGCAGGACACGCCGGTCGAACTGAACTACCTGATCGACGAACTGCTCGAGCTCTTCGAGTCGATGTGCCAACAGTCCCCGGTGCTCGTGGCGATCGACAACCTGCACTGGGCGGACAGTGCCAGTCTGGCCTTTCTCCGCCGGCTGGCCCCGCTCTCGGCTCAGTACCCGGTACTCGTCCTGGCCGCCACCCGGCCGAGCGACCGCCCGGAGGTGGCGGCTTTCACCCGCGACGTGGGTCGCGCCGAGGGAGCACGTATCGACCTCCAACCACTCAGCGCCGAGTCGGTCGACTCGTTGGCCGAGCAGGTCCTCGGAGCCGCACCGGGACCGAACCTGGCCACCGAGCTCGGGAGGGCGGGCGGCAATCCTCTGTTCGTCATCGAGCTGCTCTCCACGCTGATTGACCAAGGGGCGGTGCAACGCACGGCGGGGTGGGCCGAGATCCCGGTCGTCGACCAGCCCGTGGGGCTGGATGCGACGATCCTGCACCGTTTCCGCCTGCTGCCGGCTGACACCATCGACATCCTGAGGACCGCCGCCATCTTCGGTCGGACCATCGACGTGGCCGAGCTGGCGCTGTTCATGCAGCGGAGGACGCAGGCTCTGGCCGAACCACTCCGAGCGGCCGCTCGGGCCGGCTTGGTCGAGGCCGCTGGCGAGCAGCTGGTGTTTCGCCACGAGATCATCCACGACGCTCTGTACCAGGACTGGCCGGTGCCGCTACGAAAATCCCTCCACAAGGAGCTCGGGACCATGTTGGCCGACCGCGGCGCCCCGGCCTACCGCATCGCCCACCATCTCGGGGCGGGCGCCGACGTCGGGGACGCCGAAGCGGTGTCGTGGTTGCACCGTGCCGGCGTGGAAGTAGCGCCCCGGGCACCGCTGGACGGCGTGCGGCTGCTGCAGCGGGCCACCGAGCTGGTGGCGCCGGACGACCCGGTGAGCGACGTCATCTGCACTGACCTGGCGGTGGCTCTGGTGTGGGCCGGGCGCCTCGCCGAAGGGGAAGAGGCGGCCCGCTCGGTCATCGCCCATACCCGTGACCCCGAGGTCCACGGGCGCGCCGCCTGGTGGCTCGCCAACGCCTGCGTGGGCGGTGGCCGGCTCCAGGAGGGCCGGGAGGTGAGCCAGCAGGCGCTGGCCGCCGGGGTCGGATCGCCGCGGGTCCGCATCCTCCTCCGCCTTACCGAGGCCATCGCCGCCGCCTCCTTGGGCCTCGACTCACATGCCACGGAACGGATGCGCCAGCTCCTCGACGAGGCCAGTCGCCTGAACGATCCGGGCGTGCGCAGTCGCTGCCTTACTGGCGTGTTCATGATGGAGGCCAACCAGGGCCGTCTCGACGCCGCCCTGGGCCATGGGCTCGAGGCCGTGCAGGACGCCGAGTCACTGCCCGCGGCCGACATGATGCAGGCACCGGCTCACGTCTGCTACGTCTGGTTGCTCGAAGAGCAGGACCGCTTCGACGAGGGCCTACAGACCCTGCAGCGTCTGCAACGCCTGGCCGGGTCGTTGCCCCGGTCCATCGGGGCGGTGCTCATCAACACGTCGACGGCCAGGATCCACTTCGCCGCCGGCCGGTGGGATGACGCGTTGGTCGAGCTGGACAGCGGTCTCGCCTGGCGGGAGACGGGCACCACGTCCTGGGCGGACACCCTCGCCTTTCGAGCCGAGATCGCCCTCCACCGCGGGCAGCTGGCCCAGGCCCGGGCCGATCTCGCCCAGGTGGAGCGGGACCTCGCCACTGGCGGTGCGTGCACGGCCATCGACCACTTCCTGTTGGCGCAGGCGTTCCTCCTGCAGGCGGGTCGGCAGCTCGACCAGGCAGTGGGTGTGCTGACCCGCGCCTGGCAGCTGGCCGAGGACGTCCCGCTGACCATGGCCATGCCGTACATCGGCCCGCACCTCGCCCGATGGAGCGTTGCCCGAGGAGACGCCGGCACCGCCCGCCGGGTCGCGGCCGCCCTGCGCGAGCTCGCCGACGCCAACCCGAACCTGGCCCGTCTCGACGCCGCCGCCCGGTGGGCAGGGGGGATGGCCGAGGACGATCTCCCGGCCATCCTCGACGCAGTGGCCATCGAGCGGCAGGGATGCCGCCCGCTCCAGCGGGGCTTCGTCTGCGAGGACGCAGCGGCCGCCCTGGCCACCAGGGGCTCGCCGGCCGACGCCCGGGCGCTGCTGCACGAGGCGATCCAGCAGTACGACGGACTGGGGGCAGCACAGCGGGTGGCGTCGGCCCGAGCCCGCCTGCGGCTGCTCGGGGTGCGGACGGGAGCCTTGGGGCGGCGCCGGCGCCCCCACGACGGGTGGGAGGGATTGACCGATGCCGAACGCCGGGTCGTCGCCCTGGTGGCCAAGCACCATTCCAACCCCGAGATCGCCGAGCTGTTGGTCGTGTCACGCCGCACGGTCGAGACGCACGTGTCACATGCCCTGGCCAAGCTCGGGCTCACCTCCCGGCAGGAGCTGGCCGCCGCCCGCCTCAGGCAGGAACCGCCGGGGCCACCCGGGTAAGGCTCGAGTGAGGTGCACGGATCTCTCCGTGAACCTCACGGATGTTTCTCGCTACGCCCGGCTGTCACACTTCCCGAGGGGGGCTGGCGCATGACGCGCCACGGCGGTCGAGGAGGGCAACATGGTCGTTGGTGGCGGGAGCAACCGGCTCTGCGCGTGGTCGGCGGCGTGACCGACGAGTCCTCCTCCCGGCTCTGATGCACGATCGCTTTCAGAAGTACCGCGTGAGCCCACGGCGGCTCCGGACGCTCGGCAGTATCTGACCCGAAGGGACGGTAGATGATGCATAGGCGATTGAAGAGCGGACGATCGGTGGTCGGAGTCGCCCTGCTCGTTGTCGGCGTGATGGTCAGTACGGTGGCCGGTGTTGGTCAAACGGCGGGAGCCGGCGCTCCGGCGTCCAGCTTGAGTGTCTCCGAGTCGACCCAGGCGACCGGGTTCTCGAGCGGCCAGACGATCCAATTGGGCTTTCAGGTCACCAATACCGGTAACACCTTCGTCGACGATGTCGCCGTGACGGACACGCTGTCGGTCCCCATCTCTTGCCAACAGACAATCCTCGCCCCGAGTGGCGTCACCACCTGCAACGGTTCCTACACCGCGTCCACCGCCGATGTGACGGCTGGTTCCATCAACGACAATGCCACGGTCACCGGAACCGATACCAGTGACAGCGCGGTGTCGGCGCAGACCCCCACGACACTGACCGTCAACGCCACGCCATCACCCACGACCCCGCTCCTCCCTACCCCGGTGTCCTCCACCAGCGCCTCAACCCCTGATCTGACCCTCAGCGTCACCGGGCCGTGTTCCCCGTTCAACGCCGTCGACGCCTATGAGTTCGGCTCCGGGTTTGGTCCAACCGACCCCGAACCGGGGCTCGACTCAGGCAATCCGGTGTATGACCAATGGGGGAATCCGAGGGGGCCGGCAAAGTATCTGTCTTACGGCGGGACTCCGTGGGTGCAAAACGGGTATGGCTGTGACGCAACCGCCTCCCTGAACGGCACGGCGAGCCCGATCGCGAGCAACCCCACCCAACAGCCGGGATGCAATACCAACCTGATGCAGGCCGCCTGCGCCGGGACAGCCACCAACGACTGGGCACTGAACGGCGAGTCGTCGGCGGGCTCGACGACGTGCGGAGCTAGTTCGTCGTCCCCAACCACGTCGGAACCCGGCACCTTATGTCTTGGCGCAAGCAACGATCCATCAATTCAATCGCAGCCGGTGGTCGCCATCGGCGTCCCGACTTCGAATGTATCGATGTCGGTCGGCTGTGAGTTCAACAACGAGCCACCGTCGAAGAAGTTCACCCGGAGTGACGGCTCGGCGAAGGGCAAGTCGAATCAGAACGCCAACAACACGAGCGGCACCGAAGGCCCTCCCCTGGACGGGAATACCACCGTGTGTACGGTGCAGGCAGTGACCTCGACGGACGGGACCAATTGGTCGCCCTTGGGCAATCCGATCTGGCTGGCCTCCAACAACGATTCGGTGCCCATCGGATCGGGCACCGGCCAGGTCGGCAATCTGATCATCCCCTTGGGTCAAGCCGAGCAGTATGTGGCACTCAAATACAGCTACGGGCTGCAGGACAGCGTCCTTGGTGACGGAGAAGGGCTCTTGGACAGGCCGACGGATAGCCTTTCGACCCAACAGGGAAATGACAACGTCGGCCTCATCGGCTCGAACTTCTGCATCGATGACGTTGTCGAAGTCGACCCCACCCCGGGTACGGGCTACGACGCGTGCGGCTACGCCGGTCCCTCGACCCAAGCGACGTATGGGCCGGCCGTGGGAGTGACACCCGCGCTACAGATCAACGTGGAACCTACGGCAGAAGTGCAAACCAACGCCATCGTCAGCCGAATCGTCTATCAACCGCCGGGATCGGGCAGTTCTCAGACCTATTCGGAATCGACGACCAACGGGGTCGAAACCGATGTCAGCCTGGGCCAATCGAGTTCGGATGTCTCCGGCTCCGATAATTCGCTCGAGAACTCCATTTCGGCGTCAGCCGGGTTTGGGGACTGGGCCAGCGTGAATATGTCGTCCGCGACAACCTGGGACGCAAATTCGAACTTCACCACATCCTCATCGGATACCACGGGAACGGGAAGCAATGTCCAGTCGACATACTCGCAGCAACTCACGGCGGCGGCTCGAAAGACAACCGGTCCGGATGAGCCACCCTGGATGAACGACCTCTTTCTCCTGATGGTCAATCCCCAGTTCGGCGTCTGGGATTTCGCCTCCTGCGCCAATGGCGAGGCCGCCACATCGTCAGGCGATTCGACGAGCTGTCCGGGTTCGGACGTCACAGGAACGACCGGGGCTACCCCGCTCAGCTATGCGGGCACCGTTCCGGTGACGGTCGGCGCTCTCCTCAATTGTGCCGAAGGCGATGAGACTCCACCCACCATATTGACCGGCGATACGGCTGCGTTGACCCAACAAGAGTGTGATTCCATCATCGCTCAGGATCCCTTCGCCGGAACCGCGCTCGGACTGATACCCACCCCATCCGGACAGGACCCAGGGCAGGGAGTGGATCCGGGGACGGTGCTCGGGGACGCACCCAGTGTGCCTCCCAACCTGACTGTCAACAGCTCCAGTCAGGGCCTGAGCTACACGAAAACGATCGGCGAGAGCGATACGAACACCACCACTTCCACCATGCAGTCCGTCGTCACCAACTCCGAGACGAACACGGATGCCATCTCCGTGTCCGCAGGCGTCAAGTTCCCACTGTTCTCGGGCAGTCTGAGCGATACCCTCACCTATGGGAATACGAACACCACCGGGCAAACGCTCAGTGAGACCTATTCGGGTACCTCGACCTACAGTCAATCGCAGTCCTTCACCGCCTCGACCACATTGACCGATCCGAACAACACGATCTCCGTCGCTCCCTACTGGGACCCCCGCTTCGACTCCTTCATGTTTCAGGAAGGTGGCCCGGTCACCTCGCCACCGACAGTGACAGGCACGCAGACGACCGCACTGACCGTCAAGAGCTCGCTGCCCGCCGACTCGACGGTCACGAGTGTGGCGGTTGACAGCACCGCACTCCCGATCACGGCGGGTCAGCAGCTTCAGCTGCCGAGCGGTCAGGTCATCATCGCAAGCCAGAACACGGCGGTGGGCTCGACGACCCTCGATGTCCAGCCGGTCACACTTAGCTCGGCGCTCAACAGCGGTTGGAAGCTCTCGCTCATCGGCGGCGTAACGATCTCCGGCTCGGGATTCGATAGCGGACCGGCGCAGGTCAGTTTCTGTACGAACCCCTCGTCGCCCGGCGCATCCGATTGCTCGACTGATTCCAGTCCGTACTCTCCACCCCTCTCCGGTGGTCAGACGCTCTACGCCACCGGCCCCCCCGAACCCGACGGTACGAAGGTCTATGTCGAGGTACAGACCGAAGCAGGGGCCTGGTCGCAGCCGGCAGTGGCAACGGCCCCCAGCGCAGACGGCGACAGCAGCTCCACTGCACCTGACATCTACACCTATACGACCACACTGCCGGTGACGACGATCAGCCCGGCCACACTGCCCGGCATGACGGTGGGTCAGTCCTACTCGCAGACGCTCACCGCCACGGGGGGTGGGACACCCCTCTTCACCGTGTCGGCCGGCGCACTTCCACCCGGCATGACTCTGACGCCGGCCGGACTGCTCTCCGGGACACCCACCACGGCGGGTAACTCGTCGTTCACCGTCTCCGCCACCGATCAGAACGGGTTTGCCGGAACCCAGGCGTACCAGGTTCTGGTAGAGGCGTCAGGTGCTTCGCCCATCTCACTCACTCCCACCAGCCTGCCGACGTCCAACCTGGCCGAGCACTACAACCAGACCATCTCCGCCACCGGTGGTACCGGCCCCTATACCTACGCGGTCACCGCAGGGGAGCTGCCCACCGGCTTCTCGCTCGAGGCTTCGGGGGTCGTCTACGGGGTGTCCAACGAGCCTGAGTCATCACAATTCACGCTCACCGCCACCGATTCCACCGGGCAGAGCGGAACCGCTCAATACCTTCTCGCGGTGGTGAGCGGCGGGGTGGTGGTCTCCCCGACGAGCAGCACCTTGCCCCCGGTGACGGAGGACCAGTCGTACAGCCAGACGTTCACCTTCAGCGGCGGGACGGCACCGTACACCTACGAGATCAGCGGTCCGACACCCACCGGCCTTGAGCTCACTGCCGATGGGCCGGATGCTGTCACAATGAGTGGCCCGGTCGAGCAGTCGGGCACGTTCTCGTTCACGATCACCGCGTTCGACTATCACCTTAACAGCGGATCGCAGGCCTACACGCTCGATGTCAGCCCGCCGCCGACGATCACCATTGCTCCGGGCGAGCTCGCCAAAGACCCCGTGATCGGCGTCCCCTATGCCGTCCAGCTCACCGCATCGGGTGGTACGGCTCCCTACCTCTTCGGTCTGTATCCCGGCGAAGGCTCCTTGCCTGCGGGATTCACCCTCTCTCCCGAGGGGTTGTTGTCAGGTACCGCCACCCCCGCGGACTCCCCTTACGTGGACTCCTTCGAGGTGATGGTCACTGACGCCAACGGATTCCCCGGCTATGCGGGCTACAACGTCGTGGCGGTACGCCCAAAAATCAAGCTCCGGCCGACCACATTGCCGGATCCATCGGTGGGTGTCGCCTACTCCAAAACGCTGGTCGGTACCGGTGGACTCGCGCCGTACACCCTGAAGATAGCCAAGGGAAAGCTTCCACATGGACTCAAGCTTTCAGCCGGGGGCGTTCTCGCCGGTACACCGACGAAGTCGGGGGCGGCGACGGTCACCATCCGGGCAGTCGACGCCAACGGTTACAAAGGCTCGCATGTGTACACCATCGACGTTTTGCGAGCCTGAAGTATGCATCCAGGCCGGTGATTCTGGCGTTGGAGCGGGTCCATGGAGCTTCACGATCTCCGGCAATGGCCAATCTCCCATAACCGAGTCGGCACTGGCCGGTCAGTGCATCGGGGACGTTCTACTTCCTGAAGTAGGTGATTACACGGTGTCCGAGTCGTTGCCGTCATCGATCACCGTTACGTCCATCACTGGCGATCCCACTTCCCCGGAAAGCGTCGATCTCGCCGACGGATCCGGCGTGTTTGCCCTGGCAGGAGGGGGCACCGAGACGACGACCATTACGGACGCCAGTATCGGCTGAATCTCAGGCGCGTGAGAGTCCCCACATCGTTATTGATTCGTTGTGGATTGGCGTTTCGATTTCGGAGGCGCTGGTTCCATAACCGAAGGCAGCATCACCAGTACTCCTAGACGTAGTGCCCAGGGACCTTGACTCCGACCGGCCCGTCCCAGGACGACCGGCGACTCTCCCCTGCGGATCGGCGTCCATGGCGTTACACTGTCGGCCGTGACGCTGGCGGCGGCCGCTGTGGAGACGGCGACGAGCGCCGAGCCCGTTCCTTCGGAGAACCCCCGGACCTCGATGCGGCTCGTGGTTCGCATCGGCAGCCACACCGCAATCTGGACGGCGGTCCTCGTGCCGGTGCTTTTGGAGCTGAGCCGGGGATGGAGGGCGCTGCAGGATGACGCCACCATCTCCATCAGGACCTTCGAGACCTTCTCGTTTCACCCTCCTCTACTTGGACAGTTCTCCACGTCCTCTATCGGGACGGGCCAGCTGCTCTTCGACCCGGGACCTCTCCAGTACTGGCTGCTCGCCATTCCCGTCCGCATTGACCCCTCCCAAGGGGTGCTATGGGGTGGGGCACTGGTGATCGGCCTGGTGCTCTCCCTCGGCGTGGAAGCGCTGTGGAGGTCTGACCACGTTGTCGCCTGCGGAGTACTCGGACTGGCAATCCTCGATCTTGCATGGGCAATCCCGTCAGTGTTCAACCGACCGATGTGGAATCCAAACCTCTCGCTCCCGTTTCTCATTACCAGCATCGTGCTGGCCTGGCTCGTCTCCATGGGCTCGTTGGAGTGGTGGCCGTGGCTTGTCTTCACCGCATCGGTCGTCGTCCAGTCGGAGGTGTTCTTCGCCTTCTTCAGCGTCGCATTGATCGTCATCCCCCTGTGCCTCGGAATCGTCAGAAGACGGCCGGACCGCCTGGGCTGGCTGAAGTGGGGCCTCGTCGTGGGCCTGCTCTGCTGGCTTCCGACGGTCCTCCAGGAGATCGGTGGTAGCCAGCCAAACTTGACCCTCCTCCTCGACGCTCATCGTGGTCCGCCGGTCGGCATGGCGTTCGGACTTCGGAGCCTCGGTTTCGCCGCCTCCAACCGGCCGATCTGGACGCTGCCGTCAACGCACCTGGTATTCCTGGTGTACGGCCCTCTGAGCCAGACGCCCCTCGACGGTCTCCTGACTCTCGGGGTGCTCATCGCCGTTGCAGTCGGGGCCAGCGTGGCGGGACGGCAATCACTGTGTGCTCTGGCGACGATCGTGGTGCTTTGCGCACTCTGCCTGGTCGTCACGTTCGGGGTCGTACCGAAGCCAATCGAGTACACGCTGTTCTATCTCGGCTACGTCCTATGGATCGTCGGGACCCTCGTTTGGGTCACCGTGGGGTGGGGAATCTGCGAAGTGGCGGTATCCGCACACCGTACCTGGAGACGTCGGTCTACTGCGTCCACGGGTGGCGTTTCGGGGCTGACGCCCTCACGCCCAACGAAGGTTGGAGCCGCGGTCGTCCTCGTGGTCTGTGCTGTCGCGGTCGGTGTCATGGGGCTCCGCAGCAGCGTCACCTCCAGCTCCAAGTACGTCAGTTCCCACGACAATGCGCTCGCCAGCCGCATTACCACGCTCATCGAGCGTAGTACCCCCCGCGGTCCGGTCTCGATCACGTTTGCCGGCCATCCCACAGAGACCAGCCCACTGTTCGGCATCGACTATGTGCCCGCATTTGCGGTGGGGCTTGGGGTGGCATGGCAATTGACCACGGACGGATGGCAGCCCGCGCTCCCGGCGTTATTCACGAGTCGCACCGGGCTCACCTTTCCGAGGTCCGTCACATACTGGCCAGCGGTGACGGTAACCATCAACGGCTCCGAAGTGACCGTGACGCACGTCACTACCCCCACGAAGACGGCTGAGGCGTGAACGCCGACACCCAGAACTTCCGTCTGGTTGGCAGCGAGTAAGGGTTATCAGTTGTGCAAGCCGCGGCCCACCATGAGGGGCGGGGCGTGTTCTCGTCTGATGGAGGGGACCATGAAGCTTCCGAAGAGCATCGCCCTGGCGGCCGTCGGACTGACCGCGGGAGCCACGATTGCCACAGGAGCATCGGTCGCCATCGACGCTGGAGCGACCGGCCGAGCAACAAGCAGACGGGCATTTCGCCGTATGCCATCGCGTCAGTTGACACCACGAAGGTGTCGGGGTAAGAAAGTCGGAGGCGATTCAACAAGGGCGGAGGACAAGCATGAAGGCGGGAAGAGTTTCGATCGGCATTCTGGCGGCACTCACCGTTGCCTCGGGGGTGTGCTCGGTTCCTTCGGTGGCGAGCGCGAGTCCGATTGCAACTGGGTACGCAGGGCCAGCGCGCGACGTTACCGAGAGCCCAGCAATGATCAACGGCAGCCACCGATTCACCTCACGCAACTGGGATGGCTACATCACCTATACGTCAAGCGAGTCGACCGATTTCTCCACCGTGGCCGCGAGCTGGATTCAGCCGACGGTCAGTTGTGAGGCGAAGAACGCGTGGACCGTCTTTTGGATCGGCCTCGATGGCTGGTTCAACGGCACCGTTGAGCAGGGGGGCACCCAGGCACAATGTGGCGCTGTCGGTGTCGCTCCCTCGTATTCGATGTGGTGGGAGATGTATCCGACGAACTCGATCCAGACGGTGCTGGTGATCAATCCCGGCGACGAGATCACAGCAAGTGTCAAGTTCGCCACGGCAACCTCGGTGTTCACCATCAAAGTGACGGATGTGACGACCGGAAAGTCCTTCACCCGGCGGGAACAGTGTGCAAGCGGATTGACGTGTGACCGCAGCTCTGCCGATGTGATCACCGAAGACGTCGGGCGCTATGCCGGCTCGGGCTTCTTTCCGTTGGCCAACTACGGAACGATGGGCTATACGAAGGCCAAGGTCACAAACACGGTAAATGAGATTGGAACGATCTCATCGAGTGATTGGCTGAATGCGTCGGTCACCGAAAGTGCCGGAACTACGACATATGCCACGGTGACACCGCTGTCGGCGCATGGCTCCTCATTCGACACCGTCTGGAACCATCGATAACGGTCAATAGGTGGCCAACTGATGTCGGCAGTCCAAAAGCACGGTGAACTCCAGTCCGGATTTCACCGCTCGTGTAGGCGTCGGGCTAGCTGAAGCTACCCATCAGCGAGACCCCCGACCCGTGTCACCTATGGGAAGGCGCAACTCCGCGGTTCCAGTGACGTGGTCTCCAAGGTCGCTGGCCGCACGGAATCCGACCTCGACAACACCCTCGACCTCCTGACGAAGAGCCGTTACGTTGCCGGTGTAACTGAGCGTATGGCCCGGAAACACGGGTACGCCCAGTCTGATAGCGAGGCGTGTCACCATGGCCTCGGGACCAGCCCAGTCGGTGAGGAAGCGGCTGCAATACCCGGTGTCCGACAAGATGTTCATGAATATGTCCGGCGCGCCCTGCGCATTGGCAAAACTCTGGTCATGGTGTGCGGGCATGAAATCGCGGCTGGCGATGGCTCCGGCCACGATGCGCGTCGCCGTTACGTCGATCACCATGGGCGTCAACTGGTCACCCACCTTGAGGTCGGCGAAGTTCAGGGTGCCTTGATCGGTTCGGGCAATCATCGGGAATCCACCGGTAAGCGTTTGCTCATGCTTCCACCGCCCGTACTCGGATCGAACTTGAGAATGCGGAACCGTTGCCGACCAACCACTTCGTCAGTCTGGTCGCGATAGGTCGTTACCCAGGTGACGAAGCGGCCCGTACCCATGCGCGTGGTCTTCTCCGGTGAGATCGACTCGAACAATGTCTCCGCCGAGATGATGTCGCCTAGCCTCAGGTAACGGATGATCTCGAACTCAGAGTTCGTGGCCAGGGTGGCCGTATAACCGGCTTTGTCAAGGATCGACAGCGGGGAATCACCTTCGGACGCGACGGGCGACCCACCCCGCTCGGCGATTCCACTGATCTGCGGCGTCGCCATCGTCCAGGTCTGGAGCATCAGCGGTGGGGCGACCACTCCCCCGAACCGCGACCGCGCCGCGAAGGCCTCGTCCGTGTAGACGGGATTCCGATCCTCGATACGCGGCTGCCCAATGGCGAATCATGGGCAGATTGACCGGATCAGGCCCCAACGTCGCCCCTGGCGACCCGACCGGTTTGCCGATCAGTGATGCCAGGTTTGCATCGAGGGCTTCATCTCGCACGTCTTCGGTATTGCTCATCGTTTCTTTCGGGCACCAGGACCGGATTCCACTTTGCGGTTGACTTGCGAGGAACCTCAGGCCCACCGGCAGCTCCACGAACCTAGCTTGCCAGAAACGTGCCCGAGGTCCCTGATATGGGCTTGGGTCTGATCAGACGCTCACCGTCATACCGGGCCCACCATGTCTGGACATGCCCAGACGAGAGGGATCCACGAAGCGAATCGAGCAGCTCCGCCGGGAGTTGGAGGCCGAGGGGAAGATCCGGGCCGATCCAGACGATCCGACTCCCGAGGCAGCGCGGAAGGTAAGGGGCAAGCCGCCGGGGATGAGGAGTGACCAGGCCCGCTTCAGGGTGCCACCACCGTGATGGAAACCGGGTTGTAGTAGGCGTAAAACGACCGGTCGGCCGTACAACCAGCGCTCACCGAGTACACACCGGGCGGTGTCGTCGGCGGAACAGTGATCGTCGTTGACCAGTTGCCAAGCTGGTCCGTACCGGCCCATGTGTTGGCCACACCGTTGCTCTGCCCGTCGAAACTCTCGATACCGTCGATGTTTGTGCCAATACCGACTTGGGCATCTTGAGCGAAACCAGTCGGCGGTATCGACGGGATCGGGCATGACCCTTCACTGGTAACGCTCAGAGTCGTCCCCGCTGTTACCGTCGTTCCTGGGCTCACCGACAGGTAGTAGGTGGTGGTGATCGTGATCGTGGTTCCACTTGGATAGGACCAGCTATCAGCGTGGCCGGATGCGCCGCAGTCCGCCACTAACGGCTGTGCGCCCGGAGGAGTGGACCGATCGATCGGAAGATTCATCGACCATGACCCATCCGCGTTGGCAACGGCCGCCCCTCGGGTTCCCTGGGCCGAGTTATACGCATCGCCACTCACACCGATCTCCACACCTACATCACCGCCGAAGCTGGGCGTGCACCCTGTACCGCTGACAACGATCGTCTGACCGATCGCGGCGCTGGACGTGCCGACGGTCAGTTGAGCGTTGGCAGGGGCGGTGGTCGCTGGAGGCGTCGTGATGGTCGTTGTCGTGGTTCTGGGAGGCGCTGGCCGAGTGGTCGTCGTGGGCGCGGCCGCCTGAGTCGAGCAGGCGGCAAGCAACCCCGAGAGGACCGAGACCGCCCCGAAGGCCCACCCTGTCCCTCCCCTCCTCGCCATGCCCTGGACGATATCAGTGGGCCCAGAATCTGGATATGAGCGTCCACTTGGCCGCACGCGGTGCGCGCAATGAAGACTCGCTTATCACTTACGCGCTGAGGAAGTCGAGGGTCGCCCGTTTGGAGGTGAGTACGTACAGCGCCACATGTTCCCCCTGCCGCGACACGATCCTGAGTTCTAGTTCGCGCTCAGACCGGCGGACTCTCCAGATCCGCCAGACCAGCGACCATTCATCGCGCAACCGCCGCAAAGCCGACTCGTCGCAGCCGTTGGGTAGCTGGAATCCAACCGGACGCTTGCGGATCCCGCGGACGATCGCTCGCCGCGCACAGACCCACCATGGCGTATCGAGGAACACGACCGTGTCGGCTCGCTCAACCCGAAGGTCGAGTGTGGCGTGGTAGTTGCCGTCGGCGATCCACTCGTCGCCGGTGAGCAGGTCCCGTTGCTTCTCGCGCCACTCGTCCTCAGACGGCTCCACCCAGCCTGGTTGCCAGAAGTGGATGTCAAGATGGATCACGGGAAGGCCAGTCTTGGCCGAAAGTGCTCGCGAGAACGTGCTCTTGCCTGCTCCGGCCATGCCGGTGACCACAATGCGCCGTCCGACGGCAATCCCGGTTGGGATGTCCTCGACAGATCGGAACTCTGTGAAGCCCTCATCCGGCACCAGCCCATATTGCCGGATACCGGATCGACGAGGAGACATCTGGAGTCGACCCGAAGGTTTGCGATAGACCTGACCAACAGAGTCGGGATGCAACTCGAACCCACCGAAAGGGCCAACCCCATGTCCCCCATCCCACGTCCAGGTGACCTTGCAACAACAAATATCTGTACAGGCGATCCGTCGACACCCGCCCGCCCATGGGTGTTCGGGGGCGCTTTACACCGGTGCTCTGGGTGTCAGGATATCCGGGTGGGCCGAAGCGATGAAGTTGTCGGATCGACCGAAAGCGGAGTCGACATAGTCGTTGCTGGACGACACCACATTCCGGAAGTGGAACGGATGCTCTCGGCTGCCTCTCACCGGGCGGCTGCCCTCGGGTACCGGCAATGGTGGGATCCCTTCCCGGTCTCTGTGCTTCAAGACTCAGTGCTGCGTCGCGAGACGTATGTCGCCGTCGAGGGGGGTGCTGTGCTCGGAACGTTGGCCCTGTCCTGGGAGGATCCGATGTTCTGGGGTGAGCGCCCACCTGATTCTGGTTACGTTCATCGACTTTGTACCAATCCAGATATCGCTCGCCCGGGCCTCGGGGTCGAGATGGTCACCTGGGCAGATATAACAGCCGCCAACCGAGATCGGGACTGGCTACGACTTGATACCCCGGCCTCCAATGCCCGTCTCCGGGTCTACTACGAGACGTTGGGGTTCATCTTTCGGCGTGAGATTGACGTGGCTCTCAGTGGTCCGACGGGCGAACTCGAGATCTGGCGCGCGGCGCTCTACGAACGAAGAACTCCGGCCAATCGATGAATCGATCTGCGGCAGCGCCCCACCGATCGAGGCGTTATAGGACAGGTCCGCGTCACTGGGTCGCCCCAGATCGATCAGTTCTCTTACGACAAGGTGGCCGAGCGGGGTACGAAGGCCCGGCTCTCCGAGTCAGGCAGGCTATCGATCGGTTGTGCCACCATGCCCACCTCCGGTCCGATCTTGGCCGCGATCCGGTCCAGACGATCGAGGTCGAATCCGTATACGTGAGCAGCGTTACCGCCGACCATCATCGCCACCTCGCCGGGGTCCATGCCGGAGTAGGTGTTGGCAAGCGCCTCCCGTGTGAACGGATAGGTGCCCTCCTCGTGCGGGAAGTCACTGCCCCACATGATCTTGTCGACGCCGACGAGGTGGCGGTCAACTGCGTCCTCGCGGTTCATGAAGCTCGCCCCGACCCAGCAGTTGGTGGCCCAGTATTCACTGGGTCTGCGGCCAAGCCGGAATGGATCGATGAACGTCAGCGCGCCGATCCTCCCCTCGTCCTGTTTGGCCTGAATTTCGTCCATCGCTTTCAACGTGTCGGGGATCCACTTCGACCCAGCCTCGGCCACCACCAACCTGAGGTCGGGAAAGCGGTCGAACACACCGCCCATCACGAGCGACCACACGGGGCGGTGCGAGAAGAAACTGGCCTCCAGCACGAAGAGGGCCAGGGTGGCCGGGAAGTAGCCCTCGTTGGGCTGTCCGCCGCCGCCGTGCACGTTGACCACCACCCCTCGCTTCTCGCAGGCACGCCATACGGGGTCGTAGGCCGGTGAGTGAATCGGATCGATCCCGCTCCCCGGGGGCACACCCGGCAGGAGAGCACCGCCCATCAGGTTGTGGTCGGCGATCCAGTTGACGTCGCGCACCGCCTCCGCCACGTCGTTGAGAAGAATCTGGCCGATCCCGGCCCGGCGACCCGGCACCTCGGAGCACCACTCGGCCAGCCACCGATTGTGGGCTCGGATGCCAGCGAGGCGCAGCTCGTAGTCGGACGCTGGCGGCGTCGGCGTGACCAGGCCGCTCATCGGGAAGAAGGGCGGGATCGTATTCGGGTAGATGACCTCGCCGACGATGCCATCGGCCTCAAGTGCCGCTTGGCGGACGCCACTATCCCAGTTGCGGTTGGCGTCGGGAGCCGTCAGGTCTCGGAACGGGTTCTCGTAGCCGTCGAGCCACCGGTCGAACTCCTCGTGCCATCGGGCCTCAAGGTAGGGGCGGTAGTCGGCGAGGTCAGCCCCTGCGTGGCAGTCGGACGAGATGACGGTGTAGCGATCCATGGCCTGACCTCCGGCGTGAGGTTATCCGGCTATTCCGACCGCGCGTGTCGGACGGCGATGGAGGGGGCGAGCCAACGGAACGGCCGCCAGCCCTGCCCAGGGTGACGACCCCTTCCGGCGATAGTTCGGAATGAACCACTGATTCGGACGATTCGCCGGGGGCCCACCGAGCCGGCGTTGACTGGTACCCCCGCCGACTGGCTGGGAGGGGTTCGCCCCACTCTGGCGGGGCCAGATCCCATCTACGCAATGATCTAGTTTGTGCTGGAGACAGCCACAGCTATCTGGACGCTCAAGCTCGGAGGTTGAAATGAGTGGCATATACGACCAGGGTCAAGATAAGGAACCCGAGCAGTCCAAGTGGAACGTCTCGGAGTGGCACGGCAGGACGCTCGTCGACATGGACGGCGAGAAGATCGGCAAGCTGGAGGATGTTTACGTCGATGTCGAAACTGATGAGCCCCAGTTCGCTACCGTCAAAGAAGGCTTCATAGGTCGTCACTTGACGTTTGTGCCTCTGAGCGGCGTCCAGATCGGTCCCGACTACCTTCAGGTCCAGGCGACCAAGGAGCGGGTCCGAACAGCACCCGACATCGAGATGCACGGTGAGGAGCTATCCCAATCGGACGAGTCCACGCTCTATCACCACTTCGAGATGAACTACACACCAATCGACACAGAAAGCGGCCGGCGGCTAGCTCGGCGATGATCCTCTAGGTGCTCGCCGACGTGCGACCAAAGTCCCGGTTAACCGCGGTTTCAGTAACCGTCCGGCTCCCGGTTTCTGTCGCCAGGCTCATTGGACGAGGTTCTGGACCGACGTGGCGAGTAGGCAAAACTCGTTTCCTTCCGGGTCGGCAAGCACTACCCAGGTTGCCTCGGAAGACTGCCCGACGTGGACGGTCGAAGCGCCCAGGTCAAGAAGCCGCTTCAGCTCCTCACTGGTGCTGATTCCATCCGCACGAAGATCCAGATGGAGCCGATTCTTGTGGAGCTTTGGCTCTGGAACCGGGAGAATGTCAATGACCGGCCATGCTCCGTCGACGGGAGCGATACTTACTCCCTCGTCGGATTGGTCAGCGACCGTCCAGCCCAGGACTGCGCACCAGAAGTGGGCGAGCGACAAAGGATCGGCAGCGTCAATGCAGATGTTTGTGAGCCGACTGGTCATGGCCTGACGATACCCACCTCATTGTCCTTCTTCCTTCCCTGGATGAGGCTCGATAACAGACCCGCTCCCGGTAGTCGGGGACACCCGCCGTACTGCTACTGGACGCCGTCCCAACACGGCCGTTCATGGGCGCCCCAGTCTCAGCAAATGAGGGGCCCCTTGGCCCCTCATTTGCCCTTTGCCACGCCGCTGTCGCTCCCAGGAGCCGAGGCCGCCTCCGGGTCAGCGAGGACCCCCACCATGAACTCATCCACCGACGAGTCGGCGAACCTCGCTACAGGTCGTGCCTCCCGGTGCCGATTTCGAAGGAAGGATCTACCGAGGAGGTGCGATGACCAGCACGCAGAGCGCTGCCGAGAGGGCGGACGCCCTCGACCGCTACCGGACGCTCCACGACGAGTTCGTCGGATCGCCCAGCTCGCTCATCCGATTCCTGGAAGACAGGTGGCAGTGCGGCGTAGCGATCCGCTCGACCTCGACCGGCTCCATGTTCATCGACGCCGTCAAGGAGACTGTGAGGTGCGCCGACTGCGGCAAGCCGCTCTCACCCGGAGACTTGACCAGCGGGCCGGTGCTCAACTCTGCGGGAGAGCACCGGTACATCTGTCACGCCTACGAAGAGCAGGTTTGAGGAGCATGGATCCGATCCAGTCATCGCCGGGGTTGGCTGGGACCGGGCGAGGCTGATTGGGGTCGGGGGACTGGTTCGGAAGGGCCATGGGCGCACTGTGGCCAAGATGAGTGGGACGTAGGTGGACTCGTCGGGGCGTGGCCCGAGCCAGCGGGACAACGGAAACTCACCCGCGCAACTGCTCACCGCAGGAACCTCCTGGTGACGAGCCTGCCGATTCGACGCCGACTCACATCGAGGTTGAGTCTCAGGGTCAAAGCATCGAGCCGAAGACCGTCGACTTCTTCGAGCAGTCCCAACGGGGTTCGAACCCGTGTCTCCACCTTGAGAGGGCGATAGAAACCCGTTCACGGCGTACCGTTGATCTCCTCCAGCCCTGTTGAGAAGGCGTGTCCGTCAATCCAGTTGGCGCGAGTGATCCGCAGTGCCTTGGAATTCACTTGCAGTCTCAATAGCAGAAAGGCACCTCGCCAGCTGTAGGTTGAGGCCTGACCCGGGACGGGCGTGTCTCGCACTCCCGTCGTCGATTGGTCAATCGCCGCTCAGTGCATGGACTGTGCGCTTCGCAGCGGGCTGCTTCCACATCGAAATGAGCAACCGTGCGTCAAGGTCGAAGCGGTGCGCTTCGCAGCTGTACCGCCCGAACCAGAGTCCCAAAAGGTTCGGCCACCCTGGGAAGTACTGACAAGCTGGTTAACTATTTCACTTATAGTGGGGTTGACCTCACTCATAGTGGTCTCTCACATGGGTCAAGTTGCAGGGGCTAGGACGCAGAGCCTCCAAATTCTGCGGAAGCTTCCAAACTGACAAGGCGCAGCTGTCGACCCGAGCGGTCTGGGCCGAGACTTCAGTCGCCCGATCGGGTCGGGGCAAGGGGGGCGGATGTCAAGAAGATGCGCCAGGGTAGTCGCCTCTGGGGCAGCCGGAAGGGTTGCGTTTTGCCTGGCACTCGTGACCGGCGTGCTGGCCATTGGCATGATTCCTGCGGCAAGTGCCACTCCCGCATCTCCGGATGCGAGCATCCCCACCTACCAGTGGCCGAGGCCCACGGCGACCCGCGACTCACCGGTCTGAGCGGCGACCCGTCCATCAACACAACAAAACCTGTGCTCGCCTCGGTGTGCGCTGGATGGCCAATATGGGTGCCCAGTCGCTCAGCTCGCCCATCGTCGCCTACAACCAAACCCTCGGCCAGACCGTGGTGTACGCCGGAACCGAAGGCGGATGGTTCACGGCGTACAGTGAACTGACTGGCAACACGCTCTGGTCGGTGAACATCGGGACGACTATCCGCTCGACCCCGATCGTCCACGGTTCCTCGATCTGGGTGGTAGGCACCTACAGCCCGCGACTCCTCAAACTCGACGCCGCCACCGGTGGCCACAGTGCTCGACCGGCCCGATCTACGCGCTGGGCGAAGCCAGTCCGGTCATTGCCACACCTCCGGGTGGTCAGCCGACCATCTTCATGGGCTCGGTTGATCTGGCTCAGAACGGCCCCGTGTACGCCTTCCACCTGGCCGACGGCTCGCTGGCATCGGCAGAACGCACCGTATCCCGTCGGTGGCGGCGTTTGGGACTTCATGTCCTACGCCGTCGACGCACCGACCACGGCCTTCCCCAATGGTGAACCCCTCGTCCTGTTCGGCACGTGCGGACACCGACGGGAAGATGTACGCGCCCGACACCACCACCGGAGCTCTGGTGTGGCGCTTCCAGACGGCGGCGGTCAATAACGACAGCGACGTCGGCGCCGGATCGCCGTCAGCGCCCAGGGGTGAACGGCTTCGCAGACGGCGTCGCCTACACAAGCGGCAAGGACGGAATCACCTACGCCGTCAACCTGACGACCGGAGCCCAGATCTGGAACTACGTCTTCGAGAACCCCGAGGTGGCCAACGGATCCCGATCGACGCCGGCGCTGGCCGGTAATCAGCTCGTGATCGGCACGAGCGAAGGAGCGTTCGATCTGAACGCCACGACCGGAGCCGTCAACTGGCACTACGCCCTCCCCGCCGGCGCTGAGAATCTCGGGGCCGTGGCGATCGAGGGTCCTCCGGCCGAGAGGGTGGTGCTCACCACCAACCTCTACGGACAGTTCCAGGTGCTCTCCTTGGCCACCGGGGCGCTCCTCTACAGCTACCAGACGGGCAGCTACATCGGCTCGGGGCCGGCGGTCGTCGACCGGAACATCCTCATCACTTCGGCAGACGGTTTCCTCTACGACTTCGCTGTCGGAGGCAGGCGACCAGCGGTTCTCCGACCACGGCGGTGACGTCACCGGTCGCCAATTCGACGATCGTCAACCCCGGCCAGCTGACCATCTCGGGAACAGCCAGCGCTCCGGCGGGCGTGAGTCAGGTACGGGTGCTGGTGCAGGAGGAGAGAGAGCGGTACCTGGTGGAGCGCTGCCAACGACACCTGGGAGCCCGGTCCGTTCAACGACCCGGCCACCCTGACCAACCGGGGAGCGACGTCGACGACCTGGTCCCTCAAGGTGCCCACGCCGGCCCGGGGAACGATCCTCGAGGTGTGGTCCTCGGCGGTCGACGCCAACGGGATCTCCGACATTCACGCCGACAGCAGTACGCCCACGGCATCGCGGACGACGTTCACCA
>CAVZDZ010000004.1:0-64256 GCA_963774245.1 uncultured Acidimicrobiaceae bacterium | reverse complement strand
TATGCTCCTGTTCGGCGCGACTACGTATTGCTCTGTCTGCCGTGCAAGGGTTCCGGCGCTGGTGAGGCGACCGGCTCGGCTGTGGTCGTGATGTGCCGGGCTTGCGGCGGCTTTCGTGCGTCCCTCCGGCCGGTCACGGCGTCGCGTCGGCAAGTGCCGGCCAGAAGGGCCAGGAACTCACGGCCGTGCGCTCCCGGCTGGCGGGCTCCGGGAGCGGACGCCCCGACGAGATCGCCCGGCGGCGTTGTTCCTGGCCTCGGACGAGGCCTCCTTCGTCACCGGGTCGGCCCTGGTGGTCGACGGCGGTATCACCGTCGGCGTACGTGACGCCCGAGTAGGGCTGGACTGGTCGACCCGGCTGGGTCAGAGTGCTGGAATGCTGACGCTGGAAACGCTGCCCCATCAGATCCAGTCGGGTGAAGTCGACACGGTCGTCGTGGCCTTCCCCGACCTGCAGGGCCGACCGGTCGGAAAGCGGGTCACCGGGGCGTTCTTCCTCGAGCACGTGATGCACCACGGGATCGAGGTGTGCGACTACCTGCTGGCCTGCGATGTCGACATGACGCCGCTCGCCGGCTATCAGTTCGCCAACTGGGACACCGGATACGGCGACCTCAACGCGGTGATCGATCCCCGGACGGTACGGCCGCTCCCCTGGCTGCCGGGGAGCGTGCTCGTCCTCTGCGACCTCCTGACCATGGACGGGCAGCCGGTCGAGGTGTCGCCCCGTCGAATCCTGCGCCGTCAGATCGAACGGGCCGCGGCCCACGGCCTGGAGGTCAAGTGCGCGACCGAGCTCGAGTTCTACCTGTTCCGGGAGTCGTTCGCCGAGGCGGCCGGAAAGCACTGGCGCGGGCTCGCCCCCCATGCCGACTCGATCGAGGACTACCAGCTGTTGCAGACGTCGCGGGAGGAGTACGTCATCGGTCGGATCCGCAACCAGATGATCGAGGCCGGGATCCCCGTCGAGTTCTCCAAGGGCGAGGCCGGCATCGGCCAGCACGAGATCAACATCACCTACGCCGACGCCCTCGAGGTCGCCGACCGCCATCTGGTGTTCAAGAACGGAGTCAAAGAGATCGCCTCGGGACTCGACCGGTCGGTGACCTTCATGGCCAAGTGGACGATGGACAGCGCCGGCTCGTCGTGCCACATCCACACCAGCCTCTGGGACGCGGAGAACGGGGCGCCGATGATGGCGCCGGCCGAGGGATCCGTGACCCCGTCGGGCCTGTCCGTCGTGGGCCAGCAGTTCCTCGCCGGCCAGATCCACGCCGCCCGCCAGTTGGCGTGGTGCTTCGCCCCCTACGTCAACTCCTACCGGCGCTACGTTCCCGACTCGTGGGCACCCACCGCCGCGGTGTGGGGCGAGGACAATCGAACCTGCGGGTTCCGGACGGTCGGAGCCGGTCCCGGCCGCAGGGTCGAGAGCCGTATCCCCGGGGCCGACGTGAACCCCTACCTGGCCCTGGCCGCGGCCATCGCCGGAGGGCTGTGGGGCATCGAGCACGAGCTCGAGCTGGAGCCGGCCTTCACCGGCAACGCCTACCAGGCACCCGACGTGCCCCGGATCCCCTCGAACCTGGCCGATGCCATCGACGATCTGGCCGGCAGCGAGGTGGCGGCCGAGGCGTTCGGCGCCCGAGGTCCACCAGCACCTGCTCAACACCGCCCGCCAGGAGTGGGACGCCGCCAACCGGGTCGTCACCGACTGGGAGTGCTCGCAATTTCGAACGGATCTGAAGGCTTCCGGAAACAGCCCGGAGAGCCCGTTCTTCCACATTCCCCCCACTACAACGAATGTGACGCCGAAATTGTTACATCACCGCAATTAGGGGCCTCACCAGCCAAATTTCCCTGATTCATTGCTGGACGGGCCCACGGCGCAGGTGTATGACTCAGGTAAGGGGGCAGGTAAGGGGGAATGAAGATCCTAGTGCCGCCAGTCGACAGCGAGACGAAAGCAGCGAGCGACTTCCGTCGGAATCTCCGCGCTGCCAAGCGCGGCGACCAGGACGCCTTCGCTCTGCTGTGGAAGCAGTTCCACCCCAGCCTTCTGCGCTATCTGACCATCAAGGCAGGCCCGGTGGCCGAGGATCTGGCCGCGGACACCTGGTTCCGAGTCCTGCCACGCGTTGCCGGGGTTTGAAGGAGACGAGGCCGGCTTCCGGGCCTGGTTGTTCACCACGGCGAGGAACCGGGTCATCGACTGGTACCGAGGTGCCTCCCGGCGATTCGAATACATCGAGCATGCGCAGCTCGATCTGGTCCCGGCTGCCACCAGCGTCGAATCGGACGCCGACGAGAACTCCGCCACCCATGCCGCCCTGGCCCTGATCGCCCAGCTGCCACCGGATCAGTCCGAAGCGGTCATGCTCCGGATCGTCGCCGGACTCGACGTTGCTACAGTAGCCAAGATCATGAGGCGGTCGTCCGGGTCAGTTCGGGTCCTGTGCCACCGCGGCCTCCGTCGGTTGGAGAGTGCGCTCAATGGCAGCGATCTGACGGAGCTGCCCGACGAGACCACCTCGGCCGCAGTGGTGCGGGGTGCTGAGGAAGAGCTCCGACTCGTGCCTGAGGTTCGCCTCCATGGTTGACGTGACCAGCGGCCCGCTCTTCGGCAATTCCGGCTTCGCAGGACTTCACGGTCGTCGAACTTCCAAACGTCGTGCGGGGAAGCTGGCCGATCTCATCGCGGCGGCCTCGGCGCCGGGACTGCCTGGTGAACTGGTCGGGGAAGACCGCGCCCGCTCGATGTTCGAGTCGGCATCGGCGACGTGGCCGAAGCCCGGGCATCTGCGCCGACCCGTGCGGGCCGCCGTCGTGGCCGCCTCGGTGGCCAGCCTCTTCGCCACGACCACCGCGCTGGCCGCGGCATCCGACCTTCCGGCGCCGGCGGCCGCGTGTTGTCGACGGCGCTTTCCATCAGGTGGGGATCAGCGTGGGGCCACGGGTCCCCGCTCCCAGCCAGTCAGCAGGGGTGACTCCTGCACCTCCAGCGGTAGGCCACTCCGGCAATATGGCGGTGGCCGCGCACCCGGCTGCGGCGCACCGGTCGGCACCAGGGGCAGCCGTCTGTCATTCTCGGCGCGGTTCGGGGAACAGTGCCGTCGGCCAGGTCAGTACCAGCGGCTCCGTTTCGTGCGGAACCACCCAGGCAACGAAGGTGCACCACAGAGGAGCTCGGGTGAGCACCGAGCTGGAGAAGTACCGGAAGCTGGCCCAAGAGGCCGCGGCCGACGCTCGCCAAGACGCACACAAGACGACCGGCTCGACGACGCCGACAGGTCCGCTCGGCAACCGCGGCGGCAACCAGGGCACAGGGTCGGGCAAGGGCGGGAAGGGGATTGGGAACCGCGGGGGCAACCAGGGCGCAGGGTCAGGGAAGGGGACGACCGGGAAGAAGGGTAGGGGCAAGCATGGTTCGAGGAAACACCGAAGGCACCACGGTCTGGCGGTTCAGGTCAATGGTCCCAATGCAGGCACCTAGTCAGGACGGCGCACTGGCGGATCGATGAGGCGCATTCGCATGCGAGCTCCGGCAGTAGGACAGGCGAACGTTGCCCTCGGCCGGTGGTCGCGGCCCATGGTCAGGCGGAATCACGTCCGGCTGGCGGTTGTCGCCTCGGTGCTGGTGGGTGCCGGATCCCTCGTGGCGGGGACCACCACGGGTGCGTCCGCCGTCAAAGGCCCCGCCGCTCCCGCAGCCTCGCACGTGGGCGGGCCTAACGAAGGAAACGGCGCCAAGTCATCGCACAATTGGGCCGGATATGCGGTCACCGGAGGCCTGTTCACCAAGGCGATGGGGAGCTGGGTCCAACCCCGGGCCACCTGCCCCACGGGCGCGGCACAGCTTGCCCGCGTTCTGGGTCGGCATCGACGGCTTCGCCCCCAAGGACCCCACCGTGGAACAGATCGGCACGGACTCAGACTGTGCGGGCGGAACGGCCAAGTACTACGCGTGGTACCAGATGTACCCGCGGGCGGCGGTCCGTCTGTCCACCTCCAAATTTCCCGTCGCGCCCGGACAAGTCATCCATGCCCAGGTGTCAGCCTCCGGCAAGGCCTTCACCTTGACCATCCACGCCACCTCCCCGTCCTGGACCTTCGCGACGACCCAGACGACCAGCACGTTGCCCAAAGAATCGTCCGCCGAGTTGATCACCGAAGCTCCGTGCACCGGATCCCCCTGCACGATCGCTCCGTTGGCCGACTTCGGCACCATCAACTTCTCCGGAGCCGCGGCCGACGGCAGAGCCCTCACGGCAACGGGGCTCACCGCCACCAAACTCACCATGGTGACCGCGACGAACATCGTCAAGGCAAAGCCATCGAGCTTGTCGTCGGGCGGAACGGCATTCAGTGTCACGTGGGCGCACAACTGACCGCACGCCCGGGACAGGCAACGAGTCGGCCTGGCCATTGAAGAGATGACACTGGGTGGTTTGGCTTCCGAACAGATCGACGGCCTCGTTCGCAACGGCCTCGCCCACGTGAAGCAGGCGACCCGATGGCGCCTACTCGCCGGTCCTGCAGGCGATTCGACTGGGTCCGGGCTCAACTGACGCGACCACGGTGACCTCGAACCCGGCCCCCGAGCTGGGATCGGTCTCGAGGAGATTCTGCTCAAGTCAGGCTCGGCGCCGACCGACACTCTCGGAGGCCGGGTCTGCTGAATCGGGCAGCGTCCTCAATCGACTCAATCCGATTCCGGACCCGGCTGCATCGCGAGGGCGACCAAAATGTTTGGGCATGGCCCGGAATGGGGAAGCAGCGAACCAGCCAGTCCAATCGAGCAGGGACCCGACACCCAGCTCCGGACGGGACGCCCCTGGAATCCCATCCCTTGACCAGGGGCGCCCCGGCGAGGCTCGGGATCGGACCAACTGCCCTCGGAGACTTGCGACCCATCGTGCGACCGCGAAGTGCTATCGGGTCGCCGCCGCAACCGAGCGCCCACGCGATGAGGACGGGGCCGAAGCCCCGTCCTCATCGGTACGGCGTGCCCGACGGGTCGAGCGGATGCTCAGCGGGTCAGGCGAAGGTCGCCGACGGTACTTTCCAGGTTGTGATGCTCAGCGACTTCTGAGGCGTGGCGCAGGCGGTCGCGATCTGAGTCACGGTCTTCACGGTGCGGGCGTTCGACTTGTCCGTCTTGCCCGTGTTGGTACCGAGGAAGGAACCCGATCCTGCCAGGTTACCGGCGGACGTTGCTGGGAGAGTGAAGGTCCCATACGTGTTCCCGGAGATAACGACCGATCCGCCCAAGACACTTTTGAAGTTACTCACGGTGGCGTTGATTGCCGAACTGGCCGTCCACGTGGTCGTGAGCTTCGCGGTCACCGCGTTCGTCCCGGTCAGTCCGGCGCAGGTTGCCACCTTCTCCGTCTTGGTGGTGCTGTTATGGGTCGTCTGCTTGACCGTTCCGAGCACCGTACCCTTGGTAAGGGTGATGCCACCGCCGGCGCGGGCACACTTGGTCAGCGTGGCCTTGACCGTGGTCGTCTGGGTGAACGAATGCCCAGGAGCTAGGGAGACCCCGGCATTGGAGATGGGCGTGCTGAAGCTCAGTGTCCCGGTCGTCGCGCCGCAGGTGGCCGTTCCCGACTCATTGACTCCAGCTCCGGCAATTGAACCGGTGGCCACTACGGCTCCGATCGGCATGATGGTCACAGCCGCGACCATCAACAATTTTGCGAATCATCTAGTGCTCCTTTTTCTTCCATGTCTCCATGGACTCGAAGTCGGGGCGACAGCTGCCCCCCCCAGTAGGGAACCCCGGACGGCGGCTCCACCCCTTTACAACGCAGTGAGTGGTCGATCCGTTACAGGTGGTTGCCACCGGACCAACCGGCTCGGGAGGTTCTCCGAAGGCCGATCAGGCGGATCCTCCCAGGTGAGGGCCGTGGGTCATCCCGGTCCGGGTCCTTGACGGGTCGGAGGCCACCTGCCACCATGGAGAGCACCATGTTCACCGCCACCACCTCGGAACTCCTCCTTACCTGACGGCGAGCGCCACATCGCGTTCGCCCGCAACCTCCTGAGCCGAAACGGCCAGGGGGTTTTTTGTTGGGCAGGAACAACGGCCAGGATCGCCGGTCCGGGACCGGAAGCATGAACAGAGCACCAGAGACACCGACAGACCTTGGGAGCAGAAGCAATGACGACCGAACCGAACACCGGATCAGCCACCGGCCATCAGGAGGGACACCACCGCCTGGCCATGCCCTGCGACGTCTCGCCCATGCCGTTCCACCTCTACCGGCCGTACCGCCCGCTCACCCTGCCCGACCGGACCTGGCCGGACGGCGACCTCACCCGGGCACCGCGCTGGGCCAGCGTCGACCTGCGGGACGGCAATCAGGCCCTGGTCGATCCCATGGACCCGGAGCGCAAATTGAGGTTGTTCGAGACCCTCGTCGACATCGGCTTCAAGGAGATCGAGGTCGGGTTCCCCGCCGCCTCCCAGACCGACTACGACTTCCAGCGCCAGATCATCGACGAGGGGGTGATCCCCGACGACGTGACCATCCAGGTACTGGTGCAGTGCCGGGAGGAGCTGATCGAGCGCACCTTCGAATCGCTGGTCGGCGCGCCGCGGGCCATCGTCCACTTCTACAACTCGACGTCCGAGCTGCAGCGTCGGGTGGTATTCGGTCTCGACCGGGCCGGCATCGTCGACATCGCCGTCAACGCCGCCCGCCTGTGCAAGAAGTTCGAGTCGACGGTCCCGGGTACCGACATCCGCTACGAGTACTCCCCGGAGAGCTTCACCGGCACCGAGCCCGAGTTCGCCGTCGAGATCTGCGAAGCGGTGATCGGCGGTGATCGAGCCGACACCCGATCGCCCGATCATCATCAATCTGCCCAACACCGTCGAGATGTACGGTCCCAACGTCTACGCCGACGTCATCGAGTGGTTCGGCCGGAACGTCAACCACCGCGACTCGATCATTCTCAGCGTCCATCCCCACAACGATCGGGGAACCGCCGTCGCCGCCGCCGAGCTGGCCGTCCTGGCCGGTGCCGACCGGGTGGAGGGGACGTTGTTCGGCAACGGGGAGCGGACCGGCAACGTCGACATCGTCACCTTGGCCATGAACCTGTTCTCCCAAGGCGTCGATCCTGCGCTCGATTTCGGGGACATCGACCGGGTCCGCCGGATCGCCGAGTTCGCCACCCGGATGCCCGTCCACCCCCGTCATCCCTATGCGGGCGACCTCGTCTACACCGCATTCTCCGGATCGCACCAGGACGCCATCAAGAAGGGCTTTGCCGCCATCGGTGACGACTACGACCACTGGGAGGTGCCCTATCTGCCCATCGACCCGAGTCATACCGGACGGACCTACGAGGCCATCATCCAGGTGAACAGCCAGTCGGGCAAGGGCGGGGTGGCCTATGTCATGGACACCGAGCACGGGCTCGACCTCCCCCGCCGGCTCCAGATCGAGTTCTCCAAGGAAGTCCAGGCCGTCACCGAGGACAGCGGCACCGTGATCAAGGCCGGCGAGATGTGGGACGTGTTCTCGAGGACCTATCTGACCGACACCGGTGTCCGCCTCATCGGCAGCGAGGTGACCACCGGCGGCCGCCGCACCACGGTCACCGCCCAGCTGCTGGTGGACGGCGAACCGCGAACGGTCATGGGCGAGGGCAACGGGCCCATCGACGCCCTGGTCGGCGCCCTGCGGACCGAACTGGGCGTGGAGTTCGAAGTGAAGGACTACAGCGAGCACGCCCTCACCGCCGGCAGCGGCGCCTCGGCGGTCGCCTACGTGGAGGCGGAGGGCCCGGACGGATCGACATGGTGGGGCGTGGGCATGGACTCGAGCATCCTCGACGCGTCGCTGAGCGCGGTGGTGAGCGCGGCCAGTCGGGCCCGGGAGCGCTCCAATCCCTCTTGACGGCCGTCGGGAGGCCGCCCCCCGAGGCGCGCTGACTCCCGACCCGAACACGCTTTCCCCGCCGTGGCCGGCATGGAAGGCTATCGATCTGTGCCGAGCCGTGCGATCGGAAGTTCAGACCTCGAAGACCGGCTGGTCGAGCGGCTCGGACGCAGATCCTGGCCGATTCTCGTGTCGGTGGTCTTCGTCGCACTGGGCTCGGCCTACTTCTTCCGGTGGGGCTCGGTCGTCCGCCACACCCCGTCGTCCTGGATATCGCCCGGAGACCTCTGGGACACCTACGGCGCCGCGGTCGCGCTGGCGCACGGTCAACTCAGCGCCATCTACACGGCCAAGTCCGGGTTTCCTCGCGCCTCCGGGCTTCCTGCTGGCGCTGGTTCCGCTCGGCGCCCTCAACAACGTGCTCGGCACCACCTTCATCGAGATCGGGAAGAACCACCAGGCGGTGGCCCATCCCCTGACACTGTCGGCCAGCGGAGCCCCCATACTCACCAGTGGGTCGGCCAACTTCAGAGGCCACGAGTACTTCGTCCACCCCCAGGCCTTCGTGATCCTCGCGCCCCTGATCCTGGTGCTGGCCTGCCTCTCGCTGTTCGCGTTCGACGCCCTGGGCGAGCGCCTCGACGTCAGTCGGGGGCGCCGTGCCGTGCTCACCGTGGCCGAAGGGGTCCTCCTGTGGAACGTGACCGTCTTCTGGGGGCATCCCGAAGATGCGGTGGCGGTGGCGGTGGCCGTCTACGCCCTGCTGTTCGCGCTGGACCGGCGATTCACCGGGGCGGGCTGGCTCTTCGGTGCCGCCCTCGCCGTGCAGCCGCTGGTCATCGTGGTGTTCCCCATCCTCGTGGTGATGGCCGGGAAGAAACGCGCCCTCGGCTTCACGCTCCGGAGCATCGTCCCCGCGGTTGCGGTCACCATCCCACCCCTGGCCTCGGAGTTCCACGCCACCGTGCACGCCCTCGTCACGCAACCGACGTATCCCAACAACAAGAACGACCATCAGACGCCCTGGACCTTCCTGGCCCCGAAGCTGGGCGGGCGCGGGACCGCCGCCGCCGTCGGTGCCGGGCCGGTCCGGCTCATCGCCCTCGCGTTGGCCGCCGGGATCGGTTGGTGGGTCCAGCGATGGCGGGAGCGGCCCGAGATGATCGTGTGG
The DNA here is from genome assembly GCA_963774245.1 of uncultured Acidimicrobiaceae bacterium. Taxonomy (GTDB): domain Bacteria; phylum Actinomycetota; class Acidimicrobiia; order Acidimicrobiales; family RAAP-2; genus Bog-756. The sequence continues at coordinate 55,196 of CAVZDZ010000004.1, read as the reverse complement.
GCCGTGGCGTTGGCCCTGGCCCTCCGGACCTACACGGAAGCGGTGACCACTGCCTATTACATGTGGCCGGCGCTCGCCGTGGCGCTGGTCGTGGCCGCACGCGGGAGCCAGCGGCGATTCGCCATCGCCATCGCGGTTGCCATCGCCGCCACCGTCTTCGCCCAGTGGAACCTGGACGTATGGCCATGGTGGCTGCTCAACGTGGCCGGCGTCACCGGTGTCCTGGTGGCCGCGGCGTGGCCGGAGCCGGTCGTTCCCGCGGGACCCCCGGGCCGGGCCGGCGCGGGCTCCGAAGGCGTCGTCGGCCGGCGGATCGAAGTCGTCCGGGTCCAAGAAGAAGCGGAAGAGGAAGACGGCCCGCACCGACAGGAAGGCTTCGAGCCGGCGCTGAGACGTCCCGCACCCCGCCAACCGATCGTGTCCGCCACCGTTCCGGTCTCGCCACTCGGGTGACCGTGCGCCCCGGTTACGATTCACCGAGCGCTCGACGTCGACGGACCCGGGCTGAACTCGAGACGGGGTGGGGACCGGTGTCCAAGGAGTTGAACGGTTCGGTCCACGGGGATCCCCCGGTACCCGGGGGGAGCAAGAAGAACGACGCCATCACCCGGCGGGACCGGTTCATCGCCGAGCAGCTGGCCGGGCTCGACGCTGATTCGCTGGTGGTCAACGTCGGCTGCGGCGTGGTGCGGAGGTTCGAGCCGACCTGCCGGGCCCGCTACCTGGCCACCGATCTGCGTGCTCTCGCGAACGTCGACTTCGCTTCGGACGCCACGTCGATCGCGCTGGCCGACCACTGCGTCGACACGGTCATCGCCCTCGAGCTCCTGGAGCACGTCACCCAACCTGTGGCCGTCCTCCGCGAGCTCGCCCGGATCCTCAAGCCTGGTGGCACCGTGATCGTGTCGGTCCCGTCGACCGTCCCCCGGCACGACGACCACGACTACTGGCGGTTCACCGCCGAAGGCCTGGCCCAGCTGGGCACCGAGGTGTTCGATCGGGGCGAGGTGCACGTCTTCGGAGGGACGTTCGAGGCCCTCGGCTACCTCCTCTCCTACTACATCGCACTGGTGTTCCACGTGGCCGGACTGCCCAGCAGACGCTTCAGGGAGCTCTTCCCCTCCGTGGGCCACTGGCTGGATCAGCGTAACGACTGGTCCTCGTCGAGGACGGCCCTCCACACCCTGGCCTTCGACCTGCTGTTCATCGGCACCACCGACCCGGCGCCGGACTGATCCCCGGTCCGGCCACCAGGTGCTGTCGGGCCTGGTCACAGCACTGGCCGAGTCGCGAGAACGGTCATCCGTAACGGTATCGAGGGTCTTTTCGTTCTAGTTGGTCGGGGGTGTGCATCCGTGGCTCGACGTGGGCCCGAACCAATCCGGCTGGACCAAAGGAGAAACGAATGTTGCGCAAGTTGTTAGTAGTTGCGGCTGCGGTCGCGATACCCGTCAGTGCGATCGCCATTACCGGGGGAGCCGTGTCGGGCGCTCATGCCATTGGCAATGGCAGTGGGCCGATCAAGTGTTCCATCGCTTCCACCGTCACATTTGCCACTCCGGGACTGTCGATTGCCGGCGCGGTCGAAGCGGCGAGCTCATCCACCACAACGGCCTCGGGCCTGCCGTGAGCGGCACGGGTTGCACGGGTTCGTCCGCCAAGATTTCGATCAAGTCGGCGAGCACCAAGTGCACCGGCAATGGGACGCCATCGCCCTACACGAAGTGCAAGGTCCCCGACTACGGTTACGACTCGTGGCACAGCTACGATGTCTCCGGCACGTCGTCGATCAAGACGGCGCTGGCCCACTTCGATTTCACCCTGAACGGCAATGCCTTCAAGACCACGACGACAGCTGCCGCAGCACTTTCGTGCACGAGCTCAGAGGTCGGCTTCAAGATCACCGGCAAGGTCACCGCTCCGGCGAGCTATCTCAACAAGATCTCGACGATCAGCGCCTGCCTCGGCAAGGCGACCGGTACGGGAATCCCCTCGACCACCAACTTCAAACTGGACATCAACAAGGCCGGGACGCTGAAGACGGCCACCATCAACAAGGCCAACAGCACGATTGCTATCAGCTAACCCGGGCCGTCGGTCGCGAATAGTCGACTGACGACGCCGGTCAAGCATGACCGCAGACGAGGACGGGGCTCCGGCTCCGTCCTCGTCTCGCGATCGGATCGCTCGGACAACCCTCAGGAGCGAGAGGGCGGAGCCGCGACCCCTATTCGGTCATGGTTCGTAGAGACCGTCACTCAGGCTGCCTTGCAGTGACGCAACTCGATCAGGTATGAAGCGAGATGCCAGAACATACCGTGGCCGACCAGCGGTGCCGCTGGGAGATGTTCGCCTCCGGCGAGTGGCAGCGTTGCGCCAAGCCCCGCCGACACGAAGGCGCTCATCAGATCGGTACCGTCACCATCGGTACCCGGGCGCTGATCCGACTGCGGATGCAACGGCAACCCACCGTCAGAAGAGCCAAGTCCCGAGCACCTGGATGATGCACCACCGACCCGGCCCGGACCGATCCCTGGTCCCGGCCAACCCGGGGTTGAACCGTGCTAAACCGGAGGCACACCGCCGGTGCGGCGAAAGGTGGAGCCATGGGGGATTGGTCGGGTCGGACGGGCCGAGGTCGCAGGGGCCGGGTCGGCCCGGTGGCACGCTGGCTCGCACCGGCCCTGGTGGCTGTCGGAACGCTCACCATGGCCACGTGGGCGGATATCCCTGCAGCAGTGGCCGTCACGCCTCTGACCATCACCGTGCCCGGGGCACCCACGGGAGTGACGGCGACGCCGGGCGAGAGCTCAGCCATCGTCACCTGGCTCGCGCCGTCCAACGACGGCGGCTCGGCCATCACCGGCTATACGGTGACGTCGAGCCCGGGGACCCGTACCTGCTCGACCACGAGGGCCAAAACCTGCACGGTTCGCGAACTGACCGACGGCACGACCTACACCATCTCGGTCAGGGCCCGCAACGTCAAGGGCTTGGGTGCAGCGTCCAAAACGGTCTCGGTGAAGCCGGGTGTGCCATTTGCCCCAACCGACGTGAAGGCGCTTGCCGGTTACGCCGACGCGGCGGTGAGCTGGAAGGCTCCCACTGATGACAACGGCAGTGCCATCATCCGATATACCGCAACCTCGCGCCCGGGGTCCCTCACCTGCAAGACCGCGGCCACGTCGTGCACCGTGAACGGACTCGTCAACGGCACCCTCTATACCTTCACGGTGACTGCGACCAACGCCCACGGCACCGGGGCAGCGTCGCCACGTTCGGTGGGGGTGATCCCCCCGGTGGTCCGGGTCATTCCCGCCAGCGACGAAGAACCCGAGGGCATCTCGTCCGATGGCACCCACGTCTGGTGGGCCAACCCCGATAACGGCACGGTCACCGAGGTCGACGCCTCGGACGGATCAGTCGTCCAGAACATCAGTGTCTCCAGCGGAGCCGATGCCGTGTCCTCGGACGGCACCCACGTCTGGGTGGCGAGCGGCGGCGACTCGGTCACCGAGCTCAACGCCTCCGGCGGATCGGTCGTCCGTTCCATTCCCGTGGGCAACGATCCCGGTTGCCATCTCCTCGGACGGCACCCACGTGTGGGTGGCGAACAACGACGACAATACTGTGACCGAGATCGACGCCTCCGACGGCTCGGTGGTCCAGACCATCCCGGTGGGCAGTCATCCGAACGCCATCTCCTCGGACGGTACCCACGTCTGGGTGGCCAACGGTGCGGACAACACGGTCACCGAGCTCGATGCCTCCGACGGCTCGGTGGTCCAGACCATCCCGGTGGGCAAGAATCCCGAGGGCGTCTCTGCTGACGGCACCCACGTCTGGGTGGCCAACACCATCGATGACACGGTCACCGAGATCGATGCCTCCGACGGATCGGTCGTCCAGACCATCCCGGTGGGCGAGGGACCCGACGGCGTCTCGTCCGACGGAACCCACGTCTGGGTGGCCAACTTCGACGACGCCACGGTCACCGAGATCGGTGCCTCCGACGGATCAGTCGTCCAGACCCTTCCCAGTGAGGGGGACGCCCTTGCCGTCTCCTCGGACGGAACCCACGTCTGGACCTCCAACATCGGCAGCGGCGTGATGTCCTCCGACGGCACCGTCACCGAGCTCGCCACCTAGGTCCGCCCTCGACGCCGGCGCCGCCGCGCTCAGAACCGGTTGAGCCGCTTGAAGATGCCCTTGGTCTGCTTGTAGAGGGTGACGAACTCGCGGAACAGGACCTCGTACTCGGCGGCCGTCGACCGGTCGGGGGTGAAGGTCCGGCGGACCTCGACCATGGCCGGGATCTCCTCGACGGTGATCCGGCCCAGGGCCACCAGGGTGATCAGCGCCGCACCGCGGACATTGGCCAGCACCGGGTCGGCCACCTGGCGGATCTCCCGGCCGAGCACGTCGGCGTGGATCTGGGCCCACTGGTCCGAGTTGGCCCCGCCCGCCGATGAAGGCCAGCGAGTCGAACCGGCGGTCGGCGAACTTCTCCACCGCCTCCAGCAGCCACCTCGAGTTGAAGGCCACGCCCTTCGTAGACGGCCCGGACCATCTGGGCCCGGGTGGTCGACAGCGACAGGTTGTGGAACCCGCCCCGGATGGTGTGGTCGTCGACCGGTGAGCGCTCGCCGTTGAGCCACGGGGTGAACAGCACCCGGCCGCTGCCCGGGTCGACGGTGTCCACCATGGCGTTCATGGCCTCGAAGTCGTCGGCGAAGCCCAGGTTGTCGCGGAGGAAGGTGAGGCAGGCCCCGGCCGTCTCGTGCTCGTCCACGATGACGTACCTGCCGGCCAGGGCGGCCGGGATGGAGGCCACGTTGGAGGTCGGTGCCGTCTTCTTGAACGGGACGTGGCCCGAGATCCACGACGACGTCCCGATGTAGAGGTGGGCCTCGTAGTCGGCCACCGCCCCCGACCCGAACACCGCCGAGTGCACGTCGCCCGAGCCCGCCGCCACCGGCACACCCGGCCGGCATGCCCAGGTCGGCGGCGGCCGCGGCGGTGAGCGTCGCCCACGATGGTCCCCGGGGCCACCAGGTCGGGGAGCTTGGACCGCTCCAGGCCGGTGATCTCGAGCAGCCGGTCGTCGTAGGCGACCCGGTCGATGTCCCGGTTGTCGGTGACCCAGTGGGCGGCGATGGAGTCGAACGAGGCGCAGGTGCGCCCGGTCATCTTGAGGTTGAGGTAGTCGACCGGCTCGAGGAAGGTGGCGGTGCGCCGGTAGACATCGGGGAAGGCGTCCCGGATGAACAGGATGTGGGACACCGGGTCCTTGCCCGACAGCCCCGGCGCCCCTCCGGTGACCTGCACCCACCGGAGGATCTTGCGGGGGTCGTAGCCCAGCACGTTGACCGCTCCGCCGGCCACCTTGCGGATGGCCTGGTTGCCCCGCGAGTCCATCCAGATGATGGCGGGCATCAGGGGCGCGCCGTCGGCGCCCACCGCCACCGTGCCCGACCACTGGGCCGTGCACCCCACCCCGATCAGTCTCGGCGGCGGGCACCGCGGCGTCGGCCAGGGCCCGGCGGGAGGCGGCGCAGATGGCCGACCACCACTCGTGGGGGTCCTGCTCGGCTCCGCCTCCGTCGAGCAGGTGCAGGCGCCACCGGCTCGGTGGCGTGGGCCACGATCCGCCCGGCGGTCGAGACCACCGCCACCTTGGGACCGCCGGTGCCGAGGTCGACGGCCAGCACGTACTGCTCGCCGGCCGTTGGTCCCCTCGGCCCGGGCCCCGAGTCGCCCGGCTCACCGGCGGCTCACGCCTTGATCACCCAGGCCTTGGCCTGGCGGACGGTCTCTCCGTCGTCGAGCTCGAGCGTCGTCGCCGGGCCCGGCGCCCTCGGGGGGAGTGGTGACGATCGATCGGGCCAGCACCTCGCGGGCGATGGTCTCGAACATGGGCTCGAGGTCGTCCAGGCCGACCAGGTGGAGATGGATCCAGTCGGAGACCTCCAGCCCGGCGGCCTTGCGCATCTCCTGGACGTGCCGGATCACCTCACGGGCCAGGCCGCGGCGGCGCAGGTCGTCGTCGAGGCCCAGGTCGAGGGCGACCACCTCGGCCCCGTCCCGCGACACGGCGAAGCCGGACTGGGCCCGCACCCGGAGCTCGACCTCGTCGCCGCTGAGCTCGACCGGACCGTCGGCCAGCTCGACCACCACCGGGCCGGCCGGCGGCCAGCTCGGCGGCGGCGGCCGCGCCGTCCACCGAGCCCATGGCCGACCGGAGCTGCTGGACCCGATCTCGAGCCGGGGGCCGAGCAGCTTGTAGTTGGGGACCAGCTCGTAGGTAAGCACGTCGCCGAGCTCGTCGATGGCCTCCACCACGTCCACATTGAGCTCGTCCTCGACCACCCCGGCCGGCGGCGTGCGGGCTGCCCGGGCGGCAGATAGACCAGGGCCCGGGCCAGCGGCTGGCGCACCTTGATCCCGGCCTCGGCCCGGGCCGCCCGGCCGAGGGACGAGAGCCGGCGGGCCAGGCCCATCCCCGCCTCGAGCGCCGGATCGAGGGCATCGGGCCGGAGCCTCCGGCCAGTCGGCCAGATGGACCGAGTCGCTCTCGGCCGGCACCGGTGAGGTCGCGCCACATCCGGTCGGCCACGAACGGGCACATCGGGGCCAGCAGGTGGGCCACCGTCACCAGCACCTCGTGCAGGGTGGCCTGGGCGCCCGAGCGAGTCGGCGGGGTCGGCATCGGGATCGGTCCGCCAGAACCGCCGCCGGCTGCGGCGCACGTACCAGTTGGAGACGTCGTCGACGAGCTCGGCGATGGCGATGGCGGCGGGGAAGGGCTCGTAGCCGTCGAGGGACGTCGGTGGCGGCGGCCACCGTGGCGTACAGCCGGGACCGCATCCACCGGTCGAGGACCGAGCGGTCCCCGGGCGGCGGGATGGCCGGGTCGGCGGGATCGAACTCGTTGAGCGAGGCGTAGGTGGTGAAGAACGACCAGGTGTTCCACAGGGTCAGCAAGGTGTCCCGCATGGACGCGTCGATGGCCTCGAAGCTGACCCGGGTCGGCGTCCACGGCGAGCCCTGGGAGAACATCCACCACCGGAGAGGATCGGCTCCCCGGGTGTCGAGGATCTCCCACGGGTCGATGACGTTGCCCACGCTCTTGGACATCTTGCGGCCGTCGGCGTCGACCAGGTGCCCGAGGCAGAGCACGTTGCGGTACGGGGTGGTCGCCCGCACCAGGGTGTTGACGGCCAGCAGCGAGTAGAACCAGCCCCGGGTCTGGTCGATGGCCTCGCAGATGAAGTCGGCCGGGTAGACGAACCGGTCGGCCGATCCCTCGGCCACCGGGTAGCCCCACTGGGCCGAGGGCATGGAGCCGGAGTCGAACCAGGCGTCGATCACCGGTTCCACCCGGCGCATCTCGGTGTCCCCGACCCGGCCCCGGACTCCCGCCGTCGGCCCCGGCGCACTCGGGGCAGGCGAAGGTGACGGCGTCGATGTCGGGCCGGTGGGGGTCGACGTCGGTGACGTCGCGCCCGGCCAGCTCGGTGAGCTCGGCCAGCGACCCCACGCAGCGCACGTGCCCCTCGGCGCACCGCCAGATGGGGAGGGGCGTGCCCCAGAACCGGTCGCGGGACAGCGCCCAGTCCACGTTGTTGGCCAGCCACTCCCCCATCCGGCCGTCCCGGATGTGCTCGGGGTGCCACCCGATGGTCTGGTTCTGGGCCACCAGGTCGGCCTTGCGGTCCGAGGTGCGCACGTACCAGCTGGGCTTGCCCCAGTAGATGAGGGGGGTGTCGCACCGCCAGCAGTGCGGGTAGGAGTGGGTGTAGGGGTGGCGGCGGAGCAGCCGGCCCGACGCCTCGAGCCGGTCGTTGATCGTCGCCGTTGGTGTCGCGCACGCTCTGGCCGGCGCAGCCAGGCCACCGCGGCGGTGAACCGGCCGTCGGGCCCGACCGGGTTGAGGGTGGGCAGACCGTTCTCGCGGCCGGCCTGTCGGTCGACCTCACCGAAGGCCGGGGCCAGGTGGACGATCCCGGTCCCCTCGTCGGCCTCGACGAACGGTGCCGGGCACCACCCGCCAGCCGTCGTCCGCCGGCGGGACCCGGCGGCGGGGCCAGATCGTCGAAGGGCCGGTCGTAGTGGAGCCCGACCAGGTCGCCTCCGGCCACCCGGTGGTCGACCACCGCTCCCTCGCCGAAGACCTGGTCACCAGATCGGCGGCCACGATGGCGTCGCCCACCACCGCGTAGTCGAGGTCGGGTCCGACGGCGGCCCCGGTGTTGGACAGCAGGGTCCACGGCGTGGTCGTCCACGCCACCAGGGACAGGCCGGTGAGCGTGTCGCGGCCGAGCGCGGCCCGCAGGCCGGCGGCGGCCTCCCCCTCGTCGGTCAGGGGGAAGCAGCACGTAGGCCGACTCGTCGACCACGTCGCGGTAGACGTCGGGCTGTCCCAGCTCGTGGCTGCTCAGGGCCGTGCCACACCGGGGGCAGTAGGGGACGACCTTGATGTCCTCGTACAGGAGGCCCTGGTCCCAGAGGTTCTTCAGGTTCCACCACACCGACTCGACGTACTCGGGGGCGAACGTCCAGTAGGCGCTGTCGATGTCGATCCAGTACCCGATGCGATCGGTCAGGGTCTTCCACTCGTCGACGTAGTTGCGCACCGACTGCCGGCAGAGCCGGGTGAACTCGGCGATGCCGACCTCGTTCCTCGATCTGGTGCTTGGCGGTGATCCCCAGCTGCTTCTCCACCTCCACCTCGACCGGGAGCCCGTGGGTGTCCCACCCGGCCTTGCGGGGCACGGCGTAGCCGCGCATGGTCCGGTAGCGGCAGAACAGGTCCTTGTAGACCCGGGCCCACACGTGGTGGAGGCCGGGCCGCCCGTTGGCGGTCGGAGGACCTTCGAAGAAGACCCAGGGCTCGGCGCCGGCCCGCAGCTCGACGGAACGCTCGAAGACGCGGTGCTGGCGCCAGCGGGCCAGTTCGTCGGCCTCGACGGCGGCGAAATCGGCTTCGGCGGGGACCGGGCGGAACAACGGGTACGTCCTCTCGGGTCGGTCGGGTGGTCGGGCGCGGGTCCGGATCCCCGGCCGTGTCCGGGTCCGATGCGGGCAACCCGCGAGCCTGACCCGATGCAGACAGGAGATCCCAACCCTGGCACAGGTGCGGACCAGATACTACGGGCGCCGACGGGCCACAATTGCCCTGTGCCCGAACTGCCCGAAGTCCAAGCCCTGACCGCCGGCCTCCGCGCCCGGATGGCCGGCCACGCCATCGACCGGTGCCGGCTGGTGTCGTTCTCGGCCCTCAAGACCGTCCGCCCGCCGCTCGACGAACTGGTGGGCCGGGTGGTCACCGATGTCCAGCGACGGGGCAAGTTCGTCTGCATCGACGCCGACGGCCTGTGGCTGGTCGTCCACCTGGCCCGTGGCGGGTGGATCAAGTGGTTCGACAAGCTGCCGGACACCGCCCTGCGCCCGGGGCGGAGCCCCATCGCCCTGCGGGTCGGGCTGGCCGACGGGGCCGGGTTCGACGTCACCGAGATGGGCACCGAGAAGCGGGTGGCCCTGTGGGTGGTCCGGTCGCCGGACGAGGTCGAGCCGGTGGCCGCCCTGGGCGTCGACCCGCTGGGCCCGGAGTTCACCGTCGAGCGCTTCGGCGCCCTCCTGCACGGGACGTCGGCCACCCTCAAGACCGCCCTCACCACCCAGACCCTGATCGCCGGGGTGGGCAACGCCTACTCGGACGAGGCCCTGCACCGGGCCGGTATGTCCCCCTACAAGAAGACGACCACCCTCGATGCCGCCGGGGTGGCCCGTCTCCACGCCGCACTGGTCGGCGTGCTCGCCGACGCCGTCGGGCGGTCGGCCGGCGCTCGGGCCCGGCCGAGCTCAAGGGGGACAAGAAGCGGGCCCTGCAGGTCCACGGACGGACCGGCGAGGCGTGCCCGGTGTGCGGGGACACCATCCGGCAGGTCTCGTTCGCCACCAAGTCGCTCCAGTACTGCCCGACCTGCCAGACCGGGCGGCAAGCCGCTGGCCGATCGGAGGTTGTCCCGGCTGTTGAAGTGAATTCGGCAGCCCGAGGACCGCAGCCGCTCAAAAGGCCTGGTCAGCCCCTCGATCGTCACCTGACTGCCGCCGGGCCCGGCGGACAAAAGCCCTGGTAGAACCGGTTCTATCCCTGGCGCCGCGGGGACAGAAGGGCGAAATGTGCGATACAGTTATTTCCTAGTTTATTCCTAGATATATAGGAAACAGGCTAACCTCATCCGACAATCCTGGACGCCCGTCGCTTCCGGGCTCGGATCCACGCCATCGACCTCGAAGGAGCTCCATGCTCTCGCCGTTCCGTCGTCCCCATCCCGATCCCCCGCCGGGCGGCCGTCGGCCGCCCTCCTCGGAATCGCCGTGCTGGCGGCCGCCTGCAGCTCGAACTCGTCCTCCCCCACCACCACGGCCGGCCGGAAGCTCCACCACCTCGGGTGCCCCGGTCACCCTGCGGCTGGGGTACCTCACCAACCTCACCCACGCGGCGCCGCTGATCGGTGTCCAGGACGGCTACTTCAAGAAGAGCCTGGCCAGCAACGTCACCCTGCAGACGTCCACCTACAACGCCGGGCCGGCCGAGGTCACCGCCCTCCTGGCCGGCTCGCTCGACGCCGCCTACATGGGACCGAACTCGGCCATCACCGCCTACACCCAGTCGAACGGCAAGGCCATCCGGATCATCTCGGGGGCGACCTCGGGTGGGGCCGCCCTGGTGGTCTCCTCGTCGATCACCTCGCCCCAGCAGCTCAAGGGCAAGACCCTGGCCACGCCACAGCTCGGCAACACCCAGGACGTCGCCCTGCGCACCTGGCTGAAGAAGCAGGGCCTCACCTTCCCCGGGCCCAACGGCGGCAGTGGTGAGGTCACCATCCTCCCCCAGGACAACGCCACCACGCTGACCTCGTTCGAGGCCGGCACCATCGCCGGGGCGTGGGTGCCCGAGCCGTGGGTGACCGAGATGGTCAGCAAAGGTCACGGCCACGTCCTGGTCAACGAGAAGACCCAGTGGCCCAAGGGGCTGTTCTCCACCACCGTGCTGGTGGTCAGCACCTCGTTCCTCAACGCCCACCCGAGCGTGGTCGACGGGCTGCTCAAGGGCCAGCTGGCCATCACCGCCTTCATCAACGCCTCGCCCGCCAAAGCCCAGGCCGCGGCCAACACCGCCCTGGCCGCCCTGACCGGCAAGACGCTCAGCTCCAGCGAGCTGACCTCGGCGTGGTCCGACATGACCTTCACCAACGATCCCATCGCCTCGTCGATCTTCACCGACGTGGCCCACGCCAAGGCGGCCGGGCTTCGCCACCTCCAGCATCAAGGGGATCTTCGACCTCGGACCGATCAACCAGCTCCTGACGCGCGGCGGGGAAAGCCCAAGTTGACGTCGTGACCGCCTCCCCTGGCACCATCCCGGCGGGTCAACGCCCGGGCCCCGGCGGTCACCCTGACCGGGGTGTCCAAACGGCACGGCAGTCGGCCCGGCCGCGGTGGTCGCCCTCCAGGACATCGAGCTGGCCGTGGCGCCGGGTGAGTTCGTCTGCCTGGTCGGAGCGTCCGGGTGCGGAAAGACGACCCTCCTCAACCTCGATCGCCGGACTGGACCGGCCGACGGTGGGCACGGTGGACGTCACCGTCCCGGGCACCGGCGGCCAACGGCGCCACCAACGGCGATTCGTCGAGCGGGCCCGACCGGCGGGCACGGCCACCGCCATGCTCTTCCAGGACTCGGCGCTCTTCCCCTGGCTGACGGTGGCGGCCAACGTCGAGCTACCCCTCCGGCTCCGCGGCGTGGGCAAGGCCGAGCGCAGGGCGGTGGCCGAAGACCTCCTCGAACGGGTCCACCTGGCCGGCTTCGGGCCCAAGCGGCCCCACGAGCTGTCCGGTGGGATGCGCCAGCGGGCCGCCCTGGCCCGGGCCCTGGCCCAGGATGCCGGCCTGCTGCTGATGGACGAGCCGTTCGGCGCCCTCGACGCCATCACCCGGGACCTGCTCCACGACGAGCTCGAGTCGCTGTGGGATGACCGGGGCTTCACCGTGCTCTTCGTCACCCACAACGTGCGGGAGGCGGCCCGGCTCGGTGACCGGATCGTGCTGCTGACCAGCCGGCCCGGACGGGTGGCGGCCACCTTCCCGGTGGACCTGGCCCGGCCCCGGCGCATCGACTCGGTCGAGATCGCCGGCCTGGCGGCCACGGTCACCGACCAGCTCCGAGCCGAGGTGGGCGCCCATGGCGGTTGACCAGCCCGACCTCGGAACGACTTCCGCCCGGCCCGACGGGCGCGATCCGGGCGACGACCACGGCCGCCGGCCCCGCCTTCGCTGCGACCGGGCCATGGCCGGGCTCGACGCCCTGGAGGAGGCGGACAGTCGACCCGGGCGCGGCCTGTCGCGCAGCGTCTGTGGCGGGCCACCTGGCCCAAGCTCATCGCCTTCGGCCTCATCCTGCTGGTCTGGCAGATCGCCGTCTGGGTCCACTGGAAGCCGTACATCCTGGTCAGTCACCGGCCACCGCCGCCCGACAGCTGTGGGAGCTGCTCGGCACCAGCTACTTCTGGCAGGCCTGCTGGGCCACCGCCCAACAGGCGGTCATCGGCTACGCGCTGGTCATGGTCATCGGCGGCCATCGTGGGCACCGCCGTGGCCCGCCTGCGGGTCCTGCGGGCCGGCATCGGCGCCCTGATCACCGGCATGCAGACCATGCCCTCGGTGCTCTGGTACCCGCTCGGCATCATGGTCTTCGGGGTGAACTGGAAGGCCATCATCCTGATGATGGTGCTCGGGGCGGCCCCGGCGGTGGCCAACGGATTCATCAGCGGTATCGACCAGGTCCCCCCGGCGCTGCTCCGGGCCGGCCGGATCCTCGGCGCCCGCGGCCTGGCCCTCGAACGCCACGTGGTGCTGCCGGCCGCCTTCCCGAGCGTGCTCGGTGGCCTCAAGCAGGGATGGGCCTTCGCCTGGCACGCCCTGATGGCCGGCGAGTTCCTCATCCTGGTCACCCCGCTGAGCCTCGGCGGGCGCATCGTCAACGCCCAGACCCAGGCCGACTACGGCATCGTGGTGGCCATGATGATCGTCATCGTCTTCATCGGGATCATGGTCGACTTCGCCTTCACCGGGGTCAACCGCACCGTGCTCCGGCGCTACGGGCTGCTCGGATGCAGCCGACCGGTAGCCAGCACGCTCCGCCACGGAGCGGGCAACCTCTGACAGAATCCACCTGTGTACATCTCTGCCAAGGTCGACTACGCCGTTCGGGCCCTGTGCACCCTGGCCGACGCCGGTGACCGCCCGGTCACCGCCGAATCACTGGCCAGCTCCCAGCATCTGCCGGCCAAATTCCTCGAGAGCATCCTCAACGACATGCGCCGGGCCGGCCTCCTCCTCAGCCAGCGGGGGGCCGACGGCGGCTACCGGCTGTCGCGGCCGGCCTCGTCGATCACCGTGGCCGACGTGATCCGCCCGCTCGACGGGCCCCTGGCCGAGGTGCGGGGGCTCCGGCCCGAGGCGGCCAGCTACGAGGGGTCGGCCGAGCACCTGCAGTCGGTCTGGGTGGCGGTGCGGGCCAGCCTGCGGTCGGTCCTCGAGCAGGTCACCATCGCCGACATCACCTCCGGGCGACCTGCCCAAGTCGGTCATGAAGCTGACCACCGACCCGGACGCCTGGCAGTCCCACTGAACCAGGGCCGCGCCGGCGAGGGACTGATGCATCGGCCCGGACCGCCCTCTACGCTGCCCATCCATGGATTCGGGAGCCGCCGGTCCGACGGATCGAGAGGCGGCCGAGGCAGGCGAGGCTGAGGAAGGCCGACAACCTGGTCCTGGCCATCGTCTGCCTGGCCCAGTTCATGGTCGTGCTCGACATCTCCATCGTCAACGTGGCCCTGCCCTCCATCCAGAAGAGACCTGGGCTTCAGCGCCGCCAACCTCCAGTGGGTGGTGACCGCCTACTCGCTCACCTTCGGCGGCCTCCTGCTGCTCGGGGGACGGCTGGCCGACCTCTTCGGGCGGCGCCGCATCCTCCTCCTCGGTCTGGTCCTGTTCACCGGCGCCAGCCTCATCGGCGGCTTCGCCCAGAACCAGGCGACCCTGATCGCGGCCCGGTCGCTGCAGGGGGTCGGTGCCGCCGTGCTGTCCCCGGCCACCCTGACCATCCTGACCGTCACCTTCACCGAGCAGCGGGCCCGGGCCAGGGCCCTCGGCGTGTGGAGCGCGGTGGCCGCCGGGGGCGGGGCCGCCGGTGCCCTGTTCGGGGGGTTCCTGACCCAGTACCTGTCGTGGCGCTGGATCCTCTTCGTCAACGTGCCCATCGGGATCGTCCTGTTCTTCTTCGCCCGGCTGTTCCTGGTGGAGTCGCGGGCCGAGGGGCCCCGCCGCCGCCTCGACGTGTTCGGGTCCATCACGGTCACCGCCGGCCTGCTGGCGCTGGTGTACACCATCGTGCACACCGACCAGGTGGCGTGGACCTCGGCGTCGACGCTGATCACCGGGGCCATCGCCCTGGTCCTGCTCGGCGCCTTCGTGCTCATCGAGACCAGCGCTGGCCGACCACCCGCTGGTGCCGCTCCGGCTGTTCCGGTCGCGGGCCCTCACCGGCGCCAACCTGGTCATGTTCTGCTTCGGTGCGGCCATGTTCGCCATGTGGTTCTTCCTCTCCCTCTACCTCCAGCAGGTCCTCGGCTACGACCCGGTGGTCACCGGCCTCACCTTCATCCCCCAGACGGCGGCCATCGCCGTCGGGCGCCACCATCGCCGGACGGCTGGCCCCAGGGTCGGTCCCCGCAACGTGCTGGTCGTCGGGGCGCTTCCTCGCCGCCGGCGGCCTCTACTGGCTGTCGTTCATCCAGGCCGGCGACAGCTACTGGACGGGGGCGTGCGGCGGCGGGATCATGGCCACCTTCGGCATGGGCCTGGCCTTCACCCCGATCGCCCTGTCGGCCACCGGCGGCGTCCGCCGCGAAGAGGCCGGCCTGGCCTCGGGCCTGGTCAACAGCAGCCGGCAGATCGGGGCCTCGCTGGGGCTGGCCGTCCTGTCCACGGTGGCCGCGTCCCACATCACCTCGACTGCTGGCCGGCCGCCCGGTCACCCCCGAGCTGCGAGCGGGTGGCCATGACCGCCGGGTACGCCCGGGGTTCCTCATCGCCTCGATCGTGGCCCTGGCCGGCGGGCTGCTGGCCCTGATCATCCCGAGGACCGCGCCGCACCCCGCCGCCGGTGGCCGTGCCGGCTCAGGCCGTCGGCCGACCTCGAGGTGCCCGGAGTCGGACCTGAGCTCGGTTCCGCGACGGCCCGCGGTCGCCGTCCGGTCGATCGCCGTCCGCCGGCTCGCCGGCCCGGCGGAATCGACCGGGGCCAGAGGTGGCGGGTCAGCACCACGTTGAACTCGGCGGCGTAGACGGTGAACATGGCCCCGAGGGCGATCCACCAGATGAGCCCGAGGACGGTGGCGAAGGTGCCGTAGAGGTTGGAGAGGTGGCGCAGCTGGTGGCTGACCAGCTGGGCCCCGGTGAACTGGAGCACCGTCCATCCCACGCCGCCGACGATGGCCCCGGGCCAGACCGCCTGCTCGGCCTCGCGGGATCCGCACCACGACGGCGAACCCGCCCCAGTACATGAGGACGTTGACCACCAGCGACAGCACCAGGCCGATCCAGGCCGAGAAGCTCCCAGCCGGCCGAAGGCGCCCGAGCCCGGCCAGCGCCCCCCCGGCGATGAACCCGACGCCCAGCACGGCCAGGAACCCGACGGCCCGCGGGATCCAGTGCCCGAAGGTCGGGAGCTCGTCCCGGCGCGATCCCCCACACCATGGCCATCATCACCTGGGCGCTCCGGCTCAGCCGCATGCTGCCGTAGGCCAGCCAGATCAGCCCGACGATCAGGGCCAGCACGTTGGCCGGTCGACAGCTGGTGCACGTTGTTCCTGAGGTCCGAGCCGATCACCGGGAACTGGCGCAGGGCCGAGTTGACGATGTCGTCCTGCAGCGACCGGTGGCCCTCCAGGACGATGCCCACCACGGTGAAGCAGCACCAACAGCAACGGGAAGACGGAGAGGAAGGCGGCATGGGAGATCTGCCCGGCCAGCCGGCCGGCCTGATCGTCGGAGTACTTGCGCACGACGGCGCCGGCACGGCCGTGGCCCGGTGTCGCTGCTGGAACCGGTCGACCGGCGTCGACGGCGCCGGTGGCCCGGTCGGTCAGCCGCGTCCGGGCCCGGCTCGACACCGACGCCCCGGTCCCGGATCACCCACCGACGAGGCCGGCCCGACCGTGGCGGCGGTACTCGGCCCGGAGCTCGGCGCGATCGTCGTCATCCATGGGCACGTAGGCCGGCGTCGTCCCCTGGCGCCGGTAGACCGGGTCGTCCCCCTGCCACCAGCCCTCGGCCCGGAGCGGGTCCTTGGTCACCTTGCCGCTGGCCGTCTGGGGCAGGCCCGCGGTGACCCGCACGAAGGAGGGGCTCCACTTGGTCCCGAGGTCGGGTTGGGCGTCGAGGAAGGCGGCGAACCGCCCGGGTCGAAGGCACGGTCCGGGAGCATCTCGAGGGCGGCCATCACCTGGTCGCCCGAGCGTGGGTCGGGCACCGAGTAGACGGCCACGGTGGCCACATCCCGGATGGCGGACCAGCACCCGCTCGATGGGGCCGGCGGTCAGGTTCTCGGAGTCCACCCGCATCCAGTCGCCGCGCCGCCCGGCGAAGTAGAAGAAGCCGTCCTCGTCGCGGTAGGCCAGGTCCCCGGTCCAGTACCAGCCGTTGCGGGTCCGGGAGGCGGTGGCCTCCTCGTCGGCGTAGTACCCCTCGAACCCGCCGATGCCGGCACGGTTGACGATCTCGCCGATGGCCTCGGTCGCCGTTGAGCAGCCGGCCGGCGGCGTCGAACCGGGCCGGCGGGCACTCCTCCCCGTCTCGGGGTCGACGATGGCGATGTCGCCGACCGGCCGGCCCAGCGAGCCGACCGGGGTGTCCGGGGTCCGGCTGATGGCCACCCCTCCCTCGCTGGAGCCGTACCCCTCGGTGAGCACGCAGCCGAACCGGCGCTCGAAGGCGGCGTGGTCGGCCACCGACGCCTCGGTGCCGAACCCCCGGCGCAGGGTGAACGAGGCGTCGTCGGGCGACGGCGGGGTGGCCAGCACGTAGGCCAGGGCCTTGCCCACGTAGGTGAAGGTGGTGGCCCGGTAGCGGCGCACGTCGGCCACGAAGCCCGAGGCGCTGAACCGGCGGGCCAGGGCCACGGTGGCCCCGACCACCAGCGACGGTCCCCACAGGACCATCAGCGCGTTGCCGTGGAACAGGGGCATGGTGCAGTAGGCCACGTCGTCGCGGTCGAAGCCGTAGGCCCGGCCGACCGCACGGCGATCGACGCCAGCCGGCCCTGGGTGCACCGGACCGCCTTGGGGGTCGCCGGTGGTCCCCGAGGTGAACAGCAGCAGGTAGAGGTCGCTCGGGGGCGGGGCCGAGGCCGGCCACCAGCGACCGGGGGTCGGCCCCCGCGTGCGGCGCCAGCCGGTCGGCGTACCCGGGGTCGTCGATGCGGATGACCCGGTCGGCGGGCACGCCGGAGGTCGAGACCGTCGAGCAGCGCGGGCCCCGTCGGCGTCGGTGACCACCACCTCGCAGTCGGTGCGCCGGATGTCGCCGGCCAGGGCCTCGCCCCGGCGGGTCGGGTTGATGCCCGACCACCACCGCGTCGGCCAGGGCGGCCGCCCCCAGCCAGAAGATGTACTCGGGGACGTTGCCGAGGAGCACGCCGACGTGGAGCGGGACCCGGGCCGGCCACCGACCGGATCAACGAGGCCCGGGCCGCGCTGGCCGCCACCACCTCGCCGCCACCTCCACTGCTCGTCCTCGAAGCGGAGGCCGGGATGGTCGTCCTCGGCCCGGGCCACCAGGAGCTCGGCCACGCTGGGCCCGTGCTCGATGGCCACGGGGTCGTCGGTCACGGCCGGCGCCTCCACCACCAGGTTCTGGACGGAGCGACCGATCCGGCCCTCCACGTCCCACAGGGCGGACTCGGCGGCGCCGATCCCCGGGGTCCCGAAGCGGGTCCGGGCATCGAGGCAGATCCACTCCCCGACCGGCGGACGGTGCACCGAGATGGTGAGGTCGGGGTTGATGAACGAGCTCGACTCGAAGTCGAGCTCGGCCGCCACCCCGTTGCCGAAGTCGGCGGCCGCCGCCACCCGCTGCCAGGGCGACGGCTCCTCGCCCGAGGACCACCGGACAGCGCAGGCGGAACCACACCGTGGCCGGCCCGGGACTGTTGGTCCGACCGTTCACGAAGCGCATCTCCATGCCCTCGTTGTGGAAGGCGGTGCAGGTCACCGATGGCCATGCGGGGTGGAGACCACCCGTCGGGAGGATCGGGGGCGTCGTCCTCGGGCACGGTCGGCTCCACCCGCTGGTCCTCGGGGGCCCGGCGGATGCGCAGGGCCCGCGACCAGGCCACCTCGACCCCGTCGGCCTCGACCACCGTGTCGACGAGCTGGGCCGTCCGGCCCGGCTTGACCAGCGAGCTGGTCAGACGCCGAGCGGGGCCAGGGGAACCGGGCGGAGCAGCTCGAGGGTGATCCGGACCAGCTGCATCTCCTCGCCGCCGGGATGGGACTCGGCGGCCCGGGCGGCCAGGGCGGCCACCGGACCGCCGTGCAGGGCCTGCGGCGACCACGGCCCCCGGGCCCGTGCCGGTCGGCACCAGCCGGTCACCGTCGGGGACGAACAGCGCGCTGGTCATCGACGGCGTCGGCGCGACGGGGGAGGCCATGGGATCGACGCTACGGGGCCGCCACCGGGTGTGCCAACATCGCACGCCTCCCGGACCTCAGCTGCCGCGCCTACCATCGGGGCGACACAGACCACCGTGCGTGCCCGCCATCGGACGCCGCGGCCCGGCGAACGACGCAGGGAGAGTCATGGGAACAGGCACGGCAGAGATCGACATCGACAAGTCGGCGGACGACGTCTGGTCGGTGGTCGGCGACTTCGGGGGCATCGGCGGCTGGATGCCGGGCATCGACTCGTGCCGGGTGGAGGGGGACGACCGGATCATCGAGACCATGGGGATGACCATCACCGAGCGCCTGGTCTCGAAGGACGACGCCGGACGGGCCCTGACCTACTCGATCGCCGACGGCGCACCGGTGGAGACGCCACGAGGCGGTCATCACCGTGACCCCGGCCGGCGACGCCAGCCGTGTCACCTGGGTGGTCGACGCCAACGCCGGACGAGATGGCCGATCTGATGACCACGATCTACCAGCAGTCCCTCGAGGCCTTGAAGGCCCACGTCGAGGGATGAGCACGCCGGCGGCTCCCTCGCTCGCCGGGACCGAGGGGCCGGTGGTCGGTCGAGGCCCGGGCCCGGTCGTCGGCGCCGGTCGGGCGAGGTGTGGCCGCTCGATCGGCGAGGCGCGCCGGTGGAAGGAGTGGTCGTTCCTCACCCGCTCGGATCTCGAGCGCCCCGGCGACCCGTCTCCCGACGGGGTCGGCGCCGTACGCCGGTTCACCCGGTACGGGATCGGATCACGCGAGGAGGTGGTGGCCTGGGACCCTCCCCACCATCTCGGCTACATCATCGTGACGGGCTTTCCGGTGCGCCACTACCGGGCCGACGTCACCCTGACCCCCGACGGATCGGGCACCTCGTCACCTGGTCGGCCACCTTCGACGAGAAGATCCCGGCCACCGGTCGCCTGATGGGGGCGGTGCTCACCCGGATGATCAACGGATTCGCCTCGGGCGGGCCGCCCACGCCGATCGGCTCCACGACGGCGCCGGATGAGGGGAGCGGCGCCGAGCACCTGAGGTCGGTGCTCAGCCTCCGGCCTCCCGCAACCGCCGGGCCCGGACCTCGACCTCGTTGCGGGCCCGATCGACGTCGACGGTCGTGCACCGGCCGCCCTCGACCACCTGGCGGCCCGCCACCCACACGTCGGTCACCAGCCGGCTGGACGCCGCCCACACCAGGTGGTCGACGAGCTGGTCGTCCTCCAGCCAGGGCACGAACACCGGATCGTCGAGGTCGACGGCCATCATGTCGGCCCGGGCCCCGGCGGCCAGCACGCCGAGGTCGGGCCGGCCGAGGGCCCGACCCGCGCCCCGGGTGGCCAGGTCGAGCGCCGTCGCCGGCCGGCAGGGCGGCGGCGTCCATCTCGCGGATCCGGGCCAGCATGGCCGCGAACCGCATGTCCTCCCACAGGTCGAGGTCGTTGTTCGAGGCCGGACCGTCGGTCCCCAGCCCGACCCGGATGCCCCGGGTCGAGAAGCTCCACCAGCGGGGCCACCCCCGAGGCCAGCTTGGCGTTGCTCTGGGGGCAGTGGGCCACGGCCACGTCGTGCTCGCGGTAGATGGCCATGTCCTCGGGGGAGAGCCAGATGCTGTGGGCGGCCAGGACCCGGCCGCCGAAGACGCCGGCGCTCGGCCAGCGCCGCCGGGACCGATCTCCCGTGCTCGGCGGCGAACCGGACCCCCTCCTGCTCGGTCTCGGCCAGGTGGATGTGGAACAGGGCGTCGAGCTCCCGGGCCGCCGTCGGCGATGTCGGCCAGCACCGGGAGCGGGACCGTGTAGGCGGCGTGGGGGGCGAAGCCGACCTCGATCCGGTCGTGGTCACCGTGGCGACGGGCGTGGAAGTCGACGATCTCCGCCGATGCGCCGGTCCCACCACCGGTCGTCCGGACGGTGCACCGGGCAGCTGCAGGACGCCCGGGGTCACCAGGGCCCGCGATCCGGCGGCCACCACCGCGTCGGCCAGTGCGTCCTCGAAGAAGTAGGCCTCGCAGGTGGTGGTCACCCCGAAGCGCAGGAGCTCGGCGGCGGCCAGGGTCATGCCCCAGAACACGTCGTCCTCGGTGAGGTGGGCCTCCTGGGGCCACAGGACCTCGGTCGAGCCAGCGATGGAGCGGCAGTCCCTCCCCCGACCCGCGGAACAGGGTCATCGGCGAGTGACAGTGGGTGTTGACCAGTCCGGGCAGCAGTGCACCGCGGACCCGGACCTCGCGCGTCGTGGATCGCCCCGGTCGGGCGACCGGTCCGGCCCACGTGGGTGATGACGCCGCCGGACACCTCGACCACGCCGGGACGCAGGACCGGGCCCGATCCGTCGCAGGGCACCACGGCGTCGGCCGAGTACCGCACGTCGGCGTCCGGTCGGACCGCCGTTCCCGTCACCGACCGGCGGTGGTGGCGTCGGGGCCGGCTGCCTCCTCGGCCTCGATCACCGCCAGCTCGTCGATGCGGGCCACGTGCCGGCCGCCGTCGAAGGCCGTGGCCACGAAGACGTCGACGATGTCGAGGGCGAGCTCGGTGGCCACCACCCGGGCGCCCAGCGACAGCACATTGGCGTCGTTGTGCCGGCGGCCCAGTCGGGAGGTGTACTCGTCGTGGCACAGCGCGGCCCTGGCACCGTGGACCTTGTTGGCCGCCATGGCCTCGCCCTGGCCGCTGCCGCCGATGACGATGCCGAAGTCGCCTCGGCCACCCACGACGGCGCGGGCCACGGCCGCGCAGATGGGCGGGTAGTCCACCGGCTCCTGCGAGTACGTCCCGATGTCCTCGACCTGGTGGCCGCCGTCTCGGAGGTGGCTGAGCACCGAACCCTTCAGGATGAAGCCGGCGTGGTCGGATCCGATGACGATGACCATGGCGCCACCCTAGGCACGGGGCGATGGTGGTGAAAGCGGCCGTTCACCCCGGGAACCGCTCCTCGTCGAATCCGGTGGCCAGCAGCCGGAAGGCCCGGTCCACCTCTTCGATCAGATCGTCGCCGTCGCGCCGGGCCCAGGAGGTGAAGGCCGCAGTGGCCGCTCCGAGCGCGGCCCGGGCCACGGTCTGGGGAGCCAGGTCCTCGGGCGAGCCCCCGATCCGGGCCGACACGAAGGCGGCCACCACGTCGCACCACTCCGCGTAACGGACCGCGGAGTGGGCGACCAGGGTCGGGACCGTGCTGGTCAGGCCGATCCGGATCCGGAGCTCGTCGAGCTCGCCGGCACCGAAGCGGTTGGTGTCCATGACCGCCCGGCGGAGCACGTCCATCATGGGCTGGTCGTCCGGCGCCTCTTCCAGCCGGGTCCGCAGCCGGACGAGCTCGGCGTCGAACTCGCCCCACACCACCTCGCGCTTGGAGTCGTAGTACCGGAAGAACGTGCGCCGGCTCACCCCCACCGCGGCGGCGATCTCGTCGATGCCGGTCTCGTCGTACCCCTGGCGGGCGAAGAGGTCGAGAGCGGCCCGGGCCACATCCCGGCGGGTGGTGGCCGGGCGCCGGCCCCGAGCCACCTCCGGCCGTTCGGCCCCCGCTCCCGTCGACGATGCGATCATCAGGCTTCCATTTTGGCATCGAGTGCTATAAATTGGAACCCATCGCCCACGACCCGGCCCCGGCCGGCCGATCACCCGGAGGTTCCATGACCCTCACCACCGAGGACACGCTGCCCGAGACCCCCAATGCGAACCAGTCACCGACGGATGCCGCCGTGCCCGCCGTCGAGGCTCCGGTCGACCTGGTGGAAGAGGACCTGCTGGTCGAGGACGTGTCCATCGACGGCATGTGCGGCGTCTACTAGTCCCCGACCCTTCGTCACCCCGACGGAACGTTCCGCAAACGCCATGCCCCCGACCCCACCCGGTGCCGTGACCGCCCCGTTCGACGGGTCGCGTCCGTGGACCCTCCATCCCCAGGTCTCCCTGCGACCGGAGGCGTTCGGCGCGCTGGCCTACCACTTCGGCACCCGGCGGCTCTCGTTCCTCAAGAGCCCGACCCTGCTGGCGGTGGTCGAGTCCCTGGCCGACCAGCCCACCGGGCACCACGCCTGTGTGGCCGCCGGGGTCGCGCCGGACGAGCTCGGACCTACGAGCGGGCCCTGGCCACCTTGGCCGAGTCGGGAATGATCTGCCCGCGGGAGGCGTCATGACCCTGGTCGACGACCGGGCCGGATCCCGGCTCCGAGACGGGCGCTCGCACGACGGCCGGGCGGCTGGTCGACCGGTTCGAGCGCGGGCTGGACGCGCCCATCTGCCTGACCTGGGAGCTGACCTACGCCTGCAACCTGGCCTGCGTGCACTGCCTGTCCAGCTCGGGCCGGCGCGACCCGGACGAGCTCACCACCGACGAGTGCAAGGCGCTCATCGACGAGTTCGAGCGCATGCAGATCTTCTACGTGAACATCGGCGGCGGCGAGCCCACCGTGCGGGCCGACTTCTGGGAGCTGGTGGACTACGCCACCGCCCACCATGTCGGCGTCAAGTTCTCGACCAACGGGTCGCGGATCACCGCCGGGGTGGCCGAGCGCCTGGCCGCCAGCGACTACATCGACGTGCAGATCTCGCTCGACGGCGCCACCGCCGCGGTCAACGACGCCGTCCGCGGCGCCGGATCGTTCGCCACCGCGGTCACCGCCATGGAACGACTGGCCGCCGCCGGCTTCGTCGGCTTCAAGCTCTCGGTGGTGGTCACCCGCCACAACGTCAGCCAGCTCGATGCGTTCAAGGCGCTGGCCGACCGCTACGGGGCCCAGCTCCGGCTGACCCGCCTGCGACCGTCGGGCCGGGGCGCCGACGTGTGGGACGAGCTCCATCCCACCGCCGGGCAACAGCGGATCCTCTACGACTGGCTGGTGGCCCACGGCGAGGACGTGCTCACCGGCGACTCGTTCTTCCACCTGGCCGGCTACGGCGAGTCGCTGCCCGGGCTCAACCTCTGCGGCGCGGGCCGGGTGGTGTGCCTGGTGGACCCGGTGGGCGACGTCTACGCCTGCCCCTTCGCCATCCACGACGAGTTCCTGGCCGGCAACGTGCGCTCGCCCGGCGGGTTCGCCGACGTGTGGCGCCACTCCGATCTCTTCGCCGAGCTGCGCCGACCCCAGAGCGCGGGCGCGTGCGGTTCGTGCGGCCACTACGACGCCTGCCGGGGCGGGTGCATGGCGGCCAAGTTCTTCACCGGCCTCCCGCTCGACGGGCCCGACCCCGAATGCGTCCTCGGCCACGGCGAGCACTCGCTGGCCGCCCGCGGCGAGGCCCGACCGCCTCGCCCGACACTCGACCACTCGCGTCCGGCCGCGGCGGGCCCCGGTCGCCCTCCTGCCCCGCCGCCCCGACCGGGCCTGCGACGAGAGCCCGCTCGCCTCCTTCGATCCTGGCCCCTCCCCCCGCTGAGCCATGGCCCGGCCTGGTCGAACCGGTGGCGGTGGCCGGCCGCACGGCGCCGTCACGGGTGGTGTTCGGCCCCCATGAGACCAACCTCGGTCGCGGTCGGTCCTTCAGCGACCGTCACGTCGCCTACTACGAGGCCCGGGCGGCCGGCGGTGCCGGCATCGTGGTCACCGAGACGGCCTCGGTCCACCCGTCGGACTGGCCCTACGAGCGGGCCCCGCTGGCCGAGTCGTGCGGGCCCGGGTGGTCGGCCGTGGCCGAGGGCCTGTCACCCCCACGGCACCCTGGTGCTGGCCGGGCTGGGCCACTGCGGCGGCCAGGGGTCGAGCGCCTACTCCCAGTCGGTGATGTGGGCCCCGTCGCCGGGTGGCCGACGTGGTCAGCCGCGAGATGCCGGTGGACATGGAGCAGTCCGACATCGATGTCCTGGTGGCCGGCTTCGCCGACGCCACCCGGCGGGCGATGGCGTCGGGCCTCGACGGGGTGGAGATCGACGCCGGCTACTGCTCGCTCCTCCGCCAGTTCCACTCCGGGCTCACCAACCTGCGGGCCGACCGCTACGGGTCGGATCGCCTGCGCCTCACCACCGAGGTGCTCGACGCCGTGCGGGCCGCCCTCGGGCCCGACGGCGTGCTGGTCCCTCCGGCTGTGCTGCGACGAGCTGGCCCCGTGGGCCGGGGTGACCCCCGACCAGGCCCGGGACCAGGTGGCCGCTCTGGCCGACCTGGTCGACCTCATCGTGGTGGTCCGCGGCGGCCCGTTCTCGGCATCGGCCTACCGTCCCGACGCCCACACCGCCGGCCGGCTTCAACCTCGAGCTGTGCCGCGCAGATGCGCGAGGCGGCGTCGGGCCGGGCCGCCGTCGTCCTGCAGGGCAGCGTCGTCGACCCGACGATGGCCCAGTCCGCCCTGGACGACGGGGTGGCCGACCTGGTCGAGATGACCCGGGCCCAGATCGCCGAGCCCCGCCTGGTCGCCGCTGGTGCGCGGCGGCGAGGCCGCCCGGGTGCGGCCCTGCATCCTCTGCAACCAGGCCTGCCACGTCCGGGACAACCGCAACCCCGTCGTGAGCTGCGTGGGTGAGCCCCGCAGCGGGCACGAGACGCGTCGAGCCCCCGGTCGAGGGGACCGACGCTGATCGCGCCGGGACGTGCTGATCGTCGGTGCCGGGGTGGCCGGCCTCGAGTGCGCCCGGGTGCTGTCGGCGCGGGGGCACCGGGCGCGGGTGGTGGAGCGGTCGGACCGGGCCGGCGGCGCCCTGCGGGCGGCGGCGGTGGGACCGGGGCGCCAGCGCCTGGCCGCGCTGGCCGAGTGGCTGGTCGCCGAGTGCCGCGGCTCAGGGGGTCGAGGTCGAGACCGGGGTCGAGGTCTCGGCGGCCGACCTCGACGCCGCCCGGGCCGAGGGGCTCGAGGTGGTGCTGGCCACCGGGTCGCGGCCGGACGCCGGTGGCCGTTCCCGACGGACGGGTCGTGCCCGGTGCTCGATCCGCTGGCTGCTGTTGGAGGCGGGGGCCCGGCTCCTCCCCGACGGACCGGTGGTGGTCCATCGACCCGGTCGGCGGTCCGATCGGCGTCGGGGTGGCCGAGTGGCTGGCCGACGCCGGCCGGGACGTGGCCCTGGTCACCCCGGACCAGATGGCCGGGACCCTGCTGTCGCTCACCGGCGACCTGGCCGACGCCAACACCCGGCTGCAGCGGGCCGGGGTCCGCCGCGAGCTGCGGGCGCTGCTCCGCGAGCGTCCGCCACGGGTCAGGCCCACCTCGAGGACGTGTGGACCGGGCGAGGCCGGACCGTCGCCTGCGCGGTCATCGTCGACTGCGGCCACCGCCTCCCCGAGGAGTCCCTCTACCTGTCGCGGCCGGGCACGCTGCGGGCCGGTGACTGCGTGGCCCCGCGGGGCGTGCTCGAAGCCGTGCTCGAAGGCCGCCGGCGGGCCCTGGACATCGCCGGCGGGGCCACGGCCCGAGCGGGTCCCGGTCGCGGCCGGAGTGGCCGTCGTGAGCGCCGGCGGCGAGCCCCGGGCCCACCGGCCGGGTGGCGGGCAAGGTGGCCCTGATCACCGGGGTGGCCCGGGGCCAGGGCCGGAGCCACGCCGTGCGGCTGGCCCGCGAGGGGGCCGACATCATCGGCGTCGACCTGTGCGGCGACCTCGGACTCCATCCCCTACCCGCTGGCCACGCCGGCCGACCTGGACGAGACGGTCCGGCTGGTGCGAGGCGACCGGGGCCCGGATGGTCGGCCGCCGAGGTCGACGTGCGGGACGCCGACGCCCTGGCCGCCGCCGTCGGGCGACGGGGTGGACCGACTCGGCCGGCTCGACATCGCCGTGGCCAACGCCGGGGTGTGCACCATCCAGCGGTGGGACGAGGTCACCCCGGCGGTGTGGGACACGGTCATCGGCATCAACCTGACCGGGACCTGGAACACCTGCGTGGCCGCCATCCCCCACCTGCTCGAGGTCGGGCGGCGGCTCGCTCATCCTGATCAGCTCGGTCGCCGGCCTCAAGGGCCAGCCCTTCCTGGCCCCCTACGTGGCCTCCAAGCACGGGATGGTCGGGCATCATGCGCAGCCTGGCCAACGAGCTGGCCTCCCGGGCCATCCGGGTCAACTCCATCCACCCCACCGGGGTCGACACCCCCATGCTGGTGGGGCTGGCCGGGCTTGACCGAGCGCATCGAGGCCAGCCCCGACACCGGCTCGATCTTCCTCAACTCGCTGCTCGGTGGACGTGATCGCCCCCGGCGACGTGAGCGACGCCGTCCTCTATCTCGCGTCCGACGAGTCGCGCTTCGTGACCGGCCTGACCCTGACCGTCGACGCCGGCTCGTCGGCCCGCTGAGCGCGGGATGGAGCGATGAGCGCCGGCACCCGCTACCGCCACCTGTTCACCCCGCTGCGGATCGGGCCGGTCACCGTCCCCAACCGGATCGTCTTCTCCGCCCACCTGACCAACTACGCCGAGCCGACGGCCTGCCCACCGAGCAGCACGCCGCCTACTACGCGGCCCGGGCCGCCGGCGGGGCCGGCCTGATCATCACCGAGGAGCACTCGACCCACCCGACCGACTGGCCCTACGAGAAGCTCATCCACGGGTTCAACCCCGAGGTCATCGACGGGTACCGGCGCATCACCGAGCGCGTCCACGCCCACGACGTGCCCATCTTCGCCCAGATCAACCACAACGGCGGCCAGGCCTCGAGCATGTACTCGCGCCTGCCGGTGTGGGCGCCGAGCCCGGTGCCCGACCCCCTGTTCCGCGAGGTGCCCAAGGCCGTCGAGCTCCACGAGATCGCCGAGATCGTCGACGGCTACGCCACCGTGGCCGGCCACTGCATGGAGGGCGGCTTCGACGGGATCGAGCTGCAGTGCTCCCACTCGTCGATCGTGCGGGGGTTCCTGTCCCCGGCCACCAACACGAGGACCGACGGCTACGGCGGCTCGCTGGCCAACCGGGCCCGCCTGCTGCTGGAGATCGTCGACGCGGTGCGCGAGGCCATCGGGCCGGACCGGGCCCTCGGGGTGCGCCTGTGCGGGGACGAGCTGATCGAGGGGGGCACCGGGATCGACGACGCGGTGGCGGTGGCCCGGCTGGTCGACGCCACCGGCCAGGTCGACTACATCAACACCTCGATCGGCGTGGCCACCGCCACCCTGTACATGATCGAGGCCAGCATGCAGGTCCCGCCCGGGTACGCCATGTTCATCCCGAGCGCCATCCGCGACGCGGTGGGCGTGCCGGTGGTCGGCGTGGGTCGGTTCAAGGACCCGCTCCAGGCCGACCGGGCCCTCGGCGAGGGGCTGTGCGACCTGGTCGGGGTGGTGCGCGGCCAGATCGCCGACCCCGACTTCGCGGCCAAGGCCCGCTCCGGGCACGCCACCGACATCCGCACCTGCCTCTCGTGCAACCAGGAGTGCGTGGGCCGGATGGGCCTCAACCGCTGGCTCGGGCTGCATCGAGAACCCGCGGGACCGGACGCGAGGCCAGCCGGTCCTCCCGACCCCCGGCCGGCGCCGGAGGGTGGTGGTGGTCGGCGGCGGGCCCGGCGGGCTGCAGGCCGCGGTCACCGCGGCCGAGCGGGGGCACCGGGTGATCCTGTTCGAGCGCCACGACCGGCTCGGCGGCCAGGTCCAGGTGGCCGCCACCGTGCCCAGCCGGGCCGAGTTCCTCGACATCACCCGCAACCTGATCGTGGCCGCCCGCCGCCTGGGCGTGGACCTGCGGACGGGCACCGAGGCCACCCGGGACCGGTCGAGGCCGAGCGCCCGACGCGGTGATCGTGGCCACCGGGGCCCGGCCCGGCCCGCCCGTGGTGGGCCGGCGACCACCCGCGGGTGGTCGACGTCCGCGACGTGCTCGAGGGCCGGGTCGATCCCGACGGCCGGGTGGTGGTGGTCGACGAGCTCGGGTTCCACCAGGCCACCTCGACGGCCGAGCTGCTGGCCGACCGGGGCTGCCAGGTGGAGATCGTGACCAACGGCATGGTGGTGGCCCAGGACCTGGGGGTCACCCTGGACATGGAGACCTGGAACGTGAAGGCCCACGCCAAGGGCATCGGCCAGAGCGTCGACCTGGTGCCCGATGGGCGTGCGGCGAGCCCGGTGGCGACGGGGACGGCGCAGCCGGTGGGTCGTGCTCAGCCTGCAGCACCACCCGACCGGCACCGACCAGGAGCGCGCCTGCGACTGGGTGGTGTGCTGCCGTGCACCAACAGCCCGAGGACGACCTGTGGCGCGAGCTCAGGGACGGCCCCGTCCCCGTCCACCGGATCGGCGACTGCCTGGCTCCCCGGCGGGCCCACGCCGCGGTGATCGAGGGCCACCGGGTGGCGGTGGCCCTGTGACCGGCCCCGGTCGATCCGGCGGGTCCGGGACGCGTGGCCGTGGTGGTGGCCCGGGACGGGCGGCTGCCGGTCGGGGCCGACGAGGCGGTGGCCGAGGCCGGAGGCGCGGCCGTCGTGGTCGGATCCGGGACCGAGGCCGCCGCGCCGCTCCCTGGTCGGTGCCGACCGGGCGTGGTGGGCCGAGACCGGGTCGGGCCTGCGGCCGCGGCCCTGGCCGACGGCTGGCTCCCGCCCTCGGTGCCGGCGGACCGCTGGTCGATCCTGCCGGCCTCGCCCGACGGTCGCGACCTGGCCCCCCGCCTGGCCGCCGCCCTCGGTCGGCCCCTGGTGGCGCACGCGGTCAGCGCGCGTCGCCGTCAGGACCCGGAGACGGCGCCGGCGGCGACGCCGAGTGTCGGGCCACTGGCTGGCCCGGCTCGACGACCGGGTCCTGGTGCCCGTGGACGTCGACGGGCCGGCGGTGGTCACCCTGGTCCCGGGCAGCCGGGCCGCGCGGGCCCGGCCCGCGAGCGCCGGCACGGTCCGAGCCGCTGGCCGGCCTCGGACCGGTCCGGCCCGCGGTGGGCGGGGCCGGTCGCCTCTCGACCCCGAGGTGACCGCCGTCCTGGAGCCCGACCTGCACACCATGGACCTGGCCGATGCCACCCGGGTGGTGGCCGGAGGGGCGGGCCTGGCCGCCGGGCTGCGACGATCGACGGCGCCGACCGAGCTCTTCGACCTGCTGGTGGAGGTGGCGGCGGCGCTGGGCGGGTCGGCCGGTGCCACCCGGGTGGCCACCGACGCCGGATGGACCGGCTACGAGCGCCAGATCGGCACCACCGGGGTGACCATCGACCCCGACCTCTACATCGCCTTCGGGGTGTCGGGGGCCGCCCAGCACGTCGGCGGGCTCGGGACGCCCCGGCACATCGTCAGCGTCAACACCGACCCCTCGTCCCCGATGACGGCCATGGCCGACCTCGGCCTGGTCACCGACGCCCGGGGCCTGCTGGTCGAGCTGGGCCGGCGCTTCGGCGTCGACCTGGTCGACGCGGGCGACGCCGACGGCGTCGGTGGCCACGGCCCGGGCCGGAGCGGCTGGACGGCCACCGGGACTGATCCTGAGGCGACCGCCTTCGACGCCGTCGTGGTCGGGGCCGGCCCGGCCGGGTCGGCGGCCGCCCTGGCCCTGGCCCGGGCCGGCCGGTCGGTGGTGATGGTCGAGCGGGGTCCCTTCCCCGGGTCGAAGAACGTCTACGGCGGCGTGGTCTACGGCCGGGTGCTCGACGCCATCGTCCCCGGCCTGGTGGGAGGAGGTCCCGGTGGAGCGGTGGGTGGTGCGCCGGTCGACCATGATGATGACCGCGACCCAGTCCCTGTCGATCGACTACCGGTCCGAGGCCTGGGGCGCGGCCCCCTACAACGGCATGACCACCCTGCGCTCGCACTTCGACTCGTGGCTGGCGGCCAAGGCGACCGAGGCCGGGGCCAGGCTGCTGACCTCGACGGTGGCCACCGGGCTGGTCCGCGACAGTGGCGGCCGGGTGGTCGGGGTGCGCACCGACCGCGACGGCGCCGAGCTGCGGGCCCAGGTGGTCATCGCCTGCGACGGGGTGAACTCGTTCCTGGCCAAGGAGGCCGGGCTGATGGCCCGGGCCGAGGCCTCCCACCACACCCTCGGGGTGAAAGAGGTGCTGGACCTCCCGCCGGACCGTGATCAACGAGCGGTTCGGGGTGCGGAGCACGAGGGTGTCGACATCGAGATGCTCGGCTGCACCCGGGGCATCCCCGGCGGCGGCTTCCTCTACACCAACGCCGACACGGTCAGCGTCGGCGTGGTCGTGTCCCTCCCCCACCTGGCCGAGTCCGGGATCCGCCCCGAGGAGCTGGTCGCCGACCTCAAGGACCACCCCTCCATCGCCCCCTACCTCCGCGGGTCCACCCTCCGCGAGTACGCCGCCCACCTCATCCCCGAGGGCGGCTACGACACCATGCCCCCGCTGGCCGCCGACGGCATGGTCATCGCCGGCGACGCCGCGGCCATGACCCTGGCCGCCGGCCTCTGGCTGGAGGGCGTCAACTTCGCCATCGGATCGGGGTTCGCCGCCGGTCGGGCCGTGGACCGGGCCATCGCCGCCGGTGACTGCTCGGCAGCCGGGCTGGCCTCCTACCGGGCCGACCTCGAGGGCCAGTTCGTCCTGGCCGACCACAAGCGGCTGCGCAAGGCGCCCGCCCTGGTGCTGTCCGACCGGGTCCAGCACCGGTACCCGGGCCTGCTCTGCGACCTGGCCGACGGGATGTTCACCGTGACCAACCCCGCCCCGAAGCCCGGGGGCCTCCGGCTCACCCGGGCCGCCGCGGCCCGGCACGGGGTGAAGCTCCGGGAGCTGGCCGCCGACACCCTGCGCGGCCTGAGGATCTTCGGATGAGATGGCCGAGCCCCGGACGGGGGGCACCGGGCACCGGGCCGGTGCCGGCGGCGGACGAACCAGCCGGCGCGGCACACCGGCGGTGGCGCGGCATCTCCTTCGAGGACCGGATGGCCACCGTCGACTTCCGGGTCGGGGACCGGGCCCACATCACCGTCGACTCCGACGTCTGCCGGTCGTGCACCACCAAGGCCTGCGTGACCGCCTGCCCGGCCAACCTGTTCGCCCCCACCGCCGACGGCGGCATCCTCTTCAACTACGAGGAGTGCTTCGAGTGCGGGACCTGCTACATGGTCTGCGACCACGAGGGCGCCATCACCTGGACCTATCCCGACGGCGGCCACGGCGTCGTCTTCCACCACGGATGAGCGCGCTGCCCATCGGGCCCGACTGACCGGCCGCTGGTGGTGGCCTGCCTGAGGATCACCGACCTGCGGCCCGAGGTCGATCCCCTGACCGGCTCGGTGCGCCGGGACCCCTGGGGCATCGGGCTGTCCGCCGCCGACGAGGCCGCCCTGGAGCACGGCCTGCGGATCGCCGAGGCGTGGTCGGGTCGGCTGCTGGCCGTGGCGGTCGGGCCCGCGACCGTCGAGCCGGTGCTCCGCCGAGGTGGCCGCGCTGGGCGCGTCGGTGCTGCGGGTGCCGGCCTCCGACCACGGCATCGAGCACGGCGACGCGCGGGAGCTCGGCGGAGGACGAGCAGGAGCTGGCCCGGACCCTGGTGGCCGCCATCGGCCCCTGGGGGCCGCCCGTCCGTGGTGGTGTGCGGCGACCGGTCGGTCGACCGGGGCACCGGGGCCCTCCCCGCCTTCGTGGCCCACGAGCTGGGCGCGGCCCAGGCCCTCGGCCTGGTGGCCCTCGAGGTGACCGCGGCGACCGGGCGGCCGGCGGATCTGGCGCTGTCGGCCGACCGCCGGCTCGACGGCGGGTGGCGCGAGCGGCTCCGGGTCCCGCTGCCGGCGGTGTGCTCGGTGGAGGCGGCCGGGGTCCGGCTGCGCCGGGCCTCGCTGGCCGGTGCCCTGGCCGCCGAGGCGGATGGCCGTCCCGGTGAGCCGGACCATCCCCGGAGCGTGCCGGCGACGACGGAGGCGAACGACCCGGGTCCGGGTCGGCGCCGGCCCGGCCCTTCGCCCCCCGGACCCGGGTGCTCCCGGCCCCCGAGGGCGACGATCCCCGGATCCGACTGCTGGCCCTGACCGGTGCGCTGGTCGCCCACGATCCCCCGACGGTCATCGGTCCGGTGGGACGCGGCCGAGGCCGCCGACGAGCTGATCGGCTTCCTGGTGCGCCACGGCTACCTCGACGGGCCCGCCGGACTCCGGCGCGCGGCCAGGCGGGAGACCGAGCGGTGAACCGCCTCGACGCGCTCGACCTGGCCCGAGGTGGCCCGGCGGGCCGGAGTCGGGCGGGATCCTCCTCGTCCCGGTCGGGCTCGACCGAGCAGCACGGGCCCCACCTGCCGCTGACCACCGACACCGACATCGCCGCTGGCCGTCGCCTCCGGTGCCGCCGCGACGCGACGGACCGGCTGGTGGTGGCGCCGCCGCTGGCCTACGGGTCGAGCGGCGAGCACCAGGGCTTCGCCGGGACCCTGTCCATCGGGCCGGAGGCCACCGAGCTGGTCCTGGTCGAGCTGGGCCGCTCGGCCACCGTCGACTTCGCCCACGTCGTGGTGGTCTCGACCCACGGCGGCAACGCCGCGCCGGTGGCCCGGGCCATGGCCCGGCTGGCCGCCGAAGGGCACGGCCGGTGACGGCCTGGTCGCCCTCGTGGTCCGGCGACCTCCACGCCGGCCGGACCGAGACCTCGCTGATGCTGGCCATCGCCCCCGAGCGGGTGCGCCTGGAGCGGGCCGAGGCCGGCGACCGCCGGCCCCTCGGCGACGTTGCTCCCCCTGCTCCGCCGAGCGGGGAGTGCGGGCCGTCAGCGCCAACGGGGTGCTCGGTGACCCGGCCGGGGCCACGGCGGACGAGGGGCGCCGGCTGCTGGCCGCGGCCGTCGACGAGCTGGTCGGCGCGGCGAGGCGACTGACCGGGGGCTCGACCAGGAGGTGACCCGATGAACCGGGTGGCAGTGGTGACCGGGGCGGCCCGGGGCATCGGCGCCGCCACCGTGCGGGGCCTGGCCGCGGCCGGCTGGGCGGTGGTGGCCGTCGACCGGGCCGTCGACGATCCCCGGCTCCCCTACCCCATGGGCACCGCGGCCGAGCTCG
Organism: uncultured Acidimicrobiaceae bacterium; assembly: GCA_963774245.1. GTDB lineage: Bacteria > Actinomycetota > Acidimicrobiia > Acidimicrobiales > RAAP-2 > Bog-756. The sequence continues at coordinate 21,572 of CAVZDZ010000004.1, read as the reverse complement.
ACGCGGTGGTGGCCGTCGGCCCGGCGCTGGCTCCGGCGATCGGGCGCCCTCGGGCGGACGACGGCCGCCGGGTGGTGGCCCAGGTGGCCGACACCACCGACCCCGAGGCGCTGGCCGGCGCCGTGGCCGTGGCCGAGGAGCGGTTCGGCGGCCTCGACGCCATGGTGGCGGTGGCCGGGGTGATCGCCGGCGGGGTGCCGCTGTGGGAGATGCCCGCCGACCAGCTGGGTGCCGTGCTGGGCGTGGACCTGGGCGGCCCGATCACCGCCGCCCGGGTCGGCATCCCGGCCCTGCTGCGCCGGCCGGCCCCCCGCCAGGGGCGGTTCCTGGCCGTCGCCTCGGCCGCCGCCACCCGGGGTCTGCCCCATGCTGGCCGCCTACGGCGCGGCCAAGGCCGGGGTGGCCGGGCTGGTCCGGGGCCTGGCCGTCGAGCTGGCCGGCACCGGGGTCACCGCCAACGCCGTCAGCCCCGGTTCGACGGCCACCGCCATGCTGGACGAGAGTGCCCGGCTCTACGGCCTCGACGACACCGGCTCCTTCGCCGACCAGCAGCCGGTCGGGCGCCTCCTCGCCCCCGAGGAGGTGGCGGCGGCCCTGGTGTGGCTGGCCGGCGCCGACAGCGGCGCGCTGACCGGGGCGGTGATCCCGGTGGACGGCGGCCTCTCGCTGTGACCCCGCTCCCGGAGGGGTTCGGACTGGTCCTCGACCGGTCGGTCCGCTCCTTCCGGGCCGGGACCGTCCTGGTCGGCGGGCACCCGGGGCGGCTGATCACCCTGAGCCCCGAGGGGGTGGCCGCGCTGTCCTCGCTGCTCGGCGGCCGGGACCACCGTCGGCCGGCGCCCGCCGAGCTGGGTCGCCGGCTGGTCGACGCCGGCATGGCCCATCCCCGGCCGCCCGGCGGACCGGCGCCCGAGCGGTGCACGGAGCGTGACCGTGGTGGTGCCGGTCCACGACCGGAGCGACGCCCTCGACCGGTGCCTCGGCTCGCTCGGATCCGGACGTGCCGGTGGTGGTGGTCGACGACGCCTCCGACGATCGCGGACGCCGTGGCCCGGGTCTGCCGGCGGCACCGGGCCCGACTGATCCGCCGGGCCGCCAACGGCGGACCGGCCGCGGCCCGCAACGAGGCCCTCGCCGTGGTCGACACCGAGCTGGTGGCCTTCGTGGACAGCGACTGCCGGGTGACCGAGGGATGGCTCGAGCGGCCTGGTCTGGTTGTTCGACGACCCCGCCGTCGGCGCCGTCGCCCCCCGGGTCCGGCCCGACCGGGCCGGCCCGGACCGGAGTCGGTCCGGACCTGCACCGGTATTCGCCGACGGCCCGCTCGGCCCTGGACATGGGCCCGGACGCCGAGCGAGGTGGCACCGGACAGGCGGTGCGCTATGTCCCCGCCGCCGCGCTGGTGGTCCGACGGTCGGCCCTGGCCTCCGGCTTCGATCCCGACCTCCGGGTGGGCGAGGACGTGGACCTGGTGTGGCGCCTGCGCGACGAGGGCTGGCGGGTCCGGTACGAGCCGTCGGTGACCGTCTTCCACCGGGAGCCGACGTCGTGGCGCCAGACCTGCTGGCCCGTCGTTTCCGCTACGGCACCTCGGCCGGTCCGCTGTCCAGACGCCACCCCGGTCGGCTGGCCCCGCTCGAGCTCCGTCCGTGGCCCACGGTCGCCGTCGTGGCCCTGGCTGTCCGGACGGCGCCGGGGCGCCGTCGTCGCTGGTGATGGCGTCGGCCGCCGTCCTGGGCCGGCGGGTCCGCCGCCACGGCATCCCGCCGCCGCTCACCCTCCGTTGGAGCGCCGAGGGCGCGGGTTGGACGGTGGTGGGGATGGGCCGGGCCGCCACCATGCTGGCCGGGCCGGCCCTGGTGGTGGCCGCGCTCCCGGCGGAAGGCCGGCGGCGGCCGCGCTGCTTGTCCTGGCTCCCCCGGTGGTGGAGTGGTGGCGACGTCGGCCCGACCTCGATCCGGTCCGCTGGTCGCTGGCGTCCATCGCCGACGACGTGGCCTACGGGGCCGGGGTGTGGGCCGGCTGCGTGCGGTCACGGTCGTTCGGGCCCCTGTGTCCCCGCGTCGCCAGCAGGTCGGACACGCCGGAGGACCGGAGCCTCGGGTGACGCCGGCGTCGATCGGATCGGTGTGAGAATGCAGACAGCGAATTGGTCAGCTACGTCGGCCGGGCCGGTTGCGACACCTCGCGGTGGCCCCAAATCCTCCGGGCGGGTACGGCAGGGAACTCAAATGGACACCGATCGAAGCCCGAGGTCGCCCACGACCGTCACCGCCCTCCTCGTTCCGAACGGTTCGGCCGCCGAACCGAGCAAGGCGCTGGAGCTCGAGCCGGCCGCACCGGAAGAGAGCAGTCGGCGTTGGCTGATCCCTGTCGCCTACGGGGTCGGGGCGGTGATGCTGGTGTTGGCCGGCCTGGTGGGGATCAATGCCCACGGCCAGCTGAACCGGACCCACGCCTCGGTGGCATCGACCCGCGGCGAGCTGCGACACGCCCTCTCCCTGGTCGCCGACACCAGAACCGAACTGGCCAAGGTCACCGGCCTGGCCGACGCCGCCGGGCGAACGCTGGCCACCGCGTCCGCCCAGCTGACCGCCGATCAGGCCAAGCTGGCCGCCGACCAGGCGGATGTCTTCTCCAACGGGGTGAGCATCTCCCAGCTCGACACCTGTGTGGCCGGCGTCGAGCAGGCCCTCAACCAGATCTCGCTCGGAGACCAGAGTGGTGCCGGGGCGACGCTGAGCGGGGTGGCGGCCAACTGCCGCGCCGCGGAGCCCTCGGGGACATGACGCCGCGGACCCGCCACCACCTGGCGCTGTACGGCCTCGTCGCGCTGTTCGGTGTGGTCGTCTCGATCGTCTACTACGACTGGGTCACCATCGCAGCTGACCACCAAGCCAAGACCACGCTCACCGCGACCTCCAAGAGGCTGCACGATCGCGCGGGCCACCGTGTCGCTCACCGGCAAGCGGATCGCCTCCACGATCGCCACGCGGAACTCCCGGACGGAGCAAGCCTCCCGGGAGTCCGACGAGATCGGCACGACCCAGGCGCGTCTCGCCTCGTCGCAGCAGACCTACTATCTCCAGAGCCTCGACCTCGCCACCCTGCAGACCTGCCTCTCCGGGGTGTCCACCGCAGTCAGTGCCATCTCTTCGGCCGACCTCCAGGGCGCGGTCAACTCGATCACGGCCGCCTCGTCGTCCTGCGAGTCGCTGGACGGCTCGAACGGCGGCCTCGATCTATCCCTTCGACTTCCCTGACCCGTTCGTCCTCCCCGTCGGGCTCCGAGTACTACGCCTTCGCCACCAACTCGGCCGCGGGCAACATCCAGATCATCACGTCGTCGGACCTCATCCACTGGACCACGGTCGGTGACGCGCTCCCCCACCTGGCGGCCTGGGCGGCTCCCGGGGCCACCTGGGCCCCGTCGGTGCTGCAGCGAGGTGGGACCTTCGTGCTCTATTACTCCGCGCTGGACGGCGTCACCGGAGAGCAGTGCATCTCCGACGCGGTGGCCACCCAGCCCCAGGGGCCGTACGTGGACAGCTCGAAGACGCCGCTCGTGTGCCAACTCAACCTGGGCGGGTCGATGGACCCCAGCCCCTTCGTGGGCGCCGACGGCTCTGTGTACCTGACCTGGAAATCGCAGGGGGCCAACGGGCAGCCGGCCACGGTGTGGTCACAGCAGCTCGACCCGGCCGGCACGGCGCTGGCCGCCGGCAGCCCCTCCGCGCTGCTGACCCCGAGCCAGAGCTGGCAGGGGGGTATCGTCGAGGGACCCGACATGGTCGTCTCCGGCGGAAACTACCTGCTGTTCTACTCGGCCAACGCCTGGCAGACCGCCAATTACGCCATCGGGGTGGTCGACTGCACCGGGCCGCTGGGCCCGTGCGCACAAGGGTCCGGCCAACCGCTGCTGGCGTCGGGGCCGGCATTCAGCGGGCCGGGTGGGCCGTCGGTCTTCACCGACACCCAGGGCAATCTGTGGATGGCCTTCGCCGCCTGGCTGCCCGGCAAAGTGGGCTATCCGAACAGCCGACCGCTCTTCCACGTCCGGATCACCATCAACGGCGGGGTGGTCCAAACCGGATTGTGAGGTCCGGCCCCACCCTGAAGTCGGAGTCGGGCATCTCGCCACAATTGGCGATGGTGCAACCCCGGGGTCAGGTCTAGGGTGGGCCCAGCGGAGGATCTCTCCGCCAGAGGGGCGCGGCGCTGGGGGTTGCCGTTCTTCACCGTGGTACTGGGGATTGTGGGTCGCGCCCGCAGGCGGTATCGGGACTGGAGAGCGGTCGCTACCGGGGCAGACAACAAACAAGCGAACAAGAGGAGAACAAGAGATGGGAAGCAAATGGAAGAAGTGGGGCCTGCGCGGCTCTGCCATCGGAATCGTGACGCTGGTGAGCTCGATCGGGTTCGGGGCCGCGATGAGCTCAGCCGCACCGAGGCCCCAGGCCGGTGTGGTCAGCCACACCGACCCTGCCGTCGTCAATTGGTCAAACAGCTTGGCCACGGGCACGGGCGGTTGGTGTACCTTCGCCGGTGGCTGCAACGGCGTGCAGAGCAACAGCACCTACGGAACCATCGATGTGGTGAGCCACACGTTCTCCAACTACGGCGGGTACGCGCCGTCGGTCAACGGACCGATCGGCCAGACCAACAGCTACGCGCGGACGTCGGGTGCCGGTGACACCTCCACCGGGTGCTTCGTCTCGGGTGTGTCTCTCTCCCGGCAGCGAGAACTGCAGTGGGCCGTACACCCTGTTCGGCAACGACTACAAGGCCACGGCCTTCCCGGCCCACGGCTTTACGACGTCGCTCAAGATCTACCTCAGCAAGACGTGGGCGGCAGCAAACCCGGGGCAGGTCGTCGACTGGGACGTGGCGCTGAGCAATACCTCGGCCGGCTACCTCCAGGACTACGCCTTCAACCTGTGCACCACGGCAGCCGGTGGCGGTGGCTTCTACGTGAGCACCAGCAGCGGCGCCGGTGGATGCAGCACCGGTCCCGACGAGATCACCTCGAACGGCTGGTACACGTTCAAGCACAACTTCCACACCGTGGGCTCGAACGTCGATGTCACCTACTCGATCCTGAACGCAACCAACCACAATGCTGTGGCGCCGGTTACGACCCCCACCGGACACGCGACCTCGGCCGTGGGTGGACCGCAATACGGATGGCTTCCGGACGAGGACGTGCTCGGACTCCCGATCGCCAAGTCCTCGTTGACGCTGAACTCCTGACCTCAGGACGGTCGTAGGAAGCGCGACACCCCACTGCTGGCCACCGGATCGGATGATCCGGCCCGGGGGTGGGGTGTCTGCGTTCTTCGCCCTGCCCCGGGCTCTCGTGGGCACCACCTCAGATCCGACCCCGACTCGCAGAAACAACGGCTCGCTGAATCTCATCACATTTGGTGATGACACCGGCGTCAGAGATACGTAAGGTGCTGCCGTTGGGCAGGGTCCGCGCGGGCATTGGGCATCGGCGGATGATGCGGAGCGGCCGGGGGGCACCAAAAACCCGTTGCGCTGTTCTGTGTCGACTGAGACGAAAGGCGACACAATGCGGAAGGTATTAGCGAGTTTGACGGCCCTGGTGGGTCTCATCACGGTGGGATTGGTGAGCGTTCCGGCCACGGTCGGCGCCTCATCCGGCGCCAGCACCATCTACGACAGCACCCTGTCACCGCTGCCTGGCAACCAGGTGAGCGAGGCGTTCGAGGCGACCCAGACGACACAGTTCGGGAACCAGATTTCGTTCAGCTCGGGTTCGGGTCGTATCCTGACGAGTTCCGTGGTCACCCTCAGCAGCTGGGGATGCCAGGCCGGCAGCTGGAGTGCCGACACCTGTGCCACCACCCCGGGCTCCACCTTCAGCGAGCCGATCACCCTCAATCTGTACGACGTGGGTGCCGGCGAACGCGGTGGGAACCAAGTTCGCCTCGCTGACCCAGACATTCAACATCCCCTACCGTCCCAGTGCGGATGCCAACTACACGACCGACTGCGCAAATGACGCGGCCACTTACTCCGAACCGGTGAGCGATTTTGCCGGCACCTGGTTCGACGCCTCCGACGGTCACTGCTACAACGGCTTGGCCACCAACGTGACCTTCAACTTCGGCCACACCAGGGTTCCCAACAAGCTCATCTACGGGATCGCCTACAACACGAGCGACTACGGAGCCCACCCCTATGGCGACGCCACGGCGTGCCACAGCACCCCTGAGGGTTGTGGCTACGACTCCCTGAATGTGGCCCTGTCCAACTCGCCCACCAGCCCGAGCATCGGCACTGACCCGCAGACCGGCACCGTGTACGAGGCCACCGGCTACGCGCCTTACTACTGTGACGGCGGAACCGGCGGCGTCGGGGTCTTCCGTATCGACGCTGAGAACACCCAGGGATCGTGCTGGGGACAGACCGGCACGGTCAACACCGCCGACGGGAACCAGGAGGGTGGTTCGATCGGCGCTCCGTACTACATCCCGGCCGTGCAGTTCAACGCGGTCAGCAGTGCAGCACCCGCGATCACCAGTGCCAGCGCGTACACCGCCCACAAGGGACACCACTTCTCCTTCACGGTGACCACGACGGGCATCCCGACGCCGACGGTCAAGGAGTTGCGGGCCCTTCCCGCTGGTGTGACCTTCACCGGCCACGCCAACGGTACGGGCACGCTCGCCGGCACGCCCACCACGGTGAAGAACACCATCCTGGAGATCACGGCTTCGAGCTCACGGGGTAGTGCGACCCAGTACTTCGCACTCGACGTCAAGTCGTAGCGCAGGCGCTGCGCTCCTCGGCGCAGCCTGCGTGACAGCAACACAAACGGCACCGGTTCCGGTGTCCGAACCTCGGCCCACACCGCAAGGGGTGGGCCGAGGTCGCGCCTGCGATCTGCTGGGTGTGGGTTCCGGGGGACTCCACTGCGGCGATCTCACCGGGCCGGCGCAAGGCCAGGCCGGGAAACGGTGATCAATAATGGAGATGGATGATAACTGGAAAAGAGATGCCCATAAATTTGCGGTAAATGCCTCGGAGGGCCCTGTGGGTATTGTCGATTTGTTCTTCCATCGACCCTGATGAGAGGCCATATTTTCTCAGCTGCACAGAACAATCACCCGTATCCGCTATAGTCATCAAAGCGCAACATGCCGAGCCCGCTTCGCAAGAAGATCGGGAGCCCTGCAGAGCGTCGGAGACCCCGGCCATCAGCAGTTCGGGGGGCCTGTCCCAAGCTCCATGCTTGGCTCGGCGCGCCGTCGTGGCCATCAAGGTTATCGGGCCACGGCAGCCGACTGACGACGAAATGAGTGGTGCACCCACGACGCAATCCAGGGCGTAACAAAACCGGCCGCACACCCTAGGGCGCAAAGCCAGGACGGACGATGCCTTCCCGCTCGCCGTCCGGGGAACGCATGCAAGGGCCGGAGCCCGCCAACACCGAGCAGAGGAAGGCGCCCCCGCGCGCCCTACGAAGGGAGGTGCCATGCGGACCCGCATTGCACTCGTGGCGATCATTCCGGTCGCCTTCATCACCGTCAGTACCTTGACGCAGTCTGCGAACGGGCAAGCTGCACGAACTTCAACCCCGCCTCACCGCACGGCCAAATCGACCGTCGTCGCCATGCCCCCCAACAAGACGGTGGCCTACCGCGGCCTCGTCTCGACGCCGCCGGCATTCATCGAGCTCACCCTGCCGTTCGAACGAGCCCGCCGAGCAGCTCGTGCACCATGTCGTCACCACCGCGGGCACGCCGACCCCGGACACCGCGGCCCTCGCCAGCGCGTTGGCCAAGCCGAAGCCTGCGGCCCGCGCCGCCTCCGGCGGCGCCGGCCCCGGGCCCCGTCGACACGGTGACTCCTGACCAGCGCGCCGCGTGGGAACGGGTGGCCATGTGCGAGGAGGGTGGCAATTGGCAGTCCGACGGATCGGCGTTCAGCGGAGGACTCGGCGTCAGCCGGGCGAACTGGGACGCCTACGGCGGACTCCAATACGCGCCCGAGGGAGCCGAAGCCACCGAGGATCAAGCAGATCATGGTGGCCGAGCGCATCCAGGCCAGCCCGCCGGATCAGTACGGATGCGGCGGCTGGTAGTCGATCGCAGGAGACACCGAGTGGGCCGGCTACGGGTGGAACACTCGGCTCGAGGTCCTCGAACCGAGCCCTAAGACCGGCCGGGTTCTCGCTCGACGCCACCCGGACGGGGCCCGGGCAGAATCAAAACCCACCGTCAGAGACAGGTCCCGACGGGGTGGTCCGCCTCTCTGGGGATGCCGACCCGGCAGCCACTCGGTAGACCGAGAGGGCCGCCGGGTCGGAGCACCCGGCAGAGAACGACTCAGATCTTGCGGACCTGGCTCGCCTGCAGGCCCTTTTGGCCCTGCTTGGTCTCGAACTCCACACGTTGGCCTTCTGCGAGATCGCGGAAGCCCTCCATCTGGATCTCGGACTGGTGAACGAAGAGGTCATCCCCGCCGCCGTCAGGCGTAATGAAACCGAAGCCTTTTTCGGCGTTGAACCACTTGACTGCACCTACACCCATAACTGTCACTCCTTGAAATTCACGCACGGTAACGCGGGGATCCATTGTGAAGCCCTACATGCACCGGCCCGCGTGATTGGGTCGATGACCCCATCACCCTAGGCGCGAAGGGGGGGCCGCGCTGCAAACGATCGTTTTCGAGGCGTCGGGCCCGCCGCCGCCGTCCTCGGCCCGACGTCCGGGCGGCAGCTACTCCGGGGACGGGCCGGGCGCCCGGTCCGGGACGCCCGCTCCCCCGCCGCCGTCCCGCCGAGTGGCCGACATCGGCGAGTCCTGGACCGATGCCATGGCTCGCGGGCCACGGGCCACGACCCGATCCGCCCAGGTCGGGCGAGGCCATGGTCCGCCGCTTGGGCTCGAAGACCTCGGTCAGCACCATGACCGAGAAGGCGACGAAGAAGATCGGCTCCACCAGCGTTCCCAAACGGTCGGTGAGGTAGACCAGGCCGAGGATGGGGTACCCGACGATCAGGGCCTTGACCACGCCCGAGTAGATGCGGGACTCGCCGGGTCCCGTCATCGCGGGTACGGCGCATGGCGATCAGCGCAGCCACCGTCAAGGTGGCGAACTCGGCGATGCCCGACACGACGTGGATGTAGTGGTGGAACGGGAAGCTGGAGGTTCCACTCCTGGGTGCGACAGGTGGCGCTCAGGCCCTCGGAACAGGCGTAGGGGAACCGGCCACCCACCGCTCCGGCCACCGCGAAGGCCATCATCCACTTCCACTCGCGGCGTACGCCATCCGGGGCCCGCCGAACCCCGCAGCAGCAGGGCGGCCACCATCAGGATCCCGGCGGCCATGTCGGCGTCGGACATCAGACCGGCGTGGGGCCTGCCGGTGGCCTCGAGGTCGGAGAAGAAGCCGTTGACCGACGGCATCAGCCCGGGCACGAAGGGCACCACCACCCACCAGTTGTAGGCCACCACCCCGGCCACCGCCAGCGCCTTGGCCGCGGCGGCCACGGCCGAGCTGTGGTCGGCCGACCGGGGCGACCTGACATGCGGCAGCAGGGTCAGGGCCTGCACAATTCGCCCCAACATGCTTGCATCGACAATCATTCCCGTCTCGCCCGGGAGCGCCGGAGTCGCGCGGGGCCCACCGCGGCCGGGGCCCCGCTGCTACGTTCGCATCCCATGGCACGAGGCCTCCGACCCCGGCGAATCGCCGCCTGGCTGGGACTCGGCCTCCTGGTGGCCGGAGGCTGCCGGGTGCGGAAGCTCCCCCTCCAGCGCCGGAGGCGGGGCCCCGGGCACCTCGACCACGGCCGGGGCGGCCCTGCCGGCGCTGGCCCCACCGGCGCCCATCGTCTGGTCGGCATGCCCGGGCGGCTCCACCCTCCAGTGCGGCACCGTCTCGGTGCCGGTCGACTACCGGCACCCCGGTGCGGGCTCCATCACCCTGGCCGTGACCCGGGCCCCGGCGCTCGACTCCGGCCGTCCGGCGGGACGCTGGTGTTCAACCCGGGAGGGCCGGGCGAGAGCGGGAACCAGATCCTTCCTGTCGAGCTGCAACCTGCTGCCCGACGGCCATCCGCCAGCGCCTTCGACGTGGTGAGCTTCGACCCGCGGGGGACCGGCGCCAGCGATCCGCTGAGGTGCGGCACCTCGCCCTCGGCGCTACCAGCGTCGTCCCGCGTCCCGGCCTCGGCCGGCCGCCCGCTGCCCAGCACGCCGTTCTTCACCGCCATGGCCCGGGCCTGTCAGGTCCAGCGGCCGCACCGAGCCCTTCATCAACACCGTCGAACACCGCCCGGGACATGGACCGGATCCGCCAGGCGCTCGGTCGTCCCGAAGATCAGCTTCTACGGCACGTCGTACGGCACGGTGCTCGGGGCCGTCTACGCCGATCTCTTCCCGCACCGGGTGGCCACGATGGTCCTCGACGGTGCGGTGGACGTGAACGCCACGCTGACCCAACAGGCCGAGCAGGAGGCGCCGGCCGCCGAGCAGTCCCTCCACCATCTCTTCGCCACCTGCCGCCCAGCTGGCGCCATGCCCGCTCGGCCCTGATCCCCAGAGCCGTCTTCGCCAGGTTGGCCACCTCGCTGACCGACCATCCGCTGCCGGCCCCCGGACACGGTGACACCAGCCCGGTGACCGTGGGCGATCTGGACACCGCCACCCTGTTCGCGCTCAGCGTGCCCCAGTTCATCCGCTTCGTACTACCCGGCACTGACTGCGGCCCGGCACGGCAACGGGGCTCCCGCTGCGGAACCTGGCCCTCGACTTCGCCACCGACGTCAACGGGGCGCCCCTGGTCGATCCCCTGTGGGCCATCACCTGCAACGACGCCGCCAGCCACCCCGGGCCGGTCGCCGCCGGCACCCTGGCCCGGACCCTCGACGCCCGCTATCCGCTGATCGGCGCCTACGCGGTCACCTACACCATGGGCGGCTGCGTCGCGTGGCCGGCGGCCGGTCCAACCGGTGACCGACCTCCATCCGGCGGGGACTCCGCCGATCACTGGTCATCGGCAACACCGGCGACCCCAACACCCCGATCATCGGGGCGAAGCATCTGGCCGCCATCTTCCCGACGGCCAGCATGGTGACCTGGAAGGGATGGGGCCACACCTGGCTGCTCAGCGGATCGGGCGACTCGTGCATGCAGAAGGTGGTCACCACCTATCTCTCGGGCGGCGGTCTGCCCCCCTCCGGCACCGTCTGCGACTGAGCGGACCCTTGGGCCGGACGACCGGTCCTGATCGGCCGCGAGGCCTCATCGACGCGGAAGAACCGCTACCGGACCACCACGACCTCCTCGAGCAGCACGGCCCGTCGGGGGCAGTCGGCTGCGGCCCGGGTGGCCAGCTCGACCAGGTCGGCGTCGACCGGCGTGCCGTCCACGATCGGGTACCCCCACTCGTCGAGGGTGACCCGCTCGGGCAGCAGCTCGGCGCAGTAGCCGTAGGCGTCACAGGCCACCGGGTCCACCCGGCAGGCGGAGTCCGATCCGTCCGTCGGGTGGTCACGACGCCTCCCGGCCTCGCGGTCGGCGGACGCGGCGGGGAAGGTCAGGACCGACTCGGCGCGTGTGCCCGGGACACGGTCGACCCGGCGGCGTGCTCGTGGGCGTCATCGGCGAACACGGTCAGTGCGCTCCGCACCAGGCGGACCACCCCGTCGGGATGACGGCACGCCCCTCGTCCGTCGATCTGGCGCGGCCCGCCGCTCGATCCGGGCCAGCACCTCGGCGATCGGCCCGACCGCGCCCACAGCTGCTCGAGGTCATCGGCGATGGCGGGCAGGCCGAAGACACAGGGGCCGCACTGTCCTGCGCTCTCGCCGGCCATGTAACGCGCCACCCGCGCCGTCTCGGCGATGCCGCACGACGTCGCCGGGCAGGGCGACGACGATGCCGACGCCGCAGCGAGGCCCCGACTGCGGCCAGGGGACGCGGGGCGTAGGGGGTGGAGAGATCGGCCCGCGTCGAGCCAGGCCCCGCCGTACCCACCGACCAGCGACCGCCGACACGTCGTCGGTCACGTCCGGCCCGGCGAACGATGTCGGCGACCGGCGTCCCGAGCTCCACCTCGAGCACCCCGGGGAAGCGCACCGCGCCGCTGACCGTGACCAGGGTCGACCCGGGGGCGTCCGGCGTCCCCAGTCGCCGGAACCACTCGGGACCGTGGCGGGCGATGAGGGCCACCTGGGCCAGCGTCTCGGCGTTGTGCACCAGGACCGGTCGACGGCCCACCTTGAGCGGGCACCGACTTGTCGATCCGCAGGACGGGAAGGGCACGCCCGTTCTCGAGCCATCCGACCAGTGCCGACTCCTCGCCGCTCGACGTAGCGGCCCGGCGGGCGCTGCACCGAGATCCGCAGACGACCCAGGCCGGTCCCGCGCCCGTTCGGCGATGGCCGGCCTCGATCGAAGCCGACGACCGATCGGGCGTGGTCGGCGACGCAGATCGACGATCTCGGACGCGCCGATCACCGCGGCCGCCACCTCGGCGCCGTCCAGCACCAGGTGGGGCGCGTCGGTCAGCAGCACGCGGTCCTTGGCGCTGGCCGGCTCGCCCTCCATGGCGTTGACCACCACCATGGGCCGGCGGGCCGCCCGATTGGATCGTGCGCCACTTGGCGGCGGACGGGAAGCCGGCGCCACCCCGACCGAGCAGTCCGGACTGGCCGACGGCTTCGCGGATGCCGGTCCTCCACTGCGGATCGTCGCCGGCCGGGATGTCGAGGGCGCCAGTGGTCGGCCAGGTGGCCGGACAGGCCGGCACGGGACCGTGCCGGCCTCGCCGGCGAGGATGCCGGTCGGCGGATTCGAGGGTCATCGTGTTCACGGTCGTTCCTGTCGTCAGGAGATCGGCCACGGCCGGTTCGCACGGTTGAGGACTCGGGCGGGCCGGTTGATGACCCGGCCGGTCGCCGGGGTCGCCGTGCGTCGGACGGGCGGGGACGGCCCGGGTGAGGGCGCCGACCCGGGACGGCCCGGCCCCGGCTTCCGCCGGTGGTCGGCGATCCGCCAGGCCAGAGCGAGCGACCACCGCCACGGCGCACACGCGCGGCCAGCACGTCCATCCACAGCTGGAGGCCGTCGGTGCCCTCTCCGAGGGCGTGGGCCATGGCCACCGGCCAGCTCCCGTAGGCCAACCAGTGGATGCCGCGCCAGGTCCGGGCGCTGATCCGCTGGCGCAGGGCGCTCGAGACGGCGACGGCGACCATCAGGTCGACCGCCACCGTGCCGAGCCCGGTCCACAGCGGCCGATAGGGGGAGGCGAACGGCACCACGATCGACGGCCCACCCCAGATGGACGTAGGTGTCGAGCACCGCGGTGAGCACGTGGAGGGCCAGGAACACCATGGCCAACAGCGACACCCGCTTGTGCAGGTCGGCGCTGGGCGAACGGCCGGCCACGATCGGGATCGTCGCCCGCCCGGCGGTGAGGATCCCGAAGCACCATGGTCACGGTCAGCAGCACCAGGGCCACGATGCCGGTGGCCCGGGTGGTGTACCAGAGGGTGGTCGAGGAGGTGGCGAGCATCACTGCACCCCGTCCGCCGGCGCCGGCGGCCTCGGCGTCGGCGTCGGCACGAGGATCGCGCGGGCCGCGTGGTCCTCGGCCAGTCGCCGACGTGGACGACGCTACCCGTCGGCGCCACCAGCCGGGCCGGCACACCGAGATCCGGCCAGGTGCCGACGGCGTCGTCCCCCACACCACCGCGGCCGTGCTCCAGGCATTGGCCTCCACGCAGCTGGCCGCCGGCGGTCGACACCAGAGACCAGACGGGTGCGGCCGGGTCCCCGGTCCACGGGTCGACGATGTGATGAACGGTGCGACCGTCCGCGTACCCACGACCGCGCCGTGGTCCCGGACGTGGCCAGGCCGCCGGTGTGAGAGGGTGCACCACCTGATCGACCGCGTCGGCCGAGCGTCGTGCACGTCGGCGGCGATGCCGACGGCCCACCCTCCGGTCGGGAGCGGACCCGGACACGGCCACATCGCCGCCCAGGTTGACCAGGACCCCGCACCCGAGCGCGTCGGCGATGCGGTCCGCGGCCCGGTCGGCGGCCAACGCCTTGGCGGTGGCGCCGAGGTCGAGGTGGACTCCGGGCGGGACGGCGACGGTGCGGTCGGTTCGGGTCCAGCTCGACCTGCCACCAGCCGGGTGCCGGCGGCGGCACGACATCGGACGGCCAGTGGCCGCCGGCGTCGATCTGGTCGAAGTCCCGGTCGTAGCCGAGCTCGACGAGGGCCGAGCCGACGGTCGGGTCGACGATCCCGGCGGTCCTCGACGGCCACGCACGCAGGCCACCTCGAGGACCTCGAACAGCAGTGGGCTGACCGCCACGGGTCGTCCCGTCCCGGTCCGTTCGAGCCGCTCGGAGCTCCGAGTCGGGGCGGAACCGGCTGCACGCCGCGTCCAGAGCGACGAGGTCCTCGGCCAGCAGCGCCAGGGCGTCCGTCGGCCCGGTCGGCGATCGGTGACGGCCACCGCCACGGTGGTGCCGATGGCCCTGCATGCCGACCGGGTGGCCGGTGATCGGTGATCGGCACCGGCGTCGCATCGCCGTCGGTGGCGAGGTCATGACTGCCCCGACGTCGTCGTGGCTCCAGTGGACGCGGTGGTCGGTCGAGGTGACGGTTGTGGGTCGTCGTCGTCGTCGGCGTGGCCGAGGTGGACGACGTCGACCCTCCCGAGGAGGAGGTCGCCCCTGCGCTCGTCGTGGTCAGCCCGTCGCCCGTCGAGCCTGCCGACGTCGATGTCGTGGTGGTCCGGGTCGGCCGCCGAGGTCGACGAGTGGGCCGTGGTCTCCGACGCCACCAGCACGCCGAGCCCCACCGCGCCCGCCGTCGCGGCCAGCCCGATCAGGCGGTGATCCGCCGGACCCGGACCATCGCCCGGTCGCGTGCCCGTGGCCCCGATGGCGTGGTGTGTCGGTCGCGTGGTTGCCGCTGATCCCTGTGCCATGTGTTCGCCTTCTCGTTCGTGAAGCTCTGCGATTCGTGCTGATCTGCGATCGTGCTGCCGCGACGGAGCTGGTTGCGTTCGGCTGACCGGGTTGTCTGACACGGCCGATTGGTCGGGACCGGTGACCGCATCCATGGACAGGGCGCACGCAAGGCCAGTGCAGCACCTGCTGAGGCTCACTGTGAATCGAGGGCCGGCGTCCTGAGCCGCTCACAGCGGGCTTCACAGGCCGGTCACACCCGGCGTCCAATGCCGGTGCGATGCTGGTGGGACTCCCAGATCCATTGCCCATGACGGATCACCAAGGAGGAGCAAGCGCCGTGGAGCCCACCCGCAACCAACGCATTCTGGTGGTCGACGACGAGCCCTCGATCGTCGACGCCGTCGCCACCTCGCTGCGCTACGAGGGCTTCGACGTCGACGAGGCCGTCAACGGCCGTCTGGCCCTGGCCGCAGCCCAGGAGCACCCCCCGACCTCATCGTCCTCGACGTGATGCTCCCCGACCTCGACGGCCTCGAGGTCACCCGCCGGCTGCGGGCCGACGGCATCCGGGTCCCGATCCTCTTCCTGACCGCTCGCGACGCCATCGAGGACAAGGTGGCCGGGCTGACCGTCGGCGGCGACGACTACGTGACCAAGCCCTTCGCCCTGGCCGAGATCGTGGCCCGGGTGCACGCCATCCTGCGCCGGATCGGCAGCGAGCCCGAGGACGACGGGCATCCTCCGCTTCGCCGACGTCGAGATGGACGAGAACGCCCACGAGGTGACCCGGGCCGGCAGAGCCCATCGCGCTGACCGCCACCGAGTTCAACCTGCTCCGCTTCTTCCTCCTCAACCCCCGCCACGTGCTGTCCAAGTCCCAGATCCTCGACCACGTGTGGCACTACGACTTCGGCGGGGACGGCAACGTGGTCGAGACCTACGTCAGCTATCTCCGCAAGAAGCTCGAGGCCGTCGGCCCCCCGCTGATCCACACCGTCCGCCTGGTCGGGTACGCCCTGCGCGAGCCGGCCGGGGACTGAGTCCATGTCCCTCCGGACCCGGCTGCTGATCGCCATCGGGGTCATCGCCCTGGTGGCCCTGGTCGTCGCCGACGTGGTCACCTACTCGTCGCTCGAGTCGTTCCTCTACCAGCGGGTCGACCAGCAGCTCGAGCAGGCAGTCGGCCAGCCTGGTCCGCCATGTGAACAGGCGGCCAGCAGCTCGTTCGGCTGGTGCGCGTCACCGGGTCGATTCGCGCCCGGCAGACGGCGGGCCGGGTAGCGGCGGTGGCCAGCCCGGGCAACGACCCCTCGAACGTCTTCCAGGCCTCCGCGGCCGAGGTGCGGTACGCTCTCCGGGTCCGATCGTCAACAGCCAGAGCTGCCCGGCCTACGTCGAACGACAAGGCGTACCGCCCCGCAGCTGCCCAAGACCATCGCGGGCTTCTCCACCGACCCCGCGTCCCGCAGGCGCGTCTACTTCAACGGCGCGTCGACCAAGCCGCCGGCGGCCCGGTCTTCCGGGTGCGCGGCCTCGCACGCTGGCCAACGGGGACGTGCTCATCGTGGCCCAACCGCTGGGTGACATCGGCAGCACCCTCCACCACCTGCTCCTGGTCGAGCTGGCCGTGACCGGTGGCCGCCGTGGTGGTGGCCCTGCGTCGGCGGTCTGTGGCTGGTGCGGATCGGGCTGCGCCCCCTGCGCGACATGGAGCGCACCGCCGAGTCCATCGCCGACGGCAACCTGACCGAGCGGGTCCCCGGCGAGAACGACACCACCGAGGTGGGTCGCCTGGCCCGCACCCTCAACGTGATGCTGGCCCGCATCGAGTCGGCCTTCAGCGCCCGGCTGGCCTCGGAGCGCCGACTGCGCGCCTCGGAACAGCGGCTCCGGCGGTTCGTGGCCGACGCCTCCCACGAGCTGCGCACGCCGATCGCGGCCATCTCCGCCTACGCCGAGCTGTTCGGACGAGGGGCGTCCGAGCAGAAGGCCGACCTCGAGCGGCTGATGGGCGGGCATCCGCAGCGAGACCACCCGGATGGAGCACCTGGTCGCCGACCTGCTGCTCCTGGCCCGGCTGGACGAGGGCCGACCCATGGAGCAGCGGTCGGTCGACCTGGTGGCCCTGTGCGCCGAGGCGGTGCAGACCGCGTCGACGGTCGGGCCCGGAGTGGCCGCGTCACCTTCGAGGCCTCCCGAGCCCGATCGAGGTGATGGGCGACGCCACCAGCCTGCGCCAGGTCGTCGACAACCTGCTGGGCAACGTGCGGGCCCACACCCCGCCGGGGACCGACCGCGCCGGGTCAGGGTGGATGCGTGACGGCGCCGGCGCCGTGATCACGGTGGCCGACAACGGTCCGGGGATGGATCCCGAGGAGGCCGAGCACGTGTTCGAGCGGTTCTACCGATCCGACCCGTCGCGGTCGCGGACCCACGGCGGGGCCGGGCCTCGGGCCTGTCGATCGTGAGCGCCATCGTGGCCGCCCACGGGGGTACGGTGTCCGCCACGGCCAGCCTCGGCGGGGGTACCACCTTCATCGGTGCACCTCCCCGCACGCCACCGATCCCCCGAGCCGTCGAGCGGCGAGCCCGATCGACGCGCGACCAGCCCGGCCGGCGAGGCCGCACCACCGACCCGGGTCCCCGCCGGCGAATGAGCGGTGACCGAGCGACGGCCCGACCGGCACCCTCATCTGCGACCGCACCGGCTCAGGCCTAGTCGACGAGCCGAACTTCTCAGCGAGCTCACAGCTGGCACCTCATCGAGCGCCGAATGCGGCGTGCCACCGTCGCTGCCATGAGCGTCGCACCCATCACACGCATCGACCCCGAGGGCACCGGACGGCTCCGACGTGGACATCGTGGTCCCCGTCTACAACGAGGCCGAGCAGCTGGCGCCGAGCATCACCGCGCTGCGCACCTTCCTCGACACCTCGTTCCCCTTCGCCGCCACCGTCACCATCGCCGACAACGCCAGCACCGACGGCACCTGGCGGATCGCCGTCCGAGCTGGCCGCCACCCTCGACGGGCGTGCCGGCCATCCACCTCGACCAGAAGGGGCGGGGCCGGGCCCTGCGGGCGGCGTGGTCGGCGCAGCACGGCCGCGGTGGTCGCCTACATGGACGTCGACCTGGCCACCGGGCTGGACGCCCTGCTCCCGCTGGTCGCCCCCCTCCTGTCCGGGCACAGCGACGTGGCCATCGGCACCCGGCTCGGCCCCGGGGCCCACGTGGTGCGGGGCGCCCGGCGTGAGTTCATCTCCCGCGGGCTACAACCTGCTGCTGCGCGTCGACGCTGCGGAGCCCGTGCACCGACGCCCAGTGCGGGTTCAAGGCGATGCGCCGCGAGGCGGCCGTGCGAGCTGCTGCCCCTGGTCGAGGACGACGAGTGGTTCTTCGACACCGAGCTGCTGGTGACCGCCCAGCGGATCGGCCTGCGCATCCACGAGGTGCCGGTCGACTGGGTCGACGACACCGACTCCCGGGTCGACGTGCTCCACACCGCGATCGAAGGACCTGCGCGGGCGTGTGGCGCCTGCTGGGACCGGCCGCGAGACAGCGCGCCGTTCGTCCGACCGGCCCGTCCGGACTCGGACATCCACGTCGTCGGGCGCCGGCGTTCCCCGGGACCGGCGAGCCCATCGGTCCCGGTCGACCGATGGGGAGACCGGGTCACCGGGCTCGTCCCCGGCGCCGCACGTCGGACGGGCTGGGGGCGCCGCTCCGGCTGACCGGCCCGGCACCGCGGTCTTCGCCGACGAACTGCTCCGGTTCGCCGGTGTGGGCGCGGTCAGCACGGTGGCCTATGCGGCACTGTTCGCCGTCCTCGAGCCGAGCCTGGGCAGCTACCTGGCCAACGCCGTGGCCATCGGCCTCTGCAGCCTGGGCAACACCGCCGCCCACCGGGGCATGGCCGGTACCGCCCGCCACGGCCTCGACCGCCGCCATCGGATGGTCACCGCGGCGACCCTGATGGGGGTGAGCCTGGCCTTCACCACCGGCGCCCTGGCCGTGCCACCCGGGCCGTCGGGTTGACCTCGCTGGTCCCCGAGCTCGTGCGCGGTGACCGTGGCCAACGTCGGCGCCGCCGTCATCCGGTTCGGCATCCTGCGCACCTGGGTGTTCCGGCCCGAGTTCGGGACCAACCTCGACCGCCGGCGCCCGTCCACGCCGACGTGCGGAGCCGACCCGCACCAACCCGTGGCGTCGACCAGGACGCCCTCGTGACCGACACCGACCTCGGCGACCAGACGCGCCCGTCGGGAGGCCGGTCGGCGGTGACCACCGACGCGGGCACGCGCGACCCGGTGCCAGCCGGGGTCCGCGCCCCTCGACCCCGTGCCGCCCCGACTCGGAGCCCGCGGCCAGGTGGGCGGCCACCGGCCGAGCGGACCCGGTGGAGCGGGCTCTCCCGACCGACCCGCCGACCCCGACGCCACCAGCCGGGCCGGCATGGCCCGCCTGGTCCGGGGCCGGCCCGAGGATCCGGCCTGGGTCCGCCCGGCCCTGCTCGTGCTGCTGGTCGGCACCGGGTTCCTCTACCTCTGGGGCCTCGGCCAGTCCGGGCTGGGCCAACAGCTTCTACTCGGCCGCCGTCCAGGCCGGCACCAAGAGCTGGAAGGCCTTCTTCTTCGGTTCGTCCGACGCCTCCAACTTCATCACCGTCGACAAGCCGCCGGCCTCCCTGTGGGTGATGGAGATCTCGGCCCGGATCTTCGGGGTCAACTCCTGGAGCATCCTGGTGCCCCAGGCCCTCGAGGGCGTGGCCACCGTCGGCCTCCTCTACGCCACCGTCCGCCGCTGGTTCCGCCCCGGCGCCGCGCTGCTGGCCGGCGCGGTGCTGGCCCTCACCCCGGTGGCCGCCCTGATGTTCCGCTTCAACAACCCCGACGCCCTGCTGGCGCTGCTGCTGACCGCGGCCGCCTACGCCACCGTCCGGGCCATCGAGGACGGGCGGACCCGGTGGCTGGTGCTGGCCGGCGCCCTCGTCGGGTTCGGCTTCATCACCAAGATGCTCCAGGCCTTCATCGTCGTGCCGGTGCTGGCGCTCGTCTACCTGTTGGCCGGCCCCCCGAAGCTCGGCCGCCGGATCGTGCAGCTGGTCTACGCCGGGGTGGCCCTGGTGGTCTCGGCCGGCTGGTGGGTGGCGGCCGTGCAGCTCACCCCGGCCGCCGACCGTCCCTACATCGGTGGCTCCACCAACAACACCGTGCTCAACCTGATCTTCGGCTACAACGGCTTCGGCCGGCTCACCGGCAACGAGACCGGCAGCGTCGGCGGGCGGCGGCGCCGCCGGGCAGCCTGTGGGGCCCGACCGGATGGAACCGGCTGTTCCTCTCGTCGATGGGCGGGCAGATCTCGTGGCTGATCCCCGCCGCCCTGATCGGGCTGGTGGCCGTCCTGTGGCTGACCCGCCGCGGCCCCGAGGACCGACCGGGTCCGGGCCGGCTTCCTGATCTTCGGGCGGCTGGCTGCTCCTCACCGGGGCCGTCTTCAGCTTCGCCCAGGGCATCATCCACCCCTATTACACCGTGGCCCTGGCCCCGGCCATCGGCGCCCTGGTCGGCATCGGCGCCTCCACCCTGTGGCGCCGCCGGCAGCGAGATCTTCCCCCGGCTGGCCCTGGCCGCGGCCATCCTGGCCAGCATCGCCTGGGCCTTCGTCATCCTCGGCTGGAGCCCCACCTGGTACCCGGCGCTGCGCTGGGTGATCCTGGTCGTCGGGCGTGGTGGCCGCCCTCGGCATCGCCCTGGTGCCCAGGGCCCGGGGCGTGCTGGCCGTCGGGCATCGCCGGCTTCGGCATCGCCTCGATGATCGCCGCCCCGGCGGCCTACTCCCTCGACCACCGCGGCCACCCCGCACAGCGGCGCCATCCCCTCGGCCGGGCCCGGCCATCCAGGGCGGCGCGCGGGTTCGGCGGCCCCGGTGGGTTCGCCGGCCGGCGGGTTCGGGGGCCGGGGCCGGTTCGGCGGTCCCGGCGGATTCGCGGCCGCGGCGGCTTCGGCGGATCGGCCGCAACGGCATCACCCTGCCCACGGGGTTCACCCTGCCCAACGGGGCCAAGCTGCCCAAGGGCCTCACCATCCCGCCGGGTGCGTTCCGACGGGCGCGGGGCCGGCGCCTTCGGCGGGCGGCCCGGGTGGCTTCGGGGGCGGGGGCCGGGACCGGTCGACCGGGCCCGGTGGCGACCGGTGGGGCCGGCGGGCTGCTCAACGCGGTCGACACCGGGCAAGCAGCTGACCGCGCTGCTCGGCGCCGATGCCTCCCGCTACTCGTGGGTGGCGGCCACCACCGGGTTCGAACTCGGCGTCGGGCTACCAGTTGGCCACCGGTGACCCGGTCATGGCCATCGGCGGGTTCAACGGGACCGACCCGGCCCCCACGCTTGCCCAGTTCGAGAAGTACGTGGCCGAGGGGAGGATCCACTACTACATCGCGGTGGGGGCGGATTCGGGGGCGGGGGCGGTGGCGGATCGGGTCGTCGACGACCTCGGCGCCTCGCAGATCGCCTCGTGGGTGACCACCCACTTCACCGCCAGGACCGTCGACGGCGTGACCCTCTACGACCTCACCACCGGTTCCGGCTGAACATCGGTTTCCCAGGGGTG
>CAVZDZ010000003.1:0-25615 GCA_963774245.1 uncultured Acidimicrobiaceae bacterium | reverse complement strand
GCCCGCTCCAAGGTGACCGGATCGCTTCACCCACCCGAACTGGCGTAGCGTTCTCCGGAATCAGCGAGTTCAGAACACTCGATCGCCGGGCTGCTCTTCTTCGGCCTGCCGCCTGGTCGGCGTGGGTGCCGCGGTACTCGGGGTTCGCGCAGGCGCCGAACGACGGCCTGGTTCCTCTGGGTGATCAACAGCCTGGCAGTACCAATACCTACAGCGGCGGCGTGGCGAACTTCAGCGAGAGCTTCACGAAGTCGCCAGTGTTCGGGAAACACAGCGAGTCCCGGGTGTTCCAGGCGCCCGATCGCATCGGTGGCGATCAGCAGAGCGGGAAACAAGCGCACCTACGTTTACGTTATCGGCAAGGTGGCCTGGTCCTACAGCCTGACCGTGGTGGCCAAGGCATCCACCGGTCATCCCACGTTGACCCGGCAGCCGCTCCCGGCGGTGAAGTCGGCGGAAGTCGTTCCATCTCTGCCCACATTGACCTGGTCGAAACGCGAGGGAAACAACAGTGTTAAGGACCTGCAGAACCAGGGAAGCACCCAGACATTCACCATCACCAACAGCGGACACACCGGCCACTTCGCTTCAACACCTGTCTCCGGTTCTGGGTCACCCGAGTTCACCTTGAAGGTGGTGAAGTGCTGCTCCATCTCAAGGTGGGCACCGTCGCCGCTGGTCGCCCTTCCTGCGGGGGCGAAGGTGGTCGCCGTGCCGCTGACCGGGCCTCGGGCGCCAGCGGTGCCGGCGGTGCCGGGTAGCTCCCCGGTCAGGCTCCGTCGATGGCGCTATCGATGGCGCTATCGATGGCCAGCCGCAAGGCCCGGGCATTCGCCCCGGGGTTGTTCGTCCGGTCAGCCAGCGGATCGACCACGAAGTGGCGCACCTCTGCGTGGGCCAGGTCGGCGACCGGGGAGGATCGACGTCCCCGGTGGACCACACTGGCCACGGTGACCGTCGCACGCATCGGTGACGTAGCCGAGGCCCGTCCGGCCGGCCGGTTCGGTGGGGGGGGCACGACCGGCCCGGCCGAGCATGTAGTCGACCGGCACCGGCCCGCGCGCCAGGGACCGCAGCTGAGCCGATGGCGGATCCCTCGACCTCCTCGGTGAGGGTGGCGTCGAGCTGGTGCCGATCGTGGGTGGAGAATCCGATGATCGCCCGGTCGCCCATGATCCGACGAGCGGCGGACGGGGCCATGTCCTCCTGCCCGACGTGTACGCCATCGGCACCGATGGCTGCCGCCAACCCGGGGAGGTCGTTGAGGATGAACGGAATGCCGAGACGGGAGCAGACCCGCTGGACCACCTCCGCCCGCCGTGCCAGTTGGTCCTCGGGGAGGTGCTTCTCCCGCAACTGCACGGTGTCGACGCCACCTTCGATGCACGTGGCCACAAATCGCTCG
Source organism: uncultured Acidimicrobiaceae bacterium (assembly GCA_963774245.1). Lineage (GTDB taxonomy): Bacteria > Actinomycetota > Acidimicrobiia > Acidimicrobiales > RAAP-2 > Bog-756. The sequence continues at coordinate 24,210 of CAVZDZ010000003.1, read as the reverse complement.
AGGTCGGGACGGTCCGGCGTGCACAGATACAGCCGGCGCCCGGACAGGTCCCTCGGATCGATGGAACCCGCTCCGCTGGTCAACCGGGCTTGTTGGCCTTGGCTTTGGCCTTGGCCTTCATCTGCTGCTTGTACTGGCGGACCTTGGTCAGCGCCTCGGGCGAGTCGATGTCCGCCACCGAGCGGAAGGAGCCCGTCTCTCCGAACGGCGAGGCGACCTTCTCCCAGCCGGGGGGCGGATGCCCAGCTGCTTGCCGAGCAGGGCGATGAAGATCCGGGCCTTCTGCTCTCCGAAACCGGGCAGTGCCTTCACATTGGCCAGCAGCTCCTGGCCGGTGGCGGCGGAGTTCCAGATGCCCGCGGCATCACCGCCATAGGAGTCGACGATCAGGGTGCACAGGTCCTGGACCCGGCCGGCCATCGACTTCGGGAATCGGTGCAGGGCGGGCGTCTCGCTGAACACGGCGGCCAACTCCTCGGGATCCATGGAAGCCAGGTGGCCGGCGTCGAGGCGGCCCCCCAAACGCTGCTGCAGGTCGAAAGGCGATTTGAACGCCCGTTCGAGCGGGATCTGTTGGTCCAGCACCATGCCGATGAGCAGGGCCAACGGGTCCTTGGTCAGCAGTTCGTCCGCTGGTTCGTCACCTGAGAGGTAGAGCACCGGCTCAGGCTAGTGCGGGACGTGCGTAGGCACGGCTGGACGGACGGCGTGTAGCCCGGGGGCGGTTCAGGACGACCAGGGATCGGCACCGTCAGGGTCGATCCCGTAGCGCTCGATGGCGTCGGCCACCACCCCTTCGGGCAGCCCGCCGTCGAGGGCCAGACCGTGCAGGGCGGCGACCACCACGTGAGCCGCGTCCACCTCGAAGAACCGGCGCAGCACCTCCCGGGTGTCGGATCGACCGAATCCGTCGGTACCGAGCGAGGTGAACCTCCTCGGCATCCACCGCGAGACCTGATCAGGTACCGACCGCATGAAATCGGTGACCGCCACGATGGGCCCCGCCGACTGGAGGAGGCTCTCGGTGACGAACGGGATCCGCTCGGTCTCGTCGGGATGAAGGCGGTTCCACCGTTCGACGGAGATCGCATCCTCGCGGCAGCGACTTGTACGACGTCACCGACCAGGCGTCCACGTCCACGTCCCACTCGGACATGAGCATCCGCCGCGCCTCCATGACCGACTGCCAGGCCGATCCCGAGAACAGCAGCGTGGCCCGGGCCGTACCTGACCCGGATCCTGAGCCCCTGTCCGAGTCCTCCTCGTCAGCGGCGGCGAAGCGGTACATCCCCTTGATGGTCCCGAAGCGCACCCGCTCCGCCTCGGCCGGGTCGGCGGGCAGCGCCGGCATCGGGTAGTTCTCGTTGTAGAGGGTCAGGTACCAGATCCGGTCCTCGGGCTCGGGGCCGGTCATCCGCCGGATCCCGTCCTCCACGATGGCGGCCACCTCGTGCGAGAAGGCCGGGTCGTAGGCCGCCACGCTGGGCACCGTCGAGGCCAGCAGCAGCGAATGCCCGTCCTGGTGTTGCAGCCCCTCGCCGTTGAGGGTGGTCCGTCCGGCGGTGCACCCGAGGAGGAATCCGCGGCCGCGGGCGTCCCCGAGGGCCCACAACAGGTCGCCCACCCGCTGGAACCCGAACATGGAATAGAAGAGGTAGAAGGGGATGGCCGGCTCGCCCCAGGTCGCATACGACGTTGCCGCGGCGGTGAACGACGCGGTGGCGCCCGCCTCGGTGATGCCCTCTTGGAGCACCTGGCCGGAAGCGCTCTCGGCGTAGTGGAGGGCGAGGCCCGCATCCACCGGGACGTAATGCTGGCCACCGGGCGCGTAGATCTGCACTTCGCTGATCAGGGACTCGAGTCCGAAGGTGCGAGCCTCATCCGACACGATGGGCACGACGCGGTGGCCGATGTTGGGATCCCGCACCAGGGAGCGCAGGAGCCGGGCGAAGGCCATGGTGGTGGATACCGACTGTCGGCCCGAACCGGCCCGGAGGTCGGCGAAGGCGGCGGCTTCCGGCGGGGTGAGCGGGTTGGATCGCACCACCCGGCGGGGGAGCGGTCCGCCGAGGGCGCGCCGGCGATCGGCCAGATACCGGGCGGCCGCCGAGTCCGGGGCGGGCCGGTAGTAGGGCGGGAGGTCGGCGTCGAGCTCCTGTTCGGGAATCTCGTCGTGGAGGAACAGGCGATCCCGGAGGGCGAGCAGCTGGGCCTTGGTCATCTTCTTGATCTGGTGGGTGGCGTTGCGGGCCTCGATCTCGGGGCCGAGCGTCCACCCCTTGATGGTCTTGGCCAAAATGGCGGTGGGGGCACCGACGTGCTCGGTGGCGGCCTGGTAGGCGGCGTAGAGCTTGCGGTAGTCGTGTCCGCCGCGCGGCAGCGACTGGAGCTCGGCGTCGGAGAGGTGCGAGACCAACTCCTGCAGTCGCGGGTCCGGGCCGAAGAAGTGCTCCCGGATGTAGGCGCCCGACTCGGTGGCGTACTTCTGGAACTCGCCGTCGACCGTCGAGTTCATCTTGTTGAGGAGCACACCCTCCACGTCCTTGGCCAGGAGGTCGTCCCAGGTGCGGCCCCAGATCACCTTGATCACGTTCCAGCCCGCCCCCCTGAACAGCGCCTCGAACTCCTGGATGACCTTGCCGTTGCCCCGGACCGGCCCATCGAGTCTCTGGAGGTTGCAGTTGACGACGAAGGTGAGGTTGTCGAGGTGCTCCCGGCCGGCCATGCCCAGCGCGCCGATGGTCTCGGGCTCGTCGAACTCGCCGTCGCCGACGAAGCCCCACACCCGGCTGGCCGAGGTGTCGACGATGCCCCGGGCGTGCAGGTACCGGGCCACGTGGGCCTGGGCGATGGCATTGAGGGGACCGAGCCCCATCGACACCGTCGGGTACTCCCAGAATTTCGGGCATCAGGCGCGGATGGGGGTACGACGAGAGGCCCGAGGTGCCCTCGGCCGTATCCACCTCGAACCGGAAGTTGTCCAGCTGTTCCTCGGACAGCCGACCCTCGACGAAGGCCCGGGCGTAGATGCCGGGGGAGGCGTGGCCCTGAAAGTAGACCTGGTCTCCGGCCTGGGGGCCCGAAGGTCCGTCCTTCCCCCGGAAGAAGTGGTTGAAGCCCACTTCGTAAAGGGAAGCTGAGCTGGCATACGTGGACAGATGGCCACCGATGGCCTCGGAGCGGACGTTGGCCCGCACCACCATCACCGCGGCATTCCAGCGGATGAACGCCCGGATCCGCCGTTCGAGGAACTCGTCCCCGGGGAACTCGGGCTCCTCGTCCGAGGGGATGGTGTTGACGTAGGGCGACGACACGGTGGCCGGAAAGTCCACCTGCTTCTGCCCGGCGCGCTCAAGGATCCGCATCAGCAGGTAGCGGGCCCGGGTCCGTCCGTGGACGTCGACGACATCGTCGAAGGCGTCCAACCATTCCGACGTCTCCCCCGGATCGGCGTCGGGAAGCTGATGACTCACTCCGTCGAATAGCACCCCCCCATGCTCCCACTGTGCCTGGCCAAAGAAAAGGTATGGGTCCAGGTCCCGTCGATCTATCGGGCATGCTGTCCCGATGGATGACGCCGGCCCAGCCGCACCAGACACCGCATCTCAGCCCACGGTGGTCTACACCGACGGCTCGTGCCTGGGGAATCCGGGGCGGGGCGGATGGGCCTGGGCGGTGGACGGTGGCCCTTCGGACAGCGGTGGGGAGCCCCACACCACCAACCAGCGGATGGAGGTCCTCGCCGTCATCCGCGCCCTCCAGTCACTGCCCGGGCCGCTGCACGTGATCAGCGACTCCACCTACGTCGTCAACTGCTTCCGCCAGAAGTGGTGGGAGGGATGGAAGCGGCGGGGGTGGCGTACCACGCAGGGAAAGCCGGTGGCCAACCTGGATCTGTGGCAGGAGCTGCTCGAGTTGGCCCTCGACCCGGATCGGCCGATCACATTCGCATGGGTCAAGGGACACTCGGGGGACAGGATGAACGACGTGGTCGACCTGTTGGCCACCCAGGCCGCGGCGGAACAGTAGCCGAGGGACCACGGGCTCGCCCCCAGCGTGCACCCTCCGGGGGCTCGGGCCGCCCGTCTCGGAGGGGTCGACGCCCACCCGGCGTGGGTTTGGTTCCACCGCGGTACTCCCGTAACCTGCTGGCATGGAAATCCAGGGAAGTTCTGCAATCATCACCGGGGGAGCATCGGGCCTGGGTGAGGCCACCGCCCGCAAACTGGCGTCCGAGGGTGTGCGGGTCACCGTCTTCGATCGCGACCAGGACCGTGGCCCGGCAGTGGTGGCCGAGATCGGCGCCAACGCCAACTTCGCCGGTGGGGACGTCACCGATCCCGACGACTGCCAGAAGGCGGTGGACCAGGCCGCAGAAGGTGGCAACCTGCGCATCGCCGTCAACTGCGCCGGCACCGGCTGGGTCGGGCGCGTCATCAACCGGGACGGCTCGCCGCACGATCTGGCTCCGTTCCAGTTCATCCAGACGCTCAATGTCATCGGCACCTTCAACGTGATGACCAAGGCCGCGTCGGCCATCGCCAACGTCGAGCCCCAGGCCGACGGCGAGCGCGGGGTGATCGTCAACACGGCTTCGGTGGCCGCCTTCGACGGACAGATCGGCCAACTCGCCTATTCGGCGTCCAAGGGGGCCATCGTCGGCATGACCCTTCCGGCTGCCCGTGACCTGGCTGTGGTGGGAATCAGGGTCTTGGCCATCGCTCCCGGGCTCTTCGACACCCCGTTGCTGGCCATGCTGCCCGACGAGGCCCGGACGGTCCTCGGCCAGTCGGTCAACTTCCCGAAGCGGCTGGGCAACCCGGCCGAATTCGGTGACTTGGTGAGCACCATCGCCACCAACAGCTATCTGAACGCCGAAGTCATCCGCCTCGATGGCGGGATCCGGATGCCGCCCAAGTAGCCGGCCCCGAGGGCGGAGGCCATGGGGGTAGTGTCGATGGCACCGCCATGACCGCCATCGCATCGACACCCCGGGCCGCGGATCCGGACGGATCCAGCGCCATCATCCGCACCGCCGGCCTTACCAAGGTCTACGCCGGGTCCGATCTGCGCGCCGTGGACGGACTCGACCTGGTGGTGGAGCAGGGCGAGATCTTCGGACTGCTGGGGCCGAACGGCGCCGGCAAGACCACAACGGCCGGCATGTTGACCACCCGGGTGATCCCGACGTCGGGCCACGCCTTCGTCGGCGGCATCGACGTGGTGGCGCACCCGGCCCTGGCCAAGCAGATCCTGGGCATCGTGAGCCAGCAGAACACCCTCGATCGGCAGCTCTCGGTGTGGGAGAACCTGTACTTCCACGGCCGCCTGTTCGGCATCTCGGCCCGTGAGTCGCGCCGGATCGCCACCGACCTGCTGGTCCAGTTCCAGCTGGAGAAGTGGTCCGACGCCTCGGTCTACGCCCTGTCCGGTGGCATGGCGCAGCGGCTGATGGTGGCCCGGGCCATCTTCCACCGGCCGGCGGTGCTGTTCCTGGACGAACCGACCGCCGGTCTCGACCCCCAGAGCCGGCTGGCCCTGTGGGACACCTTCCGCGAGCTCAATGCGGCCGGCCAGACCATCATGCTGACCACCCACTACATGGAGGAGGCCGACCAGCTCTGTGGGCGGGTGGCCATCATGGACCGGGGACGGATCCTAGCCATGGACACGCCGGCCAGCCTGAAGAAGCAGATCGATGCCGACACCATCGTCACGGTCACGGCTACCGGGGACCGCGACGATCTGGCCCGGGCCCTCACCGAACGCATCCCCGGCGTCACCCACACCCGTTCCATCGACGGCGGAGTGGAGCTCCACGTGAAGGGCGAGGGGCGGCTCCTCCCCAAGGTCGTGACTGCGGCCGAGGAGGCCGGGTTCCCGGTACTCGACCTGTCCTTGACCGAGCCGACCCTCGAGACCGTCTTCATCAACCTCACCGGCAAGGAGCTCAGGGACTGATGAGCACGATAGAGGCACCCGCCGAAATGGCCGAGGTGGGCGCCACTCCGGCCCGGTCGGCGTTCGACGCGTCGAGGATCGCCCTGTGGGCGCTCATCCTCCGCGACCTGGTGGTGTTGCGCAAGCACGTCCTCGAATTCGTCATCCGGGTACTGGTCCAGCCGTTCCTCCTCTGCTTCGTGTTCCTCTACGTCTTCCCGAAGATCGGCCAGGGCATCGGCGGTGGCGGCGGCCCGGCGGCGGAATCCGCCTTCGCCACCCTGCTGGTCCCCGGTGTGGTCGGTATCTCGATCCTGTTCCAAGGGGTCCAGTCGGTGGCGCTGATCATGTCGCAGGAGTTCGGCTTCACCCGTGAGATCGAGGACCGGGTACAGGCCCCGTGCCCGATCTGGCTGGTGGCGATGGCCAAGGTGCTGTCGGGCGCGGTCCAGGGCCTCATCTCGGCCATCATCGTGCTGCCCATCGCCTCGGTCGTCCACGCCAAGGGCGTGGAGGCCCAGCTGAACCTGCACTGGTGGATCATCGTGACGTTGGTCCCGCTGGCCTGCGTGACCATGGCCTCGCTCGGGCTGCTCCTCGGGACGAGCTTCGAGCCGCGCAACATCGGTCTCATGTTCGGCTTCATCATCCTGCCGGTCACGTTCCTCGGTGGCACTTACTACGAGTGGACCCGCCTGGCGCCGATCAAGGCGGGCGGTTGGCACTGGCTGCAGACGGTGGTGCTGGTCAACCCCCTCATCTATGTCAACGAGGGGATGCGGGCCGCCTTCACCGACGCGCCCCACATGCACCTGTACATCATCTATCCGGTGTTGTGCGGCTTCCTCGCCCTGTTCCTCGGGCTCGGACTGCGGAACTTCCGCCGCCGGGTGCTGTCGTGACGGATCGCCGCCGCGCCTGACCACACCGGCCGTGCCGCTCCCTACGATGGTCGTGTGACCGACCAGGACGGGTACCTCCTCGACAACCAGCAGACCGAGGCCGGAGTGCGGTTCGACGCGTTGTCGGCACTGTTCGACCGATCGACCTTCCGTCACCTCCTCCGCCTCGGGATCAGCCCGGGCTGGCGATGCTGGGAGGTCGGGGCCGGCGGACCGAACGTGCCCGCCTTCCTGGCCGACCAGGTCGGGCCCACGGGCTCGGTGATCGCCACCGACATCGACGTGTCGTGGATGGGTTCGGGCCCGGCGAGCCCCTTCGAGGTCCGGGTGCACGACGTGGGCCGTGACGATCCGCCGCCCGGGCGGTTCGACCTGGTGCACGCCCGGCTGGTGCTGGTGCACGTGCCCGAGCGCGGGCAGGCGTTGGACCACATGGTCGAGTCCCTCCGACCCGGCGGGTGGGTGTTGGTCGAGGATGCCGACCCGGCGTTGCAGCCGTTGACCTGCATCGACGAGTGGGGCCCTGAGCAGAGGTTGGCCAACAAGTTACGCCGCGACTTCCGGACCCTGCTGACCGGGCGCGGGGCGGACATCGCCTACGGCCGCACGCTGCCGCGGGCACTCCGCTCCGCCGGCCTCATCGATGTGTCCGCCGACGCCTACTTCCCGGTGACCGGTCCGGAATGCACCATCCTCGAGCGGGCGACCGTGGTGCAGATGCGCGAGCGGCTGGTGGCCGGCGGGCTGGCCACCGACGAGGAGATCGACCGGCACCTGGCCAACATCGACGCGGGCGAGCTCGATTTCGCCACCTCGCCGATGATCTCGGCGTGGGGTCGTAAGCCGGGTCCGGACTGACTCCTCGGGACGCGGCCCGGCCCACGCCGCCGACCCCGGGCGCACCCGGATCGGGCCGTCGGGTTGAAATGGCGGGTCCGATCTGACCGGTAGGCTGATCTTGCTTCTGAGCGAGGCATCGAACATTCAGCGGAGGTGGTTACCACGGCACCCGATGTGGAACAGGAACGAACGGCATCGGGTCAGGCGGCAACCGCGAATCAGACGTCGGGCGACGATGCGCCGGCCACGTTCGACGTGGTCATTATCGGCGGTGGGCCGGGCGGCTACGCCACCGCCCTGTACGGCGCCTCCGCCGGGCTCTCGGTGGCCATGGTCGAGCTCGACAAGGTCGGCGGCACCTGTCTGCACCGGGGCTGCGTGCCGGCCAAGGAGTTCCTGGAGACGGCGGCGGTCTTCCGCACGGTGGCCGGGGCGGACCAGTTCGGGATCCACGCCGGTGGGGCTGGCACGGACATTCCCTCCCTGCGCTTCTCGGTTAGCCAGGCCCGGAAGCAGCAGGTGGTCGACCAGTTGTTCAAGGGCCTCCAGGGCCTCCTGAAGGGTCGCGGGGTGACGGTGTTCAACGGGAGCGGCAGGCTGCTCCCCGACCACCGGGTCCAGGTGGCCGGCAACGACGGATCGACCACCGAGATCGTCGGGACGGACGTCGTCCTGGCCGCCGGGTCGGTCCCCCGGACCATTCCGGGGTTCGACATCGACGGCGAGCTGGTGATGACCTCGGATGAGTTCCTGGCTCTCGAGGAGCTCCCGGCCTCCGTGGCCGTGGTGGGGGGCGGGGCCATCGGGTGCGAGTTTGCCTCGCTGCTCAGCGACCTGGGCTCCCGGGTGACGGTGTTCGAGGCGCTCCCGACCATCCTCGCCGGCTGCGACGAGGACATGGCGAAGACGGTGGCCCGGTCCTTCCGCAAGCGGTCGATCGACGTGAAGACGGGTGTTGCCCTCCAGGGCCACACGCCGGACCCGTCCGGCCAGGGGACGGTGGTGTCCTTCAACGACGGCGAGAAGCTCGACGTGGACGCCGTCGTCGTGTCGGTCGGCCGGCGGCCCCGCACCGAGGGCCTCCTCGCCCCCGAGACCGGGGTCGAGGTGGACGACCGGGGATTCGTGGTGGCGGACGCCAACATGCGCACCTCGGCCGAAGGGGTGTGGGCGGTGGGCGACGTGGTGGCCGGCACCCCCCAGCTCGCGCACGTGGCGTTCGCCGAAGGGATCGTGATCATCAAGACGCTGTTGGGCGAGCCGGTGGTCCCGGTCGACTACACCCGAGTGCCCTGGGCCATCTACTGCCACCCCGAGGTGGCCTACGCCGGGCTGACCGAGTCGGAGGCCGAGGCGGCCGGCTTCGACGTCGTGGTCAAGAAGGACCCGTTCGGGGGGAACAGCCGGGCCCGGATCATCGGCGACACCGAGGGACTGGTGAAGATCGTCGCCGAGCGGCTCCCCGACGGGAGCACGGGACGGGTCCTCGGCGTGCACATGGTCGGGCCCTGGGTGACCGAGCAGCTGGGAGCCGGATACCTGGCCGTCAACTGGGAGGCCACCGCCGCTGAGGTGGCCCAGTTCGTCCAGCCTCACCCCTCGCTGTCCGAGTCGTTCGGAGAGACCATGCAGGCCCTGACCGGAAGGGGGCTCCACGTTGCCTGACGTCGTGATGCCGCAGCTGGGCGAGACCGTCACCGAGGGGACCATCACCAAGTGGTTCAAGGCCGTCGGCGACCCGGTGGAACGGGATGAGCCGCTCTTCGAAGTGTCCACCGACAAGGTGGACTCCGAGGTCCCGTCGCCGGCCGAAGGCGTGCTCACGGCGATCCTGGTGGAAGAGGGGGACACCGTCGACGTGGGCGTCACCCTGGCGACCATCGGCGAGAGCGCCACGTCCGAGGGCAGTGCTCCCGCCGCCACCCGGCCCGCCGCCGAGCCGGCTGATCCGTCGCCGGGTCCAGGTCCGGCGGCCCAGGCCGAATCGCCCGACCCGACGCCCGCTGCCGCGCCGCCGGCTGCGCTAGTGGCCGCGCCAGTCCCGGAGGCCGCTGCGCCCGTCCCAGAAGCCGCCCAGGAACCAGCCGCCTCCGCCCCGGCCGCCTCACCGGCCTGGGTCGCGACACCGTCGCCGTCCGCCGCACCCGCCAACGGCTCGGGGGGCGGCCTCGTCCTCTCCCCGGTGGTCCGACGACTCTTGAACGACAACGCCCTCGATCCCGCCTCGGTCAGGGGAACCGGACTGGGTGGGCGCATCACCCGTAGCGACGTGGAGTCGGCCATCGCCGACGGGGGCGCGACCACCTCGACGGAGCCGGCTCCGGTGCCGAGCATCGCCGACGCCGGATCGGGGCCCTCGACGGCAGCTCCACCTGCCGCACCGGCGGCCCCTGCATCTCCCGCGCCGGCGGCCCCGTTGCCCAACGCACCCGCCGGCGCTTCGGCACGCGACGAAGTGGTCCCGTTCACCAACATCCGCCGGCGCACGGCCGAGCACATGGTCCGGTCCAAGGCGACCTCGGCCCACACGCTCATGGTCAAAGAGATCGACTACGAGCGGGTGGAGCAGGTCCGCCGGGCCCACGGCGATCGGTTCAAGGCTGAAGAGGGCTTCGGGCTCACCTACCTCCCGTTCGCGGCGCGCGCCACGGTGGAGGCGCTGGCCGAGTTCCCCCGTCTCAACTCCTCGGTCGGCGACGACGCGCTGATTGTGCACCACGACGTGAACCTGGGGATCGCCGTCGACCTCGACAACGAGGGCCTCATCGTGCCGGTCGTCCACAACGCCGAGGAGCTCAACCTGCGGGGCATGGCCCGCAGGATCCGCGATCTGGCCGAGCGGGCCCGCAACAAGCGGCTCAGCCTCGACGACATCAGCGGCGGCACCTTCTCGATCACCAATGCCGGGCCGTTCGGCACCTTCATCACCGGAGCGATCATCAATCAGCCCCAGGTGGCGATCCTCTCGACCGACGGTGTGTCTCGGAAGCCGGTGGTCGTCGAGCTGCCGGACGGAACCGAGTCGATCACCATCCACTCGATCGGACTGGCGGCGATGAGCTTCGACCACCGGGCCGTTGACGGCGCCTACGTGGCCCGGTTCTTGAGCCGACTGTCCCAGATCCTCGATGAACGCGACTGGGCCGGCGAGCTGTAGGGCTGTGGTCGACCCCACCCCCGGTCGGGGCCAAGACCACCGATGAGGGTTCGCTGGCTGGGCCGTGTGCCCTACCGCGAGGCGTGGGATCTCCAACGAGCGGTGAGCGGCCGTTCCGACCACGACTACCTGCTCCTGATGGAGCACGAGCACGTCTACACGCTGGGGCGGAACGGTGACGCCGGCCACGTGCTGGTCGATCCCGACTCGGTCGACGCCGACCTGGTGCGGGTGGATCGGGGCGGAGACGTCACGTATCACGGTCCGGGCCAGCTGGTCGGCTATCCGGTGGTCAGTGTGGGACCGGGGCTCCATCAGGGCCCCGGGCACGTCCATCGGGTGGAGCAGGTGGTCATCGACGCGCTGGTCACCCTCGGCCTACCGCCTACTGACGTCGGGCGGCTCCCCGGCTTCCCCGGGGTCTGGGTCGGGCTGGACGAAGGGTCGGGTGCCGCCGGGTCGGGCACCGCCGGACCACGGAAGATCGCGGCGATCGGGGTGCGGACATCGAGAGGGCGGACCACCCACGGGTTCGCGCTCAACGTGTGCCCCGACCTCTCGATGTTCGGGCACATCGTGCCCTGCGGGATCGCCGACAGGGCAGTGACCTCGCTCCGAGCTGAAGGAGTCGACGTGAGCGTGTCGGAGGTGGTGGATGCGATCATCACCGCGGCCGAGGCCATGTGGGGTCCGGCCGACGATGTCCAGCGGGTGACCGACGGGGCGCGCTCCGTTCCGGCCCCGGGCCTGGGGTCGGTGGCCGTGTCCTTCGGGAGCACCCGGGTGGGCGGGCGGTCGCTCGACCGCCGACTGGCCCGGGCCGGCATCGACCCCGGGGCCGGTCTCCCGGTGGCCACCCGCAAGCCGGAGTGGCTGCGCGTGCCCGCCACCATGGGGGACGCCTACCTCGGGCTCCGCCATGATCTTCGTCAACTCGAACTGGCCACGGTCTGCGAGGAGGCCGGCTGCCCGAACATCTATGAGTGCTGGTCGGATGGGACGGCGACCTTCATGATCAACGGGTCCCGTTGCACCCGGGCCTGCGGGTTCTGCCAGGTGGACACCCGCCATCCTCTGCCCCTCGACGTCGGGGAGCCGGAGCGGGTGGCCGAAGCCGTGGAGCGGATGGGATTGGCCCACGCCGTCATCACCTGCGTCGCCCGCGATGATCTGGCCGACGGCGGTGCGTCGGGATTCGCCGCCACCATCGCCGCGGTGCGCCGCCGTGCTCCCCGCACCACCATCGAAGTCCTCATCTCCGACTGCAAAGGCGACGCCCGGTCCCTGCGCACGGTGTTCGATGCCGGTCCGGATGTCCTCAACCACAACATCGAGACCGTGGCCCGTCTCCAGCGGGTGGTCCGGCCTTCCGCCGGGTACGCCCGGAGCCTCGGCGTCCTGGCCCGGGCCGTCAACGCCGGCCTGACCGCCAAGTCGGGCATCATCCTCGGCATGGGTGAACGGGAGGACGAGGTGCTGGCCACCCTGGCGGATCTCCGGGCGGTGGGGGTGAGCATCGTGACCGTCGGCCAGTACCTCCGGCCGAGCGTCCGGCACCTCCCGGTGGCCCGATGGTGGACGCCGGAGGAGTTCGAGTCGATCCGCCTGGCCGCGGAGGCCATGGGCTTCGCCCACGTCCAGTGCTCACCGCTCACCCGGTCGAGCTACCACGCCCGCCAGGCCGTCGAGGCCACGGCGGGACCGCCGGCCTTCGAGGGGAACGACCCCGGCGGCACACCGGCGCCCGCCGATGACCCGGGGGCGGTGCCGGAGGCGCTGACCGTGCCGGTGACCCTGGTGGCCAGATCGTGACGACCGGGTGACCGAGCTACCGCGGCGGTCGCGCACGATGCGTCACGCCCGCATGGACCAGGTCCGTGAGCACATGGACCAGCTCGGGGTCGATGCGCTCCTGCTCTCCCACGGGGCCGACCTGCCCTGGCTCACCGGTTACCGGGCCATGCCGTTGGAGCGACTGACCATGCTGGTCCTCCGTCCCGACGGGGAACCGGTCCTGGTGGTGCCCGCGCTGGAGGCTCCCCGGGTGGCCGGGGCCGACGATCTGTTCTCGATGCTGCCGTGGACGGATGACCAGGACCCGATCGAACTGGTGGCCTCGTTGCTGGCCGGTGGGCGGCCGCCCGCCGGCCGCCCCCTCCGCCTGGCCGTGTCCGACCGGGCCTGGGCCACCACGGTGCTGTCCCTCCAACGCCACCTCCCCGGCGCCGAGTGGATCGAATCATCCACCGTCACCTCCCCGATCCGTGCCATCAAGGATGCCTTCGAGCTCGAGGCGCTACGAGCCGCGGGGGCAGCCGCCGATCGGGTGGCGGTCCGACTGCAGGCCGGTGGGATCGCGCTGATCGGGCGGAGCGAGTCGGAGGTGTCCGGCGAGATCGCCGCCCTCCTGGTGGAGGAGGGCCATCAGCAGGTCAATTTCGCCATCGTCGGCAGCGGGCCCAACGCGGCCAGCCCCCATCATGAGCCCGGCGGGCGGATCATCGGGCGCGGTGAGACCGTGGTGTGCGACTTCGGCGGCACGTTCTCGGTCGACGGGGATGTCGGCTATTGCTCGGACATCACCCGCACCGTCGTCACCGGAGCACCCTCGGACGAGGTCGCCGACTGCTACCGGGTCCTGCGCTGGGCCCAGCAGGATGCGGTCGCCGCGGCACGGGCCGGGGTCACCGCCAGCCATGTCGACGCGGTGGCCAGGAGGATCATCGAGGACGCCGGGTACGGCGAGCTGTTCGTCCACCGGACCGGGCACGGCATCGGGATCGAGGAGCACGAAGACCCATACCTGGTGACCGGCAACGACCAACTCCTCGAGCCCGGTCACGCCTTCTCGATCGAACCGGGCATCTACCGGCCCGGCCGGTTCGGCATGCGGCTCGAGGACATCGTGATCATCGGAGCCGATGGCAGTCCCGAGCCGCTCAACACGGTGGACCACGACCTGGTCGTGGTCGAGGCCTGAGGCGGCGCCAGTGGAGCTCGGTATCGAGGGGAGGTCGGCGTTGGTCGTGGCCGGCTCCCGCGGACTGGGTCGGGCCACCGCCATGGCCCTGGCCGGCGAAGGCGCACGGATCATGCTGTCCTCGCGGAGCGAGTCCAGCCTCGACGAGGTGCGGACCGCGCTGGCGGCCACCGGGGCCGAAGTGGAGGTCCGCGCCGCCGACATCTCCGATCCGGCCGCGCCGGCTCAGCTGGTGGCGGAGGCCATCGAAGCCTTCGGCCGACTGGACATCGTGATCGCCAACGCCGGCGGGCCCCCACCCGCCCACGCCCTCGACCTGGACGACCTCATGCTGGATGCCGCCATCAACACCAATCTGCTGTCGGCGGTGCGATTGACCCGAGCCGCGGTCCCGTCGATGCGCGAGCACGGCTGGGGCCGGATCTGCTGCATCACTTCGTACACGGTCGAGCAGGCCATCCCCGAACTGGCGCTCTCCAACACGGCCCGGGCCGGGTTGTGGGCCTGGGTGAAGACGGCGGCCCGCGACGTGGCGGAGGAGGGCTCGGGGATCACCATCAATCTGCTCTGCCCCGGGCCCCACGCCACCGACCGGATGCGCGAGCTGGGCGGCGGCGGTGCCATGGGCGATCCCGCCGACTTCGGCAGTGTCGTCGCCTTCCTCTGCTCCGAGCAGGCCCGGTTCGTGAACGGCGCCGCTCTGGTCGTCGACGGCGGCGCCACCCTGGCGCTCTGAACCGAGGTCCGAAAGAAGCGCGGCTCGGGCCGATCACCGAGTAGACGTTTACGGGCCCGGCCATGCGGGAAGATCCGATCGGTAGGGTCGGCACCGCGGCGCCGGCCCGTGGTCGACAGGGTGAATCGGGTGCGCAAGGATGGCGACGTGGGGCGGATGAGGCGGACGTGGCAGCCGGCGCCTGAAGACGGCGCGTTCATCTCGCAGCGCGCCCACGTGCACCTGGTCTACCGGCTGGCCGGTCGAGCCATCCAGGCCGTCATGGCCGGCGAGCGCGACCACCGGGCTCGGCGCATCACGGACGCCGGCCTGTGGGCGCTCGCCGATGTGGCCGGTGCGCTGGCGCTCCGCCGGTCGTCACGGTTCGGTCTGGTGCCCCGTCTGGCGCTCGACCTGGTGGACATCACCCACTGGGGTGGGAGGGGGGACGACGCCGATCTCGCCGTCATCTCGGGCCTGCCGCTCTCGGTCGAAGCGGGCGTCCGCATGGGCCCCGCCGCCCTGGTCATCCCGGTGGTGTCGGCGATCGTCACCGGCGCCGTCCGGCGACATCGGAAGCTGCCCGTATCCGCCTTCTCGTTCCGCTGGCAGGTCATCGGGGTAGGGGCGGGGATCGGTCTGGCCGCCTACGGCCGGAACCGCCGCGAAGTGTTGCTGTCCCGCCGCGCCCAGGATCTCGAGGCCCAGCTGCAGGAGGCATACATCGGCGGACAGAATCACGTCGCCATGGGGGCCGACTCGGTGGTCGACCTGCTGAGCCGGACGACCCCGCTCCTCCCCGAAGGGTCCGACCATCACGTGGTGGGCCGACTGCTGGCCATGTGGAAGCAGTCCCTGGCCTCCGACTCCCAGACCCGCTCCTCCTACCTCGGCGTGGCCCTGGCCCAGTGGCAACGGCGCCACAACTCCACCCATACGGCTCTGGACTCCGATGTGTGCCTCGACCTGGAGCCGGGCGCCGGAACCATGCTGCTCACCGGCGGTCAGGCCGCCTGGCTCGATGGCGCGCTGGACGACCTCGAACTCCGGGGCAGGGTGCGGGTGACCGTGGTGGGTAGCGACGAGGCGACACCGCCGACGACCCCGCGGCGCATCCTCGTCGGAGAGGCAGTGGTCTTGATTCCCGCCGACCGGATCACCGGACTGAGCCCCATCGACGTCGGGCCCTTGGGATTCGTGGTGGGAGCCATCTGGTGCCTCGACACGATGTCGTCGGCGAACGCCAGGACGTCCCCATGGGCGGTGGGCCCGGTCGTCGCCGGAGGATTGGGCCTCGCCGCCTGGTCCAGTGGGCAGATCGACCGCCACGGTGCCCGGGCCCACCGGAGGGTCGTCGCCTCTGCCTTCGGTATGGCCGCGGCCCATGCGGTGGCCGGCACGATGACGATGTCCAGCACGCGGGCGCGCAACGGCATGCAGCGCTTCCCGTTCCTCTCCGGAGTGGACATGCTCGGGCTCATGCTGCCCTTGTACCTCGACGAGTTCGGCCGGATCGAGCAGTTGGGGGTGGCCGTGGGCGTGATCGGGCTGGTCGGCCTCGGGCTGCTCCTCATGCCGGAACCGATCATCTGGACCCACCTGATCTGTGAGCTCTTGTGGTCAGGAGCCGCCGCCCTGTCGATCACCGGACTGGCCACCGGGTTGAGTGACGACGCCGGACGGCTCCATCGGCAGCTCTCGGAGGAGGAGGACGACGCCGTCAACCGATCGTTCGCCGAGGGGCGTGCCTTCGTCGTCTCGATGGTGGCGGAAGCGGGCGTCGGTGCCCGTCGTGCCTTCCACGAGGTGAGTGACCAACTGGCACCGGTGGTGGCGAACGAGATCGAACGCCGCCTCGACGAGGTGTGGAGCCGGCTACGGGCGCTGGGCTACGACGCCGACGCCGAACAGACCGGATCGCTCCCGCGCCGCCCGCCGGAGCAGACCCAGGATTCGGTCACCGTCCGTTAGTCCGGCGGGTTCAGCCCGGCTGGTCTTCGGCCGGCGGTGGGGGCACCGAGAGGAGAGGCAGCGTGGTCGGCGCGGCCGGCTTCGGGGCGCGTGCGCCAGCCGGCCCGAGCGCCCTCGCTGCGGACCGGTCGAACATGGGCACGGCCGGGGGAGAGGCCGGTTCGACCCGATCCACCGGAGTCGGGACCGGGGCCAGGGGGGCTTGGACGGCGGCGGGGGAGCGGTTGGTCCGCCCCCGGTCGGAGGACGTGAACGAGGGGGAGAGCGATCGGTCGGGTGCAGACCTGGGGGCGGCACTGCGGGCGGCTGTGGTGATCCCGTCGGACGGACGAACTCCCGCCGCGGCCGACCGTCGTCCCTTCTGGTTATGGGACCTGCGGGCCACCAGGAGCAGGAGGCCGACCACGATGACCACGACCGCGCCGAGGAGGATCACCTGCACACTGGGCGCGCCGCCGCCGGAAGCGACGAGCCCCGAGAGGGGCTGGGCGGCGGCGACCATGTGAGTCCAGCGTAGCCATCAAGTGGGCCGGAGCGGCGGCGCTGGACTCAGGCCACGAAGTACTTGGCCTGAGGATGGTGGCAGATGATCGCCGTGGTCGACTGCTCGGGATGGAGTTGGAAGCCCTCGCTGACCTCGACGCCGATGCGCTCGGCGCCGAGCAGTTCCACCACCTTGGCGTTGTCCTCGAGGTTGGGACAGGCCGGGTACCCCCACGAGTAGCGGCCCCCGCGGTACTTCTGACGGAACAGGCCGGCCAGGGAGGGACCGTCCTCGTCGGCGAAGCCCAGCTCCTCCCGGATCCGGTGGTGCCAGTACTCGGCCAGGGCCTCGGCCATCTCCACACCGAGCCCGTGCAGGTACAGGTACTGCTGGTACTCGTTGGCGTCGAACAGCCGCTTCGCCTCCTCGGAGACCCGCGACCCCATGGTCACCACCATGAAGCTGGCCCAGTCCGGCTCGCCCGACTCGACCGACCGGAAGAAGTCGCTGATGCACAGCCAGGGCTCCTCGGTCTGACGCGGGAAGGTGTACCGCATCAGCTCGTCGGACCGGCTCTCGTCCTCGAAGAGGACCAGGTCGTCACCGTCGGCGTTGGCGGCGAAGTGACCCCAGGCCACCTGGGGCACCAGCAACTGGTTGGACTTGGCGGTGGCGAGCTCCTCACGGAGCAGGGCGCGCACCCGGTCCTTGAAGGCCGGGTCGTTCTCGCCCTTCTCCGGTCGGAACCCCCACTGGTTGCGGAAGAGGGCCGTCTCGTTGAGGTAGGCGGCCACATCGTCGATGGCCATGCCCTTGGCCACCCGACTGCCCAGAAACGGGGGCTTGAAGGTGGGATTGTCGGTGGCCACCTCGGGCGACCGGACCGGCAGCTGCTCGCCCCGCTCGAGGGCCTCGGCGGCCGCCTGCTTGCGCAGCTCGCTCTTGCGGGGACCGAGGTCCCGGCCACCGATGGCGGTGCCGAACTCGGGATCGTCCTCTCCGGACTTGTTCAGTTCGACGAGCCGGTCCATGGTGCGCAGACCCTCGAAGGCGTCCTTGCCGTAGAACAGCCGTCCGTCGTAGACCTTGCGCAGGTCCCGCTCGACGTAGGTACGGGTGAGGGCGGCGCCACCGAGGATGACCGGGATGTGGGACAAGCCGCGACGGTTGAGCTCCTCGAGGTTGTCGCGCATGATGAGCGTCGATTTGACCAGCAGCCCGCTCATGCCGATGGCATCGGCGTTCGACTCCTCGAGGGCGGCCACCATGTCGGTGATCCCGACCTTGATCCCGAGGTTCTTCACCGTGTAGCCGTTGTTGGTGAGGATGATGTCCACCAGGTTCTTGCCGATGTCGTGCACGTCGCCCTTGACCGTGGCCAGCACCATGGTGCCCTTGCCGCCCTGGTCGGCCTTCTCCATCGAAGGCTCGAGATAGGCCACCGCGGTCTTCATGGTCTCGGCCGAGCCCAGCACGAAGGGCAGCTGCATCTCACCGGTGGCGAACCGCTCGCCCACGATCTTCATGCCGGCCAGCAGGAAGTCGTTGATGATGAGCAACGGGGTGTGCCCGGCCGCCATCGCCTCCTCGAGGTCGGCCTCGAGGCCGTTGCGGTCACCGTCGATGATCCGGTGTTCGAGCCGGCGCTCGACCGGCCATCCGGTCCGGTCCTCCTGCTCGGTGGCCGTGGACGCCGAGACCCCCTCGAACAGGGACAGGAGCTCGGTCAGCGGGTCGTAGCCGTCATGGCGCCGGTCGTAGACGAGGTCCAGGCAGACCTCTTTCGCCCGATCATCGATCTTCGACAGCGGCAGGATCTTCGACGCATGCACGATGGCGGCATCGAGCCCGGCCTCCACGCACTCGTGCAGGAACACCGAGTTGAGCACCTGACGGGCGGCAGGGTTGAGGCCGAAGGAGACGTTGGACAGGCCGAGCACCGTGTACACACCGGGGAGCTCCGCCTTGATCCGCCGGATGCCCTCGATGGTCTCGATGCCGTCCTTGCGGCTCTCCTCCATGCCCGTGGACAGCGGGAGCGCCAACGCATCGAACATGAGGTCCTCGGGCCGCAGCCCGTACCGTCCGGTGGCGATGTCGTGGATGGCGGTGGCCGAGCGGACCTTCCACTCCGCCGTGCGGGCCTGGCCCTCGGTGTCGATGCAGGTGCAGACCACCGCGGCACCGAACTCCTTGGCCAGCGTGAGGAAGGAGTCGAGCCTCGTCCCCGGCTCGTCGCCCTCCTCGAGGTTGACCGAGTTGATCACGGCCCTCCCCCCGATCCACGACAGCGCCGTCTCCACTACCGGCGCCTCGGTGGAGTCCACCACCAGCGGAACGGTGGACTGGGTGGCGAAGCGCGACATCACCTGCTCCATGTCGGCCACGCCGTCGGCGCCGGTGTAGTCGACGCAGACGTCGATGAGGTGGGAGCCCTCTTTGACCTGTTCGCGAGCCATGGCCACGCAGGTGTCCCAGTCGGCCTCCAGCATGGCCTCCCGGAATTTCTTCGAGCCGTTGGCGTTGGTCCGCTCGCCGATGACCAGAAACGAGGTGTCCTGGTCGAACGGCACCTGGGTGTAGATGGACGCCGCCCCGGGCTCGGGCTCGGGATGGCGCGCCGCCGGGGTGAGATCGGCACACGCCCCCACCACGGCGGCCAGGTGCTGGGGCAGCGTGCCGCAGCACCCCCCGATCACCGAGACCCCCAGCTCGCTCACGAACTGGCGGTGGAACTCGGCCAGCTCCTCCGGGGTCAGGTCGTAGTGCATGGCTCCGTCGACGACGGAGGGAAGGCCGGCGTTGGGCAGGCAGGACA
This sequence comes from uncultured Acidimicrobiaceae bacterium, assembly GCA_963774245.1. Taxonomy (GTDB): domain Bacteria; phylum Actinomycetota; class Acidimicrobiia; order Acidimicrobiales; family RAAP-2; genus Bog-756. The sequence continues at coordinate 4,403 of CAVZDZ010000003.1, read as the reverse complement.
CCGGAATCGACGCGTGGCCGGTCAGGTGGCGGAGCGGTTCGAACATCTCGGACGGCCCGGTGGCGCAGTTGAGGCCGATCACGTCGACGTCCATGGCCTCGAGGGCACACAGCGCGGCACCGACCTCGGTACCCGGCAGCATGGTCCCGGTCAGCTCGATGGTCACCTGGACCTGGATGGGCAGGCGCCGGCCCGCCTCCTTCATCGCCCGCCGGGCCCCGTTGATGGCCGACTTGGCCTGGAGGAGGTCGAAGACGGTCTCGATGATGATGAGGTCCACGCCCCCTTCGATGAGGGCGGCGGACTGCTCCTGGTAGGCGTCGCGGAGGTCGGCGTAGGGGATCTGGCCCAGGGTGGGGAACTTGGTGCCCGGTCCGATGCTCCCGGCCACCCAGCGGGGTCGGTCGGGAGTGGAGAAGTCGCTGGCCGCCCCCCGGGCCAGGGAGGCGGCGGCCAGGTTGAGCTCCCGTACCCGGTGGGCCTGCCCGTACTCGGCCAGCACCGGGGCGAATGCCCCGAAGGTGTCGGTCTCGACGACGTCGCATCCCACCTCGAAGAACGACCGGTGCACCCGGTCCACGACGTCGGGCCGGGTGACCACCAGCAGCTCGTTGCACCCCTCGAGGTCTGGCCCCCCGAAGTCGTCGGCGGTCAAGCCGGCCAGCTGCAGGTTGGTGCCCATGGCGCCGTCGAAGATCACCACGCGGTCGGCGACCGCCTGCAGGTAGGTGGAAGAGGGGGCGGGCTCGACGTTCATAGCCCCTCAAGGCTACCGGGGAGTTCCCGGCCGGGCGGCCGATGGCCGGTGCGCCCATCCATTGGCCTGGTTGTCGGCCTGCTGGACGGGCGCATCGGCCCGGTCCCGGTCGTTTAGCATCGGCCGGGTGACGACTCCCGGGGTGAAGATCTACACGAGGACCGGCGACGACGGCACCACCGGGCTGCTCTACGGGGGGCGGGTGGCCAAGGACGCGGCCATCATGCAGATCAACGGCGCCGTCGACGAGGCCCAGGCGGTCATGGGCCTGGCCCGGGCCGAGGCGGTGGTCGATTCGGAGCTGGACCGACTGCTGACCGGCCTCGAGCGGGACCTGTACGTACTGATGGCCGAAGTGGCCACCGATCCGTCCCGGCGGGCCCGGTTGCAGCCCGGCCGCACCCTGGTCACGGCCGAGATGGTCGCCGCCCTCGAGGGCCACATCGACGATCTCAAGCAACGATTCGAGATGCCCACCGACTTCGTGGTACCCGGGGCCAACCGGGCCGCGGCGGCCCTCGACGTGGCCCGCACCGTGGTCCGACGGGCCGAGCGGCTCCACTGGTCGGCACCGGTGGCCGACTCCCAGGTCGGCCCGTATCTGAACCGCCTGTCCGATCTGCTGTGGGCCATGGCCCGCTGGGTCGAGGGGGAGCACCATCTCCTGGCCCGTACCCGGCGCCGGGGGGCCGGAGCGCCGGGCGCCAACGGGGACGCGGCCGGCGGTGCCGAGGAATCGATCGATCCGGGGGCTGCGGCCGCGCCGGCTGAACCGGACACCGGAGGTGCACCGTCGTGAGAGTGGAAGTGCTGACCGCAGGTTCGCTCCCACCGGACCTGGTGAGCCTGGGGGTGCCCGTCTTCTCCCACGAGGACGGCCCGCGGCCGGCCGTGCCGACCGACGGGTTCGGTGATGCCGTCCGCGCCTCCGCCGGGCTCGATCCGTCGTGGTGCAAGCGGCACGGATTCAGCGGCAAGGTGGGCCAGACCGTCGTGCTGTCGACCGGCTCGGCCCTAGCGTCGTCTACCGACGGGCCTGCGGCGGAGTCGGGCCCGCAGCCCGACATCGTGCTGGTGGGAGTGGGGGACCCGTCCCGGCTGGCCGGCGACCCGGGGATCGAGTCACTGCGCCGGGCCTCGGCGGCATTCGTGCGGGCAGTGTCGGCGGGACCGAGCGCGGCGTTCCTCCTGCCCGAGTTGGCGGGCGGGTCGGTCGAAGCGACGGCTGCCACGGTCGCCGAAGGTGCGGTGTTGGCCTCGTACCGGTACGACGAGTTCCGTACCGGCGACACGCCCGGACAGTTGGACCGTCTGGTCGTCGCGGTCGGTGCGGGGGTCGATCCGGCCCCGGTCACCGCCGGCGTCGACCGCGGGGCCCGGATCGCCGAGTCGGTGGCCATGGCCCGGGATCTGGTCAACGAGCCTCCCAGCTCACTCACTCCGGAGAAGTTCGCCGACTTCTTCCTGCGCCGGTTCGCCGACGTGCCCGAACTGTCGATCGAGGTGTGGGACGAGGACCGGATCGTCTCCGAACATCTGGGCGGGCTCCTCGGGGTGGCCCGGGGGTCGACCCAGCCGCCGCGTCTGGTCCGGGTCGAGTACCACCCGAGCGATCCCATCGAGGTCGACGGCCGGGTGCCGCACCTGGCCCTGGTGGGGAAGGGGATCACCTTCGACTCGGGGGGCCTCTCCCTCAAGTCGGCCAGTGGGATGGAGACCATGAAGACCGACATGGGCGGGGCCGCCGCGGTGCTGGGAGCGGTCGACGCCGCCGCTGCCCTCGGGGCCCGGATCCGGATCACCGCGTTCACCCCGCTGACCGAGAACATGCCGAGTGGCTCGGCGACCAAGCCCGGCGATGTCCTGACCGCCCGGAACGGCAAGACCATCGAAGTGCTGAACACCGATGCCGAGGGCCGGCTGGTGCTGGCCGACGGGCTCTCACTGGCCGTGGAGGCCGGACCGGACGCCATCATCGACCTGGCCACACTGACCGGCGCCGCCATCGTGGCTCTGGGCAAGGAGATCGCCGGCCTGCTCGGAAGTGACGAGGCGCTCATCGCCGAGGTCAGGGCGGCCGGGGACCGCGCGGGCGAACCGCTCTGGCCCCTGCCGCTCCCCGACGACTACCGCAACCACATCGACTCCGAGATCGCCGACATGCGCAACGTGGGCCGGACCGGCCAGGCCGGGACCATCTCGGCGGCGATGCTGCTCCGCGAGTTCGTGGGCCAGGTCCCCTGGGCCCATCTGGACATCGCCGGTCCCTCCCGCTCCGACGACAACAGCCGGTACCTGGCCAAGGGAGGGACAGGGTTCGGGGTACGGACCCTGGTCGCCCTGGTCACCTCCGAGCCGTTCGCCCGCGCCCTGGTGGGATCCGATGGCGGGCAGGGCACCTGAGCGTGCCCATCGGTTGACCCACCGCCCGGGCTACCGGGTGGCCGCCGAGATCGGGCAGGGCCACATCGGCTGGGGTACCTTCGTCGGGTGAAGATCGCTGTGCTCGGGGCTGGTTCGTGGGGCACGACGGTGGCGTCACTGGTGGCGCCCCGTCACCAGACGGTGCTGTGGGCGAGGAATCCCGTGGTGGCCGAGGCCATCAACGAGGACCACGCCAACGCCGAGTATCTCCCCGGCTTCAGGCTGCCGCCCGAGCTGACCGCCACCGCTTCCCTCGACGAGGCGGTCGGCGACGCCGACCTCCTGGTGGTCGGGGTTCCGACCTCGGGGTTCCGCAACGTGCTGGAGGAGGTGTCGAAGTGGATCCGCCCCTGGGTCCCGGTGGTGAGCCTGTCCAAGGGTCTCGAGAAGGGATCCCATCTGCGCATGACCGAGGTCATCAAGGACGTGGTGCCGGGTCATCCGGTGGCCGCCCTGAGCGGTCCGAACATCGCCCACGAGATCATGTCGGGCAAGGCGGCGGCCGCGGTCATCGCCACCGAGGACCTCGAAGTGGCCCGGGCCATCCAGAAGGTGGTGACCCGCGGACTGTTCCGGGTGTACCTCAACGACGACGTCATCGGATGCGAGATGGGCGGTGCCCTCAAGAACGTGATCGCCATCGCGGCCGGCATCGGCGAGGGCCTCGGCGTCGGGGACAACACCCGTGCCGCGGTCATGTCGCGCGGCCTGGCCGAGCTCACCCGCCTCGGCGTGGCCATGGGCGCGCAATCGACCACCTTCGCCGGACTGGCGGGAATGGGCGACCTGATCGCCACCTGCATGAGCCCGCACAGCCGCAACCGGGCGGTCGGCGAGCAACTCGGCAGCGGACGCCGGCTCGACGACATCCTGGCCGAGATGCACATGGTGGCCGAAGGGGTGAAGACGGCGTCGGTGGCGCTGGAGTTGGCCGAACGCCACGGGCTCGACCTGTCCATCTGCACCATGATCGACAAGGTGGTCAAGGGGGAGATCGAACCCTCCGGTGCCTACTGGGGGCTGACCCGGCCGGTCTGAGGACGAACCGGGGTGAGTGGCCGCCGGCCCGGACTCCGGACCGGTGGTTCGACATCAGGTGGTCGAAGATCGGTTCGCCGGCCCGTTCCCGGGGTAGGTCAGCGGGCGGGAGCGACGAGGCCTCTGGTCGCCAGGTGTCGATATGAGTCGCAGGGGGAGCGTTCCGAATGATCCGCACACGACT
>CAVZDZ010000002.1:0-1030996 GCA_963774245.1 uncultured Acidimicrobiaceae bacterium | reverse complement strand
GCCAATAATTTGCCTGATATGCCCAACTCTGGGAAGCTCGGGTAATGGCAGCCTCGACCCCCCCGAAATCCCGTAAAAAAACTCCGATGTCGGCCGATCACAAGGCGGCGCTGGCCAAGGGGCGCGAGGAGGGGCGGATCGTGCGTCGGTACCTCGAAGCCCTCGAGTCGACCAAGCCCCGGCGGGGCCGCAAGCGCACGCCGGACTCGATCCGCAAGCGCCTGGACACCATCGATGCCGCCCTGGCCACCGCCGACCCCCTGGCCCGACTGCACATGGTCGAGGAGAAGCAGCGCCTCGAGGCCGAGCTGGCCCATTCCGGGGACACGGTGGACCTCGCCGCCCTGGAGAAGGGCTTCATCAAGGTGGCCCGCATCTACGGGGAGCGCAAGGGCATCTCGTACTCCGCCTGGCGCACGGTCGGGGTGAGCGCCTCGGTGCTCCAGCAGGCGAAGATCCCCCGCACCCGCAGCTGAGCGGTCGCTCCCGGTCAGGCCACCGTGGCTTCGACCCGGGGGGCGGCCGAGCGGAGCAGGGCCTCGAGCAGGACCACCCCGTCGACCGAGCCGAGCAGCGGGTCCGAGGCCCGTTCGGGATGGGGCATCAGGCCCACCACATTGCGGGCCCCGTTGCACACGCCGGCGATGTCGTCCACCGACCCATTGGGGTTGTCGATATAGCGGAGCACCACCCGGTCTTCGGCCTGGAGCTCGGCCAGGGTTTGGGCGTCGCAGGTGTAATTTCCCTCGAAGTGATTGATCGGAATTCGCAGCTCGGTGCCACGGGCCACGCCGGCGGTCAGGACCGAGTCGGTCGACTCGACCCGCACGCCCACCGTGGTGCATAGGAAGCGGAGCCCCCGGTTCTTCTGCAGCGCACCGGGCAGCAGGCCCGCCTCGGTCAGGACCTGAAAGCCGTTGCAGATGCCCACCACCGGGCCCCCGTCGGCCGCGAACCCGCTCACCGCGTCCATGATCGGGGCGAAGCGGGCCAGGGCTCCGGGGCGCAGGTAGTCGCCGTGGGCGAAGCCGCCCGGCAGGATGAGGGCGTCGTAGCCCTCGACCGAGGTGTCGCCGTGCCACACCAGGTCGGCCGACGAGCCCAACCGTTCGACGGCCTGGACGGCGTCGTGCTCGCAGTTGGTGCCCGGGAAGATGACCACCCCGATCCGGGTGGCCATCAGCGGCCGGTCCCGGCCGGTCCGACGGACGCCGGTTCCACCGTCACCGAGGACTCCTCGATGACCGGGTTGGCCAGCAGCCGGTCGGCCACCACGGTGGCCTGGGCCCGGGCGTCGTCGTCGTCGGTGGCGGCGATGTCGAAGCGGAACGACTTGCCCGCCCGCACGCCGGTCACGCCGGTCAGCCCGAGGGCGGGGAGGGCCCGCTCGATGGTGGCCCCCTGAGGGTCGGCGATCCCCTCGCGCAGCCGGACCTCGACCAGCACGGAGAACTGGGCCGACCCGCTCACCATCACGCGCCGTACCAGTCGGCCAGGCGCCGGCCGCAGACCCGCTCGTAGGAGTCGACGTACCGGGCGGAGGTGGTGGCCACGATCTCGTCGGGCAGTGCCGGGGGCGGCGGCTGCTTGTCCCAGGGCTGGTCCTCGAGCCAGTCGCGCAACGGCTGCTTGTCGAACGACGGCGGATTGGTGCCGGGGGCACAGTTGTCGGCGGGCCAGAAGCGGGACGAGTCCGGGGTCAGCACCTCGTCGCAGATCGACAGCTCCCCGTCGATGAACCCCAACTCGAACTTGGTGTCGCAGATCACGATGCCCTGCTCCTCGGCCCGGGCCGCCGCCCGCGAGTAGGCGGTCAGGCAGAGCTCCGACGCCGCGGTGGCCGCCTCGCGGCCCACCAGGGCGATGGCCTCCTCCATCCCGATGTTGAGGTCCTTCTCACCGATGGGCGCCTTGGTGGACGGGGTGAAGATGGGCTCGGGCAGCCGATCGGCGTGGCGGAGCCCGGCGGGCATGGCCATGCCGTGCACCGTGCCCTGGCGCTCGTACTCCTTGTAGGCCGAGCCGGCCAGGTAGCCGCGCACGATGCACTCGATGTCGAGCATGTCGGCCCGGCGCACCAGCATCGACCGTCCGGCCAGTCCGTCGAGCCCGCCGGGCAGGGCGGCCGCCCCGTCGGGGAAGTCGGCGGTGTCGGCGCTGATCAGATGGTTGGGGGCCAGGTCGGAGAGCTCCTCCAGCCAGTAGTCGGTCATGGCCGTGAGCACCCGGCCCTTGTCGGGGATGGGCTCGGCCATGATCACGTCGAAGGCGGAGATCCGGTCGGAGGTCACCATCAACAGCCGGTCCGGGCCGGCGTCGTAGAGCTCTCGGACCTTGCCCGACTGGATCAGGGGCAGGGGCGTGGCGGTCGAGGGGGCGGTCATGGGGTGGGCTCCTCCAGGGCGTCGGTGAATCGGTGGACATGGCGCAGAGTACGGGTGAGGTCGAAAGCCCGGTCCAGTGCCTCCGGCGCCAGGGTGACCTCGGGGTCCTCCTCGAGCACCTGGCGGAAGGGGCGGGACTGGTCCCAGGCGGCCCGGGCGTCGCGCTGGACGATCCGGTAGGCGGCGTCCCGGCTGAGGCCCCCGCTGACCAGGGCCAGCAGGACCGACTGGCTGAACACCAGGCCGTAGCTCCCCTCGGTCAGCGTGGCCAGGGCCCGCTCGGGATGGATGACCAGTCCCTCGACCAACCCGGTGGCCTTCTGGAGCATGTAGAGGGTGAGCAGGCTGGCGTCGGGGAGCACCACCCGCTCGACCGAGCTGTGGGAGATGTCCCGCTCGTGCCACAGGGCCACGTCCTCCAGGCCGGCGGACAGGTAGCCCCGCAGGATCCGGGCCTGCCCGACCAGCCGTTCGGACAGGATCGGGTTCCGCTTGTGGGGCATGGCCGAGCTGCCCTTCTGGCCCGGCTTGAACGGCTCCTCGGCCTCGCCCAGCTCGCTCCGGGCCAGGTGCCGGACCTCGGTGGCGATGAGCTCGATGGTGGCCCCGACGGCGGCGCAGGCCCAGAGGTACTCGGCATGGCGGTCCCGGGCCACGACCTGGGTGGCCGGGGTCGGAGTGAGCCCGAGGGCGCGGCACACGTGGGCCTCGACCCGGGGGTCGATGTTGGAGTAGGTCCCGACCGCCCCGGACAGCTTGCCCACCGCCACCCGCTGCCGGGCGCCCCGCAGCCGCTCGAGGTCGCGGGAGGCCTGCAGGGCCCACAGGGCGAACTTGGCGCCGAAGGTGGTCGGCTCGGCGTGCATGCCGTGGGTGCGCCCGGTCACCGGCACGTCGATGCACTCGACGGCCCGGTGCTGCAACGCCTCGATCAAGGTGACGCAGGCCCCGATGAGCAGGTCGGCGGCCTGGGTGAGGGTGGCACAGAGGGCGGTGTCGACCACGTCGGAGGAGGTGAGCCCGTAGTGGATCCACGAGCCCTCGGGCTGGCCGATCGCCTCCTGCACCACGTCCACGAAGGCGGCCACGTCATGGTCGGTGACCCGCTCACGCTCGGCCACCTCGTCGACGAAGGCGGCGTCGACCTTCGGCGCCCGCTGGTGACAGGCGGCGGCCGCCGCCGCCGGCACGTCCCCCACCTCGACCCACCCGTCGGTGGCCAACAGCTCCACCCGCAGCCACATGGCGAACCGGGCCTCGTCCGAGAACAGCGCGGCCATCTCCGGCGGTGAGTAGCGCGGGATCACCGCGACACCCCGGCACGGGCGTCGGCGCCCCCGGTGCCGGCGGCGACCACCGGGCCCCGGGTCCCCGACCGCTCGGTTACCCCGGCGGCGATGTCGGTCCGGGCCTGCATGCCCGGCCACGAGATGGCCGAGACCCCGCGGTAGGCCAGCCGGCGGGCCTCGTCGACGGACCGCCCGAGGGCGGTCACCCCGAGCACCCGTCCCCCCGAGGTGACCACCGACCCGGTGGCGTCCCCGGCCGGGGTCGCGGTCCCGGCGTGGAAGACGGTGACCCCTTCCATCCGCGCCGCGTCGTCGAGTCCGGCGATGACATCTCCGGTGCGGGGCGACTCGGGGTACCCGGGGGCGGCGAGCACCACGCACACCGCCGAGGTGTCCGAGAAGCGCGGGACCGAGGTCAACGAGCCCGAGGCCACCTCGGCCAGCAGGGCGGCCAGGTCCCCCTCGAGCCGGGGCAGCACCACCTGGGTCTCGGGGTCGCCGAAGCGCACGTTGAACTCGAGCACCTTCGGCCCCTCGGCCGTGAGCATCAGACCGGCGTAGAGCACCCCCCGGTAGTCGATGCCCCGGGCCCGCAGGGTCAACACCAACGGGGCCACCGCCTCCTCGACCAACTGTTCGGTGAGGGCCCCGTCGACGAAGGGCACCGGCGAGTACGCCCCCATGCCCCCGGTGTTGGGGCCGGCGTCGAGGTCGTCCCGACGTTTGAAGTCCTGGGCCGGCGCCAGCGGGGCCAGGCGGTGGCCGTCGCACAGCACCAGCAACGAGCACTCGGACCCGGTCAGCCCTTCCTCCACCACCACCCGGCGGCCGGCGGCCCCGAAGGCGGTCCCCGACAGCTTGGCGTCGATGTCGGCCTCGGCCTCCTCCCGGGACGAGGTCACCAGCACCCCCTTGCCGGCGGCCAGGCCGTCGGTCTTCACCACCCAGGGACCGGGCAGGGTACCGAGGTAGGCCTTGGCCTCCTCCGGGTCGCTGAAGGCGCCGTACCGGGCGGTGGGCACGGCCGCCTCGGCCAGCAGCTCCTTCATGAACGCCTTGGAGCCCTCGAGGCGGGCCCCGTCGGCCCCCGGCCCGAACACCAGGCGGCCGGCGGCGCGCAGGCGGTCGGCCAGGCCGTCGACCAGCGGGGCCTCGGGGCCGATGACATAGAGGTCGGCGTCGATCTCCTCAGGCGGCGTGGGCACGCTGGTCAGCGTGTGCCCCTCGGCGGTGACGCCGGTGATGCCGGGATTGCCCGGGGTGACGACCACGTCGACCGTCCGTCCGAGCACGGTGGCCAGGGCGTGCTCGCGGCCCCCGGATCCCACCACGCACACCGTCTGCAGCGTCGGATCGGGTCGAACCCCGCTCATGCGGCGAAACGGACGAACTGGTCGCGGCCGGGTCCCACCCCGACCAACCGGACCGGCGTGCCGATCTGCTCGGCCAGAAAGTGGACGTAGTCGCGGGCCGCCTGGGGGAGGTCCTTGATCTCGGTGGCCCCGGTGATGTCGGTCTTCCACCCGGGCAGCTCCTCGTAGACGGGAGTGGCCTGATGGAACATCGACTGATGGTAGGGCGGGTGGGTGAACCGCTCGCCGTTGGCCTCGTAGGCCACGCACACCTTGACCGTGTCGAAGGTGTCGAGCACGTCCAGCTTGGTCAGGGCCACCTCGGAGAGCGAGTTGAGCCGCACCGCCTGACGCATCATGACGGCGTCGAACCATCCCGGGCGCCGGCGCCGTCCGGTGTTCACCCCGTACTCGTGGCCCCGGTCGACCAGGGTGTCGCCGATCTCGTCGACCAGCTCGGTGGGGAACGGCCCGCTCCCCACCCGGGTCACGTAGGCCTTGGCGATCCCGATGACCTCGTCGATGTACCGGGGGCCGATGCCGGCGCCGGTGCAGGCCCCCCCGGCCACCGGGTTGGACGAGGTCACGAAGGGATAGGTCCCGTGGTCGAGGTCGAGGAAGGTGGCCTGGGCCCCTTCGAGCAGCACGTGGGCGCCCCGGTCGAGGGCCTCGTGCAGGATGCCCACGGTGTCGGCCACCATCGGGGCCACCCGCGGGGCCAGCTCGTCGAGGTAGTGGTCGCAGATGTCGTCGGCCGACTGGGGCAGCCGGTTGTACACCTTGGCCAGCACGGCGTTCTTCTCCTTCAACACCACGTCCAGCTTCTGGCGGAAGATCTTGGGGTCGAGCAGGTCCTGCACCCGGAGTCCCACCCGCGACGACTTGTCGGCGTAGGCCGGGCCGATCCCCCGCTTGGTGGTGCCCAGCTTGTTCTTGCCCAGGTAGCGCTCGGCCAGCTGATCGAGCTCGTGGTGATACGGCATGATCAGATGGGCGTTGCCGCTGACCAGCAGCTTGCTGGTGTCGATGCCTTTGGCCGTGAGCGTGTCGACCTCGGCCAGGAGCACGGTCGGATCGACCACCACACCGTTGCCGATGATCGGGGTGATGTGGTCGTAGAGGATCCCGCTCGGCACCAGCTGCAGGGCGAAGGTCTCGCCGTCCACCACGATGGTGTGCCCGGCGTTGTGCCCACCCTGATAGCGGACGACCAGCTCCATCTCCTTGGCCAGGAGATCGGTGAGCTTGCCTTTGCCCTCATCACCCCACTGGGTCCCGACGACGACGGTTGCCGGCACGCGTCACTCCTCCGTGGCGAAAGCGGATTACGCACCAGTGTAGCCCGCACGCCGTCGGCCCCGGGCGGGTGCCGCCCGGCTCCGATCGGTGTCCGCCGGCCCCCGACCTCCGCCCGGTCAACCGGGCCCGGCCACCACCAGCAGCGATCGCCCGGGGAGGGCCGAGGGATCGATCGAGGCGTCGTCGACGGCTGCGACCGCCGACCACCCGGCGCGGGAGAGAAGACCGAGATGGTGGCGGGCCGGGAGGATGGTCCGCCACGGCTCCGTCCCGCTCCGGGGCCGGGCCGCGTTGGCCCGGAGGAGCACCGTGGCCGAGTCGATGCCGTCGGGGTGCACGGCCAGGGTGGCCACCAGCGAGGTACCGGGGGCGGACCGGGCCCGGGCCGCCCCGAGCAGGGCCAGGATGGTCTCCTCGTCCAGATAGACCAGCAGCCCCTCGGCCACGAAGAGGGAGGGCCGGTCGGACCGGTGCCCGGCGGCGGCCAACACCGCGGCGACGTCGTCGGTACGGAAGTCGGCCGGCGCCAAGGTGACGCCGGTGAGGTCCGCCCGGCTGACCGTGAGGCGACGGTGCTTGTCGGTCTGGGTGTCCGGGTGGTCGAGTTCGAAGAAGCGGACGCCCGGGGTGCGGAAGCGCAGCGACCGGTCGTCGTAGCCGGCCCCGAGCAGGACGACCTGGTCGACGCCCCGCCCGACCGCCGCCAGGACCTGGTCGTCGATGAACCGGGTCCGGGCCGCCAGGTGGGCCCGGAGCGGGAACGCTCCCACCGGGGCCATGCCGGCACACAGGCGGCGCTGGGCCTCGGGATCACCGTCCGGGGAGCACGGTCGCGGCAGTTCAGCCCGGACCAGGGCCACGGTCTGGCTGGTCCGGGACGGGGAGGGCGGGGCGGGCGCCGGGGCGGGGCGGATCGCTGGCATGGGCCCATGCTAGTACGATTAGTTGACTGTTCTGCTACTTGTCTATCTCGACGGAACTGGGTACCGTGGGGCCATGGAAGCCGCCCCCGCCTGGTACGACGATGTGTCCATGCCCGCCCTCCTCCGGGCGGCGCGCACCACGTACGGGTCGGCCATCCGGTCCGCCCTCGAGGAGGTCGGGTGCTCGGACGTGCCCCGCAACGGGGTCTTCGTGATCGGGGCCATCGCCCGCACCGGGTCACCGCTCGGGGAGATCATCGCCGCCCTGGGCGTGTCCAAGCAGGCGGCCGGGCAGCTGGTCGACACCCTGGTCCTCCGGGGCTACCTCGACCGGGCCCCGGATCCCGACGACCGGAGGCGGATGACCGTCTCCCTCACCGACCGCGGCCAGCTGGCGGCCCAGGCGTCCCGGTTGGCGATCGACGAGGTGGACGCCGAGGTCACCGAACGGGTGGGCGCCGACATCATCGCCGCCACCCGGGCCGGCCTCGGGGCGATGATCGCCTCCGGCCGGCCGGAGGCGGAGACGGGGGGGATCACCGCAGGATGATGGCCCCGTCCGCCGCGTCCACGATCACCGTCGAACCCTCCGGGTAGCGGCCCTCGAGCAGGGCCAGGGCCAACGGGTCCTCGACCTCCCGCTGGATGACCCGCCGCAGGGGGCGGGCCCCGAAGTCGGGGTCGAATCCGGCCTGGGCCAGCCACGCCTCGGCGGCCGGCGTCACCTCGAGGGTCAGCCGGCGCTCCGACAGCCGCCGGCGCAGCCCACCCAGCTGAATGGTCACGATGCGCTCGAGGTCGGCTTCGGTGAGGGCGTGGAACCGCACGATCTCGTCGATCCGGTTGATGAATTCGGGCTTGAAGAACTCGATGGGCTCACCGGGGATGTTCGACGTCATGATGAGCACGGTGTTGGTGAAGTCCACGGTGCGGCCCTGGCCGTCGGTCAGCCGGCCGTCCTCCAAGCAGCTGCAACAGCACGTTGAACACGTCGGAGTGGGCCTTCTCCAGCTCGTCGAGCAGCACCACGGCGTAGGGCCGGCGACGGATGGCCTCGGTGAGCTGGCCACCGGCCTCGTAGCCGACGTAGCCCGGAGGGGCGCCCACCAGCCGGGCCACCGTGTGGCGCTCGCCGTACTCGCTCATGTCGATGCGCACCATGGCCTTGGCGTCGTCGAACAGGAACTCGGCCAGGGCCCGGGCCAGCTCGGTCTTGCCCACCCCGGTCGGCCCCATGAAGAGGAACGAGCCGATGGGCCGGTTGGGATCGGACAGGCCGGCCCGGCTCCGGCGGATGGCGTTGGCCACGGCCGACACCGCCTCGTCCTGTCCCACCACCCGGGCGTGCAGCGCGTCCTCCATCCGGATGAGCTTCTCCACCTCGCCCTCGAGCAGCCGGCTGACCGGCACGCCGGTGGCCCGGCTGACCACTTCGGCCACGTCCTCCGCGTCGACCTCCTCCTTCAGGAAGCGCTGCTCCTTCTGCAGGTCGTCGAGGGCCGCCGTCGCCTCCTCCACCTTGCGCTCGAGCTCGGGGATGATGCCGTAGGAGATCTCCGAGGACTGGGCCAGGTTGCCGTCGCGGGCCAGGCGCTCCGCCTCGCCGCGCTGGCTCTCGAGCTCGCCCTTCAACTGCTGGATGGTGGCGATGGCCTCCTTCTCCGACTGCCAGTGGGCGGTCATGGCCACCGACTGCTCCGACAGGTTGGCCATCTCCTCGTCCAGGCGGGCCAGCCGCTCGCGGGAGGCGTCGTCGGTCTCCTTCTCCAGCGCCATCCGCTCGATCTCGAGCTGGCGCAGCCGCCGGGTGACCACGTCCAGCTCGGTGGGCATGGAGTCGATCTCGATGCGCAACCGGCTGGCTGCCTCGTCCATCAGGTCGATGGCCTTGTCGGGCAGGAACCGGCCGGTCACGTAGCGGTCGGAGAGGACGGCCGCCGCCACCAGTGCGGCGTCCTGGATGCGGACCCCGTGGTGGACCTCGTACCGCTCCTTCAGACCGCGCAGGATGGCGATGGTGTCCTCCACCGACGGAGGCGGGACGAACACCTGCTGGAACCGGCGCTCCAGCGCCGCGTCCTTCTCGATGTACTGGCGGTACTCGTCGAGGGTGGTGGCGCCGATGAGCCGGAGCTCGCCTCGGGCCAGCATGGGCTTGATCATGTTGCCGGCGTCCATGGCCCCCTCGGCGCCGCCGCCGGCGCCGACGATGGTGTGCAACTCGTCGATGAAGGTGATGATCTCGCCCTGGGCGTCGGTGATCTCCTTCAGCACGGCCTTCAACCGCTCCTCGAACTCGCCCCGGTACTTGGCCCCGGCCACCATCGAGCCCAGGTCGAGGGCGATCACCCGCTTGCCCTTCAGCCCCTCGGGCACGTCGCCCTCGACGATGCGTTGGGCCAGGCCTTCGACGATGGCCGTCTTGCCCACTCCGGGCTCGCCGATCAGCACCGGGTTGTTCTTCGTCCGCCGGGACAGCACCTGAATGACCCGGCGCACCTCCTCGTCCCGCCCGATGACCGGATCGAGCTTCCCCTGCCGGGCCAGGGTGGTCAGATCGCGGCCGTAGCGCTCGAGGGCCTGGAACGTCTCCTCCGGGTTCTGCGACGTGACCCGGTGGCTGCCCCGCACGTCACGGAGGGCCCGGAGCAGCTGGTCCCGGTCCACCCCGATGCGATCGGCCATGGCCAACACCAGGTGCTCGACGGACAGGTACTCATCACCCATCTCGGTGCGCTGGGTGTCGGCCGCGGTGAGCACGTCGCGCAGGGCGCGGTCGATCGTCGGCTCCTGACCGCCGATGGCCTGGGCCAGCCGACCGAGCTCGGCGTCGACCCGGTCGCGCACCACGGCGGGCTCGACACCGACCCGGGTGAGGATGGGGCCGGCGATCCCGTCGGCCTGGTCGAGGATGGCCGCCAGCACGTGCTCGGGGGTGACCTCGGCGTTGTGGGCGGCGCGGGCCCGCTCCACGGCGGCGGAGAACGCCTCCTGGGTCTTGAGGGTCCAGCGGTCTGGATTGATGGTCATCGCGGGCTTCCCTTCCCGTGGGTGGTGTGTCGGGCCGGTCGGGTGGGGACCGGCATCTGTGAGAGTGGTACGAGCTCGCGGCGGTACTGGCGGTGGGTGACGGCCACCGCCTCACGGGCCTCGGCCCGGGTGTCGGCCAACTCGGCCCGGAGGCGCTCGACCTCGGCCTCGAGCTCCATGACCCGACGGACGCCCTCGAGGTTGAGCCCGGCGGTGGTCAGGCTCTGGATGTGGCGGAGCCGGTCGAGGTCGTGCTCGCTGAAGCGCCGGCTCCCTCCGTCGGTGCGGCTGGGCTCGAGCAGTCCCTTCCGTTCGTAGACGCGGAGCGTCTGGGGATGCACCCCGGTCAACTCGGCCGCCACCGAGATCACGTAGACGGCCCGGGTGTGACGATCATCGGTCATGTCACACCCCCAGGCTGTCGCGCGCCGGCGGGTCCATGACCGCGGCGAGTCCCTCCACGGCGGCCCGCTGCTCATCGGTGAGCTGGTCGGGAACGGTCACGTCCACGGTCACCAGCAGGTCGCCGGCGGTGCCCTTCCGGCCGGCCGGGACCCCGCGGCCCTTGACCCGGAACGTCCGGCCCGAGGGGGTGCCGGCCGGCACCCGCAGGGTGACCGGATCGGTGAGGGTGGGCACGGTGAGGGTGGTGCCCAGGGTCGCCTCGGTGAACGACACCGGCACCTCGAGGGTGAGGTTGCGACCCCTCCGCCCGAAGATGCCGTGCCGGTCCACCCGCACCACCACGTACAGGTCGCCGCTCGGGGCGTTGCCCCGTCCGGCCGCACCCCGGCCCTTGACCCGGATGCGCTGGCCGTCCTCGACCCCGCCGGGGATGCGCACCTTCACCGAACGGTTGCGGTGCTCGACCCCGGTACCCCCACAGGTGGGGCACGGGGTGGTCACGATGGTGCCCCGGCCGCCGCACTGGGGACAGATCTGGCTGAGGGAGAACAGCCCCTGGTTGTCCTGCAGGGTGCCGCTCCCCCCGCACCGGGGACAGGTCACCGGGTGGGTCCCCGGCGCCGCGCCGGTGCCCGAGCAGGTGTGGCAGCGGGCGTCGGTGGTCACGTTGACCGAGGTGGTCACCCCGTTGACGGCGTCCTCGAACGAGAGGTGCAGTTCGGTCTCGACGTCGGCCCCCCGTTGGGGACCGGTGGCGGCGGATGTCCCCCGGCGGCCGCGGCCGAACAGGCCTCCGAACAGGTCGCCGAGGTCGCCCATGTCCGCGGTCTGATAGGTGGTGCCACCGGCGCCGAACCCCGGGAACCCCGACGCGGCCGGGCCGGCGGTGCGGACCTCGTCGTACTCCTTGCGCCGATCGGCGTCACCGAGGACGTCGTAGGCCGCGGTGATCTCCTTGAAGGTCTCCTCGTGACCGGGGTTGGTGTCCGGATGGTGCTTCTTGGCCAGCTTCCGGTACGCGCTGGTGATCTCCTTGGCCGTGGCCGTCGACGACACACCCAGGGTCTTGTAGTAGTCCTTCTCGAACCATTCGCGCTGCGGCGCCACGTCGCTCCGTTCCTCTGTTCTCTCCGTCTAGCCCCGCACCATCACCATGGCCGGGCGCACCACCGTGCCCCGCCACCGGTACCCGGGCCTCATCACCTGCCCCACCACCGGCTCGCCGGGGGTAGCGGTCCCGGTCGCCGGCCCGTCGTCGGGCCGGCCCCGGGCGGGGTCGGCCGGATCGTCGGCCGGCAGTTGGCCCACCGCCTCGTGGGCGTTGGGATCGAAGGGCTCGCCCACC
Organism: uncultured Acidimicrobiaceae bacterium; assembly: GCA_963774245.1. GTDB lineage: Bacteria > Actinomycetota > Acidimicrobiia > Acidimicrobiales > RAAP-2 > Bog-756. The sequence goes on along the minus strand of CAVZDZ010000002.1, from coordinate 1,018,969 downwards.
GGGTCGACCCGCTCGAGGCCCTCCTTGGCCAGGACATCGTGCAGCTGGCTGGCCACCGCCAGCAGGGCGCGGCCATCGGCCGACCCCGGGTCACCGAGGTGGTCCGTGGCCAGATCCAGGGTGTCGAGCACCGGCAGGACCTTCTCCACCAACGAGACGGCGGCCCGGGCCACCTGGTCGGTCTGCTGCTTGGTCACCCGCTTCTTGTAGTTCTCGAAGTCGGCCTGCAGCCGCCGCAGCGAGTCGAGGTACTCGTCGCGTTGGTTGAGGGCCAGGGCCAGGGGGTCGTCCTCGGCGAACACGTCGTCCACCGCCGCACTCACGTCAGCGGCGTCGAGGATTTCGGCGTCGAACACCTCGTCGCTCTCGCTGCCCTCAGGGGCACCGCCGTGGGCCTCGTAGTCCGGACCCGGCCCGGCGCCATCGGCGTCATCGGGCGGGCCGGACCCGGGGCCCGGGCGGCCATCCTGATCCCCCCCATCGGGGTCATGACCTGACTCATGGTCGCCGGTCATCGACGATCACTCCTTTTCGTCGACGATCTCGGCGTCCACGACCTCGTCGTCGGAGGGCTCGTCGGTCGGGGCCTCGCCGCCCGGGCCGGCGGAGTCGGCCTTGGCCGCCTCCTCGTAGAGGCGCTGGCCGAACGACTGGCTGGCGGTGAGCAGCGACTCGGTCGAGGTCTTGATGGCCTCGACGTCGGAGCCGGCTAGGGCCTCCTTGACCGAGGCCAGGGCGGCCTCCACCTTCTCCTTCTCGTCGCCCTCGAACTTCTCGCCCTGGTCCTTCAGGAGCTTCTCCGTCTGGTACACCAGGGTGTCGGCGTTGTTGCGGACCTCGGCCTCCTCCTTGCGCAGGCGGTCGTCCTCGGCGTGCGCCTCGGCGTCCTTCACCATGCGCTCGATGTCATCCTTGGCCAGTGACGACTGGCCGGTGATGGTCATCGACTGCTCCTTGCCGGTGGCCCGGTCCTTGGCCGACACGTGGACGATGCCGTTGGCGTCGATGTCGAAGGTGACCTCGATCTGCGGCACACCCCGGGGGGCGGGGGGCAGGTCGACCAGTTGGAACTTGCCCAGCGTCTTGTTGTACATGGCCATCTCGCGCTCACCCTGGAGCACGTGGACCTCCACCGAGGGCTGGTTGTCGTCCGCGGTGGTGAACACTTCGCTGCGCTTGGTCGGGATGGTCGTGTTCCGCTCGATGAGCCGGTGCATGACGCTTCCCTTGGTCTCGATGCCCAGGGAGAGCGGGGTGACGTCGAGCAGGAGCACGTCCTTGACCTCGCCCTTCAGCACGCCGGCCTGGACGGCGGCACCGATGGCCACCACCTCGTCGGGGTTCACGCCCTTGTGGGCCTCCTTGCCGGTCATCTGCTGGACCAGCTCCTGCACCGCGGGGATGCGGGTGGAGCCGCCGACCAGCACCACGTGGTCGATGTCGGACTTGGACAGCCCGGAATCGGAGATGGCCTGCTCGAAGGGGCCCTTGCAGGCGTCGACGAGATCGGCGGTCAGCTCGTTGAACTTGGACCGGGTCAGCTTGACGTCGAGGTGCTTCGGACCCTCGGACGTGGCGGTGATGAAGGGCAGGTTGATCTGGGTCTCCTGCAGCGAGGACAGCTCGATCTTCGCCTTCTCCGCGGCCTCCTGCAGACGCTGGGTGGCCATCTTGTCGGTGGACAGGTCGACGCCCTCGGTGTCCTTGAACGTCTTCACCAACCAGTCGATGATGCGCTGGTCCCAGTCGTCCCCGCCGAGCTTGGAGTTCCCCGCCGTCGACTTCACCTCGAACACGCCGTCACCGATGTCGAGGAGCGACACGTCGAAGGTGCCGCCGCCGAGGTCGAAGACGAGCACCGTCTGGTCGGCACCCTCCTTGTCGAGTCCGTAGGCCAGGGCCGCCGCCGTCGGCTCGTTGATGATGCGGAGCACCTCGAGCCCGGCGATGGCGCCGGCCTCTTTGGTGGCGGTCCGCTGGGCATCGTCGAAGTAGGCGGGGACGGTGATCACCGCCTGGTTCACGGTGTCGCCCAGGAACGCTTCGGCATCGCGCTTGAGCTTGCCCAAGATACGGGCCGAGATCTCCTGCGCGGTGTAGTCCTTCCCGTCGATGTCCACCTTCCAGGACGTCCCCATGTGACGCTTGACCGACCGGATGGTCCGATCGGGGTTGGTGATGGCCTGACGCTTGGCCACCTCTCCGACCAGCACCTCACCCGACTTGGCGAACCCGACCACCGACGGGGTGGTCCTGCCCCCTTCGGCATTGGGGATCACGACCGGCTCGCCGGCCTCCAACACGGACACCACGCTGATTGGTGGTTCCGAGGTCGATTCCTACGGCCTTGGCCATGCTTGCTACCTCCTGATCACTGCCCGTACCGGGCACTTTCTCTCTGTTCCACACTCGAGTCGGCGGCACATGCCGCTGCCCCTCCAGTTTGCCACAATTGCAGTTATCTGACAAGCAAAACTTATCAAACTTTAGTGTTTTAGACTCAAGTTTTCTTATCTCTACTGGTCAAGTGTAGCGCGGATCGCCGTCGGGATACGCTCGATCCATGCCCCAACTGGTACTTCTCCGCCACGGCCAGTCCGAGTGGAACGAGCAGAACCTCTTCACCGGCTGGTTCGACGTCGGCCTCACCGCCCGCGGCGAGGAGGAGGCCCGGTCAGCCGGACGCCTGCTGGCAGCAGAGACCGGCCTTGACCTGCGGGTTCTCCATACGTCGCTGCTGACCCGGGCCATTCGCACCGCCGAGCTGACCCTGGCCGAGGCGGATCGGAGCTGGGTTCCCGTCCGCCGTCACTGGCGGCTCAACGAGCGCCACTACGGCGCGCTGCAGGGCCGCAACAAGAAGGAGACCACGGCCGAGCACGGCGAGGCCCAGGTCAAGGCCTGGCGGCGCAGCTACGCCACCCCACCCCCGCCGGTGGCCCGGGGCACCGAGTACGACCCGGCCGGCGATCCCCGCTACCGGGACATCCCGTCCGACGTGCTGCCCCTGACCGAATGCCTGGCCGACGTGGTGGACCGGTCCCTCCCCTACTGGTACGACGCCATCGTGCCCGACCTGCTGGCCGAGGGGCCACGGGGTGGGGCCGTGCTGGTGGTGGCCCACGGCAACAGCCTGCGGGCCCTGCGCAAGCACCTCGACGGCATCGGCGACGAGGAGATCACCGGACTGGAGATCCCGACCGGCATCCCCTTCGTCTACCGGTTCTCCGACGATCTCACCGTCGAGTCGTCCGGCTACCTGGGCGACCCCGACGCGGCCCGGGCGGCGGCCGACGAGGTGGGCCGGCAGGCCGGTTGAGCGGTGGTCGGTCGGTCCGGCCGGCACCCCGGGACGAGGAACGCACCCCGACCGAGGCGTAGACGCCAACGAGCGACCGGCTCCGCCGAACCGGTCGCTCGTTGGCCTGTCGGCGCCCCTGCCCCGGGCACCTCTGGTCCTGCGGAAGCCCGCTACAGGGCGTCGCTCCCACGCTCGCCGGTACGGACCCGGATGACCTCCTCGACGGGAAGGATCCAGACCTTGCCGTCACCGATCTTGCCGGTTCCGGCGGTGTCGACGATGTTCGCGGTCACCTCCTCGACCTGGGCGTCATCGACGAGGATCTCGAGCCGGATCTTCGGCACGAACTCGACCTCGTACTCAGCTCCCCGGTAGACCTCGGTGTGGCCCCGTTGGCGGCCGAAGCCCTGTACCTCGGTCAGGGTCAGGCCGTGGACACCCAGTGCCTTCAGCCCTTCCTTGACCTCGTCGAGTTTGAACGGCTTGATCACCGCTACGACTAGCTTCATTGCGATTTCTCCTTGGACTCGTAGTGGTTTTCGCTAGCGGCCGGCGATGGCGGGTGGTGGCAGGTCCCATGGCCTACTTCCCGCCGAACCTTCGTCCACCCGCTCGGAGACGGTGAGCGCACCACTACCGGCTCCGCCTCCCACGGCGTCACCGGCCATGGTCGCGGCCCCGACCCGCTCGGCGAATCTCTCCTCGGGGAAGGCCTCCTCCCCGTGGATGGCGAGGTCGCCGACTTCGAGGATCTCGTCCTTGTAGCGGGCGCCCCGGAGCACCAACCCGATGATCTTCATCAGGATGAAGGTGATCGAGCGCCGACCAGATGATGACGAATATGGCCGCCCGGAACTGTTCCCACAACTGGTGGGCCGATCCGGTGTAGAAGAGCCCGTTCACACCGAACGGCACGCACGACCCCTTGGCCGTGGCGTACTGGGTCGCCGTGGTCGCGATGACCTGGCCGGATGCGTCCAGGTGCCCGCAGCCGTACTCGAGCATGTTCGGGTCCCCGAAGAGGCCGAGGAGCAGACCACCGAACAGCCCGGCGATGCCGTGGGTGTAGATGACCCCGAGGGCGTCGTCGACCTTGGAGAAGGGCCGGACCTTGGACAGGTAGTTCCACGCCACCCAGACGATGCTCGAGCAGATCAGGCCGACGCAGATGGCGCCGGTACCGTTGACCCATCCGGCACAGGGCGTGATGCCCACCAAGCCGCAGATCATGCCGTTCACCGCACCCAGGAAGGTGGGTTTCTTCTCCTTGGAGAGCCAGGCGTCCCAGGCCACCCAGGTCAGCAGACCGGCGGCGGTGGCCAGGTTGGTGTTGACCACGGCACGCGGCCGCGTCGGCGCCGGCGTAGTACGGGTCACCACCGTTGAAGCCGTTCCAACCGAGCCACAGGATGCCGGCGCCGACCGCCGCCATGACCAGGTTGTTGGGCAGGAAGTGTTGTCGGTCTCGCAGGAGCCGGGGTCCGAGCACCCAGGCGGCCACGAAGCCCGACACACCGGCCGACATATGGATGACGTACCCGCCGGAGAAGTCGAGCGATCCCTCCTGGGCGAAGTAGCCACCGCCCCACAGCAGGAAGGCGTCCACCGAGTAGACGAAGGTCGTCCACAACGGCACGAGCAGGCACCAGGCGCTGAACTTGATCCGTCCGAGCACGCTCCCGAGGAACAACAGCGGGGTGATGGCCGCGAACACCAACTGGAAGTACGCCAGGGAGGCCGTCGGGAAGTGGAAGGGGATGATGGTGTTGGCCGCCGACACCGCCTGGCCCTGTTCACCCTGGGGACTGACGATCGGGACCGGGTTTGCCGAGGAAGTTGTCGATGAAGTGGGTCCAGCCACCGACGCCGCTGAGTTGGGTCTGCACTCCGTCCTTGACCCCACCACCGATCGAGTTGGCGCCGAACCCCATCTTGTACGCCCACAGGAACCAGGCCAGCATCACCAGCGAGAAGCCGGCGAACATCATGGCCAGCACGTTGACCGCCCACTTCTTCGGGACGATCGACGCATAGAGGACCGCCAGGCCGGGGAGGCTCATCAGGCCGACGAACGTGGCGGCGGTTATCTGCCACGTGTTGTCACCCGGATTCAGCCAACTCGGATACGGCACATATGACACTGCTGCGGCTAGCACGCTGAAAGTGCTCCTCTCTTATTGTCACTGCGTCATGGCGGGCCTGCGCCCTAGACAGGGGCACGAGGTTCGCCAAGGGCAAGACGAGCAGTTCGGCTTGCCGCCGCAAACAATGCTCGGTGGGGATTTCAGCACGGTCACATCCGTGTTACCAACGTGTGAACTGGACATCGCCGAAGTCGCATCGGTGAGGACGCGGTGAAACGGAGCGTCGGCGCGCTGACAGCGGCTTCCGGCTCGACGATCGGTCAGCGCCGTCGGCGCATCGGGCCCGTGGGGACCGGTCAGCCCGCCTCGAGCTCCTTGCCCGGCTTGGGCTTGGGCGCCCGCCGGATCGGTGCCGTCGGAGGTGTGTACCGCTTCGACGCCTGGGGCGGTGGCGCGGCCGCGCCGCCGCCGGCGGCACCCGGCTGATCCAGCCTGGCGGCTTGAGCTTCTCCGACAGCCGGTAGGCGCGAACCAGGTACCAGGCCCCGGCCAGGATGAACGGGAATCCGAAGCCCCAGTAGTGGAGGTTGAAGATGGAGAGCCCGTAGAGAGCCATGGCGATCCCCATGACAGATGCGCTTGCGTAACCAGGCCGCGCCCAGCATCAGCAGAGCGAGGGCCAACGTCACGGCCCCGAGTTCGAGGTAGAGCGACGGGTTCACATGCAGCTTGTCGATCTGGCCGTTGACGATGGCCTTCGGGTCGTGGGCCACCAGGCTGGCCACGACGAGCAGTGCGATGGCCCCGGCCACGGGGGCCAGGAGGAGCCCGACCAGCCGCTCCTTGTCGTCGGCCCGCTTGATGGCGGCCTCGAGCTCGGGGATGGTGGTGGGCGCGGCGTCCTTGACCACGGCGGGCGTCGGTGGTGCTCTCGGCCGGCGCCGGCTTCAGCATGAAGTTGCTGACCGACGCGGTGAACCGCTGCCACGAGCTCATCCGCGGCGTTTCGTCATCGGCAGCATCCGGGTCGGGGCGGGCCATGCGAGAGGCTACCTCGGTCGACCACGGGCCGAAACCCCCACCTTCCGCCAGGTGGACACCCGCGATCGCGGCGGGGCCGCGCCTTCTCCCGCCGCGGCGCAGGCGGCAGACGCCCGCCTAGGTGGGCGCCACCCGCTCTTGCCCGCGGGTCGGTCGACCGGAATCCCGCCGTTTCCCCGGACCTGGCGTCTCCTCACCAGCAGGACCCCGAGGGCGACCACGACGATGGCCAACAGGATGTGCCGGTGCGATGAACACCCGCCACGAGGCCTGCTGGCCGGCGACCGCGGCAGGTGTCGAGAGCAGCCCCGGGTCGGTGGGGACGATCACCCCTTGAACGACGTCTCCGGGATGGAGGAGCGTGGTGCCCGGGATGGCCTGCAGGTACCGGTGCCCGTCGAACGTGTAGGAGCCCTTGCAGGCATAGCCGGCCCCATTGGACCCGCTCCCGCCCAGGAGGCCCAGGCAACCGGTCACGGTGACGGAGACCGGGACCCCGTGGTCGTGAAGGCTGATGGACTGCGCATTCTTGTTCGCCCCGGCCACCAGGAGGACGACGGCGACCAGGGTCAGCGCGACCAGGCACACCGCGATCACCACCCGAAGGGCGCGGCGGGGGTCGACATCGACGCTGGCGCCGCGCAACGTCGTGACCGGGCGGTCGGGAGACTCCGACGCTCCACCCGGCTCGGCACCCGTGGGCATACGGCCTCCAGGCGGGGTCGGCCCGGAGGTGGTCATCGACCGGTCCCAACGTCGACCCGCGGCTCAACCCGCCCCGGCTGCAGTGCTTCAACGATCCGGCGATGGTAGCAGCGGTGTCCGGGGCCCCTCCCGATCGGGCGCCACGGGTCCACGGCACGACCGGGCCTCGGGGGCTAGCCTCGCCGCATGGCAGTGAAGCCCAAGGCCCTCGATCTGAAATCGATCTGGCTCTTCTCGAGTTGCACCGGATCCGAGCTCCGCAAGATCCGCAGTTCGCTGGACGAGTTGGAGGTGCCCAAGGGCAAGCTGCTGGTCGAGGAAGGGCGGATCGGGCTCGAGTTCTTCCTCATCGTCGACGGCAAGGCCTCGGTGACCCGGAACGGCAAGAAGGTCGCCACCCTCGGGCCCGGCGGCTACTTCGGCGAGCTGGCCCTGCTCGACCGCCGGCCCCGGTCGGCGTCGGTCGTCTCGGAGACGGACATGGACGTGCTGGTGCTCAGCCAGCGGCAGTTCAACGGTCTGCTGCAGTCGGTGCCCACCATCGGCCGCAAGCTGCTGGCCGCCATGGCCAACCGGCTGCGCGAGGCCGACGCCAAGGCGTACGACTGATCCGACCGCGGGCGGGCCGGCGCGGGCCTGCTACTCGGCGGCCCCATCCCCGGGCCCGGCGGCCTCGTCCGATGTCGTCTGCGTCGACCGGGGCCCCCGCACCCACCGCCACCGGCTGGTTCATCGACTCCTCCAGCAGCTGGGACAGGTCGAGCACCCGCACGTCGTCCTCTTTGGCGTGGGCCCGCACCGCGTCGTCGAGCATGATCATGCAGTAGGGGCAGGCGGTCGACACCACGTCGGCCCCGGTGCCGATGGCCTCCTCGGTGCGCTCCATGTTGACCCGCTTGCCGATGTTCTCCTCCAGCCACATGCGCGCCCCGCCGGCTCCGCAGCAGAAGCCCTTCTCGCGGCAGCGCCGCATCTCCACCTGGGTGGCCCCGGGGATGGCGTCGATCACCGAACGCGGCTCGTCGAAGACCCGGTTGTGCCGGCCCAGATAGCAGGGGTCGTGATAGGTCACGGTGCCCTCGTATCCCGTGCCCGGGGTGAGCTTGCCCGCCGACACCAGATGGTCGAGGAGCTGGCTGTGGTGGATGACCTCGAAGTTGCCGCCCAGCGAGGGGTACTCGTTGGACAAGGTGTTGAAGCAGTGGGGACAGGTGGCGATGACCTTCTTCACCCCGGCGTTCTCCAGGGTCTCGATGTTCATCCGCGCCTGCTCCTGGATAGAGGTACTCGTTGCCGAGGCGGCGGGCCGGGTCACCGGTGCAGCTCTCCTTCGGCCCGAGGATGGCGAAGGAGACCCCGGCCCGGTGGAGCATGCGGGCGGTGGCCTGGGTTCCCTTGCGGGCCCGCTCGTCGAGCGAGCCGGCACAGCCCACCCAGTAGAGGTACTCGATGTCGTCGGGGATGGTGCCGCTGACCACCGGCACCTCGAAGTCGAGGGCGGCGGTCCAGTCGGTGCGCTTGGAGGAGCCCGAGGCCCCACGGATCGCCCTGGTTCTCGATGTTGCGGAGCATGAGCCCGGCCTCGGTGGGGAACCGGGACTCCATCAGGACCTCGTAGCGGCGCATGTCGATGATGGTGTCGATGTGCTCGATGTCGACCGGGCACTGCTCGACGCAGGCCCCACAGGTCGTGCACGACCACAGGACGTCGGGGTCGATGACCGAGGGGACCAGCGTGTCGACCTCGACGCCGGCGGCCCGGTTCTTGGCCATGACCCGCTCGGCCGAGGCGAACAGGTTGTCCCGGAGGTCCATGATCAGGAGCTTGGGGGAGAGCGGCTTGCCGGTATTCCACGCCGGGCACTGGGACTGGCACCGGCCGCACTCCGTGCAGGTGGCCATGTCGAGGAGCTGCTTCCACGAGAAGTCCTCGATGCGCCCGGCGCCGAAGACCACCTCGTCGTCGTCGCCCACGCCCTCCATGGACATGTCCGGGCGTGGAGGCCAGGGCACCGAGGGCCCGCGGCCGGCGTGAGGTGGCCACGTTGATGGGGGCCAGGAAGATGTGGAGGTGCTTCGAGTAGGAGACGAAGACCAGGAAGCCGGTGATGATGGTGATGTTGGCCAGGAGGGCCACCGTCTCGATGACGCTGTTGACGCCGGTGCCGAGGGGCCGGAGGGCGTTGGCCAGCCCGTGGGAGGCGAAGGCCCACCACCCGTAGGGGAAGTTGCCCGTGTTGACCTGGGCGGCCCGGTAGAAGAGGAGCGAGATCATCACCCCGGCGATCATGGCCAGGACCAGCCAGGCCGCCCCGGTGTGGGAGCCGAAGAACCGGGAGCGGCGGTTCTCCCGCTTGGGGGAGTTCTTGACCCGGATGGCCACGAAGACACAGCAGCGAGACCAGGACGGCCACGGTGAAGAAGTCCTCGAGGAACCCGATGAACGCGGTGTGGCCGATCAGCGGGATGTGGAAGTTGCGCTGGAACAGGCAGCCGTAGGCCTCGATGATGGTGAGGAAGAGGATGGTGAATCCCCAGAAGGTGAAGGCGTGGGCCAAGCCCGGCACCGTCCACTGCAGGAGCTTCTTCTGGCCGCCCACCTCCACCAGCTCGGCCTTGATCCGCTTCGGGACGTCCCGGAACCGGTTGGGTACCGCCGGCTGACCGGCGGAGATGAGCCGGAAGAGCCAGAAGAACCGCCGACCGGCGATGGCGAACATCACCACGGTGATCCCGAGTCCTACCGCGAGTCTGAGGGGCACTGCATTCCTCCTAGGTGGTTACTGCACAGTAACAAAGGCGGGCGACCGGCCCGTCGGGACCAGCCGACCGGTCACGAGCGGAAGTTGTCGGCGTACCGGCTCGGGGTCGGGCCCCACTGGCCCTGGTACTTCGACTTGAGGCCGTCGGAACCGTACGGCTTGTCGGCGGGCGTGGTCATCCGCAGAAAGCTGATCTGGCCGATCTTCATGCCCGGGTAGACGGTGATGGGGAGATTGGCCACGTTGGACAGCTCGAGGGTGAGGTGTCCGTCCCATCCGGCATCGACGAATCCGGCGGTCGAATGGATGAGGAGGCCGAGCCGGCCGAGGGACGACTTGCCCTCGAGACGGGCCACCAGGTCGGCGGGGAGGGTGACCTTCTCCTTGGTCGAGCCGAGGACGAACTCGCCCGGGTGGAGGATCAGGGGATCCTCGCCGGTGTCGACCAATTCGGTCAGATCCTCCTGGTTCTCGCGCACGTCGATGACCCGGCTGGTGTGGTTGCGGAAGAGCCGGAAGTACTGATCGACGTGGAGGTCCACCGATGAGGGCTGGATACAGCTGTCGTCGAAGGGGTCGATCTTGATCTGGCCGGCGTCGAGCGCCTCACGTATCGAGCGGTCTGAGAGAACCATGCCGGACAGACGATAGTGGGGTCGGCGCACCCGGGCGTAGTTAGGCGGCGGGCGGCGGCCAATCCGGGTCGGGCTCGAAGAAGCGCCGGGCCAGGGCCTCGGCCCCGACGGCGAAGAGGCTCCACTCCTGCACCTCGCCGTCCGGCCCGGTGGGCAGCAGGATCCCGTCGGTGTCGCCCTCGACCCGATTCCGCAGGGAGCAACCTTCCGCCAGCGCCCCCACCGAGACGGTGAACTGCCGCATGGTCAGGCCCGGGCGCAGCCGGTAGCCGATGAGGTCGGCCAGGGCCTGGAACGTCTCGGTGTACATGTCGGTCACCGACTCGTACCCCTTCAACAGCGCGCTCTGGAGCCTCTGCTTCTGCTCGGTGATCTCCCCGGCGGTGGCCTGCGACCACACCCCGAACCACAAGGACCAGTTCTCCGAGTCCCCGATGGACATGATGTTGGCGTTGCCACCCACCCGGCACAGCTCGGTCAGGGCCGACGACCGATGCTCGAGCGTGGATAGGTCGAGCCGTTCGAGGGTCGGCGCCAGGGCCGCGAACGTCTCGTCCATTTCGACGTGGTTCTCGTCGGCGGCGATGCTGAGGAGGACGTCGGTCCGGTAGTCGGCCAGGTTCTCCCACACCCGACGGATCACCGAGGCGTTGGTCAACCGCAGGCCGGTGTTCTGTTCGACCCGGGCGTAGACCCGTTTGAAGGTCAGGGTGTCGGTGCCCACTCCCAGGCCCTCCTCGCGCAGGATGGCCTGGGCCGCTTCGAGCAGCAGGGAGCGGATGTCGTCCCTGCTCTGCCGAGGTCGGCGCTTCGGGACCACCGGGGCCGCCTCCGCCATCGTGGGCGGGGCGGGATCGCCCGCGGCCCGCATTCCCTCGACGGCCATGACCCTCCCTCCCCTCCCGGTGGTCGTCGGGATGACCTTCGCACCCCGGGGCTGTCCCCGCCCCCCGGCGCGCACCATCCTGGCACCGATGGGGCCGGCGCGGGTGTGGCCCCGCACCCCCGGTTGCAACCGATGGTTGCAATTATCGCGGTGCCTTGCGATACTTTGGGCGTCGATGGGGCGCATCCGGGGCGGACCGGGTTGCGACCCTCGGCAGCGGCGAATCGGAGGTCGGGCGGAACCGGCGCTTCGGTTGACGACAGGTGAGGCGGTCGGCGGATGGTGGACGGATCCAGACAGGCGTATGGGTCGAGACCCCGGGCTCCGGAACGGGTCGAACCACTCGTTACGACCGCCCCGGGCTCGGCGGTGGTCCATTCGTCCCGGCTTCACCCCTTGATCCCTCGCCTGCAGGCACACCCGCGCGAACCGGGGCATGCGCCGCGGCGGAGCCGCGTCCCCGCGTTCACCGCTCCGGCGTTGGTGCTGCTGGCCTCGGTGTGCATCCTCCAGGGATACAGCTGGCTGGACGTCATCCCCGACTCCAGGCGGCACGCCTCGGCCCTCTGGTTCGCCGGCATCGCCTTGGCCTCGGTGGTGTTCCTCTCCCGTCCCGAGCGGGGCCGCCGACGCATGCTGGCCCAACGGTTGACGGTGGTCACGGCGGTGGCGGTGGTGGTGGTGACCGTGCCGGCGGTCTACGGCCACCTGCGGGTCGTGGGAGACGCCATGGGCGTCCTCGACCTGTTGCTGGCGGCCGGCGCCCTCGGGGTGTCGGTGGTCGGCGGTCGGGTCCGCCGCGCCTCCCGCTGAGGAGACGGGGCCGGACAGGCGATAGTGTGGCCCGCGCACGCGGGCGTAGTTCAGAGGCAGAACACGAGCTTCCCAAGCTCGGAACGCGGGTTCGATTCCCGTCGCCCGCTCTCAGCGAACAAGCTGGTCAGGACCCCCATGAACAGATCCGGCAGGTCGCGGTCACCGTTCTCATCCTGCGAATATGACCGGCTCAGCGCTGACGAAACAGCGACTCTTCTCTTCGTGCACCGATCGCTCTCTCGGGGTAAGGCCCCCTGGATTTGCATTCTTCACCGACGTACGATGAAGGCAAAGGTCATCAGCACACAGGCGGTGTTGACATGGCGCAGGTGCTTGGGTCCCGACTGTCCCGGTTACCGATGAGCAATTGCCGCGCTGGGTCCAGATGGACTCGCCGCCGTTGCAGTGACGCGGGTAGGAGCGACCCAAGCAGCTGGCTCGGCAATCCCTCACGCCGACGTGGCCAATGGTCGTTCCGGCACCCTGAGCGCCATCAACACCTCCACCAACAAGACGGTGAAGACGGTGGGGCCCGGGAGTGGGCCACTCCGGGTCCCCAACCCTCGGAGCGACCACGACTGACCTGAGCTAACGAAAGGAAAGAACAAGTGACGTATATTCCCTGGTTCGTGATCGGATTTGTAGTGGTGGTCATCGGCGTCGGTACCTGGGTTAGTGGGGGCGGCAATCCCAATTACAAGTTGAGCTGGGGATCGGAGAAGCCGTGGAGGAGTTCCTGACACTTTGACGGAACTCCTCGCCCCGCCTGAGGCTGGGTGCAGAATCGGCAGAGTATCCACGACGACAGCGGGTTCTTCATCACTCGGTGGATGATGAGCCCGTCCCGCGGGATCTGTGCCGCTGGGGATTCAGAGCCCCAAAAGAGGAGAGCCCATCCGAGATCTCAAGGTCCGGCGAATGCCACTCACGAGGACACGGTAGGTCCCCCGGTCCGGGCGCCCTTCGTAATCGGGTAGCGGCCCGGGCCTCCCCCGTCGGTCAGCTGAGGGTGAAGGTCGTCGACGCCACCACCAGCGATTGGCGCCCGGCGGCCTCGATGGTGTGGGGCCCGGACGCCCCCGCGATCCGGGCCGCGGGGATGGCGCCGTCGCAGGCGAAAGTGCCGGGGTCCGAGGCGATGGCGGAGCACACGTCGGTGGTCTGCTTCCCCGATGCCGAACCGGTGTCGTAGGTCACCTTGACCCGCTTCCCGAAGGTGAACCCGCTGCCGTGCACGGTGAGACTCGTTCCGGGTGGGCCGGCGCCGGGGCTCACCACGACCACGGTCGGGTCCAGCTGCTCGACCAGGGTCGCGCTGTCGCTGTCGGACGCGCTGCTCCCGACCGACCAGCAGTCGTGCGCGTCGGCACAGGCCACGGCGGCCAGGCTGCTCCCGGCGGTTGAGCCCTCGACGCTCGAGACCAGGACCCACACCGATCCGTTCCAGTACTCGGCCAGGGACTGCTCCGGGCTACGGCTCGAGCTGGAGATCGAACCCACCGCCCAGCAGTTCGTCGACGACGTGCAGGTCACCGAGTACAGGTCGTTCGACTCCTTCGCCTTCAAACTGGGACCGGCGACGATCGACCACACGCTCCCGTCCCAGTGTTCGGCGAGGCCGTAGTCAGTCTGAGTCTTGTGGGTGGCCGGACCGACATAGTCGCCCACCGCCCAGCAGTCCGACGCCGTCGAGCACTCGACGGATTGGAGGGTGTTGGACTGTGCGGGCCCGGCGTTCGGACTCGTCACCACCGCCCAGGTGCTCCCGTCCCACTGCTCGATCAGCGTCAGTCCGTCGCCGGCGTTCGAGGTGCCGACGGTCCAGCAGTCCGAAGCATTGCGACAGGTCACCGAGTAGAGGCTTTCGCCGCTGATATCGGCGTGTTCGACCGACCAGGCCGAACCGTTCCACTGCTCGATGACCGATCCGTTCAGGTTTTCACCCGGAGCGGCGAAGGTGTAGCCCACCACCCAGCAGTCCGACGCAGAAGCACAGGACACGCTATTGAGACCGGTCCCGATCTGATAGCCGTCGATCGTCCCGTTCGGGGCGGCGACCACTGACCACTGCGATCCGTCCCAGTGTTCGGTGAGAGGCGACGCGAACTCGGAATCCCCGGAGGCGACGACCTCCCCCACCGCCCAGCAGTCCGTGCTCGACAGGCAGGTCACCGAACTGAGCGCGCCGGCTCCGCCGGTGGCGGGACGGGTGACCATCGACCAGGCCGAGCCGTTCCATTGCTCGATCACCGGATCACCCGAGTCGGTCCCGAGGTCGAAGCTCGAGCCCACCGCCCAACAGTCGGAATCCGAAACGCAGGCCACCGAACTGAGGGAATTTGCGGGTCCGCAGTGTTCGGACTGGACACCACCGACCACGTACCGCCACCGGTTGCGGGGACCTGGGCCGATGCGGGCGTCGCCGCCAACATCGCCACCCCCAACGACACCATCGAGGCGACCGAGACAACCAGAGCGGACGTGGCCAATGCCCGAAACGAACCGCTGGGCACCCGGGAAACCACCCAGCTTGACTTGCCGAGACCTCGTCATCATGGGATCCACCCCCTGGGCCGGGACCCAACCGCCCCCCGCCACACCGATGGTAACCAGGGATTGGGGCCGACGCTCACCTCCGCTCTCGAGACGGGTTCGGGAGTACGCTGGCGGCAGGGAAGGGGGTTGACATGACCGACAAGTCTCCCCGCAAGACCGCCTCCAAAAAGTCCGGCAAGTCGCTCAAAGAGAAGCGACAGGCCAAAAAGGACAAGGAGCAGACCCGCAAGGGGCTGATTCGCTGATCGCATCCCGTACCCCTCCCTGAGGCCGGGAGGCGGGGACGGCCCGATGCTTCGGGCCCGGATGAGGCCGGGCCGGCGAACGGGTGCAAGAATCGCGCCATGACCGACCTCTGGAAGACGGCGCCCGCATCGGAAGTCCGGCCCGGCGACCGGGTCCGGGTGGCCGGTAAGGAATTCGACGTGGCCCGGATCGAAGCACCGTTCCTCGGCCGCCCCGAGTTGATCGCCTTCATCGAGGACACGCCCGAGCGCTGGTTCAAGCAGCCGGTACCCGTCTCGGCTGAGCTGGAGGTCAGGGCCGGCCCCGCCTAGACAACCCAGCCTCTCGCCGTGCCGTCAGCCCAGCCCGAAGAACTTGAGGGTGGCGTCGATGGCGCCGAAATCCGAGGGTGTGGAGAAATGGTCCACTCCGGCCAGGGTCACCAGTGAACCGGATGGCAGGGCTTCGACCAGGCGGTCGGCACTGCCGATGAAATCCCGGGTCCCGAGCACGACGAGCACGGGACAGGTCACCGACGACAGGTCCCCTACCGAGAGCGGCTCCCGGGAGCGGCGGATGAAGGCCGACAGCGCCGTCCGATCGTTACCCGCCGACTCGGCCAGCCGGCGGAAGAGCCGGGCCTGCACGTCCTCGGGCTCCTCCTCGCTCTCGAGGGCACCGACGATGGTGGCCGGATCGGACCTCTCGAACACGTTGTCGCCCACCCCCAGCAGGACGATCCTCTCGAATCGTCCGGGATCGGCCAGGGCCATCCGCAGTAGCAGGTCGCCGCCGGCGGAGAACCCGACCGCGGCGGGCACGGCCTCGGGCAGGTGCGCGAGCACCTCGCCCTCGACGTCGGCGTAGGCCTCGGGGTCGCTCGACCGCGGTGACGTCCCGTGGCCGGGAAGGTCGATCGCGGGGGCGGTGCAGTCGAAGTCCGACAGGATGTCCACCCACCCGGTCTGCCTCCAGCCGTGGTCGAACGACGAGGCGAAGCCGTGGAGGAGGACGATCGAGTCGAGGAGTCCCGGGCATGGTGGGCCGACGACGCTCGTCGAAGGCGACCGGTCGCCGAACTCAGACGGGCTGGAACGAGTTGAGGAATTGCAGGGCCGCGGCCGATTTGTCGTTCACCACGATCACTGCGTAGAGGGTCAGCCCCTTGGAGAGGAACATGAACGCCTCGGTGGCCGCGGGGTTGGTGGCGTCGTTCTTGTCGAGCGTCTTCTCGGTACCGGAGAACTTGTAGCCCCGGGCCCCGTTGCTGGTGGTCACCGGCTTGGCCCCGGACAGCGACTTGATGCTCGAGGTGAAGGTGGACACCTCGGCCTGGGTCCCCGCCTTGCCCACCACCACCACGTAGGTCGGGACCGGCGGGGTCTTGGTGTTGGCCTTGAGGGGATCGGCCACCGGGCTCACCCAGTAGGCGGTTCCCGTCGTCACCCCGGGGGGAAACCCGCTCAGCACCTCCTTGGTGTCACTGGCCGACTTCGGCTGCGAGGGAAAGCCCGCGTGGAACCTGGCGTAGGCAGGCCCGAAGGTGGCGGAAGTGGCCAGTGTGGAGGACGACGACGCCGAGGAACCTCCGCAGGCGCTGAAGGTGACCGCGCCGGCGGCGAGTACGGCCATCATGAGCAGGCAGCGCTTCACAGTTCGAAGTCCTCTTTTCGGAGTTTCGTCCGCTCCGACCAGTTGCCTGGCGCTGGGCGACCCAGCCAACGAGTGTTGACGGCAGAGATCATGCCATCTGTCTGGGCCCACCAGCCCCCGGCCCGTCCCGGGAGATCGAAAAGAACCGGGTCAGGCGGTGCGGGGCGGCAGGAGGAATTTCCGGCGGATGGCGGCCTGCACCTCTTCGATCGGGCGAGTGGCGTCGAAGGTGGCCACGAACTCCTTCTTGTCGAAGAGCTCGATCAGCGGCTTGGTCTGCTGGTGATAGTCGGCCAGCCGGACGGCCAGAGCCTCGGGATTGTCGTCCTCCCGGACGACCAGCTCGCCTCCGCACACATCGCAGACGTCGGGCCGGGACGGCCGGTGGGCGATGCGGTCGTAATCGAGCCCGCATTTCGAGCACAACCGTCGGGCCGCCACCCGATGGGCCACCTCCTCGTCGGACATCTCGAGGTTGATGACACCGTCGATGTCGTAGCGCTCGAGGAAGAACTCGGCCTGACGGGCATTGCGCGGAAAGCCGTCGATGATGAAGCCGAAGTTCCAGTCATGCTCGGCGAGCCGGTTCCGGACCACCTCCTCCACCAGATCGTCGTCGACCAGGCGACCGGCGTTGATGGTGCGTTTGACCTGAGCGCCGAGCTTGGTGTGATGCTGCACGTTCCAACGGAAGATGTCACCGACGCTGATGTGCTCGAGCTCGAGGTCCTCGGACAGCAGTGTGGCCTGGGTCCCCTTGCCGCTCCCCTGGATCCCCATGATGATGAACTTACGCATGACCGGCACCCGGCGACCGTGGACCCGGCAACACCGACGCCGGTCCCGGGGCGTGCACTGATGGCGGATCAGCCCACGTTGCCCGTGCTACCCGGTCGGAGGTCACGATGCCCCGGAGCGTAGCGGCCGAGGATCAGTCAGCGGAAGCCCGGCGGGCGCCGGAGCGGGCGCCGAGGATCACGAGGCCGGGCCCACCACCGTCACCAGGGTCCCGATGGGGGTGAGCGGGTAGACCACCGCCGCGGTGGCCACGGGCATCTCCACGCAGCCGTTGCTCTGTGGTGAGCCGTAGGTGGCCCGCACGAATCCGTGCAGGGCATCGCCACCGTTGAAGAAGCTGGCCCAGGGGACGGCCGGGTCGTCGTAGGTGGATCCGTCGGGATTGGTGCCCTGCATCCGGGAGCTGACCACGTGCTCGAACACCGGGTAGGTGCCGTCGACGGTGTCGGCCCCCGGCGCACCCGTATTGACGGCGACGTCCGACATGACGGGGGCGCCGTTCTCGTAGAGGGTCAGGTTCTCGGGCAGCTGCTTCGACACGAGCACGTAGTCGTAGGGATTGGCGTTGGCCTTCTGAGTGGCGAGATCGGCGAGGAGTGCCGTCCAGACCTGGTTGCCGGCCAAGCCGTCGACGGTCAGGCCGTTCTGGTTCTCGAAATTCATCACCGCCGCCTTGGTGATGACATCCTCCGACCCTTCCGTCCACAGCGACGACAGGGTCGGGGGCGGATTCGGCCATCGCCAGGCGAAGGTGCCGGCCTGTTGGGTCAGCTGTTCGACCGGCGAGCTCATCGGGGCCGAGGGCGTAAAGGAAAGGGGCAGGTAGCCGAGCTCGGCCAGCAACTGCTGCAACCGCTCGGTGCTCGCCTGGGCCACGGTGAAGCTGACCGTGGTCGGAGCGGCCAGGACGGCGCCGCCGGTGCTCCGGGGGCCGGCCGATCCGGCCGGGATGACCAGCGTCTCCGTGTCGGTGGGGATGAACGGTGCCGTGGCCTGGAAGGACAGGGTCTGCGGGCCGGTGCGCACCCAGCGACCGGCGACCGGGGGGTTGAAGGCGGGAAGACCGGAGGCGCCGGGCACCTTGGCGGACAGCCGCACGGAGACGACCTGGTCCGAGGGCACGTTGGTGGAGCCGGAGGCGGGGACGGTGGACACGATGGTCAGCGGCTTGACGGCGACCGTCCGGTCGGAAGCCCCACCCCCGGCACCACCCGAGCCGTCGGCGGTCGAATGGTGCCGCCCGGCCACAAAGGCCACCGCGCCCACGGCCACCACGACGATCACCACCAGCGTGACGATGAGGGCGGTGCGGTGCCGCTTCGGGGGAGGGACGAGGATCTTGTAGTCAGGCATGCTCGAGTGCTCCAGAGAGAGGCAGGGAGAGGGCACGGTCGGTGGTGCCGGCCCTTCCCACAGGGAGCGTACCCACTGGCGCTCCCGATGCGGCCTCGGGTCGGGCCCGGTCGGCAGCCATGCCGGCCGGAACGTCTCAGCCGGGGCCGCTTCCCGCCGCGTCCCCGAACGTGGAGTCGAACCACCGGGAGACCCCGTGGCGGGCGGTCACCATCCGGGCCAGACCCATCGACGCCGCCGCCACCCGCCGGGCGCTCCCCGGTGTGGCCCCTTCGAGCAGCTCGTTCCAGAAGATCCCCCAGCCACCGGCCAGGGCCGGGCCGACCACCGGGGCGGTGAGCGCCCGACCGACGGCGGAGACGGCCCGGGGTCGACCGACCAGGGCGGCGTGACCGGCGGCGGTGACCCGGTGGTACGGGAGATGGGCCCGGGCCAGGTCGTGGCGGTAACGGTCGGCGGCCCGGCCGGGCGCACCCAGCACCGCCTCGGCGGCGGCCCGGCCGCTGGTCATGGCCTGGGCAATGCCCTCCCCCTGCAGGGGGTTGACCAGCCCGGCGGCGTCGCCGATCAGCAGCACCCGGCCGGCGGCCGGCCGGGTCCCCACCATCCCCATCTTGAGCCATCCGCCCAGACGCCGGGGCAGGGGGAGATCGGGCATCCGGTCGAGCAGGCCCAGCCCGACCAGGTGCCGCAGATAGGCGGGCAGCGCCCGGGCCGCCTCGGCGCCGGACCGGCGGTCGGCGCGGGTCCCGATGCCGATCCCGATATTGGCGGCGCCGTCGGCAGCCGGAAAGACCCAGCCGTAACCGGGGAAGGCCTGCCACCGCACCGGCTCCCACAGGGTGATGGCCGGCAGCGCCACCCGCTGCTCGAGGTAGCCGCGCAGGGCGAAACCCCACAGCACCCTCGGATCGTCGACCAGACCGGCGCACCGGGCCACGTGACTGGTGGCCCCGTCGGCACCGATGACGAAGTCGGCCCGCAGCTCGCGGTCGTCGACGGCGAAGCCGTCGAGGCCGGCCACCGTGGCGTCCGCGCCCTCCGCCGGCAGCGGTCGGTCGGCCCGACCGTCGTAGCCCTCGGCTCCGGCGTCGAGGGCGGCGGCCCGCAGGGCGTCATCGAACACCAGGCGGCTGACCGAACGGGCCCGACCGGGGTAGGTGGTTCCGTCGAAGCACGGCAGGACGACCCGACGTCCGGTCGGGCCCACCACCACCATGTCCCCGACGTCGAGACCGGGGGGCTCGGCCACGCCCAGATCGGACAGGACCTGGAGCCCCCTCGGGCCGATGAAGTCGCCGCACGCCTTGTCCCTCGGGAAGCGGGCCTTGTCGAGCAGCGCCACCCGGGCCCCGGCGCGGGCCAACACCAGTGCGGCGATACTGCCCGCCGGACCGGCTCCGACGACGAGTGCGTCGAAGCGCCTCGAGCTCACGCGGCTCCTTCCCGGGAGTTGACCGCCTACGGTGAGATCTTCGCACCTGAGGAGGACCCGTGGAGACAGCGCCAGGCGAGGGCCGCAACCGGTTCGCCCAGAGGCTGTTCACCCCGCTCCCGGACCGCTACGACCGTCTGGCCGAGGTGCTCTCCATGGGCCAGAACGCCCGCTGGCGGCGAGCCATGGTCGACCACATCGTCCCCGACCACCCCGCACGGGTGCTCGACGTGGCCACCGGCCCGGCCGGCGTGGCCATCCAGCTGGCCGAGCGCACCGGTGCGGACGTGGTCGGGGTCGACCTCACGCTCGACATGCTGCGCCAGGGCCAACGGAACGTCGCCGGGCGGGGGGTGGACGGGCGGATCCAACTGGTGGCCGGCCGGGCCGAGCAGCTCCCCTTCGCCGACGCCACCTTCGACGCGCTGACCTTCACCTACCTGCTGCGCTACGTCGACGATCCGCAGGCCACGCTGGACGAGCTGGCTCGGGTGGTCCGCCCCGGTGGCGCGGTGGCCAGTCTCGAGTTCCTCCTGCCGCCGAGTCGGTTCTGGCGCTTCTGGTGGTGGGGCTACACCCGGCTCCTCCTCCCGGTGGGCGGTTGGCTCACCGGGGGAAGGGCGTGGTTCGACGTGGGCCGGTTCCTCGGTCCCAACATCTCCGCCCACTACCGCCGGTACCCGGTGGAGTGGACGGTCGGAGCCTGGGAGCGGGCCGGCTTCGTGGACGTCGGAGTCCGGCGGATGAGCCTCGGGGGCGGCCTGGTGATGTGGGGGCGCCGCGCCGGTGACTGACCGCGCCTCGCCGGCCGACCGCCCCGACGAGCCCCGTCCGGCCTACTACGCCGCTCGGGGCGGCGGCTGGCGGGACTGGTGGACCCTGCTGCACCCGCCGTACACCGCGTGGCACCTGGCCTACGTGGTCATCGGGGCCTGCCTGGCGCCGGTGGTGAACACCACCCGCCTCATCGCCACCCTGCTGGCGTTCTTCTTCGCCGTGGGCCTGGCCGCCCACGCCCTCGACGAGCTGCACGGGCGTCCGCTGCGTACCCGGATCCCGGGTCCCGCCCTGGTGGCGGTGGCCGCCGCCGGGTTGGCCGGGGCGGTGGCCCTGGGCATCGCCGGCATCGTCCAGGTCGGCTGGGTGTTGGTGCCCTTCCTGGTCGTGGGCCCGATGCTCGTGGTGGGCTACAACTTCGAGATCTTCGGCGGCGTGGTCCACAACGATGTCGGTTTCGCGGCCAGCTGGGGCGCCTTCCCGGTCCTCACCGCCTACGTGGCCCAGACCGGGACGCTGGCCCTGGCCCCGGTCATCGCCGCCGTCGGCGCCCTCACCCTGTCCTTGGCGCAGCGGGCGCTCAGCACCCCGGCCCGCATGCTGCGGCGGCGGACCACCGATGCCAGAGGCACCATCATCCTGACCGACGGTACCCAGCTGCCGGTCGACCGGGCCGCGCTGCTGGCTCCACTGGAGCACGCCCTCCGGGCGTTGTCGTGGGCGGTGGTCCTGTTGGCCGCCTCCCTGGCCGTGGCCCGGCTGCGGTAGGCGGGCGGGCCGGGCACGGGCGCAAGGCGGAGAGTACGTTTGTATGGGTGGACGATGACCGGTTCGGTCCCATCGATTTCGATGCGTTTCACCGCTCCGAGCTCCCCGGCCGGGTACGAGCGAGGGGGCCGGTGTTCTCCGAGGCCGACGCCGCCGTCGTGCAGCCGCTGGCCTTTCGGCTTCCCGACGGCCGGGCCTACACCTACCTGCCCTTGGGAACCAGTTTCGTCATCGAGGAGGGAGTGGACCGCGCCCACACGGTGATCGAGCTCGGACCCGAGCAATGGTGCTCGTTCGTGTGGGAGCTGCGGACCTCCTTCGCCCTGTTCTACGCCGACGAGCTCACCGTGGCCCGGGGCAGCTTCGGGCAGCTGGTGCGTTGGGAGCCGCCCCTCCGGGTGGCCTTCGACGGACAGACGGTGTACGACATCGACGATCCGCCCCCGGTGACCGCGGCCGACGGGAAGCTCCTCGACCCGACCCGCACCTTCACGTTGGACGACCCCGACGAGGAGATCGCCGACTTCCTGGCCCGGGCCGGGTTCGTCCACCTCCGGGGGGTGATGGACACCGGCGAGATCGGGGCCTTGCGGGCGGTGGCCGACGAGGGCGTGGCCGCGGCGCGGCCGGACGACCGGCGCTCGTGGTGGACCGAGGTCGACGGGAGGGCGGTCTGCAGCCGGGTCAACTACCTCAACGACCGTTCCGCCCTGGTGGCCGACCTGGGCGCCGACGTTCGATTCACCCGCATCGCAGGGTGGGGCGGGCCCGACCTCCGGGACGCCCGGGATCGGCTGGACGGGAACGGCGTGGTCATCAAGGTGCCCGGCGCCGGTGCCGGGCTCGCCGACCTCCCCTGGCATCGCGACTGCGGGATGGGTGGGCACCCGGTCAAGTGCCCGATGCTCAACGTGGGCATCCAGCTCGACGCGGCCACGGCCGGCAACGGTCAGCTCCAGATGATCCCGGGCTCGCACCGGGGCACCTCGCGGCTCCCGGGGGTGGCCGGCCGGCTGCCGGTGGTCTCCCTGTCGACCGAGCCGGGCGACGTGACGGTGCACTTCGGGCACACCCTGCACGCCGCGCCCCCGCCCACCGATCTGGGCGCCCCGGGGCGCCGGGCCCTGTACCTGTCGTTCGTACCCCCGATCACCTTCGAGATGGTGGCTCCCGGCCAGGGGTACAACGACGTCCTGTTCACCCGGGACGCCGGTCGCATCCGCCATGTCGACCAACTGCGCTAGCCACCCTCCTCCCCGGCTGCACCACCGGTGCTTGCCCCGACCCCGGAGATACAATACGATACATCTCGCATCGTATTAAGGCGGCCAGGTACGGCGCCTTCGAGTACACCCCCCCCTCCCCTCGGAAGGAGCCACTCATGCCCGGACTGGACCGTAAGTGGTGGACCCTCATCGCCGTCTGCACCGCCACCTTCATGCTGCTGCTGGACATCACCGTGGTCAATGTGGCGCTCCCCGACATCCAGCGATCGCTGCACGCCAGCTTCAGCGATCTCCAGTGGGTGATCGATGCGTACTCGCTCACCCTGGCCGCCTTCCTGCTCACCGCCGGGGTCATCGGTGACATGTTCGGACGCCGCGAGGTCTTCGCCGTCGGGCTGGGCGTCTTCTCCGCCTCCTCGCTGGTGTGCGGGCTGTCCACCTCCTCGCTGATGCTCAACCTGGCCCGGGCCGCCCAGGGGGTGGGCGGTGCGGTCATGTTCGCCACCTCCCTGGCCCTGATCGCATCGGCCTTCTCGGGCAAGGAGCGCGGGACCGCCTTCGGCATCTACGGCGCCGTCATCGGCGGTGCCGTGGCGGTCGGGCCGCTGGTGGGTGGGGCCATCACCAGTGGCATCGGCTGGCGGTGGATCTTCTTCGTCAACGTGCCCATCGGCGTCGTCGCCGTCTTCGTCACCCTGACCCGGGTGCAGGAATCGAGGGACCCGAACACCCGCCGGGTCGACTGGATCGGGTTCGTCACCTTCTCCGCCGCCCTCTTCATGCTGGTCTTCGCCCTGGTGCGCGGCAACGACGACGGCTTCGGCAGCGCCCTCATCAGCGGGCTGCTCATCGGGTCGGTGGTCCTGCTGGTCATCTTCCTCGTGGCCGAGTGGCGCCAGTCCGATCCCATGTTGGACCTGACCCTGTTCAAGCGGCCGGCCATGGTGGGCGTCTCGATCTCCGCCTTCGCCATCTCCTCCTCGATCTTCGCCCTCTTCTTGTACCTCACCCTCTTCATCCAGGACGACCTCGGGTACGGCCCGTTGGCCGCCGGGCTGCGCTTCCTGCCCATCACCATGCTCGCCTTCATCGTGGCTCCCATCGCCGGCAAGCTCACGGTGCGGGTCCAGGCGCGGTTCCTGCTCGGCACCGGGCTCTTCCTCATCGCCGTCGGGTGCCTGTTGATGGCCACGACCCACGCCGCCTCGGGCTGGACGGTGCTGCTGCCCGGATTCATCGTCAGCGGCATCGGGATCGGGATCGTCAACCCGGTGCTGGCCTCGTCGGCCATCTCGGTGGTGCCGCCCGAGCGCAGCGGCATGGCCTCCGGAGCCAACAACACCTTCCGGCAGGTGGGCATCGCCACCGGCATCGCCGCGCTCGGCACCGTGTTCCAGACCCAGATCGAGCACCGGACCCTCGGCGCCCTCGGCGCCACCCCGGCCGGGCAGGCCGTCGTGGCCCATGGTGGCTCGGCCCTGCAGGGGGCCCTGGTCGGCGGGGGAGTGCGCGAGACCCTTCCATCGATCCCGTCGGCCGCTTCCCGGGAGGCACTGCTCCAGGCCTACCGGGTCGGCTTTTCGGCGACGCTCAACCACCTGATGATCATCGGGGCCATCATTGCCTTCGTCGGCGCGGTCGGCGCGCTCGTCCTGGTGCGCCAGCGTGACTTCGTCCCGAGCTACACGCCGTCGGCCCCCACCGGCGACACTCCGGCCCCCGCCCCGGCCGCGGTGGCCCGGTGACCGTCGCCCCTCCGGTCGGGGGCACGACCGGCCCACCGTCGGCGCGGGGACCGGGCCGCCCGCGCGATCAGCGGGCCAGCACGGCCATCACCGAAGCCGCGTTGCGGCAGCTGGCCGAGCTCGGCTACGCCAAGGTCTCGATGGACGAGCGTGGCCACCGAGGCGGGCGTGGCCAGAGCCACCGTCTACCGGCGCTACCGGGACAAGGCCGATCTGATCACCGCGGCCATCGCCGCCAACAGCTCCGCCCACCTGGCCCCGGTTCCGAGCACCGACCCCCGGACCGATCTCACTGACTTCCTCGACCAGTTCGACCTGCGGTTCGCCGAGAGCTGCCTCGAGGTGGTGGGAACCCTGATCGGGGCACGCGAGGACCCCGGGGCCCTGGACCTCCACCGGCAGCGGGTGGTCGCTCCCCGCATGGGCTACGCCCGATCGCCTGCTCGAGCAGGCTCGGGAGGAGGGCCAGCTACGGGCCGACGCCGACCTCGACCTGGCCCTGGAGATGCTGGCGGGGTCGGTCTTCGCCCGGCGGATCGCCGGCCTCCCGTCGGCACCGGGGTGGGCCGGGCGGGCGGTCGACGCCGTGTGGGCCGGCATGGGCGCCGGCTCTGGTTCGCGGGAGTAGCGACACCCGCCACCTTCAGGCCGGGGTGTGCCGGTCGACGATGCCGGACAGGTCGGTGCCGGGGGGCAGGGTGCCGAAGGTGCCCGCACCCGGGCCGGCCAGGCGAGAGCCGCAGAAAGCATCGGCCACGGCCGCCGGGGCGAAGCGGACCAGCAGGGATGCCTGGAACACCAGGGCCATCCGCTCCACCACCGAACGAGCCCCTGCCTCCAGCCCGGTCTGGATCGGCCAGGTCGACGTGGAGGTCGTCGACGGCCCGGGCCAGACGGGAGTCGCCGCCCTGGGCCAGACCGACCTCGAGCCAGAAGGCGTCGAGAGAGTCGGGCTCGCGGGCCAGGGCCCGCAGCACGTCGAGGCAGATCACGTTGCCCGAGCCCTCCCACACCCCGTTCACCGGGCTCTGGCGGAACAGGCGGGGCATGCCCGACTCCTCGACGAACCCGTTTCCCCCGAGACACTCGAGCGCCTCGGCGCTGTGCTGGGGCGCACGCTTGCAGGTCCAGTACTTGACCACCGGCGTCAGCAGGCGCTGGAGGAGCCCCTCGTACTCGTCCCCGGCCGGAGCGTCGTAGGCGCGGGCCATCCGGAGGGCGGCCGCGGTGGCGGCTTCGGACTCGACGGCCAGGTCGGCGAGCACGTTGACCATCAGGGGTTGGTCGGCGAGCAGCTTCCCGAAGGTCGACCGGTGGCGCGGCGTGCCAGGTGGCCTGGGCCACCCCTTGGCGCATGATCGCGGTCGAGCCCAGGATGCAGTCGAGCCGGGTGTGGTTGACCATCTCGATGATGGTGCGGCACCCCCCGTCCCTCGTCGCCGACCAACTGGCCCCACACGCCGGAGCAGCTCGATCTCGCTCGAAGCGTTCGACCGGTCACCCAGCTTGTCCTTCAGCCGCTGGATGCGGATGGGGTTGCGGGTGCCGTCGGGCTGCCAGCGCGGGACGAGGAAGCAGCTGAGGCCTCCCGGAGCCTGGGCCAACATGAGGAAGCGCGTCCGACATGGGCGCCGAGCAGAACCACTTGTGGCCGGTGAGGAGGTAGGTGCGGTCCGGGCCGCCGATCGGCTCGGCCCGGGTGGTGTTGGCCCGCACGTCGGACCCGCCCTGCTTCTCGGTGAGGGCCATGCCGCAGGTGACCCCGGCCTTGGCCGCAGCGGGTCGGTTGGACGGGTCGTAGGTGGTCGAGCGGATCATCGGCTCCCACACCCCGGCCACCTCGGGTTGATGGCGGAGCGCCGGCACCACCGCGTAGGTCATCGACACCGGGCAGATGTGCCCGGCATCCACCTGGTACCAGGTGATCACCTTGGCCGCCCGGGCCACGTGGGCACCGGGTCGGGGGTCGGCCCAGGGTCCCGAGTGCAGTCCGTGGCGCCACCGCCGTCGTCATCAGCCGGTGGTAGGCGGGGTGGTACTCGACGACGTCGATCCGGTTCCCGTAGCGGTCGTAGTTGTGCAGCTCCGGCCGGTTGCTCGTTGGCCAGGCGCCCGAGCTCCTGGGCCGACGCGGACCCGGCCTCGCGCGCCGAGGACCTCGAGCTCCGGACGGGCCCAGGCCGCGCCCTTCGCGGTCGACCGCCTCGACGAGGGCCGGGTCGGCGGTGAAGACGTCGTACCCCTCGAGCGGGGGTGGCCTGGTTGAAGACCTCGTGGGTGTCGAGCTGGGTCGCCATGGGTTCCTCCCCTGGGCCAGTGGCTCCGGATACGTCCAGACGCGGACCCTACCCCGCGGGGTCGGACCCGCAGTGATGGGTGATCGGATCCCTCTGTTCCCTTTCCACCACCCTCCGCGGCCTCTCCGGATCGCACCGGGTGCGGCCGGCGACGCTCGGCTAGCGTTCCGTCGGCGCCGGCGGGCAGAGCAATGGACCGGCCATCACGCGAGGGCAGGGGAATGATGCGCAGGCAATGGTGGGCACTGGTGACAGCGGTGGTCGTGGTGATCGCCGGGGGGGGATCGGCAACGTCGACGAACGCCGGCGCCGCCACTCCCAAATGGGAGAGCACGACGCTGCCGTGGGCGACGGCCGGGCCGGTCACGGGTGCGGTCCTGGCCGTGAGTTGTGGGTCGAGCACTGCGTGCGTGGCCGTCGGCCGTGGCACCATTCCCGACTCAACGGGTGCGAGCATGATGATGGTGGACACCCTGGCCGGCGGGAGCTGGACCGAGGGGATCCTGCCCCTTCCGGCCGGCGCCGTCACCGCGCAGCTCAACGCGGTCAGCTGCACCGGCCCATCCACGTGCGTCGCCGTGGGTCAGTACAACACCGCGCAGCCCCAAGCCGTGATCGAGTCCCTCAAAGGCAAGAAGTGGACCGCGCTGACCGGGATCGATCCGGCCGGAGCATCGTGGGCCGCTCTCACTGGCGTGGCCTGCGTCAACCAGGCCTGCACCGCCATCGGGACTGCGTCGAACGGCAGCTTCGTCGAACAACTCGACGGTTCCACCTGGAGCCCCACCCTCCTGGCCCTGCCGGCGGGCCAGACCGCCATGTCCCTCGACAGCATCTCGTGCCCGACGGCAACCGGATGCACGGCGGTGGGCTCGACCACCGGGTCATCCGGCACCAGCGCGCTGATGGACTCGGAAGTGGGTGCGATCTGGTCGCCGACGGTGTCGGCCTCGACCGGCAGCTCACTGGCATCGGTGTCCTGCAACGCGTCCGGCGCCTGCGTGGCCGTGGGCACCCAGTCCGGCTTCGGCCTGGAGGAGGTGCTCACGTCCGGCACCTGGACATCGACCACTTCGTTCGCCACCGATGCCCTGTCTTCAGTGTGGTGCGCGCCGACCGCCCCGCTGACCTGCACGGCCTGGGGGGTCGGTCCGTTCATCGAGACCCTGGCCTCGGGCACCTGGACGACCACACCCACGTCGACCCTCATCGAGGGATCCTCGATCGCCGGAACCTGTGCCGCCGTCGGCTCCTGTGTGGCCCTCGAGACCCCGTCGACGGGTGTGGGGGTGGCGGTGCTCGACCAGTCGGCGACCAGTTGGACCTCGGCCCTGGTCGGCGGCCCACCCGACGCCACCCTGAATTCGGTGTCGTGTTCCTCGGTGCTGTGCGTAGCTATCGGGGGCTACCGGACCACCTCGGGAGGGATGCCCTCCGGCTTCCTCGAGACGCGGACGGACGGCACGTGGACCGAGGTCGGGTTCCCGCTGGCCAACCCCTACGACTTCCTGCAGGCCGTCTCCTGCAAGGGGAGCACCTGCGTGCTGGTCACCGGCGACGGCGTCGCCACGTCGACCGATGGCGTGCACTGGACGACCGGCACCCTCCCGCTTCCCTCCGGAGCCAACCCGGCCTTCGCCACGGTCTCCGGGGTCTCGTGCTGGAAGGCCGGCAGATGTGTCGCCGTCGGGAATACCACCAGTGGACTGGTAGCCGAGACGTTGGCCGACGGGACGTGGTCCGACGCCGTCGTGCCCGAGCCGGCCGGGGGTTCGGATGGCTCGCTGCGCGGCGTGAGCTGCGTGTCGGCCACCGCCTGCCGCGCCGTCGGCGGCGTCGACTCCCCGAGCCTCGGGCCGCTGGTCGCCACCCTCACCGGCAAGACATGGGTGGCGACGGCCCTGCGGCCGGCGCCGGGAGCGAGCGACGGCAGCTTCAATTCGGTGTCGTGTCCGGCCACCACCTTCTGCGCCGCCGTGGGCAGTTGGTATCCGAGCGATGGGGGAGATGGCGATCCGCTGGTGGCCACCCACTCGCCGTCCGGCTGGGTGCAGACGGCCCAAACCCCGGTCGGAAGCGCCATTGGCTCCAATACGAGCGTCACCTGTCCGGTCGCCGGGACCTGTGACGACGTCCAGAGCAACTTCGTCTCCGCGCAGCTCGAGCAGCTCAGTGGTGGAGCCTGGAGCCCGGTGGCCTTGCCCCTACCCAAGAAGGCGCCAACCGCCGCGCCCCAGGGAGTGAGTTGTCTGCCCGGCGGCGCCTGCACCGTCGTCGGCTACGCCCAGCTGCCGTCCACCACCCCGGGGGCGGGCATCGACACCGTTCCGTTCGTCTCCAGCATCACCTGATCGCGTCCCCGGCGGCTGCCGTCGGGCCGGCCCGGCGGCTGGCCTCGATGGGGCCGGTACCCTGATGGCCTCGTGGCCGTGCTCGTCGATCTCCAGGACGTCGCCGTGCGCCGGGCAGACCGGGTGTTGTTCGAGCACCTGTCGCTCACCGTGTCGGACGGGGACCGGCTCGGAGTGGTGGGCATCAACGGCACCGGCAAGTCCACGCTGCTGCGAATCATCGCCGGCATGGACCGTCCCGACCAAGGTGAGGTACGGCGGGGCCGCGGTTCGCGGGTCGGCTTCCTCGAGCAGGTACCGGTGCTGCCGGCCGGCACGGTGAGCGACGCGGTGGGTGCGGGATGGGAGGCCGAGGCGGCCCTCGACCGACTGGGCATGGCCGGGACGGCGAGCTCCGACGTGACTACGCTGTCGGGGGGCCAGGCCAAGCGGGTGGCGTTGGCCCGCGTCCTCGCCCACCCGGCCGAGCTGCTGGTCCTCGACGAGCCCACCAACCACCTCGACCTCGGCGCGGTCTCCTGGCTGGAGCAGCAGTTGC
Source organism: uncultured Acidimicrobiaceae bacterium (assembly GCA_963774245.1). GTDB lineage: Bacteria > Actinomycetota > Acidimicrobiia > Acidimicrobiales > RAAP-2 > Bog-756. The sequence continues at coordinate 989,017 of CAVZDZ010000002.1, read as the reverse complement.
TGGCCCACCGGGGCGGACTGGTACTGGTGACCCACGACCGTCACCTGCTCGACCGGGTCACCACCCGGATGCTCGAGCTCGACCGGGGTCGCGCCTACGTGCACGAGGGGGGCTATGCCTCCTACCTCGAGGCCAAGGCCGAGCGCGAGGTGCAGGCGGCGTCGGCCGAGGCCACCCGGAGGAACCTGGCCCGACGCGAGCTGGCGTGGCTCCGCCGGGGCGCCCAGGCCCGATCGCGCAAACCCCAGGCCCGGGTGGATGCCGCCGTCCGGATCATCGAGGACCGTCCCGAGGCCCAGGCCCGATCGTCCGGTCTCGAGCTCACCGGCGACACCCCTCGGCTCGGCGACAAGGTCATCGAGTGCATCGATGTCGGCTTCCGGTACGGGGACGGTCCCAAGATCCTGTCGGGGGTCGATCTCACCCTGTCCCGGCGGGAGCGGCTCGGCATCGTCGGGGCCAACGGCAGCGGCAAGTCGACGCTGGTCGACCTGATGGCCGGGCGCCGCCAGCCGACCACCGGTCGGGTGGAGGTCGGACCGACGGTGGTCACCGGGTACTACGACCAGCAGGGAATGGAGCTCGACCTCGGGGCCCGGGTCCAGGACCTCGTGGCGGGGCCCAACCGCGCCCCGGGCTCGCTGGCCGACGTCGAGCTGATGAAGCGGTTCTGGTTCGCCGGTGAGTTGACGTTCGCCCGGGTGGGAACCTTGTCCGGCGGCGAGCGGCGGCGGCTCCAGCTCCTGTTGGTCATCGCCGGCCGACCCAACGTGCTGTTCCTCGACGAGCCGACCAACGATCTCGATCTGGACACGCTGCGCATCCTGGAGGAGTTCCTCGAGGACTGGCCGGGCGCACTGGTGACGGTCAGCCACGATCGCACCTTCCTCGAACGCACCACCGAACGACTGGTGGCGGTCGAAGCCGGAGGCTCGGTGGTCGGGGTGGCCGGGGGCGTGGCCGGCTGGGTGGCCCGGGGCGTGCCGTCCGGGTCCCGGGCCAGGCGCTCACTCCCGTCCACCTCGCCGGCCACGCCGGCCCGGCCCATCCCCGCGCCCCGGTCCGGCACCGCCGGGACGGCCCCGCGTGGGCGCCAGCTCCGCGACGCGGAGCGGGAGATGGCCCGCCTCCAACGACAGCGGGACACGATCACCGAGTCCCTGACCGGGGCGGCGGACCACCGGGAGATGACCCGGCTGGGCGACGAGCTGGCCACGGCCCAGTCCGCACTGGAACAGGCCGAGGAGCGGTGGCTGAGGCTGGCCGAGGCGACCGAGTCGGGAGACTGACCCGGTTGGAGGGAGGGATTCGGCCTACGAGTTGAAGTGGTCGGTCCAGCTCGAGCCGTCCCAGTACCGCAGCTGTCCGGGCGGTCCGCCCGGGGCCGGGAACCAACCGGCCGGCGGGAGCGGGGCGGATCCCGGGGTGGCAGCAGCCGGGGTGCGCGCGACCGGGGCCGCCGGCATCGAGCCACTCTCGATGAACTGGCCGAACGTGGGCAGGTCCACCTGCTCGGGCGGCGACCCGCCCGGATCACTCGGCCCCGGAGCCGGAGCTGTCGGTGCCGGGCCGGCGAGGCCGGAAGGCGGGGCGTACCCGCCGGGTGGGCGGTACGGGCCGGGTTGGGCGTGCCCGCCGGGTCGGCCGTACGCGGCGGGCCCGCCGTAGTAGCCGCCCATCTGTTGGGACCGGAGCATCTCCACTTCCTTCAGCACCGGCCATTTGGAGAAGGCGAAGATGAGTACGAAGACGATCCCGACCAAGGGGACGAAGCTGATCAGCACCCACCACCCGGAGTAACCCGCCTTGGTCACCACCTTGACGGCGGCGACGATGCCCACCACGGCGACCGCCGCGTAGACGATGAGGAGCCCGGCCACCAGCCCTCCGTTCACCCCCGAGCAATGGGTCTGTCCGGCGGCATCGGTGGCACAGGTGATGGAGGCGTGGATCAGGGCGGCAGGCATCAGGGTGGACGGATCTCCAGGCACTCCTGTCTCCGATCGCAGATCAGCCGGGGGTTGGTTGGAGGCCGACCGTCCCGCCGTCGGCCCGTAGTTGGTCTAGTCCGCTCTCGCCCGCACCGGTGGGACCCTCGTGGGACCGAGGACCGATCCGATCCGACTGGTGTCAGTCGGCCGGCTGCGCCGCCCCGACGGCCACCGCCTCGTCGATATGGCGGCGGTCGGCGTCCAACTGTTCGGCGACCGCCTCGTCCTCCGCCATCACCTGATCGAGGTCGGTCGACTCGTAGCCGATCACCCCCATGTCGGCGAAGGTCTTCCGCATGGTCGGACCCCACAGTCCGATGTCCCTCAGGGTGGGGACGATCCGGGTGAACAGCAGGCTGCGGAAGACCCGCTGGCTCTCACTCTCGTCGACGTAGCGGATGCATGCCTCGGCGTCGTAGCCGAGCCGTTCCCACAACTCGTTGGCCAGAAAGCGATCGCGCATCCGGTAGCAGGCATCGGCGCAGAACTCCTCACGATCGTCCCGTTCGGCCTGGGTCAGCTGGGGGTAGTAGTCGCGTAGGGCCAGCCGCCCGAACATCACGTGGCGGGCCTCGTCCTGCATGACGTAAGCATTGACCGCCTTGCCCAGGGGATCGCCGGCCGTGTTGCGGATCAGGCCGAACGCTGCCAGCGCCAACCCCTCGATGAGCACCTGCATGCCGAGGTAGGTCATGTCCCAGCGCGAGTCGGTCAGCACGTCGTCGAGCAGTGACTTGAGGTTCGGATTGATGGGATAGGCGATCCCGATCTTGTCGAGATAGCGCGAATAGGTCTCGACGTGCCGTGCCTCGTCGATGACCTGGGTGGCGGCGTAGTACTTGGAGTCGATGTCGGGGACGGTCTGGACGATCTTGGCCGTGCAGAGCAGTGCGCCCTGCTCACCGTGAAGGAACTGGCTGAACTGCCAGGACACCATGTTCCGCCGCACCTCCCCCCGTTCGGCGTCGTTGAGCCGGTCCCACATGGGTGAGCCGAAGATCGGGACGAGCTCGTCGGCCATCAACAGCGGATTGTCCAGGTCGATCTCGTGGGACCAGTCGATGCGCTCGGCCGCGTCCCACTGCTTCTTCTTCCCCTTGTCGTAGAGGTTGAGCAGCTTGTCCCGACCGTTGTCGTAGTCCCAGGTGAACGTGGCGGTACCCGTCTGGTCGGCCGTCTGCCACCCGGTCTTCTCCACCGGCAGCTGGTACACCTTCGTGGTCATCGTCGACCCCCTCCATGGTCCGCCTGATGCACAGTCTGAGGGAGCGCCCCGGACCTGTCAATCGAGCCAGCCCGGGCGTCGGCGATCTTCCAGCGGAAAAATCGCATCCGAGCTCTTCGGCCCACGGTGCTCAAGTCCACCCCGAAACGTGCCGATGGGGGGGAGGCCGGGTCCGTCGAGCTCCCTCCCGCCAGGGCGCTCCGGGCTTGGCCCTTTTCGAGCCCGGCGGGGGCGGAGCGGGGCAGGCATACTGGGCCCGTGCCCCGTCTCCAACCTGTACATCGTGCCCCCGACCGGTGTGCCCGTGTCCTAGGCCCCGCCCGAGGGGACGGTCGGGAGACCCTCCCCGGGTCCACCCGGTGAAGGTCCTGGTCATCGGAGCCGGGGGGGTCGGGACGGCCTTTGCCCGGATCGCCTCCCACCGCAACAGTTTCGACCACATCGTGATGGCCGACTACGACCGCGCCCGAGCCGAACGGGCCGCGCGAGTCGGCCGGCGCGCACTGCTCGGCCGAGCAGATCGACGCCTCCAATGAGCAGTCGGTGGCCGAGCTGATCCGCGCCACCGGGTGCGACGTTGTCCTCAACGCGGTGGATCCCCGCTTCGTGATGCCGATCTTCACCGGGGCACTGGAGGCGGGCGTCACCTACGTCGACATGGCCATGTCGCTCTCCCATCCCCATGCCGAGGCACCGTACGAACGGACCGGTGTGAAGCTGGGCGACGAGCAGTTCGAGCTCAGTCCCGAGTGGGAGAAGCGCGGCCTACTGGCGCTGGCCGGCATGGGGGTCGAGCCCGGGCTGTCCGATGTCTTCGCCCGCTACGCCGCCGACAGCCTGTTCACATCGATCGAGGAGATCGGGGTCCGGGACGGGGCCGACCTGGTGGTGGACGGCTATGACTTCTGCCCGACCTTCTCGATCTGGACGACCATCGAGGAGTGCCTCAACCCTCCGGTCATCTGGGAGCGGGAGCGCGGCTGGTTCACGACCGAGCCGTTCAGCGAGCCGGAGACGTTCGACTTCCCCGAGGGCATCGGCCCGGTGGAGTGCGTGAACGTGGAGCACGAGGAGGTCCTCCTCGTGCCGCGTTGGGTCGACGCCGACCGGGTCACCTTCAAGTACGGGCTCGGGGACGAGTTCATCGGGGTGCTGAGGACCATCCACATGCTCGGGCTCGATTCGACCAGCAAGGTACCGGTGGGCGACGCCCGGGTGGCGCCGCGGGACGTCGTTGCCGCCTGCCTGCCCGATCCGGCGGAGATCGGGGACCGGATGCACGGGCGCACCTGCGCCGGCACCTGGGTCAAGGGCACCGGCACCAACGGATCGCCCCGGGAGGTCTACCTCCACCACGTGGTGGACAACGACTGGTGCATGTCCAAGTACGGCACCCAGGCCGTGGTGTGGCAGACCGCCCTCAATCCGGTCCTCGCCCTCGAGTTGCTGGCCGACGGGAGCTGGTCGGGGGTCGGCCTCCTCGGTCCGGAGGCCATGCCCCCCACACCCTTCCTCGACCTCCTGAAGGACAGCGATTCGCCCTGGGGCCTGGAGGAGCGGACCCCGGGCTGATCATCCAGCGCGCTGCGCCCCCGTCCGCATCGCGCCGGGTCCAGCTCCCGGGCACGAATCCGTCGAGGAACTCCCGGCGGTGGACGAAGCGCCACTTCCCGTCGACCACCCCGTAGCGGTCGAGGTAGCGGCCCCAGTGATCGAGCCCGGTGCCGCTGAGCACCTGGTAGTAGCAGCGCGAGGTCGCCTCCTGCCGGTCGATGAGGTCGATCTGGAGCGTGCTCGTATGGTGCCGCACGAGTACGGGCCCGGAGCCGCCGCGGGCCAGTTCGGCGGCCCCGGTAAAGATGGAACGGATCTCGTCGTGCCCGCGGTAGGGCCGCCCGTCCAGCTCCATGACCGCGTCCGGGGCGAAGCACTCCAGCACCTGGTCGAACCGTCCGGAGTCCCCATTGGCGTTGTACCGGGCCACCAGGTCGCGAATGCTCTCCCGGGCCACCAGCTCCCACTGCTCCACCACTCCCCCTCTCTGTCGCCCGAGAAGCTACCGCGCCGCCGATGAGGGCAGCATCTCCCCACCGGAGCCGGCGGGGGCGCCGGCGGTACCATCAGCTCATGGACGAGCGAGAGATGTGGGGCCTGTTCGGGCCCGAGGTGCTGGAGCGGATCACGGTGGTCTCCCCCCACTTCGACGATGCGGTCATGGGTGCCGGGTACCTGCTGCTCAGCCATCCGGCCACCACCGTGATCACCGTCCTGGCCGGCCGGCCGCCGGCCTACCCCGACGAGGTCTCCCCCTGGGATGCCGCCGGCGGGTTCCAGACGGGCGACGATGTGGTGGCGACGCGGAGGGAGGAGGACCTGGCCGCGCTGGCCGTCCTCGGCTCCGAGCACCTCTGGCTGGAGTTCCCCGACCATCAGTACCTGCCGGTCGAGCAGCGGCCGACGCCCGAACAGGTCGCCCCCGTCCTGGCCGAGGCCATCACCGCCAGCCGGGCCACCGCGGTGTTCCTCCCCATGGGCATCGCCAACCCCGACCACGTCCTGAGTCACGACGCCGGGCTGCTGGCCCGCGACTCCCTCGGTGACGGAGCGGACGCGCCGGCGTGGTTCTGCTACGAGGACCAGGGCTACAAGCACCTCCCCGGCATGCTGGCGTGGCGGGTGTCGAAGCTGTTCCGCGGCGGGCTGTGGCCGACACCGGCCATCGTGCCGGTCACCCTCGACACCCAGCGCAAGACGTCGGCGCTGATGGCGTACACCAGCCAGATCCCGCCGCTGGACCAGGACCACCTGCTGCGCGAACGGATCGACGCCAACGTCCCCGAACAGTATTGGCGCCTGGCCCCACCCCCTGCGGGCTGGGAGGCCCTCTACGACGCGTGAGTGAGACCGGTCACCGTCGGTGCCGGTCGACGCCGGGGTGAGACATGGCGGCGGCCAGTACCCGGGCCATGCCGGCCATGCCGGCGGCACTCGGGTGCAGTGGGAAGGTACCGCGGGAAGGAATGACGGGCTCGACCCAGCGGGTCGCCGCCGACGCGCAGCTGGCGTGCGCGGCACTCGGGGTCGCCATGTTCACGAAGGTCGCTCCGGACCGCGCCGCGTCACCGGCCAGCGTGGCGTTGAGGCGGTCCTCGACGGAGCGGAGGTAGGCGACGTCATGGCCCGAGAACGGGAGCCGGGGCCAGCACCCGGATCCGGTGGCGGGGAGGATGTCGGGGTACCCGACCACGAACACCCGGGCATGGGGCGCCCGGGCGCGGATCTCTTCGAGCGACGCCGACACCCGGTCGCCGACCTGGTCCAGGGTGGCGGCCAGTTGATCATCCCCCCCGTCCGTGTAGTGCGAGGCGCAGCTCCAGCCCACCCGGGTGGCTCCCCACGGGCTGGCCGCCAGGCAGTTGTGGGCGATGGTCCCGAAGCCCAGATCGTTGCCTCCGATGCCCACCGAGACCACCGCGGTATGGGGTCCGAGCGCGGCCAGCTGGGCCGGGATGCCCGGTCCCTGCGAGCTGGTCAGGTCCTTGGTGGTCGCACCGCTGCAACTCATGTCTCGGAGGGTCAGCCCGAGGGCCCGGGCCACCAACGAGGGATAGTTGCGGGACGAGCGCATGCAACTCGCCGGTGCCTTCGGGCGGGTGGCCGCGTCGAGCTGGGCCGGGACGTCAGGTCCCGAGGTGAACGAGTCGCCCAGGGCCACATAGACGGGTGGCGTCGCCGCCGGGCGGGCGAAGCGGGCGGAGGCCGGAACGGCCGGCCAGACCAGGGTCCCGGTGACCAGCGTCAGTCCGAGGGACAGGAGCAACCCCGCCCGACGGACCGGGTGCGGCCGTAAGCGGTCCCCGCTCGGGGCGGCATCGCCCCGGGGGCGCTTCAGGTGCATGGGTCGGAGATGTTAGGTGGGCGCTCCTCCGAGGGGGCATCGGGTCGCGTTCGCCGTCGATGGCAGGCAAGCGTGTTACCTCGACGCATCGCCGACCGCGCCGCGGACCGCGGGACCCGTATCCTGACGGAGTGATGACGCCGCGCCCACAGGCCAGGCCGGCTCGGGCCTCGACTGCCGCCCACCGCTCGTGACCCGACGCCCCCGGTGGGCGGCCGCGGCGGTGACGGGAGGGATCCTGGTGCTCGCCGGCTGCGGGTCCTCGGGTTCCTCCTCGGGCCCGACGACTTCCCCGACCGCGGCGCCGCGCACCACCATCTCCCCGACCACGACCACCGGGGCCACCGCCGGCGCCACCGGTACGTGGCCCGGCTATCACGCCAACTCGCCGCGCACGGCAGCGGTTCCCGCCGGTGCCCCACTCGACCCGGCCCATGCGGCGTGGACGACGGACCTCGGGGCCGCCGTCTACGGCCAGCCCGTCGTGGCCGACGGACGGATCTTCGCCGCCACCGAAGGCGATCGGGTGGTCGCCCTCGATCCGCACGACGGCAAGGTGTTGTGGTCGACGTCGCTCGGCAGCCCGTTGACCAACGTGGTCTCGGTTGCCGGGTGCGGGGACATCGATCCCCTGGGGATCACCAGCACACCCGTCGTGGACACGGCGACCGGCACCGTCTACGTGGTCGGCGAGGTGAGCTCGGGCGGCGGGGTGGTGCACCACCAGCTCGAGGGATTGAACGCGGTCACCGGAGCGGTGACCGTCTCCGACGACGTCGATCCCCCGATACCGGCCGGCGAGCTCCCCGTCCACCTGCTCCAACGCACCTCACTGGCGGTGGCCGACGGTCGGGTCTACGTCGGCTACGGCGGGAACGACGGTGACTGCGGGAACTACCACGGGTGGATGGTCGGCGTCGACCAGACCGGCCCGGCCCACGAGGTGTCCTTCGAGGTGGCCTCCGACGGCGAGGGCGGGGCCATCTGGGAGTCGGGAGGGGCTCCGGCCGTCGACGCGGCCGGCGATCTCTACGTCAGCACCGGCAATGCCAATCCCGATCCGCCTCTGGGTGGACCGGACCCGAAGCTCTACACCGAGAGCGTCGTCAAGCTGAGCCCCGACCTGACCCCCTTGGCATCGTTCAAAGACCGGGTGGCTGGGGGAGACGAGGACCTGTCGACCGGCAATCCGGTGCTGCTGCCCGACGGGAACCTGTTCGCGGTGGGGAAGACCGACATCGGCTACGTACTCAGGCAGACCGACCTCACCCAGGTGGCCGCCATCACGGGTATCTGCGGCAGCGATCCCGACGGCGGCCCGGCGTACGACGCCGCCACCAACGAGGTCTTCGTCCCCTGCCGGTCCGGGGGCATCCAGGTGGTCGACCTCGGCACTGGCGCCGTCGGGCCCAAGCTCGACGGGGCGAACGGCGCGCCCATTCTGGTGGGGGGCGACCTGTGGGCCGCCCAATATCCGGAAGGCACGCTCACCGAGTACGACGCGGCCACCGGGGCCGCGCTGCAGACCATCGACGTCGGATCCTCGGTCCCGACCTTCACCTCGCCCAGCACCGCGCTCGGTCTGTTGCTGGTGGGAACCACGTCCGGGGTCACCGCCTTCGACGGCCAGGCCGGCCTTCCACCGTCGCCGGGCAGCTGAAGGACCCGGCACGAGTCAATAGCCGGCCAGCAGGGTCTGCAGTCGGCCCAGCACGGCAGGCTCGAGACCACTGCGAACCCGGCCCCGCCGGTCGGGTCGCCGGCCCCAGATGGTCAGGAGGCGGGCGGCCGCATCCAGTTCCACCGCGGGCTCGTCGCCCCCGGCTGCGGCGAGCTCGAGCCGGGCCTGGCCCCCCTCGACCGTCAGGCGCACGTCCGCGTCCGACCCCGAACGGAGCCGAACGTGAAGGTCCCGGTCCGGAGCGGGATCGTGGGTGCGACCTCGACGGGTCAGGATCTCGCCGAGGACACCGACCGCGTGCTCGGTGAGGTCGGGCTGGCCCAGCAGTTCGAGACTGGTCTGGTCGTCGCCGACGATGTCCCAACGGTGGATGGCGAACTCGCTCCGGAGGTGCGGCCGGAATTTGGCCACCTCCATCTGGCGACCCGTCCACCGGATGACCGCCCGGGGATCGCGTACGAGGACCTGATCCAGCACCGAGCGCATCTTCTCCTCTTCGACCCTTACTGATCGGCACAATTCCTCGTCCGCCATGGCTTGCCAGGATGCTTCGCGCTCGTCGAATGACCGGGTCTCGGGGACCGGTTCGCCGGCGAGATACGGCTGCAGGTGCGCGGAGACCTCAACGACGACCCCGACCAGATGGGCGGTCACTTCGTGTGCGGTCCACCCGGGACAGGCGCTCACCGCCCGGGCCTCGATGTGCTGACGAGCATCGAGGAAGGCATCCACCTCGGGACTTCGCTCGGTCGTCATCGCCGTCCAGACGCTAGTGCTGCCGCGGCCGGGGACCGGCTCCCGATCAGCCCGGTGCGGCGATCCCCGACACCGGAGCGGTCAACCCGGTGCCCACCAGCGACCCCATGAACTGGGCGTCGCCATAGGTGTAGACGGCGCCGTCCCGGCCCACGATCCAGTAGCCCCGACCGTCGGGGGTGGGAGTCATCCCGTCGATGGCCACCTGGGCGTGGATGCCCTGGCCGGGCACCGACCCGTAGAACCCGGCGTCGCCGAAGGCGAAGATGCCTCCGTCGCCGGCCACCAGCCAGTAGCCCCCACCGTCGGGCGTGGGAGCCATGCCCACGATCGGGACGGCGAGGTCGGCACCTCCCATCGATCCGTCGAAGGTGGCACCACCGAAGGCGAAGATGCCTCCGTCACTGGCCACCAGCCAATAGCCGCCGTCCGGAGCCGCGGCCATGCCCACGATGGGCGCATTGAGCCGGGTGCCGCCCATGGATCCGTCGAAGGTGGCGTCACCGAAGCTGAACACTCCCCCGTCGGCGGCCACCAACCAGTACCCCTTGCCGTCGGGGGTCGAGGCCATGCCCACGATGGGATCGTTGAGGGCCATCCCACCCGTCGACCCGTAGAACTGCGCATCCCCGAAAGTGAACACTCCCCCGTCGTGGGCCACCAGCCAGTAGCCCCCACCGTCCGGTGTCGGCGCCATGCCGACGATCGGGGCGTTGAGACGGGTGCCTCCCATGGAACCGGCGAAGCCGGCGGTTCCGAAACTGAAGACCCCGCCATCGGCTCCGACCATCCACAGTCCCTGGTTGACCGCCGTCGGCAGCAGTTCCTGCTCCATCAGGGTCTGCAGCGTGAGGTTGTTGTTGGTGCTGGTGGCGGCGAACCCGGCGGCGAAGCAGTCGTTCCCGGCCACGCAGGCGATACCGGCCAGATAGCCGAAGGCGGTCACATTGGGGCTGGGGTCGACCGACCACGAGGAGCCGTCCCACTTCTCGACGAAGGGGTCGGGCTCACCGTTGTTCAGCTGGATGTCGGACGCCCCGGTCGCCCAACAGGCCGACGTGCCGAGGCAGGTGACGTCGGTGAGCAGGTCGTTCGGGACATCGGGATCGGGGCTGGGCACCGACGACCAGGTGGACCCGTCCCAACCATCGATCAGCGTGGTCGACGGATCGCCGTTGGCGTCCATGGTGGCACCCACCGCGGTGCACTGCGACGAGGTCACGCAGGTCACGCTGGTCAGATCGGCTCCGAACGGAGTGGTCGGGGCCGGGAGTGCGGCGATGGTCCACGCCAGGCCGTTCCAGTGTTCGGCGAACGCCTGATCACCGAGCTCGTTGGGCAGCACGTTAGGGAGGAAGTTGGTCTGCTGCTGGTTGGGGCCGGCGAACCCGACCGCCCAGCAGTCCGAGGCATCGGCACAGCTGACCGAGTTGAACTGGTCGAAGGCCTGCCCGGACGGAGCGGTCGGGACCTGCGACCACGAAGAGCCGTCCCAGTGGTCGACGAACCCGTTGAGGGGCGCCGAGTTGTTGTCGTCGGTCACCGTGGTGCCGGCCGCCCAGCAGTCCGATCCGCCGACGCACGAGACGGAGAAGAGGTACCCGGGCATGTCCGGGGTGGGCACGGCCGACCAGGACGAGCCGTCCCAGTGCTCGGCCAGAGGGCTCGGACCGGCGTCGTCGGGCTGCTTCTGGGCCCCCACCGCCCAGCAGTCGGTGGAGCTCACGCAGGTGACGTTCCACAGGATAGATGCCTGGGTGCCGGTGGGAGCGGGGGGAGACCCGTCTACCCACGAAGTCCCGTCCCAGTGTTGGATCAACAACACCGGCTGGCCGTTGTTGTTGAGGTTGGGAATGCTCGCCCCCACCGCCCAGCAGTTCCACGCGTTGGTGCACGTCGTTCCGAGCAGCAGGTCACTGACCTGGGCCCCGCTGTTGGGGCTGGTGATGATGTTCCAGCCCGGGGAGAGGGAGGCCTGGGCGGTCGGGATCGACAAGGCCGCCACCACCAGCACCGCGACCAGGCCGGCGCTGCAGATGCCGAAGAAGCGTCGGGCCGTGGCCGAGCGGGATCGGAGCATTTTCCTTCATCGTCGGCCGGAAATGAGGTCTTGAGAGTTTTGTCGCTCATTGTGACAATAAGGCCCTGAACTGGGCCGTAACTGGTCGACCCTGGAGCGGTCCGGCCCCGGATGGTCCACCTCGGGCCCGCCGATGCCACCATGGGGACCATGACGGCCAGTGCGTTCGAGAGCGGGAGGACGCCGGTGAGCGGAGCGCGCCCGGCACGGACGGGTCGACCGTGATCCGGGCCATCGCGGCCATCGACGACAAGCTCGGTCTGTCCACCGACGCCGGCATTCCGTGGCACGTCCAGGCCGACATCGACTACTTCCGGGCGACGACCCGCGCCGCCACCGTGCTGATGGGCTCGGCGACCTACCGCGAGTTCAAAGCGCCGATGCCCGACCGCGTCAACTGCGTGGCCACCAGGAGCACGGCGCCGCTGCGCGACGGCTTCACCCCGGTGGGCGACGTCAACGCGTTCCTCGATGGGGGCATCGCCGGCGACCTCTGGGTCATCGGCGGGGCGAGCCTCTTCGCCACCACGCTGCACCGCATGGAAGAGCTGTACCTGACCCGGGTGGAGGGCGACTTCCACTGCACCAAGTTCTTTCCCCGGTTCGAGGGCGCCTTCGACCTGAGCACCGACCGCGCCGTGGCGGCCCAGGAGGGGACGCCAGCGGTCCGGTTCCAGACCTGGCGCCGGGCGACTCGATGAGCACCCGGCGTCCCCGGTCGCTCAGGCCAGGATCTTGGCCTTCTGGGCCTCGAACTCCTCCGGGGTGAGCACGCCCTTCTCCCGGAGGTCGGCCAGTTTGCTGAGCTCGTCGGCGGCGCTCGACGTTCCAGCCGTCTGCTGCACGTAGGCGTTGAAGGCCCGCTGTTGGCGGGCCGCGGCCGCGTCGGCCCGCTCGTGCATCTTGCCGCCCCGGGCGATGAGGTACACCAGGATGCCGAGGAAGGGGAAGATGACGATGAAGAGCACCCAGAGCGCCTTGGCCACGCCCCCCATGTCATGACTCCGGAAGATGTCGAAGAAGACGGAGATGGCCAGCCAGATCCACACGATCAAGAGGAAGATCTCCAGCAAGGTCCAGAAGAAGTCGAGCAGCGGGTAGGTCGTAGCCAGCATCGGCAGTCCTCTCTCGGGTCCGCGTGTCCGCCGAGGACACTACCCCGGGAGGTCGGACCGTGGGTTGGATCGGTTTCCGACCGTCCCCGCCGTTCCGACCCGGACGTCGTCCGCGACGGACGCGACCGTCACCCCTCGACCGAGGCGACGAGACGATCGAGAAATTCGACCTGGCCGCGGACCAACCGGACCCGGGCCACGTCCAGTGACACCCATTCCGCCCGGTCCACTTCGGGGAACGACTGCAGCCGGCCCGACCGTGGCGGCCACTCCATCTCGAACGTGTTGCTGATCAGGTCGGACACCGGAACATCGTCGACCTCGACGGCCCACACCCGCACGTGCTTGCCGCCGCCCTGTCGGACTTCCCCCAGGTCCACCCGCGGCCCGGGTGGGGCCGGCATGCCCAATTCCTCGGCGAACTCCCGCTCGGCGGCGTGCTCAGGCGCTTCATCCTCGGTGTACTCCCCTTTGGCCACCGACCACGCGTGCTGGTCCTTGCCGCTCCAGTAGGGGCCGCCCGGGTGGACCAGGAGGACCTCGATGCCCCGATCCGATCGCACCCGGTAGGGAAGGATGCCGGCACTCCTCCTCGGCATCAGGCGGAAGGGTGGTCGGGTGCCGAACCTGGGCTGGTCATGCGCTCATGTTCCTACACCCGCCGGGAGGCTGCCTCGACATCGCCTGGTGCGCTTCGGCGCCGGTCGGGGTGATCGGACAGAATGAGCCATGCCGGATCGTCGCTGCTCACGGACCGTCAGCGGATGACCTGGCTGTCGGTTCCCCGGCACGGGGAGCGGCGGGTCGATGCCGACGGCGAGCTGATCACCAATCCGCCGGGGCTGGGTTACGTGTGGGCCGCCCTGGCGGTGTTGACGGCCCTCGAGGCGGCCAACGAGCTCTTCGGCATCGGGGGCCCGACCGCGCTCTACCAGGTCTGGCTCCACAACCTCGTCCTGGCCGCCGCGGCCGCCCTGGTCCTGGCCCGGGCCGTCTACGCGCCGAGCACCCGCAAGGCATGGGCGGCCTTCGGCACCGCCATGGCCATCTGGTGCCTGGGCAGTGCGGCCTGGAGCATTGTGTACGGCGGTCGGGCCCACCCGCCGTACCCCACCTTCGCCGACATCCTCTGGTTGCTCTGGTACCCGATGATGGCCGTGGGCATCTTCTACCTCATCCGGTTCCGCGTCCGGCGGTTCGAGCTCCATCGGTGGATGGACGGGATCGCCGTGACCCTGCTGGTCCTGGTGGTCGGATTCGCTCTCGTCGTGCAGCCGGCCGCCGAGCAGACGTCGCAGGGACGACTGGCCACCATCGTGGACTTCAGCTATCCCGTGCTCGACGTGATCCTGATCGGGGCGGTGCTCGGTGTCTACGGCCTGCTGGGCTGGCGGCCCGACGGCATGTGGATCCTCATCGGGTTGGGCATCGTGACCACGTCGATCGCCGATGCCGCCTTCGCCGTCCAGCAGGCACGCGGCGTCGCCGAGCACGGCCGCTACGACTTCGTCTGGACCGTCGGCGCGTTGCTCATCGCCGCGGCGGCCTGGGTCCGGACACCGGACGAGGCGGGTGACGAGCGGGTCACCGGCATGCGGGCCATCGCCCTGGCCCTGGTGGCCGAGGCGCTGGCCATCGGCATCCAGTGCTACGCACTGTTCCACGAGGTGGGTAAGAGCGAGCGGGTGGTGACCATCGTGGTGCTTCTGGTGGCGTCCGTACAGATCGTCCTCACCCGACCCCGCCCCGACCAGAGCCCGGTGCCCTCGAAGGAGGCGGAAGGGGACGTCTCTACGGCCGGCCGATCCACCCATCGGCCCGGTGCCCACCACGAGGGGGAGGGGTAGGGCCGTCTATCCCTGGTCGGATCCGATCAGGGAGTCGACACCGTCGTTCCGTACGGTGCCATGTCCATGCCCGGGTACCTGAGCGCCACGTCCGCCCGGGTCTGGTCGGTCCAGTAGTCGTCGCCCGGTCGGGGGAAGCCGAAGAGGTCGCGCTCCCGGACGGTGCAGGCCGGCATGAGCTTGGCCCACCGCTGGGGGGACTGCTTCGGCCAGGCCATCTTGCCGCCCCAGGTGGTCCCCCGGACCTGGTAGTCGGCCAGGATGGAGAACCTCGACGCGCCCGCACCGGTGATGTTCGAGCCCCGATGGAGGATGTCGGTGCGATAGATGAGCAGGCTGCCGGCCGGGCCGAGGGCGGGCACCTCGGAGTCGGCGAGCTCGCCGAACGGGATGTACAACGGCGTGAACGGCACGTGGCGGCCGGCGTCGAACGGGACGATCCTGGTCGGGCCGTCGTCGGCGGTGACGTCGGAGAGATAGACGAACGTGGTCAGCTGCTGGTAGCGGCGGTCAGGACGGGGCGCCACCAGGCTGTGGCTGCCGTAGTCACGGTGGAGGGGCTGGTCGTAGTCGGCGGCCCCGCCGTACTTGGCCCACAACTCGACCTTGTACAGATGGAGGTCCTCGGTGCCCAGGTACCGCTCGGCCGCATCCACCAGGTCGGGATGGAAGGCGAGCCGGTTGAGGTCCCAGGACCGGTAGGGGAACTCCTCGACCCCCCCGAACTGGTCGCCCTGGTAGGCGGGATAGCGGGACGGGTCGGCGAAGTACTCGTCGGGTCGGGGAAAGTGCAGCCACAGCGCTTGTCGGGCGGCGTGCAACTCCTCGGGACCCAGGAAATTCTCCACCAGACAGAACCCGCGTGTCCGTACCTCTTCGAGGCTCGCATCGGCAATTCGCACCACCGGCATGGTAGGTCAGGCACCGCGCGGCCGCCCGGGCCGACCCCGGTGTCGGCAGGCGAACGCGCGTACTGTTGCCCGGTGCACCGCTGAAAGGGAGGGACCATGAACGGGCTTGCAGGCAAGTGCATCGTCGTCACCGGGGCGGCATCGGGCATCGGGTGGGCCTGTGCCAGCCGTCTGTTGGATGAAGGGGCACGGATCGTCGGGGCCGATCTGGTCGAGCCACCGGTCGCGCCACCGACCGGACCGGCCGGTGAGCCGGCCGACGAGAGTTCGTGGGCGTTCCGCCGGACCGACGTGGCCGACGAGGCCTCCGTCGTCGACCTGGTGGCGGCCGCGGTCGGCTTCGGGGGCCGGGTCGATGGGGTCGTCCACGCCGCCGGCATCGCCAGCGGGGGCCCGGTGCATTCCCTGGCCACCGAGGAGTGGGATCGGGTGCTCCGGGTCAACCTGACCGGCACCTACCTCGTAGCCAAGCACGTGATCGAGGCCATGCTCTCGCAACCGAGCGTGGACGGCAGCCGCGGTTCGGTCGTCACCATCGCCAGCATCGAGGGCCTCGAGGGCACCGCCGGTGGCAGCGTGTACAGCGCCTCCAAAGGGGGTGTGGTCCTCCTCACCAAGAGCATGGCCATCGACTATGCCGCTCGCGGCATCCGGGTCAACTCGGTGTGCCCCGGCTTCATCGACACCCCGATGACCCGGGCGGTCTTCGACTGGCCCGGCCTCGAGGACTCGAAGGCGAATGCCGTGGCCGAGCACAAGCTCCGACGTTTCGGGCGGCCCGAGGAGGTGGCGGCGGCGGCGGCATTCCTGCTGTCCGACGACGCGTCGTTCATCACCGGGCACGCCCTCCCGGTGGACGGCGGCTACACCGCGGGACGGGATCACGGCGTGACGGCCAAACTCGGACTGTCGGGGCCCGAGGCCTGACCCGGGTGGTGGGGCTCCCCGCTCCGCCGGCGACGGGCGGGGCCACCTTGCCTCGGTAGGCTCCGTCGGGTGCCATCGCCACCGCAGACCGCGCGGAGCCTGCGAACCCGCGATGCCCTGCGCCGCGCCGCCCAGGTGCGGTTCCTGGCCCAGGGCTACGAGGAGACCTCGGCCGAGGAGATCGCCGGCGATGCCGGGGTGACCCTGCGCACGTTCTACCGCCACTTCACCTCGAAACGCGATCTCCTCTTCGAGGACTACGACGCCAGCTTGCAGTGGTTCCGCACCGCGTTGGAGTCCCGTCCCCCCGAGGAGCCGGTCACCCGGGCCGTGCTGGCCGCCATCGACTCGTTCCCGTTCGATCCGGCCGACATGTACCAGATCGCCGCCCTGCGCCACCGCGAGCTGGACCGGGCCCGCATCGAGAGCCACATCAACCAGGTGCAGGCCGAGTTCGCCGCCGAGGTCGAGCGGTACCTGTTGCGGCAGCGGGGCCCCGACGCCGACGACGCCCCGTTCCTGTCCTCGGTGACCGCGCAGTGCGTGGCCGCGGCCACCTTCACCGCCCTCGACTCCTGGATGCGGTCGGACCCCACCGACCTGGACGAGTTGGCCCGACTCACCGAGTTGGCCCTGGCCCAGGTCGAGCGCGGTCTCGGCGGATCCGGCGACAAGAAACGTCAAATTAGACAGAACTAGACCACCTCGATACCGTGGCCACGATGTCGGACTACGACGCCATCGTCATCGGGGCCGGCCACAACGGGCTGACCGCGGCCACCGTCATGGCCCGGGGGGGCATGCGGGTCCTCTGCCTCGAGAAGAACCACTTCATCGGGGGGATGGCCACGACCACCGAGCTGGCCCGCGGCTACCGCTTCGAGCTGGCCGGCTCGATCCAGTTCCCCATCCCGACCGAGATCTTCGACGACCTGGGCTTCGCCTCCTGTCCCATCTACGAGCCCGAGGTGCAGTCGGCCAGCATCGGCGCGTCGGGTGAGCCGCCGATCCTGCTCTACAGCGATCCCACCCGGCTGCTCGACCACCTCAGCGACGCCCTCGGGCTCGAGGCGGTGCTGGGCATGGCCGAGGTGGCGGCCTGGGCGGAGGCGCCGGCCCGGGCCATCGGACGGTTCGACGTGCGGAAGCCACCCAAGTCGCTCGACGAGATGTGGGCCTGCGCGGCCAACGAGCAGGAGCGCCAGGCCATCCGCACCGCCATGTTCGGCAGCGTCATGGACGTGGTCGACCGGTTCCTCCCCGACCGCCAGAAGCATGCCCAGGTCCGCAGCATGCTGGCCTTCCTGGCCGTCAACTCCACCTACCGCGGTCCCTACTCGCCGGGCAGCGCCCTCTGCCTGGCCTTCGCCCTGGCCTCGCCGGGCGACGCCACCATGTCCAAGGTGCGGGGCGGCATCGGCACCATGTCCGACCACCTCCTGGGCCTGTTCGAGCAGCACGGTGGCGAGCTCCGCCGCCACGTCAAGGTGGCCAGGATCGTCACCGACGGAGCGCGGGTCGAGGGGGTGGCCCTGGCCGACGGCGAGGTGGTCACCGCCCCGGTGGTGGTGTCCAACCTCGACCCCACCGCCACCTTCACCCAGCTGCTCGACCGCGACGCCCTGCCGGAGGACTTCAGCCGGCGGGTCGAGGCCATCGACCACCGGGCGGCGTACTTCCAGATGCACTTCGCCCTCGACGGCCTGCCCGAGTACGCCCCTCCCTACGACGGTGCTCAACGAGGGCGACCTCCGCCACAACGTGACCTTCTTCGGGACCGCCGAGCAGATGCAGCGCGACTTCGAAGGCTGCGTCCGGGGCCTCGTGCCCGAGTCGCCGTCGTTCAACCTGTCGATTCCGACCCTCCGCGATCCGCGACTCGCCCCGGCCGGGAAGCACGTGGCCAGCAGCTTCGCCTTCTATTCGCCCATCGGGGCCGACCGCGCCGAGCAGGCCACGCTACCGCGACGAGATGGCCGACCGCATCGTGGCCAAGATCACCGCCATGGCCCCCAACTTCCCCGACCTGATCGAACGCCAGTTCAACTACCCGGCCTACACCTACGAGCTGATGTTCGGATGCACCGGTGGTGACTTCACCCACGGGCTGCTCCAGCCGGAGTTCATGGGCCCGTTCCGACCCGGGCCCCGGGGCTGGCCCGACGCTCCCGTTCCCGATCGAGGGGCTCTACCTGTGCGGGGCCGGCTGCCACGGCGGCCCCGGCGTCACCTTCATCCCCGGCTACAACTGCGGCTACGAGGTGCTCGACGCCGGGGAGTCCGCCCGGCGGTAGCGGATCTGCCGCTCGACGAAGGCCAGATAGAAGGCCACCGCGAAGGCGAGGCTGGTGAAGAGGCTCATCACGAAGAAGATCCAGGGGATGCGCGATGCCCCGTCGCCGACCGTCGGTGATCGTCCACAGCGGGAGGAGGACCACGTTGACCATGATGTAGTCCTGGGCGGCCGAGTCCGAGGCCCAGTTGGAGAAGAGCGCCTTGGTGTAGTCGACGTAGCTGGCCTGGGCGCCGTACTGGTGGGTGTAGCGGACGTTGAAGTACCAACCGAGGCCGAGGGACACGAATCCGAAGAGGTAGTAGAGGACCTCGAGCACGGTCGGTCCGGCCGGCGCCCCCGGCGACGAAGAGCCGCCGGTTCACGACGAAGGCGACCACCGTGCTGAGGACACCGAGGACCCCGTAGGTGAACAGCTGAGTGGTCATGACCCTCCCCCGACGCCTCGGTAGTGGCGTCGTCGTCCCAACTCTATTTGTCAATTTTGACAACTGTTGGATGCGCACGACGACCCTCACCGCCGGCCCGGGTCAGCGGGAGGTGCCGCACGTCGTGGCCGACGGCGGCGGCGCCCGCCGGAACCGGAGTCAGGAGCCGATCGGCTCGAACGGCATCAGGTCCAACCGCTTGGGGCCGCGCGGCAACGGGTGCATCGGTGTCCGCGAGATCCGATTGACACCGAGGCACCAACACGGCCGGTCTCCGAGGAGGTCGGCCACCGACCGACGCTGGGATTCGAGTCGGGGCCGGGCGCCCCAACCCACCACCACCCGGTTGGTCAGGGACAGCACGGACTCGAGGTGGGTGCGGTTGTCCGGACCCTCGAGGTCGCCACCGGGCCGGTGGGCCAGATCGGGCGCCACCTGGGCTACCAGGTTCACCAGCGCGAACCCTCCGGCATCGGCCCGGCCCGCGATCTCGATCAGGCGGTCGACGGTGGGATCGGAGCGGAGCGTCCCGCCCTCCCAACCCCCGGCCGTGCTGGGGTTGCACAGGACGAAGGTGAGCTGGTCGGCGTCGGGCTCCCAACACCTCCAGAGCAGGTACCGGTAGCGGTGGGGGCCATAGCTGCCGGCCGGGCCGCCGAACACCGCGTCCCCGTACATGGGCGGTCGGTCCATCGTCGGCAGCCTACGGCAGCCCCATCCGCCCGCCGGAGGTCTCACCCCATGGTTTTGGCCCCGTCGATCGACTCGCGGATGATGTCGGCGTGGCCGGCGTGCTGGGCGGTCTCGGCCAGGATGTGCAGGAAGACCCGTCGGGCCGACCAACTGGCCCCGGACTCGAACCACGGAGCCTCGGGGAGCGGATGGGAGAGATCGAGTGAGGGCATCGAGCCCAGCAGCTCGTCGGTCCGTTGGGCCACCCGGTCGTAGCCGGCGAGCAGGCCGGCCAGGGTCTCCCCTTCCTCCAACCGGAATCCCGCCGAGTGCCTTTCGTAGGCCGCCTCGTCCATCGGGCCCATGGCGGCCGGACCCTCGACGATGAAGTCGATCCAACCCGACTCCACCAGGGTCACGTGCTTGACGATCCCCCCGAGGCAGAGCTCGCTCGTCGTCGGGATGCAGGGCCACCTGCCGGTCGGTCAGGCCCCGGACCGTCTGACGGAGAAAGCCGCGTTGGGCGGCCAACGCCGCCACCAGATCGGCCCGCTCGGTGGCGGTGTCGGCGGCGACTTCGGTGGCGGTGTCGGTTGGCATGGATGCACCTTTCGTTCGAGGGTCTGCCACCACCGTACGGACCATAGTGGTCAGTTTTTGTCCTAAATAGTGAGAAACTCGGGTATGGCCTCCACCGGTACCCGGATCCTGCAGTTGTTGTCGCTCCTGCAGAACCGGCGGTACTGGCCGGGCGACGAACTGGCCGCCCGGCTCGACGTCTCGGCGCGGACCCTCCGCCGGGACGTCGATCGGCTGCGGCAGATGGGCTATCCGGTCGAGGCCCGGCGGGGGGTCGACGGTGGCTACCAGTTGGCGGCGGGAGGGGCGCTGCCCCCGCTGGTCGTCGACAACGACGAAGCCGTGGCGCTCGCCGTCGGTCTGCAGGCCGCCGTCCAGGCCGGCAGTGTCGCCGGGATCGAGGAGTCCTCGGTACGGGCGCTCAGCAAGATCATCCAGGTGCTGCCTCCGGGCCTGCGCCGCCGGGTCGATGCTCTGGCCGCCATGACCGTGACCGGTGTGATCGGCGGCGACACGCCGAGCGTCGATTCGGGGGTGCTGACCTCGATCGCCCAGGCCTGCCGCGACTGCGAGCGCCTCCGGTTCGCCTACACCGCCCGGGACGGTGAACCGAGCGACCGCCACGTCGATCCCCATCGGCTGGTCCTGCTGGGTCGCCGCTGGTACCTGGTCGCCTGGGATCTCGAACGGTTCGATTGGCGTACCTTCCGCCTCGACCGCCTCGGCCGGCCGCTCGGAACCGGGGCGCACTTTCCGCCCCGCGCCCTCCCGAACGACGACGCCGCCCAATTCGTCCGGCAGGGTATCGACAACCTGCCGACGCGGCACGCCGTCGAGGCACTGGTCCAGGCCCCGGCGTCGGTCGTGATCGGGAGGATCGGTCGGTGGTCGACCGTCGAGGACGTCGGGGACGGCCGGTGCCGGGTGCGCATGACATCGGAGTCGTTGGACTGGCCGATGATGGCGCTGAGTGCCACCGAGGCGGAGTTCGAGGTGCTCGCCCCACCCGAGTTCCTCGAGCATCTCCGGGCGCGGGTCGAACGGTTCGGTCGTGCCGTCGGCCGGGACGGCCGCGCATGACCTCTGGCCGGGACGGCCGACCGTGCCCCGGGGCGCGGCGATGGGCCTCCACTACCGTTGGGGTCACCATGCGCAGCTTCGGAGGCACCGCTCCCCCCGGACCCCCCGGTGAGTAGTCCGGACGTCGCCGTCGCCCGGCTCCGCGACGTCGTCGGTGCCGGGGTCGTGGTGGACCCGGACCTGGTGGCCTCCTACGTCACCGATTGGACCGGACGATTCGTGGGGCATGCCGCGCTCGTGGTCCGACCCGGTTCGACCGAGGAGGTGGCCGGGGTGGTCTCGGTCTGTCGTGAGCTCGGTGTGGCCCTCGTTCCCCAGGGCGGCAACACCGGCCTGGTCGGTGGCGGGGTGCCCCTCGACGGCGAGGTGGTCCTCAGTCTCCGCCGGCTCCGGCAGGTGGACGCCGTCGACCAGCAGGCGGGCCAGGTGACGACCGGGGCCGGGGTGACCCTCGGCGACCTGCAGGCTGCCGCCCGGGTCGCCGGATGGTCCTATGGGGTGGACATGGCCAGCCGTGACTCGGCCACCGTGGGCGGCACCGTCGCCACCAACGCCGGGGGGCTGCGGGTGGTGCGTTACGGGGACACCCGGGCGCAGGTCCTGGGCCTCGAGGCCGTGCTCGGGTCCGGTGAGGTGATCTCCCACCTCGGGGGGCTGGTCAAGGACAACACCGGCTATCACTGGCCCAGCCTGGTGTGCGGCAGCGAGGGGACACTGGCCGTCGTGACGGCCGCGCGGCTGCGCCTCGTGCCCCCGGTGAACGCCCGGACGGTGGCGCTGCTGGCCTTCCCCGGCGTGCGCCCCGCCGTCGATGCCGCCGGCCTGCTCCGGCGGTCGCTTCCGAACCTCGAAGCCAGCGAGCTGGTCCTCGCACCCGGGATGGAGCTGGTGTGCTCGGTGACCGGGGCCGGGCTGCCGTTCCCCGAGGCTCATCCGGTGTATCTGCTGATCGAGGTGGCCGACCGGACCGACCCCACCGGGCCGCTGGCCGAGGTCGTCGAGGGCCTCGACGACCTGAGCGATGTGGCGGTGGCCACCGAACCCGGCCCACGGGCCGCGTTGTGGCACTACCGCGAAGCCCACACCGAGGCCATCAACACCCTCGGTCCGCCCCACAAGCTCGACGTGACCCTGCCCGACGGCGCCTTGGCCGAATTCGTCGACCGGGTGCCCGAGGTGGTGAGGACGGTGGACCCCGCCGCCCGCACCTGGTTGTTCGGCCACGTGGGCGACGGCAACATCCACGTGAACGTGAGCGGACCGGCCCCGGACGACGACCGGGTGGACGACGCCGTGTTCCGGTTGGTGGCCGCGCTCGGCGGCAGCATCAGCGCCGAACACGGCATCGGCACGGCGAAGAAGCGATGGCTCCACCTGTCGAGGACGCCGGCGGAGATCCGGGCCTTCCGATCGATCAAACACGCCCTCGACCCGGCCGGCATCCTGAATCCCCACGCCCTCCTGCCCTCCGCCGACCGCGCTCCCTGAGGACGGACCTCAGACCGGACTCAGCGAGCCCTCCAGCGGGGCGACCCGCCTTCGGCCATGGCCCGCAGGCCCTCCTTCGCGTCCTCGGTGGCCGCG
The DNA here is from genome assembly GCA_963774245.1 of uncultured Acidimicrobiaceae bacterium. Taxonomy (GTDB): domain Bacteria; phylum Actinomycetota; class Acidimicrobiia; order Acidimicrobiales; family RAAP-2; genus Bog-756. The sequence goes on along the minus strand of CAVZDZ010000002.1, from coordinate 965,950 downwards.
GCCACGATCCGCATCGTCTCGCCGAACCGGATCGCTTCGACCGGGGGCAGGCTCTGCGCCCGCACGGCCACCTCCTTGGTGGCCCGGGCGGCCAGCGGGGCGGCGGCGAGCAGTCGACCGGCCAGGGCCCGGGCCTCCTCCATGAGCTGGTCGTGGGGCACCACCCAACCGGCCAGGCCGATCTCCTTGGCCCGGGTGGCGTCGATCCGCTCTCCGGTCAGTAGCAGCTCCATGGCGTACTGCCAGTTGATGCGCTGGGGCAACCGGATGGCGCCGACGATGGTGGGGATGCCCAGGCGGACCTCGGGGAAGCCGAACTCGGCCCGTTCGCTGGCGATGACGAAGTCGCACCAGGTGACCAGGGTCAGCCCGTAACCGAGGCAGTAGCCGTTGACGGCGGCGATGACCGGCTTGTAGATCTCCCAACCGCTCTCGAACGAGTTGACCGTGGGCTTCTCCCAGAAGGTCCCGCCGAACTCGCCGATCGATCCGGCGCCGTCCCGCATGTCCCCCCCGGCGCAGAAGGCCCGTCCCGCCCCGGTGACGATGGCCACCCAGGCCTCCTCGTCGTCCCGGAACCGGGAGAACGCATCGTTCAGTGCCCCGCGCATCTCCGCGTTGATGGCGTTGAGGGAGTCGGGCCGGTTGTAGGTGATGGTGGCGACATGACCGTCGAGTTCGTAGGTGGCGCTCGTGCTCATCCGCCCAGCATGCCCGACCACGGATGGGTCCGCCCCGGCCCCGCGATGGCGTCCCCGGCCGGGGGTGGGCAGACTGGCCCTATGGACCCGGTCGTTCGAAAAATCACCCCGGAGGAGGGCCTGGCGTTCCGGCAGTCGGTGATGGTCCCGTTCCTCGATCCCTTCGCCGGGGACCCCGATCAGGTCATCGACCTCGAGCTGTGGGCGGCGAAGTCGGAGCCCGACCGGGCGTGGGTGGTCGACACCGGCGACCGCTTCGTCGGCAACGGTGACATCTACAGCCTGGACGTCACCCTCCCGGCCGCCCCGGGGCAGCCCTGCCCGTCCCTGCCCATGGCGGGGATCAGTGCCATCGGGGTGCATCCCACCCACCGCCGACGGGGCTTCCTGCGCCAGCTGATGGCGGCCATGCACGAGGACGCCCGGGAACGGGGCGAGGCCATCGCCGGGCTCGAGGCGTCGGAGTCGATCATCTACGGAAGATTCGGGTACGGGGTGGCCGCCGACGTCGCCGAGTACTCGATCGACAGCCGGGCCTCGGCCTTTGCCGTACCCGCCCCCGAGCTGCCGCTCGAACTGGTGGACAAGGACGTGGCGGCCAAGGTCCTCCCCGATCTCTTCGATCGACAGCGCCGCACCCGGGCCGGGGAGGTCGACCGCAGCGAAGGGTACTGGGCCGAGATACTGGCCGACCGTCCCCATCGCCGGGGCGGCGCGTCGGCCCTGTTCCACGGGGTGTGCGACGAGGGGTACGTGCTGTACCGGGCGGGTACCGACACCAACGTCTTCCGAGGGGAGCGCTCCTCGATCAAGGTGGAGGAGCTGCGCGGGAACACCCCCGAGGTCGAAGCCGCGCTGTGGCGATTCGTACTGGACCTCGATCTGGTCGGCCCGGTCACCGCGCTGCGCCGGCCGGTGGACGAGCCGGTCCGCTGGCGGCTGGCTGATCCCCGACAGCTACGCCAGGTCAGCATCGAAGATCGCCTGTACGTGCGGGTGCTCGATCCCGCCGCCGCGTTCGCCGCCCGTGGCTATCAGGGTGAAGGCCGCCTGGTCCTCGACGTGACGCCGCCGGCCGCGCCGGAGGGAGCCGCCGACATGGCGCCGGGCCGGTGGGTGCTCGAGGCGGCACCCGACGGCGCCTCGTGCCGCCGGGCCCTCGCCGGTGAGGAGGCCGACCTCCGCCTCGGGCTACCGGCCCTCGGATCGCTGTACATGGGCGGCTTCCCCGCCTCACTGCTTGCCGCCGGCGGGCGCATCGAGGAGCTCCGGTCCGGCCGCCTCGCGGTGGCCGATGCCCTCCTCACCACCCGGCCGGCTCCGAGGAGCGGCACCGGGTTCTGAGCAATCCGCCTGGTCCGGAGTGTGACCTCGGGCCAGTCAGCGGGACAGCCGGATCTGTCCGCGGGTGTCGTCGTAGGTCACCGTGAAGTCGTAGAACACCTGCACCCCGGTGTTGACGAAGCCACCCCGACCCGCCCGCACGGTGACCAGGTCCTTCGACTTGGTGGCCCCCGCGGTGAACGACCAGAACGGGTGGGCCGATCCTCGCAGCGTGACGGCCACCGGCGTTCCGACGGTGACGTGGTCCGATCCGGTCATGGTCGGAGCGCCGCCGAGCACCGCACCGGAGATCTGCATGGTGTAGGTCCCCGAGTCGAACAGCCCGTGCACACACTGGTTGACGGCACCCACGTTCAGGCACAGGGGAAGGCGGCTGTCGGCCCAGAGCGCGGGGGTCACCGACGACCCGACCGGCCGCATGGGGATGGTCGTGACCGAGGGCCCGGAGGGGAGCCGGGCACCGAGGATGAGCGTGCCCGACGTGCCCCTGAGATGGATGCTCCAGGTCGAGCCCAGCGATCCGGGCAGCCCGAACAGGGGGCTCACCAGGTTGCCCCCACTCGACTGGGTGCCGATGCCGAGGATGCCGTCGACTCCCATCGCCTCGAACCCGGGGATGCCTCCCGCCGCCGGACAGGTCGGCTTGCTGGGAATGCAGAACGCCCGCTCGACGTCGGCGAACCGCACGGGCGCACCGGTGGCGGCGGTCCCGATGGTGACGACCGCGGTGGCCACCACACCGACGAACCGGTGCCCGCCCGAGTAGGTGATGTTGGCCGGATGGGAGGTGAGCGTGACCCCCGAGCCCGGTCCGGTCGGGATCGCCGAGCCGAAGAGATGCAGACCGGACGAGCCGGTGTCGAGCAGGACCGGAACCGGGGAGGAGTTGCCCACCTTCACCTCGACCGTCGGGCGCGCTCCGGACAAGGTTCCCTGGCCCCCGAGGATGACAATGGGAACCTTCGAGGGAGACGATCGGGCCACCGCCGACCCCGCCGGGGACCCGCGTGCGGCCCCGGTCCCGACGGCCACCAGCAGCACGGCCACGACCACCTTCGCAACGGGTCTCCTCACCCGGAAGCACCTTTCTCGCCCGCGGCCACCCATGCGGAGCACCACTCACGCTCTCTCCGCAATTGTGATGGAAGCGTAAGCGCTCCCGGTCGCTCGGGACCCGCAGCCGGGCGAGACGGGCGGCCCTGGCCGACGTCGCCCCAGGCGGCGGGGCCACGGGAGTGGTTATCCTCAGCCCATGCGAATTCTGGTGCTGGGGGCCGGGTTCGGCGGGCTGGAGCTGACCACCACGCTGTCCGAGCGGTTCGGCGACGACATCGACGTGGTGCTCATTGATCAGAACGAGGGGTTCGTGTTCGGCTTCTCGAAGCTGGACGTGATGTTCGGGCGGTCCCTTCCCGCCGCCGTCCACCATCCCTACCGTGACTTCGTCAAGCCCGGGGTCCGGTTCGTGCAGTCGACGGTGCGCTCCATCGATCCGGCGGCCAAGCACGTGGAGACCGACCGCGGCGGCTTCGACGCGGACATCCTGGTCGTCGCCCTCGGTGCCGATCTGGACCCCTCGGCCACCCCCGGGCTGGTCGAGGGAGGCCACGAGTTCTACACGGTGCCCGGTGCCTTCGCCCTCCGGGACATCCTGGCCGGATTCCCCGGGGGCCGGGTCATCGTGGCCGTCACCTCGACCCCGTTCAAATGCCCTCCGGCCCCGAGCGAGACCGCGCTGCTGATGCACGACTTCCTGTCCGAGCGGGGCCGGCGCGAGCAGTCCAGCATCTCCCTGGTGATGCCGATGGGCGCTCCCATCCCCCCTTCCCCCGCCGCCTCCGCGGCCCTGCTGGTCGCCTTCGCCGAGCGCGGGATCGAGTGGCACCCCGAACAGACGGTGCGCGAGCTCGACCCCGCGCGCCAGGTGGCCAAGCTCGCCGACGGCCGCGAGATGCCCTACGACCTGTTCCTCGGGGTCCCGGTGCACCGCGCCCCGGCCGTGGTGGCGGAGTCCGAGCTTGGCCGTCGACGGCTGGATCCCGGTCGATCCACTGAGTCTGGAGACCGCCTACCCCGGTGTCTACGCGGTCGGGGACGTCACCAGCGTCGGCACCCCGAAGGCCGGGGTGTTCGCCGAGGGACAGGCCGCAGTGGTGGCCGAACGCATCAGTGCGCAGATCCGCGGCACCGACGAATCGGTCGAGTACGACGGCCACGGCCTGTGCTACCTCGAGTTCGGACGCGACCAGGTCGCCCGGGTCGAGGTCACCTTCCTCAGTGGACAAGCCCCGGTCGGGGGGCTCGACGGCCCGTCCCAGGAGCTCGCCGTGGACAAGCTCCGTTTCGGTTCGAGCCGCATCCAGCGATGGTTCGGCCGCACCTGGTCGGAGGTCGGCTGACCCTCGGGGCGGGTCGCCCCGGTCAGGCCGGAGAGGTCCGACCGGTCACGGTGGCCCGGTGGGTCCCCACCGGGAGCCGTCGACGACCGGAGCCGTTGTCGGGGTCGGGAGCCCGACCCGGAACCGAAGCACCGGCTGCGGGTTCGCACTACCGTGCTCCCGGGCCCGTGCGCCCGCCGCCCGCGGTGCTGCACGACTGGTCGGCCGAGCGACAGGAGCGCGACTCGATGGGGAACAGGAACCGGGCCCTGCTCGGGACAGCCACCCTCCTGGTGCTTCTGGCCGGGTGCGGATCAGGCACCACCTCCCCCGCCGCGGTGACCACGGCATCCACGCCGGCCTACGGGTCGACCGGACCGGACCGGGTCGGCGTCACCACACTCGACCTGGGATCGGCCGGACCGAAGTACGGCGAGCGCCTGGCCACCGTCTTCTATCCGGCCGATCTGAGCAAGGCACAGGCGAGCACGCTCCCCCGATTCAGCTACACCGAGGCCCAGACCCTGCCGGCGGGCTATGCCGGCCTGCTGCCGGCCAAGTACGACTCGACCACGACCGTCGACGCCTTCTCGGACGCACCCGGGTCGAAGGCCGGCCCCTATCCCATCGTGCTGTTCAGCCACGGCTACGGCGGGGAGCGCCTCTACTACTCGAACCTGCTCGTCGGCATCGCCTCGTGGGGCTACGTGGTGGTCAGTGCCGACTATCTCGAGCGGGGACTGGCCGCCCAGGTCCTCGGGGTGAAGACCTCCCCCACCCCGGCCATGGACAGCTCGATCATGATGTCGTCGCTCGACGCGGTGGAGCGCGCCTCGGGGACGGCGTCCTCGGTGCTGCACAGAACCGCCGATCCCGACCGGGTGGCCGCCGTCGGGCACTCGGCCGGTGGTGAGACCGCGTTCGACGCCCTCAACTCCCCCAAGGTGTCCACCGCCATCGGATGGGCCCCCGAGGGGCCCGTCGGCACCCCCTCGGGCAAGCCGATCATGATCATCCGGGCCACCGGCGACACCGCCATCCGCACCCCGCAGATCAAGCAGGAGTACGCCGCCTTCAACGGGCCGAAGTCACTGGTGCAGGTGATCGGCGAGGGGCACAACACCTACACCGACATCTGCGTCGGCATCCGCAACGGCGGCGGACTGATCGGCTACGCCGTGGCCAACCACTTCGTGACCCCCCAGCTCGCGAAGCTGGGCATCAACGGCTGCCAGAAGAGGGACGTGCCACCACAGCGTTTCTGGCCCATCGTGCAGTACTACACGGTCTTCCAACTGAAGGCCCGACTGGGGCATGGCCCGACCGTCGTGCCCGTGCCCGCCCCGGGGGCCTTCTCCCCGCTCAAGGTGAGCGTGGCCCAAAAGGGATGAGCGGAGCGATCGGCGGTCCTGATCCCCGGCATCTCCCCGCACCCCCCGACCCGCCTCCGGGGACGGGGGACCCCAACCACGTACGAAGGAGTGACCGATGAGACGCAGGATCCTCGGTGGCACGGGCATGTCGGTCAGTGAGCTCGCCCTGGGCACGATGATGCTCGGGGCCATGGGCAACCCCGACCACGACGAGTCGGTGCGGATGATCCACACCGCCCTCGATGCCGGGATCAACTTCGTCGACACGGCCGACGTCTACTCCCAGGGTGAGTGCGAGGAGATCGTGGGCCAGGCGCTCCGCGGCCGCCGCCACGAGGTGGTGCTGGCCACCAAGTTCGGCCTGCCGATGGGATCCGACCCCAACCAACGCGGCGGGTCGCCACGTTGGATCCTCCGGGCGGTGGAGGACAGCCTGCGCCGACTCGGCACCGACTACCTCGATCTCTACCAGATGCACCGGCCGGACTACGCCACCGACATCGACGAAACCCTGGCGGTGCTCTCCGAACTGGTCCGTTCGGGCAAGGTGCGGGCCATCGGCTCCTCCACCTTCCCCGCCGAGCTGATCGTCGAGGCCCAGTGGACGGCCGAACGACGGGGGCATCACCGGTTCCGGACCGAGCAGCCGCGGTACTCGATCCTCAACCGGACCATCGAAGGGTCCGTGCTCCCGGTGGCCCAGCGCTACGGCATGGGCGTCCTGACCTACGGCCCGCTGGCCAGCGGGTGGCTGTCCGGGCGGACCGACCCGACCAAGGGTCACCGCGCCGGGGGACTCGGGGCCCGCGGCTTCGACCTGTCGGTGCCGGCCAACCAGGCCAAGCTCGAGGCCGTCCAGCTGCTCACCCGGCTGGCCGCCGAGGCCGGGCTGCCCCTCTCCCACCTGGCCACCGCCTTCGTCACGTCCCACCCGGCCGTCACCTCGGTCATCATCGGCCCGCGCACGCCCGAGCAGCTGGACGACCTCCTGGCCGGCGCCGACGTGGAGCTGACCGGGGACGTGCTCGACCGGATCGACCAGGTCGTCCCATCGGGCACCGAGCTCAACCCGGCCGACAACTACTTCGCCTCGGCCCCGGCGGTCACCGACCCGAGCCTGCGCCGCCGGTGAGCCCGCCGGTCGGCCTCGAAGGTCTGTCGCGGGACCAGCTGGCCCGCTTGGTGCCCGAGTACCTGCTCGCCGGGCACCTGATCGACCGGGCCGGCATGCCCCACCTGATCGGTGCCTTCGGCCGCGACGTCATGCGTGACATCGCCATCGAGGAGTGGATGGGCGCCAGCCCCGTCTACACCCAGCGCATGCAGCGGGCGCTGGCCTTCGAGGGGGACTCCGTCGAGGTCATCTTCAAGGGCATGCAGTTCGACATCGGGGCACCCCCGCAGTTCATGGACTTCCGGTATGAGCTGACCGACCACGACCATGGAGGGTTCCGGCTCGATCACTGCGGGGCGCTGATGGACGTGGAGCCGATGGGCCCCGAGTACGTGGTGGCGATGTGTCACGACATCGAGGACCCGACCTTCGACGCGACGGCCATCGCCACCAACAACCGGGCCCGGGTCCGTCCCGTCCACCGACCGCCCCGCGTCCCGGCCGACCGCCAACCCCACTGCCAGTGGGACGTCACCATCTCCGACCGCCACCCTCCGCTGCCGGTGCCGCCCCAGGCGGCGGCCATGCAACGCACCCGGGCGGCCGGCCTCGAGCTGGACCCGATCGATCCGGCCGATGACGGCCGGCACGACTACTCCGGCCCGCTCCTCGCCGATCTCCGGTTCTCCGACTGGTCGTCATCCGCCCTGCGGCGGATCGCCCAGGAGGTCGCCCTCCAGGGTCACCTCCTGGTCCTCTCCTTCATGGCGGCCACGGGGCAGCGGGTCGGGAGCCGGGCCGAGGCCGTCGAGTTCGGACGCCGCCAGTTCGCCGGCGTGGCCGGGGTGGTGGCCACCCGCCTGCATGCCGCCCTCGGTCTCGGCCACGGACTCTGAAGATGCCGCATCGCTGCTGTCCCTGCACCCCGCGCTGCTCCCCGCCCCCTACGTGCACTGCACCATCGAGCGGGGAGCCCGACTGGTCGTCCGATTCGACCCCGATGCCGCCGCCCAGGCCGACGGGGCATGGCCCTCCATGCTCGAAGCCGACCGGCTCGACCCCCTCGATGCCATCGTGCAGGCGGTGGACCGACGCTTTCGCTGCGTCCCCCTCGACGGCGACCACCGGGGCCTGGCCGTCGAGGTGGCGCTCGGCGACCAGGAGGCACCCCTGTCCGATGACGTGCTCGTCACCCGATTCAGCACCGGCGCCGAGTACGCCTTCACCGAGCGGGGCACGCCTGTCGAGATCAGGCCCCGTCCCCTATCGTGAGCGCCATGACCAAAACCGTGATGATCACCGGCGCCGGATCCGGATTCGGCAAGCTGGCCAGCCTCGCCCTGGCCGAACGGGGCCATCGGGTGATCGCCACCACCGAGACCGACGCGCAGGCCGATGCCCTCCGAGCCGAGGCCCCGCAGCTGACCGTCGAGCGGGTCGACATCGCCAGCGACGACGTGGCCAAGGTGTCCGGCTGGGAGATCGACGTGCTCATCAACAACGCCGGCGCCGGTCAGACCGGGCCCATGGCCGACGTGCCCCTCGACCGGGTCCGTCGCCTGTTCGAAGTCAACGTGTTCGGCACGTTGGCGGTGACCCAGCACGTCCTGAAGCAGATGGTGTCCCGGGGGAGCGGACGGGTGATCATCATGTCGTCCATCGCCGGGGTGCTGTCGGCCCCGACCTTCGGGCCCTACGCCATGACCAAGCACGCCCTGGAGGCGATGGGCAAGGCCATGCGGGGCGAGCTCGCCCCGTTGGGCATCGACGTGACCCTGTTGAACCCCGGCCCCTACCAGACCGGTTTCAACGACCGCATGGCCGAATCGATGTGGGAGTGGTTCGGGGACACGTCGATCAACGCTTCGGCCGGCGACCTGTTCCGGTCGATCGGCGAGATGGTGACCACCGGGCAGATGGACCCGGCCGAGGTGGCGCAGCGGATGGTCGAGCTCACCGAGGCCGAGGAGACCACCGAGAACAACTTCGTGCCCCCGGAGATCCGGGCCCTGGCCGCCGCGGCGATCCAGCCCTGAGCCCCGACGCCACCCCGCCGGACCGGTCGGGCTCAGACGGACCGGGCGGCGGCGATGCAGGCCTGCATCAGCCGGAAGCTCCGGGTGTCCCCGGTGGTGCCGAGCACCATCCGGTTCATGACGTAGCCCATCCCGAGCTCGAGGTCGGGATCGGCCCAACCGGCCGATCCGCCCATCCCGAAATGGCCGAACGAGCGCGGGCCCCCGAGCCCGGCGGCGGCCACGATGCCGCGGTTGAGCATGAATCCCAGGCCCCACTGGAGATCGATGCCCATGAGCACGGCATCCGGGCCCTCGGTCCGCGGCTCGAGGGCCCGGTCGAGCTGGGCCGGCGCTGAGCGCCCGGAAGTGCTCGCCCGACGGAGTGGTCACCTCGCCCACGCAGGCTCCGTAGAGGCCGGCGAGCGACCGGGCGTCACAGATGCCGTTGGCCGCCGGGATCTCGGCGGCGTGCAGGCGCGGGTCGTTCCACACATCGCCGTCGGACAGCGCGCCGCCCGGTGCCGCCAGGGCCTTGGTCAGCGGACCGTCGGGGGCCAGGTAGCGGGCCACCTGCTCATCGAGGGTGGCCGGGTCCAGCCCACCGAGCGTGCCGCCGTCGATGCTCGAGTCGGGAATCGGGCTCCCCGACCGGGCCGCCTCGGCGAACGAGACGAGACGGGCGACCCGATGCTCCTCCGAGGCCGGCAGGCCGACGTAGCACTCCGCTCCCAGCGGATCGGCGATCTCCTGGCGGAGATACGTACCCAGGCTGCGGCCGCTGATCCGGCGCACCACCTCGCCGACCAGCCATCCGTAGGTGGTGGCGTGATACCCGTGGGCGGTGCCCGGCGGCCACGAGGGCGCCTGACGCTCGAGCGCACGGATGACCGGTTCCCAGGCCAGCGCCTCCTCGAAGGACATCGATCCGTCGACCCACGCCAGCCCGGCCCGGTGGGACAGCAGGTCGGCCACGGTGACATCGTCCTTGCCCGCCGAGGCGAACTCCGGCCAGTAGGTGGCGACGGGGGCCTCGACGTCGAGGGCGCCGAGCTGGGCCAGCCGGTTGGCGCACATGGCCGTCAACCCCTTGGTGGTCGAGTACACGAGCACGAGCGTGTCCTCGAGCCAGGGCCGGCCCGTCGTGGTGTCGGCGATGCCACCCCACAGGTCGACCACCTTCCTCCCCCGGTGGTGGGCGGCGAAGGCTGCGCCCACCTCCAGGCCGTCGGCGAAGTTGGCCTCGAAGACCTCGCGGACCCCTTCGAAGCCCGGGGCCACCCAGCCGCTGGTGTCGGTCATCCTGGTCTCCTCGTTCGCCGGAGACGCTAGTGCCGCGACCGAGGCGACCGCCGGAGCCGACCGCCCCGTCGGGGCCGGACGACGGATCCCTCCCCCCGCCACCGAAACACGATTGCAATCCGGCGAAAGGTGTGAAAAGGTCGCCGATAACCGTGGCGGGGTGAGCGAGTGCCCCCGTCGCAACCGTGGCCGAGGAGGGGAGCACCATGAAGCTTCACAGCGCACCAGTCCCACACCGCAGGCGCAGGGCGGTCACCGTCGCCCTGGCCTCGCTGGTCCTCCCGATCGGCACGGTCGTCATGGCCGGGGCCGACGCCGGGGCGACCCCGGCGGCCCGGGCGGCCATCCAGAGCGCCTCGCCGGCGGCGACGGCCGCCACCGAAGTGGGAGCGACGCCTGCGGCCACCTCCATCGACTTCAACGTGGGCCTGCAGCTGAGCAACCCAGCCGGTGCGCTCTCACTCGAGCAGGCCGTCTCCGACCCGACCGGTGCGAGCTACCGCCATTACCTGACGGCGGCCCAGTGGGAGCAGCGCTTCTCGCCCACGGCGGCGTCGGTCAGCACGGTGACCTCGTGGCTGCGGTCGACCGGGATCACGGTCGACGCGGTGACCCCCGACCGGATGACCGTGCAGGCGACCGGGTCGGCCGCCACCATCGAGCAGGCCTTCGGTGTCTCCCTGGGCGAGTACAACCACAGCGGGCAGACGGTCCGCCTGGCCGCGAGCCCCCTGACCGTGCCGGCCGCGGTCGCCCCGCTGATCAGCGGGGTGACCGGCGTGGACCAGAACGTGGCCACCCACGACAGCGTCACCGGGGCCACGCCCACGACGGACGCCACTCCGGCGGCGCCGGCGGCCATCCCCCAACCGCCGGGCTTCCGCAACGCCCCGCCCTGCTCGTCGTATTACGGGCAGCTCAACGACACCTCGGACCCCGCCTACGGGCAGTACCCCGACCCGCTGCCCTACGGGGTGTGCGGCTACACCCCGGCCCAGCTCCAGGGGGCCTACGGGCTGACCTCGCGGATCGCCTCCGGCGACGACGGCCGGGGGGTCACCGTGGCCATCGTCGACGCCTACGCCTCGCCCACCCTGTTCAGCGACGCCCGGCACTACAGCCAGCTCAACCAGCCCGGGCAGGTGCTGAAGGCCAGCCAGTACAGCCAGATCGTGAGCCCGACCTTCACCGACACCGGGCTGTGCCAGGCCAGCGGGTGGTTCGGCGAGCAGACCCTCGACGTCGAGGCGGTCCACGCCCTGGCTCCCGGAGCGAACATCCTGTACATGGGGGCGAAGAACTGCCTCCAGGGCCTCTTCAACTCGGTGCAGCAGGTGGTCGACGGCCACTTGGCCGACATCATCACCGACTCATGGGGCGACGACGCCGGTGACCTGCTCGACACCGCCGGCACTCGGAGCTCCTTCGACAACGTCCTGCTGATGGCCGGGGGAACCGGCATCGGCGTCCAGTTCTCGGCCGGGGACGACGGCGACGAGTTCACCACCACCGGCCTGACCGCGGCCGACTACCCGTCCTCCAGCCCCTACACCACGGCGGTGGGCGGCACGGCCCTGCAGGTGGGGGCGACCGACAACCGGATCGGTGAGGTGGGTTGGTCCACCTCGAAGAGCGCCCTGTGCACCAAGACCCTGCTGGCCGACCAGTACCCGGGCTGCACCAAGGCGAACCTCGGGAAGTGGGTGCCCGGGGCGCCCGGGGCCTACGACTACGGCGGGGGCGGGGGCACCAGTTACGAGTACTCCGAGCCCTGGTACCAGGACGGCGTGGTACCGCCCGCCTTGGCGGGGCGCAACTCCGCCCTCACCGGGATCCCCAACCGGGTGGAGCCGGACATCTCGATGGACGCCGATCCCACCACCGGGATGCTGGTCGGCGAGACCCAGAGCTTCCCGGCCGGCGTGTCCTACGACCAGTACCGGATCGGCGGGACCAGTGTGGCCTCGCCGCTGTTCGCCGGCCTCATGGCCGACGCCGACCAGGCGGCCGGAGCCCCGCTCGGCTTCGTCAACCCCCTCCTCTACCGGGTGGAGGCCTCGCCCTCGGCGTCCACCGCCTTCGACGACATCGTCCCCGGCGGCAAGCAGGCGCTGGTCCGGGTGGACTACATCAACGGTGTCAACGGCAAGGCCGGGACCATCACCTCGGTGCGGACGCTCGGGTTCGAGGGCCTCGAGGTCTACTGCAGCGGTACCGGCAACTGCACGGAGCAGGACGTGGCCCTCTCGACTGCGCCCGGGTTCGACTCCATGACCGGGATCGGCTCACCGGGAGACGGTCTGGTCGCCGCCCTGGCCAAACCGTAGGAGCCGACCCCGCCCGACCCCGGTCAGCTGACCGGGTCAGCGGTCAGCCATCAGCAGCGAAGTACATGTCGCGGAGTTCGCGCTTCAGGATCTTGCCCGACGGGTTGCGGGGCAGGCGCTCGCCGGTGAAGGCGATGCGGGTGGGGATCTTGAAGGAGGCCAGGTCCCCGGCCAGGAAGTCCCGGAGCCCGTCTCCGGTCAGCTCGGTGCCGGCTTTCAAGTGGATCACACAGGCCACTTCCTCGCCGAGGCGCTCGTGGGGGACCCCGAAGACGGCGGCCTCGTAGATGGCCGGGTGGTCGTAGATGGCGCTCTCGACCTCGGCGCAGTAGACGTTCTCGCCCGCCCGGAGCACCATGTCCTTGGCCCGGTCCTCGATGTAGAGGAAGCCCTCCTCATCGATCCGACCGAGGTCTCCCGAAGCCAACCAACCGTCGACGATGGTCGCCTTGGTCTCCTCAGGCTTGTTCCAATAGCCCCGGATGAGGTTCGGTCCCTTCATCCAGATCTCCCCCCGCTCCCCTACCGGCACCGGCTGGCCGCCCTCGTCGCGGATCTCGGTGTCCATGATGGTCGTCCGGGCCCGACCGGTCGACGTCGGGTGGGTCACGTAGTCGTCACCGTTGTTACCCGGCCCGAAGGCATTGGTCTCGGTCATGCCGTACCCGATGTTGGGCCGGCCCCGGGTGAATCCCTTCTCGACCCGGTCGACCAGCTTGACCGGGGCCGGAGCACCACCGCCGCCCACGGTGGCCAGGGACGAGGTGTCGTACCTGGAGAACGCCGGGCTCTCGAGCATGTCCCAGCTCTGGGTGGGCACCCCCACGAAGGCGGTCACCCGCTCCGCCTCGATGAGCCGCAGCGCGTTCTCGGGGTCCCAGCGGTACATCATGACCAGCTTCATCTTCATGCCGAAGCAGCTCAACATGACCGGGACACAGCCGGTCACGTGGAAGAGGGGCACGATGAGGATGAAGCTCGGCGGATGGCCTCCCCCGCTGAGGGGATCTTCGCCCTTACGGGCCGTGGCGATGATCGCACCGGCCCAGAACGCCATCAGGGCCTGGGTCACGGCGCGGTGGCTGGAGACCGCCCCTTTGGGGAACCCGGTGGTCCCCGAGGTGTAGAGGATGGTGGCGTCGTCGTCCGGCCCCACTTCGACGACGGGCATGGCCGTGCCCAGGGCGACCACGTCGTCGTAGCGCTGGACCCCGGTCGGGACCGGCTCGATCCGGTCGGCCCGCACCACGATCATGGGGATCTGACGGGAGTGGGCCGCCCGGTGGGCCCGGTCGATCCGCTCCGGGTCGGCGATCAGGAGGGACAGGCCCGAGTCTTCGAGGGCGTAGTCGATCTCCGGCTCGGTCCACCAGGCATTGAGCGACACGGAGACGGCGCCGATGGACAGGATGGCCGCGAAGGCCACCACCCACTCGGGGAGGTTCCGCATGGCGATGCCGACCCGGTCCCCCTTGTTGATGCCGAAGGTGTGCACGAGCGCGTGAGCCAGGGCATCGACATGGCCCATCGTCTCGTCGAAGGTCCAGCGCTCGTCCTCGTAGACCATGAACGTCGACGTGACCCCCCGGGCCCCGGCGAACACCTGACCGAGCGTGGGGGGCGCGTGCTTGAACAGGCGAACGTTGACCCCGTCGACCACCCCGTCGGTCAACTCGAACATCTGACCGGGCGCGGTGACCTGGGCATAGGCCTCGTCGTAACTGAGCGACACCGTCGCCACCTTTCTGGCCCGGGGCCGGGCCCTCCCCTCCATCCGGTCGGTTCCCCGGCCTCGATGTGGTGGGCGATCTTATGCCCCGCCGACCCGCGCCGCCGTTGCGGGCGGCGCCGGTCAGAATCCGGGGAAGGCCCGGCGGAGCTCGTCGAGGGACCCGTCCTTGGCCACCGGTGGCGTGTGGTCGGCATCGAGCCGCCCGTAGACCAGGCGGATGAAGGCCTCGGAGGGCAGCTCGAGGTCGGGCTCGGCGATCGGCCCGGTCGGTGTCAGCACCAGTGAGTCGCCCCCGAGGGCGACGGTGAAGGCCCGGACCGGGTCGCTCGTCTGCACCTGCACGCTGTGCTCGCGGCCGACGGGCTTCCCGATCAACGGGACCATCATGCCCAGTTTGTCCACCAACACCTCGGTGGCGTCGCCGGGGAGCACGGCGGCGGGGTCGAGGGCCACCTCCACGTCCCAGGTGTGGAGCACATGCTCGTTGAGGCGCAGGGCCACAAAGCCGGCGAAGTCGAGCTCGAAGGGCCCCATGGGAAAGTGGAACGTCTCCCGCCGGGTCTCGTCCAGATGGTCGAGGCGGAAGAGCAGGTCGGCGTCGGCCACCAGGGCCGATGTCGCCTGCTCGAAGGGCTCCCGGGCATTCCAGTCGTCCCATACCCCCTGGTCGAAACCGGCCTCGGTCTCGATACCGTCCACGTTGTCCTCGAAGTGCCGGCGCATGATCACCGCCCCCGAACCGAGGTGGGACAGGACGTCGGCGATGGTCCACTCGGTGGGGTAGGCCGAGGCCCGGACCTCTTCGGGGCCGAGCCCGTCGACCACGCCGTGCAGGTGCTCCACCGACCGGTGCAGTGCGTCCAGCTCTCGACTCATCCTCATCCACCTCTACCGTCTCGGTGCGGTTGCTTTCCCCGGGTCCTCGATCGTGACCGGTCGATGGCCCTCTCCTGATTTGGCCAGGTCCGACCCTCGCTGTCAAACCCCGCCCCGGCACCGGGCCGGTCCCGGCCGGCCGGCGGCACCGGACCGAACCCGCCGTCGCAGCCGCCCGTTAGGTTGATCCGGTGGCACACCCCGGACCATCCGAGCTCGGACGGGGGGTGGTCGTGTCCGCCGGTGCCGCCCCACCCGACCCGTGGACGGCGTGCCCGCGGTTCACCGTCGGCGAGGGCGAGTTGCACCAACCGGCCCTGGTGGTGGAGGCGCTCCACCTGGCCTGGCTCGAGCGCCGGCCAGTGGTGGTCGAGCTGGTAGCCGACCCCGATGCCCTGCGGACACCGGAGCGTCACGACGGGCCGGTCCACCGACTCACCCCCCTCTTCGAGTTCGGCCTGGAGCACCTCCACTTCCTGGTGTGGGCCAACAACTACGACGCCCGGGGCGGGGAGCCGGTGTGGTGGCACGCCCGTAAGGCGGCCCGGAGGATGGAGGCAGTCGGGGTCACGGCCGGTGGTCCCGCCGACATCGTGCTGGCCGACGGCACCCCCCTGTTCGTCGACGGCGGCCCACCGGACCCGCCGCCCCTGGCCTCGGGCCCCGGCGTGGTCCATCGCTGGGGAGCGGAGGCGGGCGTACTCCGTCCGGCCACCCACCGTCCCCCGTCGGCCGAGCTGGCCCCCGACCAGCTGGCCGCGGTCGGTCATCGCTCCGGTGCCGCCCGGGTCATCGCCCCGGCCGGATCGGGGAAGACCCGGGTCCTCACCGAGCGGCTGCGCCATCTGGTCTCCGACCGTGGCACTCCCCCGGGCACGGTCAGCGCCCTGGCCTACAACACCCGGGCGGCCGACGAGATGAAGCAGCGGTGCTCCGGGGTGCTGACCCCCGACGGTCCCCACATCCGGACCCTCAACAGCACCGGCCTGTGGATCTGCAGCGAATTCGGCGGGGGCCGGCCCCGGGTGCTCGAGGAGCTCGACGTCCGCGACGTGCTCCAGAGCCAGTTCGAGATCCGCCGCCAGGCCAACACCGACACCGTCGCCCCGTACATCGCCGCCCTCTCCGCCATCCGCCTCGGGCTGAGCTCCCCGGAGTCGGTCGAAGAGGCGGTGCCGCGACGCGTCGGGCATCGCCGAGGGCTTCGACCGCTACCGCCGTGCGTTGGCCGACCTCGGAGCCGTCGACTTCGACGAGCAGATCTACCGGGCCATCGAGATCCTCCTCACCGACCCCGACGCCCGCGCCGCCGCCCAGGCCCGATGCCGCCGGCTGCTCGTCGACGAGTTCCAGGACCTCACTCCGGCCCACCTGCTGATGATCCGGCTGCTCGCCGCGCCGGGCTACGACTGCTTCGGGGTCGGCGACGACGACCAGGTCATCTACGGTTACTCGGGGGCGACCCCCGAGTTCCTCATCGGCTTCCCGCACTACTTCCCGGGCGCCGGCCACCATCCACTCGAGGTCAACTACCGGTGCCCGCCCTCGATCGTGGGCGCGGCGAGCAACGTCCTCTCCTACAACCACCGCCGGCTGGAGAAGACCATCCGCTGGCCGGAGGGTCGCCAGGACGACCGGCCGGACCCCGCCGGCCCGTTGGCCGGAGCCGGCCCGGTGGCCGTGCGCGCCGTGGCCGGCGATGCCATGGCCGCGCTGGCGGTGGAGATCATCTCCGGGTGGCGCCAACGCGGGGTCGACCCCGATGACATCGCCGTGCTGGCCCGGGTCAACTCGGCCCTGCTGCCCGTCCAGGTGGCCTGCGTCGAATCCGGCCTTCCGAACAGCACGCCCGCTCGGGGTGAGGGCCTTGGGCCGCACCGGGATGCGCACCGCCTTCGCCTATCTGCGGATCGGGGCCGATCCAGGCCACATCCGCCGGGACGACATCCGGGACACCATCCGCCGCCCCTCGCGGGGCATCGCCCCGATGGTGGTGGACATGGTGACCAAGTCGGCCTCCACCTCTACGGCGGACATCCGCCGGCTGGCCGGCCGGTTGACCGGACGGGACGCACCGAAGCTCCTGGCGTACGCCGACGACCTCGACACCGTGGCCGGGGCCGCCGGCCGGTCCACCACTGCGGCCCTGCGGGCGATCCGGGTGGGCATCGGCCTCAATGGGACTTTGGACGTGCTCGACGGCTCGAGGCGGGAGGCCGACCGCTCGACCCATGCCGACGATCTGGTGGCGCTCGAGGCGGTGGCCGCGCTCCACCCCGAGGCGTCCACCTTCGAGGCCTGGTTGCGGGGCATCCTCACCCGACCGGCACCGGACGGGCCCTCGGTGCTGCTGTCGACGGTGCACCGGATCAAGGGGAAGGAGTGGGGGCACGTCATCGTCTTCGGCGCCTCGGCCGGGCTCTTCCCCCACCGGCTGTCCGATGACGAGGAGGGGGAGCGCCGGGTGTTCCACGTCGCCCTCACCCGGGCCCGGTCCCAGGTGGTGGTGCTGGCCGACGCCGAGACGCCGTCGCCGTTCGTCGGCGAGCTCGACGGATCCCGTCCCCATCAGGCCCTGACGAGGCGGGCTCCCGAACCCGGCCGCAGCGGCGGGAGGTCGGCCTCCCCGGCGTCCAAGCGCCGCCAGCCCGAGCTGCCCACGGTCGCCGCGGTCGGCGGCCTGGCCCTCGAGTACCGCGGACAGACCGGCACCATCCTCGAGGTCGGTGCCCACGGGGTGATCGTGGCCGTGGGCGAGTCGAGGTCCGAGCTTCCCTTCGGCACCGACGTCCGCGTCGAGGGCCGGACGGTCACGCTGGTGGCCGAGCCGTCGGCCGAGAGCGCATCGGCCGAACAGGCCCTGCGCCAGTGGCGTTCGGCGGTGGCGAAGAAGGACGCCGTTCCCGCCTACGTGGTCCTCACCGACAAGGACCTGGTCGGCATCGCCACCGCCCTGCCGCGTACGTTGGCCGAACTGGCCGGATGTCGGGGCATCGGGCCGCTCCGACTCGAGCGCTGGGGCGACGAGATCCTGTCCGTGCTCGAGGCCGGTGGGGTCGAGCCGTGACTGACCCGGGTCCCGGTGGTCGGGACCGGATCCGGTCAGTGGGACCGGGCGTAGGCGGCCGCCTGGCTGTGCACGACGGCGATCAGGTTCCCGAGGGCGATGTTGCCGTCGACCAGGTGGAGTCCCCAGGTGGGATTCGGGCTCGGGTGGAGGGTCGGGGCACCGGAACGGGGTGAGATCTCCAGCACGTCGGCACCCCCGGCCGACGAGCAGCGGGCCTGATAGGCGCCCGGCGCCGACACCCACGGCGTGGTCGCCGTCGGCTTGGGGAGGCCGAGGAGGCTGATGCCGGCGGCGATCGACGAGCCCGGGGCGAAGGGTTGGGTCGGGTAGATCGGATCGAGCAGGCCCGCTCCCCCCGACAGCGCGGCCGGGTTGGTGCACAGGACCTGCAGGCCCGCCGCCGTCGTCCGCCCGAACAGCGAGTTGGACGGGGGAACGGCGTCGAAGGTGGAGAAGGCGATCACGCAACCGACCTGGGTGGCGGCGTGGCAGGCCGGGATGTGCTTGAAGTCGCCGCCCACGTCGGATCCCTGCTTGACGGTGACGTTGCCCCCCATCAACACCGCCGAGACCAGCAGGCGCCGCACCGCCGGCTTGGGATCGATCTGCGACGTCATGAGTTGGCGCAGCACGAACGCGCCCTGGGAATGGCCGATGAGCACGACCCCCCGGCCGTCGTTGTACTTGTGCAGGTAGGTGTTCCACGCCTGGAGCACACCGTCATAGGCCAGCGTGGACTCGGCCGCCGTGGTCGGTCCGGTGATGGCCGAGATGGTCAGCTGGCGGTACATGGGCGCGAACACCCGGCAGTCACGGGAGTACTGGGCCGCCTGGTACAGGGCGATCGACCGCTCGGTCGGGTCCACGGTCAGATCGGCGTTCGGCGTCTTCTGATCGCTCACCGTCGGATAGACGTAGAAGCAGTCGATCTTGGGATGGCTGGCCCGCGGGACCTTCACCACGCCGAGCGTGCGGCCCGAGGGCGTCGTGTCGGTCGTGGTCAGACTCGGGGTGCACGGATCGTCGGCCATCCCCGGGCGACACAGCCAGACCGTGCCGGGCGGGGCCGGGGTGGTGGTCGCCGCACCGGAAGCGGAGCTGGTGGTGGTCGCCTGGGCGGGCCCGGCACCGGTCCCGATGGCGAGGGCCAGCGCGCCGGCCATCACCAACGTCGCCACGAGCGTTCCCCCACGTCTGGTACACGGACGCACCCTACTTCCGCGCTCCGGGGTGATGTCCGGTCGGTCCGGAGTGGCCGCGCCGAGGGGAGGCTACGGGGGTTGGCGGCGATGAAGTCGGCCACCACCCGGCCCAGCTCGTCGCCCTGCTGCTCCTGGAGGAAGTGGCCGGCCCCGGCGATCCGGGTGTGGGCCTGGCCGGCCGCCCCGGGCACGTGCTCCTGGAAGACCGCGTCCCAGCCGGCGGTGGCCGGGTCGCCGTCCGAGTACGCGGTCAGAAACGGTCGCTCGAACCGGGCCAGCGCGGCCATGGTGGCCCGGCCGATGGCCGCGCCGGGGTCGTTGCGGGTGAGGGGCAGGAGCCCGGTCAGCTGGCGGAGGCCGGCCTGGTGCGTGTCGTCGGGGAACGGGGCGTCGTAGGCGGCCGCCACCTCGGGCGGCAGCGGGCCCGGCGACCGCCTCCACGAAGAGAGCTGGCCACCAGGTCGGGGGCCCGGTAGCAGTAGAGCAGGTAGTCGACGAGTGCCTCCTCGAGCACCACCCGGCGGTCCCCCAGCCCGTGGTTGGCCCACACCAGGCGGTCGGCCAGGGCCGGGTCGGCGGTGTGCAGCACGGTGTTGGTCGCCACCACCCGGGCGAAGCGATCGGGAACGGCGGCCAGGGCGCTGAGCCCGATGGGCCCGCCCCAGTCCTGGGCCACCAGGGTGATGCCGGTGAGGTCGAGCCCGTCGACGAAGGCCACCATCCACTCGACGTAGCGGGACAAGGTGTAGTCGGTCCGCTCGGTCAACTTGTCCGAGCGGCCGAACCCGATGTGATCGGGGGCGATGGCCCGGAGCCCGGCCGCCGGCCAACACCGGGATGACCGTCCGGTACAGGTAGGACCAGGTGGGTTGGCCGTGCAGCAGCAGCACGACCTCGCCGTCGGGCGGACCGGCTTCGACGTAGTGCATCCGCACCGGAGGGGTCCCGCGGGCCT
Organism: uncultured Acidimicrobiaceae bacterium; assembly: GCA_963774245.1. Lineage (GTDB taxonomy): Bacteria > Actinomycetota > Acidimicrobiia > Acidimicrobiales > RAAP-2 > Bog-756. Next base: position 945,561 of record CAVZDZ010000002.1, on the reverse strand, counting down.
GCACGGTCAGATAGTGCGGCTCGAAGGGAAAGCCGTCCAGGTCGCGTGAAGCGCTCGTCCGGCGCCCGGACCACTCCGTCGTCCATCGGTGCTCCTCGATCAGGGGGCCAGGGCCCGCCACACGATGGACGACACGGCGTTGACGGTGTCGATGCCGTAGGACTCGGTGGCGTTGCCGTCGGTCAGCACGGCGATCAGGTAGTCCCGCCCCTGACCGCTCACCCAACCGGTGGTGTTGATCTGCCAGCCGTCGATCACCGCGAACCCGTTCTTGAGGGCCACGGTGACCCCGGCCGGGACCCCGCCGGTGGCTCCCCAGTCCTGCGCCGGGTTGATGTGCTCCATCAGGTCGAGCACGTAGTCACGCGATGCGTCCGACAGCAGCCCGTTGGGCTCGACCAGGGTGCGGATCATGGCCAGCCGGTCGAGGGCGGTGGTCGTCGTGGTGCCCCACACCCCGTCGGTGGCCGGAGTGGTGGACGTCATGCCCGCGGCCCGTTCGAACGCCCCCACCGCTCCCGGGCCCAGCTGCCCCCACAGGGTGTCCGCCGCGCTGTCCAGGCTGTCCTCGATCATGGGGACGGCGAGCGACTGCTCCTCCGGCGTGAGCGATCGGCCCTCCGACTGGGCCTCGCTGAGCAGCGTGCCCAGAATGTCGACCTTGAGGGTGCTGGCCGTGTGCTCGACCACCCCGGGTCGGAACTGGGCGATGCGGCCGGTGAGCCGGTCCTCGACCGCCACGGTCACGTTGTCGCTCCGGGTGGCCACGTAGGCCCCGATGGCCTGGATCATCGCCGCCTCCGCGTCGAGGCCGTAGGCGATCCAGTAGCCCCCGGGACGAGCGGCGATACCCACCGCGGGAGCACTGGCCGCGGCGCCGCCGTCCGACCCCTCGAACGGCGCATCACCGAAGGTGAAGATGCCGCCGTCGGCCGCCAGCCAGCCAGTAGCCCCCGCCGTCGGGGGTGGGGGCCATGCCCACGATGGGGGCGTTGAGGGGGGTGCCGCCCATCGAGCCGTCGAACCGGGCGTCGCCGAAGGCGAAGATCCCGCCGTCGGAGGCGACCAGCCAGTAGCCCCCGCCGTCGGGGGTGGGGGCCATGCCCGACGATCGGGGCGTTGAGGGGGGTGCCGCCCATCGAGCCGTCGAACCGGGCGTCGCCGAAGGCGAAGATCCCGCCGTCGGAGGCGACCAGCCAGTAGCCGCCGCCGTCGGGGGTGGGGGCCATCCCGACCACCGGCTGGTTGAGGCGGACGTTGCCGAGCGAGCCGGCGAACCGGGCGTCGCCGAAGGCGAAGACCCCGCCGTCGGAGGCGACCAGCCAGTAGCCGCCGCCGTCGGGGGTGGGGGCCATCCCGACCACCGGCTGGTTGAGGCGGACGTTGCCGAGCGAGCCGGCGAACCGGGCGTCGCCGAAGGCGAAGACGCCGCCGTCGGAGGCCGACCAGCCAGTAGCCGCCGCCGTCGGGGGTGGGGGCGATCCCGACGATGGGGGCGTTGAGACCGGCGAGCGACGTACCGGCCACCACCCCGGTGGCCGATCCGAAGGAGGTCACCGAGTCGGGGCCCGCCGAACCCGATCCGGGGATGGCGGCGTCGGCCGGCCGGACCGCTCGGGAGGCCGCCCCGGCGGCCTGACCGGGAAGCAAAGCGCCGATGACGACCACCGCCATCGCCAGGGCCACCCCGAAGCGTGGGACCAGGTCGCCGCCGGGTGGGAACGTCGCCGGACGGCATGGGCCCGACGATAGCCCCGACGTCCGGTCCGGCTCCGACTACCGCCGGGGTCCTACCCCGAGTTGCCGCGAGCGGCGACGGTCCGGCGGCGCGGCAGGGCCGGCCTCACCGCAGGGCGACCACCGTGGAGTCGTGGATCCACATGAGGTAGTCGGGCGCACCCTGGCCGAAGGGGAACGACACCACCTCCGGCGTCTCGTAGGGATGCTGGTCGGTGATCGCCTCGATCACCTCGGCCGCCAGATCCGAGCGGGTCTTGACCATCACCATCCACTCCTCGGCCCGGGCGATGGCGCCCTTCCACCAGTACCGGCTCACCATCGGGCCCAGCCGCTGACCACCGGCGATGAGATGCCGGTGCAGGAGATCCTCGACGATGAGGTCGGCGATGGCCCCGTCGTCGACGGTGAACTGGACCTGGGCGAACGCCGACGCCGCGTCCCCGCCCGCCCACGACGGCTGCCGTCACCGACGCACCACTACCCGGCGTCGCCCCGGGTCGGGGCTTCCCGCCCGGGCGGGTCGGTGCCCGGGACGCCGTCGTCGGTCACGTGCTCGGTCCACTCGGTCCCCGACCAGTACCGCTGGCCGTGCCGGAAGAAGGGATCGGTGAACCAGCCGGGCGCCGTTCCCGACCCGGTCACCGATTGGCCACCCGACCCCTGGGCCGCGGGCGGGGAACCGAGCCCTGGCGGTTGGGAACCGAGCCCTGGCGGTTGGGTCGGGGTGAACGCACTGCCCTGGGGGTAACGGCCGGGACCCCGGCGGCCGTAGCCGGGGAACTGGCCCCCACCTCCCCGTCGACGCTGGGAGTTGACGTAGCGGAGGATGAAGAAGCCGACGAAGATCAGTACGGTGATCCACGAACCATTGCCGTAGATACATGGATCCAGTGTACGGCGGGGCCTCTCGGCATCGACGCCGCGCCCGACGCTTCGGAGACCGGTGTGGGACCCTTGGGGACCAGTCCACGTCAGGGGCCGGCGGTGTCCGGCCGGTGCCGGTGGATGCGGTTGTCACCGGGCGACGCCTTCACTAGGTTTTGCCTGTGTAGGACAGCCGACCAGGTGCTGGCCATCAAGGAGGATCAGGATGAGTGCACCGAGCCGGTGGAATCCCCTCGCAGGAGCCACCCGCTCCCGGGATGGCTCGACCCTGCCCCCCGTCCTTCCCTCCGTCACCCACTGCTGGTGCTGGCCACGGTGCTGGTGCTCGCCACGGTGGCCACCGGAGCGGGCATCGCCGGAGCCTCGCCCGACGCCACCTTGACGTCGGCCAAGGGCCCGTCCCCGGTCAGCAGCGCCAGTACCTCGACCCGGGGGATCACCGGCAAGACCATCAACGTGGTCTTCCCGGTCGTCTCCCTCAACTCGCTGGCCGGCCAGGAGGGCTTCGCCGAAGACCCCGAGTACGGCGAGCAGGCCAAGGCGATCAAGTTCTACGTGGGACAGGTCAACAAGTCCGGGGGCATCAACGGTCGCAAGATCAACCCGATCATCACCACCTTCGACCCCACCAACGAATCGGCCATGCGGGCGCTGTGCAAGACGTGGACCGAGGGCTCACCGGCCGCCTTCGCCGTGCTGGACGGGATCGGTGACTGGACCGGCGACAACGAGCTCTGCATCACCCAAGAGGGCCACACGCCCTTCATCGGTCAGTGGACGACGGTGACCAACTACACCAACCTCGGGTCGCCGTACCTGTGGTGGACCGGTCCCGACCAGGCCTCCATCCTCCAGGCCGTGGTCAACTGGGGACTGAGCTCCCACCTCATCGGCGGGAGCATCAAGGTGGGGATCATCGCCGGGGACCGGGCCTCGGACCAGGCGGCGCTCAACAGCTACCTGCTTCCCGACCTCCGCAACGCCGGCATCACCGCGGTGGTCAAGACCATTGCCTCGGACCCGTCGGAGACCGCCACCACCAACACCCAGGCCCCCCTGGTCATCCAGCAGTTGCGCAGCGCCGGGGTCACCTCGATCATCCCCCTCATCCCCTTCAACGTGTTCTATCCGGTGCTGCAGGCGGAGACCGCGCAGCAGTACTTCCCGAAGCTCCTGTTGAGCGACTACGAGTCCAGCATCGTGGCCAGCCTCGGCCTCATCCCGATCCCCTACGAGAAGGCGCTCGACGGCCAGGAGGGCCTGACCACCGAGACCCTGGGGGGCGGGACCAACAAGTCGAACTACACCGGTCCCCTGGGCTACGACGCCGGGGTGAAAGCCTGTTGGACTCCGTGGCACAAGGCCTACCCGGAGATCCCCCCCGGGGCCACGACCGACTTCCTCGAGCAGCAGGGACCCGTGGTCCTCTGGTGCCAGGCCATCACCCTGTTCACCCAGGCGGCCCGGGCGGCCGGCCCCAAACTCAACCGGAGGTCCTTCGTCACCGCGCTGTCGAAGGTGAAGAACTTCGCCGGCACCGTGTCGCCCGTCCTCAGCTTCGGGCCCGACAAGCGGTACGGCCCGACCCAGTACAAGATCGTCAAGTTGCGGAACAACGTCCCCCCCTCGTCGCTCTGCCAGCTGACCTCACAGGGCAAGGCCCAGGGGACCTGTTGGGTCACCGAGTCGCCCTTCGAACCGCTGCCGACCGGCTGAGGGGTCCGGCCACCCGGCGGTCAGGCCGTGGATCGCTCGGCCAGGTGCTGCAGCTCGATCTGCAGGGGGATCAGGAACCCGATGTAGGCGTTGGTCAGGGTGAAGTCCGAGGCCGTCCCGTGGGTCACCCGCTCGTCGATGTCGATGATGGTCACGCGGTCGTCCTTGGCCCGGTAGGCCTTGGCCCGGTCGACGATGGCCGACAGCTCCTCGAGGCTGGCCACCTCCAGCCCGAAGTGGTCGAGGCGCGGCGCCCGCAGGTAGTCGTCGGCCGCCGGCAACAGGTAGAGGTACTGACGCGACCTCCCGGTGTAGAGGATGAGGGGGTTGCCCTGCTCCGTGCTGTTGTCGCCCTCGACCCACCCGAACACCTCGCCGAAGAAGTCGAGGAGCGCGGCCCGTCCCGCCGCGTCGAGCACGGACCCGTCCACGCTGATGGCGATGTGGTTGATGAGCGGCGCCGGGCCGGTCGGCTTGGTCACGACCCCGGACCCACCAACACCTTGGCCGCGATCTCGCCCCGGGACAGCTGGTCCATGGCCTCCATCACCCCGCCGAGGGGCACGTCCTCGGCCTCGATCAACAGGTCGATCGGCATGGCGCCGCTGGCCAGCAGGTCGAGGGCGGGCTGAAAGCCGGTGGCGCTGTAGTTGTAGGTGCCGAGTGCCTCGAGCTCCAGCACGATCATCCGGTTGTGGTTGACCCGGGTGGGCTCCGACCCGGTGCCCACGAAGACCAGGGTGCCGCCGAAATCCAGCTGACCGAGGGCCCGCTCGGCGGCGACCGCATGGCCCGAGCACTCGAAGGCGATCGCGTAGGGCGCCGGGACGGTGCTCCCGAGGGCCGGGTCGACCAGGTCGTCGGGCAGCACGGCCCGGGTGGCCCCGACGGCCAGGGCCCGGTCGCGCCGTAGGCCGACCGGCTCGCTCACCGTGATGTCGGTGACGCCCCGGGCCCGCAGGACGGCCACCAGGAGCAGCCCGACCGGTCCCCCGCCGGTGACCAGCACCCGGTCCTCGGGCCGTACGTCGGCGAGTTCCACGGCGTGCAGGACGATGGCGGTGGGCTCGGCCAGCGCCGCGCTGCGGGTGGCCAGGGACGAGGGGATGCGGAGGGCGTTGGTCGCCGGCACGGTGATGTACTGGGCGAAGGCGCCCCGGATGTCGCGGAGGTCCGAAGCCGGACGATGCAGGCACACCGAGGGCCGGCCGCGCCGGCACGGTCGACAGGTCCCGCACCCCGGCGTGGGGTTCCACACGATGCGGTCGCCGACCGACCATTCGTCGCCGGTATCCACCGTCGAGATCACCGTCCCCGACCACTCATGACCGAGGACCGAGCCCGGCCGGGCGTACCGGCTGAACACGAGATGCAGATCGGATCCGCAGATCCCGCACTCGGACACCTCGACGAGAAACTCGCCCGGCTGAGGCTCGGGCACCGGCACCTCGCCGGGGGTGATGCGGCCATCACCCACGTAGATAGCCGCAGTCATCTGGTCCGATGGCACGGCGCCCACACTAGGGCACGCCCCGACGGCGACACCGGCCGACCGGCCGGGAGCGGGCGGGCCCCGGCGGGCCGCGGAGCGGCCGGATTCCCGGCGAGGGCAAAGTTCAACACAATTGAGGAGGCCGGGCCGACCCCCGGTCAGTGACCAGCGCCTTCCATCCCAACGCCCCGGCGCCGGAGGGGTCCCGGGGCCCGGGACGGCCCGACTCGATTACCACTGACCGGAAGGGGCCGGTATAGTGCCCCGGATCCCGACGGGAACATTCGTTCCCCCTGTGGTTCGGAGCCGTGGACACCGTCCCGCTCCCGCCGTCCTCGACCGGGGTCCGCCCGCCAACCAGGAGACGTTCGACGTAACCACCACCACTATCTGGACGTAACCACCCGCTAGCACACCCGGCTCTTGTAGCCAGGCCGAACCACCCTTCCCGGTGCTCGGCTGGGGCATTGAATGCAAAGACGTGGGGTCCACCCAACCAAAAGAGAGTCAGAGCGACACCGCCGAGCGGTGCCCTGTGACCGACCAAGGAAAGGTCACCCACCTTGTATTCCCCCACCCGTTTTCGTCGTACCCGAACGCCCGAATCCAACCCTGATGCCGGTCCCGGCATCGGCACCCGCCATCGACCCGCCTCCACCCGCCGCCGGACGGTCCTCGCCGCCTCCGCCGTGACGGTGGCCGTCGTGGCCGTCTTCGCCAGCCACGTGGGGACCGCCTCAGCCGGCCTCCCCACCGGAGCCGGCATGGTCCTCAATGCACCCATCGTCGACGTGGCCGCCACTCCGGACGGCAACGGCTACTGGGAGGTCGGCGCCGACGGCGGCGTGTTCGCCTTCGGTGACGCCGGCTTCTACGGCTCGACCGGATCGCTCCACCTCAACCGGCCCATCGTGGGCATGGCCCCCACCCGCGACGGGGCGGGGTACTGGGAGGTGGCCTCCGACGGTGGCATCTTCAACTTCGGGGACGCCGGCTTCTACGGCTCGACCGGGGGTGACGACCTCAACCAGCCCATCGTGGGCATCCAGCCCACCCCGGACAACGGTGGCTACTGGCTGGTGGCCGCCGACGGGGGCGTCTTCGCCTTCGGTGACGCCGCCTTCTACGGATCGGCGACCGGCCTGTCCCCCCACAGCCCCATCGTCGGCCTGGCCTCCACGCCGGACGGCCGGGGCTACTGGGAGGCCGCGGCGGACGGGGCGGTGTTCGCCTTCGGTGACGCCGCCTATGCCGGTGGTGGGCCCCCCGGAGCGCCGGTGGTCGGGATCACCGCGTCGGGAACCGGCTACCGCCTGGTCGGTTCCGACGGGGGGGTCTTCGACTTCGACGGCGCCACGTACCTCGGGTCGATGGGAGGCCAACCCCTCAACCGGCCGATGATCGGGATGGCCGCCACCCCCACCGGCTACGTCACCGTCGCCTCCGACGGGGGGGTCTTCAACTTCGGGGGGGTCGGATTCTTCGGATCGCTCGGGGGGAGCACGGTCGGGAGCTCGGCCGGCTCGACCGCCGGCGTCGCCGGCGACGGGGTCACCAACTTCCAAGTCGCCGCCTGGGATCGGGTGAACATGTGCGAGGAGGGCGGGAGATGGAACGTCGACGGGGCCCTCTACAGCGGCGGGCTCGGCTTCAGCCACGCCAACTGGAATCAGTTCAACTCCTTCGGCTACCCGGCCGACGCCGCCGACGCCACCCCCGAACAGCAGATCCGGGTGGCCGTGGCCTTTGCCGTCCGCTACTGGGGCAATCCGAACGCGGCTCCCGACCAGTCGGGCTGCACCGGAGGGTACTGAGCCGGGCCCAGGATCAGGCGTCGGGCGCCATCCGCTCGAGCATGGCCGCCATCTGACGGTGGACCAGTTCGACGGCCTGGAGGGGTCGGATCATCACCCGGAATTCGATGATCCGACCCTCCGGGTTGCACCGGATGATGTCCACGCCGTTGACGTACTTCGATTGGATGGTGGTCTCGAATTCGAGCACCGCGGTGTCACCGGTCATGACGGTCTTGGTGTAGTGGAAGCTACTGCGGCCCGGCCCCTCCGACCTTGCGCCCGCGGCGCCGACCGGGGGGTCACCGGGAAAGGTCTGGGCCGCGGCCGACAGGTAGAGGGCGGTGACCGCCTTCCCCCGCTGCGGGGTGAACACGATCGGCGAGTAGAACACCACGTCGTCGTCGAGCAGCTCGTCGAGCCGGTCGGGCTCCCGGCTCTGCAGGTAGTCGTGCCACTTCTCGATCACTTGCTCGATCAACGGGCCTCCAGGGTGTCACCGGCCCCGCACCGTACGGGCACCACCCCCCTGCCCCGGGGAGGCCGCCCCGTCCGGAGAACGGAAACCGCCGGCCGGGGAGTGTTCCCCGACCGGCGGTCAACGTACCCGATGGAGCGGTCAGGCCGGAGGGCCGGTGCCCAGTGTGACGCCGGCGCGTCTGGGTGTTGCCCGACGTGTCGGTCCACTGCAGCTGCACGCTGTTGCCCGGGTGGAGGGGCTCGAGCAGGCTGCTGAGCGTCGTTGGCCGAGCTGACCTTCGACCCGTTCAGTTCGGTGATGACGTCGCCGGCGACCACCCCGGCCTGGCCGGCGGCCGAGCCCGACAGCACGGTGACGACCTGAGCTCCGGAGGTGGCGGTGTTCCCGGATCCGGTGCCGGTGCTACTTCCACCCCCGAGGCCTCCACCGAAGGCGCCGCCCAGGCTGCCCGGATTGGAGGAGGCGCTGCTCGAGCTGGCGTCTTCGACGCTGACCCCGAGGAAGCCGGTGGCGCCGATGTGGATGGTGGAGGATGCGTCCCCGTTCTCGAATCTTTTTGGCCAGGTTGAGGGCGGTGGAGATCGGGATGGCGTAGGCCTGGGTGCCGGAGTTCTGGAACCCGGAGTCCTCCGAGGCCGCCGTGTCCATGCCGAGGACCTGGCCTTGGGCGTTGACCAGTGATCCTCCCGAGTCGCCCGGTTCGATGGCCGCATTGATCTCGATGAGCCCGGTCAGGTTCTCGGAGTTCCCTCCGTTGTCGTCGCTGGCGGTGATGGACTGGTCGAGGGCGGTGACCGACCCACCGGCCGTGCTCGGCGTGCCACCGGTGCCGCCGGCGTTGCCGATGCCCACGATCGCCTCGCCCACCGAGGGGGAGCCGCTGGCCGGGGTCACCGTCTGGAGACCACTGGCGTCGACCAGCTTGATCACGGCGACGTCGGCGGTCCGGTCGTAGCCCACGACGTTGGCCTTGTAGGTCTTGCTGTTGCCGATATCGGTCACGCTGATGCTGGTGGCCCCGTCGATGACGTGGTTGTTGGTCAGGATGACCCCGTTCGACGTCAACACCTGGCCGGTGCCGGCCGCCTGCTCGTTCTCATAGCTCAGGTTGGTGTTGATGTCGACCAGCGCCGGGTCGACCTTGGCCGCGATGGCGGAGATGTCCGAAGGCGCCCCGGCTCCGGCCGAGGAACTGCCCGAACCCGAGGAGCCGCCGGTGTTGGGGATTTCGCTCGACCCGGAGCCGCCGAACGGCGAGCCGGACGAGCCCGAACCGCTCGAGCCCGAGTTGGGGCTGGCGGCGGCGGTGGTGGCCACGTTGGGCGTCCACACCGCATGACCGATGGCCACGCCGGCCAGCACGGCCACCACCACCAACAGGGTGGCCACGGTCGTCACCACGCCCTTGCGGGCCGGGCCCTTTGGCTGGGGAGCCGGGCCTGGAGCCGGCCATCCGCCGTACGGGGGCGTGGTGCCCCCGGACCCACCGGGCCATCCGCCGGCGAACGGTCCGCCGGCCCCGGGCGGCGCCACCCAGGCCTGGCCCGGGGGGGCCGGCCAGGTCCCGGCCGGGGGGGTCGGTGCCCCCGGGTAGGCCGAGGGACCGGGGTTGGTCGAGTACGGCCCGGCCGCGTACGGCGGCTGGGGATAGGGGGTGACACCCGGAGGGTTCCCGGCCGGGGGGGTCGGTGCGGTCATTTCGTGCCCCGGGGTGGCGTAGGGGCGCTCGACCCAGTGCGGATTGCCCGGGGCGCCGGCGGCCGGTGGGCCGGTGGGTCCGAGGGGGATCGAAGGTCCGGCCGGTGGGGTGGTCGGGGCCGGGTCGTCCCCCGCGCCGGTCGCGGTCTCGGGCGGATCATCCGATCCGTGCGCAGGAGGCCAGGTTTCGCTCATGTCCATCTACCTTCCAGGTCCACAGGTGCGAAGGGTGTCTTCGACTCTTCAGTCAAGTCCCACCACTTAAAGGGACCGTGAACCCTTGTTATGAATCCTATAAACACATGGGATGGCTTGTCACCAGGTAGTTCGCCCTCGACCGGAGTCCTAGGGGGCCACGAACACCGTCTTGCGCCGCACCATCTCCTCGATACCGGCCCGACCGCCCTCGCGCCCGAAGCCGCTCTGCTTGTAGCCCCCGAACGGGGTGGCGGGGGACATCCGACCCATCCCGTTGACCGACCACCGTACCGGCCTCGAGCTCCCGGACGAAGCGCTGGATGCGCCCGAGGTCACGGGTGTGCAGGTAGGCACCGAGGCCGAACGGGCTGTCGTTGGCCTGGGCCAGCACCTCGTCGTCGGTGCGGAAGCGGAGGATGGCCTGGACCGGGCCGAACACCTCGTTGCGGGCCAGATCGCTGTCGTGGTCGACGTCGCCGAAGACGGTCGGGGCCACGAACCACCCGTCGGCCAGCTCGCCGCCGAGCCGGGTCCCGCCGGTCAACAGGGTGGCCCCGTCCGACCGGGCCCGGTCGATCACGGCCCAGGATCCGCTCCATGGCCGCCTCGGTGACCACCGGGCCGACGAAGGAGGCCGGGTCGAGGGGATCGCCGACCGGCCAGGGAGTCGAGGCGCGGCCACCACCTTGGCCACCACCTCGTCGTAGACGTCGTCGTGGACGTAGAGCCGGGTGGGCAGGGCGCAGCCCTGCCCGGCCAGCAGGCCGGTCCCGATCTGGGCGGTCATGGCGGCGCGCGTCGAGGTCGGCGTCGGGGAAGACGATGTTGGGCGACTTGCCGCCGAGCTCGAGGGCCAGCGGGGTGAGGTTGCGGGCGGCCGTCGCCATGAGCGTGCGGGCGGTGGCCGCCGCCGCCGGTGAAGCTGATCTTGTCCACGCCGGGGTGGCCCGACCAGCGCCGCACCCGGTCGTCGGCCCCGCCCACCACCACGTTGAGCACGCCGGGGGGCAGGCCGGCCTCGAGGGCCAGCTCGGCGAAGCGCAGCATCCCGAAGGGCGCCACCTCGGGCGGCTTGGCCACCACCGTGTTCCCGGCGGCCAGGGCCGGGCCGCACTTCTGGCCCATGCCCATCATCGAGCCGTTCCACGGCGGGATGACGGCGACGACGCCGTAGGGCTCGAGGCGCACGTAGGACAGCCCCGGCTCGGCCGACAGCATCTCGCCGTCGAGCTTGTCGCACCAACCGGCGTAGTAGCGGACCCAGGCGCGCCGCGTAGCGACCCGGGGTTCATCACGCTGACCGGCGTGCCGTTGTCGAGGGCGGCCAGCTCGGCCGCCTCCGGCGCCGTGCTGCTCGAGCAGATCGGCCAGGCGGAACAGGATCCGCGGCCCGCTTGCGCCGGGGCCAGGGCGGCCCAGCCGGGCTGGGCGGCCCGGGCCGCGGCCACCGCCGCGTCCACGTCGTCGGCCCCGGCCAGGCCCACCTGGGCCTGGACCTGGCCGGTGGCCGCGTACCGGTGGTCGTAGGTGCCCGCGGCCGTCGCTCGGCCGCCAGTCGTCCCCGATCAGGTGGCCCTGGGCCGCCAACCGTTCGACGGTGGCGGTCGTCGCCGTCGTCCTCACGGCACCACGTAGCCGCCGTCGACCGGCAGGGCCACCCCGAGCACGAACGACGCCGCCGGCGTGCACAGCCACACCGCGGCCTCGGCGATCTCCGACGCCTCGGCGATGCGGCCGATGGGGTGCAGCGTCTTCAGGTGGGCGTCGATGGACGGGATCGTGCCGGATGGCCCGTCGACCATCGGCGTGCGGGCCGTGCCCGGGCAGATGGCGTTGACCCGCACGCCCTGGGCCCCGTAGTCGAGGGCGGCCACCTTGGTCAGTCCGATCACCCCGTGCTTCGACGCGGTGTAGGCGGCCTGGCCGGGGTAGCCCGACCAGGCCCACGCCCGACGCCGTGTTGACGATGGCCCCGCCGCCCCGCTCGAGCATGCGGGGGATCTCCGCCTTCATGCAGTGGTAGACGCCGGTGAGCATCACCGCCAGGGTGCGGTCCCACCCGTCGTCGGGGTAGTCGGCCAGCGGGGCCATCGGGCGCGGCGATCCCGGCGTTGTTGTGGGCGCAGTCGAGGCCCCCGTAGGTGTCCACCGCGTGGCTGGACCATGGCCGCCACGTCGGCCGTCACGCTCACGTCGGTGCGGACGAAGCTGGCCCGCCCGCCGGCCGCCTCGATCAGCGCCACCGTCTCGTGGCCGCCTTCGTCGTCGATGTCGGCCACCACCACGCTGCGCCCCCTCACGGGCGAAGATCTCCGCCGAGGCCCGGCCGATCCCCATGGCCGCCCCGGTGACGACGGCCACCTTTCCGTCGAGGGCCCCCATCGGCGTCACAGTACCGGGCCGCCCACGGCCAGCCACTACGTTGCACGGCATGGCACGATTCGACGGCAAGGTGGCGCTGGTCTCGGGCGCGGCCAGCGGCATCGGGCGGGCCGTGGCCGACCGGCTGGCCGACGAGGGTGCCGCCGTGGTCGGCTGCGACGTCGCGGCCGGTCGCCGACGGCGTGCGTCTGCGACGTCGCGCGACGAGGACTCGTGCGCCGCGGCGGTGGCCACCGTGCTCGAGCGCCACGGTCGGCTCGACGTCCTGGCCAACGTGGCCGGCATCGGCGTCTCCCGCACCATCGGCGACCTGGCGCCCGACGAGTGGCGCCGGATCATCGACGTCAACCTCACCGGCACGTTCCTCCTGTCGCAGAGCGCGCTGCCCGCCCTGCTCGAGTCCAAGGGGGCCATCGTCAACATGGGCTCGGTGGCCGGCCTGCGGGCCACGCCCTACAACGCCGCCTACTGCGCCTCCAAGGGCGGGGTGATCATGCTGACCAAGTCGATGGCCATCGAGCTGGCCAAGGCCGGCGTGCGGGTCAACGCCGTGTGCCCGGCCTCGGTGGACACCCCGTTCCTGCGCAACTTCGAGCTCCCCGAGGGTGCCGACATGTCCCTGCTGACCCGGGCCTCGTCCCCCATGGGCCGGCTGATCGACCCGACCGAGGTGGCGGCGGCCGTGGCCTACCTGGCCTCGGACGATGCGGCCACCATCAGCGGCACCACCCTGGTCATCGACGGGGCCGCCACCGCCTGACATCGGCCAGGGTCACCGTGTCGGTGTCCCGACCCGAGCGCAGGACCCGTCCCGGTCGCCGATCGGTCACCGCTCCCGCCGGTCACCACCTCGATGCCGGCCACGAAGACGTGGTCGATGCCCGGACGATCCGGCGAAGAGCCGCTCACCGCCGCCGGGCAGGTCGTGCGACCACCGTGGCCGGCCAGCGTGGCCACCGTGGCCGGGATCGAAGACGACCAGATCGGCGTGCCACCCCTCGGCGATCCGGCCCCGGTGGCGCAGGCCGTAGTGGCGGGCCGGGACGGTCGGTCATCATCTCGACGGCCTCCTCCACCGAGAGCAGGCCCCGGTCGCGGACCACCTCGCCCAGCACCACGGTCGGGTAGTTGGCGTGGCACATCAGGTCGAGGTGGGCGCCGGCGTCGGAGCCGCCCAGCATCACCCGGGGGTCCCTCCACACCGCGGTGCGGGCCGCCCACCCCTCGTCGGCTGCGCCCGAGTGACGGGGTGAGCGAGGGCAGCACGACGAAGAGGGTGAGGCCCTCGACGAGGACCACGTCGATGAGCACGTCGACGACGTCGGTGCCCCGGGCGGCGGCGATCTCGGCCAGCGACCGGCCCGACCCACGCCGAGTCGGGGTCGGCCACCTCCATGAGGCGCGAAGTCGGACAGCACGCCCATCGACCGATCGGGCCACCTGGCTCGGCCCCGGCCCGCAGGCGGGCCCGGCCGGCGGGGTCGGCGGCCGCGGCCCGGCGCCCGGCGCCGTCGAGTCGCAGCACCTCCCGCCAGCCCGGGCAGCCCGGGCAGCAGGGTGGTCGACCGCATCCGCATCATGTCGGGCAGGGTCAGGGCGACCACGTGGGCCCCGCGGCCGGCGGCCAGGTCCGAGGCCTGCAGCTGCTGCTCGTAGATCTCCTCGGAGGCCAGGCTGCCGAGGAGGTTCCAGTTGAGGGGCCGGTCGGCGGCGAGCGACATGTCGGCCATCAGCTCCATCCGCTCGTCGGGGATGGGGCCGACGGTGGGGATGAACTCGAGGGTGGTGCCGGGGTGGCCCCGGAGCGGCGCCGGCCAGGGCCACGAACTCGTCGAAGCCGGCCGGCCGCGACGGGACCGGTCGGTCGTCGCCGTCGAGGTGGCCCTCGCCCAGCGAGGAGGAGAAGCCCGAGGGCGCCGCCGGCCACCGACTCCTCGACCAGGGCGACCATGGCCGCCAGCTGGTCCGGGGTGGCCCGTCCCGGGTGGCGGCGTCGCCCATGACCACCCGGCGGACGGTCGAGTGCCCGACCAGGAAGCCGGCGTTGACGGCCAGGCCCCGGTCGACCCGGTCGAGGTACTCGCGCGAACGATCGCCAGTCCCAGGGCCCGCCGCCCGGAGGGCCTCGAGGGGGATGCCCTCGACCACGGCCATCATCTGCTGGATGTAGTCGGCGTCGTCCGGGCCCGAGCGGGGCGATCGAGAACCCGCAGTTCCCGCCGAGCACCGTGGTCACCCCGTGGAGGACCGACGGGCTGGCGGTGGGGTCCCACAGCAGCTGGGCGTCGTAGTGGGTGTGGACGTCGACGAAGCCGGGGCACACCACCAGGCCGGTCACGTCGACGGTCCGCGGCCGGCGGGCTCGTCGGCGTCGCCGACGGCGACGATCCGCCCGTCCCTGACGCCGACGTCGGCCGGCACCGGCGCGGCGCCCCGGTCCCGTCGACCACGGTGCCCCCGCGCAGCAGGAGATCGAGCACGTCAGCCCCCGGCCAGCAGCTCGTCGACGGCCGCCTCGACCACCGTGCCCTGTGAAGAAGCCCGGGTTGGTGCCGGTGTAGAAGCGCACCGGGTTGGTGAAGGTGAACTTCTTGAAGGCGGCCTCGTCGATCCAGCCGTGCTCGACCATCTCCCACGCCTCCTCCAGCACCTCGGTCATGTCGGGCACGTCCCAGTGGGCGATGTCCGACCCCATCATGGCCTTGAGCTCGGCCCCGAAGGGGTTGACCGACGGTGTTGAAGGCCATCGAGGTCAGCGGGTCGTCGGCCTCGCAGCCGAAGTAGAACCGGTCGACGAACAGCTCCTTGATGTCGGCCGCGCCGCTCGATGCCGCACGCCGCCCACTCGTCGAGCGTGTCCTCGGCCTCGACCGGCCGCCGGGTCGACGGCCCCCGGTAGTGGCAGGGCGTCGGGCGCGTACTTGGCCATCATCGCGCCCAGCAGCTCGCGGTCGACCAGGGCCGGGTCGAGGTGGCGGCGCAGGGCGCCCAGGTTGCGCTTCTCCCAGTGGCCGACGATGTCGCTGTAGAGGGCGGCGGCCCAGGCCACGCCGCCTTCGAGGAAGGCGAAGTTGAGGTTCGGGGAAGCGTCGGGTGACCCCGCCGAGGAACAGCGACTTGGCCAGGGCCTGCTGGCCCTCGGCCAGCATCGACAGGTGGTTGAACACGTAGCTCGAGATCGAACGGTAGGGGGTCATGCCGATGAAGCCGGAGTGGAAGGCGATGGACACCCCGAGCTCGTGTGGCCTCGGCCCACACCGGGTCGTAGTCGTACGGCCGAGTCGATGCCGAACTGGTCGAGCCAGAAGGCGTAGCGGGACACCTCGGGATCCTTGTCGGCCAGCGCGGCGAAGGGCCGCTGCACGTACCCGGCGCAGACCACCGCCTTGAAGCCGAGCTCGCCCACGGCGTACTCGAGCTCGGCCACCGCCTCCTCGGGGGTGTGCATGGGGATGGCGGCCACCGGGGTGAGCCGGTCGGCCAGCGGGGCGAAGGTCGCGGCGTTGGCCCGGTTGAGGGCGCGGCACGTGCCCCGGCGGTAGCGCTCGTCGGGGGTGTGGAGGAAGACCAGGCCCGAGGCTCGGGTACACCACCCCGAAGTCGATGCCGAGGTCGTCGAGGCGCTCGTAGAGCAGCTCGGGGAAGAGGGCGGTGGCCAGGTCGATGGTCGGTGGCCGCCGGGGTGCTCCACCACGGCCCGCGGGGCGTCCGGGTGGCGGCCCGCTCGGCGGGGGTCTGGTCGTGCCAGGTACGGTCGGTGCCGCCGTAGGGCGGGGCCAGCCGCAGCAGCGACGGATGGTCGAGGGAGAGTCCCTCCGCCTCGAGGTACGGCGCCAGGGTGGGGAAGAACTCGGCCATGTGCCCGTCGATGTCGATGACCGGGTGGCCGAGCCGTCCGCGGATGTCGGAGGAGGAGCTCATGGCGTCTAATCTAGGCCCATTAAATCTGCCGAGGCGAGTGAGGCCCATGCACGGTCGACCCTGATGTCCTTTGACCTCGTGATCCGGAACGGGACCGTCGTCGACGGCTCCGGGCTCGGGCTCCTACCGGGCCGACGTCGGCGTCGTCCGGCGACCGCATCGCCTTCGTCGGTCGGATCCGCGAGCGGGGCGCCCACGAGATCGACGCCGAGGGCCACGTGGTCACGCCCGGGCTTCATCGACGGCCACACCCACATGGACGCCCAGGTCTTCTGGGACGCCACCGGCATCGAGCTCGTGCTGGCACGGGGTGACCTCGGCGGTCATGGGCAACTGCGGCTTCACCCTGGCCCCGGTGCGCTCACGACCAGCGGGCGCTGGTGGTGCGCAACCTCGAGCGGGCCGAGGACATGGACCCGGCCGCGCTGGCCGCCGGCATCGACTGGAGCTTCGAGACCTTCCCCGAGTACCTCGACGCCGTCGACGGGCTGCCCAAGGGCATCAACTTCGCCGCCAACGTCGGCCACTCCGCCCTGCGCACCTGGGCCATGGGCGAGCGGGCCTTCGAGGAGGAGGCCGACGACGACGACCTGGCCCTCATGCAGGGCCAGCTGGCCGAGTCCCTCGAGGCGGGGGCCATCGGGTTCTCCACCTCGCGCACCGAGCACCACGAGACGTCCGACGACCGGCCGGTCGCCTCGCGGCTGGCCTCGTGGGACGAGGTCGTCGCAGCTGGTCGGGGTCATGGGCCGCGCTCGGGGCGGGGCATCTTCGAGGGGGCCGACGCCGGCATGTCCGCACCCGATCCCGAGGTGCGGGCCGCAGGCCCTGCGACCGGATGAAGGCGCTGGCCGCCGACAGCCGGGTGCCCATGACCTTCGGCCTGGTGGCCACCCGGGCCGTCGGGCTACCTGCTCGACTTCCTCGACGAGTGCGCCGACGACGGTGCCCGGATGATCGCCCAGACCCACTGCCGGGGCATCTCGGTCCTGCTGTCCCTGAAGACCAAACTGCCCTTCGACCTGCTGCCGGCCTGGCACGACCTGCGGCCGCCAGCCGCTGGCCGAGCAGCTGGCCGTCCTCGGCGAGCCCGAGCGGCGGCGGCCGCTGGTCGACGCGGCCGTCACCGCCGACTACGGGACGTGGAGCGGCGTGGGGGCCCAGGCCCGGCCACCCGACTTCGACGGCATCCGGGTCTACCGACACGGCCTGCCCCCCAACCCCTCGGTGGCCGACGTGGCCCGGGCCGCGTGGCGTGCACCCGGCCGAGGCCATGATCGACCTGTGCGTCGAGTCCGGCGGCGACCAGCTCTTCATCCAGCCCAGCCGCTACCCCCAGGACGAGGAGGTGCTGCTGCGGGCCCTGCGCCACCCCCGGGCGGTGATGACCTTCTCCGACTCGGGGGCCCACCTGAGCCAGATCGCCGACTCGTCCATCCACACCCACCTCCTCGGGCACTGGGTGCGCGACCGCCAGGAGTTCACCCTCGAGGAGGCGGTCCGGATGATCACCCTGGCGCCGGCGTCGGCCTGGGGGTTCTCCGACCGCGGGCTTGCTCCGGGCCGGCATGGCCGCCGACATCAACGTCTTCGACCCGGCGACGGTCGGCCCGGCGGTGCCCCGACTGGTCGACGACCTGCCGGCCGGGGGCCGCCGGCTCGAGCAGCGGTCGGAGGGGTTCCTGGCCACCGTGGTCAACGGCCGGGTGACCATCGACCGCGGGCAGCCGACCGGGGCCACCCCCGGTGTCCTGCTGCGCAGCCGGTCCGCCTGACCCGGCCCGCGTCTCGGGCCCCTCCCCACCGCCGGCGCGTTGGTCAGCGCATCCACACCATCACCGAGCGGCGGCGGACGAAGACCCAGCGGTCATCCCGGCGGGCCACCTCGTCGAGATAGCGCATCCCGAGGGTGAGGCCGGCCCCTTCCTCCCCGAGCTGGTAGACCACGGCGTAGGTGTCGGCAGTGGCCCGGTCCGAGCCCACGTCCCCGTCGATGAGCGGCTCCCCGATGACGTGCATGCTCACCGGAAACGAGCGGGGGGCCCGCATCGACTCCAGCCACTCGTCCACCGACTGGGTGCCCCGGGCCCCGACGATCACGGCGGCGGGGTCGAACAAGCCGGCCAGGGCGTCGATGTCCCGGTCGTCGACGGCCCGGGCATAGCGCTGGAGCAGGGTGCGGATCCCGTCGTGCGCGGTCACAGCACCGCCACCGGGTTGACCGGGCAGCCGGTGCCCTTCACGATGCGCAGCGGCGCCATGGTGAAGAGGAACTCCCATCGGCCGGCCCGGGCGCAGCGCTCGCTCAGTTCGGCGACCTTCATGTTGTCGATCAGGGGCAGTCCCATGGCGGTGATGCCGATCTGGTGCACGGGGAACGACCACTCCGGCGTCCCGACGAAGGGCATGGGGTCGGAGATCCCGTCGCTCCCGAGGACGGCGACCTGGCGCTCCTGCAACCAGGGAAGGCACTCGGCGTGCAGCCCGGAGAACCCGTCGAAGCCGCGGGTGGCGGCGCGCCGGGCCTCCCGCCCCCACTGGACCACGAGCACATCCCCGGCATCGGCCCGCACGCCCTCGGCCGCCTCGGCCGCCTCCAGGTCATCGACGGTGACCACCTCTCCCGAGCCGAGGAACTCGACCTCCAGGGCCCGGGGGATGTCCAGCAGCACGCCCCGGCCGACCACCCCGTCGGCCATCGACATCACCGAGTTGAACCGGGCGCCGTCACTGCGCACGTCGCCGGCCGGCCTCCCTCCGAACATCTCACCGCGCACGAACATGTGGGCGAGGGCGTCGACGTGGGTGGTCCACAGGCCGTGGACGTCGAGGGCCAGATGGTCGCGGGCCGCCTCGTAGCCGGGGATGCCGTTGGCGTCGCGGGCATCGCCCGACGCCAGCATGTGGTGCTGCACCGGGTGGGGGTGCTCGGGCAGGGGCTCGGTGGCCAGGTCATGGGCCAGGCTGATCGACTGGCCCGCCCGGACCAGGCCGGCGGCGGCGACCCGGCGTCGGTCGGTCAGGTGGTTGAGCGTGCCACGCTGGTCGCCGGCGCCCCACCGCCCCCAGTTCTTGAGCGACTCGTACATCCCGTCGAGCTCCTCGGTGGACGGGACGCCGTACGCACGTGCCATCGACTCAGCTTGTCAGCCACCGAGGTGGGGTGCGGTCATGGCCCCGATGACCATGTCGACCAGATTGTCGACGAACCGGTCGTCGGCGAGGATGCCCCGGCGGTCGGGGCCGTCCAACAGCCGGGCCCGGTCGGCGGCGGCCCGGCCGATGAAGACGATGCAGATCTGCCGCCGCTGGCGCCACAGGTCGGCGGGCACGTCGGCGCAGCGCGACCGCAGCACCTTCCACGCCGCCTGCCCGGCGGTCTGGGCCATCAGCTCCCGGACCCCGGCGGACTCGCGCTCGACCGTGCGGGACAGCTCGGACCCGATCTGGAGGTAGGCCCGCTGGCGCCACCCACCCTGGGCGAACTCGGTGATGGGCCGGACCACCGCCTCCGCCGCCGAGCGGACATCGGAGTCGGGCCGGGCCCGCGCCTCCGCCAGCAGGGTCTGCCGGCGTTCGGCGATGGCCGGCACATGACGGGCCAGCACGGCCCGCAGGATCTCGTCCCGGCTGCCGAAGTGGTAGTGGACGGCGGAGGTGTTCCGTTGACCGGCGGCACGCACGATCTCGGCCAGGGGGACGTTGTCGACGCCCCGTTCGGCGAACAGCCGGGCGGCGGCGTCGAGCAGCCTGTCCGGGGTGGTGGCCGGCCTTTCCATGTCCAAGGGGACAGTAGCGGCCGTCGAGCCCGTCGCTGCCGGGTCAGATCGCCCCGCGGGAGCCTTATCGGCACGGGCCACCGCATACTTGAGCAGAAATTTCAGAATTTCCGCGATTTCTTCCGGGACCCCGGATCCGGGACCTCATGCCCTGGTCGAAGGTGGGGCACCAAGCCACCCCACCGGAGCCAGCCGATGGCAGGCTGTCTCATGCCCTCCAGTCGGAACCGGCCCTCGGACGGTCGAAGACTCAGGATCGGCCTGGTCGTGACCCTGGTCACGGCAGCCATGGCCTTGGCCGCCTGCGGCAGCTCCCCCTCCGCCTCCTCCACCACGACCGGTGCCCCACCGAGGACCACCACCACCGTGGCCCCGACGACCACCCTTCCTGCCCCGCCGCCCACCACCTCCACGACGACCGCACCGACCACTTCCACCACCTCGGAGGTGTCGGTGCTCTCCGCCATCACCACCGCGGTCGTCGCCTTCGAGACCAAGCAGGGGGTGCCGTCGGGTCAGTACCTGGTCCAGGGGGTGACCCTGTCGACCACCGACCCCACCTGGGCCAAGTTCCAGGTCAACGCCGCCCCCTCGTCCCAGACCACCTTCCAGAGCGCCTACGGGATCGCCCACGACCAGGGTGGATGGACGGTCACCGCCCTCGGCTCCTCCGGAGTGGGTTGCAGCGGGGCCGGCGCCGCCCCGACCACCGTCCTCCAGGACCTGGGCCTGACCTGTCCCTGACCGCCCGCGCGTCGGCCGCGGAGGCACGAATCGGGGTCGAGCACGAAGAACTGCCTGACCAGGGCCTCGACCCCGACCCCGACCCGACCCCGCCCGGCCTCCTCGAAGCGCAGGCGTGGTGCTGTACGCCTCGCCAGGGCCGACTCGATCCTCGGCGGTGCTCTGGGCTCCCCTGACGCCGCCAAGGCCCACACGCCGATCCAGGTGGGCCAGATGGGCGACTCCCGGAGCGCGGCGACATTGGCCGCCCCCCCGACCCGGCACAGCTCCACGACCCCCTGCCGCGCGACTCCGGCTCGCGAGGTCGACCGACTCGAGCACCTCGGTCACCGCGCCGAACGTGCGCTCCCACTCGAGTCGCGTTGTCGGGGCCGATGCGACCAGCACGTCGCCTGGTAGTCGGCCTGGTTCTCCCAGACCAAGGCGGATGATGGAGGCGTTGGTCAGCCGGGTGCCGGTCTGCTGTCGATCCGTCGAAGACCCGCTTGAAGGTGAGGGCTTCGCGCCCGTGCCCAGACCCTGCTCGCACAGATGTCCATCCCGGTCGCCAGGAGCAGGGCCTTCAGCTCCTCCGGTCTGC
Source organism: uncultured Acidimicrobiaceae bacterium (assembly GCA_963774245.1). Taxonomy (GTDB): domain Bacteria; phylum Actinomycetota; class Acidimicrobiia; order Acidimicrobiales; family RAAP-2; genus Bog-756. The sequence goes on along the minus strand of CAVZDZ010000002.1, from coordinate 924,152 downwards.
TTCGGCTGCCGCGGCTGCGTCACCCGCCCCCGACCCCGCCGGTGGCGTCACCCCTCCCGCTCCGTTTGCAATCTCCAGTTGCACACCTTTCGACAATTGCCCATACTGGGCATCGTCGGGCGGCGGATGACGGCCAACCACGATGCTCGCCCCCCGGGTCCGCGGATCCGGTGGCGGGAAGCCCTGGCGGGTGTGGGACTCTCCAATTTCGGTGAGTCCCACGCGCCCGGAGGCCGGAGGTGCGCCGCGGTGCGGGGGGTCACGGGATCGGGAAGTTTCCGCCGTCGGCCATGATCGTGGCGCCGGTCACGTAGCGGGCATCCTCGGACAACAGGAACCTGACCACCGGTCCCACGTCCTCGACCGGATCCCCGAAGCGGCCGAAGGGGTGACGCCCGAGCACCCGGGCGTGCATGGTCGGGTCGGCGGCCATGGCCAGCTCCAGGGCCGGGGAGTTGGCCAGGGGTGCGACACAGTTGACCCGCACCCCGTCAGGGCCCCACTCGCGGGCCCAGGCGCGGGCCAGTCCCCGGACCGCGCCCTTCACGGTGGCATAGGGCGCCAACCGCACGCTCCCCTGGAAACCCGCCTCCGACGTGAGCAGCACCATGCTCCCGCCGCTGGCCACGAGGTGGGGATAGGCGTGCCGGGCCATCAGGTACGCCCCGCGCACCGACACCGCCACATGATCGCGGAGATCGGCCATGGGCACGGTGGCCGGATCGACCGGCACGGGCGAGCGACCGCTGGTGGAATTGTGCACGACCCCGGTCAGTCCGCCGTCACCGGACACCACGGCCTCCACCGCCTCCGCCACCGAGCCGTCCCGGGTGACGTCGCACTCGACGAAGCGGCCCCGGCCCCCGGCCCGGTCGACCTCCGCGGCCACCGCGTGGCCCTCGACCGGCCGTCGGGCCGCGATCCACACCGTCCATCCGGCGGCACCGCACGCCACCGCGATGCCCCGGCCCACACCGCCGCTGGCTCCCGTCACCAGGACGACCGGTTTCGCCCCGGCCGCCATCAGTGCCCACTGCCCAGGGGGATCACGGCGGAGGTGAGGCCGGTATCGGCGGCCAGGAGCATCGATACCGTCGCCGCCAGGTCGGCGGCGACCCGCTCCGCCCCGCCGGCCAACCGGGACGGGGTCGTCACCAGGTTGATCCGGATCCCGCGGGGCCGGTGCACCTCGGCCAGAGAGTGGACCAGGACCTCGACCGCGTCGACCACCGCCGAGGGGGCCGACCACCCGCCCGAGTCCTTGGGCGCCGGGCGGTCGGCCAGGGCGATGACCTGTCCGCCGTCGGCGCAGCGCTGGGCTCCGGCGGCCAACGCGGCGAACCACAGGGCGTAGGGCGTCTCGACGGTGGCCAGCCAGGTCTCGAACCCGGTGTCCACCAGGGTCGAGCGGTGCGGGGAGCCCGGCCATACCGCCACGATCACCGCGGGGGCCGGCGGCCCGGACCCGACGTCGTTCCGCCAGGCCTCGAGTTCGGGCCCATCCGACCACCCGGCGTCCAATCGGAGCTCGGGAACCCCCAGCCATCGGGCCCCGACCTGCGAGGCCACGGCCCGGGCCGCCTCGGTGCCGAGGCACAGCGGAAGCTCGCTCACCGGGGGCAGGCTATCGGCCCCGACCGCCGCCGCCCGGCAGGGTGGCGACCCCGTAGGCTCACGCCGATGGCCGCCGACCACCCCGCAGTCGAGCCCGCGGCTCCGACGGTCGGCGGGCCGTTGCCCTGGGTGGAGGGAGGACTCGGCCTGCTGTGGGACCCGACGGCCTTCTTCGGGCGCCAACGGGCCCGTCACGGCGACACCTTCGTGGTCGACGCCTTCGGCCACCGGCTGTTCTGCGTGTTCTCGCCCGAGGGGGTGCGATCCCTCTACGCCCAGCCCGAGGGGCACGCCAGCTTCGGGCTGGCCACCTTCCAACTCATCAAGTCCAAGGTGCCGATCGAGCTGCTGCTCGGGCGGCGGAACCAACCGAACTCGCTGTTCGGGAGCCAGCGGGTCGAGACCTACCTCGACCACCTCCACACCGCGGTGGAACTGGAGATCGACCGGCTGGGACCGACCGGCCACTTCGAGGTGTTCGCCGAGATGCGCCGGCTCAGCCACCGGCTCGGTCTCGCCTCGTGGGGCGGGGCCGAGGCGGCCTCCCCCGCCTACATCGACCGGCTGATCCCGCTCTTCGACCGCCTGGACAGTTCCGAGTCGTTCGTCCGACCCGCCCGGAACCTGGTCACCTGGGCCACGTCCAAGCGGTTCGAGCGGTCGGCCATGGCCGGCATCGAGGGCATCTTCGCCGACATCTGGGCGGCCCGCCGGGGCGGGCCGCCCGTCGACGACTTCCTCCAGCAGATCTTCGACTCCTACCGGGACCTCCCCGACGACGAGCGCTCGGTGGCCGCCGCCCGCGACGTCATCGTCATCCACATGGGGTCCCAGTCCAACCTGTACGCCGCCCTGGCCTGGACGCTGGTCAACCTGGTGCAGCGGCCCGAGCTGTTGGCGCGGGTCCGGGCCGGCGACGACGTCCTGCTCGACCAGTGCGCCAACGAGTCGATCCGCATGGCCCAGCGCTCGATCACCATGCGCCAGGTCCGTCGACCCATCGAGGTGGACACGGGCGACCGCACCTACCGGCTCTCTCCCGGGGTGCTCCTCACCACCATGCTGTCCAACCACAACACCACCGCCGCTCCCGGCCTCGACCGGTTCGACCCCGACCACTACCGGGGTCGCAAGCTCGACCCCGAGGTGGCGCTCCCGGCCCAGGAACTGGTCAGCACGTTCGGCCACGGGGCGCACTCCTGCCCGGCGGCCCGGTTCTCCATCTCGGCCATACGGATCTCCATCCGCGGCCTGCTCGAGCGGTACGAGCTCACCCCCCGGTTCACGTCGGCGTGGCCCCGGAAGCGCCAGATCGGCGGGGTGGCTCGGGCGGCTCGGCCCTGCCGGGTGGAGTACCGCAGCCGCTGAGCCCTCCGGTCGTCGGCTCACCGACGCCCGTTTCCCTCGCCCCCACTCCCGCGGTTGACGGCCGGACGCTGGGTGGTCATAATGTCTACTAAACCTATGGTATTTATAGATAGTGACCCAGGCATCCTGACTGATCTTGCCGAAGACCGCACGGGGCTCCTCCTCGACCCACCCCTCGCAGAGACGGGGGCACCGTGTGAAGATCCGGTTCACGACCCGGCCCTGGCCCGACCACACCGAACACCCTCTCCGGTGTCGGTCGGCGCCGGCCGGTCGGACCGGAGGGCCCGCCGCCCGCCCGGGTACTTCTCCCCGATCCTCGGTCCCCTCGCCGCGCTGGCCATCCTCGAGGGCTACAAGCTGCTCGGCGTCATCCCGGCCAACGGGTCGGCGGTCTCGGTCATGGCCTCCGGTCGCGCCGGGGCCGCCGCCTTCGCCGTGCTGGTGCTGGCCGTGGCGGTGACGGTGACCCGGGCCGGCCGCGGCCGCCGGCGGCCATGGACCCACCGGTTGGTGGTGACGGGAGCGGCCGTGGTGGCTGCGACCACCGGGGTCAGTGTGGTAATTCACAATTCGGTGACCACCCGCGTGCTCGGTCTGGCCGACCTGGCCCTCGCCGCCACGGTGCTCGCCGCCCTGATGGCCGGGGAGTGGCACAAGCGCCACACCGACCGGTCCAGCCGAACGGCGCCCCACTCCTCCGGCCGCGTTCCCGTCTAGGCGGGACGGGCTCGGGCATGCCGCTCCCGGACTTCTTCGTCATCGGTGCCCCGAAGGCGGGGACCACCGCGCTGCACGCCGCCCTGGACCGCCACCCCCAGCTGTTCATGTCGCCGGTCAAGGAGCCCAAGTTCTTCCTGTGTGACGGCCCGCCCCCGCAGAGCGGCGGACCGGGGGACGCCCACAGCTACCGCGAGTGGATCTGGCGGCCCGCCGACTACGAGCGGCTGTTCGAGCAGGCCCCGCCGTGGGCGCTCCGCGGCGAGAGCACGCCGTTCTACCTGTCCGACCCCGAGGCCATTGTGCGCATCCACCGGACCCTCCCGGGGGCCCGGCTGATCGTCATCCTGCGCGATCCGGTCGACCGGGCCTACTCCAACTGGGCCCATCTGTGGGCCGACGGGCTCGAGACCATCGGCGACTTCGTCACCGCCTGCGGCGAGGAGCCCCGCCGCAAGGAGGCGGGATGGGCCCCGTTCTGGCGGTACCTCGAGACGGGCCTCTACGGGAGCCAGCTGCGCCACCTCTACTCCGTCTTCTCCCGTGAGCAGGTCCACGTGATCCGGTACAAGGCCTTGGTCGAGGAGCCCGGGGCCACCCTCGATGATGTCTGCCGGTTCCTCGGGGTGGAGGTGGGGCTGCTGGCCGAGGCCCCGGCCCGGAACGTCGGCGGCTACGTGGCCAGCTCCCGCTCCAGCCGGGCGCTGCGGGCGGTCTTCCGCTACGGCGCCGCGGCGGGCAGCCACCTGCCCCCCCAGGTGTGGCGCAAGGCCAGCCTGCCCCTCCAGTGGATGCTGCAGCGCACCCCGCAACACCGACCCGAGCTGGCCGAGTCCGACCGGGCCCAGCTGATCGACTACTTCTCGGAGGACATCGACATCGTCGAGGACGAGACCGGATGGGACCTCCGGGACTGGCGGATCTACCGCGAGGGCGGCACGTACTCCGTGCGCAAGTCGTGGGCGCCGTCGCGACGACTCGTCTCGTAGTAGAGGCGGATCCCGCCGTCGGGCAGGTCGACGGCCGAGACGTACCGCAGTGAACCCTCGCCACCGGGCAAGGCTCCGGTGACGCCGTCGAGGGCCACCAGGGTCCCCGGCACGGATCCGACGGCGATGCCGGTGCGCTCCTCGGCGTTCTCCTCCTTGGTGGCCCGCCCGTCGTAGTAGGCCTGCCAGCGGCCGTCGAGGTGACGGACCTCGGCCACCCGGGCGCCTCGTTGGTCCCACTGGCCCGGTGTGCCCTGCAGGGCCGGGCCCTGCAGGGTCCAGACCAAGCCGTCCGGGCTGGTGCCGTAGTGGGTGGACATGCGGTCGGTGGCATCGGGCCGGTCGAGCGGGTGGCAGCACAGCCACAGATGCCAGCGGCCGTCCAACAACTTGATGACCGGGTCCTTCACCGCCACCGTGGCGGGATCACCCGGCAGGACGGTGCGGGCCGAGGAGGGGTTGAAGCCGGACGGGTCGCTGGCCTCCAGGACGTCGACCCGCCAGTGGGCCGTGTCGGGAGTGGCACAGCTCACGTACATCCGCCACCTCCCGTCGGGCAGGGCCACCAGCATCGGCCGTTCGAGCGAGTCGCAGCGGAAGACCTCGCGGTTGAAGACGGCCACCGTCTCGAACTGCTCGCCGTCCTCGGACCGGGCCACCACGTTGGCGTAGCCCCGGCCGGCCCCGACCGGGCGGCGCAGGCGGTAGGCCAGCCAGAAGATCCCGTCGTCGTCGAGCACGGCGCTCGGACCACCGGCCCAGTGGCCGGCCCCGTCCCCGGGGGCCGGGACCACCACGGAGGCGGCCTCGGGCGAGGGGATCGGAAGTGAGTGGGCGGCTGCCATGGTCAGTGGGTACCTCGGGGCGGGTGCCACCGCAGGCAGCGGACACCGACAGAGCAAATGTAGTGCCCGGTCGGCCACCTCCCGGACATTCCGAGGCGCGCGCCGGGTAGCCGGGCAGTCGCCGGCCCGGCCGGCCCCCGGCCCCGGGCCGCGCCGGGCCGGGTGGGGACCGGAGGTATCGTCAGTCCGCCATGCCACAATCTCGTCCCGCCCCGGTCCGCGGATAATCTCCGGCCCTGGGCCGCCTACCCGTGTGGCCACCGATCAGCACCGAGGGACCTCCATGAAGCAGTACGAGCCGTTCGAGGGCGCCATCGGCCGCACCCAGGCCGAATCGCAACCGTGGTGGCCCACCCCGGCGCATCCGGGGGAGGGCGCCCCCGACGTGGTGGTCATCCTGCTCGACGACACCGGTTTCTCCCACTTCGGCTGCTTCGGGTCCGACCTGGTCACCCCCAACATCGACCGCCTCGCCGCCGGGGGTCTGCGCTACACCAACTTCCACGTGACCCCGCTGTGCTCACCGACCCGGGCCTCCCTGCTCACCGGCCGCAACCACCACTCGGTGGGCATGCGCTCCCTGTCCAACTTCGACAGCGGCTACCCCCACATGCGGGGGCACATCACCAACCACGCCACCACCGCGGCCGAGGTGCTCCGCGACGAGGGGTACGCCACCTTCGCCGTGGGCAAGTGGCACCTCTGCGCCATGGAGAACGCCTCGGCCGCCGGCCCCTACGACCAGTGGCCCTGCCAGCGGGGCTTCGACCGGTACTACGGGTTCCTCGAGGGCGAGACCGACCAGTTCTATCCCGAGCTGGTCTACGACAACCACGCCGTCGAGCCGCCGGCCACCCCGGCCGAGGGCTACCACCTGAGCGAGGACCTGGTCGACCACGCCATCGGCTTCATCCACGACTCGGTGTCGATCCGCCCCGACCGTCCGTTCTTCACCTATCTGGCCTTCGGCGCCATGCACGCCCCCCATCAGGCCCCGGCCTCCTACCTCGAGCGCTACCGGGGCCGCTTCGACGACGGCTGGGACGTGGCCCGGGACAAGTGGTTCGCCCGGCAGATGGAGATGGGCCTGCTGCCCGCCGGCACCCAGCTGGCGCCCCGCAACCCGGGAGTCGAGCCGTGGGACGAGCTGCCCGAGAACCAACGCCGGTTGGCCGCCCGGCTCCAGGAGGCCTTCGCCGCCTTCCTCGAGCACACCGACGCCCAGATCGGCCGGCTGGTCGACGCCCTCGACCGGCTGGGCCGGCTGGACAACACCCTGGTGCTCCTGCTGTCGGACAACGGGGCCAGTCAGGAGGGTGGCCCCTTCGGCGTGATGCACGAGATGAAGTACTTCAACTTCCTGGTCGAGACGCCCGACGAGGCGGTGCAGCGCCTCGACGACATCGGTGGCCCCCACAGCCACGCCAACTACCCGTGGGGCTGGGCCCAGGCGGGCAACACGCCGTTCAAGTGGTACAAGCAGAACACCCACGAAGGGGGCGTCCACGTGCCCCTCATCGTGCACTGGCCCGGAGGCATCGAGGAGGCGGGCGGGCTGCGGGACCAGTTCCACCACGTGAACGACCTGGTTCCCACCATCTACGACGCCCTCGGCGTCGAGGCCCCCGCCATCTACCGCGGCTACGAGCAGATCCCGGTGGCCGGCGTATCCCTGCGGTACTCGTTCGACGCCCCCGCGGCCGCCAGCCACAAGGAGGTCCAGTACTTCGAGATGATGGGCCACCGGGCCATCTACCTCGACGGCTGGAAGGCGGTCACCCGCCACCGGCCGGGCGTCGCCTTCGAGGACGACGACTGGGAGCTCTACCACCTGGCCGAGGATCGGTCCGAGTGCACCAACCTGGCCGCCGACCAGCCCGAGCGGCTGGCCGAGCTGGTCGAGCGGTGGTGGGCCGAGGCCGAGGAGTACGGCGTGCTCCCCCTGGACGACCGCAGCATCGAGCTTTTCTCCACCCGCTACCGCGACCGGTCACCCCATCCGACCCATCGTCGCTACTCGTACTTCCCCCCCATGTCGCCGTTGCCCGGCCCAGGTCGCACCCAGCCTGGGGGGCAGGGGTTGGGACCTGTCGGCCACCATCCAGCGACCGGTGGGGGCCGGGGGCGTGCTGTACGCGTCGGGCACCGAGAATTCGGGGGTCAGCCTGTTCGTGCAGGACGATCGCCTGGTGTTCGACTACAACTGCTTCGGGGACCACCACGTGGTGGTGTCCGAGGCCGCCGTCCCGGCCGGCGACACGGTGGTGGGCGTGGAGTTCCGCCGCTCGGGCCAGAGCGGTGACGTCACCCTGATGGTCGACGGCCGGCCCAGCGGGAAGCTGGCCGTCCCGTTCGCCATGACCATGATCTCGAGCGTGGGGCCGAGCATCGGCTACGACCACGGCTCACCGGTCAGTGACCGCTACACCGGTCACTTCCCGTTCGAGGGCGTCCTCCACCAGCTGGACGTGACCCTGGTCCGCGGCGGCGACGGCCCACGGGTCGACCCGGCCGCGGAGGAGCGGTCGGCCATGTCCCGCCAGTAGTCCGGCACCACCGCCGGTCAGCCGGTGAACCGGGCCGATGCTCCGGCGTCGACGTCGATGACCGAGCCACTGATGTGGCGGGCCGCATCCGAGGCCAGGAACACCACCGCGGCGGTGATCTCCTCGGGCTCGATCCACGGCACCGGCTGCACGTGGAGGGCGGCCATGCCCGGGGCCACGTCCTCGCGGCCCGGGTGCTCGAGGTCCGGTCGCATCAGGCCGTAGAGCACGTCGTTGTGGATCATCGGGGTGGACACGTTGCCCGGCGCCACCGCGTTGACGGTGACCCCGAAGCCGGCCAGTTCGAAGGCGACCGACTTGCACAGGCCGATCACCCCCCACTTGGAGGCCACGTAGGCGGGGATCCCCGGGTTGGACGACCGGCCCATCATCGACGAGATGGCGATGATCCGCCCGGAACGCTGGCGGCGCATATGGGGGGCCACGGCCCGCATGGCGTTGAACACCCCGGTGAGGTTGGTGTCGAGGGTCTCGCTCCACTGGACCGCGTCCATGGTGCAGATGGAGCCCAGGGTGGAGATGCCGGCGTTGGCCACCAGGATGTCGATCGAGCCGAGCTGCTCACGGGCCCGGTCGGCCAGGGCCACCATCGCCGCCAGGTCGCGCACATCGGCCACCTCCGACACACAGGCCCGCCCCTGCTCCTCGACCAAACGGACCGTCTCGGTCAGATCGTCCGGGGCGGCCAGCGGATACCCCACCGTGCCGAGGTCGTGGCAGATGTCACACACCACCACGTCCGCGCCCAGCCGGGCCAGCTCCAGGGCGTGGCTGCGACCCTGGCCCCGGGCCGCCCCGGTGATCATGGCCACCTTGCCGGCGAACGGCGGCGCGGCGCTGTGCACGTTCTCGTCGAGCATGCTCATCGGACCTCCCTGGCGATCGATGTCCGTCCCACCTCCCCCGGCGGTCCCGACGCCACGATCCTACGGCCCGCCCCCCGGGACCGCCGTGAGCCACCGTGGCGAGTGACGGGGCGGTCGCCGCGCCGGGCTCCGCCGCCCGGCTCAGACCGAGCGGGCCCAGTCGCGGAGCACCTGCCGGTAGCGCCGGTCCCACCGGTCATAGGTCTCACGCAGCGAGCCGCCGGGCCAGGCCGGGGGCAGGAGCTCCTCGGGCAGCAGGGGATCGGCCTGCAGATGGCGGAGCACGGCCGCCGACAGCTCGAAGCCGGGGGCCAGATCGGCCGGGCCGTCGGTCGGCAGTCCGGCCAGCCGGTCGGTCAGCTCCCCGGCCCGCCCGGCCCAGGCGGGAAGATCCCACAGGCCGGCGGCCAGGGCGGTGGGATCGGTGTCGGGCACGGCCCGGAACACGGTCACGCCGGGGTCCCGGCCCGGGTCCGGCCGGAGCGCCAGGTTGTCGGGCCGCAGCCACACCCCCTCGCGCTGTTCGGCCAGCCGGGCGAGGGCCAGCCGGCGCCGTCGGGCGGCGCGCTCCTCCGGCGCCCGGCCGGTGACGGTGACCACCACCATCCGCCAGCTCCCGTCCCACGGGCCGGTCCGGCCCCGCCTGCTCTCCCCTTGCCGGCCCTGCCGGTCGAGCAGGTGGCCGGAGAGCCGGTACCGACCCGTTCCGTCCGTGGTGACCTCGCCGGTGCCGGCCATCCGGCTCAAGGCCACCCGGGCCCGGTTCTCGTTGATGCCGAACAGGCCGGCCAGGTGGACCAGATGGGCCACCGGCAACTCGGGGGGATCCTCGCCCAGGAGGGCGCTGGCCAGCACCGACCGGGCGGTCAGGGGGGTATTACTCTCTTGCGTCATCTGTTCGATATATGTAATATAACCAGCATGGCAAGCACCATGGTGGCCGATCCCGGGGCCCGCCCCGAAGTCCTGCCCACCGACCGGCTGATGGAGAACGGCATGGCCCGGCCCGAGCTGCGCCACCAGCTGCGCCGGATCGACAACGTGCGCAACGCCATCACCGTGGGCTCGGTGTGGCTCGGGGTGGTCGTCCTCATCGGCGGCTCGGTGTGGATCGACAACCCTTTCGTCTACCTGCTCGCCTTCATCCTGATGGGTCCCATGTACGCCCGCTTCGCCATCCTCATGCACGAGTCGGCCCACAAACTGCTCTTCACCGACAAGCGGGCCAACGACTGGGTCGGCACCTGGCTGATCGCCTACCCGACCTGGACCCCGATCTCGCTGTACCGGCGGGGCCACTTCGCCCACCACAAGGAGGAGTTCGGACCGCGCGAGCCGGACGTCGCCTTCTACGGCGGCTACCGGTGCGACCGGGCCACGCTGCGCCGCCGGCTGTTCCGCGACGCGGTGGGCATCTCGGGGTGGAAGAACTTCACCCCACTGTTCAAGTCGCTCAAGAATCCGGCCTTCCGGCCCGTCTCGCTGTCCATCCTGGGGGTCCAGGCGTTCCTCTGGGCGGTGATGTGGGTCACCACCGGGCGGTGGTGGATCTACCCGTTGTTGTGGTGGCTCCCGTGGATGACCCAGTGGCGGGTGATCAACCGGCTCCGGGCCATCGCCGAGCACGGCGGCCTCGAGGCCAGTGCCGACCGGCGGGTGACCACCCACAACGTGCGCCAGTCGTGGCTGGCCCGCTTCTGGTTCGTGCCCTACAACACGGGGTGGCACCTGGCCCACCACGTGGACATGGGGGTCCCCTTCCGCAACCTGCCCGCCTTCCACGCCGAGCTGGAGCGGGCCGGCTACATCACGCCGTCACTCACCTACCCCAACTACCGCTCGTTGTGGCGGGCACTGTCCTCGGACTGAACGACCGGGAGGACGGCGAGGTCGGTCACGGCTGCGGCGGCGCGGGCCCGGGCTCAGGTGGCCCGGTGGCGCAGTTCCCGGTAGAGACGGACCAGGGCCGCCGTCGAGCTGTCCTCCCCCCCGAGGTCGGGCGGAGTGGAGTCGTGGAGGGTCGGGGCCAACTCGTTGGCCATCACCTTGCCCAGCTCCACCCCCCACTGGTCGAACGAGTCGATGCCCCAGATGGTCCCCTCGGTGAACACGGTGTGCTCGTACAGGGCCACCAGCTGTCCGAGGACCGAAGGGGTGAGGGTCGGCGCCATGATGGTCGAGCTCGGATGGTTGCCCGGCATCACCTTGTGGGGGACCACGTCGGCGGGCGTCCCGTCGGCGGCCACCTCTTCGGCGGTGCGACCGAAGGCCAGCGCCTTGGTCTGGGCGAAGCAGCTGGCCATCAACAGGTCCTGCTGCTCGCCGAGCTCACGGGTCGAGGTACCGAAGCCGATGAAATCGGCCGGGATCAGCTTGGTGCCCTGATGGATCAACTGGTAGAAGGCGTGCTGGCCGTTGGTGCCGGGCTCGCCCCAGAAGATCTCCCCGGTCTGGCCCCACACCGGTGAGCCGTCCCGGCGCACCGACTTGCCGTTCGACTCCATGGTCAGCTGTTGGAGATAGGCGGGGAACCGGGCCAGGCGCTGGCTGTACGGCAGCACGGCATGGGTCTCCGCCCCGAACAGGTCGTTGTACCAGACGTTGAGCATGCCCTGGATGACCGGCATGTTGGACTCCAGCGGAGCGGAGACGAAGTGTTCGTCGATGGTGTGGAAGCCGGCCAGCATGTCGGCGAACCCGTCGGGCCCGATGGCCACCATCAGCGAGAAGCCGATGGCCGAGTCGTAGGAGTAGCGGCCACCCACCCAGTCCCAGAACTCGAACATGTTGGCCGGGTCGATGCCGAACGCCTTCACCCCTTCCTCGTTGGTGGACACGGCCACGAAGTGCTTGGCCACCGCGGCGTCGTCACCGCCCAGCCCGTCCAGCACCCACTGGCGGGCGGCGGCGGCGTTGGTCAACGTCTCGAGGGTGGTGAAGGTCTTCGAGCACACCACGAACAGGGTGGTCGCCGGGTCGAGGTCGTGGGTCTGGTTGTACAGGTCGACCGGGTCGATGTTGGACACGAACCGGCACTCGATGCCGGGGTCGGCGTAATCGAGGAGCGCCTGGTAGGCCATGGCCGGCCCGAGGTCGGAGCCGCCGATGCCGATGTTGACCACCGTGGAGATCCGCCGTCCGGTGTGGCCGGTCCAGGAACCGGAGCGGATGGCCGAGGCCACCGTCCCCATCCGGTCGAGCACCCGGTGCACATCAGCGACCACGTCGCGGCCGTCGACCTCGAGATGGGCGTCGCGGGGCATCCGCAGGGCGACGTGGAGCACGGACCGGTCCTCGGTGGTGTTGATCCGCTCACCGGCGAACATGGCGTCGCGGCGCGCCTCTACCCCGGCCCGACGGGCCACGGCCATGAGGGCGGCCATCGTCTCACCGGTGGCCCGGTGCTTCGAGTAGTCGAGATAGAGATCGCCGGCCCGGACCACCATGGTGGTGCCGCGACCCGGGTCGTCGGCGAAGAGCTCCCGCAGGTGCTTGTGGCGGATCGCCTCGTAGTGCCCGGCCAGTCGTCGCCATTCGTCTGAGGCCGGAATGTCCACCACGGCGTCGGTACCGCTCACGCTGCCTCGATCATCTGGTCAACCCGTGCTTCCTCGCCGTGTGCCTGAATCAGAAGATTACCCATCATTCATCTTTCAGTGACGCAGGCATCGCGTCTCGTTCATCTGCCCTTTTTAGGGTGGGAGCTATGGCAGCCGGCTTCGACACCGAGTGTTCACGGTCCGCTGGGCCGTCGCGCCGGTCCGGCGAGGTCGAGGCCCGATGGCGGCCCATTCCCGACCGGACGCCCCCGCGGCCGGCCGGGGTGGACGGCTGGCGCCCGGTCCGGGCCCCACACCCGCGCACCGGCGGGGCCCCGTCACCCTGGCACCACGCCGCGTCGGTCCCACGGCCCTGCACGCGGTTCCGGAGAGTCCCGGGTAGGCGATGACCCTCGCCCTCCGCGATCTCGAGGACACCGCACTCCCTCCCGAGGGACACCCGACCATCCTGATCATCGACGACGACCCGGCCTCGCGCGACTGGTTGGCGGCCACGCTGTCGGTGGAGGGCTTCGACGTGGTCACCGCCTCCAACGGCCCCGAAGGGATCGCTCAGGTCCGGGCGGTGTCCCCCTCGCTGGTCCTGCTGGACATGCAGCTGGCCGACTCCCAGGGGCTGTCGGTCTACCGGTCGATCGCCGCCCTGTCGACGGTCCCGGTCATCATGGTCACCGCCCGGGACGACGAGCTCGACGCCGTCCTGGCCCTCGAGGCGGGCGCCGCCGACCACATCACCAAGCCGCCGAGGCCCCGGGAGCTGACCGCCCGGATCCGGGCCGTGCTCCGCCGGTGTGGCCGACCCGGTCCGCCCGAGGAGGTGGTGCCCCGGGCCGGCAACGTCACCTTCGGTCCGGTGTGCATCGACCTCTCCCGCCGCGAGGCCATGGTGCGCGGTGAGGCGGTGGTGCTGTCCCGCAAGGAGTTCGACCTGTTGGCCCTGCTGGTCACCGAGGCCGGGCACGTGGTGACCCGCAAGCAGTGCATGGAGCGGATCTGGCGGGACAAGAAGATGGGCGACAGCCGCACCCTCGACACCCACGTGAAGCGCCTCCGCAAGAAGGTCGAGCTCAATCCGGCCGAACCCGACCACGTGGTCACCGTCCGGGGCATCGGCTACCGCTTCAAACCGTAGGGGTCTGCCCGACCCGTTCCCGCCGGTGCGCCTCCCCCCACCGGCCACGACCGAGGTGCGGGCGGGCCCCCACGGGTTGAGGCACCGGGCCCCGGACGCGGTCGGTCGGCCCCCTCCCCCACAACGGCTCCATCGCCGCCATAGACTTTCGGCGGCGATGGAGCTCGCCCGAACCGCCGGGTCCCCCGGCTGATGGCTCCTACCGGATCAGCATGAGTCGCGACACCGGAGGGAGCCAGGTTGCCCGTAGCCACGTCCGCCGCTCCGAGCGACCGGCCCGCGCTCCGGATCGGCGCCATCGCCGCCGGGGGGGCGCTCGGCACCCTGGCCCGTTACGGGGTCAGTCGAGCCCTGATCACCCCGGCGCTCGGGTTCCCGTGGTCCACGTTCGCGGTCAACGTGGCCGGCTCGCTGCTGCTCGGGCTCATCGTCACCCTGGTGGTGGAACGGTGGTCCCCCACCCGATTCGTCCGGCCCTTCGCCGCCATCGGGTTCTGCGGGGGCTTCACCACCTTCTCGACCCTGATGGTGGAGTTGTCCCAGCGCGGGCAGCACGGGCGGGTGGCCATCGCCGGGGCGTACCTGGTGGCGTCGTTGGTAGTCGGGCTGCTCGCCGCGGTGGCCGGCATGGCCCTGGCCCGGGGTCGAGTGGTGGCCCCCGGTTCGCCCGGCCCGGTCCCCGACCCTGACGATCTGGGCGGCCTCGCTCCGGACCGGCGGGCCGGCGGCGGGCCGGGCCACGACGGGGACGGGGACGGGGACGGATCGTGATCATCCTCGGCCTGGCCGTGGCCGGCGCCGTCGGGGCCGTCCTGCGCTACGGGGTGGATCACCTGGTCCAACGCCGCTCCGGCTCGAGCTTCCCGTTCGGCATCCTGGCGGTCAACGTGTCCGGCTCGCTCGTCCTCGGCGTGCTGGCCGGCTCGGCGGCCCACCACGGGGTCTCCGGCGACTGGCTCACCGTGGCCGGCACCGGCCTCATCGGCGCCTACACCACGTTCTCGACTTTCTCCTTCGACACGGCCGCCCTCCTCGAGCGCCGGCAGTGGGGCCCGGCGGCCGCCAATGTGAGCGTCAGCGTGATGGCCGGACTGGTGGCGGCGGCGTGTGGCCTGGCCCTCGGGTCGCTGACCTGACCAGAAGGCGCCCTGCCCCCCGAATTCACAGCCGTGACCAATGTTCACAGAACGATCACCCCGCTGTTGCCGTCGGATCGTTTCCCGTTCATCTGGCTTCTCTAGGGTCCGGTCGGGAGGTCGCCGTGGCCATGGTCGCTTTGGGTGGGAGCATCAGAGTGCTGGTGGTGGAGGACGAGGAGTCCTACCGCCAGGCACTGTCGTCGGGGCTCCGCCAGGAGGGGTTCGAAGTGGAGGTGGCGCCGGACGGCATCGAGGCCCTCCGACTGTTCGCCGAGCGGCCCCCCGACATCGTCCTGCTCGACATGTTGCTGCCCGGCATGCACGGGATGGAGGTGTGCCGCCGGATGCGGGCCATGGCCCAGGTGCCCATCGTGATGGTCAGCGCCGTCGACACCGAGCTCGACGTCGTCCTCGGACTGGAGCTCGGCGCGGCCGGCTACGTGACCAAGCCGTTCCGGCTCCGCGAGCTGGTGGCCCGCATGCAGGCCATCCTCCGCCGGCTGTCGCCGCCCAGCAGTCCGGCGGTGGAGGCGGCCCCGCCCGACCTCCCGTCCGAACCCCCCGCCGCCCCCGACGAGACGACCTCCGCCCGGTTCGGCCGGGTCACGGTGGACTTCGTCCGGCGGGAGGTGACCGTGGACGACGAGCAGACCCATCTGTCCCGGCGCGAGTTCGACCTGTTGGCCGTGCTGCTCTCGCCGGCCCGACGGGTGCGGACCCGCGACGAGCTGATCGATCTGCTGTGGCCGGACCGGTTCCTGTCGGACAGCCGCACGCTCGACACCCACATCCACCGGTTACGGGCCAAGCTCGAGCCCGATCCGGCCGAGCCCCAGTACATCGTGACCGTGCGGGGGGTGGGCTTCCGCATCGACCCCGACGGCACCCGGCACGCACCCGCCCCCCGGGGCCGCGCTCAGGCCCGGACCCCGGTGGTTCGCTGAGGGATCAGCCGAAGCGACCGTTGACGTAGTCGAGGGTCCGCGGGTCGGTGGGCTCGCTGAACAGCTTGGCCGTGGGCCCGAACTCGATGAGCTCCCCGGCCCGGTCCTCACCCATCAGCAGGAACGCGCAACGGTCCGACACCCGCATGGCCTGTTGCATGTTGTGGGTCACGATGATGATGGTCACCCGGTGCTTGAGCTCGCCGATCAGCTCCTCGATCCGCTTGGTGGCGATGGGGTCGAGGGCCGACGTCGGCTCGTCCATCAACAGCACCTCGGGCTCGACGGCCAGCGCCCGGGCGATGCACAGCCGCTGCTGCTCGCCACCGGACAGGGTGCTGGCGTGGGCCTTCAGGCGATCCCGCACGCTGTCCCACAGGGCGGCACCGATCAAGGCCGACTCGGCCGCCTCGTCGAGGAGGGCCTTCTTGCGCACGCCGTTGAAACGCAGGCCGGCCACCGCGTTCTCGTAGATGCTCATGGTCGGGAACGGGTTGGGCCGCTGGAACACCATGCCCACCCGCGAGCGCAGCAGGGTGGGGTCGGTCGAGCCGGCGTAGACGTCGGTGGCGCCCAGCATCACGGACCCGGTGACCGCCGCCGTCCGCTCGGTGTCGTGCATGCGGTTGAGCGCCCGCAGCAGGGTGGTCTTGCCCGATCCCGACGGCCCGATGAGCGCGGTGATCTCCCCCTCGTGCACGTCGAAGGTCACCCCGCGCACCGCGTTGCGGCCGGCGAAGGCCACGCACACGTCGTCGAGCCGCATCACCGCCTCGCCGGCCGGTCGGTCCACCAGTACTTCTGCGGTATTCACGTTCAGGCGCTCCTCAACCACGCGGGGGCTCTGCGTCGGCTCGATCATCGTCGCTCCTTCTGCAGTTGGGCGGCCAGCACCCGGCTCCCGATGCTGAGCACGAGCACCACGGCCATCAGCAGCAGCGCCGCCCCCCAGGCCACCTGCAGGAGGTCGGCATAGGGCTGGCTGCTGTTGTTGTAGATGACCAGGGGGAGGGCCTCCATCGGCTTGGTCGGGTTCCACTGGAGGTACTCGTTGCCGAAGATGGTGAGGAGGAGCGGGGCCGTCTCGCCCAGCCCGCGGGCGATGGCCAGCAGCACCCCGGTGATGATGCCGGGGAGGGCGGAGGGGATGACGACCCGACGGGCGATGGTCGCCCGACGCGCCCCGAGGGCCAGGGCCGCCTCGCTCAGGTTGGTGGGCACGCCCCGCAGGGCGGTCTCCCCGGCCCGCATGATCACCGGCAACATGATGATCCCGATGGCGAAGGCGCCGGCCAGAGCGCTGAAGTGCCCGGTGCTCTTGACGATGGCGATGTAGCCGAAGATGCCGATGGTGATGGACGGCACCCCGGTCATCACGTCGGCGGCGAAGCGGATGGCGGCGGCGATCCGGCCGTCGGACTCGGCCAGGAACAGTCCGCACAGCAGGCCCACCGGCACCGTGACCAGGGTGGCGAAGAACCCGATCTCCACCGTGCCCACGATGGCGTTCCACACCCCTCCGCCGGGGATGCCCTCGGGCTCGGTCACCTTGGTGAAGAAGTCGGCGTTCCACGCCGGCAGGCCCTTGGCGATCACGTAGGCCACCACGGCCACCAGCGGCACGATGGCCACCACCAGGAAGGCCCAGCAGATGCCGATGGCGATCCGCGAATAGGTCTTGCGCCGACGGAGCGAGGCGGTGGCCACGCCCTGGATGACCCGCCTCCGGGCCAGGATCGGGTCCAGCGGAGGCGTCGAACGAGAGCGTGGTCATCAGGCCACCGCCACCGAGGACGCACCCTGACGGGCGGCCGAGCGCACCAGGACCCGGGCCGTGGCGTTGACCGCCACCCCGATGACCAGCAGGACCAGGCCGGCGCCGAACAGGGCGCTCAGCTCGGTGCCGGTGGCCTCGCCGAAGTTGTTGACGATGAGGGAGGGGAGGGTGGCCGCCGACGACTTGATGGAGTGGGCGATGAAGGGAGTGTTGCCGATGACCAGGGCCACCGCCACCGTCTCCCCGAGGGCCCGGCCGGTGGCCAGGGTGAAGGCCCCGAGCAGGCCGGTGCGGGCCCCGGGGACCACCACCTTGCGCAGGACCTGCCAGCGGGTGGCGCCGAGGGCCATGGCCCCCTCCACCTGCTCGTTGGGCACCACGGCCAGCACGTCGCGTGAGATGGCCACCATGGTGGGCAGCACCATGACGAACAGGATGATGCCGGCCAGGAGCAGGCCCACCCCCTCGTTGGGCCCGTTGAACAGCCCGGTCCACCCGAGGACGGTGGTCAGGAAGGGCTCGAGGTGCTCGCGGCACAGCGGGGCCAGCACGATGAGGCCCCACAGCCCGTAGACGACGCTCGGCACCGCGGCCAGCAGCTCGACCGCGGTGGACAGCCCGGCCCGGAGCCGGTGGGGCACCAGGTAGGCCAGGGCCAGCGCGGTGCCGAGGCCGATGGGCACGGCCAGCACCAGGGCGATGGCGGTGGTCTCGATGGTGCCGAGGATGAACGGGAGGAGGCCGAACTTGTGCTCGCTCGGCGCCCAGGTCTTCTGCACGATCCACGAGAAGCCGAGGGTGGAGAAGGCCGGCTTGGCCTCGACGATCAGCGAGATGAGGAACCAGGCCACCAGGCCGACGAAGACGGCCACCACCGCGGCCAGCAGGGCCCGGTAGGCGTTGTTGGGCAGCGCGAAGCGTCGGCCTCGCTTGGCGCCTCCCGGCAGGGGTGTAAAGGCGGTGGTCATCCCGGAGGAGTCAGCCCCTGGTCTGTTCGGTGGCGCGATCGGCGCGCCTCACGTCGTCGACTGTTTCACTTGGTCAGCAGGGCCTTGCCGGTGGGCCCGGTCACCGTGAGTAGCTCGGTCCGGATCTGGTTCTGGAGGGCGGGCGGCAGCGAGACGTAGTCGAGCCCGGCCGCCAGGTCCTGGCCGCCCCCGGTATGGGTCGTCCAGTCGATCACCTTGACCACACCGGCCCCGGTGGTGGCGTTGGTCTGCTTCTGCAGCAGGATGGCCCAGCTGTAGCCCGAGATGGGATAGCTGTTGGCCCCCGGCTCGTTGACGATCGAGAAGTTGGTCGAGGAGACCCCGACCTTCTGGTCGGCGTCGGCCGCCACCGTGGTCAGCGAAGGCGAGACGAACTTGCCGGCGGCGTTCTTGATGGCCGCATAGGTGAACTTGTTCTGGATGGCGTAGGCCAGCTCGACGTACCCGATGGAGTAGGGCGTCGACTGGATGCTCGCCGCCACCCCGGTGTTCTTGGGCGACTGGATGTCCCCGGACGGCCACGCCGGGGTCTTGCTGGCACCCAGGGTGAACGCCGACGGGGCGGCCGAGGTCAGGTAGTCGGTGAAGATGTAGGTGGTGCCCGAGCTGTCCGCCCGCACCACGGGCTGGATGGCGTGGGACGGCAGGCTGACCCCCGGGTTGAGGGCTTTGATCTGGGGGGCGTTCCAGGTCTTGATGGTGCCGGTGAAGATGCCGGCCAGGGTGGGGCCGTCCAACTTGAGCTTGGTGGTCACGCCCGGGAGGTTGTACGAGATCGACACCCCGCCGAGGATGTCCGGGACCTGGATGACCGGGCCGGCGGAGGCGGGCACCTTGGCCAGGTCGCTGGCCGACATGGGCACATCGGAGGCGGCGAAGTCGACGGTGCCGGCCTGGAAGTCGCTGATGCCGTCGCCACTGCCCACGCCTGAGTAGTTGACCTGCAACCCCTGGTTCTGCGAGGTGTACTGGTGGAAGGCCACGGTGAAGAAGGGCTGGACGAAGGTCGAGCCGGCCGCGGTGAGCGCACCCCCCGGCGCCTTCAGGTCGGCGTTGATGTAGGCCTGGTTGCTCGTGCTGAGCTTGCCTCCGGGAGGTGCCGTGGTCGTGGTCGACGAGGAGGGCGAGGAGCTGCAGGCGGCCAGGAGCACCCCGGCGGCCACCAGGCCGGCCGCCAGTACCTGGGTGGTCCGCCGGCGGGTCCGCTCGGTTGCGTGCGGGGTCGTGTGTGCGTGCACTGGTGGATCGTCCTCCGTGTTGTCAGGTGGGCAGGGTTGTCGGCTGGGCAAGGCCACGTGCGCTCCGACGGACCGATTCCGTCCGGGAGCATGACGCATCGACGTCCTCGGGTTGACGGTAGCCATAGGAGGTGAACGCCCGGCGAACCTGTAGTGAACGCAGCACGAACATCTGGTGCTCTTGCGATGAACTCCCGGCGCCGGGGCGGGTCGGCTCCCCCGCCTCAACGGGCGCGGCTCAACGGGCGCGGCTCAACGGGCGGAGCCGACGTCACCGTCGTGTTGATGGCGGAGCACCCGCAGCAACTCCTCGTACGGCCCCAACAGATAGGCGGCATCGCCCGGGGCGAAGCGGGTGCCCCGGCGGGGCGGGTGCTCGAGCCTGCCCCCGTCGGCGGCCCGGCTGAGGGCCACCACCCGGGTCTGGGCGGGGAGGTCCTGCATGGCCAGTCCGTCGAGCCCGCGGCCGGGGGCCACGGTGAGCCGGCCCACCAGGAACGGTTGGCCGCCGATGGTGAACGAGCCGAGGATGTCGAGCCCGAGGGCGGCGCCGACGAACTGCGGCGCGGCCAGCGCCGACGTGGACCGCACGTGACGGAAGTCGAAGTGGTGCTCCACGGTGTGGCCCAGGTCCCGGTCGAACACCCGGAGCACGACCGGCACGGTGAGCCAGCGGTCCCCCAGGTAGTCACGCACGGCCAGTCCGGTCTCGATGTTGGTCAGGTCGTCGCTGGTGAGCACGGCCACGGCCGAGGCCGAGTGGACGTTGGCCGCCTCCAGGGTCTGGCGCTGGGTCGAGTCGCCGAACAGCACCGGGGCCCCGAGGGCCCGGGCCTGGTTGAGGTACCGGTTGTGCTCGTTGCGCTCGACGACCACCACCTCGCGTCCCTCGGCCTGGAGGCCTTCCAGCACCCGGATGCCCACCGACCCGAGGCCGATGACCACCACGTGGCCCTCGAGGCCCACCAGCACCTGGCGCCCGAGCGACTGCTCGATCCGCCACGACACCAGCAGGTTGGTGATGAGGGCGAACACGGTGGTGAGCAGCGTCGCCCCGGCCGCGATGAGCAGGATGCCGAAGACGGTCATCGGCACCGACTGGGCGGCGAACGAGTAGTCGCCGAACCCGACCGTCGAGATGGTCTCGACGGTGAAGTACAGGGCCCGGAGCGTGTCCAGGTGCCCGCCCCCAGGGGTCCGGTACCCGAGCCGGAGGATGGCGGTCGACACCACCACCAGCACCAGGGCGGCGGCCAGGGCGACCCGGAAGGTGCTGTTGGCGTCCGAGCCGACCACCGTGGCGATCCGCCGGATGAGGCCGGTCCGGCCCAGGGTGCGCCGGGGGCGGGGGCCGGACCCGTCGTCGGGCCCCTCGACCCCCAGCCCGGCGGCCCGGAGTTCGTCGGACGTCCCGAGCACGGTGATCCGATCGCCCGGGTGGGCCATGAGGTCCCGACCCGGGCAGGCCACCGTCGGGGCACCGTCGGCCGGGACCACGGCCACCGGGGCCAGGGCCCCGATGAGGGCCCGGAGGGAGGCATATCGCTCGGCCACGATTTCGTGGGTCACGAAGCGGGTGCCGGCCAGCTCGATCTGGTACGAGTCGTCACCCAGGCAGGCCTCGACGATCGAGGGGGCGGCGAGGGCGGCCACGTCGAGGACGGTGCCCGGCCCGGTGACCTGGGAGACGGCGGCACCGACGGCGGCGTTGGCCAGCTGGACCACCACCCGGATGTCGGGGCGCAGCTCGCTGACCAGGAGGGCGGTCTCCAGGGTCTGGACCTCGGTCCGCTCGGCGCAGACCACCGCCCGGGCCGCTGACAGTCCGGCCTGCTCCAGGACGCCCCCGAGTCGGGCGCTGCCCACCAGGTAGGGGACGTTCCAGCCCTCGACCACCCGGACCAGGCGTGGGTCGGCCTCGTCGTCCACCACCACCACCGGGACCCCGGCCTGGTGGAGCTGCTCCACCGTCCGCAGGCCCACCCCGGACAGGCCGCACACGATCACGTGGCCCTCCCAGTCCCGGACGCCCGATTGGTCCATCCCGGTATGGTGCCCCACCTGGATTTCCGCCGGATTGCCACTGTGTTTCCGGCCTGATTTTGAGCGGTTTCCGGCCTGATGTCGAGCGGCTGATCCCCGCATGCAGGCACGGATCCGGGGTCTTCCGCCTCCCGGGGGGGAATACACGTTCGATTCCGCCGTTGTACTTATCCACAGCGCACCGCTGGTGAACTACGGAGGAAACGATGGACAAACACACCGAGAATCTGCCCCTTTTGCCCCTGACCTCGGGTGTGGTGCTCCCGGGCATGATCTTCACCATGGCCCTCGAGTCCGAGGAGGCCAAGGCGGCCGCGGCCGCCGCCGAGTTGGCGGACGGCCGATTCGTGCTCGTCCCCCACATCGACGGCCGGTACGCCTCGGTGGGCGTGGTGGCCGAGGTGATGGAGAAGGGCGACCTGCCCGGCGGCATGCCGGCGGTGGCCGTGCGCGGGGTGGAGCGCGCCCGTCTGGGCACCGCCGTGCCCGGTACCGGCCAGGCCCTGTGGGTCGAGGTCGAGGTGATCCCGGAGGCCGCGCCCTCCGAAGCGGTCGATGAACTGGCCCGCGAGTACCGGGCCGTGCTCGAGAACATCCTGTTGAGCCGCGGTGCCGGCCGCATCGCCGAGCGCCTGGCCGACGTGACCGAGCCCGGTCGGGTGGCCGACATGGCCGGCTACTCGCCCGACCTCTCCCTGGCCCAGAAGGTCGAGGTCCTGGAGACCCTGGACGTGGCCGCCCGCCTGCGGCTGGTGATCGCTTGGGCCCGTGAGGTCCTGGCCGACCTCACCCTGCGCGAGCGGATCAAGACCGATGTCGAAGAGGGCATGGAGAAGACCCAACGCGAGTTCCTGCTGCGTCGCCAGTTGGAGTCGATCAAGAAGGAGCTGGGCCAGATCGGGTCCGGTGACGAGGACGACCCCGACGACTACCGCACCAAGCTCGAGGGCCGGGACCTGCCCGAGTCCGTGCGCAGGGCGGTCGACCGCGAGATCGACAAGCTGGAGCGAATGAGCGAGCAGAACCCCGAGCACGGGTGGATCCGCACCTGGTTGGACACCGTGTTCGAGCTGCCCTGGGGCGAGGAGTCCGAGGACCGGCTGGACGTGAACGAGGCGTCGCGGATCCTCGACGAGGACCATGACGGGCTGGCCGACGTGAAGGACCGCATCCTCGAGCACCTGGCCGTGCGCAAGCTGCAGTCCGAGCGGGGCCTGGCCCCGGTGTCGGGGCGGGGTGCGGGGGCCATCCTGGCCCTGGTCGGCCCGCCCGGGGTCGGTAAGACCTCCCTGGGTGAGTCGGTGGCCCGCGCCCTCGGGCGCAACTTCGTGCGGGTGGCGCTGGGCGGCGTCCGGGACGAGGCGGAGATCCGGGGGCACCGGCGTACCTACGTGGGCGCCCAACCCGGCCGCCTGGTGCGGGCCCTGCGCGAGGCGGGGACCATGAACCCGGTGATCGTCCTCGACGAGGTGGACAAGCTGGGGGCCGACTACCGGGGAGACCCGTCCTCGGCCCTGCTCGAGGTGCTGGACCCGGCGCAGAACCACACGTTCCGCGACCACTACCTCGAGGTCGAGCTGGACCTGTCCAAGGTGCTGTTCATCGCCACCGCCAACATGGTCGACACCATCCCCGGGCCGCTGCTGGACCGGATGGAGGTCATCCGCCTCGACGGCTACACCGAGGAGGAGAAGGTGGCCATCGCCCGCCATCACCTGGTCGGGCGCCAGCTGGAGCGGGCCGCCCTGGGCGCCGACGAGGTGATCGTCACCGATGACGCCCTCCGGGCCGTGATCGGCGACTACACCCGGGAGGCCGGCGTCCGCTCGCTCGAGCGCGAGCTCGGCCGGCTGCTGCGCAAGGTGGCCGCCCGCATCGCCTCGGACGGGATCGAGACGCCGCTGACCGTCGACGCCGACGACGTCCGGGCCTGGTTGGGACGGCCGCGCTTCTTCTTCGAAGCGGCCGACCGTACCGCGGTGCCCGGTGTGGCCACCGGACTGGCCGTCACCGGGGCCGGCGGTGACGTCCTCTACGTCGAGGCGTCCATGATGGACGGCACCGAGGGGCTGACCCTGACCGGGCAGTTGGGCGATGTCATGAAGGAGTCGGCGGAGATCGCCCTCTCCTACGTGCGCTCCCACGCCGCCGAGCTGGGCATCGACCCCGGCGTCTTCGCCGGCAAGCGGTTCCATGTCCACGTGCCCGCCGGGGCCACCCCGAAGGACGGGCCGTCGGCCGGGGTCACCATGATCACCGCGCTGGTCAGCCTGCTCCGGGACGTGCCGGTGCGGTCGGTCGTGGCCATGACCGGCGAGGTCACCCTGCAGGGTCGGGTGCTGCCCATCGGCGGTGTCCGCCAGAAGGTCCTGGCCGCCCACCGGGCCGGGCTGACCACGGTGATCCTGCCCATCCGCAACGGGCCGGACCTCGAGGACGTGCCCGAGCTGGTGCGGGAGGGGATGACCTTCACGCTGGCCTCGGACATCGGCGAGGTCCTGGAGGCCGCGCTGGCGGTCGACGGCGCCTCGGTCGAGGCGCCGGACCAGGCCGCGGCCTGACGCTCAGCCCGCATCCTCGGCGAGGAATTCGCTGAGGATGCGGGCCAGCTCCACCGGCTGATCGCCCTGGATGCTGTGCCCGGCGTCATCGACGGTGACCGACCGGTCGGTCGGTCGGCGCCGGTGGAACTCGGCCTCGTCGGCATCGTCGACCACCGGGGAGAGCGCGCCCCGCACCAGCAGCACCGGGACGGCGATGCCTTGGAGCACGTCCCACAGCGGACCGAAGTCGACCGAGCCCACGTGCAGGCCACTGGCCTCGGCGGGGCGCCCCAGCTGATGGCGCCAGGTCCAGGTCCCGTCCTCCCGCTGTACCGAGTTGTGCAGCACGCCGCGACGCAGCGACGACTCCGACCGGGTCGGGTTGAACTGGATGGTCCGCTCGAGGATCTCGTCGAAGGAGGCGAACGTCTCCGGGCCGGCGAGGAAGGCGGCGATGTCCGAGCTCTTCTCGCGGGTGACCCCGGGCGTGATGTCGATGAGGGCCAGCCGGGGCACCCGCTCGGGGTGGCGCCCGGCCAGGGCGATCGAGGTGGCTCCCCCGAGCGACATGCCCACGACCAGCCGGGCCCGGGGGGCCAGGGCGGCCGCGGCGACGGCGACGTCGTCGGCCATGGCTTGCGGATCCAGTACCCGGGCGTCGCCGGGCCAGTCCGAGTGGCCGTGTCCGGGCAGGTCCACCCCCACCAGGGGCCGGTCGAGGGCCAGGGCCACCGTGTCCCAGGTGTGGGCGTTCTGCCCGCCTCCGTGGAGGAACACGATCTCGGGCTCGGCGGTCCCCCACACCAACGCACTGATCCGACGGCCGGGGGCCACCTCGACCGACTGGCGGCGCACCGTCGGGGGCCCGGTGAAGGGGAGGCCGACCTCGCTGGCGTTGTCGGCGAACATGGAGAACTCGTCGTAGGTGCCACCGTCGGGCCCACTCATGCCGGCACCCCCGGGGAGGCGTGGCCCAGGGCCGACACCAGCTCGGCCAGGGTCTCGTCGGCCACCAGGTACGGCGTGTAGAAGCCCACCCGGTCGACCAGGCCCCCGAACCGTTCGACCACCGTGGCCGCCACCTCCTTCGGCGAGCCCACCGCGGCCAGTGACTCGAGCATGGTGTCGTCGATCATCTTCGGCATCTCCTCCCAACGTCCGGACTTCGAGAGCCTATTGAGCTCCGGTTGCAGCTCCTCCCACCCTTCCACTTCGAGGACCGGCCGGTAGGAGGGCGTCGAGGCGTAGAAGGAGAGCAACCACCGGGCGGCGGCCCGGGCCGTCTCCAGCTCGACCTCGTCCCGACCGCAGCACACGATCACCTCCCCGGTGACGGTGAGGTCGGCACGCGACCGTCCGGCCCGGGCCAGGCCCCGGTCGACGGCGGGGAGGGTGCGCTGCCGGAAGTGGGCGGCGGTGTTGAACGGCATGACCAGCAGTCCGTCGGCCACCTCGGCGGCCAGGCTCACCATCTGGGGGCCCAGCCCGCCGAGGGCGATCGGGGGCATCCCGAAGGGATGGGGGCCGGGGTTGAACATCGGGGGCATCAGGGTGTGGGAGCTGAACTCACCCCGGAAGTCGAGCCGTTCCCCGGTCTCCCACGAGGCGAAGACCGCCCGCAGGGCAGCGACCAGCCCGCGCATCCGGGCGATGGGCCGGTCGAACCCGGCGCCATAGCGCTTCTCGACCTGGGCCCGGATCTGGCTGCCCAGGCCGAGGGTGAACCGCCCCTCGGACAGCAGTTGGAGGTCGTAGGCCTGATGGGCCAGCTGTACGGGGTTGCGGGGGAAGGCGATGGCCACGTTGGTGATCAGCTCGAGCGACGTGGTCGGTCCCGCCGCCACCACGAGCGGGGTGAAGACGTCGTGGGGCCCCTCGAAGGTGAAGGCCCCGTCCACCCCCAACTCCTCGAGGCGCCGCCCGTGGTCGCCGGCGGTGGCCAGCCCGGCCAGCTGGGTGTCGATCTTCATGCGGCCCATGCTCCCACCCGCGGGCGGAGGCCGTCCGACCCGTCGGGCTCCGGAGCCGACGGCGGAGTCTCGAGGTCAGCCGTCGGTGCCACACTGGGTCGATGCCGACCACGTTCTGCTCGCCGGACCAGGCCGCCGCCATGATCAAGACCCGCGACTCGATCGGATTCGGCCTCGGCCCGGGCAACCCCGACGCCTTCCTCACCGCCCTCGGCGGCCGCGACGACTGGGAGGACCTGCGCTTCGGCGGGGCCCTGCTCCTCGGGCTGTACACCGTGCTCGCCCAACCCACCGTCTCCTACCGGTCGGGGTTCTTCGGCCCGGCCGAGCGGATCCTGCTGGCCCAGGGGGCCAACATCGAGCTGGTGCCCGGCGGCTTCCGCCAGTTCGCCCCCATCCTCCGGCGGTTCGCTCCGCGGGTGATGACGGCGCAGGCCGCTCCGCCCGAGGACGGGTCGGTGAACCTGTCCCTCCACCTCGGCGCCACGTACGACGAGCTGATGATGGCCGGACGCGACCCCGAGCGCCTGCTGGTCGTCGAGGTCAACCCCAACCTGCCCCGGACCCACTCCCTCACCCCCCACTTCACCAACACCCTGCCCCTGGACGCCATCGACGTGGTGGTCGAGACGGACGGGACGCCCTACGCCCTGCCCCCGGTCGCGCCCGACGACATCGACGCGGCCATCGCCGACCATGCCCGGTCGTTCATCACCGACGGCGCCACCCTCCAGTTCGGCATCGGAGCCGTCCCCGACATGGTGGCGTCGGAGCTGGCCTCGGGACCCGGGGGCTCCTACGGCATCCACAGCGAGATGTTCTCCGACGGCCTGATGCGGCTGCACCTGGCGGGCAAGGTGACCAACGATCGCAAGGGCCTCTTCGACGGGGTGTCGGTGACCACCTTCGCCCTGGGCTCGTCGGAGCTGTACCGGTGGCTGGACGGCAACCCCCAGGTGGCGTTCATCCCCGTCGAGGTGGTCAACGACCCGACCGTCATCGCCCGCAACCACGCCCTGGTGTCGGTCAACGGCGCCCTGAGCGTCGACCTTTACGGCCAGGTGGTGGCGGACAACATCGACGGGAAGCAGATCTCCGGCGTCGGTGGTCACGAGGACTTCGTGGCCGGGGCCGAGCTACGGCTCGACGACCACTCCCTGATCTGCCTGCGCTCGACGGCGGTGGTCGACGGCACCACCCGGTCCCGCATCGTGCCCCTGCTGCCCGAGGGCTCGGTCGTGTCCACCCCCCGCCACCACACCGGGGTGGTCATCACCGAGCACGGCGCCGCCGAGCTGTCCGGCCTCACGGTGCGCGAGCGGGCCGCCGCCCTGGTCCGGATCGCCCACCCCGACTTCCGGTCGGGGCTGGCCGAGGTGGCCGCCACCCTCGGGCGGCGCTGACCGGTGGTGGACCCGGTCCGGCCGGCCTCCCTGACCCTGGCCACCTTCAACGTCCACATGGGGGTAGACGGGTGGGGCCGCCCCTACGACGTGCTGTCCGCCTGCGCCGGCCTCGGAGCCGACCTGCTGGTGATGCAGGAGTCGTGGGCGCCCGACAGCGGCGCCCCGAGCACGGCGGCCCGGGTGGCCGATCATCTGGGCCTCGACGTCGTGGCCGAGGTGGGGTTGGCCCATGGGCGCCTGTTCGCCCCGCACCCGAGCGCCTCCACCAGCTGGGGCCCGCTCCTCACCCAGGTCCGCACCGCCCTCCACCTCGACGATCAACCCTTCCGGTCCCGGGCCGGCCCGGCCGATCGCCCCTTCGAGCTCGGGTGGTGGGGGCTGGCCCTGTTGGCCCGGACCCCGGTCCGGGACGTCGAGGTCATCCCGCTCGGCCGGCTGCGCCGGGACCCGGCCAGCCGGTCGGTCATCGGCGGCCTGGTCGGCCTGGAGGGTGGGGACCTGGCCGTGTACGGGACCCACATGTCCCACATCACCCACGGGTCGCACGCCCAGTACCGGCGGCTGGCCACCGCCCTGTCCCCGGGCCGGACCGCAGCGGTGCTGGCCGGGGACATGAACCTGTGGGGGCCGCCGGTGAGCTCGTACCTCCGGGGGTGGCACCGGACCATCGTCGGGCGGACCTGGCCGGCCCGCCGTCCGCACAGCCAGCTCGACCACGTGCTGGCCACCCCCCAGGTGACCACGGTCGACGCCCGGGTGGGAGCGGACGTCGGCTCCGACCACCGCCCGGTGGTGGTCACCCTGGCCGTCACGGCCCCACCGTGCGGATCGGCCGGGGGGCCCGGCCCCGACGCCCCCTGAACCGCGGCCGGGGTGGGGGTAGGTTCGGCGCCATGACCGAGACCCTCGACGACTTCGAACGCACCACCTTCACCGCGGAGGGCAAGGCCCGCACCATCTACCGCACCGGCCGCGGGCCGGCGGTCATCGTGATCAGCGAGATGCCCGGGATCACCCCACAGGTGGCCGGGTTCGGGCGGGCGGTGGCGGGGGCCGGCTTCACCGCGGTCATGCCCCACGTGTTCGGCGACGACGGGCGGACGGCCACCCCCGGCTACACGATCGGGTCGTTCGCCAAGGCCTGCATCTCCAAGGAGTTCACCGTGCTCGCCCTCGGCCGGACCAGTCCCATCATCAGCTGGCTGCGGGCGCTGGCCCGGGACGAGCACCAGCGGTGCGGCGGCCCCGGGGTGGGTGCGGTGGGCATGTGCTTCACCGGAGGGTTCGCCCTGGCCATGATGGTCGACGACGTGGTGGTGGCCCCGGTGCTGAGCCAACCGTCGCTGCCCCTTCCCCTGACCCGGGCCAAGAAGCGCGGGCTCGGGCTGTCCGACGCCGACCTGGAGCGGGTCAAGGCGCGCGCCGCGGCCGGCACCTGCGTGCTCGGGCTCCGCTTCTCCGGCGACAAGATGAGCCCCCCGGATCGCTTCGACCATCTCCGCCAGGTGCTGGGCGACGCCTTCGTCGGCGTCGAGCTCGACTCGTCGCCGGGCAACCCCCACGGGCACAAGAAGATGGCCCACTCGGTGCTCACCGACGACCTCGACGACCGTCCCGGGACCCCCACCCGGGCCGCCCTCGACCAGGTCCTGGCCTTCTTCTCCGAACGCCTGAACGGGTGAACCCTCTGGCCGCGGCGTGGCGGGAGCGAGGACGGGAGCGCACCCTGTGCGGTCACCGCATCTTCACCGTCGACCTCCCCGCCGCCGGTCCGGATCGCCGGCCGCCGCTGCTCATCCTGCACGGCTTCCCCTCGTCCTCCTTCGACTTCCACCGGATCGCCGACCGACTGGCCGCCGACCGCCGGCTGCTCCTGTTCGACATGCTCGGCTACGGGCTGTCGGACAAGCCCGACCTCGCCTACTCGTTCGGCCTGCAGGCCGACATCGCCATGGCGCTGGTCGACCAGCTCGGGGTGGGGCGACTCGACCTGTTGACCCACGACGTCGGTGACACCGTGGGAGGTGAGCTGCTGGCCCGACAGCTCGAAGGGGGGTGGGAGGTGGAGATCACCGGTCGGACCCTGACCAACGGGAGCATCTACGTGGACCTGACCCGGCTCAGCCCGGGCCAACAGTTCCTCCTGGGGCTGGCCGACGAGCGGCTGGCCGAAGGTCTGGACCGGTCCACCGTCATGGCCGGCGTGGTCGCCACCTTCAGCCCGGCCGTGGTGGTCGGCGACCAGGAGCTCGAGGCCCAGTGGGAGATGATCGACCACCTGGACGGGACCCGACTGCTCCCCCGGCTGATCCGCTACGTCGAGGAGCGCAGGCGGAACGGGGACCGGTTCACCGGGGCCATCGAGCGTCACCCGTCGCCCCTCGGTGTCGTATGGGGCCGGGACGACCCCATCGCCGTGGCGGCCATGGCCGATCGGCTGGCCCAGCACCGGCCGGGGACCAACCTGGTCGGGCTGGACGGAGTCGGGCACTACCCGATGCTCGAGGCGCCCGACCGCTTCCTCGACGCACTGGCCACGGTGGCTCCGACGACCGGCTGAGGGGATCCGGTCACGGCGTGCAGAGCACCTCTCCGTGCAGGGCCACGAACCAACCGTCCGGCGCCGCCGCCCACCGCCGCCAGGCGGCGGCGAACGCGGTGAGGTCGGCCACGGTGGCGACGCCCCGGTCGAGGAGCTGCTCGGCCAGGGTCGACTCGGTGAACCGGTCGGCCCAGAGGCCACCCCACCACTGGCGGTCGTCCGGGGTGGCGAAGCACCAGGTCGAGGCGGACGGGCTCACCGCGGAGAACCCGGCGGCGTGGGCCCACGACAGCAGGCGCCGTCCGGCGTCCCAGTTGGCCCCGTTGCGGCGGGTCAGCTCGCCGTAGGCGGAGATGGCCCGGGCCAGGTCAGGATCGTCGGGGAAGTACCGGAAGCCCGGGTAGTCACTGTCGCGGGCGGCCACCAGGCCGCCGGGCCGGCAGACCCGGCGCATCTCGACCAGGGCCGCCACCGGATCGCCCACGTGCTGGAGGAGTTGGTGGGCATGGACGACGTCGAACGTCCCGTCGGCGAACTGCAGGTCGAAGACCGTGCCCATCTCGAACGAGAGGGACGGGAGGCCGGCACTGGCCGCGTCGGCCCGGGCCGCGGCGATGATCTCGTCGGAGGCGTCGACCCCGACCACCCGGCCCGGGGTCACCAGGCGGGCCAGGTCGTCGGTGATGGTGCCCGGACCGCAGCCCACGTCGAGCACGCTCATGCCGGCGTGAAGGTGGCCCAGGAGATAGCCGGCGGAGTTCTCGGCCGTCCGCCAGCGGTGGGACCGCAGCACGCTCTCGTGGTGGCCGTGGGTATAGGGGACATCGGTCACCATTGCAGCATGCGCCCCATTCCGTCTATTGGCAAACAAGAATATTGAACACTGTGTATAAGCTGACCGAATGGCTACCTCCGAGTGGCTGCGCACCTTCGTGGCCATCTACCGGACCGGATCGGTCAGTGCCGGGGCATCCCTTCGCGGCCTGTCGCAGCCGGCGGCCAGCCAGCAGCTGGCCGGCCTGGAGCGCCGGGTGGGCCAACCCCTGTTCACCCGGACCGCCCAGGGGGTCGAGCCCACCGGCCGGGGTCGGGCGCTCCACGCCCAGGTGGCCGACGCCCTCGACCGACTGGAGCCGGTCCTGTCGGGGCTCGACGGCGGGCCGGCCCCCGAACCGGCGCCGTCGATCCGCATCGGCTCGTCCGCCGAGTTCTTCTCCTACGCGGTGGCCGCCCACGCCGGACCGGCCACGCCCCCGGTGGTGGCCCGGTTCGGCCCGGATCACGAGCTGTTGGACCTGCTGGCGCAGCGTGAGCTCGACGTGGCGGTGACCAGCACGACACCCGGTCGCCGCTCGCAGTCGGCGACGCCCATCGGCACCAAGCGGTTCGTGCTGGTGGGGTCGCCCGGGCTGGCCCCGGTCGATCCGTTCCCGTCGCTGGCCGAGCTGGGCGGGTGGCTGGTGGGAAAGCCGTGGGTCGCCTACAGCGCCGAACTGCCCATGACCCGCCGCTTCTGGCTGTCCGCCCTCGGCCGGTCCTTCGCCGGGGATCTCCGGCTGATCGCACCCGACCTGCGCGCCGTGGTGGCCGCGGTGGCCCACGGTCTGGGCTGCAGCCTCCTCCCCGAGTTCGCCTGTGCCGAGGCCCTCGAGCGCGGCTCGGTGGTGGAGCTCCACCCGGTGGCCGAGGTGGTTCCCGCCGAGCCGTGGTTCGCCTGCACCCGGGCCGCCGACCGGGACCGGGTGCCGTTGACCCGCTTCGTGACCGACCTCACCCGGGTCGTGGCCGGGCCGGGGTGAGGCTCAGCCGCTGACGCCCGCCACCGGTCGGCCGTCTTCGAGGTAGACGGTGGTGCCGAGCGGCGCGGCCAGCGCCTGGCCCACCCGGCGCCCCACCGGACCGCTGAGCAGCTGCTCGGCCTCCTCCGGGGTGGCCCATCGGTGGTCGCTGATCTCCGATGCCTGCAGCACGATGCGCTCCCGGTCGGCGACCCCGATGGTGCCGCAGTCGAAGAGGAAGCGCAGTCCGCCCGCCCGTTGCGCCTTGGGCCGCAGGAAGTCCACGCACACCAGCTGCCCGGTGGTCACGATCAGGCCGGTCTCCTCGACCACCTCGCGCCGGCAACCCTCCCAGGGGGTCTCCCCATCGGCCTCGATCTGGCCGCCGGGGATGGTCCATCCCGACTTGTAGGTGGGCTCGAGGATCAGGATCCGGCCCTCGCCGTCCCGGATCAGCCCGCCGGCCGAGGCCGGGAGGCGGGGAAGGACGTAGCCATCGCCAGCCCCATCACCGGAATCGGTCGGCGTCGGTGTCACCATCGGTCCATGCCCACTTCCACTCTGTTCACCCATCATCCCCACCCCTACATCGAAGAGCGTAGGAACCACGGCCCGATCAAAGTCGCCAACCAGCTCCCGAAGAACAATAAGGCGTCGCGGTTCAATTCGTGGCTGGCCATCAAGATCACCACGGGCGTGGGCACCATGTGGTGCGCCTACGCCTTCTTCATCCTCGCCCTGCTCGGGCTGCCCACCGCGCTCCACCCCGGCGGCGAGGGGATCGTCGCCTGGATTGCCCAGACCTTCCTCCAGTTGGTCCTGCTGTCCATCATCATCGTGGGCCAGAACATCCTGAGCGCGGCCTCGGACAAGCGCTCCGAAGCCACCTACAAGGATGCCGACGCAGTGCTCCACGAGGCCCTGCAGATCGAGAAGCACCTGGAGGCCCAGGACGCGGCGATCGAGCAGATCCTCTCCGGGCTGGCCGCCTACAAGGCGGCGATCGAGGGGGGTGGCACCCCGCCACCTGCCGCGCCGCCGACCGCCAGTTGAGCGACGGGGGCGGTGCCCCGGCTACACCCGGGCCATGTTGTCGAACCGGGTGTGGTGGCCGATGAACGCCAGTCGCTGCACCCCGGTCGGACCGTTGCGGTGCTTGGCCACGATGATCTCCGCCGTGCCCTGGCTCTCGGTGGACTCGGGGTTGTAGATCTCGTCCCGGTAGATGAACATCACCACGTCCGAGTCCTGCTCGATGGAGCCGGACTCCCTCAGGTCGGCGAGCATCGGGCGCTTGTCCTGGCGCATCTCCAGGCCCCGGGACAGCTGGGACAGCGCCACCACCGGGACCTCGAGCTCGCGGGCCAGGATCTTCAGCCCCCGGCTGATCTCCGACACCTCCACCTGCCGGTTCTCCGCACCGTGCCGACCGGTCATGAGCTGGAGGTAGTCGACGACCACCAGGCCCAGGCCCACCCGGCTCTTGAGGCGCCGGGCGCGGGCGCGGATGTCCATCACCGTGAGGTTCGGGTTGTCGTCGATGTAGATGGGTGCGTCACTCATCCGGCTGATGGCGTTGCCCACCTTGGCCCAGTCACCCTCGCGCAGATGGCCGGTCCGCATCCGGTTGGCGTCGACCCGGGCCTCCGAGCCGAGCAGGCGCTGGGTGAGCTCCATGTGGCTCATCTCCAAGGAGAACAGCAGCGTCGGGACGCCCAACTTGATCCCGGCGTGGGCCACCATGCCGAGGGCGAAAGCGGTCTTGCCCATGGCCGGCCGCGCTCCGACCACGACCAGATTGGATGGCTGCAACCCGGAGAGGAGCTCGTCGAGGTCGGCGTAGCCGGTGGCCAACCCGGTGATCGAGTCGCCTTGGTCATAGAGGCGCTGGAGGTGGTCGAGGCCATGACCGAGCAACTCGTGCAGCGGGGTCATCGAGTCCACCACCCGGCGCTGGGCCACGTCGAAGACGAGGCTCTCGGCCTTGTCGAGTACCCCGGTGACGTCCTCGGGGAGGCTGTAGCCGAGCTCGGTGATCTCGCCGGCCACCGACACCAGTCGGCGCAGGAGGGCGAGCTCCTCGATGATCTTGGCGTAATACTCGGCGTTGCCGATGGAAGGCGTGTTGGCCTGCAGGGACACGAAGACCGAGGGATCGCCGATGGACTCGAGCAGCCCGCGCCGACGCAGCTCCTCGGTGACGGTCACCCAGTCGGCTGCCTCCCCCTGGCTGAACAACGACGTGATGGCGGTGAAGATGTGCCCGTGCGACGACTTGTAGAAGTCCTCCGGCTTGCACAGCTCCATGGCCGAGGCGATGGCGTCCCGGGACAACAGCATGGCGCCGAGCAGCGATTCCTCGGCTTCCAGATTGTGCGGCGGAATTCGCCCGGCCGGCATTCGGCCACCCCCGTTGGAGGCGACCAGGCGGGGGGATCTCGACTCATCGAACGCTTGAACCATGTCTCCTCAACCCTCGCCGAGTTGCCCTGTGGAGCGTAAGGGCCTCTTCCTGGGGATAGAGGCACCCGCGGGTGTGGACGACGCGTGGACAAGACGGGCCCGGCTGCGGACAGGATGATCCATGCGGTCATCATCCTTTGCGGCTGTGACGGTGGTGGTGGATGCCGGGCCGAACGGACGGGCCATACCCCCGATCGAACCGCCCGGACTTGGCCGGTCAGCCCTCGGGAGTAATGGGGGTCAGCCCTCGGCAGGATGCCGGGTCAGCCTTCGGAAGTGCCGCTCGTCAGCCTTCGGCGACGACGCCGTTCAGCCTTCGGCGACGACGTCCACGGTGAGCTCGAACACCACGCCGCCGATCAGCTCGACCCGCACGTTGTGCTCGCCCACCGTCTTGATGGGCTCGTCGAGGACCAGGTCCTTGCGATCGATGACCGCACCGGTCTGCTCTTCGACCTTGCGCACGATGTCGAGCGCCGAGACGGAACCGAAGAGGCGCTCGCCCTTGGCCCGGGCCGTCAGGGTGATCGCATTGCCCACCAGGGTGCGGGCCACCGTCTCCGACGACTCGCGGTCGCGGGCGTCGCGCAGGTCCCGCGACTTGCGCATGGCCGCGGCCTGACCCTCGACGCCGGGGGAGGCGAGGATGGCCTTGCCCGCCGGGAGCAGGTGGTTGCGGGCGAAGCCGCCCGACACGTCGATGATGTCGCCGCGCTTGCCCACGCCGTCGATATCGCTGCGGAGGAGGACCTTCATGTCAGCTCCCACCATCCACTTCGAGCTCTTCCACGATCGACTCGCTCACCTGGCCGTCCCCGGTTCCGGTGACCTCGACGACTTCTTCGATCTCCGTGACCACCGGCTCGCGGGGGGCGTCGTCGGCCACCGCGGTCGACGTGGCGTCGGCGGACAGCGAACGCTCCTCATCGCGACCCCGACGTCCACCGGCCCCGCCCTGGCCTCCGTAGCCGCCCTCGCGGCCACCCCGGCCGCCGCCGCGGCCACCGGGTCGCTCGGTGGTGGTGCGCTGGGTGTACGGGAGCAGCACCATCTCCCGGGCCGTCTTGATGGCGATGGCCACGTCCCGCTGGTGCTGGGTGCAGTTGCCCGACACCCGACGAGCCCGGATCTTGCCGCGGTCGCTCATGTACTTCCGGAGCATGCCGACGTCCTTGTAGTCGACCCACTCCACCCGGTCCTTGCACAGGGCACAGGGCTTCTTCTTGATACGCCGTCCGGTGTCCTTCGGAGCCCGCCGGGCGGTGCCTCCACGATCGTTGTTGCGCGCCATCAGAACGGCTCCTCGCTGTATCCGTACCCTTGCGGTTCGCTGGACGGACCGGCGCCACCGCCGGGCGGCGGGCCACCACGGCCGCCGGTGCCGCCCCCGGGCCGCCGTCACCGGGACCCCGACGCTCGTTCTTCGTGACCTGTGCGGTGGCCCACCGGATGCTCGGGCCGACCTCGTCGGCCACCACCTCCACCTTGGAGCGCTTGTCCCCGTCGGGGGTCTCCCAGCTGCGCTGGTCGAGACGACCGGTGACGATGACCCGTGGCCCCCTTGGTCAGGCTCTCCGCCGCGTTCTCGGCCATCTCGCGCCAGCACACCACATCGAAGAACGAGGTGGCCTCCTCCCACTCCTGGGTCTGGCGGTTCTGCCACCGGCGGTTGACGGCCAGACCGAAGCTCGCGGTGGCCTGGCCGGTGTTGGTGAAGCGGAGCTCGGGGTCGCGGGTGATGTTCCCCACCAGGGTGACGACGTTTCCGTTGGCCATGTCAGCTCGCCCCCCCGCTGGTTGCCGCAGCGGCGGCACGACGGCCGGCCACCTTGTCGGGGATGCGCATGACCTTGTGACGGAGCACCTCGTCGGCCAGGACGAACACCCGCTCCATGTCGGCCACCGCCTCGGGCTCGGCGGTCAGTTCGATGACGACGTAGTAGCCCTCGCGCTTGTGCTGGAGCTCGTAGGCGAAGGTGCGCCGGCCCCAGCGCTCCACCTTGCCCGGGTTGCCCCCCTTGGCCTTGAGCGCGGCCAGGGCCCGGTCGAGGACTCCGTTGACCGCGGCCTCGTCGGCGCCGGTATCGAAAATCACCATGGTTTCGTATGGCCGCATCAGCGGCTCACCTCCCTCTGGATCGGGCGACGGAGCGCCCGAGCCCCACGTCGTGGGGCAGGTCGGAAATGGGAAGACCACCGTCAGGCGGCCGTTACGACCTGTCTACCCTACCGGCATTCGAGCCCCACCCCGGACGCGGGCCGAGGTCAGTGATAGGACTCGGCGTCAGCGGGGAAGGCGCCCGAACGCACGTCGGCGGCGTAGGCGGCCACCGCGGCCGTCGCCGCCGCTCCGAGGTCGGCGTAGGTGCGGACGAACTTGGGCACGCGCGGGTTGAAGCCGAGCAGGTCGTGGAAGACCAGCACCTGGCCGTCGCAGTCCGGTCCGGCCCCGATCCCGATGGTGGGCACGGGCAACGCCTCGGTGATGGCCGCGCCGACCTTCTCGGGGACCCCCTCCACCACCACGGCGAAACAGCCCGCCGCCACGATGGCCTGGGCGCCGGTCCGCAGGGCCTGGGCGGCGTCGTCATTGCGACCCTGGACCCGGTGGCCGCCCATGACGTTGACCGACTGCGGGGTCAGGCCGACATGGCCCATCACCGGTATCTCGGCCGCCACCAGGGCTTCGATCATCGCCACCCGGTTGACGCCCCCTTCCAACTTGACCGCCTCGGCGCCGGCCCGGATGAGCCTCGCCGCATTGCGGATGGTGTCGACCGGATCGAGGTGGTAGCTCAGCCACGGCAGGTCGGCCACCACCAGCGCGGCCGGCTTGGTGCGGCCCACCGCCGCCGTGTGGTGGACGATGTCGTCCACGGTCACCTGCAGCGCGTTCTCGTAGCCGAGCACGTTGTTGCCCACCGAGTCGCCCACCAGGATCAGATCGACGCCGGCGGCGTCGGCGATCCGGGCCCCGGGGGCGTCGTAGGCGGTGACCATGACCAGGGGGGCGTGGCCGTCTCGCCGTTTGGCGGCGCGGACGGCGGGCACGGTGATCGGCGCGGGAAGGGGGTCGGGCATGGGAATCCTCCTGATCTACCGTCCAGCGCCCGGAGGCTGCCGGCGGTGTGAGCGGTGGCCTCGAGCCACCTGGAGCACGACAACTGCCGATGACAGCGTAGTGGGCTGAGCGTGGGCGGGCGCCGCCGCGGGCCGAGGGGTCGGTCAGGTGGCGGGCTGGGACTTCGCCCGGGACCGGAGGGGCGTCCGGGCCACCGCGTCGACGCCGGCCCCGGCCGGGTACATGCGGGCCAGATGGTTCCACGAGCACTCGGTGCAGACCTCGATCACGTAGCAGACCACCGGCTCCTTGCGACGCCAGTACCGGGTGAGCTCGGCCTGGGTGGCCACGCACCGTCCACCCGACGGCAGACGCGAGCCGAACACGAAGGTGACATCGACCAGATCGGCCTCCTCGCAGATCGGGCACTGCTCGCCGGTGGGGCGGCCCAGGTTGCGGGCGGCCCGGAGGAGCTCGGGGTGGGCATCGCAGACGTCGAGCTTCGAGAGGCGCCCCTTCCGGAACTCCCGGATCACCGCGTTGCGGGCGAGCAGGTACTCGACCTGTCCACCCGTGGGGGATGTCTGCACGCCCTCGAGCGGTCCGGGTCGGAAGCTCACCCCGCCAAGGGTAATCCCTCACCGGCCCCGAGTCATCGACAATTGTCGGACCGCGGCGACCCCCGATGGGGCTCCGATGGCGCCGGTCGGCCGGATATCCGAGGGCATGACGGACCGATTACCGACGGTGCCGCTATAGTGCATTGATATATCGGATTGATATATCGTGAAAGGCATGCAGTTCGTGAACTCCGACGAAACAGGCTTCCGGGCACCCTCGAGCACCAGCGCCGTACCCGACGGCTCCGGCTGGGTGGGCTGACGTGCTCGATCTGGCCATTCTGGGACTGCTGCACGAGCAGGAGCTCCACGGCTACGAGATCCGGCGGCGCCTGCGCGACGAGCTCGGGCTCTTCGCCAACATCTCCTTCGGCTCGCTCTACCCGGCCCTGTCCCGCCTCGAAAAGGCCCAGGCCATCACCGTCACCGAGTCCGCCGGCTCGGCCACCACCGCGGCCATTCCCTCGACCGGGTCCCTGAGCGGCGAGCGGGCCGGGCTCCGGGCCCGGCGGACGGCCGCCCCCCGGGGCACCAAACGCTCGAAGAAGGTGTACCGGATCACCGAGCTCGGCCGCCGCCTCTTCGAACAGCTCCTCGACGCCGACGAACCGACCGGCACCGACGACGCCCGCAGCTTCGGCCTCCGGCTCGCCTTCGCCCGCCACCTGGCCCCCCAGGCCCGGCTGGCCCTGCTCGAGCGCCGCCGGATGCAGCTGACCAGACGCCTGGCCACCGACAAGGTCCGGGCCGCCGGCGACAGCCTCGACGTGTACACCCGCTCGCTGGTCGAGCACAGCACCGAGGCGACCGAGCACGACATCGCCTGGCTCGACCGCCTCATCGAGACCGAACGACAGAAACCCGCAACTCCGCCATCCGAGACCCGCGAACCCCGCAACGGGGACGCCCTGACAGCAGTGAAGGGATCCAAACCATGAGCAACATCCGAGTGGCCATCGCCGGCGTGGGCAACTGCGCCAGCTCTCTCATCCAGGGGGTCGAGTACTACCGCGACGCCGATCCGACCGAGACGGTCCCCGGGCTGATGCA
Source organism: uncultured Acidimicrobiaceae bacterium (assembly GCA_963774245.1). Classification (GTDB taxonomy): domain Bacteria; phylum Actinomycetota; class Acidimicrobiia; order Acidimicrobiales; family RAAP-2; genus Bog-756. The sequence continues at coordinate 884,928 of CAVZDZ010000002.1, read as the reverse complement.
CGTGGTGCTCGGTGGCTACCACGTCCGCGATCTCGAATTCGTGGCCGCCTTCGACGCCGACGCGGCCAAGGTCGGCACCGACCTGGGCAAGGCCATCTTCGCCGGCCAGAACAACACCATCCGCTTCGCCAGCGTGGGCGAGCTGGGCGTCACCGTCCAGCGGGGTCCGACCCTCGACGGCTTCGGCAAGTACTACCGCGAGACGGTCGAGGAGTCGCCGGCCGAGCCCATCGACGTGGTGGCCGCCCTCCGGGACTCGAAGGCCGACGTGCTGGTCAGCTACCTCCCGGTCGGCTCCGAGCAGGCCCAGCGCTTCTACGCCGACGCCTGCCTGCAGGCCGGGCGTGGGCTTCGTCAACGCCATTCCCGTCTTCATCGCCTCGGACCCCGAGTGGGCCCGGAAGTTCCGGGCCGCCGGCCTGCCCATCGTGGGCGACGACATCAAGAGCCAGGTCGGCGCGACCATCGTCCACCGGATCCTGACCCGCCTGTTCGAGGACCGGGGCCTCGCCCTCGACCACACCTATCAGCTCAACGTGGGCGGGAACATGGACTTCAAGAACATGCTGGAGCGGGAGCGGCTCGAGTCGAAGAAGGTGTCGAAGACCCAGGCGGTGACCAGCCAGATCGAGCACGGGTCGCTCCCGGCCGACGACGTGCACATCGGTCCCTCCGACCACGTGCCGTGGCTGCACGACCGCAAGTGGGCCTACATCCGGATGGAGGGCCGCAACTTCGGCGACGTCCCGCTCAACCTCGAGCTCAAGCTCGAGGTATGGGACTCCCCCAACTCCGCCGGCGTCATCATCGACGCCGTCCGCTGCGCCAAGCTCGCCCTCGACCGCGGCATCGGCGGTCCGCTGGTCGGGCCGTCGGCCTACTTCATGAAGTCACCGCCCGTGCAGTACCACGACGACGTCTGCCATCAGATGGTCGAGGCGTTCGCCGACGGGGACCCGGGCCCGGTCTGGCCCGAGGACTGACCCGCTCCGGCCGTCCGACCGCGCCGCTCAGCCGGTCGACCGGGCTGGGGCCTGATCGCCCCACCACTCGACGAGGCGCTTGCGGGCCTCGTCCTCACCGAGGGGGCCCTCCTCGAGCCGGAGCTCCAGCAGAAAGGCCAGGGCCCGCCCCACCTCCCGCCCGGGGGACAGCCCGAGCACCTCCATCACCTGCGCACCGTCCAGGTCGGGCCGGATGGCGTCGAGCTCCTCCTGTTGGCGGAGATCGACGATGCGGGCCTCGAGCTCGTCCATGCGGCGGCCGAGGGCCCTCGCCTTGTTGGCATTGCGGGTGGTGCAGTCGCACCGGGTCAGCTCGTTGAGCCGGTCGAGCAGGGGTCCGGCATCCCGCACGTACCGGCGCACGGCGCGGTCGGTCCACCCCAGGCTGTAGGTGTGGAACCGCAGGTGGAGGTTGACCAGCTCGGTGACCACGTCGACGTCGTCCTTGGAGTAGCGCAGGGCCTGCATGCGGTGCCGGGTCATGCGGGCCCCGACCACCTCGTGGTGGTGAAAGGTCACTCCCCCGTCGACGAAGGCCCGGGTCTTGGGCTTGCCCACGTCGTGGAAGAGCGCGGCCAGGCGCAGCAACCGGTCGGGACCGGTCTTGTCCACCACGGCCAGGGTGTGGGCCAGCACGTCCTTGTGCCGGTGGATCGGGTCCTGCTCGAGGGCCAGCGCCGGGAAGCTCGGGGAGGAACTCGTCGGCCAGACCGGTCCGCACCACGAACCACAGCGCCACCGACGGCACCTCGACCATGACGATCTTGTCCAGCTCGTCGCGGATCCGTTCGGCCGACACGATGGCCAGCCGGTGGTGGCCCGCCTTGACCGCCTCCACCAGCTCGGGGGCCGGCTCGAGGTCGAGCTTGGCCACGAAGCGGGCGGCCCGCAGCATGCGCAAGCGGGTCGTCGGCGAACGAGACCTCGGGGTCGAGGGGCGTGCGGAGCCGGCGGGCGGACAGGTCGAGGAGCCCGTCGAACGGGTCGATCAGCTCGAGCTCGGGCAGGCGGAGGGCCATGGCGTTGATGGAGAAGTCGCGGCGGGCCAGGTCGTCCTCGATCACGTCACCGAAGGCCACCTCGGGCTTGCGCGAGTCGGGATGGTACGCCTCGGCCCGGTGGGTGGTGATCTCGAACTTCTGGTCGCCCTTCCGACAGGCGATGGTCCCGAACCGCTTCCCCTGGGTCCACACCGCGTCGGCCCAGCCGGACACGATCGCCTCGATGGCGTCGGGCCGGGCGTCGGTGGTGAAGTCGAGGTCGCGGTCGTCACCGGCCACCACCTCGGCGGGGTCGGCCACCAGGGCGTCACGGACCGAGCCCCCGACCAAGTACAGGGTGTGACCGGCCGACCGGAAGCGGTCGGAGAGCTCGGCGGTGGCCTCCACCAATGGTCGAAATCGCTCGGGGAACACGCCGCCGAGGGTAGTGCGACTGGCGTAGGCTTCCGCCCCAAGTGGATCGGGAACGAGGCAGCTTGGGCCCCAACGGCAGCCACCCCCGGGGCCGTATGCCGCCAGGGGACGGTCCCGCCCCGATCATCGGGGTGGCACTGGGCCGTGCCCGCTCGGAGCCGGGGGCACGGCGGCCCCGAGCCGATGCACGGAGGCGGCCCGCCTCGCGTTGGCGGTCGGGCCTGGCCCTCACCGCCGTCGTGGCCGGCTCGGTGGTCATGGCCGCGGTCCCACCGTCGGGGACCACGGTGGCCGGCGCCGCGGTGGAGGCGGTCGGAGCCGCCGCCGGCGCCGGGCCCTCGGGGTCGGCCGCCGCCCCGCCCCTGACCGTGGTGGCCCAGACCGCCTGGGTGGCGCCCGGCCAGCCGTTCGACCTGCAGCTCCGACCGGGTGCGGGTACCCCACCGGTCGCACAGCTGGGCGTGTCGGTGTCGGTCTACTCCTGCCTGTCGAGCGTGTCGGCCTTCGACCAGTCGGTGTCGGCGTCGGGGCCGACCGGCACCCCGATCTCCTCCACCCACTCGCCCCTGGCCGTCAGCGGGCTGCCCGTACTGGCCGGCGGCGGATTCGACCTGTCCATGCCGGTCCAGATGGGGGAAGCCTCCCCGTCGTCGACCACCGGCTTCACCATCGACCTGACCTCGGCCGGCCAGTGCCAGTCCCCTTCGGGGGTGTACCCGCTGCGGGCGCAGCTGGTCAACCTGAGCACCGGCCAGGCCATCGGCTCCATCACCACCCACGTGGTGTACACCGACGTGGCCCCGAGCACCCAGAAGCTGCGGTTCGCGGTCATCCTGCCCGTGCAGGTACCCCTGGCCGCGTCGCACACGCCACCGGCGGCCCAGCTACGGGCCCACCCGGCCACGGCCGTCGGGTCCCCGGCACCGGCCGCGGTGGCCGCGGCGGTCGGCACCGTCGCCGCCATCGACCAGAACCGCAGCGTGGCCGTGACCGTGGATGCCAGTCCCCAGACCGTGACCGCCCTTGCCGCCGGCGGCCGGCAGTCGGCGGCCGCCGTGGCCGACTTGGCCACCCTCGCCGCCACACCCTCCCTCCACCAGTTCGCCTCGTCCCCGTTCGCCCCGGTCGACGCGGCCGAGCCTGGTCGACGCCGGCCTGAGCAGCGAACTCGCCCTGCAGGTGCAGACAGGCACCCAGACCGCGGCCGCGCTGGACCTCCGGCCGGGCGCCGGGTCCGGGGCGCCGCTCGGCACCTGGTTCACCAACACCCCGGTGGATGCCGGCACCCTCGCCCAGCTGGAGACGGACGGCTACACCCAGGTCGTCCTGCCGGCCGGGAGCGTGCCCGACTCCCCCACCGACGGGTCGGCGGCCGAGCCCTTCCAGCTGGCGCCGACCCACGGATCGGCCATGACCGCGCTGGTCTCCAACTCCGACCTGGCCGGCCGGTTCACCGACGACCCGGGGGACCCGGTGCTGGCCGCCCACCAGCTGGTGGCCGAGCTGGCCCAGATCTACTACGAGAAGCCCAACGACGACACGGCCCGGGCCGTGGTGGCCATGGCCCCGCCGGGGTGGTCCGACAGCCCCGAGTTCGTGGACGCGCTCCTGAGCGCCCTGGCCGGCAACCCGATCATCGAGGCCGTGACCACGGCTGACCTGTTCAACACCTTCACCACCCCCAGCGCCTGCCACAACGGGTGCAAGCTGGCCCCGGTCACCGCCGGCTCCGGCCTTCCGGTGGCGGCCATCCGCACCCAGCGGGCCCGCATCGACGGCTTCGCCGCCGCTGCCCCCGCGGCCCGCGACGTGAGCGCCCAGCTCAGTGACCTGGTGCTGGCGGGCGAGGCGGACAACCTCCGGCCGGCCCAACAGGCCGCCGTGCTCCACAACACCTCGTCAGCCGTCGATGCCCAGCTCTCCCAGCTGGTGGTGGCCGGGCAACCGATCACCCTCACCTCGCAACGGGGCCGCCTCCCGGTCACCATCGTCTCCAACGCCCCGTACCCGGTCACCGCCTCGTTGACCCTGACCAGTGACAAGCTGCTGTTCACCCAGAACGGGCTCACCCAACTCACCGTGCCCGTCCTGCTGCATCCCCAGCACGCCAACGTGATCTTCGTGGACGTGCAGACCCGGGTCTCGGGCACGTTCAGGGTGGGGATCGCGCTCAACGCTCCGGTGATCGGAACTCCGCTGTCCGCCGGGGAGATCACCGTGCGGTCCACCGCGACCTCGGTGGTCGGCATCATCCTGTCGCTGGGGGCCGTGCTGGTGCTGGTGGTGTGGTGGATCCGCACCTCGAGGAGGCGGCGGGTGCTGCGCCGCGCCCACGAGATAGAGGAAGCGGGCACCGCGGGGGAGGCCGGGTGACCGACATCGAGGTGGACGGCCTGCCCGCCGCACCGGGCGGCGGCCGCCGCCGGTTGGCCGGAGCCACCGCCGGCATGATCGTCGGGACCACCCTGTCGAGGATCACCGGTGTGATCCGGGTCATCGCCCTCACCACGGTGGTCGGGGGAGCCGGATTCGGCGACGCCTACAACCTGGCCAACACCACCCCCAACATCATCACCGACATCGTGATCGGCGGCGTGCTGTCGGCGACGTTCGTGCCCGTCTTCGTCGACTACCTCACCACCCGGCGGACCCGGGAGGCCTGGGACGCCATCTCCGCCGTGGTCACCGTGACCATCACCGTGCTGGCCGCGGCCACGGTGGCGTTCTTCCTCCTCACCCCGGAGATCATCCACCTCTACACGGTCACCAACCACAACCCGGACGTGACCGACCAGCGGCAGGTGGCGGTCTTCTTCCTCCGCTGGTTCGTCCCCCAGCTGACCTGCTACGGACTCATCGCCCTGTTCACCGCCCTGCTCAACGCCAAGGGCAAGTTCGCCGCGCCGATGTTCGTCCCCATCGCCAACAACCTGGTCGTCATCGGCGTGCTGGTGTGGTTCCACCTCCTGGTGCCCCACCCCACGCTGGCCTCGGTCACCGCCAACCATCGCGGCCTGGTCGTACTGGCCTTCGGCACCACCCTCGGAGTCGTGGTCCAAGCCGCCCTGCTGATCCCGTCGCTCCTCCGCAGCGACCTCCACGTCCGATTTCTCTGGCAACCGGCGCACCAGGCCATGCGCACCATCACCCGGCTGGCCGGCTGGACCTTCGGTTGGGTGGTGGCCAACCAGGTGGCGCTGGTAGTCATCCTGGCCCTGGCCGACGGGGCCAAGGTGCCCGGTGCCGTCTCGGCCTACACCTACGCCTACACCTTCTTCCAGCTTCCCTACGGCGTGATCGCGGTGTCGGTGATGAGCGCGGTGACACCGTCGCTCGCCGCCCGGTGGGCCCAACGCGACACGGTGGGGTTCCGCCACCGGATGGCCTTCGGCCTGCGGGGGATCCTGGCCATCATCATCCCCTCAGCCATCGGCATGATCATCCTGGCCCATCCACTCATCGACCTGGTGCTGGCCCACGGCGCCGAGACCGACGCCGACGCCAACTCGACGGCGGCGGCGCTGGCCCTGTTCTCCCTCGGCCTGCCCGGCTTCTGCACCTACTTGTACATGGTCCGCGTCCTCCAGGCCATGCAGGACACCCGCACCGCCTTCCGGCTCTACCTGGTGGAGAACGGCCTCAACATCGTGTTCGGGGTGGCCCTGGTCGGTCCCATGGGCGTGCGGGGCCTGGCCCTGTCGTTGACCATCGCCTACTCGGTGGCCGCGGTGCTGGCCCTGGCCGTGGTCCGCCGGCGGGTCGGGGGGCTCGGGGGGGACGACCTGGTCACTCCGGTCCGGCGGGTGCTGGCGGCGTCGGTGGTCATGGGCGTGGTGACCGTCCTCGCCGTCAACGTGTCGGGGGCGACGTCGGGACCGGCGTTGTTGGGGCGGGTGGTGCTGGCCGTCGTGGTCGGCACCCTGGCCTACGGGGCCACCGCCGCGCTCCTCGGGGCCCGGCACGCCCGCCGGACGGTCCAGACGCGAGCGGGGCGGGCCGCGGACCGGGCCACCCCCCGCCCCCCGGGCACCGCCCGCCGGTACGCCTCCTCGGATCCGTTCCGTGACAGACTCGGAGCCGACCCCGCTGATCCGCCCGGCCGACACCTTCGGCCGGTGGGTGACCAACCCCGGAGCGACGCGGACCCGGGGAGCGACGACCGATCCGGGCGGGACGAGGAGGATGAGTTCGATGACCCGAATCCGGGTGGTGACCGATAGCGCTTGCGACCTTTCCCGCCCGCTGGCGGCCGACCAGGGCCTGACCATCGTGCCTCTCTCCATCCGCTTCGGCTCGGAGGAGTTCATCGACGGCTCGACCCTGTCCACCGATGAGTTCTGGGCGCGTTGCGCGGCCAGCTCGGTGTTGCCGGAGACGTCGGCGCCGTCGCCCGGGGCCTTTCAGGAGGCCTTTCTCGCTGCCGCCGACGACGGCTACGACGGCGTGCTCTCCATCAGCCTGTCGAGTGGCGTCTCGGCCACCTATCAGGCGGCGGTGGCGGCGGCCAAAGCCGTCGCCGACCGTATTCCCGTCCGCACTGTCGACAGCCGCTCCCTGACCATGGGCCTCGGACTGATGGCCCTCGACCTCAACGACCTGGCCTCGACGGGCGCCACGCTCGACGAACTGGTCGCCCGGGCCGAGACACTCATCCCGCGCACCGCCGTCTACGGCGTGCTGGACACCTTGGAGCACCTGGAGAAGGGAGGCAGGATCGGAGGGGCGCGGGCGCTGCTCGGATCCCTGCTGTCGATCAAGCCGGTGGTCACCCTGGTCGACGGGGTCGTGGAGGAGGAGTCGAAGCAGCGGACCCGCAGCCGGTCCCTCCGCTACCTGGCCGACAAAGCGAAGGGCACCGGCGCCATCAGCCGGCTGGCCGTGTGCAACGGCGCCGCCAAGGACATCGACGAATTCCTCGTCATGATGAAGGAGGTGCCCACCGAGCACCCTCTGGTGGTGACGGATCTCGGACCGGTGATCGGTACCCACACCGGTCCGGGCACTATCGGGGTGTGCCTCGTCACCGAAGTGTGAGCCGGCGGCTGCGACCGGCTCCGGCGGGTCGGAGGGCCGGTCGGACTATCCTCATCGCATGAATCCGAAGCCTGAATCGCCAGCTTCCCGCCTGCCCGGTACCGGCGTGCTCAGCGACCTTCCCGTGCGCGCCACCGACCTGGTCGACACCCTGGTGACCCTGCTTCGGGACAAGACGGTGCGGCCCCTGACCCTGGCCACCCGGGCCATCGTCTTCGGGATCATCGTCTTCGCTGCCAGTGTGGTCACGGTGGTCCTGGTGTCCATCTCCCTCATCCGCATCCTCACCGTCTACGCCTTCGACGGTCGGGTGTGGCTCTCGGACCTGGTCGTCGGCCTGCTCTTCGTGGCCGCCGGCATCGCGGCCTGGATCATGCGCAGAGATCCGAATGCGGCCGAAAGCCCGGCATGACCGAGTCCCGCCAGGTCATCATCGTCGGATCCGGTCCCGCCGGACTGACCGCGGCGATCTACGCCGCCCGGGCCCAACTCAACCCGCTGGTGATCGAGGGCGAGCCCTCCTCGACCAGTGACCAACCCGGGGGCCAGCTGATGCTGACCACCGACGTCGAGAACTACCCCGGCTTCGTGGAGGGCATCATGGGGCCCGAGCTCATGCAGTCGTTCCGTGGTCAGGCGGCCCGGTTCGGCGCGGAGTACGTGACCGCCAAAGTGTCGAGAGTCGACCTGTCCCGCCGGCCGTTCAACCTGTGGGTGGGTGATCCCGACGCCGAGGAGCCCACCTATGCCGCCGACTCCCTGATCATCGCCACCGGGGCCCAGTCACTCATGCTCAACCTGCCCAATGAGGAGCGGCTGCTCGGGTACGGGGTGTCGACCTGCGCCACCTGCGACGGGTTCTTCTTCCGTCAGCGGGACATCGCCGTGGTCGGAGGGGGTGACTCCGCCCTCGAGGAGGCTCTGTTCCTCACCCGCTTCGCCGACAAGGTGACCGTCATCCACCGTCGGGGCGAACTGCGGGCCTCCAAGGTCATGCAGCAACGGGCCTTCGCCAACCCCAAGATCGAGTTCCTGTGGAACTCCTCGGTGATCGAGGTCCTCGGCGATACGAAGGTCACCGGTGTCATTGTCCGCAACAACGTGAGCGAAGAGGAGTCGGAGCTCCCGCTGTCCGGGCTGTTCGTGGCCATCGGGCATCAGCCCAACACCTCCCTGTTCAAGGGGCAGCTGGAAATGGAGGAGAGCGGCTACCTGCGCACCTTCGACGGGACCCGCACCAACGTGGACGGGGTCTTCGCCTGCGGCGACGTGCAGGACCACCGGTACCGCCAGGCGATCACCGCGGCGGGCTCGGGGTGCATGGCCGCACTGGATGTGGAGCGCTGGATCGAGGACCAAGGCGACGCGTCGCACTGACCAGGGGCCGGAACGCCCAGCCCGGCACGGGTGCGGGAATGCTGACGGCTCCACCGCTGTTTAGTTAGGGTGTCCCAACCAGGGACATTGTGAAGGGCCCGGACAGCGGGCAGGAGGAACCGACGTCATGAGTGGGAAGATCACGGATCTGAGCGACGCTAGCTTTGACGAGCATGTCAAGTCTGCGGACGTTCCTGTGCTGGTGGACTTTTGGGCGGAATGGTGCGGCCCGTGCAAGATGATCGCCCCGGTGCTCGAGGAAATTGCCACCGAGCAGGAGGGCAAGATCCAAATTGCCAAGCTCAACATCGACGACAACCTCGACATCACCCGCCGATTCGACGTGATGAGCATCCCGACACTGATCCTGTTCAAGGATGGCGAGCCCGCGGCTCGTATCGTCGGGGCCAAGGGCAAGGGTCAACTCCTCCAGGAGCTCTCCGCCCACCTCTGAGCGCACGGCCCCTCCCCCGCCGTCGGACGACCTCCACCCCGGCCCGGTTCCCCGGGTGAGTCCTGATGACGGGATCCGCCTCGAAGTAGGCGACCGTGGGCCGGCCACGTCGGATGTCCAGCAACGGCTGGAGCAGCTCGGGTTCTCTTCGGGCATCGACCCGGTGGGCCTCTTCGGGGCGGGGACCCGGGCGGCGGTCGAGGCGTTCCAGTATCGGCGTGGGCTCCGGGTCGACGGTATCTGTGGGAATCAGACCTGGTCGGCCCTGGTCGAGGCCGGGAGGAGGTTGGGCGACCGCTTCCTCTACCGGAGGACCCCGATGCTGCGGGGTGACGACGTCGCCGAGCTGCAGCAGCGACTGAGCGCGCTCGGATTCGACACCGGCCGGGTGGACGGCATCTTCGGCGACATGACCTCGACCGCCCTGGCCGAGTTCCAGCGGAACATCGGCCTGCCGGTGGACGGAATCGCCGGGGCCGCCACCGTCTCGGAGCTCCTCCGCTTCGGAACCCGACACGACGAGAGCGAGCTGGTCGCCTCGGTGAGGGACCGCGAGCTGCTGCGCTCCTCACCCCGGACCCTCGGAGGGCGCCGGGTGGCCATCGGCGAGGAGGGCGGCCTCGACGCCACGGTGGCGGGCCTGCGTCGCCTGCTGGTCAGCCAGGGCGCAGTGGTCTCCACCCACCATCACCCCGACGGGTCCATTCAGGCCTCGGAGGCCAACGCCGGGGGGGCCGAGGTCTACATCGGGTTGCGCCTCGGTTCAGCCGAGGCCCGGTGCTCGACGGCCTACTTCGGCGGCGCCCGCTACTCCTCCCCGGGTGGAAGGCGTCTCGCCGAGCTGCTGCAAGGAACCCTGACCGCGTCCCTGGGCCTTCCCGACGGCGGATCCCGGGGCATGTCCCTCCCCGTCCTCCGAGAGACCCGGATGCCGGCGGTGATCTGTGAGATCAGCCCGGCCACGGTGGTGGTCGAACAGGCGGCCACCATCGCCCGGGCCGTCGTGGATGCCCTCCACGAGTGGGTGGGGACGGCCTGGGACTGACCCCACTCCCCCACTGTCGACCTCGACCTGATACCCCGGGTCTGTACGTAATCCACAACCTAATGCACAGGTTGTGGATTACGCTCTACGGTTGGTTCAGGCTTGGAATACCACTCTAAGTGCTGTAACTCGCCGTATTCTGAGTTATGTCAATCTGATACCACTCTGCGTGGTTGACTCAGACCGGGGTCGCTTCGGTTCTCCCCACCATCAACTTGTAGATCCGTTCGAGGTCCTCGAGGGTGGCGAACTCGACCACGACCTTGCCCCGTTTGGACGAAAGATCAACTTTCACTCGAGTGTTGAGGTAGCCAGAGAGCAACTCCTCGAGTTCGAGTATTCCGGGAGGTGGCAGACGGGCAGATCCAGACGTCGCCCCGGGGCGCATGCCGTTCGCAGCGGCATCTTCCCCGCCAGGGCCGTCGACGGCTCGAACCGCCTCCTCTCCCCCATCCGCGCGCTGGCGGACCAGGTCCTCGATGGCCCGAACCGTCAGGCCATCGGCCACGATGGCCTTGGCCAGCACCTCCTGGTAGCCACGATCGGGAGTACCGAGTAAGGCCCGGGCATGACCCGGGCTGATCTGTCCTTCGGCCAAGAGGCGTTGGACGCCGGCGGGCAGCTGCAGCAGTCGAAGGGTGTTGGTGACCGAGGTCCGGCTCTTGCCCACCCGCTTGGCCACCTGATCATGGGTGTAGTCGAACTCCTCGATGAGTTGTTGATAGGCCGCCGCCTCCTCGAGCACATTCAGGTCCTGGCGATGCAGGTTCTCCACCAGGGCCTGTTCGAGGCTCTTGGTGTCATCGACCGTATGGACGAGTACGGGGATGGTCTGGAGCCCGGCCCGGCGCGCCGCTCGCCACCGGCGCTCGCCGGCGATCAACTCGAAGTCGTCGGCGGCCGCGCTCCCCACCTGGCGCACCAGTACCGGCTGCAACACTCCGAGCTCTTTGATCGACGCGGCCAGGGCGGACATGGTGTCCTCATCAAAGTTGACCCGGGGTTGACGTGGATTGGGTTTGATGCTCCCGATGGGGACTTCCCGAAGTACCGAGGACCGATCGCCGACAACCTCACTGGGGATGAGCGCGCTCAGCCCTTTTCCCAGTCCGCTACGTCGTGCCACCGCTGACCTCCTTGGCTAGTTCACGATAGGCGATGGCCCCGCGTGACGCAGGGTCGAACGCAGTGATGGGCTGGCCGAACGAGGGTGCCTCTGACAGTCGCACCGTCCTGGGGATGACATTCCGACACACCTTGGTCCCAAAGTGCAGCCGGACCTCGTTGGCCACCTGATCCGACAATTTGGTCCGGGCGTCGTACATGGTGAGCACGATGGTCGAGATGTCGAGGTTGGGATTGAGGTTCGATGCCACCAGGTGCACGTTGCGCATGAGTTGGCTCAGGCCTTCCAGCGCGTAGTACTCGCACTGGATCGGAACGAGCACCTCACTGGCCGCGGCCAACGCATTGACCGTAATGAGGCCCAGCGATGGGGGACAGTCGATCAGCACATAGTCGAAGTCGTCGATGACCGATTCGATCGACTTCCGAAGTTTGAGCTCTCGGCTGAACGCCGGCACCAGCTCGATCTCCGCCCCGGCCAAGGCGATCGTGGCCGGGGCGACAAAGAGGTTCTTCATGCTGGTCGGCTCGACGCAATCCTCGAGGGAGGCATCCCGCATGAGGACGTCATACATGGAGATCTCGAAATTGCGAGCATCGATTCCGAGACCGGTGGTGGCGTTCCCCTGAGGATCCAGGTCGATCACCAGCACTCGGAACCCGATCTCCGCCAGGGCTGCTCCCAGGTTGACCGAGGTGGTCGTCTTGCCCACCCCACCCTTCTGATTGGCGACCGCCATGACCCGAGGCAACTGATTGCCTGCCGCCGCCTGAGCCTCCACAAGGGGTTCGGCCTGGACGGTCTCGATCTCCGGGGCGACCGGATCTTCGTCGTGGGGGACCGCGGCGGTGACAACGGGCTCCGGTGGAGTCTCGATCTCTACCGGAGGAGCTGGTGGTGGAACCGGGGGAGGAGGTGGTGGGGTAGCGACATCCGGAGCCGCAGCCGGGGTGGAACCGCCTTCGGCCGCCGAAGGAGATTCGTCCTGATCGAAGAGCGGGGCCACCACCTCGGAGTCGGTGGTTGCGTTGGCAATGCTGGGAGACGGAGGTGCAGATCCCACCGGCGGAAGCACGTTGTCCAGCTCGGCATGGGCAGTGGCGATATCAGAGATCGTCTGTCTGAATCGGGTCTGAGGCTGTGCCGGGGCGACGGGCGGACTGGCTGGGCGAACCGGCTCGGCCCGCTCCGAATCGCCTTGAATCGATGCTGACGGCAGGGGAGCGTTCTCCCCATTGGCATCGCCACCGTCTGGCTCTCCGTCGGCATCGGCGGTGAATTCGGGCGATTCCTGCGCAGAGGACCGGTTGCGACCTCGACGGCGGCCCAGCACTATCGTCTCGTCGTATCAGCGGGGTTCAAGGCCTTCATACTCCCTTGTGCGACGGATGAGGTCAAGCCTTTCGTCGGGAATGTTTCACGTGAAACCCTGCACTGGCGGTGGCGACCAGCCGCTCCCACCGGCCCGAACTGAGCAGATTCCCGGGTCGAGAGCCGTCCACCGTGCCTCGGGGGAGCGCTGACCCGAGCCGGACTTGAAGGAGGTGCTAGCCCGGCTCCGGAAAGGCCTCAGCAACAACCCAGCACGGTTCCTAGCCAGCCGAGACGGCCACCGCCGGAACCTATCCCGCCGGTCGTCCCTGCCCATTCTGTCGGTAGCGGGAGCATTTGAGTCGGAAGGCCTCCAGACGAGAGGCAACTCCGTCCCGACATCCACCTGGCGGGGGCTGCGGGTTGTCTGAGAGTCCTGCTGAAACGAGCCGGATCCTCGATCTCGATTGACCCCTTCCGAAGGCCAGAGCGGAGTTGACGACCCAGTGCCGACTGCGAGGCCTGCCCCGCTGATGCGCAGCCGGCAGCAGCACGGCGACCTGCATGACGGTCACCAGGTGGGGACCAGGGAGCCCTCCCGACCCATCCTCACGCCGTCCACCCGACGGGACCCAGGCGGCCCATCCCCAACCGCGAGAGAAGGGGGAGCCGGCCGAAGGATGAAATCCGAGCCCTCGACCCGACCACTCACGGATACCGGTCGCACCTTCGCCCCGGCAGCCTGGGGATACCCGCTTGGCCTCGTAGCGAGGCCCAGAGGGCCTGGTTCACAGGCGGTGACGGAAAGGTCGGGTCTGACCCATTCGGGGAGCGGAGGCGAATCCTCGATCGACCAGCCCGGGGTGGGTTGAGTGTTGGGCTGACCCCGACGAGACCCCCGAACGTCTCCGATGGTAGCGGTGCTCAGTAGCCGTGCCGACCAGGTTGACGCCTCGTCCCTCGCGGATTGTTGGGAAATGAGCTCGATGCGTCCATCGGTTCGGTGTCGCCCCGAGTCCCTACGAGATCACCGGCCTGAAACCTCTGTTCCCGTGACTTAACGCCGGGAATCGATAGGGGAGACCCGGTCCTCGGGCCGCGTAGGCTCAACAACCATTGCGTGTCGAGTTCGCCGCCCATCGATCTGACCGACGCCGTCCCGGGGCGGAATCATCCACGACGGCTGGCGTGGCATCTCCTCGCATTTACCCCGCAATCAGCTTTGGACGGGCCTCAACGTGATGTTTCACGTGAAACGTCAAGCGGATTGGGCCAGGCGTCGATTCGTCCTCGCGGGGTCAATCGTCAGAACAGGGGCCGCTTGGTGGGGATACCCACCCGGCGGGGAAACCGGTCGTCGGTTCTCGCCACCTTCCGCAATGGCTGGTAGCCATACCGGTCCTCGAAGCGGGCCGGGGGGAGTGCCTCCAGTCCGAGTTGGGCGAGACCCTCGACCGGCCACCGATCGCCGATCTGGTCGGGAGGCTCCGAAACCACCATCAACCCCGCGACTGTCATCAGTGCCGCCCCACACTCAGCCGTGACGGCCGGGGAGGCAAACGACCGGGAGGTAACCAGATCGAACTGCTCCCGGAACCGTTCGTCGCGTCCGATCTCCTCCGCACGCCCTCGGATGACCTCCACCCTCTCACCCGTCCACGACCCGGAGGTCGCCTCGACAAGGAAGTCCGTACGCCGCTCATTGGCGTCGAGGAGCACCAGTCGGCACCCCGGCCAGCAGGCCAGGAGCACCAACCCTGGGACTCCACCTCCGCTGCCCAGATCCGCCGCCGCCTCCGGCTGTCCTCCCAGTGCAGCTTCGGCCACCGCCACGAAGCCCAGCGAATGGTTGATCTGGTCGACGATGGTCATGCTGCCGAGGAATCCCAATTCCGCCGATCTCACCAACGTCGGCTCCACCTCGGCCAGGATGCGCTGTCGCCACTCCGCGCTTTCCACGTGGGGGCTGGGTCCGGGGCCGGCCACTAGTGAGCCCGGGAGGTCGGGGCAGTCATCGTGCGGCTCCTCACTGGAGGGACGACCCGGACACGTCAGTGGCACCGGGCGGAGCCCGGTGCCACTGATCAGACTGCAACACGCTCGGTACTCAACTCGAAGGCTGAATCACCACGTACCTCGAGGGTTCGGTACCGGCCGAGCGCGTCTCGACCCCGTCGATCTCGTTGACGGCATCGTGGACCACTTTGCGATCGGCCGGCGACATCGGCTCGAGGGCGCGCTCCTCGCCGGAACCCTTCACCTCTTCGACGATCCCGCCTACAAACCGACGGAGCGCGGCCGAACGCTTCTCGCGATAACCGCCGACATCGACCAGGATCCGGTCGGTACGGTTCTCCGATTGCCGTTGCACGAAGGTCCGGGTCAGGTCCTGCACCGCGGACAGAGTGGCTCCCTTGGGGCCCACCAAGAGCCCGAGGTCGTCACCGGTCGCGGCGACCTGCACGGTCTCTTCGTCGAGCTCCTCGAAGCTGACGTCCGCGTCCAGTCCGAATTCTCGCACCAGTCCGGCGACGAACGCACTGGCGGCCTCACCTTGCTGTTCGAGCGTCAATGACTCTTCCATGGTGCTCTCACTCTCCTCCGGCTTCCGACCGGTCTCTCGCTTCGCCTGCTGGTTCGACTCACTACCGTTCGACCCTCCACCGCCCCGGGACCCGCGGCTCCGCCGGTTGGAGTGGCTCGACGCACCGTCCGCCCCCGCCGTTGCCGTTGCTACCGCCGTCGAGCCCGTCCGACCCTCCAGCGACCGCCCCGTTACTCTCCGAACCCCTGGTGGCGTTGGCCGGCTGCCTGCTCCGCTGTCCGCCGGATCCCGACCTTCCGTTCGAGCCTCCGTTGCGGGACCGGTCGCCCCCGCTTTTGCCGCGCTCGGGCCGCTGCCTCCGACCCCGCTTCGGTGGGGGAGCGATGGGCCGCACCCGTGCCTGCACTCTCGCCTCGCCTCGCAGCCGACCGAACAGACCTGCCTTCGGTTCACTGAGGACGACGAACTCGGCATCATCTTCGGCCACCCCGAGGAGATCGAGCACGATCTCCTTCGCCTCTGGCAACGACTTACCACTTGCTTCCACCCACTCCACGCTCTACCGCGCCTTTCTCTCTCGTTTCGCCTTCGAGCGCGGATGCTCCTTGGATGCGGACACCTGGCTACTCGCCACCGTGGCGCTGCCTGTGATCCGTTGCTCCCGTTGCTTGAACGCCTGGTTCCACCCTTGGCTCGCCCCCGAGCCGTTGGACGAGCTGGCTTGGCTCTTCTTGGCGGTCGCCTTGGCCGGCACCTTGGCCGCGGGACTGCGCGTCCCGGCGCCGTTCCTGCCGTTGGTGGCGGTCCCGTTCTTGCCGTTGGTCCCGCTGCCCACCGCCTTGGCCGTCGGGGACTTCGCCTTCGCCGCTCCCGAGGCACCGTTGGCCTTCGGCTTGGGCAGCGCCCGCTCGCTGCGGTCGGCCACCGGTCCCTTGGTGGTGGTCGCAGTGGCGTCGATCACCGGTGGGGCCGGGGCGCCTCCGACCAGGCCCTTGCGGAACAGAACTTCTTGAGTACCGATCCGGATGGCGCTCGAAAAGATGAAATAGATGTTCAGAAGGGCGGCCACATTGAGGTAAATGAATCCGAAGATGAGTGGCATGTATTTCTGCAGCATTGCTGCTTGGGGATTCGCCTGTGCCGCTTGCGGATTCCGAGCATTCAAGTCGTGCCATCTGCAGGTACTGGAGACCGACGGATGCCAGCACGAGAAGTAGGTAGGGAATCGCCGCCCATATCGAGCTGTGGTGGGAAAGCAGTTTGTCGGAGAAGTCCATTCCGAAGGAGATCAGCTGTCCGTGAGCAGCAACGATGTTGTGATACATCGTGCTGTCTTTCGGGATATACCGGGGAATTGCGGTGATCTTTTCAGGGATTTCACGAGTAAATCCCGCCGTCTTCACGCTGTGTGCGGGCACGGTAACCGTGTTCGTGAGGCCACGAATAACGCTGTAGAGAATGAAGAATGCGGGCATCTGCAACAACATGGGAAGGCAACCCGAAGCCGGGTTCACATTGTGCTCTTTGTAGAGCTTCATCATTTCTTCGTTCATCTGGGCGCGATTCTCCGCGCCCTTGTACTTCGCCTGCACCTTCTTCATCTCCGGCCCCAGCGCCTGCATGGCGGCCATGTTCTTGGTGCTCTTGACGGTGAGGGGAGTGAGCAGGGCCATGATCACGATGGTGAGCAGGGCTACGTCGATCGGGTAGTTGGGGATGATCGAGTAGAAGAAGGCGAGTACCGCCCCGACCGCGTCCAGCAGCGGCTGGAAGATCTTCCCGATCGGCGTGGTCAGTGATGCGTACATGTGGACCTCCGATGGGGAACCGGATCGACGCCGTGGCCACCCCACGGGTTGCACCGCAGGAGTCGGCGAGCCGCCAGGCCCGCTCCTCGGACCAGACCGTGGCTCTCGATCGCCTCGATGGCGTACTCCGAGCAGGTGGGCAGGTACCGGCACCCGGTCGGCCGCCCGGAGCGGGCCAGCTGGTAGGCCCGGATCGCCGCGATCGACCAGCCGGCGACCTTGGACGGCGTCGCCGGCTCCTGTGGCTCGGCCCGCGGCCCCATCCGCTGCTCACTCGATCGCTCCGGAGGGGCGATCCCAGGGTCAGCCGTGATGGTCACGTGGTGTCTCCAACATGGTCGGGATGTTCGGATGGGGTGAGGGGGCTCTGACGATGGGTCGCCCTCTCCAGTGCTCGGCTCATGGCCACCCTCAGTTCTTCGTAATCGAGCGTCGAACTACCGGGCCCGGTACGTACTACGTAGGCGCCAGCCACCAGAGATGGCGCCCGTTCGGTCATGATGGCCTTCAGGCGCCGACGCAATCGGTTCCTCACCACCGCCGTACCCACACGGCGGTTGATCGCATACGCCACTTCTGCCTCTGACCAGGACTTTTGCTCCAGAAATAGCACGGTCAAGGACCCGGAACGACCCCGGGACGATGAACGGCGCAACGCCTCGTGCGTGTGGCGGGATCGGATCGGTCCGATGGCCACCACCGCGGAGAGCTCCCGTGCGGTTCCGGTGGTCACACCGACAGCCGATGGCGTCCCTTCGCCCGGCGAGACCGAATCACGGCTCTCCCGGCCTTGGTCGACATCCGCTTACGAAAGCCGTGCGTCTTGGCCCTCTTGCGAACATTGGGCTGATATGTGCGTTTCATCCATCCACTTCCTTCCTCGCCCTGGACCGGAGACATCGGAGTCGCGTTCGGCAGGGGCCCGGTCACAGAGATCGGGGCATTCCGCTACATGCTAGGCGGAAAACCGCCGGGGGCTCTAGTCGTCCGGCGAGAGGCGCGTCGGTTGGGCACGGTGTACCGTCTCCGAGCACAGCAAGCGCTTTCGTGCCGCCGGAGCAGAGGCAAAACGGCTTCCCGCTTGCCCCCACGTACGAGGCAGGATAGCAACACCCAGCAGCGCCCGGTCCCCATCGACCCGATGGCCCGCACACCATTCGCCATTCGTCCACAGTTGTGGATAACTTTGTGGACCAATTGAACTCGGTAAGGGCGGAGGCCCACGTGAACGACCCTGAAGGGCTGTGGATGATGTGTTCGGACGCCCTGCGCGAGCAGGTGTCCGACGCCATATGGCAGGCCTATCTGTCCGGAATTACCCCGCTGTCGATCAAGAACACCGAGATCGTGCTGGGCGTCCCCAACACCCTGATCCGAGATCGGGTCGAGTCCCGGTTCCTCGGGCTCATCCAGGACACCGTCACCAGCACCGCCGGACGGGATCTGATCGTCCAGCTCGAGGTGGTGGCGCCCGTGCTCCACTCGGTCGACTCGGGCCCGGACGATGAACCTACGGACATCGAGGCCCCCTACCCGGCCAACGACCAGAGCCGCTCCCCGGCGCCCTGGCGGGACACCGCCACCAAGTCCGACCAACCCGGTCGATCCGGCCACCTCGAATCGCCGGTGCTCGACCCCCGATACACCTTCGACACCTTCGTCATCGCCTCGTCCAACCGCTTCGCCCATGCCGCCGCCCAGTCGGTGGCCGAGTCGCCGGCCCAGTCGTACAACCCCCTGTTCATCTACGGCGACGCCGGATTGGGCAAGACCCACCTCCTCCACGCCATCGGGAACTACGTGCTCGAGAATTTCAGTGGTCGTCACGTCAGGTACCTCACCACCGAGACCTACATGAACGAGTTCGTGGACGCCATCCGGACCAACGCCACCACCGCGTTCAAGCGTCGCTACCGCGAGTGTGATGTGCTGCTGATCGACGACGTCCAGTTCATGGAGCGCAAGGAATCACTCCAAGAAGAGTTCTTCCATACGTTCAACTCGCTCTACGGCGCGTCCAAGCAGATCGTGTTGACGTCTGACCGACCCCCCAAGTCGATCGCCACCCTCGAGGACCGGCTGCGCAGCCGTTTCCTCTCCGGACTGATCACCATCGTGCAGCCCCCCGATCTCGAGACCCGGTTGGCCATCCTCCAGGCCAAGGCCGAGCACGAACAGGTCAACGTGCCCGACGCCGTGCTGGATTTCATCGCCACCCACGTCAAGGACAACATCCGTGAGCTGGAAGGGGCGCTCATCCGGGTCACTGCATTCGCCAGTCTCTACCGCCAGCCCATGAGCCGGGAGCTCGCCGAACAGGTCCTGTCGGACATCGTCTCGGCCGACCAGCCCCGGCGGATCACCCCGCAGGTGATCCTGGACGCCACCTCGGAGACCTTCGGCTTCTCCGTCGACGAACTCTGTGGCCCCAACCGACGGCGACCACTGGTCACCGCCCGCCAAGTGAGCATGTACGTCTTCCGCGAGCTCACCGATTTCAGCTACCCGGCCATCGGCCGCGAGTTCGGGGGCCGGGACCATTCGACCGTCATGCACGCCGTCGAGAAGATCGGGGGCCTGATGAAAGAACGTCACCAGATCTACAACCAGGTGACCGATCTGATCGTCCGGATCAAGAGCGGGTCGTAGTGCCAGCCGCCGATGCCGCCCCGATCCTCAACCCAGCAGACCCTCTTCTATCCAGAGGTTGTGCACTATCTGTGGATATCCAGGCCCCAAGCTGGGGTAATTCTGTGAACTCAAGTGAACTTGTCCATAACCCGTCACCCAAAGCACACCCCACGGGGGTTGCTATCACCAGACAGTGGACGAGCGGGGGATGGCCGAACATGCCCTACGCTGCGCCGACAGGCCTTCATCCCCAGTCCACAGGCCTTACTACTGTCACTACCAAAATTAAGTATGTAAAAGAAAAGCAGGAAGGGATCGTCTGGTGAAGTTTCGATGCGAGCGTGACTCACTGGTGGAGGTGCTCACCACGGCCGGGCGTGCGGTCAGTTCGCGTACCTCGACGTCCATGGCCCTCGGCGGGGTGCGCATCGAGTCCTCGGGCAACCACCTGTCCGTGGTCGGTACCGACCTGGACCTCACCGTCCATGTGTCGGCCGAGGCCATCGGGATCACGGACGGCGTCTGTGTGGCGCCGGCGAAACTGCTGGCCGACATCGTGCGCTCACTCGAGCCCGGCGCGGTGACGATCGACTCCGAAGGCGACAAGGTGGAGATCGGAGCGGCCCGTTCCCGCTTCAGTCTCCGGACCTTCCCGGTCGACGACTTCCCCACGTTGCCCGAGCCTCCCCAACCGGCGACCTTCCTGCCGGCCGCCGCGCTGGCCAGCGCCCTCCGACAGGTGGTGCGAGCCGCGTCGAACGACGACGCCCGGCCGCTGTTGACGGGCGTACTCATCGCCGCCGAGGGCAGCGGAGTCCGCTTGGTGGCCACCGACTCGTACCGACTCGCCCTGCGGGACATCGAAGGAAGCGACGCCTTCGTGGACAGCTCACAGATTCTGGTCCCGGCCCGGGCGTTGGCCGAACTGCAGCGGTTGTCCGGATTGGGAATCTCCACCAAGGACGGCGCCAGTTCGTCGGGTGGGGGAGAGGCGGGCGAGGAGACGGTGGCAACCATCGGTCTGTCGATCGGAGATCACGACGTGACCTTCACCGCCGGTGACGTGAAGGTGAGTACCCGACTGCTGGATGGGACCTACCCCGACTACCGGCAACTGATCCCGGCCGAATATCCCAACCGACTCCACGTGGGCAAGGACTCGTTGTTGGACGCACTCCGTCGGGTCCGCCTGCTCGTACGGGACAACACCACGCCGGTCCGGCTCTCGATGCGCGCCGGCGGGGTGGACCTCACCGTCGTGTCCCAGGAGGTGGGGGACGCCAGCGAGACGGTGGATGCCGACTTCGACGGCACCGAGCTGACCGTTGCCTTCAACCCGACGTACCTGATCGACGGGGTCGAAGCCGTGACCGGCGACGAGGTCATCCTCGAGACCCTCGACGCCACCAAACCGGCCACGGTGCGCGCCGCCGAGGAGACGAGCTTTCGCTATCTGTTGATGCCGGTCCGGGTGTCGTAGGCGGACCACCGCCTTCCCCCACCCCGTGCACCTTGTCTCGCTCTCCATCTCGGATTTCCGGAACATCGTGGAGACCACCATCGAACCGGACCCGGAGGGCACCACGGTGATCACCGGGCTCAACGGGTCGGGCAAGACGAGCCTGCTCGAGGCGCTTTCCTACCTCGCCACCCTCCAGTCGTTCCGGGGGTCGCCCCGCGAGGCGATGATCCGTCGGGGCGCCGACCGGGCCATCCTGCGGGCCCAGACCCTGGTGGAGACCCGACCGGTCAGCGTGGAAGCGGAGCTGCTGCCGACCGGGCGCTCGCGGACCATGGTGAACCGCCAGGTGGTCCGACGACGCGGTGACCTGCACGAGGCCATCCGGACCACCGTATTCTCCCCCGAGGACATCGGGGTGGTCCGGTCCGGACCGGCCGATCGCCGGCGGTTCCTCGACGAGACCCTGGCGGTGGTCGAGCCCAAGGCGGCCCGGTCGGTCGAGGAGGTGGACAGGATCCTCCGCCAGCGGTCGGCGCTGTTGCGGGGGGCAGGGCGGAGGCTCTCGGCCGAGGTGGCCAGCACGCTCGATGTGTGGGACACCAGGCTGGCGGCGTCCGGGACCGCGCTGGTGGAAGCCCGAGAGGCTCTCGTCGAGCAGCTGGCCCCGCTGGCCGAGGAGCACTACTCCCGATTGGCCGGCCGCTCGACGGTGGTAGGGCTGGACTACGTGCGATCGTGGCCGGGAGAGCTGGCCGAGGCCCTGGCCAGCTCACGGAGCAAGGACGTCGAACGTGGTGTCTCGCTGATCGGCCCTCACCGCGATGAGCTGGAGCTTTCCCTGGACGGGCTGCCAGGTCGGAGTCATGCCTCCCAAGGCGAGCAGCGATCGCTGGCCCTGGCCCTGCAGCTGGCCGCCCACCAGTTGGCCACCGACCGGCTGGGATCGGCCCCGATCCTCCTCCTCGACGACGTGTTCTCCGAACTCGACCCCCACCGATCACGAGCGCTATTGGCCGGACTTCCCCCAGGTCAGACGCTTTTGACCACCGCCCTCCCCGCTCCGACCGAGGTGGCGGCGGCCAAGGTGTACTCCGTGCATGCCTCCGGCGTGGTGGCCCCGGAGGAGGTCGGGTAGTGGCCCCGGTTCCCGACGACCGCGACCCGGGCCCCCGTCCCATCGACGCCTCGCTCGACGCGGTGTCCAGGCGGATGGGTCTGTCGGACTCGAGAGGGCTGGGGCGCTTGTTCGCCCATTGGGACCGGATCGTGGGCGAGGCCATGGCCGGTCACGTGCAGCCGGTGAGGCTCGCCGACGGGGTGCTGGTCGTGAGCGTCGACCACCCGGCCTGGGCCACCCAGGTGCGCCTGCTCGGGGACGAATTGCTCGATCGGGTGGCTGATGAGGCGGGGGTTGCTCGACCCGGCAAGGTGGAGGTCCGAATCCGTCGATAAATCGGCAACTCGAGGCCTGACCATCGGTCGGGTGAGGCACCCTGGGGGGTACACTGGAGTATTGGAATCGGGGCAGCGCCGGGGTTCGCGATAAGCGCTGAATGCGCTGCTGACCGCCTGCGCTGCATCGATCCCGACTCAGTCAAACGATGTTGGAAAGGGCGCGCCTGTGGCGCTGAAAACCGAGAACGAGCGGAACGTGGTGGAAACCACGTACGACGCCAGTGACATTACCGTCTTGGAGGGTCTGGACCCGGTCAGAAAACGACCGGGCATGTACATCGGATCAACCGGGCCGACCGGTCTGCACCACCTGGTCTGGGAGGTCGTCGACAACGCCGTCGATGAGGCCATGGCCGGCTACGCCACCCACATCGACGTGACCGTGCTGGCGGACGGCGGCGTCCAGGTGATCGACGACGGCCGGGGCTTCCCGACCGGTCCGATGAAGGGTCAGAAGGGGAAGTCCGCCGCCGAGGTGGTCCTCACCGTGCTCCATGCCGGGGGGAAGTTCGGCGAGGGCGGCGGTTACAAGGTCTCCGGAGGCCTCCACGGCGTCGGCATCTCGGTGGTCAACGCCCTCTCGACCCGGCTGTTGCTGGAGATCGACCGCGACGGGGACCACCATGTCATCGAGTTCGTCAACGGGGGCAAGCCGACCGGCAAGCTCGAAGTGACCGGCAAGGCACCACGCGGCCGGACCGGCAGCACGGTGACGTTCTGGCCGGATCCCAGCATCTTCGAGGACATCGAGTTCAGGGCGCAGACCATTGTCGAGCGACTGCAGGTGATGGCCTTCTTGAACAAGGGTCTCGAGATCCGGTTCATCGACGAGCGGCCCGACGGCAAGGCGGCCCAGACGTTCAAGTACAAGGACGGCATCGTCGACTACGTCCGCCATCTCAACGCGTCGAAAGAGGCGCTGTTCCGGAAGGTCGCCTCGCTCGAGCAGCGCGAGGAGACGATGGAGGTGGAGATCGCCCTCCAGTGGAACACCGGCTTCTACGAGAGCATCCACTCCTTTGCCAACGGGATCTCGACCATCGACGGCGGCATGCACGAGGAGGGTTTCAAGAAGTCCCTCACCAACGTGGCCAACAAGTACGCCCGGGCCAAGGGCACGCTGAAGGAGAAGGACGACAACCTGCTCGGCGAGGACATCCGGGAGGGCCTCACCGCCATCATCTCGGTCCGGTTGCAGGACCCCCAGTTCGAGGGCCAGACCAAGGCCAAATTGGGCAACGTCCCGGTACGCTCACTGGTGGAGCGGGCCACCAACGAGAAGTTGGCCGAGTGGTTCGAGGAGAACCCGAGGGAGGCCGGCCAGATCATCCAGAAAGGCCTCCTGGCCGCCCGGGCCCGGGTGGCCGCCCGATCCGCCCGCGACCTGACCAGACGGAAGTCGGCGCTCGACGGGGCCGGGCTGCCGGGGAAGTTGGTGGACTGCTCCTCGCGGGATCCCCGCGAGAGCGAGCTGTTCATCGTGGAGGGCAACTCAGCCGGCGGGTCGGCCAAGGACGCCCGGGATCCGAAGACGCAGGCCATTCTCCCCATCCGGGGGAAGATCCTCAACGTGGAGCGGGCCCGCATCGACAAGATGCTGAAGAACACCGAGATCCAGGCCCTCATCTCGGCCATCGGCGCCGGCCTGGCCGAGGACTTCGACGTCACGAAGATCCGCTACCACAAGATCATCATCCTGGCCGACGCCGACGTCGACGGCTCCCACATCCGGACCCTGCTGCTGACGTTCTTCTTCCGCCAGATGAAGCCACTGGTCGAGGGCGGATTCGTTTACGTCGCCCAACCCCCCTTGTACTCGACCCTGGTGGGCAAGGAGAAGGTGTACCTGAAGGACGACCAGGCCAGGGAGGCGTTCCTGGTGGAGCACCCCAACCACGCCAAGGACTTCCAGCGGCTGAAGGGCCTCGGGGAGATGGATTTCGGCGAACTGCGGGACACCACCATGGACCCCGGGCAGCGTTCGCTGTTGCAGATCGCGGTCGAGCAGGCGGCCGTGGCCGACGAGGTCTGCTCGGTGCTGATGGGCGAGGACGTCGATTTACGTCGGCACTTCATCCAGACCAACGCCAAAGACGTCCGTTTTCTCGATATTTAGCGACCGTCGGTGTCGGCGCAGTGCTCGTCGCTGACCTGCCGGCGCCCATGAGATCAGTGCGAAGGATAGGAACACTTCATGCCAGGACGTGATGACGACGGAGTCGTTGGGTCGGATGCCGACGAGGACACCACGAGTTTCATCGAGCCCATCGAGATTCAAGAGGAGATGGAGCGGTCCTTCCTCGAGTACTCGATGTCGGTCATCGTGTCGCGCGCCCTGCCGGACGTCCGCGATGGGCTGAAGCCGGTCCACCGGCGGATCCTCTATTCAATGTACGACCAACGGCTGCTGCCTGACCGCCCGCATACCAAGTGCGCCAAGGTGGTCGGCGACGTCATGGGCTCCTACCATCCCCACGGGGACTCCTCGATCTACGAGGCCCTGGCCCGAATGGTCCAGGAGTTCTCCATGCGGCACCCGCTGGTCGACGGGCACGGGAACTTCGGGGGCACGGGACCGGACGAGGGTCCCGCAGCCATGCGCTACACCGAGTGCCGGCTGGGCTCACTGGCCCTCGAGTTGATGAGCGGCATCGACCAGGAGACCGTCGATTTCGCCCCCAACTACGACGCCACCTCCGAGGAACCCACGGTTCTGCCCGCCCGCTTCCCCAACATCCTGGTCAACGGGTCGCAGGGCATTGCCGTCGGCATGGCCACCAACATTCCTCCCCACAACCTCGGCGAGGTCATCGACGCCACCACCCACCTGCTCGAACACCCCGACGCCACCCCTGATGAGTTGATGGAGTTCGTGAAAGGCCCCGACTTCCCGACCGGGGCCCTCATCCTCGGTCGCCAGGGCATCCTGGACGCCCTGCGGACCGGACGCGGCTCCATCAAGCTGCGGGCCGTGGCCGAGATCGAAGAGGGCCGTTCCGGCGAGACCCGGATCGTGGTCACGGAGATGCCGTACCAGACGTCCATCGCCTCCGTCTCGAAGAAGATCGAGGACCTGGTGCGGGCGGGCGATCTCGACGGGATCGCCGAAGCGCAGGACGACTCCTCGGGGGGCAAGACCCGGTTGGTCATCCGGCTCAAGCGCGACGCCAACGCCAATGTCGTGCTCAACAACCTGTTCAAGCAGACGCCGATGCAGACGACGTTCAGTGTGAACGCGGTGGCGCTGGTCGACGGGGTCCCGCGCACGCTCAACCTGGCCCAGATGCTGACCCACTACGTGGCTCATCAGGTCGAAGTGGTCACCCGCCGGTCACAGTTCCTGTTGGAGAAGGCCCGCTCCCGCGCCCATGTGGTCGAGGGACTGCTCAAGGCCATCGACATGCTGGACGCGGTCATCGCCGCCATCCGGGGGTCGGACGACCGGGCCGCCGCGCTCGAGGCCCTACGGGCCACACCGTTCGACTTCTCCGAGGAGCAGGCCAACCACATCCTCGACATGACCCTGTCCCGGCTCACCCGCCTGGGCCGCTCCAACCTCGAAGAGGAGCTGGCCAAGCTGTTGGAGGAGATCGCCGAACTGGAGTCGATCCTCAACGACCCGGTCAAGCTCCGCGGCGTCATCGCCTCCGAGTTGGGGGAGATCCGCGAGAAGTTCGCCGACGAACGGCGCACGGTCATCACCCACGACCCGGGTGACATGAACGTCGAAGACCTGGTCGACGATGAAGAGCTGGTCGTCACCATGAGCCGCGCCGGCTATGTGAAGGCAGTGTCGGCGGACGCGTTCCGCACCCAGGGCCGCGGTGGCCGCGGCGTCCAGGGGGCCAAGCTCAAAGAGGAAGACCTCATCGACGACGTGGTGCACACGTCGGCCCACGCCCACCTGTTGCTGTTCTCGAACCGGGGGAGGGTCTTCCGGCTCCGCGCCCTCGAGATCCCGATGAAGGAGCGGACCGCCCGCGGCACCGCCATCGTCAATCTCCTTCCGCTGGCGCCGAACGAGGGCATCCAGGCCATCATCGGCACCCGCGATTTCTCGGCCGACAACTATCTGGTGTTCAGCACCAAGTTGGGCCAGATCAAGAAGACCGCGTTCTCCGAGTACGACAAGTCACGGCGCGAGGGCTTCATCGCCATCAACCTGCGGGAAGGGGACGAGCTGGTCCGGGTGGTCGAGACCCACGGGGACGACGACGTGTTCCTCGTGACCCGGTCGGGCATGACCATTCGGTTCTCCGAACAGGACGTCCGAGCCATGGGCCGTGACGCCGCCGGGGTGCGCGGCGTCCGACTCAAGGCGGGAGACGAGGTGGTGTCCTGCGACGTCGCCCGCGATGAGGCGGACATCCTGATCGTGACGGACGCCGGCTACGGCAAGCGGACCAAGGTGGAGCGCTTCAACCGGCAGGCCCGAGGCGGTCAGGGGGTCCGGGGCATCCGGCTCACCGCCAAGCGGGGACGGGTGGTGGCGGCCTTCATGGCCGGCCTGGATGATGAGATCCTGCTCATCTCGACCTCAGGAGTGGTCATCCGCACCGCCGTCCGGGAGATCGCCTCCCAGGGCCGGGACGCCACCGGGGTCCGGGTGATGAACCTCGACGGGGGCGATGCGGTGGCCGCGGTGGCCCCGGTAGCCGGTGAGGATGCGGTGAGCGGGTAGCAGCTGCGTTGCCGCATCAAGGCCCACCTCTGGGGGAGGGGTCGGGCCGTGGTGTAGCGTCGTGCACCGGTTTGCGGGGCTATAGCTCAGTTGGTTAGAGCGCAGCACTGATAATGCTGAGGTCGCAAGTTCGATTCTTGCTAGCCCCACTCGCAGTTTCCCCTGGTAGATGGCCCGCGGGCGGGTGCATCGGGAGCCCCGATCCTGGCTTCATTCCCGCGTTTAACACCAACCCGAATGCTCGGAGATCTGCGAGCCGCAGTCCCGGCGCGATGAGCGTCACATCACGTCCCGACAGGGCGAAAAGGCACCGTGGATACTGCCAGTGACTCTTGGGCCAACGACGACGATCTCTCATCGGGACGGGTAGACGTAGCTCCAGATCTCAAGGATCGGGAGTGCTCAGCTCGAGCCAGCGCTTTGGAGGCGGGTAGACCGACCGGACGATGGTGGACGAAACCCAGGCAATGCACCAGCCGGCAAAGACGAAGAGCACGTCATGGGTGGTCGAGGTGCCTCCAAAAGCTGCTGCACGTACGGCCAGAATCACTCCCCACACAACAAAGCAGCCGATCGAGTACGTCCAGTAGCTCCGGTACTTCTTCATGACTTTCTCCTTACCCTGCCCGCGGTACAAGCAGGCTGCGTCGAGTAGATCCAGAACGTCGCCCATCCGGTGCCAAGGACGAGCTCTTCTGCGTTCCGGGCACTCATCCTCCCACCTCGGTGGCCCCGGATCAGTTTTCCGTAGCTCGCGGTCGGACGGTGTCCAAAGTGCGCTGTCGCGCACTTCCTCGAGAGCTGTCCGGCCGCCAAGAACACAACGATTCGGCCACGAATTGGCGAGGAAATGCGGCATGCCGAGTCGACTCACTCCGCAGCGATGGCCGCAAGAACATCGAGCTTGGCCGCCCGCCGTGCCGGCCAACTCGCTGCGGCCAGCCCGAGGAAGGCGGCAATGAAGACGAAGAGGACCAGGCTGGGGAAGGGGATCGAGACGACGGTGATCTCCTGGGACTTCTCGAGCGAATGCGATAAGGCGGCGCCCAGGCCGGTCCCGACCACGATGCCGACGATCGCCCCGAAAAGAGCGAGGATCACCGCTTCCGAGCGGATCATGGCCCGGATCTGTCGTCGCTTCATGCCGACCGCCCGAAGCAGTCCGATCTCATGGGTACGTTCGAACACCGACAGCAAGAGGGTGTTGACGATGCCGATGAGGGCGATGAACACGGCCAGGGCCAGGAGGGCGTAGACGATGCCCAATAGCTTGTTGACGCCGGCCACCTGGGACGCTTCGTACTGTGCCCTCGTCTGGACCCCGACGTTCGGGTAGGGCGTGGTGGCACGGTTGACCGCGTTGTACATGCCTGGCCTGCCATCGGTCTTGAGCAGGACCCCGATCGGTAGCGGATTGAGGAAGTGGGACCGGAAGAACTCGCCACCCACCAGGTAGTGGCCGATCAGGGCGTTGGGCTCGAAGATGCCGCCCACGCGAATCGTGCCCGCGCCCGTCAGGGCGAACTTCACCGGCACCAATGACCCGACTGAGAGACCGTCGTTCTTCGCCGTCGTCGCATCGATCAGCATCTGGCCCGCCAACGCTGCCTGTGACGTTCCGGCCTGCATCGAAAGGATCACCGTGTCCGCGAGGTGGTCGGAAGAGACCCCGACCACGTTGGCCAACGAGCCCTTGAACTCGAACTGCCCCTTGTAGACCGTCGCTGACGCGATCACCCCCGGCACATCGGACACGGCCTTGACTGCCGATGTGGGGAACCCCGAGCTCGGACCCGTGACGATGAGATCAGCGCTGACCGCGTTGTCGATGCTGTTGGTAGTCGACTTGGAAAGCGACGCCCCGAAGACCGACATGGCCGACACCAATGCCAACCCGACCATCAGGGCGGCGGCGGTTTGAGCGGTCCGACGCGGGCTGCGCATGGAGTTCTCTCGCCCTATCCGGCCCGAAACACCGAACAGGCGCGCTACCGGTCGGCCGATGGCACTGGCCATTGGTCGCGCCACAATCGGAGCCAACATGCCGACACCGATGAAGATCCCCACAGCGCCCACACCGACCAGCGCCACAGTAGATGCCGCCAGTCCGATGCCGAGCACCGCGACGCCGACAACGACACAGCCACCGCCGATAGCGCCGCGCCGGCCGGAGGAGACTTCGGATTCGGCGTTTTGAGCAGTCAGAGCCGCCACCGGTGGAATACACACCGCTCGGCGCGCCGGGCCGATGGCTGACGCCATGGTCACACCGATCCCCACGACCAGGCCGACGATGACGGTGCGGAGCGAGAACACCAAGGAGCCCGGAGGCAACGACACGCCAAAGCTGCTCAACAGGGCTACGAGACCTTTGGCTGCGAGAACGCCCAGTCCGAGGCCGACCACAGAGGCCACTGAGCCGACGATGGCCGCCTCGGCCAGCACCGAGCGGAAGACCTGGCGCCGACTGGCGCCGACAATGCGCAGGAGCGCCAGTTCTCGGGTGCGCTGCCCGACTGTTATCGAGAAGGTGTTGAAGATGGTGAAGCCCCCGACGAACAGGGCGATGAGGGCGAAGATCACCAGGGCGGTGGAGAAGGCCGACAGAGCCTGGTTGACGTCGCTCGTCTCCTCGTTGATCAACGTCTGACCAGTGACGACCTCGACCCCGGCAGGGAGGATCCGGGCGATGTCGCTCTGCACCCTGGCCTGGTCCGCTCCGGGCGAGGTCACGACGTTGATGGTGTTGAGCCTCCCGGTGAGACCGAAGAGCGTCTGGGCCGTGGGCAGATCAAAAGCGGCGATCGTCGTACCGGCCAGATTGTCGGCCGTGCCGAACTTCAGCAGCCCCGTGATGGTGAAGGTCTCCGGACTGCTGGGCAAAAGAATCCGCACGCGCTCGCCGACCACGAAGTGATCCCGGTGCGCGGTGGCGACATCCATCGCGACGTCCTCGGGTGAGCTCGGGGCCTTTCCCTCAACCACCTGGAAGGGTGAGAGCTGCTTTTGGGGATCGAAGGAGATGCCGTCCGTCGCCCCGCCGTTGCTGATGGCGTTGCCATCGGAGACGTACTGCGCGTAGCCGCTGACCGACCCGGCCGCCTGTTCCACTCCGGGGATCCGGCGCACCTTGGCCAGCAGCGATTCGGGGATCGGATTGCGGACAGCGTTCCCCCCGCTGTTGAGGATGGCCTTGCCCCGGACCTCGAAGTCGATGTGCTGATAGGCATTCGAGACCAGGCTGGCGAAGGTGTCGTGGAGGGTGTCGGTCAGGACCAGGGACCCAGAGATGAACGTGACGCCGAGGACGATGGCCAGGGCGGTGAGCGCCAGGCGGAGCTTGTGGGCAAGGAGACCCTTGAGGGTGACTAACCTCACGTCAGTTTCCCAGCTGCTTCATCTGCTCGAGCACCGTGTCGGCCGTCGGGTTGGCGAGATCGCCCACCACCGTGCCATCGGCGAGGAACACCACCCGCTCGGCGTAGGCGGCGCCGTGGGCGTCGTGGGTGACCATGACGATCGACTGCCCGAACTCCGCAACCGATTGACGGAGAAAGCTCAACATCTCGGCCGAGGCGTTCGAGTCCAGGTTGCCGGTGGGCTCGTCGGCGAAGATCAGGTCGGGCCGGCCGATGAGCGCGCGGGCACAGGCCACGCGCTGCTGCTGGCCACCGGACATCTCAGTCGGGCGGTGCGCCAGGCGGTCGCCGATGCGCAGCTGGCCGACGAGGTAGTCGAACCACTCGCCATCGACCTTCGTCCCGGCGAGATTGGCTGGAAGGACGATGTTCTCCTGGGCCGTAAGCGTAGGGACCAGGTTGAACGATTGGAAGATGAAGCCGATGTGGTCACGGCGCAACTCAGTGAGACCGGTGTCGTTTAACTGGGCGATGTTCTGGTCGCCTACATAGGCGTGTCCTGACGTCGCCACGTCGAGCCCCGCCATGCAGTGCATGAGGGTCGATTTGCCCGATCCGGAAGGCCCCATGACCGCGGCGAACTGCCCCCGAGCGAACTCGACGCTGACCCCGCCCAGGGCGGTAACGATGGCGCTCCCGGTGCCATAGGTTTTGACCAAGTCGATCGCCTGCGCTGCTGCAGGCACTTGGGTTGGGGCCTCGTCCGCTGTGGGGACGCCAAGGCGCACTGAGTCGGTAGCGAGGACCTTCTTTGGATCGGTTGGTCGCATGTCGACGAGCTTGCGGCACTGGACAGCCGATGTCGTCAGCCCGTCAGTTGGGTCTTGGGTGCGAGCGGTACCAGGGCAGGTATGAGGTGGAGCACGCCTAGTACCAGAGATCACACCTGTGGGCTGAGGCGCCGCTGGGCGCCCCTGAGCGATACTGGGAAGGTGTCGAGCAGCCTGAACCGGGTGACGTGGACGGCGATCGCGGTGATCTTGATCGCGATCGGTGTCTCGACATTCTCCCAGCCTTACGGTCCTACGCGGAATCTCATCGACATGGTCGACGCGTCCGTTATCGGGTTGTTGACCCTGGCGTTGCTGATAGCCGTTCAGCGTCGCCCGTCACGTCCCCTCCTCCGCCGGATGCTGCCCTTCGCTCTAACGGCGAGTGCCGTCACCTGTGGGTGGGCTGCCCTCACCCAAAGCGGAGCTCCCTTCGTCGTCCTTGCGGCCATGGCCACCTGCGCCGCCGCCTACAGCTCCGGGCTGCCAACCGCTTGCGTTGTCACTGGCATTGGTGTCATCGCCGTCGACGTCGGGGGCCTCGCATACCACTTGGATGCGTGGGATCTGTTTGGCGTCCCGCTGCTCATGATCCTCGGGCTCCTCTTCGGCCGGCTACTTTTCGGCTATCGCCTCCGGGCCGAGCAGTCGGCGGCGCTTCTGGCGAATGCCGAGAAGCTTCGGATGGAGCAAAACCGCGCCGCCACCCTTGACGAGCGCAACCGTATCGCCGGCGAAATCCACGACGTGCTTGCCCACTCGCTCGGATCACTCGGAGTCCAGATCCAGGCGGCAAAAGCGTTGCTGACCGACCAACGCGACGTTGAACGCGCCGTCGACCTACTCACTCGAGCCCAACGATCGGCTGCCGAAGGTCTCGTCGAGACCCGCCGGGCCCTCCAGGCGCTCCGTACCGACACTCCACCACTGGCGGACGCTTTGGATGACTTGGGCGCCGAGCATCAGCATCAGTACCTCACTCGGGTTACCGTCGAAGTGACCGGACGACCACGTCCCCTGCCTCCCGACGCCGCATTGGCCCTTACCCGTGCTGTCCAAGAGTCTTTCGTCAACGCCGCAAAACACGCCCCTCACCAGCCGGTCGTCGTGCGGCTCGACTTCACCGACGGCCCCACCACACTCACGGTTCTCAACCCGCTGACCGACGGCCGATCGGCCCAACCTCGACTGGAAACTGCCAACGGAGGTTATGGCCTGACCGGAATGCGGGAACGCCTCCGACTCATCGGAGGGTCGCTCGAGGCACATACGAGCGAGGGCAATTGGGTGGTGACCGCCCAGGTCCCCCAATGACCGATCAACAGGTACCGCTGCGGATCATCGTCGCCGACGATCAGGCGAGCGTCCGGGAAGGCTTGGTACTGCTACTCGATCTCCTGCCCGACATCGACGTGGTGGCCGCCGCTGCCGACGGTCAAGAAGCCATCGACCTCTGCGGCCAACACCGACCGGACGCCATTCTCCTTGACCTCCACATGCCGGAGGTAGATGGCATCCAAGCCACCCAACATCTGAGCGTGCACTATCCGGACATTGCAATTGTCGTTCTCACCACCTACGCCGACGATGAGTCCGTCCTCGCCGCACTGAGGGCCGGCGCCCGCAGTTACCTGACCAAGGACGCCGACCGAGTCGACATCGCCCACACGCTGCGCAGCTCAGTTGCCGGCCTGGCCGTTCTCGACCCCACGATTCAAGCTGCGCTTGTCGCCGCTGCCCGCACCGAGCCGCCGACACCACTCTCTGGGCTCCCCGAACACCTTCCCGACGGCCTCACGAAGAGAGAAGCGGAGATCTTGGCCATGATGGCCGGAGGCACAACCAACCCCGAGATCGCCGCAACGCTCTATCTCAGCCCGCACACGGTCAAGAGCCACATCAACCGCATCTTCGCAAAGACCGGTTCTCCCGACCGGCCGACCGCGCTCCGCTACGCACGTGATCACGGAATCGGCTGATCAGCGATCCGAGCGGCAGGGAGACGGCTCCCCAGGGCCGGATCTGGAGGCCATGGAGAGGTCGGAGGCGCTCAAAGAAGCTACCCCCGATCGGTCGGACGGCCGCCGCCCTCCGGGCGGTCGGGGAGGTCCTGATGCAGATGGGGGCAGGTATGGCAGCTGGCTAGAGTTGGGTCGGGTGGACAACCGGACTTCGACACTTGCGCAAGCAACGGAGCACTTTCACGAGCACGGGTACGTCGTCCTTCCCGGATACCTGCTGGAGGACGACCTCGCGGCCAGCCCAAGCCGAGCTCGAGCTGATGTTCCCGACCGCCGAGGAATACCACTCCGGGGCCGACCCGGACCGCAACGCCCGCTTCACCGGCAGCGCCTTCGCCGGCATAGACCTGTTCCCGTACTCGAGCGTCGAGTGGTCCCTCCTCGGCCTGAGTCCACCGATCGCCGCCCTCGCCGAAGCGCTCCTGGGCACGGCGGCCATCCGCTTGTACGAGGCGCACAACTGGGCAAAGTACAGCGGCGCCACCGACTATGACCAGCAGCTGCACTGCGATTACCGGAACCACACGCCCGTCGTGCCGTCGGATGATCCGACCTTGGCGGAGGTTGAGATGTTCATCTATATCCACGGAGTCCCCGAAGAACTCGGACCCACCCACGTGGTATCGCAACGCCAGACTCGAGACCTCCCCATGTGGCCGCCGCGCCTCACCCGGGAGGAGCACTCTGAGATCTATACCCATGAGGTGAGCACCGCCGGTACGGCCGGAACCGTGCTCGCCTACAAGACGAACACGTACCATCGGGGGACGGCGATGAGCGCGTCGGGTGGTGCTCGCTTCTCTCTCAAGGCCAGCTATCGGACGGTGAGTGACATCTGGATCGACAAATTGGGCCTGACCGAGCGGCTAGACGAATCTTGGTACCGGTTCGTGGATAAAGCGACACCTCGGCAGCTGGAACTGGTGGGCTTTCCACCCCGTGGCCATCGCTACTGGACGGCCCGTACCTGGGGCGACGTATGCCGTCGATACCCTGACGCCGACTTGTCGGCTTTCCGGCCCCAGGGGATGGTTACCTGAATGCCGGACCGGAATAGGCTCGGCGAGTGTTCCAGTTGCAACTCGTCAGCCCCAAACATGAGTCGGCGGTCCTCGCCTTTGAGATGGACAATCGCGCGTACTTCGCAAAGTCGATCAGTGACAGAGGCGATTCCTTCTTCGAGCAGTTTTCGGACCGGCACCGAGAACTGATGGCCGAGCAGGAGGCCGGAGCCGGTGCCTTCTACGTGCTCGCTGATGGAAATGGTGCGGTGGTCGGCCGCTTCAACCTCTACGACCTCTCGGATGGGACGGCAAGGGTCGGTTATCGTGTTGCCGAGCAAGTCTCTGGCCATGGGGTGGCGACCACGGGACTGCGGGGCCTGTGCCGGATCGCCCGTGAGGACTTCGGATTGCGCACCCTCACGGCAGCTACGAGCAATGAGAACATCGCATCGCAAAGAGTGCTTCTCAAGTCCGGATTCGCCTACGTCGCACCGACTGAAGTGGGGGGACGTCAGGGAGCCTTGTTCGATATCGACCTTGTGACGCTCTGACCTTAGAGGCCATCTTCACCGATGGGGCGCGCTCAGTCCCGTTTTGGTCAGGACACCCGTGCCTTGGATCGTTGTGATCAGATATGTTCGATGATTCGCGTTTCCGTCCAAGGACACTTCGTCGATCACACCCAGTGGGTTGAGCTGGCCAAGGCTACTGATCGCTCGGACTACGACTGCCTCTACGTCGCAGATCATCTCGGGTCGTCGGTCTCCCCGTTCGCTGCGCTTGCCGCTGCTGCGGCCGTCACTGACAGAGTGCGCCTGGGCACCTGCGTGCTCAATGCGGGTCTGAGGGAGCCATTATCTCTCGCGGCCGACCTTGCCACGCTTGACGCACTGTCGGGTGGACGGGCAATCTTCGGCATCGGGGCAGGGCATACGCCAACGGAGTGGACCATGCTCGGCCTGGGGTTCCCCCCGGCGGGAGAGAGAGTCGACCGGCTCATCGAGCTTGTCGATGCGGTGCGGCTCCTACTGAGCGGAGAGCCGGTGACTACATCGGGAACTCACTTCCGACTTCACGGATCCCTACTCAGCGAGCCTCACCAGATTCAGGACTCGATTCCCCTCCTCGTCGGGGGGAATGGCCGTCGTGTCCTCGCCTTCGCCGCTGGATGTGCAGACATCGTCGGAATCACTGGGCTTGGAAGGACGCTCTCTGACGGGCATTCCCATGAGGCCGAGTGGAGTTCTCCTGCACTCGACCGCGCGTTCGGCTGGGTCGATTCTGAATCAAAGCGGCTGGGTCGTCGCCCTGACATCGAGGCCTTGGTCCAGCACGTTGAGATCACCGACGACCCTGGGCGAGTGGCAAACGAGATAGCTCGGCTCGTTCCCGGCGCCTCCGCTGACGACCTTCTCGAAGCTCCGTTCATGTGGATCGGCACTCCGGATCAGATTGCCGCGCAAATACTTGCATCTGAGATGCGCTGGGGGATCAACCGCTACGTAATCCGGGACGCGGCAATCGAAGCCGTCGGCCCTGTGCTGGAGCGTCTCAAGCGGTCGAACTGATTCAGCTTCAACGAATGGGCGAGCCAAATCGAATGACATTCGCATCGGGGTCAGTGATGGAACCTTCTCGCTTGCCATGGTCCTCGTCCCGTGGGCCGTCCACTTCGAGCCCCACCTGTCGCCACTCTTCCGCCACCTGGTCGGCATCTTGACAGTGAATGTAGAGGGAGCCATGGCCCGGAGGCTCGTCCTCGGCAGCTTTGGCAATGTGGATCGTCAGGTCCCGATCTCGGTGAGCGAATGCATACGTCTCACCGTGGAAGGAGACCTCGAAGCCCGCAATCTCGTACCAGGCGACCGAGCGGGACACATCGGCGACCTTGAAGATTGGCTCGAATCCGGTGACCAACCACGATCCCTTCATGAGCTGCAGTTGACCGTCGCGTTGCCCATTCAGCCCGCCGAGGCAATCGTGGCAGATCGGCAGGTCGGGGTGCGAGCGGAGTCGGACCCACCAGTCGACCGACATCGAGCAGCAAGAGCACATGACGGCCATGGCCGACATCGTAGATGGAGGCTTTGAGTCCCATCGACCCGGTAGCCAGCGACAGGTCACTCGGAGCTCGTGGCTAAACGATCGGGTCCTTATCCCGCAGCCGGCGAAGGGTCGCAGATGATGTCGGTTCTCGTCACTTCGCCCGGCCGTACCAACGCGGCCCTAGTCGCACACCCTCGGATACCCACGACTTCGAGTACCCGCGAGGGCTCAATACTCGCCCTTGATTACGAAATACGAGCCTCGGATGGTCCCGGCCAGCTTCGACTTCTGGCGGGCGAACTTGAACGAACCCAGTTCGGCGGGAATGTCCATCCCTTCCGAGAGCTTGAACCCGGCCGCCCGCTTCGGGCTCGGTCCGTCGAGGGTGTACAGGACGTTGATCGATAGCCCACTCTCGTAGAACACGTAGGTCCATCGGATGTTCTCGACCTGGAAGGTGGTTGCCTCGAGCGGGGGCGACTCGATCACGATGTCCCGTTCTTCTTTCAGGATGCGGTGCACCAGGGCGATGTCCTTTTTGGCCTGGGTGGCGGGCTCAACCGTGAAGACGTGGTCGTACTTGTTCTTGAAGTAGCGGGCCTCGTTCGCTCGCAGGCCAGCCAGCGCGGCCATCACGGGCGACGACTCCAGCCCGACGGTGGATACATTCACAAAATCTACGGAATAACTCACAGGCGGCGAGTATAGGTGGCCACATTTCGGCTGTTGGCTGAGATCGACCGATCCTTCGAGGCGTCCCCGACGTGTCGGCACCCTCCGAGGAGCACCGCACCGATCCGAAGAATGAGCCTGGCGGTGCCACAAGTCGTTCTGTTGCGGGATACGCGGCTAAACCGGTGTCGACCGACCCTTGCGGGAAGCGATAACCGTCGATCTGCGCTGCGGGCTCTCGCGCTGGATGTCTACGGTAGAGCGGGGTCAGCGTCTACGACGCCGTTGGGCGATCAGCAAGAACGCAGACCATTCCTTCGCTGAAGCCGGCAGATCCGACGCCGAAAGCGGCGTTGAATCGGTCGAGATTCACCAGCGTCAGGTGAGCCGTGATCTCAACCAGCTGCTTCTCCGAAAAGTGCTCCTGCATACGGGCAAATAGCTCGTCGGTCACCTCCACCGGCGTGCGCATCACGGCCACCGCATAGTCGAGCGCGACCTTCTCCCGGTCGGTGAAAAGGTTGCTGGAACGGTAGTTGGGCAGCGCCAGCAGCTCCTCGTCGCTCAAGCCGGAGTTCCGGCAGATCTGCGAGCCGAGGTCGACACAAAACTCGCAACCGATCATCTGCGCCCCCTTCAACTCGATCAGGTTCTTGAGCCGCTCGTCGACGCTGTGGCCCTTCCGGACTGCCTGGTTGAACCTGCCCATGCCCATCATCATCTTGGGCTGGTAGGCCCAGATCTCCATCGGCTCGATTCCGCTACCGCTTTGCGGCTCGCGTCCAGTCATCTTCTTCATCATCTTGGGACCGAATCGGTAGGCCACCCTGACCATCGGAGAAGCTTGACCCCTCGGAACCCCTTGCATGCGTGCCATCCTGAAGTCCTCCTGTCGCGTCGCTGTGTCTATTTGTAGGACCCGCAGCACATGTGGAGATGTGACACGAGGCGGGATCGGAACTGACAACGCTGCGGCGACCCGTTCTTCTTGCCATCAATCAGCGCCGGGCCCGGAACGAGTCCGGGCGCCTAAAGCTCTCGACCTGCGCAGTTGCATCTCTAATGAGAGTACCACTCTCAAATTGATAGGGATAGTCTCACATAGGTGGTCTCCGAGATCAAGCCCCCGCGCCCGGGTACCGCGCCTCGTCAGGCCCGGACGCGTCTCGCACGGTCTGCGGTCGTCGAGGCTGCCCGTGCGCTCTTCGTCGAACGGGGCTACGCGACGACGACGATCGGCGCCATCAGCGAGCTATCAGACGTCCCGTCGGCGACGGTGTATCGGCTCTTCACCTCGAAGCTCGGCATCCTCACCGCGCTGCTCGACGTGTCGATCGTCGGCGACGACGATCCGGTGGCCCTGCAGGACCGGCCCGATGCCAAGGCTCTCTTCGCGGAAGCCGATCCGGAGAATCAGCTGGCGGGGTTCGCTGCCATTGCCCGGCAGATCAACGTGCGGGCCGCTCCGGTCTACGGTGCCCTCGTGGGGGCGGCAGCCTCCGACCCCGAGGCGGCCGAGCTTCTGGCCGAGTACACCCGTCGACGGCAGAACGGCCAGGGCCAGATCGCTCGGTCACTGGCTCGCTCCGGTGCCCTGCGACAAGAGCTCAAAGAACGCGATGCTGCCGACGTGATCCACGCGCTCGATGTCACCCGAGGTGTTCCGTCTGCTCGTCTCCGATCGAGGATGGTCCCCGGATCGCTATGAGCAGTGGCTGGCGCACGCCCTGACCGATCAGTTGACGGCCCGTTGAGCTCGTTGATCTCGACCGCTGTCGGCCGCCTCATGATCGAGCAGGCGACATGCCTCCAGCAGATCGACGCGCGACGTCCTCACGCCTGGGTGCTGCACGGGGAATTGGCGAGGGACACAGAGGTGATCGAGTCGGGCCGCCACGTCTGTGGAATTGCACTGGGTGGATCGGCGAATGGGACCCTCAGGTGATCTGGGCCAGCGCCAGGAGTGCTGGTGCATCGTGGCCGGGCCACGTGCCCGTGAGCCTCTGTTGGGCGCCGTGCACATCGATCCCGAAGTAGGGGTCGACTATGCGTACGAGGGTCAATTCGACGTGGTTTGCCGAGATGACAGTCGTAGTTCCCTCGATCGAGAAGGACGCCGACGTTATCGGCGGGATCGAAGAGTCAGGGGATCCACTCCCCGACACCCGCGTCGTCGCCTGCCACCGCTCCTTCCCGGCGTCAGTCACGACCTCAAGCTCAGCCTCCGTTCCTCCGCTCAGAATGGCAGTGGCCAGGGCCCTCACGTACACCGGGTCGCCGCAGGCGTCATAGACCCAGCGTTCACCGAGCACCGAATGTTGCGTTGTGGCGATCAGCAACGATTCGCAGCCATCCACGGGCGAATCTCGGTAGGTGACCGGAACTTGGAGGACCTGGCCATCTGCGGTCCGAAGCAAGTGCGTCTCGATCCCGACCTCACCATCGGGATCGTCGAAGCGGTAGGCGCCCACGATCTCGACAGTGGTTGCATCGGCATCGCCAAGCCAGGGCTGGTGGGGAACCCATGCTTGGAGTAGCTCGATCTTGGACGGAGTCAGCGTTGCCTGATAGAGGACGGCCACCAGCGCGAGGCTATCTCCGGTTTCGGATTGAAGGCCAGCGATGACGGAGACGCTCCAGGTGGGTTCGGGTCAAGTCAGCGATTCGATCATTCCCACCACGGTCCCTGTTCGGGTTACGACTCGACTGGTTTGAAAGCAATGAGACTGGCCTGCGGCCGGTTCTCCCGACCGTGAGCAGCCCGCACCAGCTGCGTGTGCACGACCAAGCCTGTGTGGAGCACGAGTTCGACGATCCGCTCGGGTGCCACGTCGTAGGCATCGACGGAGACCCCAGGACGATAGGACACCGTCCTGGGCCGATCTCCGTCTCCGACATGGAAACCGACCAGGAGGTATCCGCCGGGCGTCAGCACCCGGGAGAACTCGGCGAACACGCCTGGCAGGTCCTTCGGAGGAGTGTGGATGGTGGAGTACCAGGCCAGAACTCCGCCTGCCGCAGCCTCGGAGAGGTCCAGGGCGGTAATCGACCCGACGTCAAAACGCAGATTCGGATGGCTTTGGCGAGCGAGATCGACCATGACCCGGGACAGGTCGATGCCAAAGGCGTCCACACCCAAGGAGTCCAGATGGGCCGTGATGCGGCCGGTGCCGCAGCCCAGGTCGGCGACCGGCCCAAGGCCTGCTGCAGTAGTCAGCTCGGCGAAAGTAGCCAGCATCGTCTGGTCTAGAGACGTCTCTGCCCGAAGGTCGGGAAGGAGGCGTGCGTAGTCGACGGCGACGGCGTCGAAGGCCGACCTCGTGGTGTGCAGGTGGGTTGGCTCGTCCACGCCTTGTGACGCTACCCCTGGGCAGGGTAAGGCTCGAGGAGGACGCTCAGGGATACACCAAACGGCTAGTTTTGCGTCCCGACGGCACTTGCAATTGAAGCTACGAAACGGGGGATCGCGTCCGGATCTCCTGCGCTTCGGGTGGGGTTCAGCTCCCCGATCGACACACTCCGGAAGCGCGGGTCTTGGGTGGCGATCCGAAGAGCGACCGCCACCTGGTCGAGCGTCGGTCCGGAGTTGCGGCCGTCGGTATTCTCCGCCAGGGGCGCATCAATGAAATCCAGCACATCGACGTCGAGGTGGACAGCCAGCGGTCCGATCGGCAATTGCTTGAGCGAATCGACCGCGGATGACACAGGGTCGTGCGCAAAGGCGTCACTCGAGATCACCTGCAATCCGAGGCGTCGGGCCTCTGCCCGCTCCCAGTCGGTGGCGAATCTGTCCTCAATGCCTATCCATGCCACTTGGTCCGGTTCGAGGAGGGGTCGAGGGCCGAGCACCTCGACAAGCACGTCGAGGGACCCGGGAAGAGCCAGCGCGTGGGCCATGCCCATCCAGTCGATCGCTCCATCAGTCGTGCTCTCGGGCGTGTTGATGTCATAGTTTCGATCCAAATACAACAGTCCGACAGGATCTGCTGAGGCGCGGGACAGGGCGGCGACCACTCCAAGGGCAACGGTGCAGTTCCCCCCGAGTACCAGCAGGTTGTCTCCGCGCGCCAACAGCGGGATGAGGCGTTCGGTCAACTCACGGACCGATTCGGTCACCTGACCAACGTTCTGGGCGCGGGGGTTGTGTCGGTCCGGGCGCCAGATCTGAACGGGCAGATCCCCTTCGTCATGCACCTCGAGTCCCGATGCACTGAGCGCATCAATGAGACCGGCGGACCGAAGTACAGTCGGTGCCTGGTCCTGACCGGCGGCGTAGCTCCCTGCACTACTGGGAACGCCGACGATGGAGATGGCGCTCATCTTCGGGAGTGTAGGCCTCCATCCTCGACGGGGGCCCTCGGCTCTTACCAGGGCTACCAACATCGTCCCGGACCCGGTAGGGACGCTGCGCCCCCGGTCAGAGATGACCGAGGATGACGGCGAGCGCCCGCTCAACCCGAGACTGACTCAGGCCCATCGAAGAAAGTGTTACGACGTATCCAGTCTTGAGGCTGCTGAGGCTTTGGGTGTTGCCCGGCCCTGGGGCGGGGCTGAGTTGCCAGTAGGCGGGCACACCGGCCACGGTTGCCTTGCCGTACTGCGGGGGTGCCGCTTCATCCAGGTACTTGGCACGGCCGCTGTGGGCCACCGTGAACGTGGTGACAGATCGCTCGTCCCACGAGACATGAACGAGCAGGGTCCGGGGTCCTCCCGAAACATGGTAGAGCCCGACACTCTGATTGCCGGTTGACGTTGTGCATTCGCTAGGGGCTTGGACGGGACCCCCGAGGGCGTTGGTTGCTTCGTGGGCGGTCAACAGCGAGCATGCCGACCGTGGCGACGAACCCTGCTCGACGGTGGAAGCACCCGATGAGGTACAGGCCGTGAGCAGGATTCCGAGTCCCAGGAAGAGACACGCGAGAGGGAGGGTCCGCCGACCGAGCACCTGCTCAGTATGCAGGCCGAGCGACGAAGCGTCCCCGGTAGTGGCGTCCCGAAGTACCAGGCGCCCGGTTATGCCTACGCGGACCGGACCACCCAGATGCGGGCGGTACAGGGATCGCGCAGAGGCCACTCCAGACCCGTCTCCATCAGCGCCGCGCCTGGTCGTCGCCCCACGTCGCCTCTGTCCGGGCCGGGGCCGGCGGCGAGATCGATTTCGACGACGTCGTACATCCGGCCCGGGTCGAGCCCACTCAGGCGCAGCGGACCCGTGTCGTTGGTGCGCAGGGTGAGTTGGTAAGCGAAGACGACCGCTCGTCGGCCGTCTGTGGACACATAGGCGAGGGCGGCCCGCTGGTTCGGAGATTCCAGCCGCCATAGGTCCCCTTGCTGGACGAGCGGCCGGATCTCGCGGTACAGCTCCACCGCCCGGCGGCATATGGCCCGCTCGTCGTCGGTGATGTCCGCCAAGTCGAGATCGAAACCGAACCGGGCACTCATGGCGACGGCGCACCCGAAGGCAACGGGCCGGTCGCCCTCCCGGGTCACGTGGGCGGCGACCACGTTGGCGGGCAGGAAGTGCGAGGCGGCCCACTGCATCCGCAGGCGGTCGACGGGATCGGTGTTGTCCGAGAGCCACACCTCGTGGAACCAGCGCAGTGAGCCGAGGTCGACACGCCCCCCGCCGGAGGCGCACAGCATGAGGGTCGGCTCGGGATGGCGCTCAGCCACGGTCTCCATCAGCCGCCAGGTGGCCCGGGCGTGGTCGAGCCAGTAGTTGGCCTGTCGGTCGGTGCCCAGGGTGGGGGACCCGGGGTCGGTCAGGGGGCGATTGGCGTCCCACTTGAGATAGCTGATGCCCGGATTCTCCGCCAGGACGCGGTCCACCACACCGAGCACGAAGTCGGCGACGTCGGGTCGCAGGACATCGAGGACGAACTGGTCCCGCCATCGGCGGGGGTGCCGCGCCGGCTGGCCCACCACCCAGTCCGGGTGCTCGATGAAGAGGGTGGAGTCGGGGTTGACCATCTCGGGCTCGACCCACAGCCCGAACCGGACGCCGCGTTCGTCGGCCCGGGCGATGAGGGGACCGAGGCCGCCGGGTAGCTTGGCCTGGTCGACCTGCCAGTCGCCCAGGCCCGCCGTGTCGTCGTCCCGCGGGTGGGTCTCCCCGAACCAGCCGTCGTCGAGCAGGAAGAGCTCGGCGCCCAGGTCCGCCGTCTGGTCGATGAGCCCCAGGAGGCGCTCGGTATCGAACGAGAACGAGGTCGCCTCCCAGTTGTTGACGACCATCGGCCGCAACTGGTCCCCGTCGCGGGTGGCCTGCTCGCGCACCCACCGGTGAAGGCGGCGGCTCAGCGGTCCCACGCCGTCGGTCGACCAGACCCAGACCTGCTCGGGGGTGACGAAGGTGACTCCGGGGTCGAGCACGTACTCGGCAGCCGCCGGGTTGTGCCCGCACCAGACCCGCACCGTGGGGGCGGTCGTCCGCTCGAAGGCGAAGCGGGTGTTGCCGCCCCAGGCGAGCGCCCCGGCGACGGCGGTTCCGCTCGACTCGTCGGGTATTCCGTCGGGGGCGAGCAGGAAGAAGGGACAGGACCGCAGGTGGGGCTGTACGCCGCCGCGCGAATCGACCACCTTGGTCCCGGGGGTGAGGAGCTCGGTGGTCGTGGTCCACTCTGCGGACCAGTCGCCCCCGCCGAAGTGGGTCAGGTGGGGTGAGGCGGTGGCCAACAAGGGGGAGGCGGCGGCGACCTCGTGGAGGGTGACCGCCCCCGGCTGTCGGTTGGTGATGCTCACCCACTGGCGCAGGACACCGTGGTCGTCGGAGTGGAAGCACATCGTGACCTCGAGCGGGCAGTCGGGGTCGACCAGGAGGATGTTGGTCTCCGGGCCGGCCACGCGGACGTCCTCCACCCTCAGGCGGGTGGTCGTGGTGCCGTCGCGGTGGGTGACCCGCAGCGAGGCCGCCCGGGTTGGGTCCTCGTCGTAGGCCGGATAGGCCAGGGGGTACAGGGCCGCTGGGATCCCAGCCGGCAGCCGCTGCATATGGGCATCGATGTCCGGCCCGAACCCGGCCTGGCGCAGGCGACCCCGGTCGTCGACGAAGAAGCCGTAGCCCGCGCCTCCGGACGACACCACGAAGCTGGTCATCGGCCCACCATTGCAGAGCCCTGACCTTCGGCCAAGCGCCGGTCACCGGCAGGCAGGGCGGCGCGTGTCGTGGAAAGCTGCGGGCGTGGAGTCGAGTATCCCGGGGGCCCCCGGCGTCAGAGGGGGGACCGACGGCGGCCGGGCGTCGAAGGGGGCCCGGACCGTCGATGCCTGCAAGCAGTACGGCATCGGAGACGCGGCCGTTCACGCCCTTCGCGGGGTGAGTGTGGAGTTCGCCGCCGGGACCTTCAGCGCCATCATGGGCCCTTCCGGATCCGGCAAGTCGACCCTCCTGCACTGCACGGCGGGATTGGATCGCTTGAGCTCCGGTCAGGCCTTCATCGGGGATCTCGAGGTGTCGAACCTCTCGGAGAATGATGCCGCCGTGATGCGCCGCAACCGCGTCGGCTTCGTGTTCCAGTCGTTCAATCTCCTGCCGACCATGTCGGTGATCGAGAACATCACCCTCCCGTTCTCGATCAGCAGGACG
Organism: uncultured Acidimicrobiaceae bacterium; assembly: GCA_963774245.1. Lineage (GTDB taxonomy): Bacteria > Actinomycetota > Acidimicrobiia > Acidimicrobiales > RAAP-2 > Bog-756. Next base: position 840,063 of record CAVZDZ010000002.1, on the reverse strand, counting down.
GCGATCGATGCCGCCTGGATCGGATACCTCGTCGATCTGCTCGGACTGGGTGACCGGTTGGACCACCGTCCCGCCGAGCTGTCGGGCGGCCAGCAGCAGCGGGTGGCCGTGGCTCGTGCCTTGGCCCCCCGCCCCGAGATCGTCTTTGCCGACGAGCCGACCGGCAATCTGGACACGAAGGCGGGCACCGAGCTGCTCGAGCTGCTCGCCGACGTGGTCCGGACCAGCGGGCAGACGGTGGTGATGGTCAGCCACGATCCCCGGGCGGTGGGCTTCACCGATCGTGTCGTCTTCCTGGTCGACGGGTGCCTGGTCGGCGAGCTCGTGGACCCGACCCCCGACACTGTGCTGGACCACATGCGGATCCACGAGGCCCGATGATCCGCATGGCCCTGCACGGGGCCCGGGCGCACGCCCGGCGTCTGGGCCTGGTCTCTGCGGCCATTGTGGTGGGGGTCACCTTCATGGCGGGAACCCTCGTCCTGACCGAGACCGTTCGGGCCACGACCACGGCCCAGACCGCGGCCGACCAACCACCTGGCCTCGATGCAGTGGTGTTCGGCCCCGGCTCCCTGCCCCAAGCGAAGGTGGCGGAGATCGCCGCCGTCGCAGGGGTGGCCCGGGCGGCCGGCGTGGTGTCGGGCTACGCCCAGCTGCTGGTGGGGGGACGACTGGTGGGTTCGCCCCAATCCGAAGCCGTGTCGGTCCCCGGACCGCCACGGCTTCGGGCCGGTCACCTCGTCCTCGGCCATCTTCCGGTCACCAACAGCCAGATGGTCGTGAACGCCGGCACCTTCGATGCCGATCACCTTCGGATCGGTCAACGGGTGCCGGTGGTCTCGAGCCAGCCGGTCCGACTCTTCACCATCGTCGGCGTGTTGGGTGGTCTGAACAACCCGAGTTCACCGGACGCCACCCTGGCCGGGGTCAGCTTGACCGCTGCCCAGCAACTGACCGGACTCGAGGGCCAGGTCAGCGACGTCTTCGTCTCGGCGGCGCCGGGGGTCGGGGCGGGCGCCCTGGCCGCCAGCCTGCAGGGGGCGCTCGGACCTTCCTACCGGGTGCTGACCAGGTCCGAGTTCTCGGCCCTGCTCGCCGCACAGGCCTCGCACAGTCTCCTGTCCTTCTCAACCACGCTGACCGTTCTCGTCGTTATCGCCCTGGTCGTCGGGGCGTTCATCATCTTCAACGCCTTCTCGCTCGTGGTGGCCCAGCGGCGCCGGGAGCTGGCGCTGCTGCGGTGCCTCGGGGCCAGCCGAGCCCAGCTGGCGCTGGTGGTCACCGGTGAGGCCGCCGCGGTCGGCCTGGTGGCGTCGGGGCTGGGAGTCGCCCTGGGACTGGTTGCGGCCGTCGTCCTCCGGGACCTGGTGCAGAGATCAGGGACCGTGCTCCCGACCGGACCGCTGCAGCTTCACTGGGTAACGGCACTCGTCTGCCTCGTCGCCGGGACGGGCGTGGCCGTGGTGGCCTCGATCGTGCCGGCCGAGCAGGCCGGTCGAGTGCCTGCGCTGGTAGCCCTGCGCCAGGACCCGGTGGCCGAAGGCAAGCTGGCCCATCCGGCTCGTCGACGCCTGGCCGCGGTGGTCGCCATCGGAGGGGCCGGTCTCGTGATCGGTGCGTTGCTCGGAGGCCTGCCGGCGGGAGTGGTTGCCGGTGTCCTGCTCCTGGTGCTCGGAATCGCCGGCCTCGGCCAGCCGGCGGCGGCCTTCTCGGCCAGTGCGCTGGGCTGGCCGATGGCCAAGGTGTGGGGTTTCACCGGGGCCCTGGGGCGTCAGAACGCCGTCCGACATCCGGGCCGGACGGCGGCGTCGGCCTCGGCCGTGGTGGTGGGGGTGGCCCTCATCTGTGCACTGGCGGTCATCGCCAGTTCGGCCCGGGCGTCATCCAATGACGAGCTCAACCGCACCGTACGGGCCGACTATGTGTTGACGGCGGCGGGGGCCGGACCGTCGGGCGGCGGTCCCGCCGTGGTCCCGCCGATGGCCCCGGGCGTGGTGGCCCGACTACGTGCGGAGCCCGGACTGGGGGTGGTCTCACCCTCGTCGTATCTCACGTTCTCGGTGGACGGTCACGGATCCGACTGGGGTGCCACGATCGACCTCTCCTCCTACCGCCGGGTGGTGGGCCTGGGCCCCCTCCAGGGCAGCCTGGCCGGCTTGCGCACCGGAGGCGTCGCCGTCGAGCAGAGCTTGGCCGAGGCGCGCGGCTGGCACCTCGGCCAGGTGCTGCCGTTCACCTTCTTCCCCCAGGACGGCAGCGCGGAGGTGACGTCATCCTTCCCGATCAGCGCCATGTTCGACAGCCAGGGGTACTACGGGGGGTTCCTCTTCTCGGCGGCCACGCTGGCCGCCACCTATCCGAATCTGCAGCCGTCGCTGGTGTTCGTCAGCGGGGATCGCGGCTCAACACCGTCCGCCACCCGGCTCGCGGTGGCCAGGGCCCTCGCCGGCTATCCCGAGGTGACGGTGGCCGACCCGGCCGAGGTGCAGGCCACCCAGGACCAGGTCATCGACCGTCAGATCGATCTCGCCGCGGTGTTGTCGCTCCTGGCCTTGATCATCGGCTACCTGGGCATCGTGACCAACCTCACGTTGTCGATCACCGAGCGGGTCCGCGAGCTCGGCCTTCTCCGGGCCATGGGGATGTCATCCCGCCAGGTGGGGGCGGCAGTGCGATTCGAGTCGGCGATCATCGCGGCGCTGGGCGCCCTGGTGGGCACGGCCCTGGGGCTGTTCGTCGGGTGGAGCCTCCAACGGGCGCTCACCTCCGACGGCATCACCGTGCTGGCCATCCCCTGGGGAACACTGGCCGTCTATGTGGCGGTGGCGGTGGTCGTCGGGATGGCCGCCGGGCTCCTACCCGCCCGCCGGGCCGGTCGGGTCCCCGTGCTCGAGGCGATCGCCGAGGAGTGATCAGAGGCCCAAGACGGTCCTTGCTGTAGCTTCAAGGAGGGGCGGCGAACCGAGAGAGGCGTTTGTCGGGCATGGGGGAACACAAACGACAGAGACGATTCGGCGGTCGTGGCGGGTCTAAAGCCAGGGCATGGGGGGTGTTTCTGGGGGCTCTGGCCCTGATCACGTCCGCAACCGCCTTCGCCGGATGGTCGGCCGATTCGGCGGTTGCCTCTCCGACCGCGGATGCTTCAGCGTCTCGCATTACGACGATCAGCCTCACTTCACCGACGTATCGTCCGAAGGCCGCCGCGGGAACGACGGACGACTATCACTGCACCCTGCTCAATCCTCACCTCAAGAAGAACTCGTACGTTATTTCGAGCCAATTCTTCCCCGGTAGTGCCGAGGATCACCATGCCGGACTGTTCCTGCTACCGCCTTCACTGGTCGCCGAGGCGGAGAAGGCCAATGTCGGAGGCAAGGGGTGGACGTGCTTCGGTGAGGCGGGACTGCCAAATGAACCCATCAACGAAATCGGGAGCACCCCATTTCTGAGCGTGTGGGCTCCCGGCCACGGCGTGGACGACCTCCCCAAAGGGACAGGAATCGAGCTTCCGGCAGGCACCATGGTGATCATGCAGGTTCATTACAACCTTTTGGTTGGAGACAAGCCGGTCACCAACAAGCTCGTGGTCAAGACCGTGCCAATGTCCACGCCGCTCCTGCCACTCAAGTTGGATCTCTCGTTCGCAGCTCCTGACATTCCATGTCCGACCGGCGTCACCGGGCCGCTTTGCAACCGGGCGGCATCGCTGGCCCATCAGGGGCAGGAATTCGGGCCGAGCGCCATCGTTTTCGTCAATGCCATCGAGGCCGCTTGTGGGCGCAACCCCGCCAACCCGCCGGCGGGAGATACGACGTCGTGCACGTTCCCGGTGACGACCAGCGGCTACATAGTCCGAGCCCAAGCCCATATGCACCTACTCGGCCAAAGCTTCAAGCTCGTACTGAATCCCGGTACTCCAGAGGCTCAGACGGTCCTCAACGTGCCCGACTACAACTTCCACTACCAAAAGGCCTACAACCTGGCCAAGCCCGTCCACGTGACGGCGGGTGAGCCTCTCCAGGTCACCTGCACCTACGACCCGACGCTTGGTCAGGAGCTCCCCATCCTGCGTAAGGCCCCGCCTCATTTCGTCACATGGGGAGACGGGTCAACGGACGAAATGTGTCTCGGTCTCTCGTGGATATCCGCCTCGCTTCCGAACCCCCACGCTTCCCTCTAGCTGCTTCGCTCTGCACAACCGCTCGATCAGCTCTGCGTCGCGACTGTTCGATCCCCGGGCGTCCGAAGACGACCTCCAGCGGCTCCCGCGGAGTTAACTATGAGGGCAAGGGGAGGTCATGCACATGCGAGTAGCCATCCTCGACGACTACCTCGACACGCTGCGGACGTTGGACTGTTTCCAGCGTCTGGAGGGGCACGACGTCACGGTCTTCACCGATCACACCGAGGACGTGGATCAACTGGCCGAGCGCCTGGAGCCTGCAGAGGCCATCGTGCTCATTCGAGAACGGACCGCGATCCGGGCCCCGCTGCTGGAACGCCTGCCCGAGCTCCAACTCGTCAGCCAACGCAGCGTCTTTCCGCACATCGATGTCGACGCGTGTACCCGGCTGGGGATCGTCGTGTCGTCGAACCTCCACGCCGGGTCGCCGTCCTATGCCGCGGCCGAGCTGACCTGGGGGCTGGTCCTGTCGGCCATGCGGAAGATCCCACAACAGGTCACCTCGATGAAGGCGGGCCGGTGGCAGTCGGCCATCGGGCGGTCGTTGGTCTCGAAGACCCTCGGGGTGTACGGATACGGGCGGATCGGCCGGGTCGTGGCCGGCTACGGACGGGCCTTCGGCATGCGGGTGGTCTTCTGGGCCAGTGACCCCTCACGGGAGCGGGCCCGCGCCGACGGCTGCATCGTGGCCGACAGCCGGGAGGCGTTCTTCTCCACGTCCGATGTGCTCACCCTCCATCTGCGCCTCGTCGATGCCACCCGCGGCATCGTGGAACCCGCCGACCTGGCCAGGATGAAGCCGGACGCGCTCCTGGTCAACACCAGTCGGGCCGGGCTCATCGCCCCCGGTGCGCTCGTGGAGAGCCTCCGAAACGGCCGGCCCGGCCTGGCCGCGGTGGACGTCTACGAGCATGAGCCGGTCCTGGATCCGAGTGATCCGCTTCTCACCATGGACAACGTCGTGTGCACGCCCCACATCGGTTACGTGACCCGTGACGAGTGGGAAGTCCAGTTCGCCGATGTCTTCGACCAGGTCAACGCCTTGGCGGCCGGTGCACCGATCAATGTGGTGAACCCCGAGGTCCTCGACCGGGCCAGGTTCGGGGGTGGGCCAAGCCGAACGTGAGCGGCTGACCGGAGCGGCCATTTCGCCCGGTCCACGGCACAAGGGCCCAAGGCGACGCCCGTAGCAGGAATCTTGACTAAATCGATCGGGTTTATGTACTATGGCGACATGCTCCGTACGCCACGACGATTCCACGCCGGTGACCTGACCGCGGCCCCGTCGGGCGCCCGGCTCGCCCCAGGTGGCCGGGGATGGTCGACATGACCGTCATCGACACCGAGGTCGGGCTCGACCTCACACCGCTCTCGGGCACGATCGGCGCCGTCATCCGCGGCCTCGACCTCCGGGACGTCGACGACCTCACCGTGGCCTCCATCCGGCGGGTCTGGCTCGAGCGGAAGGTCGTGTTCTTCCCCGGGCAGCACCTCGACCCGGAGAGCCACCTGGCCTTCGCCGCCCATTTCGGCGAGCTGACCGAGGGGCATCCGATCATCCCGGGCCTGGCCGGATTCCCCAATGTGTTCGAGATCGACTACACCAAGGCCCGCACCATCTACGCCAACTACGGTGACGTCGCCACTCGCCGACAAGGTCTGGACTGGCACACCGACGTCACGTTCGTCGAGCGGCCGCCGCTCGGATCGATCCTCCGGGCGGTAGAGGTCCCGTCCGCCGGCGGGGACACCCTCTTTGCCGATCAGCAGGCCGCCTTCGAGGACCTGAGTCCCGCGCTCCAGTCCTTTCTCCTCGGATTGACCGCCGTCCATGACGGCCGGGCCCAGTTCGCCGCGGCGCTCGACCAGGTCGGTGAAGGCGCATGGGAGGGCAGGTCTGTCCCCGCGCTCGAGCCGGTGATCCACCCCGTGGTGCGAACGCACCCGGAGACGGGGGCCCGGACCTTGTTCGTGAATCCCGGATTCACCTCGCACATCGTCGAACTGGAGCGCGCCGAGAGCGACGCCCTGCTGGCGTACCTCTATCGCCATGCGGTCCGGCCCGAGTTCACCGTCCGCTACCACTGGAGCACCGGAGACGTGGGATTCTGGGACAACCGGGCCACGCAGCACTCGGTGGTCGGCGACTTCGGCCCGGAGCACCGGGTCATCCAACGGGTCACGCTACGCGGCGACGAGCCGGTTTGATGTCGATCACCATGGAGACTGACGAGAAGGAGACCGAGCTGTGAGACCAGTGCTCGTGACGTTGCATGCCCACCCCGACGATGAAGCCATCTTCACCGGCGGCACCATTGTCAGCGCCGTCGAAGCCGGCTGGCGGGTCGTCCTGATCGTGGCCACCGAGGGCGACCTCGGCGTGCACCCGTTGTCGGCCGGCACCGATCTCGGCGCTCATCGGCGGGAAGAGACACTGACCGCCGCCTCGCTGTTGGGCATCGAACGGGTGGAGTTCCTCGGCTACCGCGACTCCGGCTATTCCACGCTCGCAGACCACGACGGGGCCAGCGTGGCCCAGGCGAGGGGCCTGCAGGCCGGGACCCTGGCGGCTGCCTTCGTGGACGGAGCCGCCCGTGCGGTACGGCGCATTCTGTTGGAGGAGCGTGCCGCGGCCCTCACGAGCTACGACTCCAATGGCATCTACGGGCACATCGACCACGTGCAGGTCCACGAGATCGCCAAGCAGAGTGTGGCCGGAACCGACTGCGAGCTCTACGAGGCCACCATAAGCCGGGCCGTGCTCAGGCGACTGCGCAATGTGCTGATGGAGCGTGGCCTGGTCCAGGAGCTCTGGCCCATGGCGCTGGCCGAGCACCTGGGCGTGGAGGATGGTGCGGACCTGGTGTCCGTAGACGTGTTCCGACACCTGGGGACCAAGCTGGCCGCCGTGGCCGCCCACTCCAGCCAGGTCATGGAGGCCCCGAGCTTCATGGGACTTCCGGCCGGTGTCTTCCACCATCTCTTGGACACCGAGTGGTTCCGGATCGCCCGGCCGGGAGCCGGCCGCTTCCTGGACATGGTCGAGTCGGCCAGTGCGCCCCTCCGGGCTCCCGAACTCGTCCTGAGCGGCAAGTAACCGAATCGACGCCTCGGGCCGCCGCCCCCGCCCGCGCCCCCGCCGGGAGTCCCTGGTGAGCCATTCGCCGCACTACCGATCTGGTAGAACCAGATGGTGGCCGACTACGAGGTGCGGTGGCTGAAGGGCGCTGAGCAAGTGGCCCAATCCACAGGGGTGACCGCCCGGGCATTGCGGGACAACCCGAGTTCAATGGGGCTCTCCGACGATCCGCTGGTCCGTCTGGAGCTGATGTACAGCACGTTCGCCGGGATGCTCTCCGGAGCGCGGGTGGCCGGGGTCCGGCAAGGGGAGTGCGTGCTGGGGGTGGCGGGCGCGGTCGGACCGGGTCGTTGCATCGCCTCCATGCTTCCGCCGGAGATGTGGACCCTCGACGTCCCCGGACCGGACGCCACGGACATCGATCGCTTCCTCTATCTGGGGTCGATCCTGGCCGCCCACGATCCGGTGGAGCCCCATTGGCATGTCGGGCCAGTCGGCGTTGAGCCCGGATTTCAGGGACGGGGAATAGGGAAGGCGGCCATGAGCCTGTTGTGCGGCGAATTGGATGCGCGCCACCGGGTGGCCTGGTTGGAGACCGACAAGCCGGAGAACGTCCGGTTCTACATCGGACTCGGATTCGAGGTCGTGGAAGAGGTTCCGCTGTTCTCTGCCCGCAATTGGTTCATGCGGCGCCAACCGGGTGGACACGGTCGCCAGTGAGCAACGGCGAGGCCGGTCGAGTGGCTCGGGAGGCCTGCTCCTGCTGTGGGAGTGCTTCGGACCCGGGTTCGGTGCACCTCCTGTCCCACCCTGAGACGGTCATCTGTTACCGGTGCCTGGATTGGCTGCAGGCTCAGCGGGAGAAGCAGGTCCGGGCCGGCGGTACCGGGGTGAGGGTCTCTGAGGTCGAACCGATGTTCAGGGTCTCGGATGTGGCGGACGCGGCCGACCACTACCTGCGGCTCGGCTTCACCGTCCTCATGCAGGACCAGACGCACGCGGTGGTACAACGTGTCGGCCTCACCATTGCGCTACTGAAAGCGGACCAGGCCGACGGGAAGGCGTCGGGCGCCATCTATCTGCACGTCGACGACGCCGATCAACTGGCGGACGACTGGCGGCGGGCTGGGCTACCGGTGGTGGGTCCCGCCGACTACGCGTACGGGAAGCGCGAAGGCTCACATACCGATCCGGACGGGAATCTGCTCCGGTTCGGGTCACCGACACCGACATCCGCCTGAGCGAGGGGCGGCTTTCGTTTCTCTCCCTGGCCCAAGGGGTAGAACCAGTGGGAAGGACGGATGGAACGGCGTCAACGAAGGGATTCCCACATGGGCGCAGTCGATAAGGCCAAGGGCAAGGGCAAAGAGGCCGTCGGAGACTTGACCGACGACGACAAGCTGAAGAACGAAGGAAGAATCGATGAGGCCAAAGGCAAGGTCAAGGATGCGGTGGACCGGGTCGGTGACAAGCTGAGCGGCAAGTAGGCCACGTTCGGTAGCGCCGGGTCGCCGCTCGCATCAGAGCCCGGCCAGCGCCGCCTCCGCCCGCCGGACCTCACCGGCGAAGCCGCCGTTGTTGGCCAGGGCTTGTCCGAGCTCGAGCAGGTGGCGGGCCGAGTCGACATCTCCGACCAAGCCCTCCAACCGTCCCTGCTCGATGTAGGCGCGGCTGGCGAAGAACGGTGATTCGGCCAGCTTGGCGAATTCGGACGAGCGCTGCAGATGCCGCCGGGCGTTGTCCGGCTGTCCGAGCACCACGGCCAGACCACCCAGATAGTGGGCGATCGGCCCCTCGCAAGTGGTGCCGACGAAGCAGACCTGGTCCTCGTAGGGCGACAGCTTCTCGAAGAGGATCACCGCCGCCTCGACGTGCCCGATCTGAATGGCGGCTTCGGCGAACGTGACCATGCCGTAGGTCCACAGCAGGTCTTCGGGCAGGTTGGAGAACCGCTGGCCGGTGGCCGAGGCGAGCAGCACCCCGGCATCGTCCAGCCGGCCGGCCTGGCAGTAGGCCCGGGCCAGAGCCCCCTGGTAGGAGGGGATTCCCGGGTTGTCCGCCATGCCCTGTTCGATGAGCTCGACGATCTCGGCCAGACGTCCCTGCTGCCAGCGGGCGTGGGAGATCTGGGTGGCGTAGTAGTTGAATGCGTCCGGTTGTCCGATCTCGCTGCCCAGGCGGAGCGCCTCGTCGGACAGCTCCTCGGCGATGGCCGTGTCCCCCCGCAGGAAGGACCACTGCGCCCGCGAGAACAGGGTCATCCACTGCATGAACGGTTGACCCAGGCGCTCGGAGACTTCGGCCATGCGCCGGAACAACACCCGCGCCTCGGCAATCTCCCCGGCTTCGACCAGCGTCCGCATGCGATGGCCGATGGCCCAGAAGAGCTGGGACGGGTCTTCCGACTGCTCAGCGAGGTGGAGCGCCGTCCGGGTGTCCTCCAGCCGGCTGGCAAGCTCGGCGGGGAACCGGAGGCCCTCGACGACCAGGTTGTCCACTTCAAGGATGGTTTCGGGATCACCCAGGGCCCTGGCCGCATCCTTGGCTTCATGGGCCAACCGTCTGCGCTGGCTCAAGGAGGTGCCAAAGACCGATTCGCTGCTGATGGTGGCGAGCAGACGGACCCGAAGGAGGGGGTCGCTCGTGCCGAGGAGTTGGACCGCACGCTGCAGCGAGTCGATGCGGTCCTCATCCCGCTGACCGGCGGCGCTGTAGTAACCGCGGGTATTGGCCAGCGCGGCGACCGCCATACGCCGTCCGTCCCCGCACTCGCCGGCTGCGGCCGCCGCGTCCAGGAGCATCTGCCGATACGAGGCATCGCCGGCCAGCCGCATGGAGATGCCCCACTGCGTCTTGAGGTCGCACCGGCGGAGCAGTTGCTCGGGATGGAGGCGTTCGAGCAGATCGCAGCGCGGTGCCGAACCACCGTGAGGCCTCGTTCGGGGCCATGGCGGCGTTGGCGTCGTAGCCGGCGCGTTCGGCGCGCGCCAGGGCGTGCTCGTCGTCCCCGGCGGCCAGATAGTGGTGGGCCAGGAGTGACGATGCCGCTCCCTGGTCCTCGAGCACCTTGGTCAGCCGCGCGTGCAGTTGACGTTGCCGGGCAGCGGGAATCTCGCCGTAGAGCGCCCGGCGCACGAGGGCGTGGGCGAAGGCGAACGATCCGGTGGAGGCGTCGGTGGTGAGGATGGCCGCCCGCTCGGCATCACCCAGGACGTCGAGCAGCGCGTCCGGCTCCACGTCGGTCATGCCGGCCAGGGTCGACGGCTCGAAGATCTCGCCGATGACCGAGGCGAACGCCAGGACCCTCTCGGTCTTGGTCCCCAGCCGGTGGATCCGCTGGTTGATGACGTCGAGGATGCTGACCGGGAGCGCCGAGGGGGACTCGTCGGCCTCCGCCGAACCTCCGGCCTCGGCCTTCGAGCGCAGCAGCTCGGTGATGAAGAACGGGTTCCCCGCCGTCTCCGACTGCAGGTCGGCGGCCAGCGTGGTGGCCGCGGCTTCATCCAGGCCCGCAGTGGTCATCGAGCGGCAGAGCTCGAGCACCTCGGGCACGGACAGGCCGTCGAGGTCGATGCGGCTCACCCCGGGCTCGCGCCACAGCGCGGCCAGCACCGGGGCCAGGGGGTGGTCGGGGGTCAGTTCGGTGGAGCGGTAGGTGCCCACCACGATCAGGGCCGATTGATCGAGATCGCCGGTCAGACGGTGCAGCAGAGCGAGTGTCCCGACGTCGGCCCAGTGGAGGTCCTCCAGGACGAGCAGGACGGTGTGGCGACGGGATGCCGCCGTCACCAGTCCCACGGCGGCCCGAAAGGCCAGAAATCGCTCGGTGTCCGGATCGGAATTGGTGGGAGGGGGCGTGTCCGGATACCGCCGGGCGAGGGCGGGGACCAGTCGCACCAGGTCTCCGCCGAACCGGGCCACGTGATCGCGCAATGCTTCGGGCGGCGCGTGCTCGACGTAGTAGCCCAGCGCCTCGGAGAAGGGCTGGTACGGGTGACGGGCGATCTCGAGGCACCGCCCGTACAGGACGGCGCCACCATCGGCGTGGAGCTGTCGGGCCAGCGATGCCACCAGGGACGTCTTGCCGATCCCGGGTTCACCGGTGACCAGGACGGTCTGCCGGGCTCCGGCGCGGGCCAGCGACACGAAACCGTCCAGATCGGTCCGCTGGGCCACGCGACCCACGAAGGGCGTATCGGACTCGAGGAGCGCGTCGACCAACGGCAGGAGCCCGGCCTCGGGGGCCGTGGTGCTCCGGTCGACGGACAGGATGGCCCCGTTGCTCGAGACCCACGAGCGGGGGCCGGTGTCGATGGCGTGAAACGACCAGGGGCAGTTGGGGCCGGACATGGCCTGCACGTGCTCGGTGACCAGGATCTCGCCGGCGTGGGCCCGACGGGCGAGGTCGGTGGCCTCGTCGATGGGCGTGCCCGTATAGGCGCCGTCGCTGTCCACGACCTCGCCGATGGCCAGGCCGATCTGCAGCCCGCCGCCTCGACGTCCGATGCTGAGGGCGCGTAGCGCCACGCCGGCGGACAGGGCGGCGAAGGGGCTGGGGAACAGCGCGAACACGCCGTCGGAGCCTGTCTCCACCACCCGTCCCCCCTCGGCCGCCAGGGTGTCGACCACGACGGTCGGACCGGCCGACCCGAATGAGGCACCAGGCTCGGCGTCGTGGATTGCCGCCAGCACGGTGGCCAACTCGGGGCGGATGTCGGTGGTGGGCCTGGTGCCGGCCGGCCGGCGGGTGTCGGTCGGCCACCGGAGGTCGGGGCGTTGGAGGATCATCGACTCCTCGAGTTCGGCCAGCTCGGGAGAGGGCTCCACCCCCAGCTGGTCGGCCAGCTCGGTCCGTAGTCGTTGGTAGGCGCGCAGCGCGTCGGCCTGACGGCCGGACCGGTACAGCGCGGTCATCAGGATGGCCCAGCCGCGCTCCCGGAGGGGGTTGTCCCGAACCGCCGCCTCGGCGGCCGCCAGGATCTCGCCATGTCGTCCGAGCGCCAGCTGGGCGCGCAGCAGGGCCTCGACGGCCCCGAGTCGGAGCTCCTCGAGGCGGGCGATTTCGCTGTGGGCCCAGGAGGCGCCGTCGACATCGGCCAGGGCGGCACCCCGCCAGCGCCGCAATCCGCGTTCGAACCGGTCCACTGCGAGCTGCGGCCGGCCTTGGCGATCGGCGGCCTGGCCGGCGATGACGTCGGCCTCGAACTCGGCCGAATCCAACTCGTGGGCTCCGACCTCCAGGCAGTAGCCGCCGGCCCGGTGGACGATCCGATCGGCGCCGAGCACCTGCCGCAGGAGGGAGATGTGGCTGGACAGCGTCGACGCCGCACCCGCGGGGGGCGAGCCCGACCAGAGGTCGAAGGCCAGACGGTCGTCGGAGACCGGCTGGTTTGCCGACAGCAGCAGTCGGACCAACAGGGTCCGGCGTCTCTTGCCCGTGAGCGACAGGGAGATGTCAGCCGTCGCCACCTCGAGGGAGCCGAGCAGTCGAAATTCCAACCGCCGGCGCTCGGAGGGGATGGTTTCCGCCATATTGGAAGGATATTGGATCAGAATTGGAAGCGCCTGGTCCACAATGCACAGATAGCTCGGTTCCACTGATAGCGGGAACTGCTCCGGGCGACTGGGGAAAGACCGGGCTGCAAGTTCACGACGAATCCTCAAGGGGCTGGCGGAGCCCCGGAGGGTTCGTCGTGCTCCGATCCTGCCGGGTCTCCCCCCATGGCGCGCGCAGGATCGCGCGTAAATCCGCGCCCTTGTCAGACCCCCCGGTTAGGGTGCGTCAATGCCTCGGCCCCGCGTGTACGAAGAGCCACGGATCGCCACCGCGGTCCGCCTGCCCGAGTCGATCCACCGACGACTGCACCAGGCGGCCCTGGAGCGAGATGTGTCGGCCAATCTGCTGGTCATCCGGGCTGTGGGGTCCTATCTCGACGCCCTGCCCTCCACGGACGCGGCGCTCGAGGGCGGGAAGACCGGGGCGAGCGAGCCGGAGCTTCACTCATGAGCATCTCGCCCGTCCGACCCACCAAGCGCGGACGGCGTCCCACCACGGTCACCGCCAGCTTCGGATCGGGTCGGCGGGAGGGACACGACGCCTCGGCCTTCTACCAGCGGTTCGTCCCGCCGGACATCTCGACGGAGGCGGGGGTCAACCCACCGTCGGCGGTCGACGTCGTCTACGCGGCGGATGCCCGGCGGATGGACGGCGTGGCCTCGAACTCGGTGGCCCTGGTCGTCACCTCACCGCCCTACTTCGCCGGCAAGCAGTACGAGGAGAGCCTCGGGGTCGACGGCGTGCCCGCGACCTACTTCGAGTACCTGCAGCTCCTGCGCGACGTCTTCGCCGAGTGCAAGCGGGTGCTCGAACCCGGGGGGCGCATCGCGGTCAACGTGGCCAACCTCGGTCGGAGACCGTACCGGTCGCTGTCGGGTGACGTCACCGACATCCTTCAGGACCTGGGTCTGCTCCTCCGGGGTGAGGTGATCTGGTGGAAGGGTCGGGCTGCCGGCGGGTCCTGTGCGTGGGGCACCTTTCAACGGCCGGCCAACCCGGTGCTCCGTGACGTGACCGAACGGATCGTGATCGCCAGCAAGGGTCGGTTCGACCGGGCGCTCTCCCCGGCGGAGCGGTTGGCGCAGGGGCTCCCCTCGACGGCGACCATCTCCCGGGATGAGTTCATGGAGGCGACCACCGACCTGTGGGAGATCCCCCCCGAGAGCGCGACCAAGGTCGGACACCCGGCCCCGTTCCCCGTCGAGCTGCCCACCCGGCTCATCGAGTTGTACTCCTACGAGGGCGACCTGATCCTCGATCCCTTCCTGGGGTCGGGGAGTGCGGCCGTCGCCGCGCTGCGGACCCGCCGGCACTACGTGGGGTTCGACACCGACGCCGGCTACGTGGGCGCGGCCGAGCGCCGGATCGCCGGGGAGCGGAAGCGCCTGGCCGATCCGCCCAGCCCCGCCCACGTGCCGTTCCAGGTGGAGCTGCCGGCCACGCCCCTACTGCTCGGGGCCGAGGACTCCACCGATCGCGCCGTGCGGGAGGGCCGGCAGGTAAAGGATCTCGCCCGGCTGCTGCTCGAGTCCTGCGGGTTCGTGGACATCCGGGCCGACGTGAAGGCGCGGCGGTTGGGTACCACGGTCAATTTCGTGGCGACGGACCAGACCGGTACGGAGTGGGCCTTCGACGTGTCGGGCTCCTACACGTCGAACCGGGCTGGGCTCCGCCGCACCGACGCGCTGTGGAAGTCGCTCGGCAAGGCCGCCGTGCTGCACGAGGGCGGGTTCGGCCGGCCCATGGTCCTCCTGACCACCGACGCGCCGACCCGGGGCACGGCCGGCCACCAGGCATTCGAGGTCATGCGAGGCCCCGATCGACCGGTCTATGACCTGGTCGAGCTCATGAGCCGGCGGGACCGGTCGAAGCTGCAGTGGTACGCGGCAAAGGGCCCGACACCCTTCACCGACTGAAGGCGGGTCCCCCTGAGGCCCCGGTCTCCGGTGGGGCTGCCGGTCACCTCCCTGACGGTGGTGTCAGGGAGGGGCAACGGTTGTTTGGTAGCTTCAGCGAAATGCGATGACCGTAAGGGCGCCGCACGGAGCTGAGGGGGAGTATGCGAATTCGCACGCGCCAGGCGTTCACCCGTGGGGGCATCGGGTTGGTCAGCTCGCTGACGGTGGCGCTGCTGCTGGCCGGGTCGGTCGGTACCGCGCCAGCGGGCGGCGCCCCGTCGTCCAACGCCCCCGGAGTCACCCCCACCGAGATCAAGGTCGGGACCATCTCGACGCTCACCGGGGCCATCGCAGCGGACTTCAATGCCTTCTCTCCGGGTATGCAGGCCTACTTCGACATGGTCAACGCCCACGGCGGGGTCAACGGACGGAAGCTCGACCTGGCGTACACCCTCGACGATGGGGGCAACCCGACCACGTTCACCCAACTGGCCCACACCATGGTGCAGCAGGACCACGCCTTCGCGATCGGGACGTCCACCAACTGGTTCACGCCCAACCTGTTCGCCGAGACCAAGATCCCCACCTATGGGTACAACGTGAGTGGCAACTGGAACGGTCCCCCCAACCTGTTCGCGGCCGGAGGCTCGGTCCAGGACTACGTCGTGGGCGCAAGCCCGGACGCCTATCTGATCAAGCGAACCAAGTCCAAGTCGGTGGCCATCATCAGCTACGGCCCGGCCATCACCGCGTCGTACGACTCGTGCCACACGGTCGGGCAGACGCTGGCCAAGGCCGGCATCAACGTGGGTTACGACGACCTGGATGCCCCCTTGGCCGGCAGCTACACGTCGGCCGTGCAGAAGATGCAGGAGGCGGGCACCGACTTCGTTCTGAGCTGCATGCAGGGATCGGACGACATCACGCTGGCCCGGGCCATTCAGCAGTACGGCCTCAAGGTCCACCAACTGTGGTTCGACGGCTACGACACCTCGTTGCTGCAGCACTACAAGAGCCTGATGCAAGGGGTCTATCTCAACGTCAACGGGACCGTCCCGTTCGACGCGGTCAACACCTACCCGGGCACGTACCCCGGCGTGGAGCAGTACATCACCACCATGAAGAAATACTCGCCCAACTTCGTCTACTCGCAGGAAGCGCTGCAGGGCTATGAGTCAGCCGCACTCCTGGTCGCCGGAGTCAAGGCAGCCGGCAACAATCTGACGCAGCAGAACGTCATCGCCCAGACCAACAAGCTGACGGACTTCACGGCCGGTGGCGTGAGTTCGGTGCAGAACTGGACCATCGCCCACACCACGCAAGGGTTTCCGTACTGCAGTTCGTTCGTCCAGGTCAAGGGGAGCACCTTCGTTCCCGTCCCGATCAAGGGCTCGCAGGTCTTCGTCTGCTTCAACAAGAAGGTCAATCTGAAGAACCCGATTCCGGTGGCCCCTCCGCCGGGCACCCCCGGGGCTTGACCCGGATCTCCGCGATCGGCCCTCCGCCGACCCTGCGCTGATGCGGTCAGGTCGCTGACCTCACCGGGCAGTGTCTGCGAGCCATTGGTCGCGTGGTCACCGCGAGGACGTGACGGGTAGCGGACTGATCCGATCGCAGGGATCGCTCGGCGCCCAGGGTCAGTCGGGCTCCGGCGGCTCGGCGGCCGGGGGAGGCGGGGGCGGTGCGGCCGGTGGGGTCTCCGGCACAGGTCCCGGAGGCGGCGGCGGGGGCGGCGCTGAACCGGGCGGGCTGCCCGGAGGGGGGATGTGGGGGAATGATGGCCCGTAGGGAGGGGGCGGAGGGAGCGAAGGGACTTGTCGGGGATCCACCGGATACGGCGGGGGCGCCGCCGTGGGTCCGGACCAGCCGGGCGGGCCGGAGGCCGTGGGCGGGCCGTAGGCACCAGCGGGACCGTAGCTGCCGGGTGGTCCGTAGGCAGCCTGCTGTCCGTACCAGCCGGGCGGGCCGTAGGTACCGGGTTGCCCGTAGACCACCGGGCGCAAGAAGGGGAGCGGGCTCGTGCCGACGGTGGTCCCGAGGGCGGAGGCCAGCGACACGAGGTCCAGCCCTTCCTTGCGCACCCGCATGTCAATGAGCAGCACGACGCTCAGGGTGGCGGTAAGCGGTGTGAGCACGACCAGGATGATCGTCCGCAGTACGAAGTTGATGAGCGCCGCGGCCACCGAGTGACCACCGACGGCGACGATCGCCACCAAAAAGAACAGGCTCAGTATCCCGGTCGCGACCCCGACCAGCAACCCCATCAGCAGCCCGGAGCCGAACACTGACCACCAGGTGCCGCGCACCAGCCGGATGGCCCGGACGATGGCGGCCCCGCCCCGCACATGCTCGAGCATCAGCACCGGGGTGGCCAGCTCCGCGCAGGTGCTGAACCAGATGATCAGGCAGAGGACCGGAATGCCCAGGACCGCGCCGACCAGAACGGCGACTCCGTCGGAGGAGAGGGTGCGGACGATCACCACGACCAGGACCACCGCGGCCGCCAGCACCACGGCCACCAGGGTGCTCAACACCGAGATCCACACCGCGCTCCACATCCGGCGGGCACCGGCTCGGACCGCCTGGCGCCACCCGATTCCCTGCCCCACGTAGGCGTGGCCGACGATGTTGAACAGGGTGGTGACGGCGATGGCGGCGACGATCAGCCCGATGATCGTGTTGACCGAGTCGCCGGCCCACGAGGTGCCCGCCGAGGAGAATGACGAGGAGGAGGAGGAGGTAGTGGTTCCGAACGTGAACACGCGGTTGCCGGTGTCGGGCTCCGTGGACAGGGTGACGGCGGCTTCGACGATGCCCGCCGGCACGGCGATGAGCAGCATCGCCCGGGCCATGGTCCCGAAATTCGCGGCCCAGATCTTCCACGAGGCGTCGATCCGCTCGGTGACGTTCAGCGGTCGCATCACGGGTGGCTGGGGAACCCACACCGTCAGGCGCCCCCGGTATCGTCAGCCATGCCGCCGGCCTGCTGGTTCATCGAATCACGCCCGTTCTCCCGCCCCGTGGGCGCCCTCAGGGTAGCCCGCCGGCGACCGTGGGGGCTGAACGACTCGGGTGGTTTCGTGCTCGGGGGATCAGGCAGGCGGCTCCTCCCGCCCGACGCCGAAATGGTCGACATAGAAGTCGAGCGCGCCCGAGCGCTCCGCCCAGTCGATGCCGAGCACCTCGGGCTGATACCGGACCGTCCCGTGGCGACCGCGGGGATGTTCGTTCACGAACCGCTGCATGGCGGCCTGCGCCTCGTCGGTGAACGGCTGGTCGGCGAGCGAGTAGATGGCGGCCACCGTGTCCATGTCGTGACGCATGAAGTCCCGGAAGTACACGTCGATCGACTGGTCCGCCGGCAGCCGGTGACGGTCAGCCGTGCAGGCCCGGAACAGGTCCTCGCACCGGTCGGACCAGTACCGACCGATGGCCACCGGGTCGATCGTGTCGATCGCCATCCTCGACGTGTAGGCCACCATGGTGGCCATCGACACGGTGACCGACGTCGGATCGCGGTGGGTCACCACGAAGGTGGCGTCGGGGAAGGTCGCGCACCAGGGGGCCGAACTGTTCGAGGTGCTGGGGCGACTTGAGCACCCAGCGGCGTGCCGCCCCGGAGCCACTGCAGCACCTTCAAAACGGTGCGGAGGTACTCGTAGCTGGGGGTCTGGTCCTCGGACCTGAAGTGGTCGCGCCAGCTGGGCACCAGCCCCTGGGTCTCGAACAGCATGGTCGAGAGGTCGATGGCCAGCAGCTGGATCTCCTCGTGGACGTGGTGCACGGTCATCTCGTGCATGCGGTTGAAGTAGGGAAGCGCGGCGCCGAGCATCTCGAGCCCGAACGCGGTGCGGCCGAGCCGGGGATCAGGTGCTCCCGGGGCGGGCTGCTCGGCGTCCGGGAGCACCGGCTCCAGGCTCTCCCAGTAGGGCAGCGAGCGCAGGGCCGGGTCGGAGCTGATGAGGTTGTGGAGATGGGTGGTGCCGGTGCGGGGCAGCCCGCAGATGATGATGGGCCGTTCGATCTCGAGGTCGTGGATCTCGGGGTGGCGGGCCAGCAGGTCCTGTACCAGCAGCCGGTTCTTGAGGAACTGGAGCAGCTGGGTGTGCCAGGTGACGACACCGGTCGGGCTGAGCCCCGCCTCGTCGCCCAGGGCGTTGCACAGCACTTCGAGTCGGGGGCGGAAGGCGGCATCGCCGAAGTCATCGCAGTCCGGTCTGCTCCCGGGCCGCGGCACACAGGGCGGCCGGGTCGACGCGGGCAGAGCGGGGCCACGTCCACCAGTGAGGCCCGGAGCGCGTCGACCTCGGGGCTGAACCGGGGGGCGGCGAGGTCGTCGAGCACGACCGGGGCCGGGCGTCCGCTCATGAGGTCGAGTTGGTGAGGTCGGCGATGCGGACCAGCCGGGTCGTGGGCCGGGCCGGTGTGGTGCTCGGGGAGGAACCAGCGGAACCAGATCCGACCGCGACGGTGTCCGGCCGTCGAGATCCAGTTGGGCTGGCCCGGATCCCGGGGGGCGACCACCAGGCGCCACGAGCCGTCCGGCTCGTACCGCACCTGGCTGCCGTTGAGGGTGACCCGCTCGTAGTCGTAGTCGTAGGTGTGGAGGAACTGGTTCCACAGGCAGACGTTCCAGAAGGCGCACGGCGGCGACGTGCCTTCGAGCACCAGTGCCTCGTCCTCGTCGAGTGCGTAGCTGCCCATGGCGTAGGCGGCGTCGCCGGCGGCCCACCCGAAGGTCTGGGTGGGCACCGGGTAGGGCTCGTCGACCGTGTTGGGGGTCCCGAGGGGGATCGGGACGATCCGGGCCTGGTCGCGTACCCAGGTCAGGGTGGCCCGCAGCCTCCGGGCCAGGTCGGCATCGTCCTCCCGCCGGGTGGCCGGAGGATCCACCGCCTCGATGTGCCACTCGGCCCGCACCCCGTGGTCCGGATCGGCCAGGTAGTCGCGGGTGATGGCGCACACCGCGTCGGGCTCGAGCTTCACCCACGCCCCGTCGTGGGCGTCCGGGCTGAGCACGACCGAAAAGGTCCCGTCATCGGCGATGTCGAGCACCTGGTCGTTGACCGAACCGACGATGCGCTCCGAGTACCGCCCGTCCGACGGGCCCGCCGTAGACGGTGAGGGACAGGTAGTCGGCGTCGCCCTTCGTGCCGGTCACCACATAGGTCCGGAGGGGGTCGATGGGGGCGTACTGGTAGAAGGCATCGGAGTTGTCGCCGCCCCACTTGCGGTTGGGGCCGACGATGTCCACGAACCGGGGCCGGGCCGGGTCGGCCCAGACGTGGGCGTCGAGCCCGACGGCGAGAATGGTGAAGATCCACTTGTAGCCCTCGAGGACGCTCAGCTCGTCGAGGGGGACGTCGGGGAGCTGCAGGCGACCCTCGAGACCGCGGAGCTCGTCGATCAGCTCGTGGAACACCGCCGCGGTGAGGGGTGCCGAGGCGGACTGTTCGGGCGCAGGTGGCTGCCATCCGCTCAATCTACGGTGGGCGGGACCGGGAATTACTCCGCCGGGCCCCACGGGTGGCCGTAGCGATCCAGGTGGGCCCGTTGGCGCACCGGCAGGCGCCGGGGCGGGCCGAGGGGCTTGCCCGGCCAGCCGATGGGCACCACGGCCATGGGCCGGACCGTCTCGGGAAGCTCGAGGAGCCGGCGGAGGTCGTCGGCGAAGAGGGTGGCCAGCGTGGTCATGGCCGAGCCGAGACCGAGGGCACCCGCCGCCAGCAGCAGGTTCTGGGTGGCCGGGTACACCGACGACGGGAGGGTCACCTCGAGGCCGACGCCGGCGTCGCCGCACACCACGACGATGACCGGTGCCTCCCCGAGCCCGGTCTCCGCCCCGTGCTCGACCTCGCGGAGGAGGGAGTCGGGCAACCGGCCCACCGAGTGGTCGCGCCCGCCCTGGCGCCACGCCCGCCGGGTGAGGTCGGCGATGCCGGCCCGCAGCTCGGGGTCCCGGACCACCATGAAGACCCAGGGCTGGAGGTTCTCGGCGCTCGGGGCATGGGTGGCGGCCCGGAGGCACCGCCCGATCAGTTCGTCGCTGACCGGCTCGTCGGAGAAGTGCCGGGAGGCCCGCTGACCGAGCACGACGTCGAAGAAGGCCCTCGATCCGTCGGCGCCGTCAGTGTCCACCATGTCGCCACCATCTCCGGTCGTCCGTCCCCCAGGCGGCACGGCGATCGTGCGGCGCCAGCGTGAACCTAACCGATGCTCCGGCGCCTCCACCAGCGTGGTCATCGGGCGTTCACTAGAGTTCCGGAGCGGTGGTCGGGCCCGGTCGGATCGGTGCGATCCACCCGCCCCGACCGGATGTGTCGGTTGCCCACGCGGGGCGTGGGGGAGGCAGTGTGAAGACGGGCTCCGACGGCCCCCGAACCCAGGAGCACCACATGGTCATCGATCTCTGGGTGAACTCGCTGTCCAAGGAGGCGGCGGCGGCCTTTTTGGGCCAGTCGGGTTTCGGGTCGATCGAGGGGTTCTTCGGGGTCGACGTGCGGGAGGGCATGACACCGCTCGACCTGGTGGCGGAGATGGACCGGGTCGGTGTCGACCGGGCCGTCCTCAGCACCGCCCTGTCCACGGTGGACGACGACACCCTGGCCTTCGTGGCCGAGCACCCCGACCGGCTGTATCTCGCCGCCTCGGTGGACCGGCCGGACCGGCCGCGGCGACAGAGCACCGAGGTCCGTCGCCGGGCCGCCGACGGGACCCTCGATCTGGTCCGGGTGTCGCCCCTGGTCGACCAGTACCCCCTCAACCACGCCCTCTACTACCCGGTCTACGCCACCTGCGAGGAGCTGGGCATCCCGGTCTCGATCAATGTCGGCATCCCGGGACCGAGGGTCCGGTCCCGGTGCCAGGACCCGGTCCTCCTCGAGGACGTGCTCATCGACTTCCCCGATCTGGTGGTCATCGGTGCCCACATGGGCCACCCCTACGAGGAGCTGCTCATCGAGTACATGCTCAAATGGCCCAATCTCCACCTCTCCAACTCGGCCTATCTGGCCAAGTACATGCATCCGGCCCTGATCAAGTTCATGGGATCCCGGCGGGGCCGGGGCCGGGTGCTGTTCGCGTCCGACCATCCGTTCCTCCCCATGGAGCGGGCCCTCGACGCCGCCCGGGCCCTGCCGCTCGACGAAGGGCCCATGGCCGACTTCCTCGGCGGCACCGCCGAGCGGCATCCTCGAGAAGAAGCCCCGTGGCTGACCTCCTGCCCGACCAGCTCCGGCTGATGGCGTCGACCTACCCGGACGAGGTGGCGTACCGGAACCTCGGCGACGGTTCGTCGATCACCTTCGGCCGCTGGGAGCAGGAGTCCAACCGGCTGGCCCACGGGCTCCGGGCCCGGGGGGTGGAGAAGGGGGACCTGGTCGCCATCGACCTCGAGGCCGAGCAGATCCTCGACTTCATCGTCACCTACAGCGCGGTCCACAAGATCGGCGCGGTGTCCGTTCCCATGAACAACCGGCTGTCCCCTCCCGAGCTGCGGGCCATCCTCGAGCATGCCGAGGTCACCGCGGTCGTCTGCAGCGGTGCCTTCGAGGAGGCGGTCGCCCCGTTGTCGGGATCCCTCCCGTCGTTGACCCTCGTGGCCACCGTGGGCCGGTCGGAGCACGGCCGGTTCACCGACCTCGAGCACGTGAAGAGCGACGACGCCGCGCCCATCCAGGTCCCCATCGACGAGCGTGATCTGGCCGACGTCATGTACACGTCGGGCACCACCGGGCCGGCCGAAAGGGGTGGCCGTCCGGCACGGCAACGTCGCCATGCTCCCCAACGCCCTCCCGTCCTGGACACGGATTGAAGTGGCTCACCGCCACCCCGGTGTTCACCTTCGCCGGCCTCGGCTTCATCTACAACCCGATGAAGGCGGGCATGACCGTGCTGTACCTGCCCAAATTCGACGCCGGCCGGTGGCTCGACATCGTCGAGCACGAGCGGCCGGTCATCGCCTTCGTGGTGCCGGCCATGGCCCGGCTCCTGATCCACCACCCCGGGTTCGAGTCGGCCGACCTCTCCAGCCTCAAGCGGCTGATCCTCGGGAGCGCCCCCCTGTCACCGGACACGCTGGAGCGGCTGCAGGCCCGCCTGCCCGGGGCGGCCGTGCTCAACAGCTACGGGATGACCGAGGGCGGGCACGCCACCTTCTCGATGGATCCGGAGGGGGCCCGCACCCGGCCCGGCGCCGTCGGCCGGCCCACCCCGCCGGTCGAGGTCCGCATCGTCGGTGACGACGGCCAGGACCGTGCCCACCGGTGAGGTCGGCGAGGTCATCACCCGGAACCCCCGGGGCCACCGCGAGTACTACCGGAACCCCGAGGCCACCGCACAGATGTGGGAGGGCGGCTGGCTGCACACCGGCGATCTCGGTCGCCTGGATGCCGACGGCTACCTGTACATCGTCGGACGCAAGAAGGAGATGGTCGTCCGGGGGGGCATGAACGTGTACGCCGACGACGTCGAGGCGGTCCTGCAGGCCCACCCGGAGGTGGTCGAGGCGGCGGTGGTCGGCATTCCCCACGAGGTGCTGGGCGAGGACATCGCCGCCTATCGTCGTCCTCCGGCCGGGGGCGACGGTGTCGACCGGGGACCTCCAGGCCTTCGCCGGCGAGCGGCTGGCCGACTACAAGGTGCCCCGTCAGGTCCACTACCTGGCGGCGCTGCCGAGGAACGCCGGCGGCAAGGTGCTGAAATCGCAGCTGGCCGAGGCGGTCGACGCCGAGGGCGGCGCCCCATGATCCACGACAGGACACCACGAGCAGAGGAGAGGCCGTGCAGGACCACCGATTTGATTTCGTCGTCGAGGGCACACCCGAAGAGGTCTGGGATGTGATCTGGAAGCGCACCCGGGTCGGCATCGAGACCGACACGGTGAAGATCGAGATCTTCCACCCCGGGGACGAGGAGGGCAACGGCCTGGTCCGGCACTGCTACTTCCCCGTGCCCAAGTACCTGTTCTCCGGGGGCCAGGCCCAGTCCTGGGAGTGGATCACCGAGGCCAAGCGCCCGGTGTCGTGGCGCTACGACGCCATCGGCAAGCCGCTGTGGTCCAAGGCCTCGGGTTGGACCCGGCTGGAGGATCTGGGCGACGGCCGGACCCGGGTCTACTTCCGGGAGACCTACGAGGTGCACAACCCGTTGATGCGGGTCCTGCTGGAGAAGCGGGTCCACGACTTCATCTCCGACGGCAACGACAAGCTGATCGAGGCCTCGCTGGTGCACTCGCTCAAGAAGCTCCACGAGCGCAGGGACAGCGCCCCCGAGGGAGCGGCCTGACCGTCCCGGCTGGGGCCTGGCGGGCCGTCTCGGCGCTCAGGCGGACGGACCGAACCGGTCCCAGTCCCACCGCATCATCGACTCGAACGGGGTCGCCAGCACCAACCGGCCGGGGGCGGCGGCCCAGGCCTCCCGCACCACCGGCCCGAGGCGCTCCCCGACCACGGCGGGGTCGGCGTCCAGGTAGCAGAGGGTCATCTGGTAGTCGCCGGCGCTGAACATCGGCCGGCGGATGGCCGGCGTCGTGGCGTAGCTCCACGCCCCGGCGACGCCGGGCGTCGAGGCCAGGGCCGGGAGCACTTCGGTGTGCATCCGCTGGCGGTGGGCGTCCTCGGCCGGCCGGCCGACGCTCTCGGCGACGATGAGGTACACGCCCAGATGGGGCCGGAAGGGCACCACCTCCGGCGAGACCAGCACCCGCGGCGCCGCGTGCGCCTCGAGGAGCCGGAGGGCACCCCGGTAGTGCGACGGCAGCGACTGGGAGAAGCGACCGAGCTCGGCCAGATGACGTCCGAGGGAGAGGAACTCGTCGATGGTCTCGTCGACCGGGTTGCCCATCAGGTAGCACACGACGTGGCGGACCAGTGCCCATTGGTCCAGGGCCACCGCGGTGACCTCCCGACAGCGAGCCGTCGCCGCCCACCGCTGGCCCTGGACCAGGCCGGGCAGTTGGTACTGCTCGGGCATGTGGTCGAGCTGGTGCCAGTCGAGATAGGGGCGGTCGTCCCCGGTCTCCGAGCTGCCGGACAGCGAGAAGAAGCCGACCTTGACCCGGTTCACCGCGACTCCATCACGGCGGCCATCGCTTCCAGCTGCTCGAGGTAGTGGTCGAGGGAATGGTGGGAGAACCACAGCTGCAGCCCGGTGGCGCCCGCGTCGACCAGGCGATCGACGGTTCGACGGGCGTCGTCGGGGTCGCCCACCGGGTCGAGGGGACGACCGTTGCGGAGGATCACCTCGAGCGGTTGGCGGCGTGCCGCCCAGGCCGGGGTGGTGCGGGCCGTCCCGATCAGGGCGGCGACGTCGGCGGCCTTCAGGCCGAACGGCACCCAGCCGTCCCCCAGCTCCACGGCCCGGCGGAGGGAGCGGGCGGTCCGCCCGCCGATCCACAGCGGTACCGAGGCCTGTTGCGCGCACGGGTCCAGCACCACGTCGGAGAACCGGTAGTAGGCACCGTCGTAGGCGGGCCGCGGCTCGGAGAGGGAGGCCCGGAGCGCGGCCAGGGCGTCATCGCCGCGCCGGCCCCGGTCGTCGAAGGGGGCCCCGAGCAACTCGAACTCCTCCTGGAGGGAGCCGACTCCGAGGCCGAGGATGACCCGGCCGCCGAGCCACCTGGTCGAGCGTGCCGTAGCGCTTGGCGATCTCGAGCGGGTGGTGGTAGCCGAGGACGAGCACGTTGGTGGCCAGACGGATGCGGGTGGTGACCGCGGCCAGGTAGCCGAAGGTGGCCAGCGGATCCCAGTAGCGGCCCCCCCGCACCTTGGCCACCTCGGTGGGCACCACCACGTGCTCGCTGCAGGTCAGGTGGTGGTAGCCCAGGCGGTCGGCGGTGGTGGCGATGGCGGCCACCTCGTCGATGGAGCCCTCGACCTCCCAGTCGGCGTGGGCGCCCGGGAGCATGCTGACCACCGGGGTGGTGATGCCCAGGCGCACCGGTGGGCCTCCCCCCGACGCGGAGGGTTCGGGGTTCTGGTCCTCGCCCTGGGCGGCCACGTGTCTCCTTCGCCGGTCATGCCTACCGGCGAGACGCTAGTGCCCGCGACCGCCGATGGGCCGCCCACCGGGCCGGTTGGGGCGCCGCCGGCCCCGACCGGGTGGTTCCGCGTGACCGCGGTCACCGGCCCGGCGGAAGGTCAGCCGGTGGGCCAGGTGGCCTCGGCAATGGCGCCACCCGCCACCAACACTTCCAACTGCGGCCCGGTGTCGTGGCCCCGGACCCGCAGTTCGTAGCGTCCGCCGGCCACTGCGCCGAAGACGGCGGCGAAGCAGGTCCGGTCCCGCAGGTCGCGTTGGCGGACCGCCGTGTGGGTGCCGTCCCAGTCTGAGCCGACCGGGCGGATCTCGAGCTCGGCACCGTCCAGCGACGCCCCGGTGTGGATGAGCACCGCCCCGGTGTCGCCGCCGATGTCGAGGACCACGGTGCCCTCGCCGCTCGGGGCCATGACCGTCTCGTGCCGGTGTCCGTCCACCGGTCAGCCCGCCGCGGTGAGGGCGTCGAACCCGGAGATGGGCGTGCCCAGGTAGGGGAACTCGCTCAGGTAGTTCTCGGTGCCCATGGCGGTGAGGTCGGTGGGTCCGGAGGTGAGCCCCATGGACACGGCGCCGGCGGCACCGTCGGCCACGAAGGTCGGATCGACCAGCGGCAGGGTGGCCCCGGCCACGGCCCGGAGCTCGATGGTGGCGACGTCGTCGAAGACCCGGCGGCCGTTGGGATAGCCGGCCGGATCGCCCCCGATCAGGCCGAGGTTGGACGGGCCCGAGACGGTCGGGGGCATGGCCAGGTTGAGGCGGAGCATGTCGGCCTGGGTGGTGCCGGTGAAGTTCTGGAAGCCGGGGACGACCCCGGTCGGGATGCCGGTGAGCAGGATGGCCACGAGGTCGGCCCGGGGTGCGCCCGCTTGTTGTAGGCGGCCAGGTTGGGGAAGACCCCGGGATAGAGGACCGGCAGCAGCTGGGCCAGCTCGGGGCTGGCCACGAAGGAGGCGAACTGGGCATCGGCCGACGGCGGCTGCGAGTTCCAGAAGTCCTTCGTGGCCAGAGGGATCACCGCCTCGTTGACCAGAGGGTTGCCCAGTCGGGACACCTGGACGAACGGCCCCGAGCTCACCGTGGCCCCCGGAGTGGCGTCGAGGATGCGCACCTTCTGCCGGCTGGCCGTGGTCCAGATGCCGAGCACCGCGGTCGGGCTGGTCACGCCCCGGGGCTTCAGCCCGTCGGCGGTGAGGTCGCGGATGGGGACCTGGAGGGCGATGCTGTGGACGTTCACCCCCGCCGTCGAGTTGACGCCGGCGGCCATCTGCCCGAGCCCGGTGCCGGACAACCCGAAGGTGGTGTGGTCCTGCTCGAACGGCCGGAGGTCACCCAGGTCGAAGATGGCGCCCGAGGTCGACGTAGAACCCCTCGGCCCGCTGGCCGGCGAACACCTGGGTGCCCCCGCCGATGGCGGTGGTGGCCTGGTTGACCAGCTCGAGGTAGTCGGGGGTGGACAACGGACCGATGTTGCAGGGCGGGCACGGAACCCCGCTGGCCAGGACGGTGGTGCCGGCACCGGTCACCTGGGTCACCGAGTAGGTCTGTCGGCGGTTCCAGCTCGGATCGTTCAGGTGGATGATCGGACCGGTGTTGTAGAGGAAGGTGTTGGGATTGGTGAGCTCGCTGGTGAACTGGAACTGGTAGCTGATGTCGGCCAGGCCGTCGCCGTTGTTGTCGATCTGGATGGCGTAGAGGACGTCGTCGCCGAACTCGTAGAAGTTGGGGCCACCGTCGGGGGCCTGCAACGGGATGTAGTTGGCGATGATGGTCACGAAGTCGGGTCGGTCCGGACTGACGAAGGCGTAGAGGTCGGTCGAGTCGGCCACGGGATCCTTGGAGACCTCGGGAGCTTCACGATGGGAGGACATGGCATTACCTCTGATTTCTGTGGGGCGCTGGGCTAGGGACGGGTTGAGACGACTGCGGAAGGCGAACGGGGATGGGCGGCTACTGAATGGCTCGGATCAGGCGGGCCGCGAGTTGGGGGTCGAGCACGGTGATCTCCCGGGTGCCCGAGAACAGCCCGATCTCGCCGGTGGCCAGGTCCCGCACGTGGGCCACCAGCGGGTCGGTCATGACCGCGGTCTCCGAGCCGGCGACGGCGCCCTCGGCGGCGTCGGCGTCAGCCGGGCCCTGGGTGTCGAGCACCCCGACCGCGGCGGGCAGGCCGGGGATCGAGGAGATGGCCCCGGCGGCGATCACCGCAGCCGAGCCACTCTTGATGAAGAACCGTCGACTGAATGCGTGCACGGAAGCCTCCTGGGCAGGAAGGGCGGTTCTGATCGCGGCCGCCACAGGAGTATCCGGTGCCGAGGTCGGAGCCGGATGAGGAAAAGCCGACATTCTTCTGACGGGGAGCTCGCGCCGCGAGTTCGGACCCGGTGCTACTTGCCGCTCAGCACCTCGAACCGCCGTCCGATGGTGGAGATGATCTCGCCGGCCGGCCGGGCCTCGGCCGATCGGAAGCCCAGCCCGGCCCACAGGTTGATGACCTGGGCGTCGCCGTGCTCGGTGGCCTGGCGCCGGAGGGCGCGGGTGGCGTTGTTGATCTGCGGGTAGGCCGACGGGGCGTCGGGGTGGTCGCGCATGAACGCGTTGACCAGCCCGCGGGCCCGCCGACCGCTGAAGGCGCGGGTCAGGCCGGTGCCGTCGGTGAACGCCGGGTCGACCAGCGCGGCCTTGTAGGTCCGGTGGGCGCCACACTCCGGGCTTCGGAGCAGTGCCGTGCCCAACTGCGCCCCGACGGCCCCGGCGGCGATGACCCGGGCCACGTCGGCGCCGTCGGCCAGCCCGCCGGCGGCGATGGTCGGGACGCTGACCTCCTCGATGATGGCCTCGAGGAGGGCGTCGAGGCCCCAACCCCCATCGAGGGGGCGATGGTCGTCGAAGGTGCCCTGGTGGCCCCCGGCTTCGATCCCCTGGGCGCCCACGGCGTCGACTCCGGCCGCCGCGGCCGCCCGGGCCTCGTCGGGGGTCGTCACGGTGACCACCACCCGGGACCCGGCCCGTTGCAGCCCGGTGATCACCGATCGGTCGGGACAGCCGAAGGTGAAGCTGACCACCGGCACCGGCACCGGGTCGGCTTGGAGGCGTTGCAGCTTGTCGTCCCACCCGTCGTCATCCCAACTGGGGACGACCTCCACGCCGAACCGGGTGGCCTCGGGTCGGAGGGTGGCCAGGTAGTCGGCCACGGCCCGGTCGTCGACCGACGGGTCCTGGGGCATGAAGAGGTTGACCCCGAACGGGGCGGGGGTGAGGGCGCGCACCGCGGCGATCTCCGCGCTCATGGCCTCGCCGGTGCGGTAGCCGGCGGCCAGAAAGCCCAGTCCTCCGGCGTCGCTGACCGCGGCGGCCAGCGCCGGGGTCGACGGGCCCCCGGCCATCGGGGCGCCGATGATCGGCCAGCGTACGGGCAGTCCCAGCACGGGCGTGGCCTCCTCTCGGTTCCGCCTCTGAGCCTACGGCGCGGTCCGGACCGGACTGGCTCTGCCATGCTGTGGCCATGTTCGCCGACCTCCTCGAAGAGAACGCCCGGTATGCCGCTGACTTCTCGCTGGCCGGGATACCGGCCCGGGCGGCCAAGGAGTTCGCGCTGGTGACCTGCATGGACAGCCGTATCGAGCCACTGGCCATGCTGGGCCTGGTGCCCGGCGACGCCAAGATCCTCCGCAACGCCGGCGGGCGGGTGACCACCGACGTCCTGCGGTCGCTGATCCTGGCCACCCGGTTCCTCGGCGTCCGCCGGATCGCCGTCATGCAACACACCGACTGCGCCCTGGTCGGTCGCACCGACGAGGAGGTGCGGGCCGACCTCGACCGTCCGGATGGCGAGGCCGAGGCCTGGGAGTTTCTGGCCATGCCCGAGCCCGACCGCGCCCTCGAGTCCGACGTCGACGCCGTGCGCCGTTGCCAGCTCCTGGCCCCGGACGTGGTCGTCGAGGGGTGGCGCTACCACGTGGAGAGCGGACGTATCGACCAGGTCCTCCGCCCGTAGCCCCGGACGCCGGGTGGTGACCGGCCCGCCACCGGCGGGTCGACGGCCGCCGAATGGGAGGATTCCGTCAGCCTCGGTAGGCTGCGGGGGTGCCGGACATGCAGGGTGCAGGGATGATGGACAACCTGGCCTTCACCACCCACAACGCCTTGACCCAGTGGGAGTTCAGCCCGTTCGCCCTGGTGGTGCTGGTGGCGGTCATCGCCGCCGCTGTCTGGTACGTGCGGGCCGAGTCGGGCGCTGGCGGCGCGGGGCCGGAGGTGGAGCGGCAAGCGGACGGTCTCCTTCCTCGCCGGGCTGGTGGCGATCGACATCGCCCTGCAGTCTCCGGTGGCCAGCTTCACCATGAGCTTCTTCCAGGCCCACATGCTCCAGCACCTGCTGTTGATGGTGGTGGGCCCGCCGTTGCTGGCCATGGGCGCCCCGATGACCCTCGCCCTCCAGACCTCGGGTCGGACTACCAAGGTGCGGCTCCTCAAAGTCCTCAACTCGCGTGGGTTCCGGATCCTGACCCACCCGGGCCTGGTGGCGTTCCTCTACTACATCTCGATGTTCGCCTTCTTCCTCACCGTCGCCCTCGGCTTCGCCATGGACCACATGTGGGTCATGGATCTGGTCAACCTGGGCTTCCTCTTCGCCGCCACGCTGTTCTGGTGGCCCATCGTCGGACTCGACCCGATCCCCCACTGGCAGTTGAGCCACGGGCTGAAGATGACCAGTCTGCTGATCGGGGTGCCCATCGAGTCGTTCCTGGCGCTGGCGCTGCTGGGTAGCTCCCGGGGGGCGGCGTCGATGTACACCGTGGCCAGCACCCACGCCGGTGCGGGCATCCTGTGGGTCGGCGCCGAGTTCTTCACCTTCCTGGCCCTGATCCCGGTGTTCGTGCAGTGGATGCGGGTCGAGGAGCGCGCAGACGGCCCGGCTGGACGCCCAACTCGACGCCGAACGGGCCGCCGAGCCAGGTACCGCTTCCGGCGGCCGGCGAGCGGTAGGCCGGACCGCCGTCCGGGTCCGGTGAGGCGGAGCCGGGCGTGAACACGTAGGTGAAGGGAACGACCTTGGGTTTGGCCAGGAGTTCGGCCTTGCCCGTTCACCACCAGGCCGACCAGGCCGGCCGACGAGCCGAGCTGGACGGTCAGGGCGCTGGTCGACGTATAGGTCAGGTGCTTTCCCGCCGGCTGGACGCCGCTGACCAGCGTGGTGCTGGAGCCGGCGCTGGTGACCTGCACCCAGCAGGGACCGGAGGTGGTCGATGGCCACCGTGAACTGCTTCGCCCCCACCGAGTAGTTGGCGCTCTGGGTGGTGAACGAGGTCATCTGCACGGCCGGCGCATGGTGGGCCGGGGCCGGGGTCGGGTGGTCGCCGGCCGCGGGCGCCACGGTGGCCCCGGCCGGGCCGGTGACCCGCAGGATGTGCGACTGGGCCAGCCACTGGGGCCGCTGCTGGTAGATGGCGAATCCGGCCACCACCACGAGGACCAGCACCGCGGCCACCCAGGTGACCACCTTGAGCGATCTCGGGGCCCGGAGCCTCCGCCGGGCTTTGGCCAGGGCCCGCCGGCTGTTTCGAAGGTCCTGGTGGGGCACCACCGGAAACGTGCCGGTGGGCGGGCCGGAGCTCGTGCCGTAGCCGTTGGTGGCGGCCGAGGTGGACCCGCCACCGACCTTGGGCACCTGGCCGGTCTGGGTGAAGGCCCGCAGGTGGTCCGGACCGGTGGTCACCGCGGCGACCACGTTGGTGATCGCCGCCCCGTCGATGCGCCGCACCCCGGGGCTCGAGCCACGGCGCCCTGGGGGGTCGAGGCCAGCGACGACCAGGCGTCGATCATCTGGAGGGCCAGGGCGTCACCGTCCAGACCGAGGAAGGAGGCGTAGCGCCGGAGGGTGGAGAGCGCCAGGGCCTGGTCGGGGAGCCCGGCCAGGTTGCCCGGACTCGAGGGCTTCGAGGTGGGTGATCGGCCGGCTCAGCCGGTCGTGCACGGCCAGCAGGTCGAGGCCGCGCTCCTCGCGGGCATTCCGGAGCATGACTCCGATCTCCCTGGCGGAGGAGGTCGGATCTTCCTGTTGGTCGTCGCCCCGGCGTGTCGTGGAGCCGCGTTGCCGGATCACCTGCTGTCTCCTGACGTTCCCGTTCGGTAAGCGTACCTGTTCACCTGTGAGTTTCGACACGTCCGGGGGGTGAGCTTGAATGGCCACCGTCCGGGTCGGAATGTTGCATGCGCAACTACTGTTGAATGGTAGGACAGGTCGCACCGGTTTGTGGGGTCAGCGGCCTCCCGGACACGACGAAAGAAGGTTTGGCCATGCCGGCAGTGACGGTGGACGATGTAGGTGCTCTTCCGAAGGTCGGGACCGGTCGACGGGGTGGCGTCGGTGCCCCGTCCGGTGCTGTCGGTGACGACCGCGCCCGCCGGCGCTACGAGGGTGAGGGGTTCCCGGTGCGCCGGGCCTTCGCCGGCGTCGATCGCCGCCACCTCGACCCGTTCGTCCACATGGACCAGATGGGCGAGGTGGAGTACGCGCCCGGGCGAGCCCAAGGGCACCCCGTGGCACCCGCATCGGGGCTTCGAGACGGTGACCTACATGATCGACGGCACCTTCCAGCACCAGGACTCGATCGGCGGCGGCGGGCTGATCACCAACGGCGACACCCAGTGGATGACCGCCGGCGGGGGCATCCTCCACATCGAGAAGCCACCCGAGGAGCTGGTGGCCAGCGGCGGGCTGTTCCACGGCATCCAGCTGTGGGTGAACCTGCCCGAAGGCCGACAAGATGATCGCCCCCCGCTACCAGGACATCGGATCGTCCAACGTCGTGCTCCTGCTCCTCGCCGGACGGCGGGGCCCTGCTGCGGGTGATCGCCGGAGACGTCGGCGGTCACGCCGGGCCCGGGCTCGACCCACTCGCCCATGGCCATGGTGCACGCCACGGTGCTCGCCGGGGGCCCAGGTCGAGATCCCGTGGACCCGCGAGTTCAACGCCCTCGTCTACGTGCTGGGCGGGGACGGCACGGTCGGCCCCGACGGCCAGCCGGTGCACACCGGCCAGCTGGCCGTCTTCGGCGACGGCGACACCATCACGGTGGCCGCCGACCCGACCCAGGACTCCCGCACCCCGAACCTCGACGTGCTGGTGCTCGGGGGACGACCCATCGGCGAGCCGGTCTACGCCTACGGACCCTTCGTCATGAACACCAGGGAAGAGGTGGCCCAGGCCTTCGAGGACTACCAGGCGGGTCGGCTGGGCACGGTCCCGGCCGACCACATCGGGTCCTGAGCGCCGGACCGCCCGGCCGCACGCCGATGGCCGCCTGAGTCCGGGCGGCACCTCAGACCGGCACCGGCTCTCGGCCGGTGCCACCTGCATGGCCGCTGCCATCTCGGCCAGGTCGGCCCGGGTGGCGTTGACCAGGAAGGCGGCCGACAGGGCGGCGACGGTCAGGCAGACCGCGCCGATGAGGAAGCCCACCGTGTAGCCGTGGACGGTGGCGGCCTGCACGGTGGCCGGGGTGTGGATCCGGGTGGCCAGGTAGGTGGCGGTGGCCGAGGCGGCCACCGTGTTGAGCAGGGCGGTGCCGAGCGAGCCGCCCGACCTGCTGGGTGGTGTTGACCAGGGCGCTGGCCACCCCGGCGTCGTGCTGGCCGACACCCGAACAGGGCGGTGCTGCTCATGGGCACGAAGGCCAGTCCCATGCCCAGGCTGATCAGGATCTCGGCCGGGAGCACGTGGACGGCGAAGCTGAGTGGTGGCCCGATCCGGGTCAGCCAGACCATGCCCAGGGCGGCGGCGGCGAAGCCCGCCGATCATCAGCGAGCGTGGGCCGGTGCGGGGCAGGAGCTTGGCTCGACGCCCCGGCGGCCACGATGATCCCGGCCGAGAAGGGCAGGAAGGCGAAGCCCGGTCTTGAGGGCCGAGTAGCCCAGGTTGCCCTGGAAGTAGTAGGTGAGGAACAGGAACATCCCCAGCAGTCCGGCCCCGACCATGAACGAGCTCAGGAACGAGCCGCCCCGGTTGCGCTCGAGGATCACCCGCATGGGGAGCAGCGGGTTCTTGGTCCGCAGCTCGATGATCACGAAGGCGGCCAGCAGCACCACGGCCGATGCCCAGGAAGCCGAGGGTGCTGCCCGGCCGTCCAGCCGTTCTGGGCGGCCCGGGTGAACCCGTAGACCAGGGCCACCAGGCCGGCGGTGACGGTGACCGCGCCGGGGATGTCGTAGCTGGTGTTGCCGTGGGCCTTGCTCTCGCGGACGATCGGCACGGCGACCAGGGCGGTGAGGATGGCGATGGGCACGTTGACCAGGAGGCACCAGCGCCACGAGGCGTACTCGGTGAGCACGCCGCCCATGATGAGCCCGATGGCGGCACCGCCGCCGGAGATCGCCCCGTAGACGCCGAAGGCGGTGGCCCGCTCCTTCACCTCGGTGAAGGTCACCGTGATGAGCGAGAGGGCGGCCGGGGCCAGCAGGGCGGCGAAGGCGCCCTGCAGGGCCCGGGCCCCGAAGAGCATGGGGGCGTTGACCGCCGCCCCGCCGAGGGCCGAGGCCCCGGCGAAGCCGAGCAGGCCGACGATGAAGATGCGCTTGCGTCCGACGTAGTCGGCGATCCGGCCGCCCGAGCAGCAGCAGGCCGCCGAAGGACAGGGTGTAGGCGGTCACCATCCACTGGCGGTTGTCGGTGGAGATGTGCAGCGACGTGCTGGGCCGAGGGGAGGGCGATGGTGACGATGGAGGCGTCGAGCACCACCATCAGCTGGGCGACGGCGATGACGGCCAGGGCCAGCCAGCGCTTGGGATCGGGCCCGCCGGTACCGGGTCGGACGAGTGGCGGTCGACGGTCGGCGAAGTCGGTGAGCGATGGCCATGGAGGGCTCCTCGGGGTGACGGGACGGTTGGGAGGTGGGGACGGGTGGTCAGGCGGTGCTAGCGGCGCAGCAGCGGGAGGACGATGTCGTCCACCACGTGGGTGGCGAACTCGTCGTCGAGCGGCTCGCCGCTGGATGACCAGTCGGTTGAAGAACATGGCGGGGATCACCTCGTCCACGAGGTCCGCCGTGCTGCCCGCAGGCAGCTCCCCCCGGCGGACGGCCCGCTCGATGATCTCGTCGAACTTCCCCCGCTTGCTGTCGATGACCTGGGTCCGCATCAGGTCGGCCAGCTCCGGGTCGGTGCGCATGGCCGACAGCACGCCCGGCGATGAGGGCGGCGTCCTCGCTGTCGACATGGACGTGCACATCTGAGTCAGCGTCGCCAGCAGGTCGCCCCGGAGCGAGCCGGTGTCGACCGGGACGTCGACGGCTTCGCACCTTGCAGCCGCCGGATGGCCTCGGCCACGATCTCGGCCTTGCCCGACCAGTGCCGGTAGATGGTGGCCTTGCCGGCCTGGGCCCGTTCGGCCAGGGCGTCCATGCTCAGCCGGTCGTAGCCCACCTCCATCAGCAGCTCGAGGGCGGCGTCGAGGATGGCCTGCTCACGGGCTTCGGCCCGGGGGCCGGTCGGGCGCTGGCCGCCCGCCGATCTGCCTTCATCCACCTCGATGGCGCTCTGACGTGCCGCTCCGGCTTCCTGACCCTGGCTGCGGTCCTCGTCGTTCAAAACGGAACTGTTCCGTTCAAGAACAGTAGCAAGGCGGTACGCAGAACGCAACCGTTCCGTTTCGATTGGCCCGTGAGCTGGGCGTTATCCGGTCGTTCGACCGGTCAGGACCCTTCGCCACCCGACGCCGTGCACGACCGCGGGTCCCACGGCTGCAGCGGCGTGACCGCCGCGGTCGGCGGCTGGAAGTCGCCGGTCGACGGACTCGGTGGTGGTGGTGGAGCTGGTCGCCGTGGCCGACGGTGGCCGGCGCCGTGGTGGCCGAGCCGCCGAGGTGGTGGACGCGCCGGTGGACGCCGTCGAGGTCGCGGCCGGCGGGTTGACGGCGAACTGCGAGCCGGTGACCACCGTGACCTGGGCGCCGTCGGTGGTCGGCCCGAGGGCGGTGATCACCGCGCCGGACAGCGAGTGCGGCCACCGCCTCGGCCGCGGCCTCGGTCGGCCGGGGTCTTCTGCGCGTAGTAGACGACCGTCTCGGACTCGGTGCCCGACCGACGGGGTGTCGCCGACGCCGACCATGTGGAACCCGAGGGCCTGCCGAGGGCGGCCGAGGTGTCGGTGGCCTGGTTGTAGACGCCGGTGCCGTTGAGCACCGACACGGTGACCGAGCCGGGGCTCGGCAGCTTCTGGCCGGTCATGGTGTCGGTGGCGGCGGCCGACGCCGAGGAACTGGTCGATGACCTGGCTGGTCCTGGGTGATGGAGGGGAACTCGACGTCCCCGTAGCCGCCGCCCTCGTAGATGTAGCCGATCCGGATCTGGTCGACCTGGACCGGCAGGGTGAGCTGGGGCGCCGAGTTGACGTTCGACCGAGTGGAAGTCGAGGACCAGGTTGATCATGTCCGAGGTCGGAGAACTGCTGGTCCACCTCGAGCTGGGGGGCCACGCCGCTGACCAGCGCTCGTCGGTGATGCGGATTGGACAGGCCCTGCTTGGCCACCGCGGTGGCCAGCACCCGGAGGAACTCGTGGTCGCGGCGGATGCGGGCCAGGTCGCTCAGGTTCTCCGGGGGCCAGTACTGCGGGTAGGTGGTGGTGACCCCGGGCCCCTTGTACTGGAGGTGGCGGGCCCGCACCACCTGCAGGGCCTCGGACCCCGTCGAGGTCGACGCAGCCGGGGGTCAGCTGCTGCAGCCCGGAGTAGGCGTCGTAGACCGGCTCGGGGAAGTACATCTTGACGCCGCCGAGGTCGTTGACCACGTTGGCGAAGCTGTCGAAGTTGAGGACCACGTAGTGCTGGATGGGGATGCCGAGGTCCTCGTTGATGGCCGCCACCAGCTGGCTCGGTCCCTGGTAGAGGGCGGCGTCGATCTTGTTGGCCCCGGTGGTCCGGGCGTTGGGGACGAACAGGTCCCGGGGGATCGACAGGATGGAGACGGCGTGGCGTGGACGGGTCGAGGTGGAGGATCATGACCACGTCGCTGTTGACCCCGTTGACCCCCTGCGAGCACAGCCCGTAGGCGGCGTTCTGCACGGTGAGGGCGCAGCGGTCGGTGGACCCGACCATCAGGATGTTCTCGGTGCCGGCGTCGGCTCCGCTGGTCGGGCACGTCGGTCAGCCCCCGCACGTCGATGCGGTGGATCTCGTGGTTGAGGTACCAGGCGTAGCCGGCGGCGGCCCCGACCACCAGCACGATGACCATGGCCACCGTGCCGAGCGATCCACTTGGCCTTGCGGTGCCGCCCCCGGGGTCGGCGGCCGCGGCGGCCCTCCGGCGCCGTAGACCTCCTCGGTCCAGGGAGCGCAGGCCCGACTCGTCGAAGGTGCCGGTGGGCTCCGAGCGGGCCTGGTGCTCCAGGCCGGCGGCGCTGGCGCTCCGGCTGGGCGGCGTGATCGCGGTGGCCGGCTGGGCGCGCTCACCCGGTCCGGGCGTGACGGTCCTCCGGGCGGCAGAAGGACGGCTCCCGGACCGGGAGCGGGTCGAGCGCAGGCCCGTCTGGGCTGCGTCGAGCCATGGCCACAGACGGTAGCAAGGCCGGTGGATCATCGGGTGGCAGTGGCCGCGATGGTCGGCCGGTCGGACGGCGGGCACCCGGGTCGGCGTCGGCGGTCGGCGTCGGCGTCGTCGACGAGGCCCAGGTCGGAGGGCCGCAGGCGGAGGGTGTCGTACCAGTAGCGCACGGTCCACGTCGGCCAGTTGTTGGTGACCCGGCCCGAGGCCGACTTGTACCAGCTGGTGCAGTCGGCCACCCAGGCGGTGCGGGCCATCAGGCGCTGGGTCCGGGCGTCGTCGCGGCGGTAGGCGTCGATGCCCGACCCCGACGAGCGGGGGCGGCCCAGCCGCCGGCCGCCGGCCCGGGTCTGGACGGCCATCGCCTGGAGGATGAGGTTCACCTGGCGCTCCACCATGAACAGGATCGAGTTGTGGCCCGAGGTTGGTGTTCGGGCCGTAGAGGAAGTAGCAGTTGGGGAAGTCGGGCACCGCGGTCCCGAGGTAGGCCCGGGCCCCGCCGCTCCACTCCTCGGCCAGGGTGCGCGCCGCCCATGCCGGTGACCGGGATGTGGGCGAGGAAGTCGGTGGTCGAGAAGCCGGTGCCGAAGATGAGGACGTCGGCCGGATGCCGGAGTGCCGTCGGCGGTGACCACGGCGTCGGCCTCGATGTGGTCGATGGGTTGGTCGACCACGGTGACGTTGGGCCGCATCGATGGCCGGGTACCAGTCGTTGGAGATCAGGATCCGCTTGCACCCGATGGGGTAGTCGGGGACGACGGCCGGTCTCGGGCAGCCGGTCGGACACCACCCCGTCGCGCAGGTCCGCTCGCGAACAGCTGCCGGAGCTTGCGCCCGGCCCAGCTGTCCTTGCGGAACCAGATCCAGCGGAACTCGAGGCTCCAGTAGATCCACCACCGGTAGGCGCGCTCGACGGCGTCGACGTTGTCGAAGAGCCACCGCGCCCGCCGGCCGTAGGCGCGGTCCTTCTTCGGGCCCACGTAGTTGGGGCTGCGCTGGTAGACGGTGAGCTCGGCCGCCTGTTCGGCCACCGGCGGGACGAACTGGATGGCGCTGGCTCCGCTGCCCACCACCGCCACCCGCCGGCCGGCGAGGTCGTACGCCGTGGTCCCAGCGGGCCGAGTGCCACGCACGGCCCGGCGAACGGCTCGAGGCCGTCGAGATCGGGCACGTGGGGCCGGTTGAGCTGGCCGCAGGCGAACACCACGGTGTCGGCGACCAGCTCCTCGTCACCGTCGTCCGAGTGCGAGCGCCAGCCGCCACCGGCCGGTCGATCCTCGTCGAACTCGGCGCTGCGCACCGTGGTGCCGAGCCGGAGATGGGGACCGAGGCCGGAACCGCGCCACGCACCGCTCGGCGTAGGAGAGGATCTCGGGCTGTTCGGCGAACCGGCGGGTCCAGTCGGACTTGGGGGAGAAGGAGAACGAGTAGAGGTGGGACGGGACGTCGCAGCCGCTGCCCGGGATAGGTGTTGTCCCGCCAGGTGCCGCCCACCCCGTCGGACTGCTCGACGATGGTGAAGTCGCGGATCCCGGACCGGACCAGCTGCATGGCCATGGCCAGCCCGGACAGTCCCGCCCCGACGATGACCACCGCCGGCACCGGCCGGCCCTCGGCGCGGGCCGCGCGTCGCCTCCCGGGCGAACCTCCTCCGCCCGATGTCCAGTGCCATGCTCGACTCCCCGGCCCCGTGCGCGCGCATCCGTCGCTCGGCGGCTCGCCGGCGCCCGATGGTAGGCCCGATCACGTGGGCCGATGCGGTCTCCGGCTCCGTGCCGGGGCCGCCCTTGCGCTCACCGCCGGCCGGTCTGCAGACTCGCGGCATGGCCGAGTCAGCGGGAGCGTCAGGATCGGGGCAGCCGGCGCCCGCCGGACCCACGCCCCGGGCGTCGCGCCTGGCCCGGGCCCGGGCCGGCTTCGCGCCCGGCCCTCACCGCGCTGCTCCGGCCGAAGGGGCTGCCCCCCGAAGTCGCCGACCGACTCGAGGCGGCGTTCGGCGCCATCGGGCAGGCGGGGGTCGGGGGGCCGGGGCCGGATCCGACGGATGCGGGAGCGGGTGCGGACCGCCCCGCCCGCAGCTGCTCGACTGGATGTCGGGCCAGGTGCTCGAGCCATCCGGCTCCGCTCTACGACCGCGAGGGCGTCGAGCTGCTGGCCTCCCGGCAGACCCGGTCCATCGCCACCGCGGTCGGGGCCCTGCAGGTGGCCCTGGTGACGGCGGCGGCCGCCTCCACCCTCGAGGGCGGACCGGTGCTGGCCCTGGCCATCGACGGGGTGGTCGGTCAGGTGGCCTCCGTCGTGCACGGGACCTGCGACTGGTACAACACCGGCTCCTACCTGGTGCGCCGGTTGCGGGCCGAGGGGATCGTCACCGATCGCGCCGAGGTCCGCCGGCTCACCAATGCGGCCCTGATGTCGAAGGGGCAGGTCGATCGACGCCCGGACCCTGGCCCGATCGACCGAGCTGCGCCTGGTGCGGAGCTGGGTCGGCCGGGGCGTGGTCGACGCCCTGCCGTTCGGGGCGAGCCTCGGTCACGCCTCGGTCCGCGCCACCGACCGGATCGAGCACTCGGACCTCCACGAGCTGGTCGCCCTGGTCGAGGAGCAGCGGCTGACCCGCCGTCACGGCGTCCATGCGCCGTGCCCCTTCGACGGCGATGCCTGGGTCGCTCTCCGCCGCCGGGGCGCGGCGGCGCGGTCAGCTCGACGGCGGAGCCAAGTCGGCCACCGGTAGCCGCGCCCGTACAATATGGTCGGCGTCAGAGGTGCCGACCGGAGACCCAGACATGAGCGAGACACTGACAGCCGGACCATCTGACCTGTCCGTCTCGCTCTCCCACCGACGGGTGCTGGTGGTCATCGGCGCCCTCATGCTGGGCATGTTCCTGGCCGCCCTGGACCAGACCGTGGTGTCGACCGCCCTGCCCACCATCGTGGGCGACCTCCACGGTGCCTCGCACCTGACCTGGGTGGTCACCGCCTACCTCCTGACCTCGACGGTGTCCACCCCCCTGTGGGGGAAGCTCGGCGACCAGTTCGGACGCAAGTTCTTCTTTCAGGCCGCCATCGTGATCTTCCTGGTCGGCTCGGCGCTGTCCGGGCTGAGCCACTCCATGCTCGAGCTGATCCTGTTCCGGGCCGTGCAGGGCCTGGGCGCCGGCGGACTCGATGGTGGGGGCGCAGACCATCGTCGGCGACGTGGTGTCCCCACGCGAGCGTGGGCGCTACTCGGGCTATCTTCATGGGCATGTTCGGGGTGACCACGGTCATCGGCCCGCTGATCGGCGGCGTGTTCGTCGACTCGATCGGTTGGCGCTGGATCTTCTACATCAACATCCCGATCGGGGCCGTCGCCCTGGTGGTCACCGGCGCTGGCCCTGCCCGGGGCGCTGAGCCGGGTCCACCGGGTCATCGACTACCTGGGTTCCGCCCTGCTGGCCCTGTCGGCCACCGCCCTGGTCCTGTTCGCCAGCCTGGGCGGCACCTCGTACTCGTGGACCTCGCCCTTCATCGTCGGGTCTGGGCGGTGGCCGGCGTGGTCCTGGCCGTGGCCTTCCTCTTCGCCGAACGGCGGGCGGTGGACCCGGTGATCCCGCTCCACCTCTTCACCAACTCGGTGTTCAACGCGGCCGAGCGCCATCGGATTCGTCATCGGGTTCGCCATGTTCGGGGCGCTGACCTTCCTGCCCCTGTTCCTCCAGGAGGTGAAGGGGGTCAGCGCCATCCAGTCCGGCGTGCGCCTCTTCCCGATGATGGGCGGCCTGTTCGTCGCCTCGGTCGGCTCCGGGCATGCTGGTCAGCCGCTGCGGGCCGCTACAAGGTCTTCCCGGTGGTGGGCACCGGCCTCACCACCATCGGCCTGTTCCTGATGTCGCTGATCGGCGTCAGTACCGGAGCCTGGACCATGGCCGGCTACATGGCCGTCTTCGGGCTCGGGCTGGGCCTGGTCATGTCGGTGCTGATGGTGGCCGTGCAGAACGCCGTCCCCTACGAGGAGCTCGGCACGGCCACCTCGGGGACCACCTTCTTCCGGATGATCGGCGGCTCGTTCGGCACGGCCGTCTTCGGCACCATCTATCGCCAGCCTGATCCTCACCAACATCCTCCACGCCCTCCACCTGACCAAGGCCCCGTCGGGCTTCAACGTCAACGCCGACGATCCGTCGGCCATCCACCACCTCCCGGCGGCCATGCAGGCCGGCGTCATCGAGGGGATCGCCCACACCGTGCAGACCGTGTTCCTCATCGGGGTGCCCATCGCCTTCGTGGCCTTCCTGCTGAGCTGGACGCTGCCCGAGATCGAGCTGCGCAAGTCGATCCGGACCGCCGAGCCGGCCGAGGGCCTCGGGCTCCCCGAGCCGCGGACCTCCCTCGGTGAGGTGCAGCGCATCCTCGAGCGGGCCGCCAGCCGCGAGAACCGCCGCGAGCTGTACGAGACGCTGGCCGCCCGGGCCGACATCGACCTCGACCCGCGGGCGGTGTGGATGCTCTACCGGCTGGCCGACCGGCCCGACTGCACCATCGAGCAGGTGGGCGCCCGGTTGAAGGTCGAGCCCCAGCGCCTGGAGGACGGGATCGACTCGCTGGTGTCGGCGGGCATGCTCGAGCGGACCGACGGATCCGACGGCTGCAACCTGGTGCTCACCGACCCCGGGCCCACGCCATCGACCGGCTCACCGCGGCCCGGCGGGCCTCGATGACCGAACTGCTGGAGGGATGGGACCCCGAGGCGCACCCCGAGGTGCTGGACATGGTGCGCCACCTGGCCAAGGCGCTGCTGGCCGACGACGACAAGCTGCTGGCCGACGCCCGGGCCGCGGCGGTCTGAGCCCGACGATCGGCCCGCGTCAGGACCGGCCGGCCGTCACCCGGGCTGACCGTGGTGAACGTGCACAGGTAGACCGAGCCGTCGAATCCCACCGCCGGGAACAGCACCGACTGGACCGGGCTGCCGGTGTCGGCGCGGGCCAGCTCCTCGCCGGTCCCGATGTCGAGCACCACCACCTGGTCGCGTCCCCGCTGGCGGTCGTAGTCCCCGGTGACCAGCCACGCCCCGGTCGGGGTCGAGGACCAGATGGCCACCGTGCTCCTGGTGGCGCCGCCAGCGCGGGGACAGCGCGCCCGTCGTCGTCGATGTCGAAGGCCGCCATGACCCCGTTGCCGCTGTCGTAGCCCACGGCGATCGACCGCGCCGGGTCGATCACCGGGGGATTGGCGACCAGCCCGCCGGGCAGACCGCACACCTCGGTCGCGGGACAGCGCCCCGGTGGCCAGGTCGATCCGGACCAGGTGCAGGGGGGCCGTGGACACGCCGTGGCCGTGCAGGCGTCCCGTCGTACGGCTCGCTGCCCTCCCCGTTGTCGAGGAACCAGGCGGCCCCGCGGCGCCAGCACGCAGTCCCAACCGTAGGTCTGCCCGTCGAGGGTGCGGTAGGCGGTCCGGAAGTCGTCGTCGGCGCGGAGGCGCACCGTCCCACCTGGACCCGCAGCAGGCTGGTGTCGCCCACCACGTAGACGTCGGCGCCCTGGGCGGACAGCCGGGCGATGGACGGTTCGGCCAGCATGCAGCCGGTCGACGATCGTGCAGCCGGTCCGGGCTCCAGCACCACCAGCTCGCAGGGCTGGCGCTCCTCGGCCGGCCACCGGTACGCCCGGGCGGGACCCGGCGAAGTCCTTGGTCACCAGGTGGCCGTCGGGCAGGATCACGAACCCGTTGTAGGGGCGGTGCCGGGGGAGCGCGGTGGCGGCCACGGGCGACCAGGTCGGGGCCGAGCCGGTGGGCGTGGTTGCCGAACACGACGTAGAGCGAGCCGTTGGCGTGGGCGGCCAGGCTGCCCGGCCAGGTCGGCCCGCCGGCCAGATCGGGTGATCGTCCGAGCGGCGCCAGGGTCACGCGGGTCGATGCGCTCGACGAAGGAGATGGCGTCGTCGCCGGCGGTGTGGCGCAACAGGAAGAGCTCACCCGGGGTCGCGGGTGACGACCATGGTGGCGGCCGGTGCCGGTGCGCGACACCACCTCGAGCGGGCCCCCGGCGCCCAGCGCCAGCCCGAACGCCGCCGGCCGGGACCTGCCGTCGCTCGGGACCCGCCGTCCTCGCACGACCAGGGTCCGGGCCAGTACCCGCTCATGGTCGCGGCCGGCCCGTGCGGTGGAGGGACGTCGATCGACCGTCGGGCCTCAACCGGATGGACCGAGGATGGCCTGCGAGGGCCCGGCGCATGACCGACTTCGCCTGCCCGCTGCTCGAGGGCCCGGTGCCCGACCAGCAG
This sequence comes from uncultured Acidimicrobiaceae bacterium, assembly GCA_963774245.1. Taxonomy (GTDB): domain Bacteria; phylum Actinomycetota; class Acidimicrobiia; order Acidimicrobiales; family RAAP-2; genus Bog-756. Next base: position 796,504 of record CAVZDZ010000002.1, on the reverse strand, counting down.
TTGGTAGGACTCGAACGACGTCAGGATGTCGGCGGCGGCCAGCATCTCGAAACCGACCGGCTCGCCCATGGCCGCCAGCTCGGGGGCGAAGAGCGTGCGCGACCTGGGATCGGAGGTACTTCCGGTTGCAGGGTCAGCTTGGTCGGCCAGCACCGGCTGGAACGGTGACCGGAGCCGCGAGACGGTGGCCGCCGTTGCCCGAACGAGGTCGAAGAGCCGGAACCGCTGGTCGACCAGCGCCCCCACCTTGACGGTCAGCTCGGCCTCCGGTTCGGCGTCGATGGGCAGGAGCGGGAGGGCCCGCTCCAGCTGGCGGTTCATGGCCGTGCGGGTGAGGTCCTCGACGTCGTCGAAGTAGCGGAACAGGGACCGCGGGGACAGCCCCGACCGGGCGGCGATCTCCTCGGTGCTGGGCCGGAGGTTCCCGTCGGCGTACAGATCGAGCAGGGCTTCGACCACCGCGTCGCGGTTGCGCTGTCGGCGCAGGAGGCGCCCGTCGGTGATGGGCGCCTCCCCGGGGGCCCCGTCTCCCGAGTCCACCGGGCCCGGGGGAGTGGGGTCGGCACGGTCGGGCGGGGACATGGTGATGGTGAGGCTACCGCTCCGCGCCACCGACGTCGGGTGTCCATTCGGTGCCCATCGACAGTTGACAGTCAAACTGCCAGGTGTTTAGGTGACCCTGCCCCCGGTGGGGAGGTCGGCCGGCTCCCGGTGGTCTCCGCCACCGACACGAGGAGGACCATGTTCGACGCCCAGGCCGCGGAAGAGAGCGGACGATGAGCGACCCGCTGGTGCTCGACTCCCTGCAGCGGCGCATGCGGGCCATGCACTCGCTCTACTACGACGCGGTGGCCACCATGGATCTCGACCAGGTCAACCACTTCGAACGGGAGGGCGTCCTCCCCATCGCCTTCAGTCTCTTCCACGTGGTCAACATGTTCGACGCCTCCTTCCTGTTGATGACCGGCACCGCCCCGATCTGGGACGACGACTGGGAGTCGCAGGTCCGCCCGGCCATCGCCGATCACGGCAAGCACCGGACCGTGGCCGAGATGGTGGACCAGCGGATCGGCGACTACGACGCGTTCCAGCGGTACATGACGGCCGTGTTCCACCGCACCGAGGAGTGGCTGGACGACGCTGGACCCGGGCGAGCTCACCCGGGTGGTGGTCACCCGCCCGTTTCCCCCCCAGGTGGCCAGCACCTACAGCGCCCGGGTGGCCGGGCCGGACGGGATCACCCTGCTGGATGCCACCGAGTGCTGGATCTACCAGCACGGCCTCCGTCACATGGGGGAGATCGAGTTGGCCCGGGGGTTGGTGGGCCTCGGCGGGATGACGTCCTAGGGGACACGGCTCCCCGGGCGGTCGGAGGGCGTGCCACACTCGGGACATGGACCGGAACTTCTACCGATTCCACTCGACCTGGCCGGTCGACGCCGCCCCGCGGGACACCTACGAGGCACTCGAGCGGTTCGAGGACTACTCGGCGTGGTGGCCCGAGGTGCGGTCGTTCCGCATGCTCGGCCCCGAGTCGTGCGAGGTCACCTGCCGTTCGCTGCTGCCGTACGACCTGACCTTCGTCCTCCGACCGGCCCGACGGGACCCGGAGGCGATGATCCTCGAGGCGTCGATGGTCGGGGACCTCGAGGGGTTCTCCCGCTGGACGATCACCCCCACCCCGTCGGGTGCGCAGCTCACCTTCGACGAGGAGGTCACCGTGCGCAAGCGGTCGCTCCGGCTCCTCGCCCCGGTGGCCCGCCCGCTGTACCGGGCCAACCACTCGATCATGATGCGCCACGCCCGGGCCGGGCTCTCCTCGTACCTGGCCCGGACCCCGCGCCATCGGCAGAGCTGCTTCCGCTTCTGGCGGGTGGACGTGGCCACCGGCCCACCCTGAGTCACCCGGCGTGGCCACCGTACTGATCCCCCTCCCCGAGCTGGACTTCGATCCCACCGAGGTGGCCGTGTCGTGGGAGGTCCTGGTCGGTCTCGGCCACCGGGTGCAGTTCGCCACCCCCGACGGTCGGCCGGCCCGGGGGGACGACCTGATGGTGACCGGGCGCGGCCTCGACCCGTGGGGACTGGTGCCCGGCCTCTCCCGGGTCGTGGGTGTGGGCCGGGTGCTGCGGGCGGACGCCCGGGGTCGTGCCGCCTACGCCGCGCTGCTCCGGGCGCCCGAGTTCCTCCACCCGGTGGGGTGGGAGGAGGCCGGCCTCGACTCGCTGGGCGGGCTGCTCCTGCCCGGCGGTCACCGGGCCCGGGGCATGCGGCGCTACCTCGAGAGCGGGACGCTGCAGTCCATGGTGGTCGAGGCGTTCTCCCGCCGGCTGCCGGTGGGGGCCATCTGCCACGGGGTGGTCCTCGCCGCCCGCAGCATCGACCCGGCCACCGGCCGTTCGGTGCTCTACGGCCGCCGGACGACTGCGCTCACCTGGTCGTTGGAGCAGCGGGCCTGGCGGGTGGCCCGGTGGTCGCGGTTCTGGGACCCCGACTACTACCGCACCTACCGCGAGGGACCCGGCGAGCCCCGGGGCCACCTGTCGGTCCAACAGGAGGTGACCCGGGCCCTGGCCCGACCGGGCGACTTCGTGGACGTCGATCCGGCCGACCCCGATGCCCGGCTCAAGTCGAGCGGCCGGGCCCGCGACCGCTTCGCGGACGAGCGGCCCGCCCTGGTGGTCGAGGACGGCCACTACGTCTCGGCCCGGTGGCCGGGCGACGCCCACACCTTCGCCCGGCGGTTCGCCGCCCTGTGCGACCGGGCCCCACCGTCGGATTGAACGTCCGCCGCAGACCGGCGGGAGCCTCCGGCAACCGCTCATCGGCGGCGCGGTGCCGATACTGTGCCCGGGGGGCCACGGCCGGGAGATGCACGTGTTTGCACGATTGGGAGCAGCGGTCACCGCCCATCCGTGGCGGGTCATCGGGGCCTGGGCGGTGGCCGTCGTGGCCGTGCTGGCGTTGTCGCCGGCCCTGACCACCTTCACCTCCAACAACAACTCGTCGTTCCTGCCCGCCTCGTACCCGTCGCAGCAGGCCCAGGCGGTGGCGGTCGAGTACTTCCCGGCGATGGCCGGCGCCTCGGGGCTCATCGCCGTCTTCGCCACCGACGGCCGGGCCCTGACCGCGGCCGACCAGCAGAAGGTCGACGGATTGGCGACCTCGCTCGACCACGCCGGCATCCCCTCGGTCACCGCGGTGACCACCAGTCCAGTGGGTCTCTCCCCGGACAAGACCGTCCAGCTGGTCCAGGTCGCCTTCTCCGGTCCGGTGGGAGGGGAGGGTCCCAACGCCGCCGTCCCGGTCATCCGCCAGAAGACCGACGCCTACCTGTCCGGTTCGGGCCTCGAGGGCGGACTGACCGGCAACGCGGCCATCAGCGTCGACTCCACCACCGCCTTCTCCAACGCCGAGGTGATCATCGGCATCGCCACCGTCCTGCTCATCCTCATCCTGTTGGGCCTGGTCTTCCGCAGTGTGATCATCGCGGTGTTCCCCATCGTGATCATCGGGATCGTGCACCAGATGGCCCAGGCCCTCACCGCCGACCTGGCCGACTGGTTCCACTTCGTGGTCGGGCCCCAGCTGGCCCCGTTGCTGGTGGTGGTCATGTTCGGGGTGGGGACCGACTACATCGTCTTTCTGCTCTTCCGCTACCGCGAGCGGGTGGCGGTGGGCGACGGCGCCCGAGCGGGCCTGTTGTTCTCGGTCACCCGGGTGGGCGAGGTCATCGCCTCGGCCGCGGCCACGGTGATCGCCGCCTTCGCCGTCCTGTTGGTCGCCAGTCTCGAATCGCTCCGCACGCTGGCCCCCGGGTTGATCGTGGGGGTGGTGCTGATGCTGCTGGCCGCCCTCACCCTGGTCCCGGCCATCTTCAGCCTGCTCGGGGTCACCCTCTTCTGGCCCACGCCACCCCGCCCGCCCCGGGCCGGGCACCGCACCCGTTCCGAGCGGCTGGGAGCGACGGTGGCCAAGCACCCCGCGGTGGTGCTGCTGGTGTGGAGCGTCGTACTGGTCGGGTTCACCTTCGGGGTGCTCGGCTACAAGACCACCTACAACCAGCTGGCCGAACTGCCGTCGTCCACCCTCTCCCAGCAGGCCTTCGACACGGTGGCCTCGGCCTTCCCCCCGGGGTATCTCGGGCCGACCGACGTGTTCGTGACCTCGGACCACGGGTCGCCCCTCGACCCGACCGCCATCACCGGGCTCGAGTCCACCCTGGCCAAGACCACCGGGGTCTCCATCGTCGTCCCGGCGAACTACACCGCCGACAAGGGACAGGCGGTGATCCAGGTCCTGTTGAAGGACGACCCGTACTCGGTCACCGCCATCAACAACGTGGCCGGACCGATCCGGGCCGCCGCCGCCGACTCGGTCCCCGGCGCCACCGTCGTGGTCGGCGGCACCACCTCGCAACTGGTCGACGTCCGGGCTGCACTCCGCCACGACACGGAACGGATCTTTCCGCTGGCGCTCATCATCGTGGCGCTGATCCTGGCCCTGCTGTTGCGGGCGGTGGTGGCCCCGTTCTACCTGCTCATCGGGGTGGTGCTCACCTACACCGCCACGCTCGGGATCATCACCCTGGTGTTCGTCGAGAGCCTCGGGTTCGCCGGCCTCGACTTCAGCATTCCCATCGTGGTCTACCTCTTCGTCATCGCCATCGGCACCGACTACAACATCCTCATCTCGTCGCGCCTGCGGGAGGAGTTCGATGCGGGCCGCCCCCCTCGCGAGGCCTCGCGTCTGGCCATCGTCCACGGGGCGCCGGCGGTGTCGGCGGCCGCCCTCATTTTGGCCGGCACGTTCGCCTCCCTCATCCTCACCGGCATCCAGCTGCTCGAAGAGATCGGGCTGGCCGTGGCCCTCGGTGTGCTGCTGGCCGCCAACGTCCTGGCCGCCCGCATCGTGCCGACCCTCGGGGCGTTGCGGGGGTGGCGCTTCTGGTGGCCCCACAAGACCCACGGCCGGGTGGCCGCCACCCGCGACGAGCTGCTCGAGCCCGAGCCCGCCTCGACCGGGTCGCCTCCGACCCCGTAGGTCTGGCAAGCTCGGGTCCGTCGCCGAGCCACCGGAGCCGACCCATGCGCACCCTGACCAGAGCGGTTCTCGTCCTCCTCCTGGCCACCGCCGCCCTCGGGGTCCCGTCGGGGATCCGGGCGGGTGCCGCCACCCGTGCCGCCACCCGGTGGATCCCCCCGCTCGGCAACCAGCCCTGGCAGTGGGAGCTCAGTCACCCGCTCAACCTCTCCAACGCCCGCGACATGGGCACCGACGACAAGCTCCCCAACGGGCAGCCCGCCCCCGCCCCGGTCATCTACGACATCGACGGCATCATCAACCCGGCCTCGACGGTCGCCGCCCTGCACGCCGCGGGCAAGCACGTCGTCTGCTACATCGAGGTCGGCGCGGCGGGCAACTACTACTCGGCGAAGAGCGAGGGCACCGCCACCACCTACTTCGCCCAGCTGAAGGCGGCCGGGGAGTTCGGGCACAAGGTGCCCGGCTACCCCGAGTACTACCTGGACATCCGGTCCCCGACGACCGTGTCGATCATCGAGTCGATGATCGACCACCAGTGCGCGGCCAAGGGCTTCGACGCCGTGGAGACGGACATCGACGAGGAGTACGGGGACCACAGCGGCTTCCCGCTCACCAAGGCCATCGAGGAGCACTACATGACCACCCTGGCCGACTACATGCACGGCCTCGGCTTGAGTTGGTTCATCAAGAACCCGGACGATACCGGGGACAGCTACGCGGCCGACATGGAGCCGCTGGCCGACGCCGTGCTCACCGAGCAGTGCAACCAGTACTCGACCTGCGGCCTGCTGTCCTCCTATGTGGGGAAGAAGGCGGTGTTCAACGCCGAGTACCACCTCAAGCCGACGGCGTTCTGCTCGGCCGACGACGCCCTCGGGTTCAACGGCGCCCGGTTCAACGTGGCCCTCACCGGCATCCGGGACCCCTGCCGCTGAGCCCGGAGGTCACTGCTCGGACATGATCCGTTCGAACTCGACCATCGGGTTGACCGGAACGTGCTCGCTGAGGGTGACGGTGGCCCGGTGGATGACGGCCGTGCACGAGAACGGCGCCTCGTAGTCGTCACCCACCGCCGGCCCCAGTTCGTAGCCGCACGAGAGCCCGGCACCGGTGGCGCTGAAGGCGGCCACGGTGAACCGGGGGATCGGCCCCTCGGCCACCACCGTCCCGTCGACCTCGAGGGACCCGGTCCCGCCCCCGTTGTCGTGGCGGTCGAACCGGTAGACCAGCGAGTGACGACCGGGTGGCACCGGTTGGGTGGCCGCGACCACGTGGCGCTCCTTGCCGTACAGGTTGTGGATGTAGCGCAGGCAGCCGTCCCGGAGGTGCAGCGAGAACCCCCCGAGCACCGTGCCCTGGGCCAGCAGCACCCCCTGGGCCGGGTGGCCCGTCGCCGGGGACGGTCACGTCGACCTCGATGGTGTGGCTCCGGTTCTTCACGTTGGCGGCCACCGGCTCGGGGACCGGTGACGCCCCGGGGAAGTAGGTGGCGGTGAGACGGGGTGGCCGCCAGTCGGGCTTGGGGTTGACCAGGGTGTGCAGGATCCGGTTGTCCAGGGGGAGCACCTGGTTGCGCCGGGCCTCCGCCCACCACCGCTCGACCATGTCGGCCAGCCGGTCGGGGTGCCGGCCGGCCAGGTCGTGGATCTCCGCCGGGTCCACGGCCACGTGGTAGAGCTCCCAGCGGTCGTCGCTGAACGGCGCGTTCATGTTGATCCCGTCGTTGTAGAGGGGACCGACCGGTTTGAAGGTGACCGCCTTCCACCCGTCGTGGTGGATGGCCCGACTCCCGAACATCTCGAAGTACTGGGTGGTCCGCGGGGCCGGGGCGTCGACCGCACCGGGGTCGAGCAGCGGGGCGAAGCTGATCCCGTCGACCGGGGACTGGGGGACGTACTCGATGCTGTCGGGCTGGGCCACCCCGACCAGCTCCAGCACGGAGGGCAGGACGTCGACGGCGTGGGCGAACTGGCGCCGGATGCCCCCCGCCCCGTTCCCGGTGAGCCGGGCCGGCCAGCTCACGATGCACGGGTCGGCCACCCCGCCCTCGTGGACCTCCCGCTTCCACCGCTTGAACGGCGTGTTCCCGGCCATGGTCCAGCCCCACGGGTAGTTGTTGTGGGCGGTCGGCCCGCCCAGCTCGTCGATGCGGGCCAGCATCTCGGCGGTGCCGGCGGGGTCGATGTTCTGCAGGCGGTTGTCGTTGATCGATCCGGTCGGCCCCCCCTCCGAGCTGGCTCCGTTGTCCGACACCAGGATCACCAGGGTGTCCTCCCGGTCCCCGGTCTCGTCGAGGAACTCGAGGACCCGGCCCAGCTGGGCGTCGGTGTAGGACAGGAAGGCGGCGAAGCACTCCATGAACCGGGCCGACACCCGCTGCTCGTCGGCGGGCAGGGTGTCCCAGGCCGGCACCCAGGGCGGCCGGGGGGCCAGCTCGGTGCCGGGGGCGAGCAGCCCGCGGTCGAGTTGGCGGGCGAAGATCTCCTCGCGCCAGCGGTCCCAGCCCAGGTCGAAGTGCCCCCGGTAGGAGTCGATCCACTCCTTCGGCGCGTGGTGGGGCGAGTGGCAGGCCCCCGTGCAGAAGTACATGAAGAAGCGGCGGTCCACGTCGACCGCCCGCAGGTCGGCCAGCTGGCCGATGGCCCGCTCGGCCAGGTCCTCGCTCAGGTGGTAGCCCTCGGCGATGGACCGGGGGGGCACGACCGAGTGGTTGTCGTGGAAGAGCGAGGGCACGAACTGGTGGGTCTCACCCCCGTGGAACCCGTACCAACGGTCGAATCCCCGGGCCAGGGGCCACGAGTGGCGCGGGGCGGCCATGTGGGTCTCGTCATCGGGGGTGAGGTGCCACTTGCCCACCGCGTAGGTGGCGTAGCCCTGTTGGCGCAGGATCTCGGAGAGGAACCCGTTCTCCTTCGGGATCTCGCCGTTGTAGCCGGGGAACCCGACGGCCAGGTCGGCGACCCGGCCCAGTCCGTTGCGGTGGTGGTTGCGCCCGGTCAGCAGGCAGGCCCGGGTGGGCGAGCACAGGGCGGTGGTGTGGAAGTTGGTGAACCGGACCCCGCCGGCGGCCAGGCCGTCGATGGTGGGGGTCGCGATATCCGACCCGTAGCAGCCCAGTTGGGCGAACCCGACATCGTCGAGGACCACCAGCAGCACATTCGGCGCCCCCTCGGGTGGGGTGACCGCGTCCGGCCACCACGGCGTGGACGTGCGCCAGTCGTCTCCGATGACCCCTTGGAATGCTGGCGTCTCCACTGGCTTCCTCCCGTTCGTGCGGGTGCATCCGGCGTCGTGGCCGGCCCTCCCTGATTCTTGCCGGTCCGGTCCGTGGGCGGATCGGTGCCGGCGTGGTGCCAGGTCAGACAACAGGGCCCCCGGCCCGCCGCGCGGTACCGCGCAGGAACCGCTCGAAGGCGGCGTCGGCTCCGTCGCGGTCGCCGGTGGCCAGCACGTCGAGCAGCAGCCCCCGCACCACGGCCTGGCCGAGCCGGGCCTCGCTCCGGGCCTCGGTCTCCGATAGTCCTTCGGCCCGCAGGGCCGGCACGGCCATCTCCACCCACGAGCTCACCGCGTCCTCGAGGAAGGTGGAGGCGTAGGCCTTCCCCTGCAGGGCCTGCGCGTAGACCTCGAAGAAGAGCCGTTCGAGCGGAGCCAGCTCCGGCGACCGCAACCGGCGCCAGAACGTCCGGGCTACCTCGCCGCTGTCGCCCCCGAGCCCTTCGGTCAGTTGGGCCAGGACCAGCTGTTGGCGGCGTTCCGTGGCCCGGACCACTTCGGTCAACAGAGCCTCTTTCGAACCGAAGTGGTAGATGAGCATCCGGTGGCTGGTGCCGAGGGCGGAGGCGAGCTCGCGCAGCGACAGATCGCTCAGGCCCCGTTCGACGAAGACGTCGACGGCACCCTCGACGAGCTGGTCTTTCACGGCGGATGTGGGCTGATCGGTAGACACGTACCATATGGTACATGTACCGTGTGGTACGTAGCTTCGATGGCAAGGAGGCAACCATGGAGTTCGAAGTGACCGCCGAGGTCGACGCCCCGAACGACCGGGTCTGGGCCACCCTCACCGAGGTCGAGGCCTGGCCCGAGTGGACGGCGTCGATCACCAGCGTGGAGGCACCTGCTGACGGATGGTTGGCGCCGGGGGGCGCGGTGCGGATCCGGCAGCCGGGGATGGGGACCCTCCGGTGGGAGGTCATCGGGCTCGAGCCCGGAGCGGCCTTCACCTGGCGCCATCAGAGCCCCGGGGTGACGACCGAGGGCAGCCACCGGATCCAGCCCACCCCGGACGGTCGATCGGAGGTGACCCTCGGGATCCGGCAGTGGGGGCCGCTCGCCCCCCTGGTCGGACTGATGACCGCCCGCCGGATCCGGCGCTACATGCACCTCGAGGCGGACGGGCTCAAGCGAAGGTGCGAAGCGGGGTAGCCGACGCGGCCGGTGGCCGGTCGCCGGTGTCGGGCCGGTGGCATCAGCCCAACCGGACCAGGACCCCCTCGGACGGCTCGAGGGCGAGCGGTGCCTCGACCGGCCGCCCGTCACGGTGGCGATCGGTGCCGATCACGATGGTCCCGCTCACCCCTTCGAACCCGGCGCGGTCGTCGCCCAGGTTGAGGATGGTGGCGAACCCGCCCCGCTGCCACGCCCACACACCCGCCGACGACGGCAGCGAGTGGTAGTCACCCCGTCGGAGGTCGGGGCTCGACCGCCGGATGGCGATGAGGTCACGGGTGAAGGAGAGCACCGAGCCGGCATCGGCCCGCTGGTCGGACACGTTGCACTCGGGTGGCGTGCCCATGGGCAGCCAGGTCTCGGTCCCGGCCGTGGTGAACCCGCGCCCGGGCCCTCGGTCCCAGGGCAGGGGCGACCGCTCGGGGTCTCGGCCGGTGGTGTGGGGCCAGTAGCGCCGGCCGATGGGGTCGCGCAGGGCCTCTTTGGTCATGGTCCCGTCGGGCAGGCCGATCTCGTCGCCCTGGTAGATCACCGGCAGACCCCGCAAGGTGAGTTGGGCCAACAGGGCGCAGCGGATCTTGCCCGGATCGCCGGCCGCCCACCGGGTGGCCACCCGGGACGTGTCCAGGTTGGAGCCGGTCCATACCGGCCAGGCCCCGGCGGGCAGGATCCGCTCGGTCTCCTCCACCACGGCCCGGAGGGCATCGGCGGTGAACTCCGAGTGCAGCCAGGGCAGGCTGAAGGCCAGATGGAGCTCGTCGGTGCCGTCGCCGTAGTAGGGCGGCAGCATCGACAGGTGGTGCACGTCGGTCTCCCCCAGCAGCACCCGCGGTGGGTCGTAGGTGTCGGCCAGGGCCCGCCAGCTGCGCAGGACGTCGTGGACCTCGGGCCGGTTGGCGTTGTAGACCCACCGCTGGCCGGCCAGCTGTTCGACCAGTGCGTCCGACCCCGTCGCCGGTGGGTTGTCCCGTAGCTCAGCATCCTTGATGATCATGTTGCACACGTCGAGGCGGAAGCCGTCCACCCCCCGGTCCCACCAGAACCGCAGGATGTCCTCGAAGGCCCGGCGCACCTCGGGGTTCCACCAATTGAGGTCGGGCTGCTCGCGGGTGAAGTTGTGGAGGAAGTACTGACCGGTGGCCTCGTCGAGGGTCCAGGCCGGACCGCCGAACTGGGCGGTCCAGTTGTTGGGCCTCGCCCCATCGGTTCCCGGGTCGGCCCACACGTACCAGTTGCGGTGCTCGGCCGTTCGCGACGACCGGGAGTCGACGAACCACGGGTGCCGCTCGCTGGTGTGGTTGGGGACCAGGTCGAGCAGGACCCGGATGTCCCTCCGGTGGGCCTCGGCCACCAGGGCGTCCATCGACTCGAGGGTGCCGTAGGCCGGATCGACGTCGCAGTAGTCGGCGACGTCGTAGCCCCAGTCGGCGTTGGGGGAGGGGGACACCGGGGACAGCCAGATACCGTCGGCGCCGAGCCATTCGAGGTAGTCGAGGTGGGCGATGATCCCGCCGAGGTCGCCGATGCCGTCGCCATCGGAGTCGGCGAACGACCGCGGATAGATCTCGTACAGCACCCCCGTTCGCCACCATGGGTCATCGCCCGCAGAGTGCATGGCGAGAGACTAGGGCTCGCCATCTGCCGCCGCCGGGGCGGAGGACCTCAGCCGTTCCTCCGCCGCCTCCGCCGCCCCCATGGCGTCGAGGCCGAGCAGGGCGGCACCGAGCACGGGAGCAGCGTCGAGCCGGCGGAACCGGGCCCGCGGCGCGGTCTCGAGGATGCCGTCCTCGACCTGTCGGGCGAATCCGGGGTGGGTGCTGTCGAACACCCCACCACCGAGCACCACCTCGACCAGCTGGTCGGCGACGCCCAGGCGCCCGATGATGGCGGCCGCCATGGCCACCACCTCGGCGGCCAGCAGGGCGACGGCCTCGGCGGCAGCCCGGTCGCCGTCGCCGGCGGCCTCGAGGCACACCCGGGCCAGCTCGAAGAGCCGGCCGTACGGGATGGTCCCGGTGTAGACGCCGGTGAGCACCTCCTCGGGCCGGTCCAGGCCGAAGTGGGCGGGGACCAGACCGGTCAGGGCAGTGGGCCCGCCCCGCCCGTCGAGGGATCGCAGGGCCAGCCCGAGGGCCCGCACGCCGAGCCACGATCCTCCGGGGGCAAAGTCCCCCGACAGCTCGGCCAGCGACGGGAACCGCTCGACGGCGCCGTCGGGACCGAGGCCCACACAGTTCAGCCCGGAGCCGCACACCACCCCCACCCCCCAGCCGGAGCGGACCCCGGCCCGCAGTATGGCCAGGGTGTCGTTGCGCACCAGGTCGGTCGAGCTCCATCCCCGCGAGCGGACCACCTCGCCCAACCGCTCCTCGTCGACCGGGAGGTCCACGCCGGCCAGACAGTACGCCCCGGTCGGGGCGGCGGGCCGGGCCGAGGGATCGCGCCCGGCGGCCACCAGCGCGGCCTCGACGGTCGCGCCGAGGTTGTCCATGGCCCCCTCGAGCCCGAAGAACTGGTGGTTCGAGCCGGCACCCCGGGCCGTGCCCAGCAGGGTGCCGTCGCCCGCCACCACCCACACGTCGGTCTTCGACGCGCCGCCGTCGACGGCCAGGACGGCCGGATCACCCGGTGACCCGGCCGCGGCTCCCCCGGTCACCTGCGGCTCCGGTCGGTGGTCACCTGCTGATGTTACGTTCGATGCGTGGGGACCAAAGTGGCTGTGGTGGGCGGCGGGAGCACGTACACCCCCGAGCTGGTGGACAGCCTGTGCACCCACGAGGACCGGGTGGTGGTCGACGAGCTGGTCCTGCTCGACCCCGACCCGGACCGCCTGGAGGCGGTGGGCGGCATGGCCGGCCGCATCCTGCGGGCGCGGGGATGGGCGGGCGACCTGGTCACCACGGACGACCGGAGCCGGGCCATCGACGGGGCCGACTTCGTGGTCATCCAGCTCCGGGTGGGGGGGCAGGCCGCCCGCCACACCGACGAGACACTGCCCATCGGTTACGGCTGCCTGGGCCAGGAGACCACGGGGCCGGGCGGACTGGCCAAGGCCTTGCGCACCGTGCCGCTGGTGCTCGAGATCGCCGAGGAGACCGCAGCCCGGGGCGCGGACGGCGCCTGGGTGGTCGACTTCACCAATCCGGTGGGCATCGTGACCCAGTCCCTGCTGGACGAGGGGCACCGCGCCGTCGGACTGTGCAACGTGGCCATCCACGTCCAGCGCCGCATCGGCCACTACCTGGGGGTCGACCCCGATGCGGTGGAGCTCGAGCACGTGGGGCTCAACCACCTGACCTGGGCCCGGTCGGCCAGGGTCGACGGGGTCGACCGGATGCCCGAGCTCCTCCGACGCTTCAGCCCTGAGCTCGAGCTCGAGAGCGGGGTGCCGGCCGGGCTCCTGCATCTGCTCGGGGCGCTCCCCTCCTACTACCTGCACTACTACTACTGCCTCGACGAGAACCTGGCCGAGCAGGCCGCTCCCGGTTGGCGGTCGAGGGCCGAAGTGGTGGCCGAGCTCGAGGCCGAGCTGCTGGTCGAGTACCGCGACCCCTCGGTGGTGACCAAGCCGAAGAAACTCTCCTACCGGGGCGGTGCCTTCTACTCCGAGGCCGCGGTGCGCCTGATCGCCTCGCTCCACGCCGGGACCGGGGACGTCCAGGTGGTCGACGTGCGCAACGACGGGGCGCTCCCCGGCCTGCCCGACGACGCGGTGGTCGAGGTGCCCTGCACGGTCGATCACGACGGGGCCCATCCGCTGCCCCAGCGGGCGTTGCCCCCCGACATGTCCGGGTTGGTGGCCCACTGCAAGGCGTACGAGCGGTTGGCGGTGGAGGCGGCGGTGTCGGGGAGCCGCGACACGATGATCCGGGCCCTGGTGGCCAATCCGCTGGTCGGTCAGTATCCGAAGGCCGAGCGATTGACCGACACGCTGTTGGCGGCCAACCGCCACTTTCTCCCGAGGTTCTTCCCCTCCGACCGCTGACGCCCTGTCCCCGCCGGGCCTACGCTGGCCAACACCCGCGGCAATGCGCGGCACCGGTCGTCGTCAGGAGTCCCATGAAGCTCGGCATCCACTTCGTCAACTTCAACCTTCCGGGTGGGTCCGGGCTCGCTGGCCCCGACCCTGGCCGCCACCGCCCGGGCCGCCGAGGACGGGGGCTGCACGACCTTCACCCTCATGGACCACTGGTTCCAGATGGAGCAGTTCGCCACCTCGCAGGACCCGATGCTCGAGGGGTACACGTCGCTCGGGTTCCTGGCCGGCCAGACCGAGCGGATGACCCTCGGGCTGCTGGTCACCGGGGTCACCTACCGGCACCCCGGGCTGCTGGCCAAGATCGTGACCACCCTCGACGTGGTCTCCGGCGGCCGGGCCCAGCTGGGGATCGGGGCGGCGTGGTACGAGCGCGAGCACCGGGGGCTCGGGGTGCCCTTCCCCCGGCTCGGCGAGCGGTTCGAGCGGCTGGAGGAGACCCTGCAGATCTGCCTGCAGATGTGGAGCGATGACGACGGTCCCTACGAGGGCGTCCACTACCAGCTGGCCGAGACCATCTGCTCCCCGCCGCCGGTACAGCAGCCGAGGCCGCGGATCCTGGTCGGGGGCAGCGGCGAGCGCAAGACCCTGCGCCTGGTGGCCCGGTACGCCGACGCCTGCAACCTCTTCGCCCCCGACCCGGCGGTGGTGGCCCACAAGCTCGAGGTGCTGGACCGGCACTGCGACGCCGAAGGGCGCGACCCCTCGGCCATCCAGCGGACCATCCTCGGCTTCGGTGATCCGCTCGACGACGTCGATGCCTTCGTCGCCAGCATGGACGGGTACGCCAAGCTCGGGATCGATCTGGTCGAGGTGATGCCGCCCGGGCCCGACCCGGCGGCCTGGGTCAGCCGGCTCGGCGAGTCGGTGCTACCGAAGCTGGCCGAACTCGGGCCGTCCTGATCGGGACCCGCTCACCGAACGCGGAATGCTGCGGCCACCAGGACATCCTTCCGGACGAAGGGTCCAGGGGGACGAGGTGATCCCGCCGATGGCATGATCTTCGTGGCGTCGCCGTCGGTGGGGACGGGCCGATGCCATCGGAAGGTTCGGGGGGAAGTGCATGCGGATCCGGGGGAAGCTGGCGTCGGGGGTGGCGTTGTCGGCCGCGGTCGTCGTCCTGGGACTGGGCCTCAGCCCGGTCATCGCCGGCCCGGCGGGTGCGGTGACCAGTGGGACGTTGCGGGGCAACGGGTCGGTCGACGAGGCGTGGCTGACCGGGGCCGGACCCGGGGACCACATCACCCTCATGCAGCACCGGACCGCGGTGTCGAACCCCGCCAACCCGGGGACGGCCGACTCCCTCGGGTCGCTGATCATCCGGAACCTGACCCCGGGCCCCGGCTACTTCTGGGCCGACACCACCACCGGGCAGCGGACCCCGCCGTTCGCGGTGCTGACCCCGGGTCGCAATCCGGGCCCAGGGTCGCCCCTCTACACCCGCCAGCCGCTGCACCAGGGGCTCAACTACCTCACCATGCGCGACGGCATACAGCTGGCGGCCACGGTGCGCTTCCCCTACCAGGAGACGTGCAGCGCGACCAGCCCGTGCCCCACGGTCATCGAGTACTCCGGCTACGACGTGGCCGGGCCCACCGATCCGATCCCCGCGCTCCTGGCCGAGGCCACCGATACTCCCTGCACCGGTTGCGGCGATCCGAACCTGCTGCCCGACAGTGCCACCGACGTCGGCGGCGGTGCTGGCCCGGGTGGCCGGCTTCGCCACCGTCAGCCTCCAGATGCGGGGCACCGGCTGTTCGGGCGGCGCCTTCGATCTCTTCGGCTACCCGTCCGACTACGACGCCTACGACGCCATCGAGATCGCCGCCCATCAGTCGTGGGTGGCCCATCACAAGGTGGGCATGGTCGGCATCAGCTACTCGGGGCTGTCGCAGTTCCCGTCGGCCGGCACCGATCCGCCCGGTCTGGCCGCCATCGCCCCGATGAGCCCCACCGACGACCTCTTCTCCACCGGCTATCCCGGGCGGCATCTACAACAGCGGCTTCGCGGCCAGCTGGATCGCCGCCCGGATCGACGACGCCATGGCCGCGGCCACCTACGGCTCCGGAGGGCTGGCCCAGCTGTCGGCGACTCCGGTCAGCAACGTCGGCCAACCGTGGACCTACTACGAGATCGACGCCGAACTGGCCGCCAGCGGGGGGACCTCGTCGACCTGTCTGGCCAACCAGGCCCTCCACAACCAGTCCGAGAGCCTCGAGAGCCTGGTCGGACCGCAGGAGGTGGCGCCCGGAACCGGAGCGGGTCGCGATCCCTCGCTGTTCGATCGCCGGTCCATGATCGACTGGGCCAGCCATATCACCGTCCCGGTCTTCCTCTCCGGCGCCCTCCAGGACGAGCAGACCGGCCCGCAGTGGACGGCGCTCATCGATGCCATCCCGAAGACCACGCCGGTGTACGCCAACATGGTCAACGGCGGCCACATCGACTCGACCGACCCGCAGACGATCAGCCGGTGGCTCGAATTCCTCGACATCTACGTGGCCCGGGAGGTCCCGAAGGAACCGAGCGCCCTGGCCGCCACCGTCCTCGACCAGTTCACCGCCTTCGCCTCCGGCGTATCGACCGAGGCACCGCTCCCGGCCATCCGGTTCACCGGCGACAAGTCGCGTGACCGCGGCCCGGGCCGAGTTCGCCGCCCAGACACCGTTGGTGCGGGTGCTGTTCGACAACGGGGCCGGCGCCGCCGGTCCGGGCGCCATCCAGTCGACCTACTCGGCGGACTTCACCAGCTGGCCGCCGGTCGGCACGGTCACCTCGCTCTACTTCCGGCCGTCGGGTGCGCTCAAGACAACCCCGCCCCTCGGCCGGAGGAGCGCGACCTTCACCCTGGACCCAGGGGCGCGGCCGTTGACCAGCCTGCCTCCGAGCGGGAATCCCTGGGCCGCCGACCCCGACTGGGACTGGACGCCCGTGCCGCCCGCCGACGGGCTCGGCTTCCAGACCGCTCCCTTCAAGACGGCCACCACCATCGTGGGCCCGGCCACCGTCGACCTCTGGGTCAAGTCGGCGACGCCGGTCGAGGACTTCCAGGCCACCATCACCGAGGTGCGGCCCGTCGTCGGACCAGGAGGAGTACATCACCTCGGGATTCCTCCGCAGCTCGAACCAGGTCGACCTGGCCGACTCGACCGCCCTGTTCACCGATCCGAGCTACCTGCCCACCGACGCCAAGAATCTGAGCCCGGACGGCTACTCACTGGTGAAGATCCCGATCGACCCCATCGTCCACACCTTCCGGCCCGGCACCGAACTGCGGGTCGTGCTGTCCGCCCCGGGCGGGGATCGGCCGGTGTGGGAGTTCGCCACCCTCGACGACGGCCAGACCGCCACCGTGGGCCTCGGTGGCCCGGCCGCGTCGGCGCTGACGGTGAACGTGGTGAGCGGGGTCGACGCCACCCCCACCCTGCCCGCCTGCGGCTCGTTGCGCGGGGAGCCGTGCCGGGCCTACCAGGCCGAGGGCAACCAGGCCGGCTCGAAGGGCTGACCGGCCCGGCCCGGGACCCGGATCGATCGGGGGTCAGCCCCCGAGACTCCGGCGCAGGGCGTCGAGTGCGGTGCTGAGTCCGGCCACGGCATCGGCCAGGGCGGTCACCTCGGCCCGCAGGGACTCGACCTCGGTGCGCACGGTGGCCAGGTCGGCCCCGTCCGGGCCGGAGCCGACCACCGGCGCCCCCGCTACCGACCCGGGTTGCGCAGGCGGATCGACCGGAGCCAGGTCATCCGGACCCTGGTCTACCGGCGCCCGGTCCGGTCCGGTCGAGCCGTCGGCAAACTCGGCAGCCAGCACCTGTTGCCAGCGGTCCTCCTTCTGCCCCGGTCGCCGAGGCAGGAGTTGCACCAGCCCCTCCGACCGGTGGGCCAGAAAGTCGAGCTGCTCGTGCAGTTCGCCCACGGTGGCGAACTCGGCCATCCGCTCGGTCCGGGCCCGCAGCTCGCCCGGCGTCTGCGGCCCGCGGAGGAGCAACACGGCCAGCAGGGCCCGGGCCGGGGTGTCGAGGGCGTAGACCTCGTCGAGCGCGTGCCGGTACCGTTTGACCGATCGCCCGTGCGAGGGCAGGACCACCCGGACCAGATGCAGGGACCGCAACTCGTCGATGGCCTGGTGCAGCCCGGCGTCGTCCATGGTGACCACCGGGTCCCGATTGGAGGCCTGGTTGCAGGCCAGCAGGAGGGCGTTGGCCGTCAGTGGGTACTGCTGAGGCGTGGTGAGCTGCTTCTCCACCAGGCACCCGAGTACCCGGCCCCCGGTGGGCGTGATCGTCACGGTGCGAGCGTAGACCTCGCGGTGCCCGGTGACGGAAGCCGGCGGTGCCGGTCAGGGGGCGGACAGGGCGAAGCGCGCCGCCGGGACCATGGTGGCCAGGGCGGTGGCTTCGGCGGCGCCGAGCGGGGGGGAGAAGAAGTAGCCCTGGGCGGTCTCGGCCCCGATCTCACGGAGGATGGCCACCTGCTGGGTGGTCTCGACCGCCTCGGCCACCGTGCAGATACCCCGGGAGCGGCACCGCTGGACGATCGTCTCGACGGTGGCACGGGTGGGCTCCCCGGGGGCGATGAGGCCGGCGGTCAGTGACGCGTCGATCTTCACCGTGTTGACCACGCAGTCCCGCAACTTGTCGAGGATCGACCAGTCGGCCCCGACGTCGTCGACGGTGAGCTGGATGCCCAGATGAGACATCACCCGCATATCCGCCGCCGCCTCTTCGTCCTCCATGGAGGTCTCGGTCACCTCGACGGTCAAGCGGTCGGGATTGAGCCCGGACTGTTCCAGGGCGGAGGCCGCCGCCATCGCCGCGGTGCCCCGGTGGAGCTGAAAGATGGAGCAGTTCACGGCCAACTGGAGGTCGGAGCGCCACCCGGTGGCCTGGCTGCAGGCCTCCGACAGCACCCAGGCGTTGAGGGCGTTCATGTGACCCTCGGCTTCGGCTCGCGGGATGAGGACGTTCGGAGGGATGTCCTGGTCGGCCGAGTCGTGCCAGCGCAGCAGCGCCTCGAATCCGAGCAGACGGCCGGTGGCGAGGTCGACCGCGGGCTGGAAGGCCAGGGCGGGTGCGCCGTCCAGACCAGGGTAGGGACCTGAGGCAGCAGGGGTCGGGACCACTTTCTTCGGTGATCTCGTCAGATTTCTCACGCTGTGGTATCGGCAGCCCGACATTCCGCCTTGAGCCTGAATTGGTGATCTGCGCTGGGGAGATGGAGGGCAATCCCTCGAATTTCGCTCAAGAAGGTGCCGCCAGATGCCGAAAAAGCGGATATGGCGTTGCGACCGTTTTCACGAAACTCAAAGGAGCCCGCGGTGAAAGAGACGGCTCTGGACGAGTCAACCGAGGTCGAGCAGTTCTTTTCGAACGGCTCCAAGGCGGAGGAGGCGGCATCCAAGGAGGCCCGACCCGCCGCATCGAAAGCCCAACCGGTCCCGTCGGAGGTACCCCCTCCGCCGGCCCCGGTGCAGGAGCACGGCGTGGCCGGGTGGTATCCCGACGAGACCGACGAGGGCCTGATGCGGTACTGGGACGGGTTCCACTTCACCGGCCAGATCATGCACGTGCACTCACGGGCGGAAGACGCTCCGGCCGCGGCGGTGACCGAGGTCACTCAGACCGAGCAAGCCGAGACCGTCGTGACCGAGACCGGATCCTCCGACGAGGAGGCTGAGGCCGAAGGGGTGGACGAGCGCCGCAACGCATTCTCGTTCCGCTCCACCGATCCGCCGGCACCGGCCTCTCCGGCCTTCGTGCCCCTGCTCCAGCCCGCCCCGGCGGCGGAACCCGCGGCCAAAGAGGGTGCGCCGGCACTGTCCGACGGGCCGGTCGAGGCCGCACCGAGCGTGGCGCCGACGATCGAGGCCAGCTCCCCCAACTCCGTCCGTACCCAGCACGGCTCCAACTCCATCAGTACCAAGCACCTGGGAGTGGGGGACGGCGGTGTCAATGCCACCAGCGCTCCGTGCCGCCGGACCGCCGGCCGACGAGGTCGACGGCGACGACGATCAGGACGACGAAGCAGAACTGGTGGTCACCGTCTTCAAGGGCGACGACAACGTGAGCACCAACGGCTCCACTCCGCAGGTGGGTACCTCCCCGGTGGCCCGGATCAAGGCGCTGGCCGAGGGTGTGGGGGACGTCGACGATTGGGCGGACCAGACCGACAAGGCAGTGGCCCGAGCACGATCCCTCGGCACCCCGGAGGCCTGGGAGGCGGCCGCCGATGCGGCCGTGGTCGTGTCGGAGATGGCCCGGACCATGCGGTCCGCCGCCGCCGCGGCGCAGACCGCGACGCAACTGGATGACATAGCCAAGGCGGCGGCCGACAAGGCGCGGCACGGCGGCGGAATCGGCCGAAGAGGCCAAGCAGTCCGCCCAACAGACGGCCGAGTCGGCCCGCAAGGCCGAAGCGGCAGCCAAGGCCGCCGAGCAAGCGGCCACCGAGGCCCGGGCCAAGGCGGAGCGAACCGCGGCAGAGGCGCCGAAGCGGGCCGACGAGGCCAAGGTCTCCGCCGAGGCCGCCGCTGAGGCCGGGCGCAAGGCGCACGAGTTGGAGGAGATCGCGGCGTCGGCGGGCAACGTGAACACGCCGGCGGCGTGGAGCGAGGCCCTCAAGCGCACGCTGGAGGCCTCGGGTGACGCCCCGAAGCAGAAGGTGCTGGTCTCCGACGGCTGAGGCCGACGGGCCGGCACCGGCGCCGGGTCAGTCGTAGGCCAGGGCGTCCGACTCGCGCAATCGGTTGCCCATGGCCCGCAGCAACTTGTTGACGATGGTCGGCGCGGAGCGCAGCAGTCGGTCGAAGTTCCGCTGGGAGAGCACGAGCAGGTCCATGTCCGTCTCGCAGACCACGGTGGCCGATCGGGGTTGACGGTCGAGTAGCGACAGCTCGCCGAAGTAGTCCTGCGGCTCGAGCGTGGCCACGGTCCGTCCCTTGCGAGTCACCACCGCACGGCCGCGCACGATGAGGAAGAACTCGGTCCCCGGCTGGCCCGCCTCCACCAGGACGTGCCACTGCGTCGCCTCCACCTCGTCGAAGAGGGCGCCGATCCGCTTCAACTCCGAGGCATTGCAGTTGGAGAACAGCCAGATCGACTTCAGGTCCAACGACTTCGGTCGTGCCGCCACCACCTGATGGTAACTGAGGCGATCGTCGGGTGCTCGGTGCGCCCTCCTCCGCAATCCGGCGGGCCGGCGGGACTCAGGTCAGGCGGACCAGGGCCGCCGTGGCCCGTCGGGCCACGGTCCGGTACCCCCGGGCCTCGGCGGTGGCCCGGGCCCGGGTGAGCAGGTCGCGGGCTCGCTCCGCATCGTCGGGACCCCGCCGCTCGGCGAGCATCCTGCCCCAGGACAGGTTGGTACGGGCCACGAAGAATTCGGCGCCCATCTGTTCACTGAGCGCGGCAGCCCGCGCGTAGTAGGTGTCGGCCTGGTCGTGGCGACCGAGGACGGCGGCGAGGCCGCCGAGGTAGTGGCTCACCGGACCGAGGGCCGAGGCTCCGGTCGCCGGCAGTTGGTCGGCCCAGGGCTCGAGTTGGGCGAAGAGGGGTTCGGCGGCGGCCAGGTCCCGGCACTCGATGGCCGCCTCGGCGATGTCGACCATGCCGGTCAGCCACACCTGGTCGAGGGGTAACTCGAAGCCGAACTCGGCGAATTCCTGCAGGAGCAGGGAGGCCTCTTCGAAACGATCCCCCTCGATGTGGGCCTTGGCCAACAGGGAGATGAAGAAGGCCCGCGGGATGTCCGGAGTCTCGGTGGCCATCTTCTCGATCAACGGGGTCAAGTCGCTCTGGGTGCCACGCTGGCCGGAAATGATGTTGAACTGGGCACCGTAGATGGTGGCGGCGTCGGGCTGACCGCTTTCGTTGCCGATCCGGAGCGCCTCGGTGGCGAAGTGCTCGGCCAGATCGGTGTCACCGGCGATCTGGGCCCGCAGGGATCGCACGAACACGTGCGACAGGTTCGAGGTCGGTCGGAACGAATTCCTGGCCCGGAAGCGGGGGCACGTCACGATTGAGCCGCAAGACCCGGTCGGGCAGGTGGATCGTGCCCAGCAGTTCGGTCATGAGGTCGCCCCAGATGGCGCTGATGCCCTCTCCCAGCGGGTGCAGGAGGGTATCGATCGATTCCTCGATCGCCGGCGGTGTGGACAGCCCGGCCACGAGACGACCCTTGAGTCGATCGAAGGATTGATTCAGACCCATGTCCATGCTCCCGGCGATGGGACCCTGAAGGTGATGCTGCTCGTGCGCACCCAGTTCGAGGGAGCCGGCCAGGATGAGCTGGCTGCGGCGGACCGGGTCCGTCTCGGCCAAGGCATCGCACCAGTGGGTGAATCCCACCTGTAACCGGTTCATCCCTTCGAACTCCGGTGCCCCTTCGCACGCCCGGAGCACCTTGACCCGGAGTGACGGGAGGTCGTGGGGGTCCCGCTCGAAGCATTCGATGAACACGGCGGCGGCCGGCGCGATCTCGGCGAAGACCTGGGTGTTGCCGTCCGACAGATTGGTGGCGCAGGCTCCGAAGAGGTCGCCGACGAACTCAGTGAGGTGGTGAGGCCGGATGCGGTGGATCCCGAGGTCGAGATGGTCCTTTTGGAGGCCGTCGTTGAACTGCCGTACGGAGCCCATCATGCCGTCGGACCGCACCACCCGCCGGTGCAGCCACTCGGGCAGATCCTCCCCCCTCAGGTTCCGGCCCACCGTGCCCGAGGCCCAGGTGGCGAAGGTGCACCAGTTGGCCGTGTCCGCCCCGAGGGCGACGGCCAATCGCGAGGCCAGATCGGAGTACGACTGGGTGACCCAGTAGTTGCACAGTACCCGATCCTCGATGGCCACCACCGCTCGGACGTGGTGTGTCGAATTGCCCCGTTCCGCTGGTCACGCTCCGTCCTCCCGGGCATCCGCACGTTTCCGGGACGGCACCATTCTGACAAGGATTCGGTCCACCTGCCCGGGGAACCCGGGTGCCCGTCGAGGGGCCCACGGCCGGTCTCGACGGGCCCGGCTTCGCACTCCCGGTGGGCGGCGAACCGCGGGCTCAGACGGCGGGTGACCGGGTGGGGGCGGACCCGGTGGGGCCGGTGGTCGGGTCCCGAAAGGCGTGGCGGTAGGCCTGGGGGCTGGTGTGGACCACCCGCGAGAAGTGCTTGCGCAGGTTGGCGGAGGTACCGAACCCACTTTGCTGGGCCACGGCCTCGATCGGCAGGTCGCTCACCTCCAGAAAGCGCTGGGCCAGCTGGACCCGCTGCCGGAGCAGCCACTGATAGGGAGTGGTCCCGGTCGTGGCCAGAAATCGACGGGCGAAGGTCCGGGGGCTCATGGCGGAACGAAGGGCGAGGTCGGCGACGGTCACCGGCTCGTCGAGGTGCTCCTCCAACCAGGCCACCGTCTCGGCGAACGCGTTCGAGCTGTCGAGCACGGGGATCGGCTGCTCGATGTATTGGGCCTGCCCCCCGTTGCGCTGGGGGGGAACGACGAGCTGGCGGGCCAGTCGGGTGGCAACCTCGCTTCCGTAGTCCTGACGAACGACATGGAGGCACAGGTCGATGCTGGCCGCGCTCCCCGCTCCGGTGAGGATGTCGCCGTCGTCGATGAACAGCGCCCCGGGATCGACCGACACCCGTGGGAAGCGGCGGGCCAGCTCATCGCACTCGGCCCAGTGGGTCACGGTCCGCCTCCCGTCGAGCAGGCCCGCTTCGGCCAGGACGAACGCACCAACGCAGAGTGACAGGATGCGGCACCCGCGGGCGTGGGCCGCCCGCAGGGCTTCGAACACACCGGGCGGGACCGCCTCCGGCCGGTGTGTGGGGGCCACGATGATCGTGTCCACGGAGGACAGCACGTCGAGCCCATGGGGGACCAGAATCTGGAATCCGGTGTCGGCAGTCACCGGAGCGGCCTGGTCGCCGCAGATGGAAAACCGGTACCACGGGTCACCGGCGGCCACCCACCGGTCATCCCCGAAGACCTCACAGGCCACCCCGAGCTCGAACGGGGTGAACCCGTCGTAGACCACGACGGCGACGTGGCGATCCGCATGACGGGACCGCCGGGGGGGATGGCGAGCCGGCGTCTCGGCTGCCGTGGCCGGGGCCGTTATGGCAGGAGTGTCGCGCACAATGTCTATTGTGCCACTTTCGGCGATCGTGGTGGGCACGCAAGATGAACAGATGGATGCATCAGCAGGCTTGCGGCTGGTCAGGCGGGACGACACGTGGGAGCAACGGAGCGACCGCCGCCGCCGTCAACGGGCCTTTCAGTCGGCGTGCGCTCAGCCGCAGCCGCGGGGCTCCGACTCGGTGACCCTCCTGCTGCTCGGCCCGGACGGCGGCGGACCGCTCGAGGCCCGACCCAGTCGATGGGGGACCCGATTGATGGTCCGGCTCCTCGGATCCCATCTGGATCGTCAGCTGGCCGGCGGGCGTCGGCCCGAAGAGACCGGCCTCCTCAGCGCACGGGCCCACCTGCTCGTGTCGCCCGCCATGCGGTTCACGCTGGCCGAAAACTGGAGACACACACTTGATCAGGTCCGACGACCCCGGACCGCCCGCGACCCCAGAGTGCCGCTCGACCGCCGCAGCATCCTCGCCACGGAGGCGCAGATCGGCGAGCTGATCGACGCCCTCCTGGCCACCGCCCCGGTGCCGGCCCGCGGCTGCGCGATGGCCGGTTGGCTGCTGGGCGATGGCGCCGGACCGCTCTATGCGGGGCACCGCCCGGCCGATCTGGCTGCGGCGGTGGGCGAGGTGATCGAACGCCTGGACCCCGGGTCACCGCTCTGAGCTGCGGAGCCGGCCAGCCACGATCGGCCGGTGCCGCTCAGGACTCGGCCAGCCGTTTGAGGTTGGCCAGGGTTGCCCCGATGCCCTCTTTGGCCATCTCGGCCATGCTATCGATCCGCGACTTGACGTCGAAATTCTCGTCGCCCCCGCTGACGAAGGCCGGGTAGGCCGGTAGGACCTGCCACGACTCGGTCACCCGGGTTCCCGCTCCCTCCGCTTCGAGGGTGTAGCTCCAGCGCACGAGCTCGACAGTGCCGTCCGGTCCGTGGTTGATGAAGGCGAACTGGCTCCCCGGGGTGGCCGCGACGACCTGACAACGGGTGTCCCAGCCGAAGTCACCGATGGCATTGTGGCCGGTGAACCAGGCCCCCACCTCGCCCGCCTGGGAGGCGTCATCCCAGGCCCCGGACTGACACACCGGGCTGAGGTCGCCGACCCGGCCGACATCACTCACCATCGCGTACAGATCGGCCGGGGACCGATCGATGCTGATGCTGTCGCTGTAGTGGTACGGGGACACGTCCATGGGCCGGACATTAGTGAACCCCGGGCTTCAGTGGACTGGAGTCCGGGTCGATCGGGCCGTGCGGCGGTCGCGGCCGCCGACTCACGATGACGCCATTGACGTTTCGGACGCAAAACGTCAGTATGGTCGGGTGAGCGGTGAGAGGAGCGCGGTGGAGAGCCGCGAACGGATCCTGAGCTCGGCCGCCGGTGTGTTCGCCGCCTACGGCTTCCGCCATGCGACGTTCGAGGAGATCGCCGCCGGTGCGGGCGTCTCCCGGACACTGCTCTACCGCTACTTCGACGGCAAGGTCGACCTGCTGCGAGCCGTTCGGGACCGTGCCCTGGGTGCGTGGGCCGAGTCGGTGGACGAGGCGGCCCGGGGGAGCGACACGGCCCGGGCCGCCCTCGAAGCCACCATCGGCGAGACCCTCCGATTCGCCCGCGCCCGGCCCGACTTCCGGGCCTTCCTGTCGGGTGACACCCGACTCGCCCTCCACGGCGAAGACGCCGGCGGCGGCCTCTCCCGCCAGGTGTGGCGGGACGCGACGGCGGCGATCCTGGCCCGGGGGGTAACGACCGGAGAGTTCCCCGCCGAGCTCGATGTCCGAGCCACGGCCGACGTGTTGTGCGCCATGCAGCTCGGCGTGATCGACCAGATGCACCAGGGCAGTGATCCGTCCTTGACCATCGGCCGGGCCCACCTCGAGGCGGCATCCCGGATTCTGCTCGGCGGTGTGACCTCATCGGCCGGCGTCCCGGCGGCCTCGGGGGCGGCCCCGTGACCACCGCCGGCTTCGTCGGTCTCGGCAGTCAGGGGGCCGGCATGGCCCAACGGATCATTGCGGCGGGGATCCCCATGACCCTGTGGGCCCGCAACCCGTCCTCGCTGGCACCGTTCCGAGGCCGGGCCACGCTGGCCCCACGACTCGCCGAGCTCGGTCACACCAGCGATGTCGTCGGCATCTGCGTCACCGATGACGCCGCCGTACGCGAGGTGACGCTCGGTCCCACCGGAGTGTTGGCCGGCATGGCCGCCGGGAGCATCCTCGCCATCCACTCGACCATCGCCACCGCTACCTGCGCCGAAGTTGCCGAAGCCGCGGACGGTCACGGCGTCGCGGTCATCGATGCACCGGTCAGTGGGGGCGGCACGGCTGCTGCGGCCGGAGCGTTGACCGTGTACGTCGGTGGGTCGGTGGCCAGTGTGGAGCGAGCCCGCCCCGTGCTCGACACCTACGGCGATCCCGTGCTCCATATGGGCGGGTTGGGCTGCGGCCTGCGCACCAAGCTGGTCAACAACGTCCTGAATGCCGCCCAGTTCGGGCTGGCCCATGACGCCATGGCGGTCGGCGAGGCCCTCGGACTCGACCCCCACCTGCTCGGTCGGGCCCTGACCAGTGGGAGCGGCCGCAGCTTCTCGCTCGAGGTGTTCGTCCGGGTCGGCTCATTCGAACCGATGGCCGGGCACCTCGGCCCCCTCCTGTCGAAGGACGTCGGTCTGTTCGCCCTCGAGCCCCTGCCGACCGAAGGGGCCGAGCGGGCGGCGTTGCTGACCGCGGCGGATCGGCTGCTGGCGCTGGTCGGCCACCCCCGAGGCGAGGACCGGGGGCCGATCCGATGACGGTGCCGGAGGCCACCGGGCGGTACAGCATCGATGCCCGGACCCGGGGCCGGGGCACGGAACCACCGGCCGAGCCGGCTGACTTCTGGGCGGACGCCTGGGCGGTGGCGGTCGAGGAACGCGGCGGGCCGGCTGCGCTCGACGCCGAGATCCTCGGGGTGGAACCGGTGACGCTCCGGATCGACGGGCGAGCGTGGTCGCTTGCGGGTCCGGTCGGGCCGGGTCGAGTCCACCCCCGGGGGGTCCGAAGCGCTGGTCGTCCATCTGGACCGGGCGGCCTTCGACGATCTGATCCAGGAGCGCAAGTCGGCCTTCGGGCTGGCCATCGCCGGGCGGGTGACCGGCGACGACCGCTCGGTCCACATGTTCTGTGCCTGGGACCCGGTCCTCCGGTCGGTGCTCGACGGCCGCTCCCTCTACCGGCCGGGCGATGTGACCCTCCGGGCGTTGGACGGTGGCCCCCTCGACCTCGACCAGGTCTTCGAACTCGATCGTCCCGGCGCGGAGGCCGCCCACTTCCTGGCCGAGGCCGGTTTCCTCCTTCTGAAGGACGTGTTCACCGACGACGAGATGGCCGCCATCGACGCCGATCTCGTCCGAGGCCGTCGAGGGCTCCTCCCCCGATGACGGGGTGTCCTGGTGGGCGACGACGAAGCAGGGAGTTCGCTATCCGTGCCGCATCCTGGACTTCGTGACCAAGTCCGAGCGTCTGCGCGCGCTGCTGGCCAGCCCGACCTTCCTGTCGATCGGTGGGCTCCTCGACGACGGGCACGAGCCGGGAGACCCGTTCGGCGAGCACTTCAGCGAGGTCACCGCCGAGGGTCTGGTCAAGCGGGTGGACTCGGTGGATGGTCTGGTCTGCCTGCCCTTGGCACAAGGACTGCGAGCGGGGCGGACATGCGCTGTACTGCTCGGGGCTCACCATCGGCATCTGCCTCACGCCGGTCGACGAGGCCCATGGGGGGTTGGATGTCATCGCCGGATCGCACCGGGCCCTGATCGACCGCAGCCAATTCGACGCCGGCCTCGACCTCCCCACCGTCCAGTTGCGTGCCGCCCGGGGTGACGTGACCGTGCACACCTCGTGCACCGTGCATCGGTCGACCCACCCGCGACGGTCGGAGCGGCGAGTGGTCTACACCGGCTTCGCCCTCCCGGCCCGGCCGGGTGATCACCGACCGGCCGTGGACCAGAGCGTGTTGGTCCGAGAGCGTGCCGACCTCGCCGGTCAACGTCCGACCATGCCGCCGTCTGCCGCGGGAGGTGAGCCACCGGCATGAAGCAGGTGGCCATCGTGACCGGAGCCGCCGGAGCCATGGGCTCGGCCTGTGCCCGGGCCATCGGGCCCACGGTCGACGAACTGCTGCTCACCGACTGCGATGAGGCCGGGCTCACCGACAGTCGCCGACCAGTTGTCCCCGGACGCCGGGCCCACCGTCACGACCGTCATCGGTGACATCGGCGATCCCGGACTCGCCTCCCGACTGGCCGCCCGGACGGCCGACCTGGGCGAGCTGCGCTCCCTCGTCCACACCGCTGGGGTGTCCCCGTCCATGGCCGGGTGGCGCGACATCCTCCGGACCGACCTCACCGGCGTCGAGCGGCTCCTCGGAGTGCTGGTCGAGCGGGTCGTCCGCGGGAGCGCCGCGGTGTGCCTGGCGTCCATCTCCGGGCTGATGGGCCCTTTCGATCCGGAGATGGATGCCGTGCTCGACCGGCCCCTCGGATCCGACTTCCCCGAGCGGTTCCGCTCGCAATTCTCCGAGGAGCCCGACCCAGGTGCCACCTACCGTCTGGCCAAACGAGGGGTGATCAGGTCGTGTGAACGGGCCGCGGTGGCCTGGGCGGCGAGAGGGGGCCGGGTGATCTCGCTGTCCCCCGGGTTGATCGACACCCCGATGGGCCGGCTCGAACTGGCCGAGCACCCGGTCAAGGAGGGGATGGCCCGCATGACCCCGATCCGGTCCCCCCGACAGGACCCGGGCCTTCCCCTGCCCGGCCACGTGGCCGATGTCGCCGCGGCGGTGAGGTTCCTGTGCTCCGAGGAGGCGGCCTTCATCTCCGGCTGTGACCTCCGGGTGGACGGTGGCCTCATCGCGGCCATGCGGCACCGGAATGGGCACACCGCCGCCGAGTGAGACAACCCCGGGAGGATTCGATGGACGAGGACCACCAGCAGAGCGTCATGGCCGAGGCGGCCAGACGGCGCACGGAGATCGGCCGGGCGAGATACCAGGAAGTCATGGTGCACGAGGCTCCGCCCCCGGTCAGCCCGTTCACGGCGAACGGTGTCGTCGACTCGGTGTTCGGTGAGCTGTGGGATCGACCCGGGCTGTCCCGACGGGACCGGCGATGGATCACCCTGGCCTGCGTAGCCACCGCCACCGTCGACGAACCGATTCAGACCCATGTGTATGCCGCCCTGGCCAGCGGAGACATCACCCCGGAGGAGTTCCAGGAGTTCGTGCTCCATCTCGCCTACTACGCCGGCTGGCCGCGCGCCTCGGCGATGGAGATGGCCTACTACCGGGCGATGGCCAGATTGGACGCCGA
Source organism: uncultured Acidimicrobiaceae bacterium (assembly GCA_963774245.1). Lineage (GTDB taxonomy): Bacteria > Actinomycetota > Acidimicrobiia > Acidimicrobiales > RAAP-2 > Bog-756. Next base: position 767,505 of record CAVZDZ010000002.1, on the reverse strand, counting down.
GCGCGGATGAGACGGCTGGCAACGGGGTCAGGCCGGACCGACCTCCCCGCTCAAGATGTCCACGGCGGCGAGGTCGTCGTGGCCGTGCCCGGCTTCGACGGTGCGCTCGAGTCGGTCACGGACGACTTGTAGCAACGGACTCAAGCCGGCCGCTGACCGGGCCAGGTCGATGTCCTTCAGCGCTAGTTGCACGGCAAACCCCGGTTCGAACGATCGCTGGTCCATGAGTTGCAACTTCTGCAGTGCGTAGGGCATCGCCAACGGCCCGGCCTCGAGCGCTTCCGCGAAGGTGGAGTGATCGAGGTCCAAGGCATCGCACAGGGAGAGCACGTCACTCATGGCCACCGTCGCCGCCGTCATCCACGCGTTCACGGCCAGCTTGAGCGAACTGCCCTCCACGCCGGTTCCGACGTAGAGCACCGAGGACCCGAGCGCGTCGAGGATCGGTCGGGCCTGGGCGAGCGCGTCCTCCCGACCCGCCACCAACCACACCAGCCGCCCTTGGCGGGCCGGCGCGGTGCTGCCCGATACGGGTGCGTCCAGAAACGGCACACCGTGCTCGTCGGCCAGATCGGCGAGTGAACGCGCACTGATCGGTCCGATGGTGCTGGCCTGCACCCAGACGGTGCCCGGATCCAGTTTCGTGATCGCCGCGGACATCACCTCGGCGACCGCATCCCCGTCACGGAGCACGGTGATGACGACAGGAGCCCCCGAAAGCGCTTGGCGGAGGGACTCCACGGCGGTGACCCCAGTGGCCCCGGCCGAGGCGGCTCGGGCCCGTTCGGCCGTCCGGTTCCACAGTCGGACCTGATGTCCGGTTTCGCCCAGGCGGGCCGCCATGGCCGCGCCCAGTGCCCCCGCTCCGACCACGGTGACGGTTGATGCTTCGGGCATGGGCTCCTCCTTCTGTCTCATTATTGTGCCTCGGCGCGAGCTGATTGCCGACGGCGGCCGTTCAGCGGGGTGCCGATCCGATGGCCGCGGCCACCCGGTGGCCCGAACGCACGGCGCTCTCCATGTAGCCCGCCAGGGTCTCGGTGTGCTCGCCGGCAAACCAGATGGCGCCGTGCGACTGGCGCAGCAATGGCCAGAACCGGGTGAGCTGCCCAGGGGCGTAGACGGCGTAACCACCTCCGGTGTACTGCTCGTTGGCCCACGCCATGGTGGTGGCGATGTCGCTCCTGGCCTCCGTTCCCTCCGGGTAGACGACGTCGAGCTGCTTCTGGAAGGAGGCGATGCGGGCCCGGGCGCTGAGCGCGGCCCCGGACCTGGCGGCATCCCCGGTCACGAACTGGGTGAGCACCCCGGGGCGCTCGGCGCCACCCGGCATGGAGTCGGTGGCGTCCCAGCCGACCCCGAAGGGCAGGTCGGTGATGGTGAACCCCGACAACCCCTCGGGCAGCCAGAACCGGTGGTCGTACTGGGTGGACACCTTCAACGCATGGCCCAGATCGAGCTCCTCGATCATCGCCGCCAGCGTCGGCCGAGAGCGGAGGATCGAACGTGACCGTCCGGAGTCGCCGGCGGCGGCACGGCCAGCACGAGATGAGCGGCGTCGACCACGTCGCCGGCGTCCGGTCCCGACGCCGGCCTCACCCGGACGCCCCACGGGTGCTGTTCGATCTTGGTGACCGGGGCAGTTGAGCCGCACGCGCCGTGCCCGAGGTCACGGGCCATGGCCTCGGGCAGGGCACTGTTTCCCGCCGCGATCCGCATGGTCTCGACGCCGGATTCGGGCAATGCCTCGTCGACGACCGACTGTTGGAGCACGAAGAGAAGCGACACCTGGTCGAGCTGGGCGTTGTAGTTGCCCCGGTAGTCCGACTGCACGAGGAGCTCGGCATTGGCGTCGAGCGTCTGGGTGGCGGCGAAGTCCTGCAGCGACTGCGCGTCCCACAGCTCGGCCTGGGCGGCGAGCTCGGGGTGGGCGGGGTCGAGGTCCCCGGCCAACCGGATCAACGCGTCGCCGAAGCCGACGTATCCGGTCAACGCGCCGGGGTCGGTGGTGGCCAGGTCCTTCAGGACACTTCGCTGTCCGCCCTGGTACACCGCGGCGTCGTTCAGCTTGTCGGCCGGCCGGTGGGCCAGCGGAAGGCGGTAGTGGTGGGCCAGGGCCTGGATCTGGATTGTGGTTGTTGTCGATGGACTCACCGCCGGCCTCGACGTGCAACCCGTCGGTGAACGGGCAGATGGAGGGTGTGCACCCGCCCACCGACCCGGTCGCGGGCCTCGAGCACCACGACGTCCCAGCCGGCGGCGCGAAGGGCCAACGCGGCGGACAGCCCGGCCAGGCCGGCGCCCACCACGGCGACGCGGCCGGATGTCCCGTGATCGGGGCGAGCCGTGGTGGTGTGACCCCCGAGGGCAGTGGCCGCGGCCACGCCGGTGGCGGCCAGGAACTGCCGGCGCGTCAGCGCGGGAGCGGGCGGCACCGCGTGATGGTAGCCCTCGCCACGGTGACGAACATTGGGAACCGGCCACCGGGCGCAGGACGGCTGTTGAGGGATCGAGGTTAGATTGCAGGCGGGCAGGATCGATGCCCTGCGCCCGAGAGACGAGCGCTCCGAGTTCACTTGTACCCCGAGGGGGTTGTCGTGCCGACTTCACGAACGAATGCCATGGACCACCTGGTCCTGGTCCTCTTCGAGAACCGCTCGTTCGACAACATGCTCGGACGGCTCTATCAACCGGGTGAGGTCGCCTCGTTCGAGGGCGTCCTCGGCAAGGAGCTGAGCAACCCCATCCCTGACTGGGCGCAACACCCCGGCCCGGCGGCCTCGATCCCCTATGGGATTGCGCTCGACATGGACTCGCCGAACCCGGATCCGGGCGAGGAGTACCAGCACACCAACACCCAGCTGTTCAACGTGCTCGACGAGGCCAATCGGTTCAAGGACGCCACGGAGATGGTGGCTCCCTTCAACGCCCCGGCGGCGGGGCAGGCGCCGACCATGGACGGCTTCGTGACCGACTACATCAGCTATCTGACCGTCCAGCTCGGGCGCCAGCCCACCTACGACGAGTACCGGGCGATCATGACGGGATACTCGCCCGAGCAGATCCCGGTCCTGAGCTGCATCGCCCGCCAGTTCGGTGTGTTCGACCACTGGTTCAGTGAGGTCCCGTCTCAGACCCTCGCCAACCGTTCGTTCTGGACGGCGGCCACATCGTCGGGGTACGTGGTCAATCGGCCGATGACCAACTTCATGCGTCACAACGACGCCGAGACGATCTTCGAGCGACTCGAACGGCACCACAAGACCTGGAAGGTCTACGTGCTCGAGCCCGATCCGGTCTCCTTCACGGGAATGATCCACATGGCCCGGCTCGGGGACCGGTTCGCCACCAACTTCGTCCCGTTCTCCGAATTCGAACGGGACTGTCGAGACGGCACCCTTCCGCACTTCTCGCTGATCGAGCCGAACCTGCTGGCCGGTCACGGCGACTACCACCCGGCCTTCGGGCGGGCCTTGATGCCCGGAGTGAGGATCCCGATCGACCCGCCCTCATCGGTCCTGGCCGGGGAGGCCTTTCTGGCTCGGATCTACAACGCGGTCAGGTCGGCCATGTCGCCGACTGGCGCCAATGCGTTCAACACGACCCTCTTCGTCGGCTGGGACGAACCTGGAGGCACCTACGACCATGTGCCGCCTGGACCGGTTGCGCCGCCCGACCCCAGGGCTCCGGCCGGGCAGTGCGGCTTCCGGTTCGATCGGTCTGGCTACCGGGTGCCGGCCATCGTCGTCTCCCCCTGGGTGGCGGAAGGTGCGGTGTTCAACGACGAGCACCGGCACACCTCGATCCTGGCCACCCTGAGGAAGCAGTGGGACCTCGGCGAGCCGTTCACCGGTCGGGATGCCTCGGCTCGGACGATCGATGACGTGTTCACCCTCGATTCCCCTCGCGATCCCGGGTCATGGCCCGACCTGGCGCCGTTGCCGGTGCCCGATTTCCAAGTGGAACGGGTCGAGGCGGGTCAGGCCCTCAGCACCTTGGGCCGACACATGTGCCACGGACTGGTGGAGCACGAGGAGCACCTGCGGGGGATCGCGCCGCCCGAACGGACGGCGACGCCCGACAACATCCCCGAGATGTCGCCGACCCTGGCCCTGGACATCGTGCACCGGCTCGGTGCTCGTTACTTTCCGAAGCTCGCACCGAAACGGGTCCCACTGACCGGCCGTGATGGGCTGGGCCTGTCACCTTCGGGCGGTTCTTCGGTCGGTCGGTGACCGAGGGGTCGAGCTGGTCAGGCGATGATCATCCGAAGGTGCAGGTCTGACGACTCGCCGATGGATGCCCTATCCGGCCCGAAGGGCGGCCACCACTTGGCGGGGGGCTGGGTTGACGATGGGGTGCCCGTCCACCACGACCGTCGGCACGATCTCGTTGCCGTCAGCCACCGACCGGACGAAGGCGGCTGCATCGGGATCCGCCCAGATGTTGACCTGGTGTACCGAGAGACGATGCCACCGCAAGACGAGTCGCAGTCGCAGGCAGAACATGCACCCCGGTCGCCAGTACAACGTCACCTCGGGACCGGCGCGGCGGGGCGGATCGCTGGGTCTGTCCACAGGCACCAGTCAACCACGGTCTGCGGCTCGGCCTGAGGCCCACCCCGGCTTTCGTTGACATTGGGGTCGAGGGGGAGGAAGGTGTCGTTGGGGCGGGGGCCCGCCGGACCACGGTGGGCTGCGGAGGGGGAGGATGATGACCCGATTGCTACGGGCGACAGTGGTGGGTGTGGTGCTGTTGATGCCGGTCATCGTCGCGTCCACGAGCGGGCCGGCGGGCGCCCGCCCCCGGCCCACCGTGCCCAAACTCACCAAACTGTGGACCGCCAGGTTGATCGGTCCGGGCACCGCCCCGGTCGTGGGCGACGGTGACGTGTACGTCACGGCCATCAACCCCAAGCTCACCAAGGCGCATGCGCCCACCGCGAGTGACCTCTACGCGTTTGATGCCAACTGCCCGCCGGCACCGGCGGGTTGTACGAAGACGCAGGCCTGGGTCCAGTCCTTTCCGGCGATCGAGGCCGGGCAGGAGTGGTTTGCCGCGGCGCTGACGCCGGCGGCCGCGGGTAACGGAAACGTCTACGTGGGCGAGAACCAAGAGGGGGCCGACCAGTACGACGGCACCGAGCAGGCCTTCGCCGCCGCGTCCGGGTCGACGGTGTTCTCGGCCGGGCAGGGCGGCACATCGGCACCCGCGGTGGCCGACGGAGTCGTGGCCGCCAACTGGCAATTCCAGTGCTGCGAGTTGCAGTACTCCTTCTCCGGTACCGAGGTGCTCGACGCCTCGACGGGTGCTTCGGTGTTCACCACGGACTCCAGTGCCAACTCGCCTCCCGCGGTCGGTGCGGGCTCGCTCTTCGTGGTGTCGTCCGGTGCGCTCTCCGCGTACGACGCCTCCGGTGAGGATTGCGTCCCACCCTCGGGGGTACCCCCGTCTGAGCTGGAGTCCTACGAGCAGGCGACCGGATTCCCCGAGGTCTGCTCGCCGCTCTGGTACCCCGTGACCGGTGGGGCCGTCGTGGCGAGCGCCACGGTTGCCGGTACGGAGATGTACGTGGGTGACTCGACGGGGCAGGTGTACGCCTTCCCGGCTACGGGGTGTGGTGCCACGGCGTGCGAGCCCGACTGGACGGGAACCGGCGGTAGCGCGATCACCACCTCGGTGGCGGTCAGCTCGACCACCGTGTTCGTCGCTGCTTCGGACGGAGTGCTCTCGGCCTTCCCGGTCGGTGGCTGCGGGTCCTCGACCTGTGCCCCGACCTGGACCGCGACCGTCGGCGGCTCATTGTCCGCACCCACCGTGGCCGGGTCTTTGGTCTACGTGACCTCGAGTACCGGCGTCGTCACTGCGTTCTCCGCCGATGGGTGTGGTGCGGCAACCTGTGGGCCCTCGTGGCAGGCCAAGCTCCACGCCCCCTCGGACACCGCGCCCGCCGCCGGCAACGGGGTGATCTTCGTGACGGACACCAGCCACTACCTGTACGCCTTCCGGCAGCCCTGAGGTCTTCGGACTCGACGGACGGGACAGTTTCGGCCTCGGCTCTGTGGCTTCGGGCTCAGGACAGCGATATCGTGCCGGGACTGGGTTTGGCAGGAGGGCCCTATGGCGGCGACGAGGCGTGGAGCTCGGCAGACAGCGCTCGCTGTTGGTGACAGCGGGTTGACGGCATCGATCTGGTGCAGGTCTGCCTGTGTGTAACAGCCATTCTCATGACCCTCTCAACGGCGCCGCGGATCCCTATGGACTCGACGGTCGGTGGGGCAGCGGCAAGCTGGCTGAACTCCCACCCCCCGAGCAGACCCTGATCGCGGACTCCGGCGGCAGCTCGCACCTTTCCAGGTCCGAGATCTCCACCGGCCGCCTCAGCCGTCGAAACCTACTCAAGTATGCCGGAACCGGCACCGCCGCCATCTTGGCATCGCCACTTGTGATTCATGACGCCGCGGCCGCGAGTGCGACGAGCTCGGGAGCTGAGGTCAGTGAGGCGTCCGTGCTCCGGCCAATCGTAGCTGGGCAGTCCGCGGTTCCTGGTTCGGAACTGATCACCATGGCCATGCACGTGCACGCCTCGTTCTCTGAGTACACCGGCTCGATGGAAGCGCAACTGTCCGAGGCAGAGGCCAATAATGTCAATGTGCTGTGGTGGACCGAACACGACTGGCGAATGGCGGCCACGTGCTATCGGACCCAGGTATCTTTCGACTCACTGGCTGACGAGCTTCAGTTCGGCGCGCCATGGGTTTGGCAGCGGACCAGGTCCGGCGCGCCGACGAAGGTGAGCGGGGGAATCGTCTCGTCACCACTCTCACCCAACGACCCATCGGCAGTGGGTGCGCTCAAGGTGAAGATGCGGAGCGCCGACACCGCCGCTTTCGGCTATTTCGCCAACACCGACGCCTCACGGCTAAACCACCACGGCAACATCGACGGCATGTCCATGACCATCGATCTCTACCCTCAAGTTGTCACCGGGGCCGCGTATCTCGAGGTGCTGTTGATCCTCTCCCGGCATACGCCGATCAACGGACGCCCGGCCGGTATCTACCAAATCTCCTATCGCTTCGGGAAGACCGGGGCCACGACAATCGCCGGCCAGACACCAGGATCGCACGTCGTTACCGGGCTCACCGGCATCGTCACCCAGGCCCTTGCCTCCGACGCCTACACCACCGCCACGATCATCCCGAGCGCCGATTTTGCCCAGTTATGGCCGGAGATCGATCCACGCGACAACGCTCTCTCCTCGATGTACCTGCGTGCCGGCTCCGTTGGCTCCGGCACGGCGTACGGATACTTCGACAACCTGACCCTGGCGTACCCCACGCTTTCGGATTGCCAGGCCACGCAGTCGGCGCTCATCGAGCTCTACGGCCCGGCGTACCCTTCGGTGGATCAGATCGCCGCCTCCGAAGTCTCCTTCTACAACCCGCACATCAACGTGTTCGGTGCCGACGTGCCCATTTCCTACGCCGGCCAGGACATGCTCTCTCCCGTCGATCCGGACGCGGCGTACTTCCACGAATGGACCGATTCGGTTCGCACCGCCGGCGGTGTATCGAGCCTGAACCACGTGTACGGCACCAGCGACAACGAGGGACTCACTCCCGCCGAGCAGGCGTCGCTTGAGACCGCCACTATCCATAGGGTGCTCAGGGCGTCGGCCTACGGCTGCGACCTTTTCGAGGCCGGCTATCGCATTCGGGGTGGAATGCCTCTTGAGAGCCATTTGGCGGCGTGGGACGCCTGCTCACGCAACGGCATCGTGACGACCGGTAACGGCACGAACGACGACCACTACGGAGCACCAGGCAGATGGGCCACCGAGCCCAACCGCTTCTTGACGTTCGCCTGGGCCGCTACCTCCGCCGAGGCCGACATTGTCTCTGCTCTGGCCGCGGGTCGGGTGTACGTTGCTGACCTCACCAGCTTCAATGGTTCGATCGACCTGCAACTCGACGACGGCACCCCGATGGGTGGAGTCACCGGTCGGGGAACAATGGCAAGCCGCCAGCTGACCATCATGGCCTCCAGCATGCCAATCGGTTCATACTTCGAGGTGATTCGGGGTCCCGTCGACTTCGCCGGTTCCACCGATCCTGCCCCGGGAACAACGATCATCGCGACGGTCCCGGCATCGGCCATTGCCTCGGGTCCGACCCAGGTCACCGTGCCGACGACAGCCGACTGCTTCTACCGACTGAGCCTTTACGACCCAGGGCGGCCCGCACCGGACCAACGGGTTGCATTCTCGAACCCGATCTGGATCGTGAACGCCACCCTGGTTCAAGTGGACTCGAGGCGCCTGACCGCATAGACGCTGGCGAGCCCGATGATGTCGGGACTCCTTGATTGGTTGCGCTAGGCGGCGGTGGGCAGTAGGTCTGTGTCGCGCAAGCGCCGGGCGAGCGACTCGAGCAGCTTGCGCATCACCGGGGGCGCCTTGGTCACCAGCTTGAGCAAGTCGGCGCGGTCCAGCTCCAGTACCTCGATGTCGCTGGTCGACGTCACCGTGGCCGAGCGTGGCTTACCGTCAATGAGGGAGAGCTCGCCGACCACGTCGCCCGGACCCAGGAGGGCCAGTCGCTTGCCGTTTCGGACCACCTCCGCCCTTCCCGTGACGATGATGAAGGCGAGCCCGCCGACCGCGCCCTGGCGGGTCATCACGGTCCCCTTCTTGTGCTCGAACGGCACCGTGAGTGCAGCCACCTGCTCCAGCTGCCTCTTGCTGCATGCCGCAAACAGCGGCATCTGCCCGAGGAGCTCTATTTTGCGAGCACGTCCGACGGACCCGATCATCGCCCCAGATTAATGAGGAGCAGGGTGCAGGACACCAACATCTCAATTGGGCCATTGGACTGGCCCTTCTCAAGCTGCGATCAGGTCCATCGCAGGAGAAAGTCCCAGATATACCAACTGGATGACAGTTCTGTCGGGACCCCAGAGGGGTGCGTGGTTGGTTGGCTACCGACAAAACCCGCATACTCAGGTGTGACGGTCGTCAAAGTCAGGTCCGCTTTCCACGGATTGCCCCCGATGCCACAGTGTTGTAGGCGCAACTAAATCTGACGAGGTCCTGGTCGGCATCACGGACCGAAAAAACGAGGTCACCTCAGGTGGTCAGGTGAACGCCCTAAGAGAGCGAAGCAATGGTCAATGGCAAGCCATTGACTTCCATGGTTGTCGACTTCAACATTGCAGAGAGCGAAAGGTGTGGCGGAACACCCACGGGTGGCGTCCCGCCGAGTGGTGGGGATTGAGCATGCAATCCTCGGCGGCGATCAGTCAGAGGGCGTGAGCTCTTTGACTGATGCATGGTCATTATCCACAACGCGGTAGAGCTTGGCCATAGAGGATTCGGAGAAGTACCTTCGTTCGGCGGCGACCCACTCGTCGTGGATGTCGAGGAGGACAGATCCACCCAGTCGGATGACCGAAGCCTCGTTGGGGAAGATGCCGACCACCCGGCACCTCCGCTTCAGTTCCTTGTTCAGTCGTTCCAAGGGGTTGGTTGACCAGATCTGGCGCCAGTGCTCGGACGGGAACGCAGTGAAGGCCAGGACCTCCTCCTTGGCTCCGGTCATGAGGGCGGCCCCTTTGTCGAACCGGCCCTCGAGGGTCGAGACCACCTGGTCCCATTGGGCCCGCATACGATCCCGACCTGTTTCGCGAACTTTTCCGAGTACCTCGGCTTTCCGCCGACTATCGGAAGTTGGTGTTGGTTGGTGGGCCAGCCACAAAACCCTCTTCACCTGGGTGAACGGCGACTCGTTCGGGGGTGTTTCCCCGCTATCTACTCGGCGTCTCCGGACAGCTCAAGCCGACCGTGGACTTCACGTCAGTGGGTGGTTCGACCACCAACGCCATCATCGTCTCGATCACCGGCTCCCTCATGGTGGTCCAGGTGCCCAACGGCGCCGCCTGTGGGCCGATCACGATCGGCTGGCCGGGTGAGATCGAGGTCACCGACTCGTTCGTCACGGTCACCTGACTGGTTGCCGGATGAGCGACAAAACTCGGTTGACCTGCACCGACTGCGACTTGACTGGAAGCGTTTCCCACGCGATTGCACCCGGTGTCCCACAAGGTTGTGCTCGCAATCGAGTCCGGGGCGCAATCGAATGCGTCGATCGGGTCATGGCTGGCTGCCCGATGGAACTTGCCTGCGGCAATTCCTGCCCCTCGTAGCCGACGCTGAGCAAAGCTGATCCGTCACCCGTGGACCTGCCGGGTCCTGGGCCGAGCGTCGTCGGGTTTCGGTTGGCGCCTCGCCCATCGCCTGAACAAATCCTTGCCCCCTGACGTAGTACCGGACGGGCGACCGGAAGGGGGTCTTTGTATGAGTTCCAGAGTTCAATCTAGGAGATCAATCCCGAGGCAGTTCAGTCAGCCAGCGCTGCGATCAATCCGCAGTTCACGATGGTTGATCAGCGGAACGCTCGGGGTGCTCCTAGTCATCGCTGCCGGCTGCGGCTCGAGTCAAGCATCATCGCCGGCCTCGACCAAGGCTGGCACCGGGAGCCATTCGGCGCCCGGCAGACAGGGCCGGCCGATCCCAACGACCTCGACCACCGAGTTGGGCAAGGCGGTGGCGACCCCGAAATCGGCGGTCACATCCCAGCCGTCTCAGAGTTCGCCCTCTACGTCACCTGGCGTCACTGGTGCACCAAAATCCGCCCCGAGCTCTGCCGGGATCCAACCGACGGCACCAGTCACGGTCCCGACCTCCACCGCAGTGAATCCCCCACCCGTTAGCTCATCGACAACAACCGTTGCCGTGGCCACTGCCACGACCACCGCGCCGGCGGTGGCCTCGCTGGCGATCCGGAACTTTGCCTTCCTGCCGTCGACTCTGACGATCACGGCAGGCACAGTTGTGACTGTTACCAACGATGACAGCGTGGCTCACACATGGATATCGAATACCGGTGCCTTCAACTCGGGAGACATCGCGCCGGGATCGTCTTACAAGTTCACTTTCACAACGCCTGGAACGTACCTGTATCACTGCAGTATCCACCCCTTCATGACGGGGACGATCGTTGTGCAGTGAGTAGCGCCTCACCGGGCGATCGAATTCCCCGTTGCGCTCGGTAGCCCATCCAACGCGGACAACTGCCTGGTGCTGTTGGTTGGTCTGGTTGGTTGGGTTGGTGGTGGGCTATCGACATAACCGGGTTTACGTGGGCTGACTGCGGTTTGGCCGGAGCCACTTCCCACGTTATTGGTCTTGATTTCTGACATTGTTGTTGGCGCGAGTCAATGGGACCGAATGCAAATTACGGCAGCCGTCGGGGATTGCTGATCTGCCGTAAGCGAACTCATGCACTGGGCGTCTGGGCGGTGATCAACTCAGTGGAAGCTGGGCCGGCTGTCGTGTTGGCAGCGCAAAATCGACAAGTCTTTGTCCGTTCGGCACGAAGATGTGTCCTGGAGTTGTTCGAATTGCCCACAACTCAAATCATCGGATCAGCGTCTGGTTGACAGCACTTCGTTCGAGGTATCTACTGCCTAATGGCGGTGGCGTGGTGGGGCGACTCTCATGAACTCCAACTGGGGGCGCTTCTCGATGTCGGCCGCGGTGGGCTTCCGACCCGACGGCAGCGAAGCCTCCCTGGCGTTCGGCGTGCAACCGGGGTCCTACAACGAGGTGTCGATCATGGATTTCTTGCTCAAGCTCCACCGCCATCTCGACGGCGACAAGGTCACCCTCATCTGGGACGGACTTCCGCCCCACCGCAGCAAAGCCATGCGGGCCTTCATCAAGAGTCAACGGACGTGGATGGTGGTCGAACGGCTCCCGCCCTCCGCCCCTGACCTCAATCCAGTCGAACAGGTCCGGGGCAACCTCAAACGCGGCGAACTCGCCAACCTCGGTCCGGACACCAACGACGAGGCTGAGGAGATCGTCGGCCAGGGACTCTGCCGCATCGGTAACGACACCAGACTCGCCTTCTCGTTCCTTCGGCACTGCGGTCTCGAGCTATGACGCCGCTCCGCGCGGTATTACACGAAGGTCTTTAGGTGGACGTGCGACACTGGCGCTGGTTGGGGCGCTCTTTGTGGCTGGTCACCGCAGTGTCGGCTGTTGTCCAGATGGAGATTGCGCGGGCCAGCGCTGTCTTCGACTGGGACTTTGCGGTCCTCTGGAGTAGTGGCCGTTCCTTGGATCAGGGCCACACCCCTTGGACATCCGGCTTTGTCTATCTACCCGGTGCCACGGTCATTACTGCGCCGTTCGGCCTCATGTCCCTCCGCGCAGCGCGGCTCGTCATGTTGGCTCTGACCATAGCGTTGGTCATCGGGACTGTCGCCTGGATGTGCAAGGCCGCGGGCTACAGGCTGGACTCACCGGCAGTGCCTATTCTTGCCACGCTAGCCATCCTTTTCGGGCCTACGCTTCCCGAGCTAGAGATGGAGAACTTCACGATCTTCGCGTTGCCCGCGATAGCAGCGCTTTGCATCCTCGCATCGCGCCAACAGTGGACTGGGGCAGCGACAGCGATGGCTCTCGGCCTGACCGCGAAGCCGATCTTGATACCAGCACTGCTGATCTTTGTGGTCTACCGGCGCTGGCGGGAGCTCGCGGCCTGTCTGCTCGGCACCGCCGTACTCAGCGGACTCGCACTTCTGATCTTCGGAAACGTCGCCGGCTATGCACGAGTCGCCTCGAAGACATTCCAAGACGACACCACGCTCCGGTTCAGCGTCTCGCTGACAAAGATCCTGTCCGGCTATGGCGTTCCTGAGGTCGTCCGCTTGGCATTAGTCGTGAGCGTTCTCGCGCTGAGCGCACTTGCGCTCCTAGCGACCGTACGCCGCGTCACCGACCCGCTCCTTAGTGCAACACTCGTCGCGACGATACCGATGCTGGTCGTCTATCTGCTCACGAGCTTCACATGGGTTCACTATCTCGTCGTCCTTGTGCCGCTCCTTACTTTGCTCGCCCTCCAAGGCGACTTGTTCGCAAGAGTCATTGCGGCGGGCGTGTGGATTCTGGCGACGCTTCCAGTACTGGTTTGGGGCGCCAATGTTGGGCGGCGGGCCGAATTGGATCTCATGTGCGCCAGCATGGTCGTCCTCTTGGGAATGACAACCGCTTGGGTACTGCTCTTCTCACCGACGAGCTACAAGCCAACACGTCCGGCGGTTGCTTCATAGCAACTGACTTTGGTCCTTCGACACGGCTCAGCCAAGACCTGTGGGTGCCAAGAACCTCATCCACGCGACCCCGCACGTTGTAACCACAGTCCGGATCGGCGCTGACAGGTGCGATTTGTCGGCACCCCTCGGTGGTGGGCTACCGACAGAACTCGGTTGACCTGGGCCAACTGCGACCCGGCCGGAGCTATTTCCCGCGCTATTGCTCTCGATTTCCCACATTGTTGTAGGAGCAACTAAAGATGAAAGGGCAGCCCACCGGTACCGGTTGACATTTTCGGCACACACAGGATGCGGTCCTCGACTATCTCTGGCGGGAGGATCCAGTCGAGTGCCAGGCCATCGGCAGTTGCGACCAGACAATGCTCACTGGCACCACGCCGCCATCGAGCGTGGTGGTGGCTACCTCGGCATGCTCGACCTCCGCGACCCGATCGAGCTGTTCGAGGAAGGCTGGACGGGTGCTGCCGGTGCGGTCTGAGCCAACCTTGACGCTCTGGCCACTCGGGAGAACGATGTGCCTGTAGCCACTCTTCTCTCGGTTCGAGGGCCCGAACCGCGCTCCGGTCGGGAAACTGATTGAATATACAAAACCGCAAACTACCCGGGGGGGGAGTATGAGGATGTTCTTCAAAGGACTAGCCGAGCTTCGAAAGTCGGTGTTGCCGCTGGCCATGGCGACCGTGATGGTGGCCGGAGGTTATGTCGCACTGGGGTCAACGGCTGCGAGCGCGACGTCGTCGGTCAGGGCGACGTTGCTGTCGAGCGCTACCACCAACGGCGTCTGGCCCGGAGTCGGCAAGATATGCGAACCGGGAACCGGCGGAACCTCCTCGGTCCGCGGCGTGCAACCGAAGACCATACATGTCGCCGTGTTCAACGACGCCGCCAACACCGTTGATCCGGGACTCGAGGTGGAGTTCGTCCAGCAGGCCACGGCGTTCGCTGATTGGTGCAACGCCTCGGGGGGCATCAACGGGCGCAAGATCGTGATCGATGATCGCGACGCCGCGCTGTTCAACGCCGCGCAGCAAGCAGAAGCGGCCTGCCAGAGCGACTTCATGGCGGTCGGCGGCGGTATGGCCCTCGACCAACCATCCGTCCCCATCCGCGAGAAGTGCGGGCTGGGACAGATCAGCGGCTACGTCGTGTCGAACGCCGCCGATCTTGCCTCCCTGCAAGTCGACCCGTCCGGCATCAACAGCGACTCAGTGAGTTCGGGATGGTTCGGAGCGCTGGCCAAGGCCTACCCGCAGGCGGTCAAGAAGGCCGGCATGGGTGGCTCCGACACCCCCTCCGTCCTCCAGCCCGAAACGAAGGATGAGTTCGGCGCCGAGGCTCAGGGCTGGCACGTCGTCGACTTCCTCGAGCCCCCGGTCACGGTGGAGAACTGGGCGCCCTACGTGGAGGACTACCAGAGCAAGGGGGCAGACGCCCTGTGGCCGGCCGACAATGCCAACTTCACTCCCTTCGCCCAGGCGATGACCACGGCCGCCTACCACCCCGCCTTCATCGCGCTGGGGACCCAGTTCGCCATCCCCCAGACGCAGAAAGCCGTGGTCAATAACCCCAGTCTGCCTCCGGTCTACGTCGAGACCCAGTGGTGGCCACTCTCGATGGCCTCGGAGAACCCCTCGACCGAGCAGCTCGTCGAAACAATGCACACCTACGCCAAGGGCGACGCGGTCGACTTCAACGACGAGGAGGGGGCCGAGGCGTGGCTGCTGTGGGCGAAGTCGGCCTCGGCCTGCGGCGCCAGCCTCACGGTGACGTGTGTGCTGGACCACGCAGCAGCCGTGAAGAACTGGGACGCCGGAGGCATTCAGGCGCCCATTGCCAGTTTGACGCTCTCCAACAAGAACCCCCAGCCCTCGCCGTGCTTCACCATCATGAAGGCCGGACCCAAGGGCTTCCTTACCGACAAGGCGATCACCCGGCCCACGCAGTCCATCTGGAACTGCAACCCCAAGAACGTCGTCCACATGACGACAAAACAACAGCAACAACTGAACTCATTGTGAGCATGGGTTCGGGCGGCTGCGGCGGTGGGTGCACATTGTATGGTCTTGCCCGGTCAGGCGACTGATCGTTCTGACGGGGTACGGCTGTGCATGAGTTCGTCGTATTCACCATCGGTGGCCTGGCTGCAGCGGGAATCTATGCCATAACGGCGAGCGGCCTCACCCTTACCTACACGACGACCGGGATCTTCAATTGGGCGCATGGCGCCATCGGGATGGTCTGTGCCTTCGCCTACTGGCAGATGAGCATCGGCTGGGGCTGGCCGGCGCTCGTCTCGATGCTTGTCTGCCTCTTCGTGCTGGCGCCTGCCATCGGCATCGTGATCGAAGTGGCGGTGATGCGCCGACTCGAGGGCGTCTCGGAGGCGTCCAAACTGGTCGTCACCCTGGCCGTCGCCCTCACGCTCCTGGGTCTCGCGCAATGGATTTGGGACCCCACGACCTATCGGGCGCTGCCCCCCCTCTTCAACAACGACACCTTGGTCCTCGGGTCGATCAGGATCTCCTACAACGACGTGACCGTCTTGATCCTGGCCCTGGTCGTCGCCATCGGGCTGCGGCTGTTCCTGTACCGCACCCGGATGGGCGTCACCATGCGGGCGAGCGTCGACGACCGGACGCTCACCTCGCTCAACGGGTCGAGCGCCATTGCCAATGCCCGCAACGCCTGGATCATCGGCTCGATGCTGGCCGCACTGGCCGGGATCCTCATCGCCCCCACTCTCACCCTTTCGGCCTCGGCGTTGACTCTGCTCATTGTCAACGCCTACGCGGCGTCGGTCATCGGACGCCTGCGCTCCATTCCCATGACCTTCGTGGGTGCGATCATCCTGGGCCTCTCCATCGCGTACTCGGTGGCCTATCTGCCCCAGAACCCCTACATCCAAGGGTTCGAGAACGCGGTACCGGCAATTATCCTCTTCGTTGCCCTCTTGATCCTGCCTCAGTCGCGCCTGCGCGGGCATCGGCAGCTTCGGAGCCGCGAGCTTGCCTTCCGGCCCACCTGGTCCGGCACCGGCCTGTTCTGCGTCGGCACGGTCGTGGCTGCCGTCCTCTTGGCCACCACGGTCTCGACCCCCGACCTGTTCAGTCTCAATCGCATGTGGGGGCTGGCCATCGTCGGGCTCTCGGTCATTCCCATCGTCGGGTACGCGGGGCGCCTGTCGTTGTGCCAGATGACCTTCGCCGGCATCGGCGCCACGATGGTGGGGCATCTGGGAGCCGGGGGGAACCCGCTCTCTCTACTGGCCGCGGCCGGGGTGTGTGCAGTGATCGGCGTCATCGTCGCCGTCCCTGCCTTGCGACTCTCCGGCATCTACTTCGCCCTGGCCACAGCAGCGTTCGCCATCACCATGGACAACTGGGTATTCGCCCTCCCGTCCTTCGACCTCTTCGGGCATCCCTACGCGCCCTTCGGGTCGGGGTCGCTCGCTTTCGCTCCCTTCCGCATCGGTTCGCTCGCGCTCAACTCCAAGACGTCGCAGTTCGTCGCTGGGTCGGTGGCCTTCGTGATCCTGGTCGTGCTCGTTGTCGCCCTGCGGCGATCGGAGTTCGGGCAACGCCTCCTGGCCATGAAGGACAGTCCGGCTGCGTGTGCAACCTTGGGCATGAACGGCCGAGCGACGCTCGTCGGAGTGTTCGCCTTCTCCGCCGCCCTGGCTGGGGTCGGTGGTGGGATCTACGGCATGGAAATAGGCAGCGCGGCGCCGGACGTTTTCCAGTTCTTCGACGGGCTCTCCGTGCTCTTGGTGATGGTCATCTTCGGCATCACCTCGTTCGGTGCGGCGGGCCTGAACGGCGTCTACCAGGCATCGCCGTTCTTCACTAATCTGCTCCCTACGCTCACCCAGTTGCCGCTGGTCCTGGTCGGCCTCGGCGGTGTCGCCGTGGGAACCACGCCCAACGGGACCATCCCGGGAAGCATCCGCCCGGTCTATCTGTCGGTGGCGCGGCGCCGCTGGCTGGTGGCCCTGATCGTGGCGGTGTTCGGGGCTGCCTGGGCGCTCCGGCTGGGCGGGGTGATCGGCAACTGGACGATGGCGATCATCATGATGGCCGACCTGGCGCTGTTGCCGGTCCCGGCCTACATCGTCGACTACCGGGCGAGGATCGCGCCGCCCGCTTTCGGCCTTCCCGAACGCCGGTCGAAAGGGAAGAGGGACGCCTGGCTCGCCAAGCCGGTGTCCGAGGAACTTGTGGCCCCTACCGCGCCGCTGGCTGCGCCGTCCGTTGCCGGAGGAAATAGTGGGACTTGAGATCCAAGAGGTCTCGGTTCGCTTCGGGGGCTTGGCTGCGCTGTCCGAGGTGTCGCTGAGCGTTGCCAAGGGGGCGATCACGGGATTGATCGGGCCGAACGGAGCCGGTAAGACGACCTTGTTCAACGTGGTAACCGGTATGCAACGCCCCAATGCGGGAACCGTGCGCCTCGACGGTCGGGATTTGCACGGGGTCTCGTCCTATCGCCGGGCCCGGCTCGGGCTCGGTCGCACGTTCCAACGTTTGGAGCTCTTCGGATCCCTCACGGTCGCCGAGAACATCGGGGTGGCTGCATCGATCGCGCAGCGGGGTGTGGTGAAGGCCAGGTCGAGGGCGATCCGAGGGATCCGCGAGGAGTTGCTGGACCAGGTCGGGCTGACGTCCGTGGCCAATGACCGTGCCGATACCTTGCCGACGGGGACCGGTCGCCTGGTTGAGTTGGCGCGCGCTCTTGCCACCAGGCCCAAGGTTCTCCTCCTCGACGAACCGGCGGCGGGTCAGGATACCGACGAGACCGAACGCTTCTCGGAGGTTCTCCGGGACCTGGCGAACAATGGACTCGGCATTCTGCTGGTCGAACACGACATGGAACTGGTGATGAACGTCTGCCACACCGTGGTCGTTCTCGATTATGGAAGCACTATCTACACCGGCACACCGGCGGAGGTCCGGGCCGACCCCGGTGTCCAGGCTGCGTATCTCGGCACCGTATCGGGAGCTGTGTCCGATGCCTGAGCCGCTCTTGGAGTTCCGGGGAGTGCGGGCCGCCTATGAGGAGGTTGAAGTGATCCACGGGATCGACGCGACGTTCGAAGAGGGTGTCGTGACCGCGGTCCTGGGGGCGAACGGTGCCGGAAAGTCGACCCTCCTGGCCCTGGCGGCCGGCATCATGGGGCCGAGCGAGGGTGAGGTCCGCTTCGCCGGTGAGAAGGTACGCGTGGGAAAGACGTCATCGTTGGCCCGCCGGGGGCTGTGCCTGATTCCCGAGGGCCGCGGCGTGTTCGCGAACCTGACCGTGCGGGAGAACCTCTGGGTGGCGACGCATAGTGGCTCGGGGCGACGAGACGTCGAGCGTCGCGCGTTCGAACGGTTCCCGCGCCTGAGGGATCGTTGTGACCAGCCGGCCGGCACGCTATCAGGGGGCGAGCAGCAGATGTTGGCGCTGGCCCGGGCCGTGGCGACGAGCCCCCGGCTGCTCATGCTGGATGAACTCTCGATGGGACTCGCACCCCTTGTTGTCGACCAACTCTACAACCATGTCGTTCAGCTGGCGGCGGAGGGCATCACCGTCGTGGTGGTGGAGCAATTCGCTCGCACCGCGCTGTCGGTTGCTACTTCGGCCATCGTGATGGCGAACGGACGGATCGTCCAGACCGGGGCGGCTGGCGACGTGGAGTCGGTGCTCCACTCTGCCTATCTGGGACCTGTTCAACCCGCGGAGGCGGGATCACCCGCACACAACGGAACGTCAGATCACACCGACACCGGTGCGGGAGCTACCTAGTCCGCCCGGCGTCCGTGCCCCGCAGGCGGCCTCGTCGCCGGACACCGGCCGCTACCGATTTGGCGGTCCCCGCTGCCCACGAATGCCTGCACGGCCGACCCTGACCGCCCCTGACGTGGTGGTGAGTGAGTGGTTGTGGTTGGGTGGTGGTTGGTTGGTTGGTAGTGGTGGGCGAGGGGGGACTTGAACCCCCACGTCCTTTCGGACACAGGAACCTGAATCCTGCGCGTCTGCCAATTCCGCCACTCGCCCGAGCGACCGTCAGAGGCTACCTGATGTTCGAAACGGCCTGATCACCGTTCGACCGGAACCCGGTCGGACCCGGCCGGGGCACCTGACCTGGCCGGTAGTCGACCAACTGGGGACCCGGGCTCGATCCCATGCTGCTCGGGGGTCCTCGCCGGCCCACCCCCAATCAGGGGGTTGACACCGGTAGGCTGTCCGCAGCATGGGACTTCAGAAGTTCGAAGGGCGCCTAGAGCGCATGGTCGACGGCACGCTCTCCAAAGCCTTTCGGGGTGAGCTTCACCCGGTGGAGATCGGTCGGCGGCTCACCAGGGAGATGGACCTCCAGCGGCGTCTGGGCGTCCATGGCCTCATCGCGCCCAACGCCTTCGTGGTGGAGATCTCCACCACCGACTTCGACCGGTTCGAGAGCTTCCTCGACGCGTTGGTGCGCGAGCTCGAGGAGGCGGCCCGGGAGCACGCCCGCACCGAGGACTATGTATTCGTGGGGCCGGTGACCGTGTCGATCCTGGAGGACGTCCGCCAGCGCCGGGGCCGGTTCACCATCACCTCGGAGGTCGAAGAGGGGCCGTCGGGCCTGACCGCGGCGTCCATCGTGCTCGCCGACGGGGAACGGATCGTGCTCGGACCTGATCCGATCACCATCGGCCGGCTCCCGGAGAGCGCCATCATGGTCTCGGATCCGAATGCCAGCCGCCGGCACGCCGAAATTCGGCGGTCGGGGAACGATGTCGTGGTGGTCGACCTCGACTCGACCAATGGCACCAGGGTCAACGGGGCGGCAGTGCGAGAGCGGAAGCTGGTCGACGGCGACCAGATCGTGATCGGCACCACTGTCCTCCGGTTCGAGACTTCGTGACGGCCGGCCACTGAACGCGAATGCACCTGCTACTGGTTTCCCTGCCCGGACCCACCAACAACGCCCCGGCCCTCCGTGCGCTCGAGTTCGGAGTCATCATCCTGCTCTGGCTGTTCTTCATGTGGGTGGTCCGGGCCGTCTGGGTGGAGGTCCGCCCGCTCAAGCGCCGAAAGCGGCGGAGGGGCGAAGACACCGAGGTCAGTACGGCCACCGGCCGGAAGGAACGGAAGGGGCGGGTCCTCCGCCTGCACGTGATCCGGCCCGAGGACCAGGCCGGTCGCACCTACGACATCGGCGACGAAGTCACCGTCGGGCGGGCCCCCGGCTGCGGCGTCCCCATCGACTACGACACCTACTCCTCGAATCTGCACGCCCGGCTCTTCCGGCTGGACGGCGACCTGTGGGCCGAGGATCTCGGCTCGACCAACGGCACCTGGGTGAACACGGTGAGGATCGGGGACCGGACCCGGTTGGAGAAGGGCGACCTACTCCAGGTGGGCGGCACCGTCTTCGAAGTGGGTCGATGAGATGACCCTCCTCCGCTCGGGATCGGCCACCGACACCGGCCTGGTGCGCTCGGTCAATCAGGACCTGGCCGTCGAGACCCCCAACCTGTTCGCGGTGGCGGACGGCATGGGCGGTCATGCCGGGGGTGAGGTGGCCGCCCGCCTGGCTATCGACGCGCTGTCCGTGGCCTTCGGGAGGCAGCCCACCGGAGCCGGACTGTCGGAAGCCGTCTCCGAGGCCAACGGGGTGGTCTGGCAGCAGGCCATCGACCACCCGGAGCTCCGGGGCATGGGTACCACGCTCACCGCCGCGGCTCTGGTCAACGAGGACGGCCAGGACGTGTTGGCCCTGGTCAACGTGGGGGACTCCCGCTCCTACCGATTCCACGACGGCGAGCTGACCCAGATCACCACCGACCACAGCCTGGCCGAAGAGATGGTCCGGACCGGCGAGCTGACCTCGGCCCAGGCCGCCGTCCATCCCCACCGCCACATCCTGACCCGGGCCCTCGGCGTGTCGCCCGACGTGGCCGTCGACCTGTGGCGTATCCACCCGGTGCGGGGCGACCGCTACCTGCTGTGCAGCGACGGCTTGACCAATGAGCTGGACACCGCTCAGATCACCGAGGTGCTGGGGTCGGTGAGCGACCCCGCCCAGGCCGCCGATCTGCTGGTCCAGGCGGCCCGCACCCATGGGGGCAGCGACAACGTCACCGCCGTGGTGGTGGACGTCGTGGTGGGCGAGGACGGCGATGACGTCGTGCCCGCCGTCGCCGCGGTGGCGTCGGACTTCGCCCCTCCCGAGCCTCCGGTCGAGGGAGCCCCGGACGACGCCGCCCCCTACCCGGAGTCGGTGGCCGAGGAGGCGCCACCCAGCCGGCGGGAGCGTCGTCGGGCCAAGCGCCGTGAGCGCAGGCTGGCCCGCGGCCGGCGCCTGATCACCTTCCGCACCCTCCTGTTCGTCGTGCTGGTCGCGGCGGTGATCGCCGGTGCCCTCTATGCGGTGCGCTGGTACGACGTCAACTCCTACTTCGTGCGGGCCGACAACAACGAGCTGGTCATCTACCAGGGCCGGATCGGCGGGTTCCTCTGGTACCAGCCGAAGGTGGTGGAGCGCACCGGGGTGACCACCGCCGACGTACCGGCCACCTACCGGTCCGATCTGATCGCCGGCGTGGAAGAGACCTCGGTGGCCGACGCCCGCACCTACGTGAGCAATCTGCAGAACGCCATGCAGTCGGAGCAGGCCGGGTCGTCGCCGGTCAGTCCCGACGACCTCCCCGTCATCCACCGTGGTCACGACCACCACCAAGGGGGCCTGATGGAACGTCGGATCAAGCGACTCGGGATCTTCATGATGCTCTGCTTCTTCGCCCTGTTCCTCCAGCTCAACAACATTCAGGTCCTCAAGGCCAACTCGCTGGCCACCAGCCCCAACAACCCGCGGGTGATCCTGGCCAACCAGGACCAGACCCGGGGCAGCATCCTGTCGGCCGACGGCGTGACCCTGGCCTCGTCGGTGCCGGCCCCGGCCGGCAGCATCAACAAGTACCAGCGGGTCTACAACCCGGCCACGGCCAACCTCTTCTCCCAGATCACCGGGTTCGCCCCCTCCATCTTCGGCAACAACTACGGCGTCGAGTCCGAGTACAACAACTACCTCACCCCGCACGAGCGGCCGGCCAAGACGCTCCGCGACCTGCTGGTCAACCGCACCGAAGTGGACAACGTCACCCTGACCGTGAGCGCCAAGCTGCAGAGCCAGGTGGCGGCGGCCATCAACCAGCACACGACGACGGACGGCGCTGCCGCCGTCGTCCTGAACCCGACCACCGGTGCGATCGAGGCCATGTACTCCAACCCCTCGTTCGATCCCAACAGCCTGGTGTCGCAGAACACCAAGGCCGACCAGTTCAACTGGGACCTCCTCAACTCCGTGGGCAACGGGCCCCAGAACCCGCTCATCGCCGGCACCTACGCCCAGACCAATCCGCCCGGCTCGAGCTTCAAGGTGGTGACCACTTCGGCGGTGCTCGAGCACCGCCCCGACCTGGCCTCCACGATCTACCCGGTCGTCGGCGTTCGTGAACCTGCCCAACAACCAGAAACTGACCAACTACCAGTCGGAGCAGTGTGGGGGACAGTCTCGAGCTCCTGGTCATCCAGTCGTGCGACGCCGACTTCGCCACCATCGGGATGCAGTTGGGTGCCCAAGCCCTCACCACGCAGGCCGAACTGCTACGGGTTCAACCAGAAGATCCCCCTCGACGTGCCCTCCGACACCGTCGCCGCGTCCAACTTCGGATCAGTGTCCTCCTTCGACCCCGACAACCTGGGGATAGCCGGCCTGATGAAGTCGGCGATCGGGCAGGAGGACGTGACCGCCTCGGCCCTGCAGATGGCCATGGTGGCGGGCACGGTGGCCAACGGCGGTGTCGAGATGACCCCCCACCTCATGGCCCAGATCCGCGACAGCCAGGGCAGCCTGGTGACCACCTACACCCCCAAGCCGTGGATGCAGCCCATCTCGGCCCAGACCGCCACCACCCTGACCACCTTCATGCAGGGCGTGGTGTCCAACCCCCTCGGGACCGCCTCCAAAGTCGGGTTCCCGGCCAGTTGGGATGTGGCGGCGAAGACCGGAACCGCCCAGGTCGGGTCCTTCAGCGCCAACCCCCCCTTCACCACCGACTGGCTGATCGCCTTCGCTCCGGTGGGCCAGACCAAGGTGGCCATCGCCGTGGTCCTGCCCAACCAGCCGGGCAGCGCCACTGGTGCCATCTATTCGGGCCCCATCGTGTTGCAGATCCTCCAAGACATCCGGGCCGACCAGTGAGACAGCACCCGGCCCACACCGCCACCGACCACCCGATCGACCGAGCAGCACATCCCGAACGAGGAACGATGAGAACCTCAATCCCAAGTGAACGCAGGCATAGGCTTTGACCCACATGGACCCGTCCCAGACGCCCCGTGTCTTCTCCGAGCGGTACGAGCTCAATCATCTGATCGCCCGAGGTGGCATGGCCGAGGTCTACCGGGCCCGGGACCGGCTCCTCGATCGACCGGTGGCGCTCAAAGTCCTCTTCCCCGAGCTGTCGGTCGACCGTTCGTTCGTCGAGCGATTCCGCCGCGAGGCTCAGGCGGCCGCCAACCTGTCCCATCCCAACATCGTCCCGGTCTTCGACTGGGGCGAGGACACCGGCACCTACTTCATCGTCATGGAGTTCATCGACGGCCGTCCCCTGTCGTCCATCCTGAAGACGGCCGGACCGCTGTCCGCCGAGCGCACTGCCGACGTGGGGGCCCACGTGGCCGCGGCGCTCGGCTACGCCCACAAGCACGGGGTGATCCACCGCGACGTCAAGCCCGGCAACGTCCTCATCACCGACGAGGGCCAGGTCAAGGTCACCGACTTCGGCATCGCCCGGGCCATCAACACCGAGGAGAGCCTGACCCAGACCGGTGCGGTCATGGGCACGGCCACCTACTTCTCGCCCGAGCAGGCCGAGGGCATCGGGGTCGACGCCCGCAGCGACATCTACTCGCTCGGCGTGGTCCTGTTCGAGATGGCCACCGGTCGGCCCCCGTTCCTCGGGGACACCCCGGTGGCGGTCGCCTCCAAGCACGTGCGGGACCACCCTCCCGCGCCCCGTGAGCTCAACCCGTCGATCCCACCCGACCTTCGAGGCCATCATCTTGAAGGCGATGGCCAAAAATCCCGATCATCGCTACGCCACCGCCGAGGACCTGCGGGCCGACCTCCTCCGGTTCACCGAGGGGCGCTCGGTGTCGGCCATGACCGATTCGACCACCGTGGTGCCCGTTGCCGGTCAGGACGCCACCCAGGTGGTCGGCGCGGTGGCCGGCATGGAGGCCACCCGGGCGGTGACCGCGGCCAGCAAGGCGGATGCCGAGGACGAAGAGGACGAGCGCGGGACCAACCGGACCCGAACCTACGCCATCATCCTCGCCATACTGCTCATCCTGCTGGTGGTGGCCGGGTACTTCCTCGGGCCGGAATCTGGGCTACTTCGGCGGGAGCTCGTCCTTCAACCTGGAGTCGGTGGTGGGCAAGCCGGTGGCCGAGGCCACGGCGGAGTTGAAGAACGACGGCCTCAACACCAGCGTCGTGGACCAGATCTCCACCGATGCCCCGGGCACGGTGATCTCCACCGACCCCAGCCCGGGCACCCTGGTCAAGAAGGGGGACACCATCACCCTCCACAAGGCGGTGGTGGCTCCGGCGGCCAAGGTGCAGGTGCCGGCGGGCATCACCAACACCTCCCTCAGCGAGGCGGAGGCGACCCTGCGAGGGGTCGGACTGGCCTACACCGTCGTGAACCGGACCAACAACGCCACCAAGGGCACCGTGCTGTCCACCAACCCGACCTCGGGGACCACGGTGAAGGTCGGGAGCTCGGTCACCCTCACCGTGTCCGCCGGCCCGGCCGACGTGCAGGTCCCCTCGGTCATCGGTCAGACCCAGCTCGAAGCCGGGACGCTCCTGGGCAACGACGGCCTCAACGCCGTCGATCGGGACACCCCAGTCGTCGACGCAGTACGGAGCCGGATTGGTCATCTCGTCGACACCCGGCCCGGGCGCCTTGGTGCCGCCGGGCAGCTCGGTCACCATCGTGGTCTCCACCGGGCCGCCGCCGACGACCACGACGACACCACCGCCGACGACCACGAGCCCGAGCACCACCACCCCGAGCAGTACGACCACCACCAACCCGGCGGCCGGGGGCAACAGCCAGTCCGGCCCGGGGTCGGGCCCCGGTCCGGGAGGTCACTCAGCGCTGGGCGGAAAGGGCTCCGGCCAAGAAGTTCGAGAGCAGGCTCGGCCCGCTGGGGGTCAGGAGCGACTCGGGGTGGAACTGGACGCCCTCCACGGCCAGCACCCGGTGTCGGAGGCCCATGATCACCCCGTCGCCCGTGGTGGCGCTCACCTCGAGCACGTCGGGCACCGTCGCCGGGTCCACCACCAGCGAGTGGTAGCGGGTGGCGACGAACGGGTCGGGCAGGCCGGCGAACACGCCGCGCCCGTCGTGGTGGATGGACGAGGTCTTGCCGTGCATGAGGGTGGGGGCGGCGACCACCTCGCCGCCGAACACCTGGCCGATGGCCTGGTGACCGAGGCACACCCCGAGGATGGGGATCTCGCCGGCCAGCTCGCGGATCACCGTGTCGGTGATGCCGGCGTCCTCGGGCCGCCCCGGCCCCGGTGAGATGAGGATCAGGTCGGGGGCGGCGGCCCTGATGCCCTCGACGTCGATGGCGTCGTTGCGGTGGACGACCGGGTCGGCCCCCAGCTCGCCGAGCTCCTGCACCAGGTTGTAGACGAACGAGTCGTAGTTGTCGATGACCAGCACCTGCGTCCCCATGATCCGCCGATCGTACCGGCACCGGGGCCGTCCACCGATCCCGGGCCGCCGCGGGTCGGCCCTCCGGTGGTCGTCAGACCGGGCCGAGGGTCTGGTCGAACAGCTGGAGCATGGACTGCCACGACCGCCGGTCGGCCACCGGGTTGTAGGCCAGGCCGGGCAGGCCCAGCTCGTCCACCTGCGGATTGGTGAAGCAGTGCATGGTGCCGCCGTAGACGTCGAGCTGCCAATCGGCCACGCCGGCCTCGATCATCTCGTCCTGGAACGCCTGGCGCTGCTCGGCGGTGACCAGCGGGTCGTCGGCGCCCGAGCACATCAGCACGCTGGCCCGGATGTTGCGGGAGTCGGCCGGCCTGGGCGGGGTGAAGCCGGAGTGGAACCCGACCACGGCGCGCAGGTCGGCTCCGCTCCGGGCCAGCTCCAACGACATCGCTCCGCCGAAGCAGAAGCCGATGGCGGCCACCCGATCAGGGTCGACCGACGGTTGGGCCAACAGGACGTCGAGGCCGGCCCGACCGAGTCGTCGGGTGAGCGCGGCGTCGGCCGAGAGCACGTCCAGCCGCTCCATGATCTGCTCGATGGGCAGCACCCGCCCCTCGCCGTGGTAGTCGAGGGCGAAGGCGGCGTAGCCCAGGCCGGCCAGCCGCACGGCCCGGCCCCGCACGTGGTCGTCCAGACCGGGTCCCTCGTGGGAGACCAGCACGGCGGGTCGGGGACCGCGCCGGTAGTTGTCGACGGCGAACTGCCCGATCATGCGCCGGCCGTCGACCTCGTACTCGATGTCCTGGATGTGCATGCGCTGCACAGTATCCGTAGCCGGCAGAACGCTCAGGGGCGCCGCACCGACACCCGGGTGGCGCGGTGACGACCGTCGAGGTGGAGGACGATCTGGGCCCGGGCCCGACTGGGGACGACGTGCTCACGGAGGTTGATCAGATTGATCTCCGACCAGACCTGGGTGGCCACCGCGTCGGCCTCCTCCTCGGACAGTGACGAGAACCAGTGGAGGAAGGCCCCCGACTCGGGGGTTGCCGTGGCCCGCAGGGCGAACAAGCGGTCGTAGAACCACCGGTAGAGGTCCTCCTCGGCCGCGTCGACGTAGAGCGACGTGTCGAGGAAGTCCGAGGCCAGGGTGCGCTGGCGAGAGGCGAGGTAGCCGTCGGGCTGGAGCACGTTGAGCCCCTCGACGATGACGATGTCCGGACGGCCGATCAGCTGAACCCGGTCGGGCACGATGTCGTAGTTGGCGTGGGAGTAGACCGGGACCGGTACCTCGTCGGCGCCTTCGCGGATGGCCCGTAGGGCGGCGACGAGGCCCGCCCCGTCGTAGCTCTCGGGGAATCCCTTCCGGTCCAGCAGACCCCGTTCGGCCAATACCCGGTTGGGGTAGAGGAACCCATCGGTGGTGACGACCTCGACGGCCGGCCGGCCGGCCCCGGCCTGCAGCAGCATCTGCAGGAGACGCGCCGTCGTGGACTTGCCCACGGCGACACTGCCGGTGACGCCGATGAGGTAGGGACCGGCCCCGCCCCTCGTGGCGAACAGCGCATCGAACGACCGGGAGGCGGCCTCCCTTGACGACCGCAACACCCCGATGAGCCGGCAGAGCGGCCGGTAGACCTCCTCGATCTCCTCGCGCGGGATCGCGGACCCGGTGTCGGCGATGGGCAGGGGCCCGTCGTCCCCGTCCCCCCGGCCGAGGGCCGACCATTCCTCACGGGTGAAGGTGCGGTGACCGACCAGGTCGGGGGCCTCGCCCGGGGGCGGGGCGGCGCGGGGGTCGGTCATGGTCATCTGACGCTACGCCACCCGGGCACGTACTCTGGCCCCACCGATGCCCGTTCGACGAACACCCGGATGGGTGCGCCGCCCGTGAAGCACCATGGTCATCCGCGGTTCGGGCTGCGGCCCTCGTTCCACCGCTACGTGACGCTCTTCTACTCGGTCGCCGCGGTCGTCTTCGTCCCGTGGATCGTCCTGCTGTACCTCAGCCAGCGGGCCCGCGGGGAGGCCCACAACCTTCCGGCGGTGACCATCGGGATCGTTGTCATCCAGGTCGCCTGCCTGCTGTGGACGGCCTGGACCTGCCGGCGCCGATCGGCGTGGGCGGTCATGGCCACCACGGCCATCGCCTCGTTGATCTTCATCACCTCGTGGTTCCACGACTTGACCCACACCGTCTCGGGCCGGCGAGCAGCCAACCTGGCCGGTCTGGTGGTCCTGCTCGTGGTCATGGTCCTCAGCGCCGGGCTGGCCCACCGGCTCCAGCGGCGGCGGGGCGCCTTCGGGGACGGGCTGGCCTGGACCCCGTTCGTCTACGTCCTCGCCGCCCTGGTGCTGGCCGTCGCCATTCCCCGCCTGGCCGCCGTGACCCCGTCCGACCACCCGGCGTCCCACCTGCGCCTGATCTGGGTCGGGCTCGACGTGGCCGAGCTGGTCGGACTGGTGGCCACCGCCTGGACCCTGCGCTACCGGTCGTCGGGGGTGGCGGTGGCCGCGACCTACACCGGCACGCTGGTGTTCTGCGACGCCTGGTTCAACGTGGTCTCCTCCTCCGGGGGGGCGGCCATCGCCGCCGTGGCCATGGCCTTCGTCGAGCTGCCGGTGGCCGCCCTCTCGTTCGTGGTGGCCGGCCGGGAGATCCGGTCGTGGGCCGGTGCCCGGTCGGCGTCGGCCGGGGAGCCCGGGGATCCCGCCGAGGTCGGGGCCGGGCCCGAATCGGTCGAGGCCGGGCGGTCCGAGGGGCACGAGCTCGGGTAGCCCGGCGTCAGCCGCGGCCCGGAATGGCTATCCTTCGGCCATGGCAACCAAGGCCAAAGCCGGCCCCGGCAAGGCTCAGAAGAAGGGGCGCACGTCCGGCGGGCGCACCACCGAGCCCGGCAAGTCGTCGGTGCGCAGCGAGCGGTACACGCCGCCGATCCCGAAGAAGGCCAAGTCCAGCCCGCGCTGGATGGGCGTCCTGATCATCGCCCTGTTCCTGTTGGGCGTGCTGGTGATCATCCTCAACTACGCCGGGGCCCTGCCCGGCGGGGTCGACAACTGGTGGCTGGTGGCCGCCATCGGCTCCATCTTCGCCGGGCTGATGCTCGCCACCCGATACCACTGACCCCGCTCCCACCGGGCTGGACCCGACGGGAGCGGGACGCTCCTCCGACCCTCAGCCCAGGCGCTCGATGATGGTGGCGTTGGCCAAGCCGCCGCCCTCGCACATGGTGAGCAGGCCGTAACGGCCCTGGGTGCGCTCGAGCTCGTTGACCAACGTGGCCATCAGCTTGGCCCCGGAGGCGCCCAGCGGGTGACCGAGGGCGATGGCCCCGCCGTTCACATTGACCTTGTCGAGGTCGGCGCCCAACTCCTTCTGCCAGGCCAGCACCACCGAGGCGAAGGCCTCGTTGATCTCGATGACGTCGATGTCGTCCAGGGTGAGCTTGGCCTTTTCGAGTACCGCCCGGGTAGCCGGGATCGGGCCGGTCAGCATGGTGATCGGGTCGCTGCCGACCACCGAGAAGGCGTGGAAGCGGGCCCGGGGGGTGAGGCCCAGGGCCGAAGCCTTCTCCTCGCTCATGATCAGCACGCCCGAGGCGCCGTCGGTGATCTGGGACGAGTTGCCGGCGGTGATCCTGCCGTTCTCCTGGCGGAAGGCCGGCTTGAGATTGGCCAGGACCTCGACCGACGAGTCGGGACGGATGCCCTCGTCGGTGGTGATGAACTCGTCGGTGTCGGCCCGGTCGTCGTCCTTCACCGCCACCGGGATCAGCTCGTGTTCGAAGCGGCCCTCGGCGGTGGCCTGCGCGGCGTGGTGGTGTGACCGCACGGCGAACTCGTCGAGGTCGTCGCGGCTGATGTCCCACTGCTCGGCGATGAGCTCGGCCCCCTCGCCCTGGCCGACCAACCCACCGCGCTCGGCGTAGCGGTTCATCATCCGGGGCCCGAACGGGTAGCCCAGATCCCGCACGACCGACGAGCCCATCGGGGTTCGGGTCATGACCTCGACGCCGCCTCCGATGACCACGTCGTAGGCCCCGGCGATGACCCCCTGGGCCCCGAAGTGGAGCGCCTGTTGGGACGACCCGCACTGGCGGTCGATGGTGGTGGCCGGCACCGACTCGGGGTAGCCGGCGGCCAGC
Source organism: uncultured Acidimicrobiaceae bacterium (assembly GCA_963774245.1). GTDB lineage: Bacteria > Actinomycetota > Acidimicrobiia > Acidimicrobiales > RAAP-2 > Bog-756. The sequence goes on along the minus strand of CAVZDZ010000002.1, from coordinate 737,423 downwards.
ACGGCGTTGCGGCCCACGTTGAGGGACTGCTCGCCGACCTGCATGACGCAGCCCATGATCACGTCATCGATCAGGGCGGGGTCGAGGTCGTTGCGCTCGACCAGGGCCTTCAAGGGCTCGGAGCCGAGGTCGGCGGCGTGCCAGTTGCGGAGCTTCCCGTTGCGCTTGCCCCCGGGGGTGCGGACGGCATCGACGATCACGGCATCGGTCATGGTCTGATCTCCTTCGGCGGTCCGGCGGAGCCAGTTGGTAGGGGCCGGATCGGGTTCGTGGGTGGAACGCTGACGATGCCCCCACTCTAGGGGGAAGAAGTTGACCGCGCGGTCAAGTTTCTCGTCGGGAGGCGTCGTGGCCACGATGACCCAGCCCGGCGCTACGGTGCGGGAGATGGCCCCCCGGATCAAGGACATGGACCGCTGGCTGGGCGACGGCGGCATGCCGCTCATCGGCCAGGTGGGGGGCTCCTTCGAGCAGTACGGGGTGGACGGTGAGGACCTCGGATGGGTCGAGGGCACCTTCGTCCCCGCCGAGGTGGCCTGCAACCCCCACGGCATCGTACAGGCGGGGGTCCACGGGCTCCTGCTCGATGCCGCCATGAACTTCGCCATCAATGCCGCCCTGCCCGGCCGCGACCGCACCCGGGGCACGCTGGAGATGAAGGTCGAGACCATGCGGCCGGCCCGCCTGGGCGAGCCCTATCGGCTCCGCGGTGAGGTGGTGCGCATGGCCCGCCAGGTCGCCTATGGAGAAGCGTCGCTGCACGACGCCGGGGACCAGTTGGTGAGCCGGTCGACCGGCACCTTCCTCCTCCACCGGCCGTCCGACCAACCGACCTGACCTTCGGCCCGGGACCGCCGGGCCCGTCCCACCCACACCGTTTGCGACCGCCCCACCGGGACCGCGTCGCCTCCAACCGATGCCGGCTCGTGCCGGCTCCCCGACGTCGAGGGCCGCCCATGGTCACCGCCTTGTCCACCCCGGTCTGTTGCATCTGCCGGGCCCCGACCCGGCTCCCGTTCCCCCTGTGCTTCTGCTGCACCACCGTGGCCCGCCAACTCCGCCTGCCCCTGGTGCCGGTGGCGACGGTGGCCGACTACCGGCTGGGTGACCCGCTGCACCGGTGCCTGCGGGGCTACAAGGACGCGCCGCTGGCCGAGGCCCGCCGGGTCCATGTGCTCCGTCTGCAGGCCATGCTCGGCGCCTGGGTGGCCGACGACCGGGACGCGCCCCGCTTCGGGCGCCGTTGGGACGCGGTGGTCACCGTGCCCTCGTCGCGCCGACCGACCGGCACTCCGGTCGATGCCGTGGTGTGCGGCGTCCCCGGGTTGGTCGGCCGGCTCGCCCCCGTGCTGGTCCGGGGCCCCACCCCCACCGACCATCTCGTGGCGTCGCGGTGGGGATTCGAGACCGCCGAGGGGATCGACCCCAGCTGGCACTGCGGCCTCCGGGTGCTGGTCGTGGACGACACCATCATCACCGGGGCCCGGGCCCAGAGCGCGGCGGCGACCCTCCGACTGCATGGGGCTGAGGTCATCGGCGTCCTGGCCCTCGGGCGTGTGCTGCCCCCGGCTGCCGTCGACTAGACCGGGACGATGCTCCTCCGCATCTTCACCGAACCCCAGCAGGGGGCCAGCTACGACGACCTGCTGGCTGTGGCCCAGGCCTCCGAGTCGCTCGGCTTCGACGCCTTCTTCCGCAGCGACCACTACCTGGCCATGGGGGAGGCCGGCGGGCTCCCGGGACCCAGCGACGCCTGGGTGACCCTGGCCGGCATCGCCCGCGAGACCACCACCATCCGGCTCGGCACCCTGTTGACGGCGGCCACCTTCCGGCTGCCCGGTCCCCTGGCCATCACGGTGGCCGGGGTCGACGCCATGAGCGGCGGGCGGGTCGAGCTGGGCCTCGGGGCCGGGTGGTTCGACAGTGAGCACACCGCCTACGGCATCCCCTTCCCCCCGCTGGGGGAGCGCTTCGAGCGGCTCGAGGAGCAGCTGGCCGTCATCACCGGCCTGTGGGGGACCCCGGCCGGCGAACGGTTCAGCTTCGGTGGTGCCCACTACCAGCTGGCCGACAGCCCGGCCCTGCCCAAGCCGGTCCAGCGCCCCGGGCCCCCCATCATCGTGGGTGGGGGCGGAGCCGTGCGCACCCCACGGCTGGCGGCCAGGTTCGGGTCCGAGTTCAACATGCCCTTCTCCTCCCTGGACGACACGGGTCACCAGTACGGGCGGGTGGCCGATGCCTGCCGCTCCGCCGGCCGGGATCCCTCCTCGATGGTGCTCTCCGCCGCCCAGGTCGTCTGCTGCGGTCGGGACGAAGCGGAGCTCTCGGCCCGGGCCGGGGCCATCGGCCGGTCGGTGGACGACCTACGGGCGCACGGCCTGTGCGGCACGCCGGACGAAGTGGTGGCCAAACTCGGCGAATTTGCCGGGGCCGGCGCCGGCCGGGTCTACCTGCAGGTGCTGGACCTGCACGACTTCGATCACCTCGACCTCATCGCCCGGGAGGTCCTCCCCCGGTGCGCCGACCTCTGACCGCTCAGGCGGCCGACATCGAGCGCTCGGCCGTGGGCCACCGCTCGGCCACGAGCGACAGCGACTGGACCCGGGCCTCCAGCGAGTGGGCCCGGGTGGACAGCATGATCTCGTCGGCGTCGGTGCGCTGTTGGAGCGCGACCAGCCCGGCGTGCACTGTCTCGGGGTCCCCGATGAGATGGGTGGCGGTGGCGGCGTCGACGACGGCCCGCTCCTGCGGCGAGTACCGGTAGGCCGCCGCCTCCTCCGGGGTGGCCAGGGGGCCGAGCCGACCGGTGCGCAGTTGCAGGATGGTCAGGGCGGAGGGCCCGGCCAGCCACTGGGCCTCCTCGTCGGTGGGGGCGCAGAGGACGGAGACCGCCACCATGGCCCGCGGGCGATCGAGCAGGGCCGAGGGCCGGAAGGTGTCGCGGTACTGGGCGAAGGCCTGGTCGACCTGGTCGGGGCTGAAGTGGTAGGCGAACGAGAACGGGAGCCCGAGCAGCCCGGCCAGCTGGGCGCTGAAGGTCGAGGACCCGAGCAGCCACACCTCGGGCAGGTAGCCACGGCCGGGCACCGGGGCCGGGTGGGTGGGGGGTCCGTCGCTGTCGGCCAGGTAGTTGATCAGCTCGACCACGTCCTGCGGGAAGGTGTCGGCGCCCAGCTCCCCGCTCCGCCGGAGCGCCCGGGCGGTCATCGGATCGGTGCCGGGGGCGCGCCCGAGCCCGAGGTCGATCCGCCCCGGGTGGAGGGCCTCGAGGGTGGCGAACTGCTCGGCCACGACCAGGGGGGAGTGGTTGGGAAGCATCACCCCGCCGGCCCCGATCCGGAGGGTGGTGGTGGCGTCGGCCAGATGACCGATGAGCACCGCCGGGGCCGAACTGGCCACCTGGGGCATGCCGTGGTGTTCGGCGACCCAGAGCCGGTGGTAGCCCAGCTGCTCCACCTGGCCGGCCAGGCGGGTGGTGTCGGCCAGCGCGTCGGCCGCGGTGTGCCCCTGGGTCACCGTGGCCAGATCCAACACCGAAAGCTTCACCATGTCGTGTACAACGCCGGCGAGGTCCGGGTCCTTCCCTCGGCGGTCGGGCCCGGGCGGATCGGGGCGGTCAGGACGAGGCCGGCGCGGTGAGCTGCTCGATGCGGGCCAGGGTCGATTCCATGTTGGATCGGGTCTTCTTGGCCATCCCGCCCATCTTCAGGAACACCCGTTGGTGGTCCTCGGAGATGTCCCAGCTCTCCGTCACCCGGGTGCCCCCGTCGACCGGCTCGAGCTCGTAGCGCCAGACCCGACCGCCGGCGAACCGACCCACCCACCCGCCGGGGGCCGCCTTCCAGGCGATGCGGCGGTTGTCCTCGAACTCGACCACGGTGTTGACCATCGAGTACCGCACCCCCATGTGCATGGACATTCCGAAGGTGGAGCCGGCCGACAGGCGGGCGGGGCCGCCGGGTTTGACCTTCTTCACCGTGCCCGACCCGTCGATGTCCGGGTGCCGGGAGGCGTCGGCGATGAGGTCGAAGATGGCCCCGGGGGTGGCGGGGATGACCCGCTCGACCGAGACGACGTCGCCGTCCACCTCAGAGACCGGGGCTGCTCTGCATGATGCCGCCATCGGCGAAGATGGTGGTGGCGGTCAGGTAGCTGGCCCCGGGGCCGGCCAGGAAGACCACGACACTGGCGATCTCCTCCGGTTCGGCCAGCCGTCCGATCGGGATGGCGGCGTCGAGCGTGGCCAGGGCTTTGGGGTCGGCCACGGTGGCCTTGTTGATCGGCGTGTCCACGGCACCCGGGCCCACCCCCACCACCAGGATGTTGTGGGGGGCGAGCTCCACGCCGGCGGTGCGGGTCAGCATGCGCATGCCCCCCTTGGACAGGCAGTAGGCGGTGTTGCCGGGCATGGGCCAGTCCTCGTGCACGGACGTCATGTTGATGATGCGCCCCCCGCCGCCCTGGGCGATCATCTGGGTGGCGGCGATCTGGGTGCCGAAGAAGGCGCTCTTCAGGTTGATGTCCATGACCTTGGCGTACTCGTCCTCGGTGGTGTCGAGGACCGAGGTCCGGGTCTCCACGCCGGCGTTGTTGACCATGATGTCGACCCGTCCGAACGAGGACACCGCGGTGGAGACCAGTCGGCGCAGGTCGTCGACCTTACTTACGTCCGCCTTCACGCCCACCACCTTGTCGCCGAGGCCGCGCAATTGGGCCTCGAGCTGGGTCTCGGCCTCCTCGTCGGCGATGTAGTCGATGACGATGGACGCCCCTTCGTTGGCCAGGGCCACCACCACCGCCTTGCCGATGCCGCTGTTGCCACCGGTGACGATGGCCACCTTTCCCTCGAGTGTCATGGTGCTCCTGTCCGGCGCGGGTGGGCGGATCGATCCGTGGGTGGCCCGACCTCCACCCTCGGAGCCGGACGCCGCGCGAATCCTACTGGCCGGGTCCGACCCGGATGGGGCCGGCGGTCACGGCGCCGGGTACCCACCTGGCATCATCGGGGCATGTCGCCCAGCACGATGGCCGCCGCCACCGCCGAGCTGATGGGACGGGACCCGGTGCTGGCCGGCCTGGTCGACCGCTTCGGCACCCCTCCCCGCCGGCGACCGGTGCGGGCATCGGACCGGTTCGCCCACCTGGCCGAGACCATCGTCTACCAACAGCTGGCCGGGGTGGCCGCCGCCACCATCCACGGCCGGTTCGTGGCCGCCCTGGGTGGGGAGATCACCCCCGAGGCGGTGCTGGCGGCCTCACCCGAGCTGCTGGCCTCCGCCGGCCTGAGCGGGGCCAAGGCCCGGTCGATCCGCGACCTCGCCGAACAGGTGCTGGACGGCCGGATCGAGCTCGACCGTATCGGCCGGCTCTCCGATGACCAGGTGGTCGAGCACCTGGTCCAGGTGCGCGGCATCGGTCCCTGGACGGCCCAGATGTTCCTGCTCAGCACCCTGGGCCGGCTCGACGTCTGGCCCACCGGGGACTACGGGGTCCGGGCCGGCTTCGCCCGGGCCTGGGAGCTGCCCGACATCCCCAGCCCCCGGGAGCTCGGCGAACTGGGCGAGCCGTTCCGCCCCTACCGCAGCCTGGTGGCCTGGTACTGCTGGCGGGTGCTCGACGAGAAGGTCCCGGGCGGCGGCTGACGACCGGTGCCCCCGGGAGGGCCGCCGCCCCGGTCAGTCGGCTTGGCGCCAGCCCCGCTCGAACGGCAGTCTCCACGCGTTGGGGGCGATCAGGGCACGGATGCTCTCCGGTCCCCACGACCCCGGGGCGTAGGGCTCCACCTCGGGCGGGTGCTCCAGCAGCGGCGCCGACAGCTCCCACAGCCGCTCGATGTCCTCCGCCGAGGTGAACAGGGTGTGGTCGCCGATCATGGCGTCGTGGATCAAACGCTCGTAGGCCTCGAGGACGTCCGCGTCGTGCCCGGTCTCGTGCAGGGCGAACTGCAGGCTCAGCTTGTCGAGCAGCATCCCCGGCCCCGGGCGCTTCCCGTAGAAGGAGAGGGAGAGCTTGGAGGAGTCGGCCAGGTCGAACGTCAGGTGGTCGGGACCGTGGGCGCCGATGCCCGAGCCGGCGGGGAACATGCTCTTCGGCGGCTCGCGGAAGGCGATGGAGATGATCCGGGCCCCCTGGGCCATGTGCTTGCCGGTGCGGAGGAAGAAGGGGACACCGGCCCACCGCCAGTTGTCGATCTCGCACCGCAGGGCGATGAACGTCTCGGTCTGGGAGTCCGGCGCCACGCCGGGGATCGACCGGTAGCCGTCGTACTGGCCCCGCACCACCTGGGACACATCGATTGGCAGCATCGAGCGGAACACCTTGTTCTTCTCTTCGCTGATGGCCCGGGGCTCGAGCGCGGTGGGCGGTTCCATGGCCATGAAGGCCAGCACCTGAAAGAGATGGGTGACCACCATGTCCCGGAAGGCGCCGGTGCCCTCGTAGAAGGCGGCCCGGCTGTCGACCGACAGCGTCTCGGGCACGTCGATCTGCACATGGTCGATGTGGCCGCGGTTCCAGATGGGCTCGAACAGCCCGTTGGCGAACCGGAAGGCCAGGATGTTCTGGGCCGCCTCCTTCCCCAGGAAGTGGTCGATCCGGTAGACCTGCTCGGGGGCGAAGACGGTGTGGACGGCCTCGTTGAGCACCTTGGCCGTCTCGAGGTTGGTGCCGAACGGCTTCTCCATGATGATCCGGGAGCGGTCGACCAGGTTGGCCTGGTCGAGGGTCTCGACCACGGTCCGGGCCGCCGAGGGGGGGATGCTCAGGTAGTGCAGCCGGCGACTGTCGGGCCCGAGCATCGCTTCGGCCCGGTTGACCATGTCGGCCAGGGCGGCCGGCCCGTGGGCCTGGGACACGTAGTGGAGGCGGGTCCGGAACTGGTCCCAGTGGGCGTCGATGATGTCCCGCCGGGCGAACTCCTCGCAGGCCTGGGCGGCGAAGGCATGGAAGTCGACCTCGTCGAGCTCCTCGAGGGAGGTCCCGACGATCTGGCAGTCGGGGAGCATGCCCGAGTAGGAGAGCCGCAGCAGGCCGGGGAGCAGCTTGCGGCGGGCCAGGTCCCCGGTGGCACCGAACAGGACGATGACGTGCGGGTGCACGGTGGCGGCGTCCTGCAGGGCCTCGTCGGGATACGGGGAGTCGCTGATGGTGAGGAGGTCGGTTTCGCCGACAGTGGTCATGGGGTGTCCTGGGGATGGTGCGGGGCGCCGACTGGATCGGTGCTGACCACCTGGAGGGTACTCAGCCCGTGTTTCGAATCCGTGTCGGGCGGGCGCGGGGCGTGTGAACAACCCGGTCGATCAGGCCGGCGCCGGGCCCGGCCGGTCAAGCCACCGGCAGCTGCTGGGCGATCATCTCCGACACCTCCTGGACGGTGGGGGAGTCCATCACCCCGGGAGCCTGCACCCGACCGGCCATCAGCTTGGGCCAGCCCACCCAGACGTCGCTGATCTCGATGGCCGACGCGAAGCCCCAATCGGCCCGGGTCAGGCAGAGCATGGCGTGGACCGGAACCTCCGACCCCCAGGGGGTGGACTGGAGCGCGTCGCGCACCACCTTCATCTGCCGGGCCACCTGTTCCACCGAGGTCGTGCAGTTCCTCCGGCCCACGTGCAACTCGGGGCTTCCGAGGTTGCCGAGGTTGCCGAGGCGTTTGGTGTGGACCAGCCCCTTGTAGTTCTTGGTGTCGATCACGAAGACCCCCGAGGAGGAGACGGCGATCAACTTGATGCTGGACTTGGATCCGGGCTCACGCCGGTCGTTGAGGACGACCACCCCGCGGCTCTCGATGAACTCGAGCCGGGACTTGGCCCGCCGATCGGCCTCGGCGCGCTGGACCCATCGGCGGGACCCGCGGGCGAGGGCCGACCGCTGCAGCAACGGATGGTCGGTGCCCCCGTCGTCCGGCGCCGGACCGGCCTGGTCGGACGCCGGGGGGCCGCCGGGAGGGGCGCGGTCCGGGTCGGCGGCATGGGCCGGGTGGGTCTGCTCGACTCGTTCCACCATGCGGACATGGTAGGAGCACGGGCTGGCAAAACCCGGTTTTTCCGCGGCGGGAGCCGAGGCCGCCCGCCGTTCCGGTCAGCGGGGGGGCGTTTGCGTCGTCCGGATGTGGGGCAAGTTGATGGCAGGTCTGCCGTGGCTATTCCTTTCCGGGCCAGCCGGCGCGATGATGGCGGCGGGTCGTGACCTGCCGGTTAGGGGGGGCGACACAGGGAAGACCTTGAAAACACAGGGGAGACCCTGCAAACAGGGGAGACCCTGGAAAGGGGAGGACGATGCTCGTTTCGAACCTGCTGGAAGTCAAGGGCACCGAGGTGGCCACCATCGACAGTGAGGCGACCGTGGGCACGGCGGTGGCCGATCTGGCCCGCCATCGGATCGGGGCGCTGGTGGTGTCGCCCGACGGCTCCCGCATCGACGGCATCGTGTCCGAGCGTGACATCGTGCGACGCCTGAGTGAGCTGCACAACGATCTCCTTGACGAGACGGTGGCCTCGATCATGTCCACGTCGGTGGAGGTCTGCGCACCCGGCGACGACGTGGAGACGATCATGAACCTGATGACCGAGCACCGGATCCGTCACGTCCCGGTGGTGGACGACGAGGGGCTGTGCGGCATCATCAGCATCGGCGACGTGGTCAAGAACCGCATCCACGAGCTCGAGAAGGACCGCAACGAGCTGATGGAGTACATCACCGCACGCTGACCCCGCTTGATCGGACGGCGCCCGGTAGTCTCCGGGCGCGACGACGGCGCGTAGTCTCACAGGCGTGGCGCACGAGCTCAGTCCCGCGGTCCGGGGCGCCCGGTCGGTGCCGTGAGCGAGCGCACCGACCCGGGAGCCACCGGGATCGTGATCGTCGACCACGGGTCTCGGCGCCCGGAAGCCAACCGGCAGCACGAGGAGTTCGTATCGGCCTGGCGGGAGCGCGGCGTCCACGCCATCGTCGAGCCCGCCCACATGGAGCTGGCCGAGCCGTCGATCGCCACCGCCTTCGACGCCTGCGTCCGGGCCGGGGCGACCACCGTGGTCATCGCGCCCTACTTCCTGTGGCCGGGGAGCCACTGGGAGGCCGACATCCCCGCCCTGGCCGCCGAGGCGTCCGAGGCCCATCCGGGTGTCCGCTACCTGGTGGCGGCGCCCCTCGGTCCCCATCCGCTGCTGGGCGACATCGTCGAGCAGCGGATCGACCAGTGCCTGGCCCACGCCGCCGGCGTCGCACCCGAGTGCGAACTGTGCGCAGGGACCGGCCGGTGCCGACTGCGTTGACCACCGGGCGGTAGCCCCAGGGGGGGTCAGGCCGGCGGGGTCAGGAGCAGCGGTCCCCCAACCAGGGCTGTTCACCGTCGAGGGCGTAGAGCGCCACCGCCACGGTGTCCTGCTCGGCCTTCGAGGCCTCGTTGGGGGGGACCCCGACCAGGTAGGGCAGGCCGGCGGCCTGCGCCGCGGTGTTCCACGTCCCCTGGGCGAACTGGAACGCGCCCATGTAGAGGCCGTTGGGCGAGACGGCCTGGTAGTTGCCCCCCGACTCCGCCTGCACCACGCACTGGAGGAACGGATTGAGGGTCGGATCGGGGAGGCCGGCTCCCTGCGCCGGGCCGGTGGTACCGGACGGTCCGAGGTCACCGGTCACCGGGGCGGACGGGGCCGGACCGGCCGGAGCCGCCCTGACCGACGACTTGGCTGCCGCGGCCCGTCTGGGCGGCGGCCACCGCGGCCGCCGCCGTCGCGGCCTGGGCCGCGGCCTGGGCGGCCACCGCCGACGCCAGCTGTCCGGTCACCTGGGCCTGGACGGACTCGAGCTGCTGTTGGCTGGCGTCCGCCTGCCGCAGGCTGGTGGTCTGCACGTTGAGATCGGCCTGGTCCTGGGCCTGCTGCTGGTGGAGGGCAACCTGCTGGGACTGCAACGCCCGCTGGGCGGTGTGCAGCTGGTCCAGCGCGGTGGTGATGTTGCCCACCGCGATGGAGCCGTACTCGGTGGCCTCCTGGGACCCCTCTTGGCTCCCGCTGAACAGGCCGCCGGCGGCGCTGGACGATCCGGTGCCGTAGGCGATGTAGGACCGGATGGCCTGGCGGCGCACCGACGAGGTCTTGACGGCGATCTGGCGCTGGTCCACGGCGATCTGCTGCCCGATCTGGGCGATGGCGGCGTCGTCGGCGGCCACCTTGGCCGAGGACACCGAGTACTGCTGCTGGTAGGCGCCGACCTGCAGCTGCTCCTCGATGAGCTGCTGCGAGACGGTCTTCGCCTGGGCCTGGAGCGAGGAGATCTGATCCGCGCCGGCCGGCCGCGGGACAGACCCCACCACCAGGGAGGTCGAAGCGACGAGAGTCGAGAGCAACAGTGCCGCGATCAGGCGCCGGCGATGCTCTCGTGCATTTAGTCCCGCCATCGGTGGGAACCGGGCGTGAAACACAATAGTTGACGAATTTAGTCTTTCTCCGGGTCGGGTTACAAACCCTCCGCGGTCGTCCAGTCGGGTACAAGCCCCTGACCTGGGGCGATGGTGACTAGCTGATACGGCCCTCGCCCTTGGCCCGGGCCCCGAGCTCGTTCATCTCCCGCTCGTGCCCGGCAACCCGTCGGCGCTCGTCCTCGTCGATGCTGCCGAGCTCGCGCTCGGCGTCGGCCGACTCCTCGTCGGTCGGAGGTCGATCCGACGTGTGGGCCGCGCCCGCTTCGGTCTGCTCGGCGGCCACCGTGGCCTCGTCCGGCTCGGTGTGGCGATCCGTCACTGGCGTCTCCTCTGCTCGTCAGCCGGGGTAACCCGGCCCTTGACTGCGGCCCAGCGGTCCTTCTGGGGATACCCGCTGGGGTGCCCGCCTAACCGGATTCCCGTCGGGGCGGACCAGCTTGGAACTGCTGATTGCCCGCGTCGCACGCTACGGGATCGACCGCCGCGTCTCAACCGGGTCGGGTGATTCGAGGGTCACCACGAGGCAGTCCGACCGATCGACACGGCCGTCAGGGGTTGTTGCGCGCAACACGGGCTGCACCTAATGTGCACGGAGTCACATGGCCACGGTGGAATTCGCGCATCGGACTCGTGCAGCAATCACGGGCGGCTCGCATGACTGTACGGCAGATGCCATGCTGCCGGGTCCGTTGAGCGCGGTTCCGCCACCGCGCTCCGGACCCGGCAACTCGTTCCCCTCCCGATGCCCGAGGGGCGCCGGTGGCCGAACGGCTCCCCCGGGACCACCCGGTCGGCCTGGCCCGGTGACGGTGGCCCGGTGTCACCGCGATCGCCGTGGACCGGGCGGCCACTAGCTACGCTTCCCTCGTGAGCTCCCCTGCGCCGGGCCGGTCGGGGACATGGGTGACGGTGGCCTGGGTCCTCGGGGCCGTCTCCGCCGTGGTCGCCACCCTGGGCGCCGTGCAGCTGGCCGCCGAGCGGCTCCAGCTCGACATCGCCGTCTACCTGATGGGCGCCGGGCATCTGGTCGACGGGCACCTCTATCTGGTGGCGCTGCCGCACCCACCCCACCTGCCGTTCACCTACCCGCCCTTTGCCGCCCTGGTGTTCTTTCCGCTCCACCTGCTGCCCGAGCGGGCCGCGCAGATCGTGTGGAGCCTGGTCAACGTGGTGGCGCTGTTCGCCCTGGTGTGGCTGTCGGTCCGGGCGTCCCGGCCGGGCCTCGGGCGGCGTTCGCTCGCCCTCTGGTCGCTCCTCCTCATGACCCCGGCCTTCTTCATCGAGCCGGTCCACCTCACCCTGGCCTTCGGCCAGGTCAACATCCTGCTGGCCGCCATGGCCCTCTACGACCTCACCGGCGAGGCCCGGGTGGGGCGGTGGACGTTGCCCCGGGGCGTGCTGGTGGGGGTGGTGGCCGCGATCAAGCTGACCCCGCTGGTCTTCGTCCCGTTCCTGTTCGTCACCCGTCAGACCCGGGCCGGGTACACCGCGCTGGCCACCTTCGTGGCCTGCTCCGTGGTGGCCTCGTTCACCGACCCCGCCACCTCGTGGGCCTACTGGACCAAGTACGCCACCGACGCCGGACGGGTGGGGGGCGTGTCCTACATCAGCAACCAGAGCATCCGAGCCGTCATCGACCGGCTCGACCACCGGGTGGTGTCGGCCGGGCCGGTCACCGCGGTCGGCCGCGGTGGTCCTGGTGGTCGGGCGTGGCCCTGGCCGGCTGGGCCTGCGCGGCAGTCGTCCAACCTCCTCGGGGTGCTGGTGTGCGCCACCACCGGTCTGCTGGTCTCCCCGATCACCTGGGCCCACCACATGGTGTGGGTGGTGCCGGTCCTGGCCTGGTTGGTGTGGGCCCCCGACCGGCCGGCCGGCGGTCGGTGGTGGGCCGCCGCCACCGCCGGGCTCTTCTGGTGGGCGCCGATCTGGATGGTGCCCAACGGCGCCCAGGTGGCCCTCGGCGAGCACGGCTGGCAGCTCCTCTGGGGCAACTCGTTCTTCGCCGCCATGGTGGTGTTCATGGTGGGGGTGGCGGTCATGCTGACCGTGCGCCGTCGGAACTCCCGGACCTCGACCCCGGCCCGGGCGGTGACCAGGTCGGCCCCGGCCTGACCCGGCCCGCCGTCCGCCGGTCGCCCCCGACCGCTCCGGCGCAGAACCACCGGGTGGGCCACGCTACTGCCGCTTCCCCAGCTTCCACATCTTGACCGGCGAGGTGCTCAGCGCATTGGGGGACGCGGTGTAGGCCTCGACCATCCAGTAGCCGCCCCGGATGGGGGACCAGGTGTACTCCGGGGGCAGGATGGTCACCGTCCGGGTCTGGTCGGGGACCGAGTGCCACCTGGCCCCGGCCGGTGGAGGTGGTCCAGAACCCGGCCGGGTGGTTGGCGTCGAGGGCCACCATGAAGTGGGGGACCACCGTCTGGTCGGTGAGATTGCGCACCGTCACCGTCACCGAGTCGAGGCTCTGGGTCTGGTTCGAGGTGCGGAACCCCTGGACCTCCAGGGTCAGCGGGGCGGAGGTGAACGCCACCACCGCCACGACCACGGCCGCGGCCAGCGGCACGGCCACCGCCCGCGCCCTGCAACCACCGCCGGGCCGCGCCCGGGCGCCGCGCCACCGTGGTGGGCAGGGTGGCCGGTGCGGCCACGGTGACCGCGGCGACGATGGCGGCCGGGAAGAAGTCGACGAGATAGCTGGTCAGGCTCCGTCCGGGGACGAACAGGACCACCGGCAGGAGCAACAGCCACACCCGCTTCATCCGCGGGTACCAGAGCACGAAGGCCACCATCAGGGCCACGAACACCAAGAAGGCGGCCACCGACAACAGCGGCAGCAGCACCCCTCCGGTCAGGCCCGTGGACGGCCAGGGTGACCGCCCCCTGGCCGTCGGCCACCAGTCCCTTGGTCAAGGGCAGCACGATGCCCCGGGCCCAGGCCCCCGGGCTCCACACGATGAACGGGAGGTTGACGGCCACGAAGACGGCGACCACGATGGCCAGGTAGCGTGCCCCGGTCCCGATCCCGATGCCCCGGCCGGACCGGCGGGCCTCGAGGGCCACGCCGACCACGAGGAACGGCACGCAGAACCACGGGGTCTGCTTGATCGAGCAGGCCAGCCCGAGGCAGACCGGCCCCAGCCAGCCGGCCAGCCCGGCTCCCCGGCCGGTGGCGAACCGGTCCCAGCGCCAGACGGCGAGCACGAGGAAGGGAAGGAAGAGGACGTCGGTGCCGCCGTTGGTGAACATGCCCACGTAGACGGAGGTCAAGAGGATGAGGGCGGCCAGCCAGCGCAGGGAGACCGGCATCATGACGAAGAGGAGCACGCCGGTGACGAGCCAGGCGGCCAGGTCCAGCCAGTCGGTCACCTCGTGGCGGAACCCGAGCGCCATGAGCGGGGCCTCCAGCAGGAACGATCCGGCCGGGTAGGACACGTGGAGGACGTAGCTGCCGTTGACCAGGTAGGTCCAGAAGCGGTCGGGCGAGTTGAGCAGCCCGGCGGCCGGGGCCATCGAGTGGGTGTAGGGGTTCTTCCCGTGCACCAGCAAGTGGGCCGCCACCTGGTTGAAGGCGGCCGAGTCGGTCGTATAGAACTGGCCGCACGTGGATGCCGACCGCCTGGGGTACCCCGACGGCGGCCAGGGCGGCGACCGAAGCGCAGTCAGCTGCATGAGCCGGGAGCCGGGCTGGTCGACCAGCCACACCGCGGCCATGCCGACCATGCCGCCCACGACGAACAGCGGGCGCCACGGCGGCGGCGCCGGGCCACTCGGTCCACTGCCCCCAGAAGGCCACCCCCGAGGTCGAGGACGCCCAGCCACACCAGGCTCCAGGCACAGCGGTCGAACAGGGCGACCGGCAGGGTGGTGGTCGGTTCGGGTGGGGGAGGTGTCGGGGGCGTGACGGAGCGGGGGTGCGAGGGGCGAGTTGGGTCGAGGCGGTCACGGGAACACGGCCAACGTGGCCATCGAGATGATCGTCATGGCGAGCAGCAGGGCCGCCGAGCACGCCACCACCCACCGGATAGGGTCGCCCGCTCAGCCGGGTCCCGACTGCGATGACCAGGGGGAAGGCCAGCATCAAGAAGCGGGGCCGCAGCCCCACCGGGGCCGAGATGGCGGCCAGGCCCAAGGCGATGAGCCCGTAGAGCAGTACCGGAGCCGGTTGGCGCTCCCGGATGACGAAGACGACGCCGATGACGGCCGGCGATGGTCCCGAAGAAGAGCAGTTGGCCGGTCTCCGTCGGGGCGATCGGATCACGGAGGAAGGTGGTCACGATCTTGATCGGGATAGATGAACGACGGGTAGCTCTGCCACCCGCCCCGTTCGGTGAGGCGCCAGGCCGACAGCACGCCGGTGTGGCGCCACAGCCACACCATGTAGCCGATGAAACCGAGCGGGGCCAGCACCGGGGCGACCAGGGCGCGCCAGGTGCGGTGGCGCAGCAGCTCCCGTCCCGCGCACCAGGCGCAGCTGGCCACGAAGGCCAGGGCGATGGGCGAGGTGGCGGTGGCCACCAGTCCGAGGACCCCGGCCAGCCACCACTGCTTGCGGAGGAGGGCCAACAGGCCGAAGGCGACGCAGGTGATGACGATGCCCTCGGAGTAGATGAGGCTGAACACGAAGGTGCCGGGGAACACCGCGAACAACAGGGCGGCCCGGGCGGCCTTGGTCTCGCCGGCGAACTGGCGGACCAGCAGGCCCACCGCCAGCACCGCGGTCAGGCCGGTCGCACCGCTGATGAACACCCCGACGCCGACCGGGGACAGCCGGGTGAGGTCGGACGTCCAGCGGATGGCCAGGGGGAAGACCGGAAAGAAGGCGATGGTATTGCCGGCCACGTGGCCGTGGTGCATGGGGAGGTGGCGCACCCACCCGTGCACGGCGGCGGCCACGAACCACTTCCCGTCCCACACCCGGAGGTTGTGCCCCAACCCCTTGTGGGTGAAGACGTCCACGACCACCAGCCCGACCAGGGTCACCACCCGGCAGACCACGTAGACCACCAACGGCAGGAACAGGAACCAGCGCCGCAGGCGGTCGACGGTGGTCGGCTCGGTGTCCGCGGCCGGCTCCGGCGAACGGGTGGGCTCGGTCGCGGGGGTGGCCGGGAGGGGGTTCAGCGTGGCGTGGTCGATGGCGGCCGGGGCGACGTTGCCCACGGTGAGCGGAGGCACCGGCCCGGTGCCGGTGTACGCCGAGGCGGACCCGGAACCGGTGTCGGTGGTCGGGGCGGACTCAGGTTGCATAGCCCGAGACCACCGTCCACCAATGCCGATCCCACACGAGCCAGAGACACGCTGCCAGTGCCAGTGGTGCGATCACGAAGTACGCATCTCCTCGGAACATCGGGGCTCCCCCCGGGCCCACCATCAACATCGCCAGTCCGGTCACTGCGGCCAGCACCTTGGACCGCTGGACGGGGGTGGCGGCGAGGATGGCGACGCCCCACATCAGGTACCAGGGCCACAGCGTAGGGCTCCCGACCACAATGAGGATAAGCGCCAGCCCGAGCAGGCGCACGACATCCAGCCGGTGGGCGTTGACCACCATCCACACGGTGGCGCCCACCACCACTGCCTCGCACAGGAACTGGGTGACGGTGATGGTGGGGCTGAGCGCCACCGGGACCCCGACGGCGTGGAGCACCGAGTGGAAGAACGTGCCCAGGGAGACCGCCGGCGTGGACAGGATCCGCAACTCGGTGGGCACGTGCAGGGCGGTGGGCCCGAGCCAGGTCCAACCGAGGCCCGAGGCCACGGTCACCCCGGCGATGACCACGATGGGCAGCACCACCGCCTCGGCCACCACCCGCCACCGCCGGTCGCCGGTGGCCGCCCGGAACTGGTCGACGGCGATGAACACGATGGCGGCGGCGGCCGGCAGCTTGATGGTGGCGGCCAGGGCGCAGAGGGTCAGTCCCATGGCCAGCCGGCCGCCGGTGGCCAGGGTCACCCCGGCCAGCAGCAGCCCGATCATCAGGGCGTCGTTGTGGCCGGAGGCCACGAAGCTGAACAGGGCCAGCGGACTGAGGGCGCCCAGCCACAGGGCGAGCCCCGGGTCGGTCCCGAGCCGCCGCGACAGCCGGGGCAGCGACACCATGATGAGCCCCACCCCGACCAGCTCGAGCAGCCGGAACACGATGACCTGCACCACCAGGGAGCCGCCGGCCACCGCGGCCGCCCCCTGGCTCACGCTCACGAACAGTGGGCCGTAGGGCGAGGCCGTCTTGCGCCACACCTCGGCGATGGAGGCGAGGAGGCGCGGGTCGCCGAGGGCGGTGGGCGCCACCACGTAGGGATTGAGCCCGTGGTAGGCCAGCTGGCCCTGGCCGATGTAGCTGTAGATGTCCCGGCTGAAGATGGGCGGTCCGACCAGCAGCGGCAGCCCCCACAGGGCGAGGATGACCCACGAGCGGGCCACGGTGAGCTGCCCATGGCGGGCGTGGTAGCCGACGCCGACCCAGCCGGCGATGAGCAGGACGACCGAGGCGTAGAAGCCGAGGTGGGAGAGGAGCGCGCCGCCCTCGGGGAGGGCGAACCACCAGCGGGGGTTGCCGGGTCGGATGACCGCACCCAGCGTGGTCCCGGTGAGGGCCAGCCCGATCGAGCCACAGGTGCCGACGGCGATCCACAGGTTCATCGACAGGACGGCCTGGTTCAGGCGCGTTCCATGCACTGTGGTGGGCACTTCCACCTTCCGTTTCCTCTCTTCGACCCCCACCCGACGACGGGCACCGACAACCGATGTCGCCGCAGACGTTAACCCGCGGTGGCCCGCCACTCTGGGCGCGCCGCGACCGCGGCCCTGGTGGCAGGGGTCACGCCGCCCGGCCCGACGAGGTCGCCGACGGCGGCGACGGGGCGCCACCGGCCCGGCCCGGGCGGCGCCGGGCCCGTTCGGCCACCACCCACAGGACGAGCGAGACCGCCCCGCCGAGCACGAGGGCGTTGCTGGCCAGATAGGAGAGGGGCACGACGTGGATCCAGAGGTAGGGGGCGGCCACCCCGAGACCCAGCAGCACCAGCAGCGAGACGGCCACCGACCGGTGGACCGTCCACAGGCTGGCCACCACCACCGGCACCACCACCAGCCACGACCAGTGGTGGGTCCACGAGACCGGACTGATCAGCAACTCGGTGAGGGCCAGCACCATCACCGCCTCGACCGTGCGCGAGCCCTCGACCAGCCACCGGCAGAGGACGGCCCCGCCGGCCAGGGTGGCGAGGGAGAGGACCAGCCACACCGCGGTGCCGAGGTGGCCGCCGTCGAAGGGCGCCCGGTGCACCATCCCGTTCCACGACTGGTTGCTCACGATGCCGAGCTGGCCGGTCCGGCCGGCGTCGAAGGCCTCGTGCAGCCAGTAGCGGGTGGAGTCGGAGGGCAGGAGCAACCAGGCCAACCCGGTCGCTCCGACGAAGGTGGCGACGCCCCGGAGGAACGATCGCCACTGCCGGTCCACCGCGAAGTACACGAGGTACACCAGCGGGGTCAGCTTGATGGCGGCGGCGATGCCCACCAGGACGCCCCGCCACGGGGGCCGGACCCGGGTGAGGTCGGCCACGATCATGACCATGAGGACGAGGTTGATCTGCCCGTAGTCGAAGTTGCTCCGCACCGGCTCGAGGGCCAGCGAGGCGACGCCCGACAACAGGGCGGCCACCGCCCAGATCCGGCGGGCCGGTAGGGCCGTCGAGCTCAGGAGCATGAGGGCGACGGTGCCGATGATCGACGCCGCGCTGATCAGCCACCACAGGGTCTCGACGGTGCCGAGCCGGCCGAGGGACAGCGGGCTGAGCACGAGCAGGGCGAACGGCGGGTAGGTGAACGGCAGCCGGTTGGCCGTGAAGTCGACGGTGAACGGCGACCCCCCGTGGTACAGGGCGTGGCCGGCGGCCCGGTAGACCCGGAGGTCCAGGTGCCAGGACGCGCCGAAATGGAGCATGTAGGCGCCCGACACCAGCCACACCACGACGGCGGCCACCCCGATCCACCGGGTCGGTAGTTGGCGGATGCGGGCGAGCAGCATCCCCCTGGTCATCTGCTCGCCGCGCTGACCGCCCGCGCCCGTCCCGGCCTCACCGGCCGACGGCCGGGCGGGTGGCCCAGTCGGCGGCGCCGAGGGTGCGGACCCGCAGGAGGTGGCCCCGGTCCGGGTGGGTCGTCTCGAATCCGGCGTCGAAGCCGAGCCGGTCCATCACCCGGCCCGAGCGCACGTTCTCGGGCTCGAAGATGCTGAGGACGGAGTCGAGGCCGAGATCGCCGAACCCCCAGCCGAGCGAGGCGGTGGCCGCCTCGGTGGCGTAGCCCCGGCCCCGGAAGCGCTCGCCCAACCTCCACCCCACCTCGACGGCGGGGAGCACTTCGGGGAGGAACGTCGGTACGGACAGACCGGCCCACCCCGCCAGGGAGCCGCCGTCCCGCTCGACCACGGCGTGGAACCCGGGATGGTCGGGGCTGGCGTAGTCGGCGATCTGGCGGTCCAAGAAGCCCGCCGTCTCCTCCGGCCGCATGGCCCGACGCAACGGGAACCACCAGAACGACGGCTCGGCGTGCAGCCGGCACAGGTCGTCGAGGTCGTCGGGGGTGAACGGGCGCAGGACCAGGCGCTCGGTCTCGAGGGTGTCGATCACCCCGACAGCATGGCCCGGGTGCGCCCGCCCCGGGAGGCCATCGGGCCGGGTGGCGGGACACCGCCCGGCTCACTCCACGGTGACGCTCTTGGCCAGGTTGCGGGGACGGTCGATGTCGCGGCCGAGGGCGAGGGCGGTGTGGTAGGCCAGC
Source organism: uncultured Acidimicrobiaceae bacterium (assembly GCA_963774245.1). GTDB lineage: Bacteria > Actinomycetota > Acidimicrobiia > Acidimicrobiales > RAAP-2 > Bog-756. The sequence goes on along the minus strand of CAVZDZ010000002.1, from coordinate 718,218 downwards.
AGCTGCAGGGGGATCCCCAACAGGATGGGCTGCAGCTCGGCCTCGGTGGTGGGCACGGCGAGGACGCCCGCCGCCCCGGGTGGCGGTGACCGCCGAGTCGGTCACCACCACCACCGGTCCCCTCCGGGCCCGGATCTCGGAGATCGAGGCCATGTTCTTGTCCCACAACTCGTCGGCCGGAGCGACGACCACCGTCGGGATGTCCTCGCTCACCAGGGCCAGGGGCCCGTGCTTCAGCTCGGCCGCCGGATAGGCCTCGGCGTGCACGTAGGAGACCTCCTTCAACTTCTGCGCCCCTTCGAGCGCCACCGGGTAGCTGCGGATCCGGCCGATGTAGAAGGCGCTGGACACGCCGGCCAACAGCTGGGCGGTGTCGGCGATGTCGCCCTCCTTGGCCAGGATCTGCTCGATCTGGGCCGGCAGCAGCTCGAGGGCCCGGATCAGCCGGGCCCCGTCGGCCGGACCGATGTCGCGGATGCGACCGAGGTGGAGGGCGAGCAGGGCGAAGACGATGGCGGTCGAGGTGAACGTCTTGGTGGAGGCCACCGAGACCTCCATGCCGGCGTGGAGGTAGACCCCGGACTCACACTCCCGGCCGATGGTGCTCCCGGGGGTGTTGACGATGCCGATGACCCGGCCCCCCTTGCGCTTGATCTCCTGCACGGCGGCCAGGGTGTCGAAGGTCTCGCCCGACTGGCTGACCGCGATGTAGAGGGTGTCCGGCTCGACCACCGGATTGCGGTAGCGGAACTCGGAGGCGGCCTCGGCGTCGGCCGGGATGCGGGTGAGGCTCTCGATGAGTTGGGCCCCGGCCAGCCCGGCGTAGTAGGCGGAGCCGCAGCCGAGCACCTTGATCCTGCGCAGGGCCAGCACGTCGCGGGGGGCCAGGTCGATCCCGCCGAGGTGGGCGGACGAGAAGCGGTGATCGAGCCGGCCGCGTAGCGACTCCTCGACCGCCATCGGCTGCTCGAAGATCTCCTTGTGCATGAAGTCGGCGTGCCCGGCCTTGTCGTGGGTGGACTTCGACACCGTCGCCGTCGAGGGTCGCTTGTCGGTGGGCTGGGCATCGAGGGTGAAGGTGCGGAAGCCGTCGCTGCGGAGCACGGCCAGCTCGCGGTCGTCGAGGTACACGACCTGGTCGGTGTAGCGGACCAGGGCGGCGGCGTCCGAGGCCACGAAGTGCTCGCCCTTGCCCACGCCCAGCAGCACCGGGCTGCCGTTGCGGGCGACCACGATGCGGTCGGGCTGGCGCTGGTCGATGACGGCGATCCCGTAGGCGCCCTCGACGAGGAGCAGCGCCGCCCGCACCGCGTCCTCGAGCTCGGTCTCGTGCTGCATGGCGATGAGGTGGGCCAGTACCTCGCTGTCGGTGTCGGACGAGAAGGTGACGCCGGCGAGGACGGTGGTGCGGAGCTCGGAGGCGTTCTCGATGACCCCGTTGTGCACCACGGCGACCGATCCGGTGGCGTCGACGTGGGGATGGGCGTTGGCGTCGCTCGGCTCGCCGTGGGTGGCCCAGCGGGTGTGACCGATGCCGACCGTGCCCCGGAGGAGCTTCGGGGCCCGCTCGACCAGTGCGTCCACCCGGCCGGCGCACTTGTGCACCTTCAAGCCGCTGCGCCCGGTGACCGCCACCCCGGCCGAGTCGTAGCCGCGGTACTCGAGCCGTTGCAGGCCCTCGAACAGGATGGGGACGGCGTTGCTGCTGCCGATGTAACCGACGATGCCGCACATAGCTGGCTCCTAGCCGTAGATGATGCGCCGGATCTGGCGCTCGGAGAAGGTGGGTGCTGCCACCGGGCGACCGGCGAGCTCGCCGAGGACCCGACGGAAGATCGCCGGGTTGGCCCAACCCGACTGCTGCAGCTCGCGGTGGCGCCGACGGATGAAGGTCTCGGCCGGCTCGCCGCAGAAGGCGACCACCTCTTCGACCACCCGGCGTGCCGCGGTGGGCGGAAGGGGCGTGGTCTGCACCAGGTGGTCAACCAGCTCGTCCCACTGGTCGGTGGCCATGGCTACGAGGATGCAGCAAATTCGGGACTCTTGCAAGTATTTGCCCGAATACGGGTAAATATGGCCATAAACGGGGTGATATCGGGCCAATCCGGACCGCTCGGCCCGGTGGGTACCGGTGGCCTGGGGTGGGGACGCCGGGCGCCGGGCGATCGCCCGGGCGTCCCCGAAGGTCAAGATCCCCCGTCGAAGGGCCGGTCGGGGAGGCCGCCTACGATCGTCCGGTGCCGAGTCCCCTGCTCCTCCGTCCGCTCTCGGTGGACGACGAACCGGTGGCCCTTTCGGCGCACCGGCAGATGCTCGACGAGCACTTCACCTTCCTGCTCGGCTACCGGGACGGCACGCCCTGGGCGGACTATCTCCTCCAGCTCGAACAGGAGCAACGCGGCGTGGTCAGGGAGGCCCGGGTCCCGGCCACCTTCCTGGTCGCCGAGGTGGACGGGAGGGTGGTCGGTCGAACCTCCATCCGCCACGAGCTCAACGAGTTCCTGGCCCACGAAGGGGGCCACATCGGCCTGGGCATCGTGGCCGGGGAGCGACGCAAGGGGTATGCCACCGCGGTGCTCGGCCAGAGCGTGAGGATCGCCGGTGAGCTCGGCCTGCGGCGGGTGCTGGTCGTGTGCGATCAGGACAACGTCGGGTCGGCCGCCACCATCGAGCGGTGCGGTGGCGTGCTGCACTCGGTGGTGGACTCCTCGGCCGGCGGCCTGGTCCGGAGGTACTGGATCGGCTGACCGTCCGGGCCCTACGGCCGGGTGGCCACGGCCAGCAGGTGCGGCGACGCCCCGAGCAGGGACGGCTCGGCCTCGACCCGCTGCACGGCCCGCAGCAGGGTGCGCTTCCGGTCGGGGTCGTCGAGCCAGTGCCCGGCGTCGGCGAACGCCCCGGCCCCCTCGACGGCCAGCACCGCGGTGAGTTCCCAGCCGGATTCGTCGAGCTCCTGGCCGATCTCGTCGGGGTGATGCAGGTAGGCGGTGGTGAACCATCCGGGCTCGCCGGTCGGGTTGCGGTGCCGCCCGGTGGCCACGTCGTCGTCGACGATCCGCTCGAACCGGGGGTCGGCGAGATAGCCCCGTCCGAGCCCGTCGTAGGTCGAGGCGAACCGGGAGATGACCGCGGCGACCAGCACCCCACCCCGGCGGGTGACCCGGTGGGCCTCGCCCAGGGCGGCCACCCGGTCGTCGTGGTCGGTCAGGTGGTAGAGGGGCCCGAGCAACAGGGTGGCGTCGGTCGAGGCATCGCCGAAGGGGAGGTCCCGGGCGTCCCCGAGGAGCGCGCTGGGCACGCCGGCGGCGCGGGCCTGGTCGACGTGGAGCGGCACCGGATCGAGCAGGGTGACGGCGTATCCCCGGGCCATGAGGGGCAGGGCGTGGATCCCGGCCGCGCCCCCGACGTCGAGCACCCGGGCCGGGGGGTGGGGGAGGAAGCGGGCCAGCAGCTCGTGGGTCCGGACGAACTCGAGCCGGCCCACCCCGTGCAGGCGGCCCGCTTCCCGACCCTGGTTGTAGTACGTGAGGATGTCGGGTTCCATGGTGGGCTCCGCCGGGGGTGGTCGGGCCCAACTCTACGGCCACCCCGATCGACCTCCTGCCCCCGGCCGATCGGCTCGACCGCGCCGGGGGCGGGCGCGCCGCACCCTCGGCCCGATCCGGTTCAGTGATCGGACGGCCCGGTCTCCGACAGCACCCCGTGGTCCACCAGCGCCTGTCGGGCGTCGGTCGGGCCGGCTACCTGCTCGGCCAAGAAGCCGAACGAACGGGCGGCGTCGGTGTTGAGGGCATTGTCATCGAGGAACAGGATCCGTCGACGGTCGACCGGTAGCCGGTCCGCCACCACCTCGAAGATGGCGGCATCCGGCTTCACCTGACCCAGGTCGAAGGAGAGGAACCGGTAGTCGAACATCCCGAGCAACGGCCAACGTCGGGTCTGCTCCTCCCAGTGCACCGAGTTGGTATTGCTGAGGCAACCGATGGGCACCGCCTGTCGCGCCTCGGCCAGGAGCTCGGAGGAGCCCGGCAGGGGTCCGATCGGCCAGGCCCGGAACAGCTCGAGGAACTGCTCGGGCGGCACCGCCAGCCCCCACTCGGCGACCACGCCACGGGAGAACTCCGCCGGCCGAGCAGCCGCCACTCTCGAATCGACGAACCCACGGGCTGGTCAGCCACCGTTGCCAGACGGCGTCATCGGTGCTGATGCCGGCCATCTCCCCCAGCGCCTGCACACCACCCAGTTCGATGAGGACCCCGCCCAGGTCGAACAGGACGAGATCGGCGCGGCGTACGGCCATCGGGGGCAATGTAGCGCCGGGGCCGACGGGTCGGCGCCCAGCGGCTCGAGGGTGCTACCCGGCGGGTGGCTGCAGTGCCGCGGTGATGTCGTCGATAGCCGCCTGTTCGGCATCACTGACCGCTTGGCCGTGTTCCCGATGGGCGGCGGCCACCTTCTGCGCCAGGGTGACGATGAAGCGACGGTACTCGTCGACCTCCTGCGGCTCGGCCGTGCCGGTGAGGAGGGCGATCGAAGCGCGCAGGTGCTCGAGGCCGTGCTCCTTCAGCTCCTCGGCCGAGTGGTAGTGGCTGTGGTCCCGCTCCGGCTTGGCCGCCACGATCTCGTCGAGCAGCTCGCTCTCGCCGTGCTGCTGGCGGGCCTCGACGTAGGCCTTGGCCATGGCGATGGACTCCCGGAAGGAGCCGCCCCGCTGGGCGGTCACCACGATCATGCCGGCACTGGGCGGGGCTTCGAGGATGAGCGTCCAGTCCTCAGGCGAGAAATTGGCCTTGGTCGTCATTGCTGGTCTCCGATCGTTGCCGCCCACCAGTGCGGTGGCTGGGCTCAGGTTACCGATGCCGGGCCGCTCGCCTCCCGGCTGCATCCGCTCCCGCTACGATCGCCACCACCAAGCCGCGCTGCGATCCACAGACGGTGGCACCCCAACCCCGGGGCCAGCACGCCCGGAGTCACTGACATGGGCGTCAGGTCGAACGAGTAGCGTCGGCATCGTGCCGGGTTCATCCAGGGTCGCCTGCATCGCCGCCGGGGGGACGAATGACGGAAACTAACGGGAACGGGAGCTACGACGCCGACAGCGTCCGGGCCAAGTACCTGGCCGAGCGGGACAAGCGGCTGATCCCCGGTCGCGCCGCCATACGCGACCTCCGGACCGACGAGCACTTCGCCGGTTACCGCGCCGATCCCCACACCCCGTTCATCGAGCGCGGCCCGCGGTCCGACGAGGTCGATGTGGTGATCGTGGGTGGAGGGATCGCCGGGGTCCTCGCCGGGGCCAACCTCCGCAAGGCCGGCATCGAGCGGATCCGCATCGTCGACCAGGCGGGCGGCATCGGGGGCACCTGGTACTGGAACCGCTATCCGGGCGTGATGTGTGACGTCGAGTCGTACAGCTATCTCCCCATGCTCGAGGAGCTCGACTACGTCCCCACCCGGCGCTACGCCTTCGGCGAGGAGATCCTGCACCACCTCGAGGCGGTCGCCGATCGGTTCGACCTCGGGGCCGACGCCCTGTTCCACACCGGGGTGACCCGCGCCGAGTGGGACGAGGACGCAGCCCGGTGGCTGATCCGGACCGACCGGGGCGACGAGGTCAGGTGTCGCTGGTATGTGCTGGCCGTCGGGATCCTCAACTTGATGAAACTGCCGGCGCTGCCGGGCATGGAGGACTTCGCCGGACGCTCGTTCCACACGGCACGGTGGGACTACGGCTACACCGGCGGCGGATCCCAGGAGCCCCTCACCGGCCTGGCCGACAAAGTGGTGGGTCTCATCGGCACCGGGGCGACCGGCATCCAGTGCGTGCCCGCCCTGGCCGACTCGGCGAAGCACCTCTACGTGTTCCAGCGCACGCCCTCCGCCATCGGCGAGCGGGGGAACCGGCCCACCGATCCCGACTTCGCCCGCGGGCTCGAGCCGGGCTGGCAGCGGGACCGGATGGACAACTTCCAGGCCATCATGATGGGGCGGCCCGTCGAAATCGACCAGGTGGACGACGGGTGGACCCACCACTACGCCGCCGTGCACCACCCCCCGCGCCGGGAGGGCATGACCACCGCCGAGTTCATCCGCAGTGGCGAGGACGTCGACTACCAGATCATGGAGGCGCACCGGCGGCGGATCGAGGAGCTGGTGGCCGACCCGACCAAGGCCGAGATCCTCAAGCCGTACTACCGCTACCTCTGCAAGCGACCGTGCTTTCACGACGAGTACCTGCCGGCGATCAACCGTCCCAACGTCACCCTGGTCGACTGCCCCGGCGGGTTCGAGCGGATCACCGAACAGGGACCGGTGGTCGACGGGAAGCAGTACGAACTCGACTGCATCATCTACGGGACCGGCTTCGAAGCCGAGCTCACCCCGCTGTTCCGGCGGGCCGGCCACGACATCGTCGGTCGCGGCGGCGTCACCCTGGCCGACAAGTGGTCCGAGGGCGCCTCGAGCCTGTTCGGGATGATGAGCCGCGGCTTCCCGAACCTGTTCGTCATGCCGGCGCCGGGGCAGCAGGCGGTGGTGACCGTCAACTACACCCAGCTGGCCGTGCTCGGGGCCGAGTTCATCGGCGGAGCGGTCGGGCAGCTCGAGCAACAGGGCGTGGAGGTGTTCGAGGTGAGCGCCGAAGCCGAGGCGGCGTGGACCCAGGAGATCGTCGACTCCTTCGTCGACGGCAGCGCGGTCATGTCCGCCTGCACCCCGTCGCGGATCAACAACGAGGGCCATCCGGAAGCGTTGAACCCCCGCAACGGCAACTACGGCCGCGGGTTCGGCAACTGGTTCGGCTACCGCCAGGTGCTCGAGCAGTGGCTCGAGGCGGGCCGGCTCGAGGGCCTGGAGCTCGAGGTCCGGTCGCCGGCGTCATGAGCGGGCGTCAGCGGGTCGCCGTCGTCACCGGCGGCGGAGGCGGGATCGGGGCCGGGGTCGCCGAGGAGCTCGGCCGGGGCGGTTGGTTCGTGGTCACCGTCGATCCCCTGGTCACCCTGGACGGGTCGGAGCAGCTCCCCGAACCGGAGGAGACCACGGCCGGTCGCATCGTGGCCGCGGGTGGCACGGCCCGGGCCTCGTCGGCGTCGGTGACCGGCGCCGAGGCGATGCACGGCCTGTTCCGCGAGCTGGTCGACGAGCACGGCGGGCTCGACGCGGTGATCAACGTCGCCGGGATCACCCGGCAGACTTACTTCGGGCGGGGCACCGAGGAGGACTGGCAGGCGGTGCTGACCGTGCACCTCCAGGGCTACCTCAACGTGCTCAACGCCGCCTTGCCGCTCATGGCCGCGGCCGGCTACGGCCGGGTCCTCGGGGTGACCTCCGGCTCGGGGTGGCGGGCCGCCGACGCCGGTGCCTACAGCTGCGCCAAACGGGCCATCGCCGCCCTGACCTGGCAGCTGGGGCGCCAGGCGCCACCCGGCGTCACCGTCAACGCCATGTCGCCCATCGCCGCCACCCGGATGATGGCCTCCGCCCTCGAACGGGCCCGCAAGGCGGGCCAGTCGGGCGGGGGCGGCATCTCCTTCCTCTCGGTGGCCGGCCCCGAGGACCTCGGGCCGTTCGGGGCCTATCTGGTGGGCGAGGAGTTCGGGTGGTGCTCCGGCCGGGTGCTCTTCGCCGGAGGACCGGAAGTGGCCGTCGTCGACGAGCCCCGCCTCATCGAAGTGGTGCGCACCGACCATGCGGTGTCCCTGGCCCGGGTGCTCGACGAGGTCCTCCCCACGGCCTGGGCCAAGGCCGAGAGCCGCCAGGCCAGCACCGGGGGGAGCAACCCCCGGTTCGGGGCGATCTTCGACGAGCCCGACCCGGGCGACGACGCCCGGTCCGGGGTGCGGTCGTGTGCGGTGGTCTCCGATCGCCCCCGGTTGGCAGCGTCGGTCATCGCCGCGCTCGAGGCCCGGTCGATCCGGTGTCACCCGGTCGAGCTGGCCCGCGACTTCCCGGACGCGGCGAGCGCCCTCCACGCCGCGGTGGAGGCCAACGGTCCGGTCGACGCCGTCGTCGTCGCTCCCGCCGGTCATCCCCCGACCACCCCCACGGCGGGCGGCTGGGAGCAGGTGCTGGCCGAGCACGGCGGGATCGTCGGGGACATCCACACTGACGCCGGATGGGCGCGGGCGGCCGCCGACTACGCCGGCGACGCCGGCCGCCCGGTCCAGCTGGTGACGCTCACCGATGCCACCACCACGGGAGGCCGCAGTCGCGCCCAGGCCTCGGCCCAGCACGCCCGGGTGGCCGGCAGTGCCACCGAAGGACGGGTGACCGCCTTCGCGGTGAGCGTCGAAGCTCGGGAGGAGGTCGCCGGCCCCGCGGTCGGTGCGCTCGCCGCCCACCTCCTCGCCCACCCCGAGGCCGCCGCCCTGGCCGGGGCGGAGCTGGTGGCCGGCGATGGCTGGCTCGGGCTTCGCAGCCACCCCCGGCCCACCGGCAGCGTCGCCTTCGGCGGTCCGGCCCTGCCCGGGTGGCTCGACGGGACGCTTCGCCAGATCGTGGGTGTGACCGGCGACCTCCCGCCCGGAGGGAGGCCCGATGACCGACCGACCCGCCCGGGTAGTGGACGCCCACGTGCACATCTGGGACCCCGCCCGCACCGACTGGTACCCCTACCTGGCCCACCCCCCGGCCCAGGGCGGCGGTGACGCGTCGAGGATGTACCGCCGGTTCGATGTCGACACCTACCGGGCCGAATCGGCCGGGTGGAACGTCGAGAAGTTCGTCAACGTCGCCGCCGCCACCGGCCGCCATTCGATCGAGGAGACCATCGAGCTCGACGACAACGCCCGGGACCGCGGCGGTCCTGACGCCGTCATCGGGGGTCTCCCGCCGACCGACACAGTGGCCGAGGCGGTCGAACTGCTCGACCGGCAGATGACCGCACCGCGGTTCCGCGGGGTCCGGCCCATGGGCGTGTACGAGGGGCCGCTCCCCGAGGCCGGAGTGCTCGGCGCCCTCCAGGAGCGGAACCTGATCTTCGAGCTGATGAACCACACCGAGCAGCTGCAGGCGGCGGCGAGCGGGCTCACCGGCTTCGACGGTCTCACCGTCGTCGTCGAGCACACCGGATGGCCCCGCTCCAGCTCCGACGAGGAGCACGTCCGCTGGCGGTCGGGCATCGACGCCCTGGCCGGGCTGGGCGACAACGTGGTGTGCAAGCTGTCGGGCCTGGCCATGCCGTTCGGGTCCATGCAGTTCGATGCCCTGGCCCCCTGGCTCGAGTACGCCATCGGGGCCTTCGGGGTCGATCGCTGCATGTTCGCCAGCAACTTCCCCGTCGACTCGATGTACGGCACCTTCGACGATCTCTACACCACGTTCAGCGCGGTCACCGCCGGCCTCGACGGTGCCTCCCGCGACAAGCTGTTCGCCGGCAACGCCGAGCGGATCTATCGCTGCTGAGCTTCCTACCGGTAGAGGGTGAAGTCGTCGATGGTGGCGCCGTACTCGTCGAGCGCGGTCACCGCCAGGGTCGGAGCCACGCCCGGAGACGCCGGGGTGACGGCCACCACCAGTAGGCAGTAGCCGGTGTAGCGGACCTGCGACCACGTCACCGTCTCCGTGACCGTCGGTCCCGCCCGCCTCGTTGACGTAGCTGGCGACCGAGGCCACGTTGTCGACGTTGCCCTCGTAGCTGTCGGGGGCGCTGAAGGCGTACAGGCTCTTGCCGGCGCCGCCCGCCGTCACGTAGGTCGTCCCCTGGGTCGCCGGCGTAGATGGTGGCGCCGATCGGCGCCGTCGTCGTCGCGGCGCCGGCCTTGATCGGGTCGGTCCGCTCGTAGATGTGGTTGTGGCCGTTGATGACGAGGTCCACCGTGTACTGGTCGAAGAGCGGTGTCCAGTACTGCCGCACGCCGCCCTCGGAACCGTGCGCGGTGCAGGTGCAGTAGGCGCAGTGGTGGAAGAAGACGACGATGAAGTCGACCTCGGGATCGGCCCGCAGGCGGCCAGCGTCTGGCCGAGCCAGGTCGTCTGGGCCCCGCCGCTGTAGCCGAGGTTGGCCGGGATCTCGTAGGACACGTCGTTCGGATCGAGGCTGATGAACGGCCGACGTTGCCGTAGGTGAACGTAGTAGGTGCCGGGGCAGACGGCGGGCCCGTTGCCGGGGAAGTCGAAGCGGTTCGACGTCGGCGCCGTAGCCGTTGGGCGAGTACCACGGCTCCATCTCGTGGTTGCCCAGCGAGACCATCCACGGGATGTGACGGCCGCCGTGCTCGCCATCTGGGCGAAGAACGAGTCCCAGGCCCGCGGGTCGTAGGGGTCGGTGATGCAGCCCGTCCCCGCCGTTCTCGGCGTAGGAGACGTCACCGGCGTGGAGGTGGAAGGCGGGGGACTGGGCCAGGATCAGGTTGGTGGTGGCGACGGCGTCGTAGGTGATGCCCTGGTCGCCGAAGGCGGTGAAGGTGAAGGGCGCCGGCCGTGCCGGGGCCGTGGTGAAGCTGGTGATCGCCGCCGGGGGTGATGCCGTGCGACGCGAGGGATCGAGGCCCTGGTGGCCGACCGACGTAGTAGTAGGTCTGACCGGGCTCGAGCCCGGTGAGGGCGGCGTGGACGTAGTACTGCTCCGTGGGGGCCTTGGCGGCCGACAGGGACGGCGGAACGCTGTCCACGAAGTCGGTGATGTCCGCCCACGGCGTGGTCACCGTCTCCACCGATGCGGCTATCTGCTGGCTGAGCTGGCCCGGTAGGGTGCCGATGCGGATGAACGGATTCTGGACCGGGTTGGCGACCTGCCAGCAGACGTTCACCTCGGTCTGCGGGTTCGACCCGAAGGAGAGGTGGCGCCCGAAGGGGGCGATGCCGGAGCCGTTGGCCGGGATGATGGAGCGGAGCAGCGTCGGTGACGTCCGCGCTTCCGCGGGGGCCGCAGCACCGGCGAGACTGCGCTCGTCGAGGAGCGCGCTGCCCACCAGGAGCGAACCGGCGCCGGCAATCCCGCCCTTCAGCAGCGTGCGGCGTGACCGGCGTTGCTGGAACCACTCATGCTGCTCGGCGATGGACAGGCTCTTGGCCACTTCTGGGGTCATCCGTGTACGGGTCATAAGGAGATGGTGCAACCGCGAAGTTGTCGTCCCGTCAAAAGAACGGAAACGTTTCGTAGCGGAGCGATGAACCTTGGGTGACCATGTGGCGGTTCAGTGACAAGGGGTTCCCCGGCGTCGCCCGGTGCGGGGTGGATCCGACCGCGGCCCACCGATCGGACCCCTTCCGCCGCGGACCCGTCGGGACCGAGCGGCACGAGTGGCGACTTTGATAAGTAAAGACTTATCAGGCTAGACTTACTATATGGCGACCCCTCACGATATCGACAAGGTGGCCGGGGCGCTCCGGGTCAGCATCGGGCTGCTGGTCCGCCGGCTACGCCAGCTGAAAGCCTCCGGTGAGCTGACCCTGCCCGAGATCTCCGCCTTGTCCCGGCTGGATCGCGGCGGGCCGACCACCTCCGGCGCCCTGGCCAAGCTCGAGCAGATCAGCCCCCAGTCGATGGGCGCCACCATCGGATCCCTCGAGGCCCGTGGCCTCGTCGAGCGGCGGGCCGACCCGAAGGACGGCCGACGGTCGGTCCTGTCGGCCACGGCACGCGGACTCCGGGCCCTGCAGGACCGACGGGATGTCGGGACCCAGGCCATGGCGCACGCCCTCACCGGAGACTTCACCGAAGCCGAGCTCGACCAGCTGATGGTCGTGGCCCCGCTGATCGAACGGTTGGCCCAGAGCATCTGATGCCGGCGGCAACCACCACTGGTGGCCTCGACCCGGTGACGGGAGACGCCTCGGGCGACGGGGACGACCGATACCGGTGGGTGGCCCTGGCCAACACCACGGCGGCGGTGTTCATGTCCCAACTGGACGGGTCCATCGTCATCATTGCGCTGCCCGCCATCTTCCGGGGCATCCACCTCGATCCGCTGGCCCCCGGCAACATCGCGTACCTGCTGTGGATGATCATGGGTTACCGGCTGGTCCAGGCGGTGACCGTGGTCAATTTCGGTCGTCTCGGGGACATGTTCGGCCGGGTGCGGATCTACAACGCCGGCTTCGTGGTGTTCACCGTGTCCTCGGTCCTGCTCTCGCTGTGCCCGCTCACCGGGGTCCGCGGCGCGCAGTGGCTCATCGGTTGGCGGTTGGTCCAGGCCTTGGGTGGGTCGATGCTCACGGCCAACTCCGCCGCCATCCTGACCGATGCCTTCCCCAAGGAGAACCGAGGGTTCGCGCTGGGCCTCAACCAGGTGGCCGGTCTGTCCGGCATGTTCATCGGCCTGGTCGCCGGAGGACTGCTCGCGGCGGTGGACTGGCGTCTCATCTTCTGGGTCAACGTTCCCGTCGGGGTCTTCGGCACCCTGTGGGCCTACTGGAAGCTGCGCGAGGTCAGTGCCCGACAGGGAGGTCGCATCGACTGGTGGGGTAACACCACCTTCGCCGTCGGGCTGGGGGCCGTACTGGTCGGGGTCACCTACGGAATCCAGCCCTACGGGCATCGCAGCATGGGCTGGACGAACCCCGCCGTGGTGGGCCTGCTGGCCGGGGGCCTCCTGCTGCTGGTGGCCTTTGTCGTGATCGAGACCAAGGTGGCCGAGCCCCTGTTCCAACTCAGCCTGTTCCGCATCCGGGCCTTCACCGCCGGGAACCTGGCCGCCTTCGCCGTGTCCATCGCCCGGGGAGGCCTCCAGTTCATGCTCATCATCTGGCTGCAGGGAATCTGGCTGCCTGTCCACGGCTACCACTACTCCCAGACGCCGCTCTGGGCCGGCATCTTCCTCCTCCCGCTGACCATGGGATTCCTCATCTCGGGCCCGGTCGCCGGAACGCTGTCCGACCGGTTCGGGGCCCGGGGCATGGCGACCGCCGGCATGGTGGTGTTCGGCGGCAGCTTCATCGGGCTGATGCTGCTGCCCATCGACTTCTCCTACTGGGCCTTCGCCCTTCTCATCGCGGCCAACGGCATCGGAAGCGGGATGTTCGCGGCACCCAACACCGCCTCCATCATGAGCAGCGTCCCGGCCCGGTACCGAGGCGTGGCCTCGGGGATGCGGTCCACGTTCCAGAACTCGGGGACCGCCCTCTCCATCGGCGTGTTCTTCTCGATCATGATCGCCGGGCTGGCCGGCACCCTGCCGAGGTCGCTGGCCAGTGGCCTGCAGCACCAGGGGGTTCCGGCCGCCGCCGCCCACCATGTCGGGACGCTGCCCCCGGTCTCGTCGCTCTTCGCCGCTGTGCTCGGCGTCAACCCGCTCGAGCACCTGCTCCAGCTCAGCGGCTTCGCCCTCACTTCGCTCCCGGTGGTCGCCCAGCGCCTGATCACCGGACGGGAGTTCTTCCCCGGGCTGATCGCCGCTCCGTTCCACCATGGCCTCTCCATCGTGTTCGGATTCTCCGCCTTCTTGGCCGTGCTGGCCGGAATGGCGTCCCTCCTGCGGGGGAGCCGACCCACCGAGCCCGAGGATCCGGACCGGTCAGAGCCCGAGGTATCCGAACCGGACGCCACCGCCACCATCGGGTCGATCGCCGACGTGCCTGCCACCCCATCCGACCGATACCTAGTGAAACGAGGAACACCCCATGGCTGAGACCCTCCCCGCCCTCGATCCGCGGCACACCGCGTTGCTGGTGATGGACTACCAGGTCACCGTGATGGACCACTTCGACGAAAAGGATGCGTTGCTCGCCTCCATGGCGGAAGCGATCGCTACGGTGCGCGGTGCGGGCGGGCAGGTGGCCTACGTGCGGGTGGCCTTCGACGACGCCGACCTCGAGGCGGTGCCGGCCACCAGCATGATGGCCTCGACCATCGCCACCCGGGGGAGGGACCTCCACCGTGACTCGCCGGCGTCGGCCATCCACCCGGGGGTGGGGCCGGAGCCCGGGGACATCGTGGTGCGCAAGACCAGGGTCGGCGCCTTCTCCACCACCGACCTGCACGATCAGCTGCAGGACCGGGGGATCACGACCCTGGTGCTGGCCGGAATCAGCACCAGTGGCGTCGTGCTCTCGACCGTCCGTGACGCCCACGACCGCGACTACCGGTTGCTGGTCCTCGAAGACGCGAGCGCCGACCCCCAACCCGGCGTGCACGACTTCCTGATCGAGACGATCTTCCCCCGTCAGGCCGACGTGATCACCGTCGCCGACCTGGGTGGACTGCTTTCCGCCGGTTGACCTGGCGGGGTTCGCAACTGATCGATCCGGTGGAGGTGATGGGCTTCGATCCACGACCCCTGCCCGCGCCCTTGGACGGGCCGAGCGCTCCGCTCGTCAGGGATGCACCTGCGACCCAACCCCCTGGTCGAGTCGTAAGGACTGCATGATCATGAAGGTCGTGCTCCTGGTGAACTCTTCGATGTCGGCGGCGGCAAGAACCCCGGAGTACTTCTGGACCACGGGAGCGGTCGCGGTGTCGGTCACGGCGTCGAGATACCCCCTGACCGCGGCCCAGACGTTCTGTCCGTAGTGCGCCCAGTACGGGGTGGGGTCCACCGTGGAGAGCGCTCCGTGGGCGCTCTCGACGATGTCCGCGATGTAGGCCTGGTGCAGTTCGATGTCGTCGCGGGTCCCGAGCCTTCCGAGGTGTCCACCGATGTAGGTCTTCCATGGGTAGGTCAGGGCCGTAGCCGGCGCATCGATGTATCCAGGGACGTCCTCGCTGAGGTTGCAGTTGTAGATCGGCACCCAACCCGAGTTGACGATGTCGATGAGCATGAGGGCGTCGTGGTCGGGAAAGTGGATGAAAATGTTGTCCGGAGAGTGATTGGGCCCGTGAAAGGCCAATTCCACCCGTTCGCCGCCGACCCTCAGGGTGTAGGTGTCCTGGAACGTCACCTCAGGCGCGGGTCTGGTGGGATCATCGTCTCGCAGGAGCAGGCGTCGTGTCTCTTGGTGGCCGATCCGGACGAGGTCGTTACCGAACAGGTCAGCCGCACCGGCGTGATCCGCATGGTGATGGGAGTAGACGAGGTGGGTGACGGTGTTGCCGACGCCTTCGCGCTCGGCGATTTCGTCCACCGCGCGACGGAGATTGTGGCCAATGGTCGGCGGAGCGTCGAAGAGGACGATTCCCTCCTCGGTGGCGAGGAACGCCGATTGGTAGGTGCCGTCGGTGACCCAGAACAGGTTCCGCTCGACCCGCCCGACGTAGTAACCCTCCGGGTTCAGGGGCGGACCCAGCGACGACGGAGGGATCGGTACGTAGTCGGGCAGCATCGGCCCAGTTGATCCACCAGAAGCAGTTGCGCTCATGTGACTCTCCCTTCTCGGGCCGGCACGGCCTCAGGGTCGTGCCAACGACCAGCACTGCCCAGGACGTTACAATATTTAGCTTGCGTGGGCAAGCAATGTCTTTTACACTGCCGGGAAGAGGGGAGAGACCAGCCTGCTGCGCACGAGAGGAGCCACGAAACGTGACGAGCGAACCGATGCGTGACCCGGTAGCTGATCCCTTGCTCACGCCCCGGAATGTTGCCCTCCTCGTCATCGACTACCAGCCGAGCCAGTTCGCCACGGTGACATCAATCGATCGCCCGCTGCTGACTCGGAACATCGTGTCGGTGGCCCGTCTGGCCAAGACGTACGGACTCCCCATCGTGCTCTCGACCGTGAACGTCGCCGCCAACGGGCAGCCGCCGACGATCCCGGAACTCAAAGAGGTCCTTTCGGACTCGGTCGAGTTGGACCGCACCCAGATCAACGCGTGGGAGGACGTCGAGTTCCGCCGGGCCGTCGAGGCGACGGGCCGGAAGAAGCTGGTCATGACCGCTTTGTGGACGGAAGTGTGCCTGACGTTCCCGGCTCTCGACGCGCTCCGCCAGGGCTACCAGGTGTTCCCGGTCGTCGATGCCGTGGGCGGGACTTCCCCCGAGCCGCACCGGGCGGGGCTGGAGCGCATCGTCCAGGCGGGCGCACAGCCCATCGGGTGGGTGTCCCTGGCCTGCGAATTGCAGCGTGACTGGGCTCGGACCGATACCGTCCGGGAGGTGGTCGACATCGTGCTCACTTCTCGACTCACCAAGGGCCTCTGAACTGTTGCGCCGATCGATCCCGTCGCCTCTCGGGCCTGGCGGTGAGGGCTCCCTGGGCCGGAACACCGAGGCACCGACTCCGTACTCATGGTTGGCCGGACGTGTCCTCGAGATGGACAGCCACCTCGGCCAGGGCTTTCGCCACTTCGCCCAGGGCGGCTGGATCGATCGAGTCGAAGAAGCACCGCCGAACGCTGGCCAGGTGAACCGGCCATGCGGACTTCAGCTTGGCCATGCCCCGGGGCGTGAGCTTGGCCACGTTGACCCGTGCGTCGGAGGAGCTGGCCGTCTTGGTCACCAGGCCGCGCGATTGGAGGTCATCCACCAGGCGGGTCATCCGGCTCGCCGACAGGTCGGTGGCGTTGGCCAGATCGGCCATCCGCCGCTCACGATTGGGACCTTCGGAGAGGTGCATGATCGTCGTGTACTCGCTCGCCGTCAGACCCGCGCCTCTGATCAGGTCACTGTCCAGATGCCGCGGGATGACTTTCACAATTCGCATGACGGCGCGCCACAGCGCTTCCTCGGTCGGAGAGAGTGGCTCGACGGTGGACATGCGCTCCAGAATACCTTGCTTGACCAAGCAATTATAGGACCCTGCCGCCAATCCCCGCCGGCCCGCCGCCCTCTCGACGACGGTCCGGCCCGATCAATGAGACTGTAGGTGCATCGCATGCCGAATGACAGACACCCATCTGGACAGGTCGCAATCGTGGTCGGCGCCGCCGGCGAGCTCGGTCGGGCGACGGCGGTCAAACTCGCCGACCGGGGCATGACCGTGGTGGCCGTCGACCGGAACGAGTCCGGCTTGGCCGGGCTCCCCGACCACATCTCCCGCCAGGTCGTGGATGCCACCGATCCTCGAGCCGTGGCTCCCATGGTCGAACGGATCGTCGACGAGGTGGGCGCTCCGGATGTGTTGGTCAACACCATCGGCGCGTTTCAGACCGGAGACGCCTTGACGACAACGCCCGACCTGTTGCACCTGATGATGGAGGCCAATCTCGGTCCCGCCCTCTGGCTCACCCAGGCAGTGGCGCCCCACATGCAGCGAAGCGGCTCGGGTGCCATCGTGCACGTGTCCGCCCGACCGGGCATCGAGCCCTCGGCCGGCATGGCTGCCTACTCGGCGAGCAAGGCCGCGCTCGTCCACTTGACCCGCATCCTCGACGTCGAGCTGCGGCCCCTCGGCATTCGGGTCAATAGCGTCGCCCCCCAGTTGCTCGACACCGCCACGGCACGGGCCTCATTCCCCAAAGAGGTGCTGGCGCACGCCGTCGCCCCCGAGGCGATCGCCGAAGTAGTCTGCTTCCTGGTGAGCGACGAGGCAGCGCCGATCAGCGGAGCCATCCTTCCGGCCTATGGCGCCTGATCGAGCCGGCCAGCCGCCGGCCAATCCGCCGCCTCGGACAACGGTGGAGCCCCAGCGTGGGGCGTCACTGGACCGAGTTCGCTCCCACCTCCGCCAGGCCGACCCGGTGCTGGCGCGCCTGATCGACGCCAGGCCGAACTTCGACCCGCAGGGGTGGACGGCCGAGCTTCCGGCCATGGATCTCTTCGGAACCCTGCTGTTCCAGGTCGTGGGCCAACAGCTCTCCGTGGCGGCCACGCGCCGAACTCTGGGCCGCATCCAGACGCTGTTCGGTGATCGCCTCCCGTCGCCCGCCCAATTACTCGAAGTCCCACCGGACAGCCTCCGTGAGGCCGGTCTGTCGTGGCGAAAGGTCGCCACCCTCCGCGACCTGGCCGAGCACCTTTCGGACGGTCGATTGGACCCCGACGTCCTGGCCACTCTGCCGGACGACGAGGTCATCGCCGCCCTGACGACGATCCCGGGCATCGGCCCGTGGACCGCTCAAGGCGCGCTGATCCTCGCCCTCCAGCGGGAGGACGTGGTCCTCCCCGGCGATCTGGCGCTGCGAAAGGCGATCCAGGGTGCCTACGAGCTCGACCACCGTCCGAGCCAGGCCGAAGTGCTGGCCATCGCCGAGAAGTGGCGGCCGTACCGCAGTCTTGCCACGAGCTACCTGTTCTCGGCCGCCTTCGACGGGTCCGACTCGCCGCCGGCCGCCGCCGGCACAGCAGGGTGACGCCGGTACCCGTAGCCGCACCACCTGGCGGTCAAGAGCAAAGGCAGTGAGGTTGGCCACCAGCACCGTCTGCCATCGCCGATCGACCTGAGGACATCCCGGCGAAGTGTGCCGTGCGTTGCCTGCGGGCCAGTCGCGGCCGAACCGGCACGGTCTCAGCAGACATTGGCATGCCCAGATGGTTCCGCCGGATCGGCGCGAGGTCCATCGGCCTGCCAGACTGATCGGGGCTCAATTGGGGGGGACGCTGAAGGTGGAATGGATGCGCGGGTGAAGGCGGATAGGGGAAGGCTCTCGATGCTGGCGATCGCCCTGGTGATCGCCTCCTCGTTGGTGACGACCTCCGGATCAGCCGGAGCATCGGTCGTGACCGCTTCCGTGCCGCCGGCTGGATGGTCCGTGTTGCACACCTCCACCGACAATCCGTTCCTCTCGGTGTCCTGTCCAACCGCTGACCGCTGTATCGCCGTCGGTGACAGCGGCCCCACTGGGATGAGCGCCAGCATCGGATCAACGTCCGACGGAGGATCCACCTGGATCCCCGAAAGTGCCCCAGCCGACGCCCCGGGACTCACCTCGGTCTCGTGCGGGTCCCCCACCCAGTGTGTGGCCGTGGGATCGGTGGAGGGACCGGACGCGGGTACTGCGGCGATCCTGTTCACCCGAGATGGCGGGGAGAGTTGGCTGGAGACGATTCCCTCTGGCGTGCTCAGTCTCGCCTCGGTGTCCTGCGCCTCGGGCTCGCACTGCGTCGCCGTCGGCGATCAACTCGTCGGTTCATCAACGAGTGGGGTGATCCTTGCCACCACCGATGGGGGACGAACGTGGAAGGAGCAGGCGGCGACCACGCAGCTTCCCCAGTTGATCGGGGTGTCGTGCCCGACCACCAAACACTGCGTCGGGGCGGGAGGGTCGCTCGGGTCCAGCAACATGCCTGCTCCCATAGTGACGGTTGACGGAGGCAGGACCTGGTCGATCGAGTCTCAGCCGAGCAATGCCGGAACATTCAGCAGCGTCTCCTGCGGATCAGATTCCACCTGCGTCGCGGTGAGTGACAACATTGGAGCCAGCAGCCCCGCCATCGCCAGCCACGATGGAGGGGTCAGTTGGTCCGAGGTCGCGGCCCCTGGCTCCGCAGCGGGCATCGACTGTCTATCGGCCACCGACTGCGTCGCCGTGGGCCAGAATGCCGACGAACCGACCGGGCTGGCCTTCGTCACCCGGGATGGCGGCATCTCGTGGAGTAGCCAGTCGATGCCACTCGGAGTCACCGATCTGTTCAACGTCTCGTGCTCGTCGGAATCGGCCTGCATCTCAGTCGGGTACTCCGACGACGTCGTGTACGCGAATCCCGACGTGGACCTCGTCCTCGGGTCCACCACCACCTTCAGTGGGCTTGTCTCCACCACCGTCAGCCCATCGGCCAGCCCCACGATCACCACCGCCGGAGAACCCACCGTGCTCAGGGCCACGGTGGCGCCCGTCGCGGACAAGGGCGCGGCAACCGGTACCGTCACGTTCACCACTGGGGCGGTGACGCTCTGCACGGCGAGAATCAGGGCCGGCAGTGGCTCGTGCCGTGCGTCCAACGCGCCGCTGGGCATCAACACCGTCATCGCCTCCTACAGCGGTGACCCGACCTATTTCCCGGCGTACGCCACCCTGTCGTTGAGCGTGTCCAGTGTCTCGTGTGCTCACGCGAGGGGCAGCGTGAACAACGACACCGCAGGATTCACCCTGTCGCTGTCCGGATGCACGCCGGCCTCGAGGGAGAATCGTAGGGCGACCTTCACGGGCTCGATCCTGACGCAGAGTGGCAGCATTGTCTGGATCCCGAGTGGCCAGACGACGGTTGGATCGCTTCAGACGATCTCCTCCACAGCTGGGCTGTGCCGGAAGGGGACGAGCGAGTATGACGTGTCGGGTACCGAGACCAGCGGAACGTCGACGTACACACACATCGGTGATGCCGTCACCATCGATGTGTGTGTCGATTGGACAACGGACAGGGTGACAATGGTCAACGGGACCGTGGCCACGATCTGACGGGGTGGCAGAGGGTGCGGCGTCGAGCCCGGACGGTTCGGGTGTCGTGTCCCGGAGTGCGGTCCGAATTCAGCTGGCGAACCGACCGACCGTCCTGGCACCCTCCACGTCCAGATGGATGACTCGGCTGGAAGCCTCTTCAGCCCCTGAGGGCTTAAGACGCGGTGAGAACTTGTTGGAGCGTTCCGCCACGTAGGAACTGATCAGATCTGGCGACAAGTGGAACATGGTGGCCAGTTGCTCGACGGTCAGTCCGTCCTCGAGGCCCTCGCATATGATCACTTTGCGCACGTGGTCACGGGCATCGAACAGGTCCATCATGGCTTCGTCGGCGGCCTTCTGTGCCGCGTGGACGGGGATCTCCGCGAGCACTGCAGCGGCGCCGGCGTTCTCGCTCGTCATCTCCATCGCCCTGCGAATGAGGCCCTCGTTCTCCTCGAGTCGGAACCGCACGGCGCGGTTTGAGTCGCAAAGCTGCGCGAGTGCTGAGGCAAGTGCAGATCGAACTTGGGGCACGTCTCTCACTCTCCCGGTCACCGGCATGATCGCAGATGCTCATCCTTCGTATCGGACGACGGTGCTCTCAAGTTGAGTGCCGAGCCCGGAGCGGGGCGGCGGAACCCCACTCAACGGGCCCGGCCTCGGCGGGTAAGCTAATGGCGCAACGGGGGGTTGCAGCAATTTTGGCAAGACCGCCGATGGCTCGGGCCGCTGGCAAGCTGAGGCGCTGCTCCACCGATGCTGGTTTTGCTTGCTTTCTCAAATCCCCTGGCGCCAACAGTGTACGGGGGCGGATCTGCGAGGAGCCCCGTGGCGAGCGCAAACTGGCTGTTGGAAGCGATCAGGCGAGTCGAGCAGACCGGCGAAGAGGCGCAGATGGCCATCAGCGAGGGGATCGCCTCGATGGACAGGGCCAGGGAGCAGTTGGTAGCTGGTGCCCCCGTTTCGAAGATTGTCGATGACCTCATCGCCCAAGGTGGTCGCGAAGCCCGTCTGAAGTCCTCGGCGGCCATCGACGCCTTCGAACACGCCGTCATGGTCTACCGAGTCGGCCTCATCCGGGCCATGGTCGATGATGAGGGGCTGAGCTTCAGCGAGGTCGGTCGCCGTCTCGGCGTGTCGCGGCAGATGGTCGCCCGGTTATACCGTTACGACGAATGACCGGCTGTCGTGACAGCTAACTATGCTAGCGACCATCAGCCTGGGGCCAGTGGCTGGCCCTTGTGGCGGACGGATGGAGCGCCGACGCCGAGTGCGGACGCGTCGTGGCCAAGAGGCGTCATAGGCTCCTGAGATGGCCGCCATCCAGGTTGATGTCAAAGCATCCGAAGTCGGTATGTCGCAGTCCCGCCTGGATCGGCTCGACCGGCATTTTCGCGAATATGTCGATGATGGCCGTTTGACGGGTTGGCTGCTGGCTATCGCACGAGACGGAAAGGTCGCACACCTTGCCAAGTGCGGGATGCGGGACCGCGAGGCCTTCGTTCCCGTCGACACGGACACGGTCTGGCGCCTGGCGTCGATGACCAAACCCATCACGTCGGTGGCTGCCATGATGCTCTACGAGGAAGGAGCGTTCGAGCTGAAGGATCCGATCTCGAAATGGATCCCATGCTTCGACGAGATGCATGTGTACCGGTCTGGTAGCTCCAACAAACCGGACGTGCGCCCGGCCACTGAGCCGATACGGGTCTGGCACCTGCTCACCCATACCTCCGGTCTTACCTATGGGTTCCAGTACGCCCACCCAGTAGATGCGATGTACCGGTCTGCCGGCTTCGAATGGGGAAATCCTGCCGGAGTTGACCTTGCCGGCTGCTGCGAGCTGTGGGCCGCACAGCCGCTGCTGTTCGAACCGGGGAGCGAGTGGAACTACGGGGTGTCCACCGACGTGCTGGGGCGGCTCGTTGAGGTGGTCTCGGGTCAGAGTCTGTCGTCCTTCTTCCGAGAGAGGATCTTCGAACCGCTCGGCATGGTTGATACGGGATTTGACGCAGCTGATGTACTCGATCGACTGGCGGCGCCGTACGTGGTCAACCCAGCTGGGTCTGGCTCCCCGCCGCTGCGTCTACCGGTCGAACCACTGGTGTCCCAGCCGGAAATGCTCTCAGGTGGCGGTGGCCTTGTCGGCACGGCTGCGGACTATCTCCGCTTCTCCGAGATGTTGCGTCGTGGCGGCGAACTCGAGGGCGCGCGTCTTCTGTCGCCTCGGACGGTGTCGTACATGACCAGCAACCACCTCCCGGGGGGCGTCGACCTCGAGGAGTTCGGCCGGCCGCTCTTTTCCGAGACCACCTTCGACGGCGTCGGGTTCGGCCTGGGGGTGTCGGTCGTGACGGACCCTCAGGCTGGCAAGGTGCTCACCAGCGTGGGGGAGTACGGCTGGGGGGGTGCCTTCAGCACGTCATGGTGGGTCGCACCTGAGGAGAACCTGAGCGTGCTGTTCTTCACCCAACTCCTGCCATCGAGTACCCACCCGATCCGCAGCCAGCTCAAACAGCTCGTCTACCAGGCGCTGATCTAGTCGGGATCCCCCTATGGAGCACGGAGACTTGGCGAAGCCCATTCTGGTTTTGGTGACCGGATTGCAAGGCACCGGCAAGTCCACCGTCTCGGATCAAGCTGCAGAAATCCTGGGAGCTCCGGTTCTGGCCCATGACTGGGCAATGAGCGGCCTCCGACGCTACGAAGCGATACAGCGTGCTCTTGATGGCATGACTCCTCCGGGACGCCAACCTGTCGGGTGGTCGATAATCTGTGCTTTGGCCCGTGCCCAACTGCGCCGAGGTTCCTCCGTGATACTCGACGGAGTAGCAAGAGAACCCGCGATTGTGCTCTGTCGGCAAGTCGCCGATGACGAGGGCGCACGACTCCTGGTCGTTCTGACCGAATGCAGTGACGTCGCAGTGCACAAGTTGAGGATCGAAGCGAGGGACCGATCCATTCCCGACTGGTACGAGATTGACTGGGACCATGTCCAGCGCTCCCGGGCTCGGTGGGAACGGCCGAAGCAGGTCGATTTGACCTTGGAGGCTACCCAAAGTCCCGAGGTGAACAGAGAGCGCTTGGCCCGGCTGCTTCACCGAGACCAAGGGCGAGAAGGCGCCACCTCACACCAATGACGATGCATTGGTGACCGGGGTCGATAGACCAGGGGCGGTAGTCGGACGGATCGAATGTGTGAAGTCAGAACCTCTGAGCGAGTACCCGAGCCCAACGATCGGCGCGAGCGCGTAGCAGGTCGAGGTCAAACTGGGCTCCGAAGGCATTGAAGGCCATGACGCCTCTGAAGTCGTCGTCGAATGAAAGGAGGTCCGCTGCGTCCCACCACGGATGGTGATCGTACGCGGGCACGAGGTCCACATATGCCTTGAGGAAGGCGTCGGCTGCGTCGGCTCCGTCCACGAGGGCCAGATTTCCTCGCGTGTGTGCGACATCCATTCCCCGGGGTCCGCGGCAAGAGGTCGGCCAATCAACGATTCCAGAGAGTTCTCCCTGGTCCCAGAGGAGGTTTCCGGGGTGGAAGTCACGGTGCAGGAAGGCCGGCTGTCCCTCGGGCTCAGGCCCACGTATGAGGGCCACCAACGTCGTCCAGGCTGAGGCTGCTGTAGTCCACCTTGGTGCTGCAACCTTGTCGGGGTTGAACCAGTGTCGATAGTCAGGGAGTCCACTCGGAATATCTGCCTCGTGGATTTGCACGAGACGAGCTGCCATTCGCCGCGGGTCGAGGTTGCGCACAATAGGCCTCCCCGGCAGGAAGGTCATGAGAAGACTTGGATGTCCCGCCTGAGCACCCGTGATATCGAAGGCGACCGGTTCTGGCACGAGATTCCCAAGGAACGTGCGTGCCGCTTGGAGGGCGCCGGCCTCGTGTGCGATGACGCGGGGAATCTCATCGATGACGTCGTTTGTGAGATACCGCCGGAGCACGAGTTGGGTACCGTCGACCTCGATCAAGCGGAGATCTGAGGTGACGCCGAAGGCCAGCGATCGCAGATCAACTACCTTCTTTGCGCCGAGAACCTCAAGCACCCACGTATGCGCTGCGCGATCCACCGAAACAGCCTATGACGCTGGGGGTCTCGGTCATCTGAGTACGAATTGCCGGCCACCAATCAGTCAGGGGTGCTCCCAATGCACCGGGATCGGGCCAGTTACCGAATCGTGGCCAACCGGCGCTTTGAGGATGGAGCTCCGACCGCTACGGTGCCGTCAAGCTGACGATCTGGCTTGGGTGCGCAGACGTGAGCCATGGGGATGGTCGACTCGAGTTTCGTTGGCCCACCAATGTGATACTTGGATCTGTGTCCGATCTCTGGCGAGCGGCGGATAAGGCCTCAGAGCGCTTCGCCGCCCAAGCTCTCGACTACGACCGCTACCGGCCTCGGTATCCCGATGATCTCTTTGATGACCTCGTTGAGTCGGCCGGACTGAGCCCTGGAGACAGGGTGCTCGAGATCGGTGCCGGGACGGGTATCGCAACCGGGCCACTGGTAAAGCGTGGCCTGCATGTCACGGCTATCGAGCCGGCGGCTGCGTTGTCTGCCGTTGCAGAGGCCAAGTTCGATGATGGCGTTCACTTCTTCAGCGGACGGTTCGAGAATTCTCATCCGACTCTCCGGTCAAGCTGCTTGCTGCCTTCAACGCTTGGCACTGGGTTGAACCACGGCGAGCCGTTGAGCTTGCCGCTCGCTTGGTCGAACCAGGTGGCTTGCTCGCTCTCGCTTGGACCGAAGTGATCTCATGGGGTCAGGAGCCTTTCGAGCAACGCCTGGCTCAGGTATTTGGATCCCCCTGGGAGAAGCGAATGCAACATGTCGACGGTTCGATGCAGCCCATTCGGCAGGATGCTCGGTTCAGCGAGTTTCAAGATCATCACCATCCGTTTGTACGCACCCTCGATGCATCAACATTCATTGCCGTCACGAAGACGTATGGGGGCAACTACACGTCCGAGCAGTTCCAAGCCATTGAGCAGATCATCAACGAGGAACTCGGCGGAGTCGTCACGAAGGTGGAAGACGCAGTCCTCTACCTGTCGATGCGCATGTGATCGAACTCTGCACCCTACCTATCCCCGATCCACGAGGAAGTGACCCACTGTGGCACTTACATGGGTGAAACGACCCCTACCAGGCACGAGTGGGGGAACCCAGGTGGCAGATGGACGTTGCTGACCGACGCCCCTGCCCGTGCGTCTTCACAATGGGCGGGATAGCGAAGAGACAGGTGTGTGAGATCCAGTGTTGGGCCTCGCGTCAGGTCACCGTTGAACGTCGACGAGGACGTCACATCTCCGGACCAGCCGATGAGGGTGACCGGCCCGGTGCTGGCACCCGGAGGAACCGTGACCACCAGCTTCCTGGCCGTTTCCGACACGATGGAGGCCTGGACACCGCCGATGAGTGTTCCGCTGACAGGATCACCGTCAATGTAGACCGCGCTCACCTGGGTGAGATTGGTCCCGGAGATGGTCAGGTCGGATCCGGGTGCCGCTCCCTTCTTCGGTGCGAGCCTCTTGATCGTCTCCTTCTGGGGACCGACGGTCAGGGTGATGGACTCGTTCACGGGAAGGAGCACGGTCGTTCCCACCGAGTTGCCGTTCACAACCACTGATTGCACACAGGGGGCCACGGCCTTCTTGTGGCACTTCTTGACCAGGATGTCCTGGCCCACCGCCGGCGCCGGGGACTCGTCCTGACGGCTCGCCGGAGTGCGGGCGGGTCCGTTCGAAACCGGATCGACATCCACACACACGGTGGGATCTGCGAAGAAATCTCCCACCTCTTGGAATGTGTTGACGAAGTCGGCGGTGAGCGCCGAGCCGCTGCTACTGGCTTCGTTCTCGTTGATGTCTGCCTGTGCCTGGTCGTAGCTCATGGCATCCGGGCAACTGTCCACTGCACTGCTGGTCGCAGGCACAGCTTCTCCCAGGGACGCCGTGAGGGTGCACGAAGTGCAGTCGGGGCTCACGGCCGCCGACACCGTCGTGGATCCGTACTGGACCGGTGGAATCGTGCAGGCTGCCGAGGTGCAGGAAACGGAGACAGGGGGAATCGACGCCGAGTACGTGAACTGGTCCGCCGGCGTGACGGCGCTGGATCCGAAGTAGTACTCCGCCCCGGTTCCGCGCTGGTCACGATGACGTCGTCGACCCCGGCCGACTGGGCCGGCAGGGTGGCGGTGATCGAGGTGTCGTCCCTGTTGACCGTGACGTTCGTGGCCGCGACTCCCCCGACGTACACCTCGGTCTGCCCCGCGCCATGGAAGCCCGTTCCGGTGATGGTCACCGTGGTGGGCCCGAACGTGGGTCCGATGTCCGGGGTCACCGCGGACACCGTCGGATATTCGACTGCCGCATCCGACGGATCGAGATAGACCGTGACGCCGGCCGTGGCCTGTGGGCCTCCGTTCGCTGCTCGCCGTCTGGCCGGTGAACACCTGCCCGGTCGGTCGACGTCCCCGTCGAGTCTGGTCTCGGTGACCGACGCCACCTGATGTCGGAACGGTGTTCGTGTAGGTGTGGGTGACGGTCGGGGTCGTCGTGGTCTCGGTGGTGCCGTCGCCGAAGTTCCACGCGTACGAGGCGATGGTCCCGTCGGCCACGGTCGATGCCGATGCGTCGAAGCTGTCGGTCAGGTTTCCGAGAGTGGTGACGTGCATGTGGGCGATCGGGCGCCTGGTCGGGGGTGATGGCGATGGCGATCGGATTGGTCCCCTCGCTCCCGAGCGGGATCGGGGTCCCGGCGGTGCCCGACGCCAGGTCGACCGGGACGAGGTTGCCGCCGGTCAGGTCGGTCACGAAGGCGGTCGAGCCGTCCGGGGTGATGGCCACGGCATAGGCCGAGTTGGTGCCGAGGTTGATTGGCGTCCCGGGGGCATTGGTGTCGGCGAGCGGGATCGGGAGGAGGGCACCCTTGTTGGTGGTGAACGGGCTGTAGGCGACGTAGGCGGTGGAGCCGTCGGGGGTGATGGCGACTCCCTCGGGATCATTGAGCGCCGCCACGGTTGTTCCGGTATCGGTGGCCGGATTGACGACGTCCACATTGTTGTCCTGGGGATTGGTGCCGACCACCGTGGCGCCGTCGGGGGTGATGGCCGACGCGAAGCCGCTGGGCGAAGCTCCGGGCTGCATCGAATTGGTGGTGAGATCGAGCTGGATGCCGGAGTCGAAGGCCCGGCCGACGTAGGCGGTGGAGCCGTCAGGGGTGATGGCGATGGACGTAGGGGCCCCTCCCACGGGGATGGGCGTGCCCGCCGTGTCGGTCACGAGGTTGATGGGGGTGACGGTATCGTCGTTGTAGTTGCCCACATAGGCGGTCGAGCCGTTGGGCGTGATGGCGATGGCATCGGGCCCGGACCCCACGGGTATCGGCGTACCCGCCGTGTTGCGTCGAGAGGTCGATGGGGGTGACGAAGCCGGGAGCGGTATTGGTGGTGCCCTCGTCCGTGACATAGGCGGTGGTGGCATCAGGCGTGATGGCGATGGCCGAGGGACCACTTCCGACGGCGATCGGGGTGCCCACCGCATCGGTCGCCGTGTTGACCGGGATGACGGCGTCGGTGGCGTTGCTCACGACATAGGCGGTCCAGGCCGGCGGGCTGGCGGCGGCGGCCGGTGAGGCGGACAGTGATCCACCCGACCACGGAGACGGCCGCCGCCCCCCCGAAGATCAGCAATCCGGCCAGAAGCGTCCGGCCATACGTCCCGAATCGAGTCACCATGGAACAGCACCCTCCGCTCTGTTGGGGGGCCATTTCGACCAGTCCCCACCCAGCGTCAATATGACGCCCTCGATGCATCGTGACGATTCGTTGTTTCTCCCGAGTTACCGCTGCGCGTCAGAGACCCTGACCTGGGATTACGCTAGGTTCTTGAACCTCGACGGAAGGAGGCGGGGGTGGAGTTCAGGGTGCTGGGGTCGCTTCAGGTCATCGGACCGAACGCCATCCCGATCGACCTGACGAGCACCTCCCAGCGCCGTCTGGTCTGCTTGCTCCTCGTTCGAGCTTCCGTGGTGTCGGCTGACTCCTTGGCCGAGCATCTGGAGGTTTCGCCGGGCGCCCTGCGGACCACGGTCAGCCGGCTTCGCCGGCTCCTCGGCTCGGGCACGTTAGTGAGCGTTCCCCCCGGCTACGAGCTGCGTGCCGATGCTGTAGACGCTCGGAATTTCGAGGACTGCCTGGCGCGAGCGGCGGTGGCCGACGATGGCACCACGGCGAGCCGGCTCCTGGAGGAGGCCATCTCCATGTGGCGGGGCGACGCCTATGCCGAATTCGCCCACGAGCCGTGGGCCCTCGCCGAGTCGGCACGCCTCGCCGAGCTGCGAGCAGGAGCCGTCGAGGATTTGGCCGTGCTCCTGCTCGAGAGCGGGAAGTGGAGCGCGGCCATCGCCAGGCTCGAACCCCTCATCGCCACCCATCCCTTTCGCGATCGGCCACGGGGCCTGTTGATGCGCGCCCTGGCCGACTGCGGGCGCCGGGTCGATGCCCTCCGGGCTTTTCAGGACTACCGGAGGTTCCTCATCGACGAGGTCGGCACCGAGCCGTCTCCCGAGTTGGTCGCCCTCGATCGTGCCATCGCCCGCCAAGGCGAGCCCACGGCGTCGATACCGACGGCCACGACACAGAGCACAAACGACGTCACCGTGCTGTTCACCGACTTCGTCGACTCCACCGGCTGGACGTCACGTCTTTCGCCCGGTCTGTGTCGACACGTTCCGGCGGCGCCACTTCTCCATGTTGCGCCAGGCGGTGGCCGAAGCCGGCGGTTCCGAAGTGAAGCGCACGGGCGACGGATTCATGGTGGTTTTCGATACGGCGGCGGCGGCCTTGTCGTGCGC
Source organism: uncultured Acidimicrobiaceae bacterium (assembly GCA_963774245.1). GTDB lineage: Bacteria > Actinomycetota > Acidimicrobiia > Acidimicrobiales > RAAP-2 > Bog-756. The sequence goes on along the minus strand of CAVZDZ010000002.1, from coordinate 689,226 downwards.
GGTGGCCATGCAGCAGGGGGTCGAACGCGACAATCGTGCCCAGAGACAGGCTGTCGGGCTGCGAGTCGGGCTGAGCGGGGGCAAGATCACTGCCGAAGACGACGATCGCTTCGGGGACCCGGTCGTCGAGGCGGCCGGGCTGTGCATGGCGAGCCGCGGCGGGCAGATCCTGGCCGCCGACAGCGTGCGAGCCCTGGCCGGTCGACGCAGCCCCCACCGCTACTACAGCCTGGGTCATCTGGATCTGCATGGCATCCCCGATCCGGTGGAGACCGTCGAGGTGCTCTGGGAGTCTGTCGCAGGGCCCGTTCTCAACGAGGTGCCACTGCCTGTTCGCTTGGGGCGACGCCCAGCTGGGATCATTGTCGGGCGCGACACCGAGCTCGAAGTAGTGGCTGAGAGCGCCAAACGTGTCACCGAAGGTGAGGGGCGCGAAGTGCTGCTCGTATCGGGCGAGGCCGGTCTGGGCAAGACGACTCTCGTGGCCGAGGGGGCCCGGGCCGCCTTCGCCGCCGGCGCCTGTGTGCTCGCCGGGCATTGCGAGGAGGACCTCGCCTCTCCCTACCAGCTGTTCGCCGGGACGATCGGGCACTACGTCACCCACTGTGCCGAAGACGAGCTACGGGCACATGTCGAAGGCGCACGGGTCGGAACTGGCTCGGCTGGTACCGGCCCTGGCCACCCGGATTCCGGATCTTCCCCCATCGAGGGCAACTGATTCCGACACCGAACGCTATCTGCTCTTCGCTGCGGTGGTGGGATTGCTGTCTCAGGCTTCTGAACATCAGCCCATCGTGCTCGTGCTCGACGACCTGCAGTGGGCCGATGCCGGCAGCTTGGAATTACTGGGTCATCTGATCGCCAGCGACCAACCCATGGCCGTCCTTCTGCTCGGGACGTTCCGCGATACCGAGCTGTCACCATTCCCATCCTTTGCTGAACACGCTGGCCGCGCTGCAAAGACAGGTCAAAGTGACCCGTCTCGAACTCACCGGTCTCTCCGACACGGCGGTGGTGGCCCTCATGGAGGCGATGGCGGGTTATGCGCTCGATGAGGCCGGTGTCGGCCTGGCCCAGGCGGTGCACCGCGAAACAGACGGCAACCCATTCTTTGTGAGCGAGGTCCTCCGCCACCTGTGGGAGACAGGTGCCATCTACCCCGATAGCGCCGGTCGGTGGGAGGCCATCGACAAGATCGAAGACGTGGGCTTGCCCGTCAGCGTCAAAGAAGTGATCGGCGCCCGCATCGGTCGGCTGGGGGTCGCCGGGCGAATGTTGTCGACGGCGGCAGTGATCGGCCGGGACTTCGACATCGACCTATTGGCTCGGGCCGCCGATCTGCCGGAGGACGAGCTGCTCGATCTACTCGACACGGCCGCGGCCGCAGCCCTGGTACGTGAAGGGCGGGGGCGCCCAGGGCAATACACCTTCGCCCACGCCCTCATCCAACACACCCTGTACGAAGAACTGGGGCCCACCCGCAGAGCCCGCGCCCACCGGCGGGTCGGCGAGGCGTTGGAGCAGCTGTGCGGGACTCTCCCCGGGCCCCGGGTGGGTGAACTGGCCCGCCACTGGTTCAACGGCCGTCAGCCTGGCGACCGGACCAAGGCACTCGACTACTCGCGCCAGGCGGCTGATGCCGCCCTCGAAGCCTTGGCCCCCGCCGACGCTCTGAGGTACTACACCCAGGCCCTCGATCTCTACGCCGAGGTCGACCAACCTGATCGCGTGCTCGGGATCGATCTCAGCATCGGCCTCGGCATCGCCCAGCGCCAGACGGGGAACCCTGCCTTTCGCGAGACGCTTCTCGGAGCCAGCCACCAAGCCGTGGACATCGGCGATACGAGCCGCCTGGTCATCGCGGCCCTGGCCAACGACCGTGGCTGGTACTCAGCTGGAGGTGTGCTCGACGCCGACAAGATCGAAGTTCTGGAGATGACGCTCGATCGGCTGTCACCCGATGACCGTGACCGACCTCTCGTGCTCGCCACTTTGTGCTCGGAATTGGCCCTCGGAACCCCGCTCGAACGACGCCAGGCTCTGGCCGACGAGGCGCTGGCGCTCGCACACGAATCAGGTGACGATGCCATCATCGTCCGGGTCCTCAACAGCATCTACTACGCACTCCAGGTGCCCGCCCTACTGGAACAATCCATGGTCCGGACTGCGGACGCGATCGTTCGAGCAGAGCGCGTCGGTGACGCCATGGCCCGCTTCCTGGCGTTGCACAACCGGCATATCGTTGCCTACGTCGCGGGGGATATCGAAGAAATGGACCGTTGCATCGCGGCCATGGGACTGGTCGCTGAGCAGCTGGACCAACCGATGATGCACTGGACGATGACGTATGTCCGCGCCACCCAGGCGTTGATCTCAGGCGACACCGGCAGGGCGGAAGAGCTCGTGTTCAAGGCACTCGAACTGGGTACCGACAGCGGACAACCCGACACCAGCCTGTTTTTCGGCGTCCAGTTCATGGCGACAAACCTCCAGAAGGGAACCCTCGTCGAGCTGGTCCCGCTCATCGAGCAAATGGCGACGGAGATCACCGAAAATGTGCATCCGATAAATGCGGCCCTGGTTCTCGCCCTGGCCGATGGCGACCGCACGGATGAGGTACGGCAACTGTTGGAGGAGTTCTGCCGGCACCGGCTTCAATTTCCTTGTCGATGCCTCCTGGAGCATCGTGATGTGCGGCTTCGCCGAAGGCGCCATCGAGGTAGCGGATCCTCGGTTTGCGCGTCCTCTGTTCGACCATTTGGTGCCATGGGCCAGCCAGTGGTGTACGACCGGCATCACAGGTCAAGGTCCGATCAGCCACTACGTCGGTGGGCTCGCCGCCGTGCTCGGCCGCCTCGACGAAGCAGACGCTTACTTCGCGCAGGCCGCGTCGATGAGCACCCGCGCCAGAGCAAAGTTCTTTGGGGCCCGGACTGATCTGCAGTGGGGGAAGATGCTTGCTGAGCGCCGTCGCCCAGGTGATGCCGAAAGGGGTCGGGCGCTCCTCACCAAGGCGCACACCGTTGCCGGGGCCATCGGCTACGGGAACGTCGAACGTCGAGCTGCGGAGGCGCTCCAAATGCTCGACGGCCGATGATCGGGGAGAGTCTCTCCGCGATCACTGGGTTGGCGCCGTCCCTTCTCGAACAGATGTACATCGATCTGGCCCGGTGCACAACGTGGGGGTGATGGTGCCCGTGCTGGGACACAGTTATCGCCATTTACCCCTGTTTACCGCCAAACCGGCCACATTGTCCTTAAATTTAAGAGTGGTCCACTGAATGGGACTTACCGCAGAAAGTGGAGATGATGGGACTCGAACCCACGACCCCCTGCTTGCAAAGCAGGTGCTCTAGCCAGCTGAGCTACATCCCCTTGTGGTAGTCCGGACCGGCCGACGGTTGCGTGTGGTGGGATCAGACCGCCTCGCGGTGGTCCCTGCCCTCACATCCGTCAAGCCGAGATCGGTGAGACTCCAGCCTATACGGCCACGGGCGGTCGCCCCCGTGAACCGATGATGGTCATCCGGTAACCTTCATCGGGCGGTAGCTCGTGCGGTTCCACCCGTTGAGCATCCCGTACCCGGCCCGTTCGAACCAGCTACCAGTGGAGGATCCATGCCCGTCTCAAGTGGAACCGGCGACATTCTCATCGGAGTCGCCCAGCACGACGCCAGCGCACTCGAAGGTCTGTTCAAGGCTCGCCTGGACAACCTCGAAGCATCCGGCCTCGACCCCAAGACATACGCCTTGGTCAATATCGCCGCCCTCATCGCCGCCGACGCCGCCCCGGCGTCCTATGTGTTCCAGGTGGCCTTCGCACTGGAGGCCGGCGTCACTCCCGAGGAGATCCTCGGCCTGCTGGTGGCCCTCAATCCCACCGTCGGCAATGTGCGGATCGTCTCCGCCGCCGCTGAGCTCGCATTCGCGCTCGGCCTCGAACTCGATGCCGACCAGGGCTGAAGGAGAGCACTGTGCCATTCATGCGTAGACGCCCACTCCTCCGGGCCGCCGCGGTCGGCGGCGTGGCCTATATGGGGGCCAAGGCAGGTACCAATCAGGCCATGCAGCAGCAGGGTGCAGTCGCGCCACCGGCTCCCGCACCGGAACCGGCCCCGGCCCCGGCCCCGGCACCCGCGGCTTCGGCCGCCACCGACCGCATCAGTCAGCTCCAGCAGCTGGCGTCCCTCCACGACTCGGGGGCGTTGACCGACGAGGAGTTCGCCGCAGCCAAGGCGCAGGTGCTCGCCTGATCGGAAGCTCGGAGCGGGGCCCCGGGGAGCGATCGGGCGCGGTCAGGAAGGGCCGGGCTTGGCCCGGGCGAATGAGCGATCGATCTCGTCCCAGGCTGCGTCGACCCCGTCGAAGCCGCCGACTTTGGTGAGCTTGTCGGGTTCGAGGTCCTTGTACACCTCGAAGAAGTGTGCGATCTCGAAGGTCAGATGGGGTGGCAGCCCGTCGAGATCCCGCACCCCCTCCCACATCGGGTCCCCACAGGCGACCGAGATGATCTTGGCGTCCGGTCCCTTCTCGTCGGTCATCCAGAAGACCCCGACCGGTCTGCTCTCGACCAGGCAACCGGGGAAGGTGGGTTCGTCCAGGAGGACCAGCGCATCGAGGGGGTCCCCGTCCTCCGCCAGCGTGTCGGGGACAAAGCCGTAGTCAGCGGGGTAGAAAGTGGCCGAAAAGAGCCGCCGGTCGAGCCGCATGATGTGCCGCTCGTGATCGAACTCGTACTTGTTGCGGCTCCCCCGGGGGATCTCCACGATGACTTCGATCGTGCGGTCTGTGCTCACGGATTGCGCCTCTCCCTCACGATGTCCTGGGTCCCATTGTGACCTACCCCGGGCATCGGTTGACAGAACCTCCACCCTGCACCCGGGCGGCCGGGCCGCCGGTGGCCCGGCCCGACCCGGTGGCTGGGAGGCGGAGAAGGCCTGGTTGCTATCGTGACTGGATGAGCGTTGAGAGCGTACGCGGGGCCTCAGCCGGAGTGGAGCCGGGTTCCGATCCCGATATTCTTCGCCCGGCAGCTCTCTGACCTCGACTTCAACGACCGGCTCCTCGACCTGGTGGCGGACACCGAGATCCCGCTGCTCGAGCGGGTCAAGTTCCTGGTCCTGTTCAGCGAGCGGATCGACGAGTTCTTTCAGGTCCAGGTGGCCGGCCTCCGTCGCCAGGTGGTCGCTGGCATCAAAAATCTGGCCCTCAACGGGAGCAAGCCGGACCGACTGCTCACCGACGTGCGGGCGTCGCTGGAGCGGATGGTCCGTCGACAGGAGACACTGCTGTTGGACGACGTCAGTCCGGAACTCAAGCTCAAGGGGATCGAGCTCTGCGACTGGGACTCGCTGGACGGCGGCGATCACGCCTATCTGCACGAGGTCTTCGAGCGGCTGATCCTGCCGGTGGTGACCCCGCTGACCGTCGACCCCAGCCACCCGTTCCCCTACATCTCCAATCTCTCGCTCAACGTCGGCGTCGAGGTCCGCAACCGCAAGGACGACGCGTCCAGGTTCGCCCGGGTCAAGGTGCCGCCCAACGTGGCCCGCCTTCTGCCCCTCCCCGGCGGGGACCGCTTCGTCCCCCTCGAACAGACCCTGGCCGCCTTCATCGATGAGCTCTTCCCGGGCATGGACGTCGGTGAACCTTGCATCTTCAGGGTGACCCGCGATGCCGACCTGGCCCTCGACGACGATGCCGCCGATGACCTCCTTCTGGCCCTGCAGGAGGAGTTGCGCCGGCGACGCTTCCTGCCCGTGGTGCGCCTCGAGATCGACTCCCGGACCTCCGAGGATCCGGTGGAGCGACTGACCGAGGAGCTGGGCCTCGGGCCCGATGACGTCTATCGGTTCGCCGGACCACTCGGCCTCGACTGCCTGTGGGCCATCTACGCCCTGGACCGTCCCGAGCTGCACGACGAGCCGTGGACCCCGCTGGTTCCTCCGGCGTTCACCTCGGTGGAGCGGGAGGAGGACTCGAGCATCTTTTCGGTGCTGGACCGCCAGGACGTGCTGGTCCATCACCCGTATGACTCCTTCTCGGCCTCAGTGGAGGAGCTCATGAACGAGGCCGCCGACGATCCCCACGTGCTGGCCATCAAGCAGTGCCTGTACCGCACCTCCGGCGACAGCCCCGTCGTAGCGGCCCTCGTCCGCGCCGCCGAGCACGGCAAGCAGGTGGCCGTCCTGGTCGAGGTCACCGCCCGATTCGACGAGGAGGCCAACATCGGGTGGGCCCGAGCGCTCGAAGAGGCCGGGGCCCACGTGATCTACGGGCTGATGGGACTGAAGACCCACGCCAAGACCACCCTGGTGGTCCGCCAGGAGGGGGAGGCGGTCCGGCTCTACTGCCACGTGGGCACCGGCAACTACAACCCGAAGACGGCGCGCATGTACGAGGACCTCGGGGTGCTGTCCTCCCGTCCTGCGCTCGGCGCCGACGTGACCCGATTCTTCAACTACATCACCGGATTCAGCCAGCCCCCCCGCTACCAGGAGCTGGTCACCTCGCCGGGTGGCATCCGCGACCGGGTGGTTGACTGCATCGATGAGCAGGCCATGTTCGGACCGGACGGTCGGATCGTCATCAAGGTCAACGGACTCGACGACGTGGCCATCATGGAGGCCCTCTACCGCGCCTCCCAGGCCGGCGTCCCCATCGATCTCATCATCCGGGGCATCTGCTGCCTGCGCCCGGGCGTGCCCGGTCTGTCCGAGACTATTCACGTCCGTTCCATCGTGGGCCGGTTTCTCGAACACTCGCGCATCCTCCGGTTCGGGGGAGGCGCCAACGGGCCGGCCAACTACTACATCGGTTCGGCCGATCTCCGACGCCGCAACCTCGACCGTCGGGTGGAGGCAATGATCCCGGTGGCGGACCCCGCGGCCGTCATCCAACTCGAGGAGATCCTCCAGCTCAATCTGGCTGACGACACCGAGTCGTGGTCTCTCGACGCCAGGGGCCACTGGCACCGGATTCCCAAGGTGGTGGGGGTGAACGCCCAGAAGTCGTTGGAGGCCGCCGCCCTCGAACGCAGCGCACTGACCGACGAGCCCCGACGCCCGATCGCTTCGTAGCGCTCCCCCGTGGGGCGGGAACGACTGGCCGCCTCATCATGGCGGGCGGACGGCCTGAGAAGGTTCGGTCGTCAGGTGCCGGCCCTGGCCTACCTCGAATCCCCGCCGGCCGGGGCTCGGCGGCACCCCGCAGGGGTCGACACCTGTGGGGTGGTGGCAAGGATGCGTTGGCCCAATAGCGGCAGTGGGACGGTCAGGCGGTGGCCTTGTCGATGCGGGCCATGACGTCGTCGGTGAGCTTGGGCAGGACGTCGAGTGCCGCCAGGTTCTCGTGGACCTGCTCCACCCGGCTGGCTCCGGTGATCACGGTGGACACATGGGGGTTCTTCGCACACCAGGCGATGGACAGCTGGGCCAGCGAGCATCCCAGCTCCTCGGCGATCGATTGGAGAGCGCGGACCTTGTCGTTGCTCTTCGGGTCGGTGAGCAGGTTGCCCAACCACTCGTAGCCGGGGAGGGTGGCACGGGAGCCCTCCGGGATCCCGTCGAGGTACTTGCCGGTCAGCAGGCCGGAGCTCAATGGGCTCCACGTGGTCAGGCCCAGCCCGATGCTGTCGTAGAGCGGGGCGTACTCCTTCTCCACCCGGTCGCGCCACAGCAGGTTGTACTGGGGCTGCTCCACCACCGGCTTGTGCAGGTGGTGACGGTCGGCGACGTCCCAGGCTTCGCGTACGGCCTCTGCCGACCACTCCGAGGTACCCCAGTAGAGGGCCTTGCCGCTGGTGATGATGTCGGACATGGCCCATACCGTCTCTTCGATGGGGGTCTCCGGATCGGGCCGGTGGCAGTAGAGCAGGTCGACGAAGTCGAGACCGAACCGCTCCAGGGATCCGTCCACGGCCTGGAGCAGGTACTTGCGGTTGAGGGTGTTCTGCATGTTGACGCCCTGGTGGACGCCCCAGAACAACTTGGTCGAGATGACGTAGCTGTGACGGGGCCACCCGAGCGAGGCGATGGCCTGGCCCATGATGCGCTCGGACTCGCCGGCCGAGTAGGCCTCGGCGTTGTCGAAGAAGTTCACCCCGGCGTCGTAGGCCGCGGCCAGGCAGTCCTCGGCCAGGCTCCCGGCCAGCTGGGGCCCGAAGGTCACCCAGGATCCGAACGAGAGGACGCTGACCTTGAGGCCGGTCTTGCCCAGGCGTCGATATTCCATGTCCATGCTGTCGCTCCTTCATCCCGTGTTGTTCGGGGATCCTACGGTCTCGACCCCGGGGCTCATGCTCAACGCCGCCGGAGCGGCCAGAGGAGCGGGAACGGGGGTCGTGGTGAGGATCTCCGGCCCCGGGGCCAGGGACATCGATCGCAGAAGGCGCTTCAGCGCCTGTTCTGGCGCCCACCGGCGCGAGACGCTCCGACTGGCCCTTGGTCGCCGTTATCGAGAAGTTCCGCCGGTGTTGTCGGAGGGGACAGTTCGAATTCACCTCCGATGGTTACCATCAGGTGACAGAGCGTCTGATCCCTGGAGGTTTGAGCCCTTGCGCGTGTTGATCACCAATGACGATGGCATCGAGAGCCCGGGTCTGCGGTCGTTGGCCGACATGGCGCGGCTTCGGGGGCACGAGGTCCTGGTCGCCGCACCCTGTTGGGATGCCAGCGGGGCCAGCTCGTCGGTGACCGGGGTGAGCAACGACGGGACCGTGGTCACCGAGCCGTGTCGATGGACCGGGTGGTCGGAAACCTCGGTGTTGGCGGTCGACGCCACCCCGGCACTCATTGCCCTGTACGCCCTCCATGAGAAGTTCGGGCCGCCTCCCGATCTGGTGCTCTCGGGAATCAACCGGGGTGCCAATACTGGACGCGCCGTCCTCCACTCCGGAACGGTGGGCGCCGCCTTCACCGCGTTTCAGTACGACTGCCCGGCCATCGCCGTGTCCTCGGCCGTGCTCGATATGGCTTCGACCGCCGAGGTCCACTGGGCCACCGCCGCGCAGGTCGCCGGGCGGGTTCTGGACTGGCTGGTCGGTGACATGCGATGTGTAGTGGTCAACTGCAACGTTCCCGATGTGCCACCGGAACGATTGCTCGGCACCCGGGTCGGTCGGCTGGCCGAGGTGGGGACCTCGCAGACGTCGCTGACCGAAGCGTCGGGGAAATCAGCCGCGGTGACCCTGGGTGGCGGTGACGAGAGCAGTGAAGTAGCCTCCGATGCGGCCCTGGTGGAACAGGGATACGCCTGCGTGACCGCCCTTCGCCCCGTGGTCGAGGACCCGCGCGTCGACTTGGGTTCCGAGCTCGGTCTCCCGGCCCTCGTCGACTCGGCACCGGCGGGGGACTGAGGGTCGCTCCGTCCCGATCCTCAGCCGAGCGATGACGCGCATCCGTCACCAACTGTTTGCCGAAACGTAAGTACTTGTTGACGCTCCGTGTAACTCAGGGATGCGACACTGCAATCGGTCCCGGTCTCAGTGAGCACCGTTTGTCGGGGACCAGGGGTTGCAGCGCCCTCGCGCCGGGCAAACCAACGGCCGGCGCGAGGAGCGCTCCCCTGAGAGCGTGGGGCCAAGGAGCGATCGATGGAGGCCAGAAGCCGCTATCAGGTGCAGGTGTCGAGATCGAGTGGCTTCTGGCGCCTCGATGTGCCCGCCGTGCCGGTCCGCACCCAGTGTCGGAGCTTCCCCGAGGTCGAAGTATCGGCCCGAATGGCCATCGCCACCGTTTTGGGTGTCGAGGCGATCGACTTCGACATCGAATTGGTCATCACTGCATCAGACGACATCGTCGACAGCTTGTTGCACGAGTGGCTTCCCAGGGTTTCCTGACGGTGACGACCCGTCCTCCAGGGACATGTCTCACATTCGCTCAGGTGACGCTCACCGCGACGGCCGCACCCTGGCCCTGACGGGTGGCGCGGCGCGCGGTGCGGCTCGGTCTCCGCTCAGGCCATCACGCCGGTTCTCACCCAGAGGTCCCGGGGTCAGGCACGGTGATGCGATGGAGCTCGGTGGCACCGGCCATGCCCCGCAACCGGTGGACCCCGATGGAGCGGTGGGGCATACCGGCTTGGGCCGCCACCTCGGGCGTGGCGATCACCTGTCCGGGTTGAGCCAGCTTCAGGGCCCGGCTGGCCAGGTTGACCACCGGTCCGAACACGTCGCCGTCCCGCACGATGACCTCTCCGCTGGCCAGGGCGGCCCGGACCGGGGGGATGGCCGGGTGCCGGCCGAAGGTGACGGCCAGATCGAGGGCGATGGAGGCGGCCGTGGGCGCATCCAGGGCGGTGAACATGATCTCGTCACCGATCAGCTTGACCACCCGACCGCCCCCGTCGGTGATCGCCTCCGACGAGATCTGCTCGAAGTCGGCCAGTGTGGTCCGGAGCTCGCCCAAGTCGAGATGCTCCCCCAGGCTGGTCGACCCGACCAGGTCGATGAATCCGACGACCAGACGTCGCTTCTCGAAGCCCACCAGATCGGCATCGTCGGTGGCCAACCGCCGGGCCACCAACAGGTGCTGTCGGAACAGCGCGTCCATGGCCTGACCCACCAACGGCAGCAGCTCTGCGACTTCGACGTTGGCACGGGCCACGGCCAGTCCCACCGGGTCGGCCCGCCGGGCCGGTGGCTCGACGTTGACCAGAAAGGCCGACACCGCGGCGTCGGCCACCCGGGCCATGGCCGATCCCAGGACCCGGACCCACTGGGTCCGGGCATCCTCACCGAAGACGGTGGCGATGGCGTCCATGCTCGCCGCGAACTCGACGAACCCACGGGTGAACATGCGGGCACCGGGTTCCGGTTGGGCGAAGCCGGCCGCCCGGACCAACGACCGCATCTCCGACTCGCCGATCCCCGATCGGGCCGCCGCCTCCTCCAGGGTCACCGCCGGCCCACCCCGAATGGCCAGGATCCCGGCCAGGGCCGGCAGGGTCTCGTTGAACGTGACCAGCTCCTCCTCGGTGGCGCCGAGGGCGATCAGGTAGTCCAGGAGCTCCAGGCGTAGCTCGGCATCGGTGGCGCTCGGGTCGTAGACGTCCAGCGCGGCCAGTCGGTCCGGATCCACCGCCCCCAGTACACACGAAACCCTGGCGTGGGCCGCGGACGACGCTGACGTGCATGTGCCGGCATCGCGTGTCGTGGACACATATCCGCCGCGTGTGAACTACACCTTTGTAGTTCGACAATTCTCCTGGTGGCCCCACGCCCAGCCCCTTGTCGTGGCCACAAGTGAGGGGTAGCGTTGACACCTAGTGGATACAAGTGAGTACACAGCCGAATCTCCCGGCACGCTGCCCGGGCGGATTCGCGCCTACCGCCTGAGGAACGGCATCACCCAGCGGGATCTGGCCGACCAGCTGGGTGTGACCCAACAGTCGGTGGCCCGGTGGGAGCATGGCTCGCCGCCCCGGAGGTACATGCTGCGGATCCTCGAATCCCTGGTCGAGCAGAGCCACGATGGCGAGCATCCCTCGGATCTCGCCGAGATCATCGGCATCCACCCACCCGCTCCCCGGCTCGTCCCGACCCACGGCGTCGAGGAGGCGCGGAAGATCTATGTCCAGGGCTGCCTCAAACTCCTCGAACGGGGCGAGCGGCTGCCCAACCGGGTGCTGCTGCTGCTGGCCGACGAACTCGGCTGGACCGAGGGTGACGACTGAGGTCAGGACGGATACTGACTGATCACCGTCGATCCGTAGCGCTCCAATGCCTCGAGCGACTGCGACAGGGAACCGGCGGGAACGGATATCCCGGCCCAGGTGACCCCGAGCTTGGCCAGCTCATCCAGAGCGGCCAGGTGGGCGTCGGCATTGAACCGCTCATCCAAGCGGCCGCCGGCCGGAGTGCCGAAGGCCACGTCGATGCCGGACCGTGATCGGCCCTCTTCGTCGAGGAACTGCCAGAGTTCGTCGAGCATGGTGGCCAGGTCTTCGACCGTCTCCAGCGGCGGGGTCTTGGTCGTAGCGGCCATCGAACGGGGAGCGGGGAAGGGGGTCCAGCCGTTTCCGTAACGGGCTACCCGGCGCCGGGAGAGCCGGCTGTTGCCGCCGATCCAGATCTGCGGGACCGCGCCGGGTTTGGGATTTGCCGTCAGCCCCTTCGCCTCGATTCCGACGCCCTCGAAGGAGAACTCATCCTCGGTCCACACCCCGCGAAGGACATCGATGGCCTGATCGAAGAGGGCATTGCGCTGCTCGAAGTCGATGCCCAGGGCCCGGTACTCCCCCCGCAGATAGCCGGTGGCTACGGCCAGGGTGAACCGCCCATCGGACAGCATGTCGATGGTGGCCACCATCTTGGCGACGATCAGGGGATGCCGGTAGGGCAGCACCGTGATGTTCGGGATCAGACGGATGCGCTCGGTGATGGCGGCGCAGAAGGTCAAGGCCACGAACGGGTCCAGGGCATCGTGGCCCCCGGCTTTCAGCCACTTGTCGGTCGGGGCCGGGTGGTCGGTGAAGCAGATGCCGTCGAATCCGGAATCCTCGGCGGTTCGGGTGAAGCGGGTGAGCCCATCCCTGCTCAGGAGCTCGGGGCTGCTGGGGTGGCTGATCAACGGGTAGGTGACGGAGAACTTCATGTCGGTTCCATGGCTGGGCGCATTCGCTCAGGATAGGCAAAAGTGCCCCGGCGGAGGGGAGCCCGTTCGCCCGGCATGCCTATGGCCCACACGACCAATGCCACGTAGGCTCGACCAGGGAAGACCAGAGGAGCAGTTGATGGCGATCGAGCTTGCGCACCGGTACAGCGACATCAGCGCCAAGGCCTATGAGCATCCCGCCGATCGCGCCGCCACCTCCGCGCTTCATTCGGTACCGCTTCTGGACAAGGTCATCAAGCGACTGACCGATCTGGGGCACGAACGCCGTCTCCGCCAGATCGTGATGGGCAACGCCGTCCGCATCGGTGCCGAGCAGATGCCCGATCTGTGGCGGGACTACGTCAGCTGCAGCTCGGTCCTGGACCTTCCCGCCACACCGGATCTCTATGTCACCAACGATCCGGTGGTGAACGCGATGACCATCGGGGCGAAGACGCCGATCGTCATCGTCAGGTCCTCCCTGGTCGGCGCCTACGACGCCGACGAGACGAAGACCGTGCTCGGGCACGAGCTGGGGCACGTCCTTTCGGAGCACTATTACTACACGACCGCCCTCGTGCTCCTGAAGCAGTTCATGGAGGGAGCCCTCCCGAAGTCGCTCTTGTTGGGCCTCCCGGTGCGGGGGATGTATCTGGCCTTGCTCGAGTGGTCACGGGCGGCCGAGCTCTCAGCCGATCGTGCGGCCGCCCTCGTCATGGCCGATCCCCTGCAGCCGTGTCGGGTCCTGATGCGCATCGCCGGCGGGGCCCTGCCCGGCATGAGCTTGGACGCATTCATCAAGCAGGCGGCTGAGTATGACAGCGAGGACGATCTCTTCTCCCGTCACTCGCGCTTCTGGGTCGAGCTGAGCCTCACCCATCCGATCGCGGTCCGAAGGGTCAAGGAGCTGATCGAGTGGGTGCAGTCGGGCGACTACAACCGGATCGTCGACGGAAGCTATCCACGGCGTGGACAGGAACCGCCGACATCGGTCGAGTTCGACGCAGCCGTGGCCCACTACGGCGAACGGTTCTCTCGGTTCCTCGACCGAACCGCGGGGAATGTCGAGGATCTGGGCCGGCAGTTCAGCAATTGGTTGAACAAGCGTCCCGGGGACAAGGGCAACGGGACGGATGCGGACGGGGAATGAGCTTGGCCGAACATCCTCCGAGCGTCGCTGCGCCCTACCCGGCGCGTAGCTTGAACTGGGCTCCGGCCGGATCGGTCACGGTCGTCAGCCGTCCGTAGGGTGTGTCAACGGCCTCCGCCACCACCGTGCCTCCCAGGTTCAGGACCTTCTTCGCCGCGGTATCCACGTTGTCGACCTCCCAGTAGACCGACCAGTGGGCCGGGACTCCCTCGGGCAGGAAGCCGGAGGCGTCCATGATGCCGGCCAGGTTCTCGCCCCCCATCGCGTCGCCCAGGGTGGCGTACCTGAAGTCGTCCGTGTCGCCGACCACGGTGACGTCCCAGCCGAACACGGTGCGGTAGAAGTCGACGGCACCGCGGTAGTCCCGGGTGAGCAGCTCGAACCAGCCCGGGGCGCCGTGCTCGATCACCACCGTGAAGCCGGGGAACTGGTCGGGCTGCCAGGCACCGAGGTGGGCACCGGTGGGGTCGATCATGACCAGCTGGGTTCCGAGGTCTCCGACCGCCATCGCCGGCGAGATGATCTCTGCCCCGTTGGCCGCGGCCAGCTCCGCTGTCTTGGTGATGTCGTCGGTGGCCAGGTACACCTGCCAGGTGTCGGTGGCCGGCATGTCCTCGCCCATGTCGCCCATCCCTCCGGCGATGTCGACGCCGTCGCGCTGGAAGATGAAGTATCCGCCGAATTCGGGGTCCGGATCGCCGGCCTCCCATCCGAAGAGCTCGCCGTAGAATCGGCGGCTGCCCTCCACGTCAGAGGTCCACAGATCGGTCCAGCACGGTGCTCCGAGGGGGGCGCGGCTTCGAGTAGGCATATCGGCTCCTTTGGGTCCGGGGAACGCTCATGGTGGAGACGTCCTCCCGATACCAAACTCATCGGTTCTCCCGGATGTCCATCCGGGAGGTGGCCCATCGGGGCCCGATGAGTTCCCGGCCGCACAACCGTCCAACCAGGTGATGCCCACCTCACAGCCCTGGTGTCGCGTCAGGTTCACCGACCGTGATGGATCGGTTGTGGGCGGCTGTCTGCTCGGCGGATGTGACGATCCCGACCTGGGGACCGTGGAGGCCATCGCCCGGCTGGCCTTGGTGGCCAAGCGGCGGGGGGGCTGCGTCGTTCTGAGCGAGGTACGAGCTGACCTGGCCCGATTACTCGATCTGTCCGGGCTACCCGTCGACGTGCAGTGGCAGCCCGAACGAGGGGAATAGCCTCACCGGATCGAGGAAATCGAGGAAGAAGTTCATCCCGGTCACTTTGCCGCCCGAGATCTCGAGCACCTGGATCGCCCAGGGGGTGTAGCCACCGTTCGGATCCGGCTTGTACTGGCCGAAGGCCGCGCACCCGTTGGCCGAGGTGGGCAGGAGGATCGAGCCGCGGCACGCACTGGGGCCCGGTTCGACCATCCACCGGCCGATGCTGGCGGCTCCCTTGATCCACATGGCGAAGGGCGGCATCGATTGGAACGCGTCATCGTGGAGGAGTGTGACCAGTCGCTCGATGTCGTACCGCTCGAAGGCGTCGACATACTGTTCGAGCAGGGCTTTGTCCGCGTCATCGAGCCGCTCCGGCTGGACCTCTCCGCCGAGATCGCCGAGCGTCGCCCGGGCCCGCTGGAGTGAGCTGTTGATCGCCGCCACCGTGGTGTCGAGCAGCTCCGCCACTTCGGAGACCTGCCAGCGCAGCACCTCGCACAAGATCAGCGCGGCTCGTTGTCGGGCCGGCAGATGCTGAAGGGCAGTGACAAAAGCCAGGCGGACGGACTCGCGGTACTGGGCGACCTCGGCCGGATCTGAGGTCTCCGGCCTCGCCGCTGCATCGGGCAGGGGGGTGACCCAGGCGGCCTCGGTCAACGGGGGACCGAGGAAGGACTCCTCGGGAGGCGAGGCTGGCCCCATGTCGACCGGACGGGCGCGGCGCTGGACCTGGCGGCTCATGTCGATACAGACGTTGGTGGCGATCCGGTAGAGCCAAGAGCGCACGCTGGAGCGACCCTCGAACTGCTCGGCGTTCCGCCAGGCCCTCACCATGGTCTCCTGGACCGCGTCTTCGGCCTCGAACCCGGAACCGAGGACCCGATAGCAGTATCCGGTCAGCTCCCGGCGATAGGTCTCTGTTTCAGCCAGCTCAACCGGGGTGCGGACGACCACAGTCCCGCATGGTACCGGCAGGTCGGCGACGAGTAAATCGGCCATCAGGTGGTGGACGGATCCCGGGGCCGGATGTCATCGGTAGACCGAGATGGTGTCGCCCGGGCCCCCGAGGCTCGCGCCTCGCTTCACCGGGCGGGGGGTGGGCCGCCGTCGATCTCGGGGTGATCCCGGAGCCAGGTCCTTGCTCTCGATGCTGAGGCTCGGGACAGCCACGCATCCTCGATGACCTCCCTCAGCTCCTGCCGGGTGAGCTCGTTGAGCCGGCTGGCCCGGACGAGCACGGAGGAATGTCCATCGAAGTGTGCTGTGGTGAAGAACGGGGACGTTCGATCCTGAACGAGCGCCTGCTTGTCGGCCTCGCTCGGCACCCACAACACGATGACATCGGGGTAGCGCTCACCGGTGTCCGGATCCGTGGCATCGGGACGGGGATTGCGGAAGAAGATGAAGGATTTTCGCCCTACCTGGTAGACGGGATTGCCAGCGGGTCCTTTGGCGACGGTGACGAAGGGCATGTCCATGGCCAGGTCATGGACGTCCTCGACGCGAGCGGGTTTCCGATCGTCAACCGACACCCGGTCAGTCTGACACCGCTCGACGCGCCTTTGGCTCAACGCAGAGCCGGGGCTTCTCGAACCCCGACGTTACGCCCCGATGGCCGACCTGAGGTCTTGAACGTGCTCCTGAGTCTGCTCCAATAGGGGACGGAGCGCTTCGGCCACATCAGCCAGGCCCAATTCGTTGGCCTGGGCAAAGCGCTCACGGTATCGCTCCAGTTGCTCGCGCTCGAGGCGTAGATCGGCTTCGAGGGCGGCGCGTGAGCCCTCGGTCGTTTCGACCTCCCGCACCGAAGTGGTTGGTCGGCCTCCGAGGAAGGCGATCTGTGAGGCAAGGACCCGGGCGTGATTCAACTCCTGGCCGAGATGGACCTTCAACTCTTCGAGCGTGCTCACATACTCCGGGCCGGTCACGGTCGAAATGTGAAGGTTGTACTGCACGATGGACTGGTATTCCGTGCTCAAGTCCTCGTTCAGTAGTGAAACAAACTTCTCATTGTCCATGTCGCTCCTTGCCTCGTGCTCTGGCTCTTCACAGATCTCCGCCTCTACCTTCTCTACCCTCCGAGAGCCGGGTCGAATCGTTCAGACGTCAACTCTCGATGGCCACGAAGTCCGGGGCTCGGCCCGGGCGTTGCCATCGCCGGAAGGCTGCGCGATGGTGGGGCATGGACAGCGTCTACGAGGCCGCCGGAGGTGACGCCGGGCTCCTCCGGTTGGCCGCCGCATGGCACCGCAGAGTGATGGCCGATGAGGTGGTCGAACACGCATTCAGCCATGGCTTCCACCCACAGCACACGGAGCGGCTGGCTGCCTACTGGGCGGAGGCTCTCGGTGGGCCCACCGACTACTCCGACACCTTCGGGGACGAGTCGTCGGTGGTCCGGTTGCACAGCGGCAACGGCGAGCACGACGAGATGGACCGCCGGGCCATCGCCTGCTTCGACGAGGCGCTCGACGACGTCGGCATCACCCACGACGACCCACTCCACCGGGTCCTCTATGACTACTTCGCCTGGGCCACGACGACCACCATGTCCGGCTACCACGGGTCGGTCGCCGACGTTCCCCAAGGATTGAGGATTCCCCACTGGTCGTGGGACGGGCTTCAGGGTTGAGCGGACCGACCGGTACTCAGGCCGGGTGGCCCGGGCGAAGGCCGCGAACCGTTTGAAAGTCGAGCTGCTCGCCGGGACTGTCGATCCCAGCCGACCTGACGGTCAACAGGTGGGGGACATGGTCTCCGGCATCGAACCGCTCGATGATCGTTCCCACCATCCAGCCCCGGGTGCCACTGAGCAGGGGTAGGCCGTCGGGCCCCTCGCGCCACTCACAGCTGGCGAACTTGTCGACATCGTCGCCGGTCTCCTCGCCGAACAGGGCCGCCAACCCCTGGTTGGCCCGGCTCAGGAAGTGGACGGCCAGCGTGGGTGAGGACTGGGCCACCCGAAAGGTTCGGTTGGCCTTGGAGAGCAGGACCAGTAGTCGGGGTGGATCGATGCTGGCCTGGGTGGCGAATCCGACCAGGCAGCCATCCCGCTCCCCGTCCGCGGCGGCGGTCACGATATACATCGGATAGTTCAGGTTCGAGACCAGCGAGTGAAAAGCGTCGTCGCTCGTCATCGGACGCCGTACCGGAGCAATCGGGCTACCCCACTCTGGTCCTTCAACCGCCTCCGCCGGTGGCGATGCGGTCCAGATTGTCGAGCGACTTGGTGAGCATCTCCACCGGGACGATGGGCCACCTTCCCTGTCCTTGGGCCTTGAAGTTCTCGGGAACTCCACTCCAGTCGCAGTAGTGAAGGACGTCGGTTTCGGTGTCGGTGACCGGGTCCAGGCGAAACCCGTAGATATGGCCGAACGGCTTACCGACGCCACCGGCGGCCCAGGCCAACTCCCGGTCTTGATCGAACGTCGTCACCAGGTTCTCGACCTGGTATTTGCCCATGGGAAGATCACCGAGCGGCTCCCGATCCATGTCGATGAGGAACGTGTCCCCGACGCCGGTGAGGATCTGGGCATCCGGTGCCGCGATGAGCATCCCGGATCCGTCAATGGCCACGTGCCCCTTGGGGTCGGTGATCACCGCGAAGATGCTGGCGGCGGGAGCCACGATCCGTCGGCTCAGCTCCACCCGTTCCGGTTCGCTCAATTCGATCTCCTTGCTGTGGATGCCGCCCTGCGGGTGGCGGCCCCGAACCCGACAACCGGAGTTGTCGGCTGCGAACTCAATGTGAGACCTGGTCCTTCCGGCGCGGGAGCACCCAGTCCGGGCGGGGGAAGTGGCAGGTGTAGCCGTTCGGGTACTTCTCGAGGTAGTCCTGGTGTTCGGGCTCCGCTTCCCAGAATGGTCCGGCCGGAGCGACTTCGGTGACCACCTTGCCCGGCCAGAGGCCCGACGCCTCGACGTCGGCGATGGTGTCCTCGGCGATGCGGCGCTGCTCTTCATCGAGATAGAAGATGGCCGACCGGTAGCTGGTCCCGAGGTCGTTCCCCTGCCGGTTCTTCGTCGTCGGGTCGTGGATCTGGAAGAAGAGCTCGAGGATCTCACGGTAGGAGATCGCGGCCGGGTCGAAGATGATCTCGATCGCCTCGGCATGCCCTTCGTGGTTGCCGTACGTGGCGTTGGCGACGTCTCCTCCGGTGTAGCCCACCCGGGTCGAGATGACACCCGGGCGCTTCCGGATCAGGTCCTGCATCCCCCAGAAGCAACCGCCGGCCAGGATCGCCTTTTCTGTAGTGGTCATCGGGACACCTCATCAGTCGTGGTTGGATTGTCGAACAGCTTCTTGTACTCCCCGTAGCCCTGCGCCTCGAGCTCGTCATAGGGTACGAACCGCAGCGCGGCGGAATTGATGCAGTAACGCAGCCCGCCCTCCTCGGGGGGACCATCATCGAAGACATGGCCGAGGTGGCTGTCGCCGTGATTCGAGCGGACCTCGGTCCTGACCATCCCGTGGCTGCTGTCCACCCGTTCCAGGACGTTGTCCTTGACGATGGGCGCGGTGAAACTCGGCCAACCACATCCGCTGTCGAACTTCTTGGTCGACGTGAAGAGGGGCTCGCCCGACACGATGTCGACGTAGAGTCCGGCTTCCTTGTGGTCCCAAAACTCGTTGTTGAAGGCCGGTTCGGTGGCCGCGTGCTGGGTCACCTCGTACTGGTGAGGGGCCAGTTTGGCGATGGTCTCGGGATCCTTGCGGTAGGTGTCGCTGGTCACAGTGCCTCCTTCGCCATCGGCAGTGGCAGTGTCCGCCGATGTCCGGTCCGGTCCGGCCCCCGCACCAGCGTAGCCAGCCCTCTCGACGGCTGACACGGCCCGCAGCGCCACTGCCTCAGCGGGCGGCTTCCAGCACCCTCCGGGTGGATTGCCCGGCCAGGAGGGCGGCCTCGGCGGCCGGGTGGGCCTGCAGATCGTCGTTGAACACCTCGACACCCAGGGGGGCGGTGGTCCCCGTGGCCGCCAGCGTCCGGATGAGGCCGGTGAGGTCGAACTCGCCGTCTCCGGGAAGCAACCGATGGCGGAGCGTGGCCTCCACCAGGTTCTCCTCGGCAGCGGCGGGACCGTCGTTGAGTTGGATCCCGAGGATCAGGTCCCCGGGAACCCCGGCCAACTCGTCGAGCTGGGTGCCCGAACGGACCAGGTGCCAGGCGTCCACGTTGAGGCCACCGTTGGGTGCCGCGGCCAGCTGGACGATCTCCAGGGCGGTGGCCAGATCGGCGATCTTGGACCAGGGCAGCCACTCGAGGTGGATGAGCAGTCCGTGCTCCGCGGCTCGTTGGCACAGGCCGGCGAAGGCCTCGGCCGCCGCATCGATGTCCCACGAACCTCCGAAGATGTCCACTGCGTTGCACGACCGGGCGTTGACGGCGTCGGCCACGGCGAACAGCTCGTCCTCGCCGAACCGGAAGACCTCCTCGGTGTCATGACGGGGATCGATCCGGATATCCGCCGCCCCCGGCGGCCACCACCAGGCCGGGTCGACCTCGGCGACGACCAGGCCGTGATCGTCGAGCATCGATCGCAGGTCCTGGTCGGTCAGTCCCTCGGCCCTCGCGGCCCGGTAGTCGCGGCCCCACAGTGAAACGGCGGCAAAGCCGGCGTTCGAGGCCGCGGCCAGACGCTCGGCGAAGGGCACGCCCCTCGGCAGGGTGCCCGAACAGAGCACCAGATCGTCAGGGCCCATGGAGCCATCCGGGCTCGGAACCCATCACCGGATGAGCCCCAGGCCCTCCTGGCAGTGCGGCCCGCCCCAGTGCTCGACGATCAGGCCGTCGCGGAGCCGCAGGATGCCCGTGCCGTTGATGGTCACGGGATTGCCGGATGGAGGGACGTCGTAGAACGGCGCACCGGTGTGGGTGCCGGTCACCGTCCAGTTGGAAACGACGATGTCATCGGACTCGACCAACAGGTCCACGGTGAAGGTCATATCGGGGAAGGCCGCCCGGGCCTGTTCCCACCACTTCTGCTCCTCGCCGCGGACATCCTCCCCGACCTTGCCCGGCGCCACCCTGGAGGTCACGTGGCTCTGAAAGTCTGGAGCCCAGAACTCGTAGACGGCGTCGGTGTCCCCGGCCTCCATCGCCGCGCTGTATTTGGCCAGGACTCTCAGGTTCTCCGACACGACGTCCTCCCCGGTTCGACGAACCGAGCCAGCCTACCCAGGTGCCCGTGGGCGGGCCCGGCCCGAGATGAGGCGTTCGGGGCTCGACGTGCTCAATCGAAGGCGGACTCGAGGACTTCGACGAGCTCCTTCGAATCCTCGGAGGCCGGAACAGGGGCCGACCTCGGGACGCGCATCACCGCGACCACCACCACCAGGCCCAGGGCCAGGAACACGGCCGAGCCGGTGAGCGATCTCCCGATGGCGAACGCCAGCTGCTGCTGGGCGGCGGTGGGGACGGACGAACCCCCCACCGGATGCGGCCGCGCCGCGTGGCTGGCGGCGGCGAAGACGGTGACCAGGATGCCGAGGCCCAACGAACCCCCCAGCTGTTGGGCCACATTGACCAGGCCCGAGGCAGCACCGGCGTCGTCGGGTCGGACCCCGGCGATCCCCGCGGTGGTCAGCGGGACGAGTGCCGATCCGATCCCGACGCCGAGCAGGGCCATGGGCAGGACGATCTGGGGGAAGAGGGGCGTGTCGACCGAGAGCCGGCTGAGCCAGGCCATGCCGACCAGGGCGACGAATACCCCGCCGGCCAGGAGCCGGGCGTTCCCGACCCGGGCCACGATCCGCGGCACCACCCGGACGGCCGCGAACATCACCGCCGTCACCGGCAGGAAGGCCAGTCCGGCCTGCAGCGCGCTGTACCCCAGCACCCCCTGGAAGTACTGGGTCATGAAGAAGAACATGGCGAACATCCCGCTGACCAGGAGCATGCGGGCCACATACGCCCCGGAGCGCTCCCGATCGGCGAAGAGGTGGAGCGGGGTGATCGGCTGCTCGGCTCGCTTCTCGGTGATCACGAACGCGGCCAGCAGCCCGCCGCTGGCGATGAACGAGGCGACGGTCAACGGGTCGCTCCATCCGGATGAGGCCGCCCTCACGAATCCGTAGACCAAAGTGGTCATCCCCAAGGTCGAGGTGGCGGCGCCCCGGAGGTCGAAGCGGCCGGGCCGACGTTCGGTCTCGGGCAGATAGCGCGGCGCCAGGCAGATCAGGACGATACCGATGGGGACGTTGATGAACAGCCCCCATCTCCACGAGATCCAGGTGGTGAGCATGCCGCCCAGGACGAGGCCGATGCTGCCCCCGCCTCCGGCGACGGCGCTGTAGGCCCCGACCGCCCGGGTCCGCTCAGGGCCTTCACGGAAGCTGACCTGCAGGAGGGCGAGGGTGGAGGGTGCGGCGATGGCGGCCCCGATGCCCTGCACGGCCCGGGCGGAGAGGAGCCACGTCGCCGATTCGGCCAGGCCGCCCATGAGCGAGGCCACGGTGAACAGGGCGATACCGGCGACGAAGACCCTGCGGCGGCCGAGGATGTCTCCGGCCCGAGCACCGAGTAGCAACAGACCGCCGAACGTGAGGGTGTACGCGTTCTGGACCCAGGAGAGCCCGGTCGAAGAGAAGTGAAGCGCACGATGGATGTCGGGTAGCGCGGTGATGACGATCGTGGCGTCGAGGATGATCATCAGGTAGGTGGTGAGGATGATTCCGAGGACCACCACCCGATTCCGGGGCGCGTCGGGCTCGGATGGATGGGTCGGGGCGCGACCGGTCAGCGTGGACGTCATAGGGCGGGTCCCCTTTCAACGGGGTGAGCTGGGTGATAAAGTGGAGGCACCCTCCAGAACTAAACGGAGGTTGTCTCCGATTACTATACGGAGGTATCCTCCGTTTTGCAAGCCTCGGGAGGCAATTGACCAATGACCAGCACTGACGCCACCGACCAGCTCCTCCGTCGCCCCCGGCGGAGTGACGCCCGGCGGAACTACGACAAGCTCATCGCCTCCGGACGGGAAGCGTTCACCGAGGATGGCAAGGCGGCTTCGCTCGAGGACGTCGCCCGTCGGGCCGGAGTCGGGATCGGCACCCTCTACCGGCATTTTCCGAGCCGGCAGAATCTGCTCGAGGCGGTCTACGTCGAAGAGGTCGACGCGCTGTGCCGTTCGGCGGTCGAATTGGCCGACCAACCGCCGTGGGAGGCGCTCGTCGAGTGGATACACCGGTTCGTGGGCTACCTGGCCACCAAACAGGCGTTGGCGGAAGAGCTGCTGGCGTACAACGACCGTGACGCTGATGTCTTCCGGTCGTGCCGGAAGAACATGTACGCCGCCGGGGAGCCGCTGCTCGTACGGGCGCAGCAGGCCCACCTCGTGCGAGCCGACACCGACATCGCCGAAGTCATCCAGCTGGTCGGCGGTATCGCCAAGATCCAGACGGCCGAGCCGGAACAGTTGGATCGGCTCCTCGACATGGCCCTCGACGGACTCCGCTACCAAGGGTCGGCTTCTCTAGGCGAGGCGGCAGCCGGGCCACGGGCGATTCCGGGGGCTGACACGGTCTGGAAGAATGCGTCCATGTCCCGCATCACCATGGTGCACGGTGCCGGCAACGATCTGTGGGGTCCGTCGTCGATCAAGTCGAAGTGGTTCCCCGCGCTGGCCGACGGCCTGGCCTGGCACGGCATGGTGATCACCGAGGCTGACGTCCGGATCGCCTTCTACGGCGACGTGTTCCGTCGGGACCCGGAACTCGGCTATGTCCCACCCGTCGACGAAGCTGCCGCCGTGGCCACGGTCACCAGCGCCATGGCGACCGCCGACCCCACCGTCAACCTGGATGAGCTCGTCAAGACGCTGGCCGAGCACCACTTCGACCGGCTGCTGGCCCAAGCGGCGGCATACATCCAGCAGCCGGATGTCCGTAAGGCCGCTCAGGACCGGGTGGTGGAGGCGGTGGACGCCGATACCCGGGTGCTGGTGGCTCATTCGCTCGGCACCCTGGTCGCCTACGAATCCCTCTGCGCCCACCCCGAATGGAACGTCACCGACTTCGTCACCATCGGCTGCCCCCTCGCCGCCGACGTGGTGCACCCGTGGCTCCACCCGTGCCCTGAGGATGGAACGGGAGCATGGCCGGGTTCCGTGGTGAGCTGGACCAACATCTCCGATGCCCATGACCCGGCCGCGGCGAACTCCCTCTGCGGAAGGTTCAGCGGCACCGTCACCGAGTACCGGGTCGACAACGGTCACCGGGTGCACGACCCTGAGCCCTATCTCAACAACCGCTGGACCGGACGGGCCGTCGCCACGGGCCTGGCCCGCTGAGGCTTCCTCCGTCTCCTCGACCGCCGGTGCACCTCCCCCACCGCCCAACGATCGAGGCCCGGCCGTCGGCGAGACGGTGTGCGGTCCCGGTCTGCTCCGATTGGGCCACCTCCTCTGATCAGGGTCTTCGCTCTTCCGTCCAGGTCAGAACCGGTTGACTCGGGGATCGAACATGTGTTTGCTTTGTGCCGGGGGCATACGACCACAATGGAGGCCGAACACATGGGCAAGCTACGGGTCCTGGACTCAACCGGAGACACCGTCCTCGACTGGGACGTCGAAGACAACGAGGCGGTCAGAGAGGCGGAGCGGCTGTTCCGACGCCTGGTCGACGACGAGTGCCGGATGGCCTTCGCCCGTCCGGCCGACGGAACCGCCGCCGACGCCGAGCTCATCCGGGCCTTCGACCCATCCGCCGACGAGATCCTCATGGTCAAGCCCATTCAAGGCGGCTAGTGGTTGCCAGCTACGTGATTCTGGACGAGCTCGGTCCTGACCGCCAGCTCATCCGCATCGCCACCGGGCGGCATGCCGGCCTCGAGCTGGTCCTGCTCACCCGCGACCTGGTGGGCGTGGCGCGCCTGGACGACGTACTGGGCGAAGAGGCGACCGTCGGCAGCGCGGTCAACCGTCCGGACTCCGTTGCCGAACGGTTGATGCTCTCGCTGCTCGATGACGAGCAGCGGGAGCAGTGGAAGGCCAACCGGACCTTCTGGGTCGATACACCCTACGGCCGGCTGCGGCTCGGCCGTCTCTATGACCTCTACTTCCGCCCGAGGGTCGGCAACGCGCTCACGTTGTGCGTGGTGCCCGTCGACCATCTCTCGTTGCCCAGGTGTGACATCTGGTCCAACCTGGTGTTGGCGCTGCGCGCCGACCCGGCGCGGTTCTTCCGGGTTGCCAATTGGCGTCCGTTGCGAGGCGCCTGGCAGTCAGGCCCGGTCCCGCTCGCTCACGAGAAGCCGGCCATCAAACCGAAGCCGGTGCGGCCTCCCGCGGCCCGGGATCAACCCGTACCGGTGCAGGCGACGCTCTTCTGAGCAACTCCGTTCCTCGCTCAGCAGCTGCGGGCGGCTACGCCGTCCCGGCCCACGGCTCGACCAGTGCCACCTACCGCTGGCCACAACTAAAGAGGCTCGCCTAATACCCCGCTAGTGCTCCGTGGGGTGGAAGAATTGGTGCATGCCCACTCCCACGTCAGCAGCTGGTGCCGCGAGGCGAACAAGGCACCACCCCGCGTCCCTCCCCGCCGCGATTTCGAGGCCATCGGAGGCCACCCGGATGCGGGCGGCCGACCTCTTCGCCAAGGGGGTGTCCCAGGCCGACATCGGCCGTGAGCTCGAGGTCTCCCATCAGACGGTCTCCGACTGGCACAAGTTGTGGGTGGTCGGGGGAAGCAGGCCTTGAAACGCACCGGCCAGCCCGGTCGTCCCCGCAAGGTGACCGACGCCGACCTGGCCAAGGTGGAACGGGCCCTCGAGAAGGGTCCGAAGGCCAATGGGTATCCGACCGACCTGTGGACCCTGGCCCGGGTGGCCGAGGTGATCGAGGCGACCACCGGGGTGAAGTACCACCCCGGACACGTCTGGAAGGTGCTCCGCCGGATGGGCTGGAGTCGACAGCGGCCGGCCCGCAAGGCGGCCGAGCGGGACGACGAGGCCATCGAGCAGTGGGTCAACGACCGATGGCCCAAGGTAAAAAAAACGCCCGGGCCAGGAACGCCTGGATCGTCTTCCAGGACGAGAGCGGGTTCAGTCTCCTCCCCTCGGTGAGGGCCACCTGGGCGCCGAAGGGCCAGACCCCGGTCCTCTGTCATCACTTCAACTGGAAGCGCCTGTCCATGTCGGCCGCGCTGTGCTTCCGGCCCAGCGGCACCGAGGCATCCCTGGTGTTCGGCATACAACCAGGCGCCTACAACGACGAATCGCTCAAGGAGTTCCTCTCCGAGCTCCACCGTCACCTGGACGGCGACAAGGTCACCCTCATCTGGGACGGGCTGCCGTCTCACCGCAGCCGGGCCATGCAGGCCTTCATCAAGAAGCAACGCAAGTGGCTGGTGGTCGAACGGCTCCCGGCCTACGCACCTGACCTCAATCCGGTCGAACAGGTGTGGGGCAATTCGAAGGCCGCGAACTGGCCAACCTTTGTCCGGACACCATCGGCGAGGCCGAGGAGATCGTCGACCACGCTCTCTGCCGCATCGGTAACGAGACCAGATTGGCGTTCGCCTTCCTCCGCCACTGTGGCCTCACGCTATGAAACCGAACCGGCGCGGTATTACGCGAAGGTGTTTAATGTCGAAACCATGGACCTGGGCAAGGTGGGCGTCTGGTGGAGTGGATCGTGGACCGCACCAGCGGAACCCTCTGTGGACGTCGCCGCCGAGCTGGAGGCCCTGGGCTATGGAACTCTGTGGTCCTCCGGTGGCTTCGAACCCGGCCTGGCGCCCCGGTTCGGGCGCCTGCTCGCTTCCACCTCGCGCCTGGCCGTCGCCAGCGGCATCGTGAGCATCTGGCCCTCCTCGCCGCAGGAGATCGCCCAGGCGGTGACTGAACTCGAGCACAGCCACCCGGGTCGATTCGTGCTCGGGCTCGGGGCCAGCCACGCGGCGATCGTGGACCGCTACTCCCACCCGTACGGGCGAATGGTCGAGTACCTCGACCTTCTGGACGGCAGCGAGCCCACCGTTCCCGCCGATCGGAGGGTGCTGGCCGCTCTCGGTCCGCGGATGCTGACGCTGGCCGGAGCCCGGGCGGCCGGGGCGCACCCGTATTTCGTGCCGGTCGAACACACAGCCCGGGCCCGGGAGATCCTGGGTGCCGGTCCGCTTCTGGCCCCGGAAGTGACCGTCGTGCTCGAAGAGGATCCGACCACGGCCCGTGCGTTGGCGAGAGGGTTCACCACCCGATACCTCGGCCTCCCGAACTATGTCCAGAATTTGCGCAGGCTCGGATATGACGACGACGACGTTGCCGGAGGCGGCAGCGACCGGTTGGTTGACGCCGTCGTCGGGTGGGGCGACGTGGACGCCATCGTCACTCGTGTCCAGGAGCACCATGACGCGGGCGCTGACCACGTGTGCATCCAGGTCGTCTCCGACGCCGAGGGCTTCCCGTTGCGTGAGTATCGGGAGCTGGCCGCCGGGTTGCTGACCGACTGAACGCCCTCGGCAGTCAACGCAGGATCGCCAACCTCGTCACCCCTCGAAGTTGGGCGTGGACGCCCACGGCGCGTCAGCGCGACCCTTGGGCTCCTCCCACTCCTCCTGGCGGCCGAGGGCGGTCATATCGAGGAAGCAGTACCCACCTCCGAGCATCTCGGTGCCGCGGGCAAACACCGAGTACGTATGGAAGACCTCGTCTCCGGTGCGCAGGAAGGTGCTGTAGCCGGGCTGCTCGGAGGAGCCCTCGCCCATCCACCCCATTCCGGCGGCGCGCAGCTCGGGCAGCTCTTTGAAGTTGAACTGGACCGGGGCGACGGCGTTGTCCAAGGTGACGTGGAAGTCGTAGTTGAACGAGCTGCCGAAGGACGAGTACCAGGGGAAGGTCCAACCCCGGCGCCGACGGTAGCGCTCGATCTTGGCCAGGGGGGCCCGGGACACGACGGCGAAGGAGGTCTTCCGAGCCCGGAGGTGGTCGAGCAGGCCCGGAGCGAGCTCGTCGGCCGCCGCCGTGCAGCTCGGGCAGCCGCCCTCCCACTCAGGATCGAACATGAAGTGCTGGACGATGAGTTGACGTTCGCCGTCGAAGAGGTCGAGGAGCGAGCGGGTCCCTTCGGGTCCTTCGAACCAGTAGTCGGTGTCGACCCTGACCATGGGCAGGAGTCGCCGCTTGGTGGTCAGCGTGTCGCGGGCCCGGGTCATGGCCTTCTCCTCGGCCAGGAGCTCGGTGCGGGCGGCGAGCCACTCGGCTCGGGTCACGATCTCGGGAAGGTTGCTCATCGGTCTCCTCGTCATGGTGGACTGTCTGGTAGGACGACCGGGGGCCGCCGAACTCATCGGCGGCGGACGGGTGGCGGCGCTAGCCCCGCTTGACCCGGCCGCGGAGGGCGGCGAAGCACAGGGTCATGCTGATGGTCCCCACGATGGCGATGGCCAGCAGGGCCTGTCCCACCGGCACCCACGGGCTGCCACCACCCGCCTCGAGCGACCGTAGGCCGCCGAGGATGTAGGTGACCGGATTGATGCCGGCGACGGTGTTGAGCCATCCGGACAGCTCGCTGCGGGGCACGTAGGAGGTGGTGAGGAAGAGGAACGGGAAGAACAGGAGAAAGCTCGAGTTCACCGCGGCCGGATTGCCCGTCTTGAGGGCGATGGCGTAGGCGAAGCCGGCGAAGGCCAGGCTCCAAAGCGAGGCCACCAGGATGAATCCGATCACCCCGGCCGGGCCGCCTTGGAACCGCACGCCGAGGATGAAGGCCAGGATCAGGATCGGCACGGTCAGCACGGCGGCAACGGCCACGTCGGCGGCCATGTGACCGAGCAGGATGGCCGTCCGTCGCACCGGGGTCAGGAGGAGCCGGTCGAAGTACTTGCTCTGGATGTCGAGGACGAGGGCAGGGGCGCGGGAGACACCGGTCACGCCCAGGAGGATGGCGGTGGCGACCTCGAAGGAGGTGTAGTCGAAGTGGGGGATCGACGAGGTCGCCTTCTTCAGCGTGGCGATGTTCACGATGAAGAAGAAGAGGGCGATGAAGACCGGTGGGATCACCACCGCGATGTCGCGGGGAACGGCCCGCAGGGCGCGGCCGGCGATGGAGGCCAGGTCGCGGAAGGCTCCGGCGGGACGAGCCCGGATCGACGCACCCGGCACGGTGGCGGGAACGGGGAGGCCGGCAGTGGTCATGGTCGGTCCTTTTCGGTGTCGTCCCGCTCGATGTGGGTCCCGGTCAGGTCGAGGAACACGTCGTCGAGGGTGGGTGTGCGGAGGGTCAGGTCGCGGACGACCACCTCGGTGGCGGCCAGGGCGACGGCCACCGGGCTGATGGTGGCCGAACCGGCCTCGGTGGCGATCACCAGCTCGCTCCCGTGGACTTCGACACTCTGCACCCCCCGGACCTGCTCGAGGACGGAACAGGCGGAGCCCGGGTCCCCGTCGACCCGGACGATGATCACATCGGCGCCGACCGCCTTCTTCAGCGCGGTGGGGGTTCCCTCGGCCACGATGCGCCCGTTGTCGATGATCCCGACGCGATGAGCGAGCTCGTCGGCCTCCTCGAGGTACTGGGTGGTCAGGAAGATGGTGATGCCCAGCTGCTGGTTGAGCCGCCGCACCTCGGACCACACCTGGACCCGGCTGACCGGATCCAGGCCGGTGGTCGGTTCATCCAGGAAGACGATCTCCGGGTTGTGGATGAGGGCGGCGGCGAGGTCGAGCCGGCGCTTCATCCCACCCGAGTAGGTGCCGACCAGGCGGTCGAGGAAGTCCCCCAGATCGATCAGCTCGGCCAGCTCGTCCACCCGCTGGGCCACCTCCCTGCGGGTCAGTCCGTAGAGCCGGCCCTGCAGGCGGAGCAGCTCGGTGCCGGTCTGCTTGGGGTCGAGCGCAGCCTCCTGCAGGGCCACGCCGATTCGGAGCCGCACCTGTCCGGGCTGGGTCGCGACGTCATACCCGGCCACCCAGGCCCGACCCCCGGTCGGCGAGAGCAGGGTGCACAACATGTGCACCGTCGTGGACTTCCCGGCGCCGTTCGGCCCGAGGAACCCGTAGATCTCGCCGGCGGGGATCCGTAGGTCGACACCGTCGACGGCTCGCACCCCGTCGAAATCGCGCACCAGCGACTCGGTGAGAATGGCGGTGTCACCGGAGCTCTCCATGGGCGACTGTCTAGCCGGGGGCTGTAACCGATCGACCGGAACCGTGTCCTGGGCGCTCATGCGGGGTAGACGACCCCCCGACCCGAAACTCATCGGTGGCCTCGGCCCACGGCCGAGCGGGACCGCGACGTGCCCATCCGGTGCGCACACCCGCACCACCAGTTTGGGGCTGGGTGTGGAGCGACCGCCCGGACCGACGTGGGGCGAGCCGCGGGGTCAACCGCAGCTGGCGGAATACGCCGGAGTTCCCGGCTGAAGCGCCTGGCCCGAGTTGGGGTCGACCATGAGGCAGGACTCGTCGACGGCGACGAACTGGCTGGCCGGAATCTGCTTGAGCTGGTCGACTTCGGCATCGGTCCAGCGGGTGTCGGCCGTACCTTGGAAGAACCAGTTGCTGCCGTTGTCGGCCAGGATCAGACCGTAGGTCTGCAGGGTGGAGATCACGGTCTGGCACATGGCGGCACAGCTCGACGCGGGGAGGGAGAATCCGGCCGACAACCGGAACCGTGCCCCCATCGGTGGACAACTCGGGTTGTCCTGGCCGGCTTCGTGCCGGGCCGGCCACAGGTAGGCCTGCTGCGTGCATTCGGCGGTGAACCGGATGGCATGGTCCATGACGCCTGAGCTCACTTCGTCGTAGTTGACCAGACCGGGCAGGATGGGCAGACCCGCGGCGTCGGCCGAAGTCCAACCGGCCGGGCGCAGCGCGTCGGATGACAGGCTCCAGATGGCGCCGGAGCCGGCCCTCGACTTCCCCTTGGGGTGGTAGCGGGTGTGCCAGGTCTCATAGAGGGTGCAGGTGGACGGGTCAACCATGATGGCGTGGCGATCCGAACCTCTCTCGATGGGGGTGGTCGGGCTGAGCGGATACGGTCCGGGGTCGCTCTCCGATGCGTACTGGAACTTGATGGGGACGAAGGTGGTCCCCGCCGGCACGATCTCCCAGGGAATTCCGAAGGGCTCGTTCTTGTGGCTGGACGGACCGAAATCGGGGTGGAGGTTGGTCGAGCCGGCGTCCATCGACGCCAGCCAGGTGGCACTGTCGGCGTTGACGGGCAGAGCGGTGATCGGTGTGTTCCACACGTTGTCGTCGGGAAACGCCGGGCACGAAGTGCCGGGGAGTGTGGTCCCCGGCGAGGCGGCGCGGGCGGGACCAGGTGCCGACATGGTCACCCCGAGTTCGCCGACCCCGAACAGCCCCAGGATCAGGAGGAGCGACGCGATCGACTTCACCCCACCGAATCTAGGTCAAGGACTGCACCCTTCGACGACCGGTTGGTCACGCCGCCGGATGCACACCCACCGGCCACCATGACCAGGTGTCTAGAGTGCGAGTCATGGACTATCGCTCTCTTGGACGAACCGGGCTGCTGGTCAGTCCGCTGTGCCTCGGCACGATGAACTTCGGGACCCAGACAACCGAGGCCGACAGCTTCGCCATCATGGATCGAGCCTTGGACGCCGGTATCAATTTCTTCGACACGGCCAACGGCTACGGCGGGGGGGAGACCGAACAGATCCTGGGCCGCTGGTTTTCCCAGGGTGGGGGACGGCGGGAGAAGGTGGTCCTGGCCACCAAGGTGTACGGCAACGTGGCCGGCGAGTGGCCCAATGACTCGAAGCTCTCGGCCCGTCATATCCGGGACGCGTGCGAGGCCAGTCTCCGACGTCTCCAGACCGACCACCTCGATCTCTACCAGATGCACCATGTCGATCGGAACACGCCATGGGAGGAGATCTGGCAGGCGATGGACGTCTTGGTCGCCCAGGGGAAAGTGATCTATGTCGGAAGCTCCAACTTCGCCGCCTGGAACATCGTGGCCGCCAACGAGGCGGCCCGCCGACGGGACACCTTCGGCCTGGTCTCGGAGCAGAGCCTCTACAACCTCAAGACCCGGGCGATCGAACTCGAGGTCATCCCGGCCTGTGAGGCTTACGGCATCGGGATCCTGCCCTGGAGCCCACTCGGAGGGGGGTTGCTGGCCGGCTCGATCGCCGAGGCGACCGAGGGTCGGAGGGCGGACGGGGGGATGAAGGCGGCGGGTGATTGGTTGCGGGAGACCATCGACGCCTGGAGCACGTTGTGCGGCGAACTGGGCGAGCGGCCGGCCGACGTGGCGCTGGCTTGGCTACTGGCCAATCCGGTGGTGACCGCCCCGATCATCGGTCCCCGCACCCTGGAACAGTTCGCCGGAAGCCTCCGGTCGATGGACATCGATCTGGACAGCCAGGTGCTGGAGCGGATCGACAAGATCTTCCCCGGGCCCGGAACCGCCCCGGAGGCCTATGCCTGGTAGGCGACGGCTGAGCAGGGCGCCAACCCGCGGGGTACGGTCTGGCCGTGGGAGCGGACGAGCTGTGGGTTGAGTCCTACCAGGGAGAGGTGCTCGGTGAGACGCTGTTCGGCCTGCTGGCGGAGCGTGAGCAAGAGCCGACCCGGCGTCACCAATTGGAGGTGCTCACGCTCCTGGAGCGGTCAACCAAAGCGTTGGCCGAGCCGGTGCTGGCTCATCGACGGATAGACCGTGGCGACACCGCGGCGTCCGTCTCGAACGCCACGGAGTTGGCCGGCGCCCTCGCCGCGGTGGCCTGGGAAGACTTTGCCGCCTCGATTCTCCCGGTCACGGAAGAATTCCTCGCGAAGTATCACGAGCTGGTGGACCTGGCTGTGGATGACGCCGAGCTCGATGTGGCCCAGGCGTATGTCGCTCATGAGGAGGCGCTGGCCACCTTCGCCCGTCGGGCCAGTGGCCGGGAATCGGGCGATCCGCTGGCGGAGATTCTGGCTCTTCCTCACGTGGTCTCCGCCGGCCCCGACTGAGGACGCGGATTCAGTGCCGGGTGAGCCATCCGGCCACGACCGCGGCCACGTCGGCGTCACACCGTCGGAGCGAGTGGTCGCCGTCCACGAAGACCAGGGAGACCGGCCCGGGGATGGCCGCGGTCTCGCGTTCGAGCTCATCGGGGCTGCCCAGCGCGTCCCGACGCCCGCTGACGAAGAGGCAGGGCATGTCGAGCGACGGAAAGTGTGCGGTCCGGAGGCGCTCGGGCGCCTGAGCCGGGTGGAGTGGGTAGCTGATGAGGATGAGGGCTGCGACCTTCAGACCCTCGGCGGCCGCCATCGAGCCCATCCGACCACCCATCGACCGGCCCCCCACCGCGATGGCGGAAGTGGGCACGCCCAGTCGTCGGGCCAGCCCCGTGGTGGCCGACCGCACGGCGTCGATGCAGACCTCCGGCGGGTCCGGTCGCCGTCGGCCGGCTGTTCGTCCGGGGAACTCGATCCTCTCCACGACCAGGCCGCGCTCGGCCACCGCCTCATCGACGGCCACCAGGGCCGGCTGGTCCCGACCGGCACCGGCCCCCGGGGCCAGCAGTAATCCGGCGATGCTCGCGGGACCCATCGGGCCATCTTGGCCGCGCCATCGAGGCGAGGGCCAGGGCCGCCCGTCCTGGCGGACCGATGGCCTCCGGGCCCGCCGGACAGGATCGGGCCCGGAGCCGCCGTTCACCCGGCCGGGCCCGGGCGGAGCCGCTTGGGAACGGGGACCCGCAGCAGGTCCTCGGCGGCCACCACATCGGGAAAGATGGCGCCGGCCTGGTCCACCAGCCTCCGGGTATCCGGATACCGCTGCGAGAAGTGGGTGAGGACCAGTTGCCGGGCGCCGGCGTCCCGGGCCGTCCGGGCCGCATCGGACGCGGTCAGGTGCTTCCACTGGCGGGCCAGCGCCACCTCCTCATCGGCGAACGTCGACTCGCAGACCAAAAGGTCAGTGCCCTCGGCCAGGGCCACCGCGGCGTCACAGACGCCGGTGTCCATGACGAAGGCCACGCGTTGGCCGGGCCGTCTCACCGACAGCTCATCGAGCGTGAATCGTCTGGTGGGTGTCTCGAGCCAGCCGGTCCGCTGGAGCCGGCCGACGTCCGGGCCTCGGATTCCGGCGGCCTCCAGCCGGTCAGCCAGAAGGTGACGTCCATCCGGCTCTTCGACCCTCCAGCCGAAGGTCTCGGGGTGGTGGTCGAGGCGGATGGCCCTGAGGGTCAACATCGAGTCGGAACGGGCAGGGCCGTCCTGCTCGACCGGCACCGGTCGGACCTCGATCCGGTCATGGAATACCGAGGCGTGACGGAGCCGCTCGAAGTACTCCCGTCCGCTGGCGGGGAAGAGCACGCTGACGGGGTGGGGCACCCCGTCCAGCGACAGCCGTTGCAGGACACCGGGAAGACCCAGGCAGTGATCGCCGTGGAAGTGGGTGATGCAGATGTCCCTGACCGACCACGGCGAGCAGCCGGCCAGCAGCATCTGGCGCTGGGTGCCCTCTCCCGGGTCGACGAGTATGGATCGACCGTCCCAACGCAAGAGGTACCCGTTGTGGTTCCGGTAGCGGGTCGGGGCCTGACTGGCCGTCCCGAGCACGACGAGCTCCCGTGCCGGCATGACCTCAGCTTAGGTCTCAGTGCCGCGCGTCACCGTTCGACACGGGGAGATCGATCAGCCGATCGTCACGGTTGATCCCCTCGGTTCACTGAGGCCGCTCCCGGACGACCTCACCCGGGCTCTTGTCGTCGCGGAGGCCGAGAAACCGCGGCTGGCGCAAGCGACCGTCGGTGGTCCATTCGGCGAATCCGATCTGAGCCACGAGGACGGGCCGCGTCCAGTGCGTCCCCCGGGGGACGGGACGGGCGTCCACGAATGACGGCTCGGCCATCTGCAGCTCCCGCAGCCGGCCGCCGAGTTCGTGGAGGGTGGCGTTGGAGTAGCCGGTGCCGACCTTGCCGGCGTAGCGGAGGTTGCCCTGCTCGTAGTAGCCGACGAGCAGGGCGCCGAAGTCCGACCGACTGCCACCGGGATCGGTATAGCCGCCAACCACGAACTCCTGCTCCCAGACGCACTTCAGCTTCAGCCAGTCCTTCGAGCGGCCGGCGACGTACGGTGCGTCGGCGCGCTTGGCGATGAGCCCTTCCCAGCCCGATCGGCAGGCGTCGGCGAACCGCCGCTGCGCGTTGTCGCGCCAGGCCTCGGTGTGCTGCACTGCCGGGCTCGACCGGATCATCATCAATCGGGAGCGGCGCTCGACCAGTGGCCGCGAGGTCAGGTCCTCCCCGTCGGCCTCCAGGAGGTCGAAGACGCAGTAGACGACCGGATAGTTGGCCACCAGCTCCTTCGATGGTCGGGCCACCCCGAGGCGCTGCTGGAGCCGAGTGAAGGAGGTCTGCTCACCGTCGAAGGCGACCACCTCGCCGTCGAGCAGCAGGTCCCGGTGGCGTTGAGCCGCGACTGCCGAGCTGACCTCGGGGTAGGTAGAGGTGAGATCCTTGCCGGTACGCGACTCGAGACGCACGTCGCTGCCCACCTTGCGGGCGACGCAGCGCTCACCGTCGAGTTTGCGCTCGAGCAGCCAATCGTCCCCGAAATCGCGACGGTCGGTCAACGTGGCCAGCATGAGCGGGATCACCATGCCAGCAATGTTTCCACGTCGGCGTCGAGGCAACCACGTCGCCGGCCTCGGTGGCCTGAACGGGCTGAAGCTCGACCGCTCCCCGTTACTCGAGCAGGAGCACCCCTCGGATGTTTCGGCCCGCTCGCATGTCCTGGTAGCCATCGTTGATCTGTTCGAGGGGATACGTCCGGGTGACCATGCCGTCGAGGTCCAGGAGACCGTCGCGGTAGAGGCCCAGGAGGCGGGGCACGTCCTGTTCGGGGTTCGACGAACCGAAGATCGATCCGACCAGCTCCTTCTCCATGGTGAGCAGATCGAGCATGCTCATCGTCACCTCGGTCTCGGTCCACGGGTGGACATTGGTCACCACGACCCTTCCCCGCTTGGCCGCCAGGGCCATGATGACGCCCATCCACTCACCGTGCCCCACGGACATCGTGCAGATCACCCGGTTGCACATCCTCCCCGACGTGAGCGCCTGGATGAGGGGGAAGGCCACTTCGATGCTGGGAGCGGTGTGGGTTGCCCCGAACTTCAGCGCCTGCTCCCGCTTGAACTCGACGGGGTCGATGGCGAAGATGCGCCGAGCCCCGGCCAGACGGGCGCCCTGGACCGCCGCACTGCCGACGCCACCCACCCCGATGACGGCCACATTCTCGCCAGGCTGAACCTGAGCCCGGTGCACTGCGGAGCCCCAACCGGTGCTCACTCCACACGCCACCAGGCAAGCCCGGTCCAAAGGCAGATCGTCGTCGATCTTGATGAACGACCGCTCGTGCCCGATCGTGTGCCGGGCGAAGGTGCCGACCATGCAGAAGAGCCGCAGGTCGATGCCACGGGCATGATGACGGGCGGTCTGGTCGGTGACTTGCCAACCGTCGGCAATGTGCATTCCCATGTCGCAGAGGTTCTGGTGCCCCTCGACGCATGACGGACAGTGTCCACAGGGCGGAAGGAAGCTGGTGACGACATGATCCCCCGGCTTCAAGGTGGTGACGCCCGGGCCGACCTGCTCGACCACCCCGGCCCCTTCGTGACCACCGACCATCGGGCCCAGGAAGGGCATGTCGCCGGTCAAGAAGTGCTCGTCCGAGTGGCACAGTCCCGACGCCACCAGACGGATGAGCACCTCCTGGCGCTTGGGCGGGTCCAGCTCGACCGGTCCGACCTCCCATCTGCCGCCCGACTCCCACAGGACTGCGGCTTCGGTCTCCAATGCTCCCCCTTCATGTCTGCGTCGGCATTGCCAGTAGTGCATACCAGGTGAAAAGGTGACCTGCTCGGTCCATCCCCGAGCGACTCGGGCGAGTTATGGGACAGACTCTTCGCCGTGAGTCAGGCCGTCGGAACATCACCGACCCAGTTGGATGGACACGGCGCGAGCAGGCTGGCCCGCAGGTGCCATCCAGCCCTGTGGCGATGCGCCGGCGCCATCATCGTGGTGGGTTCCCTCCTCCTCTTGCCCGGTCCTCCGGCCTCAGCGTCGTCGCTCCCGAAGCCCGATCCGGCGAGCGGCCCGGTGGGACCTCTCCGCTCGCTCGGCGGTCCCGAGTTGATCGATCGATACGGAAGGACCGTCCTGCTCCATGGCGTCGACCTCGTCTACAAGATCCCTCCCTATGAGGTGGAGGTGCAGGGCACCGGTCGCAACGTCCTCACGCCCCACGAAGCGCAACGCATGGCGCAGCTCGGCTTCAACGTGGTGCGTCTCGGCATCATTTGGAAGGGGCTCGAGCCCGGTACCGACCCGATCAACGACCCGGCCATCTGCAAGGCCGGTGCGCCGGGGACGTCTGGCTCCGATCAGTTCGACGCCAAGTTATTCGATGCCTATATGGATCGGCTCGAGGCCACCGTCTCGCTCCTGGCCCGATACGGGATCTCGTCACTGATCGACATGCACCAGGACGTCTACAACCAAGCCTTCGGAGGCGAGGGCGCCCCGAACTGGGCCGTGTGCACCGACGGGATCACTCCGAAACCTCAGCGGCATGTGGACAACTGGAGCATCAACTACGCCGGGCCCGGGGTGGGGCAGGCGTACGACCACTTCTGGGAGAACGATGTGGTGGGGAACCTGCAGGGCGCCTTCGACCAGATCTGGACCAAGGTCGCGGCCAAGTTTCGGGGAAACCCCTGGATCGTCGGGTACGACCCGTTCAACGAGCCCTATGGTTCCGGCCTGACCAGCGATCCCGTCAATCCGGCCTTCGATGCCGAACTCGAATGCTTCTACACGGGGCGGGCCCATCCCGGGCTCGACCAGAGCGGCCAGCGGGTCAGCTGCCCGACTGATGATCCGAAGGTTGGGCTCATTCCCCGCATCGAAGCCGCCGACCCCACCCATCTGGTTGCCTACGAGGGTAACTACGGCACCGACTCGGGGGTGCCGAATTACATCGGCGCCATGGACTACCCCCGACTCGTGCTCAACTTCCACGACTACTGCTTTCTGCATGTACCCAACGGCCCCGAGCCCTCCAACTTCGCCTCGACGTGTGCGCCTCTGGAAAGCGCCGTCTTCACCCAGCACAGCGAGGAGCGCGCCAACGACGCCACGGCTGCGCAGCCGGGCGGACCGGGGTGGCTCCTCACCGAGTTCGGAGCCACCACCGACACCGCCGACCTCGCCCGGATCACCGTCGGACGCCAACGCCAACCGGGTGGGCTGGATCTACTGGCAGTGGATCAACTACGACGATCCGACCGGTTCGCACTCGTCGGCCCTGTGGCCGCCCCGAGCCGCCACCGGATCGCAGCTCCAGGTGCTATCCGAGACGTACGCCTCGGCGGTGGCGGGGACCCCCACCGCCATGACCTTCGACCCCAAGACGGGCGCATTCACATTGCGGTACGACGCGAACCCGAAGATCACCGCGCCCACGGTGATCGTCGTTCCCGTCTCGACCCACTATCCGCACGGATACTGCCTGCAGGTATCGGGGGCCCGAGCAACATCGCGACCCGACGCGACTCGGGTCGACATCGCGAACGGGAACCGGGCGGCCTCGGTGGTGGTGTCGGTGACGCAGGGAGCGTGCTCCACCGAGTCGTGAGGTCCACGGTTCCCGGGCTCGGCGGCAGGAGCGTGCCGACCACGTCGTCGGCACTAGCGTCGAGACCACGCCGGGACACCGAGGTTGGACTCGGGGGAGGAGGTTCGTGATGACGCTGCCGACCGAGGACCGGACGGTGCCGCTGGCCATCGCGGGGTCGATGGTGGCGGGAGCGGACGGCACCTACCCGGTGCACAACCCGGCCCATCCCGACGAGGTCGTCCTGGTCGCACCGGCCGCCTCTCTGGGCCAGCTGGACGCGGCGGTGGCCGGGGCCCGATCGGCCCAGCCGGCCTGGGCCGGACTGGGCTTCGATGCCAGGGTGGTCTGCCTTCAGGAGGCCTGCCAGCAGGCCCTCGAGATGATCGACCTCGAGACCACCTCGGACCTCCTGACCCGAGAGCACGGCAAGATCCGGATCGAGGCGCTCTTCGATCTGGCCACCACCGCCGGCATGGTCGGACCCCTCGCCTCGCTGGTGGCGGAGTCGCTGCACGCCCGACGGCACGGTGCCACCGTGGTCGAACGGGTCCCCCACGGGGTGGTGGCGGCCATCCTTCCGTTCAACTGGCCGGCTGCGGTCATGGGGAACAAGATCATCCCGGCCCTGCTGACCGGCAACACCGTGGTGGTCAAGGTTCCGCCCACCTGCCCGGGAGCGGTGCTGGCCCTGGCCGGGGCCATCGCCTCGCACCTCCCACCCGGTGTGCTCAACACGCTGAACGGCCCCTCGGTGGCGCTCGGCGCGGCCCTGGTCGGCCACCCCGGCGTCGACATGGTCTCGTTCACCGGCGGTGTCACCGCCGGCCGGGCCGTCCTGACCGCATGCGCACCCCACCTGCGCCCGGCGGTACTGGAGCTGGGCGGCAACGACCCCGCCATCGTCGCCCCCGACCTCGAGCCGACCGAGGAGCTGGCCGGCCGCCTCCTGGAGGCGGCCTTCGCCACCTCGGGCCAGGTGTGCATGGCCATCAAACGGCTCTACGTCCCGGCCGCCCGCCAGATGGGAGTGGCGCGACGCGCTCGGTGGCCGGACTGGCTCGGACCGTGGTCGGGGACGGCCTCGACGATCAGGTCACGATGGGACCGGTGCACACCGAGGCGGCCCGGGACCGGGTCGAGGACATGATCACGGTGGCCGCCGACGGCGGGGCCGAGGTGGTCCGGCCGGCCACCGTCATCGACCCGGGCCAGGGCTGGCGGGTGTCGCCGGCCCTGGTGTTCGATCCCGAGCCCGACACCCCGCTGGTCCGCGAGGAGCAGTTCGCCCCTGCCCTCCCCGTCCTGACCTACGACGACCTCGACGTCGCAGTGGCGGCGGCCAACGACACGCCGTTCGGGTTGTGCGCCTCGGTGTGGAGCGGCGACCTCGAACTGGCCGACGCCATATCGCAGCGGCTGGAGGCCGGGACGGTGTGGGTGAACGCCCACGGGATGGGGGCCATGGACCATCTGGCTCCCATGGGGGGCTGGGGTCAGTCCGGCGTGGGCCTCGAGCTCGGTGTCGAAGGGATGGCCGCCCTGACCCGGCCCCGGGTCCTGAGGCAGGGGGCGTCGTGATCCACCTGATCATCGATGTATCGGAATCAGAAGCAGAGGACGCCGTGCTCCGTCTCCGCGGGCAGCTCGGGACTCGGGATCACCGCCGACGGCGCTAAGGCACGTACGCCCAGATGAGCCGGATGTGGTCCACCTCACCGGTCACCAGGTGGATGTTCTGCGGTTGGCTGCACTGGCCACTGGCTGTGGTCGACGCCGCCGGGCCACAACCGATGACCGTGTAGCTGCCCGGAGAGAGCTTGATATGGAACTTTCCTGATTTACCCACGTGCTGCTCGAGCACGAGGGGAACGGAGTTGAACTCCACTTCGACGGTCCCGGCGGTGGGATGGAACCCACCCGTGGTGACCGCCCCGCCTTCGTACCCGAGTTCGCCGGCGATGGCCGATCGATGGGTGGGAGTGGTGCCGGCGTGGGCCGGAGCGGCCTGTAGTCCGATCAATGCGATGCTGCTGGCGGAGAGCGCCAGCGCGAGGTTGGTTACACGGGACATGGTTCTCCTTTTCGGGTTCTTTTCTCTGGGTCTCGACGTTCCAGGCATCCGACCACGGTCGGTCGTCGATACCGGCGACCCGATCAGAGCATCGGATTCCAGACCCGGATGCCGGTCACGTTCTCTCCGCACTTCGCCCTCCTGGCCACGAGGGATACGGGCTCGTGGGCACCAGCCGCCCACCGAGCACCATCCTGACGA
Organism: uncultured Acidimicrobiaceae bacterium; assembly: GCA_963774245.1. Taxonomy (GTDB): domain Bacteria; phylum Actinomycetota; class Acidimicrobiia; order Acidimicrobiales; family RAAP-2; genus Bog-756. The sequence continues at coordinate 648,440 of CAVZDZ010000002.1, read as the reverse complement.
CGGGCGATGGGTGCAGTGTATTACGGCCAGCAGTTCCCGGCCACCGCCAGCGTTTTCCTCGCACCGGGCCATGACACCGATGCGTTGAGGATCGAGCCGTGTTCGCGTACCCGTCACAGTGTGAAGGATGTGGGCACGACGGTTGCGGGCCGGCCGATGCCGTCATCGAGCTGTTGGGGGAGGGCCGCGACCCATGGTGATCGGAGGCTCGATGGGCCGTTGGCCGAGGCCGTCGACCTGCCCCTCTGGTCTAACCTGAGGCCGGTCACGAGGTGTCGTTGAGCGCACGTAGTCCAGTGTCCACGGGTCCATCGCCGTGGCCCGCGGCAAGATCGGGGGACGAGGATGAAGCATCGATGGGTGGCAGCGCTCACCATTTCGGCGTTGGTCGCCAGCCTCCTGCCCGCCCCGTGGGCGGCCGCTCAGCCGTCATTCTCCATCGTGGTGTCCGGCCACTCTCTCGTCAACCAGGACGGCGCCACTGTCGTGTTGCGGGGCGCCGACACCTCGGGCACCGAGTATGCGTGCGTGAGCGAGCGCAGCATCTTCGACGGCGACCAGGAGGCCAGCCCGAAGTCGATCGCGGCCATGCGGTCGTGGGGATTCAACGCGGCCCGGGTCCAACTCAACGAGTCGTGCTGGCTTGGCGTACAGGGAGTGAAGCCCGCCTATTCGGGTGCGACGTACCGGCGGGCCCTCGAGCGGTACGTCGACGCGTTGATCGCGGCGGGGATGTACGTGATCGTGGACATGCAGTTCTCCTCGACCGGGGGCAAGCAGAAAGCCACCCGCCAGGAGCCGATGCCCGACCTGACCTATGCCCCGGCGTTCTGGACCTCAGTGGCCAACGCCTTCAAGGACAATCCGGCGGTGATCTTCGACCTCTTCAACGAGCCGTACCCGAACAACAACACGGATTCGGCCGCCTCATGGAAGTGCGTGCTCGACGGGACCGCCGGCGGCACCTGCACCCATCTCAAGTACCAGGCGGCCGGGATGCAGCGACTGGTGAACGCCGTCCGAGCCACCGGCTCCTCCAACGTGATCATGGTGGGCGGCCCCCAATTCGCCGGGGACCTCGACCAGTGGAGGGCGTACGAACCGGTCGATCCTCGGCATCAGCTGGCCGCCAGCATCCACATCTACTGGCGGAATCCGTCGCACCCGGACTTTTCGCCGTGCTACACCTCAGCCTGCTGGAACGACGTCCTGGCTCCGCTCTCGGCCACCGTGCCCATCGTGGCGGGAGAGTTCGGCGAGCTGGACTGCGGAGACTCGCTCTACCCCCCGTTCCTCGATTTCGCCGACGCCCACGGGATCTCGTATCTCGGCGTGGGCCTGGTTCGTGGGGAACTGCGCCTCCGAGCCCTCCCTCATCAAGAGCTACTCGGGTACTCCCACGGCCTTCGGGATCGGATACCAACAGCACCTGGCGGCGCTCGGTCTCGGCGCGTCCATCCCTGCCCGCTCGACTCCGTAGACGAACGAGTTCAGCGCCTCCACGCTGAAGTGAGCGGAGCGCGCCTCAACGGTCAGCAGCTCCAGCCGCCGGCGGCCTGCGTCGGCGACCGGTGGTCAGAGGGCAAAGAGGTGATAGCCGGCCAAGATCCACGCCGCCACGACGACGACGTTGGCGACCACCGGGGTGGTGATGAAGCGGACCAGCTCCTCGGCCGTCGCCCGCCGACCGCCGGAGTGACGCGCCTCCAGATCGATGAGGACGCCGGCCACCGCCAGCCCAATCCAGAACCCCACCCCGACGGCCCGGTTGGAGGGCAGCAGCAACGCGGGTAGGGAGGCAGGCGAGTGGAGGAGAACGACCGCGGCACGGCGGGGCCGACCGGCCGTACGTCGGTCCGGCCCGGGCGGGCACCCTCGACCTGGCCCACCCATAGCCCCAACCGACCAGTATCCAGGTGGCCAACAAGGCGGCATTCAGCGCTCGGAAGGCTTGGGAGAGCGCACTGATGGTCAGATGCGCCTGGTGGGGCCCGGTGTCGATCCCGAGCGCCTCCCAGGCCACCACGACCACGGTCAGTCCCAGCCAGGGCCAGAGCCCCTTCAGCACCTGGGCACCACCGCGCCGGCCCGGACGCGGCCAGGATCTGCCGCGGGCCTCGACCCGCCATCCCGGGCGCAGGCCCCGCCGGCCCCGCCAAAGCAGGACATCGACGAGTACCACCGCCGCCAGTGAGATTCCCCAGGTCACGGCAGCCGGCGTCGTCGAGCGGTGGAACCCACTGGCCCATCCGCACCATGCCCCGAGCGCCGCGGCCGCCCCGGCGATCCGCAGGAAGCGCCGGGCGGTCACGTCTGCCTCACTGGCCGACCGGATCGGTCCGGATCACCTGTGGATCATCTCATCGTTGTCTGAACACCGAGGGCCACTGGCAGATGCGCCTGAGGGACCTTGATGGCTACCATGACAGCGGACACGTCACGTTGGCGACCGATGACCATCCCGAAGGAGCCCGATGAGAATCCCCAGAGCACTCCTGGCCGCAGGCGGAATCACCCTTCTCATCGTCCCTCTGGCGGTCTTGGCCGGCGGCGGTCAGGCGGACGGGGCAGTGCCTGGGGTCGTCCGCATCTACCCCGGCGTCACCCACATCCCTCCGAAGGGTCCGGCCGCCACGACCTCGGGCCCTCCCACCACCGCGCAGTGTGAGGCCCAATTCCAGGTGGCCTGCTACCAGCCGTCCCAGATTCAGGATGCCTACAACCTCGCCCCCTTGTTCGCCAAGGGAGTGGACGGCAAGGGCGAGACGATCATCATCGTCGATTCGTACGGCTCACCCACCATCGGGCATCGACCTCAACGTCTTCGACAAGGCGTTCGGCCTGCCTGCTCCACCGTCGCTCACGGTGATCCAACCGGCCGGACCGGTACCGCCCTACGTGGCCAACGGCAACCGGGAGGGATGGGCCGGCGAGACGACCCTCGACGTGGAGTACTCCCACGTCATGGCTCCCGACGCCAACATCCTGCTGGTCGAGACCCCGACGTCGGAGAACGAGGGCACCACCGGCTTTCCCCCAGATCGAGACGGCCGAGAAGTACGTCATCGATCACCACCTGGGAGATGTCATCAGCCAGAGCTTCAGTGCGACTGAACAGACCTTCCCGACGGCGCAGTCGCTCCTGAACCTGCGAGGTGCCTACATCGACGCCGCCCAAAAGGGTGTGACCGTGTTGGCGGCGGCCGGCGACAGTGGTGCAGCCGATGTCAGGTCCAACGGGTCGACGTACTACCTCCACCCCGTGACTTCGTGGCCCGACAGCGATCCCCTGGTGACCGGCGTCGGAGGCACGCAGCTGCACCTGAACGACTGCCGGCGCCAGGACAGCGCCCGGACAGTGTGTGGAATGACACCTACAACGTCGCGACGCAGGAGTTCATCGAGGGGAATGCCGGTCCGAACCCGTTGGCCGGTGGCGGCGGCAAATCGATCATCTTCAGCCGTCCGGCCTTTCAGGACGGTGTGGCCTCGGTGGTGGGCAACCAGCGCGGGGTCCCGGACATCTCGATGAGCGGCGCCTGCGATGGAGCGGTCGACGTCTACCAGGGATTCCCAGGTCAGACCGGTTGGTTCCCCACCTGCGGCACGAGCGAGGCCACTCCCTTGTTCGCCGGCGTGGTGGCCCTGGCCGATCAGGTGGCCGGACATCCCCTCGGTGACATCAACCCGTCGCTGTACACCATGTCGGCCCAGGGTGCACCGGGCATCGTCGACATCACGGTCAGGCAACAACACCGTGTCCTTCCCTCAGGGAGGCAAGGTGCACACGGTCACCGGCTTTCCTGCGCATCGAAGGGCTATGACCTGGCCTCGGGGGTCGGGACCGTGAACGCCGCGCTCTTCGTCCCCGAACTCGCGGCTGCGGCGGGCTAGGGCCGCAGCGACGGTCGGATCGCCGGTTGCCGGCGACTAATGCCGGTCCGCGTCGGCCGGACCGGCCAGGCCGTGACGGTGGGCGTAGGCCGCCGCCTGGGTGCGGTCGCGGCTGAGCGTTTTGGCGAAGACCAGTATGGAGAGTCGAGTCCAGAAGGTCGTCCGCCCGAGGGTGGATCTCCGGGTGGACTACGGACCACCCGGGGGTTGCCGGAGGAGGCCGCGGCCACCGTCACACCCGATGACCACTGGCTTCCGGCGTGACGCGGTGCCGATGAGCCCAGGGAGGCTGAGGTTATAGGGACCACACTTTGTCCACCTGGCCCTGGGATAGCCCATCGATGGTGCTAATTCAGCTGGCGGGAATATATCGCCATGACGACGAACAGTTCACCTGGCGATTTGTCGCCAGGCGCCCTTGTGGAAGGGAGAAGCCCAGTTGAACGACTAAGAGTGCCCAGATCGACCGGACGGAAACGACGGCTGATGAGCGCTCCACCAGACCCGAGTCGACCCCGAAAAGCAAAATCCTCTGAGTGGTAAAGAAGGCGGCCGTTCGCGTCGATGATAAGGTTATTGGACAACGAAAAGTGGACCGATTATGACACCACGCGAAATAGCCGATAAAAGGGTCATCCATAGCCACCCGTTCTGCGCCCTGTGCGGCAACCACATGGACCTCACGGTGGAGCGAAGCTCGGGACCCGTCAGGCACACCGTGATGAGCACCGTCACCAGCACTGCTCACGAGGTCAGGGCGCGAAGCGCAGGTCCTCGGGTCGTGTGTGGCCGCTGCCACGAGCGCAACTCGATCTGACGGCCAACCACCCGTCTTCGTCTTCCGTTATCACGACCCCTCTCCCGTCAGCAGGCGGGCCAACGCATTCGGGCGGGTCAGAAACGGCGAATGGTCGGTGGGCCATTCCACCTGCTGGTCGCACAGTGCGGCCAGGCGACGTTGACCGGCCACGGGGATGGCCCCGTCCCTGGTGCAGACGACGTAGACCGAGCGGGCCGACGGGCGAGGAGGCGGCTCGGACACGAAGGCCGTGACGTCCAGGATCATCGGCCGGAGCCGTGGCACGATCTCGGCCACGGCGTCGTCATCGCTGTCGCCATAGAAGATGTCACGGGCCCGAGAGCCATCGAATCGGACCTGCGTCCCGTCGGGGACGATGGCGTCCACGATTGCCGGTGTCTCCCCGCCGAAGGCATCGATGCCCGCATTGATGATGGCGGCCACATAGACGATGCGGGAGACGCCGACGATGCCGACCATGGCCGCATCGGCCACCACCCCTCCATACGAGTGGCAGCACACGATGGCATCTTGCCCGGCACCCACGATCGCCGCCCTGGCCGCGGAGACATCGGCGTCGAACCCGGTGAAGGGTAGATCGACGATCTCGACATCGACCGCTCGTGACCGGAGTTCCTGCGCGACCAGGTCCCAACACCAGGGTCCATGGAAGGCGCCGTGGATCATCACGACGGGCGACGAGCCCGCCCTGCTCACCTGGCCCCGAGCAGCAGTTCGGTCACCAGTTGGTCGAGGCGCTCATGACCGTAGCCGACGGTGGCCAGGTCCTCCTCGGAGTAGGTGGCGGCGAGCGAGCGCAGCGCGGCGAGCGCGTCGGTGCCCCAGCCGCCGGCAGAGGTAGGCTCGGCGATGTCTTGTCGGCGAGCCACCAGCAGAGCCTCGGCGATATCGGGATCGGCATGGAAGCGGGCCACCTTCTCCTGCAGGATGAGGTACGTCCGCATGCAGCCGCGGGCGAAATCCCAGATCCCGTCGTAGTTCTCGGTGCGATAGGGGTGGGCATCGAAGTGGCGCATGCCGTCCCAATCGGCATCTTCGAGCAGCATCACCGTGTAGAAGGCATCGCGCACGCCCTCGGACCCGAAGCGGAAGTCCTGATCGAACTTGCCGATGCGCTGGGCGTTGAGGTCGATGTGGAAGAGCTTGTCGTGCCACAAGGTCTGGGCCACGGCGTGGGAGAACGAGAGTCCGCTCATGGTCTCATGGGCGAACTCCGGATTCAGGCCGACCATGTCGGGCCATTCCAGCTCGCTGATGAACGCCAGCATGTGGCCGACGGTCGGCAGCAGAATGTCGCCCCGGGGTTCGTTGGGCTTGGGCTCGAGTGCGAAGCGCAGGTCGTAGCCTCGATCGCGTGTGTAGGCGCAACAGAGATTGACGGCCTCGGCATATCGGTCGAGAGCACCCCGGACATCCTTGGCAGCGTCAGCTTCCACGCCCTCGCGTCCACCCCACAAGACGAACGTGGTGGCTCCCAATTCCGCACCCAGGTCGATGGCGTCGAATGTCTTGGTCACCGCCATCCGGCGCACGGCGGGGTCGTTGGCGGTGAATGCCCCTTCCTTGAACAGGGGGCGCGAGAACAGGTTGGTCGTGGTCATGGGTACCTTGAGGCCGGTGGCATCGAGGGCCTGGCGGAAGCGCTTCACGATCGATTCTCGTTCCGAGGGCGACGACCCCCAGGGCACCAGGTCGTTGTCGTGGAGACTGACGCCGTAGGCACCGAGGTCGGCGAGGCGGTGGACGGTGTCGACAGGATCGAGGGGCGGCCGGGTCTCCTGACCGAAGGGGTCGCGCCCCGGATTGCCCACCGTCCAGAGGCCGAAGGTGAAGTGGTCGCTCGGGGCGGGTACAAGGGAATCTGCCATCAGGGTGACTCCTGGCTCGAGTGGGCGCAGCGGAAACTGAGGGTGCTGACGTCGAGACTATCGACCTGGCACCTGCGGATCCTGATCGGCGCCGGCGCCGGCGCCGGCGCCGTCGATGGGCAGCCATCCTGTCGCCACGCCCGCTCAGCCCCGGGCCACCGCGAACCGGTGCCGGACCTCCTCGGACCTGGCCGGGTCGGGTCCGGGGTCAGTGGTGTCGCCCTCCCGCAGATTCCATTCGTCGGCCACGTCGGCGGGATCCGACCCGGTGGCGACGACTGCGGCCTGCAGGGCTGCCCCGGCGGAGACGATCTCGCTATCGGCCATGACCGTCACCGGTCGGCCCGACAGCGTGGCCAGCACCTGACGGTAGGCCACCGAGCGGGCCCCGCCGCCCAGCAGGACCATTCGACCGGCCTGGGTGGGCACGCCCGCCGAGCCCAGCGCGTCGAGACCCTCCAACAGGCCGCACACCACGCCCTCGAACGCGGCCCGGGCCAGCGTCTCGCGGCTGACGTCATTGGTGATGCCCTGGAGCGTCCCGGTGGCGTCGGGGCGGTTCGGGGTGCGCTCACCGGCCAGGTACGGCACGAGAACGAGACCGCCGCACCCTGAGGGTGCCGCCAATGCCAGCCGGTCGAGACCGGAATGGTCCACGCCGAGGAGCCGGCCCACGGTCTCCGTGACCAACGCCGCGTTGAGGGTGCAGACCAGGGGCAGGTAGCGACCGGTGGCGTCGGCAAAACCGGCGATGGCGCCCGTAGGGTCCCGGGTGGGGCGCTCACTGGTGGCAAATACCGTGCCCGAGGTGCCGATCGAGACGGCGACCTCACCCGGGCGCAGCCCGGTGCCCAGGGCTCCAGCCATGTTGTCCCCGGTCCCGGCGCCGACGGGCGTGCCGGCCGCCAGCCTGAGCTCAGCGGCGGCCTCCGGGGTGAGGAGGCCGGCTTGGTCCCACGGACCCAGCACCGCCGGTAGGGCCGCCGCCCAGTCCCTCCCGGCGTCGATCATCTCCAGCAGGTCGACCCGGTAGTCGTTCTCGCTCGGGGACCAGTAGCCGGTACCGGAGGCATCACCCCGATCGGTCGCGAACCGGCCGGTCAGGCGGAAGGTCAGCCAGTCGTGGGGCAACAGGAGATGACCGATCCTGGCGAACGTGTCCGGTTCGCACCGGCGGAGCCAGGCCAGCTTGGAGACGGTGAATGCCGCCACCGGAACGCTCCCGCAGGCTTCGGCCCAGTTCGTGGCGCCGAACCGGGCGACGAGTCGATCCGCGTCCACCGCCGACTCCGTGTCGTTCCACAACTTGGCTGGACGGAGCACCTGGCGGTTCCGGTCCAGGGCGACCATCCCGTGCTGTTGCCCGGCGACGGAGATGGCGATCACGTCGGTGGGCCTGGAGTTCGGCCTGGCCGACTCGAGGGCGATGGTCATGGCCTCCACGAGTGCCGCCCACCACGCCCCCGGGGCTTGCTCGCTCCGCGGCGGCTGGACCATCGGATGGCCGGCCCGACCGGTCCCGATCACCTGCCCGGTGGCGAGGTCGCGGAGTTCGACCTTGGTCGACTGTGTGGACGAGTCGACCCCGGCCACCAGAGGCATGGCGACGACCCTACCGCCGCGCTCAGGCGGGTGGCGGTACCAGGGCGTTGGCCCGGGCCACCGCGCCGTACCAGGCGGCGCTGGGCTTGGGGTGGCGGGCGAACGTGGTCGGATCGACACTATGGAGCCCGAACTTGGGTCCGAAGCCGAGCGACCACTCGAAGTTGTCGAGCAGGCTCCACACGAAGTAGCCGCGAATGTCCACGCCGTCATCGAGGGCACGCCGTACGCCGCGCAAGACCTCGGCGATGAAGACGATGCGCTCGGCGTCGTGCTCGGTGGCGAGCCCGCTCTCGGTCAGGAGCACCGGTATGCCGGCGATGGCGGCGGCTCGGCGGGCGCAGTGTTCGACTCCCTGCGGCCACCACTCATATCCCATCTGGGTGAGCGGGATCCCCGGCTCGTTGGGCGCCTGGCCCTCCGGACCGAAATGCACCCGCGAATAGCACTGGACCCCGATGAAGTCGTCGCCCTCGGTGGCCCGCATGAACCGGTCCTCGAGGATCTCCTGGGCGGCGGCGAGGACCTCCTCGCCGCCCGGGTCGGCCACCATCTCGTCCATGGACAGGGTCAGGCCCACGGGAAAGTCGCCTGGTCCCGACCGCAGGGCGTCGACCGCCAGGCGGTGCGCCCGAACCATGGCTTCGTTCACGGCGAGATGCCGGATGAAGTCGTCCTTCACCCCCGGGGGCGAGGAGCCGAGGGCGTAGCCCATCACGCCGATGAGGTTGATCTCGTTGATCGTGCACGCCCACCCGATGAGGTTGCCCAGATGGGAAGCGACCCGGGAGACGAACCGGGCGAACATCTCGGGCGCGTCGGCGGCTTCCCACCCACCCCGTGCGGTCAGCCAGGTCGGCGTGGTGAAGTGGTGGAAGGTGACGACGGGCTCAATGTTCCGCTCGCGGCAGGCCCCACAGATTCGGCGGTAGTAGTCGAGCGCGGCAAGGGAGAACTCGCCCTCGGCGGGCTCGATCCGACTCCACTCGAGCGAGAATCGATAGGCACCCACCCCCAGGTCGGCCACGAGCTCGACGTCCTCGGGCCAGCGGAACAGCGAGTCACAGGCATCCCCACTCGACTCGACACAACCGGATTCCGGGTTGTGCTCCCAGGCCCACCAGTCGTTGTTGACGTTACCCCCCTCGATCTGGTGAGCGGCGGTCGACGTTCCCCACAGAAAGCCTTCGGGGAACTTGATCTCGGGGTTCTCGGCCACAGCCGATGACTGTAGCCCTCGGCGTCTGCCCAGCCCTCTCTCCTGCACGTCTTGTTGACAGAACACTCTCGAGAGTATACTCTCGATATATGTCTCCTCACGAAGTGATCCCGGTGGGCCCGGTCCCGCTGGCGAGGAAGGTGTCGGACATTCCCCGTGTCACCGATACCCAGACCCTCCGAGCCCTGGCCCATCCGGTACGGGTCGCCCTGCTGGAGGCCATCATGATCGAGGGTCAGCTCACGGCCACGGAGGCGGGCCACCGCATCGGCGAGTCGCCGACCACCTGCTCGTTCCATCTACGGCAGCTGGCGAAATACGGCTTCGTCGAGGAGGCGGGGGGCGGCAAGGGTCGAGCCCGCCCGTGGCGCCTCACCTCCATCGGTGTGCGGTTCGGCTCGTCCGACGATGATCCCGAGTCACAGATCGCGGCCGGCGCGTTGGCCCGTCTCCTGCGAGAGCGCCAGTTGGGCCGATACGAGACGTGGCGGGAGACCAAGTCCAGTTACCCGAAGGAATGGCGGGACGCCGCTCACGATTCGGAGTTCATGCTCCACCTCACGGCCGACGAGCTGGAAGAGCTGAATGAGGAACTGGCCAATCTGCTGATTCCGAGATTCCAGGATCGTGTGCTCGATCCCTCGCAGCGACCCCATGGATCGGTACCGGTCGAGGTCCTGCTGTTCAGCTACCCGATGAGCCTCCCCACCGAAGAGACGTGAGTTGATGCAAGGAAAAATGCTCGAAATGCTCGCCGCCGACCGTGAGGCCGAGCGCCGCAACCTGCCCGTGCACCGCACGGGGTCGCGGCGAGGACAGCGTGGCCTGATCACATGGTGCCGGGACCAGGCCGGCGTGTCCCTGGTCAGAGCGGGTAGCCGGGTTCGGGTGACGCCACGGGCGAGGATCCAGGCCGTGGGCCTCACCGGAACGCATCTCCGTGAATGGAACCGCTGACGGCCACCGCCCATCCGCCCGGATCAGGGTCGGCCGGTATGCCAAAGCATCTCTGGCGGAGTCACGAAGAGGCTGACCAGCTGACCTGACCACGACCTTTGGCCTTGGCCACGTAGAGCGCCCGATCGGCCCGGTCGATGAGCACCTCCACCCGGTCGTCCGAGGGCTCCGACACCGCACCACCGATGCTGCATCCGACCGCGACAAGGTCGTCGCCGCTTCCCAACCGCAGATCCGAAAGGCTGGCGTCGATCCTGCGGGCCAGAAGCTCGGACGCTCCGAATCCCCGTCCCTCGAGCGAGCCGACGATGAATTCGTCTCCTCCGAGACGGGCGACGACATCGGACGTTCGCGTCGCCGACTTCAACGCTTCGGCAACTGATTGAATAGCCGCGTCGCCGCGGTCGTGACCATAGGTGTCGTTGATGGTCTTGAGCTCATCGAGGTCGATGAAGAGCACGGTCAGTTCGAGGTCACCGTTGCTTCGGTGCACACTAGCCAGGTCCAGCCTCAGGGCTTCGAGGGCCGCGCCGCGATTCAGCAGGCCGGTGAGAGAGTCGCGGGTGGCCCGCTCGGCGAGGGCCGCCCGGCGGTTCTCGTTCCTTCGCACCGACGTCTGCAGCGTCATCAACGCCGACTGCAGGGCGGCGCCGGTCCGGCCCGGCAGGGAGCGCCGGAGCACCGGGTCATCCAGATCCACCTTGGACAGGGCGATGGCCTGCTCCTGTACGGCGCGGAGCGTCGACGACATCTCGTTGAACGCTGCGGCGGCGAGGGCGAGCTCCTTGGGCCCGGACTCATCGAGTTCGGGAAACTCGAGCTCTCCCTCCCGGACCAGGGTGGCGGCCGCGACGATGCGGGCCAGAGGCCGACGGACCTCGCGACCCAGGATCAGCACTGCGGCGATCTCGGCCAGCAGCAGCAGCACCACGGCGATGAGGGTGAAGTACAGCGCCTCGGTGGCCGAGTTGGCCTGGCTGGCCGTTGCGGAGCGAAGGTCAGCGGAAGTGGCGAGCACCAGATTGGACAGGGAGGCGGCCCATGCCACCTCGGATTGGGCCACGGCGCCGATCCCGGCCGGATTGGTGGCCAGCGGCGGCGCGCCATGCCCCAGACCCACAGCGATAGCCAGCTGCACGTTGGTGGCGAACTGGGTATCGATCGGAGTCCTGGTCAGAGATGTCCAGGCCTTCGCTCCGTCGGGGCCGAGCTGGTTTGGATACCCCCGGGTGGCGGCTACGAATTGCTCGATGACTGACGATGAGGCTCTGCACCTCCTCCGGCGACGCGGAGGTTGCCAGTACTGATTCGAGCGACCCGCCGCCCTGCAGGTTCTCCTCGGCGAGGCCGGACGTGAAGGCAGTGAAGGTGGACCCGAGCGCGGTGATCCGGCTCCGGGTGGCCACTGAACCCGTCGACTGGCTGTTGCTCAGCAGGCGATCGAAGGTGGCCTGCCACTGGTCATCGATCCGCGATCCGAGCGCGTTGAAGAACGTCTCCACCTGGAGCGGTGTGGCCGTCTTCTCGTCGACTGCATGACGCAGGGCAAGGAGCTGAGCCCGAACGTTGCCAAATTGACCGTTCGGCCCCGGGACGGCCAGAAGGTTGACCTGTCGTCTGGCCGCGACCAGGTCGGCCTGGAAGTCGGTGTGCAGCAGGGTGTCCAGTTGGGCCTCGGTGATGTGATTGGCCTGGGCAGCAACGATTGCCGCGCTGGGCACGTACTCCTCATAGACACTCACGCCGGCTCGCAGGAGTGAGTCGAGCGCTCGGGATGATTGGGCCGCGGAGACGGCCTGTCGCCGGCTCGATGACTGGCTGAGCACCACCACCGAGGAGATGCCGACAGCCACGATCAGAGGGATGAGCGCGCCGATCACCAGCGAAGCCCGAATGCTGGGTGGTCGGAACCAGCTGCGGGATCGGTGCGGGTCCCGACCTGGCGCGGGTCTCTGGTCCGATCCTTCCGGCTGGTCGAAGTGGGCACGGCTCTCCCCGGCGGGCGGTCCGCCAGCAGGGGAATCGTCCGGGCCCTGCACTGGTCAGCTTCGATCGGCTCGAGGGGGGTCCACCTACTCTCATCGGCAGATTGGTGAGGTATCTCAAGCCAGGCTCTCGAAACCTGTGCCGCGGTGAGGGAGCCGTGCCTACCGAGGGCCGAATGGGCGGCACGGCTGTGGATCCGGGAGCCGATGAAGGTGTCGCAGGCCCGATCGGGCACGACGATGATCCTGACGTCCACCCCGGCCGAGCGTCCACTTTTGGCCATGGTTCGAGGTGGCAGCGGCACCGTTTACCGGTGGCGGATTCGGCCACGCTCGTTTCCGAGGAGCACCGGGGATCCGGTCTTCGCCATACAAGCAACTACTTGCTTTCATCCCCAAGCCGATGTATCTTGGATGTAAGCAGGTACTTGCTTACCGGTCCTCCAGGCCCGGTCACCCCACAGAAAGGCACCATGCCATGCAGACCCTCATCCAGCACAAGATTCGATGGATTCTCATTCCCCTCCTCTGTCTCGTCGTCGCCGGCGGTGCAGGCGTGTACTGGTTCATGCTCCGCGACAGCTCGGCCCCGCCACTCGCCCTACGGACCGAAGCGGCCTTGTCGTCAGCCGACTCGGACACCAATCTGAGCGGATCGTGGACGGTGGTCGCCGGCGCCGGTGCACAGGCGACGACCGCCGGGTATCGGGTGAAGGAACGGGTCTTCGGAGTCGGGGCGGACACGGCAACCGGTCGCACGCACGATGTCACGGGGTCGGTGACGGTGGTGGGCACCCGGGTCACTGCCGCGGAGTTCACGGTCAACATGGCCACCCTGAAGAGCAACAAGAGCCTCCGCGACAGCGTCCTCAAGACCGAAGCAATCGAGACGAACAAGTATCCGACGGCTGGATTCACCCTGACAAAGCCGATCGCACTCTCCGCCGTCACCCCCGGCAAGATCTACACGGTCGAAACCCGTGGAACGCTCCATTTGCACGGTGTCTCGAAGTCGGTGTCGGTGACGCTGCGTTACGAACAGACCAAGACGGGCTTCGAAGTTTTGGCAGACATGCCGATCTTGATGGCCGATTACTCCATCAAGGCCCCCAGCGTGGCCGGCATCGTCTCCGTCGAAAACCACGGCTCTCTCGAGGTCCTCGCCAACCTGGCGAAGCGACCGATCAGCAAATAGAGGCAAGCAGTTGCTTACTATCATGCTTCCGTCGCCACATTCACGTACCCCGCTTTCGAGGAGGACGCATGGCCGAACCCGTGACGGATACAACGATGTACGACGCTGCCTTGTCGGTGCTGGCGGAGCGGGGCTACGCCGGGGCCACCACGCGGAGAATCGCCGAGGCAGCCGGCATCAACGAGGTCACGTTGTTCCGACGCTTCGGAGACAAGCGACAACTGATCCTCGCGGCGATCCACGCCGATATCACCCGACTCACCAACGATGGACTGGCCGCAACCGGAAACTTGGAAGACGACCTGATCCGAGTGGTCGAGTACTACTCGGATCTGTATCAGCACCGAGACGGTTTGGTCGGCACACTCCTCCTCGAAGGAGCTCGGGACCCTGACGTAGCGGCCCTCATCAAAGAGCCCCTTGGGGCCATGTCACGCGTTGGTGAGATCTTCGCCAGCTACCAGCGCACCGGGCAGATGATCGAGGAGCCCGCCGAGTTCGCCGTCCAAGCGCTCCTCGCCCCTCTGCTGATGGTCACGCTTCTTCGGCGGGTTACATCCTCCGAAGTCGCCTTCCCCGATGTCCGGACCGTCGTGCGCCATTTCTTGAATGGCCGCCTTGCGGACGACGAAGCATCAGCTCCCTGAGGCCGGCGCCCGTTCGCGGTGAACAGTGGTCGGTCCAGTGCCACACAAACGCGTTTAGGAGGCGGCTCAATAGGTAAGGAGTGTGGCTGAGCATTCAAGGGGGGCTGCGTGGGCTGAAGCCAACGAGCTCGCCGATGCACTACCAAAAGGAGACCTTGCTATGCCGCGACGTATCCTCACCCTGGCTGCGGCGGCCGGGCTCGCCGGGCTCATGGCCGTCCCCCTGGGCGCGTCGGCCCTGGCGGCGACACCGGCGGTGGCCACCACTTGGGTGGCCACGGCAACGCAGGGCCTCCCGCTGACCTCCGGGGTGACCAATCTGGGTCCCCTGGCCACCACCACGACGCCGGTGACCGTCGTGGTGGCTCTGGCCCTGCACAACACGAGCACCCTGGACCGTGACATCGCAGCCGGTGACGTGTTGAGCAAGCGTGCGTTCAAGTCAGGATTCGCCCCCACCGCGGCCCAGGTTTCGAGCGTCACGTCCTACCTCAAGAGCAAGGGGCTGAAGCCCGGGTCGGTGACCTCCAACAACCTCCTCGTCTCGGCCACCGGACCGACCTCGGCTGTCGAGGCTGCGTTCAACACCTCGTTGGCCAGTGTCAGTGTCGACGGGAAGGCCGGCTATGCCAACCTCGGCGCGGTCGACGTACCCGCCGCCCTCGGATCGACGGTGGTGTCGGTCCTCGGCCTCAACAATGTGTTCGCCATGTCCCCGGCGACCCTCACCACGCCGTCCACCAACCCGCCGAGTTCGTGCACCATCAGTGATGTCCCGTATGCCTGTTACTACAACCCACAGGGCCTGCAGACGGCGTACGGGGTCACCGGGACCGCCACCGGGGCCGACACGACGGAGGCGATCTTCGCCGAGGGAGACCTGACCCAGGTGGTCGCCGACCTTCGCCAGGAGGAGACGGCCAACGGTCTGCCCCAGGTGCCGGTGACCATCGACCAGACCGGCGCGGCCAGCACTGACACCAGCGGTGCTGACGAGTGGGACCTCGACACCCAGTACTCGACGGGGATGGCCCAGACGGTAAAAGACCTGTTGATCTACGACGCGCCCACGATGGACGACTCCGACCTGGCCATCTCCTTCTCCGACTTCGCCGCCCAGGACCAGGCCAAGGCGGGCAGCGCTTCGTTCGGTGAGTGTGAGGTGGACGCCGACCTCGACGGCTCCCTGGCCGCCGATGACGAGGCGTTCACCGAGGCCGCCGCGCAGGGTCAGACCGTATTCGCTTCGGCGGGCGACACCGGCGGCTTCTGCTCGGTGGGCACGCCCAATGGCGTTCCGGCCGGGCTCCCCGACGTCAACTACCCGGCCTCTTCGCCCGACGTCGTGGGGGTGGGTGGCACCACGCTGCTGACCAACACCGACGGCAGCTATGACAACGAGCTGGCGTGGGTGGCCGGGGGCGGCGGCATCAGCCTCTTCGAGCCCCAGCCGTCCTGGCAGGCCGGTGACGGCGTGATCGGCACCGTCGCCGGCGCTACCAACCTGAGGACCGTTCCGGATATCTCCATGGACGCGGATCCGAACACCGGTGCCAACGTCTATGTGGATGGCACCCCCGAGACGGTGGGCGGCACCAGCCTTGCCTCACCACTGGCTCTCGGCGTGTGGGACCGCCTCGAGTCCGACCACGGTGAGGCCGTGCCGTTCGCCTCGCCCCTCCTCTACGCCGAGAACGGGACCGACGCCTTCCACGACGTCATCCTTGGTGACACGGGTCCCTACCCGGCCGCGCCCGGCTACGACCTGGCCACCGGCATCGGCACCTTCGACGTGGCCGACGCGGAGGCGCTGATCCACTAAGGACGAGGGCCGCCGGATCACGTCCGATTCGACCCAGCGATTGGACTTATTGCGGGGTCAGAGGTGACCCGTGGGATCGACACGTCACTCCAGCAGCGCCTCGGGATCCTGACGCCCGACCTGGACCGTGCCATCCGCGCCTCCAGGACGACGATGTCGGAGCCTTCGACGAAGTAGTGGCCGTCCACGACTCGCCGGACCACCGTCTTGAACCGGCGCAAGCAGTCTGCGCGCTACGAGACGAGGGACGCATCCCCCGGGACCTCGCCGTAGTCGCCGTTCTCGAACTCGACGGCGAGGAGCCGACACCGTTGCTTTCCCCGGTGGCCGAGTCGCTGGCCGTTCTGGCCCGGCGAGCCGTGCACGCCCGCCGGGATCCTATTGGCGACCCGATCGCCGGCAAAGGTACCGCAGCCCCTGCGCCCGGCTCGCTGAGAACCGCTAGACCGACAACCGGCTCGGGCGAAGGTCCACGTCAGTCGACGGGGTCCCTCTCCCGAGCCGGCGTGGTCGTTAGGCCTTCACCGCGATTCTGGCGACGGGGAGGCCCAGGACGTCCTCGTCAGGGAACCAACCGTAGTTCGGGCCGCCCGCATCGGCGGCGAGGATCCCGGTCTCCTGCAAGGAGGAGATGACGGTGTTGTCCGAGGGGCCCACCGCGATCAAGTCGGCGGCGATCTGACCACCAACATCGAAGAACTGGTGCTCGAAGGTGTACCAACCGGAGGTGGTGACCTCTGTGGGGCCGGAGCTGCATCCGCCGGCGCTGTTGCTGGTGCTCAGGTAGAACCCTCCGCCGTTGGCGGCCGTCGTGCACAGGTTGAAGACGAAGTCACGGAGGAAATTGCCCGTGTTGTCGTTGAGCGAGATGTCCCAGTCGACGACCTGGCCGGGATGGGCCGCAGCCCACGCCGTGTCGAGGTAGATGTCGACCGTCGAGGTGAAGCCGGTCTTCGTTGGGAACGTGCCGTCCGACCCGGTACCGCCAAAGAGGATGAAGGGTCCGGTGCAGTTCTCGCTTCCCGGTGCCGGGCAACCAGCCAGGGAGTCCTGATCGGAGCCAGCCCCGGACACTCGGGCATAATGCCTCTGCGTGCCTGGGCTCGGGACGGCATCGGCATAGCCGCCCTCGTTGGAGAACGTGGCGGGCACGATGTCGATTGTGCCGTAATCGCCCGCTCCCACTTGCCCGTTACACCCTTGGGCCGCCGTGCACCAACCCTTGCTGTTGCCATTGAACGTGTTCGTGTACTTGGGGAAACCCCCGGCCGACGCTCCGGCCATACCCGGCAGCGCGATGAGGATGCAAGCCGCCAGTCCGGCGGCACCCACCGTCGAGGCCAAGTATTTCAATCCTCTCGAGTTCCGTCCCTTGATTCCGCTCATTGCCGCTCTCTTTCCGATCGATCAGTCGTCGATCTATTCGCCCACCCGCGGACCCAGCCGCGTCTCTTTCGACGTCCGCCGCTTGGTCTATGACGCTTCTAGCATTCGAGGTCCCGATCTTCGTCACGGTCGGATGAACTATCGGCAAACGTTGTGCGACGGCGAAGATATGGGCACGAACAGTGGTCGGCCGGTGACGGAAATGACCCAAAATCACTGGCTCGGTTGGATCCACCAGAGCCTTGGCCAGTGCTCGGCGGGAAGCCACCCGCGGCGAGGCTTTGTCCCGGAGCCCGCTCAGCCAGCTCCGCTGAGACCAACACGCGAAAGATCGCGGGGCGGAGGGACGGTATCGCAGAAGTGTCCGGTGGTCCCTTGACGGTCAGGGGAAGCTGACCTTGCCGAGGAAGGCGGTCTTCTCGGGTGTTCCAGCGACGTCACGCTTCGTGTGCTCCTTGGACGGTCCTCCAGTCGGAAGGGTCAGTCAGCGGTTCGTGATGGTAGGTCGACGGTCACGAGGGAATGGCTTGGATCATGTCGATGATCTCTTGGCGCTGGTAGCCCTGTCGACGCCCGAAGTCCACTAACTCCCGGACCTGGCTGAGAAGGGCGCTCTTCTCCGGTGTCCCGATCACGGTCACGCCACGGCCCCGGCAGAACTCCAGGACCCCCTCATCCCGTAGGAGTCGGAGCGCACGGAAGACCGTGTTGGGATGGACGCCAAGGACCGCCGCCATGTCCTTCGCCGGCGGAAGGCGCTGACCCGGCTTCACGTCGCCGTTGGCGATGTCACGGCGAATCTCGGCGGCGACCTGATCGTGGAGCGGCAGAGAGTCGTTGCGGCGCAGCTTGACTTCCATCATGGTGACAGCCAGAGTATCACTATTGTGACGGCGACAGAGGCGGGGCCCCAAACGGGGTCGATGTCTGGTGGACCCGAGCAACTCGTGATTCGAGAGGCTCAACGGCGCCAGAGAAACCGCCGGTTTGTCGTCGGCGTCACGGTCCTGGTTGTTGCCGCCGCCATCGGCCTGGGGCTGACGTTCAACGCCAATGGAAAGCCTCCGGGCTCCACGAGTGTCCAGGTAGGAACGTCCGACATATCCCCTTCGAGCTTCGTGTCGCGGGTCGCTGATCACACCCTCGCGGCTCGTTCCGCCGCCTTCACCTTCAGACAACAGACCGCGGTGATCGCCGTCCGGGGGTCAGGGACCGTGAACTTCGCTGCCCCGTCCTACTCGATCGAGGAGTCGCTCAGTGGGCCTCCGCTCTTCGGCGGCACCACAGTGACTGCGACGAGAACGCCCTCAGGCGGTTTCTACGAGCAGGATTCCGGGAAGGCGCCGACCGAGGAGACCGGGGATGGCCTGATGACCCGACAGGCGTCGACGTCGATGACCACCGGGCCGATGGCGATCCTGGCCAGGAGTCCGGCCGGATACGCCTTTGGCCTCCTGTCCCTTGTACCGTCCGACGATTTGAGGCTGGTCGGCATGGGCACGGGTGACGTCGGTGGAACATCGACGACGACGTACCTCTTCGGCGATTCGGGCCAGTGCCGAGGGAGTATTCGGACCGAAGTCTGGATATCGGCGCAAGGTCGCATCCTGCAGGCAACGACGACTCAGCGCGGCTCAGGAGGCAAGTTGATCGAGACCTTGTCCCTGACCTTCACCCATTTCGGCCTACCGGTCACCATTGAGGCGCCTCCCTCCGCGACCCCAGCCCCGGTGAGCCACGGTTCGACCGATCGCCCTGGCATGGAGGGAATAAGAAGTATGGGAACAAGCGGCTCGGCCGAAGCCGCTTCGATCTGCTCGCCCTGACTGCCATGGCTGGTCCAACTGCCCACACCGCGGGTCCGTGGCGAGCATCTACCGAAACGAACTATCTCAGTCGTGTCGGATTGTTGTCAGATCCCTCGGGTTCTTCTCCGTGACCTTGGGGTGGAGCAGGGAACGACCGCCCAAAGGCGATCCAAGGTCGATGAGCCAAAGACGGCCGATTGAGGTTGAGGGGCACGTTGTGCGAGGAATGGCCGGCGATCTCAGCCGCGGAGTGATCACGACGTTCGTGCTGTTTACCTCTACTCTGAGCCTCCAGAGGGAATAGCAGCCGTGCGTATTTGTGCCGATCAGTAAGTACTGCCCGTTGCCCGACCTCAGGCTGAGCGCCCACGGTCCGACGCTTGCCCGAGTCCCTCGGGCCGCACTCGGTGGGGCCGAAAGGTCACCCGTCCCCGGCGGCCTCACCACCGTGCTGCCGGAGGTCGAGGGTGATAGCTGGTCGTAGACGGGAGCGCGCAAGGCGTCGGTCGTCGCTCCAGCGGGCGCCCGGCTGCTCGGAGGGCTGCCTGAACTCGAGCCGCAGCCGGTAGCCAGTCCGGCAACAGCCATCAGAACCAAGCCCGCGCGGACCAACTTCATGGGACCACCGCCTTGTCTCCGTGTCGCCCGGTATCAGAGTGTCCCACACGCGGGGACGGCCACAGATGGCCACCGAGCACTCCTCGCCGGTTCTAGTACGCTCGGATTCACCGGTTGTCGAGTTGGGGAAGGGCGGTAGCCCGATGGGTGAGCGGGGGTGTTGGCGTGTTGCCCGGGCACCAGTAGCAGTCCTCCTGCTGGTCTTCCTGGTCACCAGTTGCACGGGCACTCACGGCGCAAGTGCACCGCCGCGCGGTGGAAGCCAGAAGCCTCGTCTTCAATTGTCCCGGACATCCGGCGGGCCGGGCACAACGGTGCGGATCACCGCTTCATCGTGCCCGATGCCTCCGAGCAGCGTGAACGTAGGGCCCTCTCTCTATTTCCACGACTCGTACAATCGGACAAAGGCAGGCGCTGCGCTGAACGCCGGACTGCGTGAACCCAAGCGACATCAACACGGAGGTTTGGCCGAAGCGACCTATCGGGTGACCTCCAACGATTCGACGGGTCCAGGCCTCTTTGTCATATTTTGTGGCACCGCGGTATTGGATGCCGATTTCACGGTGACCTGATCGCGGCACCGAGATCTGCGCGGTGGCGAATCAGCAGAAGCTGACGCGGCCCGACCAACCTGCGGAACTCACCGGTGTGCTGGCGGCCGGCCACCTGGTGGGTTCAAGGGCTCGGATGCGGGGTGGGAAGTCGGGGTCTCATGGCCGGCGTCCCGGCGCCACCAGCAGAAGCCCGGGTTCGATGAGATTCCTGGCTCTTCCCCCGCCAAGACGCCGGTTCGATCTTCCCGCCACTACCAAGGTACACCAGGGTGGGGGTCTTGCGGCAAGGACCCGTGGCGTGTTGACAATGCATGCCACCGGCCGACCCACGGGCGGTCGGCCCGATCGACAGTAGGTATGAGACAGCCCTGAGGGGTCTGAAAGGGAAGGTGAGCGGGTGGGCAGGTACGTGCTCGGATTCGAAGAGATCGACCGGACGCAGGTCGCGGTCGTCGGTGGCAAGGGGGCGCACCTGGGGGAGCTTTGGCGTATGGAAGGCATCCGCGTGCCGGCTGGCTTCTGCGTGACGACGGATGCTTTCGGGCGCGTCCTAGGGGACGCCTCGGTAATCGATGCACGGCTCGATCGGCTCTCGCGCCTGAGCCCGGATGACCGTGAGGCGATCGCCACGCTCAGCGCAGAGATCCGACTTACCCTCGAAGGCGTCGCCATCCCCGGCGATCTGGCCGCGGAGATCACCCGCTCGCTCGACCGGCTCGGCCCGCAAGCTGCCTACGCCGTCCGGTCCAGCGCGACAGCGGAGGACTCACCCACGGCCTCCTTCGCCGGCCAGCAGGACACGTACCTGAACGTTGTGGGGTCGGTGGCGATCCTCCAGCACGTCAGCCGGTGCTGGGCCTCCTTGTTCACTGAGCGGGCCGTGACCTACCGCCTGCGGAAAGGTCTGGACCATAGGCTGGTCCATATGGCCGTGGTCGTGCAGCAGATGGTCTTTCCCCAGGCGGCCGGCATCCTCTTCACGGCCGACCCCGTTACATCGAACCGGAGGGTCGCCTCCGTGGCGGCCAGCTTCGGCCTCGGCGAGGCGTTGGTCTCCGGCCGGGTGAATGCGGACGTCTACACGGTGCGTGATGGAGAGATCGTCGCCAGCGCCGTCGGCACCAAACAGCTCGCCATCTACGCCTCGCCGGCGGGCGGAACGCGGGAAAGGGCGATCGAGCCGGAGCGTCAGAATCAGCCGGCGCTGACCGATGCCCAGGTGCTGCAGATGGCGCGGCTGGGTCGGCGGATCGAAGCGCACTTCGGCAACCCCCAGGACATCGAATGGTGCCTGGTCGACGACGGGTTTCAGGTCGTCCAGAGCCGGCCGATCACCACGTTGTTCCCCATCCCCGCGGCCAGCGACCGGGGGAACCATGTCTATGTCTCGGTCGGCCATCAGCAGATGATGACCGACCCCATGAAGCCCCTGGGGCTCTCCTTTTGGCAGCTGACGACCCCACGGTCCATGTCCGAAGCCGGCGGCAGACTGTTCGTCGACGTCACTCAGGCGCTGGGTTCGCCAACGACTCGCGACGGCCTTTTGGAGGCTCTGGGGAGATCCGATCCGCTGATCCGGGACGCGCTGCGGACCGTCCTCGAGCGCGGTGACTTCATCCCGACGCTCCCGGACACAGGTTCTGGCTTGACGCCGGCTGGCACCGCATCAGCTGCGATTGCGACCGACCCGACCACCGTCGCCGAGTTGATCGAGCACAGCGAGACCTCGTTGGCCGCCTTGACGCGCGATATCCGGACGAAGTCCGGATCCGCGCTGGTCGACTTCATCCTGGAAGACATCCTGGAGCTGAAGCGGATCCTGTTCGATCCGCTCAGTCATCAGGTGTTCATGTCGGCGATGGAGGCCACTTGGTGGCTCAACCGGCAGCTGGAGGAGTGGTTGGGTGAGAAGAACGCAGCGGACACGCTCACCCAGTCCGTTCCCCACAACGTCACGTCGGAGATGGGGCTGGCACTCCTGGACGTGGCGGACGTGATTCGCCCACATCCGGAGGTGGTGGCTTTCTTGCAACACGTCGAGGGCGAGGGATTCCTCGACGTGTTGCCCACACTCGGAGGCGGCGGCGATGCCCGAGACGCCATTCGGGCCTTCCTCGACAAGTACGGCATGCGCTGCGTCGGTGAGATCGACATTACGAGGCCACGGTGGAGCGAACGCCCCACCACGATCTTGCCCATGCTGCTCGGCAACATCAAGAACTTCGAGTCGGGTGCCGGCGAGCGGCGCTTCGAGCAAGGGCGGCAGGAGGCTTGGAAGAAGGAACAGGAAGTGCTGGCGCGCGTGCGGGACTTGCCAGAAGGGGAGCACAAGGCCGACGAGGCCAAGCAGATGATCGATCGGGTCCGAACCTTCATCGGGTACCGGGAGTACCCGAAGTACGGCATGGTCAGCCGCTACTTCATCTACAAACGGGCCTTGTTAGACGAGGCCGAGCGCCTCGTGCACGCCAACGTGCTTGGCGAGAAGGAAGACATGTTCTTCCTCACCCTTGAGGAGTTTCACCGCGTCGTGCGCTCCAACCAAGCGGATGACCGGCTCATCCAACAGCGCAAGGACGCATTCAGCTCGTATCAGGCGCTTTCGCCACCCCGGGTGTTCACTTCAGATGGCGAGGTCGTTGTCGGGACGTACGGACAGGTCAAAGTCCCGGCCGGCGCGCTGGTCGGACTACCCGTGTCCGGCGGGACCGTCGAGGGACGGGCTCGTGTCATCCTGGACATGGCGGAGGCCGATCTCGAACCGGGCGATATCCTGGTCACCGCCTATACGGATCCCAGCTGGACGCCTGCATTCGTCGCCATCGCGGGCCTGGTGACGGAGGTGGGGGGCCTGATGACTCACGGCGCAGTGGTCGCACGGGAGTACGGATTGCCAGCCGTCGTGGGCGTCGAGCAGGCCACTCGGGTGATTCGAGATCGGCAGCGGATCAGGGTCAATGGAACGGACGGGTATGTCGAGATCGTGTCCCAAATTTAGGATCTGGACAGTGATCCACTGGGGAAACTCGGGGACACCCTCGTTCCCGAACGATGACTAACAATTTCGGCGCCAATCAGCCGACTCGCTAGCTCAAAGTCTTGTCGGCGAACCAACCCGTAGGCATGACCTAAATTTAGGACGCCTATCCGCACCTTCTGGCGGTCCCTCGTATCACTGGAGTCGACGAGCGCCGGAGGATGCTGAAGCTTCGGCCAGCGAATCGATGCAAGACGAGAGCGCGCTTGCAAGTCTTGATCTCGCCGGGTTGGAGAGCTTGCCGAGCATCTGCTCCTCGACAGTGTTGACTGAGTTGTTCGCAGACTTCAGAGTGCGCCGACCAGCCTCGGTGAGGTCAGCTTGGAGGACGCGTTGGTGCTGCGGATGAGGACGCCTCACAACGAACTGGAGCCTCTCCAGTTCTTGTAGCACGGCGTGCATGCTCTGTGGCGTCACGAATGCCCGACGAGCGAGGTCGGCATTCGAGAGCCCCGGCTCCTCATCCAAAGCGACGAGGACGGCAAATTGGGTCACCGTGAGATCGTGAGACCCGAGAGCATCGGCCATAGCGTCGTGCAGGACCATCTGCGCCCTCTTTATCAAGTAGCCCACCCTGGTCATCGTGACCTGGTCCACGCTCACCTCACTATCAGTTTACCTGATACAATCTCAGGGTACCTGATACAGATTACCTGATCCCACTCACAGAAATGGACACCCAATGACCGCACTCGGCCCTGACTTCATCGCTCTCCAGGTTCGCGACCTGGAGGCTTCCGCATCCTTCTACACCGAGCACCTTGGCCTCGCCCGTGCTCAGGTGAGTCCTGACCACGCCGTGGTATTCGCCACGGAGCCCATCGCGTTCGCCGTGCGGGAGCCACTCGTCGACCTTGAGGCCGTTGAGCACCTCGGGTGGGGTGTGGCCATCTGGCTGAAGGCGGACGATCCGCAGGATCTGCACGATGCAATGGTTCTCGCCGGGGTCCCGATCCTGGTCGCACCTTTCGATGGACCTTTCGGTCTCACCTTCACCTTCGCCGATCCCGACGGCTACGCCGTGACTATTCATGGCTGAGATGAATCCCGCCACAAGCTTTGTTTTCTCCCCGAAGGGGCCGTATTCGTTGGCCGCATCAATTCGGTACCTCGAGGGATTCGCTCCAGCCGCCTACGACAGCGAGTCCGCCGCCACCTTGGAGATGGCCTTCTGCGTCGACGGCTACTGGGACACAGTGGCAGTGCGCGTCCACGAGGAAGCCGGCGCGGTTCACGGCGCGGTTCACGGGGGCGACACGCTTGCCCCGGCGGTAATCGCGGCGGCGGTCGAGCAGGTCGAGCGGATCCTCTCGCTCGACATCGACGGTCGCGGCTTTCCGCGGCATCGCTCGTCACGACCCAGTAGTCGCTCAACTCCAGTCGAAGTACCCCGGCCTCCGCCCCGTATGCTTCTGGTCGCCCTACGAAGCAGCCGCGTGGTCGGTGATCGGACAGCGGATCCGAATCGTGCAGGCAGCCGCAATCAAGGCTCGCATCACTGCCGAACACGGTGAGACGATCGACGTTGGCGGTCGAATGGTCCGCGCCTTCCCGAACCCGGCCAAGCTGGCCCAGCTGTCCACGATCAATGGGCTGAGCGAGACCAAACTCCAGCGCCTTCGAGGTATCGCCGAGGCCGCTCTCAGTGGGACCCTGGGCGTCGCCCGGCTGAGGTCACTCCCACGTTCCCAAGCCCTCGAGGAGTTGGTTGCCATTCCCGGAATCGGCCCGTTCTCGGCCGAACTGATTCTTCTCCGCGGCGCAGGTGATCCGGACTTCACGCCCACCGCCGAGCCGCGCCTCGCTCGAGCGATGGCGATCGCCTATGGCATGAAGGCACCGCCCAGCGCCGCTGACATCGCCGAGATCAGCGAGGTCTGGAAGCCCTACCGCACGTGGGTCGCGCTCCTCCTCCGCATCATGCTCGAAGACGAGACCCACGAAATTGCCGGACAAGCCATCACCAGAACGCCAGGACTGTGACCCCGCGCGGCGCGGCAGCGTCGGAGGGTTGCCCCCTACCGACCGGGTCGGTAGCAACTGGTTCAGTATTGCGACCAGCGAACTTGTCGTTGCCGGCTGCCCATCAGCGTTCTCTCGAAAGAGCTACCTGGTAACGGTCAATGAAACCTGGGACTGCCTGATCTTGCGGCCGGTTGGTGGCTGGACGGTGCCCGACACCTTGAACTGTCCGACCGTGCCGGTGAAGCGGAGCGGACCATTGTCGTTCTTGAGCTCGGCGGCGGTGGGTGGGTCGACCCTCCCTTTGACGGGCTCGGTTCCCCATCGTCCGACAATGGTGACCGTCGGAAATGCGGGAGACGGGTCTGTGGTGCCCTCGTTGGAGGAATAGTCGGCAAAGATGCTCACCTTGAAGGGCTTCCCTCCGAATGTTCCCTTCCATTGAGCGACCTCCAGCTTCGTCGATCGTGCGGTAGGGGTGCCAATGGGCGTCGCCGCCATGGTGGCCACGCCCGACGCCACGATGCCCTCGATGGTCCCCTGAAATGGTTGAGGGGGGCTTTTGAAGGTGACCGAGTTGGTGGGCACGGGGGTCCAGGTGATGGTTGCCGATCCCGTTCCGGTCGAGATTGTGGTGGGCATGCCCGACAGACCGATCGCCAGTCCGATACCTGCTGCAACGATTACCAGGGCCAGGACGGCACCAACGAACAAACGGTGGGAGGACCTCTTCGAGGACACTGACTCCGACGGCGTTTGGTCATTGTTGGTGAAGGCCGACGCTTCAGGAGCAATCACAACTTCCGCAGCGGGTCCAGGTTGTGCTGTGCCTGACCCGGGGGCTGGCTCCTCTTCGTCCATCGCCCCTCCTGTGGTCGGCTAGGTCGGCTTGCAGGCGCAAAGGGGGGACCTGTCCGGTACCAGGATCGGTGTCGGCCGTTCCTCGACCCTGATAGGGACCAGGGCCCTCTTAAGTGGCCGCCCACAGGCTGCACACTGGTTGCCACTGATCGTTCCGATTGTCATCCGCCGCCACCTCATCGCCATGGAGGGCCGTAGTGCCCCTCAACCATGTAACCAGAGGCGGGGGCGGAGACGGTGGGATGGTGCCCCTGACCATCGGTCGGCGGCGGTTTGGCTCGCTCAACGAGATTCCCGTATTGGCATTGTACTGTCAGAGCAACTCATCGAATCCCTAACCAGCCCGCCGTCGGGCGAGGCAGATCGTTGACCGACATCGGTCCTTTGTTACCCGTTGCAGCCCCACTCGTGCATCGTTATCGTGTGCGCTGAGAGGAAGGCGGTCCGATGGGTGTTCGTAGAGCAGCTGCTGTCGTGGCGGCCGGTGTGATGGTGATGACGATGACGGGGGTCGCGCTGCTACCGGGGTTGAGCTGGGCCAAAACGCCGCTGGGGTCCGGCACTTACAGCTGCAGCGTGGTGGCCATTGACGGAAGCATCACGTTGAACCGGCCTTGGAGCGATACTGGAAAGGGGACCGTGAAGGCGACCGTTTCTGCGAGGATCCCGGGTTGTACGGGCGGTTCCCCCACTCCGGGCATCGTCACCGTTTCGGGCAAGGTGACCTTTCCGAACGGGGGAAACGGCTGTTCGAACGGAAGCGACGGGACAGCGAAGCTGAAGCTCACCTACAGCAGCGGGGTCAAGGCGAGCACGTATACCGGAAGTTTCTTTGCCGACCCACGGGCGATGCTCAGTCCGGCCTATGCCGATACAGTCACTGGTTCGTACCCCCTGTCCGGTGCGACGCTTCTGCTCGGAGGGGGCGAGTATTCAGGCCAATGCTCGACGGGCGTAACTTCGCTTGAGATGACCCAAGCTGAGTCCTACGGGCTGTAGCTCGCTCGACGTAACTGGAGCTCGGTGACGAAGCGCATCAGGCGGGATGTTCGCACGGTCCCGAAGCGGCGGGGTATCCCTCACAATGCCGGGGGTGGGAGTCTCGGGTTCTGGGTCAGGACAGCCCTTCAATGATTTGGATCACCTCGTCGGGGCGATAGCCCTGAGCCCGGCAATACTCGACGAGGTCACGGATGCGCTTGACCACGGCACTGCGCTCGGGCGTCCCTGCGACGGTGATTCCCCTGCCACGCTGAAAGTCGAGCAGTCCCTCATCTCGAAGGATTCGCAGGGCACGTAGCACGGTGTTCTTATTGACCCCGAGCACTGCGGCCAGGTCTTTCGCAAGCGGTAGGCGTTCTCCTGCGACCGCTTCACCATCAGCGATGGCCCGCCGGATCTCGGCCGCGACCTGATCGTGCAGGGCCATCGTCTCGGTTCGGTCGATCTTGACAGCAATCATAGTGCTAGTCATAGTAGTACTATGTCCGTTTCAGTGCTAGATCCGCCAGCGACGAGCGCTGACCTTCGCGTTGAGTCGCTCGGCGCACAGGTGACCGATCTCTTCGAGGAGGCTCGGCGGCGGCGACGGAGGCGGGTCTTGCTCAGCACAGTAGTGGTGTGCATAACCCTGTCTTTGGGAGTGGGGCTCGTGATTGCAGGCGGAGCCGGGCGGTGGTTCGGAGGACCACCATCTCACTCAAGTAGCAGGGGACCATCGGGGGGAACCACCACGCACCCACCGTCGCCAGTGACACATGGACTGGTCCCTCCGGGGCAACCACTCTGTGGCAAGGGAATGGTCTCCTTGGCTCCACACCGCGCCGCAACAAGTGCTTCACTGCTTCCGTGTTACGAAGCGCCGAAATTCCCAAGGGGTGTAGCGACGCTCCCCTCGCCGTGACCAATCCCCAATCACCGACTGGGTGGGACTCCCTGGCCCGACCGACTCGTCCCCATTGACTCGGTCTGCGTTGTCGACGGATTAGGCGTGTGCGACCGAGTTCCCGACCCTCGCCAACCGCGACGGTCACGCTCCGGGTAGCTTCAGGACCAGGCGACGAGGGCTCCTTCAAGCTGTCCAGGCGGATGAGTCCCGTTGCCGGTCAGCCGTGACCGATACCCGTGTCATCACAAGGCCTCACTGCCCAGCTCAGGCGACAGTGAGGAGATCCGAACCGAGGGAGTGCCCATGCCCGATCCCAACACGCCCCGACTGGCGCCCACGACGGCGACGGACTGGGACGAGGAGACCGCCGCACTGATGGCCGCCAGCGGCGGGTTGAACATCTTCGCGACCCTCGCCCACCACCCGAAGCTGCTCAAGCGCTGGCTTGTCTTTGGCGGGCACGTACTCGCCAAGTCGACCTTGCCGCCGCGTGAGCGCGAGCTCGTAATCCTGCGCACCGGCTGGCGGTGCGGCAGCGAGTATGAGTTCGGCCAGCACACCGTGATCGGCCTCCGCAGCGGGCTCGAGGAAGCGGACATCGCCCGCCTCGCCGGCCCCGTCAATGCCCCGGGCTGGTCGCCGGGCGACGCCCTACTGGTTCGGGCTGTCGACGAGCTCGTCGACGGTCACTGCCTCTCCGACGAGACGTGGGAGGCACTGGTGGCGTCGTGGTCCTCCCAGCAGGTCATGGATCTCGTCTTTGCCGTTGGCCAGTACCAGCTCGTGTCGATGGCGCTGCGCTCCTTCGGGGTTCAACGCGAGCCCGGCGTCCCTGGGTTCCCGGCGTGAGGCTCGAGGCCAAGACCGCCATCGTTGTTGGGGCCGGTCAGCGGCCCGGCGAGACAATCGGCAACGGTCGCGCCGCCGCACTGCTCTTCGCACGGGAGGGCGCCCGCATCCTCGCCGTGGACCGCGACGCCGACTCGGCCGCCGAGACCGTGGCGCTCATCACCGCCGAGGGCGGCGACGCTGCGCCGTTCACCGCCGACATCCGCCGCGAGCACGACTGCGCCGCCGCGGTTACCGCGGCGCTCGACCGATGGGGGCGCATCGACGTGCTCCACAACAACGTCGGTGTCGGCAACGGCGACGGCGATGCCCAGCACCTCGAGGAGGTGGCGTGGGACCGCATCTTCGAGGTCAACCTCAAGGGCATGTGGCTAATGTGCCGGCACGCCGTGCCATCGATGCGGGACCAGGGCGGGGGCGCCATCGTCAACGTGTCTTCGATCGCCGCGGTCTGCGCCGCCCCGCTGCTCGCCTACAAAGTGTCCAAGGCGGGTGTGAACGCCCTGACCCACCAGCTGGCCATGGACAACGCCCGCTACGGGGTGCGGGTCAACGCAGTGATGCCCGGGCTCATTGACACGCCCATGGCGGTCGACGGCATCGCCGACGCCTTCGGGATCGACCGGGACGAGGTGCGCTCCAGCCGTGATCGACTCGTTCCACTCGGGCGGCGCCAGGGTAGCGCCTGGGATGTCGCTCACGCAGCGCTGTTCCTGGCGTCGGAGGAGGCCGCGTTCATCACCGGCGCCGTGCTCCCGGTCGACGGCGGGCAGAGCGGGCGGATCGGCTAAGCGACGCCTCGTTCCCGGCGAATCCGATCGCGCCAAGATCGCGCCAAATCGGAGGAATTCGCGGGGTTGCCCCGGTCCGCCGGATTCCGATGCAACGCTCTGACCTGCACTTCAGTGGTCGGGCTGCCCGGATTTGAACCGGGGACCTCTGCGTCCCGAACGCAGCGCGCTAACCAAGCTGCGCCACAGCCCGCTGTACGGAACCTGTTGGTAAGACCGGCTCCGGACCGTGGAGATGCTACCCGACGGTGGTGGGCTGGTTCCCCGCCGACGGACCATCGTCCGATGGCGGCGCGGATTGGAGGCGCCGGGCCACCACCTTGGCGATCCGCCGCTTGTCCATTTCGGTGACCCGGAGCTCCCAGCCGTCGACCTCCAGCGCCTCGCCCTCGGCCGGGATGTGCCCGAACCCGTCGAACAGGAAGCCCCCGAGGGTCACGTACTCGCCCTCGGGCAGGTTGATGTCCAGCCGGTCCCGCACGTCGTCGACGCTCATCCTCCCGTCGACCAACCACCGGCTGCCGTCCACCCGCACCACGTCCGGCTCGTCGTCGGGGTCGAACTCGTCGGGCAGGTCGCCGACCAGCGCCCCGAGGAGATCCTTGACGGTCAGGACGCCCTCGACCCCTCCGTGCTCGTCGACCACCACGGCGAAGGCCCGGCGCTGCCGGCGCATCTCGGCCAGCACGTCGAGCACCAGCCCCGACTCGGGCACCAGGAACGGCTGGCGCAGGCGGCGGGAGATGTCGATGCGGATCCGGCGCCTGGGCCGCGCTCCTCGCCCCGGTCGTGTCCGGCCCGTCGTCACGGGTGCCGCTCACCTTCCACCCGGCCCGGAACAGGTCGTTGACGAACAGCACCCCGATCAGGTCGTCGAGGTTCTCGCCGTAGACGGGGAAGCAGCTGTGGCCCGACTCGCGGACCGCCCGGGTGACCCCCTCGGCGGTCAGTGGGATGGACAGGGCCACCACGTCCACCCGCGGGGTCATCACCTCGCGGACCACCGTGTCGTGCAGGTCGTGGAGGGCATCGATGATGAACTGCTCCTGGGCGTCGGCACCGCCGTCCGCCCGCTGCCCGTTGGCGTCCGGGTGTCCCTCGACCCCGTGCCGGCGCCGCGCCGCGCGACCTCCTCGGCCCGGTGGGGGTGGTTGGTCCTCGTGGCGACGGAACACGGACACGGTGTGTCGCTGTCTGTTGGGACGGGGCCGGTCAGGCGCCGGCAGGTACGGGGGGACACGACAGAGAGAGGCTGGTAGGACTCGTCGTAGTAGGTGCCGCCCGTCGAGCAGGGCGGAGATGGCCCGGCGCAGCCGGATCGGGTCGAGCGGCTTGACCACCCAGCCCTCGGCCCCCGATCGCCGGGCGATGAACACGTCGGGCCGGCGGTCGAGCAGCATCAGCACCGGGACATGCGCCGAGCTTGCCGTAGGAGGCCTCGAGCCGGAGCTCGAGACAGACGGCCATGCCGCCCATGTTGCCCATCTGCAGGTCGACGACCACCAGATCGGGGAGCGTCTCGGCCACCTCGGCCATGACCGCCGGGCCGGAGCTGGCCTCCCGGATGGTGATGTCCGGCCGACCGGCGATGGCGGCGACCTCGGCCCGGACCGAGGGGGCATCGCTGGCCACGAGGATGGTGCGCACGGCCAAAGGTTAGCGCTCCTGGGCCGGTCCACTCACGGGCGCGGGCGCCGCGATCCGTCGGCCCGGCGGTCGGTGCCCACCCCGCCGCCCCTCCGGTGGCATCGGCCCCGAACAGGAGGTCGGCGATGGTGCCCAGTCCGTCGAGGTCGTGGACGTCGGTGTTGAGGAGAGGCACCCGGTAGACCGGGGCCGGCGCCACCTTGGAGACCAGCTCGGCGTAGGCCTGCTCCTCGCGGTCCGAGGCCGCCGTGTAGCCCTGGAGGTTGTCGACCAGATGCGCCGTAGCGCTCCGCCGGCCCCGTTCACCGGAGCCGGCAGCGGCCGGCCAGCTGGTCGTCGTCGGCGAAGCGGGGCTGCACCCGGTTGACGATGAGGGCGGTCACCGACATCTCCGACTCGGCCAGCTTGTCGGCGAAGTGGACCGCCTCGTCCACCGAGTCGGGTCGGGGCGAGGCCACCAGCACGAAGGCGGTGTCCGACTGGACCAGCAGCTCGCGGACCCGTGCCGCCCGGTCGCGGAATCCCTCCTCCATCCCCTCGAAGGCCTGGAAGAACGAGACCGCGTCGGCGACGATGTCGGCCCCGGCCACCTTCGAGATGGTCCGCAGCAGCGCCTGGGCCGCCACCCCCATGAACCGCAGCCCGGCCCGGGTCGGCTTCATCAGCGCCTGGAACAGCCGGTTCTCCAGAAAGTGGGTCAGCCGGCGGGGGGCGTCGAGGAAGTCGAGGGCGTTGCGCGACGGCGGGGTGTCCACCACCACCACGTCGAACCCGCCCTCCTCGACCAGCTCGTAGAGCTTCTCCATGGCCATGTACTCCTGGGTGCCCGACAGCGTGCCGGTCAGGTTCTGGTAGATCCGGTTCACCTGGATGTCCTCGGCCTGCTCGGCGCTGTCCGAGTAGCGCTGGACCAGGTCGTCGAAGGTCCGCTTGGGGTCCAGCATGAGGGCGTGCAGCTCGCCGGGCCACGGGCCCTCGATCAGGGTGGGACGGTTGGTCAGGGCGTCGAGCCCGAGGGCGTTGGCCAGCCGCCGGGCCGGGTCGATGGTCACCACGCAGGCGATCCGTCCGGCCCGGGCCGCCTCCAGCGCGAAGGCGGCCGCGGTGGTGGTCTTGCCCACCCCGCCCGACCCGCAGCAGATGACGATGGACCGCCTCCGCACGACGTCCTCGATGGTCCCGTCGCCGGTCATGAGGACACCGGGGCCGGGTCGTGCAGGCCCTCGATGCCCGACGGCCAGCGCCTGGCTCAGGGCGTCGAGCTCCTCGGGCCCGATCGACGTCGGTGAACACGAAGGGCACCTGGAGCTGGGCCAGGGGGAGCTCATGGGCCAGGCGTTCGATCTGCTCGCCCTGGAGCACCTGGCGGGTGAGCCGGAACCGGCGGGCGGCGTCGAGCCGGCCGGCCTGCTCGGCATCGAGCGTGACCCCGGCGGCGGCGGCCGCCTCGGCGGCCGGGACGTCGAGACCGTCGAGCGGGGGATAGCAGCCGTTGACGATCACCGGTCCGAGGGCGACGCCGACCTTGTCCTCGAGCTGGTAGGCGGCCTCGATGACCTCGTTGACCGGCATCTCCTCGGGCAGGGTGACCAGGGCCACCTGGCACCGGGCCGGATCGGACAGCAGCGCCACCACCTCGGCGGCCTGGGACCGGATGGGCCCGCCCCGGGCGGCGTCGAGCAGGCCACCGGCCGACGACAGGAAGGTCATGGTGTGGCCGGTGGCCGGCGCGTCGACCAGCACCAGGTCGGCGATGCCGCTGCGTTCGATCTGCTTGACCTTCCCGAGGACCAGGATGTCCCGGATGCCGGGGATGGCCCCGGCCACCAGGTCGATGATCCCCGAGGACAGCAGCCGCTTGGAGATCCGGCGCAGCCCGTGGTCGGCCAGGTACTCGAGCAGGGCGTCGTCGGGGGTGATGGTCCGGGCCCGCACCGTGCCCTTGCGGGATGGACGTGGTGTCGTCCACCGGCTCGGCATCCGGATCCACCCCGGCCGCCCTGAGCACCGATCCGGCGTAGTCGAGGGGCTCGGTACAGCCGAAGGCGGTGGCCACCCCCGGGCGGCCCTCGAGCTCCACCACCAGGACGGCGAGCCCTGCTGGGCGGCCAGGTGGGCCAGCGCCGCCACCATGGTGGTCTTGCCCACGCCACCCTTGCCGGCCACGATCAGGACCCGGCTCTGGCTACAGAAGGCGCTGATGTCCATGACCTAGTGGAGCGTAGTGTCCGACCGGGTGGGCACCGCCCCATGGTCGCTCCGAGGTCGACGTATCGGGCGGGGCGGCCCCGGGTTGGCCCGACCGGCGGAATCGAGATGAGAAATCCTGGTCAGACCCCTTGTTTCCCATCGCTGCTGCGTGTACTTTCGCTCCCGGGAGGATTCAAAGGGGCGTGAAGGGGGAGTAGGGCAAGTGGAGCAGGCGCTGGGACTGGCAACTGAAAGCGTCGTGTCGTGGACCGCAGGCGGAGATCTTCTTTCCGCCGGCTCACGCCGAGCGCAAGGACGAGAAGCTGCAGCGCGAGGACCGGGCCAAGTCGATCTGTCGGGAGTGCTCGGTGCGGAGTCGAGTGCCTCGACTACGCCGTGCGGATCCACGAGCCGCACGGCATCTGGGGCGGACTGAACGAGATGGAGCGCAAGCAGCTCCTGGACCGCCGGGCGGGCTGAGCTCAGGCCGGCACCCCGAGCGCGGTGGCCGCGGCCCGCACGCCCTTGCTGGTGCACACCGATGCCGGCCGCTGGCCGGTGGCGGTGCATAGATCCGGCGGTGAGGTAGTTGGCCGAGGCCACGATGGCCTGACCGACCCGGCCGGTGCCGTGGTCGATGTCGGTGGCGATGGTCGCCTGGGACTGGCGTTCGAGCACGGCCGGGCTGTAGCCCGAGGTGGTGGCCACCATCCGGTTGGCGATGTCGACGAAGGGCAGGTCGCCGGTGCCGACTCTGGTCGCCGGTGGCCGCGCCGTAGCGGGCCACCACCGCCGCCTGGGCCGGGTTGAGGTTGGCGATGCGGGCGAACGTCCCCGTGGGGGTGGTCTGGGTCGGAGTAGAGCTCGACCGGCTCGAAGGTCAGGTACCGGCTGGTGTAGGTCGACCCCACGAAGCTGAAGGTCTGGATGCCCGGGAACACCGACTCCGGGGCCGACTGCATGTTGTCGAGCCCGGTGAAGTGCCCGAACCGGGACAGCGCCACGATCAGCGGCCACCGTTGCGACGGCGCAGAACGGGCAGAACTCGGCGCCGACGTAGAGCACCTCGGGCCGGCCGTCCGCCTGCAGGGGCGGCTGGCCCTCCAGCGGGGTGGGCGCCACCAACGGGGTGTCGGGGGCGTCGACCCCCACCGAGTCGAACACCGACTGGGGCACGTGGCCCAGGGAGGCCACCAGGGCGGTCGGCGCCGGGGTGCGGCGCACGGCGGCCTGGGTGGCCGGGGTGCCGGTCAGGGCGTAGACGACCAGGGCGATGACCCCGACCAGCAGGACGATGACCGCCACCCAGGCGAAGCGGGCGGTGCGGCTGGGTGGCTCGTCGTCGGGGGGGAGCTCCGGATCGGGCTCCACGATCCCCTCGGCCGCCTCCACCGGTCCGCGGGCATCGTCGCCGTCTTCGGTCGGGTCGGGTTCGGTCGGCGGAGCCTCACCGGGACCGGCTGGGTGCGCCGCATCGTCCATGGGCGGCCGGGGCTAGGCCCCGGCGAGCGAGGTCGTCGTCCCAGTCCTCGTCACCGCTGCCGTGCCCGTAGTCGGGCGCCAGCACCACGGGTGAGGACGTCACGATGATGACGAACAGGATGAAGGTGACCAGGTGCACCGACGAGCACCACAGGCAGATGGCCTTGATGATGAACAGCTCGGCGATGAGCAGGTAGAGGATCATCCCCACCCCGACGACCGACAGGGCCAGGCGGGCCAGGTGGATGCGCCGGTCGGCCGACCGCCAGGCGACCGGGAGGCAGAGGGCGAGCATGGGCACGAAGTAGGCCAACCCCAGCATGGCCACCGGGATCCCGAAGATCACCGACTGGGGGCTGGTGGTGACCTTCAGGCAGTTGATGGCGCCGCTGTCCGAGCACACCAGGGCAGGTGGCGTCGAAGTGGGTGATGGTCAGGTAGATCGACACCCCGAGGCCGAAGAGGCACAGGAGCAGCGTGATGATGGGCTGCCATCGCAGTGTCGGCATGGTCGGGCTCCCTCGGTTGCCGGGTCAGCTCAGCTTGAGCGCTTTGGCCGCGGCCATCGACCCCGGAGCTCTTGCACACCGAGGCCGGCTGTCCCTTGGTGGCGGCACAGATGGCCGCCGAGATGTAGTTGGCGGTGGCCACGATGGCCTGGGTCGCCGGGTTGGTCGGGTCGTTGAGCCCGCCGGCGATCTGCGTCCAGTCGGCCGGCCAGGATCCCCGGGTTGTAGCTGGCCCCGGAGAAGCAGGGCCACGTTGTTGATGTCGACGAACGGGAAGGAGATGCCCCCGCTGGAGCTGGCTCCGGCGCCGAGGTACGTCGAGCTGCTGTACTTGGTGAGGATGGTCTTCTCCTCCTTGGTCGGGTTCTGGAGGACGGTGTAGCCGCTCGCCGTAGGGCATGGTGCTGAACTGCTCGATGGGGAAGAAGTGGATGTACGGGCTGGTGAAGGTGGCGCCGTAGTAGCTGAAGGTGTGGGTCTCCGGGAACACGTCGGTGTGGGACGAGGCGGTGATCTTGAGGCTCGGACCAGGTCCCGAAGCGGGAGAGGGCCGCGGTCATGCCCCAGCGCTCGGCGGCGCAGTACGGGCAGTACTCGGCCCCGTAGTAGAGCATGGACGGCGACTTGCCGTCG
This sequence comes from uncultured Acidimicrobiaceae bacterium, assembly GCA_963774245.1. Classification (GTDB taxonomy): domain Bacteria; phylum Actinomycetota; class Acidimicrobiia; order Acidimicrobiales; family RAAP-2; genus Bog-756. Next base: position 612,216 of record CAVZDZ010000002.1, on the reverse strand, counting down.
AGGGTGAGCGGGGGCTGGCCCTTGCAGGACGGTGGGCGGCGACACCGGCTGGGCGGCCGGGCGAAGTTGATCCCCACCTTGTTGTAGACCGACATCGGGATGTTGGTCACGTCGTGCACCACCGACGGCCGGTGCCGGGGTCACCGGGGTGTAGGCGGTGGCGTTGGTCGAGCTGTTGGTGCGTCACCTTCGACGACCGACCAGCACGACCACGATCACGATGACCAGGCCGACCGCGCCCCAGGCCATCATGGCGCCGGAGAACCGGCTGCGCCTCGGGGCGGCGGGCGGCGGGCCTGCCCCCGGGCGGGGGGTGTTCCCGCCACCGCTTGCGCGCCCGCTGCCGCCGGTGGCCTGCCCGGCCTTGCCGGTCGGCGTCCTTGCCGGTGACCGGCCGGCTCTGGGCCCGGCTCCTGTCCTTGGCGCTCTGGCCGCCGGGCCCGCCCGCCGCGTTCCGCCGGCTTGGGCTTGTTCCCGCCGGTTACGGGCTTGTTCTGCTGTCCTGTGCCATCGTCTTGCAACTCCCCGATTCGTGGACTGCGTCGCAGTGAGCGTAACTGCTCGGGCGGGCCTCCGGCGATCGCGACGGTCGCGAGGATCCCGGCGGCGGGCCCGGGCGGATCGGCGCCGAGCGGGCGGTCCGAGCTCGGGCGTATCAGGGTCAGACGGGCAATTCGGGCCTACACTGAGCCGTCCATGTTGGATGCGACGTCGGAGCACCGGGGGAGCGGGCGGCTCCGAACCGGCAGACGGCGGGGAGGCCGGCCGCGGCATGCGCTGGGACTCGGTGCCGGTCGACGGGCACCGGGTCCGCTACGGGGTGACCGGCTCCGGGCCGCCGGCGCTGTTCCTCCACGGGTGGGGGCTGCGCCCCAACGCCTACCGCGCCCCGATCCAGGCCATGGCCTCGGCCGGCTGCCGGGTCTACGCCCCCTCGCCTGCCCGGCTTCGGCGGCACCCGCGAGCTCGGCGCCGAGGAGCGCACCTTCGCCGGCTACGCCAGCTGGGTGGCCGAGTTCCTCGACGCGGTCGGCGTCGGCCAGCTGGCCCTGGTCGCCGGCCACTCCTTCGGTGGCGGGGTGGCCACCGCCTTCGTCTACGACCAGCCCGGCCGGGTCTCGGCCCTGCTGCTGGTCAACGCCATCGGCAGCCCGACCTGGGCCCTCTTCCCCAACGAGGTGCGGACCACCATGCAGCGCCCGGTGTGGGACTGGGGCCGCCAGTTCAGCACCGACCTGTTCCACTCGCCCCGCCAGCTCCGGCTGCTCCCCACCCTGCTCGAGGACTTCATCCCCAACCTGCTGCGCAACCCGCTCGGGCATGTTCCGCACCGGCGAGTTCATCCGGCGGGCCGACCTGGTCCGCGAGGTCCGGGCCATCGCCGGCGCGGGGTGCCGGTGACCGTGGCCTGGTCGGACCGCGACCGGCTGGTGTCCCGAGTCGGCCTTCGACGACCTGCGCCACGCCGCCGGCGTCGACGGCGTGGTGGTCGAGGGGTCCCACGCCTGGCTCATCGCCGATCCCGGCGCGCTTCGGCGAGCTGGCCATCAGCGCCCTGGTCGACTCGGGCGTGCTCACCACCCGGTCGGTGGCCCGGCGACCCGCGCCTGAGCGACCCCCGCCGGCGCACCGTCGGCCCGACCGTCCGACCGGCGCCTACCGGGTGCCCGGGGCGGTAGCCTGAACCCGATGAGCGTTCCCATCCGCGATGCCGCCACCGTGATGCTGATCCGTGACGCCGACGACGGCGCGGACGGCCCGGCCATCGAGGTGTGCATGCTCCGGCGCAACCTGGCCTCCGAGTTCGTGGCCGGGGCCTACGTGTTCCCCGGCGGCTCGGTCGATCCCGAGGACCGCGGCCCCGAGGCCGAGGCCCTGTGCCGGGGGACTGACCGACGCCGAGGCCAGCGCCATCCTGGGCATCGACTCGGGCGGCCTGGCCTTCTGGGTGGCCGCCCTGCGCGAGTGCTTCGAGGAGGCCGGGGTGCTGGTGGCCCAGCCGGCGGGAGGACGACCTGGCCGGGCAGGGCGCCCTGCTCGACACCAGCGACCCCGAGGTGGCCGCCCGCTTCGCCGCCCACCGCGACGCGGTCAACGAGCAGCGCACCGCGCTGCTCGACGTCTGCCGGCAGGAGGACCTGGTGCTGGCGGCGGACGACCGTGCACTACGTGAGCCACTGGATCACCCCCGAACTGGCCCCGCGGCGCTACGACACCCGGTTCTTCATCACCGTGGCCCCGCCCGGCCAGGTGGCCAGCCACGACGACGGGGAGACCATCGCCACCATCTGGGTCCGGCCCGCCGACGCCCTGGCCCGCAGCGTGGCCGGCGAGATCGAGCTGCTGCCCCCGACCATCGCCAACCTGCAGCAACATCCAGGTCGTTCCGGATCGACCGACGAGGTGATGGCCTGGGCCGCGCCAGGTCACCGACGTGCGTCACCGTGCTGCCCATCGTGCTGATCGAGGACGGGCACGTGCTCATCCTCCGCCCCGGGGACGACGGGCTACGAGGAGGCGCTGGCCGACCGGTCTGGCCCCGGACCCGACCGTCGACGCCGGAGCTGGCCGAGGTGGCCCGGGACGTCTGGGGGCCCGAAGGCGGACACCGCCTGACCCTGCTCGACGGCACGCGCCGGCCGGCCCGATGGCCGACCGGTCCGCTACGGGCTGACCGAGCCCGACGGCTCCAGCGGGGTGTCGGCCGAGCCGGCGGCCACCGCCGCCTCCACCCGCTCGAGCAGGCGCACGCTGCACCCGTCCATGGACACCACCGGGGCGACGGTGGTGATCACCGACTCGGCGATGCCGGTCGAACACCTCGGCCAGCGGCTGGCCGTCGTCGAGGGCCACCGGGGTGCCGGCGTCGCCGCCGGCCGCCACCGACGGGTGGAGGGGGATCTGCCCGATGAGGGGCACGCCCACGTCGGCGGCCAGGCGGGCGCCGCCCCCCGACCCGAACAGGGCGTAGGAGGTGCCGTGCTCGCAGATGAAGTCGCTCATGTTCTCGATGACCCCGGCCACCCGGAGGTAGCCCTTGCGGGCCATGTCGGCGGTGCGGGCCGCCACCTTCTGGGCCGCCACCGGGGGGGTGGTCACCACGATGACCTCGGTGCGGGGCAGCATGCGGGCCAGGCCCATCTGGATGTCGCCGGTGCCCGGGGGCATGTCGATGAGCAGGTAGTCGAGGTCGCCCCAGTGGACGTCCTCGAGGAACTGCTGGACGGCCCGGTTGAGGATCAGGCCGCGCCACATGATGGCGCTGTCCTCGTCGGCCAGGAAGCCCATGGACAGCACCCGCAGGACCCCGTCGCCGATCCGGCGCTCGAGCGGGACCATCTTCTTGTCCCGGGCCTCGACCTCGCCCTGCATGCCGAGCAGGCGGGGGACGGAGAAGCCCCAGATGTCGGCGTCGAGGACCCCGACGGTCAGGCCCCGGCGGGCCAGGGCCACGGCCAGGTTGACGGTGACCGAGCTCTTGCCCACCCCGCCCTTGCCCGAGGCGATGGCGATGACCCGGGCGGTGTCGGGGATGTCGGTGACCGGGGCCGGGTCCCGGGCCAGCAGGCGGGCCCGGGCCATGACCGCCTTGCGCTGCTCGGCATCCATGACCCCGGTGGTCACCGACACCGCTCCCACGCCGGGGAGGGCGCCGACGTGGGTCTCCACGTCGCTCTGGATCTGGGTCCGCAGGGGGCAGCCGGCCACGGTGAGGGCCACCTCGACCTCGACGGCTCCGCCGTCGCCCGAGCCGGACGGCGGTGACCATGCCCAGCTCGACGATGTCGGCGCCCAGCTCGGGGTCGATCACGCCCCGCAGGGCGGCCCGGACGGCCTCCTCGGTCGGCGGCCGGCGTCCGGCCCGTGGCGGCGCGCCGGTCGGCCGGCCCGGGCGGCCCGGAGGCACTCGGAGGCTGTCGGACCAGCTCACCCCGGCAATTGTACCGGCCGGCCCTGGTCGGCCACCCGATGCGGTGTACCGCCCGTGACCGGACGCGGGTACGCTTGGCCGAGTCGACCGCGGTCGATGCGTGACCGAACGCCAGGAGGAGCGCCGATGAGTGCCACCATGCAGACCGTCAGCATCGGAAAGAAGCCGAATCCGGTGACGCTGACCGACGTCGCCGCGGCCAAGGTGGCCGAGCTCCTGGCCCAGGAGGACATCGACGGCCTGGCCCTGCGGGTGGCCGTGCGGCCCGGTGGCTGCTCCGGCTTCAGCTACGAGATGTTCTTCGACGCCGACATGGCCGAGGACGACATCGTCCGCGAGTTCGGCACCGTCAAGGTCGTGGTGGACCCCACCAGCGCCGACCTGCTGAAGGGCTCGACCCTCGACTACAGCGACGGGCTGCAGGGCGCCGGGTTCCACGTGACCAACCCCAACGCCTCCCGCACCTGCGGCTGCGGCTCCTCCTTCAGCTGATCGCCGACCTGAATCCCCTGATCCACCTCCGCGTCGACGGCGCCGACGTCGAGGTGCCCGACGACGGGTCGTCGCTGCTCGACGTCCTCCGCGACCAGCTGGGCATCCGCTCGGTCAAGGACGGCTGCAGCCCCCAGGGGCAGTGCGGCTGCTGCACGGTCTGGGTCGACGGTGCGCCCCGGGTGGCCTGTGTGACCCCGGCCCGCCGCCTGCCGGGCCGCCAGGTGACCACCCTCGACGGCCTGACCCGAGCCGGAGCGGGACCGGTGGTCCGAGGCCCTGGTGGCCACCGGGGGCAGCCAGTGCGGCTTCTGCACCCCGGGGATCGTCATGCGGCTGGCCGCCCTGGCCCCGGAGCGGGACGGCCGGGGGACCGCCACCGCCGGGTCCCCGGTCACGAAGGACCGGATCGACCAGGCCCTCCTCGCCCACCTGTGCCGGTGCACCGGGTGGCAGACCATCGAGGAGGCGGCCCGCCGGGTCTTCGACGGCCCACCCCCGGCCGGCCGATGGCGCCCGCCCCGCCCGCGACCTGACCGCGGCCGCCGCCCGGGCCCCCTGGAGGGCGGGGTGCGCCCAACGGGTCGGTCCCGACGTGGTCCTCGGCCGGGCCGGCTTCGCCGACGACACCTGCCCGCCCGACGCCCTGGTGGCGGTGCCCGACGGCGCCGGGGGGGTACGCGGTGGCCGAGATCGGTCGGCCGAGGCCCGGGCCCTGGCCGGCAAGGTCCAGGGCCGGAGCACCGGCCTGGCCCTCGACCACCCGGTGGCCCTGCCGCCCGGGCGCCTGGGCCCTGACCCTGCGCACCACCTGGGTGGAGCCGGCCTACGTCGAGCCCGACGCCTCGTGGTGCCGGCCCGGGGGCGAGCCGGCGTCGCCCCTACGCCAACGGTGGGGCCTTCGGGGGCAAGCTGTCACTCGCCGGTGGCCGACGAGGTCCGCCGCCTGGCCGACCAGCTACGGGCGGCCGGTGCGGGTCGCTGTGGTCGCGGGAGGACGTGGTCCGTCTGCGGCCCCAAGCGGCCCGCCGGTGGCCGGAGGCATCGACGCCGACGGATCGGGGATCCTCCGGGTCGGCGTCACCGCCCGAGCGGGTCCCCGGCGACGGCTGGGCCGCCGTGGCCGATCGGTGGCCGCGGTGGCGCCCGGGCTGGCCCTCGAGCTCGGTCGCGCTGCGCGGGCCGCCGATCTCCCTCGACCTGCGGGCCGCGGTGTGGGCCGAGGCCGCGGTGCTGGCCGCCGGGGCCCGGTGCCTGGCCGACGGCGAGCCGGGCGCCGCGTCCCGACGTGCCCGTCGAGGTGACCGCGCCCGTGCGGGCGGCCGGGCGGTGGCCCGCTGCCGGGCCGACGGCTCGATCGAGGTGGCCGTCGACGCCGGCGCCGGTGCTCGACGAGGTGGTCCTGCGCTCCTACTGCATCGGGGCCGCCCACCAGGCCCTCGGCTGGGTGCGTTCCGAGGGCGTCGCCGTGGACGCCGACGGGGCGGTCCGCGACCTGACCATCCGGTCGTTCGGGATCCTGCAGGCCCGGGCCATGCCCCCGGTGACCGTGACCCACGCTGCCCACGGCGCCGGCGGCCACGCCGGTCAACGGGTCCGACGCGGTCTTCGCCGCCGTGGCCGCGGCCCGGTGGCTGGCCGACGGCCTCGCCGCGCGAGTGGCCCACCGACCGGGCCGGCGCCGAGTCGGCGATCGCGGACCGGGCCGGAGCCGGTCGGCGCTGCGACGGCGTCGGTAGGCTGACCGGTCGCCCTGACCCGCCGACCCGGAGAGGAGCGCCCATGAGTACACCGATCGGTCCCTACACCCCCATCGTGCGGGCCGGGCCGTGGCTGATCACCTCGGGCCAGCTGGGCCTCGGCCGACCGCCCCCGGGGACGCGCCCGGCGCCCCGCCCACCCTGGTGGAGGGGGGCGCCGCGGCCCAGCTGACCCAGGCCCTGGCCAACGCCGGGCCGCCTGCTGCGCCGACGCACGGGGCCGACACCGGCCGACGTGGTCAAGACCACGGTGTTCGTGACCGACATGGCCGGCTACGCCGCGGTCAACGAGGCCTACGCCGCCTTCTTCGGCGACCACCGCCCGGCCCGGTCGGTGGTGGGGGTGGCCGCCCTGCCGATGGGGGCCGCCGTCGAGGTGGAGCTGTGGGCCTACCTCGATCCGTGACCGGCCAGCCGCGTGCCGGCGACCCGGAGGAGCGGTCAGGGCGTCCAGCTGGTCTGGCCGAAGCGGTAGCCGACCGACCGCACCGTCTGGATCAGGTGGGCGTGCTCCTCGCCCAGCTTGGCCCGCAGCCGGCGGACGTGGACGTCGACCGTGCGGGCCCCGCCGTAGTACTCGTAGCCCCACACCCGGCTGAGCAGCGTCTCGCGGGTGAACACCTTGCCCGGCCGGGCGGCCAGGAAGCGCAGCAGCTCGTACTCCATGTAGGTGAGGTCGAGGACCTTGCCGGCCACCGCCGCCTGGTAGGTCTCGAGGTTGAGGACCAGGGGGCCGTGCTCGAGCAGGTCGGGCCGCAGGCCCCGTCCGGTCCGCCAGAACAGGTGGGCCAACCGGGCGCTGAGCTCGTCGGCGTTGACCGGCTCGAGGCAGAGGTCGTCGAACAGGTCCTCGCGGAGCTCGAGCTCGGCCAGCTGCTCGGTCGGGACCACCACGATGACCGGGGCGAGGGGCACCTCGCGCTTGCGCAGATGGCGGCAGAGCAGGAAGGCCCCGATCGGGTCGTCTGCCGCTGCAGATGACCGCCCCGGACCAGCCGTCCTCGGGCTCCTCGGACTCGGCCGCCTCGGGCTTGTCGATGCCCAGCCAGGGATAGCCGGCCCGGTCGAGCACGCGCGGTCACCGCGGCTGGGCGGCGTGGCGGGGAAGCACAGCAACGGCTCCATGGCGGTGTTCCCCCTTTCTCGGTGCGAGAGTGTGGCTGGGTTCGGGCTGCCGGTTACAGCAGCGGGAGGTACTGGTCGAGCTCGAACTGGGTGACGTGCGACTTGTAGCTCGGCCCACTCGGCCCGCTTGTTGCGGATGAACCACTCGAAGACGTGCTCGCCGAGGGTGGTGGCCAGCAGCTCGGACGACTCCATCAGGCCCGAGCGCCTCGTTGAGGCTGCCCGGCAGGTGGAGGATGCCCTTGGCGGCCAGCTCCTCGGCGCTCAGGTCGAAGAGGTTGGCGTCGGCCTCGGGGGGCAGCTCGTAGCCCTGCTCGATGCCCTCGAGGCCGGCGGCCAGGATGACGGCGAAGGCCAGGTAGGGGTTGCAGGCGCTGTCGGGCGACCGGAACTCGATGCGGGTGGACTCGAACTTGCCCGGCTTGACCACCGGCACCCGGACCAGGGCCGACCGGTTGTTGCGGGCCCACGAGACGTGGATGGGGGCCTCGTAGCCGGAGACCAGTCGCTTGTAGGAGTTGACCCACTGGTTGGTCACCGCGGTGATCTCCGGGGCGTGGCGCAACAGCCCGGCGATGAACCCCTCGGCCACCTCGGAGAGGCCTCCGGGGCGCTCGAGGTCGACGAAGGCGTTGGTGTCGCCCCGGAACAGGGACATGTGGGTGTGCATGCCCGATCCCTGCACGCCGGCCAGGGGCTTGGGCATGAAGCTGGCGAAGACGCCCTGCTGGCGGGCCATCTCCTTGACCACCAGGCGGACGGTCATCACCGTGTCGGCCATGGTCAGGGCGTCGGTGTAGCGCAGGTCGATCTCGTGCTGGCTGGGCGCGTCCTCGTGCTGGGCGTGCTCGACGGGGATGCCCATCTCCTCCAGGGTGAGCACCGTGCGCTGGCGGATGTCGCTGGCCCGGTCGGCCACGGTCAGCTCGAAGTACGAGCCGGTGTCGAGGGTCACCGGGGCGTGCGACGGATCGGCGTCGGCGAAGTAGAAGTACTCGATCTCCGGCGCGGCGTAGAAGGTGAAGCCCAGGTCGTGGGCCCGGTCGAGGGCCCGGCGCAGCACGTGGCGGGGATCGCCCTGGAACGGCGAGCCGTCCAGGTCGACCACGTCGCAGAACACCCGGGCCACCTGGACCTCGGGGACGTCCCCGTTGGGGGCCGGACCTGGCCGTGCCCGTGCCAGGGGAGGAGCTGGAAGGTGTTGGCGTCGGGCCGGGCCAGCACGTCGCTCTCCTGCACCCGGCTGAACCCGTCGATGGCCGAGCCGTCGAAGGTCATCCCCTCGTCGAGGGCGTTCTCCAGCTCGGCCGGGGTGATGCTGAAGGTCTTGGGGGTGCCGAGCACGTCGGTGAACCACAGCTGGACGAACCGGATGCCGCGCTCCTCGACCGTCCGGAGGACGTACTCCTCTTGACTCCTCATGGAGGTCGGGCACCTCCGGACGCGTCGGGCTCATCGGGGCGGGCAGGGTCGTGGTCGATGCCGCCATTGTCGCAGGTCGGAGCGGGCCGGTCGACGAAGTGGGCTCAGATGCGAACGGAGCCGGATCCGGGCGGATCCGGCTCCGTCGCGGTCAGCTGGTGCGACCCGGGCGCCTCGGGGCCGGTCCTGGGGGGATGGACCGGCCCGGGACCCGGCCGCGTCAGCTGCCGGCTGCGTCGCCGCAGACGGTCTCCACCATGACCGCAGTGACCTGGTAGGGGTCCATGTTGGCGTTGGGGCGACGGTCCTCCAGCCAGCCCTTCTTGGCCTTGGCCACCGCCCACGGGATGCGGATGGAGGCGCCACGGTCGGACGTCCCGTAGCTGAACTTGGTGAAGTGGGCCGTCTCGTGGGCCCCGGTCAGCCGGCTCTCGATGCCCACGCCGTAGACGGCGATGTGCTCGTCGATCCTCTTCCCGATGGCCTCGCAGCCGGCGATGATGGCGTCCCAGCCGCCGTCCTCGCGCATGGCCTTGGTGGAGAAGTTGGTGTGGGCCCCGGCGCCGTTCCAGTCACCCATGATGGGCTTGGGCTCGAGGGTGGCGTAGACCCCGAAGTCCTCGGCGATCCGGAAGAGCAGCCACCGGGCCACCCACAGGTGGTCGGAGACGTCGAGCGGCGAGAGCACGCCGACCTGGAACTCCCACTGCCCCATCATCACCTCGGCGTTGGTGCCCTCGATGCCGAGGCCGGCATCGATGCAGGCCGCGGTGTGCAGCTCGACGATCTCGCGCCCGGGCATCTTGTCGCCGCCCACGCCGCAGTAGTACGGGCCCTGGGGGGCCGGGTAGCCGAGGGCCGGCCAGCCCAGCGGCCGGCCGTCCTTGAAGAAGGTGTACTCCTGCTCGATGCCGAACATCGGCTCCTGGTCGGCGTACTTCTCCACCACCTCGCGCAGCCTGGCCCGGGTGTTGGTCGGATGGGGGGTGAAGTCGGTGAGCTCGACCTCGCACATGACCAGCTTGTCGCTGGGGCCGCGCAGCGGGTCGGGGCGGGTGAACACCGGTCGCAGCACGCAGTCCGAGTCATGGCCCAGCGCCTGGTTGGTGCTGGAGCCGTCGAATCCCCAGATGCCCGGTTCCTCGCCGTCGGCGACGACCTTCGTCTTGCTCCGCAGGAGCGGCGAAGGCTCGGTCCCGTCGATCCAGATGTACTCGGCTTGGTACGGCACGTGTGCTCCTCGCTCGTCGCTCTGCTCTGTTTCTGCTGCTCCTGCTCGCCGTGTGCGGTGCTCAGCCGTCCGGCCGCGGATCCGGCCAGAGTGACAGCCCACTATCGCAGTGAGCCATTTCTCCGCCGTTACCTGAATGTGAACGGCGAATGAACAGTGCCGACGTCGACAGTGCCCGACGACACCGGGCCACCGCCGGTCGGCGGCCAATTGCAGGATAGCGATCGCCGCCAGCCCGCACGCAGGCGGCAGGAAAGGCCAGGCCAGCGGCGCCGGTAGTCTGGGAGCCATGGCTCGACTGCGTGTGGCCGCGTGCCAGATCAACACCGTGGTCGGCGACCTCGAGCGGCAACGCCGACCGGATCCTGGCCGCCCTGGCCCACGCCGAGGAGGGACGGGCCGACCTGGCCGTCTTCCCCGAGCTCACCGTGACCGGCTACCCACCCGAGGACCTGCTCGGCCGGCCGGCCTTCGTCGCCGACAACCGGGCCGCGTTCGAGCGGATCGCCGCCGCCACCGGGGCGTGTGCGGCCGTGGTCGGGCTTCGTGGACACCGATGCCGACGGGACGGCTGGTCAACGCCGCGGCCATCTGCGCCGAGGGCCGGGTGCTCGGGCGTCTACCACAAGCGCCTCCTGCCCAACTACGGGGTCTTCGACGAGCAGCGCTGGTTCACCCCCGGCGGCGGTCCGCCCGACCCACTACGTGGTGGCCGGGGTGCCGGTGGGCGTGACCATCTGCGAGGACATGTGGTTCGGCGGCGGGCCCATGGCCGACCAGGCCGCGGCCGGGGCCCGGCTGCTGGTCAACCTCAACGCCTCCCCCTACTCACGGGGACGGCGGGACGAGCGCCTGGCCGTGCTCACCGACCGGGTGGACGAGACCGGCTGCGCCATCGTCTACGTCAACCAGGTCGGCGGGCCAGGACGAGCTGGTGTTCGACGGCGCCTCCCTGGTGATGGACGCCGACGGCCAGGTGGTCGGCGGCCGCCCACCAGTTCGTCGAGGAGGTGCTGCTGGTCGACCTGGACGTCGGGGACGCCGACGGAACCGGTGCCGTCGGGGGGGATGGCGTCGAGGCGGCCGGGTCCCCGACCGTGGGCCCGCGGTGGTGGTCAGCGCCGGCCCGGTCCGATCGGCCGCCGGCCCGGCCCGGCACCCGGTGGCGCCGGTGCTCGACCCCGAGGCCGAGGTCTACGAGGCCCTGGTGCTCGGGCACCCGTGACTACGTGGGCAAGAACGGCTTCGCCGACGCGGTGATCGGGCTGTCCGGGGGCATCGACTCCTCGCTGGTGGCCGCCATCGCCGTCGACGCCCTCGGCCCCGAGCACGTGCACGGGGTGACCATGCCGTCCCGCTACTCGAGCGAGGGGTCGGTCACCGATGCGGAGGCCCTGGCCGGCCAACCTGGGGATCGACATCGCCAACCTCGGCGATCGAGGCGGCCCACCACGCCCTGGCCACCACCCTCTCGCCGCTCATCGGCGGCGAGCCCAGCCGGTCTGACCGACGAGAACCTGCAGTCGAGGATCCGCGGGGTGCTGCTCATGGCCCTGTCCAACGCCAACGGCTGGATCGTGCTCACCACCGGCAACAAGAGCGAGATGGCCACCGGGTACTCGACCCTCTACGGCGACTCGGCCGGCGGGTTCGCGGTGATCAAGGACGTGGCCAAGACGCTGGTCTACGAGCTGTGCCGCTACCGGAACCGGCGGGCGGGCTTCGAGCTCATCCCCGAGACCGGTGCTGACCAAGGCCCCGTCGGCCGAGCTCCGGCCCGATCAGCGGGACGACGAGTCGCTGCCGGCCTACGAGGTCCTCGACCCGGTGCTGGCCGGGTACGTGGAGGGCGACCGGTCGGCGGACGACCTGGTGGCCGCCGGGTTCGACCCGGCCGCGGTGGCCCGGGTGGTCGGCCTGGTCGACCGGGCCGAGTACAAGCGCCGCCAGATGCCGCCGGGGGTCCGGATCTCGGGCAAGGCCTTCGGCAAGGATCGTCGGATGCCGATCACCAACCACTACCGGTCGTCCGAGGCGCGGGCCCGGGGCGACGCCGGCCGACGCCGCCTCGCCGGCACCCAGCGGCGGGGCGCCGGCCGTTGTCTGAGCGCACCGCCGAGGTCGCCGACACGCCCGAGCCTGACCTCGCCACCGGTCCGGTCGGGGCGGAGGACCCGCTGCCGTTGCCGGTGTCGGCCTCGCTCATCGGTGAGTACCGCTGGATCGAGACCGCCCTCTACCGGCTGCTCGGCGGGTGGGTGTCCGACACCCCCATCGCCGCGGTCCAGGTCCACCTCGACGCCCAGAGCATGCGCCACGCCTGGCACGCCGAGCTGTGGGGCGAGCGGCTGCCGGTCATGGCCGGATCGGACCCGGACGAGCTGACACGCCCGTCGCCCCCCACGGCCGCCCTGTTCGCCGTCCTGAGCGGCACGCTGCCGCCGTCGGACGAGCCCGGCTCGTCGTGGCCGCCGGCCGCCGACGTCCTGATCGAGCGCCCCGGGGTCCTGCCCCGGCTGGCCGGCCTCTACCGGGTGGTCCTCCCCCGGCTGGTGGTCACCTACCAGCGGCACCTCCGGGCCGCCACCGCGGTGACCGACGGGCCGGTGCCTGCGGGCGCTGCGGCTGGTCCTCAACGACGAGTATCGAGGACTGGCACGCCGGGGAGCGGCTGGTCCAGCGCCTGGTCTCCCGGCCGCACGACGTGGCCGCCGTCTACGGGTTCCTCGAGCAGCCTCGAATCGGTGGTGGTCGGGGCCGGGGCCAGCTCAGGGCTGGTATCCGTCCCCGGGGACTGACCCCAGCCGATCCTGACCCGGCAAGGCTCGTCCCCGGGCCCGCCCGGCAGGAGGGTGCGCTTGGAGGGCTTGACGCGTCCGGTAAACTTCGACAGCAGCAATCGTTGCGCCCGAAAGTGTCAGACCCGTCCAGCACTGCCGATCGTTCCGGTGAGCTGCACGAAGGTCGGCCGTCCCCCACGGCTGGTGGGGAAAACGAAGGACCCGGTGAAGTTGGCAAAGGAGCGCCTCGAAAGAGACGACGAAGATCTGGTTCGGTTGTATCTGACCGACATCGGCCAGTATCCGCTGTTGACCAAGGACGACGAGGTCCGTCTGGCCCAGGCCATCGAAGCCGGCCGCGAGGCCGACGCCCAGCTGGCGGCGGCACCGAAGGGCCTCACCCCGGCCAAGAAGCGGGAGCTGCGGCGGACCACGCTCCAGGGCGAGGGTGCCCAGCAGACCTTCGTGCAGTCCAACCTCCGGCTCGTGGTGTCGATCGCCAAGAAGTACCAGGCCTCGGGGCTGCCCGCTCCTCGACCTCATCCAGGAGGGCAACCTCGGGCTGATGCACGCCGTCGAGAAGTTCGACTGGCGCAAGGGCTTCAAGTTCTCGACCTACGCCACCTGGTGGATCCGCCAGGCCATCACCCGGGGCATCGCCAACACCGGCCGCACCATCCGCCTCCCGGTGCACGCCGGCGACACCCTGGCCCGGGTGCAGAAGGCCCAGGCCCGCCTGGAGCTCAAGTACGGCCGCCCGGCCACCCTGGCCGAGCTGGGCGCCGAAGTGGAGATGCCCGAGGACAAGCTGGTCGAGGCGCTGCGCTTCCGGGCCGAGCCGCTCTCCCTGTCCGAGCCGCTGCGTGAGGACGGCGACGCCGAGCTCGGCGACGTGGTCGAGGACCGCTCGGCCGAGTCGCCCTTCGAGGTGGCCGCGGTGTCGCTGCTGCCCGAGGAGATCGGCCGCCTGCTGTCGCCGCTCGACGAGCGCGAGCGCGAGATCCTCCGGCTCCGCTTCGGTCTCGACCGGGGCGAGCCCCGCACCCTCGAGGAGGTCGGCGAGCACTTCAACCTGACCCGCGAGCGGATCCGTCAGATCGAGGCCCGGGCCATGTCCAAGCTCCGCCACCCGTCGTCGGACACCGGGGCCCGCGACCTGCTGACCGTCTGAGCCGCCCGGTCGTTCGGGCCGCTCCGGCTCCGCACGCCAGCCGCGGTCGGGACGGACTACCATCGCCTTCCATGAAGAAGCTGCTGATCCTCGCCATCATCGTTGCCCTGGGTGTCGTCGCCGCCAAGCGGCTCCGTCCTTCCTGAGCAACCTCTCCATCGATCCCCCGCCGCGTCTGACCCACCGGGTCGGAGTCAGGCTGGCGGTTCGCCGCGGTCGTAGCGGGGACGCCTCAGGCGTGGGCCCGGCGGGCGAACCGCCAGGCCACCAGCGCCCCGAGTGATGCCGCCGCGGTGATGCCGGCGGCGGTGGCGGTGAGGGGCAGGCTGGGCACGCTGACCCGGTCCCGCAGGCGGACCGGCTTGGTGAACTGCATGACCTCCCAGTCCCGCTCGCGGGCCACCTTGGCCAGGACCCGGTCGGGGTTGACGGCCACCGGATGGCCCACCGTCTCCAGCATGGGCAGGTCGGTGTAGGAGTCGGAGTAGGCCGACGACTCCGTCGAGGTCGATCCCCTCGCGCTCGGCCAGCGCCCGGATGGCCTCGGCCTTGAACGGGCCGTAGGCGTAGAACTCCATCTCCCCGGCGTAGCGCCCGTCCTCGTCGACCACCGTCCGGCTGGCGATGGCGCCCGTCGACGCCCAGGTGCTCGGCCAGCGGCTCGACGATCTCCTCGGGCGAGGCCGACACCAGGTACACCTTGTGGCCGGCGGCCCGGTGGGCCTCGATGAGGTCGAGGGCCTCGGCGTAGATGATCGGCTCGACGGTCTCCTCGAGCGCCTCGCGGACGATCTCCCGGATCTGCTGCTGGTCCCAGCCCTGGGTCAGGGTGAGCATCGACTCGCGGATCCGGGCCAGCTTCTGCTCGCTGGCCCCGAGGTGGAGGTAGATGATCTGGGACACCAGGGCCCGGGCGATGAGCCGGCGGTTGATCAGCCCGCCCCGGTAGAGCGGTCGGCCGAAGGCGGCCATGGAGGCCTTGGCGATGACCGTCTTGTCCAGGTCGAAGAAGGCGGCCCGCACCGGTCAGTGCCCCACCAGCAGCTGTTGCGACCATGTCCTCGGCGTCGGCGGTGACCAGCACCAGGACCTCGTCGCCGATGGCCAGGCGGGTGTCGCCCCGGGGGACGATCAGGCGGTCGTCGCGCACCACGGCCACCACGGTGGCGTCGCGGGGCACCCCCAGGTCGACCAGGGTCACGCCCGCCGCCGGCGAGTCCTCGGCCAGGGTGACCTCGACCAGGTGGGCGTTGCCGCCCTCGAACCGGAGCAGCCGGACCAGGCTGCCCACCGACACGGCCTCTTCGACCAGGGCGGTGAGCAGCTGCGGGGTGGACACCGAGACGTCGACGCCCCAGCTCTCGGTGAACAGCCACTGGTTCTTCGGGATGGTTGACCCGGGCCACCACCCGGGGGACGGCGAACTCCTGCTTGGCCAGCAGCGAGACCACCAGGTTGTCCTCGTCGTCGCCGGTGGCCGCCACCACCACGTCCACGGTGGACAGCCCGGCGGCGTCGAGGGAGGACACCTCGCAGGCGTCGGCCACCACCCAGGTGATGTCGAGGTCGCCGCGGATCCGGGCCACCAGATCGGGGTTCTGCTCGATGATCAGCACGTCGTGGCCGTCCGGCGTGGAGGTCCGAGGCGATGGCGGTCCCCACGCTGCCGGCTCCGGCGATGGCCACCTTCATGACCGCCCCCGGGCCTGGGTGCCGGCGTCCTCGCCCGACGCCGATCGGGACGTCGGGGGCGACCCCTCGGCTCCGGCGCGGTTCGATGCCGCCGCTGAGGCGGGCGTTGAGCCGATCGAGGGCGGTGTCCGTCACCATGACGTGGACGACGTCACCGTCCTGGCCCACCAGGTCGTCGAAGTCGAGGCGGGCCACCCCGGCCCGGGTCACCGCCACCACGGTGGTCTCGCCCGGCCGGGACAGGTCGGCCAGGCGCTTGCCCGCCCACCGCTCGGGCAGCTCCCGCTCGACCAGCGACAAGGTGCCGGTCGGGTCGGTCCATTCCGACTCCACGGCCCGGGGCATCAGGCGCCGGCGGACCTGGTCGATGGTCCACGACACGGTGGCCACGGTGGGGATGCCCAGCCGGAGGTAGATCTGGGCCCGCCGCGGGTCGTAGATCCGGGCCACCACGTTGGGGATCTCGTAGGTCTCGCGGGCGATGCGGGCGGTCAGGATGTTCGAGTTGTCGCCGCTGGTCACCGCGGCCAGGGCGGTGGCCTCGCCGGCCCGGGCCCGGTCGAGGTCGTCGCGGTCGAACCCCGATCCGACCACGGTGGTCCCGGTCCAGTCGGCGGGGAGCCGCCGGAACGCCTTGGCGTTCCGGTCGATGATGGCGACCGAATGGCCCTGCTCGGCCAGGCCGACGCCCAGCCCGGAACCGACCCGACCGCAACCCACGATGACGATGTGCACCCGAACCATGCAACACGCATCGTCGGCGCGATCACAACTCACCCGCCCGGCGGCCCAGCCGACAGGACGCCCTGGCCACGAGGGCCCGGGTACCGGTGCGGCGCCGACCGCATGATTTACTGAGGGGGTGGACCCATCGGTGACCGGAGGCACGGATCCGGGCGGTCCGCCCGCCGGTGACGGCGGCAGACCGGTCACCAACCCGGCCACGGCCGTCGGGTCCCGGCCGCCGGCTGCACGGCGGCCATCCCGGCGGTCAAGGTGGACCTGCCCGAGACGCTCCGCTACCGGCTGAAGAACAAGCTGCTCGGCCCGCCGCTGGTCAACGACCAGCCGTCCGGCGAGCGGCTGGGCCGGCCCTCGGCCCTCGGCGTGCTCTCCCCCGACTGCATCTCGTCCTCGGCCTACGGCACCGAGGAGATGCTCACCCAGCTGGTCCCCTACGTCGGGCTGGCCGCCTTCACGCTGGTCGTCGCCCATCACCATGGCCATCCTCGGCGTGCTGTTCTTCGTCACCCTCTCCTACCTCGAGGTCATCCAGCTCTACACCAAGGCCGGCGGGTCCTACGTGGTGGCCCGGGAGAACTTCGGCCCCAAGGTGGCCCAGGTGGCGGCGGTGGCCCTGCTCATCGACTACACGGTGACCGTGGCCGTCCGGACGCTCGGCCGGCATGGCCGCCCTCACCAGTGCCTTCCCCGCCCTGCTGCACCTCGGGCTCACCGTGCCGATCACCGTCGCCGTCGTGCTCCTGCTCCTCTACGGCAACCTGCGGGGCATCCGGGAGGCGGGCAAGTTCTTCGCCTTCCCCACCTACTTCTTCATCGTCAGCCTGGGCCTGGTGGTGATCGCCGGCTACCTGCGAAAGGCGACGGGCACCCTGGCCGTCCACGCCGTCCCCGCCGCCACCGCGGCCAACCCGCCCTTCCACATCGGCACGCCCGGCACCGGCCTCCTCTACGGGGCCTCGTTCATCATCATCCTGCGCTCCTTCGCCAACGGCGGCTCGTCCCTCACCGGGCTGGAGGCCATCTCCAACGGGGTGGGCGCCTTCCGCGAGCCCGACGGCCCGGCACGCCCGCCAGACCCTGGTCATCATGAGCAGCGTCCTGGCCTTTCTGGTCCTCGGGGTCACCCTCATCGCCCACTGGACCCACGCCGTGCCCTACGTCTCCGGCTCTCCGACCGTGGTCTCCCAGGAGGTGCGCTACGTCCTCGGGCACCGGCCCCATCGCCCGGGTGCTGTTCTACGTGGTCCAGTTCGCCACCGTGCTCATCCTCTACACCGGGCGGCAACACCAGTTTCAACGGCTTCCCGTTCCTGGCCAGCTTCGTGGCCGAGGACTCCTACCTGCCCAAACAGCTCACCCGCCGGGGCCACCGGCTGGTCTTCTCCAACGGCATCATCGTGCTCACGGTGGTGGCGCTGGCCCTGCATCCTGGCCACCGGGGCCCAGGTGTCCAGCCTGGTGGCGCTGTACGCCATCGGGGTGTTCACCGGCTTCGCCATGGCCGGGGCCGGGCATGGTCAAGCACCACCTCGACACCCGCGGCGACCACTGGCGCCGGAGTGTGGCCGTCAACGGCTTCTCCGCCATCCTCACCGCCTTCATCGTGCTCATCTTCGCCACGGTCAAGTTCACCGAGGGGGCGTGGGTGGTGGTGGTGGTCGGGCCGCTCATGTACTTCGGGCTCATCCGGCTGCACCACCAGTACGTGGACGAGGAGCACGCAGCTGGAGGAGGGCGCGGCCGAGGCCGCCGAGGCGCCGGTGCTCAACCGCCACCGGTGATCGTCCTGGTCGACCGGCTGGACATGGCCACCGCCCGGGCCCTCCAGTACGCCCGGACCCTGCACCCCGACGAGCTCCGGGCCGTCCACTTCGCGCTCGACGCGCAGGAGTCGGACGCCCTCGAGGAGGAGTGGCGGCGCCTCGGGCTCACCCGGCTCCCCCTCGACGTGGAGGAGTGCGAGGACCGCCGCCTCACCCGGGCCGCCCTCGAGCTGGCCGCCGAGACGGTGGCCGACGACGAGACCGAGCTGACCATCCTGCTGCCCCGCCGCGGCTTCGCCGCCGGCTGGCACCGGGTGCTCCACGACGGCACGGCCGACGAGATCGCCGCCGCCGTCGGCCAGCTGGCCCACGTCAACGCCACCGTGGTGCCCTACCAGCTGACCGGCGGCTGGCTGTCCCGCCGCCGTGAGTGGCGACGGACCCCGTCCGGCGACGTCGTCGGGACCAGCCGGTCGGCCAAGGCCGCCCAGGCGGCCCAGGCCGCCCAGGCGGCCCGGGACAGCGAGCGCCACACCGTCGAGCGGGCCGCCTTCGGGGAGCAGGGGCGGGGGACCATCCCCATCGGGGAGGTCCAGTGGCGGAGCCGGGTGCGGGTGGCCGGCCGGGTCAAGTCGGTGCGGGTCCAGCCCCGGGCCGGTACCTCCAACCTCGAGTGCGTGCTGGCCGACGACAGCGGCAAGCTGCTCCTCGTCTTCCAGGGCCGGCGGCGGATCCCCGGGATCCAACCCGGGGCCCGTCTGGTGGTGGAGGGCATGGTCGGCGACTGGGCCCGCCGCCAGGCCATCCTCAACCCCGACTACGAGCTCATCGCCGGACCGGAGGCCGGCGTCGAGCCGGTCTGACCCGCCTCCGTCCCGCTGAGATCGGGGCGTTCAGGGGGCCTCCCAGGCACCTTCCTTGCTCAAGGCACCCTTTTGTCGGTATCTTCTGCCCCCGTTGCCGGAAACGGCGTGCCACGGCGCGCCCCGGTGCACGGCCCGAAGGCTGTGGCTTCGCAGGGGGACCGAGTCTCCAGACGTGCGCGATCGGCCGCGGTGTGAAGTGCTGTCAGGATTCCGCCCGATGACCACGCAGTAAACCGAAGGGAGCCTCACCGATGACCCACCTCCTGGCTGAAGGGGGTTACCAGATCTTCTCGCTCCACAACTCGGAGAAGCTCTGGCTGTACTTCGCGCTGCTGTGTGCCGTGGCCTCCATCGTGGTGGCGCTGTTTCTGGTCCGGGGCGTCCTCGCCGCCGACCAGGGCACCGCCTCGATGAAGGACATCGCCAAGGCCATCCAGGAGGGCGCCGAGGCCTTCCTGGCCCGTCAGTTCAAGACCATCGGGATCATCATCGTCCCGCTGGCCGTCCTCATCTTCTTCACCGCCACCAAGGTCACCCACACCGTGTACCTGTGCGCGGGCCTGGCCACCAGCACGTCCTTCCACGTCGGCTGTGTCGCCCACACGGTCACCGACCTCTCCTTCGCCCAGGCCGGCATCTACCGGGTGATCTGCTTCCTGGCCGGCGCCCTCTGCTCCGGCCTCACCGGCTTCATCGGCATGAGCCTGGCCGTGCGGGGCAACGTGCGCACCGCCGCCGCCGCCCGCGAGGGCAAGATGGCCCCGGCCCTCAAGGTGGCCTACCGCACCGGTGCCATCACCGGCCTGCTCTGCGTGGGCCTCGGCCTGCTCGGGGCCACCGTCATCGTGCTCATCTTCCAGAACACGGCCACCTCGGTGCTCATCGGCTTCGCCTTCGGCGCCTCGCTGCTGGCCCTGTTCATGCGGGTGGGCGGCGGCATCTTCACCAAGGCGGCCGACGTGGGCGCCGACCTGGTCGGCAAGGTCGAGGCCGGCATCCCCGAGGACGACCCCCGCAACGCCGCCACCATCGCCGACAACGTGGGCGACAACGTGGGCGACTGCGCCGGCATGGCCGCCGACCTGTTCGAGTCCTACGTCATCACCATCATCGCCGCCATCATCCTCGGCGTCACCGCCTTCAGCTCCATCGGCCGGAGCGCGGACGCGGCCAAGACGGTCATCTTCCCGATCGCCATCCCGGCCATCGGCATCCTGGCCACCATCGTCGGCGTGTTCGTGGTGCGGGCCACCCACGCGGGACAAGAACGCCATGGCCCCGATCAACCGGGGGGTGTGGACGGCGGCCATCCTGACCATCGCCGGCTCCGCCGTCGTGGCCGGGGCCTACCTCCACTACTGGAAGGCGTTCTACGCCGTCCTCACCGGCGTGGTCCTCATGCTGGTGGCCAGCCAGATCACCGAGCACTTCACCTCCACCGAGCGGGGCCCGGTCAAGGAGGTGGCCGAGACGGCCCGCACCGGACCGGCCACGCTGACCCTGTCCGGCCTGGCCCTCGGGCTCGAATCGTCGGTGTGGGCCATCATCGCCATCGTGCTGGCCATCGCCGTGTCCATCGGCCTGGGCGGCGGCAACATCGAGCTGACCCTGTACCTGGTCGCCCTGACCGGCATCGGCCTGCTGTCGACGGCCGGGATGATCGTCTCCGAGGACAGCTTCGGGCCGGTGTCCGACAACGCCGCCGGCATCGCCGAGATGTCCGGTGAGTTCACCGGTGAGGCCGAGCGGGTCATGGTCAGCCTCGACGCGGTGGGCAACACCACCAAGGCGGTGACCAAGGGTGTGGCCATCGGCTCCGCCGTCATCGCCTCGGTGGCCCTGTTCGCCTCGTTCATCGAGACCATCGGTGAGCAGCTCAAGCTCCCGCAGTTGGGCAACGCGCTGTTCAACCTGCCGGCCACCTCGATCAACGTGTCCCACCCGACGACCTTCATCGGCATCCTGATCGGTGGGTCGATCGCCTTCATCTTTTCGGCGCTGGCCATCCGGGCGGTGGGTCGGTCCGCCGGCACCGTGGTGCAGGAGGTGCGCCGGCAGTTCCGCGAGCACCCCGGGATCATGGACTACACCGAGAAGCCCGAATACGGGAAGGTCATCGCCATCTGCACCACCGCTTCGCAACGGGAGCTGGCCACCCCGGCCCTGCTGGCCATCCTCAGCCCGGTCATCGTGGGCTTCGGGATCAACTACTTCGCCCTCGGCGCCTTTCTGGTCGGGGCCATCCTGACCGGCCAGCTCATGGCCAACTTCCTGTCCAACTCCGGTGGGGCCTGGGACAACGCCAAGAAGTACATCGAGGACGGCCACGAGGGGGGCAAGGGCTCCGAGGCCCACAAGGCGGCGGTCATCGGCGACACCATCGGCGACCCGTTCAAGGACACCGCCGGCCCGGCCCTCAACCCGCTGATCAAGGTCATGAACCTGGTCTCCCTGCTGATCCTGCCGGCCATCATCACCCTGCGTCACCACACCGGGGCCCGCCTGGCCATCGCCGGTGTCTCGCTGGTGGTGCTGCTGGTGGCCATCGCCTTCTCCAAGCGCAAGACCGACTCGATGGACGAGGCCGCCCCCGGCGGCTGAGACGGCGGTGCCCGAGCAGCCCGCTAGCGTGGCGTGAACGCCGTCAACGACTGAACCCCCAGTTCAGCGGGCCTCTGGCCCCCCGGCGAC
Organism: uncultured Acidimicrobiaceae bacterium; assembly: GCA_963774245.1. Lineage (GTDB taxonomy): Bacteria > Actinomycetota > Acidimicrobiia > Acidimicrobiales > RAAP-2 > Bog-756. Next base: position 590,548 of record CAVZDZ010000002.1, on the reverse strand, counting down.
CGGGGGGCGGGGTTGACAACGACGCTCCCCAACGATCACCCTGGCCCCACGAACATGCCACCAACCGACCTCACAGAGAACGCCGCGGAGTCGGCCACCGGCAACGGTGGCCCTGGTGGCCGGCGGCCCCCCGCGGGGGCAAAGCCCCTGGTCATCGTGGAATCACCGGCCAAGGCCAAGACCATCGCCGGCCTGCTCGGCCCCGACTACGTGGTGGAGTCGTCCATCGGGCACATCCGGGACCTGCCCCGGCGGGCCGACGAGGTCCCGGCCGCCTACAAGGGCGAGGCGTGGAGCCGGCTGGGGGTCGACGTCGACAACGGGTTCAAGCCCCTCTACGTGGTCTCCACCGAAAAGAAGTCCCAGGTGGCCAAGTTGAAGCAGCTGGTCAAGCAGGCCAGCGAGGTCTACCTGGCCTCGGACGAGGACCGCGAGGGCGAGTCGATCGCCTGGCACCTGCTCGAGGTGCTGGCACCCCGGGTCCCGGTCAAGCGCATGGTCTTCCACGAGATCACCCGACCGGCCATCGAGCGGGCGGTCACCGAGTGGCGGGACCTCGACCGGCGCCTGGTCGACGCCCAGGAGGCCCGGCGCATCCTCGACCGGCTCTACGGCTACGAGGTCTCGCCCGTGCTGTGGAAGAAGATCATGCCCCGGCTGTCGGCGGGCCGGGTCCAGAGCGTGGCCACCCGGATGGTGGTCGAGCGCGAGCGGGCCCGCATGGCCTTCCGCTCGGCCGGATGGTGGGGGATCGACGCCACCTTCACCCCCGACGGGGGCTCGACCCCGGCGCCCGAGGGCACCCCGCGGTCGTTCGGCGCCGCCCTGGTGGCCGTCGACGGGGTGAGCCTGGCCTCGGGGCGCGACTTCGACGACACCGGCGCCCTCACCTCGCCGGGGTCGGTGGTGGTGCTGGGCGAGGAGGAGGCCCGGTCCCTGGCCGCCGGGCTGGAGGGCGTGCCCTTCGCGGTGAAGTCGATCACCCACAAGCCGTTCCGCCGCTCGCCGTCGGCACCGTTCATGACCTCGACGCTGCAGCAGGAGGCCGGCCGCAAGCTGCGCTTCAGCTCCAAGCGGGCCATGCAGATCGCCCAGCGCCTCTACGAGGACGGGTGGATCACCTACATGCGGACCGACTCGACCACGCTGTCGAGCCAGGCCCTCGATGCGGCCCGGGCCCAGGCCTCCGCCCTCTACGGGCCGGAGTACGTCCCGGCCCAGCCGCGCCGCTACGAACGCAAGGTGAAGAACGCCCAGGAGGCCCATGAGGCCATCCGGCCGGCGGGTGAGACCTTCCGCACCCCCGACGAGGCGGCCCGCTCCCTGTCCGGTGACGAGTTCCGCCTCTACGACCTGGTGTGGAAGCGGACGGTCGCCTCCCAGATGGCCGACGCCACCGGGACCAGCGCCCAGGTGCGCCTGGTCGGCACCTCGACCGGCGCCGCCGGGCGCGAGGCCGAGTTCTCCGCCTCGGGCAAGGTCATCCAGTTCCCCGGCTACCTGCGGGCCTACGTCGAGGGTGAGGACGACCCCGACGCCGAGCTGGCCGACCGCGAGGTGCACCTGCCCCCGATGGCCGAGGGCGACCCGGCGGCGGTCGACGACCTCGAGCCCGGCTCGCACGCCACCCAGCCTCCGGCCCGCTACACCGAGGCCTCCCTGGTGAAGGCCATGGAGGACCTGGGGGTGGGCCGGCCGTCCACCTACGCCAGCGTCATCGCCACCATCCTCGACCGGGGCTACGTGTGGAAGAAGGGGACCGCCCTGGTGCCCTCCTTCACCGCCTTCGCCGTGGTGGGACTGCTCGAGCGGTACTTCGCCAACCTGGTCGACTACGGCTTCACCGCCTCGATGGAGGACGACCTCGACGCCATCGCCTCCGGCAACGAGGAGTCGCTGCCCTGGCTGACCCGCTTCTACTTCGGGACCGAGCGTCCGGTGGGCGCCGAGGCGGGCGAGGACGGAAACGGGAACGGGAACGGCCAGGGCGGGCACGGCCGCGGCCTGGGCCTCAAGCGCGAGGTGAGCACCTACCTGGGTGAGATCGACGCCCGCGAGATCAACTCCATCCCCATCGGGGTCGGCACCGACGGCGAGGAGATCGTGGCCCGGGTCGGCCGCTACGGGCCCTACCTGCAGCACGGCGACGACCGGGTCTCGATCCCCGAGGACCTGGCCCCCGACGAGCTGACCGTCGAGCGGGCCGAGTCGCTGCTCGACGCCCCCTCGTCGGACCGGGTGCTGGGCGAGGACCCCGAGACCGGCCTGCCGGTGCAGGTCCGGGCCGGCCGGTTCGGGCCCTACGTGCAGCTGGGCGAGCTGGTGGACGGTGGGCCGAAGCCCCGCACCTCGTCGCTGTTCGCCTCGATGTCCCCGGCCACCCTCACCTTCGAGCAGGCGCTCGAGCTGCTGCGCATCCCCCGGGTGGTGGGCACCGATCCGGCCGACCGACGAGGAGATCGTGGCCCACAACGGCAAGTTCGGGCCCTATCTCAAGAAGGGCACCGACACCCGCAGCCTGCTCACCGAGGACCAGATCCTGACGCGTCAGGGTGGACGAGGCGCTGGCGCTGTTCGCCCAGCCCAAGGCCCGGGGCGGGCGCAACGCCAAGGGCCCCCTCCGCGAGATGGGGGACGACCCCGACACCGGGCTGACCATGGTGGTGAAGGACGGCCGGTTCGGGCCGTACGTGACCGACGGCACCACCAACGCCTCGCTGCGCCGGGGCGACGACGTGGAGAGCCTCACCGTGGAGCGGGCCTCCGAGCTGCTGGCCGAGCGCCGGGCGGCCGGACCCTCCACCCGCAAGAAGGCGGCCAAGAAGAAGGCCCCGGCCAAGAAGAAGGCCGCGGCCAAGAAGACGACCGCCAAGAAGGCGGGAGCGACCAAGGCGGCGGCGAAGAAGACCGGCGAGCGCCCAAGGCGGCGGCGAAGAAGTCGGTCGGGCGTCCGGGCGACCGCGGACGGCCGTGACGAGGACCCCCGTTCTAGGTGACGGCGCGCGGACCGGGTCGGCTGATCGCGCTCGAGGGCATCGACGGCTGCGGCAAGTCCACCCAGGCCCGGCTGCTGGCCGATCGCCTCGGCGCCCTGCTCACCTTCGAGCCCGGGGCCACCCGGCTGGGTGGGTCGCTGCGCCGCCTGCTGCTCGACCGCGGACCAGCCGCCGGTGAGCGACCGGGCCGAGGCGCTGCTGATGGCCGCCGACCGGGCCCAGCACGTGGCCGAGGTGGTGCGGCCCGGCCCTCGATGCGGGGACCTGGGTGGTGACCGACCGGTTTTCGGCCTCGACCCTGGCCTACCAGGGGTACGGCCGCGGCCTCGACCGCCCCGAGCTCGACCCGCTCATCGGGTGGGCCACCGGCGGGCTGACCCCGGACCTGACCGTGCTGATCGACGTGCCCGTCGAGGCTGGCCCGGGCGCGGCGGGGCGATGGCGACGAGGACCGCCTCGAGCTCGAGGGGGAGCAGTTCCAGCGGCGGGTGGCCGAGGGCTACCACCGGTTGGCCGAGGAGGCGGTCACGCCGTGGCTGGTGGTCGACGGCACCGGCCCGGTGGAGGAGGTGGCCGCGGCGGTGTGGTCGGGCGTGGAGGGTCGGCTCGCCGCCGCACCGGAGGCGCCGGCGTGGAGGGCGGCCGTGGCCGATAGCCCCGAGCCGGACGGTGGCGCCCGGAGGTGACCGGGTCCCGGCCGCCGTCGCTCTTCGACGAGGTGGTGGGCCAGCCCCGGGCGGTGGCCCAGCTGATGGCGGCGGCCCGGCGGCCGGTGCACGCCTACCTCCTCCACGGACCGCCCGGGGTCGGGCAAGCGGGCCGCGGCCCGGGGGCTGGCCGCCGCCCTGCTCTGTCCCGACGGTGGCTGCGGGGTGTGCAACGTCTGTCGGCGGGCCCTCGGCCGGCACCCACCCCGACCTGGTGGTGGTGGAGCGGACCGGCGCGTCCATCTCGCGTCGACGATGCCCAGACCGTGGTCACCCGGGCCCAGCGCCGGCCGCTCGAGTCGGCGCGCCAGGTGCTGATGGTGACCGACGTGCATCTGGCCACCGTGGCCGCGCCCGCCCTGCTGAAGACGGTGGAGGAGCCCCCGCCGTCCACCGTGTTCGTGCTGGTGGCCGACGACCTGCCGCCCAGCCTGGCCACCATCGTCAGCCGGTGCGTGCAGATCCGCTTCGATCCGGTGTCCGAGGCCTCGGTGGCCGCATGGCTGGTGTCGAACGGGGTCGAGGCCGAGCACGCCCGCTCGGTGGCCGGGGCGGCCGGGGGCCGGCTCGACCGGGCCCGGCTGCTGGTCACCGACGCCGGATTCGTCGGCCCGACAGGAGCAGTGGCGATCGGTGCCCGCCCGCCTCGACGGCACCGGGGCGGCCGCCGCCGTGGTGGCCGCCGAGCTGCTGGCCGCGGCGGACGAGGCGTTGGCCCCGCTCCGCGAGCAGCACGCCGCAGGAGCTGGCCGAGCTGGCCGACCAGGCCGAGATGACCGGGGCCAGGGGTATCCCCGGTCGCAAGCAGATGGAGGACGGCCACAAGCGGGAGGAGCGGCGGTGGCGTACCGACGATCTGCGCTTCGGGCTCACCACCCTGGCCGGCGATCTACCGGGACCGGCTGGTGGCGACGGCCGGCATCGACGGCCGGGACCCGCTCGGCGGGGAGCTCCGCCGATGCCCGCCGGGCGTGTCCGCCACCTCGCGGCCATCGACGAGGCGTCGGTGGCGCTCGAGCGCAACGCCAACGAATCGCTGCTCATGGAGTCGCTCATGGTCGAACTGTCGGGGATGATCGACTGAGGCTGCCGCGGCCAGGCCCGGTCGGGCCGGCTACCGGGGGAACCCTCGCGGTTCGGATAGCGTGTCCTCTCACGCCTGGGTAGCTCAGTCGGTAGAGCAACGCACTCGTAATGCGTAGGTCAGGAGTTCGATTCTCCTCCCAGGCTCCACGTTTGTGGGACATCGGGCCGTTCGGCCTAGAGTGCCTCCACCTCAATGTGGCGGGCATCATGAGAGAGCTCGCTCGCGATCGGGTACCTTTTTGCGCGAGCTTCCGAGCACGCTTCCGTTGCGGAGCAACGTGACCGGGCCATCCTCACTCACTGCGATGACGGTGGCGAGCGGGTCATCGTGGCTGTAACGGCGACCGGAGGTGTGCCGGGTGCCCCCGAACGCCTCGACGGCCCGTTCTGAAGCGTTGCTGGGGATGAGCCGTACGCCGAGCCGGCGGAGCGCTCCCTCGGCATCAAAAATGGCAGCCCCATCGATCTGGGCCAGAGCGTGACGAAGGGGGGCCAAGTGTGATGCCCGGCGGATTCGTAAGGCCGGTGGCGTCGGAAGGCGCTCCTCGACAAGCGGACCCGGATCGGAATGGGGACGATAGATGAGCAGCGAGCCGATGCCCAAAGACCCGAGGTCGTGAACGGCGAATTCGAGCATCGCACGGAGAACGTCAGAATCGCCATACGCCGCAGAGGTGGTGGACTCATCGATCCAACTGCCGACGGGCGGCTCGTGGTGCCAGCTGAGGCCATCCCATCGAAGCACGCCGAACTCCCCGACGACCCGGACCGATCCGGCTGGATGCCGCTGGACGATTGTGGCTTCGAGTACCTTCGCCAGAACCACGAGGTCCCGCTCTGAGCCGGCCGGGCGATCCAGCACCACCCAATCGGTTGTGCCATCGCTACGGCGCAGGAGCCAGCTCGAAAGCCCATCGGCGAAACGGCGGGCGGCCGGGAGGGGCTGCTGGTCCAGCCGCTGGAGGGAGATGTCGAGCTGCGTCCCGGCCGACCACGAGGCCGGTTCTGACATCGGGTCCAGGATGGTGCCGCTGCTCACGATTCGGCGTTCGTGAACAGGCGGGCGGAGAGCATGATCGATCTCTTCGATCAGGATCGCCCGGAAGGCGTCACTCCCTTCCGGCGGAAGACCACTTTCATCGAGCTCCTCGGCGAGTCGCTGCCGTCGTCTGGTCCCGGGCTCAGCCATCGCATCGGACGCTACCGGTAGTCGACATTGCCCCATCCGCCGATTCTCAGAACGATCGACACGTCAAGACTTCAAAGGGGTTGGGGTCTCGCCTCCCGAGCTCATGGCGTACTGCGCATCATCCCTGAGCCGACCGGATGGCGTGGAATAGTCCGGAGCGTTGGAACAGCTCCCTAATCCTGGCGACGTCAGGATCGGGAGTGAGCGTGATCACCGAGATGGCGTTCACACTCGGATTGCCGGTGGTTCCGAAGTTCGCGGAGATGTGTCGAGGTAGCTCGGGAAGGATGGAGCTCAGCCACGCGCTCACCCGATGCCGTGTGACGCCCGGATCCGCCACCGCCGACACGATTCCCGTAGGCACCTCTCCGGCCAGCGATGACGGGAGCATGTCGGCATCCACCACGCGGCGGGATCCCAGAAGGGTCGAGCCACTGAATCGTCACCACTCCGATGCTTCCCCCCAGACCGGCGACGAGCTGATCGACCATGAGGTTCCTCGCCTCCAAAAGTGCTCCGGTCGATGGCGAAAGGATGATGGTGGTTCGGTACCCCTCGCCAGTGGCCCCGGCCAACGCCACCCCGACGGCGCCATTGTGTGCAGTTGTGGTGCCGAGGAGTGCCACCCCCGGCATCGTTGCCATCGCCCGGAGCAGTGCCGACCACAGTGCTGGAGTGGCCCCCAGTGTCGGACTGGCCAAGAGCGTGACGGCGCGCCCGAACGGGGTGAGTTCGCGGCCTCCGATGAACGGATGGTCCAGCACGGCAAGGCCCGTGGTTCCGGTCCGGAGTGCTTGCGCCAACGCCGAGGGATCGGTAGGCAGCTTGGCCACATCGAGCGTACCGGCACTCTGGCTGACCTTCCCGAGCATCCCGCTGACGCACTGAGGCGATGCCGTCGACGGCAAGCCAATGCCACCGGATGACCAGGCCCTCTGGCTTGCCGGGTTCTTGTAGGCCACCGAAGTCACGACCTGCTGACTACAGGACTGGCTGAGATTGTTGGCCCAGTCCTCTGCGTTCACCGTGACCACCGCCCGGGCGCTTTCGACTGCTGAAGACTCAGGGGCGATGTGAGGCGGAGCGGCCAGATACGAGACCTGATACTCCGATTGGAGCCATTGATCGTCCTTGAGTATCGGTGCTGGCTCGGCGACCGCAGCCTGGTCGGCCAGGCGTCGTAGGGCCGCGGCCGCGGCGCTGGGTGCCTGCAGAGCGGGCGTGGGCAGGAACTGGAGTACCAGGATGACAACGACTGCGACTGTGCCCACACTTATCGTGGGCCAGACCACGCCCCGGCTTCGCCCTGGTCCCGGGCGGGAGAACGGGGCGGCCGTACCCGAAGACGTTGCTGCCAGCACCCGTTCCCAGATCTGCTCGGCTTCGGGAGAGTCGGCGTCCACTAGGCACGAGGTGTCGGCGGGGTCGGCTCCTTTGATCAGGGTGTCGATGTGGTCGATGTCGATTCTCACTGTGGGTTCTCCCTATCCATCTGGAAGGCGCCGATCTCGGTGGTCGGAACGATGACACCGGCCACAACGCCGCCCGGACCCTCGTTGCCCGATGGCAACCTCCGCGCCAAACGTCTGCGAGCACGGTGCAAGCGCACGTGCACGACGTTGACCGAGCAATGGAGAACCTGGGCGGTTTCGGCGGGTGATAGCCCATCCCAGATCACGAGCTGTATGACCTCGCGTTCATTGGAGGGCAGCCGTCGTAGTGCGTCCGTCACGTCCACGTCTGAGAGCTCCGATGACCCCACCGGCGTGCGGGAGTGGCGCTGGATCCGCTCGACCAAAAGAAGGCGTCGGTTCGTACTTCGCTTGGTGTTCCTCACGACGTTGCGAGCGGCGCCAAACAACCAAAGCCGATCCTCCGGCGAATGTGGCAGCTCACCGATCCTTCGCCAGGCCACCAGGTAGACCTCTGCAACCACGTCATCGACGTCGGAGTGGTCGGGGGCCAGGGCCCGCGTGGTGTACGCGTAAATGTCTTCGAACGTGGCTTGGTAGAGGGACCGGAACCGGCTCGTCGGATCCGCTCCGGGCTCATGGCCGGGTTCAGGTTCAGGTTCAGGGTCCATCAACCCGGTCTCCGCAGCCGATTGTTCTCACACCATGCTCATGTCCACCAAGAGGTCAGAACTTACAAACAAGTATCCTCCTTGTAGGAGCGATCTTGGCCGTGGGCAGCCGTGACGGTCACCATCATCACCGCTCGGCTACACGACCTGCAGAGCTGAACAGATCCCCGGGGGGCGAAACGAGTCAGCATTCGAACCTCCGATCTGGCGGTGGGGGGCTGACGGTCGGCCTGCCAATGCGTAGGTCCGGAGTGCGATCCTCTTCCCAGGCTCCAATCCAGAGGTGGTTTGACCTCATTGGTCCCGATCCATCCCATCATTTGCTCCGAGAGCCGTTGGTCTCGGAGCATGAAGGGCTCACGCCGGAAACTTCTCCCAGAGGTATGGGAACTACGCATGGAAAGCCGTGGAGCGGTCCCGCCGGACCAACCAACGGACGACTTCAGTCGCGGGGCGCGGTCCTTATTTCCTGACGGCTGCTGAATTGGCCCGTTACAAACGCTTCCACCGCATCCACATCGAGGGGTCGGGCGTAGAGGTAACCCTGCCCGCTGTCGCAATGTTCACGTTCTAGCTGGGAGTACTGCTCACATTCCTCGATCCCTTCAGCCAGGGTCTCGAGTCCCAGGGTCTTGCCGAGTTGAACCAAGGTGCGGACGAGCGCTCCAGACTCGAGTGATCCGGCCATGGCTGAGATGAATGAGCGATCGATCTTGAGCGTGTCAACCGGGAACTGCTGGAGATAGGCGAGGGAGGAATAGCCAGTCCCGAAGTCGTCGATGGCGATGCGGACCCCGGTGGCCTTGAGGGCGACCAGCCGGGGCACGGCGGCGGCAACGTCCTTCATGATGGCGGTCTCGGTGATCTCGAGGGTCAACGACGAGGCCGGAAATCCAGATGATTGCAGCGCACCCCGGACGTCGTCGGCCAACCGATCTGAATCGAGCTGCCGGGCCGAGACGTTGACGGAGACGTCGAGCGGGAAGCCACGAGCGTGCCAATGGGCGCCTTGAATGCAGGCCTCGTCCAGCACCCACCGGCCAACCTCGTTGATCATGCCCGAGGTCTCGAGGATGGGAAGGAAGCTGCCCGGCTGGACCAAGCCCCGTCCCGGGTGTTCCCAGCGAAGTAGAGCCTCGACTCCGGTGGTCTGACCTCCGGCCAGGTTGAATATGGGTTGGTAGACGAGCCGGAACTGATTTCCCTCCAGGGCATCTCGGAGGTCCATCTCGAGTAGGAGGTGATCCTGGACGGCAGTGTGCATCTCAGGTTCGAAGGCCACGAAGCAGTCCTTGCCCGCCCCCTTGGCCTCGTAAAGCGCAATGTCAGCGTCCCGAAGGAGTTCCGTGGCCGAAGCTCGGACACCCGTGGCAATGCCGATACTGGCGGTGAGTGTCAGCGGGCCTCCGGGTAGGTCAGGCAGATGAAAGGGGGTTCGGAGTACTTCGAGCAATCGCTCGGCCACCAACTCGGGTCCGGCGTCCATGGTGGCACCGTCGACCAGAACGACGAACTCATCGCCACCCAAGCGACCGACACTGTCGCTCTCTCGCATTGTCACCGACAGTCGCTCGGTGACCGCCTTCAAGAGTTGGTCACCTACACCGTGACCGAGAGAATCGTTGACCTCCTTGAATCCGTCCAGGTCGATGAAGAGGGCGGCCACCTGAATCTCAGAACGGCGGGCCCGAGCCAACATCTGCTCGGTGCGGTCCAAGATGAGGGCACGATTGGGCAATCCGGTCAGGGTGTCGTGGACCGCCTGAAATCGGATCTGGTCCACCAACCGTGCATTGGAGATGGCCGTGGACGCTTGGGCGGCAAGGCCCTTCAATCGCTCGACCAGTCTCGGGGTGACGACCAGCCGCTCGGGTCCATCGGTGACGCTGGCCACGATGGACCCGATGGTCTCGCTGGACACCACGATGGGTGCGGAGACGAAGGCGACACTCGAAGAGTCCGCGGGGGTGCCTTGAACGATCCCCTGGTCGGCGCGGGCGCCGGCGGGCGAGGTGGTGAACGAGCGAAAGCGGAGCATAGCCACCTCCTCCTTGCTGTACCCGGTCGAACCGGCCAATCGGACGCCCTCGCTGGACGCTCCGCGCAAGCCAGTTGAGTCCAAGAACACAGCGGCACGATCACAATCGATGACGTCGGGGACGGCTTGAGCGACCCGGGCGGCCATCTCCTGAGTACTCACGAATTCGGTGAGCGAGGTGGCCAGATTCAAAAGAGCCCGTGACGTATTGGCCTGATGGCGAGCTTCATCCAGCGCGTCCGCGGTATCGAGGGCGGCCGCCGCCAACCGGGCATAGGTCTCGAGGGTGGACCGCGCCAGCGAAGGTAGGACACCACCGCCGTCGTTGAGGGCCAGAAAACCATAGTGACAGCGTGCCGACGCCACGTCGACAGCAACGACTTGGTCGGAGGTGGACGCACCGGTGAGGAGGTGTTCGGTCATCAACTGCACTTCCCCCGCCGTCAGCCCCTCGGAATAGACGTTGGTCGCCGAGCCCGCCCGTGCGGTGAGCGCCAGGAGCGCGCCGCCGGCACCAATCGCAGTACGGAGAGCGGACTGGACGAAGCCCTGGAGGACATCCTCGTAGTGCTCGTTGCAGGCAAGCTCGGTGACCATGGCCTGCAGCTGCTCGAGTCGAGCCTCGGACCGTTCAGCGCGGATCCGGTAGTGCTCAACTCGCACCTGGTCATTGGGACGCCAGCGAATGCGGAACAGACAGGCGGCGTCACCCTGGCACTGGCATTGCTCTTCAATAACCTCGGCAGGAGGAAGATCGAATATCGCGGGGATCAATGCATACTGAGTCGCAGCAAAGTCGCAGTACTCAGGGAACGGGGCAAATCCCTCCTCGAATCTCTCGCGGATCGTCCACTCGTTCGCTGCCACCTCGGTCGTGTCGTACCGTCGAATCGGCACCAGCGGATTGTGGCTGGTGCCGCTGGCTAGAACGGCCCCCGGCGAATCGAGTGTCTGAACAGCTTGCGAGAAGACCGAGGAACTCACCACGTCAGACAGCGACGCAGCTTGCTCATAGAGACTGGCGGGATCCAACGTCGATCGCCCCTCGAGGAGCCGTCGGAACTGACGGTAGGAACTCCACGACGCAAGGTCGGCTATCTCATCGAGGGTCCTCGTCTCGCCGGCCCTCCGCAACACTTCCTGAACACCATCGGGCGGCATGGTCTGGCGGAGGAAGTCAACCAACATATCCACATAGAGACCCGATATGTGGTGTTCCGCCGAGGTTGTCGCCATACATTGAGGGATCGGCCGATCTGGAGGCGTGCTTGAACCGAATGACCCCCGATCGGGTGACCGCCCGCAAACGTGCCTGGAAGTGCAACTCGTTTCACTCGACAGGAGTCGGAAAGGTCGAATGAACCACGCCGCCCCAGCGCAGACGGCGACGAAAGTCCCTACCGGGAATCCCATTCTGAAGACTGTCGGTTGAGCTGACCCCCCGGTGGGCGTCCGGCTCCGGACCTGAGATGCACGCCTTCTCGACGTTGCGATTCCGGCCGGCGGATTGGTCGGAACATCTGAACTGACGCAAACGTGCTCACACGTCGTTGCGGATGTCCACCACGTCGTCGGTTCGACCCACTCCGGCGCCGCTCGACAGGTCCAGCGACGCCAAGACTCTCTCAGGAGGACACAGGCTGGTGCCTCCGCCCCTTGACTTCAGCATATTACACTTTTACACTACAAAAGTCATATTCTAGATAGACCACATCCGTATTCTCAACGCCCAACATAGGGGGATTCATGAAGCGTTTGCCATTTACACGCCTTCTCACGGTGGCGGCCATGGCAGTACCGGCGACACTCGCGGTCGTCATTCCGTCCAGCACCGCCTTCGCAGCCAAGGCACCTAAGCCTGTCAAAGCGAGCTGCTCAGGGCTCAGTGGCAGTGCGACTTCTCAGACGCTCACCGGCTGCACGGACACTGCCGCCACCGGTGGCGGAGGTACGTCGGTCGTCTCTGGCTCCAACAGTTCGACCGTCACCTTCAATTCGGGATCCGGAAACACGATGACCGAAACATTCACCATCAAGGAAGGAACGGGCAAGAAGGACAAGTGCCCGGTTGTAACGGGCTCGAGTTCCGTGGGCGAGATCAAGGAGAAGGGCACAGTCACCTCAGCAACCGGACTGGGCTCGGCGTTCCTCAATGGCAAGACCAAGGCGACCGTTTGCCTGTACGAGAATTCCAGCAGCCAATTCACGGTGTCGCTCTTCCCCGGCACCTTGGACGATTTCTGATCCACGTCTCTGGATTCTGGCGGAAGATGCTGCCTCGGGCGATGCCCGAGGCAGCATCTTTTTTGCCCCGACCATGGCAATGACCTCGCTGTCCGTGCCTGACACCAGAGGACGTCTCCGACTACAGGAGGACCTCGGTGGCGAGCCTACGAACCGGCTTGGCCACGGAAGGCCGCGGTACCTACGGCAACGACTGACCCGGAACGACCCTCATCGATGAGACTGAAGCGAGAGATTATCCGGTCGTCAGGTCTGCCCCAGGCCTCGGTTTGGACCAGAAACGGCCCCTTCCGACCGGGCGCGACAAAATGAATCTCCCACTCTTCGATCTGCACGAAGTTCCGTTTGCCTGCGGCACCGGAAGGTTCTCCGTTCCCGGAGTCTCGCTGGCCGGACATTGCGTTCAGGATGGATTCGGCGGCCTCACTCGCAGCGGCCTCGCAAACCACATGAACGGGACCCAAATGAAGCGACGCCGAAGTAGAGGCTAGGCGTGAGGAAAGCTCGGGCAGGCGCCACCCATCAGGATCGCGACGTGCGCCGAACACAATGGTGAGGGCCGGAAGTTCGATACTCGGGAGATCAGGAGGGAGGTCAACCGGTCGAAAGCCCGGCGGGGCGTCGCCGAGGGTGACTCCTGTACCCGACGTCACGGCAATGACCCGGCTGGAGTCGTCGGCATCTGTGACGATCGAACGACTGAACCCAACCTTGCGACCCCGGCGCACAGTCTCCCGGCGCACCCGAATGGTTCGGACATCTAATGCCGGATCGAGAAGGTGGAGGGAGTACGTCATTGGAGCCGGAATAGCTTCGCGATCTCTCCAGCCGCCCGTCTCGGGGGCGGCGATCGCCAGCGGGGCGGCCATGATTCCGCCGCCCGGGTTGCGCATATCAGGCCGTAGGGACATGGTGTCGGGGTCGATCTCCTGATTGAATGCCCGACCGAGATACCAATAGGTAACGAGACCCTCCGGTCCCATCAACTGACGGAGGCGCTCCCAATACTCATCAGGTGGCCCCTCGCGGATGTCACGTACGGCGACCCGCGGATCTTCGGCTGGTTCGCCCTGTCCTCCCATCGGCCGAGTCATATCGCACCATTGCGCAGCAACGCAGGCATCGATCGAGCACGCGGCAGCAGTCTGGGGCTCCTCAGCCGTCGAGCCGGCGCCCACCGCCGTCGGCGAACATGACCTTCCGACGGTTCACTCACAGATCTGTCCGTGGGATCCCGTCCTTCGATGAAGGATCTTCGTGCAGGCGCGATCGTGAACCGGACATCAAGAAGTACTGCTGATGCCGGGCCTGGTGGTAAGCAGTGCGGATAACCAGAAAAATACAGGTTGACTTTTCCTCCGGAAGAAGCATACTTTACTGGCGATGTTTGAACGGCATGGTCAGTCGACGGTCCTTGCCTGCCGGACCGGCAATCGTGAGGAATCGGGGACGAGGGGAGATCAGACGATTCGCCTGCCAATGTTCAGGACCGGGCACGGATCTATCACCTCCCGTGGGGTTGGAGAGGACTTCAGGCCCGAGCTCCAGCGGCGGCTTCTGTGCGTCTCGGAGCCGATCCAAGGTTTGATCGAGTGCCGACGCTCATCGCCCCCGGCGTGTGAGTGGAGTCAAGTATCGGTGAGTGAAGTCAAGTGGGAGTCGAGAACCGAAAATGGGGGAACCAATGAGCCGCTCCGATTCAACCTCTTGCACGGCTGAAGCGGGGGGAGCGATATCGAAGCCGCCCCACCGACGTAGGCCGTCGGTGGTTCTGGCGCTCGTTCTGGCGGCTGCAGCGGTGGCGGCCGCGTGCGGAGGGAACAGCTCCGCAATCGGGATGACCACTGCAAAGGCGCCCGTCTCGGGCCATGTCGCCTCGCCAACGACATCCGCCACCGAGCTGAGCACGACATCGACGGTGCCGACTTGCCCCACCGGGGTCGCTCAGGGATCCCCAGGGGTCACGAAGAAGAACATCAACGTCGCCGCAATCGCGACGGAAAGCGGTCCCCTGGCCGGTGACTTCAGTTCGTTGGTCCCAGGGGTGAAGGCGTACTTCTCCTATATCAATGCCATGGGCGGGGTCAACGGCCGCAAGTTCACTCTGGCCAACAACATCAATGACCAGGGAAACCCCAGTCAGTTCAGTCAGGGCGTCCAAACCGCCGTCGAGCAAGACCATGCGTTTGCCCTGGTTGGGGTGGCGTCACCCTTCTTCGCACCCAATCTGGTCACTCAGACCTGCATCCCAACGTACGGATACAACGTGACTCACAACTGGGCCGGGCCCCCGAACCTCTACTCCACGGGAGGCTCAGCTTTGTACTACCCCTCCATCGGGTACTACGTGGCCTATTTGATGAAGCGACTGAAGGTCCATTCGTTTGCCACCCTCGCTTACAACGTCGCCGCCTCCTCAGACGCCTGCAGCGCAGCGAACACGTCGCTCACCAAGGCGGGTTTCAAGATGGCGTACACCGATCTTGGCGCTCCACTAGGGGGCAACCTCGATCCAGATGTCCAACACATCAAGTCGTCGGGGGCCCAACTGGTGATCTCCTGCATGAGCGTGACGGACAACGTCTCGCTGGCTCGAGGGATCAAGCAGTACGGCGTGAAGACCAAGCAGTACTGGCTCAACGGAGAAGACCCGAGCACCGTGGCCAACTACGGAAGTCTTGTGCAGGGGGTGTATTTCGGTACCCAACACGTTCCGTTCACCGCTCCGCTCCAGTACTACCCGGCGATGAAGACGTATCTCACCGCCATGAAGAAGTATCAGCCTCAGTACGCACAGGATGAACTGACCATCCAAGGGTGGGCCTCGGCCGCGCTGTTCGTCCAGGGGGTCAAGAATGCGGGATCGAACGTCACCCAAGCCAATGTCGTGAAACAGGACAATCTCCTTACGCAGTGGACCGCCAATGGTCTCTACTACCCAATAAACTGGGGCACGGCTCACACCAAGTCGACCAACTTTTGTCAGGCACTCATCCAGGTACAAGGCAAGAAGTACGTTCCGGTGTTCAACCGCGGTCACCAGGTGTTCAACTGCTTCGCCATCAATCCGGCCAATCCGGTGCCGAAAAACCCAACGCCGATCGCGTCGCCGGTCGGTACGCCGGGTACCTGAGTACCTGCAACCCAGTGGGGCCCAGGACGAACACGGAAGGTCGGGCGTGGAGCAGTTTTTAGGTTACGCCATCCCCGGGGTCCCGTACGGGTGCGCCTACGCCCTGTTTGCTGTCGGCCTGGTGCTCACCTACCAGACAACCGGGGTCTTCAACTTTGCCTTTGGGGCGCAAGCGTTTGCCTCCGCCTTCATCTTCTTCATCCTTGTCCAGAACGCGGGACTGTCGCTCTGGCTCGCCTTCCTCATCGCGGTCGTCATCGGTGCTCCCCTCTTGGGCCTCATCTTCGATCGCTTCCTCTTCCGGAAGATCGCCAACACCAACACGACCGCGAAGGTAGTCACCGGAATCGCGCTGTTGGTGGGTATTCCCGCCTTGCTGCCGGTCGTCTTCGGTAGCCAGACGCTGTATAACCCGCCGACCATCTTGTTCAACCAGGACACCGTCTACGTCACGCTGTCCGGTTATCCAGTCAACGGTCATGATCTCAGCGTCGTCGTGGTTACCGCGGTCGCGCTGACTGCCGTACTGGTGTTGATGAGGTTCACCGCACTTGGTCTCTATATGCGGGCAGCCGTTGAGAGCCGCCGCCTCGTCCAACTCGACGGGGTCAACGCCGGGGGAGTGGTTTCGGTAGCCTGGGCCGTCTCGAGCCTCTTGGCCGGTCTTTCGGGAGTGTTGCTGGCACCGGCCTACCCCGAATTGCAGGCACAGAACTTCACCACGCTCATGGTGGCGGCAATCGCCGCCGCGGCGTTGGCCAGCCTTCGATCTCTGCCCCGAGCGGCAGTGTTCGGGATTCTGCTCGGAGTGGTCTCGCTTCTTTTGCAAGGCTATGTACCAACCGACAGCATCTTTTACTCCTCCGTTCTCCCGTCCATTCCGTTCATCGCGCTGGTGCTTGCCCTGCTCTTCATTCCGGGTCTGCGGAGCCTTGATCACGACCGAGATCCTCTGGCGTCGATCGATCCACCGGCACCCCCGCTGACCGCCTCCATCCGTCTCCCCCAGGTGCAGCGGATCGCCCGGATTCTCTGGGTGGTCCTGCTCGTGGCCTTTGTCGTGTCCATGCTGACCTGGATACCGCCCACCTGGGAAAGTGTGTTCAATTCGGGCTTGGCGTTCTCAACGATCTTTCTGTCCATCACCATGATCACCGGTATGGGTGGGCAGCTCTCCTTGGCCCAAGCCACCCTGGCCGGAGTCGGAGCATTCACCGCCGCACAGCTGGCCAACCACCTTGGGCTGAACATGGTTGTTGGAATGTTCATCGGGGCCCTGGTCGCCGCCGGAATCGCCATAGTGCTCGCCCTGCTGTCACTCCGGCTGAAGGGGCTCGGCCTGGCGCTCATGACGCTGGCTGCTGCGCTGTTCTTCGATGCGAGCGTGTTTCCGGTTCACGGTGTCAGCAATGGGCAATCCGGTCTCAATCTGCAGTCGGCCTGGCTCCATCCATTCGACTTCTTCGAGACCAGTGGCCATCAGTTCTTCATCTTCGCCATAATCGTGGTGGTGCTGGTGGTCGTGATGGTCCTCTCCCTCCGCATGGGAACGGTCGGTCAATACCTAGGGGCCATGCGGGGAAGCGAGACCGCTGCCTCCGGTCTCGGAATCAACCTGACCTGGCAACGGGTATTGATCTTTGCCCTGTCCGGCGGAGTAGCAGGCCTCGGTGGCTCACTCTTGGTCATCAATACGCAGAACGCCAATCCGAATCTGTTCAACTACCAATTCTCCCTCGTCTTTGTCGTCATCGTCATCACCACCGGCGTAACGACGGTCGAGGGGGCGATCGAGGGTGGGATTGGATTCGTCGTGGTCGAGCAACTCCTGACCTATGTCCCACTCCGCTTCCAGGGCCTCACCGTGGTGCTGTTTGCCGCCGGGGCCCTGACCTATGCCCGTCACCCCGAGGGGATCGTGGAATTCGTCAAGCGCAAGCAGACCATGCAGATTCAACGGCACTTCTTCCGGGGAGAGAGGGGCGACGACCCATCAGACCAGGGCTCGATGCACGGTGTCTCGGTCTCAACGTGGGAGCGGTTCAGCGAGGACCTGGCTGCTCAGCATGGAGAAACCACGCCAGCCATTCCGGGACTCGACCGTGGATAGTCCGCTCGCCGCTGGGGCCGGCGACTCGGCCCTTCACGAAGTGCTGTTGCGCACCGCTGATCTCACCAAGTCGTTCGGCGGGGTCTTGGCTGTGGACCATGTCAGCTTTGACATCGGACCGGGTGAGAGTGTCGGGCTGGTGGGACCGAACGGAGCCGGCAAGACAACGCTGTTCAACTGCATCGGTGGACAACTGAACCACGAGTCAGGGTCCATTGAGTTCAAGGGTATCCCCGTGAGCGGTCTCCCCAACTTCAAACGGGCTCGGATGGGCATGGGTCGCACCTACCAGCGCATCGAGGTGTTTCCCGACCTCACTGTGTACCAGCATCTTCTGGTTGCCGAGCGAGCCCGGCGTGGCGACGGCCGACTGTGGAAGGATGCCCTGCGCAGATCGGCGCCATGCTCCGACGAATTGGAGGCTGTTGACGAGGTGCTCGACCTCGTCGAGCTCCGTCCCGAGCGCGACACGCCGGTAGCCGCCCTGGGCCTTGGGATGTGCAGGCTGGTCGAACTGGCCAGGGCCTTGGTCGGGAGACCGGATCTTCTCATGGCCGATGAGCCATCGTCAGGTCTGGACGTGCACGAGACGAAGGAGTTGGCCCACGTCCTCCGAACCCTGCAAAAGGAAAAAGGTATGGCCGTCCTCCTCGTCGAACACGACCTCGGCATGGTCGGTGATGTGGTGGATCGTGCTGTGGTGATGGACCTGGGCAGGGTGATCGCCAGCGGGACCTTTGACCAGGTGATGGCGGAGCCCGAGGTCAGACGGGCCTATCTCGGGGTGCCGACCTAGTGGCCACTGCCTGTCCCAGCGCACTCGAGCTCGACCACGTCAGCGCCTGCTACGGACCCTATCGGGCACTCTTTGACGTAAGTTTCCAAGTACCTGCGGGCGGCGTGGTCGCTCTCATCGGCTCCAACGGGGCAGGAAAGTCCACCGTTACTCGGGCCGCGTCAGGTTTGCTGCCCACCAGCGGAGGATCAATCAGGGTGGCTGGTGCTGACGTGACGGGTTGGCCTGCCCACAAGATTGCCCAACACGGCGTGGCCAGCGTGCCCGAAGGTCGGGCGATCTTCTCGAGGCTGACGGTCGAGGAGAATCTGACCATTGCGTTTCGGCAACGGCTGGGGCGAAAGCGGCTGACTCAGTCATTGGCCACCGCCTACCAGACCTATCCCGTCCTTGCCGACAAGAGGAAACAACTGGCCGGCACGCTGTCGGGTGGCCAACAACGGCTGTTGTCATTGGCCAAGGTTCTGGTTGTGCCACCGAAGCTGCTGGTTGCCGACGAACTGTGCTTGGGCCTCGCACCGCTGGTGGTGGACACTGTCTACGAGGCGCTCGAGGCCATCGGTCGGGCCGGCACGGCACTACTCGTCGTTGAGCAGCAGATAGATCGTGTGCTCAACATCGCCGACCGAGCGGTCATCCTCGAACACGGATCTGTGGTCTACGACGGGGAGCCGGCCGGCGCCTCTCAAGCCATGGATCGGGTGTTACTGGCGCGGGGAGAGCGATCGGTGATGTTGGACCACGATTGGTCTGCTGTGCCCAACTCGGCTTCCACGGCCAGGTCGATCCCCAGAGCAGAGGTGGCTGGTACCCCCAGTCGTAACGGAACGTCGATCCGACGGACATGAAACTGACAGGCACGACCTCAAACCCTGCGCTTCCTGCGGGTCGGTCCGAGACCCCGGGCACTTGGCTCGCCGGACTACCGGCAAGTGTTCCCGAGGCGTTGGCACTTCGTGAGTCCACCCCTCATGAGTCATTTGTCGTCGGGGTCGACTTCGACCTCACGTTTGGGGATGCGGATGCTCGGAGTGCCGAACTCGCTGGCCGACTGCTTGCTGCCGGCGTGGGGAAGGGCACTCGGATCGGGATCCTCTTCGGAAACGGCCCTGAGTGGGTGATCGCGTGGCTGGGCGCGGCACGAATCGGAGCGCTGACCGTGCCGCTCTCAACCTTCGCTCCCGGTCCTGAACTAGTCCGACTACTGCGGCACGCGGACGTTGCTGCCCTCTTGACGGCGCCATCGTTCCTGGCCGCCGAGTTGGGCACTCGGCTCGAGGCCGGCCTCGACGGATTGGCGAGCTCAGGCCCGGCCCTCAGCCTGGAAGGAGTGCCATTTCTCCGCTGGATCCATGTCGAAGGAGCCGATCCGCCACGTTGGTCCCGGCCCCTGCCGGCTTCATTGGATGCCGTCGTCGTTCACGCGGCAGAGCACCAGGTGGTCCCGGCTGACCCACTGGTCATGATCAACACCTCGGGAACCGGCTCCGCACCCAAATCCGTCGTCCACACCCACGGTTCCTTGATTCGGCATTCGGCGCTGATGGCCCGGTTGCGGTCGATCGATCCCTCTGACCGGCTGTACTGCCCCATGCCGTTCTTCTGGGTCGGCGGACTGACCACGAGCCTTCTCTACGCCTTGACCAGTGGTTGCACCCTCTTGACCCAACGGCGCTTCGCCCCGGGGGAGGCGCTGGACCTCATCGAGCGGGAGCGGGCGACATTGATCCAGGTGTGGCCCAATGCCGCACGAGCCCTGGCCGAGCACCCTGGTTTCGACCGGCGGAATCTCACGAATGTGCGGGGTGGAACACTGCCGGAGGCGTTGCCGCCGCCGTCACGCCCCACGGCACCCGATCTGTATCCCGGCCTCTTCGGGATGACGGAGACAGGCGGGCCCCACTCCAATCCCGACGATCCGTACTCGCCACTGCCCACTGCCCTCCGCGGCACGTTCGGAAGGGCCGTTGCCGGCATCGAGCGGAAGATCGTGGATCCCGACTCGGGTACGACGCTCGACCCCGGGTCGGCCGGAGAACTCTGGGTTCGGGGGCCGCTCTTGATGGAACAGATTTACAAATCTGAGCGAAGCGAGACCTTTGACCGTCACGGCTGGTATGCCACCGGCGACCTCTGCTCCATCAACGATGAGGGATATCTACGCTTTCACGGTCGGAAGACCCCGATGATAAAGACCGGTGGCTCCAATGTGGCGCCGAGTGAAGTCGAAGAGGTGCTCCAAGGTTGCCCGGCGGTCAAGACGGCCTATGTACTGGCTGTGCCCGAAGTCAAACGGGGCGAAGAAGTCGTTGCCGTCGTCGTGCCCGAGGAGGGAGACGTTCCCGACCCACGGGAGCTGGCGAGCTACGTACGGAGTCGGCTTTCCACGTACAAAGTTCCCCGCAGATGGCTCATTCTCGACGAGCCATCGCTTCCGCTCTTGCCCACCGGAAAGGTCGACGTCCAGTCTCTCCGGGGGCTGTTCTCTCGGCCAGTGGGATGAGCTCACGCCTCGCCGGCCGCTACCCAATCAAAACGGCATCTCCAGCCGTCGAACAAGGAGTCCGACTTTGAACAATCCCTCAGACGGGGTCAAGGGCCAGCGGACGGTGGTCGTTGGTGCCTCCAGCGGCATCGGGCGGGGCCTGGCCGTACGTCTGGCCGAACAGGGTGCAACCGTGGTGGCCGCGGCTCGAAGGCTCGACCGACTTTCCGAACTACCGGGCGTGATTCCCTTGGCATGCGACGTCACCGCCGGTGGTCAGGTCGAGGCACTCGTGGCGTCGGCGGTGGAGCACATGGGTGGCCTCGACGCCTTGGTCTATGCCGCTGGGTTGAGCCGGCTCCATCGCCTCGATCACGCCGGCCTCAGTGACTGGCAGGAGCTCTATGCCATCAACCTCTTTGGGGCCGCGCTGTTGACTCGAGCCGCCCTGCCCCACCTGCTCGCCGACGGCAGCCAGGGTCGAGCTGTCTACCTGTCCTCGGACTCCGCCGACCGCGCCTACCCCGGACTGGTCATCTACGGAACTTCCAAGGCGGCTCTCTCCTCGTATGCGCAAGGTTTGGCGAGTGAGTTCGCATCGCTGCGAGTGACTGAAATTCTAGTGGGGCCCACGGCCGGGACCGAGGTGGCCGACCACTTCGACCCCGAACTCTTCGGGGAATGGTTGCCTCGCTGGTTCGAAGAGGGCTTCGTGCGCTACGACATGCTCCAGGTCGACGACGTGGCCGCCATGATCGCCGAGGCTCTGGATGCGGCCGATCCTCCCCCACGGGTGATGGCGACCGGCGCCGAAGGAGGCCAATCCCTCAGTGAAGCGGAGCAGGCGGCTCCCGATGACCAATCGCCAGTCGGCTCAGCGTTGCCCGAGCAGGAACGATGACCGTAGCCCCCGAGTTGGCCGCGATGCTGAGCCTTCGAAGCACCGGGGAAGACCAGTATGAAGCGGACAACTTGCCCGGCCCCTCACCGGTGGTCTTCGGGGGTCAAATTCTGGCCCAGGCGGTGTCGGCGGCGTGCCGGACGGTGCCGGACAAGCAGCTCAAGAACCTCCATACCGTCTTTGCGCGGGGCGGTGCCCCCGATCGGCCATTGGAGTTCGATGTCCGGGTCATCCAACGCGGTCGGGTCTTCGCGAGTGTGACGATGGCCATACGGCAGGGTGACCGGCTTTGTGCTCAGTCCACGGCACTGCTTCACGACCCTGAACCGGACCTCATCCGGCACGAGGCGAAACCGCCTGGTGTCCCGGCACCCCTGGACACGCCGGCCAGATCTGGATCACACGACTGGTGGGAGGTGCGCGTCGTCGATGACGTCGACCTCTACGACCCCGAGGCGGTGGGCCCGCCCCGATTAGATGTATGGAGCCGGTTCATCGGCGCTCCGGATGAACCCTTCGCCGGGCAGGCTCTTCTGGCCTTCGCGTCCGACGGATTCCTCATTGCCACGGCGATGCGTCCCCACAGGGGCGTCGGGCAATCCATGTCCCACCGCACGATCTCGACCAGCGTCGTGGCCCAGACCCTGAGCTTTCATGGGGGATTTGGCGCCGACGAGTGGTTGCTGCTGCACCATGAGAGCCCGCATGCCGGTCGGGGCCGGTCCTTCGGCCGGGCCGACGTGTTTACCGAGGACGGTCGGATGGTGGCCTCGTATGCGCAGGAAAACATGATCCGAAGCTTCCCGGAAGGCCATGGCGATCCCGGGGACGGCAGCCGCGCCAAGTATTAGTCGTCGCATTCCCCTTGGAGTTCAGGGCGTTCTGCCAGTGGGCCCGCCCGTGGGAAGGGATGCTCACTGCTCCAAGTAGAGGATTGTTTTTCTCTCAGTAGAATGAGATGATTCACAAGTCCCCAGGCCGCGGGGCTGGACGGGTCACTCGACAACCAAAGGAGCGTCACGGTGGGGGAATCCCTGTTGATCAACGGCAAGCTGGTCGACGCCGAGCGGGGCGCAACCTATCTGAACGTCAACCCTGCGACCGAAGAGGTGCTCGGCGCCGCCCCGGACGCATCCGAGGGCGACATGGACCAGGCCATCGGTGCGGCGCGCCACGCTTTCGACACGACGAGTTGGTCAACCGATCGGGCCTTCCGTCGCCGGTGCCTCGAGCAGCTGCAGGCCGCGCTGGAGTCCGAACGGGAGTCGTTGCGGCGGACATTGATCGATGAGGTGGGAACACCTCTCCTACTCACCTACGGTCCGCAGTTGGACATGCCCCTCTCTGACGCCGTGCTCGCTCCGGCATCGGCGATCGAGACGTTTCCTTGGGAACGGGATCTCCCTGACGTCGACAACATGCTCGGTCGCGCCCGGCGGATCGTGATCAAGGAGCCCGTCGGCGTGGTCGGCGCCATCGTGCCGTGGAACTTCCCGCTGGAAATCACGCTGCACAAGCTCGCCCAGGCTCTTGCCACCGGCAACTCGGTGATCGTCAAACCGGCACCCGACACGCCGTGGAACGCAACCCAGCTGGGGAGGCTTGTCGCGGAGCAGACGGATATCCCTCCGGGAATTGTGAATGTCGTCACTTCGGAGCAGCATGATCGAGGTCAACAACTGGTCACGGATCCGCGGGTCGATCTCATCTCGTTCACCGGCTCCACGGCAACCGGTCGTCGGATCATGGAGCTGGGGGCACCCACGCTGAAGCGGCTCTTCCTCGAGTTGGGCGGGAAGTCCGCTTCGATAGTTCTGGACGATGCCAACTTCGAAGAGGTGCTTCCGGGCGCGGCCTTTGTCTGTGCCCACGCCGGCCAAGGTTGTGCCATGCCGACCCGACTGCTCCTGCCGAGGTCTCGTTACGAGGAAGGGGTGGGCATCGTCGCCGAAGCGATGGCCAACGTGCAGGTTGGCGATCCGAACGACCCCGCGGTGCTGACCGGTCCGCTCATCAACGCCGCCCAACGGGACCGGGTGCTCGGATACATCCAGAGCGGAATCGAGGAAGGTGCTCGTCTGGTCCTGGGCGGAGGACGACCGGCCGGGCTGGACCGAGGCTTTTTTGTCGAGCCCACCCTCTTTGCCGACGTGGACAACTCGATGCGGATTGCTCAGGAGGAGATCTTCGGACCGGTGTTGGTCGTCATTCCGTTCGACGACGACGATGATGCCGTCGCTATCGCCAACGATTCGGTCTATGGGTTGTCGGGCGGAGTCTCGTCCGGATCTGAGGAGAGGGCCGTCGCCGTCGCACGACGGATTCGCACCGGGACGTTGGGAGTGAACGGAGGGAGCTGGTATGCCGCGGACTCGCCCTTCGGGGGTTACAAGGCCAGCGGCATCGGCCGACAGGGCGGGCTTGAGGGCTTCGAGCAGTATCTCGAGACCAAGACCCTCGGCCTCCCGGTTCGCTGACCGCCATTCCTCCGGTCAGGTCGGTGGTGGGAGCCTCGCCCCGCCTAGGTGAAGAGGCCTTCGACCGTGGATCGTACGACTTTGCCCATGGCGTTTCGAGGGAGTGCCGTGACTCTCCAGGACTCGGGGACCTTGTACTTCGCCAGGTTCAAACGGCAGTGTGCTTCGAGGACCGAAGTCGTGACCGCGGCGTCGGGGGCAAGTTCGACCGCGGCCGCAACCCGTTGACCGAGGCGATCATCGGGGATTCCAACCACGGCGGCCCCCACGACCCCCTCGACCTCGAGCAGTACGCGTTCAACTTCGGCGGGATAGACATTGGCCCCGCCTCGAAGGATCAATGCTCTCCGGCGGTCGAGAACGAACAACTCTCCATCCTGGTCGATCCGGCCGATGTCGCCCGTGTAGAGCACTCCACCGCGGAGGGTCTCATCCGTCGCTTCCGGTGCATCAAGATAGCCAAGCATCGGTCGGTACAGCCCGCCCCACGGGCCATCCACTTGCGCCTCGATGGTGATCTCCCCGGTCTGCCCGATGGGCAGCACCCGTCCATGCTCGTCCCTGATCCGGGTGGCGAGGTGGGGGAGGGAGCGACCACTGGATCCGGGGACGGCCGGCTGGTGGCGCGATGCAATCGTCACCACCGTCGGCACTTCGGTCATCCCGTACGTAGCATGCACCGGGAGGTCGAATCGAGTCTCGAATACCCGACGGACCGACGGCGAGAGGTCGCTGCCACCGGTCCACACGTCGGTCAGGCTCCGGAGGTCCTCGACCTGTACCTCTTCGGAGGCGGCCAGACCGTGGAGCATGGTCGGTACGCCAAACCACGAGTTGATGCGCTCGTCCCGGATCCACGAGGCAATGCCGACCGGGTCAACCCTGTCCATCACGATCTGGGTTCCGCGGGCCTGTGCCGCCAACAGGGTGCTGGTGATCTGAAGATTCAAGATCGTGAGGGCGGCACAGTCGCCGCGTCGGAGATCCGGTCCGTAGCCCCGATCCGCGATCAGGGCAGCTCCGGGCCAGAGGACGTTTCGATGAGTATGGATGACGCCCTTGGGCCGGCCGGTCGTTCCACTCGTGTACGCCAGGCCAACAGGATGACCAAGGTCACAAAGCGGGCGCGGATAGCCGCCCTGGTCCAAGGACCCGCTCTCTCTCCACGCACCGGGTCGATCATCGCTGCACTCCACCACGCGCACCTGGGGCGGTCCGTCAAGGCTCTCGGCAACTTTGGCGTCCGCTATCAGGGTCCCTGCTTTGGAATTACTCAGGATGTAGGCCTTCTCGGGCGGCGCGAGACCACGGTTGATGCCCACGAAGACGGCACCAAGACGCGCCACGGCGTAGAACACGACCACGATCTCGGCGCCGTTGGGCAGGCTGACCGCCACCGGGTCGTTGACCCGAACGCCCAGGTTGTAGAGGGTCGAGGCGGCGGAATCGATGGCGCTGTCCAACTCGCGGTACGAGAGGCGCTGGTCCGACCCAACGACCGCTTCCTTGTCCGGATCACTGGCCAGTCCGGCCTCGAGCGCGTCACCGACTTGTCGGGGAATCCTTGGGTAGACGCCAGGGCTCACGCGGATCGCCCGAGGCAGAGCCGCATGGATAGTAGGAACGGGAACCCACGTGCGGCGCGGCCCCAACCCCAGGAGGTCTGAGCCGGCATGTCCGCATCGGAGGAGAGGGCCTGCGTCGTGGTCAGCGGTGGATCTCGGGGGATGGGACTGGCCATCGCCTCGCCGGCTCTCCCGTGACGGGGCCCGTGTGGCGATACTCGGACGATCGCCCGAGTCCCTACGGAAGGCCGGCGACGACCTCCACATGGCCGGCGCCAGCGAGGTACTCGCCCTCGAAGCCGACGTCACCGATGAGTCGTCGGTGGTGAGGGCCTTCGAACGCGTCGACACGGCGTGGGGCCGAATAAATGTCCTAGTCAATGCGGTTGGCCCCACTGGATCGGGTCGCTTCGACGACAGCGACGACCAAGTGTGGCGAGACGCGTTCGACCAAGGCGTCATGACTGCGGTCCACTGCATTCGGCACGGGCTTCCGTTGCTGCGCCGGTCCTCGTGGGCCCGCATCGTCAATCTCACCGCGTTGTCGACCAAGCACCAGACCCCGGGTCTGATTGCCTACACGGCGGCCAAGGCGGCATTGGCGAGCCTCACCAAGAATCTGGCTCGCACCCTCGGTCCCGAGGGAATACTTGTCAATGCCGTGGCCCCCGGGGCGATCCTCACCGGTCCCATTCGCCAAGTGGTCGAGGGCGGTGGAGGGAAGCCCGATGACCCGCAAGATGCGTATCGGGTGATGGCCGAGACGTTCGGCTCGGCCATCGATCTTGGACGAGTTGGTCTGCCGGAAGAGATCGCGGAGGCCGTCGCCTTCTGCGCGTCGCCCCACAACTCCTACATGACCGGTGCCAGCCTCAATGTCGATGGAGGTTCCGACTACTCCTAAGTAGTCAGTACCACGGGGTGCGGCGGTTCTGTCGGTGCTCCGAGGAGGGGCCGGCGCCTGTGCAGCCATACGGAGAGAACGGTACTGTACGTGTGCTAGAAGCACAATATTCGTATCGGGAGTAGTCCCTGCACAAAGGGGTGCCATGTCACCGAAGGACGTCGTCGTCATCACTGGAGGAGCAGGAGGCATGGGGTTCGCCTGCGCCCGAAGATTGGCGGATCGAGCCACCCTGCTGTTGGTCGATCTGAGCGACGAGGCGTTGGACCAGGCGAGCCGCGGGCTCGTTGCGGAAGGCGCGGACGTCGAGACATTGAAGTGCGACGTAACCTCCCAGGAGGACATCGATGCCATGGCCGCCGCCGTCCGGTCGTTGGGCTCGTTCCGGTCACTCGTGCACACTGCAGGGGTATCGCCCGAGATGGCCGCCCCCCAGCGGGTACTCGAGGTCGACTTGGTCGGTTCGGTGCGCGTGGTGAACGCCCTGCTCCCGATGGCGCGGCCGGGGTCGTCCGCCATCCTCATCAGCTCCATTGCCGGCTACAGCGAGGTCGATCCGACGGTGGAGGAGTTGCTGGCTGACCCCATGGCTCCCGGGTTCTACGAAGCCGTTGAACAATCACTCGGTCGGCCCCTTGACAGCGCCACCGCCTACGTGTTGGCCAAAAGGGGAGTCACCCGACTGGTCGAGCGTTCTGCCGCAGCATGGGGTCAACGAGGGGGGCGGATCGTGGCCGTTGCCCCGGGCCTCATCGAGACATCCATGGGACTCATGGAGGCGGAACGTCAGCCGATCATGGCCGTCATGACCGAGATGACCCCCATCAAGCGGCCCGATCAAAAGCTGCCTGGGCGTCCTGAGGATATCGCCGGCGTGGTCTCCTTTTTGATCTCCGAGGACGCATCCTTCATCTCCGGCTGCGATATTCGAGTCGACGGAGGCCTGGTGGGCGCGGGTCGGCAAATGATGAGTCAAGGCTGATCCGACCGTGGTGACCGGCAAACGACCGCCGATCCGTCCGAGAGGCTGAACCGGCATGGGCGTTCATCGGGTTGCCATCGTCACCGGTGGAACCCGGGGCTTGGGTCGGGCGATCAGCGACCGACTGGCTTCCGAGGGGGTTGCCGTTGCGGCGGCCTTCCACCGCGACCACGAGGCCGCGGCGGTCTGGCGTGACTCATTGGGCTCGGAGGCGGAAGTCTCGCTCCACTCCGGCGATCTCGGCCAGGTCGAGGTGTGCCAGCGCCTGGTTTCCGAGGTCGTCGACCGCTACGGACGCCTCGACTATCTGATCAACAACGCCGGGAGCATGGTCGAACGCAAACTGATCGACATCGATCCTGAGGCCTGGGAATTCAGTCTTCGCCGCAACCTGTCATCGGCCTTCTACCTGGCGCAAGCGGCGATCCCGGTCATGACCGCGCAGCGGTTCGGTCGCATCGTCAACGTCGGCTCAGTGAGTGCCGCCATGGGGAGTCCGTTTCAGGTGGACTACGCATCGGCCAAGGCGGGAATGGTGGGCCTGACCCGATCCCTGGCGCGGGCTGTGGCCCGCAAAGGAGTGACGGTCAACTGTGTCCTCCCCGGTGGATTTGAGACGTCCATCCTCGAGGCCATGACCCTGACCGACCGTTCGTTGATCGAGCAGAGTGTGCCGGTCGGCCGTTTCGGCCGGCCGGCGGAACTGGCCCATGTCGTGGCCTCACTTCTCCATGACCAAGCCGGGTATGTGACCGGGTCGGTGATCGTGGTCGACGGCGGCATGAGCATGGGCACCTGATCGCCGATCCAGGTGAGCCGGTCGCCGGAGGGTTGAACCCGTCAGGCGACCCGAAGGGGCAGGCTCGAATAGCCGGCGACATTGGACATGTTCACGCGAGCGGAACGGTCGAAATCGACTTCGAAGTGGGGCCAGCGGCGTCGTATCTCCTCGAAGGCCACTCGGCTCTCGAGACGGGCGAGCCAGGCACCGAGGCAGGTGTGAATCCCGTAGCCAAAGGCCAATGAGATTTGACGACCCCGGGTGATGTCGAACTCGTCGGCGCGATCAAAGGCCCGGGGATCCCGCGTCGCCGCCCCGGTGAGCAAGAGGGTCGGCGACCCGGCCGGGATGATGCCGCCTTCCAACTCGACCGCTTCGACGGCGAACCGTCCCTGATATTGGGATGGGGGATTGAAACGGAGAATCTCCTCGATGGCGTCGGGCACCACAGACTCGTCTTCGAGGACTTTGTGCCACTGGTCGGGGTGCCGGTCGAAGAGGGCCGCTCCATTGCCGATCAGTTTCGTGACCGTTTCGCTTCCGGCTCCGGCAATCAGCACTGCGAAGGCGGCGACGTCGTCGTCACTCAGCCGATGCTCCGTCCCCTCGGTGTCCGTGACGGCCGCTTCGATCAACTTGCTGATGATGAGGCCGTCCGGAGCCTTCTGCTTCTGCCGGGTCAGGTCGAGGAAGAACTGGGCCAGCGCCAACGACGCTTCGATCCCCACGTTGGTCGGTTGGGCGTTGCCCTCCTCGCGGGAGAGCATGGTATCCACCCAGTGCCTGACCTGCTGGCGTTCCGGTTCCGGCACGCCGAGCATCGCAGCGATGACCTCTACGGGAAACAGGGCGGCGAAATCGGCCACGATGTCGAACTCCTGACGACCATCCAGCGTGTCCAGGAAACTGCGAACCGTACCGATCACCAGTGGTTCGAGCCCTTCGATGGTCCGCCGGCTGAATGCCTGGTTGACCAATCTACGAAGCTGGGTGTGGCCCGGCTGATCCATGATGATCATCATGTTCATGTCGACTCGACGCTTCTCGAGAAGCATGTCCAGGGTGACGCCATAGGAACTCGAGAATCGTTGGGTGTCCTGGTGGGCGGCGAGCACGTCG
This sequence comes from uncultured Acidimicrobiaceae bacterium, assembly GCA_963774245.1. Lineage (GTDB taxonomy): Bacteria > Actinomycetota > Acidimicrobiia > Acidimicrobiales > RAAP-2 > Bog-756. Next base: position 560,952 of record CAVZDZ010000002.1, on the reverse strand, counting down.
GCGTGTCGGGAGAGGGCGTAGAAGCCGTACTTCTCGTTGTGGTAGACGGGCGCTTCGTCGCGCAGCCTCGCATAGGTCTCGTAGGGATCGTCGAAGTACACATCCGAGAACGGATCGAACTCGACCAAGTCTCCCGAATCGGGTGCAACCGGCACAGATCCCCCTCTGGATAGGCGTTCTCTCCGGCGCTATCTTCACCGGGCCCTGTCGACAGCGACACTCTTGACTCTCTGTGAGCGAGAAGGATATTCTACCTACGCCAGGGGGGTCAATTTCCGCTGGCTCAGCCTCGGAGGTCACCGTGCCGGAAGCCGTCGTCGCTTCAGCATGTCGCACCGCAATCGGCTCCGCCCGGAGGGGTTCCCTGGTCGACGTCGATTCTCGATGGGGAAGGTGGAATCATGGCCAAGGCAAGTGATGCTCGACAGTGGGCCCCAGGGGCGTTGCGGGGAATTGTCGATTCTCTGTACACCCCGTTCGATGGTCCGGGCGGAGAAGAGATCAACGAAGAGGCGCTGAGGTCGCTCGTCGGGCACTGTCTCGGTGCTCTCGACCACGACGGGATATGGGTCGGGGGATTGGTCGGGGAGTGCTGGTCGCTCAGCGTGGCGGAACGAAAGCGGCTGTTGGAAGTAGCGGTGGCCGAGGCCGGCCAGGTCAAGCCGGGGGCACTCATCGAAGCCTGCCCGGCGAGCACCAACGTCCTCGAGACGGTGGAACTGGCCCAGCATGCCGGCGAGAACGGCGCGGACATCTGTTTCCTGATCTCGCCGTTCTTTGAAGCCAGTGGCTATGAGGCGACTCGGGAACTGTTGGCCTATGTCGTTCCTCGTACCGACATCGCCCTGGGTCTCTTCAATACACCCGCGGCGAAGTGGATCCTCACCCCGGAGGAATGCGCGCGCCTGGCCGACGAATTCCCATCGATCTGCGCGGTGAAGAACGGGATGTTCCGTCCGGCCCATTCGGCGGCGCTGCATCGGCTGGCTCCCGAGTTGGTGATCTGGGAGTGCGACATGTTGGCGTACCGGGCCGGATTCCTGCGGCGCGGGATCTCGGCCCCGGGCATTCTGGGCGGGTCCGCCTATCTTTACGAAACCCCAGGTCAGCGGACTTACTCCGCGCAGTGGGATCTGTTGGTTTCGGACAAACTGTCCGAGGCCATCGACCACTGGTATGAGTCGGGGCTCGACGACCTGGTGACGAGCCTCCATCGAGCCTTCGGCGCGTCAAATGTCGAGGCGCCGTATATCCACTGGGGGTCGGCCTTCAAGGCAGCCGCCGCAGAGTTGGGGCTCCCCGTGGGTAGCTATCCACGATCACGCCCACCGCAGCCGGCCCTTCCGGACGCCATGCGCCTCGCCGTGCGCGAAGCCTACGAAGTGGCCGGCTTGGTGCCAGCCCACTGAGATCCGGTCCCGGTTACCTCGACGCCCTGGACGCCGGGGCCTTCCCATGACTGCGGGCCCGCCCCGAGGATCTCACCGGGGGAGTGAGTATTTCGTCGACCAGCTCGAACTGCTCGATGAGGAGTGCCTCGAGATCGCCCTTTCCATCTGTCGCCGCCCACTTGTCGAACACCAGATGGATGACCGACTCGGCCAGGGCCGCCACCAGCTCGGATCGGTCATCGGGCTCGGTCAAGACCACGACGCTGAGCCAGCGCGGTGGCCAGATGGCCACGAAACTGCCGCTGCAGCATGAGCTGTCGACCTTCGAGGGTCGAGGTCGACTGCACGGCTCGTTTCAGCAGCAGGGCCTTCTGCAGGCCGGCTTCGTCCTTGGGCAAGAGCTCGACGTAGGCATCCCTGATCGCTTGAAGATCATTGGAGCTGTCGGGTTGAGCCGCCATCGCCGCCAGCAGGGCTTCGGTCGGGAACGTCTTCGGAAACAGCACCTCTTCCTTCGAGCCGAAATGGCGAAAGAAGGTCCTCGGCGATACGTCCACCAGCTCCGTGATCTGCTCGATCGAGGTCTGCTCGTAGCCATTGGTGGCGAAGAGCTGGGTAGCCGCGGCCACCAGGTCGTCGTGGGTGCGCGACTTCTTGCGTTCCCGGCGACTGTCCGAGACTTCGGATTCCTCCACGGCCCATGGCAGCATGTCGGAATGGTAGCAGCAGACATATGACATCGGTTTGACATGTGTCACTCCAGTGCTGCAATATTGCCGGGTAACCGGTCTCGATCAGGAGACCTTGGGCACTGGGGGAAGAGGCCAATCCGGAGGCGTCGAATCGATGGCGGGGGCTCCATCGTGGATGCCAGCTCCGAGGGTCCCCGGGTTCGTTCCGCACCCAGCGCAAGGTGTGGATGGTTGGTCAAGCCGACCGGTGAGTAGGAGCAGGGATGTCGACATGAGTTGGGTTGTGGTGTGGATCTCGAGCTGACCGACGATCAGCAGCTGTTCAGGGACACCACCCGGCAGTTTCTGTTGGATCAGGTGCCTCTGACGACCGTCCGTGAGTGGGCGGAACTTCCCGCCGGATATGACTCCGGTTGGTGGAGGAGCGGGGCTGAACTCGGATGGACGTCTCTCCTGGTGAGCGAGGCCCACGGTGGAGGCAGTATCTCCGGTCGCGGTCTGAGTGATCTGACGCTGGTGGCCGAAGAGATGGGCGCGCTCGTTTCACCCGGGCCACTCGGACCGGTGAACATTGTCGCCGAAGCCGTCTCTCGGGAAGGTACTGCCCGAGCAGGTGAGGGCGGTACTACCCGGGACTGTTGACCGGCGACCACACGGCGGCCTGGTGCGTGGCCGAACCGGGCACGGCGACCGGTCTGAACGGAGTCACGCTGACTGCAGAGTCCGGCCCCGACGGATTCATCCTCAATGGAGCCAAGGTTCCCGTTGAGGCGGGGGCGGAAGCAGATTGGCTTCTGGTGACGGCGACCAGCGCTCAGGGCCTGACTCAGTTCGTGATTCCCGCGTCGACCCCTGGCATCACCGTGACTCCACTGCAGGGGCCTGGATCTCGTCCGGAGGCATGCCAAGGTCGAGTTCGAGCGATGTGAGGGTTCCCGCTTCGAGCCGGTTGGGTGCCGAGGGTGCCGCCCAGTCGGCGATCGAGCTTCAACTACGGACCGCTCTCGTCCTCCAGTGCGCCGAGACCGTCGGTGCCACCGAGCGGGTGTTCGACTTCACCGTCCAGTATGCCTTCGACCGGTATTCGTTCGGCCGTCCACTCGCTTCGTATCAGGCGTTGAAGCATCGCTTCGCCGACATGAAGCTGTGGCTCGAATCTGCGTTGGCCATCACGGTCGACGCCGCCAAGGCTGACGACGACGACGGTGAACTGGCTGCCATCGCCAAGGCCTACGTGTCCGAGCGTTGTCCGGAGATCATTCAGGACTGCGTCCAGATGCACGGGGGCATTGGCGTCACCTGGGACCACGACATCCACCTCTATCTTCGACGAGCCACGCTTCATCGTCAGATCTACGGACAGCCGTCGGAGCATCGAGATCGGGTGGCGGCTCTGATTGGGAGCTTCAACGTGAGCGATCGAGACAGGCTGGAGGACCTCGATGCGTTCCGGGAGCGGGCCCGGGCGTGGATCGAGAGAGAATCTCGAACCCCTCGGCGGGGCGGATCCGTTCATGGGTCATGCCAAGGACGACGCCGACCAGGTTGTGCGAGCAAAGGCCATCCAGCGGAAGCTCTGGGACGGCGGATTGTCCGGTCTGTGCTATCCCGTCCGAGTACGGAGGGCAGGGGCTTCCGAACGGCCTATCAGCAGGCGTTCAACGAAGCCTCCCGGGGCTATGAGCTGCCCGGTCCTCTTCAATACGCCCACGCTGACGATCATCACACCGACATTGCTCGACTTCGGCACCGAGGAACAGAAGCAGCGCTTCATCCCTGCCGTACTGCGTGGTGACGAGCTCTGGGTCCAGTTCCTCTCCGAGCCATCGGGCGGGTCCGACCTGGCCGGCGCGTTGACGCGGGCGACCCGGGACGGAGACGTCTTCGTCCTCAATGGCTCGAAGATCTGGAGCACCTATGCCTGGAAGTCGGACTATGCGCTGTGCGTCTGCCGAACGAACTGGGATGTGCCCAAACATCGGGGTCTGAGCGTCCTGGTCGTCGAAGTACACCAACCGGGCATCCAGATCGATCAGATCAAGCATGTAGACGGAACCGAGGAGTTCTGTCAGGAGTTCTTCGACGACGTCCCGATCCCGCTGGACCACGTGCTCGGTGAGGTCGACGACGGATGGACGGTGGCATCGAGGTTGATGTTCCACGAACGTTCGGCCATGGGTGGCTCATCGCCCTATGAAGTGGGCACGAAGACATCGGAACGGCGGGGAGGGCAGACGGGCGTTGCCGCGCTCGCCGAGCTGTCCGGTCGCCAGGACGATCCAAGGGTCCGGCAGTTGCTCGGTGAGGCCCGGGTCTTGACCAAGGTCCATCAAGCTCTGGTCGGGCGGATCGGAACGGCAATCCGGACAGGGAAGTTACCCCCTCCGGCCGGGTCCATACCCCGACTGTCCGGTGGCCTGTTGGGAGTTCGACTAGCAGTCATCTCGTTGGAGCTCGCCGGTGAGCGTGCGGTCGCCTGGGAGGAGGGCGACCCGGCCGCTGACCTCGGTGTCACCTATCTGGGCCGCCAGGGAAGTTGTCTGGGCGGAGGCAGCACGGAGATGGCCCGAAACATCATCAGCGAGCGGGTCCTCGGCATGCCCCGTGAACCCGCACCGGACAAGGACTTGCCGTTCCGTGAGGTTCGAACCAACGCCATTCCGACTCGGAAGTAGGTGCTGACCGCGCCGGCAATGAGGATCTTGTGTCATCCCGGCTACTCGGGCTGATCGTGAAGAGGAGAGAGCAACAGTGGATCCGATGTCTGGAGTACGAGTTCTGGAAGTCGCGCAGTTCACCTTCACCCCGGCGGCAGGTGCCGTCCTGGCCGATTGGGGCGCCGACGTGATCAAGGTGGAACACGCGGTCACCGGTGACGCGCAACGAGGGCTGCAGATCGGCACCGGAGGTGTCTCCAGCGGGTCGTTTCACCCTCTGATGGAACACCCGAACCGTGGGAAGCGAAGTATCGGCTTGGCCCTCGAGAATTCCGGCCGCCCGCGCCGTGCTGCTGGAGCTGGCGACGGAGCAGCGACGTGTTCCTGACCAACTTCCTGCCCGCGGCCAGGGTCCGGCTGGGCATCGACGTGGAGGACATCAGGGCGGCCAATCCCGACATCATCTACGTCCGTGGGAGCGCGCACGGCCCGAAAGGGCCGGATGCGGAGAAGGGCGGATACGACGGAAGCACGTTCTGGTCCAGAGCGGGAAGTGCGATGGGTACCACCCCATCGGACGCCCCACGCGTGATGATCCAGCCGGCTGGGGCCTATGGGGACTCGATGGGAGGGATGACCATCGCCGGCGGCATCGCCGCGGCACTCTTCGCCCGGGACCGTACCGGAGAGCCTTCGGTGGTCGATGTCTCACTGCTCAGTGTCGGCGTCTGGGCGATGGCCCTCTCGGTCAGCAATGCCCTCATGACCGGCGAGGCCCCGCCGGGAATTCCGATGGATGGGGCCAGAGAGGCCCAGTTCAACCCCCTTATCGGCAACTTTCGGACTGCCGACGGTCGATGGGTCAATCTGACCATGCTCCAAGCCGGTCGGTACTGGCCCGATGTGTGTCGCCACCTCGATATCCCCGAACTCATCGACGATGAGCGGTTCAACAGCGCCGAAAAACTGATGACCCGGGCCCCCGAGGCCGGGCAGCTGGTCGCCGATGCGATCGCCTCCAAGCCGTATGCATTCTGGCTCGAGCGTCTCCAAACCCTCGAAGGGCAGTGGGCACCGAACAACAACGCGCTCGAGGTGGGCCATGACCCACAAGTCCGGGCGAACGGATACATCGTGCCGGTGCGCGATGCCGACGGCCGGGAACGGGAGCTGGTCGCCAGTCCGGTTCAGTTCGACGCCGAATCCCCGGCCCTCTCCCGTGCGCCTCAATTCGCTGAGCATACCGACGACTTGCTCCGAGAATTGGGTCGAAGTGATGACGAAATCATGGAACTGAAGATCGCCGGGGCCATCACGTGATCCGGCCGGCCCACCTGTTCAAGGTCCCCGTCACTTCCCGATCCGATTCGACAAACCTAGGAGCGCCATGCCCACTCGAAAACTGAGCTTCCCTGTGTTCGATGTCGACAACCACATGTACGAGACGCCGGATGCGCTGACCAAATTCCTCCCGCCGGAGTACAAGGGCGTCATTCAGTACGTGCAGGTCAACGGTCGAACCAAGATCGCCGTCAAGGGCCAGATCAGCAACTACATCCCGAACCCGACGTTCAACAAGGTGGCCCCTCCTGGGGCCATGGAGATCGAGTTCAAGCTCAAGAACCCGTCGTCGAAGGTCAGCGCGGAGGATCTCACGCTCGAGCCCCCGCCCCGGTATATCGAGGCACCTCCGGCGTTCTTCGAACCCGGACCCCGTCTCGAGCTCATGGACGAACTCGGCCTTGACCGGTCCATGATGTGGCCCACGCTCGCCAGCCTCATTGAGGAACGACTCGCCACCGATCCCGTCGCCACGCACGTCGTCGTGCACGCCCTCAACGAGTGGATGCATGAAGCATGGTCGTTCAACTATGAGAACCGAATCTTCGCCACTCCGGTGATCACCCTGCCCATCATCGACCGAGCCATCGAAGAGCTCGAATGGGTGCTCGAACGGGGGGCCAAGGCCATCCTGATCAGACCGGCACCGGTTCCGGACTACAACGGGAGGCGGCGGTCGTTCGCCTTGGAGGAGTTCGACCCCTTCTGGAAGCGGGTCGAAGAGGCGGACATCGTGGTCGGCATGCATGCATCGGACGACGGCTCACAGCGCTACATCAACGAGTGGGAGGGCCTCGAGGGTGACGAATTCCAGCCCTTCGGCGGACGTTCCTCGGCCTTTGTGCCGATCATCACGGCCGAGCACCGGGGCATTCATGACGTGGTGGCGTCGATCATCGGCCACGGTCTGGCCAGTCGGTTCCCGGGACTCAAGATCGTCCCGGTGGAGAACGGGAGCGCATGGGTTCGACCGCTCGTCCAGGTGCTGAGCCGGCTCTACGAGCGAACGCCCGGTATCTTCTCGGAGGATCCAGTGGCGGCCCTCAAGCGCTGCGTCTACGTCCACCCGTTCCACGAGGAGGACCCGCTCGGCCTGATCGACATCGTGGGAGCGGACAACGTGGTGTTCGGATCGGACTACCCGCACCCGGAGGGGATGTACAACCCGATCTCGTTTGTCGACGAACTCCAGTCCCTCACTGCCGAGGATCAGGCCAAGATCATGGGCGGGAACCTCAGCCGGTTGATGAAGGTCTGACCTCCCGGAGGTTCCGTTCGGAACTACCGATTGGGCACGGCGAACTCCGCGGCGAGCATGTTGTGGTCGGAGCTCGATGCCGATCCGGTTGCATGCACCGATGTGTCGTGCCCCGCGTCCCTGGATCTCAGGGCGCCGACGGTGCACTGCTCGCGAGGCGTGACTGAGAACGGGTCGAAACTGTAGTGGCGCATGGCGTTGACATGGCTGATCCGGTCGATGTCCTCATCGCTTACGCCATTGTCATCGACGGTCTTCCAGAACACCTCAGGAGACTTCGGCCACGTGGTGTCGGAGTGCGGGTAGTCGCATTCCCAGGTCACGTTGTTCAGATCGAGCCGCCTGCGGCTTTCGACGCCGAAGTCATCGGTGATGAAGCAGGTGATGATGTGCTCGTTGAACACCTCGCTGGGCAGCTTTCCGCCAAAGTCCTGACCGGTCCACGCCCGGTGGGTCTTGTACCCGTGGTCCACCCGCTCGAGGAAGTAGGGAATCCACCCGATCCCACCCTCCGAGAGGGCAATTTTGAGGGCGGGGAACTTGCGAAGGACGGGCGACCAGACAAGATCGGCCGCGGCCTGAACGATATTGATGGGGCTCAAGGTCATGAGCACATCGATCGGCGCGTCGGGAGCGGTCACGATCAGCGAAGACGATGAGCCGATGTGCATGTTGACCACGACTTGCTCATCGCAACATGCCGTCCAGAACGGGTCCCAGTACTCTGAATGAAGGCTCGGCCATCCCAACTTGTGGGGGTTCTCCGAGAACGTGACCGAGTGCGCACCCTTGGCCGCGCATCGGCGCACCTCGGCGGCCATGACTTCCGGGTCCCAGATGGCGGGAATCTGGCAGGCGATGAAGCGGCCCGGGTAGGTCCCGCACCATTCGTCGATGTGCCAATCGTTGTAGGCCTGCACCATGGCCAAGGCGACGTCCTTATCGGCGGTCCGGGCGAACAGCTGCCCGCAGAAGCCGGTGAAGGATGGGAAACACAGGGAGCCGAGCACGCCATTGGCATCCATATCCTTGATTCGATCGTGGATGTTCCAGGTGCCTGGCCGGATCTGATCGAAGGACGTCGGCTCCATCCCGTACTCCTCCGGGGGCCTCCCGGCTACGGCGTTGAGAGCGATATTCGAGATCTCCGTCCCGTCGTAGACCCAGGCGCTGGTCCCGTCCGGCCGGGTGATCAATAGTGGCGCCAGGTCTGCGTACTTGGTCGGCAATCGTCCCTCGAACACAGTGGGCGGTTCCACCACGTGGTCGTCGACGCTCACCAGGACGAGATCTTCGAGTTGCATACGGACTCCCTTGCGTGTTGGCGTCCTGTTCAGTACATATGAACTTTCGGACTAACTCAGTTCTCCAATAAGTATAAGACAATATCCAAAACGGAGGGCAGTCCCCTCCGGCCCGGCCAGGCCTCGAACGTCATCTCAGGCGTGTTTTTCCGTTCTGGCCCACGGTCTCCTCGGTCATCGCTGAGACCGTGGAGGGCGCAGGCCGAGCAGCCCATACAGATTGCCCCCGAGGATCTTCTGGGCGTCCGCCTGGGAGAAGAGGTCGCCCATCGCCGTGGCTTGACCGACGGGATCGGCCATGCCCTCGGGGTGGGGATAGTCGGATCCGAACAGAACATGCTCGGGCGACATCATGGCGACGAGGTTCTCGACCGAGTCCTCCCAGAAGGGGTTGATCCAAACGTTGCGAAGGAATACATCTCGAGGATGCTCGGCGAACGCTTGAGGCATCTTGGAATGGGTCTTCTCCATGGCCCGGAGGCAGGACGCAGCCCAGTTCCCACCGTTCTCGACGCTGGCCAGCTTCACCATGGGAAAGCGGCTGAGCATGCCGTGACAGATGGCGGACGTGATGGCGTCGTTGATCGCCCGCCCCGGCGTGACGGCGTCGTAGAACGGTTTCGGCTTGAAGGCTCGCAGCTCATGTTCGGTACCCTCCCAGTCGTTCACGTAGCGCTGGTAGCCGGAGTCGGAGGCATGGAGGGTTACCAGAACTCCTGTCTCGGCAACCCGGGCCCAAAATGCGTCGAACTCCGGCAAGAACGGGGACCGTGTTCCTCGGAAGCCGGCGACTGGCGCTGGGCGCAGCAAGACCGCCCTGGCTCCTCGTTCGACCAGCCAGTCGAGCTCGGCAATACCCCTTTCGGGAATGCAGGGATTCACGATGGGGGTGGTGAAGATTCGATCCTTGTAGTTGAACGACCATTCATCGTGGAGCCATTCATTGAATGCGTGGATGACGGTGCACGTCAGCTCGGGGTCGTCGGTGAATCGAACCTCGAGCAGGCTGGCCAAGGTGGGGAACATGAGCGCCCCGGCGAGACCGAGGTCGTCCAGCATCGGGAGACGAGCTTCGGCCGTCCGATAGGCCTCCACCGAACGCATGGGCTTGCCCGTCAGCTCTCGAAGTGATTTTCCTTCAGGGTTGTTTCCGCCGAAGTAGTCGGCGAACGCTCCGGGCCTGGCCACCACCTCGAACGTGGGGTTCGGGATGTACTCACTGATGGTGCCGCCGACGGCAATCTTCTTGCGTCCGTCGACGTCGACGTAGCGAATGAGGCCGTCGTACTTCGACGGCAGATGGCGAGTGAACGCCTCCTCGGTTTCATAGAGGTGGTTGTCAGCATCGAAGATGGGGATGTCGAGTTCGGTCACAGAACCTCCTGAGGGATGTGGCCCACGATTGCGAAGGGTCCCCATGGGAGAACGCTATTCTACTCAGAGGATCATTGTCTACTAGTAGGTGGGCCACGAGGGATTCTCCGAGCCAGGGCCACCGCCGAGTCGACTGCTCGTGGATCAGCCGGACGGGGCCGAACTGTTCGATGTAAAGTATGATGATCCCTTTGCTATAGTCCCATGATCCGCTCGAAACCGGACTTTGCCCTACCCCCCTTGTGGTGAAGGCCTCATGCGTAGCGGACTTGGCGGACCCCGGCTCCGGATTCCCCCCATCCGGCGACCGGGGTCTGCCCATTTCACTCCGCTCCGCCCGGCGGAAATGATCGGAGTCCGGTCCGCCCAGTTGCGAGAGGCGGCCCAGGTGCGTCCGAGCGAGCGAGAAAGCAATGATCCTCTGGCGACAGCCCAATTGTCCGTCCAACCGGGGGTTGCTTCTATAGTGTGAGAAAGCGAGATATCCGGGATTTCGGTCCAGACTGACCCGGGACAACACCATTCCAGCGGATGTGAGGACGAGGCCGTGGCTGTGAGCAAATCAACCGACGAAGCGTTGGCGGAGACGGATGGCGATCAGGACCTGCCGGAATGGAAGCGCCAGAGCGTTGAGCGATCCCTCCAGGTCGCCCGGGCCAGGGCTCAAGATCGAAGTGATCGATTCGTCGCGTCAGCCACTGCACTCATGGAGGAGCGGGGCGATGTCGACTTCACCGTCCAGGACATTGTTGATCGCTCGAGGATGTCGATTCGGACGTTCTACAACTTCTTCGCCAGCAAGGACGACGTTCTCGTCGCGGCCCACGAAACCGTCCTGGCCAACGAAGTTGCCCCTCGTCTCCGCAAACGGTGCGATGGCGAAAGTGATCCAGTCCTCAAGCTGAAGGTCTATATCGAAGGAATTTTCGCCCTGACTTCCAAGCCCGGCCCGACGTCGAGAGCACTGACCACCTTTCGCAACCGATTGGCCGAGACTCGACCGGACGACCTGGACCGCGCCTTCAGGCCCCAGATCGAACTGGTGCAGGAACTCGTCAAGGGAGTGGCGGACGCAGGTGAACTCAAGGGGCAACTATCCGCCGACAAAGCGGCCTACCTCATTCACCACACGGTGCTGGCTGCGGTCCACGACCGGATTCTGGCGCCGAGTCACGATATCGGCGTCACCTCAGACGATCTCTGGGTGTTCTGTTGTACCGGGATCGGCGCCGAGGCTGTTGTGAAGTCCAAGAACTGAGCACCCCTCTCCGCGCCTCGAGCTCGGTTCAGCGTTCAGAGATCCACGACTCGGGGGGCTCCTGCGAGGGCCACCAGGTGGCGCCCAACGGATTGGGTCAGGGTTCCTGTGTCGCCGAGGATCTTCTCCAGTACCACCGCCCGCTTCATGAACCGGTGGAACGGATGTTCCGACGTGAAGCCGATGCCCGCGAGCACCTGTTGACAGTGGGCCGTCACCTTGCTGGCGCTTCGGCCCGCGATCAGCTTGGCGAGCATGCTCGGCAGTGGGGCCTCAGCGAGCTCATCGGCTGAGCGATTCCGCGTCGGCCCAGCGGCGCCGGCCGCGGCACGAGCCGCCTCGATGGCGACGCGGGTCTCGGCCAGTCGGTGCCGAACCGCCTGGAAGGAACCGATCTGGCCGCCCGAATTGGGACCGCTCCAGGGCATGGGTCAAGGCCAGCGTCTCCATGGCGTCCATTGTCCCGATCAACTGATGGCTCAGGGCCAGCCGTCCATCCGCCAGCGCACACTCCCAGCGTGACCCGTCGCCGAAGTCCTCGATCGTCTCCCCTCCGGAGGTGGTGCCTGTCACCAGCGAAGCGGAGATCGCCGGATCCAGACCGCTCACTCGCTCGAGGGTGAGCTCGGACGTCGGGACTCTGACCAGGGTTGACGCCAGGTGGTTCGCCCACCCTGGCCACTGCGCTCGTCACCCCTGGCCTTTCGCCGAGCATCAGGCCCCTGATCTCGACGGAAGAGATCTCACGATCCTCCGGGTACTGGTGGCCGGGCACTGGGATGAGAACGACCGTGTCAGGCTCCAAGTCGAGGGCGGAGCCGAGCACATCATGGAGAGCGGATGACCAGGTTCCGGCCAGGCCTTGGCCCTCGGAACACGGCCGGTATGGCCATGCTCGGGTCGGTAGTGAGCATCTCCCGCCATCCGAACTGATCCAAGGCGCTGGTCAACTGAGCGCCGTCGGCGCTGGCCGTGACCTCGGCAATCGTGGCTCGGAGCAGCGACTCCTCATCGGTGTCCATCAGCTGCCCCTCGGGAGGTGCAAGATCTGACCGGCGACAATGTCCCGCTGGATCTCGGCCGTACCCCCGTAGATCGTGGCGGCTCGGGAGTAGAGCCACTCCTTTCGATATCGGTCGGCCTCGGGCCCGTCGTCGAACTCGATCAGTCCGTCGAGGATGGTCTTGGCCGTAGCCGAATACCGACTGATCGGCCGTGGCGATGAGGATCTTGTCTATGGACGATTCGGCCCCTTGCAGGTGGCCGTCGGCGATACGTCTCTGGGTCGAGCGCGACCGGGCCCGAAAGGAGTACACCTCCGCGTACGCCTCACCGAGCAGGTGGACGGAGTAGGCATCCTCGGGGTCGACGTGTCGGGCGATCTCCGAGAGGTGGTGCAAGAGCCATGCGCCGCGCTGCCAGAAGATCGGGCCTCGCTCGCAGGCCAGGACGTACTGGGCCACGGCCCAGCCCTCTCCCGGGCTTGCCCAGCATCCTCGTGGACGGAACCCTGACTCCGTCGAAGAAGGTCTCACAGAACTCGTCGACATCGGCCATGGTCTGCAGAGGTCGAACGTCGATGCCGGGGGTGTCCATGTCCACCAGGAACGCCGTGATGCCGCGCGACCCTGGAGCTCGGCTCGGTCCGGGCCAGCACGATGCACCGGGTGGCGTGATGGGCCCAACTCGTCCAAAGCTTCTGGCCGGTGATGACCCAATCGTCACCGTCTTGGACGCCTCTGGTCTTGAGTGATCCGAGGTCACTCCCCGCCTCGGGTTCCGAGAACCCCTGACACCACAGGTCATCCCCCCGCAACATGCGGGGAACGACGACGGTCGCGATCTCGGGAGTGGCGAATCGGACGACCGCGGGTCCTAGCACCTCGGGCATCGAGAACGCCGCGGTATGAACGAGGGCGCGCGAGGTGAGCTCCTCACCCAGGACTGCTCGGAACAGGGGAGTGCCCCCGAGCCCCCCGACCGACTCCGGCCATCCCCACCGCATCCACCCCTCGTCGAAGAGCAGGCGCTGAACGCTCCGCTGGTGGTCCAAGAGTTGATCGGTGGTGCCGTGGTCCTGGTACGGGGGGAGGAGTTGATCGAGGTGGAGATCGATCCACTCGACCAGTCGGGACCGGAAGCCGCCAATGGTGGTGGTGCCCGTCCGTGCTCATCGACCAGTCACATACGACATACTAGATTCTCCCCAAACGCATACGTAGCTATAGTCCTCACGCCATCCTGGCACAGGAACCAAGGGAGTGGAATGCGACTCGCGAACAGCTCGGCCATCGTCAGCGGAGGAGCCGGTGGGCTAGGTGAAGCCACCGTCCGGCGCCTCAACAAGGCGGGCATGTCCGTTGTCGTCGCGGACCTGGACGTGGATCGAGGAACCGCACTGGCCGATGAACTCGGTCCCGACGTCCGATTCGTCCAAACCGATTTGACCCTCGAGGAGTCAGTTGCAGGCGGCAGTTGCCGCAGCCCAGGACCTCAATCCGCTTCGTGTCTCGGTTGCCGCTCACGGCGCCGGTGGTGCAACGGGCAGGGTCGTCGGGCGTGACGGAGCACCGATGCCCCTCGCAGCATGGAACAAGACGATCGAGGTGTATCTCACCGGTACCTTCAACCTCTTGCGACTTGCTGCCGCAGCCATGTCTGGGAATGTCGAACTGGACGATGGGGCGCGAGGAGTGGTCATCAACACGGCATCGATCGCCGCCTACGAGGGCCAGGTCGGTCAGGCTGCCTACGCCGCGGCCAAAGCTGGGGTGGTCGGTCTCACCTTGGCGGCCGCTCGAGACCTCACCCCCGTGGGGGTGAGGGTGATGAGCATCGCTCCCGGGACGTTCTTCACTCCGGCGTTCCGCCTCCCCGAGGAGGAGGCCCAAGCCCGCTGGGGGACTGGTGTGCCATTCCCGAAGCGGATGGGTCGCCCAGAGGAGTACGCCGCGCTCGTGGAGCAGATCGCAGTCAACGACTACCTGAACGGTGAGACCATTCGAATCGATGGAGCGCAGCGCTTCGGTCCGAAATGACCGGGAGCGCCGGCGCTCGGCCTCGATCCCATCTCGGACCGATGACCAGCTCAGGACCCAGCACCGCGCCGGTCAAGATTCCCTGCCTACTTGGTGCCGGACGCTTTCATCGTCGAAAGGTCGGCGAGCACCGTGGTAACCCCACGGGTCTTGGCAATGGCCCTGGCATGTCCGAGGTGATGGATATCAAAGTTGCTGGCGACGGAGTTCGAGAAGCCCATCGTGTCCATGGCCCGATTGACCGACCGCTTGGCCAGGCGGACCGCCCACGGGTCCATGGACGCCACTCGGGCCGCCAACTCCATCGTTCGCTTCGTCAGGTCGTCGAGCGGCACCACTTCGTTGACCATTCCGCAACCTCGTGCCTCATCGAGCGGTGAGGGACGACGCGGTAAAGAGTAGCTGCTTGGCCCGACGGGGTCCAAACTCCCACGGATGAGCGAAGAACTCGATCCCGGGCATCCCCATGAGCATGACCGGGTCGGAGAACTGGGCGTTCTCCGCGGCGATGATGAGATCGCAGGGCCAGCACAGCATGAGGCCGGCGGCGATGCACTTTCCCTGCACGGAGGCGATGGAGGGCTTGACCAGATTCCGCCACCTGGTGGCGTAGTGCAAGTAGCCCCGCTCCTCCCAGTCGTAGTAGGAGTCGACGGTGAGCTCGCCATCGATTCGTTGTGGGCTCAGCGCGGGATCACCGCTGCCGCTCATATCGTGGCCGGCGGAAAAGTGCTTTCCTTCGGAGCGCAACACCACCACCCGCACGTCGGGGTCTTCGTCACTGGCTGTCCACGCCTCGTCGAGCTCCTTGAGCACCTGGGGACTCTGAGCGTTCGCCGCCTGCGGGCGATCCAAGGTGATGACGGCGATGCCGTCCCCGGTCTCATATCGAACAAATTCGGCTGGCATCATTCCCCCTGCACATCGTCGTCTGGTTGGGTCGACTGTGTCGGACTCGGAAGGAACCTAGCAGCCGATGCGCACAGAAGAAAAGTTCTGGATTGCGATATCGACATACGGTGTTCCGCATCGAGGAACCGTGATGCTGCTGGTCAGTTCGGAGTTGTGTGGGCGCGGTTCACCGGCCGTGCGGTCGACCGGGCGAAGACGTCGCGGTCGGAGCAGTTTTCCGGTGTGGATGCGGGCGGCTGAAGGCTCGATCATTGATGATGCCAGTGTACTGACATAAGTCAGTCTCATGCTCTAGGGTGTATTTGAGCACCTGCTCGGGCGGTCCCGGGGGACATGACCGTCGAGGTGCTGTGCGTCGGGTCCGTCAATCTCGCAGGTGGGACACGACCCGGTGACCAAGGGGTAACCCGGTTCACTCCGTATCCTGGCCACTGAGATCGAACCGAGGGGCAGTGATCAGCATGGCGGCCACGAGTACCTCGGTTCGAGGATGTGAGATCCGGAGCTGGGGCGCCGCCCTTCCAGACGCAGTGGTGTCCAATGAGGACATCGGGACCATCTTGGACACGTCGAATGAATGGATCGTTGAGCGTTCGGGAATCCGAGAGCGCAGACTGGCTACCGGACCTCTCGTGGCGCCGCAGAGGGACGGTATCCCTCGGACCCAGTTGGGGATGACGGGTGAGCTTGCGGTGCAAGCGGGCCAGGAAGCGCTCGATCGGGCTCACGTCGACCCGCGTCAGGTCGACATGCTCATTCTGTGCACGATGACCCCCGACTTACAGATTCCTGCGACATCAGCAATGGTGGCGTCAGAGCTCGGCATCAAGGGTGGTGCGGTTGACCTCAACGCCGCCTGTGCGGGGTTCGTCTACGGGATCGTTGTCGCCGCCGGGCTCATCTCCGGAGGAATGAACCGGGTCCTGTTGATCGGGGCGAGAAACCATGAGCCGCGTGGTCGACTGGACCGACCGCTCCACGGCATTCCTGTTTGGCGACGGAGCCGCGGCCGTCCTACTCGAGGGGGTCGAGGGTGGCGGATCCCTGCTGGGCTGGGATCTGGGCGTCGACGGTTCATCGGCCGCGCTCCTCTACGCCGAACACGGCTCGGGATTGGTCATGAAGGGTCGGGAGGTCTTCCGCTTGGCAGTGAGAATGGCCGTCGAATCGACCACTGCGGCCATGGAACGGGCCGGGGTCGTCCCTGCTGAGATCGATCTCTTCGTGCCCCATCAGGCAAACGCTCGAGTGATGGAGTCCGTGGCCACCCGTCTCGGTTTGAGCCCAGGGCACCTAGCCTCGACGATCGAGTCAACCGGAAACACGGCAGCTGCGTCCATCCCGCTCACTCTGATCGATGCCCTTGACCGGGGTCGGGTCAACCCCGGTTGTCTCATACTGCTCTCCGGATTCGGGGCCGGCATGAGCTGGGCCTCAGTCGTCTGGCGTTGGGGCCCACTTCGACCGTAGATCGCCGTCTCGGCCAAGATCATCGGCCACCATTGGAGAACGCAACGCATGGACTCCGGTCATATCAAGCGCGACCGGGAAGGATCCGGAGCGGATCCTGAACGGTTGGCCTGCCGTAAACTCCGTAATTGTGCCGATCACGACAGCGGGTGAGTCCCCGCGGGGACGAGGTAGGCCCCCCTCGCTCACCGACCAGGATGTGGTGGACGCGGCCCTCGAGCTGACCGCCAGAATTGGATTCGACAACTTGTCCATGCGAGCCCTGGCCCGATCGCTCGGTGTGCCCACAATGACGATCTACAACTATGTCCCCAGTAAAGAGGCCTTACTCGAGCTTGTCCTGAGCCACATCTTGGGTGAGATCACGATTCCGGCGTCCGACGCCGGGCCGTGGGATCAGCGCTTGCGGATGCTCTTGCGAGATGCCCGGCGGGTGTTGGGGAATCATCCCGGGGTGTCCACGAAGTTGGGGGACAGCGGAACGAAGGAAGGTACCGAGTTGGCCGGGGCCGTTCTCGAAATCCTGCGAGACGCGGGATTCAGCGTTGAGGCAGCGGCTATGTGCTTCGCCACGCTCTATACCTTCATGACGGGTCAAATCGACCTCGACTTCGTGGCCGACCCCGAATTCGAGCAGACCCGGGCCACCTTGTCGGAGGTCACCAACTCCGTGCATCGTTCTCGCGACGAGCTCTTCGAGTTTGGGTTCGATGTGGTCATCGACGGTCTGAAGGCGAAGCTACCCGTCAATGAATGACCGGCGTCACCCCGGATGGCGGAGTGACGTATAGCAGCCACCGATCAACCATTCCGAGACGTAGAGGTGGCCCCTCGCGTCCACCGCCAACGAGTGGGGTGAGTTGAAGTGGCCCGGTTCGAGATCCGACGGCGCGTGGGCCACGCGTCCGGCGCGGTCCAGCGCATTTGGCCATCCCGGCCGATCTGGCCAGGCGTGTACCTGGTCGACGGGAGTCTCCTTACCGATATACCCGACCAGCTCATCGTGGATATCGAGTAGCGCCAATCGGGCATAGAGCTCAGCGACCACCAGAGTGTCGCCCCACTGGGCGAAACCGCTGGGACTACTCAAAAAGGACGCTCCCACTGTCCGCACGTATCGACCTTGGAGGTCGTAGACCTGAACCCTCCGATTCTCGCGATCAGCGATGTAGAGCTCAACGGCTTTGCCGGGCCTTCGGTCGATATACACCGAATGCGGGCACAGGAATCGGCCGCCGCCCTCCTGGCCGGTAAGCCTGGCCAGTTCGTTTCCGTCCTTGTCGAATCTGTACACAATGCTCGAGCCATAGCCGTCGGCAACCCAGATGTCGCCGCTGCCACCGAATCGCTCTTCGTCCACGGCGCATCCGCAAGGGCAAAAGGCCCCCATCAATCCCGGCGTGGAGTAGGAGCCCTCCGAGGGGATGGGGAGCTCAAATCGGATGGTTCCATTCAGGGACATCTTGACCACCCGGGGGTTTTCGCTCTGTCGGTGGATCCCCCTGCCAAAGAGCGGTGCCCATTCGTCGTCTCCCTCCCCAGGAACGGATTCGAAGACGAAGCCCGGATCGCAGATCCAGAGAAACTCCTCGCCGTCCTCTTGGACCAGGGTGATGCCGTGGCCCTCGGTGAGCTCGGTCTCCACTGTCCGGAGCAGGTCGCCCCGGTGGTCGAACGCCACCAAGCGCCCGGCGTGGAAACCGACGAGCTCCCCAGCAGACGTGACGGCGATGCCGTTGTGGGCCCACGAAGAGGCCGCGGCGGGAATGGCGGAGAGGTCTGCCCAATTCCGACGGAATTCGTAAGGCAGGCGCGGCTCTATCGTCGGTAGGGACGTTCATCGGTCAGGCTGCGACGTGGCTCCGAGACGCCGGACTCCGGTTCTCTGCATGGGACTTTTTTAGTACACTGTACGGAAATAACCCAACTGGGAGACCGCACCGACCAATCCCGCCAGGCGGGCCGAGCTCGAAGGGAAGAGACACCATGGAACAGGACATCCCGGGGGAACTGTTGCTGGATCCTCAGGTGCTCGACGATCCCTATCCCTTCTACCGTCGATTGCGTGACGAGGCGCCGGTGTGGGGAGTCCCGGGTACTGAGGTGTTCACCGTGAGCAGCTTTGAATTGGTCGCCGAAGCGGCAGGTCGGGTCGAGGACTTCTCATCGAATATGAAATACCTGATCTACCGCGATGACGCAGGATTGCCCGGTCGGTTGGACTTCGGAGATGGAGGTCAGGCATTGGCAACCGCCGATCCTCCCATGCATGCCGTCCACCGAGATGCGGTCTTTCCTGAACTAGTGGCCAAGAGGATGCAGGCGCTGGAACCCGACATTGTCGAGCTGGCTGAGACTCTGGTCGATCGAGCACTGGAGGCCGAGAGCGTTGAGTTCATGACGGCGATCGGCAACATCGTGCCGATCACCATGATCAGCCGCCTGGTCGGGTTTCGGAACAGCAATCTGGACGAACTTTGGACTTCAGCGGTCAATGGCACCAGGCTGGTGGGATCCACACTTGCTCTCGATGACCTACTCGAGTCTGCGTCAGGTATGGAGGGAATTCTGCTGTGGATCGCAGGCCAACTGTCAGTGGCGTTGGACGAACCGAGCGAGGATCTCCTCGGCACCGTCGCCAACGCCGTCAATGACGCCGCCCTGTCCGAGGCTGAGGCCATTGGCATTCTCACGACGCTGTTGAGCGCCGGAGGGGAGACAACCACCAGTCTCCTCGGTAATGGGGTGCGCATGCTGGCTGAGCGACCGGAGCTGCAGGAGCATCTGCGTCAGAATCCCGAACAGATCGCCACCTTTGCGGAGGAGGCGCTTCGTATCGAATCCCCCTTCCGCTACATGATGCGCTTTGTTCCTCGCCCCACCACACTCGGCGGTACGGCGATCCCGGCCGGCTCAACTGTCCTCCTGCTGTGGGGGTCCGCCAACCGTGACCCCGACGAGTTCGAGCGACCCGACGAGATTGACCTCGAGCGTCGAATTCCACGACGTCACGTGGCGTTCGGGCGCGGTATCCACCACTGCGTCGGGGCTCCCCTGGCGCGGGTAGAAGCACGGAACGTTCTACAGGTCCTACTGGAGCGAACCAAGACCATCAGCCTGCAACCGGACCAGAAGCCCAGCTGGGTCAGTAGCCTCCTGGTCCGACGCCACGAGCGGTTGCCCGTCAAATTTGAAGCCCGGTAGGAGACGCCAGTCGGCTGCTCTCCGCCCGCAGGTGCAAAAGGAGTTCTTTGTGATGGCAGTCCCGTACGAATGGTCGGACCGATCGGTCGATCGATCGAGGCTCGGCGCGGCCCGCCTTGCTGTTGGGTGGACCGCGACCAACCGCGGGCATAGCGGTGACTGAGTCGAGTAGTGAAGGGCCAGTAGCGGTCAGCGGCGTAGGTACCGCGCTGTGGACCATCACGCTCAACCGACCGGATCGCCGCAACTCCATCGACGAGGAGATGCAGACGGCGGTGCTCTCCGCCATACAGTCGGCAACGGTGGACCCGGCCGTTCGAGCGATCCTGCTCACCGGATCGGGTGCCGCCTTCAGTGCCGGCGGGGACTTCGGTCTGATTCAGCGCATGCAGGACGATCCCGAGGTCCGTCGATGCATCCTCGATCAGAGCCGCTCGCTGTTCGGTTCGTTGCGCGATCTGCATGTTCCTATCGTGGCGGCGGTCAACGGGCCGGCCATCGGCGCCGGATGCACGCTGGCCCTGCTGTGTGACATCGTGATCATGGCGGAAGGAGCTTCGCTCGGCGATCCACGCGTCGCGATCGGTCTTACCCCAGGTGACGGAGCGGCGGTCTTGTGGCCCCTCCTCGGCGGGCTGCCCGCGGCTCGCTCGTACCTGTTGACGGGGGATCGCCTTTCGGCACAGGAGGCCTACAGGATCGGTCTCATCAGTCAGATCGTGTCCGCCGCTGATCTTCTGGATACGGCCACAGCAACAGCCTCAAGACTCGCCTCACTTCCTCCGGCGGCGGTGCAAGCCACGAAACGTGCGCTCAACCGCTACCTCGCCGCCGCTGAGACCCCGGTGTTCGAACTCGCCCTGGCCGCCGAGAACACGTCCCTCGACACTGCCGAGCACAGAGAGGCGATCCGAAGGCTGACCACGTCATCGGCCGAGTCCGACCGAGAGAAGTAGGACGGGGCGGGCGGCTTCAATCGAGCACGGCAGTTAATTGATGGTTCGTGAAAGGAAGCACCGGACGATACCGGGCATCACCAGATGGCAACGTTGAGGCAAGGAGATCTCATGATTGGCAACCAGAAGACCGAGGGCCCGCTCGAGTTCGATCCGTTCTCTGATGAGTATTTCAACGACCCGTACGAGCTGTACCGCCGACTGCGCGACGAGGCTCCTGTGTTGTTCAACGAGAAGTACGGCTTCTGGGCGCTGTTCCGCTACGACGATGTCTGCGCGGCCCACAAGGACTGGCCGACCTTCTCGAGCGCCCACGGCGTTGACCTCTCCACGCTCAACACCGATCCTGAGACCATCAAGATGTACCGCTCGATCATCATGATGGACCCTCCGGAACACGACCGGCTACGTGCCCTGGTCAGCCGGGTATTCACCCCGCGAGCCATCAGCGCCCTCGAGCCGATGGTCAGGGAGGTCATCGACTCGTTCCTCTCGCCCTTCGACGGCTCAGACTCGTTTGATGCGGTTGCGGACTTTGGCGCTCTCTTCCCGGTCGAGATCATCTCTCGGATGCTGGGGGTTCCCGAGGGCGAGCGCCAGCAGATCCGCCATTGGCTGGACGTCGGCCTGCACCGCGAGCCGGGCCAAATGGACCCTACGCCGGAAGGCCAGCAGGCCCAGCTCGAAAGTGGGATCTACTGGTATGGGCTTGCCGAGGAGAAGCGCAAGGAGCCCGGGGACGACATGATCACCCGGCTCACCCAGGTTGAGGTCGACCGGGGCGACGGACAGACGACCCGCCTTGGCAGCGACGAGATCGCCGGCTTCGCCGGTCTCCTGGGGGGCGCCGGCGCGGAAACGGTGACGAAGCTCATCGGGAATGCCGCCTACCTCTTCCACAAGAACCCCGACCAGTACCGGGAGATCATCGAACAGCCCGGGACTATCCCCGGCGCGGTCGAGGAGATCCTGCGTTACTACCCGCCGTCTCAGTACCAGGGCCGGTTCTCCGTAAAGGAAGCCATGGTCAGCGGCGTCACTATCCCAGCTGGTTTCCCAACCATTCTGGTCACCGGGTCGGCCACTCGGGACGAGCGATCCTTCGACCGACCCGACGAGTTCATCATCGATCGGCCGCCCAGCCTGTCCCTCGGATTCGGCTACGGCATCCACAGTTGCCTTGGCGCGGCCCTGGCTCGCATGGAGAGTCGGATCGCCATTGAGGAATTGGCCAAGCGGTGGCCGCATTTTGCCGTCGACGAGAGCCGGTGTGCCCGTGTGCACATGTCCAATGTGGCCGGGTTTTCCCACGTCCCAATCGGTCGGATCTAAACCGCCAGTCTGACGGCCCCCCTGACCGGACTAGGTGCGCGGGGTGGCGTTGGCCGCCGCGTAGTCGGCCTCCGTCACCGCCTCGTGGAACTCGGTCTCGCCGATCGTGGTTGTGGTGTGCGACATGAGGGTGCTCGATGTGGCGCCATGCCAGTGCCGCTCGTTGGGCGCGATCCATACCGTGTCGCCGGCGCGCACCCGCTGTGGGGACTCGCCCTCCTTGCCGACGAACCCGTAGCCGGACGTGATCTGGAGCAACTGGCCGCGTTCATGTTGATGCCAGACGGTCCGCCCCTTCGGTGAGAAGACGACGGTGCCGACGTCCACATCGTCGGTCTTGGGAAAGATCGGATCGAACCACACCTCGCCGGTGGCCGCCTTGTTCAGCTCCGATGGCAGGACCTGAGCGTCACCTCGTACGATGAAAGGCTGCGACCGGAGTCGAGCGCGTCTACTTCCTGGCGTTGATGGAGCGAGTAGACCACTTCCATCTTTGGCTCATACCGAGAAAGACGGACGGAGACCTTCGAGGACTGGCCTTCATGGCGCAGCAGCCCCCGTTGACCGCTTCACTGAGCGAGGCAGAAGCGATGTCGGCGAAGATCCGAGCTGAGTTCGACGGGTCTTGAAGTCGGCCCTGGGCTAAGAGATCCGCGCCCCCGGCCTGATGTCGCAATGCTCACGGGCTAACTCGGAATAGTTGTTCACTAGCAGTCCTCTGTGGGCAATCGACCCGACGGGAGGATGGTGTGACAAACGATGTACTGGGTCGACGAAGCAGTGGCGCTGTTCAGATTGGAGTTGATGGCGCCACTGAGATCGGCACCCATGAAATCGTCGCCGGACAGGTTCGCGCCCCTGAGGTTGGCTTTCGTCATATCGGAGTCACTCAAGTCTGCACCCCCCAGGTTCGCATTCGAGAGATTGGATGCACTGAGGTCAGCGCCACTGAGGTCGGCATGAGAGAAATCGACGTTGCTGAGATTCAAGTGCGACAGGTTGGCCGCAGCCAGATTGGCTCCAGGACATTGGGCACCAGGTCCAGGTTTACAGGTAGTGGCGGAACTCGTTGCCCCGGCGCTCGATCCGCAAGCGGCCAGGACAAGTCCGACCGCGGTGCTGGCCACGAGGGCCACCACGGTGCCGGCCACGGCACGGAAACCTCTTCTCACGGGCTCCCTCTCATCGGAAAGGTCGATTGGGATCAACAGCTGATTCACTCATTATGCAGTGTGGTTGGTAGTGGGGTGCGCAATGGTTCGCCAGCGGGACGAGCACGTCGATCAT
The DNA here is from genome assembly GCA_963774245.1 of uncultured Acidimicrobiaceae bacterium. GTDB lineage: Bacteria > Actinomycetota > Acidimicrobiia > Acidimicrobiales > RAAP-2 > Bog-756. Next base: position 537,478 of record CAVZDZ010000002.1, on the reverse strand, counting down.
CGCTGGCCGGGGGGAGAGTGCGCCCGCTGGTGTTGCGGTGTCTCCGTGTCCCCTTTGAACCGCGGGGGTATTGTGCCTTCGATCCGCTGGCTCAGAGGCCACCCCAGGTGGGGCGACCATTGTCGTTCCGAGATGTGACCGCTGCCGAGGACGAGACGAGGGATCGAATGGAGTCTGTCGAGCAGTATGGGACTCGGAGGAATTCCCCGGACCTGAGTCCACCGACGAGGAGGTCAGACTCGTCGATGGCTCACAGGATCAGCCGTCCACAGTGAGGATTGTCCACGCCATTGGTCATGCCTTGGCGGTGGCAGGTGGGATGACCTGGCAGATTCTCTGGTCGCTCATCCTGGGATTCGGCTTGTCGGCGATCGTCCAGGCTCTGGTGCGTAAGCGCACCGTCGAGCGGCTCCTCGGGAACAACTCACCGAAGACGCTCGCCGTGGCCACTGGGTTGGGTATCGGGAGCTCTTCGTGCTCCTACGCCGCCGTCGCACTGGCCCGGGGTCTTTTCCGCAAAGGGGCCGACTTCACCGCCGTGATGGTGTTCGAGATCGCGTCGACCAACCTGGTGATCGAGCTCGGGATCATCATGGCCCTCTTGCTGGGCTGGCAGTTCACGGCAGCCGAGTTCGTCGGCGGGCCGATCATGATCGTCCTCATCGCCGTACTCTTCCGCCTCTTCCTCCGTCAGCGCCTCGTCGACCTGGCCAAACACCAGGCCGATCGAGGGCTGGCCGGCTCCATGGAAGGCCATGCGGCCATGGACATGAGCGTCAAGGCTGACGGAGGCCTCTGGTCGCGCCTGTCGTCCGCCGACGGGTTCACGTCCGTCTCGCACATCTTCGTGATGGAGTGGGCGGCGGTCGTGCGCGACATCGTGGGAGGTCTGCTCATCGCAGGCGCTTTGGGCGCTTGGGTACCTGACAGCTTCTGGCAGCATCTGTTCTTCTCAGGGCATCCGCTGTTGGCCAAGATCTGGGGCCCGCTGCTGGGACCGATCATCTCGGTCTTCGCGTTCGTCTGCTCGATAGGGAATGTCCCGTTGGCCGCCGTCCTGTGGAACGGCGGGATCAGCTTCGGTGGGGTGATCAGCTTCATCTTCGCCGACCTCATCATCCTGCCCATCCTGCTGATCTACCGGAAGTACTACGGAACCAAGATGATGCTGTTCATCCTGGCCACGTTCTACGTCACCATGGTCACCGCGGGCTACGCCGTTGAGCTGCTCTTCGGTGCGGCCGGACTCATTCCAGCCACTCGCAACGCCGAGGTGCTCAATCCCACGATCAGCTGGGACTACACGACCTACCTCAACATCGTCTTCGTGGTGCTGGCCGGCCTTCTGCTGTTGCGATTCTTCCGCACCGGGGGGGCCATGATGCTCAAGATGATGGGCGGGAGTCCGCAGTCCGCGGCGATGGGGTCCATGTGAGGCGGGTAGCCACGGGCAGATCGAGGATCGACATGCCAAGGGCCGTCACTGGGTGACGTTGATCCTCTGTCCGAGCACCCAGCCCATGGCGTTGAGGGCATCGGTTACCGTCCAGGTTCCGCCACCCGGGTCCCGCAAGTCCGCCCGGCCCTGGCTGTCGAGCAACCGCTGCAGATTCGCCGGGATCTGTCCGATGCTGGTCATGCCACCAGCAATGAAGCGTGCACGCAGGTGGGTATCGAGGAGGACGAAGCCGTCCGAGTGATCCACGTCGTAGGTGTAGGGACGATTGGTCTGCCAGTTGATCCCCGGTGGGGAGCCCTCGGGGACCTTCTGGTAGTAGATGCCGAAGTGATGCCACAAGGAAGCCAGAGTGGCGCTGGAGCCCGTCAACAGTGGCCAGGTCGATCCCGTCAACCGAGCGAATGCGGCCATGCGACTGGGGGTATCCCGCTCAGGGTCAACGGTGACTTCCACGATGACCGCCTTCCCGGTGAGGTCGTCAGCCGAGATGGAGCGTTGGGCGATGAGGAGTGCGCCGGTCGTGATTGGACATTCCTCCTGGCAGGAGGTGAGAAAGGGGACCAGAAACACTGCCCGGCCGCGGAACCGATCGAGGGTGACCCTATGGCCCTCCTGGTTCTCCAGGGGAAGTTGTGCGATGGCCGGCGGAACAGGCTGATTCAAGGTGTCGCCGATGGACGGTGACGGTGGGCCGGGGCTCGCACTGCCGACCGCTCCCGCGAAGAACCAGGTCGCCAGGCCGACCACGAGCAGGGCTCCGATGAGGGTGGTGACGACGGTGAACGGTCTTCTGGGCGAGCGGATACGCAGACCATAGGTAATGGGCCCCAGCGGGCGAAAATCGCCAGACGACCCGCCGTCACCCTGAGGTTTGCCCTCCGGCCCCGGCTGCCCACTCGTCATGCTCAGGTCAGCAGCTCAATCTCCTCCCAGGCTCCAGTTCAGGTCGCTACCGAGGTTCGGTCTGACCCGCCGGGTCAAAGCGCCACCGGGCCGTTGCACTTGTCGGGCTGGTTTGGTATGAAGAACTTGACGGGTCCTCGAAGTCGCGGTCGGATCGACCTCGAGCCGGCTCTCCTGGTCGGGAGGAGGGCGTGAGCCGTTCAGCGATGAAATGGCGATGAAAAGAGGGTTCCCGATGAGCGCTTCTCGGTTTGCTCGTGTCCTGTTGGGTCCATTGCTCGCGGTAGCGGCCGGCGGAGCACTCTCCGTTGTCCCGCTCCTCGGGACAAACGTGGCGGGTGCCCTTTCTCTCCCGCACACGGTGTTCGTGTCGGCCACGTCCTCTCCGGCGTGCGGTGCTCCGCTGTACACCACCATCAGTGCGGCAGTGGCGGGGGTGGCGCCGCGGGGACGGGTGGTCGTATGCCACGGTAGCTACCGCGAAGACGTGGTGATCACGCAACCGGTCACGATCGTAGGGTCCCGCGCCACCGTGAACCCGGGCTCGGCCTCCAACTCGCCCTTCTACAAGCAAGCGGGCAGCAATGCTTTCACCATCCTGGCGTCGAACGTGACCATCCAGGGATTCACCGTCGAGGGCAGTTCCGGGGACGGTATCGTCACCATCGCCGACCACTCGGTGATCGTCGGCAACACTGCTCTGGACAACGGGGGCGGACCGAACGGGGGTACCGGAATCGACCTGAACGGCAGCTCGTGGTCGACCGTCTCGGCCAACACGTCCAAAGGCAACTCGGGTGGAGGCATCTACCTGACTGACGACCTCGGGACACCGACGTCCCACGACAAGGTCACCGGCAACGACACCGACGACAACCCCGGTGGGTGTGGCGTCATCCTCGCCGACCACACGGGCGCGGGCATCTTCGACAACAAGATCATCGGTAATCAGATTGAGGGCAACGGCAACGATCCTGCCGGAATCGGCGCCGGCGTTGTCCTGGCCAGTCCGGTACCGGGCGGCGCGGTCTACGACAACACCATCGAGGCCAACACGATCAGTGGAAACGGGCTCGCCGGGGTCACGTTGCACAGCCACTTGCCTGGCCAGGGGAACTTCTCGGGGAACGTCGTGGAAGGAAACGACATCGGGACCAACAACCTCGGGGGGAGTGGTTCAGAAGCCGGCGGTGACGATGGAGACCCGAACACCAGCGGCATCTACGTCGGCAGTGTGGACCCTTTGAGCATCACCGTGTCTGGCAACATCATCCACACCGATCAAGACGGCATCTTCGCCGCCGGGCCGATCGTGGTGAAGAAGGCGTCCTTCAATCTCTTCCACGGAGTGACGATCCCATTCGTGTCTATGCCCACGTACGCCGGCTAGTGGCTTGATGCGCCAATAGATTCGAGACGAGGTTCCGTCCCAAGGACTAACGTCACGGAGGTGACCCTCCCAGAGCGCTTCGTCGAATTGCTTGGCGGCCCGAACCCGTGCTTCTTCACTACGTTGATGCCCGACGGCTCGCCGCAGACCACCGAGACCTGGGTCGACACCGACCGTGAGCACGTGATCATCAACACGGTTCAGACCCATCAGAAGATGCGCAACATCCAGCGAGACCCCCGCGTGTCGGTCGTCGTGTGCGATGCCGCTGAACCCTCCCGCTATTTCGCCGTCCGAGGGCGTGTCACGGATACCACCACCGAAGGTGGGGCGGATCACATCGAGCTCCTCGCCCAGCGGTACACCGGTGGTCCGTACCAGTGGTACGGCGGCCGGGACCAGATTCGGGTGATCCTCACCATCGCCGCCGACAAGATTCACTCGATGGACCGCTGACACTGGGGTCGACGTCCTCCTGCCGGACACCACCTCAGCCGGCGGGCGCCATCAAGCTGTTTGAGCGGGCCACCGCCCCGAACCACGAGGCGCTGGTCTTGGGATGGCGGTCGAATGTCTTCCGATCGACGCGGTGGAGTCCGAACTTGGGCCGAAATCCGTGTTCCCACTCGAAGTTGTCGAGCAGGCTCCACACGAAGTACCCGCGTATGTCCACGCCGTCATCGAGGGCGCGCCGAACACCGCGCAGGACCTCGGCCAGATAGACGATGCGCTCGGCGTCGTCGTCGGTGGCGATCCCGCTCTCGGTCAGGAGCACGGGCACACCGGTCATCGCCGCGGCCCGCCGGGCGCAGTGCTCGACGCCTTGCGGCCAGTACTCGTAGCCCATTTGGGTGGTGGGCACCCCCGGATCGTTCGGGGCCTGACCGTCGGGGCCGAAGTGCACGCGCGAATAGCACTGGACCCCGATGAAATCGTCGCCTTCGGTGGCCCGGAAGAACCGGTCTTCGAGGATCTCCTGCGCCGCTTCGAGCACGGACTCCCCACCCGGATCGGCCACCATCTCGTCCATGGACAGGGTCAGGCCCACGGGGAAGTCGCCGGGTCCCGACCGCAGGGCGTCGACACCCATGCGGTGTGCTCGCACGATCGCTTCGTTGATCGCCAGATGGTGGGCGAAGTTGTCCTCCAGCCGAGGACGAGGAGGCCTCACGGCCGTAGCCCCGGAGGCCGATGAGGTTGAGCTCGTTGATGGTGCACGCATAGCCGATGAGATCACCGAGGTGGGCGGTGGCCCGGGTCACGAAGCGGGAGAACTTCTCCGGGGCGTCCGCGGCCTCCCACCCGCCGAGCGCGGTGAGCCAGTTCGGGGTGGTGAAGTGGTGGAAGGTCACCACGGGCACGATGTCCCGTTCGCGGCACGCCGCGCAGATCCGGCGGTAGTACTCCAGGGCCGCGTTGGAGAACTCGCCTTCGGCCGGCTCGATCCGGCTCCACTCGAGTGAGAACCGATAGGCCCCGAGCCCCATGGCTGCGACGAGCCCGACATCCTCGGGCCAGCGGTGCCGCGAATCGCATGCGTCCCCGCTCGACTCGGCATAGCCGAAGCTCGGGTCGTGCTCACGTGCCCACGAGTCGTTGTTGACGTTGCCGCCCTCGATCTGGTGGGCCGCGGTCGCCGTGCCCCAGAGGAAGCCCTCGGGGAAGCTGCATTCCCCCGTACCGGTATCGGCTCCGTCCATGACCGATCACCGTAGCGTCCGACGGTCGTGGCCGATGAGCGACCGGTGGCCGCCGTCGGCGAGGGTCTGGTGGGCCGCTCACCATCGGGAGTGCCCGGTCCTTCCCGTGCGGGGCGCCATAGTGTGGCGGGTATGGCTACCCGTCGCGTCGCGATCGTTCCGCACACTCACTGGGATCGTGAGTGGTACCAGCCCTACCAGGAGTTTCGCCTGAATCTGGTCGACATGCTCGACACCCTTCTGGCCCTGCTCGAATCCGACGACAGCTATCCCTACTTCATGCTGGACGGACAGATGGCCGTCGTCGACGACTATCTCGAGGTTCGGCCCGAGAACGAGGAGCGCCTCCGGGCCCTGGCCACCGCCGGACGGATCGGCATGGGGCCCTGGTACATCCTGATGGACGAGTTCCTGGCCTCGGGTGAGACCATGATCCGCAACCTGCAGATGGGGCTTCGCCGTGCCGCCGCCTTCGGCGGTGCCATCGACGTCGGGCTACCTACCCGACATGTTCGGTCACATCGCGCAGATGCCGCAGATCCTCCGGTCGGCCGGATTCACCCATGCCGTCGTCTGGCGCGGTGTGCCGTCCGCGGTCACCGGTTCCGGATTCTTGTGGGAGGCACCAGACGGCTCCACCGTCCGGGCCGAGTACCTTCCGACCGGCTACAGCAACGGTGCCACCCTCCCCGACGACGCCAAGGCGCTGGTGGAACGGCTCGAGGGCCATCTCGAAGAGGTCGGGGATCTGGTCGGCGACGAGTTGCTGTGCATGAACGGATCCGACCATCTCTTTCCCCAGCCCTGGCTGGGTCGGGTCGTCGCCGAGGCCAACCAGATCCAGGACGGCCTCGACCTCCGGGTCACGTCCCTCCCCGAGTACCTGGCCACCGCACCGACGGACGGTCTGCCGCGCTGGAAGGGCGAGCTCCGTTCGGGCTTCCGGGCCGACATGTTGATGGGCGTCACCTCGAACCGGGTCGACGTCAAGCGCCTGGGTGAGTCGGCCGTGCGGGAATTGGAACGGAGGGCCGAACCGCTGGCCGCCCTGTTTCAGGAGCCGTCGGAGTGGCCGCAGCGTCAACTCGAGCTGGCGTGGAAGGAGATAGTACGCAACTCGGCCCACGACTCCATCTGTGCCTGCTCGGTGGACGACGTCGTCGATGCCGTCCTGCACCGCTACGCCGAAGCCCGCACCATCGCCACGGGACTGGCCGGTGCGGGCCACCGGGTCGCTGGCGCGTTCGCTGGCCGAGCCCGGCTCCTATGTGCTCAATCCAGCCCACCGTCCCCGTTCGGGGGTGGTCGAGCTGGCGGTCGGTGCGGTCGAGCCGCCCACCGCGGACGTGCAGGTGCTGTGGGAGCACACCGCACAATCCGGGCGGATCGGTACTCGACGCCGACACCGTCCGTTCCATCTTCGCGATGCTGCAGAGCCCGCAGATCGATCACGACTCGTGGCTGCACGACATCGTCATCGAGGAGGGCGATGAGGGTATCGACATCACGTTCTCGCTGGGCGCCGAGGAACGCCATGACGCACCCATCGCCCAGGCCAAGCGGGACGTCTATGCGCTGCTCGAGGCGCGGCCCGACGCCGTGATCCGACTCGGTCTACACCAGCCGGTCGAGCGTCGGCATCGTGGCCCGCACGGCCGAGGTGCCCGGCTACGGGTGGCGGCCGTTCGAACCGCTGGCGTTGACCCACCCGGTGGTCGCCACCGAATCCGGAGCGTCGGTGGCTCTCGCCAACGATCTGGTGTCGGTCGAAGTCGACAAGGTGCTCGGCACGTTCTCCCTCAACGGACAGGGGGGGTACGGCCGGCTGGTCGACGGTGGGGATCTGGGCGACTCCTACAACTACTCGCCACCTCGAAAGGACACCATCGTCGACGTGCCGAGCACGGTGACCGTCCGCCTAGTCGAGCAAGGGCCGGTCCGGGGGCGCGTGGTGATCACCGCCGGCTACCTCTGGCCTGACCACATTGACACCAGCTCCCAGGACCGGATCGGGGAGCAACCCGTGGAAGTCGAGACGATGCTCGAGCTCAGGGCGGACGAGCCGGGGGTCCGGGTCACCACGACGTTCGTCAACCCGAGTCGCGACCACCGTCTCCGGGTGCACCTGCCACTGCCCGAGCCGGCCCGAACCTCACAGGCCGAATGTGCCTTCGCAGTGGTTGAGCGGGGGCTGACGGCCGAGGGCCGACCGGAGGAGTTCGGACTGCCGACCGCGCCCGCCCGCCGCTTCGTGTCGGCGGGGAACCTGACCGTCGTCCATGACGGGGTGTGCGAGTACGAACTGGTCGACATCGCGCCCACCCCCCTCGGCGATGCCGCCTCGACCCTGGCGGTGACCGTGTTGCGTTCGACCGGAATGCTGTCCCGGGCCGGCATGGCCTACCGGCCCTTTCCGGCCGGTCCCACGACCCCGGTCGAGGGGCTTCAGATGACCGGGCGGCCGATCTCGCTGCGCTACGCGCTGGCGGTCGGCGTCGAGGACCCCTATGCCCTCGTCGACGACATCCTCCTCCCGCTCGAGGTGGTGACCAGCCGGGGTGGAGGCACCCGTCCCCCGGTCGGGAGCGGACTGAGCATCAGCGGCGCCGAGGTCAGCGCGGTGCATCGGGAGGGTGGGGCGCTAGAGGTGAGGGTGTACAACCCGCGACCTGAGCCGACCACGGTGACCGTGGCCGGACGGTCGGGTTGGCTGGTCGATCTGCGGGGCTACCCCGAGAGCCCGTTCGAGGAGTCGTTCGAGTTACGCCCGTTCGGAATCGCCACCGCCCGGCTGCACGGCGCCGAGGCTGACCGGCGCTGGCCGATCAGCGGGTCATAGAGGTCGATCGACCGGGCGGACTCCTGGCCCACCCTCGCCAGCATCGACCGGTGAGACTGCGTACTCGCCGACGATCCGGTGGGTGCCGGGGCCCACGTCGAAGATCGCCTCATGGATCCGGCGATCCCCGCAGAAGGGCTCGACGGCACGTGGTCCGGTCCCACCCGAGTCGTGGGCGCCCGCTGGGTCCGTGCTCGGGAGGTGGACGCTGGCGGTGACGCCCGGTGGAACGCTCACCTCGAGCGTCAGGGTGTCACGGCTTCGCTGCCAGTTGCTGGCGATCGGTCCCCGCACCGAGTGGAAGGCGGCCGCAGCCCAACCCATCGTGCCGCCGGGATGTGGCCGCAGGACCAGACGCTCGAACCCGACGCTGTCCGGGGGTTGATCGATGCCCAGTACGAACCGGTAGAGCCACTCGCCGACCGAGCCGAGGGCGTAGTGGTTGAACGAGTTCATGTGTGGCGACTGGAAGCCGCTCTCCTCGGTCCACCCATCCCAGCGCTCCCAGACGGTGGTGGCTCCGTGCCGGATCGGATAGCGCCACGAGGGGAGGGTTTCCTGGTCGAGCAGGCGATAGGCGACCGCGGAGTGGCCGTTGGTGCTCAACACGGGCAGCAGGTAGCCGACACCGACGAACCCGGTCGACAGGTGCCAGTCCCGTAGGCGGATCGCATCCACGAGATGGTCGGCGGCCCGGGCCCGCAGGTGGCTGGGCACCAGGTCCATGTGCAGGGCGAGCGCATATGCGGTCTGGGTGTCCGAAACGACTCGCCCGTCGTCGTCCACGAAGGCGGTGGCAAACGCCCGGGTGATGTCGTCGGCCAGTTGCCGGTAGTGGAGTGCGTCACCCTGGTGTCCCAGTGCCTCCGCCATCTCTCCCATCAGCCTGGCGTCGTGGGCCCAGTACGCGGTGGCCAGCAGCTCGTGCGGCGTACCGTCACCGTCCGGGGCCAGCCAGTCTCCGTAGTCATTGCCGAGCTCTCGAGACCGCAGGTGGTCCGGGTTCCCGGCCCGGATGAACTCCATCCATCGGCCCATGGCGTCGTAGCACCGTGCCGCGGGCCGGAGTGACCCGTACATCTTGTAGAGCGTCCAGGGCACGATGACGCCTGCATCGCCCCAGGCCGGGGCACCACACCATCCGACCCCCAGGTCCGGCGCCATGTCGGTGAAGGCGCCCGAGGCCATCTGCGCATCCGTGACGTCATCGAGCCACTTGTCGAAGAAGGCGAGCACGTCGCGCAGGTACGTCGCCGTTCGGGCGAAGATCTGTGCGTCTCCGAGCCAGCCGAGGCGTTCGTCGCGTTGTGGGCAGTCGGTCGGGACGCTGATGAAGTTGCCGCGGAGCCCCCAACCGATGTTCGAATGCAGCTGATTGATGACCGGGTCACTGCACTCGAAGGTGCCCGTGACCTCCATGTCCGAATGCAGTACTTGGGCGGAGATGTCCTCCGGCGCGAGTCTGCCGGGATAGCCGGACACTTCGACATAACGGAAGCCGTGCCAGGTGAAGTGGGGCTCGAACTCCTCGGCCCCTCCCGAGGTCCAGTATTCGTCGGTCTGTCGGGCCGTACGCAGGTTGTCGACGTAGAGGTGGCCGTCGGTGTCGAGCACCTCGCCGTGGCGGATGCGGATGGTGTCTCCGCCGGTTCCGGACACTCGGAGGCGGACCCAGCCCGCGATGTTCTGCCCGAAGTCGACGATCACCTTCCCGTCGTCGATCGCGGTGATCACCAGGGGGGAAAGCGTCTCCGTGACCGTCACCGGTGGGCCCGGATCGGCCACGATCGCCGTACGGTCCCGCGATCGGGCGGCCACCGGATGCCACCGGCGGTCGTCGAATCCCGCGCCGTCCCACCCGGGAGGATGAAGGCCGGAGCACTGGAGCTCCCCCATGAGCGGATCGGCATGGAGGATCGCCCCCCAGTTGGCCTTCCAGCCCCGGTCCGTCACCACCCATTCCGATCCGCCGCCCCGGTAGCCGAGGTGGAGCTGGGCCAGCAACTCGGGATGGTCCCCGTAGTGGGCCCCGCTCCGCTTCGGCCGGGAGCCGAAGTACCCGCTGTACCAGCCGTCGCCGAGCAGGACGCCGATGGCGTTGGCCCCGGGGACGAGCATGGGCGTCACGTCGAAGGCCTGGTACTGGATCCGCATGGCATAGTCGGTCCACCCCGGTGCGAGCACCTGCTCGCCGACGCGCTGGCCGTTCAAGTGGGCTTCGTACAGCCCGCGGGCGGTGACGTACAGCCGTGCGGTCAGGAGGTCGTCCCCCACCTCGAACTCGCGGCGGAGGTAGGGAACCGGGGCCAGGCCCAGGGCGACCGGGTCCACTGGTCCCAGTTCCGATGCCGGCTCGAATGCGAGCACCCGGTCGTCCCAGGAGATCCACGATGCCGTCCACGCCCCGGTCCCGCCCATCCCCACTTCGAACGTGGCGACGTCACTCCAGGGTGACGGGCCGTCGGAACCGGACCAGATGCGAACCTTCCACAGGTAGTGATGGAGGGGTCGGAGCTCGCGCCCTGCGTACGGCACATCCGTGCTGCCGGCGTCGTCCCGCCTCCCGCTGTCCCAGGCGTTGCCATCATCGAGTTCCAGGGCCTTCGCGCTGTCGGCCACCAGGACCTGATAGCCCTGCTGCCGGTCCCCTCCACTCGTGGACTCGGTGGACCAACTGAATGCCGGCGGGCCGTCGCGGATCGCCAACGGATTGGTGAGGTGGTTGCACCGCAACCGGATAGGTGCATCGTCGGTCCTCGTCAAGGCCGGGGGGCCCGTTCTCGTTGGCCGGGCCGAGGCACGAAGCTGCGCATCGTCATGCAGGGAGCAGTGTATGCCGGTACCCGTGAACGACACCGTTCTCCGGGATGGCGTCAGCCCGTGGGACGACCTCCCGGCACCGCTCCGGGGAGATCGGGTTGGCCGACAGGCTCGCGGGTGGGGAGGGCGGTAAGGTACCGGCCACCTCGGTACACCGTGGGGCCGGCGCTGGCAGGGGGTGCCAGTACTGGCGACAGTGCAGGGCATCAAGGGGGAGCGGCGCGCATGCTCGGTGTGAATGACGGAAGTCCACGGGGAGCTCTGCGTCCCTCGAGGGGCCGCTCCGGATGGCGGTTCCGAATCCAGACGGCGGCAGTGGTGGCCGCGGTCCTCCTCACCACCATGGGCTCCGGGGCAGCCGCGTCCGCATCGACCCGGTCGCCCTCTTCGGTGCGATCCGCCAGCACCTCCAGCCGCGGCGTGACGAAGAGCAGCATCAACGTGGTGTTCCCGGTGGTGGCGCTCAACTCGCTGGCCGGCAAGGAGGGATTCGCCTCCGACGCCGAGTACGGGGAGCAGACGAAGGCCATCGAGCTCTTCGTCAAGCACATCAACGACACCGGCGGAATCAACGGCCGGAAGATCAACCCCATCATCACCAGCTTCGACCCGACCAACGAGGCGGAGATGCGGGCCCTGTGCAAGACCTGGACCGAAGGGTCCCCGGCTGCGTTCGCCGTGCTGGACGGCCTGGGCGACTGGACCGGGGACGACCAGCTCTGCATCACCCAGGAGGGCCACACCCCGTTCATCGGTGCGTGGACCACGGTCACCAATTGGACCAACGAGGGCTCGCCCTACCTGTGGTGGACCGGGCCCGATCAGGCGACCATCCTCCAGGCGGTGGTCAACTGGGGCCTGAGCGCCCATCTGATCGGTGGGACGGTAAAGGTGGGGATCATCGCCGGCAACCGGGCTTCGGACCAGGCCGCCCTCAACGACTATCTCCTGCCGGATCTGCGTGACGCCGGCGTCACCCCGATCGTGAAGACCATCGACGCCGACCCCGATGACACCGCCACCACCGACACCCAGGCCCCTCTGGTGATCCAGCAACTCCGCAGCGCCGGCGTCACCTCGGTCATCCCATTGATGCCATTCAACGTGTTCTTTCCGGTGCTCCAAGCCGAGACCAGCCAGCAGTACTTCCCCAAGCTCCTCCTCAGCGACTACGAGTCGAGCATCGAGTCGTCGCTCGGGCTCCTGCCCGCTCCCTACGCCAAGGCCCTCAACGGTCAGGAGGGGGTGACCACCGAGACCCTCGGCGGAATCGACAACCCCCGCCCCGTGAGCCAGGGCGGTTATGACACCGGGGTGCGAGCGTGCTGGACCATCTGGCACAAGGCGTACCCCGCAGGTACCCCCGGGGAACCTGAACGACTTCCTCGAGGAACAGGGGCCCGTCGTCGGCTGGTGCCAGGCCATCGACCTGTTCACCGCCGCGGCCCGGGCGGCCGGGTCCGATCTCAACCGGCGCACGTTCGTCACCGCGATGAGCAAGATCAAGAACTTTCCGGGCACCTGGTCTCCCGTCCTCAGCTACGGCCCGGACAAGCGCTATGGCCCCACCGAGTACCAGGTGGTCAAGCTCCACATCAACTCGCCGCCGTCGTCGTTGTGCAAGACCGGCATCGGCCCGCTCCCGGAAACGTGCTGGGTCAGCGTCCGTCCCTGGGAGCCTCTTCCCACCGGCTGATCGAGACCGGCACGTCGTGGTCGATCGGACACCGAGCGTGCGGTCCGTTGTACCGTGGATGGGCACAAGCGCTCATGATTCCTCCGTCAAGAATCCGTCAATATCCACGCTGCACGCGTAAAAACTTCGTCAATTGGGCATCCCTTGGACCGCCGGAGCGCTAGAACGAAGTGATCCACGGCGATCGGATCATCCGTGAAGCAGGAAGCGTGAATGTAGCGCACGAGGAACGGTGAAATGACGAAGGTGACGGTTGATGACCGCTTGGCCGACCGACGAGCGACACGGAGTGGTCACAGTGGGCACCGCCCCTTCAGTCCGTTGTCGGGCGAGGCGAGCCCGTCCGCACCGAACGCCATCCCCCTGAACGCGGAGCAAGCATGATGGTGGCGGCCGTCCAAGAACTGCCGACGCTTCTTGTGTACGCGGCCTCCTTCGGTCTGGTTGTCTGGGCGGTGGTGGACGTGGCTCGTCGCCCCCGGACGACGATCCCACCCGCCCGGAAGGCCGCCTGGATCATCTGTTCCATCGTGGGATGGTTCTTTCTGGGCCTGATCGGGGCTGCTGTCGCGATCGTCTATCTGGTCGGGCCCCGGAGGAGAATGAACGCCGACTCCGTCTTCCGTTGACCAGTTCTCACCTCGGCGTCCGTCCGACTGGTTGGCCAGGCACTACGGGTCGGCTGCACTTACCGCTGACCGGCCGATCCCATCGCACAGGGCCTGGCGTGAAGAGTCAGGCTTCCATGAGCGTATAGCCGATGCCCGGCGTCGTCCGGATCAACGAACCGGAATCGTCGTTGAGCTTTTGCCTCAATCGGTGCACGTAGGTGCGGACGTACTGGGCCTCGTTGTCATAACCCTTTCCCCATACGGCGGAGAGGATCATCTGACGAGTGCATGTCTTTCCGGCATGCTGAGCCAGGAAGGTGAGGAGGGTGAACTCCTTTTCCGTCAGTTCGACCCGGGTGCCGTCGAGCCAAGCCTCCCTGTGCATTAGATCGAGGGCCAGATGTCCAACGGAGATCTGGGCTGGTGACTGTGGCTCGAGCTCAGTATTGCGATGGCGAATTGCGGCGCGAATTCGGGCCTCCAGTTCTGCCATACCGAACGGCTTCGTCACGTAATCATCGGCTCCACCGTTGAGCGCCGCGACCTTCCGGTCCTCGGTCCCGCTGGCCGACAGAATGATGATTGGGACGTCACTCCATCGGCGGACTCTCTCGCAAACAGTCAGTCCGTCGATGTCGGGCAGGCCGAGATCGAGCACGATGACATCTGGAGAGCTGAGCGCGCTCTGCGACATACCCTGTTCGCCGTTGACCGCGGTGATTACTTCATGCCCGCCGGCGCGCAGACTGACGCGGAGCGCTCGTAGGAGCGAAGGGTCATCGTCGATGACGAGCACTTTGGCCATGGTCTGCTATCCCCGGGTGCCGTTGCTGCTGGCCAGCGGCAACGGGAAGAGGAACCGGGCTCTACCCGCGAAGGCCCGCGGTCGTGATCATCGTGCACGAAGGGACGTAGCAGTTGGCATTGTCAATGAGGTTAGTCAGAACCTGGCCGATCGGTACCGGGTCCACACTGCCCTCGGGGACCAGGTCGACCATCGAGACCTCAACCAGCCGGTCCCCTGGCGCCGAGCGGAGGCCAATCACTGCATCATCTGGAGCCGGCGCCTGGGCCCAACGAAAGGGCAGTTCCCACCATCAAGTCAGCGCGAGCGCGGCGTATCTCCTCATTGTCCTAGGGATTCGTGTTGCCGGCAGACGATGCGTCCCGTTAACGGATTATTCAGAGGATTCGCCGTTTGTTGAGATCGTATTAACAGCCACGGGCAGATACTTGGCTCATGGCAGATTTCCTCGCAGTGCTAGGCATCATCGGCTTTGTCGCGGTGATGCTCGGGCTCATCTGGGCGCTGGACCGGGTATGACCTGGACCCAGGGTCTCCTTCTCGGTGTAGCCGTGGTGATGTTCCTCTACCTCGGTTTTGCCATGTTCAAGCCCGAGAAGTTCTGAAGTGGGCTTTACCTGGACCATCATCACCCTGGTCATCGCCCTGGGACTCACCTGGCGGTACCTGGGTTCCTACATGGCCGCCGTCTTCGAAGGCCGGGTCCACTTCCTGGGTTGGGCCGAGCGGCCCGTCTACCGTGCCCTGGGCACCGGTCCCGAGCAGGAGCAGAACTGGAAGCGCTACGCCGCCTCGATGGTCATTTTCTCCGCCGTGGCCATGGGGGTTACGTACCTGCTCCTCCGTATTCAGGGCTCACTGCCACTGAATCCCCAGCACTTCGGCGCCGTTCCTCAGGCCCTCAGCTTCAATACCGCTTCGTCCTTCATGACCAACACCAACTGGCAGAACTACGGCGGCGAGGAGACGATGTCGTACTTCTCCCAGATCGGTGCGCTGACTCTCGAGCAGATGCTGAGCCCGGTGATCGGCATCGCCGTGGCCATCGCCATGGTGCGGGGATTCTCCCGGCGCAACTCCCCGACCATCGGGAACTTCTGGGTCGACATGACCCGCGGCCTGTTCTACATCATCATCCCGATTGCCTTCATCGGTGGAATCATCTTCGTCGGCCAGGGCGCCGTGCAGACCCTGGCCGGAACGGTCAGCTTCCACGATGCTCTCAACGGCGTCAGCCAGACCATCGCCCGAGGCCCGATTGGCTTCATGGAGTCCATCAAACAGTTGGGCAACAACGGGGGAGGATTCCTCAACGCCAACTCGGCGACCACCTTCGAGAACCCCACCGGGCTGACCAACTGGCTCTCGATCTATCTGCTGTTGGCCATTCCGTTCGCCCTCACCTACACCTTCGGGAAGATGGTCGGCAGCATCCGCCACGGAGCCGCCCTCCTCGCTGCCATGGTGCTGATCTTCGCCGTGTGGGTGGGCTACACCAGCTACGCCGAGCATGGGCAGAACCCCGCCATCGCCGCCGCCGGTGTGCACTCGACGGTGGGCAACACCGAGGGCAAGGAGGTCCGCTTCGGCGACACCTCGACCGCCCTGTTCGGGGTGGCATCCACGAACACCTCGACCGGCTCGGCCGACGCCTCCTATGACTCGTTCACCCCCATCGGCGGCCTGGGCCTGATGAGCGGGATGATGCTCGGGGAGGTGACACCCGGTGGCGCGGGGAGTGGTCTCTACACGATCCTCATCTACGCCATCATCGCCGTCTTCATCGGCGGCCTCATGATCGGACGAACACCGGAATACCTGGGTAAGAAGATCCAGGCCAGAGAGGTCAAACTCGCCGGCCTGGGGGCTCTGGTCATGCCGCTCATCGTGCTCGTCCTCACCGCCGTCGCGGTGTCCATCCACGCCGGCCGGGTAGGGCCTCTGAACTCCGGCCCCCACGGGTTCTCGGAGATCCTCTACGGGCTCACCTCGCAGGGTAACAACAACGGCTCGGCGTTCGGAGGCTTGACCGGTGACACCACCTTCTACAACGTCATCGGGGCCATCGACATGCTGATCGGCAGGGTCGGCATCATGATTCCGGCCCTGGCCCTCGGGGGAACGCTGGCTGCCAAAAATGTGGTGCCGGAATCCCTCGGCACCTTCCGTACCGACAACGGCATGTTCGTCGGCCTCACCATCGGAGTAATCGTGATCATCGGTGGCTTGACCTTCTTCCCCGCCCTTGCCCTCGGCCCCATCGTCGAGCAGCTGAGCCACGGGATGTTCTTCTGATGACGATGACCGCCGATCATCCAGAGGTGCCGGAACCGGGCACCCGGGCCCACGGCGTGGCCGAGGCCCGAGGACTCTTCGATGGCGAGATCCTCCGCCAGGCCCTCGTCGACGCGTTCAAAAAACTGAATCCTGCGGTCCAGATCAGGAACCCCGTGATGTTCGTGGTCCTGGTGGGCACGGTCATCACCTTCATCGAGGCCATTGCCCACCCGAGTACCTTCACCTGGTCAATCACCGTCTGGCTGTTCCTAACGGTCATTTTCGCCAATTTCGCCGAGGCCATGGCCGAGGGTCGGGGTAAGGCCCAGGCCGACACGTTGCGACGAATGCGATCGGAAACGGAGGCGCGGCGCCTCAATCCGGACGGGACCGAGCAGCTGGTGCCGGCGGCCGAGTTGGCTAAGGGGGACCTGGTTGTGTGCGAGGCGGGCGACGCCATCCCGTCCGACGGTGAGATCGTCGAGGGTATCGCCTCGGTGGACGAGTCGGCCATCACCGGTGAATCGGCTCCGGTCATCCGCGAGTCGGGCGGGGACCGATCGGCGGTTACCGGTGGAACCAAGGTGCTGTCCGATCGCATCGTCGTGCGGATCACGGCCGAGCGCGGCCAGACCTTCCTCGACCGGATGATCACCCTGGTGGAGGGAGCCAACCGACAGAAGACGCCCAACGAGATCGCCCTGACCATTCTGCTGGCGGTGCTCACCATCATCTTCATCCCGGTCGTGGTCTCCCTTGAAGCATTCGGCGAGTTCGCCGGGGGGAGCGTCTCGGTGGTCATCTTGGTCTCGTTGCTGGTCTGCCTGATCCCCACCACCATCGGGGCTCTGCTGTCGGCGATCGGCATTGCCGGCATGGACCGGTTGGTGCAGCGCAACGTGCTGGCCATGAGCGGCCGGGCCGTCGAGGCGGCGGGCGACGTGCAGACATTGCTGCTGGACAAGACCGGCACCATCACGCTGGGTAACCGCATGGCGTCAGATTTCTATCCGGTCGGAGGTCACACCGAACAGGAGGTCGCCGACGTGGCCCAGCTGGCGTCACTGGCCGACGAGACTCCTGAAGGTCGCTCGATCGTCGTCTTGGCCAAGGAGCGCTTCAACATACGGGAGCGTGAGTTGGAAGGCGGACACGTGTTCGTCCCCTTCACCGCCCAGACCCGCATGTCCGGCCTCGATATCGGCACACGGCGGATCCGCAAAGGAGCAGCCGAATCGGTCAAGCGATGGGTGACCGAACAAGGTGGGATCGTCCCCAGCGACTTGGATGACATCGTGGAGCGCGTGTCGCGCGCCGGCTCTACCCCGCTGGTGGTGGCCGACGGTGCTGACATCCTGGGCGTTATCGAGCTGAAGGACGTGGTCAAGCAGGGCATCCGGGAGAAGTTCGACGAGATGCGTCAGATGGGGATCCGCACGGTGATGATCACCGGTGACAACCCCCTTACGGCTGCCGCCATCGCCCAGGAGGCCGGGGTCGATGACTTCCTGGCCGAGGCCACGCCCGAGGCCAAGATGGCCCTGATCAAGTCCGAGCAGGAGGGCGGGAAGCTGATCGCCATGACCGGAGACGGGACCAACGACGCCCCCGCCCTGGCCCAGGCCGACGTGGGGGTGGCCATGAACACCGGGACCACGGCGGCCAAGGAGGCCGGCAACATGGTCGACCTCGACTCCAACCCGACCAAGCTCATCGACGTGGTGGAGATCGGCAAGCAGCTCCTCATCACCCGGGGATCGCTCACCACCTTCTCGATCGCCAACGACGTGGCCAAGTACTTCGCCATCATCCCGGCGCTCTTCGTGGTGATCTATCCACAGATCAACGGCCTGAACATCCTCCACCTGCACAGCCCGCAGAGTGCGGTCCTGTCCGCGGTCATCTTCAACGCCCTGGTCATCGTGGCCCTCATCCCGCTCGCCCTCCGTGGGGTCAAGTTCCGTCCGGCCGGATCGGCAGCCATCCTCCGCCGCAACGTCTGGATCTATGGCGTCGGCGGGGTCATCGCCCCCTTTATCTTCATCAAGCTCATCGATCTCATCCTCGTCGCGCTGCACGCCTACTGATGGAGACCACCTGATGCTCGTCCACATTCGTCGATCTCTCGTTCTCGTAGTGATCGCCCTCGCACTGACCTTTGCCTATGCCTACGCCGGCACCGGCGTCTCCCAGGCGCTGTTCAAGCACCAGGCTGACGGGTCGTTGACCACGAACGGATCGACCCTCATCGGCCAGAACTGGTCGGCCACCAAATGCCCGGGCCATCCCCTGGGAAGCTGCGTGTTCCAAGGTCGTCCCGACGACCTCGGGCCCTACGCCAGCGCCTCGCTGAGTCCCGCTGAGCACCCCGGCGATGACCCTCTGGTGGCCAACGGCGCACCAGGAGAGTCTGGGGCGACCAATCTCGGCCCCCGCTCAGCGGAGCTGGTGAAGTACACCAAGGAGTTGGTTGCCTACTGGCACGCTCGGGGAGTCAACCCGACCCCCGACCTGGTCACCACCTCGGGCAGCGGTTACGACCCTGACATCACGGCGGCCGACGCTCTGGCTCAGATACCCATGGTGTCCAAGGCCACTGGCCTTGCCCCTTCGACTCTGCGGACTCTCATTGCCCATGAGAACAATGGTGAGCAGTTGGGCTTTCTCGGCAGCAGCTATATCGTTGTGCTGAACCTGAATGAGGCCCTCGCCAAACTGCGTTGAGTAGCCGGACGGGGGTGGACAGGGCGGTCCGCCGCTCAGCTGTGTTCTGCCTGCCCTACCGCTTGCCGCTTGGGCAGAAGGGTCACCGGGCACCCTGACCACTCCCTGACGTTTCGAGGATGGCTGCAATGACGAGGCCGCCGATCGACGAAGATGGCTCGCAGACGACCACTGAGGACCGCCCGGAGTCAGCGGAAGTGGTCGAGGACGCTGGTCGTTTCCGCGTGTACCTGGGCGCCGCAGCCGGAGTTGGCAAGACCTACGCCATGCTCAATGAGGGTCATCGGCGTCAACAACGGGGAGCCGACGTAGTCATCGCGTTCGTCGAGTGTCACGGTCGTCCCCTCACCGAGCAGCATGATCGAGGGTCTCGAGGTCGTCGGACACCGAGTCGTCGAGTACCGGGGAGCACGTTTTGAGGAGATGGACCTTGACGCCACGCTCGACCGTCATCCTGCCGTGGCCCTGGTGGATGAGCTGGCCCACACCAATGTCTCAGGGTCGGGGCGCAACGAAAAGCGTTGGCAGGACGTTATCGAGCTGTTGAACGCGGGGATCGGCGTCATTACCACGGTGAACATCCAACACCTCGAGAGCATCGCCGACGCGGTAGAGGAGATCACCAATACGCAGATCCGAGAACGAGTGCCCGATTGGGTACTCCGCAAGGCGGACCAGATCGAACTCGTTGACTCCTCCCCCGAGCAACTCCGTCGCCGCCTTCTCCACGGCAACGTCTACCCGCCGGAACAGATCCCTCAGGCGCTGGACAACTTCTTCCGTAGGGACAATCTCACTGCCCTGCGGGAGTTGGCGCTCAGGTTCCTGGCCGACGAATCGGACGTCGAGTTACTCAACTATCTCCATGGACGGGAATCCGCCAGTCGCTTTGACACCCACGAGCGGCTACTGGTGGCGGTGACCACCGCGCCCGGCACCGATGCCATCGTCCGTCGTGCATCGAGAATGGCCAGCCGGATAAAGGCCGACCTCCAAGCTCTCCATATCGTGACCCATGACAAACGTCGCCGGTCTCCGAGCGATCAACTGATTGTCCTCCGCCAACTGGCTGCCGACGTGGGGGCGGAGTGGAACGAGATTCGTGCGGACGATCCGGCCCAGGCGCTCATCGACTTCGCCCGCGCCCGCCAGATCACCCAGATCGTCGTCGGGTCGAGCGGGCGCAGCCGTCGACAGGAGTGGATGGGCGGAGGCTCCTTTGTGCGCAAGGTCTCCCGGTTGGCGGCCGAGGCTTCGATCGACGTGCACATCATCGCCCGGCACGATTCCCGCATCACCGTCGATAGCAAGTAGCAGCAATCAGCGTCCCTGGCCGCATCCCGGCTGCCATCTATGATGACGGAGCATATGATCAAGGTGAGCGGTCAGCCGTCGGTACATGGCTGACGTGGCAACTGATCGGGGCAGGTTGCGGCTCCCCGGGTGGCGATGGGATGCACTACGCACCACGTTGTGGGTGGTGCCACTGATCTTGATCGTTGTCGCCGTACTCCTCTTCGTACTCACCTTCGAGATCGACCTGGCCGCGTTTCATCGCCACCTGACCTTGCCGACGTGGGTGAGGACCGGCAGTGCCGACGCCGGGCGCCAAGTACTGATCGCCATCGCCGCGGCGATCATCACGACCGTAGGTGTGGTGTTCTCCGTCACCATCCTGGCCCTCACGCTCGCCTCGCAACAGTTCGGACCGCGAATGATGCGAAGCTTCATCCGGGACCTGGGCAATCAGGTGACCCTCGGGGTCTTCGTCGCCACCTTCGTGTACTCCGTGCTGGGCCTGGGTTCGATTACCGGGCTCCCGGGCGGAGATTTCGTTCCTCACCTCACGATCACTGTCGCCGAAGGCCTCCTGATCGTCGACGTGGCCGTTCTCATCTACTTCATCCATCACATTGCCAAGTCGATCCAGCTGCCAGAGGTCATTGCCGGAATCGCCAGGGATCTCGATCGAGCCATCGAGGCCGAGTTTCCGGAACGACGTGACTCCCGACTTGGTGCCGAGGATGATACAAGAGCAGTTCCCGCCGAGGTACTGGAGAACCTGCGCCGGGGCGCAGAGGTCACGGCCACACAGAGCGGTTACCTTCAGTTCGTCGGATTCGCCGAGTTGATTGAAATCGCCGAGACGCTGGATGCGGTCATCAGCTTGGCTTATCGACCAGGTCACTTCGTCGTAGCCGACCGCCCGTTGGCCACGGTATGGCCTGCGGGCGCGGCAAGTCAGGTGGCTACGTCTCTGAAGAAGGCTCATGTAACCGGCCCCCATCGCACCCTCACCCAGGATCCGGTCTTTGCCATTGACCAGCTGGTGGAGATCGCCATTCGAGCCTTATCTCCTGCAGTCAACGACACGTTCACCGCCCTTACCTGTATCGATTGGATCTCCGCCGGCTTGTCGGAGATCTCCGGCCGGGTCCTCGAAATGGGTGTCTACCGAGGTCAGAGCGGAAAGGTCCGGCTTGTCGAATTCGGCCCGAGCTACGGACGAATGGTGAACCGTGCCTTCGACAAGATTCGCCAGGCCGCACGGGGCATGCCGGCCGTCCTGATCAGAATCATCGACGCCATCGCCGTGATCGTTCAGAACACGGGGAGCGAAGCCCAGCGAATGGTGCTCCTACGGCAAGCGGAGATGGTCCTCCGAGTTGCCGAGGCGTCGGTGTCGGAAGCCAATGACTTGAGAGACATTCGAGAGCGGTTCGAGCGACTGCGGAGGCTGGTAGCCGGGTTTGAGGCCGCGGATAGCATCGATGGAACGTGAGCTCTGGAGACGGTGGAATATCGCTTCGCCAGCTTCCTGACCGTGACCTATCGCTCCGTCGGATGAGCGGATCCTGACGCTGGTCGTCGCCACGCCTGTCCCGGTGGTGCCGGTAAGTCCCACCTGCTCCGATCCGGGATGAACAGATCGCCGCCTCCACACGTAGACCATGGTGGCTAGGCAGCCTGCCTTGCCCAAGAGTGGAGGTGGAAATGACTGAGCGAATGGATATGGATCCGGAAACCAGGCGGCATCCGAGACCGAGGGCGTGGATCGGCGCGGCGATCGGCATCGCGGCGCTGGCCGGTTCGCTGGCCGCAGTACCTGCTATCGGCGCCCAAGCCGCAACCAGCGCCAAAACCCCCAAGAAGGTCGTCGAGGTCGTGTCCCGGGTCCCCGAGGGCAAGACGACTCCGATCACCATGCTGGCCACCACGGGCGGCGCCAGCTTGTACACCGCCCCGACGACGGGATGCACCGGGTCGTGCCTGACCGTCTGGCCCCCGCTGCAGATCGGCGCCGGCAAGACGCCGACCGGCATCAAGGGGCTGGGAACGACAAGGGTCATGATCAGCGGAAAGAGTCGGCGCCAGGTCACCTACCTCGGGAAGGCGCTCTACACGTTCGAGGACGATTCAGGCACCAGCCTCAACGGAAACAATGTCGCAGGGTTCAAGGCAGCCAAGGTTCACTGAATCCTTTGACCACGAATTGATCCGGTGACCGGGTAGGTCGCCGGTCGAGCCAGCTCCGGCCGTGCGCTGTTCGCCCCTCCATCTGGATCGAGAAGGGCCGGGCAGCGTGCGGCCGGTCCGGCTTCGGAGATCCGATGTTGCGCCGTGATCCCTGGCCCAGACCTCCCCCAACCGGCAGATCGAAGGCGACCTCGACCGACGACTGACTGACTGAAAGGTTGCGCCCTTGACAGATTGACGACGGCGTTGAAAAATCGTCTTTTGGGCAGGATGCCGCTGGGGTAAGAACCTCTCGTGGGCTGACGGCCGAGGCCCATGGGCTGTGCCGAGTCGGGCGGCGACGTCCGAGGAGGGGGCTTCGGTCGGGAGGGAAATGTCGGGATCGTGGCCCTGCTGCTGGATACTCGCGACGTCATCCCCGAGGCACGGCGAGACGCCGTGCACGACGCCTATGTGCGCGCCGGCGTGCCCCGCCAGGTCGATTTGCTGAGTCAGGAGGCAGTTGACTCGACCCGGATCGAGGGGTGGATGTTCGGCACCACGATGCTCTTCACTCCCGAGAGCCCGGGCCTCGACGTCATACGGGACAGTCCTTCGGGGACGCTGGATCCGATGATTGCCCTGTGCGTTCAAAACCACGGGACGGCCCAGTCGACCGAGAGCGACCGCCAACAGCTGTTGATGCCGGGAGACCTGGTCATGGTGGGTCCCACCGCCCGGAACGAGTTTCTGGTCAGAGGCGCAACCACCGCGATCGAACTACCCTTCGACGAGATCGGGGTGACGGTCGAGATCGCTCGGAAAGCCTGTACTCGCCTGCCGGCCAGCCCTCTCTTTCCGCTGGTCGGCCATCACATCCTCAACTTGCGCGCCGAGGCTGACCTCGTCTCGTCGAGCGCCACCGCGGCGGACGTCGGTGCCGCCACCGCCCAACTCGTCCGAGCGTTGATCGTCTCGGCCGCCCTCGATGAGCGGTCCGCCCGTTCCGCCCTCGCCGACGCATTGGCACCGCGAATATTTGCCTACGTCCGGCAGCACCTGACCGAGAGAGATCTCACGCCGGTGACCATCGCCCGAGCGCACAATATCTCGGTCAGATACCTGTACAAGCTGTGCGACGCCGCCGGCGTGAAGCTGGTCGAGTGGATCATCGAGGAGCGTCTCGAGGGTGCTCGCCGAGACCTCACCGATCCCGACCAGGCCAACAGGGCGATCGCGCTGATCAGTCGCAAGTGGGGCTTCAAGGATCCCAGCCACTTCAGCAACAGGTTCCGGCGTGCCTTCGGGATCTCGCCGAGGGAGCTGCAACGGCACTCACAGCGCCAGTACCGGGACCAGATCTGAGCCTTCCGGGGGCGGGGATCTGGTCCCGCCCCGGTAGTTCTCTCTGAGACCGAAACTGTGCACGCACGGAAAACTGCGTTCTGGCAATTTTTCCAGGTGGCCTTGAGACGGAACATCGGACCGGACCGATGAGTCCCCCAGAGCCCGACGCGGGCTCGCCAGACGGGCCGGTGACATTCGCAACCGACATACGGCCACTCTTCCGGGAGAGCGATCGTGAGGCCATGCGCAAGGCGTTCGACCTCTGGCTCTACGACGACGTCGTCAGCCATGCGCCGGCCATCGCGGCCAAGTTGCACGAGGGGACGATGCCGTGCGATGGACCCTGGCCGGGTGACCGGGTGAAGCTGTTCGATCGCTGGCGGGAGCAGGGAACTCCGAAATGACGTCTGGCCTCGCCCGGCGCGGGCGGGGACCGATCGACCCGGTCGGTACCGCCAGCCCGGAGGGCCCACGGTGAGCACTCCGAACGACTCATGGTTGCCGACGTCTGACGACCCGCTCTTCATCCTGGCCATGGACCAGCGAGCGTCCTTCGCCAAGGAGGTGTTCGGCCTCTCCGGCACACCCTCGTCGGCCGACGTGGCCAGGATGCGGGAGGCCAAGTCGCTCATCTACGAAGGCCTGCGCCACGTGGCCGGATGCCTCCCCTTCGGCCGGGAGGGCGTGCTCGTCGACGAGCAGCTCGGCGCCGATGTGGCCAGAACGGCCAAATCCGACGGTCTCGTGCTGCTGATGCCGATCGAGAGAAGTGGCTCGAGGGTGTTCGAATTGGAGTACGGGGACCACTTCGTCGAGCACGTCGAGGCCTTCGATCCAGATTTCTTCAAGGTGCTGGTCACGCTACAACCCGTTGGACGACGAAGAGATGCGACGGACCCAGGTCACCCGTCTGGCTGCGGTGTCCGAATGGGCGGACCGCTCGGGCCGACGCTGGGTCCTCGAGCTCCTCGTACCCCCCACCCCCGAGCAACTGGTGCGCCTACCGGGATCAGGCCGGGTTCGATCGGGAGGCCCGGCCGGCGCTGACCGCGGAGGTGGTCTCGCAGCTCCAGGCGGGTGGGGTTCATCCGACGATCTGGAAGTTGGAGGGATTCGAGACATCGGAGGGAGCGGACCTGGTGCTGGCGGCCGTAGAGGCAGATCCCCGCTATCCGGCCGTGTGCATCGTGCTGGGCCGCAACGCGCCCCTCGGACGGGTCGAGCACTGGCTCGAGGTGGCTGCCGGTCGGCACCAGTTCGCCGGATTCGCTGTCGGCCGCACCATCTGGGAGGAGCCCCTCCGACAGCATCTGGCCGGCTCCGCCTCCCGTGACCACGTCATCGACGTCGTCGCCGAAACCTACAGCACGTTGGTCGACACCTACACCCGAGCCCACTCGAGCGGCTGAGCGCCGCTCCCGATCAAGGAGACACTGTCATGCCCGAGCCCATCACCACCGACGACGGCACCCAGATCTTCTACAAGGACTGGGGCAGCGGTCAGCCGATCGTCTTCAGCCACGGTTGGCCCCTGTCATCGGATGACTGGGACACCCAGATGATGTTCTTCCTGCTCCACGGCTACCGGGTCATCGCCCACGACCGGCGGGGCCACGGGCGATCCACCCAGACCGGCGACGGCCACGACATGGACCACTATGCCGACGACCTGGCCGCGGTGACCGCCCATCTCGATCTCCAGAACGCCATCCACGTGGGCCATTCCACCGGTGGCGGCGAGGTGGCGCGCTATCTGGCCCGACACGGAGAGAGCCGGGTGGCGAAAGCCGTGCTGATCAGCTCGGTGCCGCCGTTGATGGTGAAGACGGATGCCAATCCCGGTGGTCTTCCCA
Source organism: uncultured Acidimicrobiaceae bacterium (assembly GCA_963774245.1). Taxonomy (GTDB): domain Bacteria; phylum Actinomycetota; class Acidimicrobiia; order Acidimicrobiales; family RAAP-2; genus Bog-756. Next base: position 511,598 of record CAVZDZ010000002.1, on the reverse strand, counting down.
AGGAGGTATTCGACGGGCTCCAGGAGCAGGTGGCGACCAATCGGGCCCAGTTCTACCGCGACCTGCCCGAGGGGCCGTTCTACGGATTCAACCGCCCGGGGGTCAAGCCCATACCGGGGATCATCGACAACTGGTGGCGCCAGGGAATGATGGGCGGCGCAAAAGCGCACTACGACGGCATCGTCGCCTTCTCGCAGACCGACTTCACCGAGGACCTGAAGGGGATCTCCGTACCGGTGCTCGTGATGCATGGGGATGACGATCAGATCGTTCCCTACGCCGACTCCGGACCACTGTCCGCCAAGCTGGTCAAGAACGGGACGTTGAAGACCTACAGCGGCTTCCCGCACGGAATGCCCACGACCGAAGCCGAGACCATCAACGCCGACCTCTTGGCCTTCTTCAAGGAGTAGGTCCCCGATGCCCGCGGTGACCGTGAGTGATCTCACCCAGCTTCCCCAGGTCGAGCGACCGGATGAGCACCGTTCTGCCGAACGGGCGCTGAAGTCCGTGACCACCGCACCGGGCGGGTACGAGGGTGAGGGGTTCCCCGTTCGACGTGCCTTCGCCGGGATGACCCTGCAGGATCTCGATCCCTTCGTGCACATGGATCAGATGGGCGAGGTCGACTACGCACCCGGAGAGCCGAAGGGGACACCCTGGCATCCCCACCGGGGGTTCGAGACGGTCACCTACATGATCGACGGAACGTTCCAGCATCAGGACTCCCACGGGGGAGGGGGCCTGATCACCGACGGAGCGACCCAGTGGATGACCGCCGGGGGTGGCATCCTCCACATCGAGACACCACCCGAGGAACTGGTCATCTCCGGTGGCCTGTTCCACGGGATCCAGCTCTGGGTCAATCTTCCGGCCCGCGACAAGTTCATTCCGCCCGCGTACCAGGGGCTCGAGGCGGACGCGGTGACCCTTCTCGCCTCCCCTGACGGCGGTGCCCTCCTGCGGGTCATCGCCGGCGAAGTGGGTGGTCTCGAGGGGCCGGGTTCGACCCACACGCCGATGTCACTCATCCATGCCACCTTGTCGCCGGGCGCCCAGCTGCAGATTCCATGGAACCCCACCTTCAATGCCCTCGCCTACGTCCTGGCCGGATCCGGACGAGCGGGATCGGACGGGCAACCGGTGCGGACCGGCCAGCTGGCCGCCTTCGGCGCCGGCGACTGGTTCACCGTCCGGGCCGACGATCGGCAGGAGTCCGAAACCGTCGGGTTCGAGGTGCTCATCCTCGGAGGACGACCCATCGGAGAGCCGGTCGAGCACTACGGCCCCTTCGTGATGAACACCCGGACGGAGATCCAACAGGCATTCGATGATTTCGAGGCCGGTCGTCTGGGCCGGGTCCCGGCCAATGCTCTGATGCCCCACGAGTACGACCCCGATGCGGTCAGAGCCGAGCACACCGGGATCTGACCCGTGGGCATCCCTGGGGAGGTGCCGAGGCCAACCAGTTGGATGACGAACAGGACGGGGCGGCCGGGCGTGCCGGTTGCCCCTTGGGAGAGTGGAGGTCACCATGAACGACGCCGATCCACCGATTACCACCACCGACTCCGGCATACCGGTCGAGAGCGATGAGTACTCGCTGACCGTCGGCCCAGCCGGGCCGGTGGCCCTCCATGACCACTACGTGGTCCAGAAGATGCAGCACTTCAACCGTGAACGGGTGCCCGAGCGGGTGGTCCACGCCAAAGGGAGCGGGGCCCACGGATTCTTCGAGGTCACCGAGGACGTCACCTGGTTCACCCGGGCGAACTTCCTCGCCGGGGTCGGGAAACGAACTCCGATGTTCGCCCGCTTCTCGACGGTGGCCGGGGAGCAGGGCTATCCCGACACCGTGCGGGACCCCCGCGGGTTCGCGCTGAAGTTCTATACCGATGAGGGCAACTTCGACCTGGTCGGCAACAACACACCGGTGTTCTTCGTACGGGACGCCACGAAGTTCCAGGACTTCATCCACTCTCAGAAGCGGCTGCCGGACACCGGCTTGCGCGACAACAACATGCAGTGGGATTTCTGGACCCTCTCCCCGGAGAGTGCCCACCAGGTGGCCATCCTCATGTCGGACCGGGGAACGCCCCGCTCGTACCGCACCATGAACGGCTACAGCAGCCACACCTACTCGACCATCAACGCCGCCGGCGAGCGGTTCTGGGTCAAATACCATTTCAAGACCGCCCAGGGGGTGGCCAACTTCACCGACGACGAGGCCAAGGCCATGGCCGCCGAGGACCCCGACTTCCACCGGCGTGACCTGCATGACGCCATCGCCGGCGGTGATCTACCGGAGTGGCACCTCGAGATGCAGGTGATGCCATTCGACGATGCCGCCGACTACCGGTTCAATCCGTTCGATCTCACCAAGGTGTGGCCGCACCGCGACTACCCGCCCGTGCCGGTCGGCCGGTTCGTGCTCGATCGGAACCCGGAGAACTTCTTCGCCGAGGTCGAACAGGCCGCCTTCTCGCCCTCCAACCTGGTCCCCGGCACCGGCCTCAGTCCCGACAAGATGCTGATGGGGAGGATCTTCTCCTACCACGACACCCACCTGCACCGGATCGGTCCCAACTACGAGCAGTTGCCGATCAACGCCCCCAGGTCCGAGGTGCACTCCTACAACAAGGACGCGGCGATGACCTATCGGCACGCCGGCTCCCAGCCCGTGTACGCCCCGAACTCCTACGGAGGCCCGGAGGCCGACCCGGAGGCGGCCGGCGCGGTGGCCTGGTCGGTGGAGAGCGGCGAGCTCGGGAGGTTCGCCTACGAGAAGCACGCCGAGGACGACGATTTCGGCCAGGCCGGCTCCCTCGTACCGCCAGGTCATGGGAGACACCGATCGCGACCATCTGGTCGCCAACATCGTCGGCCATGCCAGCGATCACGTCACCGAGGAAGTGCAGTCACGGGTGGTGGCGTACTGGACCAACGTGGATGGCGAGCTCGGGTCCCGGGTGGCGGCGGGGCTCGGCCGGGACACCACCTCCGGCTCCTACAAGCAGGCCACGCACCTGGTCGACTCCAGGTCGAACCGGGCCTGACCCATGCCGTGACGGCGAACGACCAATCGTGGGTCGGGCGGAGGGTGAAGTCATAGCTACCGACTCGCCCACCCATGACCGCACCGACAGATGGCGCTGGCCCCGCTCCCGTGACCCGGCCGACGTCGGCGTGGTCCCCGTTCCGATCCCGGCCGTTCGCGGCGATGTGGGCGCACGATTCGTCAGCAACATCGGCGGCTGGATGCAGACCGAGCCCTGCCCGACCACCCCGACGAGCCGGCGGTCACCCATTGGCTCACGTCGCAACCAGCCCCATGACGCCGGCCGCACGAGGGATCGGCCCCATCTGTCCCGGAGAAGTCGCCCTCGATCCCGTGATCACCGTCATGAGGGGCCCGCGTCGGCGGTACCCCCATCCCACCGAGGAAGGCAGCAATCGTGACCGTACACACAGTGGAGTCCACCGCGGAGACGGTTCGTTCCGGGTTCCTCGATCCGACCGCGTCGCCGGTGGCCACGATCGATTCGGGCGACATCGTCAGCTATCCGAATACCTGGTTCCACTGGGGAAACGAAGCCAGATTCGGGATGACCTTCGCCGAACGCGAGCCGCTCCGGCATCGGTACCCGAACGGTCCGTACTCGATGCTCGGTCCCGTCGAAGTGAGCGGAGCCGAGCCGGGCGACGTCATCGAGTGCCGGCTCCTCTCGCTGCGCACCCATGACTGGGGTTGGAACTCCTTCCCCCTGGGGGTGGGGGCGTTGCCGGCCGACTTCAAGGAGCCGTACGTGCACTACTTCCGCTTCGACGACGCGCGGACGACGACGGAGTACGTCGACGGCATCACGCTCAGTCTGGCGCCCTTCTTGGGGGTGATCGGGGTCGAGCCGGCCGGGGACGCATCGGTCAGCGCCATCCTGGCCGGGCCCTACGGCGGGAACCTGGTCCTCCGGGAGCTGACCGTCGGCTCCTCGCTCTTCCTGCCCGTCATGAAGTCGGGAGGCCGGGTGTGGACGGGTGACGTCCACGCCCTCGAAGGCGACGGTGTCGTCGACCAGACCGCCATCGAGACCGCCGCCGAGGACCTGCAGATCCGCTACGACCTCCACAAACGGGTCGCCCTGGCCGGCCCGGTGGCCGAGACCGAGACCCATTGGATCGGCATCGGCTTCGCCGACCGCCTCGACGATGCCCTGGTCGCCTGCCTCCGGGGACTGATCGCCTGGTTGCACGCGGCTTCGGGGATCTCCGAGGGGGAGGCCTATGCGCTCTCCAGCATGGCGGTGAGCTTTCGGGTCACCCAGTACGCCCACCAGACCGGCTCGGCGTACAGCTCCATCCCGCCCAAGGCCATCCACGGCATGGTGCCGAAGAGCGTCTTCCCGGCCGAGCTCAGGCACCGCATCGATCAGTGGCTGCGGCCGGCCGGCGCGAGCTCGGCGTGACGCTCTCGACCGAGGATCGCCTCGATGCCCTCGATCTGTTGGCCCGGGCCGACGACGCCGCCTCGGCGCGCGATCCACGGGCCTACGTCGCCCTGTTCAGTGACGACGCGGTGCTCGACGGCGCCGAGGGTGAGTACCGCGGCAAGGAGGCTCTGTTTCAGGCGGTCGGGCCCATCTGGGCTGCGGAAGGAGCGGCGACCGTCCACCTCACCCTCAACGCCGTCATCGAACCCGTGGCCGGGAGACCCGAGGAAGCGACCGCGACGTCGACGCTGGTCATCGTGACCACGGCGTCCCCACCGGCCATCCGGACGGTGACCCGGATCGTCCAGCACCTGGTCAAAGTCGAGGGGCACTGGCGGATCAGCCGACGCTCGGTCGCCGGCGGCCAGCGCTGAGGCGGACCGGGCGGGTGCAACCTCCTTGCGCAGGTGTGCCGTGACGAGCCAGGTGCTCGTGGTCGGGGGCTCACTGGTGGGGATGTCTCTGGCGCTGGCCGTGGCCGGACAGGCGGGCCACGCGACCATCCTCGAGCGGTCACCCGAGGGCGCGCTCGGCGGGGGAGGCCTGGGTGTCGATGTGCCGCTCATCCAAGCGGTCACCGGTCGGAGCGATGCGCCACCGGTCTATTCGGGTCCCGATCGAGACACCACGGCCTGGCATCTCCTGCGTGACTGGCTCGCCGCCGCCTGTTCGGAAGACGACGCCATCCACCTCGTCATGGAGGCCGAGGTGACAGCAGTCACCAGCGATCCCGACGGAGCCGCAGTCTCGACGGCCGACGGCCGAGAGTGGCAGGGTGACGTCGTCGTCGGGGCCGACGGTGTCCACAGTACGGTCCGGCGCTTCGTCGACCCGACGCGGCCATCCGCCGGGTACGCCGGCTTCGTGCTGTGGCGCGCCATGGTGAGGGAGGAGGACCTGGTCGGAGTGGCCGACATGCCCGGGCGTGATGAGCCATCCCGAGAGGTCTTCGCCGGCCAGTACCGGCTCGTCACCTATCTGGTGCCCGGAGCGGACGGGGACGCCAGCCCCGGCCATCGGCGGCTCAACCTGGTCTGGTACGACCCCGCCCGCGAGGACCTCCTGCGGGAGCGTGGTCTCCTCGCCGGGGATGAGGTGCTCGGCTCCCTCCGACCCGGAGATCTGCCCGACGAGCTCAGTGCCGAGCTCCGTGGCATTGCCGGGCAGACCTGGCCGTCCCCGTGGAGGGAGGCCCTGCGCCAGGCGTTCGACCAACGGCTGGTGTTCGGCACTCCGGTGGCCGAGTACCTTCCGGGCCGATTGGTGGCAGGCCGTGTGGTCCTGGCGGGTGACGCCGCCCACGCCGCCTCGCCGATGGTGGGGGGAGGGTTCCGCGAGGGACTGTACGACTCCGCCGCGCTGGCCCGCGCCCTCGGATCCACCCTCGAGGCGTCTGCGATGCTCGCCTCGTACCAGTCGGCCCGCCTGGAGCCCGCCTTCCAACACGTTCTCCGCAGTCAACGGGCCAGCCACGCCTATCTCGCGTGGGCGAGGGCTCGATGAGCGCACGCTCTTCCAGGCACGTGCAAGTGAGCGGGGACGGAAAGATAACCTCGGCTGCAGCTGGGTCGGCCAGTGCGGATTCCAAGCGAAGAGCCGGGTCGTGCGCACCGAAAAGGGGAGGACCATGGACCTCGAAGAGACATTGGAGAAGATCGTCGAGCATGCCCGCGAGGAGCTGCACATCGTGAGAAAGCGAGCCGAGGAGAAGACTCCGGCCCGCGATCACGGAAAGGACTACCACGAAGCCCAGACCGCAGCCGATCGGTTGGACCACTACGCCCACCAGGTCCGTCGGCTGCACGACGCCGAGTACCAGCAGGGTTGGCGCCACGAGAGCGCCGGGGAGTGACGTCGAGAGAGTAGACCGCTGGGTGCCCAGCGTTTACGGGTCCGGAAGCTCGACTCCGGTGAGGTCGGCGCAGCGGTCGAGCAGACCGTTTTGGACCTCGATCGAGCTGGCTGCGGGGTGAGTACCGCGTGATTGCTGGTGGTAGAAGTACTGGCCGGAGACGGTGGCTGCCGGGTCGTCGCTCACCGCCAGCCAGGCTTGGGTCACCGGCGCCAAGGAGAGGTCGTCGGGGGCACCGGGGCCCCCCATCTTCGTCGGCACCCAGCCGGGCTCGAGGGCATTGGACAGCACGCCCGGCCAGCGGCGGGCGACGGCGAAGGCCAGCACGACGTCGAAGAGCTTGCTGTCCGAGTAGGCCTGCGCCCCATTCCACCGCCGTGCGGCCCATTGCAGGTCGTCGAGGTCGGGGCTGCCCCCCTGGTGCATGCCGGAGCTGAGGTAGACCAGCCGGTCGGGCGGTGTGATCAGGGCAGTCAGCAGGTACGGGGCGAGGACGTTGATGGCGAAGACGTGGGCGAGCCCGTCAACGGTCTCGATGCGCCGGGGCTCCCGGTAGCCGACACCGGCGTTGTGGATCACGGCCTGATAGCGGCCGAGCGCGTTGGCCTGCTCAGCGACCTGGCGCATGCCGTCGATGCCGGCCAGGTCGCCGACGACGACGTGCTCGGCGGCCGGCAGTTGCTCCCGGGCGTCGGCGGCCCGCCGTTGGTTGCGAGCGTGCAGGGTGACGCCATGGCCGGCGTCGGCCAGCAGCCGGGCGGCCATCAGCCCGAGGCCGTCCGTCGAACCGGTGATCAGTATCCGTGCCATCAGTCCTCCCCCCCGGGACCGGGGCGGCTTTGGGCCCGGCTGGAGGTGAGGGTCGAGCGGCGAGACCGGACCGTACCGATGGCGGCGTTGCGGAGAGGGAGGAGCGTCATGGTGGCCTCCTGGTCAGACGAGGACGCTGCCGCCGTCGACGGTGATCGCCGTCCCGGTGGCGAAGGTCTGGTGCATGCAGTAAAGGTAGGCCAGCGCGAGCTCGTCGGTCTCCCCGACATGGCCGACGGGAAGGGAGGCGGCTGCCGCCTGGTAGAGCTGCTGGCGGTCCGCGTCGTCCATGGGTGACCACAGCGGGCTGCGCACCACCCCCGGGGACACGACGTTGACCCGGATGGGGGCCAGCTCCACGGCCAGCGCCCGAGTGAGGGCTCCCACCGCCCCGCACACGCTGGCCCCGATCGACCAGCCGGCGCGGGGCCGGGCACTCGCCGCCCCGGTGGTGAGGGTGACCGAGCCCCCCGGGCGGATCCGGGGCGTGGCCGCCTGCACGGTGCGCAGCGCCCCGAAATACCGGACGTCGAAGAACCGGCGAGCCTGATCGATGTCCAGCTCCGTCAAGGGCGAGACCAGCAGCGACTCGCCGGCTGTGTAGACCAGGTGGTCGAGCTCGCCGACCTCGGCGAAGAACGCCTCGACGGCGGCGCCGTCGGTCACATCGATGAGCCGACCGGTGGAGCCGGCCGGCAGCCCGGCCGCTGCCTCGTCGACCCTGGCCTGGTTGGCCGAGGCCACGATCACCTCGGCCCCTTCCTTTGCCGCGGCGTGGGCCGTGGCCAAGCCGATGCCCGAGGTTCCTCCCACCACCACCACACGCTTCGATTCGAGAGTCATCGTCGGCCTTCCTTCTGTCGGACGAGGGCACCGCCCCTACGACCCACAGTGAGCCCCGATCGGCCCGGTGTCCAAGACCTATCGCGTCGTCCCCGATATCCGGCAGGCATCACCCGGCCTCGGAGGCTGATCTAACCTGGGAGGCGATCGGCTCCCGGGAGGGATGGGACATCGTGGATCTTGACCTGCGAAAACTGCGTTACTTCCGGGCGGTGGCGACGGAGCTGCACTTCGGTCGGGCCGCCGAGACCCTCCATCTGGCCCAGCCGGGCCTGTCCCGCCAATTCGCGCCCTCGAGGACGAATTACAGGTGCAGCTGTTCGTCCGGGACCAGCGGGGCACCCAGCTGACGGCGGCCGGGGAGCAGCTCCTCGCCGATGTGGGACCGTTGCTCGACGCGGCCGAGGCGGTTCGCTACCGGGTCGGTCGCGCCGCCCGCGCCAGGCGGTTCGTCGTGGGGTTCATGCCCGGGCTGATCGTCACCGGCCCGGTCCGTGCCCTGCGGGGCGCGCACGAGGATCTCGAGGTCGAGGTGCAGCGCACCGGATGGGATGACCAGGTGGCGGTCATCCTCGACGGGCGGGTCGACGTCGGCTACATCCGTATGCCCGTCGACACGCTCGGGCTGCGGGTCGAGCCGCTCTTCACCGAGCCCCGCGTCGTCGCCCTGCCCGAAGGCCACCGCCTGGCCGGCAAGGAGCGGGTGAGCATCACCGATCTGGCCGACGACCATCTCCTCCAGGATCCCGATGCGGTGCCCGAATGGCGTGACATCGCCGTTGAGCTGCGCAACCGTCACGTCCACTACCAGGTCCCGGCGTTCAAGAGCGTGGAGGAGAAGTTGGAGAACGTGGCCGCCGGGCGCGGCATCGCCATCCTGCCCGAGTCGACCGCCACCTTCTACCGGCGCGACGACGTCACGACGGCGGCCGTCACCGATATCGGCCCGAACCAGGTCTGCCTGGCTTGGGACGCCGCCCGGCGCAGCCCGCTGATCGCCGAGTTCGTCGCCCTCGCCCTCGCCGCCGGCCACTGAAGCGCCGATGGCGAGCGTCAGGCATTGGTGGCGAAATCTCGGACCATGGTCGAGCGAGCACGCAGCGCTGTGGGGGGTGGTGACCGGGGTCCTGACCGGTCTCATCTGGTTCGGCGCGTCCTACGCCATCGATCCGCATGCCGCGGACAAGTATCTGCTTCCGGTGGTCTTCGGGGCGGTCATGGGAGTCGTCTACTACATGAGGGCCCGCATCAATCGGAGCTCGTGACAGCCCATCGTTAGGGTTGTCGTGCATGGAGGCGGATCCGGACCGGACGCTCCAGCGGGTCGACGGTCGGGTCCTCTTCGGCACCGATCCGTCCGGGTACCAGGCCGGGACGGCGCCAGCCTGCCCATGAACGGGACCGTCCGCTCGGTGCGTTCGTATGCCTGGTTGAAGGTCGTGGCGGCAGCCGGCTACACCCCGGGTGGAGGCAGATGGTCCTCGAGCGCCGTCACCAGCAACCGCCGGAAGGTCGCCCGCTCCGACTCGCTCAACCGGCCCAGGACCTCGTCCTCGATGCTTCCCTGGGCCGCCTCGGCCTGCTCCAACGCGGCGAGGCCGGCCTCGGTGACGTCGACCAGATGGCGCCGCCGGTCCGAGGGGTCCCGCCGGCGCTCCACGTAGTCGAGGTCCTCCAGATCGTTGAGCACGAGGACGCCCGTGTTGGAATCGATGCACAGGTCCTCGGTCATCGTCCCCTGCGATGCCCCCGGGTGGTCGCGTAGGTACGCCAGCACCCCCATGTTCTTGAGGTTCATCCCGACCAGCTCGACCGTGGACCGCCGGTAGACGACCCGGGCCAGCCGGGTGAGGAGCACGATCGTCCCCGTGGTCGGCGGGGCGGTCAGGTCTTGTTTCATCGTGTCAGCCTACCTGTACGACGATTTCGACCACGCCTCTATGATAGTCCCGGAATGATGACTATCCCCGAGTCCGTGACCATTCCTCAGCCCGCCGGCGACCGCCGGCGTTGGATCGCGCTGGTCGTCGTCTGCCTGGCCATGCTCATGAACGCGCTCGACGGCTCCATCGTCAACGTGGCCCTCCCGAACATCCAGCACAGCCTGCACTTCAGCCAGTCCGACCTGACCTGGGTGGTCGACGCCTATCTGATCTCCTTCGGCAGCTTCCTCCTCATGGCCGGTCGTCTGGGCGACCTCATCGGTCGGAAGAAGGTGTTCATGGCCGGGGTGACCCTGTTCACCCTGTCCTCCATCGTCTGCGGATCGGCCGAGAGCCAGGCCATGTTGGTGGCCGCCCGCTTCGTCCAGGGCATCGGCGGGGCGCTGTCCTCCTCGGTGATCGTCGCCATCATCGTCACCGAGTTCCCCAGTGCCCACGAGCGGGCCAAGGCGATGAGCGCCTACGTCTTCGTCGCCGTCGGCGGTGGTTCGATCGGCCTCCTGGCCGGCGGGGTGCTGACCCAGGCGCTGAGCTGGCACTGGATCTTCTTCGTGAACGTGCCCATCGGCATCGCCACCCTCATCCTCGGCCGACTCCTCATCGTGGAGAACGTCGGCCTCGGCATCCGACAGGGCGTCGACATCGTCGGGTCGGTACTGGTCACCGTCTCCCTGATGGTCGGGATCTACGGCATCGTCACCGCCGCCGCGCCTCGGCTGGGGCTCATCCGAGACCCTCGGATGTCTCGGCATCGCCGTCGTGCTCTTCGTCGCCTTCGTGGTCCTGGAGTCCAAGCTCTCCAACCCGATCATGCCGCTGCGAATACTGAAGCTGCGCAGCCTGACCGGCTCGAGCGCCATCCGGGGTCTCATCGCCACCGGGATGTTCTCGACCTTCTTCATCGGCGCCCTCTACTTCGAGCACGTGCTGGGCTACAGCCCGCTGCGGACCGGGCTGGCCTTCATGCCCGCCACCGCGGGGATGGCCGGCATGTCGGCGGGCCTCTCCGCTCGCCTGGTGAACCGGTTCGGTCCTCGGCGGGTGATGTATCCCGGCATCCTGACCACTGCCGTCGGGCTGATTCTGTTGGGCTTGGCCGGTCAACATCCCAGCTACTTCCCCCAGATCTTCTTCGCCCTGCTGCTGCTCGGCGTGGGCGCCGGCGCCTCATTCATGCCCCTGCTCCAGATCGGGATGTCCGAAATCCCCAGCGCCGACGCCGGGCTGGGATCGGGCATCGTCAATGTCTCCCAGCAGATGGCGGCCGCCGTCGGCCTCGCCGTGTTGAGCACGGTCGCCACCAACCGCTCGAAGTCCCTCGTGGCCGAGGGTCACGCCGTCGTCGGCGCCCTGGCCGACGGCTACCGACTGGCCATTCTCATTGCCGCCGCCTGTGTGCTGGTCGGCCTGGCGGTGGCGCCCTTCCTCCTCCGGTCGAGCGGTTCGCCGGAAGTGGAGGAGGAACACATCGCCGAGAACATGGAGAACCCCGAGTCGTACGAGCACCTGGTCCTGTAGCCCGGCCGCGGTTGCAACGGTAGGCCTCGAGCGCGGATCGATCTTCCCCGGCCATGGTGGCCCAGCTGTCGGTGGTGGCGTCAGACGACGCGGAGGAGCACCTCGATGTTGCCCCGGGTGGCGTTGCTGTAGGGGCAGACCTCGTGCGCCGCCTCCACCACCTTCTGGGCGGTCTCGTCATCCACCCCGGGCAGGGAGACGTCCAGCTCGACGGCGATCCCGAAGTTGCCGCCGTCGATGGTGCCCAACGTCACCTGGGTCGTGACCTTCGACGTGCTGGTGTCCACGCCGAGCCGCCGACCCACGACACCCATGGCGCTCTGGAAGCAGGCGCCGTACCCGACGGCGAACAGCTGCTCCGGATTGGTGCCGGCGCCCGACCCGCCGAGCTCGACCGGGGGCCGGATGTCGAGGTCCAGGACCCCGTCGGACGACCGGCCGTGACCGTCGCGCCCGCCCTCGACGGTCGCCTGCGCCGTGTAGAGCCGCTTCTTCAATGCAGTGGTCATCTCCACTCCTTCCGTAGTCTCCAACCGGTTTACCGGGGCGACTGCCGTACCCGATCGGCAGCGGGTCGCCGTTCCCGGGCCCGAGCTGTCCGGGCCGCCCTGCAGCGGGGTCAGCGGTCCGGACGGCCGCCGGCTGGACCGGGCCCCGGATCCAACCGGGCGGCACGGTCCTCGAGGTAGCGGCGCTCGGCCCGGCTGGCCGTCATCCGCGCCGCCAGCCGGTAGTCCTCCCTGGCGGCGGGAAGATCGCCGTCCTTTTCGAGTAGGTGGGCCCGCACCGCGTACAGCCGGTGGTGCGCGGCCATCCGGTCGTCGCCCTGCAAGGTGGCGAGCAGGGCCAATCCTGCTGGTGATCCCTCGGTCTCGGCCAGTGCCACCGCACGGTTGAGCGTGACCATCGGATTGGGGGCGATGCGCTCGAGGATCTTGTAGAGCAGCTGAATCTGGGGCCAGTCGGTGTCTTCGGCGCTCGTGGCCTCGGCATGCACGGCGGCGATGGCCGCCTGGAGTTGATAGGGGCCGAGCGGCGAGCGGGCCAGAGCGGCGCTGACCAGCTCGGTGCCCTCGTCGATGAGCCCGCCGTCCCAGAGGGTCCGGTCCTGTTCGGCCAGGGGGATCAGGTCACCGCCGGGCCCGCAGCGCGCCCGGCGCCGGGAGTCGGTGAGCAGCATGAGAGCCAGCAGACCGGCCACCTCGCCATCGTCGGGCAGGTGGCGGTGGGCGATGCGGGCCAGGCGGATGGCCTCACCGGACAGCTCGGCCCGGTACAGGTTCGTCCCCGACGAGGCGGTGTAGCCCTCGTTGAAGATCAGGTACAGCACCTGGAGGACCACGCCCAGTCGCTGGTCCCACTCCTCGGGTGGAGGCAGGCCGAAGTGGCTGCCGGCGGACTTGATGCTCTGCTTGGCCCGGCTGATGCGCACCGCCATGGTTCCCTCGGGCACGAGGAAGGCGTGGGCGATCTCCGGGGTGGTGAGGCCGCCCACGGCCCGCAGGGTCAGGGCCGTCTGGGAGGCCGGGGTCAGCGCCGGATGGCAGCACAGGAACAGCAGGACGAGCGTGTCGTCTTCCCCACCCGTGTCCAGCTCCTCACCGCCGGCGGGCCCGAGGACCGCGGCGTCGGTGGCCGCGGCGGCCTCCCGGGCCCGCCGTGACCGGTCACTGCGCATCTGGTCGATCAGCCGCCGGGTGGCCACGGTGATCAGCCAGCCGCGGGGGTTGGTGGGGGCGCCGTCGCGCGGCCAGGCGACGGTGGCGGCGAGCACCGCCTCCTGCACGGCGTCCTCGCACTCGGCGAACTGCCCGTGGCGCCGGACGAGCACCCCGAGGACCTGCGGGGCCAGCTGGCGGAGCCGGTCCTCGGTGGGGGACGCGGTGCTCACATCTCCAGCGACCCGTCGGAGAAGATCACCTGTCGTACCTCGACACCCATACCCTCGATACTCGCATCGGGGACCATCGCGGCCAGCTCGTAGGCCCGTTCCCTGTCCTCGCAGTCGATGAGGTAGAAGCCGCCCAGGTGCTCCTTGGCCTCGGCGTACGGCCCGTCGGTGACGGTGCGTTGGCCGCCCCGGACCCGGACCACGGCGCTCTGCGAGGGGTCGGCCAGCGCCTGGGTGGTGATCATCTCGCCCGATTGGGTGATGGTGTCGATGAACCGGCCGTGCCCACTTCCCCAGCGCTTCCATCTCCTCCTGGGTCAGCGCCTCCAGCACGGCCGGGTTCACGTTCATGATCAATAGGAATTTCATGTGCTCTCCATTCAGGTGGCCGACGAGGCTGAAACCCGCAAGTCCAGCCACGGCCACCGGTCGTTGGTCAGGGAGGGCGCGGATCCGCATCGGTCGGCACCTCTCTGCCCTCGGTCGTCTGTCATCATGCTCTTGGTCGGAGCCCGAGCCCTCGGCTTTACATGCTCCGGCCCGGGCTTCGGACCTGGCTACGGGTTGATCAGCACGGCGGCGCCGTTGACCCGGCCGTGGGCCAGGTCGGCGAGCGCCTCGTCGGCCCGGTCGAAGCCGTAGGCCACGGTCGACACCCGGACCGGCGATCCGGGCCGCCACCTCGAGGAACTCGTTCCCGTCGTGGCGGGTGTTGGCGGTCACGCTGCACAGCGTCCGCTCCTCGAAGAGATGGCGCTCGTAGTCGAGCGCCGGGATGTCGCTCAGGTAGATGCCGGCGATGGCCAGGGTGCCGCCCCGGTCGAGGGCCTCCAGGGCCGGCGGCACCAGCGTCCCCACCGGGGCGAAGAGGATGGCGGCGTCGAGTGGCTCGGGTGGGGGGTCGGCGGCATCCCGGCACTGGCCGCGCCCAGCTCGAGGGCGAGTTGCCCGGGCTTCGGGCGCCCGGGTCATGACGTGGACCCTGGCCCCTTCGGCCATGGCGATCTGGGCGGTGAGGTGGGCCGAGCCCCCGAACCCGTAGATCCCGAGCCGGCCGCCCGGCGGGCAGTCCGCGACCGCCGGAGGGCCCGGTAGCCGATGATCCCGGCGCACAGCAGGGGGGCCGCCTCCTCGTCGCTGAACACGTCGGGGATCGGGTAGCCGTACCGCTCGTCGACGACGCACGTACTCGGCGTAGCCGCCGTCGACGTCCCAGCCGGTGAACAGTGGGCGCGAGGCAGAGGTTCTCGCGCGTCGGCCAGGCAGAACCGGCACGATCCCACAGGTGTGGGCCAGCCACGGCACGCCGACCCGGTCCCCGACGCCGGAACCGGATGCAGTCCGGCCCCGACCTCGTCGACCGATCCCGACCACCTCGTGGCCCGGGACGACCAGGTGGTGCTTCGGGCCGAGGTCGCCCTCGGCCAGGTGGAGATCGGTCCGGCACACGCCGCACGCCCGGACCTGACCCGGACCTGGCCCGGACCCGGGACGGGGACGGGCCGCTCGATCCGCCGCAGGGGCCGGGAGTCGATGGGCCCGGGCGTGTCCACCGCCCAGGCCGGCATGGTCCGCGGTCACGACCGCCTCACCGGCGTGGACCCCGGGGCGATCGTGCGGTCACTCCCGTCGCGGAACACCAGCACCGGGCACTCGGCGTTGGTGACGCAGTGCTCGCTCACCGACCCGAGGAGCATGCCGGCGAACTCGCCGTGCCCCCGGCTGCCCACCACCAGCAGGTCGGCGCCCGTTGACGCCTCCACCAGCAGCGGGCGCCGGGTGACCCTCGAGGATGGTCGGGTGGATCGTGACGCCGGGGTGGTCCGTCCGGACCGGCTCGAGGATGCCCGTCAGGAAGTTCTCGCTGTCGTGCCGCCGGGTCGTAGTCGGTGGGGATCGGGAGCGACCAGCCGTAGCTGGCCGGCCACTCCCAGGTCATCAGCGACCTCGAGGACGGCTCCGGTGAGCTCGGCCTGATGGGCGGCCCAGTCCACGGCGGCCACCGAGGCCGGCGAGCCGTCGACGCCCACGACGATTCGGTGGCCGGTGTCCTGGCTGGGTGGTCATTGTCTCTCTCCCTTGCTCGTCGGTGCCGACGGCCTCGGGTCCATCTCGATCCGGTCGGTGGCCGGCCGAGGCGGTCGGGTCGTCGGTCATGCCGGCGTCCGGGTCACCGACGGACCGCGGCCCGTCGGCCTCCGTGACGTCGGCGAGCCTGCCGATCGGGACGGTCGACCAGGCTCGGCCGCCGAGGCGGCCCGGCGCCGGGCTACCGGTCGAGCGGGACCTGCCAGATGAGGTCGGTCCCCCCGGCGGCGGGCGCTCCGACATGGAACTCGCCGTGCAGCTTCTCGGCCCGGCGACCGAGTTGCCCAGCCCGAGGCCCCTCTCGCGGCCCCGATCGTCGTTCATGCCCCGGCCGTCGTCGACGATCCGGAGCCGGCACTGGCCGTCGGCCACGCTAGATGTCGACGGTGGCCGCTGGTGGCCTGCGCGTGACGCCCGATGTTGGTCACCGCCTCGCGGATGACGGCCAGCAGGTGCTCGCCGACGATGTCGGGGATGGCGATGTCGACCGGTCCGTCGAAGGAGGCGTGGACCTCGAAGCCCACCACCGGCCTCAGGTCCCGGAGGAGCGAGAGGACGTTGTCACGGATGCCCCGCCCGATGCCGTCCGTGCCCGAGCTCGAAGATGCTGGTCCGGACCTGTCGGATGGTGTCGTCGATATCGGCGATGGTCGACGTTCAGACGATCCGTGCTGCGTGCCGACGTCGGGTTGGCCGCCATGCTCTGGAGCGAGAGACCGATGGCGAACAGCCGCTGGATGACCGTGTCGTGCAGATCCCGGGCCAACCGGTCCCGCTCCTCGTAGATGGCCACCTCCTGGACCCGTGTGTGGAGCCGGGCATTCTCGATGGCGATGCCGGCGGCGACGGCCAGGGCCCCGATCAGCGCCTCGTCGTCGCCGGTGAACTCCGACCAGCCGATCTTGTCGGTGAGGTAGAGGTTGCCGTAGACGGCGTCGCGCACCTTGATGGGCACGCCGAGGAACGAGGTCATCGGCGGATGGTTGGGCGGGAAGCCGAAGCTCTCGGGATGGGAGCTCAGGCGGGCGACCCGCAGGGGCCTCGGATCGGTGATGAGCATGCCCGAGCACGCCCTGACCGGTCGGACGGGCACCGATCCGCTTCTCCTCGTCGGGCTCGAGCCCGACCGTGATGAACTCGGAGAGCGCGGTGCCGTCGTCGTCGAGGACGCCGAGGGCGCCGTACCGGGCGTTGGTCATCGACCGGGCCTCGTCGATGATGTGGCGCAGCAGCGAGGGCAGACTCGAGGTCGGCCTCGAGAAGCAGCGTGGCCTCCAGGACGCCGCCGCAGCTTGGCCGGATCCTCGATCGAGTGGTACGGCACGAAGTCCTCCGACGATCGGAGCAGCTAGGGTACAGCTGCAGGTCGTCCGCTGCAGCCATGGTAGTGCCGGAACCGACCCGGGACCCGCACGGACCGACCGGGACCGCCGAACGTGGTGGGCCGTCGATCGGTCGAGCTTCCGATCGGGGCCGTTAGGAGGAGCACCTCGCATGGACATACGGATCTTCCTCCTCGACGATCACGAGATCGTCCGGACCGGGCTCCGATCGCTGTTCGAGGCCGACCGACGGATTCGTCGTGGTCGGGCGAGGCGGCCACGGCCGCCGAGGCCCTGGACCGGATCCCGCCCACCAACCCCCATGTGGCCATCCTGGACGTGCGGCTGCCGGACGGGAGCGGCATCGAGGTCTGCCGCGACATCCGGTCGCAGCTCGCCGGAGATCGCCTGCGTCATGCTCACCTCCTACGCCGACGACGAGGCCCTGTTCGCCGCGGTGATGGCCGGTGCCGCCGGCTACGTGCTGAAGCAGGTGGGCGCGATCGAGCCTGGTGGGCGACGTCCGGACGGGTGGCCGCGGGCCAGTCGCTGCTCGATCCGGCCCTGATCCGAGCGGGTCCTCGAGCGGTCTGCGGGACGGATCCGAGGAAGACCCACTGCTGGCCGGCCTCACCCATCAGGAGCGCCGCATCCTCGACCTCATCGCCGAGGGGCAGACCAATCGCCAGATCGCCGCCGAGCTCTTCCTGGCCGAGAAGACGGTGAAGAACTACGTCTCCAACCTGCTGTCCAAGCTGGGGATGGAACGGCGGACCCAGGCGGCCAGCTATGCCACCCGGGTGGCCGAGCGATCGGCCCAGGCCCGTCGGGACGACGCCACCGGTACCTGACGCCGGGACCTTTGGCCCTATGCCCCGACCCGATCCGGCGTCCAATGGAGGGCACGTGCACGGTCGCCCCCGATGGGAGGCGACCCCGGCACCTGCGGAAGGGACGCATCATGCAGCGAGACGGGAACCGAGGGCGGGGGCCGGGGCGACGAGCGGACCATCGTGGTGGGCATCGACGGGTCCGAGCATTCGCGCCAGGCCCTGAAATGGGCGGCCGACGAGGCCAACCGTCGGCGTGCGCTGCTCCGGATCGTGTTCGCCCGTATCGAGCGAGCCCGAGCACGTGCCGGCCTGGTACCAGCCCGGGTCTTCGGCTTGCTCACCGGCGCAGGCGGTGATCGACGACGCCTACGGGTCTGGTCGCCACCCGGCATCCCTCGGTGGTGGCCCGGGCGGAGACGGTCGAGTGGCCGCCGGCCATGGTGCTCACCATCGCCAGCCGGTCGGCCGACCTGGTGGTGGTCGGGGCCCGGGGCCAGGGTGGGTTCGACGAGCTGTTGCTCGGCTCGGTCAGCGACCAGTGCATCCAGTACGCCCACTGCCCGGTGGTGGTCGTCCACGCCGATCCGGACGCCCTCCCGCTCCGGGCGGCCGAGCCCCGGATCGTCGTCGGGATCGACGGTTCCCTCGGATCCAGCCGCGCCCTGCAAATGGGCGCTCGAGGAGGCCCAGCTCCGCTCGGCGTCGGTGGAGGTGGTCTACGCGTGGCAGTACCCGCCGATCGGGGGGTTCGTACTCGGCCCCGTCAACAGCTACGAGGTGGCGGCCGAGGAGATCGTGCACGCGGCCACCGGGTACGCATCCCACCACTGCCCGGATGTCCCCTTCACCTCGGTCATGCGGTTCGAGGCCGCCGTTCCCGCCCTGCTCGATGCCTCGCGACATGCCGAGCTCCTGGTGACCGGTTCGAAGGGACATGGGGGCTTCCAGCATGCGCTGCTCGGGTCGGTGGCCCACCAGTGCGCCCGGCACGCCACCTGCGCGGTCGTCGTGGCCCGTCCTGTCATCACCCAGGGGGAGGCGGCGACGGTGACGTCGATCAGCCCCGGAGAAGGCCGTCCTGCCGGCCGTCCCGAGGGGCAGGAGCAGGCCGCGGCGGTGCCACTGCCGTGAACGGTGCCATCGGTCCGCCTTCCGGGCCAGCCGCCCGGTGGGGCCGGGGGCGGAGCGGTCGATGAGCGAGGTCGGCGATCTGGGCCGACGGGTGGCCGAGCGTCGCCGCGAGCTGGGACTGACCGTCGACCAGGTGGCGGCGCGCTCGGGGATGAGCGCCACCTACCTCCGGGTGGTGGAATCGAATCCGGCACCCCAGCTGTCCCGGGCGGCCCTGTGGAAGTTGGCGGCCGCCCCGTCCGGCGGCGGGCGGGCGCTGGATCGTGACCGGCGGGCCGGCCGACCACTATCCCGTGGAGCTGGAACGTGATGTCGAGACGATCGGCGGGGAGCTCGTGCACCTCCGACCCATTCGCCCGACCGACGACGGCCAGCTGACCGACTTCCATGAGCGCCTCTCGCCCCAATCGGTCTATCGCCGGTTCTTCTTCGTGCATCCGAGGCTGACGGCCGCCGAGATCGATCGGTTCACCCACGTCGACTACCGGGACCGGCTGGCCCTGATCGTGGAGCACGGTGGGCAGCTGATCGCCGTGGGCCGCTATGAGCGGATTGCCGGTACCACCGAGGCCGAGGTGGCCTTTGTCGTCGATGACCGGTACCAGCACCGGGGCATCGCCACGATCCTGCTCGAGGAACTGGCCGACTCGGCCTGGAAGCACGGAGTCGAGACCTTCGTGGCCCAGACGTTGGTGGAGAACCGCGACATGTTGGACGTCTTCGCCGGGTCGGGGTTCCCGGTCAGCACCACGACCGAGTACGGCACGGTGAGCGTGCGGTTCTCCATCCGGTCCGATGAGGCCTACCGGACCGTTCGCGCCATCCGTCACCCTCGGGTGGATGGCCAGGGAGCCGTCTGAGGATCGGGCGCCGATCCGATCAGCCGGTGGCGGTGCGGGCCGGTTGGACGCAGTAGCCCTCCGGACCGGTCCGATGGGCCTCCTGCGTCCAGCTGGACGTTGGTGGCGCCGTCCGTACGGGCCCGGTCGAGATCGGC
The DNA here is from genome assembly GCA_963774245.1 of uncultured Acidimicrobiaceae bacterium. Classification (GTDB taxonomy): domain Bacteria; phylum Actinomycetota; class Acidimicrobiia; order Acidimicrobiales; family RAAP-2; genus Bog-756. The sequence goes on along the minus strand of CAVZDZ010000002.1, from coordinate 491,883 downwards.
GGCATGGACGGGTACGCCACGTGCTTGACGGCAGTGTCGCCGGAGCCGTCGGTTCGCCAGATGCCCCGATGGAGCGGTTCCGAGGCTGCGAGCGGCAACCTGCAGTTCACCGGTTGGCTCCACCGCCCAGGTAGCCAGCGTTGCGTCTGGCCGGTGGGACACCGACTGTGGCTCGAATGCCGGGTTCAACGCCGGCGACCCAGAACATGTAGGCGACGTGAAGGCCGGCTGCCGGCCAACGGTGGCGCCCGGTGAAGGGATTCGCCAGGATCCGGAGTAACCGATGGTCCACTCACCAGGTGACCAGCGTTGGGCGATCCTGACGGTTGGGAATGACGAAGTTCCTGCACGAAGGCGGCGAACCCAACGCATCGTGGATCGCCCAACTCGTCTCCGGTGGCGGAGCCGGCCACCCGGCGTGGCGAATCCCTTGACCCCGGCGCCTCCTTCACCAGACGGCCGCCTTCGCGGCATCCCGAACGTCGTCTAATGTTCTCCGGCGTCTCCGGCTGAACCCGGCTTCTTTCTGTGTCGGTGCTCCTCACTCTGGCCTGGCGCAACGCTGGCTACCTGGGCGTGGACCGGTATGCGAATCGCCGGTTGCCGCCCGGAGCCTGGGCGCCATCGGGGCTTCCGGCGAACCGCGGCTCCGGCGACATTGCCGTGAAGCCTTGGTGTTCATGTCACATGACCCTTTCTCACCGGGCCCCGGTATCGACCGGCCTCCTCCTTCCAGCCGGCCGGAGGACCGTGCACCGGGGACAGTGGCCGAAAGTCACGGTCCGGCGCACCGACTGCTGTCCAGGGCTGACCGGACGCATCGGTGGTCCGACCGCCGACGTTCTAGATTGGGCCGCCGGCTCCCCGCCGGCGTCGGAGGCAAGGTCGAGAGAGCTCGGGACCACCGGGAAGGAGCGGGCCATGGGGACCACGGCCACAGGATCGGACGCCGTCAACCGGGCCGGGGACTGGCCCGATCTGGCCCTCACCCCCTGGGAGGACTCCCGGGACACCCTGCACCTGTGGACCCAGATCGTCGGAAAGGTGCGGCTGGGTGCGGAGCCGATGGTCAATCACTGGTGGCAGGTCCCGCTCTACGTGTCGGCCCGGGGACTGACCACCAGGCTGATGAGCATCGAGCACCGCGGTCTCGAGATCGAGTTCGACTTCATCTCCCATCTCCTGGCCTTTCGCACCACGGACGGTGACGCCCGCTCGGTGGCCCTGGAGCCCCGGTCGGTCGCCGACTTCTACCGGGCGGTGCGGTCGACGCTCGCCGACCTCGACCTCCCCGTCGAGATCTACCCCTACCCGACCGAGATCGAGGATGCGATCCCCTTCGAACGGGACGAGCTCCATCGGTCCTATGACGCCGAGGCCGTGCACCGGTACTGGCTGGCCCTGGTCCAGGCGCATCGGGTGATGGTCAAGTTCCGGTCCGGATTCATCGGCAAGGTGAGCCCGGTGCACTACTTCTGGGGGGCACCCGACCTGGCCGTCACCCGCTTCTCCGGCCGAACCGCCCCGAAGCACCCTGGGGGCGTGCCCAACTCTCCCGACCGGGTGCAGCAGGAGGCCTACAGCCACGAGGTCAGCAGTTGCGGCTTCTGGCCCGGCGGACCCACCGGTGCCTCGTTCTACTCGTACGCCTATCCGACGCCGGACGGGTTTGCCGAGTGGCCGGTCGAGCCGGCCGAGGCCTTCTTCGATTCGGACCCTGGGTGAATTCGTCCTGCCGTACGGGTCGGTGCGCCAGTCGAGCGATCCCGACGAGCTGGTCCTGCGTTTCTTCAACAGCACCTATGAGGCGGCCGCCGAGTTGGCCCACTGGGACCGGCTGGCGCTCGAGGCCAGTTGGTGACGGCGGTGGCTGCCTCGAAGCCCGGGCCGGACCCGATCGGGAGGATCCGGACCATCTGCCTCGGCTATCCGGAAGCGACCGAGAAGTCGTTCGGAGGGCACACCGCGCCGGCGTTCCGGGTCGGCCAGAAGCTCTTCCTCGTGGTCGGCGAGAGTCGGGAGCACGTCACCTGCAAAGCACCCCCGGGGGTCCAGGAGCTCATGGTCGGCTCCGACCCCCGTCGCTACTTCGTGCCCCCCTATGTCGGGGCCAAGGGTTGGATCGGGGTCCGGCTCGACGGCCGGCTGCGCTGGGACGACATGATCGAGCTGATCGACGAGAGCTACCGGTTGGTGGCTCCGAGGCGGTTGGTGGCCCGGCTGGACGACGGGGCCGACTGACGTGGCCACCCGGCGCCCGCCGCGTTCCGCTCCGGTGGGGGATGAGCTGTCCGAGGCCGGCGGTGGCCCGTCTGCTCGCCGAGGTCAGGGCGTGCACGATCTGCGCCCCGTACCTGCCGCTCGGGCCACGACCGGTGCTGCAGCTGGACCGGTCGGCGCGGGTGCTGATCGTGGCCCAGGCCCCCGGGCGTCTGGTGCACGAGTCCGGGCGGCCGTTCACCGACCCGAGCGGGGATCGACTGCGGGCATGGATGGGCGTCACCACCGACGAGTTCTACGATCCCGCCCGGGTGGCCATCATGGGCGTCGGTCTCTGCTTCCCGGGGACCGGGCCGTCGGGCGACCTTCCGCCCCGGCCCGAGTGCGCACCCACCTGGCACCAGAAGCTGCTCGCCGCGCTGTCCGGGGTGGAGCTGACGCTGCTCGTGGGTCAGTATGCGATCAGCACCGACCTCCCGGACGCCGATCGTTCCATGACGGGCTCGGTCATGGCCTGGAAGGACTACTGGCCCGACGTGGTCCCGCTGCCCCACCCCAGCTGGCGCAACAACGGCTGGGTCAAGCGACACCCCTGGTTCGAGGCCGAGCTGGTTCCCGCGCTGCAGCACCGGGTCCGCTCCATCCTCGACGCTTGACCGCCCACGCTCGGCGCCTCGGCCCGGTCAGCGACCGGCGTTCTCGACGTAGGCGTTGTAGCAGGAACCGCAGATCCGGAAGGGCTGTCCGTCCCGATCCACTTCGACCGGGCGTCCGCAATCCTGGCACTGGCGCGCCTGGGACTCACGGACCGGAAGGTATTGGGTGTCCCCGACCCAGATCGAGTCGGGGAGCTCAGGCCGTGCTGTCATGCCTACGGCATCGACACGTTGCCGGCCGACCTTGAGTGGGGCGGACGAAGGGCGGCGGACGGTGCCGAGTGCCGCGGTGCCGCAGGGTGCCGGCTACCCGGGCGGGGCGAAGAACTCGAGGGCGATGTTGTCGGGATCCCGGAAGGAGAGGCCCGAGCCGTAGTCGGCCTCCACGACCCCGCCGTGGTGGACGCCGAGCTCGTCCAGGCGTCCGGCCCAGGCGTCGAGTTCCCCCCGGTCCGCGCAGGCGAAGGCCAGGTGGTCCAGCCCGAGTCGTCGCTCGTTGAACGGATCCGTGTCATCCAGGTCGGGGAACTGGTGGAGCCCCACCAGGGTCTGTCCGCCCACCAGCCACACCACGTGGCGGAACGCCCCGGTGTCCTCGTCCAGGACCGGTTTCGCGTCGAACAGCGCCTCGTACCAGGGCACGCTCCGCCCGAGGTCACTGACGGTCAGGGCCACGTGGGTGATGGTCGGGAACTCGGGCATGGGTGGCTCCTCCGTCGTGTCGGGCCGGACACCCGAATTGTACGAAGTCGGGCCGCCGCGTGCCGGGGGGCCGGGCCCTCGGCCGATGGAGACCCGGCCGTGGCTCAGGGTGGGTCCTGGGCGGCCTCCTCGGCGGTGAGCTCGGCGGCCGGGTCGGCCTCGAGGCGGGCGTCGGGGATGGGGGCGCCGCTCCGGACCGAGTAGCCGTAGGTCCCCTCCTCGATCCGGACCTCGGCCCGGTCGAGGGCGGCCGAGCCGCTGCGCGCAGCCCGGCGGTGACCGCGTCGTCGCCCTGCTCGGCCGTCAGGCGCTCGGCCGGATCGGTCATGTCACCGCCGTCGTCGGCCGCCTCCCGGTCGTCCCGGCCGTCGGTGCTGGTGTCGCCCACCAGGGCCTCGACCCGGGCCCGCTCGGCGCGAACCAACTGCAGGGCACGTTCGTGTTCCATCTGACCTCCCTGGTCCGGATCCATGCTCCCACGTCCGGGAGCTGGAGTGATCCGGGCCTGAGGGTACCGCGTTAGTATGTCCTCATACGATGACATTGATTGATGACATCAACAGATGACATGAAGCCGGTGCCACCGGCCGGGCGAGGAGAACCCACCGTGCCGTCGGCACCGACGGCACACGGACGGACGAGGACGGGAACGGGATGACGGCGCCGGTCGGACAGGAGGTGGGCCTCGGGGATCCGGCCCGCTCGTGGCGCGCCGCGGCGTTGGTGCCCACGCTGGTCTCGGTGGCCGCCATCGTCGCCATCATGAACAGCCTGGGCGCCCCCCTCATCCCGACGATCGCCGGCCACGACCACGTCTCCTTGAGCACGGGCCAGTGGCTGCTCACCGCGGCCCTCCTCACCGGGGCCCTGGCCACGCCGGTGATGGGGCGGCTGGCCGACGGCCCGAAGCAGCGCCAGGTGATCTTCGTCGCCCTGTCCGTCGTGCTGGTGGGCTGCGTGGTGGCCGCGGTGTCGGACCGGTTCATCGTGGTGGTGGCCGGCCGGGCGCTGCAAGGGGTCGGCCTCGGACTGCTGCCGGTGACCATGGCCATGGCCCGCAGCCACCTCCCGACCGCCAAGGCCGGACGGGCCATCGCCACCCTGTCCATCACCACCGCGGTCGGTGCCGGGCTGGGCTATCCGCTGACCGGCATCGTGGCCGAGGTCTTCGGCGTGCACGCCGCCTTCTGGTTCGCCGGCCTCCTGGTGGCCGGGGCGCTGGCCTTCGCCATGGTCGTCCTCCCGCCCAGCCCGCCGGTGGCGGCGCGCCGGTTCGACCTGATCGGGGCCGGGGCCCTGAGCCTGGTGGTCATCGGGATCTCGGTGGCCCTGAGCGAGGGAGGGGAGTGGGGCTGGACCTCCACCCGCACGCTGGTCATCGTGGTCGTCTCGCTGATCATCCTGGCCGTGTGGATACCGCACGAGCTCCGCCACGACGACCCGTTGATCGACCTGCGCCAGGTTCGGCAACCGGTCGGTCCTCACCGCCGACGTGTCGGGGTTCATGATCTGCGTGGCCATGTACCTCTTCACCCCGATCGTGGTGGAGTTCGTGCAGATCCCCGTCGACCACGGCTACGGGTTCGGGGCCTCGGTGGTGGTGTCGGGGCTGGTGTTCCTGCCCTTGTCGGTCGGAACGGTGGTGGCCAGCCGGTGCCTTCCCTTCTACGAGCGGCGGTTCGGCACCCGCAGCATGATCCCCCTCGGCTCGGTCATCTTCGCCATCTCGACCCTCTTCTTCGCCCTGGAGCACCGCGCCCTGTGGGAGGCGTTCGTGTCCGTCGGCTTCGCCGGCTTCGGGGTGGGCTTCACCTTCGCGGCCATGCCCGGGTTCATCGTCCGGGCCGTACCCCCCGGCGAGACCGGCAGCGCCACCGGGTTCTACCAGGTGCTGCGCAGCATCGGGCTGTCGTTGGGCAGCGCCCTGGCCGCCGCCGTGCTGACCGCGTACACGCTGGAGGGGCACACCTTCCCGACCGCGGAGGGATTCCGGGTCGCCCTCCTCGTCGCGTCGGGACTGTGCGTGGCCACCGCGGTCATCAGCTACCTGTTGCCCGGCCGGGCCGAAGCCCGGCCGACGTGCTCACCGAACAGGAGCGCCGGGCGGCCGACCTGATCATGGAGGAGGAGGCCGAACTGGCCGGCACCGGGACGATGTTGGCCGAGGAGCATCCGCTGGAGGAACAGGAGCACAGATCGACATGACCGTTTCCGATACCGGTAGCCGGACATCCTCACCACCCCGACCGGGCCGGCCGAGGGACGCCGCGGCCAGCCGGCTGGCCCTGCTCGATGCGGCCCGGGAGCTCTTCGGCAAGAAGGGCTTCGAGCGCACCACCATCCGCGAGATCGGTGACGCCGCCGGGGTCGACGCCGCGCTGATCGCCCGCTACTTCGGGAGCAAGGCCGACCTCTACATCGCCGCGGTGGTGGCCGAGAGCCGCGACGACCAGCGTCCCCGGGAGTACGAGCGGGTGGAGCAGATGGCCGAGGCGCTGGTGACCCGCACCGACGAGCAGGGGCCGGGACCGATCGTCCAGGCGCTGATCCGATCGGACACGTCCGAGGAGATCCGGGTGGCGGCCCGGGCCCATCTGGTCCGCCGGCTCATCGAGCCGCTGGTCGCCGGCATGGTCGTCGACGGGACCGACCGTCCCCGCCTGCGGGCCGAGATCACCGTCTCCGCCCTCATCGGGGTGAGCCTCGGCCGTTCACTGGGCTGGTTCGAGGAGTTGCGCACCGTGCCCACCCCCGAGCTGGTCGAGCTCATCACCCGGGCGCTCGGGGAACTGGCCGACCCGGCGGAGGATGACCACCGACCCGCATCGCCGGCCCCCTGACCGCGGTCCCCGGCCCGCCGCGCCCTGGGGCGCCCACCGTCGCCGGTAAACTCGGCTCCGAACAAGGGAGCATCATGGCCACAGGCAGCACCGGCACAACCGGGACGACAGGCACCAGGCCCACCAGGGGCAGCAACGGATCGTTCGGGGCGAGGAGCAACTACAACCGGCTGGTGGCCAACTTCTCCTCGCCGCCGGTCGGCACCGGGAACGGCCACCGAGCAGTACCAGCAGGGTCCCGACGGCAGCTGGGCGCGGTGGAACGGGTCGGCGTGGGTGCCCTCGGCGGCGGGCCCGCCCTCGGTCCGACCCCCGGTCACCGATGTCCGGCCGTTCGTGGCCGCCGAAGTGTTCAACAAGGTGCTCCTCCTGTCCGCCATCGCCCTCATCTTCGGGGTGGGCGCCGCGCTCATCCACGTGCCGGTCGGGCTGGCCGTGGTGTGCATGGTGGCGGCGCTGGTGGTGGCGGTCATCACCATCTTCCGGCCCCACCGGGCGCCGGTGCTGGCCCCGGTGTTCGCCGCCCTGGAGGGTGTCACCCTCGGGGTCGTCTCCAAGCTCTTCGTCGGCCAGGACGCCCAGATCATCCCGTTGGCCATCATCGGCACCACCGTCATCTTCTTCGGGGTGCTCGGCGCCTACCGGACCGGCCTGGTGCGAGTAGGCCCGGCCTTCGTGCGGGCCACGGTGATCGCCGGCTTCGGCCTGCTTGGCCGTGATCGTCGCCACCTGGTTGGGGCTGAAGGTCCCGGGCACGTCGCAGGGCACGACCTACTTCATCGTGTTCGGCGTCCTCTACCTGGTGGTGGCCGTGATGGACCTGTTCGTCGACTTCGCCTACGTGGACCGGGCGGAGCAGGCCGGCATCAGCCACGAGGGGGAGTGGTTCGCCGCCTTCTCCATCATGATCTCCGTGGTCATGATCTACCTGGCCCTGCTGCGCATCTTCGGCGGCCGCCGGTAGCCGACGCACCGTCCCAGTCGGCCGGTCGGACGGGCCGGCGATCCCCCTGCTCGGGTACCCGACGCGCCGATCGGCCCCGGCTCTGTGTAGGGTGCATCCATGGCCGATCAGGCGGTGTTCTCCGATCTCGCGATGGAGTACATGCCTGCGCTGTACACGGCCGCCCTCCGGATGACCCGCAATTCGGCCGACGCCGAGGACCTGGTGCAGGAGACCTACCTGAAGGCCTACCGGGCCTTCGCCAGCTTCGAGCTGGGCACCAACCTGAAGGCGTGGCTCTACCGCATCCTCACCAACACCTACATCAACACCTACCGGGCCAAGAAGCGCCGCCCCGAGATCGCCGACGTCGAGGACGTCGAGGACCTCTACCTCTACCGCCACCTGTCGGGCGACCAGGCCCCCGGGCTCGGGCGCAGCGCCGAGGACGAGGCGCTCGACCGCTTCACCGACGACGACGTGAAGGCGGCCATCGAGTCCCTGCCCGAGACCTTCCGGATGGCCGTGCTGCTGGCCGACGTCGAAGGTTTCTCCTACAAGGAGATCGCCGAGATCACCGACGTGCCCATCGGGACGGTCATGAGCCGGATCCATCGCGGAAGAAAAGCGCTGCAGAAGGCGTTGGTCGATCGTGGAAGGTCACGGGGCCTCGTAGGGGCCACCGACGAGGCCAGGTAGGGAGAGCGCCACCAGTGGGAGAGCAGCGGAAGCACCGGGCGTACCGGCAGGGGCGAAGGGGAAGGCTGCGGCCGCACCCGCGGGCTTCGTCGGCTGCGACGAGACCATCGAACGGCTGTACTTCTACCTCGACGGTGAGCTCACCGAGGAGCGCCGGGTGGAGATCGCCCGGCATCTCGACATGTGCGGGCCCTGCGTGGGCGCCTACGGGTTCGAGGCCGAGCTGCGCAGGGTCATCGCCAACCGGTGCAAGGACCACGTCCCCGACGCCCTCATCGACCGGGTGGCCGACGCCCTCCGCGAAGAGGACAGCCGCCAGAGCAACTGACCGGCCGACCGGCCGGCCTGACCGGCCCGTCCGGCGGGTCCGGCCACCTGTGACGACCGATACCGTCCCTACACTGGTCGTCGTGACCGATTCGGTGAGCCCGGCAGCCAGTGGCCGGGAGCAGTGGCGTGGGACACCGCCGAGCGGGTGGCCGGATGGGTGGGCAGCCGCACCCGGCAGCCCGGCCCCCTACCGTCCCGACCTGCTCCAGGCCGACTTCGAGGAGCTGACTGCCCAGGCCGAGGAGCTGGTGGCCGAGTCCACCGGGCTCCGATCGGCGTCCGGTCCGGCCCGGGCCCGGGTGACCGACCGGGCCGGCTGGGTGCACGCCAACGTGTCGAGCTTCCAACGACTGCTCGGCCCCCATCTCGACCGGCTGGACCCGGCCCGGATGGCCGCCGGCAACCAGGTCACCCAGCGGCTGGCCGGCCCGCTGGCCTCGGCCGGACGCGCCGGCCACCGGGACCCAGATGGGCCTGGTGCTCGGCTGGCTGTCGACCCGGGTGCTCGGCCAGTACGACCTGCTGCTCACCGAGGAGGCCGTCGAGGACCAGGACCTGGTGTACTTCGTCGGGCCCGAACGTGGTGGCCCTCGAGCAGCTGCACGACTTCGAGCCCCGGGAGTTCCGGCTGTGGCTGGCCCTCCACGAGGTGACCCACCGCTGCCAGTTCACCGCCATCCCCTGGATGCGCGACTACTTCGTGTCGCTGGTGGAGGAGGGCATCGGCTCGCTGGAGCCCGATCCGTCCCGCTTCGCCGAGGCGCTCAAGCGGATGACCGAGGAGATCCGGGCCGGCCGGAACCCGCTGGCCGACAACGGTGCCCTGGGCCTGGTGGCCACGCCCGAGCAGCTCGAGGGGCTCCACCGCATCCAGGCCCTGATGAGCCTGCTCGAGGGGCACGGCGACGTGACCATGGACCGGGCCGGCGCCGCGGCCATCCCCAGCGCCGCCCGCTTCAGCGAGGTGCTGCGGCAGCGCCGGAAGCAGACCCGGGGCCCGGCCAGGCTGCTCCAGCAGCTGATCGGCATCGAGGCCAAGCTGCGCCAGTACGAGGAGGGCGAGCGCTTCATCGCCGCGGTGGAGGACTCCGGGGGCACCGAGCTGCTCGACCGGGTGTGGCGCGGGCCCGAGTGGCTGCCCTCCCTGGTCGAGATCCGGAACCCGGCGGAATGGATCTCCCGTGTCGGAACCACTCCCGCACTCTCCGGCTGAACCGGGCGCCGGCGCCCCGGCCGATCCGCGGGTGGCCGGGCTGCTCGGGCGCTGCACGTTCCCCGGGCCCGGCACCGCCCTCGACCTGCGGCGTGTCCGGAGGCGCCGACTCGCTGGCCCTGTTGGTGCTGGCCGTGGCCGCCGGGTGCCGGGTCACCGCCGTCCACGTCGACCACGGCCTGCGCCCCGGCTCGGCGGCCGAGGCCGACGTGGTGGCCGGGGCGGCCCGCCGCCTCGGCGCCGACTTCCGGGCCGAGCGGGTCGACCGTGGCCGAGGGGCCCAACCTCGAGGCCCGGGCCCGTCGGGCCCGCCATGCCGTGCTCGGCCCCGACGCCGCCACCGGGCACACCGCCGACGACCAGGCCGAGACGGTGCTGGCCAACCTGCTGCGGGGGGCCGGCGTCCACGGACTGGCCGCCATGCGGGCCGGCCCGCGCCACCCGCTGCTCGGCCTCCGGCGGGCCGAGACCGAGGCCGCTGTGCGACCACCTGGGTCTCGTCCCGGTGCAGGATCCGTGCAACGACGACCCGCGCTTCGTGCGCAACCGCATCCGCCACGAGCTGCTCCCTCTGTGCTGCGGCCATCGCCGGCCGCGACGTCGTGCCCGTGCTGGCCCGCCAGGCCGGGCTGCTGGCCGGCGACGCCGACCTCCTGGACGCCCTGGCCTCGGTCATCGACCCGGAGGACGCCGGTGCGGTGGCCGCCGCCCCCGAGGCGGCGGCCCGCCGCAGTATCCGGGGCTGGCTGACCGGTGCGGGCGCGCACCCACCCCCGCTCGACGCGGTGGACCGGGTGCTCGAGGTGGCCCGGGGCGGTCCGCCGGGCCACCGAGGTTCCCGGGGGCCGGAGGGTGCGCCGCTCCGGGGGGCGCCTGTCGGTGGCGGTCGCCGGCGGCCGCGGCCGGGTCGGAACGACCTCCCGGGTCCGGTACAGTCGCTGCGTGATCACCGCTGAGGGCCAGACGGGCGGCTCGCCCGTGCGCCTCGAGGACCTGGCGGACGTCGGTCCGGTCGTGGTGTCGGAGGCCGACCTCCAGGCCCGGATCGCCGAGCTGGGCGTGCGGATCACCGCCGACTACGCCGACCGCCCGCCGCTGCTGGTCGGCGTGCTGAAGGGGGCGTTCATGTTCATGAGCGACCTGTCGCGGGCGATCTCCCTCCCGGTCGACGTGGACTTCATGGCGGTGTCGTCCTACGGCAGCGCCACCCGCACCTCGGGCGTGGTGCGCATCGTCAAGGACCTCGACGTGGACCTGGCCGACCGCCACGTGCTGGTGGTCGAGGACATCGTCGACAGCGGGCTCACCCTCAGCTACCTGCAGCGCTATCTGCTGGCCCGGCGCCCGGCCAGCCTCGAGGTGTGCGCGCTGCTGGTGAAGAACGGGCAGCAGCGGACCGATCTGGACCTGCGCTACGTCGGATTCCACATCCCCCCCGAGTTCGTGGTGGGCTACGGGCTCGATGTCGCCGAGCGCCTGCGCAACCTCCGGGCCATCCACGCCTACGCCGGCGACGCGGGCTGAAGGCGGTCCGCGGACGTGAGCGTCGACATCGAGCGGGTGGAGCGGGCCGTCACCGAGCTGCTGAGCGCGCCTCGGCGAGGACCCCGACCGGGACGGGCTGGTGAAGACGCCGGCCCGGGTGGCCCGGATGTACGAGGAGGTGGTCGCCGGCCTGTCGGAGAACCCGGCCGACCATCTCGAGGTGACCTTCGCCGCCGACCACGACGAGATGGTCATGGTTCGGGACATCCCCTTCGCCTCCCTGTGCGAGCACCATCTGGTGCCGTTCATCGGGCGGGCCCACGTGGCGTACATCCCCGGGGAGGACGGGCGGATCACCGGGCTGTCCAAACTGGCCCGGCTGGTCGACGGCTACGCCAAGCGGCTCCAGGTCCAGGAGCGGATGACCACCGAGATCGCCGACGCCATCGAGGAGGCCCTCGATCCCCGGGGGGTGCTGGTGGTGGTGGAGGCCGAGCACCTGTGCATGTCCATGCGGGGGGTCAAGAAGCCCGGGACCTCGACGGTCACCTCGGCCGTGCGGGGCCTGTTCCGCAATGACTCGGCCACCCGCTCGGAGGCCATGCAGTTCGTCCGCGGCCGCTGAACGATCGGCGGACCGGGTCGCGGGCCGCCCTGGGCTGGTTTACTCTGTGTGGTCATGCCCCGCCTGCACCACGAGAACCGACCGTTGGTCATGGGGATCCTCAATGTCACGCCTGACTCGTTCTCGGACGGCGGAAGTTGGTTCGAGAGTACACAGGCGATCATGAGAGGCACTGAGATGATCGAAGAAGGGGCCGACATCGTCGACGTGGGTGGCGAGTCGACCCGCCCCGGGGCCGAGCCGGTGCCGGTGGACGAGGAGCTGCGTCGGGTGGTGCCGGTGGTCCGGGCCCTGGCCGGCCAGGTCCGGGTGTCGGTCGACACCACCAAGGAGGAGGTGGCCGAAGCGGCGGTCGACGCCGGCGCCTCCCTGATCAACGACGTGTCGGCCACGCTGTGGCCGGTGGCGGCCCGGCGCCGGGTGGGCTGGGTGGCCATGCACCGGTCGGGCACGGCCAAGTCCATGCAGCTCCACCCCCACTACGAGGACGTGGTGGCCGAGGTGTCCGACCTGCTCGTCGCCCGGGCCGCCGAGGCGCGGCGGGCCGGGGTGGACGAGGTCTGGATCGACCCCGGCATCGGGTTCGGGAAGACGGTGGACCACAACCTGGCCCTGCTCGGTGCCATCGGGGAACTGGTCGCCACCGGCTACCCGGTCCTGGTGGGCACCAGTCGGAAGAGCTTCCTCGGCTCGCTGGCCGCCACCCCGGGCTCGCCCCCGGTGCCGGTCGACCAGCGCCTGGCCGGCTCCCTGGCCACCGCCACCTGGGCCATGAGCCAGGGCGTGCAGATGGTCCGGGTCCATGACGTCGGCCGCCACCCGGCAGGCCGCGTTGCTGGTCGGACGGCCCGAACGGGACCCGGCCCTGGCCGAGGTCGGGTCATGAAGGGCAAGTGGGCGGCGGGCATCCCCCCCCGCAACTTCACCTGGGTGATCAAGGACCGGCTGGCGGTCAGCGAGCGACCGGGCGGGTTCGCTCCCAACCACCGCAAGGTGCGCCGCCAGGAGGAGATCATCTGGCTCCAGGTCCAGGGGTTCACCCGGGTGGTGTCCCTGCTCCCCTCGTCCCACAACCTGCAGGCCTACGAAGAGAAGTCGATGGCCAGCGTGCACTTCCCGCTCCCGCTGACCGGCGATGTGCGCGCCGTGCTGGCCGAGCTCTACCGCGAGCTGCACATCCGGCTGACCAACGGCGAGCGGATCCTGGTCCACCAGGAGGAGCTGGGCGACCGGGTCACCGGCGTGGTGGCCGGCTACCTGCTGTGGTCGGACCGTCTCCCGAGCGGTCCGCAGGCCATCACCGTGCTCGAGCACATGACCGGCCACCCCATGGGGCCGAGCGGCCGTCAGCTGGTGGCCTTCGCCGGCCAGCTCGCGCCGGCCGCCGTGCCGCCCGGCCGGGGCGACGACGTCGCCCAGCCGGGGTGACCGGGCTGCCCGACGCCCGACCGGGCCCCACCCGGTGAGCGGCCGGTCCGACGGAGACGCCATCCTGCTGCGCGGGCTGCGGGTGATCGGGACCCACGGGGTCCTGCCCGAGGAGAAGCGGCGGGCCCAGCCCTTCGAGGTGGACCTCGAGCTGCACGTCGACCTGGCCCCGGCGGCGACCAGCGACCGCCTCGAGGACACCGTGGACTATGCCGGGGTGGCCGACGCGGCGGCGGCCGTCGTGGCCGGACCGTCCTCCTACGACCTGCTCGAGGCGCTGGCCGGCGCGGTGGCCTCGGCCGCCCTGGCCTCCGACCCGCGGGTCACCGCGGTGACCGTCGACCTGCGCAAGCTGCAGCCGCCGTTGGCGCTGGACATCGCCACCGTCGGGGTCAGGGTCACCCGACAGCGGTGACCTCGTCGTGGTCCGGTCCACCGACGGTGCGGGCGTTCGTGGGGCTGGGCTCCAACCTGGGCGACCGCTGGGCCCACCTGCGGCGGGCGGTGGACCAGCTCCGGGCGGGCAGTCGGGCCCCGGTGACCGCGGTGTCGAGTGTGTACGAGACCGAACCGGTCGGCGGGCCGGAGGATCAGGGGCCGTACCTCAACCTGGTGGTCGAGCTGGCGGTGGCGCCCGACGCCGACCCCTACCGGCTGCTCGAGGAGTGCCGCCGCCTGGAGGCCGCCGCCGGCCGGGTACGGGCCACCCGGTGGGGGCCGCGCACCCTCGACGCCGACGTGCTGTGGATCGACGGGGTGACCGTGGACGACCCCGAGCTCACCGTGCCCCACCCCCGCTGGCGGGAGCGCCGCTTCGTGGTGGTGCCCCTGGGCGAGCTGGCGCCCGACCTGGTGGACCCGGCGGCGGTGGACCTCGCTGGTGGCGAGGTCGAAGTCGTGGGTACACTGTGAGCTGATCGAGTAGGAATCTCTGATGCGAACGGCACCCTTCGGGGGCTGGAACGTCGAAAGGGGTCTCGTGACCACATTCCGTGTGATCGGACCGGGCCGGGCAGGCCGGTCACTGATGGCGGCGCTGGACGCTGCGGGGGGCTACCGGTGCCGGGGCGCGCTCGGTCGTGAGGACCCGGTGATGGCCGCCGCCGAGGGGGTCGACCTCCTGGTCATCGCCACGCCCGACGACGAGGTGGCCCGGGTGGCCGCCGCCGTCACCCCGGTGGCCTCCACCGTGGTCATCCACCTGTCCGGCTCCCTCGGCCTCGACGTGCTGGGCGCCCATCCCCGGCGCGGCTCGCTCCACCCCCTGATGCCGCTGCCGACGCCGGCCATCGGGGCCGAGCGCCTGCGCCTCGGGCATCACCTTCGCGGTGGCCGGCGACCCCCTGACCGGCGCCCTGGCCGCCTCCCTGGGCGGGCGGGCGGTCGAGGTGGCCGACCCGGACCGGACCGCCTACCACGCCGCCGCCACCATCGCCGCCAACCACCTGGTCGCCCTGGTCGGGCAAGTGGAGCGGGTGGCCGCCACCGCCGGGCTCCCCCTCGACGCCTTCGCCGGCCTGCTGCGGGCGGCCACCGACGACGCCCTCGCCCTCGGTCCCCGTCAGGCGCTGACCGGTCCGGCGGCCCGCGGCGACTGGGACACCGTGGACCGTCACCAGTCGGCCCTGTCCTCCATGGCCGGCCACCGGACCGAGCTGGCCGCCTACGACGCCATGGTGGGCCTGGCCCGGCGGCTGTCGATGGATACCGCCGCGCCGGTCGACGCACCGGCGACCGTGGCTCCGGCCGTCGCCGCCGCGACCGGGCCCGGCGACGCGGTCGCCGGTGGTCGCCCTGGGTGTGGAGCAGGTGGCATGAGCGTGACCCTGACGCCGGGGACGGTCGCACCCCCGCGGCCCACCGCCACCGGTCCGCTCGCCCGGTCCCCGTCCTCGCCACCGTGGCCGAGTACGCCGCCACCCTCGACGCCGTGCGGGCCGCGGGCCGGACGGTCGGGTTGGTGCCCACCATGGGTGCCCTCCACGCCGGGCACCGTTCGCTGATCCGGCGGGCCGCCGACGAGTGCGACGTGGTGGCCGTGTCCATCTTCGTCAACCCGACCCAGTTCGGCGACGCCGCCGACCTGGCCAACTACCCCCGCACCCTCGAGTCGGATCTCGACGCGGTGGCGTCGGCCGGTGGCAGCCTGGTCTTCGCCCCGTCGGTGACCGAGATGTACCCGGAGCCCGCCCGGCTCCAGTCCCGCCACCGTGGCCGTCCCCGCCTTCAGCGGGCTGTGGGAGGGGGCGTCGCGCCCCGGTCACTTCGACGGCGTGGCCACCGTGGTGGTCAAGCTGCTGTCGGCGGCCGGACGGTGCCGGGCCTACTTCGGGGAGAAGGACTTCCAGCAGCTGGCCATGGTCACCACGGTGGTCCGCGAGCTCCTGCTGCCGGCCGAGGTGGTGGGGTGCCCGACCGTGCGGGACCCCGACGGCCTGGCCCTGTCCAGCCGGAACGTCCGGCTGTCACCGGACGAGCGCCGGGCGGCCCTGGCCCTGTCCCGGGCCCTGCGGGCCGGGGCCTCGCTCATCGACCGCGGCGAGGAGAGCCCGGCCGTGGTGGAGGCGCAGATGGCCCGGGTGGTGGCCGAGGAGCCCGCGGTCGACCCTGGACTACGCCGTGGTGGTGCACGCCGACGAGCTCGAGCGGGCGTGGACCTGCGCCACGGCCCGCCCGTTGCGCCTGCTGATCGCGGCCACGTGGGACCGGTCCGGCTGATCGACAACCTCGACCCCCGGCTGGGTTGCTGACTCCGGCGTGACCGACTCCGGCGCGGGACCGGGCGTGCTCGACGTCCTGGTGCTCGGCAGCGGTGTGGCCGGCCTGTCGGCCGCCGTCCGGCTGGCCGCCCCCATGTCGGCGTCGGGGGAACGGCCCGGGGCGGGCGCCGGCGGGCTCCGGGTCGGGGTGCTGACCAAGGCCGAGCTGTTCCAGTCGGCCACCCGCTGGGCCCAGGGCGGCGTGGCCGCCGTGCTCGGGGGCGACGAGGACTCGACCGACCTGCACCTGGCCGACACCCTGGCCGCCGGGGCCGGCCTGTGCGACACCGATGCGGTGCGGGTGCTGGTCGACGAGGGCCCGACCCGGGTCCACGAGCTGATCGCCATGGGCGCGGTGTTCGACCGGCAGCCGGGCGGGGCCCTGGCCCTGGCCCGTGAGGGTGGTCACTCGACGGCCCGGGTGGTCCACGCCGGCGGCGCCGCCACCGGGGCCGAGGTCGAGCGGGCCCTGGTGGACGCCACCCGGGCCAGCGCCGCCGCCGTGCTGGAGGAGTGGTTCGCCCTCGACCTGCTGGTCGAGGGCGGACGGTGCCGCGGGGTGCGGGCCCTCGACGCCGACCGGCCGGATCGTCGAGGTCCGGGCCACCCACACCGTGCTGGCCACCGGCGGCGCCGGCCAGCTGTTCGCGGTGACCACCAACCCGGCCGAGGCGACCGGCGACGGCCTGGCCATGGCCCTGCGGGCCGGGGTTCCGGTGGCCGACGTCGAGTTCATGCAGTTCCACCCGACCGCCCTCCACCATCCGGCCATGCCCCGTCCGCTGCTGTCCGAGGCCCTGCGGGGCCACGGCGCCCTGCTGCGGGACGTCGCACGGCGAGCGGTTCGTCGACGAGCTGGCCCCGCGCGACGTGGTCAGCCGGGCCATGGCCGAGCGGATGCGGCTGCAGGGCGTGGAGAACCTGTGGCTCGACGCCACCGGGCTCGAGTCGTTCGACGCCCGGTTCCCCACCATCGCCGCCTCCCTGGCCGCCATCGGGCTCGACCCGGCCCGCGACTGGCTGCCCATCGCCCCGGCCGCCCACTACCTGTCCGGCGGCGTGATCACCGACCTGTCCGGGGCCACCGCCCTGCCCGGCCTGTGGGCCGCCGGCGAGGTGGCCTGCACCGGGGTGCACGGGGCCAACCGCCTGGCCTCCAACTCGCTGCTCGAGGGGATGGTGTTCGGGGCCCGGCTGGCCGAGTCCATCCTGGACGGCGGCGACGGGCCCACCCCCACCGGGGTGATGGGCGCCGTCCTCGCGGGGCGCCGGCGAACCGGTCGACGCCCACCGGTCGGCGCCGTGGGCGGAGCGGTCGCCGTCCGACGCCACGGCGGCCGGGGGCACCTGGCCCGACGTGGCCAAGACCCGCGACCAGCTGCAGCGGCTGATGATCGAGGGCGCCGGCGTGGTCCGGAGTGCGGGGTCGCTGGCCCGGGCCGGTCGCGGCCGTCGATGCCATCGGCGCCGCCGCCGGGCACGGCGCCGCCGGTCGATCGGGCCCACGGCGAGCTGGTCAACCTGGTCACCGTGGCCCAGGGCGTGCTGCGCTCGGCCGACCGTCCGGTGCGAGACCCGGGGGGCCCATGCCCGCAGCGACTTCCCGGAGCCCTCGGACGCGCTGGCGCCGGCGCATCGTGCACACCGGAGCCGGGGTGTCCGTGCTCGACGGGCCGCCGCCCTCCACGCCGATGCCGGGTCCGACGGCGGCGGCGGTGGTCTCGACGGCCCGGCGCCTCCGAGGCCGGCCGATGAGCGGTTCCCCGATCCGGCGTCGACGGTGGTGGGCCCGCCGCCCGGCCGCGGTGGTCGACGCGGTGGCCCGGGCCCTGGCCGAGGACCTCCTGCCCCTGGGCGACCTGACCGCGGCGCTGGTCCCCGGGGCCCGCCCGGCGTCGGTGGCAGATCGTGAGCCGGGCGGCCGGGGTGGTGGCCGGTCTGGCCTGTGCCGTCGAGACCTTCCGGCAGGTCGATCCGGCCGTGCAGGCCGACGTGGTGCGTGCGCCGACGGTGGCGCCGTGCGGCCCCGGCGACGTGGTCGGCGTGGTCACCGGCCCGCTCCGGTCGATCCTCACCGCCGAGCGGACCGCGCTCAACTTCCTCGGTCACCTGTCCGGGGTGGCCACCCTCACCCGCCGCTACGTGGACGTGGTCGCCGCCGCCAATCCCGACCACCCGGGTCCTCGACACCCGCAAGACCACCCCGGGCCTGCGGGCCCTGGAGAAGGCGGCGGTCCGGGCCGGTGGCGGCCACAACCACCGCGGCAACCTGTCCGAGGCCGTGCTGGTCAAGGACAACCACCTCGGCGGGATCTCGATCGCCGAGGCGGTGGCGCCAGGCCCGGAGCCTGTGGCCCGGCCGGATGGTGGAGGTCGAGTGCGACCGGCCCGACCAGGTGGACGAGGCGGTCGCCGCCGGGGCCACCGTGGTCATGCTGGACAACATGGACCCGGCCAGGTGGCGAGCTGCGTGGCCCGGGTCCACGCCGCCGGGACCGGCGTGCTGGTCGAGGTGTCCGGTCGAGGTGAACCTGGACACCGCGCCGATCCTGGCCGCCGGCGGGGCCGATCTCATCTCGGTGGGGGCGCTCACCCACTCCGCCCCGGTGCTCGACCTCGGATTCGATCTGCCGGTCATGCCGGCGGGAAGGGCTGACCATGCTGCTCGCCATCGATGTCGGCAACACCGAGACGGTGGTCGGCCTGTTCGCCGACGACCTGACCGAGCCCCTGGCCGAGACCGGGCCCCGCGACGGGAACGAGCCCACCGGGCTGGCCCACCACTGGCGGCTGTCCACGGTGGCCGAGCGCACGGCCGACGAGCACGCGCTGCTGCTGACCCAGCTGCTCGACCTCGACGGCCTGGACATCGACGACACCGTGTCGGGCATCGCCGTGACCTCGTCGGTGCCCCTGGTCACCGCCAACCTGCGCCAGATGGTGGCCCGCTGGTTCGACGTCCCCGCGGTGGTGCTGGAGCCGGGCGTGAAGAGCGGGATGCCCATCCTCTACGACAACCCGAAGGAGGTCGGGGCCGACCGGATCGCCAACGCCGTCGGGGCCCACGATCTCTTCGGCGGCCCCTGCGTGGTGGTCGACCTGGGCACGGCCACCACCTTCGACGCCATCTCGGCGGCGGGCGAGTACCTGGGCGGCGCCATCACCCCGGGGGTGGCCATCAGCCTCGACGCCCTGTTCGCCCACGCCGCCGCCCTCCGCCGGGTCGAGCTGGTGGAGCCCCGGAGCGTCATCGGGAAGTCGACGGTGGAGTCGATCCAGTCCGGCGCCCTCTACGGGTTCGCCGGCCAGGTCGACGGGCTGTGCCGGCGCTTCGCCGCCGAGCTCGGGGAGTGCACCGTGGTGGCCACCGGGGGACTGTCCGAGCTGATCTCCCCCTACTCCGAGGAGATCGAGTACGTGGAGCCCTGGCTCACCCTGCACGGCCTCCGGATCATCTTCGAGCGCAACCTGCCCTACCCGCCCGCCCGGCCCGGCTGACCGGCGGCTCGGGCCAGGCGGGTCAGACCGGCGCCTCCAGCACCAGCCGGGGGCGGCGGGCGGCGGGCTGGTGGTCCCACAGGTCGGCCACCAGGTCGTCGCGCATCGCGCGCATGGCCGGGTCGTCCCACCGGTTGACCCGCTGGAGCGGGTCGTCGTCCAGGTCGTAGAGCTCGCCCTCGGTGCCGTCGTGGGAGGTCCCCGGGAGGTAGGTGGTGCACACCCAGTGGTCCCGCATGATGGTGCGCAGGTGCACGTCGATGCCGAACAGCTCGCTGTCCCACTCGGTGAGCACCCGCTCGAAGCCCCGGGCGCCGGCGTCGGCGTCGTCGACCGGCAGGGCCGCGCCCTCCATCCACGCCGGTGGCTCGATGCCGGCGATGGCGCAGAAGGTCGGGGCCAGGTCGACCAGCCCCACCGGCGGCGCTGACCACCGACGGGTGCCGGCGAGCTCGACGGCGCCGGTCGCCAGACCAGCGGCAGGCGCATGAGCGCGTCGACGTGGTACGGGCCCTTGAACAGCAGCCCGAAGTCGCCCTGCAGCTCGCCGTGGTCGGTGGTGAAGACCACGTCGAGGTCCTCGCCCCACCCGCGGCTCGGCGATGCGCCCGAGCACCCGGCCCGAGGGCCTCGTCGATGAGCTCGCACTCGACCGCGTTGCGGGCGTTGACCTCGCGCACCTGGTCGGCGGTGAGGGTGGCCGGCACCCAGTCGGCCGGGGCCTCGTAGTTGGAGACCAGGGTCCCGTCGTACCAGAGCCGCCAGTGGCGGGGCTTGGCGTCGAGGATGGCCTCGCGCTCGGCCGCGGTCCTCGGGATAGCCGGCGGGCAGGGGGACCTCGCGCCAGTCGATGCGGCCGACCTCGGACTCGGGCGGGTCCCAGGGGTGGTGGGGGTCGGGGAAGCTCATCCAGCAGAACCAGTCCTCGTCGGCGTCCAGGCGTGTCCAGCCAGGCGATGGTGCGGTCGGCCACCCAGTCGGTGTGGTAGATCCCCCGGTCGATCGGGTTGACCTTGACCTGGGGGGCGCCGGTGTCCCCGCCCCCGGCCGCGTTGACCTGCAGCGACCCGTCGAGGGCCGGGTAGAAGCCGCCCACCGCCTCGGGGTGCTCGGCGATCAGCCACCGGGCGTAGTGGAGGGGCCCGATGGCCGCCGTGGGTGGCCAGCTCGAGGTGCTCGAAGCCACGGTGGCGACCCCCGGGCGGCTCGGTGCCGGTGCGGGCCAGGGCGTTCTCCTCGAAGCGGAGGAAGGGGTCGAGGAAGGGCTCGAAGTGGGCCTTGCCCACCAGGGCGGTGCGGTAGCCCGGCCGCGTGCAGCACCTCGGCCACCGAGGGCGCGTCGAGCGGGAGCGGCACCCCGTTCATCCACACCCCGTGGGTGCTCGGGTGCTGGCCGGTGAGGATGGTCGAGCGCGACGGCATGCACACCACCGACTGGGGGTGGGCCCGGTCGAACCGGATCCCCTCGGCGGCCAGGCCGTCGACGACCGGGGTGCGGGCCAGGGTCCCCCCGTTGCAGCCCAGCGTGTCGTAGCGCTGCTGGTCGGTGGTGACCAGCAGGATCTTGCGGCCCATCAGCGTGGCTCCGGTCGGAGGTCGGGGCCGATGGGCGATCCGTCACGGGCGACCGACGGCCCAGGCGCCACCTCGGGCAGGGCGGCCAGGCCGGCCCGGGCCGCCCCGCCGATGACCAGGGCCAGGGGGGCGGGCTCGGCATCGGTGCTGTAGACGACCAGGCAGGTGCCGTCCTCCAGGTCGTGGACGTCGATGGTGCCCAGGTGCTCCTTGAACAGCGGGGAGGTGATCCGGTACTGGAACCGTCGCAGCGCCGGGTCGACGGTGAGCAGCCGCTCGGGCATGGGCAGGCCGGACCGGGTGGTCACCACCCGCTCGTCCCCGTCGACGGTGCAGGACTCGATGCCGGGGAACCACTCGATCAGCCGGGTCGGGTCGCCCGACCAGGGCCCAGACGGTCGTCGGCCGGGGCAGGCCAGGCGCACCTGGTGGCGGACGCTGCCCCGGGAGGCGGTCACCGGCGGGCGCCGGAGGTGGCGGCCGGCGACCGGGGCGACCGACCGGGCGGTGAGGGTCGGGTGCATGGTCGCGGTCGACGCTATCCAGGCCGGCCGACGCCCGCTCCGCCCGCGGCCGGTCCGCGGCGTGACCGGACCGGGCATGGACCGAGGCTAACTGGTGACAGTGACTATGACAAAATATCCACGACGCCGCGGTCCCGGGATCAGCGCGCCCGGGTCCACCTCACCGTCCCTAACATCCACCTCACAGTTCGAACATCCCGCCGGGCGAGTGTGGAGGGAGTGACCGGAGCGACCGGTCCCGTTCAGGAGGTAGTCCATCCATGCGACACGTCACGTCACTGGCCACCAAGCTGGTCGTCGGCGCGGTGGCCGTCGGATCGCTGTCGATCGGAACGGCCGGCTTGGCCGGGGCGGCCACCACCGCCACCCGCCACCACCGCCGCGCCGGCCACGACCCCGGCCGCACTTCAACTGTGCCCGGGCCACCAAGGTGCTGACCCGGATCGAAAAGGGCGAGGCCCGCATCGCCGCCAAACTGCCCGGGTTGACCGCCCGTGAGGCCAGGGCCGAGAAGGCCGGCCACACCAAGCGGGCCGCCCATCTGAAGAAGCTGATCACCCGGTTCGAGAGCCCGAAGTTCTCGGCCCGGTTGACCAAGGCGTCGGCCGAGATCGAGGCCAAGTGCCACGTGTCGGCGCCCACCGTTCCCAGCGGCTCGACGTCCACCAGCAGCACCACCACCACCAGCTGATGCGGGCATCGGGGTCCGGTGGACACCGATGCCATCAGCGCAGTCAACCCACCTCAGAGAGGTGCGGAGGAGCCCGATGACCGTGTCGCCGTCCATGTCCCGTTTCCGGAAGTCCGCCAGCCGCCGCAGGCCTGATCGTGGCGGCCACGGCGATCTCCCTCACCGGCTCGGTGCTGGGCGCTGTCCGGAGGCGCCGGGGCGGCACCACCACCACGACCACCCATCCGCCCGACCGCCCAGGCCTGCTCGGCCGTCCACGGCAAGCTCGCCCTACGGCCAGCGCATGGAGGCCGCCTTCACCGCCAAGGCGGACAAGGCGGACGGCCCAGGCCACCAAGGCGCAGAAGGCCGGGCACGCCCGCCAGGCCGGCCCACCTGGAGCGGATCGTGCGTCATGACCAGGCGGTGGCCGGCTCGCCTCGGGCATTCGAAGTACGCGGCCAGGCAGGCCGCCCGTCTCGCCGCGGCTGGCCAAGGCCTGTCACGGCCCTGAAGGCGCAGCCACCCGCCTCTGATCGCCGCCGGCAGCGGGTGGCCGGCGACCGGCCGGCGACTATCCGACCGGGAGGGTGTCGACCAGGGAGTGGGCCAGGTTGGTGAACCCGCTCACCAGCCTCGGTCGATGCGCCGGACACGCGCGACGGCCTGCTCGGCGTAGCGGCGGGCCACCACCACCGAGCCGGCCGATGGCCCCCGACTCGGCCACGATGGACCGGGCCTTGTCCCGCTCGGGCTGGCCGAGGGGCTGGCCCAGCAGGGGCCGCAGCTCGGGACCGACGCTCCGGGTCGGCCAGGGCCAGCAGGACCGGCAGGGTGTAGATGCCCTCGGCCAGGTCCTGGCCGGCCGGCTTGCCCAGCTCGGCCTCGGTGCCGACCACGTCGAGGATGTCGTCGCGCACCTGGAAGACCATCCCGAAGTAGCGGCCGAACGTGCGTGAAGGCGTCGACCTCGGCGCGGGGGAGACCGCCGGTGAGGGCGCCGATGCGGCACGAGGTGGCCATCAGCGCGGCCGTCTTGCCGGCGATGGCCCGCGCGTAGCTGGTCCTCGCTCCTCGTCCACCTGGAAGGCGGCGTGCACCTCGGCCACCTGGCCCTGGCACAGCTCACCCAGAGTGGCGGCCAGCAGGGCGGCGATCTCGGTGCCCAGGCCGGCGGCGATCTCGGCCGACCGGGCCAGCAGGAAGTCGCCGGCCACGATGGCCACCAGGTTGCCGAACCGGGCGTTGACGCTCTCGACGTTGCGGCGCACGGTGGCCTCGTCCATGACGTCGTCGTGGTAGAGCGAGGCCAGGTGGACCAGCTCCACCGCCACCGCCCCCAGCAGGTCCTCGCGGGTGGCGTCCCTGCGACCCGGAGGTGGCGGTGGCCAGGGCCAGCACCGGGCGCAGCCGCTTCCCCCCGGCGGCCAGCAGGTGGGTGGTCACCTCGTCGAGGAAGTCGTCCCCGGTCACCACGGACTCCACGAGCAGGGGCTCGAGGCGTTGCAGCTGATCTTCGAGTGCGGGAAGCCCCAGGAGCTCTACGACGTTCACTTCCTACAGACGATAGGCCAGGATGCCGATGAGCGAGAAAAGGGACTGGAAATATGGGACTGCGGGTGCGGGTGCGGGTGGCACCGGCACCTGTAGACTTCGCTTCAGTTACTGACCGCGGATGGAGGCGGTGGAGTGTTCGAACGATTCACTGACCGGGCTCGTCGAGTTCTTGTGCTGGCGCAGGAGGAGGCGCGTCTGCTCAACCACAGCTTCATCGGCACCGAGCACATCCTCCTGGGCCTGATCCACGAGGGTGAGGGCGTCGCGGCCAAGGCGCTCGAGTCGCTCGGCGTCTCGCTCGAGGCGGTGCGGGAGAAGGTCGAGGAGACCATCGGTCTGGCCGGAACCGCGCCCACCGGGTCCCCGCCGTTCACCCCCCGGGCCAAGAAGGTCCTCGAGCTGTCGCTGCGCGAGGCGCTGCAGCTCGGCCACAGCTACATCGGCACCGAGCACATGCTGCTGGGCCTGGTCCGCGAGGGCGAGGGCGTGGCCGCCCAGGTGCTCGCAGAGCCTCGGCGCCGATCTGCCCCGGGTGCGCCAGCAGGTCATCCAGCTGCTCTCGGGCTACCAGGGCAAGGAGTCGGTCGGCGCCGGCGCCCCGGCTCGCAGTCCTCCGACGCCCCGACCGGCTCGCCGGTGCTCGACCAGTTCGGCCGCAACCTCACCGCACTGGCCCGCGACCACAAGCTCGACCCGGTCATCGGTCGCGAGAAAGAGATCGAGCGGGTCATGCAGGTGCTGTCGCGCCGCACCAAGAACAACCCGGTCCTCATCGGCGAGCCCGGCGTGGGCAAGACCGCCATCGTCGAGGGCCTGGCCCAGCGCATCGTGGCCGACGACGTCCCCGAGACGCTCAACGGCAAGCAGCTCTACACCCTCGACCTGGGCGCCCTGGTGGCCGGCAGCCGCTACCGCGGCGACTTCGAGGAGCGCCTGAAGAAGGTGCTGAAGGAGATCCGCACCCGCGGCGACATCGTCCTGTTCATCGACGAGCTCCACACCCTGGTGGGTGCCGGCGCCGCCGAGGGGGCCATCGACGCCGCCTCCATCCTCAAGCCCATGCTGGCCCGGGGCGAGCTGCAGACCATCGGGGCCACCACCATCGACGAGTACCGCAAGCACCTCGAGAAGGACGCCGCCCTCGAGCGCCGCTTCCAGCCCATCAAGGTGGAGCAGCCCAACGTGGCCCTCACCATCGAGATCCTGAAGGGCCTGCGCGACCGCTACGAGTCGCACCACGCGGTGACCATCACCGACCAGGCCCTGGTGGCCGCGGCCAACCTGGCCGACCGCTACCTGGCCGACCGCTACCTGCCGGACAAGGCCATCGACCTCATCGACGAGGCCGGCAGCCGCCTGCGCATCCGCCGGATGACCACGCCTCCCGCCTACAAGAAGCTCGAGGAGGAGATCACCCGCCTGCGGGCCGACAAGGAAGCGGCCATCGAGAAGCAGGCCTTCGACCAGGCCAAGAAGCTCGCCGAGCAGGAGAAGGAGCGCCTCGACAGCAAAGAGGCCATGGAGGCCGAGTGGCGGGCCGAGGGCGTCGACCTGTTCGACGTGGTCGACGAGGAGGTCATCGCCGAGGTGCTGGCCAACTGGACGGGCATCCCGGTCTACCGGCTCACCGAGGAGGAGACCGCCAAGCTGCTGCGCATGGAGGACGAGCTCCACAAGCGGGTCATCGGGCAGGAGCCGGCCATCGCCGCGCTGGCCCGTTCGATCCGTCGGACCCGGGCCGGGCTGAAGGACCCCAAGCGTCCGAGCGGCTCGTTCATCTTCCTGGGCCCGACCGGCGTGGGCAAGACCGAGCTGGCCAAGACGCTGGCCGAGTTCCTCTTCGACGACGAGGACGCCCTCATCCAGCTCGACATGTCCGAGTACATGGAGAAGCACACCGTGAGCCGGCTGGTGGGCTCGCCCCCCGGCTACGTCGGCTACGAAGAGGGCGGCCAGCTGACCGAGGCCGTGCGGCGCAAGCCGTTCTCGGTGGTGCTCTTCGACGAGGTCGAGAAGGCCCACGCCGACGTGTTCAACACCCTGCTCCAGATCCTGGAGGACGGTCGGCTGACCGACGCCCAGGGCCGCTCGGTCGACTTCAAGAACACCGTGCTGATCATGACGTCCAACCTGGGCACCGCCGACCTGCGCAAGTCGTCGGTGGGCTTCGCCAAGACGTCGGAGGCGGTCACCTACGAGCGGATGAAGACCAAGGTCAACGAGGCGCTGAAGGCCCACTTCCGGCCCGAGTTCCTCAACCGGATCGACGAGGTCATCGTCTTCCACGAGCTGTCCAAGATCGAGGTGGTGGAGATCGTCGACCTGATGATCCAGCGGGTGTCCGACCAGCTCGAGCTCCAGGGGCTCGGCCTGGTGCTCACCCCGCCGGCCAAGCAGCTCCTGGCCGACAAGGGCTACGACCCCCAGCTCGGGGCCCGGCCGCTGCGTCGGGCCATCCAGCAGATGATCGAGGACCCGCTGTCCGAGCGCATCCTGTGGAAGGAGTTCCGGGTCGGCGAGACCATCATCGTCGACGTCGAGACCATCACGCCCGAGGCCGCCGCGGCCTACGACGTGAAGGGGCCCCGCCCCTGGTGGCCGGCGAGCAGCAGCTCACCTTCACCGCCATCGAGGGGATCGAGCCGCCTCCGCCGGTGGAGCTGGCCGGCGCCGACTCGTCGGCCGACTGACACCCGGTGGCCCCGGCCACGGCGGACTGAACGAGACCGTCCCGCTCCGGTGCCGGCGGGCGAGGTTCCGCGTCCGGCCCGCGGCAGGGTAGGGGCCCGACCGGGGGCGCCCGACGGTCACCCCGGTTGGCACACCCAGTCCCTACCATCGGGGCCATGGCAAAGACGGCCAAGCGCCACCGCTGCATCGACTGTGGGTCGACCACGGCCCGCTGGGCCGGTCGCTGCCCCCCTGCGGCGAGTGGAACACCCTGGTCGAGGAGGCCCAGCTCGGCTCGTTGGTCCGGGCGGTGGACGCCCTCGACCTGTCGTCCGATGCCGGTCCCGCTGTCGATCGGTCGACGTGTCCGAGCGCGGTGGCCGTGCCCACCGGGGTGGACGAGTTCGACCGGGTGCTCTGCGGCGGGCTGGTGCCCGGCTCGGTCACCCTGCTCGGCGGCGAGCCGGGCATCGGCAAGTCGACGCTGCTCCTCCAGGTGCTGGCGGCCCGGGCGGCGGCCGGCCACCGGGTCCTGTTGGTGTCGGCCGAGGAGTCGGCCCACCAGGTCCGGCTGCGGGCCGAGCGGCTGGGCCCGATCCCCCCGGGCCTGCTGATCCTGTCGGCCACCGACATCGGCGCGGTGATCAGCGCCGTGGTCGAGTCCGACCCCGACCTGGTGGTCATCGACTCCATCCAGGCCGTGGCCATCGGCCCGGCCACCCTCGGCGAGCGACGGGCCACCGGCGTGCCCGGCAGCGTCACCCAGGTGCGGGAGTGTGCCGACCAGCTGGTCGGCCTGGCCAAGTCACGGCGAGGTGGCCACCGTGCTGGTCGGGCACGTGACCAAGGACGGCTCCCTGGCCGGTCCCCGGGCGCTCGAGCACCTGGTCGACACCGTGCTCAGCTTCGAGGGCGACCGTCACCACGCCCTCCGGCTGCTCCTGGCCGTCAAGCACCGGTTCGGCCCCACCGGCGAGCTCGGGCTGTTCGAGATGGGCGACCAGGGCCTCAACCGGGTCGACGATCCCGGCCGCCTGCTGCTGGGCGACCGGCTGACCGGGGTGCCCGGCGGGGTGGTGCTGCCGGCCATGCAGGGCCGGCGGACCCTGGTGGTCGAGCTGCAGGCCCTGGTCACCGCCCATGGGCCAGGCCCAGCGCCAAGCGGTCGGTGGTGGGCCTCGACGGCGGCCGTCTGGTCATGACCCTGGCCGTGCTGGACCAGCATGCCGGGCTTCCGGTCCTGGGCGGTGGACGTCTTCGCCTCGGTGGCCGGCGGCATCCGGGTCACCGAGCCGGCGGCCGACCTGGCCGTGGCCCTGGCCGTGGCCTCGGCCGCGACCGGGCGGGCCCTGCCGGCCAGTCTGGTCGCGGTCGGCGAGGTCGGGCCTGGCCGGCGAGATCCGCCAGGTCACCAACCTGCCCCGGCGGCTCGAGGAGTCGGCCCGCCTGGGGTTCGACCAGGTGCTCGTGCCCGCGTCCTCGCCCGACGGGCCGCTCGGGATGGAGCTGCTCCGGGTGGACACGGTGGCCGAGGCGGTGAGCCGGTTCGGCTGTAGCTCCCACCTCTGACCCGAGGCTCGGCGGCGCCGGGCCTGCGGACCGACGTCGGAGGCCCTCTCGGGGCGACTGGGGGTACACGGCGCCGGGTACCATTCGGCGGTGAACGCCCGCCAGAGCTCGCCCCTCAGTGACGCCCTGGCCATGGTGGCCCCGGGTCAGCCGCTGCGGGACGGGCTCGATCGGATCCTCCGGGCCAAGCGCGGCGCGCTGGTGGTGGTGGGGGACGGGCCCGACGTGCTGTCCATCTGCTCGGGCGGGTTCCTGCTCGACGCCGAGTTCAGCCCCCAGCGCCTGTCCGAGCTGGCCAAGATGGACGGCGCCATCATCCTGGCTCGCCGACGCCTCCCGGATCGCCCGGGCCAACGTGCACCTGATGCCCGACGGCCACCATCCCCACCTCGGAGACCGGCACCCGGCACCGGACGGCCGAGCGGGTGGCCCGGTCCATCGACGTCCCCGTCCTGTCGGTGTCGGCGGCCATGTCGGTGATCGCCGTCTACCGGAACGACCACAAGCACACCGTCCAGCCGACCGGCTGGCTGCACGACCGGACCGACCAGGCCCTGGCCACCATGCAGCGGTTCCGGAACCGCTTCGACGTGGCCCTGAGCGGCCTGTCCATCCTGGAGGTCGAGGACACCGTGTCGGTGGGCGACGTGGTCGGCGTGGTCCAGGCGGCCGAGATGCTGCTGCGCATCGCCGAGGAGGTCGACGGCTACCTGGTCGAGCTGGGCGACGACGGGCGCCTGGTGGGGCTGCAGTCGGCCGAGCTGGTGGACGGGGTGGCCCCGGCCCTCCACCTGGTCATCCGGGACTACTGCGGCCGCCAGCCCGGCCCGGGGACGGACCTCCGGCTCGATGGTCGACCTGGTGGTCGACCAGCTGGCCCGCCTGACCTCCGACGAGCTGCGGGACGCCAGCCGGGTGGCCGAGATCCTCGGGCTGCCCGGGTCGTTCCAGCGACACCGAGTCGGGGGTCGAGCCCCGGGGCTACCGCCTGCTCTACCGGCTGCCCCGGTTCTCCGAGGTGATCATCGAGCGGATCGTGGAGCGGTTCGTCAACCTCCAGCAGATCATGCGGGCCTCGCTGGGCGAGCTCGAGCAGGTCGAGGGCGTGGGCCAGGCCCGGGCCCACTCGGTCAAGGACGGTCTGGCCCGGCTGGCCGAGGCCAGCATCTTCGAGCGCTACCAGTAGCGGACCCGGCGCCGGAGCCGACCGGCCGCCGGTCGGAGCCGGGGCCGGCACCGTGTACCATTGCGTGCTCTCGTCTACGCGGTCCCGATGTAGCTCACCAGCCCGGGATCAGCACGCAACGCCAGGAGGAACGGTGTTCGACATCGGTGACAAGGTCGTCTATCCGCACCACGGCGCGGCAGTAGTCGAACGACGCGAGACCAAAGAGGCCTTCGGCAAGAAGCAGGAGTACCTGGTGCTCCGGCTGGCCTACGGCGACCTGACCCTGATGGTCCCGGCCGACAACACCGACGGGGTCGGGCTCCGGGAAGTGATCAACGACGAAGAGGTCGAAGAGGTCTTCGCCGTCCTTCGCAAGAAGGAGGCCCGGATGCCGACCAACTGGTCCCGGCGCTACAAGAACCACTCGGAGAAGCTCCGCTCCGGCGACATCTACCAGGTGGCCGAAGTGGTGCGGAACCTCTCCATCCGGGACAAGGACAAGGGACTGTCGGCCGGCGAGAAGCGGATGCTGCAGCGGGCCCGCCAGATCCTGGTGTCCGAGCTGACCTTCGCCCTCGGCGTCGACGAGGAGACCGCCGAGGTTCGGCTGAACGAGGCGCTGCCCTGAGCCGAACCGGGGCCCGTCTGGGCCATCGTGGTGGCGGGCGGCTCGGGTCGCCGGTTCGGCGGGCCCAAGCAATTTCTGCGAGCTGGCCGGCCGGCCGGTGGCGGCCTGGTCGGTGGCCGCGGCCCGTTCGGTCTGCTGACGGGGTGGTGCTGGTGGTCCCCGACCGACCGGGGGCGGCCGGCGGACGACGCTACTGGGGGCGGACCGGGTGGTGGCCGGGGGCGACTCGCGGGCGGCGTCGGTGCGGGCCGGCCTGGCCGCGGTGCCCGACGACGCCGCGGTCATCGTGGTCCACGACGCGGCCCGCCCGCTGGCCGGCCCCGGCGCTGTTCGCCGCGGTGGTCGAGGCGGTGCGGGCCGACGGCGCCGACGGGGCCATCCCGGTGCTCCCGGTGGCCGACACCCTGAAGCGCGTCGACGGGCGGCACGGTCCGGTCCACCGTCGACCGGGAGGGGCTGGTGACCGTGCAGACCCCCCAGGCCTTCGTGGCCGCCGCGCTGCGCGCGGCCCACGCCGATGCCGCCGAGGCCACCGACGACGCCGGCCTGCTCGAGCCGCAGGGCGCTACCGTGCGCACGGTGCCCGGCGATCCGCGCAACGTGAAGCTCACCCGGCCCGAGGACCTCGCGCTGGCCGAGGCCCTGATGGGTGCGATGAGCCGATGAGCGGGGGACATCCGGTGCTGCGGGTCGGCCAGGGCCTCGACGTCCACCGGTTCTCAGCGACCAGGCCGACCGGCCCCTGATCCTGGGCGGGGTCACCATCACCGGCGAGGGGAGCCGGGGACTGGACGGCCACAGCGACGCCGATGTCGTGGCCCACGCCATGGCCGACGCCGTCCTCGGGGCGGCCGGGCTCGGCGACCTCGGCCGGCACGTCCCCGACACCGATCCGCGGTGGAGCGGGGCCGACAGCATGGAGATCCTGGCCCACGTGCTCGAGTTGGCCCGTGGGGCCGGCTGGGTGCCGGTCAACGTCGACTGCACCGTGGTGGCCGAGCGTCCCCGGCTGGCCCCATTCGTCGACCGCATGGCGGCCCGGTTGGCCGCCGTGCGTCGGCGCCCCGGTCAACGTGAAGGCGACCCGGGCCGAGGGCCTCGGCGCCCTCGGTCGGGCCGAGGGCATCGCCTGCACCGCGGTGGTGCTGATGACCGCGACGACGGAGGCGGGCTGATGGCCGCGGCGACCGGCAAGGGTGGCGGCCGGGGCGCCGGCCCCGGGGGCGGGGATCGACCGGTGGGGCCCCGGGCGGCTCGCCGCGGGGCCGGGGGGCCAAGGGCGCCGGGGCCCGCGGGGCGCCGGCCGACGGTCGTGGAGGCGCCAAGGCGGCCGGCACCCGCGGCGGCAACCGGTCCGCGGGCCACCTCGGCCCGGACGGGCGGGCGGCCGGACCGGTTCGAAGGAGGACCGCGGGGGCGGGGCACCGCCCCGGCCCCGGGCCTCGGGGGCGACCAGGTCGAGGGGCGACAGGCGGTCCGCGAGCTGCTCGCCGCCAACCGGCGGCCGGTGAAGTCGCTCCTGATGGCCGAGGGCATGGACGCCGCCGCCATCCTCGACGAGATCGAGGCGCTGGCCACCGCCCGCCGGGTCCGGGTCGAGTACGTGTCCCGTCGGCGGATCGACTCCGCCGGCCCGGACCGATGCCGCCCAGGGGGTGGTGGCGCTGGCCCGGCCGATCGAGGAGACGCCGCTCGACGCCCTGTGCGAACCGTCCCGCCGGGGCCGGGTGCCCTTCCTGTTGGTGCTCGACGGCATCACCGATCCCGCACAACCTGGGCGCCCTCCTCCGCAGCGCCGAGTGCGCCGGGGTGACCGGCGTCGTCCTGCCCGAGGCACCGCTCCGTCCACCTCTCACCCACGGTGGCCAAGGTGGCGGCCGGTGCCATCGAGTACCTGCCCATGGCCCTGGTGGCCGGGATCCCCACCGCCCTGCAGAAGCTGTCCTCGGCCGGGGTGTGGACGGTGGGCCTGGTCGGAGGGGCGAAGCAGGCCGCTCTACGAGCTGCCCGCTCGGGCGATCAACCGGTGGCCCTGGTCCTCGGGTCGGAGGGAGCCGGTCTGGCCGCGCTGACCCGCAAGCGGTGCGACGCCCTGGCGTCGATCCCCCAGCACGGCACGCTGTCGCTCGCTCAACGTGTCCACGGCGGGGCCATCGCCTGCTTCGACGTGGCCCGGCAGCGGTCGCGGTTGACCGGCCGCGGCCCGAGGTGGCTAGGCGACCTCTTCGACGGTGACGCCCTTCCAGAAGGCCACCCGGTCGGTGATCTCCGTGGCGGCCTCCGACGGGTCCGGGTAGTACCAGGCGGCGTCGTCGTTGCGCTGGCCGTCCACCACCACCGACCGGTAGCTGGCGTCGCCCTTCCACGGGCAGTGCGAATGGGTCCCACTGTCCTCGAAGTACTCGCCGTGGACGTCCTCGATCGGGAAGTAGTGGTTGTTCTCCACCACCACCGTCCGATCGCTCTCGGCCAACACGGCACCATTCCAAGTCGCTCGTCACTGTCATGGCGTGGTGCAACGCCGGACGGCGCGCCGGTGTTCCCCGGGCGGTGCCCCGCCGAGGCGGGCGGTGGTCCCCGGTGGGCGCCGGTGGGGTAGAACCGGGGGCCGACGCGGGCGAAGGGGCACGAGGTGACCGAGCAGGCCGAAGTGATCGTGGTGGGCATGGGCCCCGGGGGCGAGGACGTCGCCGAGCGCCTGGCCGAGGCCGGGCTCGACGTGGTCGGCATCGACGGCGAGCTGGTGGGTGGGGAGTGCCCGTACTGGGGATGCATCCCCTCCAAGATGATGATCCGGGCCGCCGACCTGTTGGCCGAGGCCCGACGGGTCCCGGGCATGGCCGGACAGTCCACCGTGCAGCCCGGACTGGGCCCCGGTGGCCGAGCGCATCCGCCGCCGAGGCCACCGACTCCTGGGACGACACGGTGGCGGTCAAGCGGTTCGAGGACAAGGGCGGTCGCTTCGTCCGGGGCTGGGGCCGCCTGGACGGTCCGGGGCGGGTGGCCGTCGGCGATCGGGTCATCGAGGCCGACCGGGCCGTGGTGATCGGCGCCGGCACCTCGGCCTGGATCCCGCCGGTGCCCGGGCTGGCCGACACGCCCTATTGGACCAACCGCGAGGCCATCGAGACCGAGGAGGTCCCCGACTCGCTGGCCGTCATCGGGGGTGGCGCCATCGGGGTCGAGCTGGCCCAGGTGTTCCACCGCTTCGGCTCCCGGGTCACGGTGCTCGAGGCCGGCCCCCACCTGGTGGGCCCCGAGGAGCCCGAGTCGGGTGAGCTGTTGGCCGAGGTGTTCCGGTCCGAGGGCATCGGGGTGCGGACCGGAGCCACCATCGAGTCGGTGGGCCACGACGGCCGACGGTTCGCCCTGACCCTCGAGGGGGCGAGCCGGTGGTGGCCGACCGGCTGTTGGTGGCCACCGGGCGCCGCCCCGATCTGGCCCGGCTCAACGTGGCCTCCCTCGGCCTCGACGAGTCGGCCCCGGCGCTGCCGGTCGACGACCATCTCCGGGTGGAGGGCACCGACCGGGTGTGGGCGGTCGGTGACATCACCGGCCAAGGGCGCGTTCACCCACGTCTCGATGTACCAGGCCGACATCGTGGTCAACGACATCCTGGGCCGGGACGGTGACGCCGGCCGACTACCGGGCCGTCCCCCGGGTCACCTTCACCGACCCGGAGATCGGGTCGGTGGGACTGACCGAGGCGGACGCCCGTCAGCAGGGGATCGACGTGCGGGTGGGCATGGCCCCGATCCCGTCCTCCACCCGGGGTTGGATCCACAAGGCGGGAAACCAGGGGTTCATCAAGCTGGTCGAGGATGCCGACCGGGGTGTCCTGGTCGGTGCCACCTCGGTCGGCCCCTGGGGTGGCGAGGTGCTCGGCCTGCTCACCCTGGCCGTCCACGCCGAGGTGCCCACCGCCCGTCTGCGGCACATGATCTACGCCTATCCGACCTTCCACCGGGCCGTCGAGACCGCGGTCAAGGACCTCACCGACGGGTAGCCCGGAGACCGGGTCGCCGGTCCCACCGGCGACCACCGACGCCCGGCTCCTCGAAGTCGGTCCCTACGACGAGGGGCGGGCCAAGGTGACCAGGAACTCGTCCCCGTCCGATGTCCACATCGACTCGGCGATGAAGCCGCACTCCCGCAGTTCGGCCTCGAGGCTCTCGGGTGAGAACTTGGTGCTGATCTCGGTGAGCATCTCCTCACCGGCCGCGAACTGCACCTCGAGGTCGAGGTCGCCGACCGAGATCCGCTGGTCGTGCGACGAGCGGAGCCACATCTCGATGCGGTGGTCCTCCTCGTTCCACCGGGCCACGTGTTCGAACTCGCTCGGGATCGAAGTCGGCGCCCAGCTCGCGGTTGAGCACGTGGAGGACGTTGCGGTTGAACTCGGCGGTGACCCCGGCCCCGTCGTCGTAGGCGAGGACCAGGCGGGCCCGGTCCTTGACCAGGTCGGTGCCCGAGGAGCAGGCGGTCCTCCCCGGACATGGTCTTTCCCAGTTGCATGAAGAATTCCCGGCGCTGGCCCGGGTCGAGGTTGCCGATGGTGCCACCGAGGAAGGCGAACAGCCGCCGACCGTCGGCGGGCAGCTGATCGAGATGGTGATGGAAGTCCCCGACCACCGCGTTGACCGCCAGCCCGGGGTACTCGTCGGCCAGCGCGGTGGCGGCCTCCCACAGGGTGGTGTCGCTCACGTCGAGGGGCACGAACCGTCGCAGCCGACCGCTCGACTGCATGGCATCGAGCAGCACCCGTGACTTCTCGCAGGTGCCCGCGCCCAACTCCACCAGGGTGTCCGCCTCGGAGGTCTCGGCGATGTCCTTGGCGTGGGCATCGAGGATCGAGCGCTCGGCCCGGGTCGGGTAGTACTCGGGGAGCCGGGTGATCTCGTCGAACAGCCTGCTCCCCCGGTCGTCGTAGAAGTAGACGGGCGGGAGCTGCTTGGGCTCGGCTGACCAGCCCGCGGCGCACGTCGCGCTCCATGGCCTGGCGCAGGTCGCTCGCGGACAGATGGACGTCGATGGTCGGGGGGATGACGCTGCTCATGGGTTGGGTCTTCCTCGTTCCTTCGGAGCGTCGGGCGTTCGGTGGGGGACCGCGGTCAGGCGTTGCGGGCCAGCCGCAGGCCGCTGAAGGCCCATCGGGCCGACGGCGGGAAGAAGTTCCGGTAGGTGGCGCGGATGTGGTCGGGGGGCGTCACGCAGGAGCCGCCGCGCAGCACGTACTGGTTGACCATGAACTTGCCGTTGTACTCGCCGACCGCCCCGGGGGCCGGCTGGAAGCCCGGGTAGGGGCTGTAGGCGGAGGACGTCCACTGCCAGACGTCGCCGAACAGGCTGGCGTCCGACGGCGACCCGGTGACCGGTTGCGGATGCAGCCGGGTCTGGTCGAGGAAGTTCCCGCTGACCGTGGCCAGCTGGCCCGCTGCCACCTCCCACTCCGCCTCGGTGGGCAGGCGACCCCCGGCCCAGCGGGCGAAGGCGTCGGCCTCGTAGTAGCTCAGGTGACAGACCGGCTGGGCCGGATTGACCGGGCTCGGCCCGGCCAGGGTGAACTCCTGCCACTCCCCGTCGACGTTCGACCAGTAGAGCGGGCCCTCCCAGCCCTCCGACTGCACGGTGGCCCAGCCGTCCGACAGCCAGAGCTCGGGGCGCCGGTAGCCGCCGTCGTCGATGAAGGCCAGCCACTCGCCACAGGTCACCGGCCGGTCGGCCAGGGCGTAGTCCTCGAGGTAGACGAGGTGGCGGGGCAGCTCGTTGTCGAAGCTGAAGCTCCGCCCCGAGTGCCCGATCTCGTGGGTGCCGGCCGGGTACTCGGACCAGGTCGTCTCCCCGACGACAGTGGGTCGGGGGAGCCGCACGGCGTCGTAGGCCGGCTGCAGGGGGTTGCGGGACAGGACGTGCTTGATGTCCATCAGCAGCAGCTCCTGGTGCTGCTGCTCGTGTTGGATGCCCAGCTCGGTGAGGTCGGTGACCGAGGCATCGGGCGTCTCGAGCAGCAGCTCGGGCATGGCCTTGTCCACGTGGGAGCGGTACTCGCCGATCTCCCCGATCCCGGGGCGGGAGACCAGGCCCCGGTGCTCCCGCGGATAGCGGGCGCCCACCCCCTCGTAGTAGGAGTTGAACAGGTAGCCGAAGTCGGGGTGGAAGAGCTGGTAGTCGCGGAGGCTCGGGGTCAGCAGGAAGGTCTCGAAGAACCAGGTGGTGTGGGCGCGGTGCCACTTGGTCGGGCTGACGTCGGGCATGGACTGGACGGTCTGGTCCTCGGCCGACAACGAGGAGGCCAGCGATTCGGTGAGCGACCGGGTGGCCAGGAACCGGTCGGTGAGGGTCAGGTGGTCTCCGGTGATCAGCAGATCGGTCATACCGCCTCCTCCTGGTCCCGGCGGGGCCGTGATGACGATCCCCGGTGGTCCCCGTTGGATCGTCAGCGAAAGAACTTACCCGGAAGTCCCCCGGGACAAGCGCGCGCGGGACCTTCCCGGGTCCGGTGCGGCCCGGACGGTGCCTGAGCTGGGGAGAACCGGTTCCTCGCCACCGCTCTCCGGGGTCGGGCGACCGGTCCGCCCCGGGCCCACCTGGGCGTTCGGGGGCTCAGCCGGCATGGAGTTGCTGTCCCCAGCCGACCGGAGGGCGCGTCGGACCGGGTGGCCCGCCGAAGCGGGTGCCACTGCCGGTGATCGTCCCGGCAGGGGCACCCGACTCCAACGGGTCAGGCGCTGCTCAGCGGGTGAGCAGGTGCAGGTGCTGCTAGCCGGCCGAGCCGCTCTGCGGGTTGGACGACGCCGACCCGCTCTGGCCCGAGCTGTTCTGCGAGCTGTTCCCCGACTGGGCGGCACCGGTGGACCCGGTGTTACCCGATTGGGTGTTGCCCTCGGTGTTGGTGTTGCCGGACCTGGCCGCGGAACCCGAGTTCGAGGTGGTGTTGACCGCGCCGGACTGGCCACCGTTGCCCGAGTTGCCTGATTCGGCCACGGGGTCGGAGGTGGCGTCGCCGGTGTCGGTCGAGCCGGTCGACCCGGTGCTACCCGAGGTGGCCGAGGTGTTGCCGCAGCTGCCGGTGAGGGTCACGCAGGGGTCGACCACGACGGCCGGCCCGGAGTTCCCCGAGTTCCCGGAGTTCCCCGAGTTCCCCGACTGCGCCGAGCTGGTCGAGGTGGCCGCCCCGGTGTTTCCCGAGTTGGCGTTGCCCGAGCTGGCGTCGGTGTCGTTGGAGCTGGTGGAGTTGGCGTCACCCGAGTTGCCACCGGTGGTCGTGCCCTGAGCGTTCGAACTCCCGCTCGGACCCGAGGTCGCGTTGGCCGTCGAGCCGTCGTTGGCCTGTCCGGTGCTTCCGGAGTCAGCCGACCCATTGGCGCTGCCGGAGCTTCCGGACCCATTGCTGGATCCGGGGTTTCCTTTACCCCAGGGGTTGCCCGCTCCGTGGGACGAACCGGACTGGACCGATCCGCTCTGCGGGTCGGAGGTGGCCGACCCACTGTTCCCCGAGCCGTTCTGCGAGGTGTTGCCCGCGCTGGCCGGACCGGTGGACCCGGTATCGCCTGACTGGGTGTTGCCGATGGTGTTGGTATCCCCAGATTGGGCGACGGAACCCGAGTTCGACGTGGTGTCGACTGCGCCCGACTGGCCCCCGTTGCCCGAGCTGCCGGAGACGGCAATGGGGCTGGAGGTGGTGTTGCCGGTGTCAGTCGAACCGGTCGGACCGGTGGAGCCTGACGTGGCCTGGACGGGCTGACCCGAGAAGCCGTGGCCCCACGAGCCCTGACCACCCCACGAGCCCTGACCACCCCACGAGCCCTGACCACCCCAGGGTCCCTGACCCCAGCTCCAGCCCTGGTTCCACCCAGGACCGAACGGGTGGTGACCGACAAACTTCGGCGCGAACACCAGGGAGCCCCCGGAGTTCCCCGATTGGCCGGAGTTCCCCGAGTTGCCCGACTGGGCCGACCCGGTGGCGTTCGCCGCACCGGTGTTACCCGAGTCGGCGTTCCCGGAGCTTGCCGTGGTCTGGTTGGCACTGCTCGACGTGGCATTGCCCGACGACCCGCCCGTGGTCTGGCCGGTGGCGGAACTGTCTCCGCTCCCGCCGGACGTGGCGTTGGCCGTGGAGCCGTCGTTGGCGTCACCGGTCCCGCCCGACTGGGCCGATCCCTGGGCGCTTCCCGACTGGGCGACCTGGCTCGGGTGGTGACCCTGCCCGTGGTGCCACGTCGTTCCTGCCCCTGCGGTTCCGGCCATCAGGAGGAGGGATCCTCCGACCACGCCGGACGCGCAGAGCATCTTCTTCATGCGATTACTCATGCTTGTGTCATTCCTTTCGAGCGGTTGCTCCTGCCGATCTGGCGAGGAGTCTTGGTGGTGAGCTCCGAGGGGACGGGGCACAGCAGCGCCCGAGGAGTGTCAATCCAAAGGTCCAAACACTCGGAGGGGCCGTCTCCGACCGGTGGTCGAGCGGCGCGCGGGAGGTCAGGTCGGGGCTAGCCGGGCGGTACGAGGATGGTCACCGGACGGGCCACGATCGGCTCACCGGTGAGTAGTACCGCGTCCGACGAGGTCGGGGAGGCGCCAGGCACCGCTCCCGTCATCCACGAAGCCACCGGGGTTGACGCCCCCGGGGTGGAGCAACGAGGAGCCGGCTCCTCCCGCCTCCATGGGGCAGCCCAGTGGTTGCGCAGGGGGAGGCAGGGGGGCAGGAGGGGGAACGGGCGAGAACGGCAGCTGGGAGGGGTGAGGAGCGATACCGGCGCTCGAGACGTCGAAGGGGACGAACTCACCGGCGCCTCGGGCGCTGACGCCCAGTGGAACAAGGGGCTCCGAGCCCACGCTCGTCGGAACCGCCGATGGGCTCGGGGCGACCGGAGGAGTGACCACCGAGGGAGCGACATCGGCTGGAGCGGCGACGATCGTCGTTCCGGTGGAGTTGGACGCTTCGGGCGTGGGCTGGGTGGACCGGTCGGAGGATCCGGCCGGAGTCACGAAGTCGGGCGTCACCGGAGTAGGAATGACCGGCAGAATTGGGGCGGGGATGATCGGGATCGCCGGGACCGGGATCGCCGGGACCGGAATGACCGGGATCCCGACGGCCGGCAGGGCCGGCAACACGGGCCGTACCGACTTCACGACCGTGGGCACGACCTTCGTCACCGTGGGCACGACCGAATTGACGATGGCTGGCACCGTGGCCGGCCTGCCGGTGGCGAGAGGGGCAGTCGAAGGGAGGTCGCCGGTCGTGACCGCCTGGCTCAGCGCGGCAATCGGAGCGCTGACGGCATTGGCAACGGGAGCGACAACGGGCGCCAGAGCCGGCGTACTGGTCGGGTTGCCCACCAGGGGACTCGCGGCGGTCACCGCAGATGCGATCGGATCACTCGCCGACTTGGCCGGCGAGGTCGGAGCGGTGGCCGCCGGTGACGTCGGACACGCGGTGGCCGTCGAGGCTGGAGCCGTCGTGGGGGCGGCGCCCGTGGCGCCACCCGGGGTCGGTGCCAACGAGCTGGCGACGGACTGGACCGGCTCGGTCACCGAGGCCACCGTGTTGGTCACGGCCGCAATCGGTAGTCCCGGGAGCGTTCCCGCTGCTGCCACACCATGAAACAGGATCAGCAACACGAACGACCCGACGGCGGCAACGACCACGCGGAAGACCCACTTCAGCAACGCGCCCACGCCGAATCCCATCGCTGTCCCGATGCCCCAATTTCGAAGGTCCAACCACGATTCCCGGAACTTTCGCAAAGTTCACTTCTGAGCGGGGTTTTTTGCTCGCTCCGCCAGTCAGCCCGCGACCTCACCGGCCGGCAGCACGCCGGCACCATGGGCGCGGTCACGCCAAATGCGCTCGTACACAAGCCCTAGGCATCCCGGGTCTTCGTATCCGCGTCGTCGTCGGACTGCGGTTGGGCTTGGGTCTGGGCGAACTTCTCGACCAGGGATTCGTTGAGTTTGGTGAGGATCCGAGCGGTTTCCGATCGATCTCCCTCGTCCCAGTCGCTGAACATCTCGCGGAGCACCCGTCGTCGCTCGTGTTCCACCTGGCGCATGGTTCGCTTGCCCTCCCCGGTGAGCGAGAGCATCGATGAACGTCCATCCGAGGGATTGGGTCGACGCTCGACGAGACCGCTGGCG
The DNA here is from genome assembly GCA_963774245.1 of uncultured Acidimicrobiaceae bacterium. Taxonomy (GTDB): domain Bacteria; phylum Actinomycetota; class Acidimicrobiia; order Acidimicrobiales; family RAAP-2; genus Bog-756. The sequence continues at coordinate 451,990 of CAVZDZ010000002.1, read as the reverse complement.
GTCAGCGCGGTGACCTGGCGGGTGACGGTTGACGCGTCGAGGTGGAGCGCTTCGGACAACGCGTTGGTGTGCACCGGTCCGAGGCGGTCCAGGGTGCGAAGGGCGAGGTAGCCGGCTCGATCGACCCGGACGTACAACGAGCCCTTGCGGCCGAAGGTCTCCAGGTAACGGACCAGGGTCAGGAGCTGGAGCTCGATCGTGGTGATCGGATCGTCGTGCGTGCTCATGGATTTGGTTTCCGTTCGATGAGTCCGGATAGACTGAGCCGTAACTACCTGTATCATACATACACATTGGACCGGCTCTGGAAGGAGACGGAAATGCACGGACCCATCGTTGTCGGTACGGACGGCTCCGAAACCAGCCGCCTGGCCATCGAAGAGGCGGCGTTGCTCTCCAAGGGAACCGGACGGCCGGTGGTGCTCGTCTTCGTTCGCCACGCCCGACTGGCCGGATTGAGCGCCCTGGGTGCCGGAGGTTTCGGGGTTGCCGTCGAGAACGAGGCGTTGGATGCCGAGCAATGTGTGGCCGAAGCTCAGGGCATCGCCATCCTCGATCCGGTCGGGGCCGACTGGAGGTTCGAGGTCCGGACCGGCGACCCGGCGACCGAACTGATGCGGGCGGCCCGTGACTGCGGGGCCAACGTCATCGTGGTCGCCGGCCGGCGTCACGGGGCCCTCGGGGGGATGGCCTGCGGGTCGGTATGCAGCCACCTGCTGCACCGCTGGCCCCACTCCCTCCTGGTCATTCATCGGCCCACGGGCACCGCCGACCCCCACGCCGCTCGAACGCTGCCATCGGGCCAGTGAAGCCTGCCGATGACCGCACCCACATCCGATTCCGGCCGGCCCGATCGATCGGCCGATGGAGGTCCCGACCATGACGATGACTGACGATGCGGCCGTGCGGCCTGATCGCTACAAGTGGATCGCCCTGTCCAACACCACGTTCGGCATCCTGATGGTGACCATCAACACATCGATCCTGCTCATCTCGCTGCCCGCCATCTTCCGGGGCATCAAGCTGCAGCCGCTGGCTCCCGGCAACACCTCCTACTTCCTGTGGATCCTGATGGGCTTCCTGCTGGTCACCGCGGTGCTGGTGGTCAGTTTCGGCCGGGTCGGGGACATGTACGGCCGGGTCCGCATGTACAACCTGGGCTTCGCCGTCTTCACCGTCTTTTCCATTCTGCTGTCGGTCACCTGGCTCACCGGATCGGCCGGCGCCTTGTGGATCATCCTGATGCGGGTCGGCCAGGGGGTGGGCGGAGCCTTCCTGTTCGCCAACTCGAGCGCCATCATCACCGACGCCTTCCCCGAGAACGAGCGCGGCAAGGCCATGGGGATCAATGGGATCGCCCTGGTCACCGGGTCCTTCCTCGGGCTGATACTCGGAGGGCTGCTGGCGCCGATCGAGTGGCGCCTGGTCTTCCTGGTGTCGGTCCCCTTCGGGCTGTTCGGGACGGTCTGGGCCTACCTCAAGCTGAAGGACAACGGCGTCCGCGTCGAGAGCAAGATCGACTGGTTGGGGAACATCACCTTCGCCGTCGGCCTGATCGGCCTGCTCACCGGCATCGTCTACGGCATCCAGCCCTACGGTGGACACACCATGGGCTGGACGAGTCCCTTCGTCCTGGCCACCGTGATCGGTGGAGTGATCCTCCTGGTGGCCTTCGTGTTCATCGAGATGCGGGTGGCCAATCCGATGTTCCAGCTCCACCTGTTCAGGATCCGGGCCTACACCGCCGGCGTCCTGGCCATGTTCCTCTCGGCCCTGGGCCGGGGCGGCCTGCAGTTCATGCTGATCATCTGGCTGCAGGGGATCTGGCTGCCCCAGCACGGCTACGACTTCTCCCAGACGCCGCTGTGGGCCGGCATCTACATGATCCCGCTCACCATCGGGTTCCTGATCTCCGGTCCCTTCGCCGGCATCATCGCCGATCGCCACGGGGCTCGGGCCATCGCCACCGTCGGCCTGGTCGGGGCGGCGGTCTGCTACCTGCTGCTCGATCTCCTGCCCATGAACTTCGAGTATCCGGCCTTCGCCGTGATCATCCTGTTCTTCTCGCTCTTCTCCGGCATGTTCTTCTCCCCCAACCAGATGGCCATCATGAACAGCCTGCCGCCGGATCAGCGGGGGGCGGGGGCCGGGATGAACGCCACCTTCATGAACTCGGCCCAGGTCCTCTCCATCGGGGTCTTCTTCTCCATCATCACCCTCGGCCTGGCCGCATCGCTGCCCGGCAACCTCTACCACGGGCTGGTCGCCCAGGGGGTGCCGACGGCCCAGGCCCTGAAGCTGTCCCACCTGCCCTCCGATCGGCAGCCTGTTTGCCGCCTTCTTGGGCTTCAACCCCATCCAGACCGAAGTGCCCCACCAGGTGCTGGCCAACCTGGGCCCCGCTCGTGCCTCCTACCTCACCGGTCGCAGCTTCTTCCCCAAGCTGATCTCGCCCTCGTTCGCCGACGGGCTCCATCTGGCCTTCGACTTCGCCGCCGCCACCAGCTTCATCGCCGCCATCGCCTCGTGGCTGCGAGGCGGCAAGTACATCCACTCGGCGGAGAGCCTGAGCGACGAGGTCGGCACCGGTCTCACCGAGGTGGGCGAGCTGGCCGCGGCCGAGGTCGGGGCCGGCGTCATGATCGACGACTGACGATCCTGACCGCCGAGGGCGGGTGCCATCGTCCCGGTCACCAGGGGCCGTGGCGCACTGGCCAGGGGGATGGGGCATCGTCCACCAGCGGTGTCGTCTCGTCGACCGGGTAACAGGCGGGTTACGTGATGGCGAACACGAGGTCAAGGCCAGATGAAATCCTCGCGTCAAGGGGATCTGGCCGTTCAATCTGTTCCGGGCGGATGTTAGGAAGGCTACGTGACCACCCCTGGAGGATTCCCCGTGTCCTTTCGCGCTTCGTCGCCGTCACCCTTCTCTCGCCGATCGGCCAGCGCCGTGATGGCGCTCGTCGTGGTCTGCGCCACTGTCGGAGTCTCGCTCCTGGTGTCGAACGGGCCGGCCGGTGCGGCGCCACCGACCTCCGACACCTCCACCTACTCGGCGGGGACGCCCGTGGTCGCCACCATCGCCAATGGCACGTCCCCGGCCCCGTGGAACACCTCCCAGGGGGATCCCTCGGCGACCGCCTACCCCAGCTCCGACCTGCTCCCGACCTACACCCCGGGCGGCCCCGCCACCGGATCGGGCAGCACCGCCGAACCCAACCTGGCCGTGTACCCCGGAGCGGACAGCGGAACAGCAGGCGACTCGCCCTACCCGAGCGGGGTGGTCGGGACGCCCGGCCCGCTGGACGGATACTGCGGGACCGGCAACCAGACCGCCGAGTCGGCCGAATCCCCGGTCCGCCAGCCCGCCGGCCCGGCCCTGCCCTTCGCCCCCGCCTACTTCCCCCATGTCGTCCGCAATGCCGACGGGTCCCTGACCGGCTACTTCGACTACCGGCCGAAGGACGCCGACGAGGCCATCGTGGCCGCCACCTCGACGGACAACGGCCAGAGCTGGACCTACGACGGGGAGGCGCTGGAGGAGAACCCGGGGTACTGCCCGTCGGCCGACATCAACGACGACGGCCAGGGCCACCCCAATGTCATCACCGTGGGGGGGACCTCCTACCTCTACACGCTGCAGCGTCCGGCCGGTGACAACGCCGGGGTCGGCATGCTCGTCCACGCCCTTTCCCCCACCGCCTCCGATCCCCTGGCCGGGCTGCCGTCCTCCGAAAAGGTCGGCATCGACCCCGACGCCTTCGCCACCTCGGGCGCGAGCATCCCGACCACCGGAGGAATGCCGGCCACCGTCGGCGGTCAACCAGACCGGACTGGCCAACTCCCCCGAGCAGCTGGTGCCCGGGCCATTCGTCGACCTCACCCAGACACCGGTTCCGACCGCATCGTCCATCATCACCTGCACCGGGGTCGGCACCACGACGCTGACCGGCTGCACCTCGGCCAGCCCGGGCGGCGCCACCGTCAACACCGGTGATCTCATCGAGCAGGTCATCGGCACGGTCAGTACGGCCGAGACCATCCCGACCGGCCCGAACAACAGCCTCGGCACCTTCGGCCTGTCCAGCCTGCCTATCTCGTTCGCCAACAACAACACGGCCACCATCCTCAACAACAACGCTCCGAACCGGATCTACGTGAACGGGGTGGCCGTCTACTGCAGCCAGTCCAACGCCAATCCCACCACCAAGGCCGAGGACTGCACGACCGGTCCGGGAGGGCCCGCCGTGACCGCCGCGGTCGGCGCCCCGGTCACTTCCGACCCGATCGTCCCCGCCACCGCCCAGCAGACCAATGGCCTGGTCGGCGCCGGACGGCATCGTCGGCGTCCTGCCGAGCTACCCAGGGGCACCGACCGACTCGACGCGTCGTCATGTACACCGAGAAGCTGCTCAGCTACTACGAGGCCGGGGTGACCTCGGCCAACGGGCACCTACAGCTCGACCACCGGATCCACCATCCAGTTCTTCGCCACGCCCACCACCTCGACCGCCCTGCCGACGCCGTCGCCTTCGAGCCCGGTGACCGTCGAAGTGGCCGATGATGTGAAGAACTCCCTGATCCCGGCCACCTGCACCGGGCTGACCCTCGGCACCGGGAGCCTGGAGAGCAACACCGCACCCCTGACCGACACCTTGACCGGGTGCACCGTCCCGGCGGCGGACAACGGCGACACCTTCGGGAAGAGCGACCAGATCGGGGCACCCGGCGCCACCGTCGAGTCGCCGACGACGCTGGCCGAGACCGGCGAGGGCTCGACCAATCAGGACAAGCTCTTCAAGAACAACGAGGATCTCACCCTGTTGCGGGTGGCCTACACCCGCGACGGGGTCAACTTCTCATCCTCCGGCCTGGACAACAACGGCATCATCAGCGGCCAGAGCAACGGTGCCTCCAGCTACACCGACATCAACAACCCGTCATCGACCACCGATCCTCCGGCCGGCCTCAACCCTACGCCGCGGCCGGGTACCACCGATGCCACCGAGATGCGCTGGGTCGGATCGTCGGGTTCGATCATCACCAACCCCGACGGCACCTACGGGCTCTTCCTGTCCGGGGCGTGGTCGGCCGACGGGGACAGCGACGCCTTCAACCAGATCTTCTACTCCTCCTCGACCGACGGCGAGCACTGGACCGAGCCGGTCTCGGTCGTCAGCACCGACTACTCCTTCTCCGCCTCGGTGGCCCAGGACAACTCCCTGGCCGACGGCGTCGACTCGCCGCTGGGCATCAGCGCCTACTACTCGGGCCGGGCCTACGGACCGAGTGTCGTCCAGAACCCCGACGGCACCCTGACCATGGTCTTCGCCGGCTACCGGCTGCCCAAGCCGATCGAGACGGCCGGCACCGTGCTCGGGACCGACGCCTCGGCGCAGTACACGGTGGGAGCCACCGATCCGGCCCTCTACCGCAACATCATGGCGGTGACCCTGAATTCCGCCACCAGCCCGGCCGTGGGCACCCAGACCACCGTGACCTCGAGCCCGACCGATCCGGTGGCCGGCCAGACCGTGACCTACACGGCGACCGTCGGTGTCACCTCGCCGGGAACCGGCACACCCACCGGCAGTGTGTCGTTCAGTGGCGACTCGGGCCCGCTCTGCCCGGCCGCGCCCCTGAGCCTGACCTCCCCCGATACGGCTACCTGCACCACGAACTATGCCGGCGGAGCCCAGAGCGACACGGTCACGGCCTCCTACGGGGGGGACAGCAACTACGCGGGGTCCTCCGGCTCGACCTCGGTATCCATCGGGTCCGCCCTCACCCTGACCAAGTCGGCCACCACTCCGGCCTACGGGGCGGCCGGTGACACCCTCGACTACAGCTATCTGGTGACCAACAACGGCCCGGACACCCTGTCCTCGGTGGCCGTCGATGACGATCTCATCCCCTCGGTGTCCTGCCCGCAGCCGTCACTGGACGCGGGGACGTCCGAGACCTGCACCGGCAGTTACACGGTGACCCAGGCCGATGTCGACGACGGCTCGGTGACCAATACCGCCACGGCCAGCGCTACCGACGGGAGCGTCGCCGTGGGGTCCAACGCGTCGAGCGTGACGGTTGACGCAACCGACGCCACGTCGGCCCTCAGCCTGACCACCTCGGCCTCCGCCAGCTACCGGTCCGTCGGGGACACCATCGCCTTCCAGTATCTGGCCACCAACACCGGGACCACCACGCTCGGCTCGATCGCGATCAGCGACGACCTGGTGCCGTCGGCCACCTGTCCCGATGCCTCGTTGGCCCCGGGCGTCTCGGAGACCTGTAGCGGCAGTTATACCGTCGACCAGGCCGACGTCACCGCGGGCAGCGTGACCGATTCGGCCACCGCGACCGGAGCCGGTCCCCAGGGTGGATCGGTCAGTTCCGGCACCTCGTCGGTGATCGTGCCCGAATCGCCGACCGTCACCAGTACGTCCTCGGCCTCCGGCACCGAGGCGGTCTCCTTCTCCTTCGCCGTGACCACGACCGGCGGCCCGGACAAGCCGGCCATCACCACGTCGTCCGATCTTCCCGCCGGCCTCACCCTCACCGACAACGGGGACGGCACCGCCACCCTGGCCGGAACCCCGGCGGTGGGATCGGCCGGCACCTATCCGGTCACCCTGACGGCCACCGATGCCGCCGGGTCGGCCACCCAGGCCTTCACCCTCACCGTGAACCCGGAGGCCGGCTTCCACATCTCGACCACGACCCTGCCCGATGCGCTGGTCGGCACCTCCTACAGCCAGCAACTGCACACCTCGGGCGCCGGCACCGGCACCGTCAAGTGGGCGAAGATCGGCGCCCTGCCGCAAGGGTTCAAGCTGAGTCCGTCCGGTGTGTTGACCGGTACTCCCTCGGCCAAGGCCGTCGGGCCGTTCAACGTCGAGGTCAGCGCCAGCCTCAACAAGGGAACCCCGGTCACCGCCACCATCCCGCTCACGGTGGACGAGGCCCCGGTGTTCGATCCGAAGGCGCCGCTGGCCACGTCGTTCGACGACGGCACCTCGGGCACCTTCACCGTGGCCGCCGCCGGCTACCCGGCACCGACCATCACCGAGACGGGCGCCCTTCCGTCCGGAGTGACCTTCTCCGACGGTGTGCTGTCCGGCACCCCGGCGGTGACCGCCGACACCTCGACCTACGACCTCTCGATCACCGCCGCCAACGGGGTCGGAACGACCGCCACCGAGGGGTTCACCTTGACGGCGATCGCCCCCCTGGTCATCACCACCACGTCCATCCCCCAGGGATCGCCGGGAGCCAGCTACGGCCCCGTCACCCTCGGAGCCACCGGCGGTGAGGGCGCCTACGTCTGGAAGAAGACCGCCGCGTTGCCCAAGGGACTGACCCTCAGTTCGAGCGGCACCTTGGGTGGGACCTTGAGCACCAGGCTGGTCGCCGGCCAGTCCTACCCGGTCGAGGTCGAGGTCCAGGTGAGAGAGGGCAAGACCAAGGTGATCCAGACGGTCACCCTGACGCTGAGCGTGGTGGCGTAGGCCGGGTCCCCCGTTTCGGCCGGCCCTCGGTCCCGTCGGCGAGCGTGTGCCCATCGGCCCCAACACCGACCCACAGCCGAACGGCGCCACCGAACGCCTGATTCCACCCGCGTGACCGCGGGCCGTCGGCTGCCGACATCTCCGGATCACCTTGTCGCTGGCGGGGGTGACTTGCGCGCCGTGCCGGTCTGAAATACTCTTCCACTAATCACTTAGTGGAAGAGGGGTTATGATCGAGTTCCAGCTCGACACCGCTTCAGGTGTGGCCACCTATCTCCAGCTGGTCCAGCAGGTCCGCCACGCCCTACAGCTCGGCATACTCGAGCCGGGCGACCAGCTGCCGACCGCCCAGCAGGTCGTGGGCAAGCTGGCCATCAACCCGAACACGGTGCTCAAGGCCTACCGCGACCTCGAGCGGGAGGGGCTGGTGCGGGCCCGCCCCGGTCAGGGGACGTTCGTGGTGGGCTCGTTCCCCGGGACCGATCCAGCCGCCCAGGCCAAGTTCCTCGCCTCGATGGCCGGCTGGCTGCGCTCGGCCCGCTCGGCCGGGCTCGGTCCCGACGACATCGAGGCGATCTACCGCACCGCGTTCCGCAACTGCTTCGCGGAAGGTGTGGCATGACCGCCGTCCTGGAGACCTCCCGCCTCGGCAAGCGGTACGGGCGACGCTGGGCCCTCTCCGACTGCACCTTGTCCATCCCGGAAGGAAAGGTTGTCGGGCTGGTCGGCCCGAACGGGGCCGGGAAGACCACCCTGTTGCACCTGGCCGTCGGTCTGCTCACGCCGACCTCGGGCGGGATCGAGGTGCTCGGTGGTCGTCCGGCCGACGGCCCGGCCCAGCTCGGGCGGGTCGGCTTCGTCGCCCAGGACACCCCCACCTACGCCGGCCTCACCGTGGCCGAGCACCTCCGCATGGGTGCCTATCTCAATCCGGGCTGGGACGACCAGGTGGCCCGGCACCGGATCGGGCAGATCGGCCTCGATCCACGCCAGCGGGCCGGATCGCTCTCCGGGGGTCAACGGGCCCAGCTGGCCCTCACCCTGGCCATCGCCAAGCGGCCCGAGCTCCTGCTCCTCGACGAGCCGGTGGCCAGTCTCGACCCGCTCGCCCGACGCGAATTCCTGCAGATGCTCATGGAAGTCGTCGCCGAACAGGGGGTGAGCGTCGTGCTGTCGTCCCACCTGGTCGCCGATCTGGAGCGGATCTGTGACTACCTGGTCGTGCTCGTCGCCTCGCACGTACAGTTGGCCGGAGAGATCAACGACTTGCTGGCGTCGCACCGACGCCTCACCGGACCCAGGCGCGACCCGGACACCCTGCCGGCGAACCAGGAGATCATCGAGGAGAGCCACACCGAGCGGCAGACCACGCTCCTGGTGCGCACCGACGACCCGATCCTGGATCCGGCGTGGATGGTCAAGCCGGTCACCCTGGAGGACCTGGTCCTCGCCTACATGAGTCAGGCCCGCGACAGGAGCCAGGCCCGCGACGGTCAGCCGGTCCGCCGTTCCCCCCTGGAGGTCCTGCGATGATCCGATCGACCTGGCTGCAGTTCCGCACCCAGGCCATGGTGGGCTTCGGCGGTCTACTGGTCGTCGCCGTCGTCCTGGCCGTGACCGGTCCGCACCTGCTCCATCTCTTCGACGCCAACGTCGCCACCTGCGCAGCCCACGACGACTGTTCGTTCGCCGTCTCGTCGTTCCTCCAGAACGACCACGGGCTACAGATCGGGCTCGACGTGCTGGTCGTCGTGGTCCCCGCCATCATCGGGGTCTTCTGGGGGGCGCCCCTGGTCGCCCGGGAGCTCGAGACCGGCACCTACCGCCTGGCGTGGACCCAGAGCGTGACCCGCACCCGCTGGCTGGCCGTGAAGCTCGGCGTGGTCGGACTGGCCGGCATGGTGGTCGCCGGTCTCCTGAGCCTGGCGGTGACCTGGTGGTCCAGTCCGATCGACCGGGCCAACCTGGGGGTGTTCAGCTCGTTCGACCAGCGCGATCTGGTTCCCGTCGGCTACGCCGCCTTCGCCTTCGCCCTCGGCGCCACCGCCGGGATACTGATCCGCCGGACCGTGCCGGCCATGGCCGCCACCCTGGTCGTCTTCGTGACCACCCGGCTGCTGGTCAACCACTTCGTGCGGCCGGAGCTGCTCGTCGCCCCGCAGCAGCATGCCTATTCGCTGGCGCTGGGATCGACCATCTCCGGCTACGGGGGAGTCAACGGGAGTCAGGCGTCCTTGTTCCCCGGCTCGCCGAACATCCCGAACGCCTGGATCGTCTCGACTGACATCGTCGACAAGGCCGGACATCCGCTGACCGCCGGTGTCGTCAGCCGCACCTGCCCGCAGCTGGCAACCGTCCTCGGTGGTCCCGGCCCCGCCGCCGGCGTGCAACTCAAGGGCGGCGGAGCTTCGGCGGTCGGTCCGGCGCCCGCCGCGGCCAACCAGGCGCTGCAGAACTGCGTCTCGAAGGTCGGCGCCACCTACCACGAACTGGTCACGTATCAGCCCTCCGGGCACTACTGGCCGCTCCAGTGGTCTGAGCTGGCGATCTACCTCGGAGCTGCGCTGGTCCTCGGCGGGATCTGCCTGTGGCGCATCCGTCGGAGCCTCTCCTGACATGTTTCCCCGACCCGGCAACCCCTTGCGCCTGACCCGGGCCCGACCGGGGGCTAGCCCCACCCCGGTTCACCCGCCATCCCCATTCAATCCGCAGTTCGACGGCCTTACCCTGGATCCAGGGCCCAGACCAGCTTGCACCGGCGGGCGACGCATCCCGGAAGCCAGCACCGATCGACGATCGCAGGAATGAGGAGGGTCCGATGACCATCACCACGAGCAGGGAGTCGGAAGTTCGTCGTGGTTCCGGAAGCGAGTGGGCGGTGGAGACCCACGGGCTGACCAAGCGGTTCGGCGAGAACGTGGCGGTGAACGGCGTGGAACTGCTGGTGCCGCGCGGGTGTGCGTTCGGCTACCTCGGGCCCAACGGAGCGGGGAAGACCACGCTCATCCGGGTGTTGCTGGGACTCACCGGGGCGGACTCGGGCACCATGTCCCTCCTCGGCCACCCCGTTCCCCGGGACCGAGCGACCGCCCTGGCCCGGGTGGGGGCCATCGTCGACGAGCCGCGGTTCCACGGTCACCTGACCGGCCGGCAGAACCTCCAGATCCTGGCCGCCGCACGCGAGCCCGCGGCCAAGGAGCGCATCGGGTCGTCCCTCGAGCGGGTGGGGATGCTCCACCGCGCCGATGACAAGGTGTCCAAGTACTCGATGGGCATGCGCCAGCGGCTCGGGGTGGCGGCCTGCCTGCTCGGAGACCCGCAGCTCCTGATCCTGGACGAGCCGATGAACGGGCTGGACCCGGCGGGCATGCAGGACATGCGGGACATGATCCTCTCCCTGGTGGCCGAAGGTCGCACCGTCGTTCTGTCCTCGCACCTCCTCGATGAGGTGGAGCGGACCTGCGACGCGGTGGCCATCGTGGACCGGGGGAACGTCATCCGCCAAGGTGCGATCGCCGACCTGTTGGCCGGATCGTCGTTCGTGGTCGAGGTCGAGTGCTCCGAGCCGCTCCGGGCCGACGGACTGCTCAAGAGCACCGCCATCGGCGGGCGGGTCGAGACCGGGCCGTCCGGACTGGGCATCACCCTGCCGGCGGGAACGGGGCGCGACGTCATCGCCGAGATCAACCGCGTACTGGTGGGAGGCGGGATCGCCGTGTACCGGCTCCAGGAGGTGCAGACCTCCCTCGAGTCGTGGTTCTTGCAGGTCACCAGCCGATTGGGGGAATCCGAATGACTATCGCACCCGACGTGATCACGACGACAGCCGCCCCCATCCCCCTCGGACCATCCCGCGACCGCCGGGGCTCGTGGATCCCGACCGGTGGGATGATCGCCACTCGGTTCATGGAGCTGCGGAAGCGGCGGGGTCTCATGGTGGCCATCATCTTCGTCACCATCGCCATCCCGGCCGTGTTCCTGATCATCCGACTGCTGGCCCACGCCTTTGCCCCGAAGTCCTACGGGCCGGCCGGCGGGGAGGACATCTTCAACGCCCTGGTGGCCGGCGTGCTCTACGTCTTCGGCTTCATCGTCGCCGCCACCTTGGGCTGCACGGCCGGGTCGGTCGACCTCACCGAGGGGATGTTCCGCCACCTGGTGGTGACCGGCCGTTCGCGGTTGGCGCTCTATCTGGCCAGAATCCCGGCCGGTCTGGCCATCGTGGTGCCGCTGGTGGCGATCGGCTTCACCATCGTCTGCGCGGTGTGCGTGTTCGCTGCGCCGACCCAGGTCAGCTACAACGGCACCAACGTTCCCGCCGGGCTCTCCGAGGCCGGCCTCGTCCACTGGGCCGCCGACCACCCCGACGACGTGATCTGCAACTTCGACTACCAAGGGGGGGCCGGCGTCGTCACCACCGTCCTCAGCTCCAACGCCGTCCCGTGCAACGGCCGCGGTGGCGGGGCCATCATCGAAAAGGGCCCGGGCGGACCCCCGGCGCCCGCGACGCAGACGCCGACGCCGGCGATGATCAGGGCCGCGGCGGTACAGATGGCCGGACAGAACTATTCGGCCTACTCGAAGATCTTCCTGTCGCCCTCGGTCGGGCTCATGATCCGCACCGGCCTCTGGATCGAGCTCGAGGTGGCCGTCGGGTTCATCGTCGGACTCGGTCTCGGATCCCTGCTCGGACAGCGGACCATCGCCGTCATTCTGATGATCGTGCTGGAGATCGTTCTCACCCCGATCCTGGTGCGGGCCAACATCCCCCACATGATCAACCTCCAGCGTTCGGTGGTCGGCCTGGCCGTGGACCATCTGGAACCGTCGGGTCTCGGATTCGTCTTCGGAGGGGGCGGCGGACCCGGCGGAAACCAGGGCACCTCCCAACTGGTACCGGAGTCGACGGCCACGGCCGTGTTCGTCATCTGCGCCTGGCTGGTCGGGTGGAGCGCCCTCGGTGCCTGGCGGATGGTGAAGCGAGACGCCTGAGCGGGACTGGCGCGGCTCCTGGGGGGTTCAGGCCAGGCCTCGAAGCCGGACCGCCTCCGCCACCCGGGCGATCCCCACCATGTACGCCGCGGTGCGCAGGTCGACCTGGCGCTCGAGATGGCGCTCCCACACGGACTGGAAGGCACGGCCGAGGAAACTCAGGAGCTCCTGGTTGAACCGTTCCTCCAACCACCGGAAGGCGGTCAGGTTCGCCGTCCACTCGAAGTAGCTCCCGGTCACTCCGCCGGCATTGGCCAGAATGTCGGGCACCACCGTCACCCCGCCGTCACGCAGGATGGCATCCGCCTCCCGGGTGATCGGATGATTGGCCGCCTCGACCACCAGCGGTGCCTTGACCGTCGAGACGTTCGTTCCGTCGATGGGGGCCACCCGCCGGTGAACGGCTCACGCCAAGATACTTGTAGTATCGACACTGTTATGTCTATACAACGACATATGGACGGTTCCCCGGTCGCCACCCACGAGCTCAGCCGCCAGCGGCGCATCGGCATCCTCTTGATCTGTTCGATGAGCCTGCTGATCGTGGGACTCGACGTCACCATCGTGAACGTGGCCCTGCCCTCGATCGGCCAAAGCTTTGGCGCCTCGGTGTCGGGGCTCCAGTGGACCATCGACGCGTACACGCTGGTGCTGGCCAGCCTGCTCATGCTGTCCGGCTCGATGGCGGACCGGTTCGGGCGCCGCCGGACGTTCATCGTCGGGCTGTCGGTGTTCTCCGCCGGATCGCTCTTGTGCAGTCTCGCTCCCAACCTCGAGCTGCTGGTGGTCTTCCGCATGCTCCAGGCGGTCGGCGGCTCCATGCTCAACCCGGTCGCCATGTCCATCATCACCAACACGTTCACCGAACCCCGGGAGCGGGCCCAGGCGGTCGGGGTCTGGGGGGCGGTGGTGGGCATCTCCATGGCCCTCGGCCCGGTCCTGGGCGGGGCCCTGGTCACGTCGGCCGGGTGGCGCTCCATCTTCTGGATCAACATCCCGGTCGGGATCGTGGCCATCGTGCTCGCCCTGCGGTACATCCCCGAGTCCAAAGCGCCCCGGGCCAGACGGATCGATCCGGTGGGCCAGGTGCTGGTCATCGTGCTGCTGGCCTCCCTGACCTACGGCATCATCGAGGCGCCGAACCACGGCTGGGGCTCGCCGCTCATCGTGACCGCCTTTGCGTTGGCTCTGCTGTCCCTGGTGGCGTTGCTGCGCTACGAGCCTCGCCGAGCCGAACCGTTGATCGACCTCCGGTTCTTCCGGTCGATCCCCTTCGCCGCGGCCACGGTGACCGCAGTGGCCGCGTTCGCCGCCCTGGGCGGATTCCTGTTCATGAACACCCTCTACCTCCAGGAGGTGCGCGGCCTGTCGGCCCTGCAGGCGGGGCTCGACACCCTGCCCATGGCGGTGTTGACCATGGTGATGTCGCCGATCTCGGGGCATATCGTGGGCAGCCGCGGGTCGCGGCTGCCGCTGGTCATCTCGGGGGCGGCGCTGACCATCGGCTGCGTGATGCTGACCCAGATCGACGGAACGACCCCATTCACGTGGCTCTTCGCCGCCTACGCGGTGTTCGGGTTCGGCTTCGGTCTGGTCAACGCCCCCATCACCAACGCCGCGGTCTCCGGCATGCCCCACGCTCAGGCCGGGGTGGCGGCCGGGATCGCGTCCACCTCACGCCAGGTCGGCCAGACCCTGGGCGTGGCGGTGGTGGGGGCCATCGTGACCTCTCGGGTCGGCGGGTCGGTCCACGCCGACCTGGCGGCCGCCAGCCATCTCGGGTGGTGGATCCTGGCCGGGTGCGGCACCATGGTGATCGTGCTCGGCCTGGTGGCCAATTCGCGCCGAGCGCTGGTCTCGGCGCAACGTACGGCGGCCGAGCTCAATCCGGAAGTGCTGGTGGGACAGAGTGTGGAGGCGGCATGACCCAGTCGCGCAACCCGGTGACGCCGACGACCGCTTCGGCCGAGGGCCCGGTCCAGACCGAGTCGGAAGCCGCCGCCGAGGTGTGGCAGATCGTGTCCGACATGGTCCTCGACAACGCGCGACGCCGGAAGGTGGCCGACTCCCTCGGCCTCAGCTTCGGCCGGGCCCGCGCCCTGCGGCGGATCGTGGCCGGACCGAAGCCCATGGGAGAGCTGGCGGACGCCCTCGGGATCGACGCCCCCTACCTCACCCTGGTGGTGGACGATCTGGAGCGCCAAGGCCTGGTCGAGCGGCGGCCCCACCCGACCGACCGGCGGGTCAAGTTGGTGGTGGCCACCCGGCGCGGGAAGGAGGCGGCCCGGCGGGCCGAGGCGATCTTGGGGACCCCGCCGGAGCGGCTGGCCGCCCTCGACCCGCGGGACCTGACCGAGCTGGTGCGGATCCTGCGACAGGTGGCCGGGCCGGTGGAACGCTGACGGGACGGACCCCGACCGTCGACCCCGGGGAGCACCACGTCCTCACGGCTCACCCATGAAGGTCCGGTCGGCGACTCGATGGCCGGCCGGACGTCGCCATCGATTAGGTCCGCTGACGGGTGGGGCTCGACGCTTGGGTGGGCATGGAGTTCGCCGTCGGGGGCGGGTACGGCACGCCCACGTCCTCCGTGCCGCTCAGCGCGTTGATGACGGCTTGCTCGGCCACCGAGGTCTCACCGAGCGAGGTGGCCGGCAGACCCGGTACTGACGTGTTGGGCGCGGCCAGGGGCAGGGATCTGGTCAGATCGCCGGTGACCGAGCGGCGCCAGGCGCTCAGGTTGGGCACTTCGACCCCGAAGCGGGTCTCGATGAACCGAAGAAGTGATGTGTGGTCGAAAGTGTCGGGGCAGTACCAGCCGCCGCGGCTGAACGGCGACACCACCAGGCACGGGACGCGGAAGCCGAGGCCGATGGGACCGGCGATACCGCTGGCCGCCGCCGGTAGTGGAGAGACACTGAGGTACTCGGCATCGGTGCCCGCCGGCGCGGTGGGTGGCGGCACATGGTCGAAGAAGCCCCCGTTCTCGTCGTAGGTCACGAACAGCACGGTCGACGCCCACACGTCAGGGTTGGAGACGAGGGTCGAGAGCACCTGGCTGGTGAGGAACTCGCCGTACTCAGGGGGCGCCGCCGGATGTTCGCACTCGGCCAGCGGCGGCACGATCCACGACACGGAGGGCAGCGTGCCGGCCGCGACATCGGCCACGAACGAAGCCGGATAGGTGGGGGCGATGCCGCGGGCCACCAGCTCGGGTTTCGCCGATGAGCCCCAGTATTGAGAGAAGTAGGGGAGGGGGCTCAGCTCGAGGAGGGCCGTGGGGTCGTTGTAGACCTTCCAGCTCACCCCGCCGGCCGACAGAGCCTCGGGCATGGTCTCCCAGCTGAACGCCCCGTAATTCTCCGCCCGGTCGCTGTAGGTCTCGACGACCGGCCCGCCCTTGGTGCCGCCGGGATCGATGGTGCCCGACACCGACATGACCCGGTTGGGATCGGTCGGGCCGAGCACCGAGCAGTGGTATCCGTCGCAGATGCAGAAGGCATCGGCCAGGGCGTAGTAGAAGGCCAGGTCGCTACGCGTGAAGTAGCCCATGGTGACGAACCCGTTCTCGGGCCCGTCGTTGGCGGTAGCGACGTGGGTCGAGACGAACTGGTCCATGGCCCCCCCGTTCCAGCTCTGGTGCTGGGGTCCCCAGGAGTGGGTGATGTCGTTGGTTGTCTCGCCGTCCTCGGTGGGCGGGTGGCTCAGAAGATGGAAGGGCTGAAGGAACCCGGAGGGGTCGACACCGGTACCCGGTGCGTATCCGAACTGGTCGAAGACCGGGTACCGCTTACGGTCCACCCGCTGCTTGAGCACTCGAGGGTCGGAGAAGCCCCTCACCCCGGAGAGGGTGCCGAAGTAGTGGTCGAACGACCGGTTCTCCTGCATGAGGATCACGACGTGCTCGATCTCCTTGAGCCCGCGCGCCGTCGACGGCTCGACGGCGGCGGCCGCCTCGACCAGGCGGCCCGCGGGTGAGGACAGGGCCAGGCCCGCGGCCGCGGTGCCGGCGGCCAGGAACGTCCTACGAGAGATGGGCGAGCCGCCCCGGCCCGGGTGGTCCTTCGACTCGTCCATTGTGGGGTCATTCTCCATTTCGTAGGTCGGATTCACCGATTCGGTGCTGAGTCCCTACCCACTCCGTGTCACATCCGTTCGAACTGCAGATGAACATCGGGTGACGGATCGTGACGTGTCGCGCTGGGTATCCGTGGCCGTGGGCACCCGGTAGTGGCCACCGAGGGCATCGGGACACGAGCGCGTTAGCCTCGAATCCGTGTCGGAGCACCCCCGTACCGTTCACCTGCAGGGTTGGGAAGGACCGTGGGACGCGGATGATCCCGACGCCAACTTCAAGGCCGACGTGGCGCTGTACTCCCGCGTCGACCCGATGACGACCGTGAGTGGGCTGGCCGGCGCCATGGACGTCCCCGAGGGCGCGGTCGTGCACTACGTGTTGGCCAAGTGGGCTTCGGCCGGAAGCGGTGGCCTTCTCGAACTCGGGCCATCGATGGTGCACCGCCTCTGGGCTTCCGTCGAACGGGCGGAGGGAATCGGCACCGACGCGGCCCGGCTGGAGGCCTATGAGCAACTGCGGCAGATGATCTCCTGGCTCCGCCTCCCACTTGTCGAGGACTCGGGCTACTGAGGCTGCGCTCCCCGGACCCCGGCCTCATCCGCTCGAACACCGAGTGTCGAGGCGCCGTTCGGCGGAGACATCCCGTCGCCGCTCGGGTGGTGCAGACTCCGTTGGATGAAGGCGCTCATGGTGGCCGGCACCTCCTCCTGGGCCGGCAAGAGCCTCATGGTGACCGGGTTGTGCGCCTCGCTCCGCCGGCGGGGTGTCCGGGTAGCACCGTTCAAAGCTCAGAACATGTCCAACAACGCCCGGGTCGTCGCCGGCGGTGAGATCGGGGCGGCCCAGTACTTCCAGGCTCTGGCGGCCGGGGTGGCGCCCTCCACCGACCACAACCCGGTCCTCTTGAAGCCGGAATCCGACGTCTCGAGCCAGGTGGTGGTGAACGGGCAGGTCGATCGGGAACTGAGCCGGATGGCCTGGCGGGAGCGGAGCCCTCACCTGTGGGGTGCCATGGCGGATGCCTTCGACCGGGTGGCCTCGACGGCCGATGTCGTGATCCTGGAAGGAGCGGGCAGTCCGGCCGAGATCAACCTGTCCGATGTCGACCTGGTCAATCTGCGCATGGCCCGGCACGCACGGGCCGAGATGGTGGTCGTCAGCGACATCGATCGTGGCGGGGCGTTCGCCCACCTGTACGGGACGTGGGCGCTCCTGCCCGAGGAGGATCGTCTCCGGGTGCGGGGCTTCATCCTCAACAAGTTCCGGGGGGAGGTTGCGCTGCTCGAACCGGGCCCCTCCCAGCTCCAGGCCCTGACCGGGGTGCCGACCCTGGGCGTGGTTCCCATGGTCGACCACGGCCTTCCCGACGAAGACGGAGCCGAACCCCACCCCCGGTCAGCAGGTGGCAAGCGCATCAGGGTCGTCCGAGGACCGGCAGCGTCGAACCTGGACGAATGGTGGCCGCTGCTGCAGACGTCCGACTTTCGCTGGGCCACCGGCCCGAGCGACCTCGTCGATGCCGAATTGATCCTGATCCCCGGCTCGAAGGCGGTGGCCAGCGATCTCGACTGGCTGCGCCGGACCGGTATGGACCAGGCCCTGGTGGCTGCGTACCGGCGACGCACCCCGATTATGGCTGTATGTGGTGGAGTGCAGATGCTCGGGGGCGACATCGTCGATCCTCACGGCGTCGAGTCAGCTGCCACCGGGCTGGGTCTGATCCCGGCCACCACGTCCCTCGGCGCCGCGAAGCAGGTCCGGCTCCGTTCCGCGACCTTCGCCGATTCGATGGGTGAGCCCTGGTCCGACCTTGCCGGACGGGAGATCGAGGGCTACGAGATCCGCTTCGGGACGACCTCGTCCGTCGACCCGGCCGTTCCCGTCCTTGCCGACGGGCTCGGGTTCACGTGTGGCAGCGTGCTGGCCGTCTACCTGCACGGCCTGGCTGAGATCCCGGCGATCACCAAATCGCTGACAGGCAGGGAGCCCGCCCGCTCACTGAGCGATGTCTTCGAAGGGTTGGCTGACCTCATGGACCACGCCATCGATGCGGCCTGGTTGGCCGATCTTGCCTCCCGTTAGGTTGTCCTACTGCTCAGTCAGTCTGGGGTGAGGCCACTGGACCACCGGGATGAAGTAGAGCCCGTTCGCTCCGGCATAGCTCTTGGTAGCGATCGCCCTCCGCCACTGACAGGCCGGTCCGGGAGCGCAACTCGGCAAGAGTGTCGAGTTGCCCTCGGACACCATCGATCTCAATGTCTCGAACCAGCGATGAAAACCTTGCGTCTAGAGCGGACATGTCACCTCTGTTCTCCCATCCGCTGCCGCTACTGGCGGACACGGCGATAGTGCCTCGGTCGATCGATCCTCAGCATACCAGATAAAGTTATCGTGTTTTAAAATACCCGGTTCTTGTCACGCTAATTGTATATCGGGTATTATTTGTCCTACAATGGGGCCACCGACTACCAGAGAGGCCGGCCGACAGCTTGCGCACCGTTCCAGATTTTCGGCTGCTCACCAACCACGGCAACACGCTTCTGCTGATCGCCCGTGACCCGCGGATTCGTATCCGGGACATTGCCGACTTGTTGGATATCACCGAGCGCGCCGCCCAGCGCATTGTTGCCGACCTGGCCAGTACGGGGTACATCGATCGCGAGCGGGAGGGGCGTCGAAACCTCTACCACGTGAGAACCCACCTTCCCCTCAGACTGCCCTTTCAACGCGACCTCGACATAAAATCGTTGCTCGCAATACTGGAAACGTCATGAGTTGGGTGAAACGTCACTGAACGGAGTGGCAGCGTCCGTATCGAGGCGTGGTCAGATCGAGCAGCTATAGAGTTCGGTGCTGTCCCCGTTGATCAGGATGTGTTCAACAAATTCGAACCCCGTCTTGGTCAGGACGTGTCGAGAGGCACCATTGTCGGGATCGATAAACGCAAGAAGCTCGCCCTGCCACACTTGACTGGCCAGTGCCAACATCGCGCTTGCCGCTTCGGTCGCATATCCAAACCCACGCGACGCCCGGACGAGTCTGTAGCCGAACTCAAGCCGGACTTCCCCGGCGAACTCGAACTCATCCACACCTACGTAACCGATGAGAGATGCAGCCGAGGTCTCGACGATCGCCTGCTTGCCGAAGGCAACCTCCCGTGCGAAGGCCATCATGTGATCGAAACGGCCATTCGCCGCCTGGCGGCCGAGTGAGCCGGTGGCGGAATAGACCATGAAGTCCGAGTCCATGAACAGATCGACATACTGTTGCCGGTCTGATTCAGTCACGAGCCGGATCTCCAACCTCTCCGTTCTGATCGTGCTGTCGGATGCCACCGGCCCTTGGTACCACGCTTCGGATCGAAGTGTGGGCCGGACCGCAGCAATGACTGCCTCCTGTCGCCGGTTCGGTGTTCGGCTACTCCATGAGAAACGTGAACATCCTGGCCGGGCGTTCCAGATAGTCGGTCCGAGCCTGGCGCCACCGGTCGGCCTGGGGTTTCGTGAGCCTTCTCATGCCGGCCATGACGTCGACGGCAGTCGCAATTTGGTTAGTGGTCAGTGCGACCTCGTGGTCGAGCGCGGTCTCGGCCGCCTTAGCCGGCTGTTCTCCGAGCCACAGGCTCAGGCCAGGTCGTGGAGAGCCGCGGCAGCACGTCGCTCCACATTCCCGTACCCATGCTCCGCGGCGGTGGCGTGTGCCTTGGTGAGAAGGTCTCGAGCCGTCTCGGCGTCGCCGGGTGCGTCACGTGCTGCGAGCATTTTCCCCCAGCCGAGATGTGTCCGGGCGGCGAAGAACTTGGCCCCGGCCCGGTCGTTGACCGCAGCGGCGTGGGCGAAATAACTGTCTGCCTCGCCGTAGCGGCCAAGGACGGTGGCAAGACCACCGAGGTAATGGCTGACCGGTCCCTCAGCCCCGGCCATGCCAATAGCGGCGAACTGATCGGACCAGGGAACGAGGAGGTCGAACAGCGGGCGCGCGTACTTTGGGTCCTGGACGTCGATGGCCGCGTCGGCGTACTCAAGCACGGTGGTGAGCCAGACACTGTCCAGGGGAAGCTCGAAGTCGGTTGTCGCGAGCGTCTCCAAGAGGCGACCCGCGTCCTCGACGCGATCCGCTTCTGCGTGAGCACGAGCGAGTACCGCAGTAAGCGCCCCCGCCACAGTGGGAGCGTTGGCTGCCATCTGCTCCAAGAGCGGTGCCAGTTCACCCAAGGTCCCGCGTCGTTGGTTCACGCCGATGAGATGTGTCCCGAAGAAGAGGGAGGCGTCTGGCTGTCCGCCGTCGGTGCCGATCTTGAGGGCGTCGGTGGCCAACTGCTCGGCCCGGTCGGTATCCCCGGCGATCAACGCGCGCGCGGCGCGATAGGCGGTGACGCTCCAACTCAACGTCGGCTGTTCAAGTCGCTCGGCCAGCGACGCCATCATGTCGAGGCAGCGATCCAATTCGTCGACATCACCGGCCTGGGAGACACCATACGCGCGCCAGAATAAGGAAAAGAAGAGTAACACCGGGTCGCCCACCCGCTCGGCGCGAACCAAGCTGTCAGCCGTCCGGTCAAGGGATTGCTCGTGCAGAGAGGGCACGACGAGGGGGGCAAAAATGTTATTGAGCACGCGCACGATGAGAGCGTCGTCACCGTTCGACTCCGCGATGGCCACCGCTTCGTCGGCCAATGCCTGGCGACGTTCGAGGGGGCTCCCGTAGGTGAGTTCCGAACACAAGGTAGAAAGTACGAGCGCCCTGGCAATGCGATCGGCAGGAAGCCGATCGAGTGCCATCTCCAAGACCTCGACCTTCTCGGTGTCAATGACACCGGCGGCACTGAACCAACCCCGGTTGTTGGCCAGGGCGGCAGCCACCAGGCGATCGGTGTCACCAAGAGCAGCGGCGCGGCGAGCGGCATCGAGCAAGGTCTCGCGGGAGGTCGGATCCCCGGTCTGGCGTTGGGCGGTGCCGAGCCCGATAGCCACGTCGAGCCCGCGGACCGGATCGGGGTCGGTAACCTCGGCCTGGAGGTCGAGGGCTTGGGCGTAGTAGCGAAGCGCGTCGGCCGGGGCCAGGGCGCTCGAGGGCGGCGTCGCCCGCCTGCTGGGAGTACCTGATGGCCTTGGCCAAGTCGATGGGCTGAGCGGCCATCCAGTGGCGGGCCAGTTCGCCCACGCGCACGTCCGGGGCGATCTCCGCAGAGCACCTCCAGAGCCTCGGCCACGCTCCGGTGGGCCCGCGCCCGGCGGGTCGGTCCGAGGTCCTCGGAGACGGTGTGCTGGATGAGGGCATGGGCGAAGTTGAACCGTCCCGGGGCGTCCGCCAGTTCCCGCACGAGGGACACCGCCGCCGCGGCATCGAGCACGTCCAGAACGTCGTCCTCCGTGCTGTTCGTCGCGACCGCCAAGAGCTGGAGATCGAAGTCCCGTCCGATGACGGCTGCCGTCGAGAGGATCCGCCCGGCCTCCTTGCCGAGCCGGAGCACCCGGGCCCTGATCACTTCGCGTACCGAGTCGGGCAGGGCCGTGGCGTCGAGTGTGTCCTCGGCCACCCAGCGTCCTTCGCCGTCCTGACCGATGGCGCCCGTTTCGAGCAGATGGCGAAGCACCTCGGTCACGAAGAACGGGTTGCCGTCGGTCTCGCGGTGGATGGCGTGGGCCAGGCCCACGGCGGCATTGTCGAGTCGGTGTCCGGCTCCGGCCTCCATGAGGGCCACCACCCCGGCGTGGTCCAGGCCGACGAGATCGATCCGAGTGATCCCGTCCAGCCGGTGGAGGGCGGCCAGCGCGTCCACCAGGGCATCTGCGGTGGACAGCTCGCTGTCCCGGTAGGTGCCGAGGATCAGGACCCGCATGGTCGGGTCGGCGGAGGCCAGATGGCGGAGCAGCAGCAGGCTTCCCTTGTCGGCCCACTGGAGGTCGTCGAGGACCAGGACGACGGGCTGGTGTTCCGAGGCCATGGTCAACAGGCCCACCACGGCGGCAAAGAGAAGGAACCGCTCGGTGTCGGAGTCGGTGGCCTTGCTCGGTGGCAGATCCGGGATCCGGCTGTTCAATGCCGGGACCAGCCTCGAGAGCTCCGAACCGTGGACCTCGACGTGGGCGACGAGCTGTTCCGTCGGGGGCGTGGGTGACGTAGTGGCCGAGAGCCTCAGCGAACAGTTGGTAGGAGGTGGCCAGATCTTCCTCGCAGTGGCCGAACAGCACGCAGGCCCCGGCGTCGAAGGCCGACCGGGCCGCCTCGGCCACCACGGTGGTCTTGCCCAAACCGGCCTCGCCGGAGACGAGCAGGATCTGGCGTCCCCCGCCTGCTGCGACCTCTTTCACGGCATCGGTGATCGCCGCCACCTCGGTATCTCGGCCTACTACTCCGACCGCCGGGTGCACGGCCAGACGACCGGGGAGCGGAACCATCTCCGTGAGATCGGATCCACCCAACGGCTCCCAGACCACCTCGATGGACTCGACCGGCCCGGGCAGGCCCTTCAGGGTCAGCGCGCCGAGTGACCGGCATTCGTGACGGCTCCGCCGACCGGCCATGGCCCGCACGAGGTCGGTGGCCAGGATCTGACCGGGGTCGCAGCAGGAACAGAGCCGGGCCGCCTCGACCACCGGGTCCCCAAAGTAGTCACCGTCCTCGTTGCTGACCTCGCCCACGCTCAGCCCGACCCGCAGCCCGACGGGTTCAGCACTCTTCGCGGTTGCCCTGGTCGACGCCCTGCTGCATGCCTACTGCGCAGCCCAGGGCGGCAGATGCGGAACTGAACGCCACCATCAGCCCGTCACCGAGGTTCTTCACCTCGATGCCGCCGGATTCGGTGATGGCCTGGCGCAGGATCGAGAAGTGTCCGCGGCGGACCTGGTCGGCGACCTCGGCCGAGAGCCGCTGCGACAGCTCGGTAGACCCCACGATGTCCGTGAACAGGATGGCCACGTTCTCAGTGGTCATTGGGGTCCTTTCGCCGCCTACACACCCCTACCGTAGGCGACGAGGGCTTTGGGCCGTCAAGGCCCGGTCGGCATCATGATGGTCGGGCCAGGTGCCCCCCCCACGATGAAGCGATTCCGCCCTCAGGCGGCCCCTGATTCACCACCGGGTCGGCGGCGGACATCGCCCCTGCCCTCGACCGGCTCCCTCCGGGCGCCCCTCAACTGTGGCGCCCACCCGCTTTCAGCAGACCGGTTCAGCCCTTCGGACGAGGAGACACGGTGACGGTGAGGGTTGCACCCAGATTGCTCTCGAGGCTGTACGTGACGGTTCCCACCCCTTGGCAGAAGTACTCCTTCGCCTTCGGAGCGATAGCGGAGAAGGGATTCCCATCATCGGTGACCGTTTGGGAAACGCCGGTCCTGTTGGTGACGGAGAACAGGTAGTGGGCAATGGTGCAGGTCTTACCCTTGATCTGGGTGAGGTTGAGAGTGTCGGGCGTGTAGAGAGTCTTCGCCCCCTTCCCCTTGATGGCGACGTTCGCGTGCTTAGTGCTCGCCGGGGCCGCCATTGCGCTGCTCGACAGGGCAACGGCACCGCTCAGCGAAGCTGCCATGGTGATGACGGCGATCTTTCTGAACTGCATGTGATCCTCCTTATCGGAATCCCCGCCAAGAGGACCCCCCATTGTGTATCGGGCTTCGACCCGGTCCGCACTTCCGCGTCGGCAGTCTCTCCCCTGCCCGGAGTTCGTTGCAAATGCGATCGATGCATGGCTTGACTCTGTGGCAGGGCGACTACCGCCCGTGAGGATCTGATTGCTTGAAGAGACGCTCGGACGGAACGGCTTCGTGCCATTCTTCGAGGGGAACCTCAATGCGGGACCAGATGGAGCCACTGAGTTACGGGTTCTATCGCATTGGGGCCGGGTATCCCAGACCACCGGCTCGGGGCGATTTCTGATTCCGGAGGCCGTACGCGCGGATCCAAGTCACGTCAGCCGATAGGAGAGGCCCACTGGATGGGACATTGGCGACCCTATCGAAGGGCGTGGATACCTCCGGTAGCTATTCTCTGTACAAGTGTTCTACTCGTCCGATCTTCGTCATTTCGAGGGCATCGAACTGGACCCGGCGACTCCAGCCCCGGCCGTCCGACTGGCTCACTACCTGCGTCGTCTCACTCGAGCTGCAACAGCTGACGGAAGGGCTGGCCTTCACGCAACCGCTCTCCCGTGCCGCCGGCGCCCGGGCCGGAAGCCGTGCCCCGGCCTTCTGGCTGTCAGCCTTGAGCAGGCCCCACCTCGAATCCACTGGGAATGTCCGGAATGCGGGGAAGCCGGAGTGATCGACGGGTGGAAGGGGTCGGATGTTGATTTGTCGACGGTCTCCGACATTGGCTCCATTGGTAGTGAAGTTCGCAAGGTGATTTCGAGGGCGGGCTATCAGCTTCTGCTAAATGAACTCATCATTGACCAGGACTGTGAGCGCATCCTCTACCGTGCCCGCCCGCACCCCGATGGGGTGGAGCTGTCGGGACCCGAGGACGACTTCGATGTCCTGATGGATGCTGTGGCCTCCGAGGCGCACCACGCCATCAATCGATCGCAGCGACTCCGGTGGAACGAACTCTATGACCAACTCGAGCCGAAAACCGAGGACCCAATCGAAGCCCTTGTTGACGTTTTCGCCGACGAGCTCAGTCATTTCGAGCTCGTGGTCGGGAGGGCCCCAGTCGGAGAACTCATACGAGAGAGAATCGCAGCGGTTGCTGCGCAGTTGGGAATCTCCGACCACGCTGCACGCGGATACATGACCGAGGAGGTTCTCCGCGATCTTGCCCGCGATGCGGCGGTGGAACTGGCGGACGAACGGCCCGGAGCAGACTTGTTCGCGCAGCCTCGCAACATCGGCATTGGCATCGGAACCATCGGACGAACTCTGGCCGCCCTTGCAGAATCCGCCCACGTCCGAGTCGCCAGTCAGGACGCGGTCGGCGCTCATGGCCTTCTCGAGATGATTTCTTTGTTGGGACAGATCCTGAGTCAACGCTCCGCTGCTGGTAGCGAGGACGAAGTCCAGCTTCCGCAGGCTGCAGTGACTCGGTGCGCCCGGTTGCTCGAAGCCACTGCAGAGATGATGACCGAGAGCGTGGCCACCGCGTACGAACTGACGCCACCCGCATTGAAGCAACTCGCCTTGACGTTCGCCGAGGATTCGGCGATCCTCAGGATGCTTGTGGACGAGCAGGGTACAGGTCCGTCCAACAGGGCCTGACTACGTGCTCCGGAGAGTCACCACGACTGCAGCAGATCCGGCACGGATCTGCGGGTGGTGGTGCCGGCGCCGTGAGCGCACCCTTCCGAGTAGCCATGACCGGTAGACACCGGTCCCCGTCTGGTCGAAACTGGTGGCCGTGGGCACGGCAGTCCGAAGCAAACTCGAAGAGCGGGTGATCAGGGCGGCCGGAGCCGCGCTGACCGATCACCACTATGACCTCCATCGATGTGCTGGTGGGAATGGGCTGGCTCACGACATCCCAGGTGGACCAGTGGCGTCGGGGCCGGGTCGACTACCTGGGACGGGTGGTGAACGCCAACCTCTCCAAAGTCTCGACCGCCATGGACGCGTTCCGTCGCTGGGCCCGGAGCGAGGGACTGCAGCCCAGTGAGACCGGCTACATGGGGCGAACCAGGGATCATCGCCGGTTGCAGTTCTCGAAGAGTGGGAACCCACGAATCGAGGCTGCCTATCGAACGCATTGGGTCTCGCCGACGCTCTCCGAGGCCAAGAGGGCTCGTCTGGCCGAGAATCAGAGCCGGGCTCCCGATCTTGTCGTCATCTCGGCACTCATGGAGTGGATCTGCTGGGAGTGCGGCGGGAGCGGCGATCTCCTGTTCATGGAGGGAGACAGTCCGCTCTGCCTCGACTGTGCAGACCTCGGCCACCTGGTCTTCCTGCCTTCCGGTGACGCAGCACTGACCCGCCGAGCCAGGAAGGCGAGCGGACTCGCTGCGGTGGTCGTGCGGTTCAGTCGGTCGAGAGGCTGCTACGAGCGCCAGGGGCTACTCGTTGAGGAGGAAGCGCTCACCCAGGCCGAGGTGGCCTGCCTGGCCGACGAGGAAGCGCTCACCCAGGCCGAGGTGGCCTGCCTGGCCGACGAGGAAGTGAGGGAGAGGCGCCGCCGGCGCGATGCCGAGCACCGAATAGGTGATGATCTCGACTTCCAGGATGCCCTCGGCAAGGAGATCGTTCGGCTGTTCCCCCGCTGTACGTCGGAGAGGGCTGCGGCCATCGCCGCCCACGCTGGGACCCGGGGCAGCGGGCGGGTCGGGAGGAGCGCCGGCGGCCGGGCCCTGGACCCCGATGCCGCGACGCTCGCTGTCGTGGCTTCCGTGCGTCACAGCGACACCGGCTACGACCAGCTCCTCATGTCCGGCATTCCCAGGGCTCAGGCTCGCGAGCACGTGCGATCCGACATTCAGCGAGTCCTCGACGTCTGGCGCGGCCTGGACGGTTACGACTGATCCACCGCCGGGTTGAGCTAGTTGATTGTATCCCTGGGGAGTGACATCATTTGTGATGTCACTTTGGTCCATCGAACTGGAACCGGAGGTTGAGCAGTGGGTGGAGTCGCTTCCGGCAGGCCAGTTCGCCACGGTTGCTTCTCGGATCGAGTACCTGAGTGAGCACGGTGCGGCTATCCGAATGCCGAGGTCCAGATCGCTCGGTGATGGCCTCTTCGAGCTCCGGTTCGATCTGGCCCAGAAGGCCCAGCGCATCACGTTCTTCTTCCCGACAGGGAAGCGGATCGTGTTGCTGACCACATTTCGTAAGCAACGTCAGAACGAGCGGGCTGAGGTGGCCCGGGCCAGACAGGCGATGGCCCGCTGCATCGCCGAGGGCCACACGGTTGAAGGAGAGGCAGAATGACCCGATCCAGTTGGGTACAGCTGAAGGAAAAGAAGCTCGACGCCATGTCGACCACCGAGCGGGCCGAGTACGACCGGGCCTTCGCCGAGGCCAAGCTGGCCGCCGATGTCGGTGAGCGTATCCACGACGCCCGGGAGGCCGCCGGGCTCAGCCAACGAGAGCTGGCGCGTCGCATGGGAACCAGCCAAGCGGCCATCGACCGACTTGAGTCCGGCGGGGTAGGTGCCACGCTGACGACTCTCCAGCGGGTAGCGACAGCGCTCGGACTCGAGGTCAACGTGGAGTTACGGCCGTCTGCCTGAAGATCGTCACCCAATCGCCTGAAGTTCTGGAACAAGGCGGCGCATAACCGGCGTTGTGGGATACGCATGAAGGTTGCCAAGACAGGTGATGCCTGGAAGCGCGACAATGAGCGGGTGCGGAAGACGACGGTAGTTGCGGCAACATTGATCATCGGTATGGCGATATTGGCTGGGTGTACCAACGGGAGCACGTCTGTCCCTTCGACCCGATTCACAGTGACCGACAGCGCCGTCTGCAACGCCTTCAACACTGCGTCGAGTCCGTTGTTCCATCTCGACTCAGCTGAAACAACCCTCGGAAGGCTCGCTGCAAAGGCGAAGAATCGGGACATTCGGCGCTCCGGAGGTGCTCTGGTCCGGTATCGCGATGCAGCAGCCATCGAAGGGAGCAGGCCCTTCGCAAAGATCGGCGCCGTCTGTGTCTCCCTAGGATTGACGCCCAGCGATTGGGCCGAACTGATCTAGCTGACCCTACCTTTAGCATGATCGTTGGGGATTGAACCGGCGATAGGATCCACCGTACGTGGTCGTGGAACCCTTACCATGTACGGGTGGAGCCGGGTCAAGATCAATTGCAGCCGACCGGGAGAATTCGTGTCGAGCGTCGGCTATCTCTTCAAGATGCGGTTCGGAGATATACCGTTTTCATAGATCAGCAACCCGTGGGCAAGGTCAACGCATTTCACAAGGCGGTGTTCCCGGTGTCGATCGGAGACCACCGGGTCCAGCTTCGGATTGTGCATACAGGGAGCAGTGCCAGTGCCGAGTTCATTGTCGATGTACGGGCAGACGAGACCCGGGTCTTACGGACGGGCCGCCACACTTTCAAGGAGTTTCTGAAGCTACCGCTTGCAATCATGGCCCCTGATCGATATGCCCCGAGGCCCTGGATCGGGCTGGAGCTGCTCGACCGCTGAGGCCTTTGCCCACTCGACCATTCCCAAGTTGCCGCTGTGGGTCACTGTCCCGGTGTTTGGAGACACCCTGGCTCGGGTAGCTTGCTGCCATGGCGGACTCCAACTCATCCGACGAACCGATGTTGCAGTTCGATCCCGTCTGGCTGGTCCTCAAACGGGCTCGTCCCAACTTTGATCCGCCGAGCTTCTTCGCTCCCGGTGAGTTGTCGATCAAAGGACTGTGCGGGATGTTCGGCCCATCTGACGCAACGCTGAGCTGGCCGACCGCTCCGAGGACGAATAGACGCTTGACGATGGATCGGATCATCAGCGTTCGTCGAAGGCGTTATGGCTGGGGCCTTGTGCCCCGCTTCGTCGAGGTCACCTACGAAACCTCCGCCGGTAGGAATGTCGCTTATTTCAACGACGGAGCATGGAAGGGGTGGCGGCCCCTGCTGACCGGCTCAAATCGACGAATGGTCGATGCGATCCGGCGGCATCTCGAAGCACCCTGAACGCTGCACGTTGTCCCACCGACCCGGCGGTCTGGGATGCCCGATACCAACCTCGCAATCTATTCTTGAACCTGTGCCGCCGATCAACTGGATGGTCATGAGTCGTGATGTTTCTCACTCCATCCGAGTGGTTGATCAGCCAGTCGCGATTGCCGTGATGATCCTTGACGTCGACACGGGCCTCATTGGGGCCTCTCGGTGGCCGAAGACATCCCTGACGCACTTTCACAGTCCATCGAACGCGCACTGACCAAGCCGGCGGGCTCGCTCCCGCCCGGGTACCCTCAGCGAGTTCTGGCAGCGGTCGGCTTGGGTGAGTTCGTAGCTGCCGAACTCGGTCGTCAACCGGGTCTGAACCCCATTCCGCCCATCGATGAGATCGTGCCAGGTGAAGAAGCCGAGGAGATTTTCGATCTATTCGTTGAATCCTTCTCGTAGCACCGCAACCTGGTGGGTCCACGCACAGGACCTCGTCGATTCGAGGGCACGAATCCGGTGATCAGGGGCACCCCTGTCGGGGTTTCGGGATGCTCAGGAAGCTGTGCCCTTCTGCCGATACCAACCGCATGACGTCACGACAATCGACGGTCTCGGGGAGCCTGTTCGGTTCGTTCGGTGGGCTTCTGGGAGTGCTGATGGCAGGATTGCTCGTACTTTTAGGCCTGATGTGGTTCGTCGGCATCATTCCGTGGGGCGGAATAGTGGTCGGGCTGGTGTGCTCGCCGGTGTTGACATGGATCGCCCGATACAACAGCACCATCGTCGTAGCTGCCGACGGTCTGACCTTGAAGTCATTTGGTCGAGAGATCTTCATGCCGTGGACGAATGTGGAGACGATTCAGGAAGGAAGATTTGGGGCTTCGCTCATCTTCAAGCAGCCTCAGTGGATCGGCGTCAAGAAGCCCAGAAGGAAGTGGGCATTCGATGGATTCGATCTGTCTTGGCGAACTCGACCGACCTCGGTAGCGATTGTGGACCAGCTAGCGGCCCAAGGGGATAGTCCATCGCCCACTGAGCCTGCATGAACTGAACGGTCCCTTGAAAGTCTGTCGTACAGGGCCACCGTCCCGGTGAACGCTCCTATCAATGTCAAGCCCTTAATCGGGGCTCCGGGGTGAAGACCGCGGACAAAACAATGATGAGCCACTCGTGAAGCGAGGGCATGCTCTTACGAAGTCACGCGTCTTGGTAAAAGTGGTCCCGGGTCGTGGGTCGGCGGGTCACCGGCAAGTCAGCCCCGGGGGGCGACAGTTATGGGGAGAGCCAGACCCACGGCCCGGGGATTCAGCCGCGAGGGAGGTAGCGATAGACCTCACGGGCGATGTAGCGCTGGAGGATCCGGATGACGTCCCGCTTGGTCCGTCCTTCCTTCACCCGGCGGTTGAAATAGGCGGTCGTCTCGGGGTCGTGGGCGATGCGGACCATGGCGATGCGCCACAGCGCGCTGTTGGCCTGACGATCGCCACCGTCGTGCCGGCGAAGGTGACCGGCGGTCTTCCCCGAGCCGGCCGGGACCGGGGATGCGCCACACAGGTGGGCCCAGGCGGCCTCTGAGTGGAGCCGTTCGGGGTTGTCACCGGCTGCCACCAGAAGCGACGCAGCAGTATCGGGGCCGACCCCGAAGCGGGCCAGTAGGTCGGGAGCCGTGGCCAAGAGAAGTGATTCGATCTTCTCGTCCAGCTCGGCGAGCTCTTCGTCCAACGCTTGGATGCGATGGGCCAGCGACGACAGCGATGCCTTGGTCGCCGCGGTCACCGGGTCCGCGGATCTCGTCGCCCGGAGCTTGGCGCTCTCGGTGACGAGGGCGTGGACCGTGAGGCCCTTCAGGCGGGAATGCAGCTGGTCAGGGGCGGTGATTCCCAGATGACGCATCTGGACGATGGCCTTGACCCGGGCCTGTCGGGCCGACCGCTTGGCCACCACCAGAACCCGGATGGCCTCGATGGGACCGTCCTTGGTCTTGCCCGCTCCGGACGCCCGACCGCTGATGGCGGCCCGGGCCGCCTCGACGGCGTCGAGCGGATCGGACTTGCCGTTATTGCGCCGGGACTGGCGGTTGGGTCGGTTGACTTCTATGACCTCGACGCCCTTCCTCCGCAGGAACCGGGAGAGCCCGACCCCATAGGAGCCGGTGCCCTCGACGCCGACTTTGTCCACCTGGCCGAAGCCCTCGAGCCAGACCAGCAGGGCTTTGTAGCCGGCGGCATCGGCAGTGAACGACTCGGTGCCGACCAGTCGTCCCAAAGGATCCAGTGCTGCGGCGACGTGGTTGTCCAGGTGGGTATCGACGCCACCCGTGATCCCGGGTGCAGCTTCTACGATGGTCATGGCCATCCCTTCCTTCCTAAGCGGTTGAGGGGTGGCACGGCCGTCCTTGATCGGAGCGACGGGCGGTCCAGGTTGTTGGTAGCAACCCGGACCAATCACCCAACCTCGGAGACGGGGCGTGCCGTTGTCAATGTCCGCTGGAAGAGCTCGGTCGACGACGCCCGAGGACGCCTCATGACCGCAAGTCAGGCCGAATCTCCCAGTGCTCCCGAAGCTATTGAGAACCAGCTGCGAAGCGGTGGACCCTCAAGGCCATTGTCATTGTTCTGGGGCAGCACCGATGCTCTGGGAGACTCTCAACAATGGAGAGCGGAGGGCGGGGCCGAAGGCGGCATGGTTCACTAGTAGCCAGGGTGGTCGGACTGACGCTCGTCTTTGGCGGCATCGGCGTGTTTGTCATCGGAATCGGGCTTGCCGTATTCGGGGGTTCTGGTAGTCCTCCCGGCCAAACCGCAACGGCTACTGGGAGAGTAGTAGCGAACGGCGGAATGCCGAAGTGCATCGACACGGCGGCCTTTAGCGTCGACGGTCGGACCTTTCACGTGTACATCGAGACGAAGGCTGTGGGTGGGCAGGTTGGGGCTGGTGCATTCGGTGGGGGAGCGCTCTGCAACCCGAAACCGATAGGCACTCAAGTCAAGGTCGCATATGCACCTAACAACCCGAAGCTGGCAACGGTGCAAGCAGGGAATCACAGGCTCTTGTGGGTCCTCTTTGGCGTGTTCGGATTGGTGCTGGCACTTGTGGGCGCCGTCATCAATCCTTGACATCCCCCGCTGTTCCAAACGCCCGCATGTGCCCGGTCGGTTCCAGCGCTGTGGGCCAGGTCTAATGTTGTCTTGTGGATGTGCCTAAGGCCAGAGGTTGGAGATTGGTCACACGTAAGCCCCGTACCCGATTCTTCCAGAACGTGGCAAAGCGCTACGAGGACAAGCTCTCCACGGACGAGAAAATATCGATAGCTGAGAGGGAAGTCCGAACACAAATACGACTGTTTGGGGTGGACGGCGGCCCAACTGCGAATGCTCGGAAGGATCTGGCAGAGAGGCTCGAAGGCGCTGATAGGTGGATTGAGGCCCGAGTGCTGCGGGAGGAGGTTCTGGCTGGAAGACGCAGGCATTTGGGAGCCGATCACCGAGAGACTCTTGTGGCTGAACTATGGCTGGCCCGAAATCTAAGCCGTGACTGCATCTACGACCAAGCGTTGGCTCTTGCTGTCCATGCCCGAGATGGGTTCGTTGATCAAGAGGACATCGAAGCTGCGGAACGAGCCGTGTCCTCTATCGAAAGGTCCCGAGGAGGCGCCGGTGGCTGACGCCCCATGAGGGTGGGCTTCGCACCGGGCCGGGGTGCCCCGCATGTGCCGTTGGGGGACGCTTTACCCCGTGCAACCGCGATATTGGGACGGACGGAAGTTGTGGTGGCTCAGCGGTCTGTAAATGGGCTGCCTCGCCTCCGATCGAATGTCACTTTCAAACGTCACCCTCCCAGGTCAAGTCAGCATTCGCTTGTTTCTGATCGGAGGCATTGGCCGACAGTGACGGAGCTGATCACGGCAACGTCTGGGTATCGGCGGGATTGGTGTTTGAAGGGTGACCAAGCGGACCAGCTGTCCGACCAATGCCGCCCACCTCGATCTGCACGAACGTGCGGCGTCGCTGAAGCCCTTCCGGGCCCAGTTCGCTCCGAACACAATCCACACGGATTCCCGCCGCCGGTCCTGGGACCCCCCGCCCCCCGCCCTCCGGCCAGGGCCCGCTCTCGCCTCTGCCGGCTTTCGGACCGACTCTGGCGGATCGCTGGCATCGCGCCGGGGCCCTCAGAAATCACAACGGTGACGGTCACCGTATTCCGTCCCGCGGAGCAATATCGGTGTGGACAGGTCTCGTTGTCGGTCAGATGGAAGCAGCGCACAGGGCGGGCATCGAGCCCGCCCTGTGCGCCAACACGGCGCCACTCTCGTCAGCTCCGCCAGACCGGTACAAATAGTCCACACACCTGCATCACCGGATGCGCCGCCCTTCGGGCGAAGCCAAACCACCCTCGCGGGATCGGATTTTGGCGCCCGAGCAACCGTCCCGACACGGGGCGAGGGTGACGTTCGCACCAATGGTGCACGGGTGTGCACTCGATGTACCGCTTTTCGTGGATCCGACGGTCTGGTTGCCTGTATGCGGTCAGAGCGGGCTCGATGCCCGCTCGAGCGCCCCTGCCGCACACGGAATCGCGATCATCCCCCGGGTTCGCTCCTGACAGGCGCGAGACGAGGTCGTGAGCCGCGGAGGGGCGCCCTGTGGTCCGACTCGGGATCCATCAGCGCTTGACTCGATGCCGAGCCCTCGGTCCCCGGGACTTCGTGGCCGGCTCTCGTGCCTCCAGGCTTGAGCGTCCTGCGATTGAGGTCGGGCGGGGCGCTTGACGCCCCGCATGGCCGGACATCAATCGGATAGGTGCCGATTGACCACACCGGAGCCGGCCGTCAGGGGAGCGAGCGCAGTGAGAGCGAGAAGCGGAGGCCGGAAGGTGAGGGGAGGAACGAGCCGACCCCCTGGGTCACCGACCGAGCCGGCGCCTCGGAACGTCGACCTTGATGGCCAAGGGGACTGGTGTGACACCAGCGGCTCGCTGACCAGGAAGAGGTGACGTTCGGGATGGCGGTCTTGTTTCTGAGGGTGACGTTCGTCTTGCCTGCTTCGCCCAGCGGCTACACCTCTCCAAGTGCCTTGAGCCGATGGATCAACCCAGCCGTTGGGTCATCGGTCTGGCGAAAACTCTGTCCGGGTTTTCGAAATTGGAAGGGACTTGCACTCAGTCCGTCCTGGATCAATCCCGTGACCAGCAAGGGTGACTCACATTTCGGGGCAAGGTGATGTCCCGTGCGAACGGCCGATGCCAAATGGAGAAGGAGTACCAACAGCAAGGTGACGGTCGGGGTGACGTTGATCCGAAGGATGGGGTGGGACCACGGCGCAGCGCCTGGCATCGACGAAGACCGGAGCAATCATGCGAAACGACTCGAATTCGAAGTCACCAAAGCCACTCCTCAGTGTCGAAGAGACCGCGATCCTGCTAGGTGAGACGCGCTCAACGTTGTACCGAGCCCTGAAGGCAGGCACCCTCCCTCTCCCCGTGTTCCGGATAGGGAGCCGTATCCGCATCCCGCGGCGAGCTGTCGAAAGGCTCATCGACGGGCTCGACCCTGAGCAACATCCACCGTCGCCCCTAACAGCCTGAACCGGTGGCCCGGTCGAGCCTCAGCCGACGGTTGAGGCCTTTTCCGTCCGTCTCCGAGACTTGGCCGTCAGCAGGAGCCCGATGTGGTCGGCCGCCCGGCGATCCTCTGCAGGAACTCCGTCGGTGTAATGGCGGGCCATCTGCACGGTGGACCAGCCGAGCCGGACCTGCTTCTGGGCCTCGGAGATCACCGAGTCGATCTGAGTGGCGTGGAAGTGGCGGAGCGAGTGCAGGTGAACGTCGGGTGCCACCTTGGCCTTGGTCCGCACCTTGGCGAAGACATGGCTGATGTTGTCAGGGTGCGGAGGAATCTCGCCGCCAGGTTCGAAGGAGAATACGAAGGATTCAGGCGTCAACCTGAGGTCGCAGGACCCGGCCAACGCTTCCTGCTCACGCCTCAGCCCGGCGAGCTCCGAAAAGGTGACCCTGTCGAGCGCGACCTTTCGGGTGCTCGAACGGGTCTTCGGCTGGCGTGCCTCGGCGCCGTCCTTGGTGCTGACCACACCCTCGTCAATCATGACAGTCCCGGCCTTGGTGTCGAGGTCGTTCCATCGAACGGCGCAGGCTTCCCCTCGCCGCATACCGGTGGCGGCCACCAGGCGGATGAGCACGGCGACCCGTACCTCGGCGACCCGCGCCGTCTTCAGGAGGGCCAGAACCTCCGTCGGTTCGGGCGAGCGGACCGCCTTGGGCCGTTTGGACGGCCCCCAAGAGGGCAGCTCGCTGTCGACCACCGGGTTGGGGAGGGTGTTTCCGCTCCACTTCCGGGCCAGCCGACAGGATCGATTGAGGAGGGCTCGGGCCAGTCGGACGGTTGT
Organism: uncultured Acidimicrobiaceae bacterium; assembly: GCA_963774245.1. Lineage (GTDB taxonomy): Bacteria > Actinomycetota > Acidimicrobiia > Acidimicrobiales > RAAP-2 > Bog-756. The sequence continues at coordinate 416,475 of CAVZDZ010000002.1, read as the reverse complement.
GTAGCCGGCACCGTCTTCTTTCAGGTCACGGAAGTAGCGCTCGACATCGTACGGGGAGAGGTCGGCGATCCTCCGCCTACCGATGGAGTCGCGGACGTTACGGCGCCAGACACCTTCGTAGCCTCGGACGGTATTGGGGCTGAGGTCCTGCCAGCCGTTCTGCTTCCATCCTTGGATGGCATCGTTGATGGTGGTGGCTGGTCCCCACGTCCGCTCTTCCTTCTCCGGAATACGCGCCGGATGATCCTCTTGTGTCGTCACCAGTCGAGCCAGTTCGCGTTCTGCGGCGCGCTTGGTTCCCTCGAACGTCGCGTACTTGTGTCGGACCCGGCCGGTGCGATCGCGACCGATGTAGACCCGCAATTCCCAGACCCCCGGGTTGCGCTGTCGAATACTCCCTGCCATGGTGTCCCTCGAGTTGTTGGGTTAGCTGTTGGGTTTTAGCCTAACACCGAGATATCGTCGAAAGACAATGCGCTGACCTGGATGTATGTGGAGCCGGCGGTGGGAATCGAACCCACGACCTGACGATTACAAGTCGTCTGCGCTACCAACTGCGCCACACCGGCACGGCGCCGGTCCGAGCCGGCTCCGGGGACCATCCTACGGGCGATTCCCCGGTGTCCTCGGCTTTGGCCGCCGGTCGGAACGCCCCTGACCGGGTGACGAAACGGAAACGCTTGCTTCTGCACCCCCCGGTGGGCATGCTGGCGGCCAATGGTCAACGTCCCCGGACAGCAGAGGAAGCCATCGGACGACTCACGGGGCGGCGACAGTCGACTGCCTCCTCTCCGCGCCGGCATCGTGATCGTCCTGTTCGTGGCGGCCACCGTCCTCCTGCTCGGCGTAATCCATCCCCAGCAGGCCAATGTGGCCTCCGGATCGACGAAACCGGCGTCGGCGGGCACCACGACGACCACCACGCCCAAGGGCCATAAGACCACCACCACGACCACCACCACGATTCCCCCCAGCCAGGTCGCCGTGGTGGTGGCCAATGCCTCCGGGATCACCGGCGCGGCGGCGGCCGTCTCCGCCCGTCTCGCTCCGGGCGGGTGGAACATGCTGCCGCCGGTCAATGCGTCGAGCGATGTGTCCACATCGTCCGTGTACTACGTGGCCGGCCATCAGCAGCCCGCCGCGGCCATCGCCGCATCACTCCAACTTCCGGCCGCCTCCGTCGTCCCGTATACGACGGCGGCGCCGGTCCCCACCATCGGAACGGCCGATGTGGTGGTGGTCGCCGGTCCCGACGTGTCGACGACCACCACCACCACTACCGCGGCAACCGCCGGCTGATCGGCCACCGCAGGGTGGACCGGACCGGCGAGGCGGCAGGCGGCCCGACTGCTGAAGTCCGGAGCGCGTTGGCGCCGCTGTTGGAGCATCCGGCGACCTCGGCGATCATGACCGACTTCGACGGCACGCTGGCGGCGATCGTCGACGATCCGACCGGCGCCCGCCCCCTCGACGGGGCAGCCGAGGTCCTGGCCCAGCTGGCCCGACGGTTCGGGGTGGTGGCCGTGGTGTCCGGGCGGCCGGTCTCGTTCCTGATGGAGCATCTGGGGGACCGCGGGTCGGTCACGTCACCCGGGGCCGGTGTGGGCGGAGGACCGGGAGGAGCGCCGCAGTTCGTCGGCCTCTACGGACTCGAGTGGTGGCGTGGGGACGGGACCGTCACCACCGATGCGGATGCGGCCGGCTGGCGAACGACGGTCGAGGAGGTGGCGACCCGGCTGCAGTCGCGGGCGCCGGCCGGTGCGACGGTCGAGCCCAAGGGCCTGGCCGTCACGCTGCACTGGCGCACCGCTCCCGAAGTCGAGCCGTGGGCGGTGGCCGCCGGGGAGCAGGAGGCGGAGCGCACCGGCTTGGAGATCCACCCGGGGAGGATGTCGCTGGAACTGCGGCCACCCGTCGCCGTCGACAAGGGGACGGTGGTCCGGCAACTGGCTGCGGGCTGCTCGGCGGCGTGCTACCTGGGAGACGATCTCGGCGACCTGCCCGCCTTCGCCGCTCTGGCCACCCTGGCCGGCGAGCAGCATGGCCACGGTGTCGGTGGCGGCGGTGGACGCGGAGAGCGACCCCGAGGTGGTGGCCGCCGCCGACATCACGGTGACCGGGCCGGCCGGGGCGCTGGAGGTGCTGCGCTGGCTGGCCCGAAGTCCCGTACCTCCCCGGGAGCCGTGACCGGCGGAGTGGGTCCCGACTCGCTTCACGCCGGTTCGGCGCGGTTATCGGGCCGCGTCGAGCTGGTCCTGCAGCCAGTCGCCGGGACGGCGGGCCAGGATCAGACTGCGGAGTGACGCCGCCCGGGCCGCCCGCTCCTCGGCTGCCATGTCCAGCGCCCGGGCCAGTACGTCGGCGGTGCCGGACACGTCGAAGGGGTTGACCTCGAGGACCGCCGACCGGAGCTCGTCGAACGCCCCGGCCTCACGGGACAGGGCCAGCACCCCGTCGCGGGTGTTGACCAACGGGCCCTCCTTGGCCACCAGGTTGAGGCCGTCGCGCACCGGGTTCACCAACAGGACGTCGTAGCGGGACAGGGCGGCGAGGGACCGCGGGTAGTCGTCGTCCACCTCGAGGACGATCGGGGTCCAGCCCGGCGTGCCCCATCGTTCGTTGATGCGGGCCACGGTCGACTCGACCTCGTTGTGGTAGGCGAGGTACTCGGGCAGCCCTTCACGGGTGGGGTAGGACAGCGCCACGAACACCACCCGCTCCCGGCGCTCGGGCTGTCGGCTCGAGCAGCTCGTCGAAGGCCCAGAAGCCGCGGAGCAGGTTCTTCGACAGCTCCATCCGGTCGACCCGGACGATGACCTGGCGATCGGCCCCGCCGATCTGCTCCTCGATGCGGGCGAGGGCCATCGCCACCTCGGGTTCGGAGGCCGAGGCCCGCAATTGCTCCGGATCGGTCGACAGCGGCGAGACGAAGGTCCGTGCTCGGGTCGATCCCCCCGGGCGGCCCTGTCGATCATCGCCTGGCCGGCCCGGTAGGCGGCCTCCCAACGCTGCGTGTGGAAGCCACAGGCGCCGAACCCGGCCATGGCCTCGAGCAGCTCGGTGCCCACCGACGTGGGGAGCATCCGCAGGACCGAGGGGTCGGCGAACGGGGTGTGGGTGAAGTGGACGGTGTGCAGGTCGGGCCGCAGTCTGGCCAGATCGGTCCCCATGAGGGCCAGGTGGTAGTCCTGGACGAGGACCCGGCCCCCCTCGGGCGCCACCTTGGCCACCCGCTGGGCGAAGAGCTGGTTCAACTCCCGGTAGGCCTCCCAGGCCTCGAGCCAGCGTCGGTCCGGCCGTGGTCGCCGGGATGCATCGAAGAGGTGGTGGTGGCAGAACCAGAGCATGGAGTTGGACACCACGTTGTAGGCCAGGTTGTAGACCGCCGGCTCCGGTTCGACGAGCTCGATGCGCAAGCCGTCATCGACCATGAGACCCGCCTCCGCCGCAGCCCGATCGGCTTCGTCCATGGCGCAGGCCACCCAGGTGGCACCGGTGCCGGCCACCATCGGTCGCAGCGATCCGGCCAGCCCGCCGGCCACGTTTCCCGCCACCAGCCCCCCGGCTTCGAAGTTGTAGGAGATCGGGCCCCGATTGGAGACCAGCACGGTATCGGAGAGGGGACCGGCCACTTCCTGACGGAAGTGTTCGGCTGCCATACCCTGACGCTACCCGGTGAGCAGGATCCCGTAAATGGAAATGGCTACCCCTTGACAAGGTAGTGAGTGAACACTCACAATGGAGAGATGATGGTTCCCACCCGACAGACGGCCGACGAGCGGCGCACCGCCGTCCTGGCCGCGGCCATCTCCGAGTTCGCCCGGTCGGGCTATGCCGGGACCTCGACCGAGGCCATCGCCAGCCGGGCCGGCATCTCCCAGCCCTACCTGTTCCGCCTGTTCGGCACCAAAAAGGACCTGTTCGTGGCCACCTTCAACCTGGTGGGCGACCGGATCATCAACGAGCTCACCCGGGCAGCCGAAGGGCTCGACGGCCAAGCGGCGAAAGAGGCCATGGGCGATGCCTACCTCGAGCTCATGCAGGATCCCGAGCTCCTGCAGGTGCAGCTGCACGGGTTCGCCGCCGCCCCCGGCGATCCCGACATCGCCCGGGCCTGCCGGCGCACCTTCGAGGTGCTGCAGCAGTTGGCCTATGAACGCGCCCATCTCACCGACGAGGAGCTGCGTGAGTTCTTCGCCATGGGCATGTTGATCAACGTGATGGCCGCCATCGATCTGTTGTCCGTGCCCGAAAGTTGGGCGCAGAATCTCTGCTCCGTCCCCGAAAAGACCCAGGCCGTGATGGCCGCAACCCAGGCCCTCGAGGCACACCACCGTGCCGACCGGGCCGAGAACGCGGAGGTTCCCGCATGAACCAGCCCTATGTCACCCCACTTTTTTTGCCTCGCCTAGCTAGTGATCAGTCACATACAAACCGGTGGCGGACCGTGTCCGGGTCGTCACCGGTCCAGGGCTTGCGCTCCCGGATGTCCGGGGTGCTCGGGTCCCGGAGGTCGGGTCGGACGGGCGACACCGAGGTCGTCGCCGTCCCCGTGGAGACACCCGCCGAGTCGCCCGGGACCCCGGCCGAGGTGGCCGCCCCGGCCATGAGGTCACGAGCCGTGTGGGCCATCGTCATCACCGGCATGGCTCTGTTCATGGCGTCGCTTGGACAACCTGGTGGTGTCGACCGCCCTGCCGGTGATCCGGGTCCACCTCCACGCCGGGCTCTCCGGCCTCGAATGGACGGTGAACGCGTACACCCTCACCTTCGCCGTGCTGTTGCTGTCGGCGGCGGCCATCGGCGAGCGGTTCGGGCGCCGCCGGATCTTCGTCCTCGGCATCGCCGTGTTCACCGGGGCGTCCGCGGTGGCCGCCCTGGCCCCGAACATCTCGATCCTGGTGGCGGCCCGGGCCGTCCAGGGTGCCGGAGGGGCGATGATCATGCCGCTCTCCCTGACGCTGCTCAGCGCGGCGGTGCCACCGGAGCGACGCAACGTCGCCCTCGGCATCTGGGGAGCCATCGGCGGTGGCCGCGGTGGCCCTCGGGCCGCTGGTCGGCGGAGCGGTCACCAGCGGTTGGTCGTGGCAGTACATCTTCTGGCTCAACGTGCCGGTGGGGATCGTGCTGATCCCGCTGGCCCGGTGGAAGCTGTCGCGAGTCCAAGGGGGCACGCCACCCGTCTGGACCTGGCGCGGTGTGGCCCTGGTCAGCGTCGGCCTGTTCGGCATCGTCTTCGGCCTGGTGCGGGGCAACAGCCACGGCTGGACGAGCACCTCGGTGCTCGCCTCCTTCGTCGTCGGCGTCGTCGCACTGGCCGGGTTCGTGGCCTGGGAGCTCCGGTCCGTCGCACCCCATGTTGAACATCCGGCTGTTCCGCCATCGCGGTTTCACCGCGGTGAACGTGACCGCCATGCTGTTCAGCTTCGGGATGTTCGGGTCCATCTTCTTCCTCACCCAGTTCCTCCAGACCGTGCAGGGACTGACCCCGCTGGCGGCGGGCATCCGGGTGCTCCCGTGGACGGCCATGCCCATGCTGCTGGCCCCGGTGGTGGGCATGCTGGCCGAGCGGTGGGGTGGCAAGCCGTTGGTGGTGACCGGGCTGTTCCTGCAGGCCATCGGGCTCGCCTGGTTGGCCTCGATCACCCGGGTCGACACCCACTACGCCGACCTGGTGCTGCCCTTCATCATCTGTGGCATCGGCATGACCCTCTTCTTCGTGCCCCTGGCCTCGCTGGTGCTGGGGGCCGTGCCCACAGCCCTCGAGGGGGTGGCGTCCGGGGCCAACAGCGCCTTCCGTGAGCTGGGCGGGGTGCTGGGCATCGCCGTCCTCGGTGCCGTCTTCAGCTCCAACGGCGGCTACGCCTCGGGCCAGGACTACGTCAACGGGATGACCCCGGCGGTGTACGGCGGTGCCGTCGTGGTCGCCATCGGGGTCGTGGCCGCACTGCTGGTCCCCGGTCGTCGTCGGGCCCGGGCGGAGCTGGCCTCCTACGGGCAGCGTGGGCTACGGCATCGAGGACCTGATCGCACCCAGCCGGGGCGTGGCCGACGGAACCGGGGCCGACGGGGTCGTGGCGGGCATCGATCCCGCACTCGGGTCAAGGGGCCGTCGCTCCGTGCCGGTCGGCTGAGCGAGGCCGGCCGGGAAACCCGTCCCGGTCGGCCCGTCAGTGTCGGCCGACATTCGGTGCCGGTCGGCTGGTCGGCGGCCAGCCGGCCGAGCGCCGACGACGGGGCCCGGGCCAGCGCCGCCCGCAGGATGTCGGTGGCCTGCGGGCGGAGCTCGGTGAGCGGTCGGTTCCGGTGGACCCGGACACCGAGATCGACCTGGGCGATGGTGCTCCACGCCGAAGCAGCGAGGCCACGTCGATCAGCAGCGCCAGCTCCACGGCGTAGCCGTCGGCCAGCTCGCACTTCTCGAGGACCCACCTCGGGGCGGCCGTCTCCCCGGCCAGCGGCTGCTCGATCGAGCTCAGGTGGGGGAAGAGGAGGTCGATGACCGGTCGGGCCATCAGTTCGGTGACCCGTCCACCGCCATCGGGTGTCCCGTGCAGCGGTCGCTGGTAGAAGCCCTTGACCAGCGTCACCGACCCGTCGGCCAACAGCGGCTGGAGGAGCCCGGTCACGAAGTGGGGGCCGAAGTTGGTCACGTCGGCATCGACGAAGACGACCAGGTCCCCGTCGGTGGCGTCGATCGCCGACCGCATGGCCTGGCCCTTGCCACCGGCCGGCGAGTCGGGCGGTGACCACCCGGGCCCCGGCCTGCTCGGCCATCTCCGCGGTCCGGTCGGTCGAGCCGTCGTCGACGACCACGACCTCGTCGACCAGCGGTACGCCCCCGGAGCCCTCGGTCAGGGTGGAGACGATGGAGTGGACGATGGGACCGACGGTGGCCGCTTCGTTGCGGGCCGGGATGCACACCGAGATCCGTCGGTCTCCCTTCGACTCGGCCAACTCGGCCAGCGGGTCTGCCTCGACCGGGAGCAGGGGCTGCTGGCCCGCGCCTTCGCCGGATGTGCAGAGGATCGACATGGTGTCATCATCGCTCACCCGGACCCGGTACGTGGAAGCGGTGTCGGTCATGGCCATGGGGTCCGGGAGGCCGGAGAGGTGCCCGCATTGACGAGCGGCGGTCTCTTCGACCAGAATAGAGGTCATCATCCAGAGCGGCTGAGGGACCGGGCCCAGCGACGCCGCGGCAACCAGAGCGAGACGACGGAATGCGCAAGCAGACCGGAGTCCGTACCAGGTGCCAATGCCCGAGCGATGAGGAGACCAACGTGGACTTCGTTTCTGGGCTGCGCTGTCGTGAATGTGGACGCGCCTATCCGGCAGAGGCACTGCACGTGTGTGACTACTGTTTCGGTCCGCTCGAGGTGACCTACGACTACGAGCGGGTGGCCGCCACCATGACCCGGGAGCGCATCGCCTCGGGCCCGCGGTCGATCTGGCGCTACGCCGATCTGCTGCCGGTGGCCGACGCGGCCCCGGTGGACCTCGGAGCCGGATTCACCCCGCTGGTCCGGGCCGACCGGCTGGCGGCCGAACTGGGCCTGGGCGAGCTGTGGATCAAGGACGACACGGCCAATCCGACCGGGTCGTTCAAGGACCGGGTCGTCTCGGTGGCGTTGACCAAGGCCCGTCAGCTGGGATTCAAGATCGCCGCCTGCGCATCGACCGGAAACCTGGCCAACTCGGTGGCGGCCCACGCCGCCCGGGCCGGCATGGAGTCGGTGGTGCTGATCCCTCACGATCTCGAGCGGGCGAAGATCACCATGACCTCGGTCTACGGAGGCCGGGTCTTCGCCGTGCGAGGGCAGCTACGACGACGTCAACCGGCTGTGCGCCGAACTGACCAGCGAGCAGCCGTCGTGGGCGTTCGTCAACGTCAACGTCCGCACCTACTACGCCGAAGGCTCGAAGACACTGGCCTTCGAGGTGGCCGAGCAGCTGGATTGGCAGGCTCCCGACCATGTCGTGGTCCCGATCGGCTCCGGCAGCCAGCTGACCAAGGTGGCCAAGGGTTTCGAAGAGCTGTGGAAGGTCGGCCTGCTGGACGAGGAGCCGTCCGTGCGCATCTCCGGCGCCCAGGCCGAGGGCTGCTCGCCGGTGGCCACCGCCTTCGCCGAGGGCACCGACGCCATCCGACCGGTCAAGCCGGACACCATCGCCAAGTCCCTGGCCATCGGGAACCCGGCCGACGGCTGGTATGCCCTGGACACCATCCGCAAGTCGGGTGGGTCCTGCGCCTCGGTCACCGACGACGAGGTGATCGAGGGCATCCGTCTGCTGGCCCGGACCGAAGGGATCTTTGCCGAGACGGCCGGTGGGCGTCACGATCGCCACCCTGGCCAAGCTGGCCGCCCAGGGGATCGTCCGGTCCGACGAGCGGGTGGTGGCCCTGGTCACCGGGCACGGCCTGAAGACGGTCGAGGCCCTGTCGGGGACGGTCGGCCCGACCGCCACCATCGCCCCGACGCTCGAGGCCTTCGACGAGGCCCTGGGCGCTGAACAACGACCGACGGACATCTCGTCAAGGAGAGCATCATGAGCATCAAGGTCAGGATCCCCACCCAACTGCGCACGCTGACCGGGGGTGCCGGTGAGGTCAGCGTCGAAGGATCGACCGTCGGCGAGGTCCTGAAGGCGCTCGATGCCGCCCACGAGGGCTTTGCCGACCGGCTGTTCGACGACGCCGGGCGAGCTGCGCCGATTCGTCAACGTCTTCCTCGCCGACGAGGACGTCCGGTTCCTCGAGGGCCTGGCCACGCCGGTGTCGGACGGCCAGACCCTGTCGATCGTGCCGGCCGTCGCCGGAGGCTGACCGAGAGCGTCGCCGGAGGCTGACCGAGCAGCGTCGCCGGAGGCTGACCGAGCAGCGTCGCCGGAGGCTGACCGAGCAGCGTCGCCGGAGGCTGACAAAACCGGCCCCCAGCTACAGTGTCGTCGTGTCGACCAACCGGGTGGACGAGGCCATCGCGGCCATCCGCGCCTCGGGGAGCAAGGTCACGGTCGACCGCCGGGCGGTCGTCGAGGCGCTCGATCGCAGTGGCGACCACCTCACCGCCGAGCAGGTGGCCGAAGCGGTGTGGGCCCGGCATCCGGACGTCAATCTGGCCACCGTCTACCGGACCCTCGAGCTGCTGGAACGACTGGGGATCGCCTTCCACGTGCATCTGGGACATGGACCGTCCCGTTGGCACCTGGCCGGTGACGTCCACCATCACCTGGTCTGCGAGTCGTGCCAACGGGTGGTCGAGGTTCCCGATGCGACCTTCGATCCGTTGCGGAAGCGGCTGCTCGACGACACCGGCTTCGTGATCGACCCGCACCACTTCTCGCTCAGCGGCATCTGCGCGGCCTGCGCGGCCGAGTCGGCCACTCGGCCGACTGAGGGCCCGTCGCCTCGTTGGACTACGTTCGTCTGCTGTCCTGTCCCCATCACCGACCCAGGAGCCCACCCGCCTTGTCCACCCCGTCCGCCGCCCCGACGCCGACCAGGTGACCGTCTTCCACAACCCCGGGTGCTCGAAGAGCCGTGGGGCGCTCGAGCTACTCGACCAGCGGTCCATCGAGCACACCGTGGTCGAGTACCTGGTCACGCCGCCCTCCCGGGCCGACCCTCGAGACGATCATCGCCAAGCTGGTCGACCCGGTGTCCGACCTGGTCCGCACGACGGATCCCCGATTCACCGAGCTCGGCCTCGACCCGGGCTCCTACTCCCGCCCCGAGGCGGTCGTCGAGTTGCTGCTCGCCCACCCCGAACTGATGGAGCGGCCGGTCGTGGTGAAGGGGGACCGGGCCGTGATCGCCCGCCCCAGTGCCCGGGTGGCCGAGGTCCTCGTCGAGCGCGGCGCCTCCGGTTCCCCCCGGATCAGGATGCCGGCGCGCCCAGGCCCCGGAGGATGAAGCCGCAGGTTTCGGCGGCCACCACCGCCGGCGGGTCGGGGAGCGGCTCACCGGCCCGGACCGACATGGCCCCGTAGATCTGCTGGCCGATCAACGAGGTGGCCCGGTCGGGGTCGATGTCCCCGAAGGTCCCCGACGCCTGGCCGTCGACGTAGAGGTCGCGGATCAGCCGGGCGATGTTGAGCCCGATCAGGGCGAGCTCATTGCCCACCGCCTCCCCGCTCTGGTTCATCGACCCCTGGGTGACCAGGGCCAGGCGGAAGAAGGCCGAGTCGTCGTCGATGCGCTCGAGCATCCCCTCGATGAGCCGTTGCAGCCGGCGGGCGGGCTCGGCGTCCTGCTCCCACGTCTCGGCGATGTCGTCGAGCAGCTGGTCGTGCATGCCGTTGAGGCAGGCCCGGAGCAGCTCGTCGCGGTTGGCGAAGTAGACGTAGACGGTCGACCGGGCCACCCCGGCCTCGGCGGCGATCTCGTCCATGGACACATCGGTGGTGCCCCGCTCGCCGAACAGCCGGCGGGCCACCTCGATCACCTGGTCCCGGCGGAAGTCCCGGATGACCTCTTTGAGGCCGTCCGGCGCCTTGCGGGCCGGCATCTACGAGAGGACGCGGTCGGCGGTGGGGAACGCCACCGGGATGTGCTTGACGCCGCTGATGAACTGCGACTGGAGCCGCTCGACCTTGCCGTCCAGCTGCAGGTCGGGCAGGCGGTCGAGGATGTGCTCGAACATGACCCGGATCTCCATGCGGGCCAGGTTGGCGCCGAGGCAGAAGTGGGGGCCGCCGGCGCCGAAGGCCAGGTGGGGATTGGGGTTGCGGGTGATGTCGAACTGTTGGGGGTGGTCGAAGACCGCCTCGTCGCGATTGGCCGAGATGTGGAAGAACACCACCTTGCTGTCCTCGGCGATGACCTGGCCGCCGAGCTCGAACTCGCTGGTGGTCTGGCGCCGGAAGTTCATCACCGGGGTGACGTAGCGGAGCATCTCCTCGACGGCCGACGGCAGCAGGGACCGGTCGTTGCGCAGCAGCTCCCACTGGTCGGGGTGCTCGAAGAAGGCCGCCATCCCCCCGGAGATCAGGTTGCGGGTCGTCTCGTTGCCGGCCACCGTCAACAGCAGGAAGAACATCTCGAGCTCGAAGTCGGAGAGCTTCTCGCCCTCGATCTCGACGTCGGTGAGCACGCTCATCAGGTCGTCGTGGGGGTCGGCGCGCTTGGCTCCGAACAGCTCGGAGGCGTAGGCGTAGAGCTCCATCGAGGCCTGCAGGGCCACCTCGCCGGCCGACTGCTGGTACTCGGGGTCCTCGTTGCCGATCATCCGGTTGGACCAGTCGAACATCCGGTGCCGGTCCTCGTCGGGAACGCCGAGGAGCTCGGCGATGACGATCAGCGGCAGCTCGGCGGCGATGTCGGTGACGAAGTCGGCCGACCCCTTCTCGATGACCGAGTCGATGATGCCGTCGGTGGCGGCGTGGATGCGATCGTGGAGCTGGTTGACCATCCGCGGGGTGAACCCCTTGTTGACCAGCCGGCGGTAGCGGGTGTGGAGGGGCGGGTCCATGTTCAACATCACGCAACTGCTGTTGGGCCAGCTCCTCCTCGGGCAGCTCCCAGATGTAGGTGGCCTTCTTGTAGGAGGAGAAGTGCTCGTAGTCCCGGTTCACCGTGGTGCAGTCGGCGTGCGAGGTCACCGCCCAGAAGCCGGGGCCGTCCTCCTCCTCCTGCCACCACACCGGGGCGTTCTTGCGGAGGAAGGCGAACCACTCGTGGGGGACCGCGTCGGCGAAGGGCCGTGGAGTCGGTCAGGTTGATGTCGGCGAAGTCGATCCCGCTGATGTCGATGTCCGTCTTCGGCATGTCGGACGACCTTTCCATTCGATCGGACACAGTGTCCGATGTGATGGATCGTAAGTCCGATGCGTGCGCATTGTCAACGACGGTTGCCGTCCCGCCGGGGCGGCGATCGGCCGAAAGAGCCGGCTGACCAGGCGACGATCTACCCCGACGGGCGGGCGATCGGTCCGGTCCGCGGACTGGGGGCCGGCCGCTCGGGACGGTGCGCCGAGCGGCTCAGGTCGTCCAGTCGACCTGGCCGTCGATGATCACCCGGGGCTCCTCGGTGAGCACGAAGTCGAGGTGGTCGGGGTCGAGGAATTTCGGGGATGTCCTCGAACATCTGGGGCGAGTCGTCCTCGCTCATGTGGGCGTAGTAGTCGTCCATGGAGGCGAACCACTGCTCGGTGACCCCGTCGTAGCCCGAGCGGTCGTCATCGCCCCGGTAGTCGGACAGTGGGCGGGGATGCTGCTCGTAGCGGATGACGTGGCTCCCGCACCGGGTGTTGGCGATCAGCGGGGCGTGGTGCTCCTGCCAGTAGGCCTGGAACTCGGCCGGGGTCATCCCCTCCCGTCGCTTCAGGAGACAGGTCAACTTGATCATCGGTGGTGTCCTCCCCGGGTGGTTGTCGGGCCTATCAGATCAGATCGGGCCGTGGCCCGTTCCCCTGCCGGCCCGGTCAGGTGGCGACCTGGGCGCAGAACAGGTCGGTGATGTAGGGCATGGCGATGGGCTCGGCCAGGGTCGAGGCGAAGGCGGCGACCTGGTCGAGGAGCGCCTGCTGCTCGTCGTCGGGGAGCACCCGCACGTAGCTCCGGGAGGCCACCTGCTCGACGAAGGCGTCCCGATCGAGCCACTGGGTGAACTCGGTCTTGGTCCGCAGCACCGGGCCGAACCGGTCGCTCGCGTCGATGTCGAGGCCGAAGTCACGTCCCCACCGGGTAGGGCTGGCAGACGTCCCACTTGCTGATGCGGACCAGCTCGGCCACCATCGGGTCGGACTCGTCCCGCTCGTTCCAGATGAGGGCCAGCCAGCCCCGGGCCCGCAGCACCCGGGCCATCTCGGCCAGGGCCCGCTCCGGGTCGAACCAGTGGAAGGCCTGGGCGACGACCACCGCATCCATGGTGTCGTCGGCGCAAGGGGATCGCCTCGGCGGTGGCGCCCACCATCGGCACGCCGGGCACCGTCCGGGTGAACACCTCCCGCATCGAGGGTGACGGCTCGGCGGCGATGCAGGCGGCCCGGGCCGCCTGGAGGTGGCGGGTGAGCTTTCCGGTGCCGGCGGCCAGGTCGAGCACCCGGCTCCCCTCGACGATGCCGGTCGTGGCCAACAGCTGCGCCACCGCCGCCTCGGGGTAGGTCGGGCGGGCCCGTTCGTAGATGTCGGATCCCGATCTCGAATCCGGACCGCCCGAGGCTGCTCCCGGGCGTCCGTCCCGTCGCGCTGGTCGTTCGGCACGGGACCACTGTACGGATCCGCCGACCGGGCCGGCTCGGCCATGCCGCACCGCCGCGTCGTGCCCGGTGGCCGGCGGGCGGGTGGCCGCACCATTCGGGAGGCATCCGGGGCATCGGATAGCGTCGTCGGGTGACCGCCGCCGGACCGCGACCTGAGCAGACGCCGGTCGCCCACCCGGACCGCCGGGCGCCCCCGGTGGCTCAATTCGCTGGTCCACGCCGGATGGCGTTGGGTCACCCGGCACGGGGCGACCGGACCCGGCGACAAGTTGGCCGCCGGCTTCGGGGCCTTCGGCCCGGGCAGCTGCCTGGCCTTCCCGCCCGGGGCCATCTTCGGCGAGGAGTGGATCCGAATCGGACGGGACACCCTGGTCGGGCCCTACGTGAGCATCTCGGCCGGCATGGTGCCGGGCCAGACGATGGTCACCGACCCGGTGGTGACGCATCGGGGACCGCTGCATGATCGGACGCGGGAGCCACATCGTCGGGCACTTCGAGGTGCACATCGGGGACGATGTCCACACCGGTCCCTACGTGTACATCACCGACCAGAACCACGGGTACGAGAGCCCCGACGAGGTGGTGCACGCGCAGTGGCCGAGCGACGTGCCCGTCCGCATCGGAGCCGGCAGCTGGCTCGGCACCGGTGTGGTGGTGCTCCCGGGGACCGAGCTGGGGCGCAACGTGGTGGTCGGGGCCGGCGCGGTGGTGCGGGGCACGTTCCCCGACTTCTGCGTCATCGCCGGCGTGCCCGCCCGGATCGTGCGGCGCTATCTGCCCGGGTCGGGATGGGTGAGCGGGCGCGGCGACCCCGTCCGGGCGGAACGGCACGGAGCCGGACCCGTCGGGATCGACGCCGGGCCGGTCGACGCCGTCCGACCCGGGGACACGATCCGGTGGGCCGGCACCGTTCGATCCGCCGGCACCGTCCGGACCGGTGGGCGGGGCCCCCGGCCTGGGGGCACCCAGCCCGTAGCGGCGCACCACCTCGGCGGCCTCCTCCCGACCCTGGGCGATGAGCGCCTCGGTGGTGGAGAAGTCGTCGAAGTCGCGGCTCCCGCCCTCGATGCCGCTGCACAGGATGACCTCCACCCCGGGTGGGAGCTGGGCCATCTCCCGGCCGAACCGGGCGTGGATGGAGATGAGGAGGGCGTTGAGCATGGCCTCGACCGGCCGCTTGGGCAGCTGCGGGGTGTACACGGGCGGCGTGCACAACAGGACCACGATGCGGGTGGCCCCGGCGTCGATGGCCCGGCGGATCGGCACGTTGTTGACCACGGCACCGTCGATGTACCGCTCGCCGTCGATCTCGACCGGCGGGAAGATGGCGGGGATGGCGCACGATGCCAGTACGGCATCGAGGGCCGGGCCGTAGGTGAACCACCGCTCCCGGCCGTCGGTGAGCGAGGTGGCCACCACCTCCACCGGAATCACCGCCTCCTCCAGGCTGGCGAATCTGACGCCCTCTTCGATGACCTGGCGGAGCCCGACGTCGGGGTAGACCGAGGCCGCGTTGGGCCAGGAACAGCCACGGACCGTGCAGCCGCCCCTGGGGGTACACCCGCTCCCGGGTCAGCCCACCCCAGATCTGGGTCATGCGCTCGACCCCCTCGCGGGTCGGGTCGCCGGCGAAGGCCACCCCGTTGACCGCGCCCACCGACGACCCGTAGATGCGATCGGGACGGAACCCGTGCTCGGTCAGCACCTGGAGCATGCCGATCTGCAACGCCCCGCGGGTACCTCCGCCGGCCAGCACCAGCGCGGTCATCCCGTGGGGTGGCGTCCTCGTCCTCCTGCTCCTCCTGGTCCTCCTGATCGGCCATCCACCGGGCCCGGCTGGCCGAGGCTCCCCCCAGGATGAAGCGGATGACCAGGATCAGCAGCACCGCCGAGACCACCACGAACAACCCGAAGACGACGGCGAACGCACTGATGGATGCGGTGAACACGATGAGCCAGAGGCTACCGGTGACGCCCAACGGCGGGGCGCCGTGATACACCCCGCCGCCACAATGCATGCATGCCGGTGATGGAAATTGATCGACGAGCTCAGGCCCCGGAGGCCGAGCCACCGGCACCATCAGGGCCGACCGGCCTGGCCGGGCCGGCCGCGGTGTCCGAACGGGTGGCCGCCGGGGGGGAACGGGCGAGACCCCGTCCGCGCCCCGAGTTCGGAAGCTGGCACCCTCTGGCCGGCCGGGCCCTGCTCGAGCGGTTGCGATTCACCGGCCGTCCCCGTCCCCGGGTCGACCCCGACCTGGCTCGCCGTCTGCGGGGCATCGTCGAACAGGAGGTGCCGAACACCGGCGGCATGGCCGCTGCCGACCTGCGGCTGCGGATGACCAAGGACAGGTTGACCGGAGTGTTGGCCCGCGGGACCCACCCGGTCGACGCCGAATTCGGCGAGCGCAGCCCGACCATCCCGCTGGCGTGCGGCGCGCTCGTCGATGTGCTGTTCCGTCAGTTGGTCACGGTCGGATCGATCGGTGACCCGATGGCCGACGGCTTGGCCGGCCTGTCCGTCGACGAGCACCGGCTCGGCCTGGTCTCGTGGGTGAACCGGCTCTCCGCCGCCGACCGGGCCGAACTCCGGGCCGAGGTCGAGCGCCAGGCCGGCGGGCTGCTCCATCGGTGGCCCACCCTCGACCCGGCCTGGCTGCCCCGCACGCAGGAGACGTTGCGGGTCGTGCTGGCCGGCGGGGCGGTCGAACTGGTGGGGCGGGTCGATCTGGCCATCGGTTCGCCGGCCACCGACGAGGCGTCGGTGGCCTTCGTCGAGATCAAGTCCGGGGCCCGCCGGCCCGAGCACCGGCTCGATCTCCACTTCTACGCCCTGCTCGAGGCGCTGCGCCGCCCCGCCCCCCGTTCGCGGTGGCCACGTACTACACGAGGACCGGGTGAACTGGATGTGGACCCGGTCACCGAGGAGCACCTGGTGGCCGCGGCCTGCCGGACGGGCGCCGGCGTCCGACGGCTGTGCGAGCTGGCCGAAGGGGCCGAGCCCGACGGCCAACCCCGGCGGAGCCGGCCCGCCCGGGCCGTCGTGCCCGTCGGGGGCACCGATGGGCGAGGTCGGCCGCGGGCTATCCCGACCTGAGCGGCGGGCGGTGGCGTGAGCAGTCCGGAGCAGCTGACCCGATCCCTCCTCGCTCCTCCGAGCACCTCGGTCACCGACCGGGTGCGGGGCGAAGTGCGGGATCGACTGCTCGCCGGGGTGGTCCCGCAGGCCGAACAGCTGGCTCCCGGCGCCCCCCTCGAGATCAACCTGGCTCTGCTCCGACAGGTCCGAGCCCATCCCGAGACGGTGACCCGGCCCGATCCGGTCTTCGCCTGGAAGCCGGTGTTCGTGCGGCGATCACTGGGCCTGGCCATCGTCCAGGTCTGGTATCGACGGGAGGTTCCGGACCCCGGCGGAGGCGGCGGAAACGGTGGCCGCCGAGGCGGTGGAGGAGTGGCGGCGGACCGGCTGGCGCACCTATCCACTGGGAGCCGTGGTTCGCCGGGCTGGCCGCCGGGGGTCGGGCGGCGGTCCTGGCCGACGCCGTCACCTGGGCCACCGCCTTGTGGTCCGCCTTCGACTGGCGGGAGTTCGACCAGCCCCCCGGTTGGGCGGCGTCGACGACCAGTGGGTGCTCCCCGCCGACCGCACCATCCGGCTCAAGGGCCGGGCCGAGCTCCGGGTCCCGGTCCGGCCCGGGGGGTCCGGATCGGTCGGAGCCGGACGGGCCACCCCTTCCCGAGGCGATGGTCTCGGTCACGGGCGGTTCCCCCGGCGACCGGTGGTCGGAGGAGCTGGCCTACCTCGGGTTGGTGGCCGCGCTGCGATCCCCCTCGCGGCCGGTCCCGGCCCGGGTGGTGGGCGTGTGGCCGGACGCCGGCGCCACCCGGGTGGTGGCCATCGACGATGCCTCGTTGATCGCCGCCGCCGACCTGGTCATCGCCACGGTGGCCACCCTGGTCGACGCCCGCGGGATGGCGGCGGCCGCCGGCTGAGATCTGCGGCCCTGGCGCTGATCTTCGCGTTCAGAGGCGTGGCGCGGATCCTCGCGGTCAGAACAGGGCCTTGGCCGCCTTGGCGTCGGGCTTGCCCGGCGGCCGTCAGGGGGATCTCGTCCGTCACCAGCGAGCTGGCGGGGAAGCTTGTAGCCGGCCAGGAGCGACCGGCAGTGGTACTGCAGGTCGTCGAGCGACGGGGTGGGCGCACGCCGCTTGACCTGGACGGCCACGGCCACCCGCTCGCCGAACCGGTCGTCGGGGATCCCCACCACGATGGCGTCGAACACATCCGGGTGGGACTTGACCGCCGCCTCGACCTCCTCGGGGAAGATCTTCTCGCCCCCCGAGTTGATCGACGCCGAGCCCCGTCCGTGCACGACGATGGTGCCGTCGGCCTCCACCGAGGCCAGGTCGCCGGGGACCGACCAACGCACCCCGTCGGCATCCACCGGAAAGGTGGCCTCCGTCTTGACCGGGTCCTTGTAGTAGCCGAG
This sequence comes from uncultured Acidimicrobiaceae bacterium, assembly GCA_963774245.1. GTDB lineage: Bacteria > Actinomycetota > Acidimicrobiia > Acidimicrobiales > RAAP-2 > Bog-756. Next base: position 398,782 of record CAVZDZ010000002.1, on the reverse strand, counting down.
CGGGATCCGCCCGGTGCGGGCCAGTCGTCCGATGGCTCCGCCACCCGGGCGTGAGCGGTCGGAGCTCGTCGTCGAGCACGGTGGTGTCCGTCGCTCATCGAGAAGCGCGGACCGGTCGCCCCGTCCTCGACCGCCCCCTGGGCCCCGCTCTCGCTGGAGCCGAAGCGGTCCATGATCATGACGTTCGGGCAGCTGCCGTTTGAGCTCGTCCTTCACCGTCGAGGTCAACATGGCTCCTCCGGAGCCGACCACGGCCAGGGTGGAGGTGTCGTAGGTCCCCGGCGCCGCCGTGGCCAGCGCGTCGGCCAGTGGCCGGGCCATGGCGTCGCCCACCAGGCCCATCGAGACCACTCCCTCGTCGCCGACCAGCCGCCACAGCGCGTCGGGGTCGTAGCGGTGGTCGGTGTAGAGGACCGCGGTGGCTCCCATCATGAAGGCGTTCCACATCACCCACTGGGCATTGCCGTGCATGAGCGGCGCCACCACCAGCATGACCACGCGCGCCCGACTCGTCGGGGTCGAGCCGATCGGCCAGTGCATCGGCCCGGGTGATCGGCGCCGCCCCCCACCCCCCGCCGCCCATGGCGGCGAAGAAGATGTCCTCCTGGCGCCAGAGCACGCCCTTGGGCATGCCGGTCGTGCCCCCGGTGTACAGCACGTAGATGTCGTCCGCCGACCGGGGCTCGAACGCCCGGTCGGGGGACGAGGAGGCCAACGCCTCGTCGTAGGGGGTGTGTGGGTGGGGCACGTCGGGCCCCTCCGACCCGTCGTCGATGGTCAGCAACCGCGGTGCCGGTCGAGATGACCGGCCGTCGAGGGCCTCCGTCCCCAGGTCGAGGGCCTCCGCCACCAGGGGGGAGAGGGCCCGCTCGTAGACCAGCATCTCGAGGTCGGCGTTGTCGATCACGTAGCGCAGCTCGGGGGCCACGTAGCGGTAGTTGAGGTTGACCGGCACGACCCTCGCCTTGTAGCAGCCGATCATGGCCTCGACCCACTCGGCCCGGTTGTAGGCCAGGATCCCGACGTGGGACCCGACGCCGACCCCGGCGGCCAGCAGATGGTGGCCGAACCGGTTGGCGCGCTCGTCGAGCTGCCGGTAGGTCAGTCGGTCCGCCCCCGCCACCAGGGCCAGCCGATCGGGGAGGGTGTCGGCCACCACCTCGAACAGATCGGCCAGGTTGAACTGTCTGGAACTCATGGTTCCGCTCCTCTGCGGGGGTCGGATTGCCCGACCCCGGGCCTCGTAGCATGCTGCTTCGAACCGACAGTCTGTACCAGCTCCCCGCAGGGAGCCGCGATCGACCCGCCGCCGTCCGACACAGAGGAGCAAGGAATGGTCATGCATGGATCCGACGGGGCCGGAGGAGTGGCCGGGCTGTCCGCGCTGGTCACCGGCGGCGGCAGCGGCATCGGACTCGGCGCCGCCACCCGCCTGGTGCGGGACGGGGTCCACGTGACCATCTGCGGGCGGACCCAGGACAGGCTCCGGGCCGCGGTGGAGGAACTGGAGCGGGCGGCGGACGAGTCGGCCGGCACCGGGAGCGCGGACTACGTGGTGGCCGACGTGACCGTCGAGGAGCAGATCGCCGGGGCGGTGGCCCAGGCCGCCGCGCCCCGGGGGCGCCTCGACATCCTGTTCGCCAATGCCGGTGGGGCCATGCACATGGGGCCGATCACCGGGGCCGACCTCGGCCAGGTGCGGGCCACCGTCGACGTCAACCTGATCGGGACCTTCCTCTCCATCAAGCACGGCGCCCCCTGGATGGCGGCCGGGGTGGGGACCGGGGTGGACGGGGGGGTGGCCCCCGGTGGGTCGATCATCGGGATGTCGTCGGGAGCCGGCCACTTCCCGCACCGGTATCTGTGGGCGTACGGCGCCGCCAAGGCCGGCATCGACATGTTGTGCAAGTACGCGGCGGAAGAGCTCGGCCACACCGGGGTGCGGGTCAACTCGTTGCAGCCCGGGATCGTGGACGACGAGCTCATGGCCCCGATCAGCGCCGGCGGCCCGCTGCTCGACGACTACCTGGCCGAGATGCCGGTCAGCCGGCTGGGCACGGTGGAGGAGATCGCCGACGCCGTCCGCTTTCTGGCCGGGCCGGAATCCAGCTGGATCACCGGGGTCAGCCTGCCCATCGACGGCGGCCACCACCTGCGTCGGGGGGCCAACTACGGCCTGCTGTTCGGTCCCTGAGCCCACCGGTCGGGCCGGTCCGGGCGAATGCGGCCGGCTCGGTCAGGGCAGTACTCTCGGCCCTGATGAGCGCTGACGAGGCCTGCTGATGTCGGGCATGGGCCGCTCCCCGGGGGCGGGTGGCTCCCTCATCGTCGGGGCCTTCCACGACGCGCTGCTCCGTCAGGGCGGCATCATCTTTCTGGTCGTGATCTTCCTGCTGGTCGGCTGGAACGGGCTCCGCTCGCTCCAGTACCGACGGGCGGTCGCCCGGGGCGAGCCCTATCCAACTCCCCACCCCGCGCCCTCCGTCGAGCCCCTGGCCCGGCGGGTGCTGCGCCTGGGCTTCGGTGCCTTCTGGGTGGTGGACGGGCTCCTGCAGCTCCAGCCCCAGATGCCGCTCGGCCTGCCGGCGAGCGCGCTGACCCCGGCGGCGGCGACCTCGCCGGGGTGGGTGCAGAGCCTGGTCGGATTCGGGGTGACCGCCTGGACCCGCCACCCGGCGGAGGCGGCCGCCGCCACCGTGTGGATCCAGCTCGGGATCGGCCTCCTGTTGTGGGTGGCCCCCCTCGGTCGCTGGTCTCGGGTCGCCGGGTTGATCAGCGTGGGGTGGGGACTCGTGGTGTGGGTCTTCGGTGAGGCGTTCGGGGGCCTCTTCGCCCCCGGCCTCACCTTCCTGTTCGGCGCACCGGGCGGGGTGCTGTTCTATGTGGTCGGGGGGGTCCTGCTGGCCTTGCCCGACCGATCGTGGATCGGCCGGCGACTGGGTCTGACCATCACCCGATCGCTCGGCGTCCTGCTGCTGGCCCTGGCCGTCCTGCAGGCCTGGCCGGGTCGCGGGTTCTGGCAGGGCACCCAGCACGGGCGACCGGGGACCCTGGCCGGGATGGTGGAGGAGATGGCGGCCACGCCCCAACCCCACGCCTTGGCCTCGACGGTGTCGTGGTTCGGATCCTTCGACCAGGCCCACGGATGGCTGGTCAACCTGTTGGCCGTGGTGATCCTGGCCGGCATAGGGGCCGTCTTCCTGTGGGGTCGCCGGTACCTGTACCCGGCGCTGATCGCCTTCATCGGGTTCGGGGTGGTCGACTGGGTGCTCGTCGAGGACTTCGGGGTGTGGGGCGGCACCGGCACCGACCCCAACTCCATGTTGCCGGTGCTGCTGCTGGCGGTCGGGGGCTACCTGGCCTTGACCCGCGTCCCGGCCGAGGTGCCCGCCGTCGCCCCGGTCGATGCCCCGGTGGAGACACCGCTCGTACGGGCGGGGGCCACGGTTCCGGGGCCGGCGGCCGAACCGGCCACCCGCCGCCCCTGGTGGGAACGGGTCGACCCCGGTTACGCCGGGCGGCTGGCCGCCGCGGTCGGGGCCGCCTTCGTCGTGCTGGTCGGGACCGCGCCCATGGTGGCGGCGTCGCTCGACTCCCACGCCGACCCGTTACTGGCGCAATCGGTCAACGGCGCTCCGACCGTGGTGGACAGCCCGGCCCCCGGGTTCCATCTGGTCGATCAGTCCGGCCAGCCGCTCTCCCTGGCCGACCTGCGCGGGCACACGGTGGCGCTCACCTTCCTCGACCCGGTCTGCACCAGCGACTGCCCGGTCATCGCCCAGGAGTTCCGCCAGGCCGACCAGCTGCTCGGGGCGCAGGCCGACGGGGTCCGATTGGTGGCCGTCGACGCCAACCCGGCGTACCTCTCGGTGGCCTCGTTGGACGCCTTCGACGCGCAGGAGGGTCTCGACCGGCTGGCCAACTGGCGCTACGTCACCGGCCCGCTCGGGACGCTGCGGACGGTCTGGAACGACTACGGGGCGGGGGTCTATCTGGCTCCGGCCGGGGGCATGGCCGTCCATTCCGACATCGTCTATCTGATCGACTCCCAGGGGCACCTGCGCCGGGTGATCAACGCCGATCCGGGTGGGGCCACGGCGGCGGACCAGTCATCGTTCGCCGGCGTTCTGGCCCAACAGATCACCCAAGTCATCCATTCGTGAGGGGCCGCGCCCCGACCTCCCCATCCCGTACGGTTCGTCGGGATGAGTCCCCCCACCGACGTGGTCCTGGTCGCACCGGACAAGTTCCGGGGGACGGTGACCGCCCACCAGGCGTCCGAGGCGATGGCCCGGGGCGTGGCCGCTGCCGGCGGCCGGGCCCGCCAGGTGCCCCTGGCCGACGGGGGCGAGGGATTGCTCGACGTGCTCGGCGGGCTCCACGGCACTCCCCACACCACCGAGGTCGAAGGGCCACTCGGCGCCCGGGTGGAGGCGGGGTGGCTCCGTATCGGCGACGTGGCCGTGGTGGAGATGGCCCGCGCCTCGGGCTTGACCCTGGCCGGGGGAGCCGAGGGGAACGACCCGATGGCGGCGACGACCCGCGGCACCGGCGAACTGATGGCCGCCGCCGCCCGCTCCGGGGCCGGGACCATCGTGGTGGGGCTGGGTGGCTCGGCCACCACCGACGGGGGCGCCGGGGCCGTGGACGTCATCGTGGCGCGCGGGGGCCTCCACGGGGCCCAGCTGGTGGGCGCCTGCGACGTGACGGTGGGATTCGTCGGGGCGGCCACCCACTTCGCCGCCCAGAAGGGCGCCGACCCGCACCAGATCGCCCTGCTGGAGGAGCGGCTCCGGCGGGTGGCCGAGCGCTACCGGCGGGAGTTCGGGGTCGACGTCCTCTCGGTGGAGGGCGCGGGGGCGGCCGGCGGCATGGGCGGGGCCATCGTGGCCCTCGGCGGCGAGCTGCGGTCCGGGTACGAGGTGGTCTCCGAGCTGGTCGGGTTCCGCCACCAGCTGGCCGATGCCCGGATGGTGGTGACCGGTGAGGGGGCCTTCGACGCCACGTCGCTGGCCGGCAAGCTGGTCGGGTCGGTGCTGCGTGACGCCGCCCTCCTCGGGGTCCCCTCGCTGGTCATCGCCGGGCGGGTCACCTCGGAGGCCCGCCGGGCCGCCGAACAGATGGGGAGCCACGTGGTCTCCCTCACCGAGCGGTTCGGCGGGCAGCGCGCCCTGTCCGACACCGCGGGTTGCGTCGAGGCAGCCACGGCGGCGTTCCTCGCCCTGGCGGGGGAGGACTGACCCGGAGCAGCCCCCCGCGGCCCGCGACCGCCGACCGGGCCGTTCAGTCGAGACCCAGCACCCGCAGGGCGTTGCTCGCGCAGGAACTTGGGCCATACCTCGTCCTTGAACCCGACGTTGGGCATCTCGGTCATGATCCGCTGCAGGGAGAGCCCCATGGGGAAGTAGCCGGCGTAGATGATCTTGTCCGCCCCCCGGGTGTTGGCGTAGTCGACGATCGCCTTCGGGTAGTACCTGGGGGCGAAGGCGCTGGTCGAGTAGTGCAGGCCCGGCCACTTGAGCATCAGCTTGACGGCCAGGTCGGTCCAGGGCTCGCACCCGTGCCGGGTGACGAAGACGAGGTCGGGGAAGTCGAACATCACCTCGTCGATGAGCTCCACGTGCTGGCAGGCCGCCTTGAGCCGGGGACCGGGGATGCCGGCGCAGCAGAACAGCGGGAGGCCGAGCTCCACGCACTTGGCGTAGATGGGGTACATGAGCTTGTCGTTGATGGGGACCTGGGGGAAGGTGCCGGCCGGAAACACGCTCACCGCCCGGACGCCGAAGGTCTCGTACTCCCGGACGAGGCGCCGGATGCCGGCCATGCCCTCGTTGGGGTCGGCGTGGGACGACGGGATGAACCGGTCCGGGTGGCGCTCGAGGGCCTCGGGCCCGATGCCGGTCAGGTCGACGACGCCGATCATCGAGCGTTCGATCCCCCACAGGTCCATCTCCCGCAGGGTCACCCCGATCGGGTCCTCCGAGCCCTCCAGCGTCTTGTTGGGCACGTCCTTGAACATGTACTCGACCGGGAAGGCGAACTCCTCCTTCGACTCGGTGTCCTTGGTCTGTTGGGTGATGAACCGGTAGACGTCCTTCATGTCGGGGTGGGGGAATCCCATCATGGTGTCGATGATCCCCAGGTCGGTCGGGATGGTCATGGGTGCGGGTTCCTTTCCGGTGGCGGGCGGTCGCGGCTTCGTCGGGCCTTCCACCGTGCTGTGATTCTGGACGAGAACCCCCGACGGGGCGAACCGGGAGCGGGCCGGGCCGGGGCGGGCCGGCGGAGGGGTTTCGGCAGGCGGGGGTCCCGGGGCGGTACCGTCAACGGAGGGGCGCACCGCGGCACGGCCCGGTGGTCCGGACGAGAGGAGTGGGACATGGCTGGCATCTGCGAGGGAAGAGTGGTCGTCGTGACCGGGGCCGGTCGGGGGATCGGCCGGGGGCACGCCATCGAATTCGCCCGTCAGGGGGCCAAGGTGGTGGTCAACGACCTGGGCGCCGAGGTCGACGGCACCGGTTCCTCGGATGGCCCGGCGGGTGAGGTGGTCGGGGAGATCCGGGCCTTCGGGGCCGAGGCCATCGCCAACGGGGAGGACATCAGCGACTGGGACGGGGCCAAACGGCTGATCGACTCCGCCGTCGACGCCTTCGGCGGCCTCGACGTCCTGGTCAACAACGCCGGGATCCTGCGGGACCGGATGCTGGTCAACATGACCGACGCCGAGTTCGACGCGGTCATCCGGGTCCACCTGCGGGGGACGTTCGCCCCGATGCGGTGGGCGGCCGAGTACTGGCGCAACCGGGTCAAGGAGGGCGAGACCAACGACGCCCGGATCATCAACACCACCTCACCGTCGGGTATCTACGGCAACGTCGGGCAGACCAACTACGGGGCGGCCAAGGCGGGCATCGCCTCGATGACCATCATCACGGCCATGGAGCTCGCCCGGTACGGGGTCACGGTGAACGCCATCGCGCCGGCCGCCCTCACCCGGATGACCGAGAACCTCGGCTTCGCCGAGAGCTCGGCCCAACGAAAGCCCGACGAGTTCGACCGCAACGACCCGGACAACATCGCCCCGCTGGTGGTCTGGCTGGGCAGCTCCGCCTCGGCCGACATCACCGGGAGGGTCTTCAACGTCCACGGTGGCCACATCAGCGTGGCCGAGGGCTGGGTGGAGGGCCCGAGCGTGGACAAGGACGACCGGTGGGAGGTGGGCGAGATCGGCGACGTCCTCCCCGGCCTGGTGGCCAAAGCCGCCCCCAACGCCAACATGATGGGTCGTCGCGACCGGTGACCGTGTCCGACCTCCCGGCCACGCCCCCGGCCTCGGAGATGGCGTCGACCTTCAAGGTGGTCCACGACCACGCCGAGCGCATCTACCTGTGGGACTACGAGCGGTGTCGCACCCAGTTGGTCACCCTCTACAACAAGGCGATGGCCTCCCAGTGGAACAGCGTGACCGATCTGGACTGGTCCACCGAGGTCGATCCCGAGGAGCTGGTCGACCCCGAGGGCGCCACCCTCCAGCTGGCCCGGGCCGCGGCCCGCGAGCCGGGCTCGCCCATCGCCAGCTGGGGGGACGCCGAGTTCTCGGCCCTCGGCGTCGAGCTGTTCAAGGCCATGATCAGCCAGTTCATGCACGGCGAGCAGGGGGCCATGCTCACCGCGGCGAAGATCGTCGAAACTGTCCCGTGGATCGATGCCAAGTACTACGCCGCCACCCAGACCATGGACGAGGCGCGCCACACCGAGGTGTTCGCCCGCTACCTCGACGAGAAGGTGGGCGGGGCCTACCCGATGAGCCCGTACCTCGAGGAGCAGATCACCGTGCTGCTCGAGGACAGCCGATGGGACATCGCCTACCTGGGCATGCAGATCGTCATCGAGAGCCTGGCCCTGGCCGCCTTCGGTGACATGCTCCGCCACACCCGCGAACCGCTGCTGGCCAAGCTCCTCCGCTACATCATGTCGGACGAGGCCCGGCACGTGGCCTTCGGCGTGCTCACCCTCAAGGAGTTCTACGCCGGCCTCACCGACGCCGAGCTCCGGGACCGCCAGGAGTTCCTCCTCGACAACACCCTGCGCAGCCGGGCCCGGTCCTCCACACCCGAGATCTGGGAGCGCCTGGGCGTGGACGCCCGCAGCCTCATGCCCCACCTGGGCGCGGCGGCGGCCAAGATGAACTCGAGCCTCTTCGTCGGGTTCCAGCGCGGCTTCTACGCCAAGCTGGTGCCCAACGTGAGAAAGCTCGGCCTGCTCGACGCCAACGACGGCTACCTGCGGGAGCGGTGGGGTGAGGCCGGCCTGCTCGAATTCGAGGACGCGGCGGACACCGCCTCCGACTACGAGTCCTACGACGAGGTGGCCCGGGACCGGGGGGACCGATGAAGGTCGACCCGGAGGCCGTCGGGTTCGACCCGGGCCGGTTGGAGCGGATCACCCGGCACTTCGAGGACCGCTACGTGGCGCCCGGAAAGATCGCCGGGTGCCAGATCGCGGTATGGAGGGACGGAGTGCCGGCCTACTGGCGCTCGCTCGGCCTGATGGACCGCGAGCGGTCCAAGCCGGTCGACGAGGGCACCATCTGGCGGATCTACTCGATGACCAAGCCGATCACCTCGATCGCCCTCATGCAGCTCTACGAGCAGGGCCGGTTCCAGCTGGCCGATCCTCTCCACCGCTACATCCCCGAGTGGCGCGACCTCAAGGTGGGCCTGCTCCAGGGCGACGGATCGGTCCGCACGGTCGATCAGGTCCGCCCGGTGTCGGTGCGGGACGCACTGACCCACATGACCGGTCTGGCCGGCAGCCCGGCCCGCAGCCATCCGACCGACGACCAGTTCGCCACGGCGTTGCACGCGGCCCGGCACGGGATGACCCTCGAGTCACTGTGCTCACTGCTGGCCGACTACCCGCTCAAGTTCCAACCGGGCACCGAGTGGAACTACGGGCTGTCCACCGAGATCTGTGCCCGACTGGTCGAGGTCCTGTCCGGTCAGCCGTTCGACGCCTATCTGCGGGCCAACGTGTTCGAGCCCCTCGGCATGGTCGACACCGGCTTCTCGGTGCCCGACGATTCGGTCGAGCGGCTGGCCGCCAACTACTGGTACGAGTCGGGGGCCCCGCCCCGGCTGATCGACGATCCCGAACGCAGCCCCTACCGCCGGATCCGTTCCTTCCAGTCGGGGGCCGGCGGGCTGGTGTCGACGTCGGCCGACTATCTGCGCTTCTGCCAGGCGCTCCTCAACGACGGGGAGCTCGACGGGCACCGGGTCATCGGCCGCAAGACCCTCGAGCTCATGACGGCCAACCACCTGCCCGACGACGGTGAGCTGGTCGAGCTGGCCTCCGGGGGCTTCGGCGAGTCCGAGTTCCCCGGGGTGGGCTTCGGCCTCGGGTTCGCGGTGGGCAAGGGGCCCGGGCTGACCGGGTCGGCCGGGTCGGCCGGGGAGTTCTACTGGGGCGGAGCGGCCAGCACCGCCTTCTGGATCGACCCGGTGGAGGACCTCACGGTCGTGTTCATGACCCAGCTGATGCCGTCGGCCTCGTACCCCTTTCGGGCCCAGTTGCGGGCCCTGGTGTACCAGGCCCTGGTCGACTGACCGGGGCCCCGGTCGGGGTCGGGGCGGGCCGGGCGGAGCCGGTCGGGCCGGCTCGGTGCGACAGGCCGACCGAACCCGTGCATCATGGGGGTCCGTCGCCGGAGAGCAAAGGGAAGGGTGCCGTGGCTTGGGATTTTTCGACAGAACCGGAATTTCAGGAGCAGCTCGACTGGGTCGACCAGTTCTGCCGGGAGGAGGTGGAGCCGCTCGAGCTGGTGTTCCCCTACGCCGTCCGGATGCGCGACCCGAAGATGCGGGCGCTGGTCGATCCCCTCCAGGACCAGGTCAAGGCCAAGGGGCTGTGGGCCATCTTCCTCGACCGGGAGCTCGGCGGCCCGGGGTTCGGCCAGCTCAAGCTGGCCCTGCTCAACGAGATCATCGGCCGCTACAGCTCGGCCCCGTCCATCTTCGGATGCCAGGCCCCCGACACCGGCAACATGGAGCTGCTGGCCGCCTACGGCACCGAGGTCCAAAAGGAGCGGTGGCTGTACCCCCTGATGGAGCAGAAGATCTGGTCGGCCTACTCGATGACCGAGCCGCAGGGCGGCTCCGACCCCAACCTGTTCCGCACCACGGCGGTGCGGGACGGGGAGGAGTGGGTCATCAACGGCGAGAAGTGGTTCACCAGCGCCGGTCGGCACGCCGACATCCTGCTGCGTGATGTGCACCAACGGCATGTTCGTCGTGCCCCGTGACACCCCGGGGGTCGAGATCATGGACGTCCCCCGCACCCACGACCACATCCTCTACCGCGACGTGCGGGTGCCGCTCGACCATCTGCTCGGCCCGGAGGACGGGGCCAAGGTGCTGGCCCAGCGGCGGCTCGGGGGCGGCCGGATCCACCACGCCATGCGGGCCATCGCCCAGTGCCAGCGGGCCTTCGACATGATGTGCGAGCGCGCCCTCAGCCGTCAGTCCCACGGCAAGGTCATCGCCGATCACCAGATGGTGCAGAGCGCGGTGGCCGACTCCTACGCGGAGATCAACATGCTCCGGCTGCTCGTGCTGTGGACGGCCTGGACCATCGACACTCGAGCACCCAGGAGTCGAGGACCCAGATCGCGGCGTGCAAGTACACCGCGGCCAAGGTCCTGAAGGACGTCGCCTACCGGGCCATCCACATCTTCGGGTCGCTCGGGGTCACCGACCTCACGCCGCTGCAGGCCATGTGGGCCGGCTCCCCGACGATGAGCGTCATGGACGGGGTCGACGAGGTGCACAAGGTCACCGTGGCCCGCAACGTGTTGAAGGACTACCAGCCCCACGAGGGCAACTGGCCCACCGAGTACCTGCCGGCCAAGCGGGCCGAGGCCCGCAAGAAGTTCGCCGCCGTCATGGCCGAGGACCCGGACCTGGTGAAGTACGCCGACTACATGGAGCGCCGGGTCGGCGGCCGGGGCTGATCGTGGAGGTCCGAGACCGGGTGGTGGTGGTCACCGGCGGCGCCAGCGGCATCGGCCGGTCCCTGTGCGAGGCCTTCGCCGCCCGCGGGGCGAAGACGGTGGTGGCCGACCTCGATGCCGGGGGCGCCCGGACGGTAGCCGACGCCCTGGCCGCCCGGGGGGGTGCGGCGCTGGCGGTCGGAGTGGACGTGGCCGACGAGGCCCAGGTGGTGGCCCTGGTGGCCGAGGCCGAGGAGACGTTCGGGCCGGTGGAGGTGTTCTGTGCCAACGCCGGCATCATCGTCCCCGGCGGGGTCGAGGTGCCCGACACCGACTGGGAGCGGATGTGGGCGGTCAACGTCCAGAGCCACATCTATGCGGCCCGGACCGTGCTGCCCGGGATGCTCGAGCGGCACGAGGGCTATCTGGTCCACACCGCATCGGCCGCCGGCCTGCTGACCCAGCTGGGCTCCGCCCCCTACAGCGTGACCAAGCACGCCGTGGTGGCCCTGGCCGAGTGGCTGTCGATCACCCACGGCGACGCCGGCATCCGGGTCTCGTGCCTGTGCCCGCAGGGGGTGTGGACCAACATGACCGGGGGCGGGGACCGGGTCTCCCGCCAGGCCGCCGTCGCCACCGCGGGACGGGACGGGATGCTGGAGCCGGAGGTGGTGGCCCAGGCGGTGCTCGAGGCCATGGCCGAGGAGCGGTTCCTGATCCTGCCCCATCCCGAGGTCGCCGACTACGAGGTGCGCCGGGCCACCGATCGCGAGCGGTGGCTGCGGGGGATGCGCAAGCAGCAGGGGCTGATCACCGGCTTGGCTCCGTAGGGGGGCGGGCCGGCCCGGTGGGAGACTGACCGCCCCGGAGGCGGTCGACCCGGGCCGTCCACCGCCGGCGGCGGTAGCTTGTCGAGGTGCCCGAACCCGGATCATGAGGAGCCCGCGGCGTCGGGGCGGACCATCGGGCCGCGCGTCCTCCCTTCCCGCCCAGCTCGACCAGGCCGACGACGCCCAGGTCGACGGCGACCTCCCCTATACGCCGGGCAGCGCCCGGGGGGCCCTGTCCCACCCGGCGTTCCGCTCGGTGTGGCTGGGCACCTTCGCGTCCAACATCGGGACGTGGATGCAGAACATCGCCCTCGGGGTGCTGGCCTACCAGCTGACCCACTCGGCGACCTACGTGGCCGCCATCGGCTTCGCCCAGCTCGGCCCGCTCTTCCTGCTGTCGATCGTCGGGGGCGCCCTGGCCGACATGGTCGACCGCAAGCGGCTGCTGGTCGCCTGCCAGGTCGAGCAGCTGCTCTTCTCGCTGGTGCTGGCCTGGACCGCATCGAGGCAGCATCCGTCGACCACGCTGATCTTCCTGTGCGTCCTCGCCGTCGGGATCGGCAACGCGCTGAATGCCCCGGTGTTCTCGGCGGTGCTCCCGGTGCTCGTGCCCAAGCGGGACATGCCCGGCGCGGTGTCCCTGCAGTCGGTGCAGTTGAACCTGTCCCGGGTCATCGGACCGGCCATCGGTGGCTTGCTGCTGCCGTTGACCGAGGCGTGGGGGATCTTCGCCATCAACGCCGCCACCTACGGGTTCGCCATCTTGGTCATCGCCCGGGCCGCCCTGCCCCGGGTGCGGCGGGACGAATCGGCCCCCCGGGCGGTGTCGGGACTGCAGCGCCTCCTCGGCGGCCTCGCCGTCGCCCGGTCGGACCCGCTGGTCCGATACGTCCTGGTGACCGTGTTCAGCATCTCCTTCTTCTGCCTGCCCTTCATCGGGCTGATGCCGGTGGTGGCCGCCCGGGACCTGCACATCAACCCGGCCGGCGCGCTCTACGGCGCCCTCTACGCGCTGTTCGGCCTGGGCGCGGCGATCGGGGCGGTGTCGGTGGGGACCGTCTTCGTGGCCACCTCCCGGATGCTGCTGATCCGGTCCGGCCTGGCCGGCATGGCCGTCTTCCTGACCGCATTCGGGCTGATCCGGAACATCTGGGTGGCGTATCCGATCGTGCTCCTGGTCGGCTTCGCCTACTTCGTCACCATCACCTCGCTGTCCACCGCCCTGCAGGCCCACATCGCCGACGAGGTGCGGGGGCGGGTGATGGCCCTCTGGATCATGGGATTCGGGGGGACGGTGCCCATCGGGCTGATCGCCGGCGGGGCGGTGGCGTCGGCCACCTCGGTGAGCACCGTGGTGGTGGCGGGTGCGGTGGTGGCGCTGATCATCGGGGGCGTGGCCTGGTTGCGGGCGCCCGAGGCCGAGGTCGGGGTGGTCGGGGCGGCCTGACCCCGGAACCGGGGTCGTCGTCCGGTGGAGGCCCCGGCTCTGAACGCTGAGACAGTCCAAGCGGTATTGTTCCAGCTGTCGCCGGGGCGCACCGGCCGGGCCTGCTCCGGACCGGCCATGGCCGTCGTCTGTCAGAGGGGACGGGTCGTCCGGGGCCGGAACACCCAGGAGGGAGCACCTTGACCGATCTGCTGCAGTCGCCACCGAGCGGTGATGAGCTCATCACCGAGCTCCGGACGTGGTTGGAGGAGAACTGGGATCCCGACCTCACCGTCTCGGAGTGGTGGGACCGGCTGGGACCCTCGGGATGGGCGGCGCCGACCCTGCCGGTGCATGCGTACGGTCGGGGCGTGGCCCGCAGCGTGGGGGTCCAGATCGCCCAGGAGATCGCCCGATTCGGCGCCCTCGGTGCCCCGAACGGTCTCGGGCTCCTACTCGCCGCACCGACCATCGCCGACCACGGCACCCAGGAGCAGATCGACACCTTCGTCCGGGACATCGTGACCGGCCAGCAGGCCTGGTGCCAGCTCTTCAGCGAGCCGGGGGCCGGCTCCGACCTGGCCGGGCTGACCACCCGGGCCGAGCAGGACGGCGATGAGTGGATCGTCAACGGGCAGAAGGTGTGGACCTCGCTCGGGCAGAGCGCCGACCTGGCCATGCTCATCGCCCGCACCGGCACCCGACCTGCCCAAGCACCAGGGCATCACCTACTTCGCCCTCGACATGCACCAGCCGGGCGTCGACGTCCGCCCGCTGCGGGAGATGACCGGGCACGCCATGTTCAACGAGACCTTCCTGACCGATGCCCGGGTGCCGACCTCCTCGGTCATCGGGGGCCTCAACAACGGCTGGGCGGTGGCCAACACCACGCTCGGACACGAGCGGTCCGGCCTGGGCTCGGGCGGCGGCTCGGCGGCGGTGGCCGTGGCCACGCCGGGCACGGTGGCCGGCAACCTGCCCCGCCGGGCGGGCGACTTCGTCCCGGCCAAGGGGGCCAAGCCCCGGGCCCGGTCGGATGCGGCCGGCCGGGCCGCTCGCCGGGCCGGCATGCAGGACCTGCTCGTCGACCTGGCCCGGGGCAACGGGACCGGGGCCGATCCCGCTCATCCGACAGGACCTGGTCCGCCTCTACACGCTCAACGAGCTCGGCCGGTTCAACGCCGAGCGGCTGAAGGCGGTCCGGAGCACGGGTCGGGATGTCCCCGGCATGGCCAACATCGCCAAGCTGTCCATGAGCAACATCGTGCGGCTCCAACGGGACGTCAGCCTGCGGATCGTCGGGGCCCAGGGCACTGCTGCACGCCTACGACCCGGCCGATCAGCCGGTGCTCGACGAGGCCACCGGCAACCCCTTCCTGTCGGCGGTGACCATGTCGGCCCTGTACGCCCAGGCCCCGTCCATCTACGGTGGCACCGACCAGATCCAGCGCAACATCATCGGTGAACGGGTGCTCGGACTGCCCAAGGAGCCGAGCAACGACAAGGGGACGCCCTTCTCGGAGCTGCCGAAGAACGGTTGAGGCGAGATTGAGAGCCGCTGAGGGGGTAGAGGAGAAGCCATGACCGACCCATCGACCCCCGCCGGCACCGTTCCCTCCGTGCGGTTGCACGACGGCCACTCGATCCCCCAGCTCGGGTTCGGCGTGTTCCAGATCAAGCCGGCGGACACCGAGACGGCCACGGCCACGGCGCTCGAGATCGGCTACCGCCACATCGACACCGCCGAGATGTACGGCAACGAGCGGGAGGTGGGCGAGGCGGTGGCCCGGAGTGGCGTGGACCGGGCCGACGTCTTCGTCACCAGCAAGCTCAACAACGGGTTCCACCGGCCGGACGACGCCCGTCGGGCCTTCGATCGGACCCTCGGCGCCCTCGGCTTCGACTACGTCGATCTCTTCCTCATCCACTGGCCCCTGCCCACCCTCTACGACGGGGACTTCGTCTCCACCTGGAACACGCTGATCGAGTTCCAGCGGGATGGACGGGCCCGCTCGATCGGTGTCTCCAACTTCCAGCCCCATCACCTCGAGCGCCTGCGGGTCGAGACCGACGTGGTGCCGGCGGTGAACCAGGTCGAGGTGCACCCCTATCTCACCCAGGATGCCGTGCGCGACTACGACGCCGGTCACCAGATCGTGACCGAGGCCTGGTCCCCGATCGCCCAGGGCAAGGTCCTGGGCGACCCGACCATCGTCGCCGTGGCCGATCGGGTGGGGAGGACGCCGGCCCAGGTGGTCCTCCGCTGGCACATCCAGCGGGGTGACGTGGTCTTCCCGAAGTCGGTGACCCCGTCGAGGGTGCAGGAGAACTTCGAGCTCTTCGACTTCGAGCTGGACGCCGACGGCATGGCGGCCATCACCGCCCTCAACCGCAACGAGCGCACCGGCCCGGATCCGGACACCTTCGACTACGTGCCCTGACCGGGGCCGGATCGGGCGCCCGACCGGGTGCGCCTAGCCGGTGAGCTCGAAGGCGGTCAGGTCGGGCGTCTCCATCTCCTGGCGGAACCGGACGAAGGACCACGGCCACACCGCCGGCAGGCCGCGGTCGTCGAGGTACCAGCTGCGACAGCCGGTGACCCACACCGTCTTCTGGGCCGCTACCGCCCGGGCCTGCTCGAACCGGTCGAGGGCGGCGCGGGTGGCCGACACGTGGCGGTAGTCGCCGGACCGGATGCCCTCGATGAGCTGCATGATGTACCGGACCTGGATCTCGGCCACCTCGATGAGGGAGAAGTTGCCCACCGGGCCGTTGGGCCCGTTGACCATGAAGAAGTTGGGGAACTCGGGGATCGAGATCGACAGGTACGCCTCGGGCCGTGGGGTCCAGGCCTGCTCGAGCGATCCCCCGTCCCGTCCGGTCACCTCCATCGGCCGCATGAAGGCGTCGGCCTTGAACCCGGTGGCCAGCACCAGCACGTCGAGCGGGTGGAGCCGGCCGTCGGCGGTGCGCACGCCGCCGGGCTCCACCCGATCGATGGCCGCGGTGACCAGCTCGGCGTTGGGGCGCTGGATGGCGTCGTAGAAGTCGGGGGAGATGACCAGGCGCTTGCACGCCGGACGGTAGTCCGGTCGCAGCCGGCGGCGGAGGTCCGGGTCTTCCACGTGCTGTTCGAGGTTGGTGATGCAGGCCTGCTCGATCCACTTGATCTCCGGCGACTCGGCGTCGACCACCGCGTTGGAGAACAGGTCGAACAGGTCGGACAGGCTCTGGTGGGTCTGGGCCAGGTGTTCGGGATCGTCACGGAAGGACGCCCGCTCCTCGTCGGAGTGGGGCGGATTCTCCTGGGGCATCACCCACTGGGCGGTGCGTTGGAACAGGGAGAGGGTGGCCACCCGGTCGACGATGGCCGAGACGATCTGGACGGCGGTGGAGCCGGTCCCGATGATGCCGACCCGGGCGCCCTCGAGCGTGGCCCGGTGATCCCAACGCGAGCTGTGGAACATGGCCCCAGCGAACCGGTCGAGCCCCTCGATGTCGGGATAGTTCGGATGGTGGAGCACCCCGGTGGCGGCAATGACCACATCGACCGCGTCGTGGCTCCCCGAACCGGTCTCCAGGTGCCACCGGCCGTCGGAGAACCGGCAGGCGGTCACCGGATCGCCGAACCGGACCCGGCCGGTCACCCCGTGGTCGTCCGCCACCTGCTCGAAGTACCGCTGGATCTCCGGGCCGGGGGAGAAGCGGTGGGACCACTCCGGCGAGAGGGCGAACGAGTACGAGTAGAGGTGGGAGGGCACATCGCACGACAGGCCCGGGTAGGTGTTCTCGCGCCAGGTCCCGCCCACCCGGTCCGCCTTCTCGTACACGGTGAAGTCATCGATCCCGGCCTCGGCCAGTTTGATGGCGCTCAAGATGCCGGCCATGCCGGCGCCGATGATCGCGCACCGCAGTGGGCGCCCCCTCTGGTCCATGGGCCCCGAGTCCAGCACAGGTGGGGGCCGGTCGCGGCCGCAGCCGGTCGGTGGCCGGGCGGGCCGGTCACCCGGTCCGGTAGTGGGCGTCGCCAGCGGGTACCGTACGGCGATGGCCCCAGACCACTACCTGCTCGCCGGTTCCGATGTCTCCATTCCGCCCCTCGGCGTGGGCACCTGGGCGTGGGGCGATCGGTCCACCTGGGGCATGGGCGGCTACGACAGCGAGCTCACCCGCGACTCGATCCAGGGGGCGTGGGACGGGTCGATCGATGCCGGGGCCACCTTCTTCGACACCGCCGAGGTGTACGGCTCGGGTGAGAGCGAGCGGATCATCGGGTCCCTGCGGGCCAAGGATCCGAAGCGGGCCGCGTCGGCCATCGTGGCCACCAAATTCATGCCGTCGCCCTGGAAGCTGCAGGTCCGCCAGGCGCTGCTCAAGTCCCTCCGGGCGTCGCTGGCCCGGCTCGGGCTGGAGTCGGTGGACCTGTACCAGATCCACGGTCCGGTCAGCCTCCGCTCCCATGCGGCCATGGCCGACGCCCTGGCCGCGGCCCACCAGCTCGGGTTGGTGAAGGCGGTGGGGGTCTCCAACTACTCGGTCAAGGAGACCCGCTCGATCGCCGCCGCGCTCCAGGATCGGGGCATGAGGCTGGCCACCAATCAGATCGAGTTCTCGCTGCTGCGCCGGTCGCCGGAGACGGGCGGACTGCTCGCCGCCTGTGCCGAACTGGGCGTGTTGCCGCTGGCCTACTCGCCCATCGGCCAGGGCCGCCTCACCGGCAAGTACTCGGCGTCCAACCCTCCGCCCGGCAAGCGGAACTTCTCCAATCATCCGATGGAGGTGGTCGACGCGGTGGTGGCCGAACTCCGCCGCATCGGTGACAAGTACGGCGGGAAGCTGCCGAGTCAGGTGGCGCTCAACTGGGTCATGGCCAAGGGTGCGGTGCCGATCCCCGGCGCCAAGAACCGCCATCAGGCCGAGGAGAACGCCGGGGCACTGGGTTGGCGCATCGACGACGACGATCTGGATGCCTTGGATCGGGCCGCCCTCCCGGGGCTGCGCACCCTCTCCGGGCGGGTCTGGCAGCACGGGTAGCCGGCTTCGGGGGTCGGCCGGCGCCTTCGGGTCGGTGGCGCCTCGACCGGAGCACCTCCCGACGTAGGATCCGGACATGGAACCTGCGACCCTGGCCCAACAGGAACGGGAGGTGCTCTGCGACCTGTTCCTCGAGGTCGGCCCGGACGCGCCCACCTTGTGCGAGGGCTGGACCACGAAGGACCTGGCCGCCCATCTGGTGGTCCGCGAGCGGCGCCCGGACAGCGGCCCGGGACTGGTCTGGCCTCCGCTGGCCGGCTACACCGACAAGGTGCGCACCTCGGTCCGTGACCGCACCCAGTGGTCCGAGCTGGTAGCGAAGGTACGCCGCGGGCCCCCGTGGCTCCTTCGCCCGTTCGACGGTCCGATGAACACGGTGGAGTTCTTCATCCATGTCGAGGACGTCCGTCGGGCCCAACCCGACGGGGAGCCCCGTCCCCTCACCACGGAGATGGCCGACGCCCTGTGGTCACGGTTCGGGGCCGGGGGAATGGCGAAGAAGGTGGCCGGGACGATCCAGGTCCGCTCGCCGGGTCGGGACACGAAGGTCCAGGGCAGCGGCCCGGTGGTGGCGGTCGAGGGCGACCCCGGCGAGCTGACGCTGTTCGGGTCGGGTCGGCAGGGCGCGGCCCGGGTCGAGATCACCGGTGACGAACAACTGGCCGCCCAGCTGCGGGCCGCCTCGCTCGGGGTCTGACGCCGAGTCGTCGGGGCGTGCCGCCCGGAGCGGCGAGCGGCCACCTGGTTGCCCATTGGTAACGTGCGTGTTACGGTAGCCCAGCAGTTACCAATGACCGGGAGGTCCTCCGATGGGGTGGTGCCAAGCAATGGGCGGGATCGATGCCGTCGGCTGAGGGGATGGGTCGCGCCCCGGCCGGCGGGGATCCCTTCGAAGCGTTGGGCGACCCGAACCGACGGGAGATCCTCCGGCTGCTCAGTGACGGGGACAAGCCCGTCCAGGAGATCGCCGCCGCCATGCCCATCAGCCGTCCCGCCGTCTCCCGTCACCTCCGCCTGCTGAAGGATGCCGGCATGGTGGCCGAACAGGCCCGGGGGACCCGTCGGATCTATCACCTTCGGGAGCAGGGGATGCAGGCGGTGCAGGAGTATCTCGAGGGCATCTGGGGGGAGGCGGCGGCCCGCTTCCGGATGGTCGCCGAGAACACCGACCCGAAGCGTGACCGGTGACCGAGCCGCTCAGGATCTCCATCGACGTCGCCTGTTCGGCCGAGCACGCGTTCACCGTGTGGACCTCGGGGATCGGTAGTTGGTGGCCGCCCGACCACACAGTGAGCGGCCGGGGCGACCTCGAGGTGTTCCTGCAGGGCCGCGTCGGCGGTCGGATCTTCGAGCGCACGTCGGACGGCATCGAGCACGAGTGGGGCGAGGTGACGGTATGGGACCCACCGGCCCGGCTGTCCTACCGGTGGCACCTGCATCAGGACCGGGCTGAAGCGACGGTGGTCGACATCCGCTTCCTCCCCCGAGGCGACGCCGCCACCCGCATCGAGATCGAGCACCGCGGGTGGGAACGGCTGGGCCCGGTCGCCGAGGAACGGCGCGAGGGGAACCGCAGGGGTTGGGATGGCCTGCTGCCGCACTTCGTGGCCGCAGTCGAGAAAGGAGGCGGCTGATGCCCGTCGGCACCAAGGACGACCCATGGCGGTTGCAGACCCCGCCCGGTAGCTCCGGCTACACGGTGTTCCGCGACGGGGAGGCCGATCCTCCCGCCTGGGTCTGCCAGGTGGGCTCGACGACCTTGCGGTACCACCTGAGCGCGGTCGACGATCTCCACGCCTGGCTGGTCGACCAGGGCGACTGGGTTCCCCTCGGCGCCGCCGACGAGAGGAAGCCGGCCGCCGAAGGCACGGTCGAGGCCTGGGGTCGTTCGCCCGACAACCCGGTGGGCGGCTGGTACGGACTGCGCAAGGGCTACCGCGGCCGGTTCGGGATGTACCTGCCGCCCCTGCTGGAGGCGATGGGCCTGGCCGAGGTCACCCACGATGCCCGCAACAACCGGATGCGGGCGGTCTGACATGGCGTCCGAATCGAAGGACCCGAACAGAAGGAGATGACCGATGGCCGTGACCAAGGTGATCCGCTACACGACCAAACCGGAGTGTGCCGAGGAGAATGCTCGCCTGGTCGGCGACGTCTACGCCGAGCTGGCTGAGCAGCGGCCGGCCGGACTGCAGTACGCCACCCTGCGTCTCGACGATGGCGTCAGCTTCGTGCACATCGCCGTGCTCGACGGTGAGGTCAATCCGCTGTCGACGTCGCCGGCGTTCGGCGCGTTCCAGGCCGACCTCGGCGAACGGCTGACCACCGGCCCCGAACCGTCGGACGCCACCGTGGTGGGCAACTACCGGCTGCTGGCCGAGTAGGGGGCACCACCGGTCCGATCCTTGTCGTCGTGCGGCGACACGGCGGGATCGGTCAGCCGAGTTCGCCGGTCACCGTTGCGCTTGCGCATCGCTGGCCGGGTACCGCGGCCGTGGCGGCGCGATCAGCTGAGGCTGAAGGGTGGGTACTGGTCGGTCATGAGCAGGATGTACATGTTCACCCGAGCCGACCACCGCATGACGCCCACGACGAACGTGCGCATACCCTCGGGCCAATCCCCAGTGATGATCACCGCGAAGAAGGCGATGATCACGACGACATAGACGGCGATGAAGAGGAAGGCCAGCACGATGTAGTGGGGGATAGCCAACAGCCATTTCACGAAGATCAGGCCGCGGCTCAGCTTGGGGGCCGGCTGCACCGACAGACGCGCCGGCTCCGTACCCGGGTCGGTCGCCTCCGTCGGGAAGGCGAACTCGGGATAGCTCTCCCGCATGAAGAGGGCGTAGGTCGACACCCGCCACTGGTAGCGCAGGACCATGGCGTTGAAGCCGAAGAGGCCCTCAGGCATGGCGCCGGTGAAGAGGATGGCGAAGAACGAGATGACGAAGACCACTCGCTGCACGATGGCCAGCACGTACAGCACCACGACGTGGGGGATGACCAACAACCAGTGGACGAGGGGTCGCCACCGGGCGATCTTGTCCGGGGCCTCCAGGTCGAGCTGGAGGGGGTAGAAGGGAGCAGGTGAGCCCGGTGGTGGCGGTACGGCGGGAGTGGCCATGGTCCGACGCTAGCCCGGGCGCGCCTCGAAGAGCAGGGATGATGCGACTGTTGCGGCGAGTAGTACCGCACCCGTCGGCGTCCGGGAGAGGCAAGATGGTTTGATGAAGATCGGTGATGAAGATGTCGCCGCCGCTCTGGTTCGTCAGTGGGAGCTGATCGCCGAGGCCATCCCGAAGTTCGACCTGACCAGATCCAGTCGTATCGAGGGCTGGAGGAACGCCGAGGTACTTGCGCATCTCTATGTGCAGCCCCACCTCGTCGTGCGGTTTCTTCTGTCCGCGGGGAGCGGGAGATCGAACATGGGAGTTACCGAAAATCTCATCGGCACCAGGGCCTTCAAGGACCTGATCGACTCATCCGCCCGGGAGGGGGCGACGCTGGGAAAGTTCGATCTGAACGGTCCCCTGCGTGAGGCCCGGGAACGGGTGCTCGCTGCCGATCTGTCCGAGACCATCGAGACCGTTCAGGGGTCGATCTCAGTGTCGGACTATCTCGTCACACGATGCGTGGAAGCCGTTGTGCACGGACGGGATCTGATCGAACCAGTGTCTCCGGACCCGGCCGCCGAATCGATCACGTCGACCGCCCTCCTGAACGTCCTCTCGGCACTGTCACCTGAGCTCCTGGTCATAGCCGAAGCGCTTCCGACTCGGGATTGGATCGACGTAGCCACCGGCCGCGTCACCATCACCGGGCCCCTGGGTACCGCGACACCGGTTATGGCCTAGTCGCGTGTCAGGCAACCCTTGCCGTCTCGGGGAGTGCTCCGGGAGCCGGCAACGATCTGGGACGGCAGACCGGTGACCGGCCCTTGCTGAACCGAGTCGCCCGATGAGCTTGACTCTCCCCCTTGGGGAGGCCGCACACTCGATGTGTCGGGCTGTCCGGCTCGACGACGAGGGAGTATGAGACGTGGAAGAAGTCAGCATTGGCGAGTTCGCACGGCGCTCACGTCTGTCGATCAAGGCGCTCCGTCTCTACGACAAACGCGGTGTGCTGGTGCCCGCGCGTGTCGATGAAGTCTCTGGCTACCGCTACTACGACGTCGCGCAGCTCGAAGCGGCGCGCCTCGTAGCGATGTTGCGCCAGCTCGACTTGTCGCTTGCCGCGATCCGGAAACTGCTCGCTTGCGATCCAGTTGATGCCGCAGACCAGATCGCGGCGCACTGGCGGAAAGTCGAGTCCGTACACGACGCGCGCCGCGAGCTCGCCGACTACCTCGTCAACCGACTGAGTGGAAAGAGCTACGTCATGTACGAAGTCGCCACACGAGAGATACCCGAGCGGAGCGTGCTCTGCCTGAAGCGCAATGTCGACGAAAAGGGCGCCTGGGCGCTCGGCAAGGAGTTCATCGCGATCCTGCGCGAGCGACCGCTGCCGAAGATGGAGGGGCGTGAGGGCGCAATGTTCTCCATCTACTGGGGTGAGGTGAGCGCCGACAGCGACGGCCCCGTCGAGTGGTGCAAGCCGGTCCCCGAGGCGGACGCGCAGGCGCTTGCGTCGCACTACCCGGAGTTGAGCTTGCGGACCGAACCCGCACATCGCGAGGCGTACGTGGCGATACCGAACGACCCGCTACCGACCGGCCCGGGTGGGAGCCCGAGCGTGCACTACCAGCTCGCGGGCGAGGCGTTGCGCGCCTGGGCAGAGGAGGGCGGTATCAACCCCAAGACTCTTACCTTGTGGC
The DNA here is from genome assembly GCA_963774245.1 of uncultured Acidimicrobiaceae bacterium. GTDB lineage: Bacteria > Actinomycetota > Acidimicrobiia > Acidimicrobiales > RAAP-2 > Bog-756. Next base: position 375,686 of record CAVZDZ010000002.1, on the reverse strand, counting down.
CCGAGGATCTTGGAATGCGGATCACGTACTTCTCGTCGAGCTGGCCGGTCACCGCGACGAGCGCCCCTTACTGTGACTTCGCCGCGGCGTTCGCATAGAGCGATGATCGAAGCTCAGAACCTGGTCAAGCGCTACGGCTCCACCGTGGCCGTCAACGACCTCTCGTTCTCCATCCGGCCCGGCATGGTCACCGGCTTCCTCGGCCCAAACGGCGCCGGCAAGACCACCACCTTGCGGATGATCCTCGGCCTCGACGCGCCGACGCAGGGTTCGGTGACCGTCGACGGCCGCAGCTACCGCGACTTGCCGGCACCCATGCGCGAGGTGGGCGCTCTGCTCGACGCCAAGGGACTGCACGGTGGCCGCCGGGCCTACGACCACCTCCTCTGCCTGGCCCAGAGCAATGGCATCCCCCGCAGCCGGGTGGACGAGGTGCTCTGCACTGTCGGTCTTGAGGACGTGGCCAAGCGTCGAGCGAAAGGCTTCTCCCTGGGCATGGGTCAGCGGCTCGGTATCGCCTCGGCGCTCCTCGGGGACCCGGCGGTGCTCATCTTCGACGAGCCGGTGAACGGTCTTGACCCCGATGGCATCCACTGGGTCCGGACCCTCATGCGGACGCTCGCCGCCGAGGGCCGCACCGTGCTGGTCTCCAGCCACCTGATGAGCGAGATGGCCCTTACGGCGGACCACCTGCTCGTGATCGGCAAGGGTCAGCTGATCGCCGACGCCAGCGTGGACGAGTTCGTGCAGTCCAGCTCCCAGCAGTCGGTGCACGTCCGGACCCCCCAAGCGACCGAGCTGGCCGCCCGATGCCGGGAGGCCGGTGCAAACGTCCGGGCCGGAAACACCTCCCGGGTGGGGACCGCACCCGTGGCCGACACGGACGCCGGGACCGACCCCGACGTCATCGAAATCACCGGGATGGACAGCGACGCGGTGGGAACGCTGGCCGCCACCCATGGCATCGTCCTGTTCGAGCTCACCCCCATCCGGGCGTCACTGGAGGAGGCATTCATGGAACTGACCCGAGAGAGCGTCGAGTACCACGCGGCCGAGGCGAACCGATGACCGACGCCACGCTCACCACCACCGGCCGGGGACACCGGGCCAACTTCCGAGCCGCCACTTGGGGGGACGTGCTGCGCTCGGAGTGGACCAAGTTGCGCTCCGTCCGGTCGACCTTTTGGGCGCTGACCATCGCCGTGGTGGTCAGCATCGGCCTCGGAGCAGCCATCAGCGCGGCCGCCGCCCACGGCTACGCCAAGAGCAGCGTCTCCGACAAGCTGAGCTGGGACCCGACCGGTATCAGCACCTCCGGGCTGGCCATCGGCAGCCTGGCCATCGCCGTGCTCGGTGTGCTCTACATCAGCTCGGAGTACTCGTCCGGGATGATCAGCACCAGCCTGATTGCCGTCCCCAAGCGAGGCCGGGTACTGGCGGCCAAGTCGCTCGTCTACGCCGTGGTGACCCTCGTCGTGGGTGAGGTCCTCAGCTTCGTGGCCTTCTTCCTCGGGCAGGCGTTGATCAGCGGCCACGCCCCCCACGCCGCGCTGGGCGATCCCGGCGTGACCCGGGCGGTGGTGGGGGCCGGGTTGTACCTGACCGTCCTGGCGGTGCTCAGCGTCGCCGCGGGGACCTTGCTGCGCCACTCCGCCGCCGCCATCACCTGCATGGTGGCGGTGTTGTTCGTCCTTCCCGGCATCGCCCAGGCCCTGCCGGACTCGTGGCGCCACCCGGTCACCGAGTTCTGGCCCACCGAGGCCGGGAGCCAGCTCACCAACGTCTACCACTCGGCGCACACCCTCCAGCCCTGGTCCGGCTTCGGCGTCATGTGTCTGTTCGTCGCCATCGTGTACGCCATCGCCTGGATGTTGCTGGACCGCCGGGACGCGTGATGGGCCTTTGCCTGAGCGCAGAGCTCAGCACGGAGTGCGCAGTTCACCATGTGCCGTTGGAGGACAGGGCAAGCGTTGCCTGACGCGACACGAGCCGCATTCTCTGCAGAATGTTAGTTGACACTTACGTAAGTGAATACTAATATTGGGGCTATGGACACCGCGTTCAAGGCACTGGCCGAGCCCCGCCGGAGGGAGATCCTCCGGCGGGTGTGGACCGAGGAGTTGCCGGCGACCGAGATCGCCGCCGGGTTCGGCGACGTCACCCGATCGGCCATCTCGCAGCACCTCGGCGTCCTGCGTGAGGCGGAGCTGATCATCGAGCGGCGAGACGGCACACGCCGCCTCTATCGCGCCAACCACCTCCAGATGGACCGGCTCCGCCGGTTCCTCGACGAGTACTGGACCGAAAGCCTGGGGCGCCTGCAAGACCTGGCCGAATCGGCCGAACGAGAGAAAGGAACCAGTCATGGCTGAACTGATGCGAGAGGTGGTGGTGGATGCCAGCCCGGCCACCATCTTCCCCTTCCTGATCGATCCCGCCCACCACGTCCGGTGGATGGGCACGGAGGCCGAACTGGACCCACGGGTCGGCGGCGACTACCGGGTGTTGGTGCAGGGGAAGCACCCGGGAGTGGGTGAGTTCGTCGAGGTGGTGCCCGACTCCAAGGTGGTGTTCACCTTCGGCTGGGACGAACCCGGCCATCCGATTCCGGCCGGCTCGACGGAGGTGGAGATCACCCTGACTCCCGACGGTGACAAGACGAAGGTCCGCCTCGTGCACCGTGGGCTGCCCGACGACGCGGTCAGCGACCACACCTCGGGGTGGGGGCACTACCTCGATCGCCTGGCCATCGCCTCTTCGGGAGGCGATGCCGGTCCCGACCAGGAGATGGCGCCGACCGTCGGGACGGGCGCCAATGGCAGCGGAAGGGAGGCGAGCGCATGACCGATCACGACGTGGTGGACCGGCAGGTCTGGCTCGCAGCCCGGGAGGAGCTCCTCAAAGCGGAAAAGGAGCTGACCCGCCTGAACGACGACCTCGCCCGCCAGCGGCAGGAACTGCCGTGGGTGCGCATCGACGAGGACTACCGCTTCGACACCGAGGACGGCGAAGCCACCCTCGCCGACCTGTTCCGCGGTCGTTCGCAGCTGTTGGTGTACCACTTCATGTTCGGTCCCGACTGGGACGAAGGCTGTCCGAGCTGCTCGGCCGTTGCTGACGGTTTCGACGGGACCCAGCTCCACCTCCAGAACCATGACGTCGCCTTCACCGCCGTCTCCCGGGCCCCGCTCACCAAGCTGCTCGGGTATCGGGATCGAATGGGGTGGAGCTTCCCGTGGGCGTCGTCGGGACGGAGCGGGTTCAACTTCGACTTCAACGTGTCGTTCACCGCGGAGTCGGTGGCGAAAGGTGGGTCATACAACTTCCGACCGTTGGAGGGTTGGCAACTCGATGCCACCAACCTGCCCTACGAAGGCCCCGGCGTGAGCGCCTTCGCCCTCGAGGACGGGGCGGTGTACCACACGTACTCCGCCTACTCGCGGGGTCTCGATGCACTGTGGAACATGTGGCAGTGGCTCGACCGAACGCCGGCCGGCCGCAACGAGGGCGACCTCTCATGGTTCCGCCGCCATGACCAGTACGAGGCCAGTGACCGATGACCACCGGCGATCCATAGGAACTGGCCCTCAGGGCCGGCGAGGCAGCCGTAGCAGGCCGCATCTCGAACCGGCCCGCTTGCCCGCCGAGATCGCGCAGGACTGGTCGTGGGTCAGGTGGTCGCCACCAGTAGATCCTCGCCGGTGGAAGGCCGGAAGCCGTCGCTCCGGTCCCCGAAATAGAGTTCGGCGAGTTCCGAGAGTGGCACGTGCCGGGCGTCTCGGAAGCCGGCCTGTCGGGCGAGCTGGAGCATCTCCGACGGGGCGAAGAAGCTGAGGAAGGGGGTCCCTGAGGCCTGGGCGCCGCTCGCCGCCATCTGGAGTCCGGGGCGGTCCCGCTCGTCGAGGAGCTCCATCGGCAAGAGGAACGTCATGGCCAGCGTCGAGCCCGTGGCGAACGATGCGATCTGGCGCAGCGTGGCGGCATTGCCCTCTTTGGTGAGATACATGGAGACGCCAGTGGAGGCCACGACCGCCGGCTGGGCGGCATCGAAACCTGCGGCGGCCAGCCCGTCCGACCACGAGTCCGCCTCGAAGTCGACCGGCACCAGACGCAACCACTCGGGGACGTCGAGACCGAGCTCGATGAGGCGCCGGCGCTTCCAGGCCTGAGGGCCTGGCCGGTCGACTTCGAAGATACGCAGACGGGAGGCGATCTCCGGTCGGCGCTGGGCGAAGGTGTCGAGACCCGCTCCCAGGAGCACGTACTGACCGACGCCCCGGTCGGCCTGGTCGGCGACCAGGTCCTCGATGAAGCGGGCCCGGGCCACGATGGCAGCCCGAAACCCACTGGTGAAGACCGGGTCCATGTCCGGCCGGCTGCGCCACCCGTCATCGGGGGCAACCAGCTGCAGGCCGACCTGGTCGTCGAGCACGTGAGGCGGTGCGTCGACCTGGACGTGCATGGCCCGCCACAGCGCCACCCGCACCGCCGTGCTCTCCGGTGCGATGTCCTGGTCGGTCATGAGCTCCTGCCTCTGGTGTGGTCGTGGGCCGTCCGCGTGGGGGGAGGATACCGACCGCGAGTGGGCTCGGCGCGCCGTGGCGGTGCTCGCCTCGTGGGCTTGACTCCCTATCGATGATAGGTAATACTCCTATAGGTGATAGGTAATCGGTCCCCGGTCAGAACGAAGCGTGAGCAGTGACCTCGACTCATCTCCCGGAGATGGCGCGGGGCAAGGTGGCGCGGCGCCGAGAGGCCAAGATCGCCACGATCGTGGCGGCCGCATGGAAGCTGGCCAGTGAGCAGGGGATCGGCGGGCTGTCGTTGCGTGACTTGGCCCACCAGGTCGGAATGCGCCAGCCATCGCTGTATGAGTACTTCGACTCGAAGCACTCGCTGTATGACGCGATGTTCGCCGACGGCAACCGGCAGCTTCTCGAGCGGCTCGACGCGGTCAATTACCCTCGCAATCCTCGCTCGGCCCTCAAGAAGTACCTGAATACGTTCATGGCCTTCGCGCTGGAAGACCCGGCCCGGTCCGAGCTGCTCCTCTGGCGGCATATCCCCGGCTTCGTGCCCTCACCGGAGTCCTACGGGCTCGCGGAGCAGGCGCTGGCGCGGCTCAGAGTGCTCATGGAGGCAGCCGGCGTCACGGACTCCGGTGATGTCGACTCCATCGTCGCGGTCACGGCGGGGCTCATCGACGCTCAACTGAGCAATGACCCGGGCGGCAACCGTTGGGCCCGCCACCTCAACCGCCTCGTCGATCTCCTGGTCGACGACGTCATCACCAGAAAGGGAGACTGATGAACACCCCACGCATCATGCGGCCCGAAGCCCGTGTACTCGCCGAAGAGGAGTTCGTCCGCTTCGCCGACACCACTGCCTCGCTGGCCCCCGACGAATGGGCCATGCCGACCGACTGCATTGGTTGGGACGTCCGCAAGATGACCTTGCACGTGCTCGGTTCGGGTGACGCTCAAGCCTCCGTCCGTGAGTTCGTGCATCAGCTCCGGCGAGGCATGCCCCTCAACAAGGAGATCGACTCGCATCACTGGGTCGACGGTCTCAACGAGCTCCAGATCCGCGAGCGCGGGCACCTTTCCAACGACGAGCTCGTGGTCCGGATCACGGCCGTCGGACCCAGGGCGGTCACGGGCCGGTGGCGTACGCCGCCGCCGATGCGCTACCTCCCCCTCCCGTTCGGCCCTCCCATCGGCTGGGCGCCCCTCAAGTACCTCCTCGACGTCGGCTTCACCCGTGACGTATGGGCCCACCGCATCGACATCCATGCGGCCATCGGCCGGCCCATGCAACTCACCGCCGCACACGACGGCCGCCTCGTCGCTGACATCGTCGCCGAATGGGCCGGCATCCACGGTCAGCCGTTCGAACTCGTCCTCGACGGCCCTGCCGGTGGCAAGTTCACCCAGGGCGTCGGCGGGGAGCGCGTCGAGATCGACGCACTGGACTTCATCCGTACCCTCTCCGGTCGCCTGCCCGGAACCGGTGTCCTCAGCCATCCCCTACCCCTCTGAAGGAGAGATCACCATGGAAACCCACGTCGACGAGATCGCCGATCGGATCTACCGAATGTCCACCTTCGTGCCCGATATCGGACCGACCGGCTTCACCTTCAACCAGTTCCTCATCGATGCCGACGAGCCCACCATCTTCCACACCGGACCGCGCGCCATGTTCGAGTCGGTGTCGGAGGCCATCAGCTCGGTGATACCGCTCGATCGTTTGCGCTGGATCACCTTCGGCCACCTCGAAGCCGACGAGTGCGGCGCGATGAACCTGTTCCTCGCGGCGGCACCCAACGCCCAGGTCGCCCATACCACCACAGGATGCATGGTGTCGATCAACGACCTGGCCGACCGACCTCCGGTGCCCGTCGCCCCTGAGGGCCAACTCGACCTCGGCGGAAGGTGTATCCGAAGCATTCACACTCCGCACGTGCCACACGGGTGGGACGCCCATGTCCTGTACGAGGAGACCACCGGCACGCTCTTCTGCGGCGATCTCCTCACCCAGGTCGGAGACGGACCGGCCCTGGCCACGACCGACCTGCTCGATGCCGCGGCGCAGGCCGAGGACATGTTCGGTGCCACGTGCCTCACTCCCGGCACGGCGCCCACGATCCGGCGCCTGGCCGAACTCGCGCCGACCACGCTGGCCATCATGCACGGATCGTCCTGTGCGGTTGATGCCGACAAAGCACTGCTGGCTCTGGCTGACGAATACGAACAACGCGTGACGGCAGCGAGTTGACCCGATGTTGGCACCTCAGCGACGGCCCGCCCGAGAGGAGAGCGCGATGATGGGAGCCATGGGAGTTCGCGACTTGGTGCAACTGGCCCGAAGCATCGACGCCCGATGTCGGGTGGACGGCAGCTTCACCCTCCGTTCGGGGGAGATCAGCGATGTGTACTTCGACAAGTACCGCTTCGAAGCCGATCCCATTCTGCTGCGCAGCATCGTCGATGAGATGGTGGCGCTCATACCGGAGCGCACGGAGATGCTCGGCGGTCTCGAACTCGGTGGTATCCCGTTGGCCACCATGCTGAGCAGCGTCACCGGACTGCCGGCGATCTTCGTCCGAAAACAAGCCAAGACCTACGGCACCCGCCGCTTGGCCGAGGGTGCGGATCCACAGGGACGGCTCGTTCTGCTCGTTGAAGACGTGATCACGTCCGGCGGCGCCGTCCGACATGCCGCGGTGGAGCTCCGAGGCTTGGGGGCGATCGTCACCGACGTCGTCTGCGCCATCGATCGATCCGATCCCGACGAGGATCCACTTGGCGGTGACGGGATTGTGGTCAGTGCTGTCCTGACCCGGGAATTGCTCGACTCCGTGTCGGACCACTGAGCTCGTCGCTCCCCTCACGTACTTGCGTTCTGGGGGTAAGAGTTCCCGACCTGTCTCCACACGCGACACGACCCGCTCGCGAGGGCGGGCGGGTCGTGTCGTGGGTAGAGCGGGCCCAGACGCTGATGGCCCGAGGTCAGGCCACGGCGGGCTGACTGGCCGGCGCCGCCACCTCTACGGGCTCCCGGTCCACGACCTCGGGTGTCCGCTCGAGGTCGGCCTCGATATCGGACAGAATTCCCTGGCGCCGTCGGCTCTGCACGTAGAGCCAGGTCCCACCGACGGCCATCCACCCCAAAAAGATGTAGGGGAACGTATCCACCGGCCACGGGGGCAGCGGATAGAAACTCCCGATGGTCGGCACCAACAGGAACGCCACGGCGATCGCCGACACGGCGATGTCCATCGGCCGTAGTTCCCCAAGCTTCTTCAGGTACATCGGGGCCGCCACCGTGATCAGGTAGTAGGCGACCAAGAACCCGAAAGCGGCCAACGTTCCGGAGTCGCCGAAGGCCGTCAGCGGATTGGTGAAGATCATGAGGAGAGCGGGTAGGGCGAAGATCATCCCGATGTACACCGACACCGCCACGTGGGGTGTGCGATTGGTGGCGTGGGCCCTCCCCAGGTGCCCCGAGAAGATGCCGTGGCGGGCCATCGGATAGATGATCCGTGAGCCGGAGTTGAGGCAGGAGAGCGTAAGCGAGAAGAAGCTCGCCATGGCCCCGATCGACACCGGGATCTTGAAGAAGCTCACGCCGTAGGCGCCAGCCAGGAAGTTGAGCGGTGCACCCGTCCAGCCGGCACCATGGTTGCTCGTGCCCCCGACCTCCACGTAGGCCATGAAGACCATGAACGCCCCGGTGATGAGCAGGCTGGCGATCACCGCCTTGGGCACGTTCCGCTTCGGGTTCTTCGCCTCGCCACCCATGGTCGTCGCCGCTTCGAATCCCACCAGAGAGAAGATGCAGGCCACGATGGCGAGCCCCATGCCCCTGGCGCTGATCCCGCTCAGCGACAGCTGCTGGGTATCCACTTTGAACCCGTGCTTGAACAGGATCACGCAGGCCAAGGCGATGATGCAGGCCACCGACGCAGCTTCGAGGACCATCGTCAGGATGGCGGAGACCCGGATGTCCTTGTAGGCGATGAACCAGCAGCCCAGCGCACTGGCGGCGAAGAAGATGATCGGGTGCACCGAGCCGTGGTAGCCGAGGGCCGACAGCAGTTGCCCGCAGAACACCGCGAAGCCGCAGAGGCCGGCCACGGCGATGAAGTAGTAGGCCCAGATGAGCGTCCAGCCCGAGAACACGCCGGCCGATGGACCCAATCCCTTTCCGGTGTAGATATACATCGAACCGGAGTGCGCCGAGCGCTTGGCGAACTTGTTCAGATTGAACACCACGAACAGCAGCATCACCGTACCGAACGCGTAGGCCAGCCAGGTGCCCTGGCCGGCGCTGGCGAAGGCCAGGGGGATGATCAGCACCGCAGTCATGGTGGGGGAGATGAGCGCCAGGGACTGGGCGAACAACGCCGATAGCCCCAGCGAGTGCGGTCGCAACCCGTGCATCCTCTGCAGGGCCGGAGCTTCCTTGGTGCCTGGTGGAGTGGACATGGCTTGTGCTCCTTGATGGTGGGGGGGGTCGGTGGGGTCGGATCAGGCGGGGAAGGATTGGTCCTCGAGCAGCAGGTCTTCGTAGAAGGCCCCGAAGTTGCGATCGGGGTGGGCGATGGCGATCTCCAGCACCCACAGGTTCGGATTGGGCCGGAATTCGACCTCGGCCAGAGGACCGTCGTAGTGAGCCGAATGCGGGAAGTCGGACAGCCGGTGGCCGGACAGGTCCATGTTGAGCTTCCAGCCCATGCCCTCGGTCACCCCGATGGCGTAGTCGTAGAGCTCCCGGCCGGTGACGCCCTCGGCGAACCACTTCTCGCGCACCCGGTCCCAGATCATCCGGACCTCCCGCTTGGCCCGGATGTGGTCGGGGTCGTGGCCGAAGACGAAGGTATCGCCGGCGTCGCCTTCGGTGCCGCGGTAGATCGGTCCGACGTCGACGAAGAAGATGTCGTCCTCGCCGAGGACCACCCCGGGCTCGGACCGCTCCATGAAGTCCTTCGTCGTGTTCGACCCGCACCGCACGATGATGTGGTGCCAGCCCCGTCGCATCTCGAGGTCGGACAGGATCGTCTTGGCGATCGACTTGGCCTCCTCCTCGGCCATGCCCGGTTTCACCTCGTCGGCGATGAGGTGCACCGCCTTGCGGGTCCGGGCCCTCACGTCCATCAGCCGGTCGATGGAGTACTTGGCTCCGGTTCCTTCCAGGTCGGACAACATGGTCATGGTCGTCTCCTCAGTGTTCGTTGATGGTCGTCGTGAACAGGGGGTGGTTGCGCAGGTCGTAAGGGGCGTCAGCGGCCACCACCAGCACCTCGGTCCCGTCGACCTCGGCGCCCAGCCGGTGGGGCCGGTTGGCGTCGAAGTGGGCGGTGGCGCCCGGCTCGAGTACGTGGACTTCGCCGTCGAACTCGAGGCGCAGCCGGCCGCTCACCACCGAGATCCACTCCTCGCCCCGGTGGCGGGCCGGCTCGGGCGGCACCCGGTCCGTGCTGATGGTGATCCGCAGGGCCTCGAGAGTGGACGAGCCCGGGAATCCGCTGCACGGCGAGATGGCCAGGCCGTTGGCCACGTGGGCCGGCCGGCCGGCCGGGTAGGTGGCGATGGCCGGCTCGGCGTGCCGCTCCCCGAGCAGCGTGCTCATCGACACGCCGAGCGCCCTCGACAGGACAATGAGGGCGGCCACCGAGGGCTGGCGCTCGCCCGACTCGAGCCTCGAGAGGTGGGCGACGGACAGGTCGGTCCGCTGGGCCATCTGATCGAGTGTCAAGCCGGTCCGGGCCCGTGCATCCCGGATGCTCGCGGCGATCAGTGGCAGTACCTCGTCGAGCTCCATCGAGCGATGATGCGCCAGACTTGCCCAGGAGGCAAGAGGAGTTGTCAGAGTTTACGAATCGGAAACATGGGCGAAACCGTGCGGTGATGGCGGCGCCCAACCGGGGTCGGCGTCTTGGGCCACGAGGGCGGCGAACCGCTCGAAGACGACGATGCTGGACGGCTCGAGCACCGCGAGTCGGCCCGGGGTCTCGCCCCCGATGGAGGCCGCACCACCCGGGGCTCGGGCGGCGTCAACCGCGAACGCGGCCAGAAAGCCCTGGACCGCCTCGGCGGTGACCTCGATGTGGAACTGCAGGCCCCACGCGGCCGGACCGACCCGGAAGGCCTGGTGCTCGTAGCGGTCGCTGCGGGCCAGGTGGTGGGCGCCGACCGGGAGGTCGAAGGTGTCGCCGTGCCAGTGCAGGACCCCGAGGCTGGCCGGCAGCCCGTGGAGGAGGGAGTCCTCGTCGCGGCCGGCGCTGAGCTCGACGGGGGCCCAACCGATTTCGGGGCCGTCGGTACCGGCGTGGACGCTGGCGCCCGCCGCCGACGCCAGCAGTTGGGCGCCGAGGCAGATCCCGAGGGTGGGGACGCCCCCGGCGACGGCATCGGCGAGGAGCGCCACCTCGGTGCGGCGGGTCGGGAAGCCCTCGTCGGAGGTGGCCGACATCGGACCGCCCAACACGACGAGCCCGTCGTAGCCGACCGCGGTGGTCGGGACGTCGTCGCCCATGAAGGTTCGGCGCACCTCGAGGGTGACCCCAGCCGCCTCCAAGGCCGCACCGATCGACCAGGCGGACTCCGGAAGCACGTGCTGCACCACGAGGCAGGTCGGCATCGGGCCACAAGATACAGGGCAGGAGCGAGGTACCACGGCTGGACCTGCGTTAACATGTTGGAAACAATTCCCCTTCGATGGAGTTCCGATGTTCGATCGCATTCTCTTCGCCCTCGACGACTCGCCGGCCGGCGAGACGGCCACCGTCTTCGTGTCGGCCCTGGCCGCCCGGACCGGCGCCACGGTGCACGTCTTCCACGTCAATGAGTTGCAGATCGGGGGCCGCGGCCTGACGCTGCGGACCCACCAGGAAGTGACCGACCTGGTGACGGGAGTGGTCAGTCAGTTCGCCGAACACGAGGTGAGGGCCGGGGCGTCGGTGCGCACCGCTCCCTACCGCCAGGTGCCCGCCGAGATCGCCGCCGCCGCCCGCGAGTGCAGAGCCGATGTCATCGTCCTCGGATCGCACCGCCAACGGCGGTTGGGGCGCCTCTTCTCGACCCGGGTGCGCGAGCGGACCACCCGTCTCACCTCGCTGCCCGTGCTGACCTCGCCGTCGCCGCTCGAGGTGATGGCGCTACCGGGGGCAGACGCTTGGGACGAGGGCTTCGACCAGCTGCTCGAATCCATCATCGGCTAGGAGTGCGGCGTCAGAATCGGCGCCGGACGAGGCCGTCCTCTGGCTGCCGATCAATCCCATCGTCGGAGCGCATGACGGTTGGCCGGCTCACCCCCGGTTGACGTCACCTTCTTCGATGGGCTCGTCGCACACACTCGACGGTCCCCCCGACCTCCTCCTGGCATCATGAGGGGATGAAGAGGGAGCACTGAAGGTGACGGAGGTGCCGTGACCGGCACGAGCGCGCCGGCCAATTGGTATCCCGACCCGGACGGGAGCGGCGGCCAGCGTTACTGGACCGGTTCGGTCTGGACCGAGCACCGGTTGCCACCGCCACCTCCGCAGTACCACCCCTACGGGTCGTATGGACCCGCACCGTCGTACGGACCTGCACCATGGAAGGGAGCCCAAATCGGGCGGCCCGCGGATGGGCCTGGAGCTCTGGCCCACCCCGGTCGCCGATTGGCAGCCCGGGCGCTGGACTGGTTGCTGCTCCTGCCGGTGTTTGTCGTCCTTCTGGTGGTCACCCTCCTGATCGCCGCGCCGCACTTCGGACCGATCTTTCCGACCGTCAATGCCAACGACTCGACCAACCAGGTCGGGGCTCCTGGTTTTGTGTGGGTCTATCTGACCGTCGCGGCGTGCGGTTTCGTCACCGGGCTGGCAATGGTGGCCTACGAGACGGTGGCGACGGCCAAGTTCGGACGGACATTTGGGAAGGCGTGGCTCCATATCCGACCGGTTCGAGTCGACGGCGCAACGCTGGGCTGGGGGAGATCATTCGGACGGGCGGCCATCGGGTGGCTGGCCGGGTTTCTCAGCTGGATCGGACTGCTCGACCCTCTGTGGTGCCTGTGGGACGACAAGCGCCAATGCGTTCACGACAAGGTCGCGGATTCGATCGTGATCAACGACCTGGGTCTCGCAGCGAGCGGAGACCCGACTCGCCAAGTTGAGGGAGCGCACGAACTGCGGTAGCCGCAGTGCTCCTCAGATAGTAACTGCTATGGTGGTGCCTCATACCCGTGGGGAAAGGCAGCATGCGATGGCTGGAGTCTTCGGAGATCTTCGGGTCCTCGACCTGGCATGGGGGAGTGCCGGCCCGATGACGACGATGCTGCTCGCCGACAACGGTGCCCAGGTGACGCGTATCGAACCACCCGGTGGGGACCCGTTCGGCGGCCAGAGCGGATACCGGGTGTGGAACCGGGGAAAGCGGAGCGCCCATCTCGACCTCCGTACTCCCGACGGCAGGGATGCCTTCCATCGGCTCGTGGCCACCGCTGACGTCGTCGTTGACAGCTTCTCCCCGGGCACGACCGAGCGGCTGGGGATCGACCACACGACGTTGTCGACCCTGAACCCGAGCGTGATCACCTGCTCCATCACTGGGTATGGAGACCACCCCCACCACCGGGACCGCCCGGGCTATGACGGTCTGGTGGCGGCCCGCACCGGTCTCCTGTTTGACCAGAAGGGCCGCCGCGGTACCCCGATGGAGTACATCGGTGGTCGCCCTGGTCCGGAAGCCGGAATTCGACGGACCGGAGGACCTCGTACGCGGAGCAGACCAGGAGTGGGCCGGTGTTTCCCGCGCTCGATGTGGCCGAGCATCGGAGCCGCCTACTTCGCCACCCTCGGGATCGCCGCCGCTCTGCGGGCCCGCGCCGTCGACGGCGTCGGACAGAGGGTGTCCACATCGTTGCTGCAGGGAGCCCTGGCGTCGGTGTGCCTCAACTGGCAGCGGGTGGAACGTCCCGACGCCCCCCTCTACTGGATGTGGCCCGTCGATGGTCGGTCGATTGAGGGGCTGTACGAGTGTGCCGACGGGAGGTGGGTGCACCACTGGACCGTACGGCCCAGGTGGGTCCTGTCGTCATCCGAGGGTGACTCGCTGGCATCGGTTGGGCTCGACACCGCCTACCGCGATGACCCCGATCGGGTATCGATGGAGCCGGACGGGCTTCTCACGGGGATCTATCTACACCCTCTGCTTGAGGCGGCCTTCAAGAAGTTCCCGTCTGAAGCGTGGATAGAGGCGGCGGAAGCCGCCGGACTCGGGATGGCTCTCGTGCGCTCACCGGCCGAGGCCCTGTCCGATCCGTCCTTCATTGCCGACGGGTGCGTGGCCGAGATCGACGATCCGGAGGTCGGTCCGATCCGGCATGCTGGCGTCCTGCTCGACTTCTCGGCGACGCCGGGCCAGGTGGCGGAGCCGGCGCCGCGCTCCGGGGGTGACACCGAGGCGGTACTGGCCGAGGCGGCGTCGGCGCTCCCACGGACTCAGCCTGAGTCGCCCGTCCCCCGGGCTGCCAAACCGCTTCGACATCCGCTCGAGGGAGTTCGGGTGCTCGACCTCGGGCTCGGCGTGGCCGGACCGTTCGCCGGACGGGTCCTGGCTGATCTCGGGGCCGACGTCATCAAGGTGCATGCACTTCACGACACCTATTGGGCGGGGACCCACATGGGACTCGGAACCAACCGTGGGAAGCGGAGCGTCGCCTTGAATCTCAAGAGCCCTGCCGGACTGGATGCACTCAACCGGCTGGTGGCCCAGGCGGACGTGGTGACGACGAACTGGCGGCCCGGGGCGGCGGCGCGCCTCGGAATCGACTACGAGGGTCTCAAGGCCCGTTTCCCACGGCTCATCTACTGCAACTCACGTGGTTACGAAAAGGGGCCTCGCTCGGACCTGCCCGGGACGGACCAGACCGCCTCGGCGCTCACCGGGGCCGAATGGGAGGACGGGGCCCGAGACGCCGGCAATCCCCCCCTCTGGAGTCGTTCGAATATGGGCGATACGGGCAACGCCATGCTGGCGGCGATCGCCATCACCGCGGCCCTGTATCACCGTGAGCGGACCGGAAAGGGCCAAGAGGTCAGCACGTCGATCGTGAATGCCGGCCTGTTCCACACCTCCTACGCGTGGGTACACGAGGACGGTTCTCCGGCGCCGTGGGACCACGTCGACGGGGGGCAGTACGGGCTCGGCCCGTTCTACCGGATGTACCGGTGCGCCGGCGACACCTGGCTCTTCGTGGCGGCGGTCGACCCGGTCGCCCGGGACCGGCTCGGGGGCGTCGTCGGTGGCTTCGGAGACGGATCGGAGGATTCCGCCTCGGTGCTCGAGGGCCGGTTCGCCACTCGACCAGCCGCCGAATGGTTCGATCTTCTCGACGGCGGGAGGAGTCCCCGTGGAGGTCGTGAACGAGGAGTTCTGTCGGACGCTGTTTGACGACCCCGCCGCAGTGTCGTCGCAGCTGGTGGCGCAGACATGGTCGGGGGGGGTGGGCAGGTTCGAGGATCCCGGCCTTCTGGTGGAGACGTCATCCGGCAACCGGCGTCATACAGCGCGGTCCGTGCATGTGTGGTGAGCACACGCGTGAGATCCTGCTCGAAGTCGGCTATTCGGGGTCGGAGATCGACACCCTGGTCGAGCAGAAGGTCGTGCTCGATGCACCGGTAGAACGGGTATGACGGAGCCCGTGGGGGCGCAGAGACCGAGTCCCATCCTCACCGAGGACAACCACGAATTCTGGGAAGCGGCCGACGCAGGGCGCCTGGTCGCTCAACGGTGTGCAGGGTGCGGGCAACTGAGGCACCCGCCTCGTCCCATGTGCCCGCACTGTCACTCGCTCGAGTACGAAGTCATCGATCTGGCCGGGACGGGAACGGTCTACAGCTACTCCATTCTGCACTATCCGCAGATCCCCGTATTCACCTATCCGGTGGTCGCGGTGATCATCGAACTGGACGAAGGTGTGCGGATCGTGTCCGAATCTCGAAGACGTCGAGCCCCGAGGAGCGTCCGCATCGGCATGCCCGTGACTGTGCGGTTCGTTCCCACCCGCAATGGCGTCTCCGTACCGGTGTTCGCCCCATCGGAAGCGCATCCTCATGAGTTCGATCGCCGGTGGTTCGGTATCGATCGTCGGAATCGGTCAGACCGAGTTCTCCAAGGCGGCGGGACGGAGCGAGACTCAGTTGGCGTGTGAGTCGATCGTTGCCGCCCTCACCGATGCGGGGCTGACGACGGACGACGTCGACGGACTGGTGAGCTACACCATCGATCCTGTCGAGGAGACCGAGCTGGTCCGGGGGTTGGGAATCCCCTCGATCGGCTTCTCGAGTCGCATCCCCTACGGCGGTGGGGGTTCTCAGGGCGTTGTGCAGCATGCCGCGGCCGCCATTGCCTCCGGAGCGGCTCGGGTGGTGGTTGCCTACCGGTCGGTCAAAGCACGTTCGGGCGAGCGATTCGGTCGAGCCAGCGTGGGGGGTCGTCCGACGTCTGCACACTCGGGTTCGACCGCCATGCAATGGTGCACTCCCTTCGGCATCGTGACACCGGCCTCGTGGATCTCGCTGAACGCGACCCGCTACATGCACACCTTCGAAGTGTCGAGTGAGGACTTTGGACGTGCGGTCGTGCAGTTGCGGGAGTATGCGTCGACCAATCCCAATGCTCACTTCTTCGACCGCCCGATCACCCTGGACGACCATCAGGCGTCAAAGTGGATCGCCGAGCCGTCGATCCGGTTGTTCGACTGCTGTCAGGAGACCGACGGGAGCGTGGCCCTGGTCCTCGTGGCGAGCAACGACGCCCAGGCGTCACAGGCACCCGTCCAGGTTGTGTCCGCGGCCAATGCCGGGATCTTCGAGGAGGAGATCGGCAGCAACCACTATCGCCCGGACCTGTCCGTCATGGACGGTTCGGTCGTGTTGGCCGAGCACTTGTTCGGCGACGCCGGCATCACCCGTGACGAGATCGACGTGGCCATGATCTACGACGCCTTCACCCCGGTCCTCCTGATGCAGCTCGAAGGTCTGGGATTCTGCGGGCCCGGCGAGGCGAAGGATTTCATTGCCGAGGGCCAGAATCGGCCCGGGCGGAGCCTGCCGGTGAACACCAACGGCGGCCTCATAGGCGAAGGGTATATCCACGGCCTGAATCTCACGCTCGAGGCGGTGCGTCAACTGCGTGGCACCGTCGGTCAATCAGGTGCCCAACGCCCGGACGGCCCTGGTGTCGGCCAGTCGCACTGGTGTGATCCTGAGGCGAGGCTGAACCGTGACCACCGTGCGCCTCGACCACCGCGCACGGGAGCGGTTCAGGCGAAGTCCGAACCCCCGTCCACGTTCAGGTCGGCCCCCGTGATGTACGTGTTGGCTCGGGACGCCAGGAAGGTGATCGCCGGCCCGATCTCTCCGGGCTCGGCCGCTCGCCCGAGGTGGGCAGGGTGACCGAAGTCCTCCCGGATGATCCGCATGGCATCCACAAGATCGTCGGGATCGACCCTCCGGTCCGGAGGCAGCGCCCGGAGATAGCCCTTCATGCCCTCGGAGAGAAACGAACCTGGGGAGACGGTATTGACCAGGATCCCCTCGCCGGCCAGGGACAGGGCGAGGTTCTTGCTCAGGCTGGTCAGGGCGGACTTCGCCGAGGTGTACGCCACCAAGGTCGGCGACTGCCGCTTCGTCGAGTGGGCCGAGACGTTCACGATGCGGGCCCAAGGGGCGGCACGCAGCAGGGGAAGACCGGCACGGACGCATCTCACCGCACTCAGCACGCCGATCTCGAAGGTGTCCGCCCAGTCCTCATCGGTCAAGGTCTCGAAGTCGCCGATGCCAACGTCGACCGGCCCCGCGGCGTTGACCAGAGCATGGAGCATCCCCCAACGGGCGGCGAGATCCACGAAGGCCTGGTCAACGTCGGCAGGACGGGTCAGATCGGCCACGAGTCCGACCGCGTCCGGTGATCCAAGGTCGGAGAGCCGGTCGACCGTCTCAGCCAGGGCGTCCGCCGATCGGGCCAGCACCGCGACGCGGGCGCCTTCGCCGGCGAAGCACTCTGCAGCCGCCCGCCCCATTCCCTTCGAGCCGCCGCTCACAAGCACGTTGCACCCGTCAAGTCCCAAGTCCATCGTTCGGATACCTGCCTTCGGTCGTTGAGATCATGCGCTCCGGTCAGGTGGTTCTGGATGAGCGGTCCGATCGCCGCCTCCATTCTCGCACCGTCCCCTCCTGGCTCCGAGCAAACGAGGTAGCGGACCCTCGGTCCGAAGCCATTGGTCGTTCGACGCAACGTGCCGACCCGATTCAGACGCCAACGCGGCACACGGAAAAGGGACCTCTAAGGTTGGTGACGTGAATATCCCTCCGAACCGGACTCGGAAGCAAGGGTCATCTCCCGCGACCACCCGTGCTCCACGGACGGATCTGGCGACCCGGGAACGGGTCATTCATGCGACGGTCAGATGCATCCTCGAGCGTGGGTACTACCGGGCAAGCACCAACGAGATCGCACGCACCGCAGGAGTCTCATGGGGCGTCATCCAACACTATTTCGGCACCCGGGAGCGACTCATGCTTGCGGTCCTGCAGGAGGGGGCCCGCAAATTCGAGGAAGCGGTCGGAGGGGCGAGCGTCAACGGCACGACCGAGGGCGAGCGCATCACCCAATTATTGGACATCTTCTGTTCGCATTATGGCTCTCCCGAATATCTGGCTGACCTACAGATCCTTCTGAATATGGACGGTGATCCCTCGACGAGTGCCGAGGTCCGTCAGACGATGGAGGACGTGGCCCGGAAGTCACAGGGCCACGTTCAACGCCTGCTCCGGGAGGCCTTGGGGCCAGCCGTCTCGATTTCTGACCTGGCAACGACCGTATTCCTCGTCATCCGAGGCTTTGGACTGAGCCAACAGATCGCCGACAAGATGTCCTACGACGTCGTGGCCCCCAAGAACGACCGGGTCAGCCGCCAACGTCGGCTGTTGGCTGGGATCCTGACGCCGTACTTCGAGCAGAAATCGGGGCATTCCGCCTGAGGAAGTCGTGGTGGGCGGAATTGGCGGTGCCGGCCAAGTGTGGGCGGCAGCGGACTCTCTCCGAGGGGCTGTGCGCCCCTCGCCCATAGTAGTTAGTATGGAAGGGCTGCGCTGCTTCAACCGTGTGCGGAAGGGGTTTGACATCGTGCGCACGTGTCGAACTCCGACCGGAGGACGAAATCCCGAAAGGACGCGCTGTGAGCGAACGACTCATCTCGGCGGACTCGCATGTCAAGATGACCCACGATCAGGTGAAGTCCCACCTGTCGCCGAAATTCCATGACGACTACGACGAAGCGTCGGGTGCGTACGAGGCGCGAATGAGCCGAGGCACGGGGGCCGCCAATCGGGCCGGCGCCGCCAAGGTGGCCGCGTCCCACTCCGTATTCTCCCGACCCGGGTACTGGGACCCGGTGGAGCGCCTCAAGGACATGGACGTTGATGGCGTAGAGAAGGAGGTGCTCTACAGCGAAGTCAGCGCCTTTCGCTACTTGAGCGATGTGAAGTCGGGGATCGGCGAGACGGTTCGCGCTTTCAACGACACGCTTCATGAATTCAGCCTCGTCGATCCCACCCGCCTGATCATGTCGTACCAAATTCCAATCCATGACATTGACCTTGCCGTTGCCGAGGTGGGGCGGGTCGTGGGCCTGGGGGCCAAGTCGCTGCAGCTCCCGGTGTTCCCGAACGAGCTCGGGCTCCCCGAGTATTTCGACGAACGGTATGTCCCGTTGCTCCGGACCATCGAAGAGTCCGGGCTCCCGGTGTGCTGCCACATCGGGCTCAAGACCACGCTGGAGGACGTGGCCAGAAGGGATCCCACACCGAACATGGGCGTGATGGTTCCCATGACGCCTCTCATGACCGCTGAAGCGTTCGGAATGTGGATCATGGGAGGTGTATTCGAACGATTTCCCGAGCTCAAGGTGGTATTCGTCGAACCCGGGCTCGCCTGGGTGGCGTGGTGGCTCGAAATGGTGGACGACATGGTGAATCGACAAGGCTACGAATACCCGGCCATCAGTGAGCTACCGAGTCACTACTTTCACCGCAACATCTTTCTTACGTTCATCGACGAGCACTTGGGACTCCAAAGAACGAGGGACCTGTTGGGTGTTGGCAACATCCTCTGGTCCACCGATTTCCCCCATCCGGTGACGAGTTGGCCCAACTCCAAGCAGATCGTGGCTGACCAGTTCGAAGGGATCCCGGCTGATGAGCGGGAGTTGATTCTGAGCGGGAACGCGCTGCGCGTATGGAATCTCGAACGGTGAAATTGCGGAGTGGTCGGCCCTCGGCGTTGGCGTTGGCAGCAATGCTCCACCCATCACTCGTGTCAAGGCATGCCACATCGAGTCGATCCGACGGGCAATGGGAGCGGTGGTTGGTTGGGGCGTGGACCTAGACCGACGAATCAGTCCGGTCTAGCCAGGCAGCAAGGAGGTCTGCCTTGGTTGTTTGTCCCATCATCCGATAGGCCTGCTCCCATACGGACGGATCAGCAAGTGGCAGGCCTCGCCATAACCCGGTGACACGCGTGGGTAGATCCACCCTTCGACCCTCGCTTCGGACGGCGAATCCGACGATGACATCGACCTCGTGAGATATGGCGTCGACAGCGTAGAGCGCGGTGGTGGCAAAGTTGCCTTCCCCGGCGGATCCGCTCCTGTAGGGATAGCCAGCCTCAATCAAGGCAATCTCGACGGAGGATGGAGCGCCGTCGGTCGTGATATCCCAGTCGTGGACCACCCGTGTCAGCCCCAGGGCCGCCAACAGTCCTGAGCCGCCTATTGCCCCGACGAGCCCGTGACTCTCAAGGCGATCGAGGACCCGTCGAGCCGCAGTCGGATCGGGGATCTCGTCCACGGGACCATTCTTGCCGAATGCCGTCTGCGACGAGATGGATCGCGGGAGGCGGTGGGAGCCGCACAACGCGACCAAGAGCGGCGGCGCAGCCGGAAGTGGCACTCTCACATCGAACGTTGTCGACGGGCTGGGCTCAGCAGGCGGTCGATCCGACCCTTCCGGTGTGGACACACACTTTCGATTTGGCGCCTCTTTCCGAAGCTGTCACAGCAGAGGACCTTGTCTCGTCTAAGGGTCCGAAGATCGATTACAGACTTGGAGGGAGTAGCCATGCCAGTGCCTGGTGCCGAAGGATCGAGGACGATCGGTTCGCATGCCGCCCCGGAGGTTGCGGCCGAGGGCGGCAGAGGCAGTGATGTGACCCCAATGTTGGGTACCACCAGTCTGGTCGAGATCGCCGCGCTGGCCGGGAGCCTGCGCGGCGCCTCCTGGGCCCGGTCACTGCTGCGAGCCACAACGGAGTTACTGCCCGCCGACGTCCGGCTCGCCATCTGGAATGACCTCGGGGCGGTCCCCCTGTTCAACGAGGATCTCGAAAGCGGACCAATACCTCCAGCGGTAGCTGACCTGCGAGAGCTCATCCAGAGTTCCGACGCGCTGCTCATCGTCACCCCCGAGTACAACAACTCGATCCCGGGTGTGCTCAAGAACGTCCTGGACTGGGCTTCACGACCGTTCGGACAGACTGTATTGAAGAACAAGCTCGTTGCCGTAGTGGGAACGAGCCCGCTTCCAACTGGAGCAGCGTCGGCGCTCTCCGACGTGGAGAGTGTGCTTACGCTGCTCGGCGCAGAGGTCGTCGAAGCCGATCTGGCCATAGGCCAGGTACACACCCGCATCGATGCCGAGGGTCGGATCTCCGATCGCGAACTGGCTGTTCGGATCACAGAATTGCTGGTCAAGATCGCAAATCAGGCGCGAGCGGCTTCCCCGGCGCTCGCTGACGCCTAGCTGGTGTCACAGGAGTGGGGGTCACTTCGTCTAAGGGGTAGCGCAACCCATGAAGATGGGTCAGCCCGATGGGAGGCTGCGTGAGGACCATTCCTGTCGTACAACTACGAGGGGCAGATGCTCGCCCACGAGGACGGACCTTGCCAATGGAAGTGCCGCAGCAGAACGACGACGGGGACCTACGAGGGCTCATGTTCTCGATCGCCTACCACATGACCGGGAGCGTGGCCGAGGCCGAGGATCTGGTCCAAGAAGGGTTCTTTCGGCTGGAGCGTGCTCGGCAGAGCGGGGTGGTGGTCGAATCGCCCAAGGCCTATCTGGCAGCCACAACGACCCGGCTGGCCATTGATCACATGCGCTCGGCCCGGGTCCGCCGGGAGTCCTATGTGGGCACTTGGCTGCCCGAGCCCATAGTCGCCGACTTGCACGAAAGCCCCGAGCAGATGGCTGAGCTATCCGATTCACTGTCCATGGCCTTCCTCGTGTTGCTCGAGAGTCTCTCTCCGGCGGAACGAGCCGTATTCTTGCTGCGCGAGATCTTCGACTACTCCTACGAGGAGATCGCGCAGATCGTCAATAAGAGCGAAGTCAATTGCCGGCAGATCTTCGGACGGTCCCGCCAGCACCTCGACGACCACCAACCTCGATACGAGGCGTCGACCGAGCAGGGCGAGGTCCTGCTTGACTCTTTTCTCGCCGCCGCTCGCGACGGCGACCTCGAGCAACTGGTGGACCTGCTTGCAGCCGACGCCGCGTTCTGCGGCGACGGGGGAGGCAAAGCGACCGCCATCCGCGAACCGCTCTACGGGAGAGACCAAGTCGCCACGGTGATCGTCACGCTGTTCGAACGGGCAAAGGCACTCGGTGTGAGTTTCGAACCGGCCCTCGTCAACGGCGGACCTGGGTTGCTTGCCCGCTCCCGGGGCCAGATCGTCAGCGTATGGTCCCTCGAGGTGCTCGACGGCGTGATCCAGACGGTACGCAGCATCGTCAATCCCGACAAGCTCCAGCACCTCGGCCCTGCCTCCGAGGTGCTGTGGGTGCGACCCGACGACGACATCCCGAGCACTGACCCGTGAATCACGGCGAGCAAAGCCTCATGGAGCAATCGGCGGACCTGGACCATCAGTTCTGCCAAATCAACGAAAGGGAGATCAACCATGGACGCCCGCCTCAACCTCTTTGACAACACAGTCGTGATGAAGTTCGGCAAGTACCTGAACTCTGCCGGCCAGGTTCTCTCCGAGTCCGCCCTCCCCCAAGCGACACAGGAGCTGGTCAAGCTTCGGGCCAGCCAGATCAACGGCTGCAGTTTCTGCACCGACATGCATACCAAGGAGGCCTTGCACACCGGGGAGAGCCAGCTTCGGCTCAACATGGTGGCGGCCTGGCGGGAGGCGACGGTCTTCACCGAAGCCGAGCGGGCCGCTCTCGAACTCGCCGAGCAGGGGACCCGCATCGCCGATGCGGCCGGGGGTGTCACCGACGAGGCTTGGTCGAATGCCGCAACGCACTACGACGAGGACCAATTAGGGACCTTGGTAGCACTCATCGCCGTCATCAACACCTTCAATCGCCTCAATGTCATTACCCGTCAACCGGCAGGTGACTACGTGCCCGGCCAATTCGACCAGCACTAGTGCGCCGGTGAGTAACCTCCATGGCGACGGCGGTGCGATGGACCTCGGCGCGGAAGGACGTCATAACCATTGATTCCCACGTAAGACAAGGAGACGAACGGTGCGCAAGGTAGTCGCCTACGAATTGTTGTCGCTCGATGGGGTGGCAGAGCAGCCGGACGAGTTCATCACCGACTTCGATGACGTGATGCGCGACAACCTCGGCCGCGTCATCGCCACCCAGGACGCCGTGCTCCTCGGGCGCCGGACCTACGACGACTGGGCCGGGTTCTGGCCGACCAGTGACATCGAGCCGTTCGCCAGCTTCATCAACGGCGTCGAGAAATTCGTGGTGACCTCGACGACGCCGGAAGCAACCTGGGCCAACACCACGGTCGTCGATGGTGACCTTGTCGAGTTCGTCACCGAGCTGAAGCAGCGATCCGGCAGGGATATCGGCGTGCACGGGAGCATCGCGCTGACCCAATCGCTGCTCGAACAGGGCCTCGTCGACGAACTGCGCCTTGTCATCGCCCCGGCCCTGCACATGCACGGTCGCAAGCTCTTCGACAGGGGATTGTCGAGGCGGCTGACTCTGACTCGAAACGTCACCTCTCCGTCCGGATACCTTTTGCTCGACTTCCAAGTTGGCGACTGAGTCAGCAGGCGGCTCCCTTCGAGAGGCGCCGATCATCGGGCTCATCGTTGTTCCCTCGGCGTCGGGTTCACACCCTCGCCGATGCCGCTGGGATGGCCACCACACTGGGA
Source organism: uncultured Acidimicrobiaceae bacterium (assembly GCA_963774245.1). Lineage (GTDB taxonomy): Bacteria > Actinomycetota > Acidimicrobiia > Acidimicrobiales > RAAP-2 > Bog-756. Next base: position 351,953 of record CAVZDZ010000002.1, on the reverse strand, counting down.
GGCTGACGGCCACGTCGATCATCGCCGTGACACCTTCGGGCCCCTGCCTTGGAATGGGCGATTTCAAGGGACCCCGCCGCGTCTTCGAAACCACCCTGGGTGACGGTGCGCCGAGTCCAGTGGCGACTGCCAATAGTTAGTTCTAACATGGCTGTCCTCGACATTCTCTACGGTGGAGCCTGTCAAGAAGGGGGCAGTTCATGCATATCCGCCCGTCTCGCAAGATCCTCGCCCTTGTCGCCAGCGCGGCCGTCGGGCTGCTCGCGTTCATCGTTCCCGCGACGTCGGCATACGCAGGATCCGCCACCATTGCCGTGACCCCGAGTTCCGGCACGTCCGGAGCGATCGTCTCGGTCAGCGGTGCCGGCTGGGCCGCCTTCGACTCCGTCCGGGTCAGCCTGGTCCAGGGCGGCTCGACCACGTTCATGTGCTTTGTGGATGCCAACTCGGCTGGCACAGTCCAGTCTCAGACCTGCACCGTACCCACCTCGATCACCCAGGGTGCGTACACACTTACCGGGTCGGACTCCACAGTCAGCGCCGCCGCCCCCTTCACTCTCAAGCCAGGCATCACCGCGCTCGGCTTCGACGGCGACAGCGCGGTCAACGTGGCGTCGGGCCAGACCGTGGGCTTGGTCGGCAGCGGTTTCAGCGCCAGCTCCACGCTGAAGGCCAAGTTCAACGGGGTGGCTGCCACTCTCACTCCGGCGGCTTCCACCACGACGGACGGCCAGTTCAGCGGGACCGGGTTCGCGGTCCCCTCCGACACCCCAGCCGGTATCTACCCTTTGACGGTCACCGACGGCTCGGGCAACACCGCCACCGTCCACCTGTCGGTATACGAGGCGACGCTCGCGGCGACGCCGGCCGCAGGCATCTCCGGCGGGGTCGTGACCCTGAGCGGGACGGGTTGGCCGAGCAACGACGTCAACATGCGGGCAGAGCTCAACGTGGGCACCACGCAGAACTTCGTCTGCTTCGCGTCGAGTGATGGCAACGGCAACCTGGCCGCGTCCTGTACGGTTCCCACCACCTTGATCCAGGGGAAGTACAACCTGGTGGTCGAGGACGACTCGCTGGCAGTCACGATCCCCTACACGCTCACCCCGGGGATCACCGCGCTCGGCTTCGACGGCGACTCGGCGATCAGCGTGGCATCGGGTCAGACCGTGGGCTTGACCGGCAGCGGATTTGCGGCCAACTCCGCCCTCAGTGCCACCTTCAAAGGCAAGTCGATCGCGCTGACGGTTGCGGCCACCACCACGACGGACGGCCAGTTCAGCGGGACGGGGATCAAGATCCCGGCCGCGACCAAGACGGGCATCTACCCGGTGACGGTCACCGATGCCGCATCCAACAAGGCCACCATCAAGCTCAGCGTCTACAAAGCGACCCTGAAGGCGACGCCCGCCGCGGGCATCTCCGGTGCGATCGTGACCCTGAGCGGGTCGGGGTGGCCGAGCAACGACGTCAACATGCGGGCAGAGCTCAACGTGGGCACCGCGCAGAACTTCGTCTGCTTCGCGTCGAGTGATGGCAACGGCAACCTGGCCGCGTCCTGTACGGTTCCCACCACCTTGATCCAGGGGAAGTACAACCTGGTTGTCGAGGACGACTCGCTGGCAGTCACGATCCCCTACACGCTCAACCCGGGGATCACCGTGCTCGGTTTCGACGGCGACTCAGCGGTCAGCGCGGCGTCGGGCCAGACCGTGGGCTTGGTGGGCAGCGGGTTCACGGCCAACGCGACGCTCAAGGCCACCTTCAATGGTGCGTCGGTTCCGCTTACCGCGGCGGTGAGCACCACGACGGACGGCCAGTTCAGCGGAACGGGGATCGTGATCCCAGCGGCCACCGCGGCCGGTCGCTACCCGATCACCGTCAAGGACAGCTCCGGCCACGTCGGGACCGTGGAGGTCAACGTCTTCGCGGCCACCCTCACGGCTGCGCCGACGACAGGGCTTTCCGGCCAGAACTTCGAAGTCAACGGTACCGGCTGGCCCAGCAACGACCTCAACATGCGGGTGGAGCTCAACCAGGGGACTGCGCAGAACTTCGCCTGCTTCGCCTCCACCGACGGCAACGGCACTCTGGCCCAGTCGTGCACCGTGCCGACCGGATTGATCCAGGGCAAGTACACCCTGGTCGTCGAGGACGACTCCCTGGCGGTCTCCACCCCGTTCACCGTTGACCCCGGCATCTCGCTGTTCGCCTCCAACGATACGGCGCTGACATCGGCCGCTCCCGGCGCCGCGGCCACCGTCTCGGGGAGCGGGTTCGCCCCCAATTCGACGATCGTCAAGCTCACCATCGGCTCGACCACGGTACCGTTCACCACCACTCCGGAGACGGGGACCACCGGCTCGTTTAGCGGGGGCGCCTTCACCGTCCCCGCCATCGCTGCCGGGACCTACACGGTGACGGCCACCGACGCGTCTGGCAATAAGGGGACGGCGCAGCTGACCGTGACCTGACCGGCGCTACCTGGAGGTCGTTTGTGGCCCTCCTCTCCACGCGCCGTGCCGTCGGGGTCAATGCACGTCACCCGGGTGGCGACGAGCGTTCAGTCGAGGTCGAGGCCATCAAAGGCGGCAACGAAGGACCACTAGAGTGAGCGCCGAGGGCTCCCCGTTTCTCGAAGGATCTCCCTGCAGGGGTCGGAGCCTCAGGAGGACGGCGAGATGGTTGAGTCAGGCATCAGAGATCTTCCCGGTACTGGGCGCTCGTCGTGAAGAGCCGACAGGTCAGTTTCTTCGTTGAGCCCGACCTGCTGCCCGGCATCATGAGTGCGGTAGCTGACGATGTCCTTCCGCGATTCGGCCAGTTACCCCACTTCTTGGGTTTTGTGGCTCTCCAATCCGAATCTGGGGCTCGGCGGGAGATTGTGGCCATGTCGTTCTGGGACGATGAGCTCGAAGGTTCCGAGGCAGTATCGCAAGACTTCCGTGACGAGATTCAACGGATTGCCGGCACCAATCCCACACGAAGGGCGTATGAGATCTTGAGAGTCATGGTGCGTGACGCGCATGGGCAGCCTTGCTTGGACCTGTAGGACGCTCGGACGCCGAGATACCGGGCCTTGCTCAGATGGCTCGTCTCCACCTGCTGGCTGCGCTCCATCGGGTTTGTGCCCAGCCAACGGACGGCGCAATTAGATGTGGCCGTCCCACACACGGAGGCCATCCTGGCTGAGGTTGATCGGGAGGACCTCAAAGCGAGGATTGGCGGAGTGCAGCAGACGTCCGAGGTGACGCTTGGCGCCCGTATCCGGCCCGCACAGGACCGTGAGGCTCCCGCCGTCGCCGCCGGCTCCATTCACCTTCCAACCCAATGCGCCGGTCGACGCGGCGATGTCGATTGCGGTTTCGGCGTCGGCGCAAACGATGCCGGGGTCCAGCTGGCGCTGCGCCTCGGTGTTGTCGGTCATGGCCTGTCCGAGCCCGCTGAAGTCCGCGTCGAAGAGGGCGTCACGTGCCGACTCGGCCGCACCCCGCAGCTCGTGGAGCTGGGGAGCATCCGGGCCCATCTGGGCCAGACGGGCGATGACCCGATCGTGAATGTCCGATGACGCGTGAGCACGCCCCAAGGACACCAAGACCAGTCGGCGTTCGAGTTCCCACCGGGTGCTGTCGGGTACGGAGAGCCGGGTGACCCGGGCGTGCGGGTAGGAGACGATCTCGACGAAATTGATGCCCCCGTACGCCGCGCACAGCTGGTCCTGGATGCCGGACTGGACCCCGAGCCGTTCGGTCTCGATTCGATGCGCGGCGTTGGCGAGCTCGTGGGGGGTCAGGCGCCCGGGGGTGAGCGCGTCAAGGGCGCCGACCAGCGCCACCGTCAAGCTGGCCGAGGTACCGGTCGAGCTGCCCGCTGGCGTTTCCGAGAAGACGGAGATCTCCACCGAGATGTCGGCGGGCAGTCCCATCTCGTCGATGGCGGCTTCGAGCAGCGGGTGGCGATCGGGCCGATCCCCGAGTTCGAAGGCGTAACGGTCGCCGTAGTTCTCCACGTCCAGGACGACCCGTCCCGGTAACGCACCGGCGGGGTGCACCTTGACCTGTACCTCGACGCCGGGGCGGACCCCGATGTTGAACACCTTGCCGTGCCGGGCGAACCAGGTGTCGGTCCACCCCCCAAGGTCACAGATGCGTATGGGGGCCACCGCGTTGACAATCCGCCCCGGGACCGGGTGTTCGTCCATGCCGGCCATCCTGCCCGACGATGGGCCGAAGGTGGAGGTGAGCACCTCGCCGACCGGTTCGGGGCATGATTCGGTGGCCATGGACTGTGTGCTCGATACCCATTGGGACCGGGAGTGGGACTCGAGCTTCCAGGCATCCCGGGCCCGCCTGGTCGATACCGCCGGTCCCGATTCGGGCGGGATCCGACCGCCGGACAGAGTCCGGGTCGAATGCACCTGAACCTGAGTGATGGCTATGAGACCTTGCGAGCCCGTAGCGAATAGGCGAGCGGGTACTGCGGCCAATCAGATGGAAGGCAATGAAATCCGTCCTCGTTTCGGACCGTCCAGGGCCACGGGGCATTCGAATAGAGATGCTCATGGAACAGTTCGAGGACGAGGCCCGCATCGAGCACCGCGGTGATCACTTCGCTGGTTGAATGAGTCCGCTCACAGGTAATGCGGTGAGCCATCTGCGCATCTGGTTGGGCATACGTCCCCCCCACACGGTCGGACGGCTCGAACGTCGCCTCAATGATGTCGCGCACCAGGCTCCGTCCGTCATCAGCCATTCCAAAGACCAGGGGATGAATCTCAGAAATGTAAAGATGGCCATCGGTCCGGAGGAGGTCACTCACCACCTGGGCCCATGGCCCGAGATCGGGCAGCCAATTGAGAGCACCGATGCCCGTGTACACAACATCGAACTGGCGGTGAGCGAGCGCACGCGGTGCGTCATACACGTCCGAACACACATACTCAATCGGAAGACCGCAGGCCTCGGCCAGCTTGCTGGCCACTTCAAGGGAGTTGGAGGAATAGTCGAGTCCGACCACGCGAGCTCCACGACGAGCCCACGACACAGTGTCGGTGCCAATATGGCATTGGAGGTGCACGAGATCACACCCGGCCACCACGCCGAGTTCCCTGACCTCGTAGGGCCTCATCTGGTCTCGTCCGCGGCGTATGGCGTCGAGATCGTAGAACTGACTGGCGGCATGAATTGTGGCCGCCTCCTGCCACCAGGCCAGATTGGGGTCAGCCGGCTGCGGTTCCTCGCCCTCCATACACCGGACCGTAGTGGGGAACACGTGTGTTCGCCGCGGATCTCCCAGAGCCCATCGATCAGCGCGGACCACTGCCCCGGGCAGGAAGAACGTGGTCCCATGGAGTTCCCTGCCTCCACCGAATACACTCGCCACTATGGCGGCTGCCATTGATTCCGATCAGCACCTTTTCGAAAGTCGCACGCTGTGGGCCGAGCACATCGATCCGGCGTTCAAGGCTGACGCCCTCGCTATCGTTGACGATGAGTTCGGGTACTCGTGGTTGATGTGGCGCGGACAGAAGATCTCGCTCGCCCAAGTGCAGCACCCAGGCGACACTTCAGAGCTGGGCCGCATGACCCAAAGATGCATCAAAGGGCTTCCGCCGGAATACTCATACGACGAAGTGCTTCCCGCGAGTTACTGGGAACCGTCGGCACGACTCGAGCAGCTGGACGTCATGGGGCTCGCCGGGGCGGTGCTGTTCCCGAACTTTGGTCTGCTTTGGGAACGTTGGCTGTCGCAGGATCCTGCCGCCCTCACCGCCAACATGAGCGCTTGGAACCGATGGTGTGGAACCGTTGTGGCCGACGGCGCCGGCCGGCTGCATCCCGTCGCCCATTTGACGCTCCGTGATCCCGAGTGGCTGGAGACCGAGCTGGCCTCACTCTCCGACATGGGTGTCCGGTTGGGAATGATTGCCCCCGCCGCTGTCGACGGAAGACCTCTGTCTCATCCAGACCACGATCGACTGTGGTCTGCGTTTGTAGACAGCGGCGTCACACCGGTATTCCACGTCGCAGATCAACCCCGCATCATCGACGAGGCCTTCTATCCCGATCCCGAAGAGACCAAGATCTCCGTACTGGACTCGGTGTTCCTCTGGGTTCCTCCAGCCATCTCAGTCACCGACCTCATCGTCAACGGTGTCTTCGAGCGTCATCCGGAATTGCACGTTGGCATCGTCGAGCTCTCGTCCATCTGGGTCCCTCTCTACCTGCGAATGCTCGACGGCGGGTGGGATTTCACCGTGTCTCTCAACGGCACCAAGCCGGCCGACCTGGCGACGCGCCCGAGTGACTGCTTCCGCGAGCATGTCCGGGTGTCTTCGTTCTCCTACGAGCGACCGGCCCGTTTGATGGGCGCCTCGGGCAACGTATTCATGTGCTGTAGCGACTATCCACACTCAGAGGGGACGGCGACGCCTCTCGCGGACTATGCCGACGCCATCGATTCAGCTGGCGATTCATCGGGATTCTTCCGCGACAACGTCTCCTTGCTGCTCGGACGGTAGGTCGGAACCCATCCGGCCAGAGTGACCATCCCTATGATGATTGTGGGCAAGGTCCGAGTCACGCCGTCGCCCTCGACCGTCTGGAGCGGACGATGCTCGAAGGAGGGCGGCCGCCATTGGACCAGATGGCCCAACTCCTCCGCCACGGGCAACGTCGACGGGGAGTCTACGGGCGTAGAGCCGCCAGCAGGTGGCTCGCGGCGGATTTGAATCGCTTGACGTCACCTATAGAGCGGGCAATCAACATGGCCCCCTCCAGACCACTCACAATGGAGCGCGCTTCTTCGAGTGGAGATCCGAGGAAGCTCAACGTTCCAATGTCGCGACCTTGCTTCAATACCTCAGCGAGCCACCGCTCGTTTCTTTCGAAGAAGTCTGCCACTGCATTCTGCATCCCGGAGGAAAGCGTCTCGTAGTCGGCCGCCAACATGCCGCACAAACACATCCTCTGGCTCCGCAATACGTCGGCGTAGAGACCCACATAGCCATCGAGCTTGAGAAGCGGATCTGAAGAGGACTCGTCGATTTCAGCCAATGCTCCCATGAACCGAAAGGCGTAACGGGCGGTCAGCGCTTCTCCAAGTTCCCCCTTGCTCGGGAAGTGATAGTGGAGGGCGGCATTGGTGAGTCCGAGCTCTCCAGCGACGTCGGCATAGCTGAAGGCATTGAAACCGCGAATCTGGACCAGGCGCTCCGCCACGTCCAGTATCTGGGTGGCTGTGTCAGTCGAATCCTCTTGCGCTTGTTTCACTCGGTCCATCCTCACAGACACCGGATTGGTCCGACGTTACCACTTGACTTCTACCTACTAGTAGGTAAGGTATTTGGTAGCGGGGCAGGTCACCGAGAAGAGGCGGTTGCCATGCACGAAGCGGAGCACCGGGCGTTTGCTCGACCTGACGAGGTTCGGGAGTTTCCTCACGGGAGAGCAGAGATCGTAAAGATCAGTAACGGCGAGGTCGGGCGATACACCTTCGAGCCCGGATGGCGCTGGTCAAACGACGTAAAGCCCATCGCCAACACGTCGAGTTGTGAAGCTCCGCACTTCCAATTCCATGTCAGCGGGCAGTTGGCGATCCTCATGGATGACGGAACCGAGATACTCGCCGGTCCAGGTGAGATCACGTCCTTGCCCAGCGGTCACGACGCGTGGGTGGTTGGGGATTCACCGGTCGTCACGGTGGACTGGTTTGGTGCCAGTAACTACGCGACCCAATCCGAATCCAAGTGACCGGAGAAGATCCGGCCCGATCAGAAAGAGATTGCTATGGCCCGCAAGATGATTGATTGCCGCAAAGTGCCCAACGACATCGGTTGCACCCTCACCATCGCCGGGACGGAAGAGGAGACGCTCGACGCAGCGGTGGCGCACGCGGTGGCCAAGCATGGACACCAAGACACGCCTGAACTTCGGGAAATGATCCGGTCCGGCCTGGAGGACGTTTTACCGGCCACGGCCTAGCAGAGTCGGAAACCGTGTACGCCTGGCTTGCTGCTGGCTGAGACGGAGGAGGACGGGCGGGTGCGGCGTCAAGTGCCGGAGGTGGTCACCTTAATTGCGCGAGGCAAGGGCGCCTCGACGGACTCAGCCGATGGCGATGCTAAAGGCACCCTGGCCGACGGCGATCGGCGTCTCGGCGGTATTGGTGGCCGTGTCGATCGGGGTCACGCTCCCAGCTCCGTCGGTGCTGCAAGCGACATACGCCGTGGTCCCGTTGGGAGTGATGGCGATGCCGATCGGCTGGTTGGCGACGGCAATGGCCGTTCCGGCGGTATTGGTGGCCAAGTCGATCGGGGTGACGGTGTCGGTAACGTCGTTGGTGACGTACGCGGTGGCTCCGTTGGGTGTGATGGCAATGTCACCGAAGCCCGAAGTTGAACCAAGGGGAATTGCCGGTTCAGCTTCGTCGGTCGCCAAGTCGATAGGCGTGACCGAGGTACCAATGTCGTCGACGTAGGCCGTGGACCCGTCGGGTGTGATGGCGATCGCATAGGCGTTCGTACCTGCGCTGATCGGCGTCCCCGCGGTGTTGGTGGCCGTGTTGATCGGGGTGACGGTGCCGTCAGCGTTGTTCACCACATAGGCGGTGACCCCGTTGGGTGTGATGGCGATGGACAGCGGGTTGGTGCCGACGGCTATCGGCGTGCCAGCCGTGTCGGTGGCCGTATTGATCGGGACGACGGTCCCGCCGAAGGGGTCGGACCACATAGGCGGTGGCCCCGTTGGGCGTGATGGCGATACCGCCCTCATCCCGGGTGCCCACGGTGATGGGGGTCCCGGCGGTCCCAGTGACCAGGTTGATCGGGCGTGACGCTATTGCCGACGAAGTCGGTCGTGTACGCCGATTCTCCGTTGGGTGTGATGGCAATGTCCCAGGGGAAGGTGACGCCAGTGATCGGGGTCCCGGCGGTGTTCGTGTCCGTGTTGATGGGCGTGACGGTCTCGGTCCCTTCACTGGCCACGTAGGCGGTGATTGGACCGAGGGCGATCGAACTGGTCGAGGAATCGAAGGTCACGCTCGAAACGGAGGAACCTCGCCCAATCAGGCAAATGCCCAGGGCCCTCGTTGATCCAGAATCGAGAAAGGCATTCAGAGATCCAGAACCGGCGAAGGACTTGGTGGCGCTGCCCAATGCGCTGATATTGGTCTCGGCACCGCCGGTATGGAGGAGCGGGTTGTCGAGCGTCGTGTTGGTGACCTTGATGCCGTTGTCCCAGGTGATCGTGCTCTTGAGCGAACTGGCCTTGATCGCCGACGCGAAGGTGTTGCAACCTCCGGCATACTTGGTCCGGCCGATCTTGATGGCCTTGATCTTGATGGCCTTCGTCACGACCGAAGTGGAGGCCGTCGGGACCTGGCCCACGGGGTGCGAGGAACCCGCGCAGCTCGACAGGGTCAGGTTGGTCGAAACGACCTCATCAGAGACGTTGGGTGTGCCATTGCCGGGCGTGAGGGGTGGATTGAAGCTGAGGCTGCCGCTCACAACGCAACTGACATTTCCTGACGGCGTGATGACCTTGGCGAAGGCCGGAGTGGCCACCGCGGCCACAAGGGATAGTGGCACGAGGATGGCCACAGCCACCACCAAGTAGGTGCGTCGATTCGCCATTTCCTGCTCCCAACTTCTGATAGTGGGGTCAATGACTGGCGCCACGCATCAGTCCCCTCCGCACTACCAACTCACGCCTGGGCAGCCGACGCCATGGCCGCCTACCTGAACGCTAACTACACGACCTTGGAATGACCTGAGAGGCGGTAACCGCGGTCTCGTCGGCGTGGCTCGGCGGATCTGACCTGACTCGAAGACCGTCTGTTGATCGGTCGGGGCAGGTCATCCCACTACGGATGGGCTTCGGTGCCAGGCCCAGGATTCCGGTGGAAGGCACGAACGTCCTCGTGAACCCGCGGTAGCCGTTGTGCTACCGATGTCCTCGAAGGGGGAATCGATTGGAAGACGCCCTGCCCCATGCGCTTGGTTCAGGACCCACGAAAGGGAAGCCCCGTTACTCCGTCGTCCGCTTCTTGAAGATCCGTGCCGCCAACGGTGCAGCGACGGCCAGGATGGCCACCGACCAGATCAGCGCCGCCTCGACCGGATGCTGCATCGGCCAGGCCTGCACCATGGCGGACGGGTTCGGATTGCCCCACAGGTCACGGGCTCCTGCCACGACGGCGCTGACCGGGTTCCAGTCCGCGACCGCCTGTAGCCACCCGGGCATGTGCTGAGTGGGCACGAACGCGTTGGACACGAACGTCAACGGGAACAAGACGATGAACCCGAACGAAGCCGCCGACTCGGGGCTCTTCGAGCTCAGTCCGACACACGCCGAGACCCACGACACTGCGTAGGCGAAGAACAACAGCAGCGCGAATCCGCCGACAACCGAGATGGCCGTCGCGCCCGGGCGCCAACCCACGACCAGCCCGGTGAGAGCGACGATGGCGGCGCACACCACGGAGGTCAGGAAGTCGGCTGCCGAGCGTCCGACCAACACCGCGGAGCGCCACATGGGCAGCGTGCGGAAGCGGTCGATCATGCCCTCGTGCAGGTCGGTACTCAGACCCACGGCCGTCCCCATGGTCGAGGTAGTCAGGTTCAGCGCCAGAATGCCGGCCAACAGAAAGTCGACGTAGCTGCCACCGCCGGGGATCGGGATGGCGCCGCCGAAGATGTAGACGAACAGCACCGTGAAGAGCAGCGGTTGGATCGTCACGTCCGAGAGCTGCATCGGCTCTCGCGAAATGTGCACGATGTTGCGCCGGGTCATGGCCCAGATGTCGGCCAGCGAGCCGAGGACGTTCCCGCCCGCCGTGGGCCGGTCGAAACCAGTCGCGGAGGGTGTCAATGTGGTCGTGGTCATGCCCGTACTCCTTCCAGTTCGTGGCGGCCCTCGTTGGACCCAACGGGGCCAGCTGGACCCGCAGCGGTACCGGCCGCACCGCCGTCGCCGTCGCCGTCGCCGTCGTCTTCACCTTCCTCTTCGATGTGGTCGCCCGTGAGCGAGAAGAACACGTCATCGAGCGACGGCTGCCGCACCTCAATGTTGTCCACCAGCACTCCGGCGTCATCCAAAGCCCGTACCACGAGAGTCGCCAGACCGGTCGAGGAGTCCACGCCGGCGCTCAGGTGTCGCCCGTCGTCGCTCACGGAGACCAAGCCCGACACCAGCGGTGCAATGGCCCCGACCGCGGAAGTGTGCGGCTCGGCCAACGTCACTTCGAGGCGGGCACCCCGGCTCGCCTCCTTCAATTCCTGTGGCGTCCCTTGCGCAATGACCCGGCCGTGGTCGACGACCACGATGTCGTGGGCCAGCTCGTCGGCCTCCTCGAGGTATTGCGTCGTCAGCAGCACCGTCACCCCATCGCTGAGGAGCTCTCGGATGGCCTCCCAGACCCGTTGCCGGCTCGTCGGGTCCAGACCCGTCGTCGGCTCGTCGAGGAACAGGACGGGCGGGCGGGTCATCAAGGAGCCGGCCAGGTCCAGTCGGCGGCGCATCCCGCCCGAGTAGCCCTTGACCACACGGTCGGCCGCGTCGGTCAGCTCGAACTGCGCCAGGAGCTCCTTGGCCCGGGCCCGGGAGTCGGCCCGACCCAGGTCCGACAGCTCGCCGATCAGCACCAGGTTCTGGCGCCCGGTGAGCAGCGGGTCCAACGTCGCATCCTGGGCGGCCACACCGATGTGGCGCCGTACTTCCGCCGGGTGCCGCAGCACGTCGATGCCGGCCACCGTCGCCGACCCTGAGTCGGGTCGGGCCAGTGTGGTCAGCACCCGCACGGCGGTCGTCTTGCCGGCGCCGTTCGGCCCCAGTAGCCCGAGGATGGTTCCAGCCGGGACGGAGATGTCCACCCCCGCCAGCGCCTGGGTCTCCCCATAGCGCTTGGTCAGTCCTTCCGCCTGGATCATGAGGTCAGTAGCCATATACTTCCTTACCGGTCGTTAAGTAAGCTTCGTTCCAAAGGCATCGTAAGACGACTACTTACCTGTCGTCAAGTAGGTGCTACGACAATTACGGGTAAGGTGCGGGACGAGATGGCCAACCAGAAGACACCGCAGAGCCGGGACACGTGACCCAGACCGCAAACGAGCCAGCAGAGGCAGACGCCGTCGGCGAGCTCGAGGCCGTGATCGGTGAGGAGCCGGAGATCGGCCCGCTCGCCGACCCCATCGACGCCCCGGCCGAGTTGCAGGCCAAGGTCGATACCCGCCAGCGCATCCTCAATGTGGCTCTCGACCTCTTCACCGAGCAGGGCTACGACGGCACCAGTCTGCGGCAGATCGCCGAGCAGCTGAGCATCACCAAGGCGGCCATCTACTACTACTTCGAATCGAAGGAAGACATCCTCATGGCGCTGCACCTGCGCCTGCACGAATTCGGCCGGGATGCCCTACTGATGATCGGGGAGGAGCCAGTTACCCTCGCCCTGTGGGAGCAGCTGCTCGATCAGATCCTCGGCGAGATGATGAGCCAGCGCAAGATCTTCCTCATGCACGAACGGAACCAGGCCACCTTCGAGAAGCTGCACCGCGAGGACCACGACGCCGACCACGAGGACATCCAGAACCGGTTCCGCCGGGTGCTGAACGACACCCGAGTGCCCTTGCGGGACCGGGTGCGCATGGCGGGGTCCTTCGGCGTCGTCTTCTCGAGCCTCTTCCTGGCCGGCGACTCCTTCGAGTCGACCGGCAACGAGGAATTGGCGGGGATGCTCCGCGAGATCCTCCACGACATCCTCGGCGGATGACCGGCCCCGGTCCCACCGGATGAAGCCCAGCCCCAGCTTGGTCAATTCGATCGAAACGGCTTCGACGACTATGGCCAAATTCTATGGCCGGGGATGATTCTGACTCATTTGGTTGAGAACCAGAAACTGCCTCTGACCAGCGGAGGGAGTGGGATTCGAACCCACGGAGGATTGCTGGGAGACGCGGATCGCTCGACTATTCGGCGACGCCGTTCAGGTGGACATGATGAGGCATGATCCGCCGACGGTAACCGAGTGGGGTCTCTCCCGTGTATCGCCGGAATGCCCGAGCGAATCCGCTCATGCTCTCGAACCCGACCGCAGTGGCAATGGCAAGCACGTTCGGACCGGGTTCCGCCAGCAGTGCCATGGCCCGGAGGAGTCGACTCTCCAACAGGTACTGACTCCACGACATACCGGATTCGGAGACGAAGGTCCGTCGCAGCGACCGCTCAGAAGTACCTATCGCGTCACAAACGTCGGTGACTCTGACGTGGGCGAGGTTGGCGTTCGTGTAGCGCATCGCAGCCGCGACAAGTGGATGTTGGGAAGTGGGGACGCACAAGGGCAGCTCTTGGTCTAACGAGGACTCGACCAAGTCGCCTAGGGCAGCGAAGAACCTGTCGCCGATCCGGTCCCTAGAGGAGCGCCCGATTGGCCAGCGCCGGGCGTACAGGATCATCTCCCGCATCACGGGTGAAACGGCCAGGATCCTCACCCGCTCGCCTGCCTGGATCCCAAACGCGGGGTCGAAGAACACCGAAGCGGTCCGAACCCGGGTCAAGGTGGTGCAGTGCTCTACTCCAGCAGGGATCCAGACAGCCTGTTGAGGGGGCAACAAGTAGCGGACAGTCGCCGTCTCCACCTGGGCGACGCCTTCGAATGCGTACTCGAGCTGATGGAGTTCGTGAGTGTGCCAGCCGGTCACCGTCTCGAGTCCAGCCTCGAAGGTGTAACTGCCGGCCAGAGCGGCTGAACTGCCTCGGACATCGAATCGGCCGAGCTTGGCCGGAACGGTCACTTCTTTGGCCACTGAGGCCGAGACGGTCACGGATGGATCCTAGATCCTGAGATGTGCGACACGAGACGTTCGAGCCGATTGGAGGTTGAAGCCCGATGAACAAGTACCACCTAGAAATGCTGTCCAGCCCCCTATGGGGCGAGATGCTGGAGCGGGACTTATTGCCCTGGATCGCCTCGGTCGGAGACCTGGGCGAGGACGTGCTGGAGATTGGGCCGGGGCCTGGGCTCACCACGGATCTCCTGAGGACGCGAACCGCCCGTCTCACCGCGGTGGAGATCGATAGTGAATTAGCTGACAATCTCGCTCGGCGCCTGGTTGGCACGAACGTCGAGGTAGTGAACCGGAGTGCCGATCACACGGGCTTTCCTGCGGGCCGTTTCTCGTCGGCAGCCTGCTTCGGCGTCCTCCACCACGTTGACACGGCTGCCACTCAGGATCAGATCTTCGCCGAAGTGCTGCGCGTTCTACGCCCCGGCGGGCTCTTCGTCGGATCAGATGGTTACGACGACGAGCGAACCCGACAGGCGCACCTTGACGATCTGTTCGTTGCCATCGATGCCGAAACCCTCCCCGAGAGACTTGAGAATGTCGGATTCAGCCATGTCCGCATCACCCGCGGTGGCTACGATTTCCGATTCGACACTCACAAGCCCGAATGAGCAACGCTGCGGACGATTCTAGTCTCGGCACAGCTGTCTCGAGGGTGGTCGGTGTCTAGGCGGGAGCGTCTGATCAACGCCTTTTCGCTCGACGAGATCGAAGCGGGCGACCGGAGAACCATCCTGTTGTGAGACGCTCAAAGCGGACCGGGCCTCACCGGTGAATAGTCAACCGGGCCGAGGAACGTGAGGCAGAATTTTTGTTGTCACGGGTTCTGCCGGGCCCAGCGACGACCCGCGTGAGGTCGCTGTGGGGCCACAACTTCCGCCCTGGTTGGGAGGGTGATGCCGGATCGACGAGTTGCTGGCTGCCGGTTTAGAGGCCATACGTTCATGATGCCGCCAAGTTCACCAATGCCTGCCACGAGCTGAGATCGTCCGCAGGGAAGCGCCCCAAGGCGCTCGCCGGAAGCGGCCTCCCGTAGAGATAGCCCTGGGCCAAATGGCAACCGAGCGACTGCAACTTCGCCGCCTCTGCCGTCCGTTCCACTCCCTCTGCGATCACCGAGAGCCCCAACGATTCTCCGAGTCCGATGATCGCTCTGACGATCGCAACACCCTCGGGCCTGTGATCCAACCCGTCGACGAAGCTCCGGTCGATCTTGAGGGTCTCGACGGGAAAGCGCTGCAAATAGCTGAGCGAGGAATACCCCGTCCCGAAATCATCAATCTCCCAGTGGACGCCTAGGTCGCGAAGCCCCTGGAGAACCAGAACGGCCTCGTCTGGATCGCGCATGAGGGCACTCTCAGTGATCTCGAGCCAAAGCCGGTCGGCGCCGATGCCGGCGGCCTCGAGTGCCTCACCTACAAGTCTCGGAAAGCCCGGCTCGGCCAGTTGCAAGGCCGAGACGTTGACGGCGATGTTGAGCCGGCCTTCGTCGTATTCGCCGATGGCCCGAAGCGCACTCCACGCCTCCAGCTGGCGGCATGCCTCGTTCAGAACCCAAGCCCCCAAGGATGTGATGAGACCACTATCTTCGGCCAGCGGGATGAACTCACAGGGGGACAGGAGCCCCCTGCTGGGGTGCTGCCACCTCACCAGCGCCTCCATCCCGACCAGTGTCTCGGTGTGAAGGTCGACGATCGGCTGGTAGTGGAGCTCCAACTCGTCGCGCTCCAGCGCCCGATGCAGCTCGTTCGAGGTGCGAAGGCGACTGACCATATGGGGTTCGTTTGCTTCCCGGTAGATCTCGATCCGAGATGGCCCACGTGCCTTCGCCTGGTACATGGCCACATCGGCATTGCGGAGCAATGTCGCTCCCGATTCTCGATCGCCATTCGAGAGGGCGATACCCACGCTCAGGGAGACAAATATCTCGCCGGTCTCCAGAACGATCGGGTCATCCATCGCCCTCACGAGCCTTTCGGCCACCTCGAGAGCGTGGTCCTCGTTTTGGTCTTCGCCGCAAAGAACGGTGAACTCGTCACCTCCGAACCGGGCCAACGTGTCACTGGCCCGCATGGCACCCTGCAGCCGACTACCCACGGTGCACAAGATCTGATCGCCGACGTCGTGTCCCAGGCTGTCGTTGATGAGCTTGAAGCGATCGACATCGAGGAACATGACCGCCACCCGGTGCCGATCTCTGGTGGCCTGGCGGAGCGAACAGTCGAGCCGGTCCATGAACAGTTCGCGGTTCGGGAGGGAAGTAAGTGGATCGTGGATGGCAGCGTGGGCGAGGCGTTCGCGGAGCGCCTTGCTTTCGGTCACGTCCTCGATTTGACCGATGAAATAAAGCGGCTTTCTCTCCTGGTCCCGGACACACGAGACGTTGATCGATGCCCACACGTCGTGTCCGTCGGCATGGCTGTAACGCTTCTCGATCCGATATCCGTCCGACCCGTCCGAGATGAGTCGGTCCATCTCTGATTTGCTCAACTCGCGGTCGTCGGGGTGGGTGAAGGTGTCGATGTTCTCGCCGTGAAGTTCGTCGGCGGAGCGTCCGAGGATCCGACCCAAGGCAGGATTGGCTCGGATGATGACCCCATCCAGATCCGCCATCATCATACCAATGGGAGCATTCTCGAATGCAGAGCGGAACCGTTCGTGCGCTTCCATGAGTGCCTGCTCGGCCCGCTTGCGGTTGGTGATGTCATGGAGGTTGGACACGATTCCCCGCACGTCAGGATCAGACATGTGGTTAGTGACGGTGGCCTCGAACCACAGCCAGGATCCATCGGCGTGCTCAAGTCGCAACTCGGTTTGCCAACCGGCGTTGAGATCGCTTGAGTCGCCTGACGGATCGGATCGCATCTTGGTTAAGTCGTCCGGATGCAACAGTTGGAATGCGGGGCGTGGGCCAAACTGCTCACGGGATTTACCCAAGATCCGCTCGAATGCCGGACTCACGTACTGCAGTAGCCCGGCTTCGTCGACGACGATGATGATGTCCGACGCGTATTGGAGCAATGCCTCGAATCGTCGGGCAGATTGACGGAGGTCAGCTTCGACCTTCTCTCGAGCCGATGCGAATCGACCAAGGAGAGCGATGGTGAGCACGACGCCGATAAGGCAGAGGGCAGCGAGGCCCACGACCAGAGGTTGACGGATGAGGCTCGGAGCCAATCCCGCCCAGATCGCCAGCTGTCCCAGGCCCATGTAGATAACCGTCCACATGAGCGCGGGTCTGGTCGCTCCTGATCCGGCAACCTCCAAAGCGGATGCGGCTCCAAAGATGAAGCCGAGCGAGAGGATCGGACCCCATCCGGTGCTATAGGCGACGATCCCGATCACGCCCATCGCCACGCCCACGTATGCCGTTAGCTGCCGACCTTCTGGACGATCGGCCCATGCCGCGGCGGCACAGATGCTGATCGCCTGGGCCCCAAACACGAGGGTCACGATCAACCAGTATGGGAGGGGGGAGATGAGACCAAAAAAGCGAAAAAGGCAGAGCATGGCAGCCACCGGTACGCCCACCAGCACTGTTGGGTCGAACGCCTGGAGCTTCAGGCGTTCGACCACGCGCTGATCGCCCTGACCAATGCCCCCCTGTTTCGATTCTGCACCCACATCGGAGCATCGTCACAACGGGGGCTCCCCTTGAGCTGACCTGAGGAAATGTGCCGCCGATGACTCGAAGAAGGGGCGCTGTCCGTGGCCGGTGCGACGGTGCTCGTAGAGTCCTGGGCTCGGCTCAGGAGCTCCGCCGGAAAACCGTCATCTGGGTCCTTGCTCGGCGGCAGAAGAGGCGGTTCCCCCTTGCTCAGCGACTCCCGCGAGACGTAAGGGATTGTTAGCCCGAGATGCCCAGACCATCAAACGGTCCCGACCGTGCTGCTTCGCCTCATAGAGGGCAGTGTCGGCTCGGCGGAGGAGTTCAGACGGCGAATCCTCCAGTCCGTGCCACGTCGATAGCCCGAAGCTCAGGGTTAGTTGCTCTGGGGTGGCAACGCTGTCGATCGCGATTTGGAGCCGCTCGACGAGTTGGCGCGCCTCCGTCGTGGGCGTCTCTGGGAGCAAGATCGCGAACTCGTCGCCGCCGATCCGTCCGACCAGATCGGCAGATCGAACACCACCTCGCAACGCGTCGGCGATGCTGATGAGTGCAGAATCGCCCGCGGCATGTCCATGCCTGTCGTTGATCGCCTTGAACCCGTCCAGATCGGCGATGACCACGCTCAGCGGACGCCCGTAGCGTTCAGTTCGCTCGACTTCGTTGATCAAGGTGGACTGGAAGGACTGATAGTTCAGGCAGCCCGTAAGGCCGTCATAGGTGGCGAGGCGATGGAGGCGCTCGGTCAGCGCCCTTCGTTCCTTCTCCCCGATGTCGCGATTCATGGCCGCCATCGCCGAGATGCTGCCTGCGATCCCGATCATCACGGCGCTGGCCAAGGCGCGAGCGCCACCCCCAGGCTGTCCGATGGCGTAGATCAAGCCAAAGCTCAAGATTGCTACCAGCGCCAAGCCGACGACTTCGCGCAGTGGGTAGAGGAGACCCCCGAAGAGGACCGGGAGAACCAGCAGCCCGGCCAGAGGGCTTCCCGCCCCGCCGTCGAGCCCAATCGCGATGGCGATAACTATCACTGTCCCCACAGACCATGCGAAGAAAAAGGTGGCCCGCCAAGGAGCACTGAGCGACCGGGCACCGACCGGCCCAACGACGAATACGGATCCAAGGATCGTGACGATGTCGAGCGCTATCACGATCTTTCGATGCGGACCGTCCGGGGTCAGGGCGATATATCCCATGAGCGCCAGTCCGCCAAGGACAAACGAGAGGATCCCCATGTACAGGTGTCTTCGCCAGAGGTCCTGCTCCGAGCCGCGAACCAGATGCTCGACTCCGAGGAGACCGTTCGGGCCAGACCCATCAGTCAGTTTTGTGTCTGGCTGCGGCCTCGCCATAACGGATATATCGGCAGGCACGAGCAGGTCCTTGATCCGAGGATGGGTTCAGAAGGACTAGCTCCGTGAGCTCACGATCAGATCTGTTCCAGTTTGGGAAGGACTGAAGTCGGCGACCAGCAGGCCCATTGCGCTAGCTGCCTCACGATCGGCCAGGTCGAGGAAGTGGGCATACGTTCGATGAGTGAGGTTCGGATTGGCGTGTCCGAGTCTGCCTGCGATGGTTCTAATGCCAACCCCTTGACCCGTGAGGGCAGTTGGGGAGAAATGCCGCAGTCCGTGAAACCTGACATTCGTCAGCCCAAGCTTGTCGTGGCCACCGGCGATTCTTCCTCATGCGCAACGAAGCAGAAACTGCCTCTGACCAGCGGAGGGAGTGGGATTCGAACCCACGGAGGCTTGCACCTCACGGCTTTTCAAGAGCCGCGCATTTGTCCGCTCTGCCATCCCTCCGAGCGCCAGTCAGGGTAGTCGGCGCCAGGGAGCGTCACGGGCGGATCAGCTCCTGCCGTCTTCGGCGCGGATCTCTGCCCGCAGCGCCTCCACCCACTCCCCGGCCTTGCGGGTCGACTCCTCCGCCTGGCGACGGATGGCCGGGCCAGCCGGTCCGGCGGCCGGATACGACCCGAGGAACTTGACGCCGGCCAGGCCGGCGTGGAGGTCGCGGAGACAGTCGCTGACGACCGCGTCGGCTAGGTGACCATCGAAGTCGATGATGAAGCAGTAGTCACCCAGGGCCTTTTTGGTCGGACGGGACTCGAGCTTGCTCAGATTGATGGCGCGGGCGGCGAACTGGCCGAGGATGCCGTACAGGCTGCCGGGGTGGTCGGCACTCTGGAAGCAGGCGATGCTGGTCCGGTCGTGGCCGGTCGGCGCCGGGATTCCCGAGCGGGACAAGGCCACGAAGCGGGTCTGGTTCTCGGGATGGTCCTCCACGTCCTCGGCCAGGATCTCGAGTCCGTAGAGCGTCGCCGCCAAGCGCGGGGCGATGGCCGCCGTGGGCCGTGCGGACATGGCCGGGTCCCCCTGGCCCACCAGTCGGGCCGCATCGGCGGTCGAGTTGGTGGCCACCAGCTCCGCACCGGGCAGGTGCCGAGTGAGGAAGCCACGGCACTGGGCCGTGGCCACCGGGATCGAGGCCACCCGCTCCACCGCGTCGAGCGTGGTTCCGGGGGGCGCCATCAGGTGGAGATGGATATCGAGCACCACCTCCCGCTGGATGCGGAGGTCGAACTCGAACACCAGGCTGTCGATGATGTCCCGGACGGTGCCTTCGATGGCGTTCTCGAGCGGGACGAAGCCGAGGTCGACCTCGCCCTGCTGCACCGCCTCGAGCACGTCGACCAGCGAGCCCATGGGCGTGAACTCCGACCCGTGGTAGGCGGCTTCACCGAGGAGCGCCTCTTCGGTGAAGGTGCCCTCGGGCCCGAGGAAACCGATCCGGAGGCTCGGCCGCGACGACGGATCTGAAGGTGCGTCGCTGGCCATACCCAGGCAGGATAGTGAACATCATGGACGAACCCGGCCTGCAGCAGCTGCTCGACGATGTCCGCACCGGGCTCTGCACCCCTGACGAGGCGGTGCGCCGGCTCCGGCGCCTGCCCTTCGCCGATCTCGGGTTCGCCAAGGTCGACCACCACCGACACCTTCGCCAGGGCCTGCCCGAAGCCGTCTACGGCCAGGGGAAGACGCCGCGGCAGTGCTCCCTCATCGTGAGGGAGTTGCTCGACGACGAGACCGGCTCCGGTGGTCCCCCGGTCATACTGACCCGGGCCGACACGTCGCAGGTGGCGCTGGCCATGTCTGAGCATCCGGGCGGTCATCGCACGGTGACCGGGAGGGCCACCGGTGGGGACCAGGTCCGGGGGGAGCTGGCCACGGTGGTCTGGCGACCGGCTCCCCAGCGGTCGGCTTCCTCCCTGGTGGTGACGGCCGGCACCTCCGATCTCCCGGTGGCCCGCGAGTGCTCGGCGACCCTCGCCGCCCTGGGGTTCCGCCCCACCGAGCTGGTCGACTGCGGTGTCGCCGGACTCCACCGGCTGCTGGCTTCCGCCGACCAGCTCGCCGACGCCGATGCGGTCGTGGTGGTGGCCGGGATGGAGGGCGCCCTGGCCAGCCTCATCGGTGGGATCACGCCTGCTCCCGTCGTCGCCGTTCCGACCAGTACCGGCTACGGCTCCTCGTTCGAGGGCATCACCGCGCTGCTGGCCATGCACGCCTCCTGTGCCGCCGGCATCACCGTCGTCGGCATCGACAACGGCTTCGGCGCCGCTTGTGCCATCGCCCGGGTGCTGCCATGAGCGAAGGAGGGCGACGCCCGACCGGGCGGTCGGTGGCCTGGTTCCACTGCTTCGCCGGCATCGCCGGAGACATGGCGCTCGGCAGCCTGCTGGACGCCGGGGCCGACCTCGCCGAGGTCCTGGGCCTCCTCGGCCGGCTGCCCGTCGGCGGGTGGGCCCTCGAGGTCGAGCCGGTCCTGCGGGGCGGGGTGGCCGCCACCCGGGCGGTGGTGTCGGTGAACGACAACGTCGTCGTCCGGACCCACTCCCACATCGTGGGACTGATCGAGGAGGCGCGACTTCCCGATCGGGTGGCCCGTCGCGCCCTGGCCACGTTCGCCGCCCTGGCCGAGGTCGAGGCCCGGCTCCACCGCCGTCCCGTGGACCAGGTCCACTTCCACGAGGTCGGAGGTCACGACACCATCGTGGACATCGTGGGCACGGCCGCCGCCCTCGAGGTCCTGGGCATCGATGAGATCCGCTCCAGCCCGGTGGCCACCGGGTTGGGCATGGTGCGGGCGGCCCACGGGATGCTGCCCAATCCGGCGCCGGCGGTGGTGGCCCTGCTCGAGGGGATCCCGACCTGGGGCCGCAACGTGCCGGTGGAGCTGACCACCCCCACGGGAGCCGCACTGTTGGCTGCGCTGGCCTCGGGCTTCGGGCCGATGCCGGCGATGCGGGTCACCGGTCAGGGCTTCGGAGCCGGGTCCCGGGAACTGGCCGACCTTCCCAACTGCACCCAGGTGGTCACCGGGATCAGTGTGGATCGAGCCAGCGGATCCGAGGCGGAGCCCGGTCTCGGCACGGTGGGCGGGGCCGACGGCGACGCCGATGCCGACGCCGGCCAACCGGTGTCCCTGCTCGAGGCGACCCTGGACGACGCCACCGGCGAGCAGCTGGCCCACGCCATCCGGGTGCTCCTCGATGCCGGGGCGTACGACGCCTGGCTCAACCCGGTCATCATGAAGAAGGGCCGGCCCGGAACCGTCGTCCAGGTGCTGGCCGACCCGGCCCTGGTCGGGCATCTCCGCAGGGTCCTGCAGGAGACGACCGGATCCCTGGGCGTCCGGGTCACCTCCGGTGAGCGGTGGCCGGCGGCCCGATCGGTGGACGCGGTGTGGATCGACGGGCAGATGATCAGGGTCAAGGTCAGCGCCAACCGGGTCAAGGCCGAGTACGAGGATGTGGCACTGGCCGCCCGCCGGACCGGGCAGCCGGTGCGGGAGCTGGGCTTTCGAGCCGAGGCCCAGTGGCGGGTCGAGCACGGGAGATCGGATGCCCTGGACGGCGATCGGCCGCGGGTCCGACTGAGTACGAGGACCGAGTCGGCATCGAGCCAGCGCCGCTCGTCGAGTCCGGCGGGGCCGGCGGATGACAGAGGGGATTCAGCCTGACCGAGGGCATGTGGGACAGTCTTTGTCCGCGGTGGTGTCAGGGCGGTGTCAGGGCGGTCCGGCCGGTTGCCGCACCAACTCTCCGGAGCTCGCGTCCTCCGGCGACACCCAACACCAACCCGACCCCTGTCGTTCGATCCGATGGCGTTGGTGGGTCTTCAGGTAGTGGTGCCAGTGGCAGAGGCGGACCAGATTGGCCAGCCGGGTGGGGCCGCCGGTACCGAACGGCTCCACGTGGTCGATCTCCAATCGATCACTGACCTCACAACCGGGAACCACGCAGACCGGATCGCGCTCGATGAGCGCCCGCCGGATGGGGGCGGGGATGGTCCGACCGGCGTGCGCCACGGTCGTCACGTCCACTCCGTCGGTGATCAGCACGCTGAGGATCGAGTCCACGGCCAGCCGTCGGGCCACCTCGACGGGTATGGGCCCCACGCCCGGGATCTCACAGATCTCGCCGGATTCGAGCCGGCCCCGCATCAGGGCTTCGTGGTCCACCCGGACATGGACCATGGTGGCCGGTCCGGATGGCGGGTGCCGGGGACGTTCGCCGCCCGGGGATCGATCCGCGCCCCGCTCTCCGACCGGGCCATCCGCCGACTCGCCGCAAGCCAGGTCGACCAGGGCGTCGGCGGCCAGGGCCCGGCGCGGCTCGTCATGGCCCGCCCGCTTGGCCTCACGGGCCAAATGGTCGGTATGGGCCTTCACCGAGGCGATCAGCCGGGCACCCTCGTCCGGCGCCAACCGGGCATCGAATCGGACCGCACCGTCCCGGTCGATCCAGTTGCGCAGGTAGCGCGAGCGACGGATGGCGTCATAGGCGGCGTTCTGGTCCGATCCGACCGCCTTCACCCGCCGGCAGCGAAGCTTCAGCACGCTCAGCGGCTGCTGGGTGGCCGCATTTACCAACTCCTGCTCGGCCTCGGGCTGGAGGATGGCGGCCCCGGCGATCTCCTTGACCTGGGACTCCGAGAGCTTGCCGTGGCGCATGGCGTCATCGGTGGCCGGCAGCGAGCCCAACTGCCGGGCTGCCTCCAGCGCGTTGATGGCCGGACCCAGTCCGGTCCCGGTCGCCTCGGCCACGTGGGCGGCGGCCGACCGGTGGCCCGCCCGGCGCCAGACATTGGATGACTCCACCCGTCGCGCCGACAGCAGCCGGCCGGCGGCGGCCAGCTTCTCGATCTCGGCGAACGCTTCCAATAACCGGGCGGCGTCGGGGCCGCTCAGCCGCTCGGGTTCGAGGTCGACCAGGGTGGACCTCAGGTCGTCGGTGACCCGTTGCAGCGTGGCGAGCGTCATGGAAGGAATGGTCGCAGGAGGCTGTGACGGGAATCGGGGCCCCCGAACCGACCGATCTGCCTCCGCATGGTGCGGGCGACTACCGTTTGCCCGGCGGAGACTGGCACCAGCCCTCCGTCTCAGGCCCACTGCCTTCAGAAAGGACTTCTCCGATGCCCCGCTTGCGTACCTGGTCACTGGTCGTGCTCACGGCAGCCACCCTGGGGCTGGCCGGGTGCAGCAGCTCCCCGTCCAGTTCGTCCACCACGACCACCGGCGCGTCCACGGCGACCACGTCGTCCGGGGCCAGCACGACCGTGGCCACCATTCCGGTCCAGGACCGCTCCCCGGCCGGGACGTTCGGGACCCAGCCCACCGTCAACGTTCCCTCCGGTCCTCCACCCACCCAACTCGAGAGCACCGACCTGATCACCGGCACCGGCCCGGCGGCCAAGGACGGGGATACGATCACCGTGCAGTACGTGCTGGCCACCTACTCGTCGGGCAAGGTGGTCCAGGCATCGTGGACCACTCAGGCCTTCTCCTTCACGCTCGGCCAAGGCCAGGTCATCCCCGGGTGGGACCAGGGGGTGGTGGGCATGAAGGTCGGTGGCCGCCGTGAGCTGCTGATCCCGCCGGCGCTGGGGTACGGGTCGCAGTCCCCGGGGCCGGGCATCAGCGCCAACGACACGCTGGTCTTCGTGGTGGACCTGTTGAAGATCAAGTGAGCCACGCGGTGATCGACGATTGACGGGAACGGGGCCGGTCCTCCAGGACACGGCACCGACCGGGGCGTGATCAGTCCGGGAACGCGGTGATCAGCCGCAGCGATCCCTCGTACTCGGCGAGCGTCCGCAAGGCACCGTGCCGGCGGTCCCAGCTCCCGTCGTCGAGGGCGGTCCGGAGCACCTCGACCGATCGCTCCTCGACCGCCGGCCCGATGAACCCCCAGGCCGACTGGGATCTCCGGACCCGCTCGTCGAGGAACGCCTCGGGACGTCCGAAGAACGCCTCGGCGAAGCCATCGGTGCAGTCGGCCGTGAGGGGGATCAGGTCCACCGTGGCCCGTCCCCCCAGCGATGCCACCACGCGGTCGACGGGGGGCATGCGAGCGCTCTCGCACTCCATCAGTTCCGGGGCGTACTCGGCCAGCCAGAACTCACCCAGCGAGACCGGCTCGAAGGTCAAGATGACGACCGGTCCCCGGGTGACCCGGCGGATCTCGCCCAAGCCACGGTCGAGATCCGGCCACTGGTGGATGGTCACCGACGCCAGGGCCGCCGCGAAGGCGTCATCGGGGAACGGGAGGTCCTCGGCCACGGCATCGACGGCGGTGACCAGATGGGGTGGCCGTTGCGAGCGCATCGACGCCGAGGGCTCCACCGCGGTCACCTCGATGTCGTCCGGCTCGTAGGAGCCGGCCCCCGCTCCGACGTTGATCAGCGAGTCGGCCTCACCCACCGTCCTCCGGACGGCGGCGGCGATGCGCGGGTCGGGGCGACGGATGGCCGAGTAGTGCTGGCCGTATCGCTCGTAGTCGAAGTCCCCGGCCGGCTCGCCCCGCATGTCCCGATGGTAGGACCGGACCGGCCCACGGGGGTCGCTTCGGGGTCTCAGCCCTCCGACGAGAACCGGTACACGTTGGTGGTGCGGGTCTCGAAGCCCAAACGGACGTACAGCCGGTTGGCCGCCTCTCGGCTGGGCCTCGAGGTGAGGTCGACCGTCTTGGCCCCGGAGGCATCGGCCCGGCGCACGGCCGCCGTGACCAGGGCCTCGCCGGCTCCGGAGCCCCGTGACCGCTCGTCGACGACCACGTCCTCGATCCAGGCGCGGACCCCGGTGGGCACGCGGAAGAGGGCCAGGGTCAGGGATCCGACGATGGTGCCCTCCGGGTCGCGGGCCACCAGCAGGACCGAGGCGGGTGAATCGACGATCTGGGCCAACTCGGCCCGGTCGGGAGCGGGCGACGACGACGAGAGCTGCGGCACCAGGCGGGCGAAGGCCTCCACCAGGTCAGGGGTCATCTCGGTCACCTCACTGATGGTCACCGATGCGCCCGGCTCGCCGCTCATCCCGACTCCTCCCCACCGGGCGGAGTCTGTCCTGACGCTCTCACAGTCCGTGAGTGTAGCGACGGGCCGGTCGGGGGCCGGGCCGGCCGGCGCGCCGTCGGCTCGGCGCTTCGGGCCTTCAAGTCTTGTCGGGGTCGCCCCGCCAGACGGGCGACCGCACCGAGTCGTACAGCACCTCGATCGGATCTCCCCGGAGGGCGGAGAAGACGTGCTCCCCCCATCGCTCGGCCCCGGCCAGGGGGAACGGCAGCTCGTCGAATTTGAACCAGCCCACGTCTGAGCACTCGAGCGGATGGGCCTTCAGCTCACCGCCCACCGGTCGGCACTGGAACACCAGCGAGTAGAGGGGAATCCGGCTGATGCCGATCCGGAGCCCGTCGAGGACGGCGATGAGCCGCACCACCTCGACCTCGATGCCGGTCTCCTCCTCGACCTCCTTGACCACCACTTCGGCGGCCGAGTACCCCACGTCGGCCCATCCGGTGGGGTAGAGCCAGACCCCGGAGTCGGCCCGCTGCACCAGCAGGATCTCGCCCTGGTCATTGCCCACCGCCGCCCCGACGGCCACCTTCGGGGTGATGTAGCCGGGCACCCCTTCGCCCACCGAATCGAGCCACTCCTCGACCAGCCCGTCGGCGTCCTCGGCCCCTTCGGCGCCCTCGTCGACGGCGACCCGGATGTCGGCCGCGACCCGGAGCACCTCTTCGAATCGCTCCTGCTCATAGAGGGACTGGGTGAAGCCGAGGCCGGTCCGGGCGATGCCGGCCAGGGCCTCGCTCCAGCGCAGGAGCTGTTTGGTGGAGGGTGCGGGATCCACCTCCCCGACGCTACCCGCTGACCGGTGACCACGCGGAGCCTCGACCATCAGGCAGAATGGGGTGTGGCCGTACTCGAGGATTGTCGTCATTACGTCATGCAGACCACCGCTCGTGAGGAGAAGCTCGAGCGGTGCCGGATGGGGGCCAATGAGCAGCTGCCCTTCGCCTGCCCCGACGGCTGCCTCTTCTACGAGCCCCGCAAGGTGTCCGGGGCTGGCTGGACCATCCGGACCCCCGAGGATCCCTGAGGCCTGCCGTCGCCCGGCCCGGGCGCCGACGGGTGGCCGGGGTCGAGTGACCCCTGGCCGGCTGGCGGTCAGCGCTCCTTGGTGGCCACCACCGTGAACGTGAGCGGCATCCGGGGTCGCCCCGGGGGAGTGGTCCAC
The DNA here is from genome assembly GCA_963774245.1 of uncultured Acidimicrobiaceae bacterium. Classification (GTDB taxonomy): domain Bacteria; phylum Actinomycetota; class Acidimicrobiia; order Acidimicrobiales; family RAAP-2; genus Bog-756. The sequence goes on along the minus strand of CAVZDZ010000002.1, from coordinate 324,927 downwards.
CGCCCCGGAGCCGCCTCGACCAGGCTCGGAAACAGCTGGTGGACGGTCCAATCGTGCTCCACGAGGGTGTCGATACGCATTCCCCGGTCGATGAGAGCGGTGACCACCTCACCGATGCTGTGGTTCCACTCGTAGCTCCGGGTGTGAGCCACCGGCCCGGCGGCGTCGGTGTACGTCTCGTCCGAATCATCGACGTAGGGGTCCGGCTCCTCGAAGTAGGTGTACTCGAAGGTCGGGCTCTCGTAGGCCAGGGACCAGGCCAGCGGGTGGGTGTCGTGGAGGTAGAGCCGGCCACCCGGACGGGCCAGGGCGGCAACCTGGTCGGCCCAGCGGCCCACGCTGGGCAGCCAGCACAGCGCCCCGAGACTGACGTAGACGATGTCGAACGTCCGGGGTCGCAAGATGGCGGCCGCCTCGTAGACGTTGGCGCAGATGAACTCGGCCCGGTCCTCGAGTCCGGACCGGCGGGCCAACTCGGAGGCCGCGGCGATGGCCGACGGGGAGAAATCGAGCCCGGTGACCCTGGCCCCGGCATCGGCCCAGGCCAGGGTGTCGAGGCCGAAGTGGCACTGCGGATGGACCAGATCCAGGCCGGCGACGTCTCCCAGGGCCTCGATCTCGCGTGGCCGGGGGCCGGGGCGGTCGGCCAGCCATCCCTCCACGTCGTAGAAGCGCGACGCCAGGTGGATCGGGACCCGGTCCTCCCAGTTGCTCCGGTTGGCCGCCATCTCGGCTTCGGTCCGTCCGCCCTCCGGAGCCGCCGGTTCAGACACCTGCCACCTCAGACACCTGCCGTCTCGGGACCGGCGGCTCAGGACCGGTCGCCTCGGGCCTCTGCCTCCAGCAAGGGTGGCGCCGGGTGAGGTCAGCTCTCGACGACGTCACCGAGCAGGTCCACCTGGACACCTTCCCCCCGGAGCCACTCGACGGCCCGGTCGACGGTGCCCGGCTCGCCGTCGAGCTCACAGATGATCCAGCCGTTGCGCTCGCCCACATCGGCGCGACGGATGTTGGGGACGATGTCCAATTCCTTGACCATCCGGGCGATGATCGGCTCACGCACGAGCTCCTCGGGGAAGGTCAGCTTCACCCGGAATCCGATCACGGCTGACCACCTGGCGCCGTGACGGGCGTCTGGCCGGCGTGAGCATGGTTGAGGTTGCCGGTCCGGAAGCCGTCGAGGTCGAGCGTCACGTAGCGGTACCCGGCCCCGTGCACCGCCCGGCTCACCTCGTGGCGGCGGGCGACGACCGAGGCCAGGTCATCGGCAGGCACCTCGATACGGGCGGTGTCGCCGTAGTGGCGGACCCGGAGCTGGCGGAACCCCAGGGCCCGCAGCCCGGATTCGGCTTCGGTCACCGACCGGAGCGTGCCCAGGGTGACCGGTGTGCCGTACGGGATGCGGGAGGCGAGACAGGCCGCGGCCGGCTTGTCCCAGGTGCGGATGCCCAGCGTCTGCGACCACGCCCGCACGTCGGCTTTGGTGAAGCCGGCGGCCACCAGGGGGAAGCGTGCGCCTCGCTCGGCCGCCGCCTGCTGGCCCGGTCGATGATCGCCCAGGTCGTCGAGGTTGACGCCGAGGATCACCGTCGCCCCGCGCCCCCCTGCTCGGCGTCGGCCAGGGGGACGAGTGCGTCCATCAGCGAGGACTTGCAGTGGTAGCACCGCCGGCTGTCGTTGACGGCGTAGGCGGGGACGTCCAACTCGCGGGTCCGGACCTCCCGGAATCGCAGACCCCACTCGGCGGCCAGGGCCCGACAGTCGGCCAGCTCCTCCGGTGCGAGCGAGGGGGAGACCGCCGTCACGCAGAGGACCCGCTCCGCCCCCAGCGTCTCGGTGGCCAGTCGGGCGACGAAGGCGGAGTCGGCGCCACCGCTGAAGGCCACGACCACCGGTCCGATGCGGCGCAACTCGGCCCGCAGCGCCTCGAGGCCGGGCCGGTCGCCGTCTTCGGCCGTCGACTCCGACCGGGCCACCGCCCATCGGATCGACCGCCGGACCGCCGACCTGATCCGCGACCCCGGTGCCCACCCCGCTCATCGGGCGCTACCCACCGGGGACGATCTCGGCCAGCACGGTCTCGACCGGAGCCACCATCCCGGTCAGGAACGGCCCGAACTCGGCGAACCGGGCCGATCCCTCGTCGAACCGCATGGTGTAGACGCACTCCTTCAGGTCGTCGGGGTGCACGCCGAACAGGGTGACGCCCCACTCCCAGTCGTCGATCCCCGTCGATCCGGTGATGAGCTGCACGATCCGGCCGGCAAAGGTCCGCCCGACCGCCCCGTGGCCGTACATCAACTCCTTGCGCTCCTCGAAGGGCATGGAGAACCAGTTGGAACCCTCGGCGTCCCCCCGCCGCTTGGACATCGGATAGAAGCAGAAGGCGGACATGCCCTCGGGCGGCAGCGAGGGGTAGAGCCGGGTCTGCTTCATCTCGTCCGGGATGCCGGCCGCATACTCGGACACCTCGGTCAGGGACACGTACGAGTCGACGATGACCAGGCCGGCCGCCTGCAGGTCGGACTGGAAACGGCGCAGCCTCCACAGATCGGCGCCGAGGGCCACGAATCCCACGTCCGACTTGTGACCGAGCATGGCCACGGTGACCACCTGCACGTCGTCGGCCTCGGCCTGCTTGACCGCCTGGACCACCGCCTGCTGGTCGCAGCCCGAGGCTCCGTGCCGTGACTCGGGGCCGGAGAGCTTGCAGAACAGGTGCAGGACGCCCCAGCCGACCGAGGGAGCAAGGGTTCGGGTCACATCGACCAGTCTAGAGAACGATCGAAGGGCGCCCCACCGGGCGCCCTTCGACTACTTCGTGGTCACGACCCGGAGGTCGGATGCTGCTGGTCCGGCCAGGCCGGCGGGTGGACCGACCTAGAAGTCGTCCATGCCCCCGCCGGGCATACCGCCGCCAGCCGAGTCATCCGGCTTGTCCACGATGACCGCCTCGGTCGTCAGGAACAGGGCGGCGATGGATGCGGCATTCTGCAGTGCCGACCGAGTCACCTTCACGGCGTCGATGACGCCCGTCTTGAACAGGTCCTCGTACTCTCCGGTGGCGGCGTTGAGGCCCTCGTTGGGCTTCTTCAGGTTGCGGACCTTGTCCACGATGACCCCGCCCTCGAGACCGGCGTTGACCGCGATCTGCTTGAGGGGCTCCTCGACGGCCCGGGCCACGATGCGGGCACCGGTGGCCTCGTCACCCTCCAGCTTGTCCGCCGTGTCCAGCACGGCCGACTGGGACCGGAGCAGGGCGACCCCACCACCGGGGACGACGCCCTCTTCGATGGCGGCCTTGGTGGTGGACACCGCATCCTCGATGCGGTGCTTCTTCTCCTTGAGCTCCACCTCGGTGGCGGCCCCGACCTTGATCACGGCGACACCGCCGGACAGCTTGGCCAGACGCTCCTGCAGCTTCTCCCGGTCGTAGTCGGAGTCGGTGTTCTCGATCTCGGCCTTGATCTGGTTGATCCGGCCCTTGATCTCGTCGTCCGAGCCACCGCCTTCGACGATGGTGGTCTCGTCTTTGGTCACCACGACCTTGCGGGCGGTGCCCAGCAGGTCGATGCCGACATTCTCGAGCTTGAGGCCGACCTCTTCGGTGACGACCTGGCCGCCGGTGAGGATGGCGATGTCCTGGAGCATGGCCTTGCGGCGCTCGCCGAAGCCGGGGGCCTTGACCGAGACGCTCTTGAACGTGCCGCGGATCTTGTTGACCACCAGGGTGGCGAGGGCCTCGCCCTCCAGGTCCTCGGCGATGATGACCAGGGGCTTGCCGCCCTGCATGACCTTCTCCAGCAAGGGGAGCAGGTCCCGGACCGCGGTGATCTTCGATCCCACCAGCAGGATGTAGGCGTCCTCGAGGACCGCCTCCATCCGCTCGGGATCGGTGACGAAGTACGGGGAGATGTAGCCCTTGTCGAAGCGCATGCCCTCGACCAGGTCCATGTCCATGCCGAAGGTCTGCGACTCCTCGACGGTGATCACGCCGTCCTTGCCCACCTTGTCGATGGCCTCGGAGATCATGCCGCCGATCTCCTCGTCCGCGGCGGAGATGGAGGCCACCTGGGCGATCTGGCCCTTGGAGTCGGTCTCCCGGGCGAGGCCGCGGAGGGCGGCGACCGCGGACTCCACACCGGCCTCGATCCCCTTCTTGAGGGACATCGGGTTGGCCCCGGCGGCCACGTTGCGCAGGCCCTCGTGGACCATGGCCCAGGCCAGCACGGTGGCGGTCGTGGTGCCGTCACCGGCCACGTCGTCGGTCTTCTTGGCGACTTCCTTCACCAGTTCGGCACCGATGCGCTCGAAGGGATCCTCGAGCTCGATGTCCTTGGCGATGGAGACGCCGTCATTGGTGATGGTGGGGGCGCCCCACTTCTTGTCCAGGACGACGTTGCGGCCTTTGGGGCCGAGGGTGACGCGTACCGCGTCGGCGAGCTTGTTCATGCCGCTCTCGAGGGACCGGCGGGCCTCCTCATCGAACGTGATCAACTTGGCCATCAGGTGTTCCTCCGTGTCGTTAGCACTCTGCACTGTCGAGTGCTAATAGCAAACCACGTGTGCGGCCCCGACGCAACCGTGGGCCGACACGCTGGGCCTTCATGGCTCGTTTCTCTGGTCAGGCGGAGTCGAGCTCGCCTGACCACCACTCTCTGCGTCAGAAATTGCCACGGGAAGCGCGAAATCAGGCGTCACCGCCCCACGATCCCCCGGTTTCGTAGGCGCGCTATTGACGCTGCTCGCGCCCGAGCCGTAGTTTTGGGAATCAAATCAGTAGGTTTTGGGAAGTCCGTAGGGATTATTGGGTAGTGGGTGGGGGCCTCCGGTGCTCGGCCATACCCGCGCCGAGCGAGGGAAAACTCAATGAATACGCCAATCGACGGGATCGACGCAGACGGCTCAGTCGCTGCCAGCAGGCGGTCGGCACGGGCCCGCTCCCTGCGCACCGGGATCACCGTGGCACTCGCCACGGTCGCCGCCGTGGCCACCCTGGCGCTGGTCGCCGCCGCCCCGGCGTCGGCCGCCACCGTCAACGGAGTGGCCACGATCACCGACCCCTCCAACGCCTTTCTGGCCTCGGGTGGATCGGCCACCCCGTTCACCGTCGCGCTGCCGGCCAACGCCGCCTGCTCGGGAGACACCGCCTCCGACGGCTACCACGTGTACAGCTATCTGGTACCGGAGGGGACCGACGTCACCACGCTCGACTTCGTCGGTGACGGTCCCCCGTCGCAGAGTTTCGGGTTCGTCAACGACATCGGCACCTACTTCGGCCCGGTCAACACCGCGCCGACCACCGGCCAGGTCATCGACATTCAAGCCGACGGCGACTTCGAGTGGGCGCCACTGTTGACCAAGGGGGTCGCCCTCAACACGTTGCTCTGACAGCGGCACCACCCCCGGCACGTGGGAGGCCGGGTTGCTCTGCGCCGACTCCAACACGGGCGGCTCCGTCACCGACAACTGGAACACCGAGGTGACCTTCGCGGCCAGCGGCACGGACCCGAACGGCTTCACCTGGTCCGCCGTCCCCGGCCCGAGCGGCAACCAGCTTCCGGCCATCACCTCGGCCGACAGCACCAGCTTCACCGTGGGATCGGCCGGCACCTTCACGGTGACCGCCACCGGTACGCCCACACCGACCTTGTCCGAAACGGGCACCCTCCCCACCGGTGTGACGTTCACCCCCGGAACCGGGGCACTGGCTGGGACGCCGGCGGCGGGCACCGCCGGCAGCTACCCGATCAGCTTCACCGCCACCAGCATCGGCGCTCCGGTCGTCCAGAGCTTCACGCTCACCGTCAATGGACCCACCGCCGCACCCACCATCACCTCGGCCGATAGCACCAGCTTCACCGTGGGTACCGCCGGCACCTTCACGGTGACCGCCACGGGAAACCCCGCCCCCACCTTCGCCGAGACCGGCGCGCTCCCGACCGGGGTGTCGTTGAACACGACGAGCGGCGTCCTGTCCGGGACCCCAGCGGCGGGTACCGCTGGCAGCTACCCGATCACCATCACCGCTTCGAACGGGACGCCGCCTGACGGCACCCAGGACTTCACTCTCACCGTCAACCAGGCGCCGGCCGATCACCTCGGCCAACAACACCACCTTCACCGCCGGCACCGCCGGCACCTTCACCGTGACCGCCACCGGTTCACCCGCTCCCACCTTCAGCGAGACAGGCCCGCTCCCCACCGGGGTGTCGTTGAACGCCACGGCGGCGTCCTGTCCGGAACCCCCGCAGCCGGCACCGGCGGCTCCTACCCGATCACCCTGACGGCCACCAACGGGGTCGGGACGCCGGCCACCCAATCCTTCACCCTCACCGTCGATGAGGCACCGGCCATCACCTCGGCCGACACCACCGGGTTCACGGTGGGCATCGGCCGGCAGCTTCACCGTCACCGCCACCGGCTTCCCGGCTCCCACCTTCAGCAAGACGGGGGCCCTGCCCAGCGGCGTGAGCTTCTCCACCGCCGGCGTCCTCTCCGGCACGCCGGGGGCCGGGACCGCCGGTAGCTATCCGATCACCATCACCGCCACCAACGGGATCGGGACGGACGCCACCCAGACCTTCACCCTCCCGTCGGCTCCCCGGCCGCCATCACGTCGGTCGACCACGCCACCTTCACCGTGGGTACGGCGGGCACCTTCACCGTGACCGCCACGGGAACGCCGGCCCCCACCTTCACCGAGACGGGCCCGCTCCCCATCGGGGTGTCGTTGAACGTCGACCACCGGCGTCCTGTCCGGAACCCCAGCGGCCGGCACCGGCGGCTCCTACCCGATCACCCTGACCGCCACCAACGGGATCGGGACGCCGGCCACCCAGGCCTTCACCCTCACCGTCGATGAGGCACCGGCCATCACCTCGGCCGACACCACCACCTTCAATGTGGGATCGGCCGACTCCTTCACCGTGACCGCCACCGGCTTCCCGGCTCCCACCTTCAGCAAGACGGGGACCCTGCCCAGCGGCGTGACCCTGTCCAGCGCCGGAGTCCTGTCGGGCACGCCGGCCAGCCGGGGCCGTCGGCAGCTACCCGATCACCATCACCGCCACCAACGGGATCGGGACGGACGCCACCCAGACCTTCACCCTGGTGGTGCAGATCCCCCCGTTGGCCATCTCGACCACCTCGCTCCCCGCCGCCACGGTCGGCACGGCCTACTCCCAGACCCTGGTCGCCACCGGTGGAATCAGCCCCTACACCTGGTCGGTCTCCGCGGGGACCCTCCCGGCCGGCCTGGCCCTCGACGCGACGACCGGGACCATCTCCGGCACGCCCACCACCGTCGGCTCCTCGACCTTCACGGCCGAAGTGACCGACACCCAGCCCGTTACGGCGACCCACCAGTTCACCATCTCCGTGGCCACCGCGGTCATCCCCCCCAACCCGGGGACCCTCCCGGGGTCCGCTCCCGCTTCCGGGGTCACGGCCACTCCGGACGGCAAGGGCTACTGGCTGATCAACGGGGCCGGCGACGTGTCACCCCACGGCTCGGCCCAGAGCTTCGGCTCACTGAGCGGCGTCCCCCTCAATGCACCGATCGTGGACCTGGTGTCCACACCCGACGGCCAGGGCTACTGGCTGGTCGCCGCGGACGGCGGCGTGTTCGCCTTCGGTGATGCACCGTTCCTCGGCTCGATGGGCGGCCAGCGGCTCAACGCCCCGGTCGTCGGGGCGGCGACCACCGGCACCGGCCAGGGCTACTGGCTGGTCGCCGCGGACGGCGGCGTGTTCGCCTTCGGTGATGCGCCGTTCCTCGGCTCGATGGGCGGCCAGCGGCTCAACGCCCCGGTCGTCGGGGCGGCGACCACCGGCACCGGCCAGGGGTACTGGCTGGTCGCCGCCGACGGCGGGATCTTCGCCTTCGGTGATGCGCCGTTCCTCGGCTCGATGGGCGGCCAAAAGCTGAACAAACCCGTCGTGGGCATCGCCACCGACGGCGCCGGCGGCTACTGGCTGGCGGCCTCCGACGGTGGGGTCTTCACGTTCGGGGACGCCCCGTTCCTCGGCTCGGCGGTGGGCTACTCGCTCAGCGGCCACGTCGTCAGTATCGCCGCCGGCGGCACGGGCTACTGGCTGGCCAGCAGCGGCGGCGGGATCTACACGTTCGGTCAGAGCTTCTATGGGGCCGGTTGAGATGAGCGCTCGTGACGGCGGAGCTGTCGGGCCCGCGATCCGGCCACGCCGCCGACCGGTCCCCGCCCCGTATGGCGGGACTGCTGTTGGTGTCGGTGGCCATCGCCGCCCTGTGCGTACCGGCGGTGGCCGGGGCCGCCACCGCGTCGACCGAGGTCATCACCCAGCCCGGCCAGGTCACACCGTTGAACTCGGGGGGATCGGCCACGCCCTACGCCGTGCTCCTCCCCTCGGGGGCCAGCTGCCCGGGGGACACCGCCCACGACGGGTATCACGTGTTCAGCTACCTGGTGCCCCAGGGGGTGTCCCCGACCGCGGTCAGCTTCAAGACCGGCGACCCGAGCAAGTGGTTCGGGTACATCGCCAACGGCTCCTACTTCGGTGCCGTGAACACCGCCGAGGACACCGGTCAGGTGGTCAGCCTCCCCGCCGAGTTCGTCTGGACCCGACTCACGCCCCAGGACCTGTTCGCCCACGGAGCGTCCAACGCCACCTGGGAGGGCGGGATCGCCTGCGCCAACGTCCACGGCGTGGTCACCGACTACTGGAACTCCCAGATCGTGTTCACCGCCAGTACCACGGATTCCGGGGGCTTCACCTGGAGGGTGGTCCAGTCGCCGGCGTCATCGTCCGGCGGGTTCAGCATCGTGATCGCCGTGGTGCTGGTGGGACTCGGCGTGTTGTTCGCGCTGCTCGCCGTGGTGCTGAGCCGGCGACGTCGTGAGGAAGCCCATGCCGGGCTCTGAGCTGCCGACCGCGGCGGGCCGGAGCGTCGGCACCAGGGGTCAGTCCCGTCGACCCGGGGATCGGGCGGCATGACCACCGCGCTCACCCAGGTACCCGTCAGAGAGGAGGGGAAACCGCCCACCCGCCGCAGCATCCGCGCCATCCCCGGCCGGGGGGACCGGGTGTTCCTCGGGTTCACCCGGACCAGCGCGCTGGTGGTGCTGGCCGTCATCGTGGCCATCGGGCTGTTCCTCACCATCCAGGCGATCCCCGCCCTCCGGGTGGCCAAGCTCTCGTTCTTCACCACCCAGGCGTGGGAGCCCGACGCCCACCACTTCGGCGTGGCCGGCATCCTGACCGACACCGTGCTCATCGCCCTGGTGGCCGTGGTGATCGCCCTGCCCATCTCGTTGGGACTGGCCCTGTTCATCTCGGAGATCGCCCCCCAGCGGATCAAGCGGACCCTGGTCTCGCTGGTCGACCTCATGGCCGCGGTACCGAGCGTGGTCTACGGCCTGTGGGGTTGGCTCTTCCTGCAGGGACGTCTGCTCGGCACCTCCCGGTGGATCGCCACCTGGTTCGGCTGGATCCCCATCTTCAAGGTCAAAGGGGCGGACCCGAGCAACCCGCTGCAGTCCGGGACCCTGTACAGCGCGTCCACCTTCATCGTCGGGATCGTCGTCTCCCTGATGGTCATCCCCATCCTGTGCTCGGTCATGCGGGAGTCGTTCTCCCAGGCACCCCTCGGAGAGCGCGAGGGCGCCTACGCCCTCGGTGCCACCCGCTGGGGGATGATCCGCACGGTGGTGCTCCCGTTCGGCAAGGGCGGCATCATCGGGGGCACGATGCTCGGGCTCGGGCGGGCCCTCGGGGAGACCATCGTGGTGATCCTGATCATCTCGCCGGTCTTCACCGTCAACACCCACATCCTCCAGTCGGGCGGCAACTCCGTCTCCGGGCTCATCGCCAACCTGGTCAGCGAGTCGTCGAAGTTCGGCATCTCGGCGTTGATGGCCGCCGGCCTGGCCCTGTTCGCCCTGACCCTGACGGTGAACTTCTCGGCCGCGGCCGTCGTGGCCCGCTCCCGATCCGGCGCCGAGAGCGACCTCTGAGATGACGCTCCTCGATCAACCCGTCGCCGATGCGCCGGAGCTCGACTACGTGCCCCAGGTGCCCCAGCAACGGCGCAAGCTCGGTGGGGTCCGCCGCGCGTCGTTGTTCAATCTGGTCGGCGCCGCGGTGGCCGGGGTCAGCATCTCGTTCCTCATCCAACAGGTGACCGCGCTCTCGGGTGCCCTCGGCCTGGTCCTCGTGGCCTATGTGGCCTTCGTGGTCATCTACGGGGTGCTGATCTCCCTCAGCGACGACGCCCAGGTGGTCCGCGACGCGGTCATGTCGGTGCTCCTGGCCTCGACGGCGGTGCTGTGCTTCGGCGTCCTCGCCCTCGTGATCGGCTACACCATCGGACGCGGCTGGGATGCGCTCCGCCACCTCAACTTCTACACCCACGACCTCTCGGCGGCCGGGCCCCTGGCCCCGCTGACCTCGGGCGGCATGGCCCACGCGTTGGTGGGGACCGTGTGGCAGGTCGGCATCGCCGTGATCCTCACCGTGCCGATCGGGCTGGTGGCCGCGGTCTACCTGGATATGACCCGCAGCCGTCCGGCCAAGCTGTTCCGGACGGTGGTCGAGGCCATGACCGCCCTGCCCAGCATCCTGGCCGGCCTCTTCATCTACGCCTCCTGGATCATCGCCTTCGGGTTCCAGCGCTCCGGTCTGGCCGCGGCCCTGGCCCTGAGCGTGATGATGCTGCCCTACATCATCAGAGCGGCCGACCTGGCGCTCCGGTTGGTCCCCGGCAATCTCCGTGAAGCTTCCGCCGCCCTGGGGGCCCCGGGGTGGCGCGGGGAGTGGCAGGTGGTCCTGCCCACCGCCCGATCCGGTCTGGCCACCGCGGTGATCCTCGGTGTGGCCCGGGCCATCGGCGAAGCATCACCGGTCCTCCTGACCGCCGGATTCACCAGTTACATGAACGCCAACCCGTTGCACGGCGCCATGGTGTCCCTGCCCCTCGAGACGCTGGAGCTGGTCCGTACCGGCGTCCCCGCCTACATCACCCGGGCCTTCGGCTGCGGCTCCTTCCTCCTGGTGGTGATCATCGTGCTGTTCCTGATCGCCCGCCGGATCGGGGGCTTCGGACCCGGCCACCTGTCGCCGCGGGGCCAGCGGCGGGTCCTCCAGGCCTCGGCCCGGGACGCGGCCCGGTTCGCCGGGGCCGGGCCGCGTCGCCCGACCACCGCGGCCGCCACCGCCAGGCGGCACCACGACCACCACCCACGTCACGAGAGGCAGACCATGAGCCCGTTCACCGCGGCGCCCCGCCGTACCCGCCGACTTCGACTGGCCCTGATCACCGCGGTCATCGGCGGGCTGGCCGCCCTGCTCCTCGGCGCCGCCCCGGCCGGTGCCACCAGCTACGTCCCGATCTCGGGCGAAGGGTCGTCGTGGTCGGCGAACGCGCTCGACCAGTGGATCGCCAACGTGCAGCAGGACGGCATGCGGGTCCAGTTCACCGCCAACGGCTCGACGTCGGGCCGTGAGGACTACATCAGCGGGATCACCGACTTCGCCGCGTCGGACATCCCCTTCCAGACCGACCCCGACGACGGCTCGGCGCCGGAGAATCCGGCGCCGAACAGTTATGCGTACATGCCGATCACCGCGGGCGGAACCGTGTTCATGTACAACCTCAAGATCAACGGCCAGCAGGTGACCAACCTCCGCCTGTCCGGTGAGAACATCGCCAAGATCTACACCGGGGTCATCACCAACTGGGACGATCCCGCCCTGGCCGCCGACAACCCCGGGCTCAAGCTGCCCGACGAGACGATCGTGCCGGTGGTGCGGTCCGACGGTGCCGGCACGAGCTACTTCCTGTCGGCTTGGATGATCAGCCAGTACCCGTCACTGTGGAACGCCTACTGCTCGGCGTCCGGACGCGCCCCCAAGTGCGGTGCGACCTCGTTCTGGCCCACGATCCCGGGTTCGCCGATGATCGCCCAGAACGGTGACCTCGGAGTGTCCGGCTACGTGTCCCAGGCCTACGCGGCCGGCTCGATCGGCTACGTCAACTACTCCTACGCGCTGAACGACAACTTCCCCGTCGTGCAGATGCTCAACTCCGCCGGCTACTACACCCAGCCCACGGCGCAGAACGTGGCGGTCTCGCTGCTCAGTGACCAGGTCGACACCACCGATGTCAACAACCCCGCCCTCTATCTCACCCAGAACGTCACCGGCGTCTACACCGACCCCGACCCCCGCACCTACCCGCTCTCGGAGTACGGGTACCTCATCCTCCCCACCAAGGTGCAGGGTCAGTTCACCACGGCCAAGGGCGCCACCCTGGCCGCCTTCTCCTACTACGCCATGTGCCAGGGTCAGCAGAGCGCGGCCGCGCTCGGGTACTCACCCATGCCCATCAACCTGGTCACGGCCAGCTTCGCCCAGATCGCCAAGATCCCCGGCGCCGACGTACAGAACATCAACGTCCAGAGTTGCAACAACCCGACCTTCACCCCCTCCGGCTTCAACCTGCTGGCCCAGACCGCGCCCTACCCGCCGGCCTGTGACAAGCAGGGACCCATCCAGTGCACGACCGGGACCGGGGGGGCCACCGCGGCCACCCCGGTGACCGCCGGTGCCGCGGAGCAGAAGTCCGGACTGGCCGGGGCCGGGAGCACCGCGGTGGGCGGCACGACCGGGGCGACAAACACCGCTGCCGCGGCGGCGGCCAAGGTGATCGTCCGGTGCCCCAAACTGCCCAACCACTACTGCCCGTCGGCCACCGTCACCACGCTCCCACCCCAGGCCGACACGTTGACGCTGGCCGTGCTGTCGGGGTGGGGTACCACCCAGACGCTGATCGTGGTGGCCGTCGTGCTGTTGCTGGCGGTGGTCCTGATCCCCGGGCTGGTATCCAGGCGGGCGAAGCGGAGGAAGACGCCATGAATCGGGTCTCCCCACTCCATTCCGCCCGGCGCCCGGGCCGCCATTCCGCCCGGCGCCCCGGCCGCCATTCCGCCCGGCGCCCCGGCGCCGCTCCGGCCCGTCTCCTCCGGCGGGCCGCCGGCGTGCTCGGCGCCGTGGCCGTGCTGGCCGCGGCCGTCCTGATGACCGGGGCCCCGGGAGGCGCCGCCGCGGTCAACGGCTGCACGGTCGCCGTCGCCACTTCTGACCCCGCAGCGTGTGCGGGCAGCCAGGGGTCGGACACCACGCTGCCGGCCACCTCCTCGGCGGTAACCGTCCCCGAGCCCAACAACGGGACCGGGACCCCGTTCCCCAATCTCCAGGTCACCGTCAACCAGACCAAGAACCTGGTCAACCAAGACGTGTCGGTGTCGTGGACCGGGGCTACCGCCACCACCGGCACCACCGGGTCCAACTTCACCGGCGACTACCTGCAGATCTTCGAGTGCTGGGGAGCTGCCGACCCGACCGGGACATCCGGAGCCACCGACCCCGGGCCGCCTCCCAGCCAGTGCGAGTTCGGCGGGGAGAGCAGCACGCCGACCAGCTCGTACCCGATCCCGAGCGACGACAACGGATTCCAGTACTCGCGAGTGCTGTCCCAGTCCTCGTGGGGTTCATACGCCCAACTCAACCAGTGCTCGATCCCGGGCCAGACCTGCGCGATCCCGGGCTACTCGAACGTGTACACCGACACCACGGACGGCCTGGTCATCGAGCCCTTCCAGGCGGTGGACGGCACCACCGTCGACCAGCAGGCCAACTACGGCTTCGACGAGAACCCCCTGGCTCCGACAGTCGTTCTGGCTCAACCCCTACTTCAGCTTCGACACCACCAACGAGATCGACTTCGCCCGCTCGTTCCCCGATCCGACCAATCCGACCAACGCCACCGGTCAGGCGCTGTTCCAGGTCGACACCGGCCTCGAGGCGCCGGGCCTGGGCTGCGGCCAGGACATCGAGCCGGTCAGCGGTGGGGGCACCACCACCCCCCAGTGCTGGCTGGTCGTGGTGCCCCGGAGCACCCCGGACCATCGAGAACCCGGACGGTACCGGCAGCGACCCGAGCAACGTCAACCCGGAGTCGGTGGTCACATCGCCGCTCACCGCCGAGGCCTGGGCCAACCGCATCGCCATCCCGCTGACGTTCAACCCGGTGGGAGCGAGCTGCTCGATCAACTCCGAGTCGACGGGCATCGTGGGCAACGAGATGGCCGGCAACGCCGTGGCCAGTTGGGAGCCGGCCCTGTGCAGCCAACCCGGGTCCTCGGGCTACAACTACCTGCAGGAGTCCGACGACCAGGCCCGCTCGAACCTCACCGACCCGACCTTCGGGTCGGTGGGAATGTCCGTGTTCTCCAATCCGATCGCCTCGGACGAGACCTCGTCCCTGAACCCGGTGGTCTACGCGCCACTCACCCTGTCGGGGGTGGTGGTCGGCTTCAACATCGACCGGGTGCCCGCCCTGGTCGACGGCGAGCCCCAACCCAACGAGCTGGCCCTCGACGGCACCCAGGTCCAGCACATCTATCTGACCCCGCGGTTGGTGGCCAAGCTGCTCACCGAGTCCTACTCCGGGGAGTTCCAGGACATCAGCGCGGTGAACCCCGCCGGCTACGGATGGCTGAAGAACAATCCGGTCAGCCTGTTCACCGACCCGGATTTCCTGCAGTACAACCCGGAGTTCGCCCTGCTCTCGGCCGGGTGAGCTCACCGACGCCAGCACGCTGCTGGTCGAGGAGTCCAACTCCGATGCCGCCTCGGAGCTGTGGAAGTGGGTGCTGTCGGATCCCGAGGCCGTGGCCTGGCTGAGCGGCAAGCCGTGGCCGGCCGATCCCACCAGCATGGTGGTCAATCCCAACTACAGCATGGTGCCCACGACCTCCAATCCGACCGGGTTCGGCATCACCACCCCCGAGAACTACCCGAAGAGCGACCCGTACTGCAATCCGCTGGCCGGCGACAACCAGGACATCGAGGGCCAACCGGCCCGTGAGCTGTGCATCCTCGACTGGTCGCCCTACGCCCAGTCGATGCAGACTGCGGCCCAGAACGCATCGCTGGCCAGTGACGGGGCGAAGACCACCTTCAACCCCACCGCCACGTCGTCCCAGAACGCCTGGTCGTCCAACGGGCCGCAACTGGCCGGATCCCACCTGGTCATGACCATCACCGACACCGCCTCGGCCGCTCAGTACGGCCTGCAGACGGCGGACCTCAGCCGCGTCCGGGGACGATACGGCGGATCCCACCTTCGTGGCTCCCGACAGCGCCGGCCTCCTGGCCGGTGAGCAGGCCATGACCCAGAGCTCGGCTCCCGGGGTGCTCCAGACCAACCCCGCCACCACGGCGCCGGGGGCCTACCCGTTGACCATGCTCTCCTACGGGGCCGTCACGCCGGAGGGACTCACCCCGGCCGAACGCACCATCTACGCCAACTTCATCCAGTATGCGGCCGGACCGGGACAGACGAGCGGGGTCGTGCCCGGCGACCTCCCCGCCGGCTACGTCCCGCTGCCCGCTGCCCTCGTGGCCCAGGACGCGGCGGCGGTGCAGTCCATCCTGCATCCGCCGGTCCTCCCGACGCCGGCGACCCCGGCCGGCCACCACCCCGACGTTCATCCTCCCGAACAACGCCGCGGTGGCGTCGAGCCTGACCCCGTCGGCAGCGCCGAGCCCGGCGGCCACCAAGCCCAGGATCCGCAACCTCACCCCGGTGGCCCTGGCGTTGGAGCGCAGCCACGGCATACCCATCGGGGTCCTCCGATGGGTGCTGCCCATCACCCTGCTGCTCGGCGTGGTGGCGGCGTTGGCGGCGCTCGCCCTCAGTCGGATCGGCCGCAGTCGGGTCGCCGTCACCGCCCCGGCCGGCCCGGAGATCGTCGAGGAGGCACCACCGTCATGACCCGATCCACAATGACCCGATCAGCCAAGGCCGCCGCCCACCGGGCCACCCGACCTCCCATCGCCCACGAACTTGTCCAAGCAGCGCCCAACCACGAGGAGCCAACCATGCACCACACACACCGGTCAACGAGGACCCGCAGGTCCGGGTTCGCCCGAGGATTGCGGATGGCCGCCGGGCTGCTGGTGGCCGGAGGCTCGCTGTGCCTGTTCCTGGGCACGGCCGCCTCCGCCGCCACCGTCAACGGCGTGGCTGACCATCATCGACCCGGGGCCGTACCCACCCCCGGGAACGTACCCCCCATCCCGCCACTGCTCTCGGGTGGATCGACAACGCCCTTCACCGTCGAGCTGCCGGCCAACGCCGCCTGTTCGGGGGACACCGCCACCGACGGCTACCACGTCTACAGCTACCTGGTGCCCGAGGGGACCGACGTCACCACGCTCGACTTCAACGGCGCCAATCCCCCGTCGCAGAGCTTCGGGTTCGTCAACGACATCGGCACCTACTACGGGCCGGAAAACACCGCACCGACCACCGGGGAGATCATCGACATCGCAGCCGACGGCGACTTCGAGTGGGCGCCACTGTTGACCAAGGGGGTTCCCCTCAACACGTTGCTCGACGGCGGCACCACACCCGGCACCTGGGAGGCCGGGCTGCTCTGCGCAAACTCCAAGTCCACCCCGGCCGGGGCCGTGACCGACAACTGGAACACCCAGGTCACCTTCACCGCCAGCACCTCCGACCCCAACGGGTTCGTCTGGGCGGCGACCCCGGGCACCGGCTCGTCCACCACCACCACGACCACCACGACCGCACCCACGTCCACCACGACGACGGCGGCGACCACCTCGACCACGCAGGCCGGCTCGACCACTACCACCACCGGGGTGGGGGGCTCCGTGGCCGGAAGCAGTACCGACGGTGGGTCGTCCTCGGACGGCACCTCGGGGTCGGGGACCTCGACCCCGCTGGCCTTCACCGGCGCGCCGGTGATCAAGTACCTGGGCGCGGGCATGCTCGGCATCGGCATCGCCCTGATCCTCCTCGGATGGGGCAACCGCAACCGCCGGGTGCGGCTGGCCCGGCTGACACGGGGATCACCGCATTGACCCTGACGGAGACCGCCCTCGATCGAGAGATGCTCCTCGTCCCCGCACCGCTGGGTGCGGGGACCGAGGTCAGCCGCGCTCGAGCTGGAGCGGGAGCTGCTGGCCCTGGAGGACCGGGGACCGGTCGGGGAGGTCCCGCTCGGTGCGCCCCATCCGTTGGTCTCCCAGGTGCGCAGCGCCCTGGTCATGGTGGCGCTCCTGGCCATCGGGCTGGTCATCCAACTCACCTGGGTGAGCGCGTGGGTGCACCGTTCGGCCCAGAGCTCGCTCTACAACCAGTTCCGCACCGAGTTGGCCCTGGGCACCGCCCCGTTGGGGGCCAAGCACCCGCCGCTGGCCCTGGGCCGGCCGATGGCCCTGATCACCATTCCCTCCATCGGGGTGAGTCAGGTCGTCAGCGAGGGCACCACCGGCAAGGTGCTCACGTCCGGGCCCGGCCATCTCCGCTCCACCGTCTTCCCCGGAGGCGCCGGCACCAGCGTCATCATGGGCCGGTCGTCCTCCTACGGCGGCCCGTTCGGCCGCGTCCACCAGCTCCGCCGGGGCGCCCGGATCACGGTCATCACCCAGGTGGGCACGTCCCAGTTCCGGGTCATCGCCGTGCAGCACGGCGGGGGAGTGGTGCGCCAGCTCATCCCCGGGTCGGCCCGCCTCGTCCTCGAGACCGCTGACGGCACCAGCTACGTGCCGTCCGGGGTGGTGTCGGTGATTGCCAACAAGATCGGTCCCGGCCTCTCCGCCCAGCGTCCTCCGGTGAAGACGGTGCCGGCCAACCAACGGCCCCTCGGCGTCGACACCGGTTCCCTGTGGCTGGTGGACCTCGGACTGGCCGTCTTCGGCGCCGTGCTGGCCGCCGCGGTGTGGACCTGGCACCGACGGGGCCACGCCCAGGCCTGGATCGTCTTCGGAGCCCCGTTGCTGCTCATCTGGTTCTTCGTGGCCGGCCAGGTGACCAGCCTGCTACCCAACCTCCTGTGATGCCACGTCACGACCGACCGCCCAGCGCTCGACCATCAAGGGACTGACGACATGCTGCTCGAACAGACAACCGACGCCACGCCGGCGGATGCCGGCCAGTACCAGGCGGCCAGCCTCGAGGCCCGGGACATCTCGGCGTGGTTCGGGGACCACCAGGTGCTCGACCGGGTCTCCCTGGCCATGAAGTCGCGGGAGGTGACCGCACTGATCGGGCCGTCCGGGTGCGGGAAGTCGACGTTCCTCCGGATCCTCAATCGGATGCACGAGCTGATCCCGTCGGCGGCGCTGGCCGGCGAGGTGCTGCTCGATGACGAGGACATCTACGACGTGGACAAGAAGCTGACCGACGCCCGCCGCCACATCGGCATGGTGTTCCAGAAGCCGAACCCCTTTCCGACCATGTCCATCTACGACAACGTGCTCGCCGGGCTCAAGCTCACCGGCACCCGCAAGGACCAGGGGCAGAAGGACGAGATCGTGGAGAGCTGCCTGGCCAAGGCCGGGCTGTGGAACGAGGTCAACTCCCGGCTGCGCCAGCCGGGGGGTGCCCTCTCCGGCGGGCAGCAGCAGCGTCTGTGCATCGCCCGGGCCCTGGCCATCCGCCCCCGGGTCCTGCTCATGGACGAGCCGTGCTCGGCCCTCGACCCCACCTCCACCCGGCGCATCGAGACCACCATCGAGGAGCTCCGGACCGAGGTCACCATCGTGATCGTGACCCACAACATGCAACAGGCCCAGCGGGTCTCCGACTACACGGCGTTCTTCCTGGCTGAGCAGGGGGCGCCCGGGTACATCATCGAGCACGGTCCGACCGATGCCATGTTCGACTCGCCGCAGGATCCCCGCACCCTCGACTACGTCCACGGCCGGTTCGGGTGAGCCGCCCCCGGTCCGGGCGGCCGGGTCGCCCGCCCCTGGGAGCCCAGTGAATGCGTAGATATACTGGGGTTCCGGGTCGGCACGGGGCCGGCGGGAGATCGTGACCATGACGACAGCCAAGGGCCCCAACGGGGCCGATGCCTACACCAGGGAGTCCGTGGAGGCTTATCTCCGGGCGGTCGAGGCTGAGCGGGTGAAGATCGAGGCGGCCATCGCCGTGGCCCGGGCCCGTACGGAGCGGGCGACGGCCGAGCGGGAGCGACTCGAGCAGCTCGGCGGCGGGCCGACCCCGGCCGGGGCCGACGGGGGCCCGGCCACCGACGGGGGGGATCCCGAGCCCGGGGCCGTCGAGGCCATGGACACCGTGCCCCGGGGGCATCCCGGCGGCGTTGGTCGACTCGCTCGATGACGAATCCCTGTGGCTGCCCTCGGAGACGGCGGGGACGGTGGCCCGTGACTGATCTGGCCGTCGCCGACCCCAGCTCGGACCCGACCCCGACCCACCAGGTGGTCTCGGGTGACGAGGTCCGCGAGCTGGTGGACCGCAAGGAACGGGATATCCAGATGCTGCGGCTCGAGCTCCAGGCCGCGTTGCAGGAGGCGGCCGAGGCTGAGCTCAGGTTGGCGGAGCGCCCCGACGCTTCCGTGCCCGCCGAGGCGGGGTCGACCCCACCGGCACCCCGGACGACGGTGGTGACCCGCCTCCCGGCGGCGTCACCCGACGCCGGGCCGGCCCCGGGTCGAGGTCCGGCGCACCGCCGCTCGACCTCGGCGGCGGCCGACCCGGAGTTCGGCTGGTTGCGGTTCCTCCGCTCCCACGTCATCGTGAAGCTCGGGATCGCCCTCACCGTGCTGGCGCTGGTGCTGCTGTTCTTCGCTTGACCTGTCGCGGCAGCCCGCCCCAGCCGGCACCACCGGCCCGTCGGTGCCCCGGGCCGGACTTGTAGGTTGGGTCGGTGGCCATCTCCCCCTACATCCGTCGGCTGCGCGACCTGGTGGGCCACGAACTGCTGGTACTGCCGTCGGTGGCCGTGCTCCCGAGGGACGGAGCCGGTCGGCTGCTGCTGGTCCGGACGGTCGACTTCGGTCGGTGGGCGACGATCGGAGGCGCCGTCGAACCCGACGAGTCGCCGGATGACGCGGCCCGGCGGGAGGCGGAGGAGGAGGCGGGCGTGATCCTGCGCCTCGATCCCGTCCTGGCCGTCCTCGGCGGGCCCGAGTACCGCGTGACCTACCCCAACGGGGATGAGTCGGCCTACGTCGTGACCGTCTACGGCGCCACAGTGATCGGCGGCACCCCGAGACCCGACGACGACGAGACGTCGGCGGTCGAGTGGTGGCCACTGGAGGATCTCCCCGGTCTGGACATGGGCCCGCTCACCCGGGCCCTGCTGCGCGCCGTCGGCATGTATCCCTGACCGCGGTGCGTGCGGGGGTGGGCCGGGCGGTTCGGTCGCCATTCGACGGCTGGGCTAGGGTCGCCGCTTGGGTCTGGCCATCACCTTCGGGGCGTACGTAGCAGGGGCGGTCATGGGCTTGGCGGTCCATCGGGGCGGGCCCCGCTTGCGGCGGAGTTGGCCGGTCTATCTGCGGCTGCAGCTGGTGGCCACCGCCGCCCTCCTCGGACTGTTCTCCGCCTGGCGGCTGACCGAGTTCCGCCAGATCGTGGCGCCCATCCTCATCGCCGCGGTCGGCTGGCTGTTGTTCGCCGCCGCCCGCCTGATCCGCGGCAACCGCAGCACCGGACTGGTCCAGCTCGAGGGTTGGGCGGCCTTCCCCAACGGCGCCTTCTGGGTGTTGCCGGTGGCCGGCGGCCTGCTCGGGCCGGCCGGGAGCATGCTGGCCGCCCTGACCAACGCGGTGTACGCGATCCCCAATGCCGTCTGCATCCACATGATGCGGAGGGACGCGCCGATCCCGCAGCGCCGCTCGACCAGCTGGATGGACCAGTCCATGTTGTTGGCCGTGCTGGTCGGGGTACTCCTCCACCTGGTCGGCCCCGCTCCCGCCGCCTCCCATTGGGTGCTCACGGTGGCCGGACCGGTGTTGGCGTTCATCGGCGCCGCCCTCTACATGGGCTCGGTGTTCCATCCGCACAATGCCTCGGTGGAGCGGACCGCCCCCGACTACTGGCGCTGGCTGTTCCTCACCGGGGTGCGGGTCGTCTACCTCCTGGTGATCGCGGTGGCGACCGGCTCCACCACGGTGGCGGTGGTGGCCGTGCTCTCGGCGCTCGGACCGCCGGCCTTCAACCCGCCCCAACAGGCGGTGCTCTACGGCTACCGGTCGGGGGTGGTGATGGTGGCGGTCCGCTGGGGATGGCTCTTCCTCCCCGTGGGTCTGGGTACCGCGCTGGTCCTCCGATGACCCGCTCGCCGCGCCGGCGCCGTTGCCCCGACTAGTAGAGGGGCGACCACGTGCTGGTGCGCAGCAGCTTGGACTCCCACTGGTCGCGCAGCTCGAGGCCCTTGGCCATGTAGGAGCCGGGCCACGTCGTCGGGTCGTACTCCTCCACGCTGGTGAGCAGGTGGCCCAGGGTCGAGAAGTTCATGATCTTCTGCATGAGGATGGCCTCGGGCCGGATGCCTGACCCGTGGGCCACCTGAAAGCAGGCCTGGATGTCGAGGAGCTTCTTGTCGGGCGGGATCTGGCGCATGAATTGCCAGTAGTCGTGGTCCCACAGTTCGATGTAGTCGTCCAGCGGGGCATCCGGCCAGCCGGTGTCCTGCATGTAGACCGACAGGTCGTGCTCGCTCCCGTCGGTCGGCACGGCGGCCAGATCGAGCTCCTGCAGCGCCGACCAGTAGACCGGGGTGATCAACTTGCCGTCCACCTCGTAGCGGTAGGCGTCGAGGTTGGCGGTGAGCTCGTTGAGGTCGCCGCCCAGCATGCGCTGGGCCAGGTTTTCCCAGGCGGTGCCGTCCGACATGGCGGTGATGGTCACCACCTGGTACGCCGGCCCACTGCCCATGGCGTGGTTCAGGTACCACACCAGCCGGGCATCGTCCCCCCGGGCCAGCTCGGTCATCCACCCGTTGCGGTAGAGGTCCTCGAACGCCGCGGCGTGGCGGCCGATCACCCGGTGCGTTTCGTGCATGAACAGCATCTGTCAGCTGATCCTCTCGAGCTCGGGGAAGGGGACAGTCCGGCCGTGGTCGCGGCGCCGGGACCCGGTCCTCACCGTCGACTCCGCGCCACCCTGGGGGCGTCCTGCAACTGGGCCCGGAGCGCCTTGCGATCGAGTTTTCCCAACGCGCTGAACGGGAGCTCGGGGGCGAACTCGACGTACTCGGGCACCTTGAAGCTGGCCAGTCCCGACGCACAGTGCCGGACCAGCGACTCGGGGGTGACCGGTTCGGCCACCACCACCACCGCGCCCACCCGCTCGCCGAGCTCACCGTCCGGCACCCCGACCACCCCGACGTCGATGACGCTCGGATGGGTGCGGAGCACGTCCTCGACCTCGACCGGGCCGAACTTCTCGCCCCCGCGGTTGATGGTGTCGGAGAGCCGCCCCGACGGGAACAGGTACCCCTCTTCGTCCTGCCAGCCGGTGTCCCCGGTGTGCAGCCACTCCGAGGTGGTGTTCTGGTTGGCCCGCACCAGGAACTCACCCTCGTGGCCCTGGGCCACGGGCTCCTGGGTGGCGGGGTCGACGATCCTGACCTCGACGCCGGGGAAGGGCTTGCCGACCGAGCCCAGCCGGTCGCCGCGGCGATGATCCACCGGGGTCAGCGCGGCGTAGGCGCCGAGCGTCTCGGTCTGGCCGAAGGTGTTGGTGAAGTCGACGTCGGGCAGGGCCGCCACCGCCTGGCGCACCAGGTCCACCGGCGCGGCGGCGGCGCCGTAGCTCAATGCCTTGAGCGAGCTCAGGTCGGTCGAGGCGAAGTCGGGGTGGTCGAGGATGCGTCGCAGCATGGCCGGCACCACGAAGGTCTGGGCCACCCGGTAGCGCTCGACCAGGTCCAGCCACTCGCCGGCCTCGAATTTGGGCAGCAGGACCGTCTGCTTGCCCGAGTGGAGCGAGATGAGCAGCCCGAGCGTGCCGCCGATGTGGAAGATGGGGGCCGACATCATGTCGATGAGCTGGTCGGCGTCGGGATCGATCGGCTTGGACCAGTAGGAGAGCCGGTCCTCGACCACCCCGTGGCTGATGAAGATGGGCTTGGGCAGCCCGGTGGTGCCGCTGGTGAAGAGCACCAGGGCGGTGTCCTCGCCCTCGCCCACCGACGACGATCCGGCCGGACCCTCGGGGTCGGCGCCGAGGACGTCCTCCTCGGTCAGGACCACGCCGTCGAGGGCGGACCGGAGGCCGTCGGCATAGCGGTGACCGGCCACCCCCACCCGGGCCCCGACCAGGGCGGCCAGCTGACCGAGCTCGCCCGGGGTCAGGTAGGCGTTCATCTGGGCGGTGGCTGCGCCCAGCCGCGCCGCCCCGTAGATGGTGGCCACCGACAGGGCGCTCCCGAGGTCGACCAGGGCCACCCGGTCCCCCGGTCCCACCCCGGCGGCGTCGAGGGCGACCGCCGACCGCCGGATGAGCGACTCGAGCTCCCGGTAGGTGATCGACCGCCCGTCGACGACCAGGGCGACCCGGTCCGGAACGCGCTCGAGGGAGGGGCCGATGGCGTGGCCCATGTTGAGGGTGGTCATGGGAGCGGCGACCACGGGGCGCTGCGCAGCAGCTTGCTCCGCCACTGGTCCCGGAGCTCGAGCGCCTCGTGCATCCACGAGCCCGGCCCGGTGACCTCGGGCGGGATGTCGTTGGTGAGCAACCGGATCAACGGGGGGAGGCTCGACAGCTTCTGCATCAGGGTGACCTCGGGGTACCGGCCGGCCCCGGGCATGGTCTGCAGCCCCAACTCGATCCTCATGTGCATCTGGGCGTCGGCGGCCCCGAGCGACCGGCTGTAGATGTTGCCCGCCGCCTCGATGTAGTCGCGGATCTTCCCGGGGAAGGGCCACATGGTGTCCTCCATGTACATCGCCGGCTCGTGGTCCCCGGCCTCGGTCGGGACGTCGGCCAGCTCACCGATCGACGGCGACCACGGCAGCGCCGCCATGATCCGGCCCTGCGACTCGTGTTGGAGCCCGTCGAGGTCGCGGGCCCATGACTGCAGGTCGCCCCGGGCCAGCCGTTCGGCCAGGCGGGCCCAGGCGGCCCCGTCCTCGACCCCGGTGACCGTCACCGCCCGGTAGGCCAGCCCACTCCCGTGGGCCAGGTCGAAGTACCAGAGCAGCCGGGCGTCCGACCCCTCGGCCAAGGTCGGCATCCAGACGTCGCGGTAGGCGTCCTCGAACTGCCCCGCATGCTTTCCCACCACCTTGTGGACTTCGTGGACGAAGAGCACGGCCCCCCTCTCTGGCACATCTCGCACGCTGACCCGTCCCGCCACCGGCGTCAGCCCTGTCAGACCGTCAGGTTGGGAGGATAGCAATCCCGCCCCCGGGCGGTCGATCGACTCCACCGGCGATGCCCGACCGGCACCGGGCTTCCCTCCGATCCGACCGCCCGCCCATAGAATCCGAGCATGGCGGACGAAGCGGCGGAGACGGCGACCGAGACCATGGCGGACAACGACGAGCGCATGCTCCGATGTACGGACCAGCTGATCGACGCGATGGAGCACCTGCGCCTCGCCCTCGAGAAGCGGGAGGGCGATCTCCGGGCGGCGAGGGCGAGGTATGACTCGGGGAACAATCTCTCGGGGTCGTTACGGGCGGCCAACATCGCCGAGGAACGCGATGAGTTGAACGATGCGCTCTTCCAACTCGAACGCCGCCGGCGCGAGTCCCGGCTGGCGGTCTTCCGCTCGGCCCTCGATCACGGGGTCTCCATCAACGAGCTGGCCCGGATGTGGGGGTTCTCCCGGCAGATGGCTTCCCGCTACGCGAAAGACGCCCGCCAGGAACCCTGACCCAATCGCTTGGCCCCGTCGCCCCGGGGGAGCGAACACAGTCACCGAGCCCGGAGCGCGGCGGCGGAACCTCGCTCGACGGGCCCGATGACTGCCCTTGGCACCTAGGCCAGCCGATAGATGCTCGATGTGGATGCGTCCGACACCATTCCGCAACGCAAGTTGCGTGTCAAATTCACCCGTCGCCTTGCTCGGCGGTCACCTCGTGGACGTAGCGGGAGGCCAACTGCCGGGAGATCCCCCAGGCCCGGCTGATGCTGTTGATGGACATCCCCTCGGCCACCCCGGCGGCGATGAGCGACAGACGGGAGGTGTGACGGGCCCGCTCCAGTACATCGAGGTCGGCGGTCAACCCCTGGCGGGTCCGGCCCGCCTCGGCGTTGGCCAACGCCGACTCGACGGCGTCCCCGTCCTCCAGTGACGAGAGGGCCTTCTGGTACTGCGCCCGGGCGGCCTGCAATTTGACCTGCAACTCATCGACGCACTCCACCAGTCGATTGAGGTCGGTGATGGCGGCACCTCGGTGGTCGGTCATGGCTCGAGATTAGGCCAACCCGGCCGGATCGCCCCTACCCGTCACCACCGGGTGGAGTCGGGGCGCCGGGTCAGACGGGGACGGTTTTCAAGTCCTCGACCAGTTCCGCCGGCATGGGCCGGGCAAAGAAGAACCCCTGACAGAAGTCGCCATCGAGGTCGGCGATCGTCGCGTGCTGCTCCTTGGTCTCGACGCCTTCACAGATCACCACCAGGCCGAGGAGGTGGGCCAACTCGATGGTCTTGGACACGATGGCGTGGCTGGACTTGTCCCCGACGACGTCGGTGATGAAGCTCTGGTCGATCTTCACGATGTCCACGGGAAAGCGCTTGAGGTAGCTGAGCGAGGAGTACCCCGTGCCGAAGTCGTCTAGCGCCAGGAGCACGCCGAGCTCTTTCAACTCGGTGAGCACGTCGTGGGCCCGCTTGGTGTCACGCACCAGCACCCCCTCGGTGATCTCCAGGGTGAGGTGACCCGGGTCGGTGCGGGTGTCGCGGAGGACGGTGGCCACCATGGCCACGAAATCCGGAGCCATCAGCTGGTGCGCCGACACATTGACCGCCGTCATGAGCGAGCGGTCGCCCGGGTGGCCCGGCCAGCCCCTCCGGTCGAGGCACGCTTGTTCGAGTACCCATCTTCCGATGTCGATGATCAGGCCGGACTGCTCGGCCAGCGGGATCATGATCGACGGTGCCACTGTTCCCCGGGTCGGATGGTCCCAGCGGAGCAGGGCCTCGACGGAGGTGACCAGGGCATCCCCGGTGCGCACGATGGGTTGGTACTCGATCCTCAACTCGCCGTGGGCCCGGGCATTGGCCAGGGAGCTCTGGAGTCCGAGGTCGTACTCGGGCAGCCGCTGCGCCCGAAGGTCGATGAGCTGATGGTTGGCCCCCCTCTTGCGCTTCACCTGGTACATGGCCACGTCAGCGGCATGGAGCAGCTGGTCAGGGTGGCGGCAGGCGTGGCCGGCGAAGGCGATCCCGATGCTGGCGGCGACCTCCCGGCGGCACCCCACCAGATCGAACGGCTCGTCCAACGCGGTCAGGATGCGGCTGGCGACCAGCTCGACCTGGGGGACGTCATCGAGCTCTTCGCACAGTACGACGAACTCGTCGCCGGACAGGCGGGCCAGGGTGTCCGCCGGACGGAGCACGCCGGCGATCCGCTCGGCCACCGCGATGACCAGCTCGTCTCCGACCTGGTGGCCGTGGGCGTCGTTGACCTCTTTGCCGCGGTCGAGGTCGATGAACAGGATGGCCACCAGTTTCTTCGACCGCCCGCTGCGGATGGTGGCGCGTTCGATGCGCTCCAGCAGGAGGACCCGATTCGGGAGCCCGGTGAGGGCATCGTGCATCGAGCTCTGCAGGAAGCGATCGGAGGAGTCCTGCAGATCGGACCGGGCCTTGGCGTTGAGCAGATAGGCGGAGGTCACATCGGCCAGGGTCTGGGCGGTCACCATGTCCGCGGCGGTGAGGGTGCCCACCGAGTCCCGGTAGAGGTCGAGGGCACCGAGCCGGTTGGGGCCCTGTCGAAGCGGAAAGGTGAAGACGGCGGCCAATCCGATGTCGAGGGCCCGGGGCACGAAGAGGTGGAACCGCGCTTCGTCCCGAAGGTCCTCGATGATCACCGGCTCACCGCTCTGGTACGAAGCGACGCACGGCCCTTCGCCCAGCTCGGACTGGAGCTCCTCGAAGCGGAGGGCCGAGTCGTTGGAGGCCGCCACATAGTGCGGCGCCGTCATCGGGGAGATGAGGGTGACCCCGGCCGCCGATATGGGCAGGATCTCCACGATGCGCTGCACCAGATGATCGAGGATCCCCTGGATCGGAAAGTCGGTCAGCATGGTCCGGGCGAACTCGCTCAGGATGCTCGACAGTTGCCGGTCGGCTTCGGTCATCGCCGAAACCGCTCCACACCACGCGCCCCGGTCCACCGCCAAGGGTTCGACACGAAGTCCCCACTCCCTGTCTCGCCAACCCTCACTGCAGAAGGTACCCAGAAAGGTACCCCATCGGACCGGTCACGTCATGGCTTCGCCCTGTTCAGGCCCGAATGTGCTCCGGGCGGCGGGCTTGGCCCCAGCTCGATGGCCGGTCAGCCAAGGGGGTCGGCCGCGGGCGGACCGGTCCTTCGGATCGAGCCGATCCCTTGGGGTGGTGCCCAACGGATCCGCTACCCTTTGGTCGACGAAACACCGTGTCTGCGTGGGAGTCGGCCAGGGCCGGCACGCCAGGCCGACAGGGTGTCCAGTCGCACGGAGAGGTGCGAGAGCGGCCGAATCGGATTCACTGCTAATGAATTGACCTGGGTAACTGGGTCCGAGGGTTCAAATCCCTCCCTCTCCGCCAACATGTTGATGTCTCAGGACATCGGGAACCGGACGGACCTGCGAACGGAGCCATTCCGGGCCGGATCGGCCCGCTTCCAGGTCCGGGGCGGTGTCCGCCGGCCCGCCGGAGGCCGTCGACGGCCGTCGACCCCGGCGGTTCCGGAGCGCCCAGGGCCCCGGTCGGGACCCCGATCGTGGGCAGTGCCGCGTACCCCGGTAGATTGGACAGGTGGCTGAGCGGTTCTGGATCGAGACGTTGGGCTGCCCGAAGAACCAGGTCGACTCGGACAAACTGGTGGGAACGCTGGCCGCCGACGGCTTCGAGGCCGCCGACGCCCCCGAAGACGCCGATCTCGTGGTCGTGAACACCTGTGCCTTCATCGAGGCGGCCCGTCAGGAGTCGATCGACACCGTGTTGGCCTTGTCGGACAGCCGCCGGCAGGGCGCCCGGCTGGTGGTCACCGGGTGCATGGCCGAGCGCTACGGCGACGAACTGTCCGATGCGCTGCCCGAGGTCGACCTGGTGGCACCGTTCGGCGTCTCGCTGACCGGACGGCCGACCGCGGCCGGGGCCACCCCGGTGACACTGGGCCCCAAGCCGCCCGACGGTGGCGCTTCCGCAGCCCTCCCCTCCTTCGACCTGTTGAACCTGCCCCGGCCGCCGGCTGCGGCTCCCTGGTCGTACATCAAGGTGGCCGAGGGGTGCGACCGGAACTGCGGCTTCTGCGCCATCCCCTCGTTCCGGGGCAAGCAGCGCTCCCGCTCCACCTCGTCGATCCTGGAGGAGGTGGACCAGCTCGGGGCCGGCACCGGGGCGCTCCGCGAAGTGGTGCTGGTGGCCCAGGACCTGTCCTCGTTCGCCCTCGACCGCTCGACCGGCCGGACCGAGCCCCGCATCGACGGTCCGGCCGTCGGGGGCAACCGGCCCATCGTCGATCTGGTGGCGGCGGTGGCGGCCCGGGTCCCGTGGACCCGGCTGCTCTATCTCTACCCGTCGACGCTCGACGACGCCTTGGTGGATGCCATCCTGGCTACCGGCGTGCCGTACTTCGACCTCTCCCTGCAGCATGTGTCACGGCCGCTGCTCAAGGGCATGCGCCGGTGGGGAGAGGGTGAGCGCTTCCTCGATCGCATCCGTTCGATCCGGGCCGCCGAGCCCACGGCCGCCTTCCGCTCCTCGTTCATCATCGGGTACCCGGGGGAGACCGAGGCCGATCACGACCGCCTGCTCGAGTGGATCGACGAAGCCCGGCTCGACTGGGTGGGCTTCTTCCCGTTCAGCAACGAGGTCGGCACCCACGCGTCCGGCCTCGACGGACAGGTCCCCGCCGAGCTGGTGGCCGAGCGGATGCGGGAGTGCACCGAACAGCAGGATGCCATCACCGCCGCCCGGCGGGAGGAGTTGATCGGATCGACGGTCGAGGTGTTGGTGGACGCCCCGGGGGAGGGCCGGACCTACCGCGAGGCACCCGAGATCGACGGCATCGTGACCCTCCCCGCCGATCTGGCGGTGGGATCGTTCGTGGACGTGGTCATCACCGGCGCCGACGGGCCGGACCTGTCCGCCGAGCTCCCGCTCGGACCCGGGGGTGGACCCCTCCGATCGGCCCGGCCGGAACCGGTGGTGCCCGCGGTGCCCGCGATGCCCGCGGCGGCCGGGGCGGTCCGATGAGCGACGGCGCCCTCAACACGGGTACCCCGCCCCCCGGGACCACCTCGGGTGGATCGGTGGCCCGTACCTTCACCTTCGGCCCCTCCGCCCTCCTCACGCCGGCCAACGCCATCACCGTGCTGCGGTTGCTGGCCACGCCGGTGGTCATCGTCCTGATCATGCTGTGGGGCGCCAGCTGGTTCACGTTCGTGCTCGGCGGGCTGCTCGCCATGTCCGACGGCATCGACGGGTGGCTGGCCCGCAAACAGGGGACCACCCGGTCCGGCGCCTTCCTCGATCCGCTGGCCGACAAGGTGGTGGTGCTCGGAGCCCTGGTCGCGCTGGTGGCCAAGGGGATCGTCGGCTGGCTCCCCGTCGTGATCATCGCCATCCGTGAGGTGGCCATGAGCGTCTACCGGTCGGTGGTCGGTCGACGCGGGGTGTCGATCCCGGCCCGCAACTCGGCCAAGGTGAAGACCCTGCTGCAGGATGTGGCCATCGGGCTCTGCCTGGCCCCGCCCCTGGCCGGTCACCACGGCTGGTTGTCCGTCGCCATCTGGGTGGCCGCGGCGATGACCGTGTTCACGGGCGCCCAGTACTTCCTCGATGGACGGCGGGCCGCCCGCCTGCGCCGCGGCACCCGGCCCCGGCCCGGTGAGCGGCTCGGTGCCGGGGGCCTGAGCGCACCATGCGCATCGAGATCGTGGCGGTGGGCACCGAACTGCTGTTGGGCCAGATCGCCGACACCAACTCGATGTGGATGGGGGAGCACCTGGCCGCCCGCGGGGTGGCATCGCACTTCCACCAGGCGGTCGGCGACAACCACGAGCGCATCGTCCTGGCGCTGCGCACCGCCCTGGCCCGGAGCGACGGGGTCATCGTCTGCGGGGGCCTCGGCCCGACCCAGGACGACATCACCCGCGAGGCCATCGCCGAGGTGATGAACGTGCCGCTCCGCCGTGAGGAGGGTGTCGTCGACGCCATCCGGTCCATGTTCTCCACCCGGGGGCGGGAGATGCCCGACAGCAATCTCCGCCAGGCCGACGTGCCCGAGGGCGCCACCATCATCCCCCAGACCAAGGGCACCGCCCCCGGGCTCATCTGCCCGGTCGGTCACAAGGTCGTCTACGCCGTCCCCGGCGTGCCCTACGAGATGTCGGACATGTTCGAACGGGCCATCGCCCCCGATCTCGACCGCCGGATGGCGGAGCGGGGCGAGTCAGCCGGGGTCATCGCCAGCCGGGTCATCCGCACCTGGGGGATGAGCGAGTCCGGGTTGGCCGAGACCCTGGCTGCCCACATCGACGCCCTCGACGCCACCGCCGGCCGCGCCGGTGCGGAGGGGTCGACGGTGGCCACCATCGCCTTCCTGGCCAGCGGGATCGAGGGGATCAAGGTGCGGGTCACGGTCCGGGCCGCCGATCAGGGGACCGCGTCCGCCCTGCTCGACGCCGAGGAGGCCGAGGTGAGACGGCTCCTGGTCGAGGCGGCGGGCGACGTGGTCTTCGGTATCGACGACGAGGCCATCGAGGACGCGGTGGCCAAGGCCCTCGCCGTCGAGGGGCTGACCCTCGGTCTGGCCGAGTCCCTGACCGGCGGGCTGGCCGCCTCCCGACTGGTCAACGTCCCCGGCGCCAGCGGCTGGTTCCGCGGCTCGGTGGTCTCCTACGCCTCGGAGGTGAAGTTCGCCGTGCTGGGCGTACCGGAGGGACCGGTGGTCTCCGAGGAGGCGGCGAGGGCGATGGCCGACGGCGCCCGGGCCGTGCTCGGCGCCGACGTGGGCCTGTCCATCACCGGGGTGGCCGGGCCCGACAGCCAGGACGACCAGCCCCCGGGGACGGTCTTCGTCGGTCTGGCCCGACCCGGAGTTCCGACCGAGGCCTTCGGCTTCAAGGTGCCGGGGGACCGGGACCGGGTGCGGCAGTACGCCACCATCGCCGCCCTGGACCTGGTGCGTCGGGCCGTGGGGACCCCGACGCCACCGCCGGCGACGCCCAAGCGGGGCCGCTAGAGCAGAACGATTAGGGCTTCGTGGTCGAAGGACGCTTGGCGGGCGCAGCCGGTGGTGGCGTCGCCGCCGTGGTGACGGGAATCCCGTCGGGAACCAGCTCTTCCCAGGTGTTGCCGGGGAGCAGGGTGATCGGC
The DNA here is from genome assembly GCA_963774245.1 of uncultured Acidimicrobiaceae bacterium. Classification (GTDB taxonomy): domain Bacteria; phylum Actinomycetota; class Acidimicrobiia; order Acidimicrobiales; family RAAP-2; genus Bog-756. The sequence goes on along the minus strand of CAVZDZ010000002.1, from coordinate 293,560 downwards.
GTCCCGCCGGTGGCCGTCAGGGTGGCCGGCGTGGTGAGGCTGGCCCGGCTCCAGGTGCCGACGATCGCCCGGCCGCCCTCCATCACGACCAGGGGACCGGTGCCGGTGGCGGTTACGTCGACCTCGTGACCGCCCTCTGAGTTCTCGACCCATGGACCCGTGGCAGTGACCACCGACATGATCACCACGTTGGTGGCCGCGGTCTGGGTCCCGTCGAGCAGCATGTCGGCCACACCGGTGTAGAAGCGGAGGTACTTGCCCGCCGTCGCGCTCCACTGCCAGGTCACGTCGGACGACGACGAGAAGGGGATGTGGACGTTGGCTCCCGAGCCGGCCACCGAGCCCGCGGGTGGCGCGGCCGAGTACTGGAAGATCGGAGCCGGGGGGGTGGTGTCCGAGGGGTCGAGCGCCCACAGGGTGGCGGTGTTGGCAAAGGTGGAGTAGGGCGCCACCCGACCCGGTGGATTGATGAGGTCCGACCCGCTTCCGTCGAGCAGGTTCTCCTCGGTGAGGGGCGACGAGGCGATGAGGGCGAGTACCGGAGGGATCCCGCCGGCATGGGCGAAGACCGGGTGCGAGAGCTGGGAGAGGATGCCGGCATCCGGCTCCCGGGCCGACCGGAGGTCGCCGACCAGGGCCACGCTCTGGCACTGGAAGACAGCCAGCAGCCGGGTGATGGCCCCTTCGACCGGCTCCTCGAAGACGATGTCCGCCTGGTTGAGGCCGGCGGACGGACGGTCACCGGTGTAGTTCCCGATCTTGACGCCGAGCGCGGGCCGGGCCGGCACTGCGCCGCCCGGGGCCGGCGCCCCGGTGAGTGGGCAGATGGCTACCGGGGCGGGTACCGCCGTGGTGGTGGTGGCGGGCACGACCACCTTGGCTGCGGTGGCGGTCTTCCCCCGGGTGAGGACCACGGCCGCCACGACGGCGACAACGACGACGACCACGACACCGGTCATCAGGTACCACCGGCCGCGACCGGACCCCGGTCCATTGGCGGCGGCCTGCTGGCGGAGCTCCTGGCGGGAGAGGATCGGCGGCCCGGTCCCGGCGTCGCCACCGACGGGCCCCCCCGCCCCCGCGGATGGCACATCGTCGTCGGGCATCGAGGGGGCAGGCTACTCCTCGCCGACCGCCAACGGGTCCATCCCCGGGTCCGTCCCCCGGGTTCCGGAGGGGTGCCGGACCGGGGATCGGCCGGCGGTCGGGCACACCGATCCCCGGCGCCGGATCCTTGACTTCGGGCCGGCAGGGATCCATGATCGAACATGCGTTCGGGTCTAGAGTGACCTCGTCGTCCAAAAGCAGCCCGTAGTGACCGGTCCCTTTCCCCACCGGGACCACGAAACCGGGTGTCACACCTGTTCCTTAGGGTCGGCACCGTCAAGTGAACGACAGCATCGAGGAGAGAAGAACACATGGAACGTGACAAGGCACTCGACATGGCCCTGGGGCAGATCGAGAAGCAATTCGGCAAGGGGTCCATCATGCGGATGGGCGAGAACCTGCACATGAACATCGAGGCCATTCCCACCGGGGCACTGGCCCTCGACCTCGCCCTCGGGATCGGCGGGCTGCCCCGTGGGCGGATCGTGGAGATCTTCGGACCGGAGTCGTCGGGCAAGTCGACCCTGGCCATGCACGTAGTCGCCGAAGCCCAACGCAACGGCGGGATCTGTGCCTATGTGGATGCCGAGCACGCCATGGACCCGGTGTACGCCAAGGCGATCGGCGTCAACATCGACGATCTGCTGATCTCCCAACCCGACACCGGCGAGCAGGCGCTCGAGATCTCCGACATGTTGATCCGGTCGGGGGCGCTCGACGTTCTGGTCATCGACTCGGTTGCCGCGCTGACGCCGAGGGCGGAGATCGAAGGGGAGATGGGGGACACCCATGTCGGGCTCCAGGCCCGTCTGATGTCCCAGGCGCTGCGCAAGCTGACCGGCACCCTGTCGAAGTCGCGGACCATCGCCATCTTCATCAACCAACTCCGGGAGAAGATCGGGGTCATGTACGGCTCCCCCGAGGTCACCCCGGGGGGCCGGGCCCTCAAGTTCTACTCGTCCGTCCGGTTGGACATCCGCCGGATCGAGACCATCAAGGACGGCGCCGACCAGGTGGGCAACCGGACCCGGGTGAAGGTGGTCAAGAACAAGTGCTCGCCCCCGTTCAAGCAGGCGGAGTTCGACATCACGTTCGGTCGGGGCATCAGCCGCGAGGGGTCGCTGCTCGACGTCGGGGTCGAGCTGGGCTTCATCAAGAAGTCGGGCGCCTGGTTCACCTACGAGGGTGAGCAGCTGGGACAGGGGAGGGAGAATGTGAAGACCTTCCTCACCGAGAACCCCCAATTGATGGCCGAAGTCGACGAGCGGATCCGCGAGCACCTGGCCGCGCAGAATGCGGTCAAGGCCGAGGAGGCCTCGGCGGCGCTGCCCGACGACATCGGGGGCCTGGATCTCGACGACCAGCCCATCACCCTCAGCGAGTGACCCGGGTCTGATCCGTCCGGTCGGGCCTTCAGTGCCCGGCGTTTTGTGACGAAGAGACCTGAGTAGTTGAGACCCAATTCGCCGGCCCGGGACGCCAATGTGCGTCCCGGGCTGCTGCGTTCCCGGGGGCGGATTACCCCGGGATCGGATCCGGGCCCACGGGTGCAGGGACCCTCCGGGCGTCGGTCCTCCGGGCGTCAGGCGGCAGGAACCGGCTGGGGCGGTGGTGGGCCGACGTAACGGGCCGCCGGCCGGATCAGCCGGTTGTCGGCCGCCTGCTCCATGATGTGGGTGGACCAGCCGATGGTGCGGCTCGAGGCGAAGGTCGGGGTGAACATCTGGCGGGGGATGCCGCAGGTGTGCATCACCACGCCGGCGAAGAACTCGACATTGGTGTAGAGCTGCCGCCCGGGTTTGAGCTCGGCCAACACGGCCACGGCCGTCTGCTCGATCTGCTCGGCGAAGTCCACCAGGTCGCCGCCGAGCTCCCGGGCCACGCTGCGCAGGAAGACCGAGCGCGGGTCGTCGGTCTTGTAGACACGGTGGCCGAATCCCATGATCCGGTCGCCGCGCCGCACGGCCGCCCGGAGCCAGGCGTCGGCGCGGTCCGGGGTCCCGATGTCATCCAGCATGTCGAGGGCCCGGCTGGGCGCGCCCCCGTGCAGCGGACCGGACAGGGCGCCGATGGCCCCCACGCAGCCGGCGGCCAGATCGGCGCCGGTCGACGTGATGACCCGGGCGGTGAAGGTCGAGGCGTTGAAACCGTGGTCGATGGTGAGGATGAGGTACTGCTCGATGGCCCGGACGTGCTCGGCGGACGCCTCCTCACCCGACAGCATCCACAGGTAGTTGGCCGCGTAGGACAGGTCGGACCGTGGCGGCACCGGTGCCGAGCCGGCCCGGAGCCGGAAGAGGGCGGTGAGGATGGTCGGGACCACCGAGCAGAGCCGCAGGCACTGCGACCGCAGCTCGGCAGCGTCGATGTCGTGGGTCGGGCGCCAGCCCAGCTCGGCCCCGAGGAGGGAGACCGCGGTGCGGAGCCCATCGAGCGGGGACCCACTGGCGGCCACCGCGGGCAGGAGGGCGGCGAGCCCCTCGGGGATCGTGCGCAGCGATCGCACCTCCTCGCTGAACGCGGCGGCCCGGCCCGGGTCGGGCAGCTCGCCGTCGAACAGCAGTTGCCACACGTCTTCGAGCGTCCGCTGGGCGGCCAGGTCGACGGCCGAGTATTGCCGGTAGTGGTAGAAGCCCTCGGCTCCACGGACGTCCCCCACCGAGGTCTCGGCCACGACCACGCCTTCGAGCCCGCGAGGCACATCGGCCCCGTCCTCGTCGGACGGCCGGATCTGGGCCACGGTGAGCAGGTCGCGGAGGGAGACCACACCGACCAGGTCGCCGTGGTCGACCACCGGGAGATGGCGGTAGTGGTGATGGGTGAGGCCCGACCAGGCGGCACCCACCTCGTCGTCGAGCCCGAGCACGTCGGGATCGGCGGTCATCCACCGCCGGACCGACTCGGCCGCCGGGTCGGCCCGGGTGGCGGAGGCCCGGAGGAGGTCGCGCTCGGTGAGGATCCCGACCACGGCGTGGTCGTCGGTGACCACCACCGATCCGATGTGGCAGCGGTTCATCAGGGCGGTGGCTTCGGTGAGCGGGGTGTCGGCCGGGCAGGTGACGGGGGGTGACGACATCAATTCGTGAACGGCGGTGGCCAAAGGACCCTCCTTCATTGTGGCGGCACGTTGCCGCCGATGCGTGGCTGTCTCTCTCCCCCAGTGTGACCGCCGGATCCGGATCTGTAAATATTGATCAAGTCAATGATGCACATTGAGTAGGCTTAGTCCCATGGCCCGCATGCTGGAGAGCGACGAGGCGGCCCGGCGCTTGGGGGTCAAGGTGGCCACCCTCTACGCCTACGTGAGCCGCGGCCTGCTGGTCTCCCACCCGGCGTCGACCGGCCGGCGCCGGCTCTTCGACATCGACGAGATCGAGCGGTTGGCCCGCCGGTCGCAGCAGGGCCGGGCGGTCGAGACCCGCATGGTGACCATCACCACGGGGATCACCCAGTTGACCGACGCCGGGCCGGTCTATCGCGGCCGTCCGGCCACCGGGATGGCCACCACCCTGGCGTTCGAGGAGGTGGCCGAGTGGCTGTGGGCGCCGGGTGGCGACACCGGCCCCGATCAGCCGTGGGAGGCCCCTCCGCTGGGCCGGCCGCCCCAGATCGGGTCGTGGGACCGGCTGGCGTGGGCGGTGGTCATGTCCGGCGCCCTCGATCCCCTCCGGGCCGACCTCCGGCCCGAGGCGGTCACCCGGGCGGCGCGCCGGGCGGCGGCCTCCATGGTCGAGGTCCTGCCCCGGGCCGGGCGGGGGACCTCGGACCGCGGGAACGCCCCGGTGGCGCTGGTGCTCGACGACGGCCGCCGCCGTGCCGGGTCGATGGCGGAGCGCCTCACCCTCCGGCTGAGCCCGGCGCCCACTGACCAGCTGGTCCGGGCGGTCAACGCCGCGCTGGTCCTCCTGGCCGACCACGAGCTGGCCACCTCGACGGTGGCCGTCCGGGTGGCCGCCTCCACCCGGGCCGACGTGTGCAACTCGCTCCTCGCCGGTATCGGAACGGTGTCCGGCCCCCTGCACGGGGGGGCCAGCCAGTTGGCCCACTCCCTGCTGGTCGAAGCCGAGCGCCACGGCGTGGAGCGGGCGCTCAACGACACCCTCCGGTGGCAGGGCGCACTGGCCGGCTTCGGCCACGCCGTCTACCGGGACGGCGATCCCCGGTTCACCGTCCTGCTGGAACGCTTCGAGGAGCTGGCCTCCGACGAACAGGTCCAGATGGTGCGGGCGCTCATCGGGCTGGCCGCCGACCACACCATCCCGCCGCCCAACGTGGACCTCGGGCTGGCCGCCATGGCCTGGGCCACCGGGATGCCCCCCGACGCCGGCCAGACCCTGTTCGCGGTGGCCCGGGTGGCCGGATGGGTGGCCCACTACCTCGAGGAGCTGGGGGAGCGGCCCCTCCGGTACCGGGCCCGGGCCATCTACGCGGCGTCCAACCGGTCCTGACCGGCTCGGCGCTTCCCCCCCACGGCACCCCGGGCCCACCCCGACCGGTGCGCCTACGCTCGGGACATGAGCAGCCTCCCCGCCCCCAACCCTGACCGAACCTGCCTGGTGACCGGGGCGTCGTCCGGCATCGGGGTGGAGATCGCCGCCCTGTTGGCCGCCCGCGGCCTCGGCGTGACCCTGGTGGCCCGGACCGAACCGAAGCTCCGGGCCCTGGCCCAACAGCTGGCGGCGCGGCACGGGATCCGGGCCGAAGTCGTGGTGGCCGACCTCACCGACCCGGCCTCCCGGCAGGCCATCGCCGACGAGCTCGAGGCCCGCTCGCTCTCGGTCAACGTGTTGGTGAACAACGCCGGCATGACCACGGTCGGTCCGGTCTACCGATCGGATCCCGACCGGGAGATCGCCATGATCCGCACCGACGTGGAGGCGGTGGTCCACCTGTGCTCGCTCTTCCTCCCCGGCATGGTCGAGCGCCGCAGCGGCGTCGTCCTCAACGTGGCCTCGACCGCCGCCTTCCAGCCGTTACCGGGCCAGGCCGGCTACGGCGCGGCCAAGGCCTTCGTGCTCTCCTACAGTCACGCCCTCCGGGGCGAGCTGAGGAGCTCCGGGGTGACGGTGACCGCCCTCTGCCCCGGACCGGTGCAGACCGGGTTCGGCGAGGCCGCCGGCATCTCCGACAGCGAGGCGAATGCGGCATTGCCCAAGATCATGTGGCTGCCGGTGGGCGAGGTGGCCAAGGCCGCGGTCGCCGGGATGGACGCCAACAAGGCGGTGGTGATCCCCGGGGTCGCCAACCGTATCGGCGCCGCCGCCGCCTGGCTCTCCCCCCGGAGCGTGCTGGTCCCGATGGTGGCCAACCGCCACCCGGCGCTCGACAACCGACCCAGCCGCTCGTAACCGTGGGCCCACCGGAGGGTGCGGCGGCCGGCCCGGGCCCGACGGTCAGCAGGGATCGTCGAACAAGGCCACGGTCAGCTCCTGTCGGGTCACTCCCAACACCAGGAGCTCGTCGGTGGCGATATCACGGTCCTCGTCGTCCTCGGCCAGGTCGATGATGGCCCGGATGGCGGTGAGCCTCGATGCCGTGTGGTGGGCCGGAGCCCGGTCTTTCAAGCGCAGTGCAGTAGCAACACCCATGTGGTTTAGCCCCTTTTGAAGCGGAGGCGCCTCCACGGGTGGAGGCGCCATTCGTCGGTTCGCCCCTCTCTCTACCCGCTCGTCCCGACCGGCAATCGACCCGGCCGCTCCCCGATGCCGCCCGTGGCCGCACCCGCCGGCGCGATCACGGAGCAAAGCCCTGGTCGGGGGGTTGGAAGGTCCCGCCGCCGGGGTGGCTCGGCGGTGGCTTCGTCGCCATGCTCGGTGGTAGTCCGACCATGCTCCGCGGTCAGGTCGCCGTCAATGGGGAGCGGGGACGGCCTCGGCCCGCTGCCGCGCGGCGGGCGCATCATCCCCACCGAGCGGCGCGCGGGCCCGCTCGAACAGGAGCTCGATCTCTTCGGGGCTCACCGGCTTGGAGAAGATGAAGCCCTGACCGCTGTCGCAGCGCTCGTTGCGCAGTCCCTCGAGTTGCGCCGCGTCCTCGATCCCCTCGGCCAGCGTGATGAGCCCGAGGGTCCGGCCCAGTTCCACCAAGGTGTGGATCAAGGCGGTGGCGTCGGCCGAGCCGTCCATGTCGGCCACGAAGGACCGGTCGATCTTGAGCACGTCCACCGGGAACTGCCGGAGGTAGGCCATGGACGAATAGCCGGTGCCGAAGTCGTCGATGGCGATCATCACCCCGATCTCCTTGAGGTGCTTGAGCCGAGACACGGTGGCATGGGCATCGCGCATGAGCGTCGACTCGGTGACCTCGATGATCAGCGAGCCGGGGTCGAGCCCGCTGGAGGTCAGCGCGCTCCTCACGTGGTCGAGCAGTGACTCGGACTCGAGTTGGCGCATCGAGACGTTGACCGACACCGTGGTGGCGTGGCCCCGCGCCTGCCACGAGGCGGCCTGCGCGCAGGCCTGATCGAGGACCCAGCGACCGACGTCCACGATCATCCCGCTGTCCTCGAGGACCGGGATGAAGTCGTCGGGGGAGATGACGCCCCGGGTGGGGTGGTTCCAGCGGATGAGCGCCTCGACGCCGCGGATGCACACGTTGTCGAGGTCGAAGATGGGCTGGTAGAGGAGGAAGAACTGGTCGCCGGCCAGCGCCGCATCGAGGTCGGACTTGAGCTCGAGCCGATCCAGGGCGGCCAGCTGCATGGACGGCTCGAACAGCACGTACCCGTCCCGGCCGGCCGCCTTGGCCTGGTAGAGGGCGATGTCGGCGTCGCGGAGCAGGTCCTGGGCCGTGGCCCGGTCACCCAGGGCGATGCCGATGCTGGCGGTGACCGTGATCGGGATGCCGTCGAAGCCGTCGATGTGGAACGGCTCCCGCAGCACCTCGCGAATGCGTTCCGCCACCAGATCGGGCCCGGCCGACAGCGAGATCCCCTCGGCCAGGATGACGAACTCGTCGCCGCCGAGCCGCCCGACGGTGTCGCTGGCGCGCAGCATGGCGATGAAGCGGGTGGCCACCGACTGCAGGAGTTTGTCCCCGGCCTCGTGGCCCAGCGAGTCGTTGGCGTCCTTGAAGTTGTCGAGATCGATGAAGTAGGCGGCCACCGGCTCGAGGTTTCGGCGCGACCGGGCGAGCATCTGCTCGGCCCGGTCGAGGATCAGCTGCCGGTTGGCCAGCCCGGTCAACGGATCGTGGAGGGCGCGGTGGGCCAGCAGGGCCTCGAACTCCTTGCGCTCGGTGATGTCACGGACGTTGGCCACGTACCCGGCCACTGACGGCCGATGGAGCTGGTCGACCACCACGGCCTCGACATCGCGCCAGGCACCGTTCTCCCGTCGCATGCGGAACTGGACGAGGGTCGGTCCCGAATCCGCCAACGCCTGCGGGCTCAAGCGGGCGCGGACCCGGTCGTGATCGTCGGGATGGACGAAGTCGGTGGCCCGATGGCCGAGGAGCTCCTCGGGCTGCATGCCGAGGAGCTCGGAGACGGCCGGGCTGATGTAGGTGCAGAGGCCCTCCTCGTCCATCACCATGGTCGCATCGGAGGAGTTCTGGATCAGCGAGCGGAAGCGGTCCTCGCTCAGCCGCATCGACGACTCGGCCTCCTCCTTCTGCTCCATGGTCGCCCCGGCCATGCGGATGATGAAGAACAGCACGAAGGCTCCCATGAGGGCCAGGGCATCGCTCTCGGAGGTGGAGAGGATCGACGGGGCCCAGCCCTGGGAGATCAGGAGCTGTCCGACCGCGATGCCGGCCAGGCTCCACAGCGCGGTGACCCGCCACACCCGGGATCCGGAGTGGGAGACGTTCTCGAGGGCGAGGAAGGCGTAGGCCCCGGACAGCACCGGTCCCCATCCGGTGAGGTAGATGACGGTGGTCACCCCGGCGGCCTGGACGGCCACCCGGGCATGCAGGGTCATCGACGTCGGCCGCCAGCGGTAGAGGTGGTCGCAGGTGAGGCTCGAGACGGGCACGGCGATGAAGACGGCCACCCAACCCCAGACGGGCTCTTGGGCCACGTCGTGGAAGTGCATGAGCAGGAGGATGGCGGCCAGGGCCGCCGGACCCATCAGATAGGCCAGCAGGGAGGGGTCGAGGGTCCGCCGGGCCGGCCCGGCGGCGCCGCTGACCGGCGATCCGCCCCCCGGCGCCGGCACCCCGTGCTCCTCGTTGTCGGATCGCATCCCTACCGCCCCTGTCGTCCAGCCTTAGTAACCGCTTACAGGCATTCCCTGTCTTGTCGGCCGTTTCGGCCCGCGCCTTGAACCGGCCACCGTGGATGCCCTCCGGCCGACCGTCCGGTGGTGAGTTCACCTGGATGTTGCATACTGTTCACCTGCGGGTAACCCGCCGCCGCCCGCAGGTGGCACCGGCAGTCGGTCGAGTCCGGGGGGACGAACATGGGAACGCATCCAGCTGCCGGGGCTCGCCACCCTTCGTTCGACCGCCGGGCCTTCCTCGGCGGGGCGCTGGCCGTCGGCGCCGGGGCGCTGGCCTCGGCCTGCGGTTCGCCGGCCACGGTGACCAAGGCGGCCTCGACCGCCCCGGCCGGCTCCGATCTGGGCGCCATCGAGCACGTCGTCTTCCTGATGCAGGAGAACCGGTCCTTCGACCACTACTTCGGCTCCTACAAGGGCGTGCGGGGTTTCGACGACCACCACGGCGCCGACCTCGGCGCCTTCTCCCAGCCGTTCCCCGGGAACACCGACCGGCCGCCCACCGGCACCCAGCTCCCCTTCCACCTCGACACGGCCACCGGACTGGGCGAGTGCACCCACGACCTCGACCACAGCTGGCTGCCGCAGCACCTGTGCCGCAACGACGGGGCCATGGACGCCTTCGTGAGGACCCACACCGAGACGCAGTTCGAAGGGCCGGGGTACGGGCTCCTCACCATGGGCTACCACACCCGGGCGGACCTTCCCTATCACTACGCGTTGGCCGACGCCTTCACCCTGTGCGACGGCTACCACTGCTCGATCATGGGCCCGACCCATCCCAACCGGCTCATGGCCCTGTCGGGCACCATCGACCCCGACGGCACCCACGGTGGACCTGTCCTGATCACCGCCTCGTCGCCGGACGCCAAGTTCAGCGTCGACTGGACCACGGTGCCCGAGCTCCTCGAGGACGCCGGGGTGTCGTGGAAGACCTACACGCCACCGGGCGACGTCTACCGGGTGGACAGTCCCGAGGTGATGCTGGTCTCCGACGCCATCCTCCCGTACTTCTCCCAGTACTCCAGCCCGAAGTCGGCCCTCTATCAGAAGGCGTTCGTCCCGACCTTCCCGAACGACTTCACCCACGACGTGCGGACCGGAACCCTCCCGAGCGTCTCGTGGATCATCCCCCCACTCGGCTACGACGAGCACCCACCGGCACCCCCGGCCCTGGGCGCCTGGTTCATCGACCAGGTGCTCCAGACCCTGACCGCCAACCCCGAGGTGTGGTCGAAGACCGCGCTGTTCATCATGTACGACGAGAACGACGGCTTCTTCGACCACGTGGCCCCGCCGGTGGCCCCGCCGGGCACCGCCGGGGAGTACGTGACGGTCAACCCCCTCCCCGCCACGGCCAACGGCGTGGCCGGGCCGCTCGGGCTGGGGTTCCGGGTGCCCATGCTGGTGGTCTCCCCGTTCAGCCGGGGCGGGTACGTGGACTCCGAGGTGTTCGATCACACGTCCCAGGTCCGCTTCCTCGAGGAGCGGTTCGGCATCCGGTCCGACAACATCTCCGCCTGGCGGCGCCGGACCGTCGGGGACCTCACCTCCACCCTGCGCAGGTCGGGGTCGGACCCGACGCCGCCGGTGTTGCCGCCCACCAGCCAGGACACGGTCACCGGGGTGACCGCCATGGGCTGCACGAGCGCCGACATCGTCGAGGTCCGGGACGACCAGCCCCCCTACCCGCTGAGTGCGGTCCAGACCATGCCCACCCAGGAACCGGGCACCGTCAAGCGCACGGTCTGAGCCAAGGCCGGCGGATAGGCTCGTGGCGAGCGACGTCACCGGAGGTGGCTCAGCGACGGCACCGGAGGTGGCATGGAAGCCGAAGGCTGGTATCAGGATCCCTTTCGACGGCACGAGGCCCGGTGGTTCTCCGCCGGCACCCCGACGGCCCTGGTCTCCGACCACGGGGCCGAGTCCCACGATGCACCCCCCGACACGCCGATCACCGAAGCCCTGGTTCCCCTGGCCGAGACCGAGGAAGAGGACGGGACCGACCTGCTCCGCTCGGACGCCGAGCCGGCCGACCGGATCTTCGATCCCAACGCCGCCTGGGTGTCCCGGGCCGACGGCTCCGATGGCGAGGGTGGTCAGGGCTGAGGGCGCTGCGGCGGTCCGGCTGACGGCCCGGAGGCGGTCGAACTAGTCGCTGGTCGTCCCGACCTGGTGCAGCTCGACCGGATTGCCGGCGGGATCGTTCACGAACGTCTGCCGGTTGGGGCCGACCCCGACCGGATCGGCCACCTCGACGCCCTTGGTCCGCAGCTCCTCCACCACGGCGTCGAGGTCCTCGAACCGGATGGCGAAATGCTGGCCCAGGTTGCGGGGCACCGGAGCCTCGACGAGATGGACCTGTTGGCCACCGAGGTCGATCCAGGCCCCGGCGATGCCGAAGTCGGGACGGTCCGGTCGCACCGTTCCGCCCAGCACCTCGGTGTAGAAGTGCACGCCGGCCTCGACGTCGGACACGTTGATGGCCACATGGTGAATGGCGAGGGGGCGCATGGTGCGATTCTGACGGCTCGGCCTCCCGGGCGCAACGGGGACGCCCCCGATGCCGGTCCGGCTGCGTGGTAGAACAGCCGCCATGGAGAGGCGAAGCATCGGGTCGCTCGAGGTATCGGTGGTCGGCCTCGGCACCAACAACTTCGGCATGGGCATGGCGGCCGACGCCGTGCCGGCGGTGGTGCACGCCGCCCTCGACTCCGGGATCGACTTCGTCGACACCTCCGACTCCTACGGCGACAGCGAGGAGCGGTTGGGCCAGGCCCTGGGTCGCCGCCGCGACGAGGTGGTGCTCGCCACCAAGTTCGGCAGCAAGGTGGGCAAGGACGGAACCGGTGGTGCCGCCCCGGGCTACGTGAAGGAGGCGGTCGAGCGCAGCCTCCGGCAGCTGGGCACGGATCGCATCGATCTCTATCAGCTGCACCGGCCCGATCCGGAGACCCCGATCGCCGACACGCTCGGCGTGCTCGGCGAGCTGGTGGCGGCGGGGAAGGTCCGCGAGATCGGCTGCTCCAACTTCTCGGCCGCCCAGCTGCGCGAGGCCGACGCCGCGGTGGGCCCGGGCGGAGCCCGCTTCGTCAGCGTGCAGAACTACTACAACCTCCTGCACCGGGACGACGAGGAGGAGGTGCTCCCCGAGTGCCGGCGGCTCGGCCTCGCCTACCTTCCGTACTTCCCGCTGGCCAGCGGCATGTTGACGGGCAAGTACCGCCGGGGTGAGGCGCCGGCCGCCGGCACCCGGCTGGATCGATGGGGCGAACGGGCGGGCGGCGTGCTCACCGATCGGAACTTCGACGTGGTCGACGCGCTGACCGACTGGGCCGCGGACCACGGTCACACCCTGCTCGACCTGGCCTTCGCCTGGTTGTTGAGCCGGACCGAGGTGGCATCGGTGATCGCCGGCGCCACCTCCGCCGCCCAGGTCACCGCCAACGTCGCCGTCGGCGGGTGGCAACTCACCGAGGCGGAGGCGGCCGAAGTGGACGCCCTGGCCCCCGTCGCCTGAGCTGGCCTGACCACCTCTTGACCGGACGATCCCCGGTCCGACCGGGATCAGCCGGACCGGGGATCGCCGGGTATGGGCGGGTATGGGCGGGTATGGGCGGGTGCGCCACCGGATGGGGGGAGACTGGCCCCATGGCATTCGGTCAACCATCGGGACCGCCGGCCTCGTCCCGCCAGGTGGACGAGCTGCTCCGGCTCCTCAAGGGAGCCGGCCACACCGGCTTTCGTGACGCACGCGGACCCATGGGGTTCAACCAGCGCCAGGGCGGCGGCCGGTTCACCCGCGACGAGGCCGAGGAGCTCATCGAGCGGCTGCAGCTCGCCGAGCAGGCCGCCGGTGAACCAGTGCTCCCCGAACCGCCGGCATCGCCCGAACCGCCGGTCCGGCCCGCACCGCGGTCGGGCCGTGACCAGGCCATCCGACGGCTCACCGACGCCCAACTGGCCACCGAGCTGCGGCGCCGCGGCTGGACGGTAACCGAGCCGTAGCGCCCGTCCCCGTCCCCGTCCCCGTCCCCGCACCGCTCCGGTACGGGTCTCCGCCCGAACCTAAGGCCGACTTGACAACGATACTTAGGCTTCCCTAATAATGGGAGTCGGAGTCATCCCCTGCGTGCACGGCCTCGCCGCAGCCGGGCGTCTCCCCGTGGGTCAGATTCCTGGCCCGGGGCCGATCAGTGCCTCGAGGAGGTGCGCAGTGCGGGTACGAGGATGGCTGACCGGTATGGGGGCGGTCGCGCTGTCCGCCGGGTTGGTGACCGCCTGCGGATCCTCGGGCAGTTCGGCCCCTGCTTCCAGTTCCTCGGTGCACCAGACCTGCCAGGCGGTGACGGCGGTGCTCTCCGACGGCCCCGATCCGGACGCCGACCCGGTGGGCTACGCCCTGGCCCAGGTCACCCCCCTGCGGCAGATCAAGCCCACCTCGGACCAGCAGCTGCAGTCGGCGATCGACCAGCTGGCCTCCGCCTATCAGCGGTTCTATACGGCGGGCGGGGTCGGCGCGTCGGTGAAGCGGGCCGTCACCCAGGCCGCCGACCGCCTCGACACCCTGTGCCCCGGGGCGGCGTCGTGACGGCGCGGGGGTCGGCCCCGTCCACCCCCAGAGAAAGTGAACCCAGCTGATGCGACGTCGGATCGCCGCCCTGGCCGCCATCGGTCTCCTCTCCGGGCTGCTCGCCGCGTGCGGGTCGTCCTCCGGTTCGGCGACGCCGTCGCTCACCCTGTACAACGGCCAACACGTCCAGACCACCGATTCCCTGGTGGCGGGATTCGAGAAGGCCACCGGCATCAACGTCAACGTCCGCAGCGACGACGAGGACACCCTGTCGGATGAGATCGTGACCGAGGGCTCGCACTCTCCCGCCGACGTGATCTACACGGAGAACACCCCGGCGGTCCAGAACCTGGCCGCCCACGGACTGCTGGCCAAGGTGGACCCGTCGACCCTGGCCCACACCCCCAGCCAGTACAACTCATCGCAGGGGCGGTGGGTGGGCACCTCGGCCCGGGTCAGCGTGCTCATCTACAACCCGAGCCTCATCGCCAAGAGCGACCTGCCGACCTCGGTACTCCAGATGGCCGATCCGCGCTACCAGGGGAAGCTGGCCATCGCCCCGGGGGAGACCGACTTCCAGCCCATCGTGACCTCGGTCGACCGCGCCTACGGCAAGGCCGCGACGCTCAAGTGGCTCGCCGGCATCAAGGCCAACGCCGGCAGCAGCCACTCCTACCCGGACAACGAGACCATCGCCGACGAGGTGAACCGCGGCGTCGTGGCCTTCGGGGTGGTCAATCAGTACTATTGGTACCGGATGCGCGCCGAGATCGGGGCCTCGAACGTCCACTCGCAGATCACCTACTTCGCGCCGCACGACCCCGGCTACGTGCTGGACATCTCGCCGGCGGCCATACTCAAGTCGAGTTCCCACCAGGCGGAGGCGCAGAAGTTCCTGGCCTTCGTCACGTCGAAGCAGGGGCAGGAGATCATCGCCCATTCGATCAGCTTCGAGTACCCGATCGCCTCCGGGGTGACCACCGCCCAGCCCGAGACGCCCTTCGACCAGTTGCAGCCGAACTCCATCACCATCGCCCAGCTCGGAACCGGTGCCACCGCCATCGCCCTGATGAAGCAGGCCGGGCTGTTGTGACCCGCCCACGGCAGGGGCGCGCCGGCGCTCGACCGGCGCGGCAGCCGGACCCGTCGGGCCGACCGACGGTGACCATCCAACCGATACTGACCGGGCCGGTGACCGGGTCCCCGGCGGCCGGGGCGGTGGCCGAACGCAGGGCCCGGCGCCCGAAGGTGCTCCTGGCCATCAGCATGGTGGTCGGCCTGGTGCTCGTGTCCCCGCTGGTCTTCCTCCTCATCGAGGCCAGCGGCGAGGGCGCGTCGACCATCTACCACCTGATCTTCCGCTCGCTGACCGCCAGCCTGCTGTGGAACACCATCCGGCTCACCGTGGTGGTCACCATCCTGTGCGCCATCATCGGCACGCTGACCGCGTGGTGCGTCGAGCGCACCAACCTGCCCGGGCGCCGGGCCTGGGCCGTGCTGGTGGTCGTCCCGTTCGCCATCCCCGACTTCGTGGTGAGCTTCGGCTGGGCCTCGCTGACCACGTGGATCCAGGGTTTCCGGGGCGCCGTCGTCGTCATGACCCTGGCCGTCTACCCGTTGGTCTACCTGCCGGTGGCCGCCAGTCTGCGGGCCGCCGATCCCGGCCAAGAGGAAGTGGCCCGCAGCCTCGGGGTGGGCCGGATCGCCACCTTCTTCCGGGTCACCGTGAGCCAGGCCCGGGGGGCCATCCTCGGTGGCTGCCTCCTGGTCGCCCTGGTCATGCTGGCCGAGTACGGGGCCTTCGAGATCCTGGGCTACCAGACCTTCACCACCGAGATCTTCACCGAGTCCCACCTGTCGTTCAACGTGGCCGCCGGGGCGGCGTTGGCCCTGGTTCTCGTCGTCGTCAGCCTGGTGGTGCTCGGCGGCGAGGCCATGGCCCGGGGGAGGGCGAGGGTGGCCCGCATCGGTCCCCAGGCCCAGCGGTTGTCCCGGCCCCACCAGCTCGGACGGGCCACCCTCCCGGTGCTGGCCGGCTTCGTGGTGCTGGTGGGACTGGCCCTCGGCGTCCCCATCGGCTCGAGCCTCTACTGGATGTTCGAGGGCGGAGCGCACTCCATCGCCGGCGTCTCGATCGTCGACGCCGCCTGGCACACCGCGCTCTACAGCGGCGCCGCCGCCCTGCTGGCCACGCTGATGGCGCTGCCGGTGGCCCTCCTGGCCGTCCGGCACCCGAACCGATCGAGCCGGGTGCTCGAGCGCAGCACCTACCTGGTGTTGGCCATGCCCGGCATCGTCATCGCCTTCGCCTTCAGCTACTTCTCCGAGCGCTACGCCAACGGGTTCCTCTACCAGAGCGCTCCGATGCTCATCGTGGCCTACTCCATCCTGTTCTTCCCGCTCGCCCTGGTCGGGGTCAGGGCCTCGGTGACCCACGCCCCGGCCAGCCTCGAGGACGTCGGCCGGTCCCTCGGCCAGCGCCGCCTGGCCGTGCTCTGGCGGGTCACCCTCCCGCTGGTGGGACCGGGCCTGGCCGCGGCGTTCTGCCTGGTCTTCCTGGCCGCGGTGACCGAGCTCACCGCCACGCTGATCCTGGTGCCGACCGGGGTGGAAACCCTCTCCACCCAGTTCTGGGCCTACCAGCAGAATCTCTCGTACGGGCAGGCGGCGCCGTTCGCGCTGGTCATCATGGCCATCGCCGCCGTGCCCAGCTACGTGCTCGGCCGCTTCTTCGACCGCCTGCCGGCCCGGGCCGCCGGCTCCTGACGTCCGCGGGAGCGGCCGGCCACCGGTCCCGACCGTTGGTGGTAGGAACTACTCCCGAAACCGACCGGACGACATCGACCGGTCGGCACGGTGGGCCGGGCCCCGGCCGGCCCCGAGGAGGGACGCAATGGACGACAAGCAGGCGGCGGAGTTCCAGTTCGCCGGGCAGGACCTCCCGTGGTTGCTGCGCTCGTGGGCGGAAGTCCCAGCCGGACAAGACGCTGCTGATCTGGGAGCCCCGGAGCGGCAGGAGCCGCGCCGTGGACCTACGCCGAGTTCTGGCTGGATGTCCGGCGCATCGCCGTCGGGCTGGCCGGGCGGGGGTGTGGCCCGGGCGACAAGGTCCTCATCCACGCCGACAACTGTCCGGAGATGGTGCTGGCCTGGTACGCCTGCGCCACCCTGGGGGCGGTGGGAGTGACCACCAACACCCGGTCGGTCCGGGCCGAGCTCGAGTTCTTCATCGCAAAGACCGGGTGTGTCGGGGCCATCACCCAGCCCCAGTTCGCCGCCATGGTGGCCGAGGCCGGCCCGGGGCTCGTCCTGGATGGTGGTCACCGAGGACAACAGTGGCGAGCCGGCCCGGCGAGCAGCTCGACCCGGCGTCGACCGGTTCGACTCCCTGGTCGGCCGGACGAGGACCTCCCGAGCTCCGGGATCCCGATCCGCTGGCCCCGGTGGGCATCCTGTTCACCTCGGGCACCACCTCGCAGCCCAAGGCGGTGGTCCACACCCATGCCAACGCCCTGTGGGCCGGCCGGATCGGTCCGGCCAACATCTCGATGGAGCGCGACGACGTCTACCTGGTCTTCCTGCCCTTCTTCCATGTCAACGCCCAGAGCTGGTCCTTGTGGACCACCCTCGGGGTCGGGGGGACGGTCGTCTGCAGCCCAAGTTCTCCTCGTCGCGGTTCTGGGAGGTGATCACCCGAAGCACCAGGTCACCCACATCTCCCTCATCCCGTTCGTGTACAACGCCCTGGCCGGCCAGCCCATCCCCGAGCACTCGGTGAAGGTCGGGCGTGTTCGGCCTGGTCGTCCCCGAGCTCGAGCAGTGGCTCGGGATTCCGGGTGGTCCCCGCCTACGGCATGACCGAGACGGTCATCCACGCCACCAACGACAACCCGGGCCGGATGGTCCCCAAGGGGTCGATGGGCAAGCCCACGCCGGGCTACGAGCTGCTGGTGGTCGACCGGGACACCGGCGAGATCTGCCGGGACGGCCAGCCCGGTGAGCTGTGGGTGCGGGGCACGCGGGGCATCCAGCTGTTCCTCGAGTACTACGACAACCCCGAGGCCATGGCCAAGAGCTTCACCCCCGACGGTTGGTTCAAGACCGGCGATGTCGTCCGGCTGGCCGAGGGCGGCAACTTCGTCTACTGCGACCGGGACGCCGACGTGCTGAAGGTCGGGGGCGAGAACGTCTCGGCCCGTGAGGTGGAGGACGCCTGCCGGCAGGTGCCCGGGCGTCGCCGACGTGGCCGTCGTCGCCCAGTCCCACGAGATGCTCAGCGAGGTGGCGGTGGCCTTCGTGATCAAGGGGCCCGGTGGCCGAGGAGGACGACGTCCGCGCTCGAGCAGCTGGTCATCGAGCAGTGCTCAGCCAACCTGGCCGACTTCAAGGTGCCCCGGGCCGTCTACGTGGTCGAGGAGTTCCCCCGGGCCACCCTGGACAAGGTGGCCAAGAACAAGCTACGGGAACGGGCCGACGTACTGGCCACGGCCCGGGCGGCCGCGCCCGGGTGACCGGGACGGCTCAGACGTTGCGGCGGTAGACGCCCCCGACCTCGAACAGGGCCTCGGTGATGTCGCCCAGTGACGCGCTCCGCACCGCGTCCATGAGCGCGGCGAACACGTTCTGGCCGGACAGCGACGCCCGCTGCAGGTCGGCCAGCACCGCCGGGCGCTCGTCGGCGTGGCGCTGGTGGAACTCGGCCAACCGCCGGATCTGACCGGTCTTCTCGTCCTCGGTGGCCCGGGCCAGCTCGAGCTCGTCGGCAGCCTCGTGGCTGGTGGCGGTGGTGAAGGTGTTGACGCCGACGATCGGGAGCGACCCGTCGTGCTTGGCGTGCTCGTAGCTCATCGAGTCGTCCTGGATGCGGCCCCGCTGGTAGCCGGTCTCCATGGCCCCGAGCACCCCACCCCGGTCGGAGAGCCGATCCAACTCGGCCAGGACGGCGTCCTCGACCAACTCGGTGAGCTCCTCGACGATGAAGCTTCCCTGCAGCGGGTTCTCGTTGGCGGCGAGCCCCCACTCCTTGTTGATGATGAGCTGGATGGCCAGGGCGCGGCGCACCGACTCGTTCGACGGGGTGGTCACCGCCTCGTCGAAGGCGTTGGTGTGCAGGCTGTTGGCGTTGTCGTAGATGGCGCAGAGGGCCTGCAGCGTGGTCCGGATGTCGTTGAACGCCATCTCCTGGGCGTGGAGCGACCGTCCGGAGGTCTGGATGTGGTACTTGAGCTTCTGGGAGCGCTCGCCGGCGCCGTAGCGGTCGCGCATGGCGATGGCCCAGATGCGTCGGGCCACCCGGCCGATGACGGTGTACTCGGGGTCCATCCCGTTGGAGAAGAAGAACGACAGGTTGGGGGCGAAGTCGTCGACGGCCATCCCCCGGGCCAGGTAGGACTCGACGTAGGTGAACCCGTTGGCCAGGGTGAAGGCGAGCTGGGTGATGGGGTTGGCCCCGGCTTCGGCGATGTGGTAGCCGGAGATGGACACCGAGTAGAAGTTCCCCATGCCGTGCTGCACGAAGAACTCCTGCATGTCGGCCATCACCCCGAGCGAGAACTCGGTGGAGAAGATGCAGGTGTTCTGGCCCTGGTCCTCCTTGAGGATGTCGGCCTGGACGGTGCCGCGGACGGTGCGCAGGGTGTGGGCCCGCACCTGGTCCGCTTCGGCGGCCGAGGGCTGGCGACCGTGCTCGGACACGAAGCGGTCGAGCTGCTGGTCGATGGCGGTGTTGAGGAACATGGCCAGGATGGTCGGGGCCGGCCCGTTGATGGTCATCGACACCGAGGTGGTCGGGTCGCACAGGTCGAAGCCGGCGTAGAGGGCCTTCATGTCGTCGAGGGTGGCGATGGACACGCCCGAGGTGCCGATCTTGCCGTACACGTCGGGTTGGGTGCCGGGGTCCCGCCCGTACAGGGTGACCGAGTCGAAGGCGGTGGAGAGGCGGGTGGCCGGCTGCCCCTCGGCCAGCAGGTGGAAGCGCCGGTTGGTGCGGAACGGGTCGCCTTCGCCGGCGAACATCCGGGCCGGGTCCTCGTTGTCGCGCTTGAACGGGAAGACGCCGGCGGTGAACGGGAAGTGCCCGGGCAGGTGCTCGGACCGGAGCCAGCGCAGCAAGTCGCCTTCGGTGGTGACCCGGGGCAGGGCCACCCGGGGCACCCGGGTCCCGGAGAGCGAGGTCCGCCACCGGGGGGTCGGATCTCCGCCGTCCGTCCCGCTACCCACCGGCTGGTCACCGACCAGGTCGGCACGGAGGCGGGCGAACTCGTCGAGCAGCACCCGGTCGGCGGGATCGACGGCCCGGTCCATCTCCTCGGCCAACTCGGCCAGGTCGGCGGTGGCGGCCCCGGCGGTGGCAGTGGCGGTGGTGGCGGAGGCGGCCGACCGCTCGGCGATCAAGGCGGCGGTGGCCCGCACCTGCTCGGCCCGGTGGACGGCCGCCGCCCTGCGCTCGGTGTCGGCGTGGTAGCTGCGCACGGCGCCGGCGATGTCGGCCAGGTACCGGCTGCGCTCGGGGGGGACGACCGGTGAGGAGGCCGAGGATGCGGTGGCGGCGGCCGCCGGCAGCGTGGGCTCCCCGGCCCGCAGGCCCCGCTCGACCAGGAGGTCACGCAGGCGCTGGTAGAGCGCGGTGATGCCCTGGTCGTTGAATCGGGAGGCGATGGTCCCGAACACCGGCGAGGCCCCCGGTGCGGGGCCGGCACCGGGCTGGCTCCGGGCCCGCTGCCGCTGGACCGATCGCATGGCGTCCTCGGCGCCGCGCCGGTCGAACTTGTTGATGACCACCAGGTCGGCGAGGTCGAGCATGTCGATCTTCTCGAGCTGGGACGCCGCGCCGAACTCGGGCGTCATCACGTAGATCGAGAGGTCGGCCACGTCGACCACGGCGGCATCGCCCTGCCCGATCCCCGGGGTCTCCACGATGACCAGGTCGTAGCCGGCGGCCCGGCAGGCTTCGATGGCGCCGGGGATCGGGGAGGGGATCTCGGAGGCGCTGCCCCGGGTGGCCAGGGACCGGAAGAACACCTGCGGCGTGTTGATGGCGTTCATCCGGATCCGGTCGCCGAGGAGTGCCCCTCCTCCCCGCCGCTTGGTGGGGTCGACGGCGAGCACGGCGATACGGAGCTTGTCCCCCTGGTCGAGCCGGAAGCGGAGGATCAACTCGTCGGTGAGCGACGACTTCCCCGAACCGCCGGTCCCGGTGATGCCGACCACCGGGACGGTACGCCGGCGGGCGGCCGAGCTCACCGCTTCGACCTGGGACGCCGGGAGGGCATCGGCCTCGATGGCGGTGATGACCCGGGCCAGGGTGGCCACGTCCCCGAGGACCAGGTCGTCGAGGTGGGTGGGCGGCTGGGCGGCCAGATCGATGTCGCACTCCTCGATGAGGATGTTGATCATCCGGCTCAGGCCGAGGAGCTGACCGTCGGCCGGGGAGAAGATCCGCTGCACCCCGTAGGCCTCGAGCTCGGCGATCTCCGACGGGATGATCACCCCGCCGCCCCCGCCGTACACCTTGATGTCCCCCCGGCCCTCGGCGGCCAGTCGGTCCACCAGATACTTGAAGTACTCGAGGTGGCCGCCCTGGTAGGAGCTGACCGCCACGCCCTGCACGTCTTCGGCCACCGCCGCGGTCACCACTTCCTCCACCGAGCGGTTGTGGCCGAGGTGGACGACCTCGGCCCCCTGGGCCTGGAGCAGTCGCCGCATCACGTTGATGGCGGCGTCGTGGCCGTCGAACAGGCTGGCCGCAGTCACGAATCGGACGGGAAAGCGCGGCCGGTGCAGGCCCTCCGCCGAAGCCCCCACGGATGTCGTGCTCACGCGACCCAGGTTAGATCCTGGATGGATCCGACCCCGAAAAGGTCTCGCCTCAACGCCCGGCGAGCTGGGATCCCAGGCGGTCGAGGGCCCCGGGGGTGCGGACGCCCCACCAGAAGAGGTCCCGGCCGTCCACCAACAGGGTGGGGCCCACCGACTCGAGCTCGGGCAGCTGGCGCCGGGTGAACGGGTACGGCTCACTCGGGGCGATCACCAACCCGGGCCGACGGTCGGCCGCCTCCTCGAGGGACACCGTCGGGTAGGGCCCCCGGTCCTCGAAGATGTTGCCCACGCCGAGGTGGGCGAGGAGCGAGCTGCCGTAGGTGGGCACGCCGAGGGACATCCACGGGCGGCGCCAGATGGGGACGAAGGCCCGGGTCGACTCGGCGGTCTGCGCCCGGAGATCCAGCGGGACCCAGCGGGCCGCCACCCGGGCCGACAGGCCGGTCATGGCCGGGTCGACATCGGCCAGGGACCGGATGCGGAGCACATGGACGTCGAGGCCCCGGGCCACCAGTGCGTCGTGGTCCTCCCGCCGGTTCTCCTCGGCGTCCACCACCACCAGGTCGGGGGCGAGCTCGGCGATGCGCTCGACGTCGGGATCCTTGGTCCCGCCCACATGGGGGAGGTCGGGCCGCTCGCAGAACCGGGTGCAGGCGATGGGCCTCCGGCCCCACGCCGACAGCGTCTCGGTCACCGAGGGAACCAGGCTGACGATCCGCATCGACGGACCGGCGTCGACGGTCCGGTCGCTCACCGGAGGTCGGGGCGGACCTGGGCCACCCGCCGGAGCCCCTCCTGCCAACCCACCCGGCACGGACCGGTGAGCGCCGCCCGCTTCCGGGGGTCGGAGACCATGCCCCGGTGGGAGCCGGGCAGGTCGGTGACCACCACCTGGGCGGGCCGCCCGGTCAGCTCACCCAGGTAGGACGACCACTGCTGGATGGTGACCGTCTCGTCGCCGCCCCAATTGACGATGGTGGCCGGCACCCGCGCCGCGGCCAACAGCGGCTCGACCTGCTCGTTGATGTCGTCCTGGAAGATGGGCGTGTACGGGCTCGGGTCGAACCGGGCGCTGATCGGCCTTCCGGCTCGCACGGCATCGAGGTGGTAGGTGGGCAGCCCACCGTTCGGGCCGTAGGACGCGTTCATCCGGGCGATGACCGTGGGCAGGCCGAGGCTCCGGGCGTTCTGTCGCACCACCGCCTCCTGGGCGATCTTGGACACCGCGTAGGTCGGCGCCCACGGGCTGGTGCCCCCGCCGACCGGGTCGTCCTCGACGAAGGGGTGCATCGGGTCCTCGTGGGGGCGGTAGACCGACGAGGTGGACATCACCAGGGCGGCGCGGGCGGTGGCACAGTGCTGCATCAACAGCCCGGCCCCTTCGGCGTTGACGGTGATGGCGTAGTCGTAGTCGGTCCCGGTCCCCTGGTACACGGCCAGGTGCAGCAGCACGGTGAAGTCGGTGGGCAGGGATCCGAAGTCGCCGGAGCCGAGGTCGCAGGCCCGGGTGGTGACACCGAGGGCGTCGACCCGCTCGCGGGAGGTGGCATCACCGAACCGGGCGACGCCCCAGACCTCGTTCTCCCGGCTCAGGTACTCGGCCAGGGGCAGGCCGATCTGCCCGGACGGGCCGGTGAGGAGGATCTTCTCGTCGCGGAGCACGGCCCGACCGTCGGGTCAGAGCTGGTCGACGTAGGTGTCGGTGCCGACGAAGGTGCGGAAGAAGGGCGCGGCCAGCAGGAGGTCGGCCAGGCCGCTCTGCTCCACCGACTCGGTGTAGGCCCGCACCTGATCCACCGAACCCTCGACGTCCCCGCTCACGAACAGCAGCTGCACCAGCCGGTCGGTGCCGCCGGCCGGCGACCCGAGGTCCATCGGGACATCCCGCGGGCCCTCGTCGGGCACCGAGGGCACCCAGGAGGACGCGATCTCGATGTCCGAGTGCTCGAGCAGGGCGGGCAGGTGGTCGGCCGCCAGTCGCTCGAGCAGCTCGGCGGCCGTCCCCTCGGCCGCGTCCCACCACAGGATGAAGAGCCCGTCGTACCCGCGGTCGAGGGCCAGGTCGACCGGCACCGGGTCGTCGTCCCGGTAGCTGGCGCCGGCCAGGTCGAACATCGAGGTGTGCACGTGGGTGCGCTCGGTGAAGCCCCGGCCCTGGGCGTAGAGCTCGCGCACCTGGGGGACGGCCCAGTCCTCGAAATGGTCGGCGTGGTGGCCCTGCTCCACCCAGTAGATGGCCACGTAGCTGCCGGCGTCGACCGGCTTGGCGATGATGCTCTCCGCCGGCCACCGCCGGTCCTTCAGGGCGCGGGGCGCCACCCAGCGGCTCCCGGCGAAGAGCCAGGGCCCGACCATGCAGCCGGCATAGAAGTGGTCGCGCTCGTACCAGCGGTTGTAGGCGCGTTCGTAGCCCTTGTGGGGCTCCACCAAGGTGAGCAGCATGCTCCCCACCTTGACCGGATAGTCATCGATGCCACCGACCTCGAGCGGATAGTTCACTTCGGCCTCCCGTGTGCGTTGCGGTGCCCATGTTTAGTGGGCGGCGGACGACCCGGGGAAATGGAGCGTCACGCCGGGGAAATGGAGCGTCACGCCGGGGTGGCCATCCCCCCGAACAACTCGTCGTAGTCGCGCAGCCGGCTGGCCAGCGCGCTCATGATGCCGAGGGCGAACGTCGGCGACTCGTGGACCAGAAAGAGGAAGAGCTTGCGGTCGATCTCGGCCAGCACCGTCTCGGTGGTGGCGATGGCGGTGAGATTCCGGGGGAGATGGTCGATGAGGGCCCGCTCGCCGAAGACGTCGTTGGCGCCCAGTGACGCCACCACCCGGGAGCCCTTCTGGAGGGCCACCTGGCCCGACACCACGCCGAACATGGCCGACCCGGTGTCGCCCTCGGCATAGATCACCTCGCCGGCGGCCACCGTCCGGTGATCCGGGGCGTTGTAGAACAGGCTCTCAGTCGACATGGCGACCACCCGGGCCCCACGCGGCGTACTCGTTCGGCATCGGGGCCAACCCTACCGTTCCCCGAAACCAGCCCGTGGGGTGGGCCCGTCCTCCCCGATCACCCCAGGGGGTCGAGGGAACTGCCCACGATCCACATGCTGAAGTACTGGGTGGCCGCCCCGTAGGCCTGGGCCAGGGCCACCTTGGCCCCGTCGACCTGGTGCTCGCCGGCCAGGCCCCGGACCTGTTGGCGGCCTCGGCGAACCGCAGCAGCCCGGATGCGCCGATGGGGTTGGAGGACAGGACGCCGCCGGACATGTTGACCGGGAACGAACCGCCGAGCTCGGTGTCGCCGCGTCTCGACCATCCTCCAACCCTCACCGGCCGCGGCGATGTCGTGGCCCTCCAGCCACATCGGCTCGTACCAGCTGAACGGCACGTAGAGCTCGGCGCAGTCGATCTGCCCGAGCGGATCGGTGATGCCCAGCCTGGCGGTAGAGGTCGGCCGAGCAGTCCACGCCGGCCCGGGGTCGGACCGGGTCCCGACCGGGGAAGTTGCCCGGCTCGGAGCGGACCGCGGTGCCGAGGACCCAGGCCGGCGGCCGGCCGGCGCCGGCGGCGGCGTCGCCACCCTTCTGGTCGGTGAAGACCACGGCGCAGGCCCCGTCCGAGGAGGGGCACGACTCGAGGTAGTGCACCGGATCCCACATCATCGGCGACGCCTTGACCGACTCGATGGAGATGTCCTCGATCTTGCAGGTGGGCGTAGGGGTTCTTGAACGCGTTGCGGCGATCCTTGACCGCCACCATCGGCCCGACGTCCGCGGGCGCCCCGGTGCGCTAGATGTAGGAGCGCATGTACGGGGCGAAGGCGCCGCCGGCGCCGATCGAGGCGCCCTTGCCCGAGCCCAGGGCGAACTGGGCGTTGCCCTCCGACTGCTTCTGGTAGGCGACGGCCAGCACCCGCGGGTGACGGCCGGTCTCGACCAGATGGGAGGCCACGATCCCGGTGGACCCGCCGACCGAGCCGGCCGTGTGCACCCGGAACATCGGCTTGCCGTGCGGCGCCCAGGGCGTCGGTCAGGTACAGCTCGGGCTTCATGACCCCCTCGAACAGGTCGGGCGCCTTGCCGAGGACCACGGCGTCGATGTCGGCCCAGTCCATCTGGGCGTCCTCGAGGGCCCGCACGGCCGCCTCCCGGACCAGACCGCCGAGGGACACGTCCCACCGACGCGACTTGTGGTGGGTCTGACCGACCCCGACGATGGCACAGGGTTGGTGGCTCACTTCGATCCCTCCACGATGCAGACGAGGTTCTGCTGCAGGCAGGGGCCCGAGGTGGCGTGAGCCAGGACCCGGTGCCGGCCGTTCGTCGCGTACCTGGCGGGCGGCCTCGGCGATGCGGACCAGCCCGGTGGCCATGATCGGGTTGGCGGCCAGCGGGCCGCCGGACGGATTGACCGGCACGTCGTCCCCCAGGCCGAGCGCGGCCTTCAGCAGCGGCTCCTCGTGGGTGAAGGCCGCCTGCAGCTCGGCGACCTCGATCGGCGCCGTCCCCGAGGCCGGCCCCGTCGGCCGCGGCGGTGGTGGACGGCGAGGTCCGCAGGTCGCGCATGCCCGGGTAGTGCAGCTCGGCGCAGTGGGCGAATCCGGTGATCCACACCGGCTGCTCGCACAGCTCGTTGGCCCGGTCCCTCCGGGCGATGACCACGGCCACGGCGCCGTCGGTGATCGGCGGCAGGTCGTGGCGGCGCAGCGGCGACCGGACGAACTCCTCCTCGAGGAGCGTCGTCGACGTCGAACTCGCCCCTGCACCTGGGCGTGGGGATTGCTCTGGGCGTCGCGTCGGGTGCGGACGGCGATCTCGGCCATCTGCCGCTCGGTGACCGTGCCCGCGTCGAGCAGGGCCCGGGCCTGCAGGGCGGCGAAGGTGACGGCGTCGACCCCCAGGGGGGCCAGGTAGTAGGGATCCATCTCCATCGGGTAGATGAGCGCCGGCTCGGCCGTCGACGATCGTCCCGAGCCCATGGCCACGGCGATGTCGATGTCACCCTGCTGCAGACGGATCCAGGCCTCGTAGAGGGCCCAGGCGCCGTCCATCTCCACGTGGGAGTCGCGCTTCGGCGGCCAGGCGCCGATGGCGTCGATGTTCTGCACGAACGAGAAGGCCTGGCCGGCCACGTAGTCGCAGCTGCCGGCGCAGGTGAAGTCGACCTCGGCGCGGGTGATGCCGGCATCCTCCACCGCTCCGGTGACCACCTCGGCCAGCATCTGGGCCTCGGTCTTGTCGGTGGTCCTGACCATCGGCGAGATGCTCCAGCCGATGATGGCGATGTCCTCCATCGGCGGCCATCTCAGATGATCCTGTTCACGAGGCCGGGATCGGTGCGGTCGGGCTCCCCGTTGGGGATCCAACCGATCAGATTGCCGTCGACCATGACGATTGTCGCGCCTTCTCGGCCTCGGAGGCCCACACCGCCGATACCCGCATGCCGATCCGGATCTGGTCGTTCGGGCACTCGATGAGGTCCTGGTACTGGACGACCACGTCGACCCCGTCGAGGAGCACGTTGACCCGGGGGAACGGCTCGGTCTCGGTCTGCCCGGGGTACTGGACCGGGGTGATGATCGTGTAGTTGGTGACCGTTCCCACCTGGGGCAGGTCGATCTCGTCGGTCTGGGCGAGCTCGATGGCGTCGATGGGGCAGTAACGCCCGGCCCCCGGTGTAGATCCGTCCGCACTGCGAGCAGCGCAGGCCGAGGAACCGGCCCTCGTCGCTGGCCACCTGGGAGCGGGTCTGATTGGTGGTGACCGGCGTGTGGTAGGTGATCGAGGCCTGGTAGTCCATCATCGTCCACCGGTTCCGCCGCCGGTCCCCCGTCGTCCGGCGGATGCACCGGCTCCTCTCCGGGCACGAACGCCTCGATGTCGG
Source organism: uncultured Acidimicrobiaceae bacterium (assembly GCA_963774245.1). Taxonomy (GTDB): domain Bacteria; phylum Actinomycetota; class Acidimicrobiia; order Acidimicrobiales; family RAAP-2; genus Bog-756. Next base: position 265,966 of record CAVZDZ010000002.1, on the reverse strand, counting down.
TGATGTGGCCCGGCGCTCCGCCCGCCACCGGGGCGCGACCCGCATGCCGGTCGCCATGGCTTCGATGGTGCCGGAGTCGACGGCGTGCAGCAGTGCGGTGTCCGCCCCGTCCAGCCGGATCATCCCGAAGGCGAACGGGTGGGCCAGCGGATGCTGGGACGGTCGGTGACTCGACCCAGCACCACGAGGTGACCGTCCCCGCCGGGCCGACGTCGACGAACTCGTGGGGCAGCTCCTCACCGGTCTCCGGATCCCACTCGAGCGGGGGGACGATCACCCGGGCCGCCGCTCCGGATGCCGACCATCCGCATCTCGGTCAGCCCGGTCATGAACGCGGCCGATGACCGGTCCGAGGGAGCGTCGGTAGGGAAACGTGATGGTCGACTCGACGTACGTGGTCATCCGGCTCTCCTGATCGTCGGGTCACCTTGGGTTTCCCGGGCCCTGGGGAGGTAAGTAGAACACGTTGCCCCGACTCCGCTCAAGTGGCCACCGGGGTGGCCGGGGGCGGGATCTGAGGGGCGATGACGTGGCTTGACTGGGGAGCCGGCCGGGCCTTTCGCCTGACCAGAGGGGCCAACACGGCAGTCAGGCGCGGGTGCGGGTGCGGGCGGACTTGGCTGCGGGCTTGGGCTTGGGTCGGAGCTTCAGCTCCTGACCGGTCAGCATGCGCAGGACGTCACCCACCGCCTGGGTGCCGATGAGGGCGTCGGGGAGCGGCAGGTCGTGGCGGATCTGATAGCGGTTGCGACGTCCGTCCCTCTCCTTCAGGACATAGCCGGCCTCGGTCAGGTCGTTCACGATGCTGTAGGCGCTGCGCTCGGTGATCTGGAGGGTGGCGGCGATGTCGCGTAGCCGGATCTCCGGATCGTGGGCGATGCACAGCAGGGCGCGCCCATGGTTGGTGAGGAACTTCCATTCGGCCACCCGGGAGACGCTAACAGAACAATTCCGGCAATTCCAGAAATATATTGCTAGTGATGGACTACGGGAGTAGTCTGGGATCTGCGCGCCGAACGTCCGTTACCAACGGTTATCTATTTCGGGTGCGTCTAAGGGAGTTCCCGTGTTCTTCACCCGCTTCTCGACCATGCCCCGGCCTGCGCCAGCGCGCCGCCACCACTCGGCCGGCCCGCGCCCCGATGGGCGTCGGCGCATCCGCCCCCTGGCCGTGGCGTCCGGGACCGCAGCCGCCGCGGTGCTGCTGATCGGGACGGCGTTCGTGCCGGCGGCATCGGCCGCCACCACCGTGCAGCTGGGCACGGCGACACCGTTCGCGGTGCTCGGAGCCACCGCGGTCACCGACATCCCCACCTCCTCCATCATCGGCGACGTGGGCCTGAGCCCCGCCGCGGGGAGCGCGTACACCGGGCTGACCCAGGCCGAGGTCACCGGCACGATCTACGAAACCACAGCCGGCGGTCCGGCGGGGGCGATCGCCGACCCGGCGCTCCTCACCGACGCCCAGAACGATCTGACCACGGCCTACAACGCGGCGGCGGCACAACCCCCGATCACCACGTTCACCGCCGGCGACAACCAACTCGGCGGCCAGACCCTCACCGCCGGCGTCTACGCCTTCGGTGGCGCCTCGACGGCCAACGTCACCGCGGCCAGCCCGTTGGTGCTCAACGGTCAGGGTGACCCGAACTCGGTCTTCGTCTTCCAGGCGTCGTCCTCGCTGGTGACGGCAGCGGGCAGCGCGATCGAACTCGAGAACGGCGCTTTGGCCTGCAACGTGTTCTGGCAGGTCGGCAGCTCGGCGACCCTCGGTGGTTCCAGCACCTTCGTGGGCACCATCATGGCGGCCGACTCGGCCACCCTGGGCAGCGCGGCGACGGTCCAGGGCCGGGTGCTGGCCGAGACGGGCGACGTCACCTTGGACGCCGACACGATCACCGCTCCCCCTGCGTGCACGGCCGCCTCCACGACCACCGCTACCAGCGCGCCGACCAGCTCGGGCGGAAGCGGGGGAACCGCGGCGGGCACGGCCGGTACGGCTGCCACCGGGAGCGGGGGTGCAGCCGCCGGCACGACCAGCTCGGCCACCTCGACCGGTGTCGTCCCCTCCGGGTTCCCCTCCACCGGCTTCGGCGGGGCGGCGCACAGCCGTGACAACGACCTGATCGTGGTGGGCGCACTGGCCCTCGCCGGCTCGGCCGCGGTGGTCATCGACGCCGCCCGCCGCCGCCACCTTGCCGCCCGGGTCGCCGCCACTCCAACGACGTGAGCCCGATCGCACCGGTACCGGATCCGGTACCGGTGCCGGAACTGGTGTCGGTGCCGCGTGCTCGTCCGTCCCACGGATGGTGGTGGGGAGGCGCCGCCACCCTGCTCGCCGTGATCGGTGCGCTCTCCCTGACGGCGGGGCTGCGGGGCAGTGACCATGCCCTGCCGGCCCCGAAGCCATCGGCGGCCGCCAAGCGGGCCGCCACCAAGGCCAACCTGACCCCACCGATGGTGGTGGCGATGTCCACCCAACGCTCGATACCGGACCGGCTGCAGGTCCCGGCACTCGGCCTGACGGTGGCGCTCACCACCCTGGGGCTCAATGCCGACGGCAGTGTCCAGGTCCCGACCACGTCGCAGCAGGCGGGATGGTTCGATCTGGGACCGACCCCGGGGCAGGTGGGCTCGGCGGTGATCCTCGGCCACGTCGACAGCTACCTGGGCCCCGGCGTGTTCTTCCAACTGCGCACCTTGGCCGCCGGCGACCTGGTGGACGTGGACCTCACCGACGGTGTCACCGCGCAGTTCGTGGTCAACTCGGTGGCCGAGTACTCGAAGCAGCAATTCCCGGCCCAACGGGTCTACGCCTCACACGGGTCCAGCGCACTGCAGCTGGTGACCTGCGGTGGGGTCTTCGACCATCAGACCGGCCACTACCTCTCCAACGTCGTGGTCTACACGTCGCTGCAGTCGGTGATCCCGGCCGCCGTTCCCGCCGCCTAATTCACCCGGCGCTCTTTGCCGGTCCATTCGACGTTGTGCACCCGGCGGTCCTTGGACGCCCATTCGAGCTTGGAGGCCTTCGACCTCCGCTCCTTGGCCGCCGCGCTGAACCGGTGCTCGGCCCCCTGGGGGGTGATCCCACCCACCGCCTCGCCGATCTCCCGCCAACTGCACCCGTGACGCCGGGCCTCCTCGGCCGATGACTGGCACTGGCGCTCGGACGACCGGCGGAGCTGGTCGGCGAACCGGAGTGCGGCCAGGGCCTCCTCGGGACCACCGGGGAGACCTTCGATCGCCTCGTGGCGCCCGCGCTCCATCATTCGTTCGGCGATCGATTGAGGTTCGGAGGACATGACTGCAGCTTATCCGCCAGGAGCAGGGATTTCAACCATGTGTTGACAACCATGTGTTGAAGACCCTACGCTTCAACACATGGTTGATACCGGCTCCCACCCCCATCCCCATCCGCACTCCACTGCAGGTGGGACGGGTCGGGCTCGCCGGATCCTGCTGGTGTCCCTGGTGGGCGTCCTGGCAGTGACCGCGGCCCTCGGTCTCGATCAGTTCGGCCGGGGATCCGTCGCTCGCCCAAGGGGCGACCGCCCGGGCGGCGACCACCCACCAGACCCATCGTCCGCCATCGGCCGACCACGGGGCCACGGCGGCGCCCGGCTCCGCCCTCCTCAGTACACCGGCCCCCACCACCACGACGACCACGACCGTGGCACCGGTGGTCGCCACTCCGGCGCCCACTCCGGCACCGACCGCGACGCCGGCCGCGGTCCCGGTGGCGGCGCCGGCCGCAGCCCCGGTCCCGGCCAGCCTGCCGTATACCGGCCCCTCCGTCGCCACCCTGGTGGCCGAAGTCGAGGCCGGCGGCATCGATCCCGGCCCGACGTGGAGCTGGAGCATGGGGGACACCTCGACCGTGTGCGGTGCGATCCCCGGCAACGTGGGCACCGGTTGTACGTTCGGGGCGGCCGGCTCGGCCACGACGGTGTTCGCCGGATCGCCGACGCTCGCCCTCGTCGCCCACGAGTTGGCCAACGCCGAGACGGAGAACGACGCCGTCCCTGCCCTGATGGCCCAGGTCACCGCGGCCGAGGGCGGGAGCTCGTGGTCACCGATCGACGCGGTGGCCACCTGTCTCGTGGCCCACTTCTTGGGCTTCCAGGATCACGCTGCCGGTTCGTGGCAGTGTCCCGCCGCCCTGGCCACCTTCGTGGCCGCCAACATCCACGGCATGGTGACGACGGCGGCGGCCGCCAACTGAGCGGGTCCAACCGGGTTGGGTCGGTTCAGCCGGCGGCGCGCTTGCGGGCATCGGCCGGCGCGGCATGGGCATCGAGCACGGCGGTGGCGACGGTGGCGGCGGACGAGATCACCGCGTCCAGGTCGTCATCGAGCGCGGCGATGAGACCGGCCTGCGAGGTGTCCGTCGCCCGCTCGATCGCCTCCCGCGCGGTCCGACCGTCGGGGGTGAGGGCGTGCCGGGCATCCAGCCAGCCGCGCCGACGCAACGACGCCGCGGCTTGGTCCAGGCGGGCGGTCGGGAACCCCCGGGTCGCCGAGTACTCCCCGAGGGGGAAGTCCAGCCAGCGCTCGGTCAGCACGTTCATCTCCGCGGCGTCGAGGCCGGCGGCCAGGCACGCGGCCAGGTGGCCGTCGCCGCGGTGCTCCCGGACCAGCTCGGCGGCCCGCCACAGCCGCCCGTGGGGATCGGCCGGCACCGGCAACGACCGGAGCCCGCTGAACAGTGGACGGGCGGCGCCGTCGAGCCCGCCCAACGCGGCCAGCAACCGGAGGCCGAGGGTCTCGATCACCGCGAGGTCGATCGAACCGGTGGCGGCGGCCAGCCCGCCCGTGCCACCGGCCTGCCGGGCCTCGAGGATCGCCGGGTGGGAGGCGGTGGCCCGGGCCGCGGCCAGCACGCCCTCGATCATCCCGGGCTCGAACACCCCGAACGCCGACACCACCACCGGCGGGCGCGACGTCGGCGCCGAGAGACGCCGCCCGCCCCCATACGTACGCACTGAAGAAGTCGAGGCCCAACGCACCGGCCGACTCGCTCGCCGCCCGTGACCACCATCCGATGGTGGCGATGGGCTCGAGGGAGTCGCGTAGCCGTCGGGCGGCCGTGGCGGGGACCGCCGGTGCGGGGATCGGCGTGGCCGGTGGAGTCAGGAAATAGTCGGCGAGGTCGTCGTACTCCATGTCGCAGCCTGCCATGTCGGACCGCACCCCGGTCGTCGGTCACCGGTCCGGCGCACGGCGCCCATCCCGCTGTTCGGGCCTCGGGCGCCCCGGGAGGAGCTGGCCTATGCTGCGCCGGACGTCGACCGGGTCGCTCGTCGCGCCGGGATGGAATGGCCCGGCGGTGACGCGCTCCTTCCCGCCGACGTCGAGCACCGGACCGATCGGTCCGGTGAGGTGGGGGACAGGTGCGGGCGCACGATGCGACGGCGGCGCCGGCGACGGCACCCCGACGAAGGGAGCAGTACCGATGAGTCTCACCGGACGGGTGGCGATCGTGACCGGCGGGGGACGCGGCATCGGTCGCGCCGTCTCCCTGGGCCTGGCCGCCGACGGGGCCCGGGTGGCCGTCAACTTCCGCAAGGACGAGGAGGCGGCCAACCAGACCGTCGCCGCCATCGAGGCCGAGGGCGGGACGGCGCGGGCCTACCAGGGGTCGGTGGCCTCCTTCGACGAAGCCAGCGCCATGGTCGACCGGGTGCTGGCCGACTTCGACCACATCGACATCCTCATCAACAACGCCGGGATCACCAACCGGGGCACGCCGGTGGCCAAGACCCCGGTGGAGGAGCTGGAGCGGGTCATGGCCACCATGGCCTTCGGATCCCACCACATGTCCCAGTTGGTCCTGCCCAGCATGCGCGAGCAGGGGCGCGGGGACATCATCATGATCTCGAGCCAGTCGGCTATCACCGCCGATCCGTACGGTGGGCCTTACAACATGGCCAAGGCGGCACAGGAGTCGCTGGCCTTCACGCTGGCCAAGGAGGAGGCCCGTTCGGGCATCCGGGTCAACGTGGTGGTCCCGGGGCTCTCCAACACCGACATGGGCCGCCGGCTGGTCAAGGCGGCGATGAAGGTGGACGAGATCCACGAGCTGAACGCCCGGTTCCCCCTCGGTCGGCGTCTGCGAGCCGGAAGACGTAGCCAACGCCGTCCGCTTCCTGGTCGGCGAGGCGGGGGCCAACATCACCCGCCAACGGCTGGTGGTCGACGGCGGCGGATTCACCTGAACGGCGGGACGGGTACCGCGGTGCAGTGGAACCTCGATGCGGTGGGCTCCGAAGGGGCGCCGACCGAGCACTCGTGGACCTCGGACCAGGCGCTGCTCTACGCCCTGGGCGTGGGGGCGGGCGGGGCGGATCCGTTCGGCGCCGAGCTCGATCTGACCACGGAGAACAGCGCCGGCGTAGCCCAGCGGGTGCTCCCCACCTTCGGGGTGGTCGTCGGCTCCACCGGCTCGGCCCTCGGCCTGGCCGGGAGCTTCGACCCCACCCGGGCGGTCCACGGAGAGCAGGGCATCGTCCTGGCCGGGCCCTTGCCGGCCGAGGGCCGGGTGCGCACGACGAGCCGCCTGACCGGCATCTTCGACAAGGGCTCGGGGGCGGTGGTCACTGTCGAGAACCGATCGGTCGACGCGGTGACCGGAGCGCTGCGCTTCTCCACCTCGTCCTCGCTGTTCGTCCGCGGGGCCGGAGGATTCGGCGGGGAACGCGGGCCGGTGTCGCCGGGACTGGCCGGCCCGGACCGGCCGCCCGATCTGGTCCTGTCCGCCCCGACCCGCCCCGATCAGGCCCTCCTCTACCGCCTGAGCGGTGATCGCAACCCGCTGCACTCCGACCCCGCCTTCGCCCGGGCGGCCGGCTTCGACGGCCCGATCCTGCACGGCCTCTGCACCTACGGCTTCACCGGCCGACTGCTGTTGCACGGTCTCTGCGGATCGGATCCGGCCCGCTTCGTGTCGATGGACGGCCGCTTTACGGCGCCGGTGCGACCGGGCGACGCCCTGGCCGTCCAGGTGTGGCGGCTCGGGGCGGGCCGCGCCGCCTTCCGGGTCGCCACCGGCTCGGGCCGGGTGGTTATCGACCACGGCCGGCTCGGGTACCGGGAGGAATGATGCGCGGCATCTGCGACGGCCGGGTCGTGGTGGTCACCGGGGCCGGACGGGGCATCGGGAGGAGCCACGCCCTCGAGTACGCCCGTCAGGGCGCCCGGGTGGTGGTGAATGACATCGGCGCGGGCATCGACGGCGCCGGGGCGTCGTCGGGACCGGCCGACGAGGTGGTCGAGGAGATCCGCGCCCAGGGAGGGGAGGCGGTGGCCAACCGGGACGACGCTTCGGACTGGGAGGGAGGCCGGCGGCTGGTGGCCCACGCCGTGGAGTCCTTCGGCCGTCTCGACACGTTGGTCAACAATGCCGGGATCCTGCGTGACCGCATGCTGGTCAACATGACCGAGGACGACTGGGACGCGGTGATCCGGGTCCATCTCCGGGGGACGTTCTCGCCCACCCACTGGGCCGCGGTGTACTGGCGGGACCGCACCAAGGCCGGCGAGCGGACCGATGGCCGGGTGGTGAACACCAGCTCGGCCACCGGGCTCTACGGCAACGCCGGACAGATCAACTACGGGGCGGCCAAGGCGGGCATCGCCGCTTTCACGGTGATCGCCGCCCTGGAGCTCGGCCGCTACGGGGTGGTGGTGAACGCCATCGCTCCCATGGCCCTCACCCGGATGAACATCGACCTGCCCTTCGGCCGGGAGGTCACCGAGCGCTTCGCCGGCGGGTACTCCCCGTTGGCGCCCGAGAACATCTCCCCGTTGGTGGTGTGGTTGGGGAGCGACTTCGCCGCCGAGGTCACCGGTCGGGTCTTCAACGTGCACGGCGGCTACATCAGCGTGGCCGAGGGCTGGAGGTCCGGCCCGAGCGTGGACAACGCCGGCCTCTGGGACCCGGCCGCCCTCACCGAGGTGATCCCCGGCCTGGTCGCCGAGGCCGGCCCGACCACGGACATCTCGGGCACCCTGCCCGATCTCTGAGTGACCGTCCTCCGAGTGACCGTCCTCCCGCAGCGCCCGGTTCAGGCCGATTCGCCGGCCGGCGGGCCCGGTGGCCGGTCCCATATCCCGTGCCAGTGGTCGGGGAACGCCACCTGGCGCGCCGGCCGGCGCCGAGCAGGGTGGAGCTCGTCCCCGAGCAGGTGGGCGATCGGCACCAGCGCGGCCTGGGTGACGCCGTCGGGGATGCCGAGGAGCTCGGCCATCTGCTCGTGCCGTTGCAGGTGGACGGTGGTCATCACCGAGGCCAGGCCCCGGCTCCGGAGGGCGAGCTGCAGGCTCCAGACGGCCGGGTAGATCGATCCGAGGAGGGCGGCGGCCTGGGCCAGGGTGCGCTCGGGCGTGAGCCGGCCCCTGATGCAGGCCACCACGAGGACGGGAACCCGGTCGAGGTGGGTGGCGAGGTGCCAGGCGTCGTCGAGCATGCGGTTCGCCGACGAGCCGGCCTGACCGGGACGGTGCCCTCCCGAGGCCGCGGTGAGGGCCTCGACGTAGATGTCCCGGATCCTGGCCTTGGTCGACGGACGGGTGATGACGATCCACCGCCATCCCTGGGCATCTCCCCCGGTGGGGGCCTGCAGGGCCAGGTCGAGGCAGTCGAGGACGACTTCCACGTCCACGGCCCGTTCGAGGTCCAGCCGCCGGCGGACGGCCCGGGTGGTGGTGAGGGCCCAGTCGATCGTGCCCGGCTCGACCACGTCGCTCAGAGCCCGCGCGGTCGGGTGCCGATGACCCGGTCCGCCACCAACGCCTCCAACTCGTCCCCGGTCACGCCCAGGGCCCCGAGCATCTCGTGGTTGTGCTGGCCGAGCAGCGGGGCGGGTCGCCGGAACCACGGCACGGCGCGGGCGCCGTAGCGCATCGGCCAACCGGGGAAGCGCTTCGGTCCCACCACGGGGTGGTCGACCTCCTCCCAGAAGGCCCGGGCGTTCATCTGCACGTCGAGGTCCACGTCATAGGAGTGGACCACCGGCTCGCAGCCCACGCCGGCCGACTGCAGGGCGGCCAGCGCGTCCTTCTGGCTGTGGTCGGCGAACCACGGCCCGAGCCCGGCGTCCAACCGGTCGGCGTGGTCGGAACGCCCCGACCCGCTCTCGAACCCGGGGTCGAGTGACCAGGCCGGCGTGCCCAGGGCTTGGCGCAGCGCCCGCCACTCGGTGTCGGTCGCCACCCCGACGACGATCCACTGGTCGGGCTCGCGGCAGGCGTAGACGCCCTGGTGGATCGGCCCGGGCTGGCGGTTCCCCTGGCGGGTCATCAGGTGGCCGTAGGTGGTGTGCTCGAGCACCTGCTCGACGACGAGGTTGGCGGCCAGGTCCACCATGGCCAGCTCGATCAACTGCCCCTGCCCGGTCCGGGTCCGGTGCTCGAGGGCGGTGAGGATGGCGAAGGCCGAGTGCATCCCGGCCAGCGGATCGCAGATCCCGGGGATGGACGGCGGCCCGTCGCGGTAGCCGGTGATCCAGGCCAGCCCGGACACCTGCTCCATGGAGGCGGCGAACCCGGGCCGGTCGCGCCACGGGCCGTCCAGGCCGAAGCCGGGCATCCGGACCATGATGATCCCGGGGTTGACCGCCGACAGCTCGTCGTAGCCCAGGCCGAACTGCTCCATGACCCGGGGCGTGAAGTTCTCGACCACCACGTCGGACGTCGCCGCCAGGCGCAGCGCCAGCGCCCGTCCCCGCTCCACCGACAGGTCGAGGGTGACGCTGCGCTTGTTGAGGTTGGCCGACTGGAAGATGGCGCCCTGTTCGTACCACTGGTCGACCGACGGGTCGACCCGGACGCTGTACCGCATCGGGTCGGGACGTTGGGTGGACTCGACCTTGACCACATCGGCCCCGAGGGAGGCCAGGTACTGGGTGGCCATGGGCCCGGCCAGAAAGGCGGTGAAGTCGAGCACCCGCACGCCGGCCAGCGGGAGGTCGTCGGGACCGGGGGCGACCCCCCGGTCGGCGGGGAAGGGACGGTCCGCCCCGGACCGGGCCGGTGGGTGCCCGCCCGTCCCGTGGCCCCCGTCGGTCCGGTCGGCCAGGGTCGGCGCCGGCCCCGGGCCGGCGGCCGATCGGTGGCGTCGGAGCGGAAGGGCGACCGGGGATGGGGGAACCCGCCCCGGGGGTTGGCGTCGTACAGGCTGGCGGGTCGGCCACGTGCCCGATGTCCGGGAAGTTGGCACCGTTGCCGATGGGCACGGTGGGGATCCGGTAGAGGGACCCGATCTCGACCACCTCGTCGACGGTGTGCCGGCTGGTCCACTCCTCGATGGCGGCGAGCACGTCGGGGCGGTCCCGGTTGCGCTGGATGTAGAGCGACTCGTCGGCGGCCAGATCCGGCCGCTCGATCATGTCGAGGAAGGTGTGCCACTGGGCGGTGGTGATGGTGGCCATCCCCACGTAGCCGTCGAGGCAGCGCTCGATGCCCGGCACCATCACGTAGGTGGGACGGATCCGCTGGCCGCCGGGCATGGTGGCGGCGACGGACGGATAGCAGATGAAGGTGAGGGCCAGGCACTCCAGCGCCGACACGTCGACCAGGTCGCCCCGTCCGGTCCGGCGACGGGCGGTCAGGGCGCTCGCCGCCCCGAGGGCCCCGAAGGTGCCGACCGTCCACTCGGCCAGGCCCCCGCCCACCGCCAGCGGCTCCCGGTCGTCGGTCCCGTGGCTGTGCAGGGAGCCGCAAAGGGCTTGCAGCAGGAGGTCGGAGGACGATTCACCGCCCCGCGGGCCGCCCAGACCGAAGGCGGAGAGGCTCACCACCACCAGCTCGGGGCGGCCCCCGGCGCACGCCCGGGGGTCGACGGTCGGGGGGTGACCCCCGGAGCGGTCGCCGAGGGTGGAGACGATGACCACATCGGAGGAGTCGAGGAGCGCGTCCCGCTGGTCGGCCGCCGCGGCCGCCTTCGGGTCGATCGATCGCGCTCTGAACCGACGAGGCCAGAAAGCGGAACAGCACTCCGTCCCCGTCCCCGTCGCGGCCGACTGACCCCGAGGCCGACCACCGCCGGAGCGGGTGGCCCTCGGGCGGTTCGACCAGGGTGACGGTCGCCCCGGCGTCAGCCAGGAGCTTGGCGCAGTAGGCCCCGGCGACGTCGTCGGACAGATTGAGGACCGACAGCCCGACCAGACCGGGGAGGGGGCCGCCGCTCACGGTGCCGCCGTATCCCCATCACGGGTGACCGGGTTCATGCCGTGGCCCCCTGGTCGGTCGGGCCGATCCGGGCCGCCCCGACCGGCGCCCCGATCCGCTCCAGCAGGTCGAGGGAGTACTGCACCGTCCCGGTCAGGGTACGGGCGCTCTGGCTGGCCAGGTAGACGGCGGCCCGGCCCATGGCCTCGGGCGCCTCGATCATGTCGTCGGGCACACTGACCCCGCCGGCCACCGCCCCCTCGGTCATCACCACCTTCCGCGGCGCCAGGCAGTTGACGGCCACGTCGTAGGGAGCGAGCTCGGTGGCCAGTCCGGCGTAGTAGCGCTCGACGCCGGCCTTCGACACCCAGTAGGCGTTGGAGCCCAGGTCGGTCTGGTACACGCCGGTGGTGGTGACGGCGATCAATGAGCCGGTACGGCGTTCCATGACCGACGGCAGCACGGCCCGGGTCACCAGGAAGGTGCCGGTGAGGTTGACCCGCAGGCAGAGCTCCCAGCGCTTGAGGGGCGTGTCGATGGTCCGTGCCCAGCCACAGGGTGCCGGCGTTGGCCACCAGGATGTCGATGGGGCCGAGGGTCTCGGTCGTCCGGGCGACCGCCGCTTCCACCGAGGACTCGTCGGACACGTCGCACAACACGGGGAGCGCGGTGCCGCCGTCGGCCGCGGATGGCGTCGGCCACGCTGTGCACGGTGCCGGGAAGCCGGCCGGGATGGTCGGTGCGGGCGGCCACCGCCACCGAGGCCCCGGCCCGGGCCAGTGCGGTGGCGATCTCCCGCCCGATGCCGCGGCTGGCGCCGGCGACGAACGCCACCCGATCGTCCAGTCTCGGCAGGACCACCCCCGACCCTCCAGCTCTCTCCACCTGCGCCCCACCCTCGTCGGTCCGAAGGTTCTCGCGCGGGCCGAAGGGCCCGATGGGCGCGACACCGACGGGGTGCGAAAACAGTGTTCTCAGGATCCAGTATCCTGTTACCGTAGAGCCGCAGTCAAGAGCGCCTGCACGGGGCAGGACCGGGGGAGGCGACGCCGATGGTCATGACGATTGCCCGTGACGGAGGGTTGGTCGAGTCGACGACGCGGCACATCATCCCCAAGGAGCGCTACGTCTCCCAGGACTTCTTCGACCTCGAGATGGAACGGCTGTGGCCCCGGGTGTGGCAGATGGCCTGCCGGGAGGAGGAGGTGCCCCGGGTGGGCGACTTCCTCGAGTACATCATCGGCGACCAGTCCATCCTGGTGACCCGCAGCGGGACCGACACCATCCGTGCCTTCTACAACACCTGCCCGCACCGCGGCACCCGCCTGGCCGCCGGAGTGGGCAACTTCGCCACCGGGCGAGATCCGGTGCCGGTACCACGCCTGGCGGTTCGAGCTCGACGGCACCAACAAGGAGGTCGTCGACCGGGTCGACTTCCCCCCGACGATGACCGACGACGACGTGGGCCTCAACCCGATCCGGGTCGGCCGGTGGGGCGGCTTCGTCTTCATCAACATGGATCCCGACGCCGAGTCGCTCGAGTCCTTCCTCGGCCCGCTCCCCGAGCTGCTCGCGCCCTACCGCTTCGAGAAGATGCGGTTCCGCTCCTACCGGACGGTGATCATCCCGGCCAACTGGAAGTCGGTGCTCGACGCCTTCAACGAGAGCTATCACGTGCAGGGCACCCATCCCCAGCTGCTCCGCTGGACCGACGACACCGCCATCCGGTACGGGCCGCTGGGCAAGCACAACCACATGGGCGCGCTGGGTGAGGTCAAGCACGAGATCCGCCCGAGCCCCCGGCTCGGCCTCCAACCGGGGGACTACGACGAGCGCGAGCTGCTGGCCGTCATGATCGACGAGCTCGAGCGGCCTGTTCCTGAAGGAGGAGCGCCAACAGGTGGAGGACGCTGAAGGACAAGCCCCTCCCCGAGGGCCAGTCGGCCATGGACGCCTACAACGAGCTTCGGGTGCAGATGCTCCGCGCGCAAGGGCGGTCGATCTCGGCGACCTGACCGACGAGCAGCTGCTCAGCTCCGACGACGTGCACTTCTTCCCCAACGTGGTCGGGCCCATCTACCCCGGCAGCACCACCTTGTTCCGGGTCCGGCCCAACGGGCTCGATCCCGACAGCACCATCAAGGACCTCTGGACCCTCGAGTGGGTCGCGCCCGACGACGACCGCCCGATGTGCGAGCGCAAGTTCTACCCGGACTGGACGGCCAAGGACTGGGGGCTGGTCACCAACCAGGACTACGCCAACATGGCCCACGTCCAGGCGGGCATGAAGTCGCGGGGCTGCACCGGGCTGCGGTTGAACCCGCGCCAGGAGCACAACGTCATCCACATGCACGAGGTCATCGACGACTACCTCCGCCCGTAGTTCGATCCGGTACGGTCCGAATGTGCCGACCAGGGGGAGCCCGAACCCAGCCGCCGGGTGGTGCCGGAACGCCCGCCCATGGTGACCGTGCACGTCGAGCCGGCCGGGCTGGAGGTGGAGGTCGGCGAGGGCCAGAGCATCATGGCTGCGGCGGTGGCCCAGGGCATCTTCTGGCCCACCGCCTGCCACGGCCTGGCCGAGTGCCACACCTGCTACTGCGAGGTGATCGAGGGGGAGGAGCACTGCGAACCGCCCGGCCCGCTCGAGCGGGCGGCGTTGCGGGACTTCTCCGGTCGCTCGTTCCACCGGGGCAGGACCATCCGACTGGCCTGCCAGACCCGGGTCTCCGGGCCGGTGACCGTCCGCAAGCCGGGTGTCCGGCCGGCATCGTGACCGAGGCCGGCACCCTTCGCTCAGTTCCGGGTCCGGAACGCCCCGATCCCCTCGAGGCGGACGATCTCGTCCACCTCCACGCCCCAGTCGGACAGGACGGCGCGGGCGTCGGACCCGATGGCCGGCGGCGGGGTGGGCGGCCGGGGGACCGAGCGGGAGAACCGGGGGGCCGGGGCCGGTTGCACCGAGTCGCCCACCGTGATGAAGCTGTTCCGGTCACGGTGGTGGGGATGGTCGGGTGCCTCGCGGAGCGAGAGGATCGGGGCCATGCAGGTATCGGTGCCCGCGGCCAATTCGGCCCATTCGTCCCGGGTGCGGGCGGCGACCGCCGCGGCGATCCGGGCGCGCAGCTTCGGCCAGGCTCCGACATCGCCCTGGGCGGGGAGGTCGGGGTCGCCGATGCCGAGCAGGTCGACCAGGCCCGACCAGAACTGGCCCTCGACCGCGCCGATCGCCACCCACTTCCCGTCGGCCGTCTCGTAGGTGTCGTAGTAGGGGGCGCCACCGTCGAGCACGTTGACCCCGCGCTCCTCGGTCCATCGGCCCCGGGCCGACATCTCGAAGAACATGGTGGCCAACAGGGCGCTGCCGTCCACCATGGCCCCGTCGACCACCTGGCCGACGCCCGAGCCCCGGGCCTCGAGCAGGGCGCAGACCATGCCGAAGGCCAGCAGCAGGCCGCCTCCGCCGAAATCCCCCACCAGGTTGAGGGGAGGCACCGGTGCGCCGCCCTCGGGACCGATCATCCCGAGCACACCGGCCAGCGCGATGTAGTTGATGTCGTGGCCGGCCATCATCTTCCACGGTCCCTGCTGGCCCCATCCGGTGGCCCGCCCGTAGACCAGCCGCGGGTTCTCCTGGTGGCAGCGAACCGGTCCGAACCCGAGCCGCTCGGCCACGCCGGGCCGGAAGGCCTCGACCAGCCCATCGGCCCGGCCCACCAGATCCAACAACAGCGAGCACCCGGCCTCCGTCTTCAGGTCGATGGCGATGGAGCGTCGACCCCGTCCGAGGATCCCCGGGCCGTCGGGGGTGGTCGGGCGGTCCACCCGGACCACATCGGCGCCCATGTCGGCCAGCATCATGGCGCAGAAGGGCCCGGCGCCCAGTCCGGCCACCTCGACGATGCGGACGCCGGTGAGGGGGCCTCCGGCCCCGTCCGATGGACCTGTCGTGCTCATGGGCGGCTTCCTCCGGTCGGCGCGGAACGGGCCTACGGTAGCCACGGGCGCGGCCGCCGGTCGACCAGCAAGGGGCCGGGGGGGAGTGTCGATGGGAGCGCGTGATCCGGTCATCGTCGGCATTGGATGGAGCGACTACCCGGTCGTGCCCGAGCTCGACGCCATGGAGCACCACGCCCTGGCCCTGCGCCGGGCCCTGGCCGACTCCGGCATGCAGAAGTCGGACATCGACGGGTACATGTGCGCCGGCACCGGCTTCGGCCACAACGTCGACGACGCGCCCAACATGGCCGAGTACCTGCGCATCGATCACCGCTGGCTCGACGGCACCATGGTCGGAGGAGCGACCTTCGAGTTCTACGTCCAGCACGCCGCCGCCGCCATCGAGGCGGGGATGTGCGACGTCATGCTCGTGACCTACGGCTCCGACATGTTGTCGCGGATGGGCCGGACCCTCGGCACCACCACCATGTCCGGGGCCTCGACCCGGGTGGCCGGCCCGTCCCAGTTCGAGTGCTCGTGGGGCAACGTGCTGGCCGGGGGGTATGCCATGGCGGCCCGCCGGCACATGCACGAGTTCGGCACCACCTCGGAGCAGCTGGCCGAGATCGCCGTCGGGGTCCGGGAGTATGCCGGCTTCAACCCCTCGGCCCAGTACCGTGACCCGATCACGGTCGGCGACGTGCTGTCGTCGCGGATGATCGCCGACCCCCTCCACAAGTTGGACTGCTGTGTGGTCTCCGATGGGGGCGGCGCCTTCATCATGACCACGCGGGAGCGGGCCCGGGATCTGCCCCGGCCCCCAGTGTTCGTGCTCGGAGCGGCCGGGGCCCAGACCCACTGGACGATCAGCCAGATGCCCGACTTCACCACGACCGCCGCCGCCCGGTGTGCGCCCCAGGCGTTCGGTCGCGCCGGGGTGCGACCCGAGGACATCGACACCATCCAGTGCTACGACAGCTTCACCATCACCGTCCTGCTCCTCCTGGAGGACATGGGCTTCTGCGGCAAGGGGGAGGGGGGCGCGTTCGTGCAGTCCGGCGCCCTCCGGCGCGGGGGGCGCCACCCGCTCAACACCGACGGCGGCGGGCTCTCGGCCTGTCACCCCGGCATGCGCGGGATCTTCCTCATCAACGAGGCCGTCCGTCAACTCCGCGGCGAGGCGGGTGAGGCCCAGGTCCCCGAGGCCGAACTGGCTGTGGCCTGCGGCTCGGGGGGGTCGCTGTCCTGTATCGCCACCGTCGTGCTCGGAAAGGAAGGGCGGTCATGAGCATCGAAGGCCTGGCCGACACGGTGCGGCTCCGCGCCCTGCCCCAGCCGGACCACGCATCCCGGCACTACTGGGAGCAGGCCGCCGTTGGCCGGCTGGTCCTCCAGCGCTGCGTGGAGTGCGGCCAGCACCAGTTCTACCCCCGGGCCCTGTGCGCCTCGTGCGCCGGCGAGACCGAGTGGGTCGGGGCCTCGGGACGGGGGACGCTCTACACCTTCACGATCATCCGGCAGAACCGATCCGAGGCATTCGCCTCGCTGTCCCCCTACGCGGTCGGCATCGTCGAACTCGACGAGGGCGTCCGGATGATGTCCAACATCGTGGACTGCGACCTCGACGACCTGCGGGTGGGCATGGCCCTGGAGGTGCTGATGCTGAAGGCGGCCGATGACGTCGGCCTCCCGTTCTGGCGGCCGGCCGCCGGCTGATCGGGGAGCGCGAGCATGGATTTCGACGACACCCCGGAGGAGGCGGCGTTCCGGGCCGAGGCGCGCCGTTGGTTGCAGGACCAGGCCAAGGAGCGGGACCCCGGACAGCTGTCGACCTCGCACTCGTTCTTCGACTTCGACGACGTCTTCGTCACCGAGGGGAAGACCTGGCAGCGCCGGCTGTTCGACGGTGGCTGGGCCGGCATCACCTGGCCGGCCGAGTTCGGCGGTCGGGGCGGCGACTTCGTCCAGGCCATGATCTTCCGTGAGGAGGAGTCTCGCTTCGACGTCACCTCCGGGCTGTTCGCGGTGGCCATCGGCATGGCCGGCCCCACCATCATCGGCCACGGCACCGACGGGCAGCGGACCCGCTACCTCCCGGCCATGCTGCGGGGTGAGGAAGTCTGGTGCCAGCTGTTCAGCGAGCCCGGGGCCGGCTCGGACCTGGCCGCCCTGGCCACCCGGGCCGAGCGCGACGGCGACGAGTGGGTGGTGAACGGCCAGAAGGTATGGAGCTCGGGCGCCCACCATGCCGACCTCGGGATCCTGCTGGCCCGGACCGACCCCGACGTGCCCAAGCACCGGGGCATCACCTTCTTCATCCTGGACATGCGCACCCCGGGTATCGAAGTGCGCCCGCTCCGCCAGATGACCGGCGGGGCCACCTTCAACGAGGTGTTCTTCACCGATGTCCGGGTGCCGGTGGCCAACGTGGTCGGGGAGGTCAACGGCGGCTGGCGGGCGACCATGACCACGCTGGCCCACGAGCGGAACCTGAGCGGGGGGACCTCGGACTTCGCGCAGATCCTGAAGCTGGCCCGGCAGTGCGGGGCCGCCGACGACGCCGTCGTGCGCCAGCGATTGGCCGACTGCTACGTGAAGGACCGGATCGCCGGCTACCTCCGGTTCCGGATCCAGACCGCGGTCAGCCGGGGGTTGTCCACCCCGGAGAGCTCGGTCATCAAGCTGTTCAACTCCCAGCTGGCCCGCGAGATCGCCGAGCTGACCCTGGCCGTCCAGGGCCCGGGAGGCACCCTGGTGGGTGAAGACGCCCCCGAGCAGGGCTACTGGCAGCGGCAGTTCCTCAGTTCGCCCTCGCTCCGCATCGCCGCCGGCAGCGACGAGGTGCAGCGCAACGTCATCGGCGAGCGGGTCCTCGGCCTTCCCCACGACCTCCGGGTGGACAGGGATGTCCCCTTCCGGGACGCGGCCCGGTGAGACTGAGAACGGCCGAGCGCGCCGGCCGGAGCGAGGATTGACCGTGGAGTTCAACCTGGCCGACCTGTTCGAGTGCGTGGCGGCCCGCGTCCCCGAACGCGAGGCGGTGGTGTGGGGCGACACCCGGCTGACCTACGGCGGGTTGGACGAACGGGCCAATCGGCTGGCCCACGGCTTCGACGGGCTGGGAGTGGCGGCGGACGGGCACGTGGGCGCGCTCATGTACAGCCGGCCCGAGTATCTCGAGACGATGGTGGCCGCCTTCAAGGTGCGGGCGGTGCCCGTCAACGTCAACTACCGCTACGTGGCCGAGGAGTTGCGCTACCTGTTCGACAACGCCGAGCTGACGGTGCTCGTCCTCGAGGCGGGCTTCGCCCCGGTGGTGGCCTCCATCCGGGACCGGCTCCCCCGCCTCGACCACCTGATCGTGGTGGAGGACGGCGCGGACTGGGCCCACGCGCTGCCGGACGCCGTCCTCTATCGAGGACCTGCTCGACGGCAGCTCCCCGGAGGCGGGCTTCGGCCCCCGGTCGGCCGACGACACCTACATCGCCTACACCGGCGGTACCACCGGGCACCCCAAGGGGGTGGTCTGGCGCCACGAGGACATCTTCTTCGCCACCATGACCCCCGGGGTCGCCGTCGCCCGGCCCGAGGACGTGGCCGACAACGCCACCGCCCCCGTGCACCCCCGGCTGCGGCCGCTGGCCGACATGGGCGTCGCCGTGCCCGACATCTTCGTGTCCTACGCCCTCGGCCCGCTCATGCACGTGAGCGGCCACTGGTCGGCGTGGGGAGCCATGCTCAGCGGGGGCAGGGCTGTCCTGCACCCCAGCCGGAGCATGGATGCCGGCACGGTCCTCGGCACGATCGAGCGCGAGCAGGTCACCATGCTGACCATCGTCGGGGACTCGATGGGCCGACCCATCGTGGAGGCGATCGAGGCGGATCCCGGACGGTACGACACCGGATCGGTGCTCATGTTGGGCTCCGGGGGCAGCATCATGTCCGGCGACGTGAAGGACCGGCTCCTAGCCGACTTCCCGTCGGCCATGGTGCTGACCGAGGCCATCGGGTCCTCCGAGTCCCCGGCGCAGGCGCTCTCGGTCACCTACCGGGGGCAGCGCGCCGCGCCGGCGCTGCGGTTCACCGCCGATGACCGGACGGCGGTCTTCGACGACGACCTCCGGCCGGTGGCCCCCGGGACCGGGGCGGTGGGCAGGTTGGCCACCAAGGGACGGGTCCCGGTCGGCTACTTCCACGATGCCGAGAAGTCGGCGGCCACCTTCGTCACGGTCGACGGTGCCCGTTGGGCCCTGCCCGGGGACATGGCCACGGTCGAGGCCGACGGATCGATCCGGCTGCTCGGTCGGGGCACGATGTGCATCAACACCGGCGGCGAGAAGGTCTATCCCGAAGAGGTCGAGGCCGTCCTCAAGGCCCATCCGGGGATCGTCGACGCCGTGGTGGTCGGCGTGCCCGACCCCCGGTTCGGTGAGCAGGTGGCCGCGGTGTTCCAGCCGGTCACCGGGGTGCCCGAACCGGACCTCGAGGCGGTCCAGGCCCACTGCCGGCTCCACCTGGCCGGGCACAAGGTCCCCCGCCGGGTGGTCGCCGTCGAGTCGGTCCCCCGCTCCCCGTCGGGCAAGCCGGACTACCCGTGGGCCAAGCAGGTGGCGAACACGGGTACCGCCACCCCCGGTTGAGGCCGCGCCTCGACCTTCGGCGCCGCCGGTATCGAGCGTCGCCCCTTGGCGCGGTCCGTTGACGCGCCGCTGAGCTCAGGAGGCCTTGCGGCGGGGGGTGGCCTTCGGCGGAGCCTTCTTGGAGGCGGTGGTGGCCGCCACCTTCTTCGCCGGCGCCTTCTTCGCAGTCTTCTTCACCGGGGCCCGGGTCGAGGCCACCGAGCCCCCCTTGCCCTGTTGGGCCGACTTGACGCTGGCGCTCAGCGCCTCCATGAGGTCGACCACGTTGGTGGCCGGCGCCGGCTCGATGCTCTCGATCACCTGGTGACCCTGGCGCTTCTCCTCCACCAGGGACTCGACCTTCTGGCGATGGGTGTCGTGGTACTTGTCGGGATCCCAGGTGCTCTCCATCGACTCGAGCAGCAGCTGGGCCATGTCGACCTCGCGCTGGCTCACGTCCGCGTCAGCCGGGAGGTCGGGGAGCTCCTTGACCGGGTTCCGGATCTCGTCGGCGAAGTACATCGTCTCCAGCTTCAGCACGCTGTCGTCGGGCCGGATGGCCACCGGGTACTCCTTGTTGCGCATGACCAGGGTGCCGATGGCCACCTTGTTGGCCTCCCGCATGACCTGGCGCAGCAGTGCGTAGGCCTTGTTGGCCCCGTCTCCCTCGGGGGCGAGGTAGTAGGTGGTGCGGTAGTAGATGGGGTCGATCTCGTTCAGATCGACGAAATCGGTGATCTCGATGAGCCGGGTGCGGACGGGCTCGGCCGAGGCCAGCTCCTCGTCGGTCAGGATCACGTACTCACCCCCGCCCAGGTCGACGCCCTTGACGATGTCCCCGGTCCCCACCTCCTCACCGGTGCGCTCGTTGACCTTCTTATAGCGAATGCGGTCTGAGGTCCCCGCCTCGAATTGGTTGAAATGGATGGCCTTGTCCTGGGTGGCCGGATAGACGCCGACGGGGACGTTGACCAGCCCGAAGCTCAGGGAGCCCTTCCAAATTGTCCTTGCCATGGCCCTAGCATTACCCAACCCACCCATGGTCCACCACCCCCAATCCACCACCCTGATACACCCCCTCGTCACACTGGGTACGTGAACTCATTGAGCCCGGACTGCGACTTCATGCCGAACGTGCTTCGGGGCTTGAGCGATCTCGGACCGGTGCAGGAGCCGGATCTGGCCCTTGAGCTGGGACTTTCGGCCTGGATGCGCATCAGCGGCATCGATCTGGTTGATGCCCGGGCCCAGATGCTCTCCATCCGGAGCGCAGTGATCGAGGCCGGCGAGCTCGACCCGGCGACCGAGCCGGTCCCGTTCTCCGGGCGCACTTCCCGGGTGGCGGTCCTCAATCTGGCTGCCTACCTGGGCAATCTCATGAGGCGGGCCTCGTCGTCCTCCCGGTGCCAACCCGATGTGCTGGTGGAGCGGGTGATCGGGCGGATGCAACCGTCATGAACCTGTCATGGTTCGGCCGGTTGGCGGCCCCGCCTCGCGGGTACTGATGAGCCATGCCCGCCCAACCTGACGATTCCATCCAGTCGGTCGCCGACTACCTGCGGAGCGAGGCTCCGTTCGAATTCGAGCGGCTCAGGTCGGTCGGCCGCTTGGTGACCCGGTGGCCGTCGCCCCGGGACCCTTCCTATCCGGCCTGGCTCAGCTCGACGTTTCTGGACCCGTTCGGTACCCGCCCTGAGCTCGGGAGCGCGGCCTGAGGCCAACGGGGAAGACCCCGAGTTGACGCCGGGGGAGGGCCTACGCTCCTCCCCATGCCCCCCATCCCGTATCTGACTGCGGCGGTCGCCTGTCAGAAGAGCACGACCGCCGGTGCCATCGGCGCCATCGTCATCTTCGCCGCGTTCATCGGTACGATCATCGCCCTGGCCATCGCCAATTCGGGTGCCCGAACTCGACTTGGGGCGGCCAATGCCGAGCTCGCCTTCCTCCGGCCCGAGAACGCCAGGCTGCAGCAGTGGGTGGCATCGGCCAGCGGCGTTCCCGTGCACGAGGCGTACTCGAGCGGGTATACGACCCGCCAGCAGGGTACGCGACCGCCCCGCCCCTTCTGCGGCGTGGCACGCCGACCCGACCGGGCGTCACCAGGTCCGCCTGTGGGATGGCGTCAAGTGGAGCGATCAGGTGTCCGACGACGGCGTTGTCTCCGCCGATCCGATCGGACCGTGAGCCGGCGCTTCACGCCAGGATGGCGATCGTCGACAGGGTGGCATCGAAGAGGAAGTGGGCGGCGATCGACCGGTTCAGTCGGTGGTGCTTCTGGAACGATCGGGTCACGAAGTAGCCGAACGGGACGGTGAGCACGAACCCCACCCCGTAGTAGACGTGATAGCTGGTGCGCAGACAGAGGCTCAGGATGAGGGCACTCCTGGGCGTCCAACCGAACTGGCCCAGGCGGGTGAGCAAGTACCCGTTCACGAGCACCTCCTCGGCCACCGCGGTGATGGCGGACATGGCGAGGCCCCAGATCACGTAGTAGCTGGGCACGTGCCCGATCGAGACGTTGTTGACCAGGTTGGAACCCCGGCGCAGCAGGGGTGCGAGGACCAGCGCCAAGGGGATCTCCGCACCGAACGAGGCGGCCGCCAGGCCGAGCCCGGGCCAGATGTCCAGGCCGAAACGGGGGACCCCGAGCCCGAGGCTGGTCGGCGGTTGACCCGTCCGGGTCAGCAGGAGGAGGGCGAGCGGGACCACGGCGGCGACCGATAGATAGTCGAGGATGCCTACGACGAGATTGGTGATCGGGTGCCCGGCGACGATGACGGGGAATCGGGTGATGTTCCCGACCCCGGACACGTGCTGGACGAAGATGATGACGGCTGCCGACACGGAAGGGAGCAGAAACGCCAGCATGACGAACCTCGTCTCCCAAACGAGGTTCCGACGGGTGGGACCCTCACCCACCACGACCGGGGCCGTGGGCGAGTCCAGCTCCCACTCGGCGAGCTGTGGCGCCATCCAGAAGGACCATCCGTTCGGGGGCGCGGGCCAGTCCGGTGGTGGTCTCCAGCCCGCCGGTGGCCTCCAGCCGGGTGGAGGGAGCGGCCAGTTCGGTGGCGAGCGCCAGAGCCAGTCGGCATTCGGCATCACCGTGGACCCTAGGCGCCGTGCTCGAAGTTGCCCGGTTCTTCGACCCCGCACCGGTGGCGGCCCACCCACGGCCGGGGGCGGTCGTACGCTCTCGAGCGTGCCCATCCCGCGTCGGACACCTCTCCCGTCCCGTATCCCCGAGCGATTCGACGTCTACACGGATGGTCCGTGGTCCGATGATCGGACCATCTCCCATTCGCTCATCGGTGGCGACTTCTCGGCGCAGACCGCGGCCGGGGTGACCCTGGAGCAGTGCCGGGTCGTCGACGCCCAGCTCACCGGATCTTCGCTCGAACGGCTTCGTCTCATCGATGTCGTGGTGGAGGGCTCCGATCTCTCCGGTGTCGATCTCGACCAGGCGAACTTGCTTCGTGTCGAGTTTCGGGACTGCCGCATGTCGGGGGCCCTCTTCACCCGGGCCAGGCTCGGCGGAGGTGTCGGTCACCCGATGTCGGCTCGACGGAGCCAGCTTTCGGATGTCCGAGACTGAGATCGGTGGTGTTCGACGCCGATGATCTGCGGGCCGGTGACTTCTACGCCTCGAAGCTGTTCGAGACCCGGATCTTCGACGGCGACCTCACCGGAGCCGAGTTCTCGAAGGCCTCGACTCCGGGACTCCGACTCCACGGTTCGACCCTCTACGACGTCAAGGGCAGCGACGCTCTCTCGGGCGCGGTCATCGAGTCGTCCCAGGTCCTGCCGTTGGCCCTCGGAGTCCTGTCGGCCCTGCGGATCGAGATCGACGACGACCGGGACGGCACCGTCGGGTGACCGATCCGATCTCACGGCGGCCCACGTCGACCGAGAATCAATAACTAAGGGATTGACTAAATAGCTGATTTCTGTAAAAGTGAGCTCATGACCACGTCCACGGCCACCGACACCACTCCGGCCGGCGAGTTGGCCGACCGGGTCGACCAGCGCATCGAGCGCCTCTCGACCGCCTCGCTCAATCGCATCGTCGATCCCGACATCGACGTCCCCGGTGCACTGGCCGACGGGCAGGTGCTGCCCGACGAGTTGCTTTCCATCGCCGACGTGCCCGAGATTCTGGACTCCCTCAGTCCGGAGCAGAAGCGGACGCTTGGCCCGCGAGGAGTTCGCCTCCATCGTCGATACCGGCATTCGCTTCGAGTCCGTGCTGATGGCCGGCTTCTCGATGGAGATCCTGCGCAAGCCCGACCTGACCGACCCGAGGGTGATCTACCTGTTGCACGAGATGGGGGAGGAGACCCGTCATTCCCGCCTCTTTGCCCGAGTGCTGGGCCAAGTGGCACCGACGGCGGTGAACCCGATCGACACACCCCTGGTACGGATGGTCGAGAAGATCGTCATGCCCATCCTCTTCAACATGCCGGCCCTGTTCTGCCTGCTGGTGCTCTCCGGCGAGGAGGTGCCCGACCTCATGCAGAAGCTGGCTTCGGAGCACGAAGCCACCGATCCGATGATCAAGGCCGTCTCCAAGTACCACCGCCAGGAGGAGGCCCGGCACCTGGCCTTCGCCCGACTGCTGTTCCCCGAGCAGTGGGCCGCCGCCGGTCCCATCGAGCGGCTGCTGGTGCGTTACCTGGGGAGCCGGATCGCCATCGCCATGTTCGACACCATCGTCCATCCCGGCGTGTACGCCACGGTCGGACTGCCTACCTGGGGGACCTGGAAGACGGTCAACCGCTCGGCCGGGCGGACCGCTCTCCGCCACCGGGCCCTGCGCCCGTTGTTCACCCAGCTGCTCGAGACCGGCGTCTTCATCGGCCACCGGATCCCCAATGGCTGGCAGCGGGCCGCCGGGGTCGATCGGCACGGAAAGGACGTAGCCGGGCGCGACAGTGGCGGCGTGACCGTTCCATCCGAGGGGGGCACCAAAGGGGACCGCACCCGAGCCGCGCTGGTGGCGGCGGCGGTCATCCGCTTCGCCCGTGAGGGCTACCGCGGAACGTCGGTGGCCGACGTCTGCCGGGACGCCGGCCTGTCCACCACGGCGTCGTACCCGTACTTTGCGAACAAAGAGGCGCTCTTCGTCGCCGCGGTCGACGAGGACGTCGCCGGGCTGATCGATGGTGCCGTGCATCTGGTCGGCATCCCATCGGACCTCCATTGGGGCCATTCCATGGTGCTCGGGCTGCTCGAGCACCTGGACACCCATCCTCTGGCCAAGCGGATCGTCTCCGGGCTCGAGCCCGAGTTCACCATGCGACTACTGGACATCCCCGCCCTCGCGCAGTTGCGCAAAGGCGTGGCCGAGCTCATGCGTGGGCTGCAGGTCACCGGGGAAATGCGTCGGGACGTGGAGCCGGACCAGATGGCCTCAGGCATGGTGGTGATCGTGATCTCCCTCCTCATGGCCACCGTTCAGACCGGCGAGTCGGGCTTCGAGCGGGTGGCCCGAGACATCGAGGCGGTGCTCGATGCGGCCACCCGGCCGCCGAGGTAGCGCGACCGGAGCCGGGCGGAGGGTCGGGTTGCTCCGGCGGAAACGACCACCGTGTGGCCTCATCCGGACAGTCGCCGACCTCGCCCAGTTTGGCTACGCTGACCATGCCTGAATGCTCGGCGTCGTGTGATTCTGGGGTTGGAACATGCATCGGTCTCCACTCACAACAGACCCTGCGTACCCCGTTGGTGGGTTGCCCCGACTCGTAGGCGCCGGTGTCCAACCGGGCGTGGATGCTGCGTGTGTCAGCCAGGTGTCGGCGACCTTCCGGGATACCAAGAGTGAGCCGGGCGACGTGTTGGTCACCGCCGCCTATTCCGAACTCCAACGCCAATCGGATCGTCTGTTCTCGGCGCTCGCCGGGCCGAGCGGAGCAGTGCGAGTGGTGTTCACACCCTGCCCTGCGCCCTACCGGAGCGATCAGGAGCTGATCGGCGCCGTGAGGTCGACGCGGGTGCTCGAGGTCACCTCGGCGGCCGTCGACCTGGACAGGCGACACCCTCAGCTGGGCGGCGAGATGGGCGGCCCCTACGACAGGTTTCGGGCGGTCCACGACCTGCTGGGTCATGTGGCGTCCGGCTACGGGTTCGATCAGGAAGGCGAGTACCACGCGTGGCGGGCCCAATGCGCGATGTTTTCGGGTTTGGCGCGCTGGGCACTGGCGACCGAGCTGCACGGCGAGAACAGCGTCCTGTGCGAGACCGGCCAGATGACGGAGCACAAATCAATACTGCTTCCACCCGACCTTCTGCGGCGATCGTACCGGGGTCGACTCACCCCGGACGCCTGTACGCGGACGCATCCCCAGTCATCAGATCGACCGACGACGCTGACCACACCGACATTCGGAGAAGGGACGGAGCGGCTATGACCGATCTGGGCCAAGAGAGCGAGCTGCTCGGGGCCACCCCGAGGCAGCTCTTCATCGGCGGCGTCTGGCGTGACGCGGCGAGCGGGAGAACCTTCCAGGTCGAGGATCCCGCCACCGGTCGGGCGCTGGTCGAGGTGTCCGACGGGGCGGCCGACGATGCGCTGGCGGCCCTGGCCGCCGCCGACGAGGCCCAGGCGGGTTGGGCGGCGACACCACCCCGCCAGCGCGGCGAGATCCTGCGACGGGCCTATCAGACGCTGATGGAACGGATCGACGATCTGTCCCTCCTCATGACCCTCGAGATGGGCAAGCCGGTGGAGGGGTCGCGGGCCGAGATCACCTATGCCGCCGAATTCTTCCGGTGGTTCTCCGAAGAGGCCGTGCGCGTCGATGGCCGCTATACCACCGAGCCCAACGGGAATGGTCGGTTGCTGGTCATGCGGCAACCGGTCGGGCCCTGTCTGTTGATCACCCCGTGGAACTTTCCGATGGCCATGGCCACCCGCAAGCTGGGCCCGGCCATCGCCGCCGGGTGCACCATGGTGGTCAAGCCGGCCGAGCTGACCCCGCTTTCCACCCTGGCCCTCACCCAGATTCTGAGCGACGCCGGTCTGCCCCCGGGAGTCCTCAATGTCGTCACCACCAAGGATCCCGGCGCCACGACCGGGCCGGTCATCGCCGACCCTCGGCTGCGCAAGCTCTCGTTCACCGGTTCGACCCCGGTCGGAAAGCAATTGATGGCGGCGGCGGCCGAGCAGATGCATCGGGTGTCGATGGAGTTGGGGGGCAACGCGCCGTTCCTCGTCTTCCCCGACGCGGATCTGGACGCCGCCGTCGAAGGGGCCGTCGTGGCCAAGATGCGGAATATGGGGGAGGCGTGCACGGCGGCCAACCGATTCTGCGTCCATGAGTCGGTGGCGGCGGAATTCGCCCGTCGACTGGCCGCTCGTCTGGCCGCCATGAAGGTCGGACGCGGCACTGAGCCCGACGTCGAGGTCGGGCCATTGATCGAGTCGAAAGCCAGGGACAAGGTGGTCGACCTGGTGGATGACGCCACCGAGCGGGGGGCGGAGGTGCTCACCGGAGGTAGGGCAATCGATGGTCCCGGCTACTTCTTTGCCCCGACCGTGCTGAGCGATGTTCCCCCCGAGGCGAGGCTGCTGCGAGAGGAGATCTTCGGGCCCGTCGCCCCCGTCGTCTCCTTCGCCTCCGACGATGAGGCGATCGCCCAGGCCAACGGGACGGAGTACGGACTGGTGGCATTCGTCTACACCGGCAGCCTGGAGCGGTCGTTGCGGGTGTCGGAGGCGCTCGAAGTCGGGATGGTCGGGCTCAACCAGGGGATCGTCTCGAACCCGGCCGCCCCCTTCGGTGGCGTCAAGCAGTCCGGCCTCGGACGGGAAGGCGGCCGAGAGGGGATCGAGGAGTACCTCAACATCAAGTACGTGGCGGTGCACGTCTGACCGACGAAGAAAGATCCCCTGCCATCATGGCGTCCACCTCGGCCAGTAGGTGCTCGGCCACGAGTGCAAAAGAGTCAGTGGTCGGCTCAGCTCTCCACCAGTTGGCTTGGGCGAGCCCTGGTCGTACTGGTTGTTGCCCATCCGTCAGGAAGGTCTGGTGATCGGTGGATGGTAGACATCGACGACGGGATCCCGATCCTCTCTTCACGGCCAGAGCTCGCGGTGGGGACGTTGGCGAATAGCCCGATTGGAGATGAGACCATCCGATGCCAAAGATCAGTGTGTACCTGCCGGACGATTTGGCGGAGCGGGTTCGCACCGCACAACTACCGGTCTCGTCGATCTGCCAGGCTGCCCTGCTCGAATCGCTCCGGCAGATGTCCGCGGCGGCCTACGTCTCCAGCCAGTCGTCGGCGGTGTTGCCGGCTGGCCTGGAGATCGAGTCGCTAGCCGTCTCCCACTTTGTCGACGCGGTCAACCTGGCCTACGAGGTGGCGAGAGGGCGCGGCGCCAGGCTGGTCGAAACCGAGGACCTCCTCCAGGGGATCCTCGATGAAGGCGAGAGCGCCATGCTCCAAACGCTGGAGGCCATCGGTGTGGGGAGTGGGGAGATACGGCGTCAACTCTCCCTTCTGGTCCCGGCCGGTAGCCCGCTTGCCTCCGGAGCAACTCAAGAACTGTCCCCCCGGGCTCGACGAGTGGTCCGCCGAGCCGATCAGACCGCGATCGGCGCTGGCCGGCCGGTCAATGTGGCTCACCTGTTGCTGGCCCTGATGGATGACAGTGGGTCCGGGGCGAGCCGGGCCCTGGGCCAGGCCGGGCTCGATATGCCTGCCGCTCAGAAGGCCATCGCCGCCATGCAGTCCGGCCTGGAGTTCGGCCGGGTCCAAGCCAGCGGCACCTCCCGGACGGACGTCCTGTTGACCGAGATCAGCGAGCGACTCGCCCGACTCGAGGACCGACTCGGGGGTGTGGAACAGCCCGGAGCGGGGTAGGCGGTCTATTCCTACTAAATCCATAAACTTGATTGACATACTAGGGTTTTATCCATACAGTGTGCACCTATGGAGGTCCCGAGCAGTCAGCCGTTGCCCATCCCGGAGGGGATAGCCGCAGGTGAGGCCCATGGACCAACGCCGGGTACCGGCGGGGTCGCCTCATGACCACGACGGTCGTGCCCGCCACTGGGCGACGGGATCAGGGTGCTGTCGCACCCCGGACTCGTGAGATCGTCCGGCGCCGCGAGGATGCATCCGGTTCCACCCGCCACCGCCGTGGGCGGACGACGGCAGCGCTGCTCAGTCGATGGTTCGGCCGATTCGGCACGCTGCTGCTGCTGCTGGCCCTTTGGGAGGTGGCCACGGCGACCCAGTGGGTCGGTGCCGACAAGCTGCCGACCCCGTGGTCGGTGGCCACGGCCTTCGCCCATCTGGCCGCCAACGGTCAACTGGAATCTGCTCTTTGGAGCTCGACCCAACGGGTGGCGAAGGGCCTCCTGGTCGGAGGTGGTTTCGGTCTGGTCTTCGGCCTGATTGCCGGGCTGTCCCGGTTCGGAGAATCGGTGCTCGACGCTCCGCTGCAAGCGGCTCGGATGCTGCCGGTCCTGGTGATGATGTACTTCTTCATCCTCTGGTTCGGCACGGGCACGGCGTCGCAGACCGCCCTCATCGCCCTGGCCACCTTCTTCCCCCTGTACCTCAATACCTTCGCCGGGGTTCGCAATGTCGACCGTCGCCTCGTAGAGGCGGGACAGGCCTTCGGTCTTCACGGACTGGGGTTGTTGCGCCGGGTGATCTTCCCGGGGTCGCTCCCCAGCATCTTGACCGGGCTCCGGCAGTCTCTCGGCGTTGCCTGGTTCGCGCTCATCTTTGTCGAGCAGGTCAACACCAGTACGGGTATCGGCGCTCTCATCCTGAACGCAGAGAACGTTTCGTTGGAAGTCAATGTCATGGTCGTCGGGCTTCTCCTCTATGCCGGCATCGGCCTGGTGGCTGACCTGTGCGTCCGCCTCATCGAAAGGAGGACGCTGTCATGGCGATCGACATTCTCCGGGGCGTAGCGGTAGCCGGCGATGGGCCGACCCGTGAGGCCGACGACGCCATCACCGACCGCCCGTTGGTGGCCTCGCTCAGAGGCGTGGAACGGAAATTTGGTCATCGCACCGTGCTCGACGGGGTCGATCTGGACATCCGGGCCGGCGAGTTCGTGGCGTTGCTCGGCGCCAGCGGCTCGGGAAAGACGACCATCTTGCGGACCATCGCCGAGCTGGATAACGGGGCAACCGGTGAGTTCGTCCTTCCCGTCGAGCAAGCGGTCGTCTTCCAGGAGCATCGCCTTCTTCCCTGGCTCTCGGTGTGGAGGAACGTCGCCGTTGGCCTCGACCGCAAGCGGGCCAAGCAACGAGCCCTGGCCGGTCTGGCCCAGGTGGGGCTGGCCGACCGGGCCGATGCGTGGCCGGGAACCCTGTCGGGTGGAGAGTCCCAGCGAGTGGCGCTGGCGCGGGCACTGGTTCGCCAGCCGTCACTCCTCCTGTTGGATGAGCCGTTCGCCTCCCTCGACGCGCTCACCCGCCTCCGCATGCAGCAGTTCGTCGCCCACCTGTGTGCCGAGCACGGATTTGCCGCCTTGCTGGTCACCCACGACGTCGACGAGGCGCTGATGCTGGCCGACCGCGTGCTGGTCCTCGAAGAGGGTCGAATCGGCTTCGACGTACCGGTCGAGGGCCCGCGTCCCCGGGGGGACGAGTTTCCCGGAAGGGTGCAACTCCGAGCTCGACTGCTGTCCCGGCTCGGCGTTGACCCGACACCTCCAGTCTGATCCAGCCACTCCACCAAACCGATGGAATCCAACCTGATGAAACGGAGAGTCATGCGTACTACCAGTCCGATCTTGCGCCGAGGCGCCATCGCCGTGGCCGCAGCCGTTGGCGTTCTCGGCGGCCTTGTGCTGACCCCGGTGGCCGGGGGAGCGGCGCCTTCGCCATTCACGCTGCGGGTCGGAGTCATCAGCAACGTCACCGGGGCGGTCAACGGCCTCGAGGGCTGGGGGGCCAAGCAGAACCTGTGGGTGAAGGACCTGAAGAGCGCGGGGGTGACCAAGGTCGAGTGGCAGACGTTCCCCAACGGACCGAACCTGGACGCCGCCCTGGCCGGCGGCTCGCTCGACATCGGCATCCTGGGCGACACTCCGGCGTTCACCGCCAAAGCGCAGGGAGCATCGACTCAGCTGGTCAACCAGGATGCCACCGGCCTCGATACGTGGATCTTCGCCCGAAAGAACGGTCCTCGCACTGTGGCCGGTCTGGTCGGAAAGACGGTGGCGGTTCCCGAGGGTTCGTACATCTATCGCGCCCTGCTCGGGATCCTGGCCAAGAATCACCTGACCGGAAAAGTCACGGTCAGCAATCTGGTCAGTGTTCCCGAAGGTATCGCCGCTCTGAACAGCGGCTCCATCGATGCGTTTGCCGAGGAGCCCGACCAACCGCTGATCAACGGAGGCTTCCCGGTGATCGCCAAGGCGTCGAAGGGCTATACCAATCTGCTCGGAAGCTCGCTGACCGTGATCAGCTCGTCGACGGCAAAAGCCCATCCCCAACTCGAATCGGCCTGGAACAAGGCGCGGGGTGAGGTACTGGCCAACGCCAACGCCAACAAGGCGGCCTACTACCAGTGGGACGCGGGCCCGACCGGTGACTCGGTCAAGTTGTTGAAGCAGGTTCTCCCTCTGTCCGAGTACAGCACCGACACCTTTACTCCGGCTGGGGATGCGCTGCTGAAATCCCTGAACAGCTTTCTCCTCAATCAGAAGATCACGACCAACTCGGTCAACGTCACTGCCTGGAAGACCAGCCATTGACCGATGGCAGTGCGACACCAACTCCGCATGAACGAAAGGACCAAACCGTGACTGAGAACCCAAGCCATCCGGTTTCCGACCGGGCTCCAGACCTCCTCGAGCTGTCGACCGATGTGTTGGTCCTGGGCGGCGGGCCGGCCGGCACCTGGGCCGCACTGTCGGCCAAACGCGAGGGTGCGGACGTCGTGCTGGCCGACAAGGCCCATTGTGGGACGAGCGGAGCGAGCGCCGCGGTCGGTACCGGAGTCTGGGCCGTCTCCCCCGATCCGGAGCTGCGAGAAGCCGCGATGGCCAGCCGCGAGGCGATGAACGGATTTCTCTCCGAGCGCCGGTGGATGCGCCGGGTCCTCGATGAGACCTGGACCCGCATGTACGAATTGGATGAGGCCGGCTATCCGTTCCCCGAGGACGAACAGGGGAACCGGGAACGCAAGGGCCTGCAAGGACCCGACTATATGAAGCGCATGCGCCAACGGGTGGCCCGGGCCCAGGTCCGGATTCTCGATCACAGCCCTGCCCTCGAGCTGTTGATCGATGGTGATGGTTCGGTCGCCGGAGTCCATGGCATCAATCGCCAGACCGGACATCCCTATCGGGTGAGAGCCGGAGCGGTGGTGGTGGCGATGGGAGGGTGTGCGTTCCTCAGCCGGTCGCTCGGGACGAATGTCGACACGGGAGACGGCCTGCTCTACGCGGCCGAGGTGGGCGCCGATCTGTCCGGCATGGAGTTCTCGAACTCCTACAGCCTGGCGCCCGAGGGCACCTCCCTGACCAAGTCGGCCTTCTATTCGTTCGGCACCTTCTACCACGAGGACGGTTCCGTGCTCGAAGGGGCTGGGTCCCAGCGCGGTCGGTCGGTGATCGCCCGCGCCTTGCTGGATGAGCCGGTGTTCTGCCAGCTCGACCAGATCGATGCACGGTTCTGGCCGGTGTTGCGGACCAACCAACCGAACTTCTTCCAGCCCTTCGACCGAGTGGGTGTCGATCCTTTCACCCAGCGCTTTCCCATCACCCTCCTCCTCGAAGGGACCGTACGCGGCACCGGGGGGATCCGCATTCTCGACGATGACTGTGCGACCTCGGTCCGCGGACTGTTTGCCGCCGGTGATGCCGCGACCCGCGAGCTCATCTGTGGGGGCTTTACCGGAGGCGGTAGCCACAACTCGGCGTGGGCCATGTCCTCTGGGACCTGGGCCGGCGCGGGGGCGGCCAGCCACGCGCTCTCTGTCGGACCCGTGAGCTCCACCCGTCCACTGAGGGTCTCCGGCGGCGCCGGACTCCGGCCGACCGGCTCAGCGGGCCCCAGCGACGCCTTCCGCGACGTGGTGCTGGCCGTCCAGGGCGAAGTCTTCCCCTATGACAAGAACTGGTTCCGCAGTGATGTTGGCCTGCGGTCCTCGCTGGAGAGCCTCGATCACGCTTGGGAGGAAGCTCGTTCCACCCTACGAGCGGATGGCGTGACCGCGGTGAAGGCGAGAGAGGCGGCGGCGATGACCGCCACGGCGCGATGGATGTATCGGAGCGCCCTGGTCAGAACCGAGACGCGGGGTATGCACCGGCGGGTCGATTTTCCGGCTCTGGATCCCACCCAGCACCATCGGGTGCTGTGTGGAGGCCTGGACGAGGTATGGACGGCCTATGAGCCGGTGAGAGACTCGGAGACCTTGATGCGCCTGGCCGAATCCGTCGCCAACCGTGGAGCAGCCTGATGATCGAGATCATCAGCTCCGAACGCTGCATCGACTGCAACTTGTGCGTCAAGGTATGCCCCACCAATGTCTTCGACGCCGTGGAGGAAGATCACCCGGTCATCGCCCGGCAAGACGATTGCCAGACCTGCTTCCTCTGTGAGGCGTACTGTCCGGTCGACGCCATGTTCGTGGCGCCGCAGACCGCACCGGTGTCCGAGGACTCGCCGTTCCTCGACGAGCAGTTCTTGGTTTCGGCCAACTTGATGGGGCGCTATCGCCACGATCTCGGTTGGCAGTCCGGGCAGACGCCTACGGCCAAGTTTGCCAGTCAGAGTGCCCTGCGTGAGCATTTTGCCCGTATAGAGGGCCTTCCGGTTTCATCAGCGAAATCAGCCCCGATCGGATCGAGCCGCCCGAAGTAGGAGCCCAACATCGGGATCCGGCCTGCGCCCGCGAAAGGAGTGCCGAGCGAAGAGCTCGGTCCGTGGCCTTCTCTGACCGACAGGAAGCGACCCATCATGGCGCCGCTCGCGTCAGCATCCGATCACGGTGCCCTCTTTGGCCATCATCACGCGAGGGTTGGAGTGATGCCGGTGCCGGGCCGCCACCTCATCGAGCATCTCGTCGGTTCGCAGCGGGCTGTGATGGAAGAGCACCACGGTGGACGTCCCTGCTCGTCGACCGAGTTCGAGCGCGTACTCGAGGGTGGCATGCCCGTAAGCGGCTCCCTCGGGAAGCTGGTCGGCGGTGAGTTGGGCATCGTGGATGAGCACGTCGACTCCCTTGACCAGGTCGAGCACCCGAGCCGGGAAGTCACCGACACCGTCAGGCCCGGGCCCATACGCCGTGGGCCCATGGTCGGGGAGGTAGGCCAGCGACGCCAACCCGTCGGATACCCGGTAGCCATAGGTGGTGCCTCCCTTGTGGGCCAGCTCAGTGGCGGTCACCGAGTACTGCTCCAGCTTGTGGTGACCGGTGTTGAGCGTGGAGAAGGTCCATCGGCCCCGGAGCTCCTCGGGGCCGATGGGAAAGTTGGGTGGCGACATCATGCGGCGCAGCGTGTCCGCCGCGCCGGTCCCGTTCGGTTGGGTGGGGAGATAGAGGTCGCAGCGGGCGTCATCACGGTCGATGGCGGTGGAGAACGGCAAGCCCTCGACATGGTCCCAGTGGAGATGGGAGAGGAGGATCGTGCCGCAAAAGGGAGAGTCCCCGAGAGCGCCCGCCAGCGACCGGATGCCCGTACCGGCGTCGAGGACCAGCGAAGGCGGACTGTCGTCGGGGCTGATGGCCACACAGGACGTGTTCCCGCCGTGCCGGGCAAAGCTGAGACCGGGGGTCGGTACCGAGCCCCGGACCCCGAGGAGGTGAATTCGCACTCAGTCCCCGGACTCTTCTTTGCGATGTCCCTGGGACAGTTGATGGAGCTGGCCGCGATCCAACGCGGCGTGGGGCACGGCCGCCACCCGGCCGTCGGTCACGGCCACGGCGCTCGAGGTCCGGGCCCCGTCCTCGTTGCCCGCCCGCTCTCCGAGCACCGCCCCGGGACCGAACTCGGCCAGCCGCTCGCCGCCCTTCTCGATTCGGACCACCCCGTCCAGGACCAGGAGGACGTCAGTCCCCTCGTCTCCCTCCCCCATCAGTACCTCGCCGGCCCGAACGGAGAAGATGGTGGGCTTGTCCCCCCGGCCCTGGCTCATCATTCGGGCTGACAGCGCCCGCTCGAGGGCGGTCTCGACCGCGGTCACCAGAGCCGGCGAGTCCTCGTCGCCCCAGGGCGTATGGCGGCCGAACGACCGGCGGTACCAGTCCTTGAAATCGGTCATGCCGGACTTGGACGCGAGGTGCCCGTTCTCGTCGTAGAACCAGTGCCGGGGGAACCGGCTGGCCCCCACCACCTCGAAGGTGGCCGGCCGGTCGGTGTGGAGGGTGAGGCTCAGGGTCGACCACACCAGGGGGGCCTGCCACTGGATGAACGGACGCCGGCGGACCCGGCGCGGGGCGGGGAGCCCAGTGCGCCCGCCCGCCGTTTGGGTGAAACGGACCCACCCGTTCCCCACCTCGGGAGGCTGTTGGATCAGCGGGAGGGCCACCGCCTCGAACTGATGGTTGAGGGCACCGACCGCCACCGTTGTCGAGCCCATCAGCTCGCGGCCTGAGTAGCCGCATCCGGCAACCGTTCCGTCGGGCTCGCACTGCATCCAGGCGGAGAGGACGTTGGCGAAGCGAAAGCGGTCAGCCCTCCGGAGTACCTCGATGTCCGCTATCACGTCGGGGGGCGGCTCGTCATAGTGCGTGAATCCGGCATCGAAGGCCACGCGGGTACCCCCCCGCACTGCCTCCGAGGGGATCCACGACAGGGAGGTCACGGTGCTCTCGGTTCGCATGGTGCCATCCTGCGTCCCGACACGCCCGGAAACCACGGTGGTCCCCCGACTCCCGAGGTGTGGCTGGCACTACCGGGGTTGACGTGCTTCCGCCCTGGGACAGGTCCCGATTTCGTGGGATAACTGATGCATCATGGGTACTGAGGAACCGGCTTCGGCTGCTGTCATCGACGTCTTCCTTGCTGACGACAATGTCATCGTGCGAGAGGGAGTCCGCACCCTGCTCGAGCGGCAATCCGACCTCCGGGTGGTGGGGGTGGCCGAGGACTACGCCGGACTGGTGGAGGGAGCGCTGGCCACCCGGCCCCACGTGGTGGTGACCGACATCCGCATGCCGCCCACCTTCCAGCGGGAGGGTATCGAGGCGGCCCAGGAGGTCCGCCAGCGTTGCCCGGGGACCGGGATCGTCATCCTGTCCCAGTACGACGATCCCGAGTACGCCATCTCGCTGGTGGCCGAGGGGTCGGCCGGCTACGGCTACCTGCTGAAGGACCACATCGCCGAGGGCAGCCAGTTAGTTGACGCCGTGCGGGCGGTCGCCACCGGCGGCACCGCCCTCGACCCGTCCATCGTCGACGCCCTGGTGCGGCCGGTCGCCTGCCACGGCGGACTCACGCCGGCCGAGGAGTCGTTGTTGGGCTGGGTGGCCGAGGGCAAGCCCATCAAAGCCATCGCCGTGGCCCTCCGCAGCACACCGGAGGCGGTCGACGCCCAGGTCGAGGC
Organism: uncultured Acidimicrobiaceae bacterium; assembly: GCA_963774245.1. Taxonomy (GTDB): domain Bacteria; phylum Actinomycetota; class Acidimicrobiia; order Acidimicrobiales; family RAAP-2; genus Bog-756. The sequence continues at coordinate 229,716 of CAVZDZ010000002.1, read as the reverse complement.
GCTGTTCGTGTCGCTGGCTCAGGGTGTGTCGGCAGGAACCGAGGGAGCCATCCGACGACTGCGGCTTCTCCACCAGTGCATCGTCGACCGCGAGGAGCAAGGTGAGTCACTCTCCCGGCTGCTCCCCGGCGGCCTGGCGGAGAAGCTGCGACGGGATGGGCGCGACATCGGGAAGACCGAGGTGGTGGAGGTCACCGTCCTGATGTGCGACATCCGCTCCTACTCGACCATCGCCGAGCACGCCGACCCGAGTCAGCTGGCCGGCCAGCTGAACACCCATCGGGTGGCCATGAACGAGGCCATCCTGGGCCATGACGGAACGATCATGCAGTTCATCGGCGACGCGGTGATGGCGGTATTCGGGGCCCCCTTCTCCCAGCCCGACCACGCCGATCGCGCGCTACAGGCCGCGGCCGACGCCCACCGCCTGCAGGCCGTGGTGAACGCGACCTGGGAACACGACCACCTCCCTCCATTCGGGCTGGGGGTGGGTCTTTCGACCGGTCGGGCCGCCGCGGCGCTGCTGGGCAGCGAGGAGCGGCTCGAGTACACCCTGGTCGGTGACACGGTCAACCTCTCGCAACGCCTGCAGCAGCTGGCCGAATCGGGGGAGACTGTGTTGAGCCAGGCCACCATCGACGCCCTGGCCAAACCGGTGGAGGCGACGCTCTTGCCCGAACAGCTGGTCAAAGGGAGAGACACACCCGTGCGGGCCTGGCGGATTGCCCGGCAAGTCCCGGAGGTGGTGGTGGCCACCGTGGGTGGTATCGACGAGGCAGCCGACCGCCCGTCGCCCCACCGCCCGGACAGCACCAGTCCCGACAGCAGCTCCGATGACGACTCCGGAGGCGGAAAGCGATGAGTATCGATGCGACGACGAAACCGACCGCCGACGTCCTGGTGGTGGAAGGGGTTCGAAAGACCTTCGAGGCGGAGAACGCACCGGTGCGGGCCCTGCGCGGCGCCAACCTCCGAGTTCCCGACGGCGACTTCGTGGCCCTGATGGGTCCATCCGGATGTGGGAAGTCGACCCTCCTCAATCTGGTGGCCGGACTGGACGTGGCCGACGAGGGCACCATCAGCGTCGGCGGCGAGCTGGTGACCGGCCGGAGCGAGGACGAGCTCTCCCTCATCCGGCGACAGCACATCGGGATCGTCTTCCAATTCTTCAACCTCCTCGAGTCGATGACCGCCCTCGAGAACGTGGCCCTTCCGGCCATCATCGCCGGCACCAAACGTCGACCGGCCGAGAGTCGGGCCCGCGATCTGCTCGATCTGCTGAGCGTGGGGGACAAGGCCAAGGCTGTCCCGGGCTCTCTCTCGGGTGGCCAGCGCCAACGCTTGGCGATCGCTCGGGCCCTGGCCAACGAGCCGACGCTGCTGCTGGCCGACGAGCCCACCGGCGCCCTCGACTCGGACAGTGGCCACGAGATCGTGGAGCTGCTCTCGCGTCTGCATCACGGAGGGCAGACCATCGTGCTGGTAACCCACGACAATGACGTGGCCCGGGCCGCCGAACACCTGATCTACATGCGGGACGGGCAGATGGTCGAGGCGCCCGACCGCAAGCCGGCGGCCAACTTGTCCGAGGTGCTGTGACCACGAGGCCGACGACCGCCGGCAAGGGCAATGCCATGGCATTGGGCACGCCGCTCACCACCAACCCCTCCCTGCGTGCTTCGCCCGACGGGCACGTCGACGGCTTGGGCACGCCGGACAGCTCCCGTGCCGGGCTCCTCGGAGGGACACCGGTTCGCCGGGCCACCGCGGTGCTGTGGGTGACGCCGGCCCTGGCGGTGGTGGCCGTGGGTTTCACCAAGGCGGAGGCCGCGGGGGTTGGTTCGGCCGACGCCATCCGGCTCGAGCTGACCCTGGGTTGGGCACTGGCCGCCGTCTGCTTGTTGACCCGTCCTGAGCTGCGACGTCTGGGTCATTTGGTCTCGGGGGGAACCCTGGTGGGTGCGGCGAGCTTTGCTGCCTCGGTGATCGGCCGGACCACCGGCGGCTCGACCGCGCACGGGGCGCGCCTGGTGGCCACCGTGCTCCCGGCGATATTGATGGCGGTCGGATTCCACTTCCTCCGGGCCGTGCCCGATGGGCGCCTCGGACGGCGGTCGGCGCGATTCGAGGTGGCGGTGGGGTACGCCGCTGCCCTCGCCTTCGGCCTTTGGGCCTGGTTCGGACCGGCCCGGATGACCGACGCCGCCGCCATCGCCGGCTGGGGCGTGGTCCTCGTGGTCGGAGCGGCGTTCGCTGCCGGTCGCTACCGCTCGGCCCCGGGCGTCGATCGTCAGCGACTGCAGCTCTTGGCCACCGGGGCCGCAGCCGCCCTCGAGGTGGCGCTGGTGGTGGGTGGGTTGGCCCTGTTGGTGAAGTGGCCCGCCCATCCGTGGGCCGTCATCGCCGGCGGGACGGTGTTGGTGCCGATCGGGCTGATCGCGACCTGCTCCGCCCGGTTCTTGGGGAAGTCCGACCGCCTGTTGGTCTGGTTGTTGACGGCGACCGGCCTGTCGGTGGCGGTGCTGGCCGTCTACCTGCTGGTCATCCTGGGCTTCGGTCATGAGCCCGGCCCAGGGGACCGCGAGGTGCTGGGGCTGTCCATTCTGGCCGCGGCCGTCGTGGCTCTCGGGGCCTCGGTCCTCCACCAACGGGTGCAGCAGCTTGCCCAGCGCCTGGTCTACGGCAGTGACCCGGTGCCCGACGACGTGGTCAAGACGTTCAGTACCAGGCTCACCCGGGCGGTGACCATGGAGGAGCTCCTGTTGCAACTCACCGAGTCATTGCACCGGTCGATGGTGCTCACCAGTGCCGAGGTCTTCGTGGGTTCGAGCGAGGTGCTCGAACGCAGCGCGTCGATCCCCGACCGCGGACCAGGCACCCTCCACCTCGGGCCGCAGGAGCAGCCAGTCGTGGCTCGGGCCGGGGTGTCGGGGAACGCGTGGACGGCGGTGTGGTTGCCGGCGGTCATCGCCGGACGGGACCACGCCCAGCTCCGGGTGTGCCCCATCACCTACGGGGGCGACCTCCTCGGCCTCGTGGTGGTGGAACGGCCCACCACTGAGCCACCCTTCACCGAAAAGGAGGACCTGACCCTGATCGAGCTGTCCCGACAGGTGGGACTCGCCCTACACAACGTGAACTTGGACTCGGCGCTGCAGTCGACCCTCGATGAGGTCCGGCGCCAGGCCGCCGAGCTGCGTGCTTCCCGGGCCCGCGTGGTCGCCGCTGCCGACGCCGAGCGCCGCCGGGTCGAGCGGGACCTCCACGACGGGGCCCAGCAGCACCTGGTCGCTTTGGCCGTCAACGTCCGTCTGGTCCGGGACATCGTGGGTGAGGACCCCGATGGTGCGGCCGAGGCGCTGGACGAGATCGCGGCGGAAGTCAAGGCCACCGTGCAGGAGCTTCGGGACCTGGCCCACGGCATCTACCCGCCGCTGCTCATGGACAACGGACTGCCCGAAGCGCTCCGGGCCGTGGCCGCTCGGAGCCCGCTCGATGTGCGAACCTCCGCCGAGGACATAGGGCGGTTTTCTGCCGATATCGAGGCTGCGGTGTACTTCTGCTGTCTCGAGGCGCTCCAGAACGCGGCCAAGCACGCGCCCTCGGCCCACGTGGAGCTTCGAGTGTGGCAGGAGGCGGGAGGTCTCCTGTTCACCGTCGCCGACGACGGTCCGGGATTCGACCCCGAGGTGGCCAGCTCCGGACACGGGTTCATGAACATGAGCGACCGCCTCGGTGCCATCGGCGGCTCGGTGCGGTGGGACTCGTACCCGGGCTCGGGATCGGTGGTGCGGGGCTCCATCCCGATCACCTGAGCGCCACGCGGAGCGCCCGGTGCGGTCACCCGATGGGCAGCCTCAGGTGGGTAGGAAATCGATGGTGTCGCGCTCGGTCCAGATGCGCGTGAGCTCCGCCGGCCCGAACTCCTCTTTGTTGACGTAGGCCAGGGCACCGCTGGAAGCGGCGTCTGCGGGCAGGTCCTGGGGAGTGTAGGTGGAGCAGAGAATCACCACCACGTCCGGATCGGCGGCCACGATCCGCCGGGTCGCCTCCACCCCGCTCATGCCCGGCATGTTGATGTCCATGAGCACCAGGGCCGGATGGAGGTCGGCGGCCATGGCGATGGCCTCCTCGCCGTTGACCGCCTCACCCACCACGTCGAAGCGGTCCATGCGCCGGACGACCGCCTTGGCTGCCATCCGGAAGGGAGCCTGGTCGTCCACTACGAGCACTGGGAGCGTCGGTTCCATGATGGGCAATTGTCGCACGGGCGGTGCGGGCGAGACAGGGAGGTAGCACGCCCCGTCAGTGTGGCTAGCCGGGGGCTTGGCCCCCGAGGTAGATGAGGACCGCCTTCACCCGCCGGTTGACGTCGGCCTCCTCGGTCAGGCCCAGCTTGGAGAAGATGGCGTTGGTGTGCTTCTCCACCGCCCGCTCCGACAGGTACAACGAGGCGGCAATGGCCGCATTGTTCTTGCCGAGGGCCATCTCGGAGAGGGTCTCCCTCTCGCGGGCGGTGAGGCGGTCGAGGTCGGAGGGACGACGGGGGCTGGATGCGCCGACCAGGGAGTCGACCACGGCCGGGTCCACCACCGAGCCGCCCTCGGCCACGGTCCGGATGGCCCGCACCAGCTCATCGACGCCGGCCACCGACTCCTTCAGGAGGTAGGCGCGCCGAGCGGACCCGTCAGCCAGGAGCGCCATGGCGTACTCGGGGTTGGCGTACTGGCTGAGCACCACCACTCCGATGCCCGGACGGTGCTGGCGGAGGTGGGCCGCAGCCCGGACGCCCTCGTCGGTCCCCGTCGGGGGCATCCGGATGTCGGTGACCACCACGTCGGGCTCGACCTGCTCGATCAGGGCCAGGAGCCCCGGGAGGTCGTTGGCCGTACCTACCAGGTCCAACCCTTCCTGATGGTCGATGAGCTTCTCCACGCCCTGGCGCAAGAGGGCGTTGTCCTCGGCCAGCACTACGCGGACGCGCTCCATGGCCGACCACCGTACTCCCCCCTGGTGGCGGGCTCAGTGAGCACACCGAGGCCGCGTTGGCCAGTCGCGAGGCGGCGCCGGAGCGACCGGCGGAGCGAGCGCAGGTCGTCACTCCGAACGAAGGACCAGTGCGGTTGGCGTGCGGGCCGCACGCCAACCCGGGATGGCCGCGACCAGGTTGGCCAGCACCAACGCGGCCACCACGACCAGGACCGTCGAGAGGACCGAGACGGTGGGCTGGGGCACGGCGTAGATCTCTTCGGTGAAGAGCACCCATAGGGTCCGGCCGAGGGCGATCCCGAGGGGAACGCCGAAGACCGTCCCGATGCCCACGGAGACAGTGGCCTGCCAGGCCACGGCGGAGGCCAGCTGCCGCCGGGTGAAGCCGAGCGTCTTGAGCAAGGCCAGGTCGCGCCGGCGTCGCCGCACTGAGGCACCGAGGGTCAGCCCGAGGGCGAAGACCGCACCGAGGGCCAACGCCCCGGCCAGCACCGCCGGCGTCGAGCCCATGGACCGGTAGTTCACGATTTCCGCCGGGTGCTGGACGGCGGACAGCTGGACGCTGCCCGGGGCCCCGGCAGCCTGGGAGATCTCATTTCCGGCGTTCTCGAGGGAACGGACGGTGGCGGCCCCACTCGTGCCGGGGCGAGTGCGGACGAAGTAGACGTTGGGTCCGCTTCCCTGAGCCTGGATGTCCAGGTCGGGGGCAGGGATGAGGTCCTGGTCGAGCAGGGCGCCGATCCCCATTGACAGGTGGAGACCGTGCCCGACGCCGATCGTGGGCATGGTGGCGGTGCCCACGATGGTGACATGACGGGAGTGACCTCCTGAGTCGACCAACACCGAATCGCCGAGGTGCTTGTGCAGCTCCTGGAGGGTCTCGGCGCCCAGCACCACTTGGTTGGCCGCGGCGAACCCATGCCCGTCGAGGATCGACGGCTGCACCGTCCCGCCCGGCTCCTCCCCGAGGACGGGCACGCTCATTCCGTCAAGGGTGAGATAGGAGTAGTGACCACCGGTCCACCCGGTGACGTCGGGGTCGTGGCCCAGCACCCGGTCGGTGGCCGAGGGAGGCATCCCGCCATAGCCGGCGTCAGACTCGAGGATGTAGTTCCAGTTCCATCCGTAGAGCGCCGGGTGGGAGATGAAGGTGTCGAGACTATTGCCGAAGGTGAGCGAGGCCACCACCACCGCCACGGCCAGCAGGGTCCCGAGGATGGCCGAGCGGACCGGTACGGCCGAGCGTCCCCGGCCCGTCTCGAGGGCGAAGCGGATGCCGGTCGTGGCCGGGACCGAGAATCCGGCCGATGCGGCCGCGGCGACGACGGTCGAGCTTCGTTCCGGCCGGCGCTGCCGTCGACGGGCGACCAGGTGGGGAGCGTCCCGGAAGGAGAAGAGGACGGCCATGGCAAGAAGTGCGATGAGGAGGGCCGCCGTCCCGAGGCCGAGGACCGTCCAGTCGAAGCTGACCCCGTGCCCGGGCTCGACCGCCCGTACCGGGCCGAACGGCGCCAACGGTGAGAAGGCCACCGCAACCACGGCGGCCAGCAGCGATCCGACGATCACGGCGCCCGACACACCCAACAGACCGTCGACCGTCGTATCGATGGGATCGGCCCCGATGGAGCGGAGGATCTCTCGATCGGTCGACGACAGCCGGACCTGTCGGGCGATGGCCTGGCCCGCGATGAGGAGCACGGCCAGGCCGGCGATCAGCGCGAAGACGCCGAGGGCGAGAGACTCAGGCTTGACCGACTCCTCGGCCTGCTGCTCGATGACCGAGGTTACGTGGTAATACGCCAAGGTGGCCGGTGGGAAATGGGCCTCGTAGTCGCGGAGGAAGGGCTGTACGCCAGTGGCTCCGTTGGCCAGTTGGATCCCGGTCCAGGCGTAGGTCTCACAGCACGACGCCAGGCCGTCGGCCAGGGCCGGACTCACCAGCATGCGGGGGATTCGGTCCACGTCGTCCTGGACCACTTCGTCGTTGAACACCCCGATACCGACGACGGTGAGCGTCAGGCGCCGTTCGGCCGGACTGTTGGGTTCCCCCTCCCCATTGAGCTGGCTGTTGGGGAAGATGCCCTCACGGAGCCGCTCACCCAGGTGGATCCCGAGGGCCTGGGCGGCGAACCTGGACACCACCACCTGGCCTTGACTCCGGGGGTCGAGCATCCGCCCCGAGATGATGGTGATCTTGTCCTGATCCACGTAGAGGCGGTCCAGAGTGCCCACAACCTCGGCGTCACCGACGGGATTCTGGAGGTCAGCGGTCCCGTTGGCGTGCACCGGGGCGATATTCAGCGCCACATAGGTCTGGAGCGAGGTCACACCGGGGAGCGTGGCGACCCGCCGGAGCAACTTCGGGTCATAGGGGCCGTTGTCGATGTTGATGTCGGAGGGATTGGTGGAGCGGAGGAAGGCCGGAAAGGCGGACTGGGTGGTCCGTGCCGCCGCCATGCTGGCCATCGCCACCCCACCGACCAGGGCCACCAGCACCACCAGGCCCACGTAGCCCGTCCAGCGACGCCGGAACTCTCCATGAAAGCGATACCAGGCCAGGTGGCGTCGGTGATTCACTGTCTTGCTGCCCGCTCGGGAGTGTCTGGAACGATCGGCAATGCGTCCATCTTGGTTATGTTTTCTCACATCAGGGCCCGAGTGGCCAGGACACGACCACCCTATTGATGGTGGTGCCAGCCCCCCGGCTCCCATCGGCCGCCACCCTGCCGTCGTTCTGCCGGCCTACGCAGACCGCAGGGTGCGACACGATCGGTTCAACGGTGCCGCCCCAATCGCGCCGGTGCTCACCGAGAGGATGTGGACGACCGCAGCACAGGCCATTCATGGCCGCACGAACGCGGGCGGAACTGTTCATTTCCGCCCGCGGCCTGGCCGAATGTGTGGTCTGAGCTCGCTGCCCTCGTCCCAATGACCTGAGCCATGCATCGGGCTGTGGCTCGGGCATGACACCTTGGCCGACGCCTCAATTGAAGTCCGAACCACCATCCACGTTGATGTTGGCTCCGGTCATATAGGTGTTCCGTGCCGAAGCCGCAAAGGCGATCACCGGACCGATCTCGGACGGGTCAGCAGCCCGATCCAGAAAGACGTGGTGGCCGAATCCCTCGGCGATGAATCTCATGATGTCCTGCAAATCGTTCTCGTCGACCCCTGGCATGGGGGCGAGGGCGGCCTTGAACGATTCTGACGCAAACGTACCTGGGCTGATGGTGTTGACCAGAATCCCGTCCGGAGCCAGGGACTGAGCCAGATTCTTGGTGAGGCTGGTCAGGGCCGACTTTGCCGCGGTATAGGCGACCAGTGGCGGCGATTGGTGCTTCGTCGACATGGCCGACACGTTCACGATGCGGGCCCAATCAGCTGAACGGAGGAGGGGCAAAGCCGCCCGAACGGTTCGCACGGCGGCGAGGGTGAGTCCATTGAAGACGTCATGCCACTCCTCGTCGGTGTAGGTCTCAAAGGTCTTGAGGCCACCATGCATCGGGCCACCGGCATTCACCAAGGCGTTGAGGTGACCCCACCGTTCACGGATCTGTTCGATCGCCGCATTCACCGAAGCGGTATCGAACAGGTCGGTGGGAATTCCAACCGCATCGGGTGAACCCAATGTGGTGAGCGCCGCGCCCGTTTCCAGGAGGGCTTCCTTCGACCTCGCCAAAATGGCCACCCGGGCGCCGTCCTCGGCAAAGCATTGGGCCGCGGCTCGCCCCATGCCTGTTGTGCCACCGGCAACCACCACCGTCGCATTGGTGAGTCCAAGATCCATGTTCGGCGCTGCTCCTGTTCAGTCGGTGAAGATCGGTAGTCATCAGCTTCACTCGCGGCTTCGGAAGGTGACCGTCTGTCCACTGGATCGAGGTTATATTACATTCCGGCATGTTACGAGAAAGAAATGAAAGCCCCTCAGCCGAACCGGCGGCTTCGTCGGTGGCCGCCGGCGTGGGACGGCCCCGCGACACCCGGATCGACAAAGCGGTGCTGCAGGCGACCACCGACCTGCTCGAGGAGGTGGGCTACCTCCGCCTCACCGTCGGTGCGATCGCGGAGCGGGCATCGACCAACAAGCCCGCCATCTACCGGCGCTGGCCGACCAAGGCACACCTGGTCCACGAGGCGGTGTTTCCCATGGAAGGCCGGGCCGAGGCGATCCCGCCCGGTGATGATCTACGCAGCGACATCCGCGCCCTGGTGGCCATCGGCGTGGAGTTCCTCGGACGGCCCGCGGCGCGCGCCGCACTACCCGGGCTCATGGCGGAGATGACCGGCAGTCCGATGCTGCACGCCGACGTGCTTGGACGGTTCGCCACCGGGAGATGGGGGTGGCTGCAGCAGCGGATCGAGGCGGCCATCGACGCGGATGAGGTCCGACCCGACGTGGAGTCATCGACCGTGCTCGAACTCATCGCCGGCTCGACGTTCGTCGCCACCGCGATACGGCCGCGCGACGAACTGGGCCCCGCCTGGGTCGACAGCGTGGTGGACATCATCCTCAGAGGGATCGCCGCGTGACCGCCGATCGGAACGTGACGCCACCGGATGGTCATTTGGAGGTCGACCGGCTGGTGGCCATGGCCGCTGATCGTGCCGGGTCTGAACGCTTCGGGGGCGATTCCTGGCGTGAGGGACTCGAAGTACTGGTCCGTTCCTTGAACACCGAGGCGGCGCTCAACGAGATGGGCACGAGTGCGCTGGCCGATCAGATCGTCGGCTGTCTGGTCAGCCGGCTTCAGATCGAGCAGTGGTACGCGAAGTTTCCTGAGATCGGGGATCAGCAGATCGTGGCTCCGCTGTTCGGACTTGGCCTGCCCCGCACGGGATCGACCGCGTTGAGCTCGTTGATGGCCATGGATCCGGCCCGCCGTTCTCTACGGGTCTGGGAAGCGAACGAGCCGTGCCCTCCGCCCGAGACGGCGACAGAGCACACCGATCCGCGTATCGCCAAGGCCCAGGCGGGCATCGACTTCACCAACGAGATGTTCACCGGTTTCAAAGGGATGTTGCCGACGGCGGCGGAAGGCCCCCAGGAGTGCCTGGTGCCCATGGCCTTCGAGTTCCGCTCCCTCATCTTCGAGGGCATGTCATTCATCCCGAGTTACCGAGCGTGGCTGCTGCAGTGCAATATGGAGCCGGCCTACCGCTACCACCAGCGGGTGTTGAAGCTGTTGCAGTGGCGATGCGGGCCCGATCGATGGTGGCTCAAGAGCCCCGCCCACATGCTCTCGATCGACGCCCTGAACGCGGTGTACCCCGATGCCCGGTTCGTGATGACCCATCGTGACGTGGGCAAAGTGTTGCCGTCTCTCTGTGCGCTCTACGACACGTTGACCTCGGTGCTCAGCGACCAGACTGATCCGGTCGCCAGGGGCGCCTACAACGGCAAGGTCTGGCGGACCGCGCTGACTCGGCTGATCGAGTTCCGCGACGGCGGAAACGAGGACCGATTTCACGATCTGTTCTTCGGGGCGGTGCAGCGCGACCCTATCGGGCAGGTTGTCCGGCTCTACGGAGAGCTGGGTGATGATCTCAGCGACGTTGCCTGTCAACGCATGGAGGAATGGTGGGCCGAGAGCTCGAAAGATCGTACGGGTCCGGGAAGCTACCCGCCTGAGGAGTTCGGCTTGGACCCGGCGATGATCGCCGAGGAGTTCGCCTTCTATCACCAGAGGTTCTCCATGACGGCCGATACCGGCGGCACCGATCTCCGGGGCACCGACGGCTAGCCGACCATCGATTGCACCGAGGAGACACATGGACGAGATCACGGAGAAGGTCGTCGACGGCACCGCGTGGCGGGAGTTCTGCGATCTCCTTGCCGATGCCGGAGAGGCCATCCTGGCCGAGGGCAATCCAACCGACCCACTCGACCGCGCCGAGGGGTTCCGGATGCTCACCCGGTTGCTGCGGGGGGCACTGGAGAGCAAGCTCGAATACGGACGGGCTTCTCAACCCACCCTGGTCTGCACGTGCCATGAGACCATCAAGATCGTCGGGGAGAACCCCGACAACCACTATCTCGGAGCCTCGCTCGACGGGAAGTACGACTACCGGATCCGGGGCACGCGGGGGGAGGCGAAGTGGATCAGCTTCAACCTCTTCTCCGGGGCGGGGTTCGGGGGCGGAGGTCCGGGTACCGGTGCCACCATGCACGAGGAGCAGATGCACATAGAACCGGACGGGAGCTTCGAGGTCGTCATCTCCCAGCATGAGCAACCGGGTAACTGGCTGCGCTCCGAGTCCGCCACCCGGAGCATCGCCATCCGCCAGACCTTTGTCGACCGGCGGCACCAGCAACATGCCGAGATGCACATCGAGCGCATCGACGACGCGCCCTCCCCGCCGGATACGCTGACGCCGGAGGAGCTCTACCACTCGCTGGTCTACGCCGGCTTCTACGTCAAGGGAGTAGCGCAGATCGGGGCCCAGTGGGCGACCCGCCAGTCGCAATGGCCGAACGTGTTCACCGACGAGGCGGAGCTGCCCGAGACCGATAAGTTCAAGGACCCCCAGATCAAGTGGCACCAGGGATACTTCGATTTGGCCGAGGATGAGGCGCTCGTCATCGAGGTCGTGCCGCCCAAGTGCGAATACTGGATGATCGCTCTCCACAACCACTGGATGGAGACCCTTGACTACGTTCACCACCAGTCCACGCTGAACTGCGATTCGACTCAACTCGAACCCGATGGCAGCGCAAGGTTCGTTATCGCCCATCGCGACCCCGGAATGCCGAACTGGCTCGACACGGCCGGTCATCGCCGCGGCACGGTCGGGGTGCGCTGGGTCGGACCCGACGTCGTCGACGTTCTCCCCTCGACCCGGGTGGTCGGCATCGGATCGCTGGCCCAATCGGGCGGATTTGGGCGGTAGGGGAGGGGTAGGCGCCCGCCGCAGTGTGGCGTTCAGCCGCTACGTCGGTGTCGAGAGTCGAGGCCACCGGGCCGCCCGGCGTCTCTCCCACCCGGCAGACCACCTGCCGTGGCGTGGAGGAGGTCGGCCGCCCTGTTGCGGAGCCTCGGTCGGCCCACAGCCGAGCCGGTGGCGTCGGTCCGGATCTCGCTGGTCCGGAGTCTTACCCGGCTACTACTGTGCGGTCCATGTCTGAGGATGCAGATCGCTACGCCCGGGTCTCCAGTGGCTTCACCCTGCGGCTGCAGGGGGTGGGGCCGGACCAGTGGACGCTGCCCACGCCGTGTGAGGAATGGACGGTGCGGGACCTGGTCGCCCATGTCGTCGATACCCAGCGGCGGGTGCTGGGACTGCTGGGAGGCCCGGTGACCCCGGCCGATCCCGACGGTGACCTGCTGGCTCAGTGGGGCGAAGCCAGCGCCGCTCTGCTCGATGCCGTGCGCGACCCGGCCCGGGCCGACACCGAGGTGCAGGCCTTCGCCGGACCGGCCCGCTTCGGTGAACTGGTCGGCGGATTGGCCTGTTCGGACACGGTGGTCCACACCTGGGACCTGGCCCGGGCCACCGGGCAGCCCGAGACACTCGATGCGGGCGCGGTCGAACACTGCGCCGGCGTGATTGCCGGGTTCGGCGAGGCCATGCGCCGTCCGGGCGGCTTCGGTCCGCCCCTCGAGTGCCCGGCCGACGCCGACGCGCAGAGCAAGTTCCTGCGCTTCGCCGGGCGCGCTGTCTGAGCCACGTCTGTGTCGGCCACTGAACGCGTCGGGTACCTTCGCCAGGCTCGTGATCTCATGGACCGGCACTTCGCGGAGTCCTTGGACCTCGATCGGCTGGCCGCCGAGAGTGGCTTCTCCAAGTTCCACTTCGCCCGGTCCTTCAAGGACGCCTACGGGGAGACGCCGGCGCAATACCTGACGCGGCGACGGGTGGAGCGGGCCAAGGATCTGCTTCGCCACGCCAACCTCACGGTGACCGAGATCTGCATGTTGGTCGGCTTCTCGAGTCTGGGTTCGTTCAGCAGCCGCTTCACCGAGCTGGTGGGCATGTCACCCTCGGCCTACCAGCGACGCCAAGCCGAACAGGGCGGGCCACCGCCTCTCCCCGGCTGCTTCCTCATGGACTGGAGTCGGCCGCGCCCGGATTCCGCAACCTGGGAGAAGCCAAGCGAGGAGGCTCCGTCGTAGGGTGATCACATCGCACGTGACCGCCCCGCTACAAGGAGCAACTCGATGATCACCCACCAGTCCCACACCAGCGTCTACGTCCTCGATCAGGATTCGGCCAAGGCCTTCTACACCGAGAAGCTGGGATTCGAGCTGCGGATAGACGTCACCATGGAGGAGGACGTCGAGGGAGCAGGCGCCGGCTTCCGCTGGCTGACCGTGTCGCCTCCGAATCAGCCCGACCTCCAACTGATCCTGTCCTCATGCACGATGGGCCGCTCGCCCGAAGACGCCGAGAAGCTCCGGGCGTTGGTGGCCAGCGGAGCCATGGGCGTCGGGGTGCTGGCTACCGAGGATTGTCATCACACCTACGAGGAGTTGTCAGCCAAGGGCGTGACCTTCCTCTCGCCCCCCACTGAGCGACCCTACGGCATCGAGGCCACCATGCGGGACGATTCGGGCAACATGATCAGCCTGACCCAGCCCTTCGAGATGCCGTCCTGGTAGTCCTAGTCCCACCGTTTGCGGGCGTGCGGGCGTGCGGGCGTGCGGGCGTGCGAGGGTCGGGCGCGCGATCGGTTCGCGGGACTTCCAGATGAGGCCTCGACGGATCTCTCGAAACTGCACGGATCGCCGATTCGACATTCCTCCGACGGTGATGGCCGGACCCTCATACGGGTGATTCGACTCGTGGGGCTGATTCAACGGGTCCGGTCAATGCACGAAGAGTCGGGGTCCGGTCTGCAGTTGATCCGTGGTACAGCACACGTCGAAGTGGACGAGGAACTTGGTCGGTTCCGTGTCCAGAATCTCCTCAGGATTTGGCTTGACTTCGGACAGAACTTGATTTAAAACTTCACCCAACGGACGTTCGGGTGGGATTGGGGCGGACGGACGTCGGACACCGGTCATGGTGTCTGTAATCGGCGAAAAGAGTGGGGAAACGCATGAATGCTGTCGATAGGGTCCGCGCGCGTCTAAGCGCCTGTTCGAGGCTGATTTTGGCAGCCATGGTAGTGATCGGCGTAACAACCACGAGTGCCATTGCGGCCTCGTCGCCGGCCTTCGCCGCCGGGGCCCCGACCATCGGACAAGGCTACGGCGCGTTCGAGAACAACCCGAACATCAACCTGACCGGGTGCACCGGCACCACCTCCTCGGAAACGCTCACCTGCTCCACCAACCCACTCACCGCCGGCGTCACGGTTGGTATGAGCGTGTACGGCACCGACCTCAACTCGACGACACCCAACGAGGTGCTCGCGGTGACCTCAACGACCATCGGGCTCGGGGGCGACCCGTCGGCCACGGTCACGTCCGGAGCCACGGAGACCTTCACGACGAACACGGCCATGGCGAATGTCAGTGGTTCCCCGTCGTCGACCACACTTACCGACACGACAGACTGGTACTACTACGGGATCGACGTGGGCATGGTGGTCTACGGCGCCGGCATCGTCCCTGGCACCACGGTAGTGACCGCCGCGACGGGCAGCACCTCCCTCGTCCTGTCCCAAGCCCCGACTGCCACTCTCAGCGGTGAGACGATCTACTTCAACGCGCCCGACACCAACGACGTGCTCACGCTGGTCACCGGCGGAGCGGCCAGTGTGAACACCTCCTCGCTCACGGTGGTCAGCCAGCCTCCTGCCGACGACGGCTCTGTCGTCGCAACTCCTTCGACGACCCACGGTCTGGTGGCGATGTATCCCGCCCTCAACCCGGCAGACAACTCCTTCTCCGCCACCCTGGCCTACTGTGCCCCGACGTTCACCTATCCGACGGCAGGTGAGTGCACCACGTTCACCATGACCTATACCTTGGCCGTGGGCCAGGACATGGGCGACCAGCTCAGCATCCTCGGCGGCGTCGAGACCGAGAACATCTACGAAAACGCCGCCTCGGCCTGGGTGGGGCCGACGACAGCCACCCAGGGACAGACGGTCACGCTCGTCAGCTCCCCGGTGGGATCGTCGATCCCGACCACCAGCGGGGGTGCCACCGTCACCTACATCGACGGTGACACGTCCATCACCCCGGTGCCACAGGGCTTCACCTATGTCCCCGGTTCCGCCAAGTTGAGCGGCGGGGACGCAACCACCGAGGGGGCGACAACGGCGGAGTACTGCACGGCGGCGGGCACCGGCTGTACCGCTCAAATCAACACCGGCAACTACAAGACCACCTATCCCTACCTGGAAGAGCAGCTGGGCACGGCTACGGCGGACGAGGCCAAAGGCGGAGCCCTCCAGACCCTGCCGACGTTGTCAGCCAGCTTTGTCGCCACCGGTCCCGCGGGCACCGCGGCCAATACCTACCTGACTGAGTTCCTCGTCGACACCGAGGTGAACGACATCCTCAACGTGGCGGTGGACTTCGACGGCTACCCGTCGACCGGTGCCACCCCGTACTGTTCCTCAAGCTGTTCGAACGGGGCCTCGACGGCTCCGCCACCGTACGCGGCTCCGAGCCCCATCGACACTGTGACCATCCTCCCGTCCGTGACCGGGACGTCCACCCCCAACGGCAGCGACTCCGGCCCGTACTCAGGTGGCTCCCCGGTGACGGTCACCGGCACCGGCTTCACCGGGGCCAGCCAGGTGTACTTCGGATCCAATCCGGCCTCCTCGTTCACGGTCAACAGCAACACCAGCATCAGCGCCGTGGCTCCGGCATCAACCACCGGTAATGGCCCGGTCGATGTCACCGTGGTGAGCGGTGGCCAGACCTCGCCGGTCTCCGAACCGGCCGACCAGTTCACCTATGGCAATCCGACCGCCCCGGACACACCGACCCAGGTGGTGGCGACACCCGACAACGGGCAAGCCGAGATCTACTGGATCGGAGGGTTCAACGAAGGCTCGCCGACCCAGAACTACACGGTGACTGCCACCGACGTCACCAACCCCGGCACCGACGGCGACCAGACCACGTGCCAGTCCAATGTCCCCCCGGAAGTGGACACCTGCACCCTGGCCGGACTCACCAATGGTGACACCTATACGTTCACCGTCAACGCCACCAACGGCATCGGCACCAGTGCCGACTCGTCGCCCTCCGCGCCCATCATCGTGGGCACGCCTGAGGCACCGACCGCCGTGTCAGCCACCGGCGCCCACAATGGCAGCGCTCCCGTGACCTGGACCGACCCCGCCAACACCGGTGCCTCGCCGATTATCGACGACACGGTCACCGCCTCACCCGGCGGTGCGCAATGCACGTACGAAGAGACCTCGGGTCCGCCCGCCGGGTGCACGGTCAGCGGCCTGAGCAACGGGACGTCATACACGTTCACCGTGACCGCCACCAACTCGGTGGGCACCGGGCCGAGCTCCGTTCCGTCGACGGCCATCGTGCCCTCAACCGTGCCGGGTGCGCCAACCATCGGCACCGCCACCTCCAACGCCAACGCCTCCTCGGTGGTGACCTTCACCGCCCCAGCCAGCAACGGCGGTGCAGCCATCTCCGGCTACACGGTGACGGCCAACGACACCACCAACCCGGGGAACCCGGCTGTGACCCAGGGCGGCGCGGCCAGCCCGATCACCGTGACGGGACTGAGCAACGGCGATACCTACAGCTTCTCGGTGACCGCCACCAACGTCAGCGGCACGGGTGCGTCCTCCGGTTCCACCACGGCCACACCGTCGACTGCTCCCGGCGCCCCCACCAACGTGGCTGCCACGGTAGGACCCCCGGTGGCCAGCGGAGATGCTGCGGTCAGCTGGACGGCTCCGGCCAGTAACGGAGGCGCGACCATCACCACCTACACGGTGACCTCGTCATCCGGGTCGAAGACCTGCACCTCGACCTCCACGGCTCCGGCGACGCCGGCTACCACCTGCACGGTGACCGGCCTGACCAACGGCACCAACTACACCTTCACGGTCACTGCTAAAAATGCCAGCGGCACCAGCGCGGCGTCAGTCGCCGGCCCGGTGGGCGGCGTCGTGCCGTCGGCGATTCCGGCCACACCCTCGGCGCCGACGGTCACCACCGCTGGACTCAATGGCTCGGCCTCGGTGACCTGGACGGCGCCCAACAACGAAGGTTCCACGCTCAGCCAGTACACGCTCACGCCGACCCCGGCATGCCCGGCGTGCACCGGTCTCACCGTTACCGGCGCACCGCCGACCGCCTCCACCACCGTCGGTGGGCTGACCAACGGCACGTCGTACACCTTCACGCTGATCGCCACCAACGCCGACGGCAACAGCACCGCCTCGGCGGCCTCGACGGCCGCCGTCGCCGGCATTCCCGCCGCTCCCACCGCGGTCACCTCGGTGCCTACCAGCACCAGCGGCCAGACCTCGGTGAGTTGGACACCCGGCGCCTCAGCGTCGGGGACCATCACCTCGTACACGCTGACGCCCTCCCCGGCCTGTTCGGCCTGTACCGGCCTCACGGTCACCGGCAGCCCCGCCGCCGCCTCCACCACTGTTGGTGGCCTGACCAACGGCACCTCCTACACCTTCACCGTGAAGGAGACCAACGCCAGTGGGACCAGTGCGGCCTCGACGGCCTCGACCGGTGTCGTGACCGGTTCCCCGACCGCACCCACCGGTGTGGTCGCCGTGGGCGGCCTCCCAGCACCGTCCGGCGACCTGAACATCACCTGGGCCGCGCCCGCCTCCAGTGGCGTGGGTACCATTGACAGCTATACGGCCACGGCCAAGCCGTCCTCGGGTTCGAGCAAGACATGCACCTCGACGTCCACCGCGCCGGCGACCCCGACCCTGGCCTGCCAGGTGACCGGCGCCACCAACGGGACGAGCTACACCGTCACGGTGACGGCCACCAACTCGGCCGGCACGGCGTACGTGAGTGTGGCCTCGGCCGCATCGGCGGCTGCCTTCCCGTCGACGACGTTCGGTGCGCCGACCATCGGCACGGCCACGGCCGGTAACCGGTCGGCCTCGGTCAGCTGGACGGCTCCGGCTGCCTTGGCCGGCACCCAGCCTGCTCTCACCGGCTACTCGGTCACTCCGTTCATCGGGACCACCGCCCAGACCCCGCAGACGTTCAACAATACGGCGACCACCGAGACCGTGACCGGACTGACCCCTCTGACCACCTACACCTTCACCGTGGCGGCCATCAACGCCAACGGCACCGGAACCGCCTCGGCGAAGTCCGCCGCCGTCACTCCCAACGGACCCCCCGCGGCCCCGACCGGTGCGGCAGCGGTCGCCGGCAACCAGTCCGCTGATGTCACGTGGACTGACGGGTCTGGCAACGGCTCCACCACGCTTTCGTACACGGTCACCGCCACCGACACCTCGAGCAGCCCACGCGACCCGCAGGACGGCAACGAGACCTGTACCTACACGGTGCCGGCGCCTCCGGCCACCGAGGTCGACAGCTGTGACGTGACCGGCCTGGCCAACGCCGACAGCTACACCTTTGCGGTCACCGCCACCAATGGCGACGGGACAAGTCCGGCCTCGTCCCCGTCCAACAGCGTCACGCCTTCTACGGTCCCCGATGCCCCGACTGGCGTCTCGGCGACCGCAGAGGCCCAGTCGGCCACCGTCACCTGGACCGACGGGTTCGACGAGGGCTCTCCGGCACTCTCCTACACGGTCACGGCCACCGACACCTCGGCCAGCCCGCTCGATCCCAACGACGGCGGTGAGACCTGCACCTACACGGTGCCGGCACCTCCGGCCACCGAGGTCGACAGCTGTGACGTGACCGACCTGGCCAACGCCGACAGCTACACCTTCGCGGTCACCGCCACCAATGCCGACGGCACCGGTGCGGCCTCGGCAGCGTCGAACAGCGTCACGCCCTCCTCCGTGCCCGACGCCCCGACGGCCGTCTCCGCCTCCGCCCACAACACGTCGGCGAAGGTGGTGTGGACCGGCGGATTCAATGAAGGATCAGCCACCCTCTCCTACACGGTGACGGCCACCGACACCTCGGCCAGCCCGCTCGATCCCAATGACGGCGGTGAGACCTGCACCTACACGGTGCCGGCACCGCCTGCGGTCGAGGCGGACAGTTGTCACGTGCACGGCCTGGCCAACGGTGACACCTACACCTTCACGGTGACCGCCACCAACGCCAATGGCACCGGTGCCGCTTCGGCGCCGTCGAACACCGTCATCCCCTCGACCGTGCCCGACGCCCCGGTCGGCGTCTCCGCGGCGCCCGGTGAGAGGTCCGCCACCGTCACCTGGACCGACGGATTCAACGAGGGATCCACCGTCACCTCCTACCAGGTCACGGCCACCGACACCTCGACGAGCCCGCTCGATCCCCACGACGGCGGCGAGACCTGTACCTATACGGTGCCGGCGCCTCCAGCCGCCGAGGTCGACAGCTGTGATGTGACCGGTCTGGCCAACGGGGACAGCTACACCTTTGCGGTCACCGCCACCAATGCCGACGGCACAGGCCCGGCATCGGCGTCATCGAATGCCGTCATACCGGCCGCGGTCCCCGATGCCCCGACAGCCGCTTCCGCCACGGCGGGCGATCACTCGGCCACGGTCACCTGGACCGATGGGTTCGATGAGGGCTCCGCGACTATCTCCTACACGGTGACGGCCACCGACACGTCGGCCGTTCCGCTGGACCCGACGGACGGTGGCGAGACCTGCACCTATACGGTGCCGGCCCCCCCGGCCACCGAGGTCGACAGCTGCGATGTCACCGGTTTGACCAACGGGGACAGCTACACCTTTGCCGTGGCAGCCACCAACGCCAACGGCACCGGTGCGGGCTCAGTCCCATCGAACACGGTCGTACCTTCGACGGTGCCCGATGCCCCGACTGCTGCCACCGCGGTGGCCGGCGACGCCCTGGCCACAGTGAGTTGGACCGCTCCAACCAGTGACAACGGTGCAGGCATCACTCGGTACACGGTCACCTCAACGCCGGGCGGCAAGACCTGCGCATCAACGTCAACCCTGCCCGCCAGCCCGTCGACGACCTGTGAGGTCACCGGACTGACCAACGGTACGAGCTACACGTTTGTCGTGACCGCAACCAACGTCGACGGCGCCGGCGCAGCTTCGCATTCATCGAACAGCGTGAGCCCCTCGACGGTGCCCGATGCCCCGACAGACGCCTCGGCCACTGCCGGCAACCAGTCCGCCACCGTCTCGTGGACGGCACCCAACGACGAGGGGCGGAGCATCCTCTCGTACAAGGTCATCGCCACCGACGTCACCCACGCCTTCAACGGCGGCCAGACCGTTACCGGCCTTGCTAACCCGGCTACGGTGACCGGCCTCACCAACGGTGATAGCTACACCTTCAGCGTCGTCGCTTCCAATACCGACGGGGCTGGTGCGGGCTCGTCCCCGTCGAATGCCGTCGTTCCGACAGCGCTGGTTCCTGTGGTGATCACTTCGGCCTCATCGACAGCGGTACCGGCCAGTGGGCATGTCAACTTCACAGTGACGGCAAACGGTTACCCACTGTCGACGATAAGCGCCACCGGTGCTCCAACCTGGCTCAGCCTGAAGCGGGCCAAGGGCACGAGCACTTCGGTTGCCTACAAGATGGCCGGAAAGGCCCCGGCCAGCAGCGGAGGTGCCCACACCTTCACCATCGAGGCGAGCAACGGCGTATCGACCCCGGTGTACCAGACGTTCACCGTCAATGTGCTGGCCATCACCTCACCGAACACCGCCAGTGCCAGCGCCACCCACGAAGCCGCGATCAGTGTGACCACCTCGGACACACCGGCCAACCCCGTGCTGGGCGTGACCGGGCTTCCCGCCGGGCTCACCTTCCACACCAACGGCAACGGCACCGGCGTGATCACCGGGATTACCACCGCTCGGATCGGCTCGACGCACAATGCAACCGTCACGGCCACCTCCGGATCGAAGGTGGCGAAGGGGAAATTGAAGATCACCGTGACCTCCTGATCCTCGCTCAGTGATACAGATGGCGCGATCCGACCCCCGGGATGACCTCGACTATCGGGGTCATCCCGGGGGTGTCTCCTCCATTGTTCGGTCCACTCGAATCCAGGTGGGTAGAGAGTAGGTTTGTCCGAAGGTGGGCGCTCGGGAGGTCGGAAATGGGCCAGGGTCGGTGGCGAGGGGCCTGCGCATCGAAGAGAGCCAGCGGGTGACGACCCCAACTGACGCTGCGCTTCAGGACGAGCCAGAGCCGAGTGCCGATGGTCGTGCCGCTCGCCGTGAAAAGAACCGCCTCGCCGCTATCGACGCCGCTATCGAGCTCTTCTCCGAGGACAACCTGCAACCCGGGCTCGATGAAATTGCTCAGCGGTGCGGCCTCTCGTCCAAGTCGGTTCACCGGTACTTCGAGGACACCCATGCTTTGCTGAGTGCGGCCATCCGGCGTCAACTGGAAGTCGGGTCCCGTCTGTATTCCATCCATGCCATCGGTCAGGGTCCGTTGGAGGATCGCATCGATCACTTCGTCTCGATGCGACTGGACGCTCACCAGGTAATTGGTGCCACGGCTCGAGCGGCGACATTTCTGGCGACGAGAAGCGCGCCAGTGCGGGAGAACTTCGACCGTGTCCGGTACCTTCTGCAGGCGCAGATCGAAATCCATTTCGCCAACGAACTCAACGCCATGCCTGCGACGAAACGCCAGTCCAGAGTCGCGGCCATCGATGCACTCGTCCAGTTCGAGTCCCTCGATTACTTCCGCATTCGAAGAGGGTTCTCATTGTCCAAGGCGCGGCTCGTCATTGCCGAGACGCTCACTGAGTTGCTCGATTGTGAGGCCAACTCGGACCTGTGAGAGGGGGAGGTTCTGACGTCATCGACGTCGCTGGACATGGCGAAGTGTTCGAAAGAGGGAGCAGGGTGTCGGAGGAAAGATGAGCGCGCCGGACTGAAGGAGCGAGCGATTCAGACCGCCTGGTTGGGAATGGCATCGCCCGCCCACTACTAGTGTGGGGACGGTGGCGGAGCCAGAGGTGAGTCGGGTGGCCCGTTCGCACAGAACACGGACCGCGGTGATTTCCGGTCTCACCGTCACGGTTCTCTATACGGGGTTATCGCTGTTCTGCTGGCAGCACCTGGTGGCCGCTGGAGTGACGACACACATGTGGAAGGCCGACGTCGGCGACGTGGGTCAAAGGGTCTGGTTCATGGCGTGGCTTCCGTTTGCCATCGCCCACCACACGAACCCCTTCATCAGCACCTACATGTTTTCCCCACACGGTATCAACGTCCTGGCGAACGCCAGTGTGCTGTTCGAAGCGTTCGTCTTCGCTCCTATCACCGAGCTCTCTTCACCGATCACTTCGGTGAACATCGCCTGCATCGCCGCCCCCGTTATCTCGGCGTTGTCGCTCTATTTCGTAGTGCGTCGATACGAGATGCGCCGATCCGTGGCGTTCGTCTGCGGGCTCATCTACGGCTTTTCCCCGGCGTTGTTGCACTCAAATGTGCTCGCCGACTTCAACCTGACTTGGATGTTCTTCCCGCCTCTCGCCGCGTATCTGATCGACCTGATCTTCTTCCGGCAGACGGGTCGCCCGGTGCGACTCGGTCTCGTGCTGGGCCTGCTCACCGCCGTCCAGTACTTCTCCGGTCAGGAGATCCTTCTCGATTGTGTCGTCGTCGCTGTCCCGGTGCTCGCCCTCGCAATCGTTGCCAATCCCAGACAGTTCTCCTCGCACGTCCGGTTCGCCCTGAAAGGCACCGCCACTGCCCTCGCCACCGCCGGCGCTCTCCTGATCTACCCGATAATCATCGAGTTAACGGGCCCGGCTCATGTCGGATCCCTGGTTTCGACAGTAAAGCCAGGCGCATCATTGCCCTCACTGGTGTGGCCGTCGGCGGCGACAGGACACGGCTTGGGTCAGCCCCCGCCCGGGACTCACTGGCAGCAGCTTTTCGATCTGGCCTTCATTGGCCCGCTGGTCGTTGCGCTGGCATTGGCGGCCCTTTTCTTTGCTCGACGCCATCGGGTCGTTCTCCTCCTCTGGGCTGCGACCCTGTGGTCGATAGCCCTCTCGTGGGGTGGAGCCACTCGACTGACCGGATCGAGCCCGATCTTTTCTTGGCACGCCCCGGCTTGGTATCTCTCCCAGGCGATCCCGATCTTGAAGAATCCCGTGTGGATTCGAATCTCGATCCTGACCGACCTTCTCCTGGCGCTGCTGGTAGCCATCACGCTGGATGGAGTGACGTCGGCCATTCAGGCCAACGATGGCTGGTGGCGGCGCCATCTCGGAGACTTCGTCGTCGGGGGCGCCGGAGTCCTTGTGGCGATACCACTGCTCGTAGGGAGCAATGTGCCCTACACCGGATTCGAGAACGTGGCCGTACCGGACGTACTTCGGCACGTTCCGACAGGGAGTCGAGGGAGTCCAGCCACCGTGCTCATGTTTCCGGCCAGCGGGCCGTTCACCGGAACACCACTTGCGTGGCAGGCGGTCGCCGGTTTTCCTTACCGTGACTTCGAGGGCTACGCATGGCATCCTCGACCGGGTCACGAGACGCCGCAGGTGGGACCCACCCCCAGCGTGCTCGATTACCTCCTAGGCCAACGTGTCCGCGGCATCTCCGTCCATAACACTCAGCCGAGAACAACGTCGTGAGTTCGCGGCGGCATTTGCTCGCTACCACGTCGGCGTCGCCATTGTGGTCGGCGGATACCCGGGGTCCGAACAGCTCACCCGGGTGTACAACCAGATCTTTGGCCCCGGACGGCGTTTCGGAGACGGGGAGATCTGGGATTCCAGTCGGAGCTGCCGGGTTGGGCCTTCGGCATCCAAGGCACCCATTTGCAGTAGTTAGCCTGGCCGGCTCAGACACCCACGAGCACCGGTTCGGGCTGCTCCGCCCCCTCGGTATCCGGTGCGGCAATGGCCAGGGACGCCACCGCCCCCCGTCGGAGCAGGAGCCCGGCGATGACGGCCCCGACCACCAGGAAGACGGCGGCACATTCGAATACGACGTGGTAGCCGTGGACCGTGGCCTGCGCCTGCAGCGAGGCAACTGAAGTCGCGGTGGTCCGGTTGGCGAGAGCGTAGGCCGTCACCGCGCTGGCGCCCAGGGTGTTGAGGAGTGAGGTACCGACCGAGCCACCCACCTGCTGGGTGGTATTGACCATGGCCGAGGCGATGCCGGCGTCAGTGGCCAGGCCGACGGTGGCCACGCTCATCGAGGGGGCCATGATCAATCCGAACCCGAGGCCCAGGACCACAAGGGCCGGGAGGATCGTCGTCACGTAGCTCGAGTCCAGGCCGGTTCGGGTCAACAGGGCCATGGCCACGGCGGCGGCGACCATGCCGCCGGCCACCATGAACTTGGGTCCGAACCGGGGAAGCAGGACGTTGGTGGCGATCTGGGCGGAGCCGACCAGCCCGACGATCATCGGTAGGTAGGCGAATCCGGTCACCACGGGGGAGTAGTGGAGCGTGCCCTGCATGTAGTAGGTGAGGAACAAGAACGTACCGAACATCGCCGCCCCGGCCGCGAACATGGCGATGAACGCGCCACCCCGGTTGCGGTCCACCACGATGCGCAGCGGGAGCAGCGGCTCGGTCACCCGTCGCTCGATGGCGACGAAGAGGGTGAGGAGCACGGCGGAGGCCACCAGGCTGCCCATGGTGAAGGTGTTGCTCCACGAGGTGGTCTCGGCGTGGGAGAACCCGTAGACCAGGGCGAAGAGCCCGGCGGTGGCGGTGACCACACCGGGCAGATCCAGATGGGGGCGCTTGGCGGCCCGGCTGTTGGAGAGCAGGAGGACGGCTCCGGTGATGGCGACCGCGCCGATGGCCAGATTGACGAACAGCGTCCACCGCCACGAGGCATAGGAGGTGAGGATTCCTCCGAGGAGCAGGCCGATGGCGCCGCCGCCGCCGGCGATGGCACCGTAGATACCGAACGCCCGTCCCCGTTCGGCCGGGTTGGTGAACGTTGTCGTCAGCATGGCCAGGGCGGCCGGTGCCAGCAGGGCGCCGAAGGAACCTTGGAGCACCCGGGCGCACAACAACATGGTGAAGCTGGTGGAGAAACCACCGAGGGCCGAGGCACCGGCGAACCCGGCCAGGCCGATCATCAAGGCTCGCTTGCGGCCGAGGATGTCAGAGAGACGGCCGCCGAGCAGCAGGAGACTGCCGAAGGAGAGGGCATATCCGGTCACGATCCACTGGCGGTCGGCGTCGGAGAAGCCGAGGGCGTGTTGGGCCGTGGGCAGGGCGATGTTCACGATGGTGGCGTCCAGCACCACCATGAGCTGGGCCAAGCCCAGCACGCCCAGGATCAGCCACCGCCGCTCGTGGTGGGGGTTGTCCGTCACAGGTGGCGGTTCGGTCAGAAGTTCTTGGCTGGCCATGGCCTGCGTCCTTTGGGTCTGGGTGGGGATCAGGTGAAAGATCGCATCCGGAGAGCTCGCCTCCGGTTATGCTGGCTACAGTAACAGGATGTGGAGGTCCATCCTCCGCTTCAACCCCAAATGAGGACGATCATTCCCGTGAACGATCAGATGGCCACCAAAAGCGAGCCGACAGTCGAGCTTCCGTCGGACGTCGCTGAGATCGAGTCGGCTGACCGTCGGCGGCATCCCATCGGCCGAGCGCAAGCTGCGGGCCGATGCCGCCCGAAACCGGCAGCGGGTGCTGGCGGCGGCGGCCGAGGTGTTCGCCGAGCGTGGGCTCGATGTGTCGCTGGACGAAGTGGCCCACGCGGCCGGCGTGGGAGTGGGCACGCTGTACCGCCGCTTCCCCGACAAACAGGCGCTGGTTGACGCCCTGTTCGAGGACAAAGTCGAGAACATGGTCGTGCTCGCTCACGAGGCGGAGGCGTTCGACGATCCGTGGGAAGGCTTCGTCTACTTCATGGAGCATGCGCTGGAGCGACAGGTACGGAATCGTGGGCTGCGTGAGGTCCTGCTCCGCAGCGAGTTCGTCTGTGCGGGCGCAGCCCGGACTCGTGAGGCCGTCGCCCCGATCCTGACCGCAATCATCGAGCGGGCCCAGGTGAGCGGGAAGCTGCGTCCGGACGTGGTCGTCAACGACGTACCGATGCTGGTCACCATGCTCGGGGCGGTGTCCGATTACGTAGGGCCAAACGACCCCGAGCTCTGGCAGCGCTACATGGTGCTCATCCTTGACGGTCTGGTTGCCGACCGGAGCGCGTGGGCGCCGCTCGGCAACCCGCCCAGCCAAGCGGTCGTCGACGCGGCCATGACGAAGTGCCGGTGAAGCCCTCGCCAAGGGTAGGGCTCCTGTACCCGTGCACCCGTGAGGGGAGAAGTTGCTCGCTTCCCCATCTGTCGAGCGCCGCCAGTGCCCGCTGTACCAGCTCCTCACCGCCAAACCTCAGGGTGCGGCAACCGATGGCGAGGCTCCCGAGTCGGAGGAGCTTACTGACGCGTAATGAGGATGCCGTCGATGTTGCATCCACCACGACCGTCCGCTTCAGCTCGGTGTTGAGTTCCCCATCAACCACCGCATGCCCCGAAGCGCCATGATGCCGTCGTGACCGTAGCCTTTGCCCTCTCTGGTGGCGGGAACCTGGGACCGATGCAAGCGGGGTCGATCCTGGCATTGGTGGAAGCCGGCATAGAGCCTGATCTCCTGGTGGGGACGTCGGTTGGGGCCCTCAACTCGGCCTTCC
This sequence comes from uncultured Acidimicrobiaceae bacterium, assembly GCA_963774245.1. Lineage (GTDB taxonomy): Bacteria > Actinomycetota > Acidimicrobiia > Acidimicrobiales > RAAP-2 > Bog-756. The sequence continues at coordinate 203,069 of CAVZDZ010000002.1, read as the reverse complement.
TGGCCTCTCGCCCGGGGGTGTCTGGGGCCAGGTCCCTGGTGGACGCGTGGTCGGCGTTGCGGCGCCCCGAAGCGTTCCAGCTCAGCATGGTCGTCGCACTGGCGGGATTCCTCGGACTCAGAGATCACCTCATCGGTGATCAACAGTTGCGTCGGCTAATTCAACGGTGGGTGGAGATCGATCGGATCGAAGATGCGGCTGTCCCCTTTGCCGTGACCACCACCGATGCCCTTACCGGAGACTGCATCGTCCTTTCGTCGGGCGATGTCGTCGATTGTCTGGCCGCCAGTTGCGCCATTCCCGGCCTCTTTCCGCCGGTGAGGATCGGGGGTCGGTGGCTGGTGGACGGAAGTCTGTCGGCCAACCAGCCGGTCCTTCAAGCGCAAGCCCTGGGCGCTGACCAGATCTACGTCATCACGACCGCCACGGAAGCCCGACAACGGCCTCCTCGGGGAGCGATCGCATTGGCCATGAACTCTGTGTCCCTGGTCACGTCTCGTGTCGCCCGGGAGCACATGGCCCAGGCGTCGGCGGTGGCCTCGACCAGAGGCGGGCACGTATTCCTCGTACCGTCGTCGGAGCCGAGAGCACCCACCCCGTTCAACTTTCGCCGGAGTGCTGAGCTCGCCAGTGCCGCGTATGCACGAACCGCATCGTGGCTGATCGATGCCGAGTCGTCTGATGCTCGTTCATCTGGCCGAACTCCCGTTGTGCATACGACATCGGTCTCGTCCCGAAGGTCCACCGATCCAGCAGTCCGAGGAGCAGTCGGACGAGCTCAGACAGAACCCGCAGGGGTCGGTAGCGCTCCGTTCGAACCGGGCGTCAAGGTTGATGGTCTCGACGCCGATCTGGGCGGTGAGCAGCGATAGATGACGCCCGATGCGCCAGCCTCTGGGCTCGTGCCGGGGAGCGGAGTGATCTCCGTGGGCATAGCTGAGGCCACGACGGCCATGATCGACCAGACATAACCCCATACTCCCGCATCGATTGGCCCTCAAGCTGACATTCGAGTTGTGGAGTCGACGTGCTTCGATGGACACGGTGGCCCGAATCCCGTCCGTCACCTACCCGTTGGATTGGCCGGTCATTGTTCTGGGGCGAGGGGCTCAGCAGGCCGAGCTCAGGCTGATCGGCGCATCGGTCTCACGTCCTGACCGGCTCCATTTGTGGCTCTTTGGGGAAATGCCCATTCCTCACTGCAGTTGAACGCGAGGTAGCACGAACGCCTCCGAATGTCGTACGGCCGTAGTAGATAGCTACGGCTTGAGTGCGGTGACCCGGATCTGGTCTCCTCGCTCTCGATACCCTCCGCTCTGCACAAGAGCGATGTCGGTAAAGCCAGCGGCGCGAAGTCTGGATTCCAGCGTGGCGGGATCGAGCGGTACGAACGTGTCGTCGATGTGAGCTTGCCGGATACGGTCAGTGTCAAGGGAGTCCGTTGCTACAAAGCTGCCACCGGATCGCAGCACTCGGTGCAGTTCGCCGAACAGCTGATCTTGCGCCGCTTCGGAGGGCATGTGGTGCAGCATCGCGAAGCAAGTAGCGGCCGAGAATCGATCGTCTGACAGAGGCAACTCGGTACCGTCACCCCAGATGACCTCGACATTGGTATCGGCGAGGCGGACTTTCAGGTCGGCGGCGAGATCGGCGTCGATCTCAATTGCCGTGACGGCGGCCACGCGGTGGCGTAGAAGGTCGGTAGTCAGACCTGGCCCGGGTCCGATCTCCAGCACGTCATCGCCCAGCTGAATGGTCGACTCAAGCCACGGGAGCAGGTCGGTCTGCAGGGCATCGGCCCATTCGGAGCTGGCGAGATACTCGAGATGGGTTCTGTTCATGCCCTATTGGTACCATGAGCATCGGGTGCCGGAGTGACCCCTATCGGTGCCGAGTCCGGTGGATTACCCATGTAATCGCACCTCGGGGCCAGCTGCGAACATCAAATCGGTGGCTGTTAGTGTTGTAACTCCACGGTGAAGTAGGGAGATCAGCCATGCATTCCATCGTCCTCAAGGTCGCTGGATCGATGGGCGGTGTCGTGATCCCGGGCCTCGTTGCCGGGGTGATCTACCTCGTCATCGCCCTCGCCACCGGAGCCTCAACCGTCGCCTCAATTGTCGGTGGGATCGTGGTGGCCGCTCTAGCGGTCACCATCGGGTTGATTATCCGTGCAGTCTACGAACGCAGGACCGTGGGATCTCACCAGTGAATTGCTTCCGGCTGAGAGTTGCGATTGCCAGTTGACGTCGACCCCGGACCGCCCTGATCCCAGACGGTCGAAGTTACGCTTTGGCGACAGTCGGACCAGGGCCGATCTAACCTTCGGCCGTGCCGGATTTGCCGAAACACTACGCCTCGTCGGACGAAGACAGTTCTCGTCGGATCGGTTTTCCGTTCCGTGAGGGGGACATCGTCATAAGTGCACGGTCAAAGGCCGGAACCACATGGCTACAGATGATCTGCGCCCTCGTGGTCTTCCAGACGTGGGAGCTTCCGGACTCTCTTTCGAACATCTCGCCATGGCTCGACTGGCTAGGTACAAAGTGCAGATTGAGTTGGGGATTGCCTTTGGTCGTTGGTGCCGGGGTGGATGGTCGTGCGACAACGTGGGATCTGCGCAATCATCTTGCTGATGGGCGCTCCGAAGCGATCGAGAACAGCGCAGGGGGTGGCCGCGGAGCGCGCTCTCCTGGCAAGCATGGGCGTCCTCGACGACCCCTTCGCCCGCGAGATGCTCACCCCGTCTATGGCGATGATTCTTTGGGCCGTGGAGCACGGGCCGAAACGCATTCGGACACGGTCGGTGACCTTTGCGGGACTCGCGGCTCGGGTACGTTGGTTCGATGCGCAGGTAGTCAAGGCGCTCGACCTCGGCATCAAACAGGTCGCGGTGATCGGGGCCGGATACGACAGCCGTCCGTGGCGAATCGGCAATGACGACGTCCGGTTCTTCGAGTTGGACCACGCAGCGACGCAGCAGGACAAGAAGCGCCGGGCACCTCAGCCCGGTCCCATCTACGTCGAATCTGATCTGACCACCGAAGACGCAGCGAGGTCGCTGCTCGAGAATGGATTCGACGCGTCACAACCCGCCATCTTCGTCGTCGAGGGAGTCACGATGTACCTGGGCGAGAAGGATGTGCGGCGCCAACTCGAACTCCTGGCGAGGATGAGCACAACCGAAAGTCGGATGGTAGTGGATTTCTATCCGCCCAGCGATGTTGGAACCTCCCAGGACTCCTGGCAGCTTGCGCGTCCAGCGGTTTGCCCGCAGCGGAAGCGGCGAATCCTTCAAACTGGCCATCGACCGCCCACAGGCCATCGGACTCGTTGAGGCGTCAGGCTGGAGCGTCATTGAAGCGATGAGCCTGAGGGAGGCGGCCCGCGCCCTTGTCCCACGAGAATCGGGGTTGCCCATCGACGCTGTCAACGAACACAAGACGCTGGTTGCTGGCGGGCTCATGGCCTGATCGACCGACCATCCCCGAACGATGCTCCGGTCCGTCGTTCGTGCGGTTTGGACCGGGCCGGATGAGCGGAACGCTAACTCACCCTCCAATCGGCGAGGCCGGGCAGCACCTGGCTGGGCTGAGGTCAGAACCGGAATCGAGTCAGACCGCCCGGCTCGGTACCCAGTACTACCGTCACCGAATGTGGCTTGATGCGAAATACGTTCCACGGCGGTGGTCCCTGCGAGGGCGCGTTGAACGGGGCGGTGATGCCGGCCCCGGTCTCGTCCAGTTCGGCGGGCCACCCCTGATCCGTCCAGGCCTTGGCGAGGAGCGTCAATGTGGCCGGGTCGGTCTCCCGCTCTGCCTCACCTTCGGCGACGACGTCTGCATCGCGAATCGACACCGCAATCGAGCAGCGCCGGTCGCGAGCGACGTTGCGTCCCTTCCGGGTACCCGATCCGGTCTGGAACCAGAATCTTCCGTCCAGCCAGAGCGCACCGACAGCAGTCACGTGCGGGCTCCCGTCCTCGTTCACTGTCGATAGCCACGTGGTGCGAGCGTTGTGGGCGTCGGGAGCCGGCGGCGAACCAGCATCGAGCTTTTCGACGACGTTCGCCCAGTTCACTGGAGGCAGCCCGTCCGTGGCACCCAAATTGATGATGTCCATTACGTTTTCCCTCCTGGTAGTTCGGCACCGCTGCTGAGAGCCGTGTCCTCTGTTTGACGTGTCCCGGTCAGCAAAGTCATCGCCGATCAGAAAGGCGGGAGTCCTCCGGCCTTGCAACTCTGCCAACTCAATCCTCGCTGCCGGCTCGGCGGACACCCACCTAACGAACGTGGACCAGCGGACGAATGACCTCAGGGGTCTCGATCGAAAGCGATACTCGGTGTGCGAGCGGCACCAGCTGTGACTCGTAGAACCTGATAGCCGCCTGCTTCGCCGCATGGTCCGGCGCCTGCATCGTGATCGGGCCGTGCAACTCGAACCCCTTGGCCATGAGTTCTGACTCGGCTCGCTCGACATCTCCGGGGAAATCAATGTCCACCGCATAGGGAAGATCATTGAAAACGAGCCAGTCGAGTTCGGGGTGATTGGCGGCGATCAGCAGACAGGCATCAGAGGCAGCGAGATGGTCGGGGTGAACGAGCCCTAGTGGGATCAACCAGGTCCTCTGATCGACCTGAGCAATCAGGGCTTCTAGGTCTGCTGCGACTGCTTGGGCTAGGTCGTCACGTTCAACGGGGCCCGCATACGCGTAGGTGGCCTCTCGGTACTGCATGTCCCAGTGCTCAAGGTGTCGGCTCGACGAGCCAAGAGAACCCGAGGCCCTGGTGTCCTCGAGTTTTCGCACCCCGGCGACATCCGCCCCCGGACGGAACCCAGATGCTTGGTCCCATCCGGGTAGGGGGTCGACCGATCTTGGTCCATTGGCGAACGCCGTGACCATAAGCGAACCCGGACAACCAGATAGGAAGCTGCCGCAGCTAAGGACAAGGTCGTCCAAATGGGGCGAGATGCCCACCACCCGATCCACCTTGTCGCTGACCGCCTTTCGACCACGTTCCTCTGGGTCGATCCTAGCCGGAGCCCGGCAGCCGGTCGTATAGGGCAGGCTCGACCGCGTGACCTCGGCAACTAGGCGTGTCGATAGCGCAGAACCGCAATGGGCATGAAGACTGCCAGCAGCAACGCCGACCAGGCCAAGGCGAGCAGGACATCGCTGTTGGAGCCGATGAGCAGGGAGCGGACAGCATCAACCATTGGTGTAATCGGCTGGTATTTGGCGAAGGGCTGAAGCCAGCCAGGCATTGTGCTCACCGGAACGTAGGTGCTGGAGATGAATGCGAAGACAAAGGCAATCATCGACATTCCCTGCGCCGCCTGACTGTTGGGCGCCAGGAGGCCCATGACCACGAAGACGAGGGTGAACACGACGCCATAGACCAGGCACAAACCCAGGGCAGCCAAGCCTTGGGCCACGCTGCCTTCGAGGCGGAACCCGAAGAGGAACCCGAAGGCGGCGGTGGCACAAATGGACCAGGCGTTCGTACCCGAATCAGCGATCGTTCGTCCCAGTACGATCGCGCCGCGAGGTATGGGTAAGGAGAGCAGTCGATCGGTGAAACCCTGTGTCCGATCGTCGGCAACGGCGACGGCAATCCCACCTCCGGTGAAGAGGACGATTGTGGCGACGTATCCGGGCACGAGGTAGTAGACGTAACTCGACGCGCCGGTGGTGACGGCACCTCCGAAGACGAAGCGGAAACTGAAGAGGAACAACACTGACTGGACCATGCCCATGGCAAAGAGTCCGGGGTTCGGAAGTACTTCCGAAGGGCCCGGCGAGTGACTTCGAGGCTCGCCCTGGCCACTCCAGGCACAGCGATAGGGGCGGTGATCGTCTGGTCCATCATGCACTCCCAATCGGGCTGGAACCAACCGTCGTGGGTGTGTCGGCGCGGTTGGCGGTGAGCGACAGGAAGACTTCGTCGAGGGTCGGTCGACGCAACCCGATCTCGCCCACAGGTATGAGGGCTTCATTGAGGAGGTGGATGGCGGCGGCGAGCTGATTGGTGCCGTCTGTCGTCGAGGCCATGGCGAGTCTCCCGGGGTGATCCAATCGGGGTGTGTTCGACGTGACGTTTTGGAGGATTCGGCCGACCTCCTCCAGCCGGGATGGCTCATCGAGTGTGATCTCGATGACCTCCCGACCGATGCTCGCCTTGAGATCGCTTAGCGTGCCCGACGCGATGGTCTTGCCGTGGTCGATCACCACGACACGATCGGCCAGTTCATTTGCCTCATCGAGGTAGTGGGTGGTCAGGAGGACATCGGTACCGTTGGCGACAAGGTTCCGCACGGCACCCCACACTTCATTGCGCCCTGCGGGATCCAGGCCGGTAGTTGGCTCGTCGAGCAGCAGGAGTCGAGGCGCGCCGACCAGACTCGCTCCCAGGTCCAATCGACGGCGCTGACCTCCGGAATAGGTACTGCAGCGGCGGTCAGCCACCTCTTCCAGGTTGAGCTGCTCGATCACGATCGACGCCGCACGCTTCGCCGCGCTCTTCGGGTGTCCGAAGAGCCGCGCCGTCATGACCAGGTTCTCACGACCGGTCATGGTCGGCTCGACTGCGGCGTACTGGCCCGCCAGTCCGATGGCACGGCGGACGGCCAACGGATTGTGAACGACATCGGTTCCACGCACTCGCAACGTGCCGCTCGTCGGGCCGATGAGGGTGGCAATAGTCCGGACGAAGGTGGTCTTTCCCGCGCCGTTCGGCCCGAGGATCGCCAGCACTTCGCCCATTGGAGCAACGAGGTCCAGGCCGTCGAGAGCGGTGACCTTCCCGAACCGGACGGTGAGACCGCTGGCTTCGAGGAGAGGCGCACCCCTGGTGGTGCTCATGAGCCACTACCGCCTGTCATCGGAGTGGATTCCGAAGCCACGTTCCTCTCGGTAGTCATGTCGTCATTCCTCCTTGGGCCGTCGTGCGAACTGCCGTGAAGCGTCTCATATAGACTAGTCTCTTGTCAACCTATCAATTAACGACTAGTCATATATTGATTATGAAATCACTAGCGCGGGAGTAACTAGTACACTCATGTCCATGGAGTCGAAGTTTCGCTCTTCGCCGCTCGCCCTCGCCGTGTTGAGCCTGCTCGAGGTGGGGCCACTTCATCCCTACGGCATCCAGCGCCTCATCAAGCAGTGGGGGAAGGACAGGGTCGTCAACGTCGGGAACCGGGCCAACCTCTACAAGACGATCAACAGGCTGCTCGAGGCGGGGCTGATCGCCGTTCGCCAAACTGAGCGCGACCAGCAGTACCCGGAGCGCACGGTCTACGAGTTGACCGAGGACGGACGGCAGAAGGCGCGGGAATGGCTCACTGACATGTTGTCGACTCCTCGCAACGAGTTCCCCGAGTTCCCGGCCGCGCTCTCGTTTGCCATGCTCCTAGGGCCCGAGGAGATGGCCGCTGTGCTCCAGCAACGAGCAGACCAACTCACCGATGAGGTGGCCGCGCACCGACGGGACTTCGAGGTGCACTCCGGCTCGTTGCCGCGGGTGACGCTACTTGATGACGAGTATCAGTTTGCCGTGGCCGGCGCCGAGCTGATCTGGATACGCAAGGTCCTCGATGATCTGCGATCCGGAAATCTCACCTGGGGCGACGATCTTGCCCGAGCCGCAGAATCCTCGCTGGCGGAGGCCGGTGTGACGAAGGAAGACCTGGGTGGTGCCCACTAGTAGAGGGACGGGATCACGGATCTGGTCGGGGCGATACTGAAGGGTTTCACTGGACCGGAAATAACTGAGCTGGTGGGCCGTGCTGGTGGGCCGTGCGAGCCTCGATCTCGCCACCTCGGGATGACAGGTGTCAACTGGTCTGGCATACAGTCCAGGGAGTGGCAGAGGTGCTGGTCAAGTCTGGTCGCGATTCCAAGAGGGTCCACCGAATGAGGCTCCATCCGCCGAGTTGGGCGCGATCCCTGCCGCGGCCACGAGGTCACAACATCGTGGCCCAACTATCTAACCACCTGCGAGAGCTATCTAGGACAACTCGACTCGCTTCCCGATCTCTCCCGCGACGTGGCGGTTCTCGGCGTCGAGCTTTCGCAGCAGGTTCGACACGTGCACGCTGACTGTCTTCTTGCTGATGAAGAGGGCATCGGCGATCTGACCATCTGTCTTTCCGGAGGCCAAATAGCCCAACACCTCTACCTCTCGTGGCGTAAGTCCTAGATCCCCGGCCACCTGGGAGATTCGTCGTGCTTGTGGTGTCTCGACTTCCAGGCTGACACGAGCCCGCTGGGCGATCGCCTCGGTCTTGCCTCGCAGAGGCGCCGCACCGATCTCGACGCTCATTCCCCAGGCCCGGCGCAGGCATGTAGCGGCGCGTGCCGGCGCCGAGCGCGCGGCAAGGAGAGCCTCCGCTTGCCGCACGAGGCAGTAGGCCACGTTGTACCGCTCGCCGAGTCGCTCCCATCTCTCGGCGGCCCGCTCCCACGAGGTGGCATCGGACACCGAAAGTCGAGTGGCTTCGGCCTGGCACTGGAGGGCAAGGGCTTCGGCCCTCGGTAGCGGCTCCGTTCCCCGTTGCCGTTGGAGATCCACGAGAGTCTGGGCCTTCTCGGTCAGCTCGGCGACAAGAAGCGACGCCTTGTCCTCATCGAAACGCAGACGTCTTTGGCCTGCCGCGTCGCGCTGGTCGGCCAGGGCTCGAATACCGAGCGCGCAAATCTCGCAGGTGATCGCATGGTCGTCGGTGCCTGCTGCTTGCGCCAGTGCGAGCTCGACGTCGCCATAGGCGTCGCCAGGACGCTCCTCTTCCAACGCCAGCTCGGCTCGAAGCATGTAGAAGGTGCCCCGGAACTGCAGGTCCGAGAGATCGGCCGTGAGCTCGTCGGCGCGCTCCAGTGCTTCCGCAGCCTCCACGAAGCGTCCCTCGCGCAGATAAAGGGTCGCTCTACAGATGACGGAGTGCGTTTCGCTACAAGCCCCACCCCCATGTCGGTCTCCGATCTCCTCCAACAGCCGGCGGGCCTCCTCCCAGCGCCCGAGCTGGATCAAGGCGTCGATGCTGTTGAGCGCCGCGGTCTGGAGCCGGATACCCCCCAGCTGCTCGCCCTTGGAAAGGCTTTCCAGCGTCACGCCGGCGGCTTCCTCCAGACGGCCGGCCTGACAGAGGACGTGGACCAGGTTGTTGTATGCGCGATTGAGTTCGACGGCATCGTCGATCTCCTCGGCTAGGACAACGGCCTGGCGGTTCAACGCGATGCCTTCGTCGAATCGACCCGAATTGGCGAGGCATACCCCCAATATGTGGTGGGCGTGCGCTTCGCCCGAGCGGTTGCCGACGGCGCGGCACATCTCGATCTCGCGCTCGGCCAGTCGTTGCGCTTCTCCGAAGCGAGACATGCAAATCAATCCGCAGGTCTGTTCGGTGAGAATCCTTGACAGCTCGAATGACGGCTCTTCCGACGGCAGGAGGCTGGCCGCCGTCTCCAGGGCGGCGAAGGACGCCTTCAGGTCGTCGCTCGCCGCGTAGCTGGCCAGTCGGACATAGGCCATCGCCTTCCGCTTCGGGTCGGCGTGGGCATCGATGGCCTCGATCGACTGACGGGCGAGCTCTAGCGCCTGCCGCAAGGAGTCGGCGAAGAAGGCGGCGTCGGCGGCCCGCTCCAACAATGCCGCACGATCGACCGGGACGACGGACGAGGCCATGTCGTCTCCCAGTCGGTCCCACGCCAAAAGCGCACGCGTCAGGTTGAGCTTCGCATCGGCAAATGCAAACATCTCTGCTTCGGCTGCCGCCGCAGCTGCGCAGGCTGGCAGCGCCTCCATCAAGACTCCGGCCTCCCACCAGTGGGAAGCCAGCTCGGCCTCGAGCCAACCCGACTCTTTGGGGACCAGCTCAGGGTGGGCGGCAAGAGCAGTTGCCACGCGATGGTGGAGCCGGGCGCGTTCGCCTGGCAACAACGAGCCGTACACCGCCTCTCTCACTAGGTCGTGGCGGAACCGATATCCCCTGCCGCCATCCTCGACGACCAGAAGGTGGGCGCCAACGGCTTCGTCGATCGCACCGTCCAGATCGACCTCGCCCATGTCAGACACGTCGGCCAGGAGGCGGTGTTCGATCCGCGAACCGATGACGGCGGCCACCTCCAGCAGGCGCCGACAAGGCTCGGCCAGACGCCGAACCCTGGCCACAACCACCTCCAGCAGGTCGTCGGGGACGTCATCGACCCCGGCGGTGAGGAGCTCTTCGACGAAGAAGGGGTTGCCTGCCGTGCGCGCCATCGTCGTGTCCACCAGGGCTCGCCTCGGACGATGGCCCAGTACCCCGGCCATGAGGGCCTCGAGCTCCTCGCCCTCGAGGCCCCCGAGCTCCAAACGCACGACATGGCGGATCCGCAGCAGCTCGGCCACTAGTTGTCGCAGCGGATCCAGACCGGCGAGCTCGTCGGATCGGTAGCTGGCCACCAACAGGATCGGATAGGGGCCGAGGTTGCGGCTCAGGTAGTCGAGCAGACCGAGGGTGAAGGTATCGGCCCAGTGCACGTCCTCGAACGCCACCATCAGAGGGATCGACCGGCTCAGGTCCGCGAAAGCTCGAGCGATGACCTCGTAGGTGAGCGTCTTGGCTATCTGGTGTGCACCAGCCGTGTGCGCGCTGTCGGACATCACCCTTCGCGCACGCTGGACAGTGAGAGAAACTTCAGCCCGGGCCCGCGACATGCCGACAGCCTCCATGGCGGGGTCTAGAGCTTGCGCTTCGAGCTGGCCCTCGAGCTGGCGCTCCAGATCTCTCAGAAGACCTACGACCGCAGCATGGGGCAGGGCACGTCCTTCAGCCGACATGCAGGCGCCGACAGCGGTCAGATAGCCCGACTCCCTCGCCCGTCTGGACGCTTCGACGATGAGCCGGGTCTTGCCAATCCCTGCCTCGCCGCCGACCAGGACCACGGAGGTGTTGGAGGAGTGGCCGACCGATTCCAGGACGGCACCGAGGCGAGCGAGTTCGGCGTCGCGCCCGACCAGCTCCGAGCAGGAGACCCTCGTGGTCACGGCCACATTCTCGCGCGCCGGGCCTCATCCGACCAGGGGGCGACGGCAGCGGCGGTCCGCCGGAGCGAACCGCCGCCACGGGCGCAGTCGGTGGTGCGCTTCAGCATGGTCCCCGGAGGTGGCCGACCTGGCACATACGGCCGGTGTCAGCCGAGGAAGCAGGGGCCTGGGTGTGCACGGCCGGAGCGTGGGCCGGGGGAGTGCTGGAGCTCACCGTCACCCGTCCCACCACAAAGGCCACAGTGATCAGGACGACGAGCGCCAGGGCGGCTAGAAGGCCCCGCAGGGCCCGTCCCATGGTCTGGTGAAGAGGGATCGGATGGGGAATCGAAGGGGTGGTCATGGCACGTTCCTTTCGCTGATCGCCGGTCCTCACAGGAGTCCGGTCGGCCGGATTCCCGACCTACTATCAGGATGCGCTCCCCTGCCCCCTGGGCACATCGGGAGAACTCCTTAGATCACCTTCTGGCGCTCCCTATCCAGGGGGTCCGGTTTCCACAGCCAAAGCCGCCTCCAGGTGGCCACCGGTGACTCCGACGTGGGTTTCGAGACGACGAGGGCGACATCCGGGTGCATGACCAGGGGCTGGGCGCTTCGATCATGGGTTCTATAGCGAGATCGGACGTTCGAGCCGGTTCCAGAGAACTCCGGGCCACACTTGAGTTGAAGCGCGAAAATCGTGACCCGAAGCATTCACCTCGGGTCAGTTGCGACAGACACGGCGCCAGGTCGGAATGTGGCGGCGCCATCTGAGGAGAATTCCCGATGCGCCGGCTCGTTTGAGAACGTACCGTCAACTCAACTGGTGAGGCGCTGGCTGAACGTCAGAACGTCGGACAAAAACAAGGGAGATCCAACAATGCCGCTCTACATGGACGTACACAACATCGATGGTGGTGTCTCAGCCGCCGACGTTGCAAAGGCCCACGAGGCTGATCTACTGGCGCAGTCCAAGCACGAAGTCAACTACAAGAGCTATTGGGTCGATGAGAAAGCGGGAAAAATATTTTGTCTCGTCGAGGCTCCCAGCGCGCAGGCGGCCAACACGGTCCATCGGGAGGCCCATGGGCTGGTGGCTGACCAGATCTTCGAAGTGAGCGAGCATTGACGCTTATGGCTTTCTGCCTTTGATATTTCGCCTGATAAGGGATTCGGCGGAGTGCAAACGGCTTCACGAAGAGGCATGGGTTTACTGCATGCGTGTGTCCTGAAAGGAGAGTGATGGCGATGTAGAAGATCGTCAGCACGAACCGTGCTGTGCCAGTGATGGAGGTCGGCCCTCCGGGTTCGCCGTGCAGGCGGAGATCCCAAACCGCCGCAGTGTCATGTCGGTCAAGAGCCGGGGTGGGAAGCGACTGCGGAAAAGGCCCGCAACAGTGGGTCAGGTGTGCGACGAGAAGACGAACGTGAGTGAACCACTGCTGACGCATCGAGAATAACCACCGACGGCATCGAAACCGGGGACGGCTATCTCAACCCCGGGACAACGGCATACGCCAGGTGTGCTCTCAGCCAGGAGGCGGCCTGCATGCTCGCCTGGTGATGCCCGGTGTAAAGGTGGCGTGAGCTCGTCGCAGGCGCTGGTGCGGAACAGGAGAACCTGTCGTCTCGATACCGACGGCCAGTCGAAAATGGGTGCGGTCGGCCCCCTGGTTGCGAGAGGGAGGACCCCAACCGGCAGAACCCGGGAGGGGCAGAGTACCGATGCGAGGCACAGGGGCGGACCGGTCCGTAGTAGTGACGAAGGCTCTGTAATGGAGCTGGAGCGAAGGGGCCGGGCAGGTCAGGAACGGTCGTCGGTCAACCCCTCCGGGGAGGAACCGGCGAGCGAACCGAAGTCGAAGGTGAAGTCGTTCGACATACCCAAGCGTCTGATCTATCAGGCGTGGGAGAAGGTCCGGTCCAATGCCGGTGCACCGGGTGTCGATGCCGTCAGCATCGCCGAGTTCGAGAGCAACGTGAGAGGGACAACCTCTACAAGCTCTGGAACCGGATGAGCGCCGGCAGCTACATGCCCGGTCCGGTGCGGGCCGTCGAGATACCGAAGGACCACGGGAAAGGGATCAGGACCCTCGGAGTGCCCAATGGGGCCGACCGAATGGCCCAGACTGCAGCAGCGATGCTGCTGGAAGAGAGGCTGGAGCCGATCTTCCACCCCGACAGCTATGGCTATCGTCCTGGGCGATCTGCCCATGACGCACTGGCTACAGCTCGAAAGCGCTGCTGGAACAGGACTGGGTGATCGACCTCGATGTCCGGAACTTCTTCGACAGCGTGCCGTGGGACCTGATGGTCAAGGCGGTCGCGCATCACACCGACGAACGCTGGGTGCTGCTCTACATCGACCGGTGGCTTCGTGCCCCGATGAAGATGGCAGACGGGACCTTGCGCGAGACGGGAGATGGGAACCCCGCAGGGGTCCCCAGTATCTCCCGGTGTTGGCGAACCTCTTCATGCACTATGCGTTCGACAAATGGTTAGTTCGAGAGTACCCGGGCTGCCCCTTCGAGCGCTACGCGGATGACGCGGTGATCCATTGCAACACCGAGGCACAGGCCCGAAGTCTACTGGCCGACCTCGCCGAGCGGCTCAAGTCTGTCGGGCTTGAACTGCACCCCGAGAAGACGAAGATCGTGTACTGCAAAGACACGAACCGCCGAGGGGACTCGGAGCACACCAGCTTCGATTACCTCGGCTACACCTTCCGGGCTCGCCGGGCCAAAGGCCCGAGAGGTCTCTTTGTGAGCTTCTCTCCGGCCATGAGCGCCAAGGCGAAGAAGGCGAAAGGCCAGCAGATCAGAGCGTGGCGCCTCAAACGTCGCAGTGGATCGGACCTGTCCGGCATCGCTGAAGACATCAATCCTCAGGTACGAGGCTGGATCAACTACTACGGAGCCTTCTACCGCTCCGAGTTGGGCTTCATGTCAAAGCGCATCAACGAGCACATCGTCCGGTGGGCAATGCACAAGTTCAAACGACTACGTGGAAGTCGCCAGAGGGCTTGGGCCTGGTTCCACGCTGTGCAACAGCGTGAACCCCGGCTCTTCGTCCACTGGTGGCTGATCGCTGCTCACTGAGGCCGATCTGTGGGAGCCCAATGACGCGAGAGTGTCACGTTGGGTTCTGTGAGCGCCGGGGGGTGAGATTCCCCCCGGCTACTCGCCTGTGGAATACGTTCATTGACCGGGCGCGTCAGAGGTTGATGCCGGCCGAGTAACGCGACTTGGCACCACTCCCAGTACTGCTGAACGGTCGGGAAATCCCACCGGATGCACGCGACCTTGCGCCATGTCGGAGGGCGGTGGGCGACCAATTGGCGGAACCGAGTCACGAGTAGCCGGACGGCAGGGGAGCTGCTTTGTCGAGGGTGATGACAGACTGGGATAGTGGATTCGCACATGCTCGATCGCTTGTGGACGGCCCTCACCGACGGTGACGACGATGTCTTGTGTCCACCGGTTGTCGTCTCTGGCCGACTCGGCTACCTGCACTCACAATTCGCCGTGGAAGCTATCGCGGTGGGGTGTATCGCCACTGCACTGCGGGCCGCGGTCGCCCTGGATCCGCAACGGTGGTCCGCGCCCATCGAGCTGGAGCGGCGTCACGTTGCCGAGATCTGTCGGAGCGAGCGGTACTTCTCTGTCGACGAGGCGGCCGCCCCGGCCGGGTTCGCCCCGCTCTCGCGGTTTTGGCTCGCAGCCGACGGCTGGGTCCGCACCCACGCCAACTACCCCTGGCATGAACGGGCGCTCCTGGACGCCCTCGGAATCGACGAACCCGCCGCCGAAGCGGTTGGAGAAGCCATCGCATCACTTGGCGCGGACGAGTTCGAAGACCGAGTCTTCGCCGCGGGCGGTGTCGGGGCAGCGGTCCGCTTGTTCGGTGTCTGGAGCCAACACCCGCAGGGGAGGGCAGTAGCTAAGGAGCCCCTCGTCTCGTGCGATGTGTTAGGAAACGCGCCGGCACGCCCGGTCGGTTCCCGACCGCGGGTCCTCGATCTCACCCGAGTCATCGCCGGTCCGGTTTCCACCCGCCTGCTTGGCGCGCTCGGCGCCGACGTCCTTCGGATCGACCCACCCCGCCGCCGTGACATGGCTCCAGGCACGTACGCCGACACGCTGCTGGCCAAACGCAGCGCGACCTTGGACCTGGCCACTCCCGACGGTCTGGAGCACCTTCACGCCCTTCTCGACAGCGCCGACGTTGTCGTGCAGGGCTATCGGCCGGGCGCCCTTGGACGGTTCGGTCTCTCGGTCGAGGAGATCGCCGCCCGCCACCCCGGGACGGTCATCGTGGTCATTGACGCGTGGGGGCATGACGGGCCGTGGGCGCAACGACGGGGCTTTGACAGTGTCGTCCAGGCGGCAACCGGACTGGCCGCCGGCGAGGTTCAGGCAGGCGGGGAGCCGGGCGCTCTTCCGTGCCAGCTCCTCGACCACGGCACCGGCTACCTGGCAGCTGCGGCGGCGCTCGACGGTCTACGCCGACAGCGCCGCCATGGCGGATCGATCGTCCGCCGCGTGCTCACTTGCGCGCACGGCCTGGCTGATCGCATCGACTCCAAGCGAGCCGGGGTCCGAAGCCGCGCCGGATGACGAGGCCAACAAGCACCTGACTCAGCTAAGCCTGGATCCACCGACCGACGACCGGGCAGGGCGGCGAATCGGGCGGTCGGCATCGTGAAGGGTCAACTGGCGGCAGACCGACTTCTTTATCGGTCATCGGGACGTGCGAGTCCAAGAGTTCGTGATTCTCATCGGTTGTCAGTGCCGTCCTTCAGTCGTCTGCGGTGCACCGGCCGCGGTGGACTGACTACACGGGGACTGGCGGAAGGGCCCGGAGAAGATCGAGTGCCCGTTCGAAGGCTTTGGCCCACGGCCACTCGAGTGGAGCGCGGAGTATCGGTTGGCCACCGGGGCGGACGAGCCGGCCAGGGATGGACAGGAACCTGGTGCGCACGGTGCGGGCCACGACGAGGTGCTCCTCGGGAGTGATCTCACCCAGCATGGCCGTCCAACGGATGAGGTTGTGGGCCAGGGCGGCACACACCAGCCAAGCGGCGTTGGCGTTGAAGTTGCCCGAAGGGACATGCTCCATACCCGCACCCTCCTTCAGGTCCTTGATGGCCAGCTCGACGGTGGCGTGGGCGCGGTGGAAGGCGTCGACGTCGACCGGGTCGCCTTCCAAGTCGGTCAGGAGGGCAAAATGACGCCACTCGGGCCACAGGGTGGCCTGGCGACCGACCAGCCGGGTGCGACGCACAACGAGCCGGCGTCCCTTGTAGGAACACTCGGCAACCTCAGCGATGCCGTCGCAGGTGTAGTCGATCGGCGTCCATGACTCCTCATCGATGGCCGAGACCGCCGTGACCACGGACTTCACCATCCGGACCCCCATGGTGTAGCCGACGTCCAGACGACCGAGGGTGGCGATGGTGGCGTTCGACCAGAAGCCCGAGTCGAACCGCATGATCAGCTCGCCGGTGGCTCCCGCCCGCCGGAGCCGGGCCACCAGCTCTTCGACGAACCGCTTGGTCCCCCGCTGGGTGTTGGCCGACCCCTTGCGCATCCGGACGTGGAGGAGCTCACCGGTCCCGGCCCGAGTGGCGATCAGGGGGTGGTAGCCGAACTCGTTGGTGTAGCCGTAGCCGGCCCCGTGCTTGGCCTTGCCGCACACCGGACAGATGGTGGAGTCGAGGTCGACCACCAACCGGTCGGCCCCAGGTCCCGCTCCGAACGACCAGGCCCGGCGCAGTGTCTCGGCGAATGCCGAGTCGAGTTGGCGGATGTGGCCGAAGGTGAATGAACGCAGGAACGTGCCCAACGTGGAGGGGGCCATGACCCGGTGGGGCAGCACCGATTGGGTGGCACCGGATCGCAATACGTCGACATGATCGATGTGGCTGCCGCCCGCCACCATGGCGTGCACCAGGGTCAGCACTTTGCGTCCGGGCAAAGCTCCACCGACACGGCCCGACAGGTCGACCATCTCGTTGATCAGGCGTTCGAGGTGAAGCCGGACCACCAGCGTGGCCACCAGCAACAGCCCGGCATTGGCTACCAGATTCGGGTCATCGAAGGTCACCTCGATGCGGTCGATTCCACGCGATACTGACTTCACAGAAAGTGCCTCCTTTTGCTGAGGGATACGACGACTTCGACATCGTCATTTTCCCAGCTGGGGAGGCTCTTTCCGCGGATGCGCGGCTAACCGATCAGGCTATTCGTCGGTGCTTCCAGGCTAAGGGCAGACGGCCACACAATCACGGCCGTCTCTCCACCCGGAACCCTCGCTGGAGAGCCTCTGTGCTGGCCTCACGCCGGTCGCGGGTACGGTGCCGACAGCGCAGTCTGGGAACAGTAGCCAAAATGACTTCTGATCAGGTGGGCCGTGCGAGTCTCGATCTCGCCACCTTGGGATTAAAAGTCATGAACGGTGCTTTCCACGGTTCATCACCGTTGGCCTAAAACGCCTATGACCTGCACCGATGGTCCAAGTCTTGGTCACTACTCGCGTGTCTTTGCCGGGAGTTGTAGTCACGTTGTAGTCACGACAGCAGGGCTGGCGCCGATAGTGGATCCGATTCCGTGGACCCTCCGGGGTGCTGTTATCGGCCGTTCCAAAACGGCATGTGTGGTGTTGGATCGATGCCCGAGTCGAGATTCTCCCGGTCGCACACTCAGGACGATGAACTTTGAGGTTGGAGCATGGTGAAGCCCACGTTGCCGGGGCCTACAACACAACTCCGGCAATGATGGGGGCTGGCCTACCCGTCTTGATCACGCCATCGCCGTCATCCACGGTGGGACAGGATTCGCTTTGGTGGGCCCGTCCAATCCAAGTTGGACCTGGTAGAGCAGAGCGGTGTCGTAGAAGGCGTAGATGAGCTTGATCTTTCCATCCTCGATATCGATTCGGTCCAAGAACCGGAGCTTCATCTCGGAGCCCTGGGCTTCTTCGACGATGGTCCCTCCGAGCTTGTTGCCGATGAAGTATCCCTCCACGAACGCTGTGTCCCCCACCACCCACAAATCGCAGATCGTCTGCTTTAAATCTAGGAAATTGGCGCCATCCTTCTCCAAGGTCCTTTCGAGGAAGGACCTGCCCGCACTCATCTCCGCGTCGATGAAAGACATTTCCGGATAGACAACAACGACGTCAGGGTGGATCAGAGCATTGTGGGCATCGAAGTCCTTCTCGGAATAGGTCCGAAACCATTCCCGGACAATGGCCTCTACCTCGATCGGTTCGTAAACGCTCTTCTTGGGGGTCTTCGGAGTCATGGCTTCCCTCTCTAGATTCGACGCAACGCGGCCCTAGACGTGATTCGTCTACCATAAGAGTGTACTGTATTACGTCGAGGAAGAGGGAGTTGTGTCCAGATGCGGCAGATGGCTCGAAGTGGGAGCTTTTCCTCGCGTCCACAACCCGGTTCCTCCCCCAGGCCCGAGTACCTGCGAGTGGTGACGAGTGGAACCTGAAGATGTCGCCGACGCCGTGGCATTTCTTGCCAGCCATGAGGCAAAGTGGATCACCGGTGTTGCCCTTTGCTGTCGACGCTGGCTTCTCCGTCCGATGACTGCGGATCAGAACATGGCCGACCAAGCGATAGGGCACCCCACTGGTCGGGCTGGAGGAGCAGCATTGCCGCTGCCCAGGATCTCGTGACCATCATCAGCCCCAACGCCGAGGTCCTAGCGCCGGCGGCCATACTGGCCGGCGCCGATGACGGGCTCTCCTTCCCTGACCTGGAGCTCCGATCAAGGGCGCTCGCTGGCCTCCTTCGGGAGCGGGGGATGGTCCGAGGCGATCGCCTCGCCGTTCTCCTCGACAACAACTTGAGCTATTTCGAGGTGTGTTGGGCGGCACGGCGGGCAGGGCTGTTCGCCACGCCCATCAATTGGCACCTTGGTGCCGATGAGGCCGGCTACATCATTGAAGACTGTGGTGCGACGGCGCTGGTAACGACGGCGCGACTGATGACTCTGGTACATGGTGCTGAGGCGCACCTTGGAAGCGTGTCGACCAAGCTCGCAGTCGACGGTCCGATCCAAGGGTTCGAGGAGTACGACGCTGCCCTTTCCGATCTAATCGGGTCGGATCAAATCGACTCTTCCGAGGGCGCTCTGATGTTCTATTCGTCAGGCACGACTGGTCGGCCCAAGGGAATCAGGCCGACCCTCAAGGATGCGCCGTTTGGGACCCTTAGCGGTCTTGACCACTTGACCCGATCCGTCTACGGATTTGAGCCCGGGATGGTGTATCTGTGCCCTGCACCGCTGTACCACGCAGCGCCGCTCGGCTGGTCGCTTGCTACCCAACGGGTCGGGGGCACGGTTGTCGTGATGGAGCGATTCGATGCCGAAGAAGCATTGAGAGCGATAGAACGGCATAGGGTAACCCACGCTCAGTTCGTTCCGACTCATTTCATTCGCATGCTCAGGCTGGATCAGTCGATTCGCCGGCGCTATGACCTCTCGAGTCTGCGCACGGTCGTCCACGCCGCAGCACCCTGCCCCGTGGATGTCAAGCGCCAGATGTTTGATTGGCTGGGGCCGGTCATCTATGAGTATTACGCCGGAAGCGAAGGTACCGGGTTTTGTGCCGTCGGTCCAGAGGATTGGTGTACCCATCCAGGCACGGTGGGAAAATCTCTCGTGGGTACCGTACATATCACCAGGGAGAACGGAAGTGAGGCTTCCGCTGATGAAGTCGGGCAGATCTGGTTCGAGAGCCCCACCGCGTTCGAGTACCACAACGACCCCATCAAGACGAAGGAGGCCTTCAACGATCGGGGGTGGAGCACACTCGGCGATGTCGGTTATCTCGACTCGGACGGATTTCTCTACCTCACGGATCGGATCTCCAGCATGATCATTTCGGGTGGTGTGAACATCTACCCGCAAGAGATCGAGGATGTCATTGGAATCCACCCCGATGTAGCCGATGTGGCGGTGATTGGAATACCCGATGCCGACATGGGTGAGGCGGTCCTTGCCGTGGTCCAGGCCGAATCGGCCACAATCGACGAACGAACGTTGGCAGAACAGCTCCAGGCGCTCTGTCGCTCACGTTTGGCGGGCTTCAAATGCCCGAAGCATTTTCGCTTCACCACGGCCCTGCCCAGGCTTCCGACTGGCAAGCTCCTGAAGCGGGCTGTCCGGGAGGAATTTCGGTGGAACCTCGGCCGAGTCGGTGTTGGGACAGTGAGGATGGACGGGTCGAAGGTGGCGACTATCGAGGTCATTCGGATGCGCGCTCATGTGATTGTAAGTACAGAATCGGCGCCCTGACTCGGCCTCAAAGTAAGAATGGCGACGCCACCCGACTCGACAGAGGAGTGAGATGCAAGGACCGATCGAGTTGCGAATCGATGTGACCAGCGATGTGGATCTCGGCACTGAGGCGCACACCGCCGCGAGCGTGTTTCTCCCCGAGCCCGATGAGCTCGTGGATCCGCCTGTGGTCTGCTTCGCGTTCCCTGGCGGGGGCTACTCGCGCCGGTACTTCAGCTTCGATATGCCCGACGACACCGGAGGCGGCCAAGCGGGCTGGCACGCTTCGCGGGGATGGATCTTCGTCGCCTGCGATCACCTGGGTTTCGGTGACTCGACCGTGCCAGAGGGCGACGTGCTCAACTATGACAACGTGGCTCTCGGAAACAAAGCCACTGTCAAGGCCGTGCTGGAACGACTGGCCGCCGGTGACCTCGCCGATGGCTACCCGTCGATTCGCGGGGCCGTCACCCTCGGGATTGGCCAGTCGATGGGCGGCTGCTTCACGATTGTGCTCCAGGGCCAGCACGGCACTTTTGACGCCATCGCATCCCTCGGATTCAGTGGCATCCACACGATCGTGCCGAGCCGGCCAGGCGGTCCTGTGATCCCGTCCCCGTGGTTTCTTCGAGGCACCGATCTCTTTTCAGGGGCACCGCTCAATACCGCCGCGGTCGCCGGGCTGCCGGGATCGGAGCCCGGCGACCAATCGACGGTCAACGAGCACCCGTTCCAGTGGGCGTTTCACTACGACGATGAGCCAGCGGAGATGGTCGCTGCGGACATGGCCCTTACCACCGGGGACGCGTTGGCCCCGTGGCGATCGGCTACGTTGCCGCTGTGTGGCCGCTTCATGATCGCTCCGGGGACGGTGGCGACCGAAGCTGCGGCAATCACCGTCCCCATACTCCTCGCGATGGGCGAACGAGACGTGGTCCCGAACCCTTGGATGGAGCCCTTCGCGTTCCGCAGCTCGCCCGACATCACCTTGTTCGTGTGCCCACGCATGGCCCACATGCACAACTTTGCGAGCACTCGCCATCGATTCTGGGCGCGCATTCACGCGTGGGGCGCCGGAGTCGCCGGCATCGGGGTCGCCGCCTCGACCTGATCCTTTGTCCAGGACGGTCGTTGACCCTGGAACTCCCCGTCCCGTGCTGGTGAGAGGGGCAGACACTGTGCATTGACAGCGGAGGGGATCAAACCAACTGCTTTTCGCGAGTGGGGCCGTTCCGCCCATGACTTACAGCGTGCCGGCGATCTCCCTAGGCCGGAGGGTAGGGCCTGCCAAGGTCACTCTTCACGCCGGTGTCCCGGTGCCTGCAGGAGATCCCTTTGCGGCAGCAGCAGCAGCAGCAGCATGTGGTCAATGATCGGCGCCTCGGACTACGCCAGCCATCTCGGGAACGAGTCGATACGTTTTGCTGTCGTTTTGCCCGAAGCGTTACCGGATGCGTCCGTGAGGAAGCGCCTCGAGTGGAACGCCACCCAGCAGTCGGATAAATGACTGCCGCAAGCCCTTTGGCATGAGAGATTGGATGATGAGGCAGAAAGGAAGCTTGGCATTCAACAATCGGATTCGCCTGTATGTGCGAGTAGACGGGTTCTGGCCTCAATATGGTCCGGCTTTCCCATTGCGGTCAAGGGCAGGTTATTCGCGAAGAGAAATGTTTTCGGCACCTTGTAGCCCGCCATCAAGGACCGGCAATGTGCCACAAGCTCAGTTTCGGATGTTGTTGATCCTCGCTTTGGCTGAACTATCGCAGCAACGCATTCTCCAAATCGCTTGTCTGGGATGCCCACGACAATGGCATTCAGTACATTGGGATTGGACTTCAGGACGGCTTCAACCTCATTGGGATAGATCTTTTCGCCACCGGAGTTGATAGTCGTCGCGCCCCTCCCGAGCATGGTGATTGAGCCATCGGTCTCAACGGTTGCGAAATCCCCCGGAAGTACCCAGCGAACCCCATCGGCATCGGTTACAAATGTTGCTGCCGTCTTTTCGGAATCTCCGTGGTAACCGATTGGTATGTGCCCGCGTCGGGCGAGCATTCCCACACTTCCGTCGCCGACAGTTACTGGACGTAGGTCCGTGTCTAGTACGCGCGTGTCACTGGAAATCGAAAACCGTGCTTCTCGAGCCGCGCCCCCTTCCCTATCCGATGCCACACCAAGGGTGCCGCTTTCGCTAGAACCAAGTCGGTTGATGATCCGCACTCCGGGGACGAGAGAGATCAGATCATCCCGAGTCTGGTCCGTGAGCGGAGCTCCCGACGTAACGACGACCGCCAACGAAGAGGTGTCGAATGGATTGCCATTCCGAAGTGCCTCTACTAAGGGCCGAGCCATAACGTCTCCAACGAGAACGAGAACGGTAGCCCTCTCTTGCGCGACGAGTTGCCATACCTCATCGGGGTCGAAGCTTGGCTCGGTGTACAAGACCACAGTGCTCCCTGCCGTCAGGGGGCTCAAGGAGGTCCACTGGCCAGTCCCGTGCATGAGGGGAGGAACAACAAGCGTAACCTGTCGTCTCTCTTGCGGCGGTATCTGCATCGTCGCTTGCTCAACGGTCCTGATCGCCCCGTCTCTTCGTGCCGATCCGCCCAGCGGGCCGAGGTAGAGGTCCTCTTGCCGCCAAATGACTCCCTTGGGCATACCGGTGGTCCCACCGGTATAGAGCACATAGAGGTCGTCGCCCGATCGTACTGGCAGGCGGCTGCGGACACTGCTCGAAGCCGCCAGCTGATCTTCGTAGGAGTGTCCGGAGCCAGAGGTACCGTCCTCAAGTATTAGGCGCTTCTCCATCACTTGCATCCCACGGCAGCTCTCTTCGACTAAGCCACCGAAGGATCTCTCGTAGACGATTGCGACGAGTCCAGCATTCTGTGCCACGTATTTGAGTTCTGGCGCTACATAGCGGTAGTTCAAATTGATTGGCACGGCTCTCGCCTTGAAGCAACCGATCATCACCTCGAGGAATTCGACGCGGTTACGAGATAGAACACCTACAAAGTCACCAGCAACTATCCCCGACTCTATGAGATAGTTCGCAAAGCAGTTGGATCGGGCGTCTAGCTGACCGTAAGTCAGACAAGCGTTACCACCGATCAGGGCGGGTCGATCCGGAACCAGGTCAGTGATCGCCTCGAAGAGATCGGCGATTGTGAGCGCCATAGAGCCCCCTCTCTTCTTTCGTCATTTGGTTAGTTGATCAGCTGACCTACGTGCCCGCCACGCTGCCCGGTTAAGCACTTCGTCGGTGGGACGAAGGCCTTGCCAGAATTGGTGACTTCGGTCAGGGCGTCAATGAGTGTACTGAGTTCCTTCCGTTGCATGGACGCTACGCCTGCGATCCCCATAAGGTGTTCCCATCCTTCCAGACCTGGTGATTCTGGTTATCCCAAAGCAATGGGTCACGGCAGCGGAGAGTCTTCTCGACGAGACGCCGCTCGGATCCGAGCGGAACCGATGTGATTGGGACGCGACTGACATTCTTGGTCCTGTCTGTCCAGCAGCGAGGCTTATGGCGAACTGCGCGAGAATCACTGGTGATGGTCGACCCAGATCCGGAATCAGGATGGGACAGGAGGCGAAGTCTCCTTCTCAGCCGGTACGAACGCGTTGCCTGGGAACTCTTCGCCAGTCGCGGGTTCGGAGCGGTCACCGTTGACGACATCGCGATGGCCGCTGGAGTCTCGTCCCGCACCATCTATCGGTACTTTCCCACCAAAGAAGACCTACTCCTGGGATTCGCGCGTCAAGGTACGACCTACCTGGTCTCATTGATCAATCAGCTCGGGCCCAGCTCGAACCCTTTGCAGACTGTCTGGCAGCTATTCCGTCGACATTCGTTGGAGGATCCCCCAGATGTGGAGATTCTTACCTTGTGGCGGAAAGCCGCAGCTGATGTCCCCGAAGTCCACTCCCGCGTGCGAGGTGAACGAACTCACGAACTCACTGATGCAGTGGCCAATTACTGCACGAAGAGCATCGGTACCGATCCGATTGCGGTCTCCTATGCCCACATCCTGGCGGGAATGGTGGTCGGCGTTGAGTCGGCCATTATCGAGATGTGGGGAAGGTCGGGCCAGACGCTCCCTGAGATCCTTGAGGTCGCGGAACGAGCGATCGGGGAGTGGTCGACGGTGAACGGCCCTCTGTGACGAGTCCCTAAATCGTCTCGGAAGACGTGTTGCAACGACCCTCGGGTTCTGTTTAGATTGTCAGAAAGTGACAATCTAAACTCAGGAACGGTCTGATCCCCGGGGGGGAGCCAAGATGCTTGAAGACGACGTTCAGCTCGTATCGGTCGATGACCATGTAATCGAGCACCCCAACGTCTGGCGAGACCGACTTCCTTCGAAATTCCTCGAAGCGGGCCCCCGCATAACGGAGCTGGCGGATGGCAGCCAGGTCTGGGCATTCGAGGATCGCAGAGTGCCAACCATCGGGCTGAATGCGGTTGCTGGTAAGGAGCCGAAAGACTTCGGTGTCGATCCAGTGCGCTTCGATCAGATGTTGCCGGGCTGCTACGACCTGGGTGCTCGGGTCGCCGATATGGACCTCGACGGCGTCCACGTCCAGATGTGCTTTCCCTCTTTTCCGGGGTTCGCCGGCTCAACCTTCTTGGCCGCAGAGGATAAGGACTTGGCAACCGCATGCGTTGTGGCCTGGAACGACTTCATCATCGACGAGTGGTGCGCCGGCGCTCCTGGTCGTTTTATTCCGATGGTGATGGTGCCGTTCTGGGATGTGCCTGCGTCGGTCGCCGAGGTCGAACGTACGGCGTCGAAAGGGGCGAAGGCGATCACCTTCACTGAAGCTCCTCATCGCCTCGGCCTGCCTTCCTTTCACTCCGACCATTGGGATCCGCTGTTTGCGGCCGCACAGGATTCGGAAATGCCACTGTGTCTGCACTTCGGTACCGGCGGCACGCCTGCTGTTGCTCCGGATGCGAACTTCGCAGTTGCCATCGCCCTCTTCGGAATGAACTCGCAGTCAACGACTGTCGACCTCCTGTTGTCACCGGTCTTCCATAGGTTTCCCACCCTGCGAGTGGCACTTTCCGAAGGTGGCATCGGATGGATCCCTTATGTCCTCGAGCGCATTGACTACACGTGGGAACGTCACCGTTGGTATACGGGAATTGACTTTGATTCACGGCCTTCGGATCTGTTTCGTGAGCACATATTCGGATGCTTCATCGCCGACAATGCCGGGATTGAGATGCGTCACATGATTGGTGTCGAGAACATCATGTTCGAAGGCGACTATCCACACAGCGACAGCAACTTTCCGAGTTCGCGTAAGAATCTCGCCGAGGTCTTGGTCAACGTTCCAGAAGGTGAGGCCTGCAAGATTGCGGAAGACAATGCCCGGAAGCTCTTCAAGTTTCCCCGAGCAGCTGAGGTCAACCGATGACACTTCCGCTCCATGGCGTCCGCGTTCTCGAGGTTGCCTCGTGGACCTTTGTTCCCGCAGCCGGTGCGGCGATGGCCGATCTGGGTGCAGATGTCATCAAGGTCGAACCACCCAACGGTGATCCACAGCGTGGTCTGATGAACATGCTGGGGAGGGCCGGTGGCCCTAATGCCAATCCGTTTGTTGAGATTCCCAATCGAGGCAAACGGGGAATGACCCTCGACCTCGCTAGCAGCGACGGTCGAGATCTGCTGATGGAACTGGCAGCAACGTCGGACGTCTTTCTGACCAGTTACTTGCCTGCCGTTCGCAAGAAACTGGGGATAGAACTCGGCGACCTCCGTGCGGCCAACCCACAGATCATCTACGCCCGTGGGCACGGATGGGGGGCCCGCGGGCCCATGGCGGAAACGGGTGGATTCGATCTTGCGGCCGGATGGGCTTCTGCATCGATGGCCTTCAAGATGACCCGTCCAGGTGAAGAGCCGATGTTCCAGCCCGCGGCGTTCTTCGACCTGCAGGGGGGGAATACGATCGCTGGGGCAATTGGAATGGCCTTGTTCCAGCGAGAGCGAACAAGAGAGCCGACAGAAATCGATGTCTCGCTGTTGAATGTCGGCATGTGGACGTTGAGTCCCGACATCATGGCAGCTCCGTACGTTGGTTCACTTCAGCCGCCGAATCGAAACAGCGCTCCCAATCCGCTGGTTAACTCGTATCCCACGGCCGACGGGCGGTGGCTCTACTTGGTATGTCTACAGGCCGACCGATACTGGGATGAACTCTGTCAGGTAATCGGTCGCCCCGAATTGGCCACAGATGTTCGCTTCCTGGATCTCCTTGCGCGGGCCCAGAACGCCGCTGCTTGCGTTGCTGAACTCGAATCGACGTTCCTTTCCAGAGAGCTCAAGGAGTGGTGTTCGACGCTGCAGTCGTTCACCGGTGTATGGGCGCCAGCGCTCTCTCCGGCTGAAGTCCACGACCATGTCCAGGTCGAAGCCAATGGATATCTGGCTGAGGTTGCGTCGGGTGACGGGTCCACCTTCCGACTCCCCACGCCGCCAATGCAGTTCGGTGGTGAAGCATCGACTCCACGCGGCCCAGCACCTGAACTAGGGCAGCACACCGAGGAGATCCTGCTCGAGCTGGGGCACGATTGGGCTGCGATTGCCGAGATTCGAGAGTCGGGAGCTCTTGGCTGAAATGACCGAAGTCTAGAAACGGGGATTGAGTGTGGCCTGGGAGTACGAACTCTTCATCGATGGAAAATGGACGACGGACTCAGCGGTTGGTTCGATTGAGGTGATTGATCCTGCCACCGAGGCTGTCATCGGCTCGGTCCCAGAAGCCTCGACCTCTACCGCTGTGCAAGCGATTGAGGCGGCGCGCCGTGCCTTTGACGAAGGCCCGTGGCCCTGGATGAAGCCAGCGGAACGAGCAGCCAGGCTGATCCGTATGGCAGAAATTCTAGAAGGACGAGCAGGAGAGCTCCGCGAGCTGATCGTTGCGGAGACGGGCTCAACGGGGTTCCTGACCGACGCTATTCAAGGAGCCGGTTCGATCGGCATGCTTCGCTCCAATGCATCGATCGTGGAACACGCCTTTGACTGGGTCGAGAACGCAATGCCCACAGGAGGGCCGAGTGCCGTTGGCGGGAGTTCAGTTGTCCGTGAGCCCATTGGTGTTGTGGCCGCAATCACTCCTTTCAACTTTCCCTTCATGCTCAACATCGTCAAGGTTGCGCCCGCCCTGGCCGTTGGCTGCACCGTTGTCCTCAAACCACACCCATGGACGCCGCTGGACGCGATGATGATCGCTGAGGCCGCGGCGGAGGCCGAGATTCCACCCGGCGTATTCAACGTGATCACGGGGCACACCGAAGTCGGCGACGAACTGACCTCGAATCCGATGGTGGATATGGTCACCTTTACTGGATCGACAGCCACCGGACGGGCAATCATGAAGTCCGCCTCCGGGACGGTTAAGAAGCTTCAGCTGGAACTGGGCGGAAAGAGCGCCCAGATCGTCCTGAACGATGTGAGCGAGGACTACGCACGGGGCGTCGGATTTGGTCAGGTCCTCATGCATTGTGGCCAAGGCTGCGTGCTCAACACGCGACTGCTGCTGCCCGAGAGGTTGCTGGATGCCTACAAGTCCGGATTGGATACGGCTGCGACTCAGGTGACCATCGGAGATCCGAGAGACCCGAGTACTGTGCTTGGCCCACTTATTCGCCAACAGCAGTTAGAGCGCGTGGAGCGGTATGTTCAGTGTGGAATCGAAGAGGGAGCCGAGCTGCTCTGCGGGGGTAAGCGTCCCACCGGCTTGGACCGAGGATACTTCTACGAACCGACCGTCTTCGTCAGTGACAGCCGCCTCACCATTGCCCAGGAGGAAATCTTTGGCCCTGTCCTCACCGTCGTGCCCTATTCGGGTGACGATGGAGAGGCAGTTCGCCTGGCCAATGATTCGATCTACGGACTGGGAGGAGGCGTCGTCTCCGCCTCGACTTCCCGAGCGTTCAACGTGGCCCGACAGGTTCGCGCCGGCAATGTCACGGTACAGACAGTCGATGCGGCAACCGATCAGGGGTCTGGCCCCGGCGGAGGTCAGGGTCCAGGTTGGGGAAGTCAACCCAAGGGCATCGGTCAGTCGGGTGTCTTTGGTGGATTCAAGCAGTCGGGCCTTGGACGCGAGTGGGGGCGGCACGGTCTCGAGGACTTTACCGAATTGAAGTCCTTGACCTGGAGTTAACCAGCAGAACGAAGGTCTACCGGATTGAGTATGGACAGGAAAATGTTAGGAGAATCTCCATGAGTCCACGGCTCGCTGGCAAAGTTTCTTTCATCACGGGTGTTGCTCGAGGTCAGGGTCAGGCCCGTGCGGTACGAATGGCTGAAGAGGGTGCAGACATCATTGCTTTCGATATCTGCCGGCAGATTGACTCCAATCCCTATCCGCCCAGCACGCCTGAGGATCTGGAGGAGACGACTCGGGCAGTCAAGGAAATCGGGAGGCGCATTGTCTCCCGGCAGGCCGGCGTCCGAGACCGAGTGAGCCTCCAAGAAGCTCTTGACGCCGGAATTACCGATCTGGGACACCTGGACGTCGTTGTAGCCAATGCCGGAATCCTTCCCATGGCCATGGGTGAGCCGGAGGCGGCCGATTTTGTCGACGCGACAGATGTCGACCTTCTGGGTGTGATGAACACGGTCGCCGTAGCCCTTCGCGGTAGCCCTTCGCCGTAGCCCTTCCGGTAAGAGCCGTCTGACCGGCTGAGGAAGCGACCGAATATTCAAGGTGACCCATCGCTGGGGCGTGTGAGTCTTTGCCCGTAACCTCAGACTGTCGCTGGTTTGAAGACTGGCACCCAAGCCTCGCCCGCTTGTTCGAACGAGACGATTACATCCATGCCGATGTGGACGTCTTCCGGTTCGCACTCGATCACATTGGTGGTGAACCGGAGGCCAGCCTGTTCCTCAAGCTCGACAATGGCAATCACGTAAGGCACCGGAACAGACGGATTAAAGGGATGTCGATTGACCGTATAGGTGAATACTGAACCCCGGCCGCTGACTGGCTTGGGAATCAGATCGCCCCCGCATGTGACGCAGACGGCGCCGGGTGGGTGGTTCCACCGGCCGCAAGCCTGGCAATTCTGAATCAGCAACTGACCGTCCGCTCCCGCAGTCCAGAACGGTCGATTTGTTTGGTCGATCTGGGGGGCGATTCGGGGAGGAACATCTTCAGACACAGCTCCATCGTAGGCGTTCGAGAGAGTAGTTTGTCAGATCATGACGAATTCCAGCGATGTGGCCGTCATCTCCGGTATAGGCATTTCCCCAGTTGGGCGGAGAACCGGGATTGCAGGGATTGATCTCACGACAACCGCGTCCCAACAGGCGATCGCAGATGCGGGATTAGAACCGGGTGATATCGACGGGATGGCAACGATGGGGGACACGCCAATCCACCAAGCAGCACTCCGCCTAGGCGTTGAAGCGAACTGGTGGGGAGGTGGATTCGACACCGGAGGACTGCTCTCGCCGGTGATGTCGGCATGTAAGGCAGTGACCTCCGGACAGGCACGCCACGTAGTGGTCTACCGGACGGTACAGATGATGGGGGGTTCGATCCTTCCCAGCCCCGAGTCTGCATCTGTGAAGGAAGATCAGTCGGCCTCTGCGCCGATACCTGTTATTGATTGGATGGGGCCGTTGCTCACGATGCACGCCTATTCCGCAGCGAACTGGGTGGCCATGCATTGTCGGCGCCACATGCATCTGTACGGGACCACGAAAGAACAGCTTGGGTGGATCGCCGTGAATGCTCGCAAGAATGCGGGCCTCAATCCGCTGGCCGCCTATCGAGAGCCCCTCAGCCTCGATGACTACTTCGATGGCCGACTCATTTCGGACCCATTCGGTCTCTACGACTGTGATGTTCCTGTGGACGGTTCGATCGCCCTTGTGGTCTCCCGCTCGGAGCACGCCGCTGGGCTCGATCACCGTGCGATACGAGTTGAGGCGTATGGGGGGTCATCCGGAGAAGGCGGCTGGGACCAGCGTCCCGACTATCCGGCGATGGCGTCCTCAGATGCCGCCTCGGAGATGTGGGGTAGGACCAGTCTGACGCCCGCTGATGTGGATCTTGCCGAGCTCTACGACGGCTTTACGTTTCTGACGTTGGCGTGGCTCGAGGCCCTGGGACTTTGTAGGCAAGGTGATTCCGGTCCATTTGTCGAAGGCGGTGGTCGTATTGCACTCGATGGTGACTTGCCTCTCAATACTTACGGGGGTCAGCTTTCTGCGGGCCGGATGCACGGCTACTGGGTCCTCCATGAGGCCGTGCTTCAGCTGAGAGGCGAAGCGGGTAGGCGTCAAGTCGCAAATGCCCAGGTCGCAGTAGCCGCTGCAGGAGGCGGACCCATCGCTGGCTGTTTGCTGATGACTCGCTGAGCCTCCTCCTAACGACGGAGCGAAGTACGACATATTGCCAACCTTCCACGGGGGAGTGAATACCCGCCCCGCTCAAACCGCACTCAGTCCTGCTGCCCAGATAAAGGTAGCCAGCAATCTTGGTGACGGGGTCTTCGGGTTCTCAGCCAGTGCGGGCGGACGCGCCCAAGCACTCGTCCACAGATGTCAACGCAAAGAGCGTCGCGAAGTTGGCGGACCGAATCGTTGAAGATGTCATGGTCCTCGGTTGGCCCGTCGGAGACGTGCTGGGATCAGAATCCGAGCTGCTCGAGCGCTATGAGTTAAGTAGGGCGGTGTTCGCGAGGCGGCGCGCATTGTCGAGCATCAGGAGGTTGTCCGAACTAGACGCGGACCTGGGGTGGCGTGGTCGTCACGGAGCTGACAGTCCCGTCGATCATCAATGCAGTCGGTTTGCGTGAAGGACTACGGACCTCCGTCGATACTGCGTCTGTCAGCTGGCAGCTCGTGCTGGAAGTCATTCCGTCGGGTCCTCCCGCATGAGTAGAGTATCCTAAATCCAGGAGCCTGACATGGCCTCAAAACGTGGCAAGAATCGGAATGTTGCGAGTCGAGAACGAATCGGGTGGGGATGATCAATTACGTCAACTTCTCGATACTTGGTCTCGGTAACGGGGCGGTTTTTGCAGCGCTCGCGATGGCACTGGTCATCACTTACCGAAGTTCGGGAGCCCAGGTGCGGCGCCGCATGGAGGCACCGGACCTCCTTCGATCCCGGCGTCTGACGCCAGGGCGAGCAGATGGGCTGCCGCGGGTTCCACCGGGGCACTGAAGCCGCGGTCCCTGTGGGCGGTCAACGGCACTGCCAACCACCGTACGTCAAGGACGCCTTGCATGGCGAGCAAGCGTGCTATAGGGTACACTCAACTAGTCCGCGGTGAGGCACCGCAGGGGGATGTCAAACGGTGCAGCTCGCAAAAAAATTTCGCCTGTTCTGTTGCCTTGCCGGCACTGTCGTCGTGGTGGCCGGCATGTCCGTGTCGACGGCGACGAGCGTGGGGGCAGCTTCGTCGGACACCACTCCGGGCGTGACGTCAGGCACGATCACGATCGGCATGTTGGACGACGAGACCGGTGTCGCCGCCTCTACGGTCGGCGACGGCGTCGGCGCCGCCCAGGCCCGCATCGATCTCCAGAACAAAGAGGGCGGGATCGACGGTCGCAAGCTCAAGCTCGTCGCCGTGGACACTCAGTCCAGCCCGACGCAGGTGTCTACAGCCGCCCAAGACTTGGTGACGAACGACCACGTGTTCGGCATCGTCTCCGACGCGGTCTTCACCTTCGCCGCGGCCAAATACCTCACGAAACACGGTGTGCCGGTGACCGGCGAGGACATCGACGGTCCAGAATGGGGTACCAGCGCCAACATGTTCAGCGATGTTCCGCCGAGCTTCACGATATATCCGAACGGCAAGAGCTACAACTACCTGACGCTGTCCAACTTCCTGAAGTCGAAGGGCGTCACAAAGGTCGCTGTCCTCGGATACAGCATCAGCCCGTCGAACACGCTCAGCCTGCACCAGTTGGTCGCAGCGGACAGCGCGGCCGGGCTCAAGAACTGTCTCGAGGACGGCTCCATCCCGTTCGGCTCGGCCAACTTCACAGCCCTGGTGCTCCAGCTCAAGCAGCTCGGGTGCAACGGGGTGGTGGGCACGTTCGTTGGCTCTTCGAATGTGGGGCTCGCCACCGCGATCGCTCAAGCCGGCCTGCACCTCAAGCAGTTCTATTACACGTCGTATGCGCAAGGCTCTATCGACAGCGCCGGGGCGGATAGCGCCCTGCAGGGAACATTTACCCAAGGGGCGCCGACGACGGGCTCGTCGCCCACGGTGAAGGCCACCGACGCCGAGATCGCCGCGCTCAAGAAGTACGATCCGTCGTACAAGGGAGGGGTACCCGACCTTGGTGCTTCCATCGGTTGGCTGGCCACCGACACCATGATCGAAGGGCTCAAGCTAGCGGGGCCGAACCCTACCCGCGCATCGTTCACCTCTAAGCTCCGTACGACCACCGACTACACCCAGGGTGGCATTTCGCCCACCCCGATCAGCTTCAACTACCTCACAGGCAAGTTTCCGGCGAGCGAATGCACGACCTTCATCACGCTGAAGCAGAAGCAGTTTGTGGCGGCCACTGTCAAGCCCACCTGCGGGAAGCTTTTCGCGTACTCGGGCACGTGAGCCGCCTACGGGGAGCTTCATCGGGGCTGAGCTGCCAGCCCAGCCGACGACGAGGTAGCGACCGGGGACCGTGACGGCACTTTTGCAGTACGTGATCGCCGGGCTCGTGCCCGGTGGCATCTACGCCATCTCCGCCTCGTCCCTGGTGGTCACCTACCAGTCGGCGGGGATCCTGAACCTAGCCTTCGCGGCCCAAGCCTTCGTGATCGCTCGGTTCTACTTCCTCCTCAACAGCGAGCACGGCTGGCCGATCATCCCGGCGGCGGTACTGTCGATCCTCGTCGTCGGGCCCCTCTTGGGCATCGCCCTCTACCTGGGTCTGTTCCGCCTGCTCCGGCTGGCCACCCCGCTGACCAAGATTGTGGCGACCGTCGGGCTGTCGGTCGCCCTGGTTCCCGCGGCCACACTCATCTTCGGCAACCAATCGATCGTGTCCGCCCCTGGGCTTGCGCCCGAACCGGTCCGGACCTTCAGCCTTATCGGCGTGACGGTCACGATGGACCAGGTCATCGTGTACGGCTGCGTCGTGTTGATCGTCCTCGGTGGCAGCCTGGTGCTCCGGTTCACCGACATCGGTCTCCAGGTGCGCGCCATGGTCGATTCCTCGGCCATGACGTCACTGTCGGGCACGAGTCCCGGACTGGTGTCGATGGGGGTGTGGGCCGTAAGCACGACGCTGGCCGGGCTCGTTGGCGTGTTGGCCGCACCGATCGTCGGGCTCGATCCTGGACAGTTCTCCATCATCATGGTCACCGCGTTCGCGGCCGTCATTGCGGCGCGGTTCCGCAGTCTACCTGTCGCCGTGGTGGTGGGGCTTCTCGTCGGTGTTCTCATCTCCCTGCTCGGGTGGTGGCTCCCGCCCAACAGCAACGTCACCACCGATGTCCTCGAGGCCGTCCCGTTTGCGTTGACCGCGCTGTTTCTCGTCTACTTCATCGTGCGAGGTGCCGGCGTCGACGAATCGGAAGGGGTGGGCGGCGCGCTGGACGGCGCCATTCGACCCCAGGCGGAGTCTCGGACGATGTCCAACGCCAGCCTGTCCGCGCCGCTCGCCAATTGGCGTCTGGCCGTGATCGGGTTCGGCATCGTGTGCCTTCTGCCCCTGTTCCTCGGCGGGATCTGGGTCGGGCTCATCGGCCAGGGGATCGCGCTGGCGATCATCTTCCTCTCCTTCACGCTTGTCACCGGCGAGGGCGGCATGATCTGGCTCTGTCAAGCGACGTTTGCCGGGATCGGCGCGGTGACGGCCGCCCAGTTGGCGACGAACCATGGCTGGCCGGTGATGTTGGCCGTACTGATAGGCGGGATGGTTGCGATGCCGATCGGGGTCGCGGTCGGCCTGCTGACTATCCGTCTCGGGAGCCTGTACGTGGCGCTGACCACGCTGACCTTCGGGCTCCTGGTCGAGGCACTGGTCTTCAGCCAGAACTTCTTCGAGAACAATGGAACCGGTGTTTCCGTCTCACCGCCGGACTTCGCCTCGAGTCCCCGCACCTTTGCCTACCTCGCGCTCACGGTGTTCGCGATCATCGCCATCTTCGTGGTGAACCTGCGGCAGTCCACCAGCGGCCAGGCGCTCAAGGCCGTGCGATCGAGCGAGGCGGGTTCGCGCACCATCGGCATCAGCGTGCTGAAAATGAGGCTCCTCCTGGCCGGGCTGGGGGCATTCGTCGCCGGCATCGGGGGGGCGATGTACGCGCTCTCGCTTGGCGTGGCGCTGCCCAGCAACTACACGACAGCTGGCGGCGAACTGTGGCTGGCTGTGGTGGTGACGCTCGGCATCCGCTCCAACGTGGCAGCCCTCTATGCCGGCCTTGCCAGCAGCGTATTGGCCGGCGTCGCGTTGGTCTACCTGCCCAGCTCGTTCAGCAACTTCATCCCCATTGCGTTCGGGCTCGGGGCAATCTCCGTCGCCCGCTACCCCGACGGCGTGTTGTCCGAGGCGGTGCGCCAGCGCCACCAGCTCTGGGATCGGGTGCAGACCAGTTGGCAGGCCCGCCATGGTTCGCCCAACCTCGTCGCACCGGAGGCACCGGGTCCGCCCACTGGACCGGCCAGCCGGATACGGGCGGGCAGCAAATGACCGCCCCCTCCGAGAAGATGACCAAAGAGGGCGGCGCGACTCTTTTGGACGTCGCAGGAGTCAACGTGAGCTTCGGCGGCATCAAGGCACTCACCGACGTGAGCATCAGCGTACCCTCCCATACCGTCGTCGGGCTCGTCGGGCCGAACGGCGCGGGGAAGAGCACGTTCTTCAGCGTGGTGTCGGGACTTCGCAGGCCCGACAGCGGTCAGGTCACCCTCTTCGGGGAGGACGTCACGAGGACGACGCCACAGGTCCGGTGCCGCATGGGCCTGGGACGGACATTCCAGCAGCCGGAACTCTTCGTCGGCCTTACCGTGTACGAGCACCTGTCCCTGGCGCATCGCGTCCGCCATAGCCGGTCCCGGCTGTGGAAGGATATGTTCACCGCCGGTTGCCTCCGCCGCCCGCCGCCGTCAGAAGTGGAGCGTGTCGACCAGCTCGTCGACCTGTTGCACCTAGCGGATGTCGCGTCCAGCCAGGTCGCCGCGCTTCCTCTCGGTACGACCCGGCTGGTCGAGGTGGGCCGGGCGCTGGCGACGTCGCCCTCGCTGGTGCTCCTCGACGAGCCCCTGGCCGGACTGGACTCGCAGGAGGCCGAGCGGCTCGGCGAGGCCCTCAGCCGGACCGTCCGCGAGGAGAAGGTGTCCTTCCTGCTCGTCGAGCACGACGTGGCCATGGTGCTGCGGTTGAGCCAGAAGATCTGCGTCCTCGACTTCGGCCTGATCATCGCCGAAGGCACGCCGCAACAGATCAGGGACAACCCCGACGTGCGGGCCGCCTACCTTGGGGACGAGGATGTCGCCATCGCCCGGCGCGACCGGCACAACACGCGGCGGGCTGCGCCGTGAGCGAGTCCGGCGACCTCGTCATACGGGACCTCCATGTCCGGTACGGGCCAGCCAAGGCGCTTCTCGGAATCTCGCTCGAAGTGGAAGGTGGAAGCGTCGTCGCCGTTCTCGGTCCGAACGGCGCCGGAAAGAGCACGCTGGCTCGAGCGGTATCGGGCCTGGTGCCCATCACGTCGGGATCGGTGACCTTTGCCGGCGCTGACATCACCGGCCGTCCCGCCCACCGCATCCGGAGGGCGGGGCTGACCTACCTTCCCGAGGGAAGAGGCATCTTCCCCGGGCTCACCGTGATGGACAATCTGCGCATGGCAACCCGGCGGCTGGACCGCGGGGACCGCACGGCCGCCGTTGAGCTGGCGATCGAGCTGTTCCCGATTCTGGGCGACCGACGGCGACAGCGGGCCGGGACCCTCTCGGGTGGCGAGCAGCAGATGCTTGCTCTCGCCCGTGCGCTGGCCGTGCATCCGACGCTAATCATTGCCGACGAGTTGTCGCTCGGATTGGCTCCGCTGGTGGCAGATGACGTGTTCGATGGCCTGGAGCACGCCCACGAGTCCGGGATCACGATCGTCCTCATTGAGCAGTTCATTCACCGAGCGCTCGAGCTGGCGGACAGTTGCGCCATCTTGAGCCGGGGCAGGGTCAGCTGGAGCGGCCGGTCCAGCGAGGCGAGCGACGAGGTGCTCGAGCGCTACCTCGGAGAGGCGGACGACCACGAGCGCCAGGCCGCCGGGGAGATGGGGCAGTAGCGACATTTTGGTACGCCCTGTAGCCGATCAGAGGAATACGAGGGTTCTCCTTCGTTGCTGCCGGGCCGGGGGATCGCCATAAAAAGGCGGTTGAGCGCGATGGGATCATGGGAGGCACTATTTGTGCCCGCAATCGAGTGCTGATCGCGTAGTCCTCGGTCTTGTGCGGCAGTTTTCGTCGCCGTAGAGGCGGGCGAAATTACCCATTGAATCATAGGCGGCAGTGGTGAGATGTTCGTGAACCGGCGAGGGGGCCCACTGTCCAACGAGAGCCTTGGCCCGGGCAATGTCGTCACCGGAATTGCTCTAAAGTGTTCCGCGATCGGTTGACGTGCCCCGAGCCCTCAGTCGTCCTCCAGACCCCCGCTCGGGCCCGCGAGCCAATCGGGCAGTGCGTCTGGCACGGAGCTGAGCTTGGCCTCGTGAATGAACCCGTTGGATGCATCGGTGTCGATATACCCGGCTACAAGGAGACGGTCGCAAGCCGACTCAACCTGCGCGACGTAGTCGTCATGTGACGGGTAAAGGGAGCGCACCTTGGTGAGGGGGAACGGCTCGTAGGCGCCACCAAGGCGGTTGCTGTTGGTTGCGGCATACCACCGAGCCAGCGGCACCTCGATGTCGGGTAGGCGAATTCCGCCTTTCGCGTTCCCGTGCTCGTCTCGGGCGATCACTGAGTCGTCGAACTTGCGCCAAAGAGCGATGGGCTGACCCGGGTCGCGAGACAACTCGATGCGGGGCGCAACGGGCGGAGGCTCGCCGGTCGTGACCCATCGGCTCATGGAGCGATAGGCCATTCTGCTGACGCACACGTTACGGATGCAATTTGGATCTCCGCTTCCCCTTAAATTGGCCGCGATTGTCACGCCGTTCGCTTCCGCCTTGGCCAGCAGCCGCGCCATCTCGCTGGCACCGCCGTGAGGACCGCCGGCGACCTCCCACAATCGGAAGTTAGATCCGTCGTTCTGTCGCTCGTAGAGGCTTTGGAGTCCGAGCAAATCGCCTTCGTTCTGCACCACCATCACCGGCACGTCGAGGTCGTCACGGATCGGGGCAGAGCGCGGGCCATTGATGAGTCCATCACCCCGGATGGGTGTTCCGCCACGCCCCCTGCCGAGCAAGAGAAAGCCGTCGAACGCCTTGTCGCGCGGGTGGAACGCGTTCACATAGGTGACGAGGCGCCAGGCGCTCTGCGAAGCACCGACGCCTATGACATGATGCACATCGAGACCATCGAATAGATCGGCAGAGCGGTCACGGGCAACCCGCGCTGCCTC
Organism: uncultured Acidimicrobiaceae bacterium; assembly: GCA_963774245.1. GTDB lineage: Bacteria > Actinomycetota > Acidimicrobiia > Acidimicrobiales > RAAP-2 > Bog-756. The sequence goes on along the minus strand of CAVZDZ010000002.1, from coordinate 165,206 downwards.
GGAATAGATCTCGTACCCGAGTCCTTCGTCCCAGAGATGCATACCCGCGTAGCGTTGCGGATCCCATCGCACGAGATGCTCCGATCCATAACGTTGCACAGTCACACCGACATACGCGAACCCCTGCTTGGCGAGGACGTCCGAGTGCATCAGCCATTCGGCGTCGAGATCGACTTGCAGCGTTACGTTCAACCAATCCACCACCACAATACCGTTGAAGGTGGTGGCGTCAGGGAAGCGCACCAGGAGCCTCGTCCGGTACCCGGATGTCTTGCGCCGCCTAAGTTCCCAAGATCCGGAGTGGACCTGGTCGTAGTAGTTCGCCACGCCAGTCATCGCATACTCCCGCTCGACGTACCCATTGGGCAATGCGTCGTCATGCATGAACGGCACCGAAGATGACGTGATCGACAGCTCTTCGATGAGCGGGAGATCGGCTGGCGATACTCCGCGAGGACCGGGCGGTGGCTTCTGGATCCGCTCCCGAACTTTCTGGGCGCCGCTTCGCGCTGCCATCTGGCCTAGGAGGTTTACGGCGGAAAGGACCGGGGGCGTCTGCATCAGTTCTCCTGACTGGCGGCATTTACCTCTTCCGATAAATTAGGATACTGTATTGGCGAGCGTCTCGTCGGGTGTCGAAGGGGCTGTCTCAGGCCGCTGCCGGAGAATGAGAGCCAACACAGGGAGGACTGACGTGAGCGAAGCTTGGATCATCGACGCTTGTCGAACCCCGAGAGGAATCGGAAAGGTCGGAAAGGGAGCATTGGCGGAGATTCATCCCCAACAGCTGGCTGCCACGGTGCTGGCGGCAATTGCCGAACGTAACAACCTGGATACGGGCGATGTTGACGACATCATCTGGGGAACGAGCATGCAGACCGGGACGCAGGGTGGTGATCTCGGACGTATGGCGGCGCTCGATGCCGGCTATGCCGAGACGGCGAGCGGCGTCACGCTTGACCGGTTCTGTGGATCGGGCATCACGGCGGCGAATCTGGCGGCGGGAACGATCATGGCCGGTCTCGAAGACGTCGTCATCGCTGGTGGAACAGAGATGATGTCGTCGTTTCGCGCAAACACCTCCGCCAACCGCTCGGCGTTCATGGACAACGGCAATACACGTCTTCGGGAGCGCCACCCCCAGACGAATCAAGGTGTGGCGGCCGACGCCATCGCCACGTTGGAGGGAATTGACCGGCCTGCTCTTGACGAATTGGCTGCCGAGTCGCAGAGGCGAGCGGAGGTCGCCATCAAGGAGGGCCGCTTCGACCGGAGCTTGATTGCGGTTCGCCATGCTGACGGGTCGGTCGCGCTCGACCGCGAGGAGTACCCTCGTCCCGGCACGACCGCCGATGCGCTGGCCTCTCTTCCGGCATCATTCGAGTCGATTGCCGATGTACCCCTGGATGAGGACGGGACGACGTACCGGGCTTTGGTGCTCCGCAAATTTCCTGACCTCAAGATCAACCACGTGCACCACGCTGGCAATTCGTCCGGCGTGGTCGATGGCGCTGCAGCCGTTCTTCTGAGCAGCCCGGGGTATGCGAGGGCCCATGACCTGACGCCCAGGGCTCGGATCGTGGCCATAGCAAACATGGGTGACGACCCGACGCTCATGTTGAACGCACCGGTGCCGGCAGCCCGGAAGGTCCTCGCCAAAGCGGGTCTAGGTCTTGGAGATATCGACCTCTTCGAAGTGAACGAAGCTTTTGCCGTCGTTGCGGAAAAATTCATCAGGGATTTGGATATCGACCGTGAGAAGATCAACGTGAACGGGGGTGCCATCGCCCTCGGTCATCCGATTGGGGCCACAGGCAGCCTGCTCATTGGGACCGCTCTCGACGAGCTGGAACGTCGAGACGGCCAGTTCGGGCTCGTGACCATGTGCGCGGCTGGCGGAATGGCGCCAGCGATCATCTTCGAGCGCATCTGACGTTTTCGGTCCTACCAACGGCTCGCTGGAAGCGGAAATCCCCTCACACGCGAAGACGGGGCCAGGATCATGCCGTGGCGGCTCACCCGTACTGAGGGCCGCTCAACTCCCACCATCTCCACGTTCGTCACTCCACAGGTCGATACCGGCCCGTTCCGCCACGGGCGACAGGCCTCTGTCGTAGGGGTCCGCTGAGAGGTACGGAGAAACCGCAATGATGTCGACGCCCACGGGGAGATCTTCGGGCCGGTCGTCGACGAACACGACCGAAGTGTTCCGAGCGAATAGGTGATCGATCTGGTAGCGACCGACAGCGTCCCGTTTGTCCTTGCTGTGGAAGCTCGCGGCCAGATTGTCGATTCCCTGCTCGACCGCCCGACTGTGGGCGTACGAGGCTCCTCCCGCGCTCCAGAGCACCACTGTGAGCCCATCGTTCCGAAGCTCGCTCAATAGCTTGAGTCCGCCAGGACGAAGGGTGGTTCCGGTAAGCGAATCAACGAGGCACCCGTCAACATCGAACACCCAGGTGGTAGGCGTCATCGAGGCCCTGCAATGCGAGCGGGCCGCGACCTGCGCTTTACCCCCGCAGCACCTGTCCCCCGATTTACGGTGCAATAGCTAATGATCAGTGCTCCGGTATCCAAGAACCTCAGCGATAGTTGGGTGTTCGCTTCTCACGGGGAACAGGGGGCTGCGGAGGATAATTGCCGATCTCCGTGTAGGAGAGCCCGTTCTGGATGGCAATCGTCCGGGTCATGTCAAGCGACTCCCAGATAGCTCGCACGGTGCCCTGGATGGCCTTGGGGTTGCGCCCGGCGATCGAAACAGCGATCTCCCGCGCTCGTGCCCGGAGTGATGCCCCGGGAACGACCTCAGTGACCAGACCCAGGCGTAGTGCGGTCTCCGCCGAGATCCGCTCCTCGTTACCCATGAGAGCCCAGCGGAGTACGTCACCCAGTGGCACTCCTCGGTTCAACATGCCGATGGGCTCCAGGGCCGAAACTATTCCCACATTGGCGTGCGGATCGAAGAACTCGGCGTTCTCCGAGCAGATGATGATGTCTGCCTCATTGAGGAAATACTGCGCACCGCCGGCACAGAGTCCTTGGACGGCTACCACGACGGGTTTCCACAGCTTGTGGTGCGTCTTCGGAGACAGGGTCACCCCGGGGTCAACGTTGTTCCAGACGTTTTGCCTGAAGAGCCATGAGCTGTCTCCTCTGATGTCCAGTCCGGTCGAGAACGCCCGGTCTCCGTTGGCCTGGAGCACGACGGCATGGATGCTGTCGGTGTCGCGGGCCTGCCCCCAGACGTAGGCCATCTCCGTCGCCATGGCATCATTGAAGGAATTGAGGGCATCGGGGCGATCGAGCGTGATGGTGGCCACATTCTCCTCGACTCCGAATGTGATCGTTTCGAAATCCATCCATCCTCCTTGCACGGTAGCCCCGACATTAGGGGTCGCTTCCGTCGGCGAGTACGGAAATCTGGCCCAGGTTGAATGGTATACTCTATTCTGTGGAGGAGGACCCGTGGAACAGACGACTTGGCGTTTGGTGGCTCGCTGAAGACCGACCCGACCAACCCGCCGTGGTGGAGAGCCCTTCGGGTCTGACGCTCACGTTCGGAGAATTGGCGGGGCGTGCCCATCAGATCGTCCACAGCCTTCGGGCCCGGGGATTGGGCGACGGTGACATCGTCGCCTACGCGCTCCCCAACGACGTAGACATGCTCTGGTGGCAGTTGGGGCTTCAGGAGGGGGGGATGCAGGCGATCGCCCTCAACCCCACCCTTTCGGGGGGCGAGATTCGGTCGATCCTCGATCATTCTGGTGCCAGTGCCGTTGTCGTCGACCATCAGTTTGCCGACACCGCATTGTTGACCGAAGCCATCGGAATCCGGCTCCGCGTCTCAGTGGCGGGATCGATCCCGGGATTTGTCAGCTATGCGGACCTGGTGCGGGACCAGCCCACCAGCCTTCCTCCCGATCGATCCTTCGGATGGCCGATCTCCTACTCATCGGGCACGACTGGGAAACCGAAGGCCATCGCCCGTAAGGGCATCCGCGGTGATCCGTCTGTGCTGGCTGACCAGATGAAGCTCTTCTGTCGTGCTTTCCAATTCAAACCTCTCGAGGGTGTGCACTTGGTCTCGGCCGGCATGCATCACGGAGGATGTCAGAGCTTCTACCAAGGCGCCCTGAACGCAGGACAGGCGTTGGCCATCATGGGAAAGTTCGACGCGCTGGGGGCGCTGGAACGCATTCAACGGCACCGGGTCACCACGGCGTACATGGTGCCGACCCAGTTCGTACGTCTATTGCGACTTCCCCTCGAGGTGAGTAACCAATACGACATATCCAGTCTCGAGGTCGTGGTCCACTCTGCCGCGCCGTGTCCGATCGACGTCAAACGACAAATGATGGAGTGGTGGGGTCCGGTCATCTGGGAGACCTACGGCGGAATGGAAGGCGCCGCCGCCATCGCCAAACCCCATCGCTGGCTGGAGAGGCCGGGTACGGTCGGTCGAGCCATTCGAGGCATGAGCTTGAAAATCCTGGATGACGAGGGACACGAGCTTGCCGCAGGCGAGACCGGAAACGTGTTCCTCGAGCCGGCCGCGTCCACCTTCGAGTACCGGGATGATCCCGAGCTGACCGCATCCGTGTACCGCGGACGCGCTTTCACCCTCGGGGATATGGGATATCTCGATGAAGACGGCTATTTGTTCCTGCGTGACCGATCCAAGGACATGATCATCAGCGGTGGGGTCAATATCTATCCGGCGGAGGTGGAGGCAGTCCTGACCTCCCACCCGGCGGTTGGGGATGTGGCGGTCATCGGGGTACCCGATGAAGAATGGGGTGAGTCGGTCAAAGCAGTCGTCGAGTTGGCCGAGGGGCACACACCTTCGCCGGAACTTGAAGATGAGTTGATCGCCCTGTGCAGGAGTCGGCTCGCCCACTACAAGTGCCCCCGCTCAGTAGACCTGCGGGACAACCTGCCGCGTACCGAGACTGGAAAGCTCTACAAGCGCTTGTTGCGCGACGAATTTCTGGCGAGAGACCTCCGCCGGGGAGAGGAATGACTAGTGGAAATCAAAGGCAAGTATGCCGTCGTCGTGGGAGGCGCCTCAGGTATGGCGCGGGCCACAGCCGAGATGTTGCATCAACGCGGGGCATCGGTCGCGATCCTCGACTTGCCCACATCGGCAGGCGCAGAGGTTGCCTCCGGCCTTGATGGCTCCTTCTATCCCGTCGATGTTACTGACGAGCAGGCGGTCGAGGAGGCACTGGCCGCAGCCGTTGAAGGACTCGGAGGACTTCATATCGCCATCAATACTGCCGGAGGAGGTGTCGCGATGCGCACCCTCGGAAAGAACGGGCCGCACCCTCTGGCCGACTTTCGGCGTGTGGTGGAACTGAATCTCATTGCCACCTTCAACTTGAACCGCCTTCAGGCCTCGCATATGTCGGCGAACGATCCCGAAGACGGTGAACGCGGCATCATCATCGATACCGCCTCGATTGCTGCGTTCGAGGGTCAGATCGGGCAGGTCGCCTATACGGCGGCGAAGGCAGGGATCGCTGGGATGGCCCTCACTATGGCCCGAGACCTCGGAAGCCTCGGCATTCGCGTCGTGGCCATTGCCCCCAGTCTGTTCAGCACGGGGATCACCAAGGGCATCCCCGATGAGTTCGCCGAAGTCCTCACCAAGGATGCGGCCTTTCCAAAGCGAATGGGGCGACCCGAGGAGTACGGCCGGCTGGCTCTGGCCATCGTGGAGAACCCGATGCTGAATGGTTCCACCATTCGCCTTGATGCCGGACAGCGGTTCGCCCCCAAGTAGTCGAGCGATCAAACAGGATACTGTATTATCGCTTGCTCCAAAGTATCCGCACGCCTTCTGTAGATGAAATGAGGGAGCCGCGTCATGCGTTCTGGTGTCGTCATCACCACGTCGGGGCCTGTCCAGGGGGTCGTTGAAGACCGTTCCCGGGTCTTTCGGGGTATTCCCTACGCAGCCCCTCCCTTCGGCCGTCGGCTTTGGCAGCTGCCCGAGTCACCTGAGCCGTGGTCCGAAGTCCGTGATTGTTCGGGGTTCGGACCCATATGCCCTCAGCCATCCATGGGCGGCAGCCTCACCGGCACCGACGAAGAGGAGCAGGGCGAAGACTGTCTTCGCCTCAACGTCTGGGCTCCGATCGATGATACCGGTGCGAAGTGTCCCGTGATGGTGTGGATCCATGGCGGTGCCTATCTCTACGGTTCAGGGTCCTCGCCGGGCAATCATGGCCACACCTTCGCTCGTGACGGGGTGGTGTTCGTGTCCTTCAACTACCGCCTCGGTGCGATGGGGTTCTTGCACACGGGCTCCGTGAGACCTGACTGCGATCCGGGATCGGGCAACTACGGAATCGCTGACCAGGTCGCTGTGCTTCGTTGGGTTCGGGACAACATCGGCGGCTTCGGCGGTGATCCGGACAATGTCACCGTGTTCGGGGTGTCGGCAGGTGGCAACTATACGCAGTCAATGACTGCTTGTCCTCAGGCCGACGGTCTGTTTCACCGTGCCATCAGCCAGAGTGCCGGAGGCCCCACGCTCTGGGGTATGCCTCCGAACGTGGCCGCGGCCGTCGCCGAGGTGTACTTCGAGAATCTGGGATTGGGTTCGCCCGCCGACGTCGACCTTTCGGGCTTGACCTCCATGGAACTCCTCGACGCCCAAGCTTCACTACTCGAGAGTCTCCGTCTGGGAATGTACGACGATCGTTTCGGCGACCTGACGATTCCCTTCTATCCAGTCAGTGGAACGGACCACCAGCCCTTGTCAGTCAGCGACGCTCATGATGCTGGTACTACGGCCCACGTGGACATGATCATCGGCACCAATCGGCACGAAATGACCCTCTTCAAGCTGTTGGCGGAGATGGGCGGCGCCGGCGCTGCCACACCTCGTGTCGGCGAGAAGCCCGAATGGCAGGATCGGATTCGGGCGGTTTACCGGGAAACCGAGCCTGACGCGTCTGACGAGCGAATCAAGTGGACGGTCGAGGGTGACCGGGCTTTCCGCATTCCCAATCTGCGGGTTGTGGAAAGCCGGGTGCGCAATGGTGCGAGAACGTGGTGGTACGAGTTTGCGTGGGAGTCCCCGGCGTTCGATGGCCGTATCGGTGCTTCGCACGGTCTCGAGATTCCATTCGTCTTCGATGACACGAAGACTCCGATCGGCCAGTTCCTACTCGGCGACGCTGCGCCCGACCACCTGGCGAAGTCCATGCATGAGACTTGGATCAACTTTGCCCGGACGGGAGTGCCGAGCAGCGCGGCCCTACCCGAATGGCCGGAGTTCAGTCTTGAGGAGCGTCCGGCAGCCGTATTCAATGACGAGATCCGCGTGGAAGGCGATCGTGACCCCGAACGCCGAGCCGCATGGGGCGGTGTCGACATCCGACACCACTTTCCGGGTGACCACTAGATATGCCTAGAGCGTCGGATAGGGGTCCTATCTGCGGTCGAACTTCTGACCGAACCAGCTTGAGTGTGGCTAAGTGACGGAGTTGATCCCCGACCTCTCTTCTCTCTTGGTCCTGGAACGTTTGGATCGGGACCTATTCCGTGCCCAGAATGCGGATCATGGAGGCCGGCCCACGTTGTACGGGGGCCAAGTGGCCGCCCAGTCTCTACTCGCAGCGGCAGCCACGGTCGACGAAGGTCGCCTGCCCCACTCGTTTCACGGCTACTTCCTCCGCGCCGGAAGGCCCGATGTTCCGGTCATCCTGCGGGTCGATCGCGACCGAGACGGTCGATCGTTCTCGGCCCGCCACGTGGTCGCATTACAGGACGGAGCAGTGATCTTCTCGATGATCACCTCGTTTCACGCCGAGCGTCCCGGAGGATCCTTCGACGATGCCCCGCTCAGAGAGGTTCCTCCTCCCGAGGAGACGCCTCCCGGTGGATGGAGTCCACTCCTGGACGTCCGGCAGGTAACACCCACGGACTTCAATGCCTATCGGTTCACCGACTGCGTCTGGGCTCGCTCGGCCGTCAAGCTAGGCGACGATCCCCTCTCGCACCTTGCCGGCCTCACCTTCCTCTCGGATCTTGGATCAGGTTTCGGACAGCAGGAGCGCTCGCTGCTCGGCCGGGGTGGCCCCAGCATCGACCACTCGATGTGGTTTCAGGATCCGATCAGGGCTGACGAGTGGGTACTCGTGGACCTACGCCCGGTCAAGGCTCGTGGCGGGCGCGGTGTCTACCAAGGCTCACTGCGCGATCAAGCCGGCGCTCTGGGTGCCATCCTCCATCAGGAGGCTTTGCTCCTGCCGTTGGAGCCTGTCGGCGACGCTGGCCCGCCGTGAGGGGACTCAGTCGAGCCACCCGGCGACGGTCCCGAGGTCGCTCAGGCGGTTCGGACCGATGGGCTGGACGTTGAGGATGGTGACACCGGCGTGTCGATAGGCGGCGATGCGATCCTTTACGAAGGATGCATCGCCGATCAGGGACATCCCATCTACGAGCGCCTTGGGTATCATGGCTGCGGCAGCTCTTCGATCCCCTTCCAGATAGGCATCCTGGATCCGATCGGCCTCCCTCTCGAAGCCGTACCGCTTGAGGACATCGTTGTAGAAATTCCTCCCACGCGCCCCCATGCCCCCGAAGTAAAGAGCCAACATGGGGCGAGCCTTGTCCCGCAGTGGCTCCAAGTCCTTGCCGATGGCCAACGGACCGCCTGCCGCGATATCGAGTGTCGGAAGGTCGGCGTGCCGCTTGGCCAGACCGGCACTGAGCGACGCCCCCCAAACTTCTTGAGCCCGGTCGGGCCAGAAGTGGAGTGGTAGCCAGCCTTCGGCTAGTTCGGCAGTCATCTCGACATTCTTTGGGCCGAGCGAGGCGACGTGGATCGGGATCCTGTCCCGCACGGGGTGATCGCTGATCTTCAGCGCCTTGCCGAGGCCAGTGCCCTGGCCCTCCGCCAGTGGCACCTGATAGTGCGCCCCATTGTGGACCAGGCGATCGCGCTTCCACACCGACCGGCAGATCTCAATTATCTCGCGGGTCCGGCCAAGTGGAAAGTCGTACGGTACTCCGTGGAATCCCTCGATCACCTGTGGCCCCGATGCGCCTAGACCGAGGATACAGCGACCCCCGGAGAGCCTGTCGAGTCCGACCGCGGTCATGGCCATCAAGGTTGGCGTGCGGGTATACAGCGGCAGGATGCTCGACCCGATCATCGCCTTTTTGGTCACCGCAGCTAGGAACCCCATGGTGGAGACAGCATCGGCGGTGTAGGCCTCACCGGTCCAGAAGTAGTCAATGCCGGCCTCCTCGAGGCTCTGGACGTACCGGGCGAATGAGTCCGGGTCGTCCCGCAGTCCCACAGCTGTACCTAGTTTCATGTCCGCTCCCGACTTGGCCCTGGTGTCCTATAAAGGATACTGTTTTAGCATGTCACTCGCCATTACCGATGACCACCGTGCCCTAGCCAAGACGGCGGCGGACTTCCTGACCCAGCACGAGGCCCGTGGTGCCGCACGGCTGTTGCTGGAATCCGGGAGCGAGCCGATGCCTCCGTTCTGGGATGACCTGAGAAAGCTCGGTTGGCTGGGCCTTCACCTGCCTGATGAATACGGCGGGTCCGGATTCGGCCTACCGGAGCTGGTCGTGGTCGTCGAGGAGTTGGGGCGTGCCGTGGCCCCAGGACCGTTTGTCCCCACGGTCATCGCCAGTGCGCTCATCGCGGCCTGCGCTTCACCGGAGGTGATGGGCCGTTACCTGCCCGGGCTGGCCAACGGCTCGGTGGCCGGAGGATTTGCTCTCAACGGTTCAACGGAGGTCCGGGACGGAGCCGCGTATTGTCCTGGTGGCGTCGTGGTGGGCGGCGGGCTTGCGGACCTACTCCTCATTCCGGTTGGCGACGACGTCGTCATCGTCGACCGAAGCGGAGGGGGAGTGGATGTCGAGGTGCCTTCGAACCTCGACCCCACGCGTCGGTTGGCGCGGGTGAGCTGTGAAGGCGCAGAGGCGACCACCATGCCGGGCGCCCGGCGAGCACTCATCGACCTGGCCCGCCTACTTCTCTCGGCGGAAGCTGCTGGCATCGCCCAGGAATGCGCGGTGCTGGCCAGTGAGTACGCCAAGGTACGCGAGCAGTTCGGACGTCCGATTGCGACCTACCAGGCGGTCAAGCATCATTGCGCAAATATGCTGGTATCGGCGGAACTAGCTACCGCGGCCGTATGGGACGCCGCTCGAGCGGCTGAGGCTGGCGAAGGCCAGTTCTCACTCACCGCCGCGATCTCGGCTGCGCTAGCCATCCCCGCTGCCGACCAGAATGCCCAGCTCAATATCCAGGTCCACGGTGGGATCGGGTTTACGTGGGAGCACGATGCCCACCTCTACGTGCGGCGAGCAACGGCTATCGAGTCCGTCATCGATCCCGAGGCGGCGGCTCGGGACATCACGGATCTCGTGCGCAGCGGCGTGGCGCGCATCCGCTCGGTGGACCTTCCGGCCGAGGCGGAGCCGATTCGTCTCGATGTGCGCAAATTCGTCGAGAAGGCCCACGGTCTCGATGATGCGGCCATGCGAGAGGCACTGATCGACTCCGGATACGTCATGCCACACTGGCCGAGGCCCTGGGGGCGGGACGCTGGCGCCGTCGAGCAGCTCGTAGTGGAGCAGGAGTTCAGTGCAGCCGGCATCCGACGCCCGGCCTATGGCATCACGGGCTGGGTCATCCTTACGTTGATACAGCACGCCACCGAGGATCAGGTTGCCCGGTGGGTGCACCCAGCCCTCAATCAGGAAGTGATCTGGTGCCAACTGTTCAGTGAGCCAGACGCCGGGTCCGATGCCGCCGGTGTGAAGACCCGTGCCATTCGGGTTGACGGAGGCTGGCTGGTCAGTGGACAGAAGGTGTGGACGAGTGGGGCGCACTTGAGCGCTCACGGACTGGCCACGGTGCGTACGAATCCGGACGTCCCGAAACATGACGGGATCACCACGATGGTCATCGACATGGATGCCGAAGGGGTCGAGGTACGTCCGCTGAGGATGCCGACAGGAAGGTCGGATTTCAATGAGGTCTTCCTCGAAGATGTGTTCGTCCCTGACGATGACGTCGTCGGCCCCGTTGACGGAGGGTGGAAGGTGGCCCGCGCCACCCTCGGGAACGAGAGCGTGAGCATCGGAGGTGGTCAAGGTGGGATGTCCATTCCCGGCGAGATGCTCATCGGGCTCTTTGACGCCCACCCCGACCGACTCGGCGGGGGATCGGGCCGTGTGGGCCGGTACATTGCAAACTCCCAGGCCGTGAGTGTGCTCAACCTGCGCAGTGCCCACCGCGCCGTGGCCGGCGGTGGCCCCGGTTCCGAGGGCAACGTCACCAAGCTCGTGCTGTCCGAGATCGGCCACGAGGCCTCGGCGATACTCAATGCGCTGCACGGGCCCGACAGTGCCTTCCTCGAAGGTCCTGCCGCCTTCAGCGGAGAGTTCATCTTTTGGCACCGGGCTTTGTCGATCGCCGGCGGTACCTCGGAGATCAAGCGCAACCAGATCGGTGAGCGGCTCCTCGGACTACCCCGCGATCCGTTGATCAACTGACGACCGTCGGCGAACGGTCAACGACCTTTCCACACCGGGTCGCGTCGCTCGACGAATGCGGTGGCGCCCTCTTTGGCGTCTTCACTCCCGAAGATCGTGGGCTGCAACTCGGCCTGCGTGGCCCACACCTTGTCGGGGTTTGACGCGGCCGCCCGTACCAGTCGTTTGGTGGCTTGAATCGCCAATGGGCCGTTGCGGGCGATCCGTTCCGCCAAACTGACGGCGGCGTCGAGCACCTCGCTGGCTGGGACTACCTGGTTGATCAAACCGAGTTCGAATGCTCGTGACGCGTCTATGGGGTCGCCAGTCAACGTGAGCTCGAGGGCGATGGCGAGGGGGATGCGTGTGCCGATCAAGACGCCCCCGCCGGCCGCGAACAATCCCCGTTTGACCTCTGGCAGACCGAACGTGGCATGATCCGACGCAACCACGACATCGCAGCCAAGCAGCAGCTCAAAGCCGCCGGCGACGGCAGTGGCCTGGGCGGCCCCGACCACGGGTACGGACACTTCGCCACGAACGAAGCGCTGGAAGGCGGTGGCCCCCCGTTTGGTTTCCTCGGTGGGGGCAGCACCCTCGGCAAAGCCCCGGAGGTCCATGCCCGCGGAAAAGGCACGATCGCCCGTTCCGGTGATAATCGCGCAACGCACGTCGGGATCGTGCTCCGCTGACTCCAAGCCCAGACCTAGTTGGCTAATGAGCTCGGCGGTCAGGGAGTTGCGCGCTTCAGGTCGGTTGAGTCGGAGAACGAGCGTCGATCCCCGGCGTTCGGTGACCAGAATTGGTTCCGTCATTTCCGTGACCCCGGTCGATTCGATGTGCGATTCTGGCGGAGCCACACAATCGCCTCTGCCATTGCACAAGGACCGGGGCCGGAGATGAGCTGATCCTCAGGAAGTCTCAGTACTTCTCGGACTGCCCGGGCGAGTCGCGATTCCGCCTTCGCGACTGCCAGGGCCAGCCCGCTGGCGCAGGGGGTGCGTCCAGCGATCTTGGTGTCGGAGCCCGGTGGCTCGACATGAATCACTTCCGCAGCGAAATCAGCCAAGGTCTGGGTCGCTTGTGCTCCGGCCGGACTATTCGAGAAATCGAGTATTCGGAGCCCGTCAAGCGGTCGAAGTGATGAGCCGCCGATCTCTGGTTGCTCCATCAGGTCGAAGTCCCTTCAGTCACCACAGAAAAGAGTATACTCAAGTCGTCAGCTTGATGCACCCCACCTGTTGGCGTCGCGAAGGACGTCTTGGAACGACTTCTTGGAGTCCACGCTCGGCTCTCTCGGGAGGCCGAGGATCCGCTCGCTGATGATGTTTCGCTGGATCTGGTTGCTTCCACCGGCGATCGACATGATTCGGCCGTTCAGGAAGTCGACCGCGGCGGTGTGGCCAGGTTGGCCTTCCTTGGTCCAGGCGATGCCGTTTCGACCGGCGATTTCCATCGCCAGGGCGGCCCGCTGGGGCTGGACAAGACCCAATCCCAGCTTGATGTACGAGGCAACGGTCGGATGTGCCGCCCCGGCCATCATCGCTGCCACGAGCCGTCTGGTGAGCTCGGCTTGGATGAAGTCATTGATATGTGCCTTGGCTATCAATTGCCGAACGGCACCGTCGTCGAGGGTCCCCCGATCCGTCGCCAGCGCGACGAGGTCCGGAGCCAGTCGGCGATGTCGCCCGGCACCGGCAACCGCATCTTGACCTTGCTCCGCCCCGACGGAACCCCGCTCCACTGCCAGTAGCGTATTGGCGACCGGCCAACCGCCATTGATCTCGCCGATCACCATATCGTCGCCGACCACGACATCGTCGAGGAACTCCTCGCAGAACTCGGCACTCCCATTGATCTCGCGGATCGGACGAACCGTCACTCGTTCGTCGGCCAGCGCGACCTTGAAGCAGGTCAGCCCATGGTGCTTCGGCGCAGCCCAGTCGGTCCGTGCCAGACAGATACCGAAGTCGGCACTCATGGCGCCTGACGACCAGACCTTGGTTCCGTTGATGACCCACCCATCACCATCGCGGGTGGCCCGAGTGAGTAACCCTGCCAGGTCGGAACCGGCCCCGGGCTCAGAGAGAAGCTGCACCCAGATCTCTTCGCCGCTGAGCAACTTCGGAATCCACGCCCGCTTCTGAGCCTCGTTGCCGTGGGCCAGAATGGTCGGCAGGACGACGCCGAGTGTCACGTGACTGGCGATGCCCCCCGGTGCTGGCACGGCGAAGCGGGCGGAAACCTCGTTCCAGACTTGCTGGTGTCGGTGGGAGAGTCCGACCCCGCCGTACTCGACGGGCACCGTGATACCGACAAAGCCTGCCTCGTACGCCACTTTCTGGGCCGCTCGGTCTCGGGCGACTTCCTCGGCTGAGATCTCGTGCCGGGAGCGCGGCGTATCTTTCGGGCTCCGCCGTGGCAGATGGGACTCGAGCCACGCCGCAGCGCGTGCCCGGAACTCCTCGATATTCTCAGCGGTTCCCGTCACGTCACACCTCCGTTGCTCAATCCGTGGTAGCCACAGAGGCGCTGACGGAACCAGGTGGGTTCCCCGTAGAGGGAGGCGTTGGACCGGATCCGACGCATGAACAGATGGAGGTCGTGTTCCCACGTGTAGCCGATCCCGCCATGGATCTGCAGGCACTCCTGGGCGACGTCGTTGGCCACATCGCCGATATATGCAGCCGCCATGCTGGCCACCTCGCTGGCATCCTCGGAACCGGCTTGGACCGCGTTGGCCGCGGCCGCCCCTCCGGCCTTGCATGCTTCGAGGGACAAAGCCTGGTCCGCCATCACGTGCTTCAGCGCCTGGAACGATCCAATCGGCCGCCCGAAGGCGATCCGGTCCTTGGCGTACTCGACCGTCATCGCAAACAATGCGTCGACGGCTCCGATGGTCTCCGAGCAATTGAGCACAACGGCCTGAAGTAGCTGAGACTCGAGCCTAAGGGCGCCGACACTTACGATCGCATCGCTCGGGAGGGTGGCACCCTCGAAGGTGACAAGCGCCAGCCGACGCGAAAGGTCGAGGCAAGTGAGTGGCTGGACGTGAACCCCGGGCATCTCTGTCCGTACCAGAATCTGCACCGGCTGATCGTCAAGAGTGGCCACCACGAGCAACCAGTCGGCTGATACCGCGTCCTGCACGAATCCCCGGTTGCCGGATAGCACCAGATCGTTACCGGAGCGTTGGAGGCGCAGGCCGGTTCCCGCATCCCAGTTGCCGATGTCATCGGCGAATGCCCACGTCGCCACCAGCTTTCCTGACGCGATCCCCGGCAGCAGTTCGGCCCTCTGGGCCGGCGTACCCTCGGAGGCCAGAGCACCGGCCACGATGTTCATCGGAATCAGCGGTCCGGGTTGTACGTATCGGCCCATCTCGTAAGCCACGATGGCAGCGTCGAGCAATCCGGTACCGCTGACGCTCCCCCCGCCCTCGGACTCGGGGACCAGCATGGCGAACCAACCGATCTCTGCAGCCTTCCTGAGCCAGCTCTCTTCATAGCCATTGGGGCGATCGTGGAGTGAACGGGTGTTCGAAAGGGGCAGTTCGGCTTCGATGAACCGGACGGTCGTCTCGCGGAAGAGAATCTGTTCGTCGGTCATTTCTGGCAGCATGAGTGCGATCCTGTCCTTCACCGTTCCGTCAATTAGAGTACCCTCAATAGCACAAACGAGAAGCGAGCGAGAACGTGGACAAGAAGGGGCCTAGGGCCGAACCGGTGATCCGTGCCGAGGTCTCCGATCGGATCGGGATCATCACCCTCAATCGGCCGGACCGGCGAAATGCACTGAACGGCGAGCTCATGGCTGCGCTTGACGGGGCAGTCCGACAGATGGCCGGAGATCCAGACGTCAAGGTGCTGATCCTGACGGGCGCCGCCCCTGAGGGTGAATTCGGTGGATTTTGCTCCGGCGGCGACGTCAAGGACGGAGGTCGCGGCTCGGTTGGGAGTGAGTTGGGCGTTCCCCCTGCGGCCCTGGAGGGGGACCTCTCGAGGCACGATTCCCATGCGGCCATGCTGTTGCACCTGATGCCGAAGCCGACTATCGCCATGGTCGGCGGACCCGCAGTCGGGGCCGGCTGCAGCTTGGCTGCAGCATGTGACCTCCGTTACGCGTCCGACAGTGCCGTCTTCGCCACCAACTTCTCTCCCAACGGCCTCTCTGGCGACTATGGCGGTTCATTTCTCTGGACCCGCATCGTGGGGACGGCGCGAGCCCGTCAGCTGTATCTGCTGAACGAGAGGATCTCCGCAGCCCAGGCGCTCGAGATGGGCATGGTGCATGCGGTGGTCCCTGGCCGGGAGCTTCGCGACCACACGATCGAGGTCGCTCGACAGCTCACCCGAACCCCATCAACGCTACTGGCGCTGGTCAAGGACAATTTGAATGTTGCTGAGGACGAGAGTGATCGCCGCAGATTTCTCTTCGCCCATGAGTCCGCCAACCAGTCGGAATCTGCTCGGCTCATTGCGGAGCGGATGCGGCGCGCCGCGGCACGACAGGTGGCGGATCCCGATAGTCACTAGTGCTGGGTGCCGACCTTCAGGTCACGATAGGGAACGTCGCGATCAGTGGTTGGTTCCCGAGGAAGTCCCAGGGCCCGTTCTCCGACCACGTTCAGTTGGATTTCGTCAGTGCCCCCGCCGATCCGAGTGCCAGGGCTAGCCAGATTGACCATCTGAAGATCGCCACCCAGTGGTGAGCTCTGGCCGGTTAGCAATCCGCAAGCGCCCACAATCTGATACGAAAGCTCCCGTGACTCCTGGCAGATTCGCGAGGTAGTGACCTTAGCGATCGAACCATCGGCGCCGGTGAGCTGACCGCCGGAAGCCCCGATGCGCCGCATGGTCCACCCATTGATCCGTACCCGGGAGATGTAGCGGGCCAGGTTCTGACGCACGATCGGATCGCCGGCAACACCGTGGTCCCGAGCCAAGGTGATCATGGCCTTCGCGGGCACGGCACCGCCACGGATTGGGCTCGAACGCGCCTTGGCATTCCGGGTGGCCCGCTCGACGAACTGGCCGATGGTGAGATCGAGATCACCGGCCGTTCCAGAGCGGGCGGCCAGTAGACCCGGGAGCGCACCCCCGGCGACAGAGTTCCGCTCATTGAGCAGCGTAGTCTGGGCGATGCGCCAGCCTTCGTTTAGGTCTCCAACGACATGATCGGCCGGGACCCGTGCCCCGCTGAGGAAGACCTCGCAAAACGAGCTCAGCCCATTCATCTGCCGCAGGGGTCGCACATCGATCCCCTGCTGATGCATGTCAATGACGAAATAGGTCAGGCCCCGGTGCTTGGGTCGGTCTGCATCTGTACGGGCCAGGAGCATCCCGAAATCAGCGGAATCGGCTGAGGAGTTCCACACCTTTTGACCACTCACGACCCATTCGTCTCCGTCGCGGACTGCTGCGGTGGCCACACTGGCGAGGTCCGATCCTGAGCCGGGCTCACTGAACAGCTGGCACCATGCGGCCTCGCCCAACGCGATCGGACGCACGAATTCCTGGATCTGATCTTCCGTCCCGTGTTTGAGGATTGTGGGTGCGGCCAGAGTGGCGGCCACGCCGCCAACGGGGGGCCCGATGACGCGATTGGTTGCCAGGGTCGCCATGACCTTTCGGGCGCTGCCGACCGAAGAGGCCGAACCGCCCACTCCCGCTGGCCAAGTCGGGTAGGCATAGCCGGCTTGGACCAGCCGTTGCCACCACTCCCGCACGGTCAGGGACTCATCCCAGTTGGTGTCGATCCAGGCTTGGATCTCTGCGTCCGGAGTCGCAGCGCCACTCATGCTTCCGCCGCGGCCGACCGCTCCTCTACCAGCTGGTGATGTCGTTCCATCATGGTGATGGCCTGGGCTTGAAGGTCGGCCGGGGGGTCGGGAAGCACCGCCGGCCCGTGCTCGCGGCTCGGGAGCGCAACCGTGGCTTTGCCTGGGCAGGTAACCACTTCTCGCTGATTGATTCCGCGCATCTCGATATCGACGACGCAGCGTCCGTCCTCGATGCGTTTGTCGACGACCTCTCCAGTGATGATGTGGCTATCGCCTATGTAGTTGAACTTTCTTATTTCGCTGGTCTGACGCACCAGCCAGCCGTCGTCACCCATCCAGTCGGTCATGAAGTGTGAAAGCCAGCAGTCGCGCATCACTCCATAGTCATAGGCCATCGGATTGCCAATGGCCTTTGCCCAGGCGGAGTCCCAATGGACTCGCTGGGCAACGTCAGGGACTCCGTATTCGTTCTTGACGTAGAACGGCGCGATCCGTTGGCGGTTGTTGTAAGCGATTCGGTTGGCGCAGGGGGCATAGGGTACGAATCCGTAGCCACCGGCATGGAAGACGATCATGTCGGTCGTCGTGAGTGGCCCCTTCGCCATCGGAGTCAGGATGTCGCCGATGGCCACGTCCTCCCACCAGCGGGTCTTTTGTCCTCGCACCTCTTCAGCGGCGTAGATGGCATCGAGCCGCTCAATGTCCTCGTCGGTATAGGTGGCGGGCTCTATCGCCGCATTCTTGCCCTTCTCTCGTGCGGTTTTCCGCTCGGTGTGAATGGCGAGTGTGTGCGAGACGGCGACGATTTCCGCCCGTTGATTCATCTTCACGCTGGCATAGGTCAACAGGACCGAACGTTCGGCGAACTCAGACTTTTTCTCGATTACCGACTCGGTTCCTCCGAAGCTGTAGAGCTGATCGCCCGCCATCAGCGGTCGATACCACGTCCACGTGCTGCCGGAAACGAAGACGTGGATGCCTCGGAATGAGGGTCGCTTTAACGATCGATCGATTGCATCGCCATAGAGCGGGCGATTGAGACCAATGGGGATCATCGGGGGAGCAATCTGTGCCCCCCACCGGGTGGTTGTCCCGTACCCCTCGGTGTTATAGAGGGGGTTGTCGTCGCCGTAACTGCGGGCGAAATTTCTCATCGAGTCATAAGTCGCCGTCGTCAGATGCTCATGGGCCCGTGACGGCGCCCAGTGACCGATCAGCGCCCTTGCCCGATCGATGTCCTCTTCTCTGAACTGATAGTCCGTGGCTTTCTCGAACTCAGCTGATGTTGTCGCCATTGCTCCCTCGCTGCCTTCTCGGACTTGGTTCTACGAGCCAAAGAGTATACTGATACTGCCGGCGGCGCTAGCTGCGAGGAAGTCCGGTCAGGCCGAGGGAGGGTCTGGTACGTACGGAACGAGCTCTTGGAACTCCCCCAGACGATCCGTTGGCTGACGCCGTCGTCCTAGCCGTCGAACAGCTCGGGGAGTGTCTCCTGGGAGTGCCCAAAAGCACCCTCGAAGTGCGGATAATCGCTTCCCCACAAGACGTTCCTCCAGCCCATGGCCCAGATGGCGGCGACCGCTGGGGCGTCGTGTTGGGATGACGCGTAGACCGGATAGTACAGGAATCGACTGGGCAGCTTCGAGAGGACCGTCGTACCGCGGCCCCGTGCTGGAGGTAGCCCTCGTCCATGCGGACCCTCGTCCCGATCGGTCAGCAAGCACCGATGAAGACGGCGCACCGTCTCTTTTGCCACTCTGCTTGCGAGGTCCGAACCGAGCTCGACCTAGCAACAGCTAGGCCCCGGGCATGACCTTGCTCAGCGCATTGAGGTGGCGTCGCATCCGGTGACGAGCCAATTCGCGATCACCTGACGACACCGCATCGGCGATGCCTTGGTGAGTGTGAAGGACCTCAGCGTGGATCTGTTCCTTGGCGTTAGCGGCGAGACGCTCAATCTGGTTGAGTCGGCTCAATCGAATCAGGACGAGCGCCACCAGTTCCAAGACCCGATTGTGGGAGACGGCGGCTACGGCCGCATGGAGGTCGTGGACGACCTCCGCACGCTCCTCCTCGGTGCTGGTGGCCTCTCGCTCGAGCGCCTCGTCGAGTTGTGCCTTTCCGTTGGCGTCTATGCGAGACGCCGCCAGGTCCACGATGGCCACCTCGACACCGGTTCGGAGCTCGGCCAACTCGGACAAGCGCATTCCTCGCCGGGCCAGATAGATGGCAGCGATCGACGTGACTGCGCTTGAACTCGGCTCAACCACGAAGAGGCCACCCCCCGGTCCGCGGCGCATGCGAGCGATCTGGTGGTGCTCGAGCAGGCGTACCGCCTCTCGGAATACTGCTCGGCTCACGCCCTGTTGGTCGATCAGCTCGGGTTCCGTACCGACCAGTTGACCCGGCTCCATCCCCTCCTCAACCACCAGCTGACTGATGTTCCGGGCCACAGTCTCGGCCCGCTTGCCGTTGTCGGACTCACTCAGGACCACCCGATCAGGCAAGATCTGGCGGGTCGAGCGCCGACGCCGCAGATACTCTCCTTCCGCTTCGAGGTGTTTGCGCATGCGATGACGGGTCAGCCCCGGATCACCGGAGACGACCGCCTCGGCGATGCGGGCGTGGGCTTCGACCGTCTGGGTGCGTGCAGCACTTCCGTAGCTCCGCCAATCGCTCGAGTACAGCATCGCCACCTGATTCAAGACGTCGACGAATAGCTCCAAAGCCGGATTCCGGCTGATCGAGGCCATGAGTGCATGGAGGGCCCGAGGATCGGCGCCGGGGTCTGCCGGATTGTCGTCGATGAAGACTCGGAGTTGGGCGAGGTCCCCTTCGTCGAGTCGACTGGGTGCCCATTCGCTGACGATCTCTTCCAAAACGATGCGGGCTTCGAAAACCTCATCGAGCGGAGTGTCGACGCGATGGAGGTACAGCACGACCGCATCGATGACCGCAGAGACGGTCGGTTCGGTAATCACCAGGCCACCGCCGGGTCCCCGTCGCGTGCGGGCCACCTGCTGATGCTCGAGAAGACGAACCGCCTCTCGGAACACAGCCCGACTGACCTGGTATCTATCGAGTAAATCAGCTTCCGAGCCCAGGACATCCCCCACCGGCCACCCGAGCTCCATGACCTCCTCGACGATGAGATCCGCCAGCTTGGCCGCGCTCTTCTCCTTCGACCCAGAATTCCGGTGCGTCGACGCGTCGGGCTGCACTGTCGGAGCGCTTCGGGCCATTGAACCCAGAATATCCCCAGCGCTGCGGCAATCGGGTTGACCGGGAGAGGGCATTGCCCCGGACGAACATCTTGCGGTCGCTGGGCTCAACCTCTTCCGCGAGGGATTGCGTTGGTGTTCCGACTCCTTCCGGGCGGTCCATTCCTTCTGCCTCAGAGCTTTAGGGGCACCACGGATCAGTCCACCGACACATAAGTCGGGATTCCTCCAAGGATTCACTTGCGGTCTCCGTGACGTCGATGTCAAGATGAGAATGTCCTTCGCCGCCGTCCTTCTGGCGCGACTCAGCCCCCGATTTTTCCAAACCGGGGGCTGAGTCGACTTGATGTCAGTTCGGGGAAGCTAGATCGTCCAAACAGTCCCCGCAACTTGCTTCGCCTGATCGGTCTTCGTGTTGACGCAAACAAAGGATGTGCCCTTGTCTCCGACCGGGATGGCGGCACCCGCGGCTCCGGTGCCACCGGTCACGGTTGCGTTTTCCTCCAGTTCGACCTGAGGCTTCTTTGTGCTGGTCTTGCAAGCATTGGGTGAGACGATGCTGATGGTAAACGAGTCCGTTGTCGTACCGTGGCCCTTTGCCCAGGTGACGGTGCTAGTTCCCGAGAGCGTGGCCATATTGACGGTTCCGACGACCGTCCCCTTACCTGCGGTAAATGACGTCGGAGTGCATTTGCTGACGGGCCCGCTACTCGTCGATCCCGATGATGTCGTTTTGAATTTTGCGCAGGTCACGGCAGGTCCGCTGGCGAAGGCGGTGCCAGTTGTTGCAACCAGACCCACCCCGACCGTCAGGCCGAGTGAAGCTGTACTCAGGAGCACAGTCAAAGCAACTCGTGTACGTGTGTTTTGCATCGGTCCCTCCCTAGGAGCCAGTTATTGGTAGTGCCGATCCCTGACAGAACCGACCTTGGCGGACGCCAGCGCTTCCCCACACCACTCCTTCGTGGCAACACGTCATTGACAACGTGACTGTTTTGCCAACCCCACCAAGATTCAGTATACTGAATCCCCACAACCTTGTCTATCAATTCCAGACGAGATGTCGAGTTCCCCAAAGCTGGCCGGGCACGAACGGTTGATCACGGCCCAAGGGGACGGGATTGCTTCGGCGTTCTATGGTGTACTCAATTCGGACAGGGAGCCGCAAGGTGCAAACAAGGAACGAGGCCAGAGATGACGGACCAGGCGACCACGTCGTATGCCCAAGAAGCCTATTTCGGCATACTCAATGGGGCAGAGGCTCCTGAAACAGAGAGGCTGCTCGACCTGTTCAGCCAACTCGAGCCCGTCTCCGTCGACTCGATGATCGGTCTTTGGCGCGTGGCCGCATTCGGTCGGTCCGCCCGCGATCCCATCGCCCTCCAGCCTGCCGAAGGTCCGCTACCCCAGCAGGAGGGCCTTGGCCTCCGCAAGCTGTACGGCAAGCGCTTCGTGTCTCGCGACGATGCCGAGCCGATCGTCTGTCTCGCCGATGATGGCTCGCTCGTCGCGTCGGTCGACTTCGGCGTCGCCCGCCTACGCGAGCTTTCGTTTCGAGGTACGGCCAGCGCCGGGATGGTGTACGACCAGCAACCCTGGATCGACTACTTCCGCAAACTCGACGACCATACCCTTGTGGCCATGATCGAGATGAAGGGCAAGCCGATGGACACAGGTTTCTTCATGCTGCGGGGCTGACAAGGCCACGACGCCGTAGTGATGGCGATGAGGAAGCTGGTGCGCAAAAATCGTCTGGTCAGACTGGGTTCATTCGTCCAGCGGGTACCCGACGACGCGTGGGAACAGGGGCGTACTCGAAATGGCTCGCACGAGACCGATCTGAGGCAGGGCGTGATAGGTAGGAGACGTTGGTCGACGCCATGACATCCGCCAAGGACGACTACGACCACATCCGTTACGAGCGAATCGCTGATCACATCGTTCGAGTCGTGCTCGATCGTCCAGAAGCGGCCAATGCCTTGAACGCGGGCGTGTTCCGGGAACTCGATGACGCGCTCGATCGAATCGATCGCGATAGTGGAGTTCGGGTCTGGGTGCTCGCAGGCGCTCCGAGGACGGACGGCCGCCCTTGGTTCAGTGCGGGTGCCGATCTGAAGTCGGCCGGGAAGGGGGACGGACGGGGATCGATCGATCCCGCCCGGGTGATCGATCGAATTGACGATCTTCTCAAGCCCTCGATAGCGGTCGTCGCGGGTTTCTGTACCACGGGGGCACTCGAACTGATCATGGCTTGCGATATCCGCATCGCCGCTGAGTCAGCGAAGCTCTCGGACTGGCACATGAAAGCCACCGGACTAGGGATCGGCCAATGGGGTGCGGCAGTGCGATTGTCGCGGCTGGTCGGGGTGGACAAAGCCAAGGAACTCCTCCTCACCGGAGTGGAACTCTCTGGCCTCGAAGCGGAACGAATCGGCCTCGTCAATATGTCGGTTCCAGACGACGAACTCGACGTCGCGGCGTTGAAACTCGCGACGACTATTGCCGAGCTACCCCCCTCGGGAGTTAGGGCGACGTTGGGTTTCTTGGCCATTCAGCAGGAACAATCCAAGCGCGAGGCTCTGAGTTGGGCGAGGCTGACGCCCGAATTCATGGGTCTCCGGCTTCGTCCACTGGGCGATACGGCAGCGCGCTTCGAAGGCCGAGAGCGCACATGAGAAAATTTTAAATCAAGTACTGCTCAAGGGGAAGTCTGAGGCCTCTAATCTCCTGAGCAACGGAGAGTTCAGCTCTACGGGTCTAGACAGTCAGCCCTGCTGAGGGTCGATGTCAGAGCAGCGGTCGCAGATCGCGCTTGCGCACTTTGCCGGCCGACGTGCGGGGGAGGGATTCGGTGACGATGACCCGAGTCGGCAACTTGTGGGCCGCTAGCCCGGCTGACGAGGCCGTATCACGCAGCTGCTGGACTGTCGGCGCCGACTGGCCCTCGCGGCGCACCACGACCGCGCACACGGCCTCCCCCCAGACCTTGTCCGGCGCGGCGCACACCGCGACCTCGGCGAGCGCCGGATGACAAGCCAGGACCTCCTCCACCTCGCGGGCCGAAATGTTCTCCCCTCCACGAATGATGATGTCCTTCACGCGGTCGGTCACCACGAGGTAGGCGTCATCGTCGAAGCGCCCCAGGTCACCCGTGCGGAACCAGGTGGCGTTGACGAAAGCGTCCCTATCGGCGGTAGGGTCCTGATAGCCGAGGAACTGCTTCGGGCCCAGAGCGACAATCTCTCCCTCCTCGCCGGCCGCCACGTCTGCGCCACGTTCGTCGAGCAGGCGCACCTGGTTGCCGGGCGTTACCCGACCGTCGGTGAGCCTTCGTTTGTCCGGTGGATCGGCGGGACCGCCGGAGCTAATGGCGGGATGCTCGGTCGACCCGTAGGTACGCCAGGTGACGATGCCTGCCGAAGCGCTGCGGGCGACCAGCTCAGACGGAACGGCGGCCGCGCCGCAGAGGAAGCGAGTGAGCGACGAGATGTCGTGCCCTGAGCGCTCGGCCTCATCGAGCAGGGTCGAGAGGAAGAACGGGGTGCCCGCGCTGGCCGTGATTCGGTGCTCTTCGATCAGAGCCGCCGCCGTTCCGGCGCTCCATCGGTCCATCACGATCGTCGTTCCGCCGGCGATGAGCGGCCGGAGCAAGCCGAGGAGCGAGGCGACGTGTCCTGCGGGGAAGGTCGCCAGCGTACGGCTCGTCGCGTCGGCTGGCAAGGCGGTGAGACCGCAAAGCAGCGTCTCGTGGCTGTGGCGCACGCCTTTAGGTTCCGCCGTGGAGCCCGAGGTGTACAGGACGCAGGCCAGCGACGATGGTTGGCGGCGAGGCGCGCCGGGGATGGGAACGGGCGCAAGGGAGGCCAGGGTGGGAGCAAGTCCCACAGGCTCCGGGCCCAGAACGGCCACCCGCCGAAGCCCGAGCGCTTCCGATTCGTCCAGAAGCGGTGTCACCAGGTCGCGCCCGTGCCACTCTGCCGTCGCCAGCGCAATCGTCGCGGCAGTTTGACGCACCGCATGGGCCACCTCGCCCGCGGTTGCCGTCATCGCGACGGGGACGGCCACGGCGCCTAACCGCCAGAGGGCGACCAGGACCTCAGTGCCCGAGAGGTCCGCGGGCGACTGCACGACCACTGCATCGCCCGCCGAGACGCCGGCGGCTGCGAGGCGTTCGGCACATGTGTGTGATCGCTCGAGGAGGTCCTGCAGAGTGACCGAGTGGGTCTTGCCGTCAACACTGGCAAACACGATGTGGTCGTGCGGGTGGGCCTCGCAGCCCGCCGTGATCGCCTCGCCGATCGTCAGGTCGGAATAGACCCCGGCGGCACGCCACGCGGAGCGCAGGGAATCGCGGGCGCGACGGTCGTCGGTGGCCGTCACGGGCAAAATGTGGGGATGAACTCGGTCGGCGCGACTGGCTGGCTAGTAAGCACAGTGCGGCCGGTTGGGTCGGTGACCACAATCCGCAGCACAGGATGGCGCTGTTGCATCTCTGACCTTGCCGTTGCCCCCGGAGCGCGGCATGCATGGATAGTCCACGTATCGCTCATGTTCAGGGTCCCATTTCTCGTTACTGGCGTTCCCGACGGCCCGATCCACAGGCGGTGACTTGCGCCACGGGCTCGGATCGCCGCATGGTCCGCGGCTCGCGCAGCGTCGGATTGCCAACACGTCCAGACAAATAGAGTATACGGATTGGTGGTCAAGATCAACGCGACCGCTCAGCGCAAACAACCACCAGTTGGGTTCCGCAGATTCGACGCCCGGCGCGGGTGGGGTGGTAGCAACCCCTTCGGGCCGCATCCTCTCGGAAGAGCCTTCAGACGGTGAAACTTACGAGATCGACTCCCTTCCCGTTTAGGTTTGTCGCAGGATCAGCATCCATGCTTGGAACGTCCCTCCAGCCCCCGACTGTTCTCCAACTGACGCCTGCGTGGAGGGTCCTCAGCACATCGTTTGACGACGCTCTTGTCCAGGCTGTCCGTCGCCCGAGGGAATCGAGCGAGAGGACCTCGCCGTGCCCGGTCCGAACGGAGCGCCGGACGTTCCGATCCGGATCGTGCGCATGAGCGACGGTCCATCACCGGCCCCTGCCGTCCTCTGGTTCCATGGCGGCGGCTACGTGATGGGTGGACACGAGCTCGAGACGCGCCGACTGGAGCGGCTGGTGCTCAGTGCTGGCTGCACTGCCATTGCCGTCGGTTATCGGTTATCGCCGGAAACGCCCTACCCGGGCCCACTCGACGACTGCTTTGCGGCTCTCAGCCACATCGTCGCCAATGCCGCGTCGTTTCAGGTGGACACCGATCGCATCGCTGTCGGCGGAGAAAGTGCCGGGGGGCCGGCCTCGCCGCCGGTGTGGCGCTTCTCGCCCGGGAGCGTGGGGTGCGCCTCGTCCACCAGCATCTACTCATGCCGATGCTTGACGACCGGATGACGACACCGTCGAGCGGCTGGACCGTCCCGATCTGGTCCAAGGAGATGGCCGCGTTCGGATGGCGGTCCTACCTTGGAGCGCTCGACGGTACAGAGCGAGTTCCGCCGATCGCGGCCCCCGCGCGAGCCGACGACCTCGCCGGGCTCCCTCCAACTTATCTGCACGTCGGGGCCTTGGATCTCGAGCTGCACGAGTGCGTCGACTTCGCCCTGCGCCTGACTGCTGCCGGTGTGCCCACCGAGTTGCATGTTTTCCCGGGCGCTCCGCACGGCTTCGAGGAACTCACCCCTAAGGCCGGCGTCAGTCGTCGAGCCCGGGCGCTGTCGACTGCTGCGCTGCACCGGCACATCGGAACCACCAGCGGCGGCTGAGTGCGACGGTTGGGACAAACCAGCTCGCTGATGGGCGCAAGTGTGGCGACGTAGACGAGTTCCCGCGGCTTGGCTCCGCGGATGGGCGGCCGAAGGCTGAAACGAAAACCGAGTCGAGAGTGCCCTTGAACTGGTGGGCCGTGCGAGTCTCGATCTCGCCACCTTGGGATTAATAGTTAGCGCTGGTCGATTTCAGGGCTCGCCGGCGTTAACCGAAATCAACCGTGAGCTGCACGTATGTTCTCACCGCTCATCAGGCATCGCGTGTTTTAGCCGGGAGTTGTAGTCACGTTGTAGTCACGAAACCAGGAATTTCACACGACTATCGGATAACTATGCGACAACCTTTGCTCCTCCGGTAGACTGTTTACATGGCCACACAGAAGATCTCCGTGACACTTGAATCGTCGGCGATCGAGCGTGCCAGGCAGGTAGCCGGCCCCAGGGGTCTGTCGTCCTACGTGGACGCCGCCCTGGAGGACAGACTCGAACGTGACGAGCGCCGCCGAGCGTTTCTGGAATACCTCGATGAGCTTGAGGCCAACGATCCGACCCCCGACCCGATCAAGCAACGTGCCGGCCGGCGGGCCGCCAAGATCCGGTCGGCCGCATCGTCGTGAGCAATCTCACAGTTGTGCTCGACTCCGGGGTGATCGATCGGGCTACAGGCAACCAAGAGTTTCGGTGGGTGCTGCGTGATCTCCTCGAGCATGGCTGGGAGCCCGTCATTCCGACCGTGACGCTTTCTGAGACGATCACCGGTCGCCCCCAAGACGCTCCGGTCAACCAGCTGATCAGTCGGATCGGGACCGTAGACACTGAGCAGGCAACGGCCCGTCGGGCGGGCCAGCTGCGATTTAGGGTCGAACGATCCGGTGCCCGTCGGATGCCGACCGGTATCGACGCCATCGTCGCCGCTCATGCCGCTGATGCCCATGAGGCGGTGGTGTTCACTACCGACCCTTCTGACCTCCGCCGCCTCCTTGTTGATTGCCCATGGGTAGCGGTCGACAAGCCCTGACCTGCCATCAGAACTATCTGGCTGAGTTGGGGAGCTCCTTGTAAACCAGCTCTCAGACATGGGCCATCCTCGGCAAGGCTGGCATCGCCCAGCGCAAAGGAAGCGGATGACCTGTAGATGTACCGACTTGGCCAGGTCGGAGGGCCAGAATTGCCGGTCCTTATGAGGATCGACAACTGACGATGGGCTGCTTCACGCCCGCCGGGCCCCGGTCGGGGCGCTAGTTTGCGGAGAGCGGTCTAGCGCCGTCGCCGGTAGCCGGGCCCCCGTTCCGGGCCGACCTCAGCGTGGTATTCCTGCGCCGAGGCGGGCCATGATGCGAGTGAGGTCAGCGAGATCGTGATCATCGAGCACGTCGCCGAAGACCTGTTGCAGGAATGCGTGATGGCGCGGACGGGCGCTTCTCACTAGGTCGCGTCCGTGCGTGGTGAGGGCCGCGAATGTCGAGCGGCCATCGACGGGATCGGGCTGTCGCTCGACGAGACCGGAGTCCTGCATGCGGTCGAGCAACTTCGACAATCCCGACGGGGACAAGACCACGGCTTGTGCGAGGTCGGTGAGCCGGAGTAGGCCCCCGGCCATGTCGAGGTGCATGAGAACGTCGTAACGCGCCACGGTGAGCCCGCTGTTGAGGCGGACGTCGAGCTCGAGCTGGTCCTTCAGTCGTGCGTGGGTACGCAGCAGGGCGAGGAACGCCGGCATCCACCTGGCCGACTCGTTCTCACTCACGTCGTCCAGTCTAGAGGAAGTACTTGACATGCCAAGGAATCGGCGCTAATACTTGGCATAACAAGCGTTTCCGGACGTAGGTGGACGCCGGATACGTTCTGCCACCACCAAAAGAGAGGAACAACTGATGCCGACGATCGCTTTCGCCGCCCCCTTGCTGCCGGGCATGAGCGGACTTGAACGGGATGTCATGACGTCTTTCCGGGCTGGCGAGCGCAAGACCGACTATGAAGACGCCCGCCGCCGAGCCGGAATTACCCGCGAAACGGTATGGATACAGACGACACCGGCCGGAGATATGGCCATTGTTTACATGGAGGCAGACGATCTCGACATCGCCTTCACCGCACTCGGCAAGTCGGACGAGCCATTCAATCAATGGTTTCGCGAGCACGTCCAGCGAGTCCGCGGCTTCTCACTGGCCGACGAGTTCCATGCACCGGAACAGGTTCTGGACTTCATCGCCTGACCGACCTCGGCCTAACGGCACGGCCTAAGCGACTATCTATGTCGCGCTGTTTCGCCGGCCGGCGGGACGCGCGAGTGTGGCGGCTTCGGCCTGCCGCGGTACGAGACGGGGGCTTGCGAGTTGGCCGGGTTCGCGCCTGCCGCCGGTGACCGAACCCCGGATAGGACGGGGTGGTGTCTGCGGCCGGGCTGCTAGACCAGGCGGGCCAGGTGCGCGTAGGGCGCAATGCACGACTCGGCCTCGGGCGATTGGAGCCATGAGATGAACGGTTAGGCCACGGGCGACGCGTTCCGCTCCGCTCCACGCGCCGCAAGCACTGCCGGTGAGCCGGCATGACCACGACGCTGACGCATGTCGAAACTTTCCCTACTCCGTCAAGGGGTGCCCGCAATCGGTCATCGCTGCCACGATCGGTGTCTCTCGCGCCAACCCACGCTCGACCGGTGAGCCTCGACTTGGTGCGTCAGGCGGACGACTCAAGCCCCGATGGCTACACCCGCCCCCTGCGACACACCGGTCACACCACCAATAGAAGCCCAGGTCACAGGCCTACCAGCCGACTTTACAGAGGCCCTGACGGTTGGGACGACAGGATTGGCGCCGCTGCCAGCACAAGCATGCGAAGGGCAAATCAGGCCACTGTGCTGGGGTATGGCGTCCTGTTGCTGTTTTTACTGGTCGCCGTGGTGTCGTTGTTGTTGCGGTCCCCATCCGGATTTACCGTTGGCATCATCATCGTTGTTCTGATGCCGACGTCGTTTGTTCGCTCCATCGTCTTGTCGAGGCGGTCCCGACGCCAGGCGGCGGAGTACCTGGCCTTGCCCAGTAGCGCTGCGGCACGGATACCACTGCTGCGCGACCACGTCTTCGTTGACCACTGGATCAGTCAGCGGCACCAACCGGGTTGGCCAGACCACGACGCACCTTGACTGATGAAGGCCATGATCCCCAACCCCACCTTCGGGTGGATCAACCGTGGATCAAGCTTGCGACGGGGCCCGCAACCGCAAGGGGAACCTCGTACGGGGACGTCCCAGGTCAGAAAGGGTCGCTGGCCGGAGGCGTCCCGTAGGCCCTGTCCGACGAAGATTCTCGCAGCGGGGCGCCAACTGGGACGGGCGCCGAGTTGATGCAGATCTTCAGCCTTTGCTCCTTCAGCCGAAGGCACCACGGGCAGCCACGCATAGTGACGCCTTGCATGGCCGACCTGCCGAGCCCCTCAACGTCACCCTGGCCCACCTAGCAACGTCACCCTCGAACGTCACCCTCCCAGCTCAGACCACCTTTTTGATCCACCCCCGACTCGGCCGTCAAGGTCGGCGCTCAACTGCGCTCCGAGGCGCCGGCACGGTTGGTGACCCTCCGGGTCGGCTCGTTCCTCGCCTCACCATCCGGCCTCCGCTTCTCGCTCTCGCTGCGCTCGCTCCCCTGACCGCCTCGTCCGGGGGTGGCATTGGGCTTCCAGCGCCTGATGTCGGGCCTACGGGGCTTGGGCCCCACCCGACATCAGGCGCCCTGTCGAGGTCCACCATGGCCGTCGGTGTCCGGTACCCGACTGGTAGCCAGCAGGGACCTTGAGCAGGAACATTGCTCTCCACAGGTCCCATCAGTCGTTCCCCGGCATCGAGCCGGGCAACGACTGCTCCCGAGTCCAACCCGGAGAACGCCGTTGCGGGGCTCGAGCTCTCTGCCTCGACGTGGTGACCATCGTTCGGAACGGTGGCATCGGTAGCAGGGAACGAGAGAGGCGCCCATGCGGGCATCGAGCCCGCCATGGGCGCCTGGATGACTCACCAGATCGGCTCCGCCAGAGCGGTACAGAAATTGTCCACACACCTGCACCAATTTGGTGCGACCGACGAACTTTCGAGCGCTCGGGCCCTCCTGGCGAGTCTCGCCGTACCGTCTGACCAGGCAGTTTCGGTGAGGGTGACGTTGAGGGTGACGTTGATTTCGGATCATGAACGAAGAAGACGGGCATTCGGCCCTGATACGACCCGCTGGAGGCCACATGGCACTGACGACGACAGCAACTCGAGGCGAAGGGTGGGACACGTGACGATCTCGCTCCCCGACGACGTGAAACAGATCTCGTGGGCCGCCGAGCAGCTGGGCATCGGCACCTCGACCGCCTACCGACTGGTGGCCGCCGGCAAGATCCCCGGTGCCTTCAAGGTCGGGGCCCAGTGGCGGATCTCCGTCCCCCGGTTTCTGGCTGAGGTCCACGGCGAGTCGACCGCCACGGACCGCCCCTGACGTGGCTCGCTCAGCCGGGCAGCGCCAGCGTCTTCCCCAGTGCCTCGGCCAGGTCCCGGTCCCGACCCTCGAGGACGTGGGAGTACACCCGGAGGGTGATCGAGGAGTCCCGGTGGCCCAGCCGGCCGGCCACCGTGGTGGGGTCGAAGCCGGCGGCGATGGCCTGGGTGGCCGAGAAGTGCCGGAGGGCGTGGAGATGGGTGTCGACCCCCGCCTTGGTCGCCACCTTCTTGGCGAACTTGGACACGAAGTCCGGCTGCATCGGCTCGGCCCCGACCGGGGAGCGGGAGAACATGAACCCGTCGGGTCGGACCTCGAGCTTGAGCCCGTGGGCCAGTTCATCGACCTGGGCCCGGTGCTTGGCCAGCACCCCGAGAGCCAGGTCGTCGAGACCGATGGTCCGCTCCTGGTGGGTCTTGGTCCCCTTCTCCGCCCAGCCACCGCCCTCGGTCTCGTAGACCGACCGGGCGATGGTCAGGGTCCGTCCGGCCACGTCGAGGTCGGTCCACCGGAGGGCGCACAGCTCGCCCCGCCGGGCCCCGGTGAGGGCACCCAGCAGCAGCAGGGCGGCGAGGCCCGGCTCGAGCTCCTCGGCCTTGGCCACGATGGCCCGGACCTCGTCGGGGGTGGGTGCCTTGACCGGCTGCTGGGCGGATCGGCGGCGGGGTGGCCTTGCGGGCCACGCTGTGGTCGACCATGTCCCACCGCTCAGCCTGGTGGAGGGCGGCGGCGATCAGGGCGTGGACCCGGCGCACGCTGGTGGCCTTGTTGCCCTTGGCCGTCAGCTTCCCGTAGAGCCGGTCGAGCTGGCGGGCGGTGAGCGCTTTCAGCCTGACCTTGCCCAGCTCGGGGATGACGATCCGGTCGGCCAGGTCCCGGTACTTGCGGATGGTGGTGGGGGAGCGGTTGGGCCCGATGTGGTCCAGCCAGGCGTTGAGGAGCTCCTCCACGGTCTCCGAGCCGGTGCTGACGTTGCCGCTGGACACCTTGGCCACCATGGCGGCCAGCTCCCGTTCGGCCAGCCGCCTGCCGGCACCGGGGCGGGGATCCTTGGCCTCCACGGTCTTCCGGATCTGGATGGGCGAGCCGTTGGCCCGACGGCCGGCGTAGACGCGGAGATGCCACACCCCGGGTCGAACCTCGGTCATGGAGCCCTTCACGCCCGAGATTGTAGTCACGGAGTAGTCACGAGAGGCAATCTGGAGGGTGTCGCCGGACCAGAAATACCCTCTGAACTGGTGGGCCGTGCGAGTCTCGATCTCGCCACCTTGGGATTAAAAGTCCCCTGCTCTACCGGATGAGCTAACGGCCCGCCGTGGAGCGTATCGGCTCCGCCTCGCCGGTTTGGCCTTCCCGAGCGGGCCTGTGCCGGCGCCGGCGTTGGATCCCGGGCCTCGACCCGCAAATGGCAGGATCAGGTGGATGAGTCCCGGCCGGACTGGCTGGCGGTCCCGGACCTCTGCTACTGATCAGACCGACCGGCTCCGAGGAAACGAAGGGCAGATGCACGAACTCGACAATCCAGTTTGGTGGTCCCTGAGCGGCCGGCAACAGGCGTTCGGGTCGGCGACCGACTTGGCGGCTCGGTTCGATCCGGAGATCTCTCCGTTCGGAGGCCTGGCCGACGGCGACGACCCGGCCCGATGGGAGGATCTGGGGCTGCTCACCGGATCCGGCAACGTGGTCGGGTTGGCCGGTGACAACGGGCCCCCACCGCTGGCTTGGACGGTCCTCCGGACCTTCCAGGGCCTCCAGATGATCGGTGATCGGATCGACTCGCGAGGCCCCGGGTCGCATCGGTGGGACGCACCGGAGGACCTTTTGGTCCCTCTCGATGCCGACGACGTCCCCGACATGCTGGAGTTGGTGGCACGGGCCAAACCCGGGCCGTTCCTGCCCCGGACCGTCGAATTCGGTGGATACGTCGGAATCCGCAGGAACGGGCGTCTGATCGCCATGGCCGGCGAGCGCCTGCGGCCGTCGGATCACACCGAAGTCAGCGCAGTGGCCACCGACCCCGACCACCGCCGGCAGGGCCTGGCCGAGGTGGTGGTGCGGCAGGTGGCGACGGGCATTATCGACCATGGCGAGACGCCGTTCCTGCACACTGACGCATCCAACTCCGGTGCCATCCGGCTCTACCAGTCGATCGGGTTCTCCGTGCGCCGGCCGGTCACGTTCACGATCGTGCGTTCCCCCCACCACGACTGATGCACAAGGCCCGAGACCGGAATCAGTTAGACGATCCTCGTCCGTCGGCGATCACGACGGCGGAAGGTTGGCCTCTCACGTGTGCTCGGCCCACCACGGAACCACGGGTCAGATCCACGTGGACCAGATAACCCTTCCCTCCGCACACCCACGCCGCCTTGCCGTCTGAGGAGAGCGCCAGCGCCTCGGCCACCATCCCCACGTTGATCGGATGCCCCAGTGCGTCGGTAGCCAGGTCGATGGGCGTGACGCTGTCGCCGCCCGACACGTAGGCGGTGGTGGCGGAGGGCATGCCGGCGATGCCGGTCGGGTTTCCGGGCACGGTGATGGGCGCTCCCGGTGTCATCGAGGACAGGGTGATCGGGGTGAGTTGGCTGGACTGGAAATCGCCAACCAGGGCGCGCTGGCTGTCGGGGGTGATGTAGACGGCATCGGGCTCCGGTCCCGCAGGCACTGCCGAGCCGGCCGTCCTGTCGGAGATGGTGATCGGGCTGACGGTGTCGTCCTCGTAGTTGGCCACCAGGGCCAGGCTCCCACCGGGGGAGACGGCGACGGCGACCGGCTGTCTCCCCACGGCGATCGGACGCCCCGCCCGCAGAGAGGGGAGCGAGAGCGGGGTCACCGTATTGTCGCCGAAGTTGGCCACCAACGCCAAGCTCCCGTTTGGAGTCACGGCGACGGCGTCAGGCTCCAGTCCCACCGATGCCTGGTTCACCACCTTCCCGGAGGCCACATCGATCTCGCTCACCGTGTCGTCCCCGCGGTTGGTCACCAACACGTCGGCGCCGTCCGGTGTCACGGCCAGCGCGGCGGGGAGGGTGCCCGTGGTGATGGTGGGCTCAACCTTGGCGGTCGCCGTGTCGACCACGGAGACCTTCTGTCCCGGATACGAGAGGCTGGCCGAAGTCGCCACGTAGGCCGTCGCGGTACCCGAGGAGGCGGCCGAACCCGACGCGCAGCCGGCCAGCAGGCAGATGAGGGCGGCCACGCGTCACCGTGGCGGTCAACCTTGCCCGCCAGGCCGGGCCGGCGGGCATCACTGGCGCACCCCGGCCGGCCGCCGGGAGTACCAGCCCGAGTCCGGCCCAACCGAGCCCCATCTTGGCGGAATCATGCGGTGATCGTAGGTGTTCGGAGCCGGTGGGCCCCCTCACCCCCGGGCGCAGGCCGCGCCCAACTCGACGGAGGCGTTCTTCCACCCGGCCTGCTCGGTGACGGGGAAGAAGTCACCGGTGCCGGAATCCTGCCGGTAGGGCACCGGTGCCGGCCTCCCCGAGGCCAGCTCGGCCACGGCCGTCAGCAGCGCTTCGATGTCGTGGCCGGAGGTGCCGAGCCCGGCGCTGGCCCGGACCGCCCCGGGCACATTCCGATGGTCGCCCTTGAGCACCTCACTGCGGTAGGCCTCCACGTGATGGTCGGCCAGGCCGAGGAGTCGCACCACGTAGGGGTGGGCGCAGAAGCACCCGTGGCGTACGGCGATCCCGTATTCGGCGCTGAGCCTGGCGGCCACCAGGGCGTGGTGCATCCCCTCGATGGTGAAGGCGGCCACCGGAAGCAGGTCGACGGTCGCCGCGGTGGTGGGGTCACCGAGCGGCCCGAGGAGCCGCACCCCGTCGATGGCCAGCAGGCCGTCGGTCATCCGGCGGCCGAGCTCGTGCTCATGGGCGGCGATGGAGGCCCAGCCGATGCGGCCGAGCGCCTCGATGGCGGCGTGGAGTGCCACCGCCCCGATGACGTTGGGCGAGCCGGCCTCCTCCCGGTCGGGGGGCGCGGTCCAGACCACCTCGTCCAGGTCGACCAGGTCCACCGCCCCGCCACCGGCGAGGAACGGGTCGCCGGTCTCGAACAGGGTCCGTGGACCGATCAGGGCACCCGAGCCGAACGGGGCGTACAGCTTGTGGCCGCTGAAGACCAGGTAGTCCGCTTCGAGCGGGAGCGGGCGGTGGGGGGCGAGCTGCGCGGCGTCGACCGCCACCGGCACACCCCGTTGGTGGGCCGCATCGATGATGGCGTCCAGCGGGGGGAGCCAGCCGGTCACGTTGGACGCTCCGGTGATGGCCAGCAGGGCCGGCGCAGGTCCATGGTCCAGCGCCGCCCCCACGTCCTCCACCGTGAAGGTCCCCGCCGCGGTGCACTCCACGTAGCGACGGGTGGCCACCCGGCCCCACGGCAGCAGGTTGGCATGGTGCTCGACCACGGTGGTGACCACCACATCGGTCGGGTCGAGGCGCAACCGGTAGGCCAGCTGGTTGATGGCCTCGGTGGTGTTCCGGCACAGGATGGCTACGTCCGGCCCGTCGGGATCCCGCCCGGCGAAGGTCAGCACCGATCGACGGGAGCGTTCGTAGGCCGACGTGGCGTGGCGGGACCGGAATCCGGCGCCCCGGTGGACGCTCGAATAGAAGGGCAGGAACTCCTCCACCCGGGCCGCGGCCTCGGGGTGGGCTTGCGTGGAGGCGGCCTGGTCGAGCTCGACGGCCGGACGGTCGACACCGTCCAGGCAGGGGACGAGCTGTCCGGTGCCGATGAGCTCGGCCAAGGGGTCCGCCACGTCGGGGTATCGAACCTCGGACCCGGGTGCGGACTCCACCCCGCCACCCTACGGGGAACCCGTCGAGCTACGGGTACGCTGCCATCCATGGAGACGGACACGGCCCCTCAGATCCCTCAGGACCCGACCGAAGAGGCAGCGGATGAGACCCCGGCCCCGGTCGGTGATCTCCAGTCTTCCGAGGCGTTGATCGACGAGGTCGATCGGCTCCTCGACCAGGTGGATGGAGCCCTGGCCCGACTCGACGACGGCTCCTACGGCACCTGCACCAGCTGCGGTGGGTCGATCGCCGACGGCGACCTGGCCCGGTCGCCCACCTCGCAGATCTGTTCGGCCTGCGAGGCCGCTTCCGACGGCTGATCGGCCCGGTCCTTGGTGGACGAGCGTCCCCTGGTGGCCGCCGGTCGGTCGAGCTCGACCACTTATCTCATTCCAACCAACCGGCACGCGGGTCGCACTCCCCGGTACAGTTCGGCGGGTAACCAGCCCAGTCGATGACCCGGAGCTCCCTGAGCCCGGCGACTGCACGCACCACGGGGGGATCGAGTGTTGGCTCGAACGAGGCGCCGGACCGTCGTGCCGCTCGGTAGTGGTCGTCGCCTGCCTGGCCGCGACCGTGCTGCCGATCGCCGTCGACCGCTCCATCGGCCGGCGGCCAAAACGGCATCGGCACCGCACTACTACCTGGCCCTCGGCGACTGGTTCGCCACCGGCATCGGCGCCAGCACCAGTGCCAACGACTACGTGAACCTGATCGCCGCCCACGAGGCGGCCCGCTACCCCAACCTGCAGGTCGAGAACCTCGGCTGCGGGGGCGCGACGACCGCGTCGATGGCCGACGGCCCCGGATGCTCGTACACGACCGGCACCCAACTCGGTGACGCCGTCGCCTTCCTGAAGGCCCACCCGCGTCAGGTGGCGTTCGTGACGATCGACATCGGGGCCGACGATGTCGCCGGATGCGAGACGTCGTCAGGGCTCGACCCCACCTGTGCCTCGACCGCCCTCAATCAGATCTCGACCGACCTGCCCGAGGAACTGGCCGCGCTCAAGGCGGCCGGTCCGGGGGTCCCCATCTACGGGATGAACTACTACGACCCGTTCCTGTCCGCCTGGCTGACCGGAGCCTCCGGGCAGGCCGTGGCCACCCAGAGCATCACCGGCACCGACCAGCTGAACGCCCTCCTCGATCAGATCTACACGGCGGCCGGAGCATCGATGGCCGATGCATCCTCGCTGTTCGAGACGGACGACACCGATCCGGACGCCACCTACGACGGCACCACCGTGCCCCAGGATGTCGCCACGGTCTGCCAGTGGACGGACGCCTGCACCTCATCGGTCAACCATCGAGCCCGACGATCAGGGTATGCCGAGATCGCCACGGCCTTCGAGCAGGTCATCGACGGCGTGTCCATCAACACGACCGGGCTGCCGGCCGGGGCGGTCAAGACGTCCTACTCGGCCGCGTTGACCGCCACCGGCGGCTACGCCCCCTACAAGTGGTCGATCGTGAGCGGC
This sequence comes from uncultured Acidimicrobiaceae bacterium, assembly GCA_963774245.1. Lineage (GTDB taxonomy): Bacteria > Actinomycetota > Acidimicrobiia > Acidimicrobiales > RAAP-2 > Bog-756. The sequence goes on along the minus strand of CAVZDZ010000002.1, from coordinate 128,120 downwards.
GCCCTGCCCGCGGGGCTCCACCTCCAGGCCTCGACCGGGAAGATCACCGGCAAGCCGAAGGCCATCGGGATCTCGACGTTCACCGTGCAGGCGGTCGACACCAAGGACAAGGTGAAGCCGACCACCCAGAACTCGGGGACGGCGACGCTCTCGCTCCAGGTGGTGGCCGCCCCCGAGGGCATGCCCACCTCCGGCCTGTACGCCACCCCCCAGTACACCTCGGCCCAGATCACCGAGTACACGGTGCAGTACTCCTCGGCGCCCAATGCCGACGGCGTGGTCTCGCCCCTCCTCATGGACATCTTCGTGCCCCCGGATGCCGCCACGGCACCCCGGCCCACGATCATCGAGGTCCACGGGGGCGCGTTCGTGGGAGGTAGCCGGACCGACGAGGACTGGGACGCGCAGCAGGTGGCCATGTACGGCTACGTCGGGGTGAGCATCGACTACCGGCTGGCCTCACTGGCCGATGCCGGCGGGCTCGCCGACTCAGTGGCCCTGGCCGCGCGGCGACCCTCGACGCCCAACAGTCGGTCCGGTTCCTCAAGGCCAACGCCGCCACCTACGGCGTCGACCCGGCCCGGATCGCCATGTTGGGGAACTCGGCCGGAGGCGCACTCGCCCTGGGCACCGCGGTGGCGGCCGACGTCCCCTACACGCGGACCGCTGTCGAGCTACTCGCCGTCGATCGCGGCCGCCGTCTCCACCGGTGCGTTTCTGACCCCGGGACTGCCCGAGTCTGACCTTGACCGACACCGAGGCGCCGTCGCTGATGTTCATGTACGGCTACGACACCGCCAGCCACATCACCGCCGCCTACGCCTTCGAGACGTGCGACGCCCTGCGGGCGGCCGGCAACGCCTGCTACGAGGTCGAGCAGCCCGGGACCGGGCACACGACATCGCTGACGATCGGTGGACAGTGGTGGACGAGCGAGCTCGGTCCGTTCCTCTGGGACCAGCTCCGGCTGTCCTCCGCCGCCCACTGACCGCTCCGTACCCGACACCCGTTGGCGGATTCGTCAACGGGTGGTCGAACCCTCCGCCTGGCGGGACGGGATGGGGCCCTTGTCTCGCCACGGGCCAGTCTGTCCCTAGTCGGTCAGGCGGGTCCGACCCAGATCACGTCGGTACGGAGGCTCGTGGTGGGCAACCCGGTAGTACACGACGAACGGGCCCAGTTCCTCACCTTGAGCCGACCGGATTTCGTAGGGCTCGCCCTCGCTCATCCGTCCACGACACCGAGGGGGGCTGGAACGGGTTGGCGTCGAGTCCGAGCACCCAGCGTTCGACTCGGTCCCATACTGCCCAGCGTGGATTGTCCCGCTCAGCCCAGTCGCGCAGAGCGTCGGTGTTGAACAGGGCCATGGAGAAAGTCTGCCCCGAAGGTGCGTCTTCGTAACTGATTTCTGCCCGATTGTTTCGACAGCGGTCAGGCGGTGCGGCCGAGCGCCTCACTCTTGGTGCGAATCATCTTCACGAAGTCGGGATCCTGACGCAGGCGTTCAGCACCCTCCTCCGATTGCTCGTACCAGTGGTCGATGAGGGCGCGCACCTGGTCATCGTCGCCAGCCCTCAGGGCTTCGGTGGGGGTACGGCCGCCGAGTTGGACGAAGGTGTGGTCCCACCAGGCCGTTGTCCCGCGGATGCCGTGGCCGGCTCGCATGTCCACGAGCAGAGATTCAGTTCCTTCGGCTCGGCGTGATGCCTCGGCGGGGTCAAGTCCATGATGTCCTCCCAGGTGCGCACACAGCCTAGGTGGCAGTCCACTACCGGAGTTCGGACGCTGGTCAGAGGCGACCTGAGCGTGTCGGTCGGGCCTTCGGGGTAAAGCGAGTCCATGACCGAACAGGGTGAGGAGCAGGGCGGGGTCTGCCCCCATTGCTTTGGCGTGCTCGGAGGCCGCTGGGAACACCATGCTTTGGCCTGTCCGGCTCAAGTGGCGGACCACTGGTGCCCAGCGTGCCAGGAGGTCGTCGACAAGTTCCCGGGCGGGGACGGGTGAGGGTCAACCGGGCGCGTCACCCTCGGGAACTCTGCCGACTTGTGGCCAGGCGAGATAGACCCTGGTTCTACTTCTTGGTCTCCCAGAAGATCTTGTCGATCTCGGCGATCTGAGCCAGGAGATCGTCGGCCACGGCCACGTCGGTGGTCTTCTTCGTCTCGCCGGCCTTCTTCGTGGCCTTCCAGAAGAGATCGTGCAGCTGCGGGGTACTTCTCGAGGTGCTCGGGCTTGAAGTAGTCGGTCCACAGCACCCACAGGTGGTGCTTGACCAGATCGGCCCGCTCCTCCTTGATGATGATGGCCCGGGTCTGGAAGTCGTGGTCGTCGGAGTCGTTGTACTTCTGCATGGCGCCCTTGACCGACTCCGCTTCGATGCGCGCCTGGGCCGGGTCGTACACGCCGCAGGGGAGATCGCAGTGGGCGTGGGCGATCCGAGGAGGCGAGAGTCGGTCGACGGTGGCGAGCAGATGGTCTGCGAAACGCATGAGCGGAACTCCTTGTGGATGGTGGACGAAGGTCATCTGGTAGAGACTGGTACATGCTGCCGTATCGGCTCACCTTACCCAGGTTGTCGCGCCCGCGAATCCCCCGATTCCGGTGACCGGCCCCAGGTCGGCCCGACGTCGGATGACCGCTCGGGGACACCGCTGGGCGTTGGCCCTCGCCCTCGCCGTCATGGTGGCCGGCGCCCGGTCGATCGGGCGGATCGAAGTGGCCGGCGCCTCCATGTCGCCCGCCCTGGAGCCCGGCGACCGGCTGCTGGTGATCGGCACGGTCTGGACCCGGTTCCTCTGGCCCCGGCCGGGGGACGTCGTCGCCGTGCGCGATCCCCGGCATCCCGGACGCACCCTGGTGAAGCGGGTGGCGGCGATCCACCGGGCCGGCGCCACCATCGAGGTCCTCGGCGACGCCCGCGGCGCGAGCACCGACAGCCGCGCCTTCGGCCCGGTGCCCCGTTCCTCGATCGTGGGGCTGGCCGTCTACCGATATGCGCCGCCGGACCGGAAAGGCCCTGCGCCCTGGCCGGAGGAGTACCATCAGGCGTGATGCCCAGCTACAAGGACGACCTCGACCGCATTCTGACCAGCGCTTACCTCGACGACATCAGCAGTCGGTCCCTGTCGGAGATCCGAGCCATGCGCACCGAGTGCCAGGAGGCCGAACAGGCCCTTTCCTACCTGCGCAAGCTCATCCAGGGTCGCCTGGACATTGTCCACACCTACCTCGAGCACCCCGGGTCCGATGCCCTACGCGATCTGGGCGCCCTGGTCAACGACCTGCCCGGCATCCTCTCCTCGAGCCGTCGACCGACCGGGCCGGGGCACCTTCCGATGTTGCTCTCACCGGACACCGAGGAGGAGGACCTCACCGCCGAGCTCGACGCCATCCTCGGCGCCGACGAGATCGGCACGCTGGCCGATCTGGACCTCGACCAGCTGAACAGCGTGGCCGGGCAGTTGGAGGTCATCGAGCGCCGGGTCTCCGCCGAGCGGCGGGCCCTGCACGAGCGCATCGACACCCTCCAGGCGGAGCTGGTCGACCGGCACAAGACGGGGCGGGCCTCGGTCGACGGCCTGCTGTCGTGAAGGAGCCCGCCCACACCGAGGGCGCCCAGTTCGTGAAGGAGATACCCGAGCGGATCAACGAACTGGGCTCGTTCATCCGCGAGCAGCGGAGCTCGGCCCGGCTCTCGCTCCGGCGCCTGTCCGAGTTGGCCGGCATCTCCAACCCGTATCTGAGCCAGATCGAGCGGGGCCTCCGGCGCCCGTCGGCGGAGATCCTCCAGCAGATCGCCAAGGCGCTCCGCATCTCCGCCGAGACCCTGTACGTCCAGGCCGGGATCCTCGACAAGCCCGACGGTGACACCGATCTGTCCCGTCACATCTTCGCCGACCGCCACCTCACCGAAGAGCAGCGCCAGGCCATGATGCGCATCTACCTGTCGTTCCGGCACGAGAACGACGACGCCGCCAGCGAACCCGCACCCGACCCCACCGGGCCGGCTGGGACCCCGGCGCCGGCTGACGAAGCCCCGACCCCGGGCGTCAGCAGCGATTCTGCCGCCGTAGCCGGTTGATCCGGGCCTCCCGGTAGGATCAGCGGCGCATGAGGCGCCTGGCTGTACTTTCGATGCACACCTCGCCCCTGGCCCAGCCGGGCACCGGGGACAGCGGCGGCATGAACGTGTACGTGCGCGAGCTCTCATCCGCCCTGGCCCGGGCCGGCGTGGTCTGCGATGTGTTCACCCGGGCGTGGTCGGACGACCTACCTTCCACGGTCAACATCGAGCCCGGGTTCCGGGTCCACCATGTCTCCGCCGGCCCTCCGACCTCGATCGCCAAAGAGGCGCTTCCCCAGGTGGTCGACGAATTCGCCGACAGCGTGCTGAAGCGGATGCAGACGTCGGGGAGCCTCGGGTCCGAGGAGGGCCTCCCCTTCGACGCGGTCCATGCCAACTACTGGCTGAGCGGCATGGCCGGCCACGTCATCAAGCACCAGTTGAACCTGCCCCTGGTCTCCACCTTCCACACCCTCGACCGGGTCAAGGCGGAGGCCAGCCCCGAAGAGGTCGAGGCCGACGCCTCCCACCAGCGGGCCGAGGCCGAGGCCTCCATCATCCGGTGCTCCGACACCGTGCTCGCCTCGTGCTCGGTGGAGGCCGCTCAGATCTCCGAGCTCTACCACGCCGACCCGGCCCGGATCCGCATCGTGGCCCCCGGGGTCGACCACGCCTTCTTCGGCCCCGGAGACCGACGCCAGGCCCGTCGGGCCCTCGGTCTCCCCGGTGCCGGCCCCCTCCTGGTGTTCGTCGGGCGGATCCAACCGCTGAAGGGCGCGGCCGTGGCCGTGCACACGCTGGCCGCACTCCGCCGCGACCACCCCGACGCCCGGCTGGTGGTGGTGGGCGGGCCGAGCGGGCCGCACGGCGAAGGTGAGGTGGTTGCCCTGGTGGACCTGGTGACCCGGTTGGGCCTGCGAGATCGGGTGGACTTCGTGGACCCGCAGCCCCACGAGCTGCTGTCCACCTACTACCGGGCTGCCGACGTCTGCCTGGTGCCCAGTCGCTCCGAGTCGTTCGGCCTGGTCGCCCTCGAGGCCGCGGCCTGCGGGACCCCGGTGGTGGCCTCGGATGTGGGCGGGCTGCGCAGCCTCATCGACCACGGCCGGACCGGCTATCTGGTCGAGGACGCCGCCCCCGATACCTACGCCGCCTGGGTCCGCCAGATTCTGGCCGAGCCCCTGCTGGCCGAGCGGCTGAGCACCGGTGCGGTCCTGCGGGCCCGGCGGTACACCTGGGCCCAGGCCGCCCATCTCCTCCGCGAGATCTACGCCGAGCTGACGGTGGGCCGCCTCGTCGAGTGCTCGTGAGCAGCTCCTGGAGCGGCGTCCTGGGCGTCGACGAACGCTCCGCCCTCTGTGAGGTGATCGACCGCTGGGCCGAGAGCGAACTGGCCTCGGGCGGTGCGCTGGTCGCCGTGGACCGTCAGCCCGGCGGCGACCCGGTGTCGGGTGCCCCCCGCTGGTACATGCGGCTGCGGGGTGACGAGAAGGAGTTCGTGACCGTGTGGCTCACCCTGCGCCAACGCACGCTCCACCACGAGACCCAGTTCATGCCCGCCCCGGAGACCAACGGCGAGGCCACCTGGGAGTACCTGTTGAAGAAGAATGCCGACCTGCTCGGCATGTGCTTCGCCCTGGGCCCCGAGGACGCCGTCTACCTGGTGGGGCGGGTGCCGGTGGACCGGGTCGACGGGGAGGAGCTGGACCGGATCGTGGGCGGGTCCCTGGCCTACACCGACGCCTGCTTCCCGACGGCCATGTCCCTCGGCTACGAGGGGAAGTATCGCCGCCGGCCGGTGTCGCCGCCCGCCTCGGCCTGAGTCCCCCCGGACCTCCGCCCCCGGGAGCGCCAACCGACCGCTGCTAGCGTCTCGTCGGATGGCACCGAGACTGCTGGTCGTCGGGGGCGGAAAGATGGGATCTGCCCTGCTCAGCGGCTTGATCGCGGCCGGATGGGCACCGCCGGGGGATCTGGCCGTGGCCGATCCCGACCCGGACCGGCGCCGGTCCCTCACCGAGGCCCATCCGGGCCTCACCGTGGTCGCCGGCCCGGTGGCGGCCGACGGTGCGGTGCTGGCGGTCAAGCCCGATATCGCCGAGGTGGTGCTCCGCTCGGTGTCGGAGGTCGGGATCACCCGTGTCCTCTCGATCGTGGCCGGCGTGTCCACGGCCCGGCTCGAGGCCGCCATGGCCCAGGGGGCGGTGGTCATCCGCTCGATGCCCAACTCGCCGGCGTTGATCGGAGCCGGGGTGGCCGCCATGTCGGGCGGAGACATGGCCACCGCATCCGATCTCGACTGGGCCGAGGGCATCCTCGGTGCGGTGGGCACGGTGGTCCGGCTGCCCGAACGCCACCTCGACGCCGTCACCGCGGTGTCCGGGTCGGGGCCGGCCTACCTGTTCCTCGTAGCCGAAGCCCTGGTCGAGGGGGCGGTGTCGGCCGGGTTGAGTCGCGAGGTCAGCCAACAGTTGGTGGTGGGCACCCTGCTCGGATCGGCCCGGATGATGGCGGAGTCCGGTGACGACCCCGCCAAGCTGCGGGAGGCGGTGACCTCGCCGGGTGGGACGACGGCGGCCGCGCTGCGCACCCTCGAGTTCAAGGCGGTGCGGTCGGCGTTCATCGAAGCGGTGGCGGCAGCCACCGAGCGATCGAGGCAGCTGGGGCGGTGACGGCCGCGGGCGGTCTCCGGGGTCAGGGTGTCCCGCTCCGGGAACCCGTCGCGTCGGCCCGCTGAGCCGCGCCGTGCCTGCGGTCTACTTCCTTTCCGACTACGGCACCGAGGACGAGTTCGTCGGTGTGGTCCATGCCGTGCTCCAGCGGCTGGCGCCCGGCCTGGCCGTCATCGATCTGGCTCACCACCTCCCGCCCTTCGACGTCGGCCCGGCGGCCGACCTGCTGGTCCGCTGCGCCCCCCATCTCGGGGCCGGCGTGGTGCTGGCCGTGGTCGATCCCGGGGTGGGCACGGACCGGCGGGCCGTGGCCATCCGGGTCCGGGGCCGTACGGGCGGGGACCCGCCTCGGACGCCGCCGACCCGCTCATCCGGGGATGCGGAGGGGCCGACCTGGCTGGTCGGGCCGGACAACGGGCTGCTCGTTCCGATGGCCGCGGCCCTCGGTGGTGTCGACCGCCTCATCGTGCTCGACCGGCCCCCCAGCCCTCGGCCCGGCTCCGGCCCCACCTTCGACGGCCGGGATGTCTTCGCTCCGGCCGCGGCCCACCTGGCCACGGGCGGTGCGCCCGGCTCCCTCGGCGGTGATGCCGATGTGGCGTCCCTGGCCCCCGCCCCCGCCCGGGCCGACGGGCCGGGAGACGCAGTGGTGGTCGCCCGGGCCACCGGACCGGCGGTCGAGGCCGGTGTGGTGTGGGTCGACCGGTTCGGCAACGTGCAGCTGCGGCTGGTGTCGGCCGACCTGGTGGGGATCGGTCTGGAGCCGGGGGCCACCGCGCAGGTCGAGCTGAGCCACCTGACGCCGGGCACCGGAAGCGGGGCGGACGCGGGCACCGGCCCGGATGGCCCCACGACCGACCGGTGGGCGCCGCCGGCCCGATCGCTGCGGGCCCGATGGGTGGTCGCCTTCGGGGACCTCGATCCGGGTGAGTTGGGACTGCTGATCGACAGCTCCGGTCGGATCGCCCTCGTCCTCGACCGGGCTTCGGCGGCCGCCCGGCTCGGCCTGACCGGACCGGGCCGAGCGGTGCGGGTTGCCCCCTCCGGGTTCGAAACGGGCTGAGTCACCGGGCGGCCCCCCGGGTCCGGGACCGACTTCGGCTTTCCGCCGCCGGTCGCCGGTTCTACGATCCGGGCAGTGCCGAGCAACCCCGACTCCTCCCCATCCCCGGCCCGGGCCGGGGCGTCAGCGCCGAACGACCGGCGGATCCCCGAGGCCACCGTGGCCCGGCTGCCCGTCTACCAGCGCATCCTCGAGGAGCTGCTCCGCTCGGGTACCACCACGGTCTCCTCGGAACTGCTGGCCTCGGCGGCGCGCCTCAACGCGGCCAAGGTGCGCAAGGACCTGTCCCTCCTCGGCTCCTTCGGGACGAGGGGGGCCGGCTACGACACCGCCTTCCTCATCGAGCAGATCGACCGCGAGCTCGGACTGGACCGGGCGTGGCCCCTGGTCATCGCCGGCATCGGCAACCTGGGCCGGGCCCTGGCCCGATCCCAGGGGTTCGCCGCCCGCAACTTCAACGTGACCGCCCTGCTCGACACCGACCCGGCCATCATCGGCGAGCAGGTGGACGGGGTGGTGGTGCGGCACGTCGACGACCTGGCCGAGATCGCCGCCGACTCGCCGTTGGCCATCGGCGTGATCACCACGCCGGCGTCGGTGGCCCAGCGGGTGGCCGACATGATGGTGGGTGCCGGGGTCCGCTCCATCCTCAATTTCGCCCCCCGGGTGCTCGAGGTCCCGCCCGACATCCTGCTCCGCTACGTCGACCTCAGCATCGAGTTGCAGGTGATGAGCTTCTACCAGTCGCGGAGCATCGAGCGCTCCGGACTGGACGGGATGCCCGGGATCCGCTCGATCGGGCTCAACACCGGCGCCTCGGACTGACCGGCTGCGCCCCGAGCCAAACCGGGGCCGACTGGCGTCCGGTGCCCGCGACCGCAATGCTTGAGGGCCTGACGGCTCACCGCGGGAACATCCGGCCCACCGGCCTACGCTTGGATGTCGGCATGAGTCCGCGACCGTTCCCCGATCAAGGCCGTGAACCAGTGGAGCACCAAGTGAACCATCCACCAGCGCAGGCGGCGTCACCGTGTCGGTGATCGTCGTCGGGCTCGAGCAGCGCCTGTCCCCGCTCGAACTGGTGGAGCGGGCCGCGGTGGCCGAGCGCGACCTGCCCAAGGCCCTGGGCCGGCTGCGCGACCAGTCCAACCTGTCCGAGGTGGTCATCCTCTCCACCTGCCTGCGGACCGAGGTGTACGCGGTGGTCGAGCGGTTCCACGACGGCGTCAACGAGATCGAGGAGTTCCTGGCCGCCATCAGCGGCAGCCCGGTCGACTCCCTGGCCGAGCACTTCGCCGTCCGGTTCGACGACGACGTGACCACCCACCTGTTCACGGTGGCCGCCGGCCTCGACTCCGCCGTGCTCGGGGAGTCCGAGGTCCTGGGCCAGGTCCGACGGGCCTGGGAGAAGGCGCACGGCGAACAGGTGTCGGGGCCGGTCCTCGGCTCGCTTTTCCGCCACGCCGTTGAGACCGGCAAGCGGGTCCGGTCGGAGACCGCCATCGCCCGGGGCATCACCTCGCTCTCTCACGGGGCGGTGGCGCTGGCCGCCGAGCGGCGGCCGGGTGGTCTGGAGTCGGCGCGGGTCCTGGTGGTTGGGGCTGGAGAGATGGGCGAAGGGGTGATCCGGGCGCTGGCCGATCGCGGCGCCTCGTCCGTGGTGGTGGCCAATCGCACCCGCGACCACGGCGAGTCGGCCATCGCGGCCACGACCGGCGAGGTCGCCCCCGAGGTACGGACGGCGGCCCTCGACGAGCTGCCCTCGTTGTTGGCGGCCTCGGACGTCGTGTTCTCCTCGGTGGCCACCGCCCACCCGATCATCGATCGGCCCATGCTCGAGGCGGCCATCGGGGACCGTGACCCCGACCCGCCCCTGTTGGTCATCGACCTCGGGGTGCCCCGCAACGTGGAGCCGTCGGCGTCCGGCCTCGAGGGGGTGGCCCTGGTCGACATGGAGGTGCTGCGGTCCGCCGTGGCCGACGCGCTCTCCGGCCGCCGGGAGGAGGTCGCCGGGGCCACGGCCATCGTCAACGACGAAGTCGAGCGCTACCGGGTGGCCTCGCGGGCCCGGGACGCCGCCCCCATGGTGTCGGCTCTGCGGGCCCGGGTGGACGAGGTTCGCCGGGCCGAGTTCGAGCGGCAACGGGGCAAGCGGTCGGAGCTGTCCGAGGCCCAATGGGAGCAGGTGGACGCGGTGACCAGGGCCATGGTGGCCAAGCTGCTGCACGAACCGACCGTGGTCTTGAAGGAGGCGGCGGGCACGCCGAGGGGTGAACGCCTGGTCGAATCGCTCCGAACGCTCTTCGACCTGTAGCCCGGTGACCATGCGGTGCACGTCGTGACCGATCGGCCGGCCATCCGGCTGGCCACCCGCGGGTCCCCGTTGGCCCTGTGGCAGGCCCGTCGGGTGGCCGCCATGCTGGATCGCACCGGGGTCGACGCCTCGCTGGTCATCGTGGAGACGGCTGGCGACCGTCACCTCGACGTCTCGATCGACCGGCTCGGCGGACAGGGTGTCTTCGTGAAGGAGGTGCAGCGGGCGGTCGTCCGGGGTGATGCCGATGCCGCCGTGCACTCGGCCAAGGACCTGCCCGCGTCGCCCGACGTCGATGCCTCCGGACTGGTCCTGGCCGCCTTCCCCGAGCGGGCCGACCCCCGGGACGTCCTGGTCGGCGGAGGGCTGGCCTCCCTGCCCACCGGGGCCATGGTGGCCACCGGTTCGGCGCGGCGCCGGGCCCAGCTGGCCGGCCTGCGCCCCGACCTCACCTTCACCGGCCTCCGGGGGAACCTGGCCCGACGGCTGGCGGGCGTCGGGTCGGACGGCATCACCGCCGTGGTTGCGGCCAAGGCGGCTATCGACCGGCTCGAATGGGTGGCCCCGACCGGCGTCGAGACCGAGGTGCTGTCCGTCGGCACCATGGTTCCCCAGGTCGGGCAAGGGGCGTTGGCCGTGGAGTGCCGGCCCGACGACGGGGCCACCCTGTCCGCCCTGGCCGCCATCGAGGACCCCGCCGTCGCCCCCCTGGTGAGGGCCGAGCGGGCCTACCTGGCCGAGCTGGGCGGTGGGTGCACGCAGCCGGTCGGGGCCCACGCCGGGTGGGCCGGCGGCGGGACGCCGGACCGGCCGGGGCGCCCGCGGGCGGAGATCCGGCTGGACGCGGTGATGGCGTCCGGGGACGGGTGGGTCGTGCTCCGCCACCGGGCGACCGGAGCCGATCCCGAGGGCCTCGGTCGAGCAGTGGCCCGGTACTTGCTCGACGACGCCGGCGGGCGCGACCTCGGTGGCTGGTCGCCGAACCCCGGGGTCATCGCCCCCGAGGGTGCCCCGGTGCCACCGTGACGGTGGCGCTGATCGGTGCCGGCCCCGGGGACCCCGGGCTGCTGACCCTGCGGGGGGCGGCGCTGCTGGGCGAGGCCGAGGTGATCGTGCACGACCGCCTCATCCCGCCCGAGCTGCTCGACCTGGCCCCGGCCGACGCCGAGCTCATCGATGTGGGTAAGGCCCCCGGAGCGTCGACCCCGCAGCGGGAGATCATCGACACGCTGATCGAACTGGGTCGGTCGGGACGACGGGTGGTCCGGCTCAAGGGCGGGGACCCGTTCGTGTTCGGCCGCGGGGGAGAGGAGGCCGAGGCGCTCCGCCGCGCCGGCATCGAGTACGAGGTGGTGCCCGGGGTCAGCTCGGCATTCGCGGCCCCGGCGGCGGCGGGCATCCCGGTCACCCATCGGGGCATGGCCACCTCGGTGACCGTGGTCACCGGCCACGTCGGTGACGGCTCCGCCTCCGGGGCGGTCGACTGGCCGTCACTGGGCCGGGCCGGTGGCACCCTGGTCATCCTCATGGGGATGTCCGAGCGGGAGGCCATCGCCACCGCCCTGGTGGCCAGCGGGCGCGAGCCCGACACGCCGGTGGCCGTGGTGCACTGGGGGACGACGGCGCGCCAGACGGTGGTCCGTACGACGCTGCAGCAGCTCGCCTCGGTCGATCTGCCGGCCCCGTCGGTGATCGTGGTGGGCCCGGTGGCCGCCCTCGACCTCGGATCGACGGTCGACCGGTCCGGCAACGGGTGACCGATCAGCCCCTCGCCGGGTGCACGGTGGTGGTGACCCGGTCCCGGGCCCAGGCGCCGAAGCTGGCCGAGCACCTCAGCCGTCTCGGCGCGGTCGTCGTCGAGCTGCCGGTCATCTCCATCGAGGAGCCGGCCGACCACGGCCAGGCCTTGGACCGGGCGGCCCACCGCCTGGCCTCCGGTGCCTACCAGTGGGTGGCGTGCACCTCGTCGAACGCGGTGGCCCGGCTGGTGGCCGCGCTGGGCGGCCGCGCCGTGCCCGACGCGGTCCGATGGGCTGCCGTCGGCCATGGCACCGCCGACGCCCTGGGCGCCGCTGGGCTGGTTCCCGACCTCGTCCCGGCGGTGGCGCTGGCCGAGGCACTGGTCGGGGAGTTCCCCCCGGCGGTGGCGCCGGGGTCGGTGGGCGGGGGACCGGGGACGGTCCTGTTCCCGAGGGCCGAAGTGGTGCGGGTCGACCTGGCCACCGGGCTCCGGGCCAAAGGATGGCTGGTCGACGAAGTGGTGGCCTACCGCACGGTGTCGGTGGCCCCCGGCCCGACGGCCGTCGCCGCCGCCCGCCGGGCCGACGCGGTGGCCTTCACGTCCTCGTCGACGGTGCGGAACACGGTCGAGCTCGTGGGTGTCGAGGGCCTGCCGCCGGTCGTGGTCACCATCGGCCCGGTCACCTCGGGCGAGGCCCGGGCCGCCGGGGTCGAGGTGACCGGGGAGGCCGATCCCCACACCATCGAGGGGCTGGTGCAGGCGTTGGTGGTGGCGCTCGGCGGCGACCGTCCCGTCCGGGATGGGGGTCGCCCGCCCGGCGGGCAGCAGTAGCGGGGCCCGACCGGCCACGACGCCAGGCTCCTGCCGTAGGCTGGGCGCAGTGCCGAGTCCCATCCCCAACCCCGGAGGCCGCATCGCCGCGCCCGGGTTCCCGGCCATCCGCCCGCGCCGGCTCCGCCGCACCCCCGCCCTCCGGCGGCTGGTGGCCGAGACCCGTTTGTCGGTCGACGACCTGGTCGCACCCCTGTTCGTGGCCGACGGGCTCGACGAACCGCATCCAGTCCCGTCCATGCCCGGCGTGGTCCAGCACACCGTCGCCTCGCTGACCGATGAGGTGAAGCGGCTGAGCGCGCTCGGGGTGCCGGCGGTGATGCTGTTCGGGGTGCCGAGCGCAGAGGACAAGGACGCCACCGGCTCCCACGCCCTCCGGTCCGACGGGATCACCCAGCGGGCCCTGGCCGCGGTGCGTGACGCCGTGGGGGACTCGGTGGTGGTGATGGCCGACTGCTGCCTCGACGAGTTCACTGACCACGGCCACTGTGGAGTGGTGGACCCGACCACGGGTGAGGTGGACAACGATGCCACCCTGCCCCTCTACGCCGAGCTGGCCGTGTCGCAGGCCACTGCGGGCGCCGCCGTCATCGCCCCCAGCGGGATGATGGACGGTCAGGTCGGTGCCATCCGCGTCGCCCTGGACGGCGCCGGGTTCGAGCGCACCGCCATCCTGGCCTATGCGGCCAAGTACGCCTCGGCCCTCTACGGCCCGTTCCGGCAGGCCGCCGAGGTGGCCATCGCCGACGGGGGCGACCGCAAGGGCTACCAGCAGGACCCGGCCAACCGCCGGGAGGCCCTGGCCGAGGTGGTGCTCGACGTCCGCGAGGGGGCCGACATGGTCATGGTCAAGCCGGCCGTGACCTACCTCGACGTGATCGCCGAGGTCAGGGCCAACGTCGACGTGCCGGTGGCCGCCTATCACGTGAGCGGTGAGTACGCCATGGTCGAGGCGGCGGCGGCCCAGGGATGGATCGACGGTCCGGCGGTGGCGCTCGAACAGCTGACCGCGGTGAAGCGGGCCGGTGCCGATTTCATCCTGACCTACTTCGCCGGGGCGCTGGCCGAGGCGCTCGGTGGCTGACCGGGCCCGGTCGGACGCACTGTTCGAACGCGCCCGTGCCGTCATCCCCGGGGGGGTCAACTCGCCGGTCCGTTCGTTCCGCTCGGTCGGTGGCCATCCCTACTTCGTGGCCCGTGGCGAAGGGGCCTACGTATGGGATGCCGACGGGAACCGGCTCCTCGACTACGTGCAGTCCTACGGGGCGTCCATCCTCGGACATGCCCATCCGGCGGTGACCGAGGCCATCGGGGCCGCCGCCGCCCGGGGATCGACCTTCGGGGCGCCCACCGAGGGCGAAGTACTGCTGGCCGAGGCCATCTGTGCCCGGGTGGACGGTTGCCAGCAGGTCCGACTGGTGTCCTCGGGCACCGAGGCCGCCATGAGCGCGGTCCGGGTGGCCCGGGGCTTCACCGGGCGCAGCCGGATCCTCAAATTCGCGGGTTGCTATCACGGCCACTCCGATGGGCTCCTGGCTGGAGGCGGCAGCGGCGTGGCCACCCTCGGGCTCCCCGACTCGGCCGGGGTCCTTCCGGCCGCGGTGTCCGAAACCCTGGTCGCCCCCTACAACCAGGTCCCGGAGGTCGACGAGCGGGTGGCCTGCGTGATCGTCGAGGCCGTGGCGGCCAACATGGGCCTGGTCGCTCCCTCGCCCGGCTTCCTCGAGGGGCTGCGGGCCGCCTGTGACGCGGCGGGGGCCTTGCTGATCTTCGACGAGGTGATCACCGGGTTCCGGCTCGGACCCGGCGGGGCGTCGGCCTGGTCGGGGGTCCGCCCCGACCTGTGGTGCTTCGGCAAGGTCGTCGGCGGGGGGCTGCCGGTCGGGGCCTTCGGCGGCCGGGCCGACGTGCTGGCCACCCTGGCTCCCGACGGGCCGGTGTACCAGGCTGGCACCCTGTCGGGCAATCCGCTGGCCACCGCGGCCGGACTGGTCGTGCTCGACGCCCTCGACGCCCCCGCCTATGCCGAGCTGTCGAGCCGGGTGGCCCAGTTCGGGGCCGCCCTCTGCGCAGTCCTCACCGCCGGGTTGGAACGGTCGGGGTGCCGGGACGGAGACGGTCGCCCACTGGAGGCCCAGGTGCCGGTGGTGGGCCCGTTGTTGGGCCTGTTCTTCGTGCCGGCGGGATCCCCGCCGGTGGGTGACTACGACGGCGCCGCCCGGTCGGCGGCGACCGGGCTCTATGCCCGGTTCTTCCGGTCGATGCTGGCGCGGGGGATCGCGCTCGCCCCCGGCCCCTATGAGGTGGCTTTCCCGTCGATGGCCCACGGTGACCCGGAGTTCGAACGCACCCTCGAAGCGGCAGCGGAGGCCATCACCGATGCGGCCCCCGGCTGATCCGCCGCCGCCGCCCCGTGGGGAACTGATCCCCTACGATCCGACCCCTGCGCAGCCGTGTGGGCCAGTATGAAGTGGTGCGAGACGTGGAACCGGACCGCCGCTCCGGGGTGCGCGCCGGTGAGCCGGCCCGGCCGGGACGCCCGTTGGGCGGCGTCGGTCGGGCATCACGGCGCCAGCGTCGATGTGCCGGTGAACCGGGCCGGGGAGCGTTCCCGGCGACAGAGGAGACGTAGATGACCGTCGGAATCACGGAGCTACCCCCGGAGGGCATGCAGCTCGGTGGTGTCGCGCTGGCCGGCGACCCCGAGCGCGGCACCAAGACGACCGAAGGTCTGAGCCTCCTCTTCACCACGGCCGGCATCACCGTGCAGGGTCCCCAGCCGCAGATCGAGCGGCTGTTGGTGTGGTCGGGGCTCGACACGGCCAGCTGCCGGGAGAAGATCGTCCTGCCGACCGGTGACGACGCCGCGGTGATGGAGCTGACCTCCGGGGGCCAGTCCATCCGCTTCCTCCTGCCCACCGAGAACGTCACCCCCGGCCAGGCCGCCTACCTGGATCAGGCCCTGCCGGCCTGGCTGATCCGTTACAAGGGGGCGGCATCGTCGGCGCCCCCGTCAACCCCGTCAACCCCGACGGAACCCGCGAGGGACACCACCACCACGACCACCGCCTCCACCTCCTCCGGCACCGATGCCGGTGGCAGTGGTCCTGGCATTGCCCGGGCCGGCAGTGCCGCCGGGGCGGCCCGGGCCGCCGGCATGGCCGGTACAGCAGGCATGGCGGCCGACACTTCCCCCACCCGAAGCGGGCGTCTGCGAACCGATCCGCAGCCCCCTCCGCCCTCGACCTCGACCAGCCCCACGGCGCCGGGCGATGCCGGAGTCGGGGTCGCCCGGACCGTCGCCGCGCCCCCTCCGCCGCTCCCGCCTGAACCGGTTTCCGCCCCACCTCCGCCACCGGTATCCGCCCCACCCCCACCTCCGCCCCCTCCGACCCCGACGACCCCGCCGACACCGCCCCCGTCGAGGTCGGTGTCGCCGTCGTCAGCGGTACCGCCCCCGCCCGGACCCCCGCCGACCACGCCACCCCCGCCCACCACGGGATCCGGTGACCCACCCTTCCTGCCCCCTCCTCCGAGCAGGCCCCCGCCCTTCTCGCCGGGCCCATCGCTCCCGCCCCCTCCACCGGCCACCGGCGGCACGTGGGAGACGGCGGTCGATCCCCTGAGCGGGGAGATGCAGTTGGACGAACCGCTCGCGGCCGGGCCCGGGACCGTCATCGAACCACCGCCGAGAAAGCCCCGGCGTTGGCGCCGGTCGCGGCCGACCGGCGACGAAGCGGTGCCGGTTCCCCCTCCGGGATCGTTGGCACCCACCCAACCGCCGGCCAAGCCGCCCAAGAAGCCGGTCCCGCTCAAACTGTCGACGCTGCCCCCACCCCCGCTCGACCCACCGGAGGGGACCGTTGGGCCGGCGCCGTTGGTATGGAAGCCCCCTTTCGAATCGAGCCCCGCCGACGTACAGGGGAACGAACCCGAGGCCGGCGGCCCACCCGCAACTCCCGGGCCCGAGGCCCCGTCCCGGCGGACCCGGGGTAGACGTCGGGGCACCAAGGCGGCAACGGCCGCGGCTGCCGGAGTGGTGGGCAGCACCGGGGTGGCCGGCGTTTTCGAGGGCACGACCGGTGTCGCTCATCCGGGGGCACCGTCCCCCGCCGTGGACGATGACCCGGCGACCCCGTCCCCCGCCGTCGACGGTGACCCGCCGGCCCCGTCCCGGCGGACCCGGGGTAGACGTCGGGGCACCAAGGCGGCAACGGCCGCGGCTGCCGGAGTGGTGGGCAGCACCGGGGTGGCCGGAGTTTTCCAGGGCACGGCCGGTGTCGCTCATCCGGAGGCATCGTCCCCTGCCGTGGACGATGACCCGGCGGCTCCATCCCCGGCCGTGGACGATGACCCGGCGGCCCCGGCCCGGCGGACACGGGGTAGACGTCGGGGTGCCAAGGCGGCAACGGCCGCGGCTGCCGGAGTGGTCGGCAGTGGCGGAGTGGTCGGCAGTGCCCGAGCGGTCGGCAGTGCTGGAGTGGCCGGAGTTGTCGACGGAACCGCCGGTGTCGTCCACCCGGGGGCACCGTCCCCTGCCGTCAACGATGACGCCCCGCCGTTGGATCGACCGCCCACCCCGTCGACCCTCACCACGCCGGTGGCCGCGCCGGCCGCGGTTGGCGCAGCCTCTACCGAGAGCGGGGCTGGGACCGACGAGCCCGAGGCCGACCCGGCGGCTGAGCCCGGCGGCAATGCGCAGAAACCGGTGCTGGCCGACGACAGCGAGCTGAAACGGAAGCGACGGAGGCTCACCGTGCTGGTGGTGCTGCTCATCGCCGTCGTCGGGGGCATCGCCTACGTGGCCGCGTCCGGCAACGGCACGACCCCGTCGGCCGGGCCGACCCCGCCCGCCCCGTCCACCTCGGCCCCGCCACCGTCGACCCCGCCGTCCGTGGCGGCCGACAACGCCCTGGCCGCTTCGATCAATCTCCGCCTGAACGATCTGCCGGCGACCTGGACGCTCGCCGCCTCGGACGGCGGAGTGGCCCGACCCCCGATCCCTCCGGCCAGTGACCTCGTGCAGGCCAACCAGGCCCTGGCCACCTGCCTCGGCATGAGCTACCCGGCGGTGGCCGGGCTGTTCGGTGGTGCCGCGCTGCCCGGTCAGACCGGGTCGGCGACGTCGCCGACCTTCCGGAGCGGGACCGACCCGAACATCCAGATGTACACGGTGACGAGCGTGCTCGAATCCACGTCCGCCGCCCAGGCCCTCGCCGTGCCGTTCGCTAACCCCAACTTCGTCTCGTGCTTCGGCGCCTACCAGTCGCGCCTGGTGTCGGCGGCAGCCCCCGGTGCGACGGCGACCCACATCACGGTCGTCCCGCTGACCGCGCCGGCCGGGGTCAGCGCCTTCGGCTACCTCACCTTCCTCACCATCCCCAACGTGGGCAACGAGATCATCGGCGAGGGGTGGATGGTGGGCGGACGGGTGATCACGAAGATCGAGCCCACCACGGACGGTCCCAACGTCCCCTCGGATGCGTTCAACTCCGCCTACAACGCCGTGGTCGCCCGGGTGGCGCTCGCCGTCGACAAGTAGAGGGAAGTAGGGGAGCGGGGCGGGTCGGCCCCCGGTTCAGGCGCTCTCGGGTGCCAGGCGGGCGATGAGCGCCAGCGCCCGGTAGGCGGCCTCGGCCGGGCCTGTCTCGTCGGGGCGGAGCAGGTTGGCCATGATCCGCAGGATCCAGCTCATCAGCGACTCGGAGTGCATGCCGGTCCCGACGCAGAGCACCATGAGCTCGGGCCGGCTGATCACCCGGATGAACGCCCGGGCCACCCGGTAGTAGAGCCCGTAGGCCTCCTCGAGCCGAACTTCGTACTCCTCGAGGGCCCGGGAGCCCGCGCCGCACAGCGCCTCGCCGAGCGCGGCGGCGGCCAGACGGCCGGTCTCGTAGCCGTAGGCGATGCCCTCCCCGTTGAAGGGATTGATGGTGCCGGCGGCGTCGCCCACGACCAACGTGGTGGAGCCGATCCTCGGGCCGACCGCCAGACCCATGGGCAGCTTCCCCCCGGTGGGCGGGCCCAGGCAGGTGGCCGGAGAGAGCTCCCACTCCTTGGGGGCCCAGGCCACGAAGTGGTCCATGAGGGTGGAGGTGTTGATGCCCTTCCACCGGCGGTCCGTCGACAGCAGCCCGACCCCGACGTTGACCCGGCCGTCCCCCAACGGGAAGATCCACCCGTAGCCGGGCACCACGGTGCCGTCGCCGTCCCGGATGTCGAGGTGGGACTCGATGAAGGTCCGGTCGTGCCCGGGTGACGAGTAGTAGCCCCGCAGGGCCATGCCCATGGGCTGGCTCCGGTCGCGGGTCGTCCCGAGGGCCCGGCCGAACCGCGAGTTGGCGCCGTCGGCCACCACCACATAGCGGGCCCGGACCGGACGGGTGGCCCCGGTGGCCTTCTCCTTGACCAGGGCGCCCACACAGGAGGGCAGCTGGGAGCCCCCGGGTGCCGCACTTCCTCCCCCGTCGAGGATCGGCTCGACCGCCTCGGTCCCCTGCCACACGGTGGCCCCGGCCTTGACGGCCCGCTCGTTGACGATGGCGTCGAGGTCGTGGCGGGTGATGACGTAGCCGTAGGAGGGAAAGGTCGGGTGCTCGGGCCAGGGCAGGTCGAGGACCTGGCCGAAGGCGTGGGCCCGCAGCCCGGTGTAGCGGTGGGCGCCGGCCAGGCTGCCTTCGATCCCCATGTCGGCGATCTGGCGGACGGAGCGGGGGGTCAGCCCGTCCCCACAGGTCTTCTCGCGGGGGAACACCTTCTTCTCGACCAGGGCCACGTCCCAGCCCGCCTCGGCCAGCCAGTAGGCGCACGCCGACCCCGCCGGTCCACCCCCGACCACGAGGACGTCGTACGTGTGTCCGGCACCGGCACCGGCACCGGCACCGGCTGCGGCCCCGGGCCCGTCGGCTACGGCGGCGCCGCCGCCGGCGCGGGGCGGAGGGTCGGAGGGGATCACGACCCACAATGGTAGGTGGCGGCGGGACCGGCCGGCACACCGGCGCCACCGGGCGACCGGCACCTGCCCCGGCACCGCCGGGCGACCGGCGGCACGGATGTGCTTCCCGGAACGGGTGCGTGGTAAAAACGGGTTCCTGTGGACGATTACCTGCCCATTCTCATCCTCCTCATCCTCGGCTTCCTGTTCGCCGCCCTGTCGTTCGTGGCCTCGTCCTTGATGGCGCCCCGGAAGCGGCCGACGGCGGCCAAGACCGCGCCCTACGAGTGCGGCATCGTCCCGGGCATCGACCCACCGACCCGGTTCCCGGTCCGCTTCTACCTGATCGCCATGATCTTCATCATCTTCGACATCGAGATCGTGTTCCTCTATCCCTGGGCGGTCATCTTCCGCCAGCTTCGGTCGTTCGGACTGACCGAGGTGGTGGTGTTCGCCGCCGTCGTGTTCATCTCGTTCCTCTACCTGATCAGCAACGGGGCGCTCTCCTGGGGCCCGGCCAAGCGACTGGTCGGCGCCATGCCCTCGCGTACCTCCGAGTCGACCATCGCCCGCATCACCGGCGGACCGGGGGGCCCCGGCGGCTCGGTGCGGCCGGCCGCCTCCTCGCCCACCGACCCGTCCGTGCCCGTCATCACCGATCCAGACACCCCGGCGACCGGAGATCCGACGCCCGCGCCGTCCGGACCCGGCCGAGCGGCGTAAGGGAGGGGGCTCACCGTGGGTCTCGAAGATCTGCAGCACAACTTCCTCACCGGGCGTCTCGAGGACCTGGTCAAGTGGGCCCGCACCTATTCGATGTGGCCGGCCACCTTCGGCCTGGCCTGCTGTGCCATCGAGATGATGTCGGTGGGCGCCGCCGACTTCGACCTGGCCCGGTTCGGGATGGAGGTCTTCCGGGCGTCCCCCCGCCAAGCCGACCTGATGATCGTGGCCGGTCGGGTCTCCCAGAAGATGGCCCCCGTGCTCCGGCAGGTCTACGACCAGATGATGGAGCCCAAGTGGGTGCTGTCGATGGGGGTCTGTGCCAGCACCGGCGGGATGTTCAACAACTACGCCATCGTGCAGGGCGTCGACCAGATCGTGCCGGTGGACGTCTATGCGCCGGGCTGCCCGCCTACTCCGGAGACGCTGATGCACGCCATCCTCACCCTCCACGAGAAGGTGCGGACCAACGACATCACCCGTCGCGGACCCCTGGCCGAGGTGGGCCTGGCCGGTGGTTCGGACCTGACGCCCCTCGGTTCCGACGAGGGCGAGGACACCGACGACGCTCGTGAGCACAGTGACGAGTCCACCTCGGGTTGGACACCGGACCGACGCGATGCCGTGCATCTCGGCACGCCCAAACGGAATCCGGTGATCGCCCGCAGCGTGGGTGAACCTCTGTGACGGTGAACGGGACCGAGGTGGCCGACTCCCCATCGGCGGTGAGCGACTCCGGCGGAGGATCGTCCCGGACCCCGGGTCGACCCCAACAGGAGGTGGTGTTCCCCACCCGCGACCAGTACGTCGCCGTGGTCGCCGCCTACCGGGACAACGACTACGAGATGTGCGCCGACCTGTGCGGCGTCGACTACCTGAACCATCCCACCCGCCGCCTCCCCGAGGGCGTCCAACCGGAACGCTTCGAGGTGGTGGTCGGACTGCTCTCCCTCAGCCTGGCCCGCCGGGTGCGGATCCGGGTGCAGGTGCCCGGCGACGATGCGGAGGTGGACACGCTCTTCGACCTCTACCCCGGGGTCGAGGCCATGGAGCGGGAGGCCTTCGACCTGTTCGGCATCGTGTTCCGGGGCCATCCCGACATGACCCGCATCCTCATGCCCGAGGACTGGGAGGGCCATCCCCTTCGCAAGGACTACGGGGTCGGGCGGGTGCCGGTGCAGTTCAAGGAAGCCCCGGGCCCCCGATGACCGACGAGACGGCGGACACCCCGACCGGCGTCGACGGAGCCGACGCACCGGGGGCCGCGCCCCATCCGGATACCGTGCTGGCCCCGCCGTTGTCGGGAGCCGCGTTCCTCGAGCACGGTCCCGGCGACGTGGCCCAGGGAGTGGTGGAGGAGACCTCGGAGGGCAGCCAGGAGCTGTTCCGGCGCTCGGAGACCGAGCCGGGCGAGTTGCGCCGCGAGGTGGGCGCCGTGCTGCGACTCCCCGAGGGGGTGGCCATCGACCCGTCGGACATCGACATCGAGCGGTCCGACGACGAGACCATGATCATCAACATGGGCCCGCAGCATCCGTCCACCCACGGGGTGCTCCGCCTGATGCTCGAGCTCGACGGTGAGACGGTCCTCCGGACCAAGCCGGTGGTCGGTTATCTCCACACCGGCATGGAGAAGACCGCGGAGGAGCTCACCTACGTCCAGGGGTCGACCAACGTGACCCGGATGGACTACCTGTCCCCGTTGCACAACGAGCTGGTCCTGTCGCTGGCGGTGGAGGCTCTGCTCGGGGTGGAGATGCCGCCGCGTGCCGACTGGATCCGCATGCTGATGGTCGAGCTCAACCGGGTCTCGTCCCACCTCATGTGGTTGGCCACCAACGGCATGGACCTGGGCGCCACCTCCATGATGATCTACGGGTTCCGCGAGCGCGAGATGGTGCTCGCCTTCTTCGAGAAGACCACCGGCCTGCGGATGAACCACAACTTCATCCGGCCCGGGGGCACCGCCGCCGACCTGCCCGACGGGTGGGAGGACGACGTCACGGTGATCTGCGACACGGTGCTGGAGCGCACCGGTGAGTACGACGAGCTCTTCACCGGGCAGCCCCTCTTCCGTCAGCGTTCGGAGGGGATCGGCACCATCTCGGCCGAGGAGGCGCTGGCCCTCAGCCTCACCGGACCGTTGCTCCGGTCGACCGGCGTGCCCTGGGACCTGCGCCGCTCCATGCCCTACCTGCGCTACGACGAGGTCGAGTTCGACGTCATCGTCGGGACCTACGGCGACAACTTCGACCGCTACTCGATCCGGCTCAACGAGGTCCGTGAGTCCATTCGGATCATCCGCCAGATCATCGAGAAGATGCCCGCCGGCGACTACCGGGTGCAGGACAAGAAGGTCACCCCACCGCCGCGGGGACGGATCGACGAGTCGATGGAGGCCCTCATCCATCACTTCAAGGTGTTCACCGAGGGGTTCAAGGTGCCCGAGGGGGAGGTCTACGTGGCCACCGAGTCCCCCCGGGGCGAGCTCGGCTGCTACCTGGTCTCCGACGGGTCGCCCAAGCCCTACCGCATGCACATCCGCGGCCCGAGCTTCGTCAACCTGCAGGGGCTGCCGGTCATGATGCGGGGCGGCCTGCTGGCCGACGGCGTGGCCATCTGCTCCACCATCGACCCGGTGATGGGAGAGGTGGACCGATGAGCGAGACGAAGCCCACCCCGGTCGGCATCCCCCGGCGCCCCGGCGCCCCGGCGGTGCCGACCCATCTGTCCAGCGAGACGTTGGAGCGCGCCCACCAGCTGATCGCCCTCTACCCCGAGCCGAGGTCGGCGCTCATCCCGCTCTGCCACCTGGCCCAGGAGCAGGACGGCTGGCTCACCCCCGAGGCGATGGTGGACATCGCCGGCCTGGTCGGCGTGACACCGACCGAGGTGCTCGGGACGGCCTCGTTCTACGACATGCTGCACACCGAGCCGGTCGGCACCCACGTGGTGGCCCTCTGCACCAACATCGCCTGCCTCCTCAACGGCGCCGCCGAGCTGCTCGAGCACGCCGAGTCCTCCCTCGGGGTGAACGCCGGCGGCACCACCGCCGACGGGGTCATCACCCTCGAGGAGGCGGAGTGCCTGGCCGACTGCGACCAGGCCCCGTGCGTGCAGGTCAATCACCGCTTCGTCGGCGCCCAGAGCGCCGAGTCCTTCGATCGGCTGATGGCCGAGCTCCGGTCCGGCGCCCGGGCGGGGGACATCCCCGACCACGGCACGCTCAATCGGGTGCGCCGGGCCAACGGGTTGGAGGTCGACCCGTCCCGGGTGGTCTCGGAGCGGGCGGCCATGGCCGAGGCCCAGGCGCAGCGGGCGGCCGAGGCGGAGGCGGCCAAGTCCTCCACCGCCGCGGGGGGCACGGCGTGACCGTCACCGAAGCACCGAAGATCGTCACCAGCCGGCTGGGCTACGACGACTCCTACACCCTCGAGCGTTCGCTGGCCACCGGGGGCTACGACGGCCTGCGCAAGGCGCTGACCATGACCCCCGAGGCGGTGGCCCACGAAGTGGACACGGCCAGCCTGCTGGGCCGGGGTGGCGCCGGCTTCCCCGCCGGCCGCAAGTGGGCCATGTTGCGCAAGAACCCGGTGTCCTACCTGGTGGTCAACGGGGACGAGAGCGAGCCGGCCACCTTCAAGGACCACCTGCTCATCGAACGGGACCCTCACCAGCTCGTCGAAGGCGTGCTCATCGCCGCCTACGCCCTCCAGGTCTCCCAGGTCTTCATCTTCATCCGGGGGGAGTTCGCCCTCGGGCTCGAGCGGGTGCAGGCCGCGCTCAACGAGGCCTACGCCAGCGGCGCGGTCGGGACCGACATCTTCGGGTCCGGCTTCTCGGTCGACGTCGTCGTGCACCCGGGGGCCGGGGCCTACATCTGTGGCGAGGAGACCGCCCTGTTGGAGTCGCTCGAGGGCAAGCGGGGGTTCCCGCGCATCAAGCCCCCGTTCTTCCCCGCCGCCATCGGCCTCTACGGAGAGCCCACCGTGGTCAACAACGTGGAGACCATGTCCAACCTGCCGTGGATCGTGCTCAACGGCGGCGCCGCCTTCGCCGCCCTCGGCGAGGGCCGGTCGACCGGCACCCGCCTGTTCGCGCTGGCCGGCCACGTCAACAAGCCCGGCGTGTTCGAGCTCGAGATGGTCAAGACAACCTTCCACGACCTGATCTTCGCCCCGGTGCTCGGCGGCGGCATCCCTCACGGACGGGAGTTGAAGGCGTTCATCCCCGGAGGCGTGTCGGCCCCGTGGTTCGGCCCGGACCAGGTCGACCTGCCCCTCGGTCAGGACGAGGTGGGCGCGGCCGGGTCGATGCTCGGGTCGGGGTCGATCGTGGTCATGGACGACCACACCTGCGCGGTAAGGGCGGCCTGGAGGATCACCAAGTTCTTCTTCCGGGAGTCGTGCGGCCAGTGCACCCCCTGTCGCGAGGGAGCCGGCTGGCTGGAGAAGATCATGGAGCGCATCGAGACCGGCTACGGCCGGGAGCAGGATCTTGACCTCCTCCTCGACGCCTGCGACAACATCGCCCCCGGTTTGACGTGGCCACCCCAGCAGACCACCATCTGCGTGCTCGGGCCGTCGATCCCCTCGTCGATCGGGTCGGCCATCGAGATGTTCCGCGACGAGTTCCTGGTCCACATCAAGGAGGGAGGCTGCCCCTATGAGTGAGCAGTCCACCCCCCCGAAGGGGGACGCCACGGTGGCCACCGCCACCTCCGACCATCCGGTGGCCTCCGAGGCTGCCGACGCGCCGCCGTCGAGACGGTGTCCTTCACCCTCGACGGCCGGGAGGTCAGCGGGCGGAAGGGCGAGATGCTCATCGCCGCGGCCGAGCGGGCGGGGACCTTCATCCCCCGGTTCTGTTACCACCCGCGGATGAAGTCGGTCGGGGTGTGCCGGATGTGCCTGGTCGAGGTCAGCGGGCCCCGGGGAGCGTCGCTGCAGCCCAGCTGCTACGTCGAGGTGCAGGAGGGGGCGTCGGTGGTGACCGACTCCGACAAGGTCAAGAAGGCCCAGGACGGCGTGCTCGAGTTCCTGCTCATCAACCACCCGCTCGACTGCCCGGTGTGCGACAAGGGTGGCGAGTGCCCCCTGCAGGACCAGACCCTGGCCTACGGCCCCGGGGAGTCGAGGTTCGTCGAGGAGAAGCGCCACTTCGAGAAGCCCATCCCCATCTCGGAGCTGGTGCTGCTGGACCGCGAGCGCTGCATCCAGTGCAGCCGGTGCACCCGCTTCGCCGACGAGGTGGCCGGCGAGGCCCAGATCGACTTCATCGGCCGGGGTGAGCAGCTCGAGGTCAACACCTTCCCCGAGCTGCCCTTCGCCTCCTACTTCTCCGGCAACACCGTGCAGATCTGCCCGGTGGGCGCCCTCACCGCGACGCCCTACCGGTTCGCCGCCCGCCC
Source organism: uncultured Acidimicrobiaceae bacterium (assembly GCA_963774245.1). GTDB lineage: Bacteria > Actinomycetota > Acidimicrobiia > Acidimicrobiales > RAAP-2 > Bog-756. The sequence goes on along the minus strand of CAVZDZ010000002.1, from coordinate 102,369 downwards.
CTGGGACCTCGACCAGGTCGAGTCGACCTGCACCAGCTGCGCAGTGGGATGCCGGGTCGCCGTCCAGTCCTCGTCCAACCGGGTGACCCGGCTGCTCGGCATCGATGCCGATCCGGTCAATCACGGATGGCTGTGCGACAAGGGCCGATTCGCCTTCGACGCGGTCAACGCCGAGGAGCGCCTCACCGACCCATTGGTCCGTAAGGAAGGGGACCTGGTGCCGGTGTCCTGGCACGAGGCCTTGGCGGCGGTGGCCGACGGCCTCCAGGCGGCGTCGGCCCGGGGTGGACCGGAGTCCATCGGCGTCATCGGCGGGGCCCGGCTCACCAACGAGGGGGCCTACGCCTGGGCCAAGCTGGCCAAGGGGGTCCTCGGCACCGACTCGGTCGACGCACAGCTGGGCGACGGCCTGCCCGCCGAGGTGAGCATCGGCCTGCCCCGGGCCACCATCGACCAGGCGGTGGCGGCCGATACCGTCGTCGTGCTGTCGGGGGACGTGCGCGAGGAGCTCCCCGTGCTGTTCCTCCGGCTCCGGTCGGCGGTCATCGACGGGGGCCTCGATCTGGTCGAGCTGTCCCCCCAGGCCACGTCGCTCACGCCCTACGCCCGGGTCTCGCTCCGCTACGGCCCCGGCGATGCCTCGGCGCTGGCCCGGGCCCTCCTCGAGCCGTCGGCGCCGGCCCCCGCCTCCGCCGACACCGACGGGGTGACCGAGGCCCGTCGGCTGATGGGGGCCACCGACGTGGTGGTCGTCGCCGGTCGTCCCTCGCTGGCCGAGGACGGCGCCCTGGTCGGGGACGCCATCCAGCGCTTGGCCGAAGCCCTCCCGAATGCCCGCTTCCTGTCCGGCCTGCGCCGGGGCAACGTGCACGGAGCGCTCGACATGGGGCTTGCCCCGGGTCTCCTCCCCGGCCGGGTGACCCTCGACGACGGGCGCGACTGGTTCACCCGGGCCTGGGGCTCGGTGCCGACCGCCCGGGGTCGGGACACCGCGGCGATGCTCTCGGCGGCGGCGGTCGACCCCGAGGAGGGCGCCCGGATCCGGTCCCTCGTCCTGCTCGGCTCCGACCCGCTGGGCGACTTCCCCGACCGCCGGCTGTCCGAGCGGGCGCTCGACGGGGCCGAGTTCGTGGTGGCGGTGGCGTCGGCGCCCGGGGCGGTCACCGCGCGGGCCGACGTGGTCCTGCCGGCGGCCGAGGCCCACGAGCGGCCGGGCACCACCACCAACATCGAAGGGCGGGTCAGCCGGCTGGGTCAGAAGCTGGTCCCCCCCGGCCAGGCCTGGCCTGACTGGATGATCGCCGCCGAGCTGGCCGTCCACCTCGGCGCCGAGCTCGGGCTCGACTCGGTGGGGGACGTCTGGGACGAGATCGAGCGACTGGCTCCGGCCTACCGGGGTATCACCCAGGCCGTGCTCGACGCCCGCGAGACCACCGACGGCGTGGTGGCTCCCCTCGGCTCCCAGGCGGTGGCCATCACCCGCCGCGGGACGGTGGCCCCGCTCGATCCCATCGCCTTCCCCGGCGTGGAGTCGGTCGAGCGCCAGGGCGCACCACCGCGGGCCGGCCTGGCCGAGTCGCCCACCGCCGGCGTCGGCCCCGCCGCCGGACCCGACCCGCAGACGGGGGACGAGCTGCCGGCCCGCCCAGCCATGCTGGTCGGACCGGTCGACCTCGACGTGCCCCGGGTGGCGAAGAACGACAGCTACTCGCTGCGGCTGGTGGCGTCCCGCACCCTCTATGACGGCGGGGCGGCGGTGACCGCGGTGCCGGCCCTGGCCGCGCTGGTGTCGACGGCGCCGCTCCGGGTCAATCCGCACGACCTCGACGACCTGGGGGTCATGGCCGGCGGCACGGTGAGGCTGCGCACGTCGTCGGCGTCGGTGGTGCTGTCGGTCGTCCCCGATCCGTCGCTGCCCCGCTCGGTGGTGGCCGCCGACTTCAACGTCCCGCTCGACGAGGGGACGGTGGCCGATCTCATCGACGTCACCGTGCCGGTGGTCGAGCTCCGGATGGAGACGCCGTGATCCCGTCCACTGTGCTCCGTCTCCTCGCCGCCGACGACCCGCTGTACAACCACGGCGTCGGCTGGGTGGTCTTCCTCATCGTGCTCATCAAGGTGCTGGTGGTGTTCGGCGCCCTCATGGTCTCGGTCATGCTGATGATCTGGTTCGAGCGCAAGGTCATCTCCGACATGCAGAGCCGGATCGGCCCCAACCGGGCCGGTCCGTTCGGCATCGCCCAGACCCTGGCCGACGGGATCAAGCTCTTCTTCAAGGAGGACCTGCTGCCCGACCGGGCCGACCGGTTCGTGTTCAAGCTGGCGCCCTACCTGACCATCATCCCCGCCTTCCTGAGCTTCGCCATCGTTCCCATCGGCGGTGAGGTCACCATCGCCGGCCACACCTTCGAGCTGCAGTTGGCCGATCCCCCCATGGGCATCCTGTTCCTCCTGGCCATGTCCTCGATCGGCGTCTACGGCATCATGCTCGCCGGTTGGGCCTCGGGCTCCAAGTACCCGCTGCTCGGCTCGGTGAGGGCCTCGGCCCAGATGATCTCGTACGAAGCCGCCCTGGGCATGACCGTGGTCACCGTGGTGCTGATCACCGGCGCGCTCAGCACCCGGGCCATCGTGGACGCCCAGGCCACCCACTTCTGGCAGTGGAACGTCATCCGATTGGCGGTCGTGCCCTTCCTCATCTTCTTCATCGCCGTGGTGGCCGAGACCAACCGACCCCCCTTCGACCTGGTCGAGGCCGACTCGGAGCTGGTGGGTGGATTCGTCACCGAGTACTCGTCCATCCGGTTCGCCCTGTTCTTCCTGGCCGAGTTCATGAACACCATCACCATGTCGGCCATCACCGTGACCCTTTTCTTCGGCGGGCCCGACGGCCCGATCCCCCACGTACCGCACCTCTACTGGCTGTGGCCCATCCTGTGGTTCCTGGGCAAGACCATCGTGTTCCTCTTCGTGTTCGTGTGGCTCCGCGCCGCCCTGCCCCGGCTGCGCTACGACCAGCTCATGGACCTGGGCTGGAAGAAGCTCATCCCGCTCTCGCTCGGATGGCTCCTCATCGTGGCCGGCTTCGTGGTCGACGGGTGGTGGGGGATCGCCATGGCCGGCACCGTGGTGCTGGCTGCCGTGGTCATCACCCGGGCCTTCTCGATCGGTTCCGAACGGGAGGAGACCCGGGCCATCCTCCCGCCCGTCGGACTCCGCCTGTGGAGGCGGCCGGAGCCGGACGGGCCGGGGGGCGGGTCGGCCGCCGACCCGACGTCACTGTCCACGTCGACCCTGTCCACGTCGACCGTGTCCACCTCGACCGAAGGAGGTGGTGGCTGATGGCTACCCCGGAACCGCCCCACCAACGGCAGAACTTCCTCGGGGGGTTCAAGCTGACCCTCGAGCACCTGGGGAGGCCCCCGGTCACCCGGCAGTACCCCGAGGAGAAGCGGCCCAAGCAGCCCCGCCAGCACGGTCGCCACGTCCTCAACCGGTACGAGGACGGCATGGAGAAGTGCATCGGTTGCGAGCTGTGTGCCGGCGTGTGCCCGGCGGACTGCATCTACGTGCGCGGCCTCGACAACCCCCCGGACCATCCGGTGTCGCCGGGCGAGCGCTACGGCTACGTCTACGAGATCAACTTCCTGCGCTGCATCCACTGCGACCTGTGCGTGGAGGCATGCCCCACCGAGGCCATCACCGAGTCGAAGCTGATGGAGTTCTCGTTCACCAACCGGAACGACGCCATCTACACCAAAGAAGAGTTGCTGGTGGACGACGACGGCAAGCCGAAGCATCAGCCCTGGGAGGACTGGCGGGAGGGCGACGACCTCCACACCTCGGGGTGGATGCGGGCCACCTCCCCCTCGGGGAGCGCCGAGTACGAGGGCCGGGTGCAGTGGTCGGGCGAGCTCGGGTTCGGTGTGCGTGCGCCCGAGGGAGGCCAGTCGGTCCACCGCGACGACGCCACCACCGGCTCCCAACAGCTGCGCCACACCCTGGAGCGCCACCTGCTGACCAGCGATCTCCCTCCGGCCAAGCAGGGCCCCCGCGGCGCCATCGGCCGCATGCTGGAGAAGATGGAACGGTTCGCTCCCGGCGCCGGCAAGAAGTACCGCGAGAAGGTCGACGTCGACTACGCCGCTGCCGTCGTGGCCGGAAACTCGGAGCGGGACGTGCCCGGCACCGCCGAGCCGCTCGGCACCGGTGCTCCGGACCCGACCGCCGGATCGAGCGACGCCTGATGGTCGCCGTGCCCGGAGCGGTGCTCGCCGCCGCCTCGGCATCGGGCCACCCCTCGGCGGTGGACGTGGGGGTGTTCGCCGTGGCGGCGGCCATCGTGCTGGCCGGAGCCATCGGGGTGGTGGTGGCCCGCAACCCGGTGCACTCCGCCCTGATGCTGGTCATGACCCTGTTCGGCATCGCCGTCCTCTTCGTGAACCTCAACGATCCCTTCCTGGCCGCGGTCCAGGTCATCGTCTACGCCGGCGCCATCGTGGTGCTCTTCTTGTTCGTCATCATGTTCCTCGGCGTCGACCGCGAGGAGAACATCGCCGCCGACCCGTTGCGCGGGCAGCGACCGATGGCCATCGGCCTGGTCATCCTGGGCACCACCGGCCTGCTGCTGCTGGGCCAGGTGTCCCGGTGGACGACCGGAGCTCCCCACGTGGCCGGCCTGGACTCGGGAGCGTCCAACGTGGCCCTGCTGGGTCGGTCGGTGTACACGACCTACCTGTTCCCGTTCGAGGCCACGGCGGCGCTGCTGGTCATCGCCGTGGTCGGCGCGGTCGTGCTGGCCCGCCGCCCTCCGGTGGCCACCAATCCGGAGGTCGGGCTGGTCGAAGAGAACGGGACCGGGGGACCGGGGGACCGGGCTGACGGAACCGAGGCCGACGGAACCGAGGCCGACGGGGCTGCGCCCGACGGAGCGGCGGCGGTCGAATCCGCCCCCGACGGAGATCCGGGCGACGAGTCCGAGGTCGGGATCACCGCACCGGCCGGGGCGAAGGGAGAGGCGGACTCATGAGCATCAACCCGGACTGGTACCTGGCCCTCGGGGTCGTGCTCTTCGCCATCGGCGCCCTCGGGGTCATGGTCCGCCGCAACGTGCTGGTGATGTTCATGTGCGTGGAGCTGATGCTCAACGCGGCCAACCTGACCTTCGTCACGTTCGCCCACATGCTCCACGACATCGGCGGCCAGGTCCTGGTGTTCTTCGTGCTGGTGGTGGCGGCGGCCGAGGTGGTGGTCGGCCTGGGCATCGTGGTGGCCATCTTCCGCCGCCGGGCCAACGCCACCGCCGACGACCTGCACCTGATGAAGGGCTGACCGGACGATGCTCCACGTGACGTACCTGATCATCTTGCTGCCCCTGGTCGGCTTCGCCATCCAGACGCTGGCCGGGAGGCGCCTCGGCGACCCGCTGGCCGGGGCGGTGGCCACCTGCTTCATCGGCGCCTCGTTCGTGGTGGCGGTGGGGGTGTACTTCGATCTGCTCACCGTGCACGCGCCGGTGCGGTCCTTCACCCAGAACCTGTGGACCTGGATCCCGGTCGGGGGCCTCCAGGTGCACGCCAGCCTGTTCGTCGACCCCCTGTCGATGACCATGGTGCTGTTCGTGACCGGCATCAGCACGCTCATCCACCTGTACTCGATCGGGTACATGAAGGGCGACCGGGACTACTCCAAGTTCTTCCTGTACATGAACCTCTTCGTGGCCTCCATGCTCATCCTGGTCCTCGGGAGCAACATGCTGGTCACCTTCGTCGGCTGGGAAGGGGTGGGAGCCTGCTCGTACTGGTTGGTGTCCTTCTGGTTCACCCGGGACTCGGCGGCCAGCGCCGGCAAGAAGGCCTTCATCTACAACCGGATCGGCGACGCCGGGTTCCTGGTGGCCATCTTCCTCACCTTCGAGAAGGTGCACTCGCTCGAGTACTCGACCATCTTCGCCAACATCGGCCACATCGGCTCGGCCAACATCACCGCCATCTGCCTCCTCCTGCTGGTCGGGGTGGTGGGCAAGTCGGCCCAGATCCCGCTGTTCCCGTGGTTGGCCGACGCCATGGAGGGGCCGACGCCGGTGTCGGCCCTCATCCACGCGGCCACCATGGTCACCGCCGGGGTCTACCTGCTGTGCCGGATCAATCCGCTGCTCCACGCCTCGCCCCACGCCGCCCTCACCGTGGCCATCGTCGGGGCGGTCACCGCCTTCGTGGCCGCCACCATCGCCTGCGCCCAGAGCGACATCAAAAAGGTGCTGGCCTACTCGACCGTGTCCCAGCTCGGCTACATGTTCCTGGCCATCGGGTGCGGGGCCTATGAGGCGGCCATCTTCTTGATGGTGGCCCACGCCTTCTTCAAGGGCCTGCTGTTCCTCGGGGCGGGCTCGGCCATCCACGGCCTCCACGACGAGCAGGACCTGAAGCGGATGGGGAACCTGCGCCGGTACATGCCCATCACCTTCATCACCTTCGCCATCGGCTGGCTGGCCATCGCCGCCGTGCCCCCGCTGTCGGGGTTCTGGGCCAAGGGCGACGTGCTGGAGAACGCCTGGGCCGCCCACCCCGAGCTGTGGGCCGTCGGCATCGTGACCGCCGCGCTGACCGCGTACTACATGAGCCGGCTCACCGGGCTGGCCTTCTTCGGCAAGGACCGGTGGGCGGACAAGGTGGCCATCGACGCCTCCACCGACATGCCCGATGCCCACCACGCCGACGGGCCCATCCCCGAGCCCCACGAGTCCGGGTGGATCATGACCGTGCCGCTCTACATCCTGGCCTTCTTCGCCGTCACCGCCGGCCTGCTGGCCACGTCGAGCGTGCACTTCTCGCTGTCCAACTGGATCGATCCGGTGTTCGGCGGCAACCTCTACAACGACCACCTCAGCACCGGCGCCCTCTGGACCCTGGGCACGGTGGACGGCGTCATCGCCGTGGTCGGCGTCTTCGTCGGCCTGAGGCTCTGGATCACCCGGGCCGACCGGCCGGCCCTCGAAGGGGCGTTCCTCAAGCACTCCTGGTACATCAACGAGCTCTACGACACCGTGATCGGCCGTCCGGCCGAGCGGCTGGCCGCCTTCTGCGCCAACGTGGTCGACCCCAAGGTCATCGACGGGGGCGTCAACGGGCTGGCCGCTGCTGGTCCGCCAGTCCGGCTCGATCATCCGGAAGACCCAGACCGGCTACGTGCGCAACTACGTGCTCGGCATCGTGCTCGGCGCCGTGCTCATCCTGGCCTTCATGCTGACCCGACTGTGGTGGGGCTGATGTCGGCCGGCTCCTTCCCCTACCTGACCGTGCTGGTGCTGGTGCCCGCGGTGGGTGCCGCCGTCGTGGCGTTGGTGCCGACGGGGATGGTCAGCCGCTGGTTCCACCAGGCCATGGGCCTGGTGGTGACGGTGCTCACCCTGGCCGTCGCGGTGGGGATCGCCGTCGTGTTCAAGACCGGCTTCGGTGGCTACCAGATGGTGTCGGACCACGTGTGGGCCCAGCAGCTCGGCATCCACTGGTCGCTCGGCGTCGACGGCATCTCGCTCTTCCTGCTGCTCATGACCGCCGTCCTCTTCCCTCTCACCCTGCTCGGGGCGCCGGCCAAGCGGGACCCCCGTTCGTTCGTGGCCTGGGTGCTCCTGCTCGAGGCGGCCTGCATGGGCAGCTTCGTCTCGCTCGACCTGGTCCTGTTCTTCCTCTTCTTCGAGCTGACCCTGGTCCCGGCCTACTTCCTCATCGCCGGCTGGGGCTTCGCCCGCCGCGGCTATGCCGCCATCAAATTCTTCATCTACACCTTCACCGGCTCGGCCTTCCTGCTGGTGGGCATCCTGGCCGTGGCCTTCATCCACCAGTCCCAGACCGGCGTGCTGACCTTCGAGCTTCCCGCCCTGGTCCACACCCATCTGTCCGGCACCGAGGGGGTGCTGCTCTTCCTGGCCTTCACCGCCGCCTTCGCGGTGAAGGCCCCCATCTTCCCCTTCCACACCTGGTCGCCCGATGCCTACGCCGAGGCCTCCACCACCGGTTCGGTGCTGCTGGCCGCGGTGATGGCCAAGATCGGGACCTACGGGATCATCCGCTTCGACCTCAACCTGTTCCCGCAGGCCACCCGCACGCTGGCCCCGTGGCTGTTGACGTTGGCGGTGATCGGGATCCTCTACGGGGCGGTGGTGGCGTGCGCCCAGCGCGACCTCAAGCGGCTGCTGGCCTACTCGTCGCTGGCCGGCGTGGGGTTCATCGTGCTCGGCACCTTCGCCCTCAACAGCCAGGGACTGACCGGAGGCGTGCTCCAGATGGTCAACCACGGGCTGATCATCGCCACCCTGTTCATCGTGGTCGGGTGGATCTACCAGCGGCGCGGGACCTGGCAGGTGTCCGGGCTGAAGGGCCTGCAGTCCTCGGCCCCGGTGATGGCCGGCGTGTTCACCCTGGCCATGATGGCCTCGATCGGCCTTCCCGGCCTCAACGGGTTCGTGAGCGAGTTCCTCGTCCTGATCGGCACCTTCGAGGCCCACCGCTGGTGGGCGGTGGCGGCCACGGTCGGCGTGATCGTGGCCGCCATCTATCTCCTGTGGGCCTATCAGCAGGTCTTCCACGGTCAACCGACCGAGGAGGACACCAAGACCCGTGACCTCGGTTGGAGCGAGCGGCTCATCGTGGCCCCGTTGATCGTCCTCATCGTGGCCCTGGGCGTGTTCCCGAAGCCGGTGCTCGACCGGATCACGCCGTCGGTCAACCAGCTGGTCATCCATGTCGATCAGGTGACCCACACCAAGGTGCCGGCCAGCCTGTTCCCCGCCGCCTCCCCGGCCCCCTCCGGTCACGGGACCCTTTCGGCCCTGGCCGTGCCCCCGGGCCGGGATGACCCGGCTCGGCACCGGCCCGACCTCGGCGGGAGGAGCCCCCTGATGTCCGCCCCGCTGACCTTCGCCACTTCGGCCGCACCGACCATCCACGTGCCCCACGTCGACTACCTGAGCATCCTGCCCATGTTGATCATGATCGGCGGGGCGCTGGCGCTGATGACCCTGTCCTCGCTGTTCCGCAAGGTGCTCGGGGCCAGCACCGGGACGGTGTTCGCCTCGGTGGTGTCGCTGGCCGCGCTGGTGGCCGCCCTGTTCCAGTGGGACCAGGTGAGCACCCACGGTGCCCAGGTGACCATCGCCGGGGCCATCGCCTTCGACGGGTTCGACGTGTTCGTGCAGATCACCGTGGCCATCGCCCTGCTGCTGACGGCGCTGGTGGGGGACGGCTACCTCAAACGTGAGGGCATCGACGGTCCCGAGTTCCACGTCCTCGCCATGATGTCGGCCTCCGGCGCCATGATGATGGGAGCGGCCAACGACCTCATCGTGATCTTCCTCGGGCTCGAGATCCTCTCCATCGCCCTCTACGTGCTGGCCGCCTTCAATCACAAGCGGGCCGAGTCCGGCGAGGCGGCGCTCAAGTACTTCGTGCTGGGCGCCTTCTCCTCGGCCATCTTCGTGTACGGGATCGCCCTCGTCTACGGCGCCACCGGGTCCACCAACCTGCCCCAGATCGCCGACTACCTGTCGAAGAACGTGGTCGCCTCCAACGGGGTGCTGCTGGCCGGATTGGCGCTGTTGCTGGTGGGGTTCGGCTTCAAGATCGCTGCCGTGCCGTTCCACATGTGGTCGCCCGACGTCTACGAGGGGGCACCGTCGCCGGTGACCGGGTTCATGGCCGCGGTGGCCAAGGTGGGCGCGTTCGCCGCCCTGCTCCGGGTGTTCGTCTCCTCGTTCGGCGTCGTGCGCACCGACTGGCAGCCGATCATCTGGGTCCTGGCCATCCTCAGCCTGGTGGTGGGCGCGGTGGTGGCGCTGCTCCAAAAGGACGTCAAGCGGATGATGGCGTACTCGTCCATCAACCACGCCGGGTTCATCCTCCTCGGGGTGGAGGCGGCCACCACCCGCGGGGTGTCGTCCGCCCTCTACTACCTGTTCACCTACATGTTCCTGGTCATCGGGTCCTTCGCGGTGATCACCGTGCTGGCCCGTGACGGCGACACCGGCCACCAGATCTCGGACTACCGGGGGCTGGCCCGCCGACAACCCGCCCTGGCCCTGGCCTTCGCCGTGCTCCTGCTGGGCCAGGCCGGAGCGCCGTTCACCACCGGCTTCCTGGCCAAATTCGGCGTGGTGGGCGCCTCGGTGGACGTCCACGCCTACGCCCTGGCCGTCATCGCCATGGTCACCGCGGCCATCGCCGCCTTCTTCTACCTGCGGGTGGCCATCACCATGTTCTCGCCGGTCGGCGCGGTCGGGAACCTGCCCGACGGGGACCAGCAGCCGTCGGGCGTCGATGGGAGCCCGTCCGCCGGCGGGGACACCCCGGCCCCGGCCCGCCGCCTGGGCTCGGCCCCGACCGATCGACCGGTCGATCCGGTGTACAGCCTGCAGCTCCTCACCGACGCCCCTCCGACCGAGGAGGTCACCGAACGCGGCCGGGTGGCCGTGCCCCCCCTGACCTCCCTGGTCATCGGCGTCACGGTGGCGTTCTCGGTGGTGTTCGGGATCATCCCCGGCCCCATCCTCGACTTCGCCCACCAGGCCACCCTGCTGTTCACCTGAGCCGGTCGGGTCCCCCGTGGTCCCCGTCCCCGACGGGCCCGGGGGATACTGTCAACAGGGCGCAGGGTACCGAGGCGGGTGACCGGAGACAGGTGATTCATGGCTGATGCGAAACGATCCTCACCGCGGGGGGAATCCGGGCGCCGGTCCGACCCGCGGTCGAGACGGGAGATCGCCCGGATCGTGGTGGCCGTGGTCGGCCTGATCCTGCTCGTCGCCTTCGTGCTGGGCAACAGCAAGACGGTCCCGGTCAGCTTCGTGTTCTTCAAACACCACATCAGCCTCATCTGGGTGATCCTCATCTCCGCCTTCCTCGGGGGGTTGGTCGACCGGCTGATCATCCTGTTGCGCCAGCGCCGGAGGAACGCGGAGCGTTCGGCCTAGCCGACCGGACTCCTCACCGACCGGAGCCCGGGGGGGCGACCAGGGTTGCACCGGCAGGTGCCGGGCCGGGGTGGGATGATGGGGCATGGCCCAAGCCACCCCCGAGGAACGCGCCGCATACGGGCGCCAGGTACGCGCCGACGTCCCCCGGTCGCGGCACGGCGAGTGGAAGCCCTCGCCCGGCCGGACCGACCCGCTGGAGATCCTCGCCCTGCAGGGCACGACCCGCATCCCCGACCTCGTGCCCATCCGCTACGGGCGCATGGCGGTGTCCCCGTTCGCCTTCTTCCGTGGTGCGGCGGCGGTGATGGCCTCCGATCTGGCCTCCGAGCGGCCGACCGGGCTCGGCGTGCAACTCTGCGGCGACGCCCATCTGTCCAACTTCGGCGGATTCGCCTCGCCCGAGCGGGACCTGATCTTCGACGTCAACGACTTCGACGAGACCATCCCCGGCCCGTTCGAGTGGGACCTCAAGCGGTTGGCCGCCAGTCTCGAGATCGCGGCGCGGAGCCGCGACTTCGACCAGCCGACCCGGGCCTCGATCGTGGCGCAGAGCTCGTCCTCGTACCGCACGGCGATGTGGGAGTTCGCCGGCATGCGCGACCTCGACATCTGGTACTCGCGGTTGGACGCGGCGGCCATCATGGAACGGTGGGGTGCCCAGGCCCGGCGCAAGGTGATCGATCTGTTCCAACACCGGGTGACCAAGGCGCAGTCGAAGGACCACCTGGCCGCGCTGGCCAAACTGACCATCGAGGTCGATGGGCAGCTCAAGTTCGTCAGCAACCCGCCCCTGCTGGTCCCGGCCGAGGACGTCTTCACCGACGTCTACTCCAATCACACCCTCACCCGCCTGCTCGGCGCCCTGTCCGAGTACCGGCTGACCCTGACCGGGGACCGCCAACGGCTGCTCGACAAGTACGAGTTCACCGACCTGGCCCGCAAGGTGGTCGGCGTGGGCAGTGTCGGTACCCGGTGCTGGGTGGCGGCGTTCGTCGGCCGGGATCACGGCGATCCGCTGATCCTCCAGATCAAGGAGGCCGAGGCCGCGGTGGGTGAGGCGTTCCTCCCGAAGAGCCGCTTCGCCCACCAGGGCCAGCGGGTGGTCGAGGGCCAGCGGCTCATGCAGGGGGCCAGCGACATCTTCCTCGGGTGGGACCGCTTCGCCGGGGACGACGGCATCACCCGCGACTTCTATCTCCGCCAGCTCTGGGACTGGAAGCTGTCGGCCGCCATCGACCAGATGCCGTCGGACATGCTGGGCATCTACGCGCAGATCTGCGGGTGGACCCTGGCCCGGGCCCACGCCCGATCCGGGGACGCCATCGCCCTCAGCAGCTACCTCGGCCGCGGCGAGCGGTTCGACATCGCCCTGGGCAAGTTCGCCGCCACCTACGCCGACCAGAACGAGCGGGACTTCGCCGCCCTCACCGAGGCCATCGCCACCGGCCGGATCCCCGCGGTCAGCGGCGTGTGAGCCACTCCCGACGCCGCCCGATCCCCGGGGGCCGGACTGGCTGGTGCCGACGACACCCGTTATGACCATCCCGACCGACCAGGAAGCAGGAACGTGACCCTTCACAAACGCGAGACCATCCGCGACCAGATGTTGGAATCCATCTATGCCGGCCACGGGTGGACCACCCTGCCCACCGACCGGTTCCCGACCCGCCTGATGCGGCCCGAGGACGCCTACCAGGCCGTGTCCGACGAGCTGATGCTGGACGGCAACGCCCGCCAGAACCTGGCCACCTTCTGCCAGACCTGGGAGGAGCCCGAGATCCACCAGCTCATGGACCTGTCCATCGACAAGAACATGATCGACAAGGACGAGTACCCCCAGACCGCCGAGCTCGAGCGCCGGTGCGTGCAGATGCTGGCCGACCTGTGGAACGCGCCGGCCGACGGCACCGCCGTCGGGTGCTCGGCCATCGGATCCTCGGAGGCGTGCATGCTCGGCGGCATGGCGGCCAAGTGGCGGTGGCGGGAGCGGCGGCGGGCCGCCGGCCAGTCCGCCGACCAGCCCAACATGGTCTGCGGGCCGGTGCAGGTGGTGTGGCACAAGTTCGCCAAGTACTGGGACATCGAGATGCGTGAGATCCCGATGTCGCCCGGGCGCTACTGCATGGACGTCGAGCAGATGCTGGCCCAGGTGGACGAGAACACCATCATGGTGGTCCCGACCTTCGGGGTGACCTACACCGGGGCCTACGAGCCGGTGCTCGAGCTGTCCGAGGCCCTCGACCAGCTGCAGGCCGACACCGGGCTCGACGTCGACATCCACGTGGACGGGGCCAGCGGCGCCTTTCTGGCCCCGTTCTGCGCCCCGGACCTGGTGTGGGACTTCCGGATCCCCCGGGTCAAGTCGATCAGCACCTCGGGCCACAAGTTCGGGCTGGCCCCGCTCGGGGTCGGCTGGGTGCTGTGGCGGGACGTGGCCGACCTGCCCGACGACCTCATCTTCCACGTCACCTACCTGGGCGGCGACATGCCGGTGTTCCAGATCAACTTCTCCCGGCCGGCCGGACAGATCGTGGCCCAGTACTACAACTTCATCCGCCTGGGCCGGGACGGCTACCGGCTGGTCCACGACGCGTGCTACGAGACGGGCAAGTTCCTGGCCGAGGAGGTGGTGCGACCTCGGGCCGTTCGAGCTGCTGTGCGACTCCGACCCCGAGTGCGGGCATCCCGACGGTGACCTGGCGGATCAAGGAGGGGGAGGATCCCGGCTACACCCTCTACGACGTCGCCGACCGGCTGCGGACCAAGGGCTGGCAGGTCCCGGCCTATCCCGCTCACCGGCTCGGTGTCGGACATCTCGGTCCAGCGGATCCTGGTCCGCCAGGGGGTGAGCCGCGACCTGGCCACCCTGCTGCTCGAGGACATCGAGCAGTCCATCGACCACTTCGACAAGCACCCGGTGTCGGTGGCCATGACCAAGGAGGAGTCCGGAGGGTTCAGCCACCTGTAGCCGGTCGGCCGGTGCCCGGCCGACCGGCCGCCGCCGGGCCGGCCGACCAGCTCGGGAGGTCGGGGACCGTCCAGTCCACCTTGATCGGGCGGTGGAGCACCAGCCGGGGTCGCCCCACCTTGGCCGGCCGGTCGGTGGTCCAGGCGGCCGGCGGGGCCGGGGTGAGGCCGGCCAGACCCCGGAGGGCCCGGTCGTAGCCGGACCGGATCCAGGCGAACCGCTGCCAGCAGCCGCTCGCGCTGGTCCTCGGGCACGGCCAGCAGCGATGCCGAGCTGGTCCAGGGCGGCCAGGTACTCGTCCCGGCGGATGGAGATCGCCGGGGCCGGCTCCGACCACCGGGCCATCAGGTCGATCAGCAGCACCGGCGGATCGATGGGCAGGCCGGCGACGATGCCCATCCGGACCAGGGTGGGCATGCCGTAGGCCAGGGCCAGCATCGGCCCCTTGGTCTCCTCGACGGCGTCGTCCTCGGTGTTGAACTCCGGCCGCGGACAGCAGCAGGGCGGCCCCGTCGAGCATGGCCCCGACCGAGGCCACCCACGACTGGTCCGGCGCCGACTCGGGGAAGTAGCACAGGGCGGGGAAGGCGGTGTGGGTCTGGTCGAGGTCGAGCAGCCAGTTGGCCATGGTCCGCCACAGGTCGGGGTTGTCCAAGGCGTCCCGACCGCTGCAGGTTGACCAGCAGGTCGACCGGTGAGGGCGGGGTGCCGGCGAACGGCCGCAGCAGGCTGATGCCCTTCTCCCGCTCGTTGTGGGCCGCGTAGATGGTGGGGAGGTAGCTGATCAGCAGGGCCACCAGTCCGAGTCCGATGGTGGCCTCCACGAAGGTCAGCCAGATGCGTGCCGTCCCCTCCGGCTCGGCGAACCCCAGGGTGAACAGCGACGAGCCGCTGATCTCGAACGACCGCTGGGCCGTGTCGTGGCTGGAGATCGCCCCAGAAGATGAAGGAGAAGCCGAAGGTGACCGAGAGCATCCACACCAGGGGCAGGCTGACCAGCGCCACCGGAGCGTAGAGGGCCCGGAGGTTGGCCTCCGCGGTCGGCGTTGCCGCCACCGGTGGACGAGGATCCGGTCGGCCACCGCGAAGACGAACCGGGCGATGTGGGTGAAGCCGTTGCGGGGGAGGACCACCGTCTCGAGGGCCGAGATGAGCACGGCGAGCACCACGGCGGTGCCGAGCACGACGGCCACGATCTGAGGACGATCACCCCGGGGCTGGGGCGTCCAGGGCCGCGATCATCGGTCTGACGAGCGACCGGTGCGGCCTGGCTGCCGGCGGGCGCCGGGTGCGTGGCGCGTCCGCGCAGCCGGGTCGGTGCTCCGAGCGCGCTCGGACGCGACGAGGCCGTGAGGTCGGCCGGGGTGTGGGGCAGCCAGCGCGTCGGCCACGTAGGCGACGACCACGGCCACGATGACCAGCGGGATCACGCTCAGCCCGTCGCTGGACAGCAGCAGGGTGGCCAGCAGCGTGGAGGTCAGGGGCAGCTTGAGCATGACCGTGCACATGGCCCCGATGCCCATGGCCACCCCCGGCACCAGCGACAGCCCGGCCAGGTGGGAGGCGGCGATGCCGCCGGCCGCCCCGATGAACATGGACGGGAAGACCGGACCGCCCCGGAAGCTGGACAGGGACAACCCGTAGGCGACCGCCTTGCACACCACCAGCAGGAGCAGCGCCCCGACCGTCCACGCCGGCGGCGTGCTGCACCAGGCCGGGGAGCGCGTCCTGGCCGGAGAACAGGACGTTCGTCCGGCGCCCCGCCCGGTCACCTCGGCGAACCCGATGGCCAGCCCGGCCACGCCCAGGCCCGACCACCGGGGTGAGGAGGATCATGTGCCGCTCGACCACCGGGCCGCAGGGCCAGGGCGAGCAGCCGGATGACGGTGCCGACCACCGTGGCCGCCAGGCCGAAGGCGATGGCCCAGAGGAACATGGACGCCGTTCGGGTGGCTGGAACGGCGGGCAGTCCGGGGATGGCCAGGGAGAAGGTGCCGAATCCGGTCAGCGAGTCGAGCCCGATGAAGATGAGCGTGCCCACCCCGGCGGCCAGCAGGCCCGGGGACCAGCACCAGGCCGAGCATGGGGCCGCCGAGCCCGACCGCCTCCATCAGCAGGAAGGCGCCGACGATGGGCGAGCCGAACAGCGTGCTGATGGCGGCGAAGCTCCCGGCCGCGGCCATCACCACGGCGGCGGTGGGCGGGGCGTCCTTGCTGGCCAGCTGCACGGCCAGCACCCCCAGCCCACCGCCGATGGCGATCAGCGGGTGCCTCCGGTCCGAGCACCACGCCCGAGGCTGAGGGTGGCCAGGGCGGCCAGCAGCACGCCGGGCAGGTCGATGCGGTCGGGGGTGCCGCCGGCCTTGAACCCGTCGGCCGGCGAGTGGCCGCCGTTCCCGGGCAGGTAGCGGATGGTCGAGCTGACCAGCAGGCCGGCCACGCCCAGCAGCGGGAGCGGCCACCACGCCGGCGGTGCCGGCGAAGCCGAGCTGCGGTGGGGAGCGACGTGGAAGAACCAGTGCTGGAGCTCGCTGACCAGCTTTCAGGAAGCCGTAGGCCACCGCCGACACCGGCACCCCGATGATGGCGGCCAGCACCAGCAGCTGGAGGTAGCTCCTGCGACCGGAGCATGGCCATCGGATCGCGGCGGCAGCGGCGGCCGGCGGGGCGGCCGCGTCCGGCCGGCGGCGGCGGCGGTGGCGGTCACGCGGGGACCACCGGCTTCGATCCGCTCCGGCCGCCGGTCGACCGGCGCCGGTCATGCGTGCCGAGCGTGCCGGCATACATGCGGGTCCGCCCCACGATGTGCCGTCACGTCTCCCCGCCGGAGTCCGGTCTCCATGTCGAGGACACTAGGGGCATTCGGCTCCCCGAAGGGGTTATCCGAGCCGCTCGCCGCGTGGCCGCCGCGCGACCGCTGGTGCGTCCGTTCACATGGACGCCGGAGTCGGGAAACACCGCCAACCGAGCGGTCGGTGACACTATGGTTCGTGCCGTCCCCGAACCAAGGAGCAACACTCGACATGCTTGCCTACACCTATCCCATGCTCAGCATCTTCTGGACGATGTTGGAGTTCTTCCTCTTCTTCCTGTGGATCTGGCTGCTCATCGTCATCTTCAGCGACATCTTCCGCAGTCACGACATGGGCGGGTTCGCCAAGGCGCTGTGGGTGCTGTTCGTCATCATCATCCCGTACCTCGGTGTCCTCATCTACCTGATCGCCCGCGGCGGCAGCATGCACGAGCGGGCCGAGCAGCAGGCGGCCCGGCAGCAGAAGGCATTCGACGACTACGTGAAGCAGGCCGCCGGGCTCGGGTGGCAGCAGCGCCGACGAGCTGGCCAAGCTGGCCGACCTGAAGGCGAAGGGCGTCCTCACCGATGCCGAGTTCGAGGCCCAGAAGGCCAAGATCCTCGCCTGAGCCTGGCCGGACTCGGCCGACTCCGGCCTCTGGTCGAGACTGACGGCCGCCCACGCGATCACGCTCGGGGGCGGCCGTCGCCGCGTCCGGGCCGCGCCGCGGTTCCCGGGGCGGGACCACGCGTGCCGCCGATGCCGGCCGGTGCCGATGCCGACGTCGAGCCGCCCGTCGGCCAGCGGCCTCGTCGGCGATCCGGGCTGCCGTCAACGTGCGCCGATACAGTGGCGCCGTGACCACCGATGAGCCGGCGCCCGAGCGGCCGCAGGACGTCGCCGAGCTGCAGCACGAGGTCGAGGAGCTGCGCCAGCAGAACGAGGCGCTGCGTCGGCGCGAGGAACGCTCGAGGCGCACGGTGGCGGCGGCGGTGGAAGTCGATCCTGTCCTGGGTCCTGCTGGTGGTGGCCTGTCTGCTGGCCGTGGTCTCGGTGCTGGTGGTGTTCGCCCGCAACGAGGTGCTGAACACCGACTCCTACGTGAGCGACGGTGACCCCGCTGGCCAGCGACCCGGCCATCCAGACGGCGGTGGCCAAGCGGGTGAGCGACAAGCTGATCGCGGAGACCGACCTGCAGCAGCGGGTCAAGAACGCGCTGCCGGCCAGGGCCGGATTCCTCGCCACCCCCATCACCTCGGGCGTCGAGAACGTCACCGACCAGATCGCCCTGCAGTTCGTCCAGTCGCAGCAGTTCCAGACAGCTCTGGGTGGCGGCCAACCGTGCGCTCCCACAAGCAGATGGTGGCGCTGCTGACCGGATCGACGGAGGGCGCCTTCCAGGCCCACAACGGCGAGGTCACCGTGAACCTCACCCAGGTCGAGGCGTCAGGTGAAGCGCGCCCTCGACGCCCGGGGCATCACCGTCTTCGACAAGGTGCCCACGGTCAAGGGGCCCAACCTGGTGCTGTTGCGGTCCACCCAGCTGGCCAAGGTCCAACGGTTGACCCGGGCGCTCGACCGCCTGGCCATCGTGCTGCCCGATCGTGACCGTGCTGCTGTTCGCCGCCGCCATCGTCCTGACCCGCAACCGTCGGCGGGGCCTGGTGCGGGCCGCCGCCGGCCTGGCCCTGTCCATGGCGCTCGTGCTGGTGGTGGCCGGCGTGGTCCGCAACCAGTACCTGTCGTCGCTGCTCCCGTCGCAGTCCCGGGCGGCGGCCGCCGCGGTGTTCGACACGCGTCGGCGGCGCTGCTCCTCGACTCGATCCGGACCATCATGATCGTCGCCGCCATCGTCGCCCTGGTGGCGCTGCGTCGCCGGCAACCGATGGGTGCGCGCCCAGGTCGACCGGGCGGGCCGGCCGGCCTGGCTGACCGACGGTCCGGTTCCCCGGTTCGTCGCCCTCCACCGGAAGGGACTGCAGTGGGCGGTCCTCGGTACTGGGCCTGGTGGTGCTGGTGGTCTGGACCAACCCGACCACGCTGGTGGCGGTGATCGTCATCCTGGTCACGCTGGCCGTGGTCGGACTGGTGGGCCTGGCGGCCGGACGCCGACCCACCTACGCCGTCGCCGGCGACCGCCGGTCCAGGCCCGCCGCCCCGTGCCCGAGCGGGGAGCACCCGGGGGAGTGACCGGGCCGGATCGGCGCGCCGCCCCGACGGGACCGGCCGCCGCCCGGGTCTGGTGGCAGGCCATCGAGCCGCTGCACGCAGTGACCTACTTCGCCCCGGAGAGCATCGAGCGCGCTTCGTCGACACCGGCCTGCGCGGATTCTGGATGGGCTACTTCGGCGCCCGGGCCGCCCCGCTCGGAGCGGTGACCGCACCGGTGGTCGGGGCGACCTTCTTCAACTTCCATGCGTCGATGGTCGAGCGGGCCGTTCCCGACGCCTGGTCCTTCGCCCCGCCGCCGTCGATCCTGTCGGCCCGGCGGGCCGGGGCGGCGGCCGCGCTGCGGCGGCTGGTGCCGGAGGTGGAGGGGCGGGCCCCGGCCCTGGTCCCGTGGTTGGACCGCGTCATCGCCGCGGCCGACGGATCCGGTCGGGCCCTGTTCAGTGCCAACCGTCGACTGGAACCGGGCGACGATCCCGTCGAGGGCCTGTGGCAGGCCTGCACGTCGCTGCGCGAGCACCGGGGGGACGGCCATGTGGCCGCGCTCACCACCGCGGGACTGGACGGCTGTGAGGCGCTGGTCCTGTTCGCCGCGTCCGAGGGCCTGCCCGGCCCGCTGTTCCGCCAGAGCCGCGGTTGGTCGGACGAGGAGTGGGAGGCGGCCGAGCTGCGGCTGGCCGCCCGGGGCCTGCTGGCCGACGGCGGCATCACCCGGGCCGGACGGGCCCTCCGGGACGGGGTCGAGGAGACCACCGATCGGTTGGCCGGTACCCCGTTCGGGGCCCTCCGAGCCGATGAGCAGGCACGGCTCCTGATCGACCTCCAGGAGCTGAGCCGCTCGGTGCTGGAGGCGTCGGTCATCCCGTTCCCCAATCCCATCGGGCTGCCTTCGCCGTGACCGGTCCGGGCCGGCCGGCCGAGCCGGGTCAGGCCGAGGGGCGCGGGGCCCCCGAGGCCACCGGGGTGGGCGCCGATGCCGGCGCCGATGCCGGCGGCGATGTGGGCGCCGATGTGGGCGCCGATGCCGGTGGCGAAGCCGGCCCCGGTGGGTCGCCCGGGAGGCATCGTCTCCCTCGGACCCGGCCTCGGACTCGGCGACGCCGTCCCATCCGCCGAACGAGGAGGCGATGAACTCCTCGGTCTCACGTTGGGCGGCCAGCATCCGCTTCTCGGCTCCGGCGGCCAGCAGCCGGCCGAGCACCGGGATCTCCCACAGCGACTCGGCCCGCAGGATGGCCATCATGACCGGGACGAGGTGCTCGGCGGTGTCGATCACCACGTAGCGGGGCAGCCACTCGGGCTCGTACTTGGCATTGAACCGCCACAGCGACTCGATCTGGGCGAAGTTGGACAGCCGCTTCAGGAACCACCGCTCGGCCCGCTGGACCGTGCCGTCGCCCTTGTCGCCCGAGAGGGTCGACCGCAGGGCGGCGAAGTTGAGGCTGAGCCCTTCGTAGCCGCCGCCCCGCAGGTGCTCGATGGTCGAGCACAGCGCGAAGTCCAACAGCCCGTTCGGATGCTCACCCGGATCGCGCCGCATGAGGTCGAGGGAGTACCCCCTGATGCCCGGGGCCGGCACGAACTGGCACATGGCCGCGGCCCGCCCGTCCGGGTCGCGCACCACGGTGAGCAGCAGGCCGGTGTCCCGCGGGTCGAAGACCCGGCCCAGCATCATCGAGAACCCGCGCTCGTGCTCGCCCTGACGGCTCATGGCCATCAACGCGCTGAGCTCCTTGGACACGGCGGGATCGAGGCGGCTGGGGTCGTGGAAGCTGACCGTGTAGCCGCGCTTGGTGATCCGGTTGAACGCCTGGCGCAGGCCCTTCATGTCGCCACCGGACAGGGTGAAGGGCTGGACCCGCACCACCGCCTCGTCGCCGAGGTAGATGTTGTGCATGCCCGAGTCGCGGTAGAAGGAGAGCCAGTCCTCGCCCGCCCCCATCACCGAGGTGACCCACCCGTGGCTGTCGGCGAACCTCCGGAAGGCACTCCACACCTGTTGGCGCTCGTTGCGGGGGCCGATGGGATCGGGCGAGATGAGGCACACCCCTCCGTAGACGGCGTAGGCCACCAGGCTGTCCCGGTGGAAGAACCACCGTTTGTCCGAGCGCAGGGCGAAGTAGTCGAGGGTCGAGACGCCGTGCCGGCGCACGATGTCGCGGGCCCGGAACTCGGCCGCCCTCCCCGAGGTGAGCCGACGGTCTACCACCGGCCGGGTCAGGAGGAACAGGGTGAGGGCCACCACGGTCAGGCCGATGGCCAGCAGCGCCGGGGCCAGGAAGCGGTCGGCCCGCTCGGGCAGCGGCACGGTCCTGATCCCCACCAGGCGCTCGGACACCGCCCAGAAGGCCGTCCACCACGGGATGTGCACGTGGTGGCGGTGGGGGATGTGGGAGAACAGCTCGATCGAGGACGCGGTGAGCAGGGTGATGCCGACCACCCCGACCCCGAGCGCCACCAGTGCCGATCGGAGCGAGGCCCAGTCCGATGCGGACTGGAACTCACGGCGGTTGGTGATCAGGAGGACCAGGACGGCCAGCGCCACCAGCGACTCCTCCACGTCGGCCCCGGCCACCAGGTGGAGCACGATGGTGCCGGCCAACAGGGCCACCGCCACCCGCCACGCCCGCCGCTGGCCGCGCAGGATGCCGCGGCCCACCGCCAGCAGCGCCAGTCCGGAGATGGCGATGAGGGCCCCGGCCGCTTCACTGGCCCGCAGGGGCAGGAACTCGAGCACGATGTGCAGGCGGTCGCGCAGGGGCGGGGTGATGGCGTCGAGCAGGTCGATCACGCCGGCGACGAGAATGGCGGCCGAGGCCCAGCGCCTGACCCGCCGGGTGCGGCGGTGGGCCTGGTCGGGGGCCGGAGGCCACGAGTCGCCCATCGGGTAGGAGGCCACCAACGTCGGGTGGAGGCTCCGGACGCCCCGCCCCCGCCTGACCGCCCGTTCGAGAGCGCTGGGCGACCGGAGCTCCCTCCGGGCCAGCAGCATGCGGACGTGGAGCTCGGCCCCGGTCTCGAGCTCCACCCAGCTGACCCGCTGGTTGTGCACGAACACCGGAGGGAGCCCGAGGCGGCCCCGGCGTTCCTCCACGACCTCGGCCGTGGCCCCCACGTTGGCGTAGAAGCCCACGCCGAGGTGGGTGAGCTCGGACTGGAAGGTCGCCGCGGTGATCATCCCTGCGTAGCCCCGACCCACCAGCCGGCGACCGGCGTCGCGCGAGGCGTCGTTGGCCGAGGCCTCCGACTGCACCGCGCCCAGGGCGCCACCGCCGAGGATCGACCACATCCGCCGGCTCAGCAGTCCGAGAACCACGGTCAGGACACCCAGCACCACCAGCGCGATGATCAGCGCCACCACGATCTGGTCCCCGAAGTCGGCGGTGTGGGCGTGGCGGATGGCCCGGGCCGGCAACCCCGAGCCGAGGTGGCCGAGCACCCAGGGGGTCGCCGCCACCCGGAGCAGGAAGGCCACCACGAACGGGACCGCCAACCACCAGGCATAGCGGCCCAGGCGGCGGTAGAGCGTGCGGGACACCACGAACCGGGACAGCGCCGAAGGGTCGCTCAGCCGGTCGAGCCCGTCGAGCCAGGGCGCATCCTCCTCGGACATGGCGGCCAGCGACCGCCAGCCCCGTCCGGCCGGGGTGGGTCCGATGACCCCGGGCTTGGCGTCGGCCGCCGGATTGAACTCCGTCTCCGGCCCGCTGCACCCCGAGGCGTAAGCGTGCTCGCCCGGCTCCACCCGGACGACCCGGACCCCCGTGGCGGTGTGCAGGTGGAGATCGACCGGTCCGAGGTGCTCGACCCCCCGGGTGGCCATGGCCGCCATGGCCTGCGGATCGGTGCCGTAGCCCGGCTCGTGGGTGCCGGTCTGGAGGATGACCCGCCGCTCCTCGACGTCGAGGAACCGGGTGAAGGCCTGGTGCAGCGACGGGTGGGCCTCGATCGACCGGTGGGCCTCCTCGGCCAGCGACGCCGCGTCGGTCAGGTCGAAGAGGTTGCCGGCGATGATGAGGAGGCCGGGGCCGTCCCAGGTGTCGAGGGCTCGGGCCAACTCGGCCGAGACCGCGGTCGTCGACGGGGTGGCGACCGGAGTGAGCAGGAGGTCGGACACCACCATGACGCGCCGGCCGAGGGCGACCTCGACCCGGGTGGCCCCGGCCTCGGGGTCGAAGGGGGGCGGCACCGCGTCGGGGAGGCCGACGCCAGCGTCGTTCCCCTCGAACGACTGTTCGGTTGTACCCACGGCCCTTCCATCGTAGAGTCCCGCCGGCATTAGGCTGAGGCGGGTGGGGGTGGAGCTGGTTCCGCCACTCGTGGTGGAGGATGGAAACATGCCTGACAACCCAGCGGATCGACCGGCCGGAGCTTCCCCACCCCCCGCCGGGGCGACCATCGAGGACTACTTCTCCGAGGACCGGGTGTTCCCCCCCTCCGAGGAGTTCCGGAGCCAGGCGGTGGTGTCGGATCCGGGGATCTACGGGCGGGCCGCCGACTGGGAGGCGTTCTGGGCCGAGCAGGCCGGCGCCCTGGACTGGTTCCGGACCTGGGACTCGGTGCTCGAATGGGACCTGCCCTTCGCCCGTTGGTTCGACGGCGGCACCCTCAACGTGTCGTACAACTGCCTCGACCGCCACGTGGCCGCCGGGCGGGGCGACAAGGTGGCGTTCCACTGGGAGGGCGAGCCGGGGGACACCCGGACCATCACCTACCAACAGCTGCTGACCGACGTGTCGAGGTTCGCCAACGTGCTCCGCGGCCTCGGCGTCGGCCGGGGCGACCGGGTGGCCATCTACCTCCCGATGATCCCCGAGCTGGCCGTGGCCATGCTGGCCTGCACCCGGATCGGGGCCGTCCATTCCGTGGTGTTCGGCGGCTTCTCGGCCGACGCCCTGCGGGCCCGGATCCTCGACGCCGAGGCGAAGGTGGTGTTGACCGCCGACGGCGGCTGGCGGCGCGGCTCGGCGGTGGGCCTGAAGGCCAACGTGGACGCGGCGGTGTCCGACACGCCCTGTGTGGACCACGTCGTGGTGGCCCGCCGGATCACCTCCGACGGCGAGGCCGGACCCGAGCTGGTCGCCGGGCGGGACCACTGGTGGCACGAGCTCCTCTCCGGTGACGACGATGCCGCCGGCGGCCGCCCGGCCGACACCTGTGAGCCCGAGGCCATGGCGGCCGAGGATCTCCTGTTCATCCTGTACACCTCGGGTACCACGGCGGCGCCCAAGGGGATCATGCACACGACCGGCGGTTACCTCACCCAGGTGGCGTTCACCCACCGGTCGGTCTTCGACCTCCATCCCGAACAGGATGTCTACTGGTGCGCGGCGGACATCGGCTGGGTCACCGGCCACAGCTACATCGTCTACGGCCCGCTGGCCAACGGGGCCACCTCGGTGATGTACGAGGGGACCCCGGACTTCCCCGATCGCGACCGCTGGTGGTCGATCATCGCCCGCTACGGGGTGACCATCCTCTACACCGCCCCGACCGCCATCCGGACGTTCATGAAGTGGGGCACCGAATGGCCCGGGCGCCACGACCTGGGCTCGCTCCGGGTCCTCGGGTCGGTGGGGGAGCCCATCAATCCCGAGGCGTGGATGTGGTACCACACCCACATCGGCGGGGGCCGGTGCCCGGTGGTCGACACCTGGTGGCAGACCGAGACGGGGGCCATCATGATCGCCCCGCTCCCGGGGATCACCGCCACCAAGCCCGGTTCGGCCACCTTCCCCTTGCCCGGCATCGGCGCCGAAGTAGTCGACGAGTCCGGTGCCCGGGTGGACAAGGGGGGCGGCTACCTCACCCTGACCCGGCCCTGGCCCTCCATGCTGCGGGGTATCTACGGCGACCCCGAGCGCTACCGGCAGACCTACTGGAGCCGGTTCGAGGGGAGGTACTTCGCCGGCGACGGTGCCAAGGTCGACGAGGACGGCTACCTCTGGCTGCTCGGCCGGGTCGACGACGTGATGAACGTGTCGGGCCACCGCATCTCGACCACCGAGGTCGAGTCGGCGCTGGTCGACCACCCGGCGGTGGCCGAGGCGGCCGTGGTCGGGGCCGACGATCCCACCACCGGGCAGGCCATCATCGCCTTCGTGACGCTGCGGTCCGGCGCCGGGGCACCCGACGACGAACGGGGGCAGGAGCTGCGGGCCCACGTGGCGGCCAAGATCGGCCCCATCGCCCGGCCCAAGACGGTGGTGTTCACCGACGAGCTGCCGAAGACGAGAAGCGGGAAGATCATGCGTCGGCTCCTGCGCGACGTGGCCGAGGGCCGGGTGCTCGGCGACACCACGACCCTGGCCGACCCGGCGGTGGTCGACGAGATCCGACGATTGGCGGCCACGTCGCCGACCGACGAGTGAGCGAGCGGATCAGCCCGGACAATTGGGCGTGGCGGGAAGCGCCGCTGGACCAGCCGGGGGAGGCAGTGGTGTTCGACGTCGACGGCGTGCTGTCCGACGCGGTCGGGCGCCAGCACTTCATCGAGCGGGGCCGGCGCGACTGGGACCGGTTCTTCGATGCCTGCGGCGACGACCCGGTCATCGAGGAGGTGGCCCGGGTGCTCGAGCTCCTCGACTCGCGGCTGCAGGTCATCCTGCTCACCGGGCGGCCCTTCCGGGTCCAGCCCCAGACGCTGGCCTGGTTGGAGCGCTACGGGCTGCGCTGGGACCTGCTGGTCATGCGGTCGCGGGGGGACTACTCGCAGGTGACCTGGTTCAAGCGCGACACGGTGGAGGAGCTACGGGCCTACGGGTTCGACCTGCGGCTGGCCTTCGAGGACGATCCCAACAACTTCGCCATGTTCCACGGCGAGGGCATCCCCTGCGTCTACATCCACTCGGGCTACTACGACTGACCGGAGCTGCCGGCAACGACTGGTCCCGTCGGCACCCCGGCCGCCCCTCCGGGCCGGCTCACTCCCGATCGGTGAACAAGGTGGGGTTGGTCTGCGGTGACCGGGGTGGGGCCTTCTGACCCTTCGTTCGCCGTCGGGCCGGCCGCTTCGGGGTCACCGGCCGGTCGGGGGTGATCCACTCCCAGCGCCCCGGTCCTCCGGCCAGCCGGTAGCCCTGGTGGGTCTTCATCTGGTGGTGGTGGTGGTGGCAGAGCTTGGCGATGTTGTCGTAGGAGACGACACCGCCCTCGGCGTAGTCGACCTGGCAGTGGTCCTTTTCGAGGCCCAGCCGCTTCCCACAGCCCGGGACCACGCAGTACTGGTCCCGCTCGGTGATGGCGGTGAGCAGCGGGGTGGGGATGTGGCGACCCAGCCGGACGACGGTGGTCACGTCCACCCCGTCGGTGATGACCACGTCCACCAGCGCCTGGCCCAAGAGCTCCCGGGCCCGCTCGATCGGGATGGGGCCGACCCCGGGGATCTCGCAGACCTCACCGGACCCGAGCGATCCCCGGCGCAGGGCTCCGAGGTCACACCGCACGTGCATGGTGACCTTGGGGTCCGGGGCCCGATCGTCGGGCCGGTCGGGTGGGTCGGGCCGGTCGGGTGGGTCGGTGGGCCCCGGGTCAGATCCTGGCTCCCTCTGTCCGGACTCCTTGTGCGGCTGCTTCCTGTTCGGCTGCTGCTTCGTCCTGGTCTCGGGCGGGAGGATGCCCTTGCCGGTGACCAGGGCCAGGAGGGCATCGGCCCGATAGGCGTCGGCCGGTTCCCTCCGGCCCTCCCTCCGGGCCTGATGGAAGTACCGGTCGCACTGGGCCTCCAAGGCCGCCTTCAGCCGGGCCCCCGCCTCCGGGGCGAAGAGGGCCCGGATCCCGAAGGCCCCGTCGTCGTCGGTGAAGGTCCAGCACCGGCGCCGCTCGTGCAGGCGCCGGTGGTGGGCTTCGGCCTGCTCCTTCGAGCGTCCCTCGGCCTTGGCCCGCTGGCACCGCTCCCGCAGTTGGCCGACCGAGTCCCCGGCCGCCCCGTCGAGCAGATCCTGTTCACGCTCCGGATTGACCTTCACCGCGTCGGTGACCAACTTGGCCCGCTGGGTGGTGAGCTTCCCGGCCCGGAGGGCGTCCTCGACGGCCGGCTGGCTGGCCAGGGCCCCGCCGACCCGGAGGATGTCCTTCGCCTCCCCCGGGCTGGTACCGGTCACCGACGCGAGCCACTCCTCGGGGGTGGCGTGACCGGCGAGCACCGACCCACTGCCCTCGGCCACCCGGGCGGCGTAGAGGGTGATGCTGGCCTCGAACAGCCGCTTGCCCTCCTCCAAGAGGGTGACCAGGGATACGGCCGTACTGGTCGGGCAGAGCTTCGGATCGGCGGTGGCCACGAAGGTCCGCATCGACCGGACGGCCTCGGCCACCGGCCCGGCCTCGGCCCTCCAGTCGTCGGCCGGCTGATCGTTCGACGTGTCTGTCCGCTGGTCCGTTGCCCGGGTCGCCACCGCCATGCATCCCATCAGAGCAGGAGGGTGTATCGACGAGCCGGGAGGGGTCGGGCCGAGGACCCCACTCCCCCGGGCCGACCGTCCTACCCGGAGTGGGGTCCGGACGGGAACCGGGTCCGTTCAGCGGAAGTAGTGGCCCTGCTCGAGATCGTCGATGAGCCCGGGGTGTGTCGGCTGCCATCCGGTCAGCTCACGGGTCAGCGCGCTCGAGGCCGGGCTGTCGATGCCGATGAAACGGGACAGGAACCCGAAGTGGTCGGCGTCCTCGGGGGCAATGGAGACCACCGGCAGGTCGAGGTGCTGGCCGATCACCTCGGCGACGTGGCGGATGGGCACGCCCTCCTCGGCCACCGCGTGCAGCGTCGATCCGGCGGGGGCATCCTCCACCGCCAGGCAGAAGAGCTGCGCGGCGTCGAGCCGGTGGGCGGCGGGCCAGCGGTTGGCGCCGTCGCCGACGTAGCCCGAGACACCCTTGTCCCGGGCGATGCCGACCAGGGCGGCCATGAATCCGTTGTCTCCGTCGCCGTGACAGGTCGGAGGGAGCCGGACGATCGACGAACGGACATTGCGGGAGGCGAAGGAGACGGTGAGGTCGGCGGTGCCGTGTCGGGTCTCCGGACCGAGGCCCATGGGCGAGATCTCGGAGATGTGCCCGTCCCGCTCGGTGGCCACCTTCCCGGGTGACACACCGAGCAACCCCGAGGCGATGACCAGGGGCCGACCGGAACCGGCCAGGGCGTCACCGAACGCCTCGACGGCTCGACGGTCGGCATCGGCTGCGCCCTGGAAGTCGCCGGTGAAGGCGATGTCGTGGTTGAAGGCCAGATGGATGACTCCGTCCGACCCGGAGGCAGCCTTGTGCAGGGTGTCGAGATCGTCGAGCGTGCCCAGCTCCACCTCGGCCCCGGCGGCGGCGAGCGCCGCCGCGGAGGCGTCGGAGCGGGCCAGCCCGACGACCTGATGGCCGGAGCTGATGAGCTCGGGAACGACGGCGGAACCGATCCAGCCGGACGCGCCGGTGACGAAGATACGCATGAAATGACCTCCAGTCGGTCGGCCGTCCTCGCACGGGTTGGTACGGGACCGGCGATGTCAGTTGCTGTCATCAATGTACCATGAATGTCAGTCGCTGTCATCACTGGGGTCCATCCACTACCATGGGGGCATGGTGCGTTGGGAGCCGGACAGTCGCGGCCGGCTCGAGCAGGCGGCCCTCGCCCTCTACGGCGAGCGAGGGTTCGAGAACACCACTGTCGCCGAGATCGCCGAGCGGGCCGGGCTGACCGAGCGGACGTTCTTCCGGCACTTCGCCGACAAGCGCGAGGTGCTCTTCGGGGGCGCGGTGATGTTGCAGGGGCTCATGGTGCGCGCGGTCGCCGAGGCACCCGCCGACGCCGCGCCCATCGATGCGGTGATGGCGGCGGTGGTGGCCGCCGGCGACCTGCTCCAGCAACGCCGCGACTTCGCCCGACAACGTCAGGCGGTCATCGTGGCCAACGCCGAGCTCCGGGAGCGCGAGCTGATCAAGATGGCCGGCGTCGCCTCGGCCCTGGCCGACGCGTTGCACGGGCGGGGCGTCAGCGACCCGGCGGCCAGTCTGACCGCCGAGGCCGGGGTCGCCGTGTTCAGGGTGGCGTTCGAACGGTGGGTCGAGGCGACCGACCCGTCGGATCTGCCCAGCGTCATGCGGGCGTCGTTCGGCGAGCTGAGAGCCGTGACCGCCGGCGAATGATCACCGGCGGGACGAGCGCGGCCGACGCCCGGCGATCCACCACCCGGCGGCCAGGGCCGCGGCGGCCAGGAGCAGGCAGGGCAGGTCACCGTAGCGGACATAGATGGTCCATCCGGTCCGTCGTGACAGGATGGCCACGATGTTCTGGCGGGCCCCGAGCACCGAGCGACTCAGGAGCCGTCCGCGGTTGGTGATCGCCGCGCTGAACCCGGTCGGCGCGGCCTGCAGGAGATCGCGGCCTTGCTGCACCGCCTGGACCTCGGAGGCGGCGATCTCCTGGGTGGGGATCTGGGCGGTGCCGTAAGACGAGGTGTTGGTGGGGACGATCAGCAGCTGCGCGCCATTCCGCACCGAGGAGCGACCGCGGTCGGCGTAGAAGACCTCGTAGGAGATCATCGCCCCGAGGGGTGCGGCCGGCGTCTTCAGCAGGCCGGTGCCGGTGCCGGGGATGGCATCGAGGGGGACGGCGGACAGGTCGGCCAGGTGGGAGAAGAAGCTCCGGTAGGGCACGTACTCGCCGAACGGGACGCGGTGCACCTTCTCGTAGCGGGCCACCAGGGAGCCGTCCGGGGCGAAGGCCACCACCTCGTTGCGGAAGGCGGTGGACGACACCGTCTCGGTCACCCCCACCACCAGGGTGGAGTGCAGTGACCGGGCCAGGTCGGAGAGGGCGGCCTGCTCGGGGGAGCGGGACAAGGGGGTGTCGAGGGACACCACGTCCTCGGGCCACAGCACCAGCTCCGGATTGGGCCCCCCGTGATCGGCGGCCATGAGTTGCCGGGTGGCGGCCAGCTGGGCGGCCAGCACCACCTTGGGATTGATCTGGGCTTTGTCGAACCCACGGGCGCCCCCGCCCTGGACGGCGGCGGCGGTCACCACTCCCACCGAGCCACCGCCGTCGGGGGCGTAATCGGCGGCCAGCGAGCTGCCGATCACGATGACCACGGCCACCACCCCGACCAGGGTCAGCCCGAAGTGACCGGCGACCGCCCCGGCCACGGTGCCCGGGGTCGCCGGGTCCCCGGCGCCTCGGGCGCCTCGGGCGCCTCCGGCGTCGGCCATGGTCCCGGTGAAGGCGTGGGCCCGCCTCCCGTCGCGCCAGGACCGGGCGACCACCTCGACCAGTGCCGCCACCCCCACCCCGCCCACGTACACAGCGGCGGTGAGGCCGAGAGGCCCTCCCAGTCGGGCCACACCGAGCACCGGCCCTCCGGCCTGGCCCAGGAACACCCCGCCGATGGGCAGGCCTCCGAACGGCCACTGCATGCGGGCGGCCTCGCCGAGGGTCAGCGCGGCCGGAAAGGCCAGCGCCCGGGCAGCCACGGGTCGGGCCGGGACGGCGAGGCAGGCCACCGCGATGAACCCGGCCTGGAAGGCGATCAGGAGCACGGCGCCGGGGAGGGTGAAGGAGCGGGCCCACATCAGACCGGGCCCATAGCACCCGAGACCGGCGAGCCATCCCGCCCACAACCGGGTGCGGGGCCGGAGTCCGCCCAGCCGCCACCACAGGAGGCCGGCGGCGGGGAAGGCCAGGATCCACCACCCCCAAGGCGGGAGGGAGACGGCCAGCCCCACCCCCGACACCAGGGCGGGGAGGGCGACCCGGCCCCGGCCCGGTGCGACGGTGGCCGGGCGGCGGTGGGTCATCGACACCCTCGACGGGCGCCACGGCGGGGTGGACTCCTCTCCGGTGGCCACTGGGTGGACGGTCGGGGTGAGGGGTGGTTCCGATGTCACCGGCCGGGCTCAGGGGCCGCCGAGCGACCCTGGTCGGCGGGACGACCGTCGTCCAGGGAGGCCAGGACGTCGCGGGCCGCCGCCCGCCCGCTCCCGATGCAGGCGGGGATGCCCACGCCGCGGTAGGCGGCGCCGGCGACGGCCAGGCCGGCGTGGGCGCGCACCGCCTTCTCGATGGCCCCGACCTTGACCAGGTGGCCGACGTCGTACTGGGGAAAGGCGTCGTCCCAGCGGGTGACCAGGGAGGCCAACGGGGCGCCGTCCAGACCGATCAGGTGGGCCAGCTCACCCACGACCGACGCGGTCAGCTCGTCGTCGTCCAGATCCTGTTGGCGGAGATCACCCCATCGTCCCACCGACGCCCGCACCAACTGGTCGTCGGGCCGGGCCAGGTGGGGCCATTTCCGGTCGAGGTAGGTGCAGCCGGTGATCAGGGCGGGCCGCCCGTCGATGGTCGAGGTGCGGGGGACGAGGAAACCGGTCCCGGCCAGCTCGGCCCGGATCGCTCCCTCGGGTAGGGAGAGGGTGACGACGGCCACCGAGGCGTACGAGATGGTGCTGAGCGCACCGGCCGCCTCCGGGGTGATCGAGGCCAGCAGCACCGCCGCCCTCGCCGCCGGCACGGCCAGCACCACCGCGTCGGCGCGCACGGCCGGTCCGGCCTCCAGGCGGAGGAGCCAGGGGCCGGATCGACCGGGGCCGGTCCGCTCGACCGCCTCGACCGCTTCGACCGCCGCACCCGTCCGGATGGTCCCGCCCCGTTCGATGACGGCGTCGGCGGTGGCTCGGGCCAGGTCCGCCGTGCTCCCGGCCAGGGACCGGAACACCGGGTCGGACTGGTCAGGCCGGTCGGGGTCCGAGACCTGGGCCGGGGCGGCCGCCTTCCCGAGCCGGTGCATGAGGCTGCCGGGCTGGCGGGCCGCAGCCAGCAGGAAGGGAACGGTGGCGGCGGCGCTGAGGTGATCGACGCCGCCGGCGTTGATGCCCCCGATGAGCGGGTCGACCAGTCGCTCGACGACCGGTCGGCCCAGCCGTTCCCCCACGATGTCGCCCACCGACCGGTCGCCGAACTCGGCCCCGGGGACGAGCCGGACCGAGAAGAGGTCCCGCGCCACCCGGAGCGACTCCGGGGCGCTCAAGAGGCCCGAGCGGGCCAGCGGCCACCACCGGGTGGGCACCCCGAGGTGCAGGCCGGGGGGCATGGGTCGGAGCCGGCCCCGGGCCCAGATCGAGGCGCCCGAGGTGCCGACCTCGACGAGTTGATCGTCGAGGCCGAGCTCGGCGCAGAGCTCGGTGGCCTCGGGCCGGCGGACCAGAAAGGCGTCGGCGGCGAGATCGACGGTACGCCCGGCGAACCCACCGGAGAGGAGCTTGCCGCCGATCCGATCGGACTCCTCCAGGACCAGTACGTCCGGTCGGCCGCGGTCGGAGCCATCCCGGCCGTCGCCCTCCCGGCCGGCCACCAGCTCCCACGCCGCGGCCAGCCCGGCGATGCCGGCGCCCACCACCACGACGGTCGGTCGCCGGGGGCTCACGCCGAGGCGACCGGGTTACCGGGGCCAGTCGAGCCGGGGCCGCCGGGGCCGCTGTCGTCGGCGGCCTGCCGGACGGTCCGGGCCAGCATGTCGAGGAACCGCGGGTCGTCGTTGAGCGAAGGGGTCCGGGCAAAGACCAGGCCACCCTGGCCGGCCAGGGCGGCCGCCTCGACGTCGAGGTCGTAGAGGACCTCCAGATGATCGGCCACGAAGCCCACCGGGCACACCACCACCGAGGTGGCGCCCTCCCCGGTCACCCGGCGGATCTCCGCGTTCAGGTCGGGCCCGAGCCAGCGGTCGTCGGTCCTCCCGGCGCTCTGCCAGGCCACGCCCCAGTCGATCCCCTCCTTCTCGTCGAGCCCGAGCCGGCCGGCCACGTCGGCCGCCGACTCCGCCACCTGGGCGGCGTAGGGATCGCCTCCGGTGATGGCGCGCTCGGGCACGCTGTGGGCGGTGAAGAACACGACCGTCCGGCCCTGCGCCTCGGGCGGCAGCGCCGCCAGCGTGGCCCCGGTGCGTTCGGCCAACAACTCGGGCAACCCCTCGGCCCGGTGCCACGAGCGCACCGGGATGATGTCGACCGGGACCGTCGACGTGCCGGCGGCGTCCCGGGCCCGCCGGAAGTACTGCTCGGAGCCGGCGACCGACTGGTGCGGGGTGAGCACGATCCCGATGATCCGGGTGACGCCGAGCGAGGTCAGGTCGCTAATCCCCGCTTCGATGGTGGGATCGGCGAATTTGGCCCCGTAGCGCACCACGAACCGGCCCGGGTCGGCCGTCTCCAGCGCCGCCGCCAGCCCGTCGACCTGGGACCGGGTCCGCTCGGTGAGTGGGGAGGTGCCCCCGATGGCCCGGTACCGCCCGGTCAGCTCGTCCAGGAGCTCAGGGGTGGGTGGTCGACCGCGCCGGATGGCGGTGTAGAAGGACTCGATGCCCTCGGGGGTGGCCGGGGTCCCGTGCGCCATGACCAGCACCCCAGTGGGTGGGCGGCCCGCCCCTCGGGCGGTGGGACTCACGGAGCGCCCACGCCGGCCCGTCCCTCAGCGTGGACCAGTTCGACCACCTGCTCGAGGATGGCCGGGTCGGTCTCGGGGAGCACGCCGTGGCCCAGGTTGAAGATGTGCCCGGGGGCCGTGCCGGCCAGCCGCAGGACCTGCCTGGTCTCCGCCTCGGCCACCGGCCAGCCGGCCAGGCACGACGCCGGGTCGAGATTGCCCTGGACGGCGAGGCCGGGTCCCACCCGCAGGCGGGCCTGGTCGAGCGGCACCCTCCAGTCAATGCCCACCACGTCGCTGCCGGCGGTGGCCATCAGGCCCAGCAGCTCTCCGGTCCCCACCCCGAACAGGATGGTGGGGACTCCGGGGTGGGACCGGCCCAGCTCGGCGAAGAGCCGGCGGGTGGCCGGGAGGACCAGCTCCTCGTAGTGGTGGGGGGCGAGGATGCCGGCCCAGCTGTCGAACACCTGCACGGCGGAGGCCCCGGCGTCGAGCTGGGATCGCAGCGAGGCCAGCGCCAGGTCGGTCAGCCGGTCGACCAGCTGGAACCAGATCTCGGGCTCGCCGTGCATCAGCCCCTTGATGCGGGTGAAGTTGCGGGAGGGGCCTCCCTCCACCAGGTAGCTGGCCACGGTGAAAGGCCCGCCGGCGAAGCCGATGAGCGGCACCTGGAGGGTGTCGGCCAAGAGGCGCACGGCCTCGATCACGTAGGGCGTGTCGACCTCGGGCTCGAGCGGCCGCAGCCGCTGCAGGTCGGACCGGGCCCGGAAGGGCTCGGCGACCACCGGGCCGGTGCCCGGGGCCACGTCCACCCCGAACCCCACGGCGGCGGCCGGGACGACGATGTCGGAGAAGAAGATGGCGGCGTCGGTCCCGTACCGGTCCACCGGCTGGCGGGTCAGCTCGGCCACCAGCTCGGGACGGGCGATGGCCTCGAGGATGCTGCCCGAGCCGCGCGCCGCCCGGTACTCGGGGAGCGCCCGGCCGGCCATGCGCATGAACCACACCGGCACCCGGTCGACGGACAGCCCGCGGCAGGCGCGCAGGAAGGGGGCGTCGTCGAACTGCCCGCGGGGCGGCGTTTCCACGGTCGTTGCTCCGTCAGGCCCTGGCGGCCGCGTGGTGGGGCGGGATACCCCTGGCACCGTCGTCGGCCGCCGACGGGTGCCCAGCGGTCGCGGCCATGGCCCGAGTCTAGGAGAGCGGGCCCGACCCCAGCTGACGCGGTTCCCCGTCGCGACGGCGCCACCGGGCGCATACAATCGAGGGTTCCCCTGAGCCGGACGGGGTGGGCAGAACGGAGGTGCGGTGGAAGAGGAGCGACAGGCTGAGCAGGACTTCGTGGACCTGGCCTATGCCCGCCTCGATGCCATGCGCAGCGACGCCAACTCCATGATGGAGGGCGTGCTCGACCTGGGCCGGGGCGGGACCTTCCAGTCCCGCACCGAGCGGGACGTGATCGTGCGCACCAGCCTGGCCCGGCTGGAGCAGCTCGACATCGGCGACCAGGCCCTGACCTTCGGCCGCATCGACCGGGTGGCCGAACCGGCACCCGACCGGTCCGGCGACGGCCCGGAATCCGGCCCGACACCGGAGGTCGAGACGTTCCACATCGGCCGCCTGGCCATCCACAGCGCCGACCACGAGCCGCTGGTGGTCGACTGGCGGGCGCCGGTCGCCGAGCCGTTCTACCGGGCCACCGGTCGCGATCCCCAGGGGCTGGTCCTGCGGCGCCACCTGGCATTGGAGGGACGCCGGGTGGTGGGCCTCGAGGACGAGCGGTTCAACGGCTCGACCTCCGACCTCGGGTCCGCCGGGCCGGACGAGACGACCGAGGGCGAGTTCGAGGGTGAGTACGGAGCCGGGGCCGGGGCCGGCGGCGAGCTCATCGTCAGCGACCTCCCCATCGGTGGCCCCGCCGCCCTGCTGGCCGCCCTCGACCGGGCCCGTTCCGGCCGGATGACCGACATCGTCTCCACCATCCAGCGCGAGCAGGACGAGATCATCCGGGCCCCGCTCACCGGGGTTCTGGTCGTCCAGGGCGGCCCCGGCACCGGCAAGACGGCCGTCGCCCTCCACCGGGCCGCCTATCTCCTCTACACCCACCGGTTCCCGCTGGAGCGCCAGGGCGTGTTGGTGGTCGGGCCGAACCCCCTGTTCCTCCGCTACATCGAGCAGGTGCTGCCGTCGCTCGGGGAGACCGGGGTCACCCTGTCCACGGTATCGGGCCTGGTGCCGGAGATTCGCATCCGCGAGAACGGGCCCTCGGAGGTGGCCCGGCTCAAGGGCGACGCCCGGATGGCCAAGGTCATCGCCCGGGCCGTGCGCACCCGCCAGCGCGCCCTGGTCGGCGACGTGGCCGTGCCCTACGGCGCCCTCATCCTCCGGCTGACCGCCGAGGACAGCCGCAAGATCGTCGACGTGGTGCGCCGGCGCCCGGGCACCCACAACGCCCGGCGGCGGCTGGTCGAGCAGTCGGTGGCCCAGCTGCTGGCCGACCGGGCCCGGCAGACCCAGCAGACCCTCGGCGCCGGGATACCGGCGTCGGTCACCGCGTTCCCCGGCTACGAGGATCCCTCCGAGCTGGCCGAGGACGAGTTCGACTTCGAAGACTTCTCGCGGAAGGTGCGCCGGGTCCCCGAGCTGGCCGAGGCCATCGACCGGATGTGGCCCCGGCTGTCCCCCCACGAACTCCTCCACGACCTGTTCGGCGCCCCGCCCCTCATCGCCGCCGCGGCCCGGGACGTGCTCACCCCCGAGGAGCAACAGCTCCTGGTCCGCCCCCGGTCCGGCTCGTTCGAGGAGGTGGCCTGGACTCCCGCCGACGCCGCCCTGGTCGACGAGGCCCGCCACCTGCTGGGGCCGCGGAACGGCACCGGCGACGACGGGGCCCGCAAGTACGGGCACATCGTGGTCGACGAGGTGCAGGACCTGTCGCCCATGCAGCTGCGCATGCTCACCCGCCGGTCCCTGTCCGGATCGATGACCGTGGTGGGCGACATCGCCCAGGCCACCGCGCCGTGGGCCCCCCGGTCGTGGGACGAGATCACCGAGCACCTGCCCCGCCGCCGCCCGGCCCGGACCGTGGAGCTGACGGTGAGCTACCGGACCCCGGCCGAGGTGTTGGCCGTGGCCACCCGGGTGCTGGCCCTGGCCGCCCCCGAGCTCACGCCGCCCCGCCCGGTCCGCCGCACCGGCGAGGAGCCCCGCATGATCGGGGTCCGGGGCGCCGACGGCACCCGCGAGGGGGCCAACCCGGGCGATCTGGCCCGGCGGGTGGCCGACGTGGCCGGCGAAGAGGTGGCGGCGGTGCAATCCGGCCGGGTGGCGGTCCTCGCCCCCGAGGTCCTCATCCCGCGCCTGTCCGAGGCGTTGGAGGCGGTGGGCCTCCCGGTGGTCGACGCCCGGGACATGCGCAAGGGCGGGCTGTCCGAACCGTTGGTGCTGCTGGCCGCCGACGCCTGCAACGGGTTGGAGTTCGACTCGGTGGTGGTGGTCGAGCCCGGGCTCATCGCCGGGGAGACGGCCCGGGGTCTGCGCACCCTCTATGTGGCCCTCACCCGGCCCACCCAACGGCTCAGCGTGGTGTATCTGGCGCCCCCGCCGGCCGCGCCTGCTGGGCGTCTGAGCCCAGGCGGGACGGGGCTGGTCCGCCCCCACGACCCGGGTCGGAACATCTCTCGGCCGTGAGTTGGCCCTGCGAGCTTCGGATCGACTAAAAATACCGGCGTGACCCAGGCCCTCGCCGCCGAACCGGCGGCCCCGTCCCGTCGACGCCACCGCCCCGACAAGCCGTCGATGCTGGCGGTGGGGGTGATCATCTGGCTGGGCTCGGAGGTGATGTTCTTCAGCTCCTTGTTCGCCGCCTTCTTCACCATCCGGGCCCACGCCTCGGTCTGGCCCCCGGCCGGCGCCCACCTGGACGTGATCCGGGCCGGCATCTTCACCGCCATCCTGGTCTCCTCCAGCTTCACCATGCAGAAAGCGGTATGGGATCAGGAGCGGGGCAACCGCCGCAGCGCCAAGATCATGGTGATGGCCACCTTCGTGCTCGGGGCGCTATTCGTGGCCAACCAGTTCTCCGAGTGGATCTCGTTGTCGCACAACCCGGCGACCGACCCGACCCACACCGCCTACGGCTCGCTCTTCTACATCATGTCGGGACTGCACGGCCTCCACGTCACCCTGGGCCTCGTGGCCATGCTGTTCCTGTTGGGCCGGCTGAAGGGTCCGAAGGGCGATCCGGGGGAGACCGCCGTCTTCCAGGGCGTCAGCTACTACTGGCACTTCGTCGACGTCGTGTGGGTCGGCCTCTACGCCTGTCTGTTCCTGCTCAAGTAGATGCTGCCCCGCCCGCCCCGCCTGCTCAAAGCCCGCTATCTGGCCCCGGTGGCCGTACTGGGGTCGGTGGCCCTGGTCGGCTTGCTCTGCTTCTCGTCGGACTCGTCCCCGGCCGGTGCCGTCCCGACCACCACGCTGCCCCAGCTGACCACCACCGCGACCACGGCCACGCCGATCGGGAAGCCCAACCCGCCCAGCGTCCCCGCCATCCTCAAGAGCAACTCGAAAGCCAATCAGGGCGGCATCTTCTACACCGATCTCCCCAACTCGTTCGTCCGTCCCGGCGAGGCGCTGTTCGCGGCCAACTGCTCGAGCTGCCACGGGCCCCAGGCCCTCGGGACCGATCGGGCGCCCAACCTGCAGGGCCTCGGGGCGGGGACGGTCGACTTCTGGGTGTCCACCGGCCGGATGCCCCTGGAGAACTCCAGCGTGCAGGCCACCCGCAAGCCGGCCCGGTTCAACCGGCTCCAGACCCTCGAGATCGCGGCCTGGGTGCAGTCATTGACACCCGGCCAGGGCACCAAGGTTCCCATCATCAACACCAACGACGCCGACCTCGAGGCGGGGAACACCCTGTTCACCCTCAACTGCGCCGCCTGCCACACCATCACCGGGGCCGGTGACGCCCTGATGGACGGGGCCTACGCCCCGAGCCTCCATCTGGCCACCACGACCCAGATCGTCGAGGCCATCCGATCGGGCCCGGGCAACATGCCCCACTTCGGCCCGGGCGACATCACCGACACGCAGGCCCGGGACATCGCCGCCTACGTGCACGACGTCATCCAACACCCGGTCGACCGGGGCGGCTTCGGACTGGGTGGGATCGGACCGGTGGGCGAGGGCTTCGTCGGACTGCTCATCGGAGTCGGAGTGTTGATGCTCGTCTGCTTCTGGATCGGAGACCGCACGTGAGCGACGAGTCACCCAACCTGGACGGGCCGCTGCCGCCGGCGGCGCTCGACGATCCGCATCTCCAGCCCTACGCCGCCCATCCGGAGCGGGCCCAGACCGTCGCGGCGATCTGCATGGTCCTCGGGTTCATCGGCTTCGTCGGGTTCGGTGTCGTCTACTGGGTGGGCGACAACACCCAGTGGGAGGCGGCCACCCTCGGGTTCGGCATGCTGTTCCTCGGCTTCGGCGTCATCACCTGGGGCAAGTACCTCATGCCCCAGGGGCCCTTCGTCGAGGAGCGCCACGAGTTCCACTCCACCGACGCCGAGCGCACCGCCTTCGCCGCCGCCATCACCGAGCGCGGGGGCATGGTGGTCAAGCGGCGCAAGATGCTGGGGGGCCTGTTCGCGGCGGGATCGGGTGTCCTCGGCGTCGTCCTGCTCTTCCCGCTGCTGCGGTCGCTCGGGCCCAAGCCGGGCCACACCCTGTTCGAGACCAACTGGAAGAAGGGCGCCAAGCTGGTGGCCATCGACGGCCGGCAGATCACCGTCGACGATCTCGAGGTCGGCGGCGTGCTCACCGTGTTCCCCCGCGGGTACACCGGTTCCTCGCCCGATCAGGTCATCCTCCTCCGCCTCGGCCCCCAGGGCCCCTTCGACCCTCCGTACCATCTCGATCCTCCGGGCCGCACCGACTGGACCGTCCAGGGCTACGTGGCCTACTCGAAGATGTGCACCCACCTGGGTTGCCCGGTGGGCCTCTACCAGGAGCAGACCCAGCAGCTGGTGTGCCCGTGCCATCAGTCCATCTTCAACGTCAACGCCGGAGCGGTACCTGAGTTCGGTCCCGCCCCCCGCCCCCTGCCCCAGCTCCCCATCACCGTGGACGCGGCCGGCAACCTGGTGGCCAAGGGTGGGTTCGACCAGGCCGTCGGCCCGGGCTTCTGGGAGCGGCCATGATCGAGAGCTCACTCAACTGGGTCGACGACCGACTGGGTGTGGCCAAGGGCGGCCGCACGTTCCTCGACAAGATCTTCCCCGACCACTGGTCGTTCATGCTGGGCGAGATCGCGCTGTACTCCTTCGTGGTGCTGTTGGCCACCGGCGTGTTCCTGTCGCTCTACTACGTGCCCTCGGCCCAGCAGATCATCTACCACGGCTCCTACCGCCCACTGGACGGTCAGCGGGTCTCCGAGGCCTACGCCTCGTCGGTCGGCCTCTCGTTCGACGTCAAGTCGGGCTTGTTGATGCGCCAGGCCCATCACTGGGCCGCCGACGTGTTCCTCGGCTCGATCGCCGTCCACATGGCCCGGGTGTTCTTCACCGGGGCCTTCCGCAAGCCCCGCGAGTTCAACTGGATCGTGGGCGTGATCATGCTCATCCTGGGCATCGTCAACGGGTTCCTCGGCTACTCTCTGCCCGACGACCTGGTGTCCGGTACCGGTATCCGCATCGCCTACTCGATCATCGAGTCGATCCCCCTGGTGGGCAGCTACCTGGGCTTCTGGGTGTTCGGCGGCAACTACCCGGGTAACGGCATCATCCTCGAGCGGTTCTTCATCCTGCACGTCCTGATCGTGCCCCTGTTGATCCTCGGGCTGCTGGGCGCCCACCTGGGACTGCTGGTCAAACAGAAGCACACCCAGTTCCCCGGCAAGGGGAAGACCGAGCACAACGTGGTCGGATCGCCCATGTTCCCGACCTTCATGGCCAAGACCACCGGCTTCCTCTTCGTGGTCACCGCCGTGCTGTTCCTGCTGGGTGGCTTCGCCCAGATCAACCCCATCTGGCAGTTCGGGCAGTACGAGCCCTATCAGATCTCCTACGCCGTGCAGCCCGACTGGTACATGGGGTGGCTCGACGGTGCACTCCGGATCATGCCCAGCTGGGAGTGGGTCGGCTGGGGGCACACCATCCCGCTCGAGGTCTTCCTGCCCGCGGTGATCTTCCCCGGGCTCATCTTCAACATCCTGCTCGTGTGGCCGTTCATCGAGACGCGGCACACCAAGGACCTGGCGTACCACAACCTGTTGGACCGGCCCCGTGACCGTCCCAAGCGGACGGCGGCCGGTGTGGCCATGCTGACGCTGTTGATGATGACCTTCTTCGCCTCGTCGACCGACGTCATGGCCAACTTCTTCCAGCTGCCCCTCAAGGACGTGCTGTGGTTCTTCCGAATCGCCGTGGTCGCCTCCCCGATCATCGCCGGGTTCGTGGCCTACAAGATCTGCCTGGAGATGCGGGCGGCGGAAGGGATCGGCAAGCGTAAGCGGGCCGGGTTCATCGAGCGTTCGGCCACGGGCGAGTACACCACCGTCCCCTCCGCACCGCGACCTGGGGACGGCCACGAGGAGCTCGAAGCCATCCCCGTGCCCACCTACATCGACCTGGTGCCGCCAGAACTGGCCACCGGTGAAGGCGTCCGTCGGGTGATGCGGTAGTCGTCACCGGACGGCGCTCACCGGAGGGTGCCGGCGGGCGGGGGCGGGTGCTGGAGGGCGGGGCCCGGCTCCCTCTCGTCACTTCCCCATCAGTTCGTCAGTCCTACTTCTCCATCAGCGCCATCAGTCGCCGACGGGAACTCTGATCGCAGTCGGCTGTGCGTTCTCCTAGCCTCACCTGCGTTTCGGTCAAGGCCAATACCGTGCCTACATGCTGCCTT
This sequence comes from uncultured Acidimicrobiaceae bacterium, assembly GCA_963774245.1. GTDB lineage: Bacteria > Actinomycetota > Acidimicrobiia > Acidimicrobiales > RAAP-2 > Bog-756. Next base: position 61,180 of record CAVZDZ010000002.1, on the reverse strand, counting down.
TCCCGAGGATCGACCCGGATCGGGTGTAGCGTTCACGTAAAGCGGTCATATGACCACAGATAGTGGCTATTGATCTGCGGCATCGGTGTGCAGTGCGATCGAGAAGTGTGCACGAGCAGGGCAATTTCACCGTATCTGCGACGCGACTTCGTCGACTGCCGGTTGGGCCCGACCTGATCGGCACTTCCCGGACAGCATCGTCCCAGCGACGAATGAGCCGTCCCCTAGACGCAGTCGAACGCGGCAATTCGGTGTTCACTGCTCGGAAGGTCGTTTCGCATGTCGGACCCAGTTGCTTTCGGATCACCTGACCATGGCTCACCTGACCTTGGCTCACCTGACCACGAGGCGGTTTCGCCGCGTCCCGACCGGGTCGAGCCCGTGCTCGGTGGAGGCCGTACCCTCACCGCCGCCAAGGCCTCGTCGTCACCCTCGGGCAAGGCCCGAGTCGGCGCCTCGCTCGTTCTGGCGGTGGTCCTGGCGCTCGCCGGCCTCGCCTCGCTGGTCGCCCTGGTGACCACGGCGGCGCCGGCCGGTGCCACGTCGGTGATCAACCAGGTGGTCTCGTTCAACGGATCGGTCATTACTGGCACCGCCTACGCCGGGCAGCTGGCGGTGACGGGCAACACCGGATCGGTGACCTATGTCACCACAGTCACCTCGGCCCATCTCGGCGTCAGCGGCACCGGGGTCATCACCTCTCCGGGTACCACCCCTCCCGGCAGTTACACGGTGTCGGGGACCGACTCGGACACCAGCAGCGATAGTGGCACCTGGACCTTCACACTCAGCGTGAATATTCCGAACTCGGTGCCGGTGGGCAGTAACTCGCAGGCCGTGGCCATTACCCCGGATGGATCTTTTGCCTACGTAGCCAATCTCACTTCGAATAATGTCAGCGTGGTCGACACCGCCACCAACACGGTGGTCGCCCTCATCCCCGTCGGCACAAACCCGGAAGCCGTGGCCATCACCCCCGACGGATCCTTCGCCTACGTGACCAATAGCGTCTCGGACAATGTCAGTGTGATCAGCACTGCTACCAACGCAGTGACAGCCACAGTGGGCGTTGGTTCCAACCCACAAGGTGTTGCCGTCACCCCTAATGGGTCTTTCGCCTACGTGACTGACAGCACCTCCGACGGCGTGACCGTGATCAATACGGCCACCAATTTGGTAACTGTCTCCCTCCCCGTTGGTGCCGACCCACGAGATGTAGCCATCTCCCCCAACGGGTCGTTCGCGTACGTGACGAATAATGGAGCTGGATCGGTCAGCGTAATCGACACGTCCACCAACGCGGTGACCACTACCGTCTCTGTCGGTGCTGACCCGTTTGGCGTTGCCATTGCGCCCAGCGGTTCGTTCGCCTATGTGGCGAATTCTGGCTCGAACACGCTCAGTGTGATCGATACGGCTACCAATGTCGTCACCGCTACTGTTCCCGTCGCCGCCGACCCTCTCGGTGTGGCCATCACTCCAAACGGATCGTTCGTCTACGTGACGAATTCCGGTGCGCAAAGCGTTGAGGAGATCAGCACGGCCAGCAACACGGTGACTACGAACCTGGCGGTTGGCAGCACCCCCGACGGTGTGGCTATCACTCCAAACGGATCATTTGGCTATGTGGTCAACAGCACTTCTGACACCGTCAGCGTGGTCGCCGTACAGGCCAATACCGTCACCGCCGCCGTGGCCGTCGCCACCAACCCGGACGGCGTGGCCGTCACCCCCGACGGATCCTTCGCCTACGTGGCGAACAGCACCTCGGGCACCGTCAGCGTGATCAGCACCGCCACTGACGCGGTCACCGCCACCGTGGCCGTGGGAGCCAGCCCATTTGGCGTGGCCATCACCCCCGACGGATCATTGGTCTATGTGACCAATACCGGCTCGAACAATGTGAGCGTGATCGATACCACCACCAACGCCGTGGTTGCCACCGTGCCTGTCGGCCTCGGTCCCCAGGGGGTGGCGATCACTCCGGGCGGGTCCGTCGCCTACGTGACCAACAATGGTGCCAACACGGTCAGCGTGATCGATACCGCCACCAATACGGTCACCGCCACCGCCACCGTCGGAACCAACCCGGCGAGCGTGGCCATTACCCCCGACGGATCCTTCGCCTATGTGGCCAACAACACTTCCAACACCGTCAGTGTGATCAATACCACCACCGAAGCGGTGACCGGACCCATCACCGTCGGGACCGGCCCGACGAGCGTGGCCGTCACCCCCGACGGATCGTTCGCCTACGTGACCAACAACGGTGCCAACACGGTCAGCGTGATCAACACCTCCACCAATACGGTCACCGCCACCATTCCGGTCGGGACCAATCCGGCCAGCGTGGCCATCACCCCCAACGGATCCTCCGCTTACGTGACCGACAATGGCGCGAGCGCGGTCAGCGTGATCAACACCTCCACCAACGCGGTCACTGCAACGGTAGCGGTCGGCACGAATCCAAACGCCGTCGCCATCACTCCCGACGGGTCCTTCGCCTACGTCGCCAACTTCAGTTCGAACGACGTGAGCGTGATCGCCACGACTTCCGTCCTTCCCCAGGCCGCGCCCTTCGGTGCTTCGGTGACCACTGGCACCGCCTACACCGGACAGCTGGCGGTAACCGGCAACACTGGGGCGGTGACGTACACCACTACCGTCGCCTCCCCTGATGTTGCGGTGGACAGCGAGGGCGCCGTCAGCTCCCCGAACACCACGGCTTCTGGGACGTACTCGGTGTCGGGGACCGACGCCGATCTCGCCGGAGGCATCGGCACCTGGTCCTTCACCTTGTCCGTCGCCCAGGTTGTCAGCACCACCGCCATGACCTCCTCCCCCAATCCAGCAGCCTTTTCCCAGGAGGTGGGTTTCTTCATCATCGTCACCGGGACGTCTCCGACCGGGACGGTCACCCTCATGGACGGGACCACGCCTCTGAACGTCGCCAATCTGGTGAGTGGCGGGGCCTCGTTTGGTGTTGAATTTCCTCCCGGGACCTTCGCGATGACCGCCGTCTACAGCGGGGACACCGCAAATGCGGCCTCCACCTCGCCGGTGGTCACCCAGGTCGTGGACCAGGTGGCGAGCGCCACCGCCCTCGGCGCCTCCCCGAACCCGTCGACGGCGTCCCAGTCGGTCACCTTCACCGCCACGGTCACGGGGCTCGATCCCACTGGAACGGTGACCTTCATGGACGGGTCCACCACCCTGGGCACCGGCACCCTGGCCAATGGCGTGGCCACGTTGGCCACCAGCGGACTCGCCCTCGGAAGTCACTCGGTCACCGCCGTCTACGGCGGGGACGCCAACAACATCGGCTCCACCTCGCCGGTGGTCACCCAGGTGGTGAACCAGGCCCCGAGCGCCACCGCCCTCACCGCCTCCCCCAACCCTTCGGCGGTGTCCCAATCGGTCACCTTCACCGCCACCGTCACCGGGGCAGCCCCGACGGGAACGGTGACCTTCAAGGACGGGGCCGCGACCCTGGGCACCGGCACCCTGGCCAATGGCGTAGCTACCTTGGACACCGCGGGGCTGGCTCTCGGGAACCACTCGGTCACCGCCGTCTACGGCGGCGACGTCTCCAATGTGGCCTCCACCTCATCGGTGGTGACCCAGGTCGTGGAGCAGGCGGCGAGTGCCACCTCCCTCACCGCCTCTCCGAACCCGTCCTTGCTCTCCCAGCCGGTCACCTTCATCGCCACCGTCACCGGGGCAGCCCCGACGGGAACGGTGACCTTCAAGGACGGGGCCGCGACCCTGGGCACCGGCACCCTGGCCAATGGCGTGGCTACCTTGGCCACCGCGGGGCTGGCTCTCGGGAACCACTCGGTCACCGCCGTCTACGGCGGCGACGTCTCCAATGTGGCCTCCACCTCATCAGCGATGACGCAGGCGGTGGTTAGCGGGCCGGGCAGCCCGACCAGCCTGGTGGCCACCGCCGGCGTTTCCCGGATCGCCCTGTCGTGGACGGCGCCCACCAGCAACGGTGGATCACCGATCACCGGCTACGCGGTGTACCGGGGCAGCTCACCAGGGGCGGAGGGGGCCACCGCCATCGGCATGGTCACCGGGACCTCGTTCACCGACACGACGGCACCGGCCGGCGTGGTCAGCTACTACACCGTCTCGGCGATGAACCTCGCCACCCGTTCCACTCCCTCGAATGAGGCCAGCAGCTCGACGTTGCCCACCAGTGCCGGCGGGGTGGGGATGGCCGCAGTGCCTGGAGGCGGTGGATTCTGGCTCTCGTCCAGCACCGGTGGAGTGTCCACCTACGGCGACGCCAAATTCTACGGCTCCATGAGCGGGACCCCTCTGAACAAGCCGATCGTCGGCATGGCATCCACCCCTGACGGAAAGGGCTACTGGCTGGTGGCCTCCGACGGTGGCATCTTCGCCTTCGGCGACGCCGCCTTCTACGGCTCCATGGGCGGGACCCCTCTGAACAAGCCGATCGTCGGCATGGCATCCACCCCCGACGGCAAGGGCTACTGGCTGGTGGCAGCCGACGGTGGGGTGTTCACCTTCGGGGACGCCGCCTTCTACGGCTCCATGGGCGGGACCCCTCTGAACCAGCCGATCGTCGGCATGGCATCCACCCCCGACGGCCAGGGCTACTGGATGGTGGCAACGGATGGCGGCGTCTTCTCTTTCGGCGACGCCAGCTTCTATGGCTCCACCGGCAACCTCCGCCTCAATTCGCCCGTCGAAGCGATGACCTCCACCCCCGACGGCAAGGGCTACTGGATGGTGGCCGCCGACGGCGGAGTGTTCACCTTCGGGGATGCCCCCTTCCACGGCTCGGGTGGGGGACAGGCTCGCTCGCAGTCGGTGGTCGGTCTCATCGCCAACCCGCAGAACACCTCCTACCAGCTGGTGCTCAACGACGGCTCCACGCTCTCGTATCCATGAGGGCCGGCGTGGTTGTCAGGTCGTCCAATCTAGAGTGATGGGGCCGCGATCCCCGTGGTGGGCCAGGGGCCCGGGTCGACCAGCTGGGATGCGGGATCGGTACCGGGGTCGTGCAGCTCGGCTGGGGCCAGGTTTGAACGGGGCCAGGTGTGAATATGGAGAGATCGGACGTGAGGTTCGAGGCATTCGATCCCACCGCGTTGGCCGAGTGGCTGGTGGGGACCCGCGCCTCGTACGTGGCGCAACGGGTCGAGGCCGGGGACTCGCCGGACGAAGCCGAAGTCAACGCAACTCGGTCTCTCGATCAGTTCGTCCCGGGCGGTTCGCCGGCTCCGGGGCAGTTGATCGGTCAGGTGCGCCTCGGTGATGAGACGGTCGGTCGCCTCTGGCTCGGACCGGCCGGGCCCGACCCGGAACGATGGTGGATTTGGGACATCGCCATCCACGAGGACCTTCGAGGACGCGGACTGGGGAGACAGGTCATGCTCCTGGCGGAGGAGCTCGCCCGATCCAACGGTGCGACCACGATCGGGCTCAACGTGTTCGGGCAGAACCACATCGCCCGGGGTTTGTACACCTCCCTCGGCTACCGGGAGCAAGCCGTGCAGATGCGGAAGTCGCTCCAGTAGGCCGGCCCCCGCCAGTAAGGCCCGCCGGCCAGCAAGCACTGGTCAGGCAGTTGGGCCGGTCTCGCGGCTCAGGAGGTACGCCCGACTTCCCCGCCGTGGCGGCTCTCGACCACGCCGCCGATGGCCGCGGAGAGGATGAGGGCGGCGGCGATGGGGGCCATCCACAGTCCGAACACGAAGGTCAGCACCAGAAACAGCGCCCCCATCCCGAGGACGAAGGGCCAGATGCTCGAGCCGGGGAACGATTCGACGGTGCCCGCCCCCTCCTCGACCGACGCCTTCTCGTCGTCGTCGGCCTGGGGCTTCTGCTTGTACGACCACCACAGGTAGTACGAGCCGGGGAGCAGCCCGAGGAGGGCCGAGCCGATCAACATGGCGAATCCGCCATCCTCGTAGCTGGTGAACCAGTAGATGATCCCGATGATCCCGAAGAAGACCCCGATGCCGCACAGGAAGGCGGCGTAGATCTTCATGAGTCGGCTCCGATCGAGGTGGGCTCGGCTTCGGGGGGAGCATCACCCACGGTGGTGCCCGGGTGATGGGTCACCAGGGTCCGGTGCTCCGGGTGGTTGTAGTCCCAGGTCGGCCGCTCCGAGCGGATGGGCGGGAGATGGGCGTAGTTGTGATGGGGCGGCGGTGACGAGGTGATCCATTCCAGCGCATGTCCGTCCCACGGGTTGTCACCCGCCGGGATCGGATCCCTCCAGGACACCCACAGATTGGCCAAGAAGAACAGGAACGACGCACCGATGATGAAGGCGCCGACGGTGGAGATCACGTTGAGGGTGGTCCACCCGTTGCCGGGCAGGTAGGCCGCCACCCGACGGGGCATCCCGTCGAGGCCGAGCACATACTGCGGCATGAAGGTCACCCAGAACCCGATGAACAGCCCCCAGAAGTGCAGCTTGCCCAAGCTCTCCCGCAGCATGCGGCCGAACATCTTCGGGTACCAGAAGTAGAACCCGGCGAACCCGGCGAACACCGCCGTGCCGATCAGCACCTGGTGGAAGTGGGCCACCACGAAGTAGGTGTCGTGGGTCATGAAGTCGACCGGGGGGGAAGCCAGCAACACGCCGGTGACCCCGCCCATGAGGAAGGCGAAGAGGAACCCGATGCAGAAGAGCATGGGGGTCTGGAAGCTCAGTTGCCCTCCCCACATGGTGCCGATCCAGTTGAAGAACTTGATGCCGGTGGGCACGGCGATGGCGTAGGACAACAACGAGAAGAACGGCAGCAGCACCACGCCGGTGGTGAACATGTGGTGGGCCCACACACCGGTGGAGAGGGCGGCGATGGACATGGTGGCGAACACCATCCCCTTGTAGCCGAACAGCGGCTTGCGGGAGAAGACCGGGATGATGTCGGTGACCATGCCGAAGTAGGGGAGGGCGAGGATGTACACCTCGGGGTGGCCGAAGAACCAGAAGAGGTTCTGCCAGAGCACCGGCACCCCGCCTCCCTGCACGGTGAAGATATGGGTGCCGAAGTGGCGGTCGCAGAAGAGCAGGACCACCGCCCCGAACAGGACGGGGAAGGCGATGAGGATGAGGATGGCGGTGACCAGCATGTTCCACGAGAAGATGGGGACCCGGAACATGGTCATCCCCGGCGCCCGCAGGTAGAAGATGGTGGCGCACAGGTTCACGCCGGTGAAGATGGCCGAGAAGCCGGTGAGGGCGAGGGCCATCAACCACAGGTCGGCGCCGGACCCGGGGGAGTTGGTGGCGTTGGACAGGGGGGCGTAGGCCACCCAGCCGAAGCTGGCCGCGCCGCCGGCCACCAGGAAGCCGGACAGCATGGTGATCGATCCGCCCAGATAGAGCCAGTAGGACAGGGCGTTCAACCGGGGGAAGGCCATGTCGGGCGCCCCGACCTGCAGCGGGACGATGTAGTTGGCCAGCCCGCCGAAGGCGAACGGCCCGGCGAACAGATAGAGCATGAGACTGCCGTGCATGGTGAACAGCTCGTTATAGGTCTGGAACGACACCAACGACGACGACGGTTCGGCGAGCTGGGCCCGGATGACCAGGGCCATGATGCCGGCGATGAAGAAGAGGACCAGCGAGGTGATCATGTAGCTCTTGCCGATGACCTTGTGGTCGGTGGAGGTCAGCCAGTTGAGGATCCCGGTGGGGCCCTCGTGGTGCTCGTGGTCGTGGTGATCCAGCCCGGGGGTGTGTCCGTCCAGACCGCCCGGCGTCTCCGGGCCGACGATGTCGGGGCGGTCAACGGTCGTCGTCATGCGGTTCCCTTCGCGGTGGACGGAGCGGCAATGGCATCGGACGGGGTGGTGCGGGTGCCGATGGGCGGGTTGTTCGACGCCGACGAGCCCGAGGGCGGCAGGGTGTGGCCGGTGGCCGCCTCAGTAGCGGCCCACTGGGAGAAGGCCGCCGGGCTCACCGCCTTGACGCTGAACAGCATCTCGGAGTGGTAGAGGCCGCAGATCTGGGTGCACTGGCCGGGAAAGTAGCCCGCATGGAGCACGTCGAGGTCGAAGATATTGACCACGCCGGGGAGGGCGTAACGGCTGAAGTTGAAGTCCCGGACGTAGAAGCCGTGGATGACATCGTTGGAGACCAGGGTGACCTGCACGGTCTGCCCGACCGGCACCACCATCTGGGGGCCGTGGTCGTTGGGCCCGTTGGTGGTCTCCCCGGCCACACCGACGTTGAGCCCGGGATAGTCGAACCGCCAGCCCCACTGGAAGGCGGTGACCCGGATGTTCACCACCGGCTGCCCGGTCGAGGTGACCTTGGCGTCGAGTGGCTGGAAGGCGTCGACCTTGTTTTCGGTGATGACGGTGAAGACGAACAGCACGGCCACGATGAGGATGGGGACCACGGTGTAGATGATCTCGATGGGGACGTTCTCGTGGAACTGGCGGGGCATCTCGTCGGAGCGGCGGCGGTAGCGGAAGATCGTCCACAGGATCAACAGGGCCACCAGGCCCCCGACGATGATGCCGGTCGTCATCATCCCCGAGTACAGCTTGAACGTGTCGCTGCCCTGTTGGGTCGCGCCCCGGCTGGCCCCGTAGGAGGGGTAGAAGTTGCATCCGCCGAGGGCCAGTGGCGCCCCTACGGCCAATCCCACCGCCCATCGCCGCCAGCGCCGCCGGGTGGGCGGGGGAGCGACTGCCGCTGCGGGCGACTCGTGGGGAACTGGTGGGCCGCCCTCGGGTGTCGGGGCCGGGGAACCGTCAGCAACAGCGTTCACGGCGATGAGACTAGTGGGCACGGCTGCACAATTGAAGTTGAGCGGGGGACCCGTTCGCCGACGACGAAGGTCCAGCTCAGGACGGTGCCCACTCGTGGCCCGGATCGGGCGTCAGGGGTGGTGACCGGAAGGGGGCCGATCCGATGGTGCCGACGACTCGCGGGCCGCCCACGAGAACACCCCGTGGGCCATGGTCGACGAGGCCGTGTCGGCCCGCCGGGTGAACACCGCGCGCCGCACTTCCTGCACCCCTCGGTCGTCGGGGGCGGCCAGCCAGGCCAGCTCGGCCAGGTGCCCGGCGAGGCGGAGGGCACCATCCTGCCCGCCGGTGGCGCCGGTGGCGCCACCCTCCTCCATGAGGGCCAGGGCCCGATCGGCCAGGGTGGCGGCCCCTCCGGCCAGCTCGGCCAGCTCGAGGGCCAGCGACCGCTCCGGGGCCGGCTTGAGCGTGGCCGGGTTCCCGTCCCACCATCCGCCGTAGAGGCGCCAGACCGTGCGGACGATGAACTCGGGCTCGTCGTAGACCGGTTGGAGATAGGGGCGCTCCATCAGGCGGGCCGGCGGCACCACGCCGTGGATGACCTCGTCCAGCCGGGCCCCGCCGTTCATCAGGGCCAGGGTCTGCTCCACCAGGGACTCGAGCAGCTCCGCGGTCTCGGTGAGCGCCTGTCGGACCCGGTCGGCGCCGACGACCGGGTAGCCGTGGCCGGGGAGCAGGACCTCGGGTCCTCCTCCCGGTCGGTCGAACAGGGCCACCATCTGGCGCAGGGCGTCGGCCCACTCGAGCGGGTAGCGCTGGACCTTCTGCGGGTTGCCGGCGTTGGGCGACGCCCAGATGAACAGGTCGCCGCAGCACAGCACCCGGCGGTCGGGGAACCAGGTCCAGGTGTGATCGTCGGTCTCCCCCTTGGCGTGGTGGAGCTCGGCCCTGGTGCCGCCGACGTCGAGGTCGAGGTGGTCGCGGTAGGTGCGGTCGGGGTAGCGGTACTCGGTGGGCCACTGCAGCGAATCGATGTTGAACTGCCGCCGGTTGATGATGCCGTTGTAGCCGGCGGTCAGGATGTAGCGGTCGAAGCGGGCGGGCAGAGCCTCGTGGGCCACCACCACCGGCTCGGGCCAGCCGGCGCCCGCCGACTCCGCCTCCCAGACCGGGACACCGAATACGTGGTCGATGTGACCGTGGGAGTAGACGGCGGTGTGGAGCCGGCCGGTCGACCAGCCACGCAGGATCCCGTGCACCTGCTCGGCCACCAGGGCGCTCCCGGTGTCGACGAGGACCAGCCCCTCGTCGGTGCTGATGGCGGAGACATTGGCGAACGAGGGCACGAAGGCGACCCCGTCGGCCACCTCGGCCAGTCCCGGTGACGGGCGCAGGGGGTGGATCTCCGAGGTGGTGACCTCGCCGTTCCACAAGCGGTCGGCGACCGCCAGCACATCGTGGGCCTCGGGCATCGGGCTCCCCTTTCGATCCTTTCGATCTGACGATTTCGATCTGACCGAAGGGTAGCCGTGGTGCCCCGGCTCAGTCGGGGGGTGGCTCGGGCTTGGAGGGTGCGCTGAGCCGCCCGGCCACCCGGCCGGCCGACCTGATGGTGCGCTTGGCCTGAGCCTCCACCTCCGGCCGATGCTGGGCCACGGCGCGCTTGCCCGAGGCCGCCATCGTCCCGGTGGTGCGGCCGAGCCAGCGGGCGGCCGCACCGGGAGCCGGTGCCGGCTTCGGAGCCGGAGCGTCTTGCGCCGGCCCCGGGTCCCCTCCCGGCCGCGCCGTGGCCGGCACCGGGCGGCCGCTACCCGGGGACCCGCCCTCGGCTACCACGACCGAGGCGTCGATCACCATGGTCCGGGCCCGCCGTCCCGCCCCGGCGCCTACCGGTGCCGTGACCCGGGTGAAGGTGGCCAGCCGGATCACTCCCACCGCCACGAACTCCAACACGATGATCCCCTGGATATCGGGGCGGAAGGCGGGAACCACCGGGGCCAGGGCCAATACCACCGAGCATCGCGATGGCCAACGTCACATGGAGGCGCGGCCCACAGATCCGGAGGATCCCGAGTGGTCCCCGGGCGGTGAGGGCCAGAACGGCGAACACGCCGGCGCCCACGACGAGCACGCCACCGTGGCTGACCCGGACCGAGAGGTAGGCCAGCGCGACGGCCATCACCAACTCGGTGACCTGGAGCACCCAGAACGGCAGCCACCGTTGCCGGCTGACCACCACGTGGACGGCGGCCGAGCCCGTGCCCTCGTTCATCGACCCGGTGGCGGCGGGGTCAGGAGGACGATGCCTGCGTCCCGTCGGCGTTGGTCGGAACCGCGGGAGGGGCCTGGAGGGGAGCCGGGGCGACCGGAGCCGCCGGTGCTACCGCGGCCGGAGGAGTGGCTTGGGCGGCCGAGTTGCCGGTGGCGGGGTCATCGGCGGAACCCTCGTCGAGGCCCTTCTTGAACTCCTTCTGCGCCGAGCCGAGCGAGCGGGCCAGCTTGGGGATCTGAGTGGATCCGAACAGGACCAGCACCACCACCACCAAGATGATGATGCCATCCACGCCGAAGATATCTGCTGGTGGGGCGAGATGCACGATGGTCTCTCCTTGTGTCGGCTGCTGCCATCAGGTTAGACCCGTCCGGCCTGACCCGCTACGCAGCGGGCTCCGTCCGTCTTCGGCGCCGAGCTGCTGCCCGGATGCCCCGGTCACCCGGCCAGCAGCACGCCCAGGCACAGAGCGGCCACCGAGGCCAGGGCCCCGATGGCCCCCCAGGCGGCGATGGCCCGCCGGCTGGTGGCCTGCTGGTGCAGGTAGACGGCGGCCCCGGCCAGCCCCACCACGCCGATCTTGACGAAGAGGACCGCCTTCCACGCCGACGAGGCCGCGCCGATATCCACGGCGCCGATATTCCAGAATCCGGTGATGACCAGCACGGCGTAGGCGGGCCACAGGAGCCGACCGAGGGCCCGGCCCACCTGGCGGGGGGCGTCCTCGCCCAGAGTGCGTACGGTGGGCAGGAGGCCGGCCACGGTGAACTGCCCGCCCACCCAGACGGTGGCCGCCAGCACGTGCAGGACCAAGCGGAAGGTGGTGAGGCCGCTCTCGAGGGTGGGACCGGTGCTGGCCGACAGGACTACGAAGTGCACGCCAACCGGCTCCCCGTCGCCGCGGGTGAGGCTACTTCCCGCTCCAGTTGGGCTTCCGCTTCTCGGCGAAGGCCACCGGGCCCTCCATGGCGTCGGCCGAGCCGAACACCTCGGGCGTGGCCGCGTTGTTGATGGCCCACCCCTCGGCTTCGGGAAGGTCGCCGGCCGACTTCATCACCCGCTTGGACACCCGCACGGCCAGGGGCGCGTTCTCGGCGATGGTGTTGGCCAGGGCCAGGGCCTGGTCGAGCAGCTGGGCGGCGGGGACGACCCGGTTGATCAGGCCCAGGGCCAGGGCGCGGCGGCGCGTCGATGGGATCGCCGGTCAGGGCCAGTTCGAGGGCGATGGCCGGGGGGATCCGCTTCGGGAGGCGCACCAGACCCCCGCCCGCGGCCATGAGGCCGCGCTTGACCTCGGGAATGCCGAACTTGGCCTCCTCGACGGCCACCACCAGGTCGCACGCCAGCATGATCTCGCACCCGCCGGCCAGGGCGGAGCCGTTGACCGCGGCGATGACCGGCTTGCTGAACTGGCGCTGAGTGATGCCGCCGAAGCCACCCGGGCCCCCCATGATGTCGGCGGACTCGCCGGCGGCGAAGGCTTTCAGGTCCATGCCGGCGCTGAAGGCCTTGTCGCCGGCGCCGGTCAGGACCACCACCCAGCAGTCGTCGTCCGCCTCCAGGTCGTCGAACGCCGCCCCCATGGCCAGCGAGACGGCCCCGTTGATGGCGTTGCGGGCCTCGGGCCGGTTGATGGTGAGGATCTCGATGTGTCCCCGACGTTCACGAAGCAGTTCGGACATGATGTTCCCCCGTTGGTGATCAGGCGATCAGGCGATCAGGCGGTCGCCAGACGGTAGCGCGGCGCACCCGGCAGGACGCCAATCGGGCTTCCCACGAGGCCGGGGACGTCGCACTCGCCCATCGCCACGGTCACCTGGTCGTCGGCCGGGCCCAGGGCCATGTGCCGGCCGTCGGGCAGTCGGGCGATGAGGGGAGCGCCGGTGGGCGCGCCGGCGTGGTCGCGGACCACCGTGGCCGCCACCACCGTCGCCGGCGTGGCCACGTCCACCTCGAGGGCCGTCTCCACCGCCGACCCGTCGATGACCTCCTGGTCGGCCCGGGTGTCGCCGCGGTGGAAGCCCCGGGGCGGCGGGGTCGTCCCGTACAGGCCCAGGGCGTGCTTGGTCACGAACCAGCCCAGCCCGGTGGCCAGCCCGAGACGGGTGCCCGGACCCGCCGAATCGCGGAGGGCGTCGGTCACCGCGGCGATGCCGTGGGTGGTGTAGTTGTTCCCCGGCCCGCCGAAGTAGGGGAGCCCCCCGGTGGCGGTCAACCCCCGGGTGTCGTCCGGGGCCAGGCCCAGCGCCTCGATGGCCAGCTCCACCGCCGAAGGGAAGCACGAGTAGAGGTCGAGGATGTCCAGGTCGTCGATCCCGATCGGGCCGGTCCCGCCGGCCGCCGAGGCGGCGGCGAAGAGGGCCCGGCCGGCCGCGGCGATGGCGGGGGAGCGGCCGGGGTCGGGGCGGGCCGCCGGGAACCTCACGTCGACCGCCTCGGCGCCCGCCCAGATGAAGACGGCCCGGTCGGCCACGCCGGCCCGGCGGGCCGCGGCCAACGAGCAGACCACCAGGGCGGCTCCCTGGTCCGAACCGAGGAACGCGGTCATGCGCTTGGTGTACGGCTCGGACACGATGCGGTTGTCGGGCGACGGCGTGGCGATGGCCTCGGCCGTGAGGACCTCGGGGAACCAGGCGAAGGGATTGGCCGCCGCCACGCCGGTGAACGGGGCGAACAGCCTGCCGATGGCCTGGCGGTGCGCCGCCGCGTCGTGCCCGGCCCGGGCGGCCACCACGCTTTCGAACAGCGGATAGATGTGCACCGGGGCCAGCAGCCCGATGGCGGACTCGGCCGGCCCCACCCCGGGGAGGTCGTCACCCACCACCGGATCGGGCGGGAGATCGAGGTCCCCCAGGTATTGGGGCTGCCCCCCGGCCCGACGGGCCCGGGACGACCGGATGGCCTCGGCCCCGGCGATCAGCGTGGCCGAGAGTGAACCGCCGGCGATGTCGTCGGCCGCCCGGCTCACCAGCCATTGCGGCGTGTTCCCGCCGATGGTGGTGGCCTCGCAAGCCGGGGAGCCGCCGAGCCCGAGCCGGTCCGCCAGCTCGGTGGCCGGAGCGGGGCCGGTCCGGGTCATCACGTTGACCACCGAGAGCCGCCCGATGGAGTCGCGCAGCCCGGGCACGTGGGCGAACGCCGCCTCGCAGGCCCGGGCCATGAGGTCGATGGGCGTCACCGGCTCGGTCCGCTCGATCGACTGGCCCGACGCCACCACCACCGGGGTTCGTTCGGGGTCGAGAGCGGTCGGGGTCATCGGTTCGGGCGGACCCGGACTCGGACTCGGGCCGAGGCGCAAGCTACCATCGCCACCCGGTCGGCACGATCCGGCCGGGCCGGTCCGGAACGCCCGGCCCGGGGCCTGAGCAGTGTTGAGCAGCGTTGAGCAGTGGGAAGGGAAGCATGGGTCGTCGCCCGACAAGGGAGCTCCGCCGGTGAACGACCGGACCGCCGCGGCGGTGCCGCCGGACGGGTTCCTGTTCGGGGTGGCCACGGCCGGGTTCCAGGTCGAGGGTGGGTACAACGGGCCCGGGCAGCCGGCCAACAACTGGCTCCCGTGGGAGCACGTGGGCCGGGTGGAGCCCTCCGGGAACGCCGTCGGGTTCTGGGAGCGACCCGAGGAGGCCTTGGACCGCGCCGCCGCGCTGGGCTGCAACAGCTTCCGGCTCAGCGTCGAATGGGCCCGGGTCTTTCCCGTCGACGCCGGACCGGACCCGGCCGCGCTGGCCCGCTACGCCGGGATCGTGCAGGGATGCGTCGAGCGCGGCCTCGAGCCGCTCGTGACCCTGCACCACTTCACCCATCCGGAATGGCTGGGCGAGGACTTCTGGCTCCGACCCGACGCGCCGGCCCGGTTCCGGGGGTGGGTGGAGGTCGCCGTCGACGCCCTGGCCGACTCGGTGCGCGACTGGGTCACCATCAACGAGATCAACGTCCTGGCCATCGGGTCGTGGCTGCTCGGCATGTTCCCTCCCGGTCGCTCCCTGGCCTTCGCCGACGCCTCCATGGCCATCGACAACCTGCTCGCCGCCCATGTGCTGGCCTACGAGGTCATCCACCGGCACCGCCCCGATGCCCGGGTGACCACCAACAACAGCTGCATGAGCGTCTACGACTACGACCGGCTGCTCACCGATCTGCTGCTGGTGCGGTCGGCGGGGGTGGACCGGGCCGACGTGGACGAGTGGGTGGACGAGCGCCGGCGCCGGCACGACTCCCTGCTCCCACCCGGCCTGCTCCCACCCGCCGGCGGCGAGCGCATCCTGCGCCGGGCGGCCCGGGCCACCTCGCCCTACGGGTCGGGCGGGGGTCGCGGTGCCGATCCGCTCCGGAGGACCCCGCACGCCCTGCCCCGCAAGGCGCTCGACGCGGTGTACGCCAGCCCCCACGAGCGCACCCTCGACGCGGTGGGCATCGACTTCTACGACCCGATGTCGGCCCGGCACTTCCGCGTCCCGGGCCATCGCACCGCCGGGGGGCGCAACCCCATGCCCACCCGCGAGCTGTGGGACGACGTCCCCGATCCGGGCGGCCTGTACCGGTGGCTCGGCGTCCAGCACCACCTCACGCCCGGGCTCCCGCTGTGGGTGGTCGAGAACGGGCTGTGCAACCGGGTCCGCAACGGACGCTCCTATCCCCGCTCCGACGGGTGGGACCGCCCCCGCTACCTGCGGGAGAACATCGCCGCGGTCATGGCCGCCATCGATGAGGGGATTCCGATCACCGGCTACTGGCACTGGTCGCTGGTCGACAACTACGAGTGGGGCTCCTACCAGCCGCGGTTCGGCCTCTACGGCGTCGACCGCCACCACGGTGAGCACGGGAGCCGGTGGTTGGAGACCGACGCCGCCGGGGACGACGCCGCCGGCACCTACCGGACGATCATGGCCGGGCTCCGGTCGGGCGACCGGTCGGTGCTCGACCCGCACCGGGCAGTCGGCCAGGACCCGGACCGCCCGGCCGGTCAGCCCCCGGAGGGCCAGCCCCCGGAGGGTCAGCCCCCAGAGGGTTGACCCAGGCCGGCCAGCACCTGCTCGGCCTGGGTCACGATCTGGGTCACCAGGCTGGCCGCCGGGATCAGCGTCTGGATGGCTCCGACCCCCTGGCCGGTGGGGTAGCACTCGCGGGCCGGGTCGATGTCCGGGGTGTCGTCGCCCCCGCCCAGGTGGAACGCCCCGTCGCGGACCGACCGGCCGAGCTGTCCCGGGAAGGGCACCAACTCGTCGGGGTGCTCGTCGAAGAAGGCGGTGTACTCGTTGCGGACCACCCGCATGGTCTTGCCGGAGAACGCCCGGGTGATGGTGGTCCCGTCCTCCCGGGTCCGGATGAGGGCGTCCTTGTAGCCGACCACGCTCCTGGCCTCGGGGGTGGCGATGAACCGGGTGCCGATCCATACCCCGTCGGCTCCGAGGGCCAACGCCGCCGCCAGCCCCCGGCCGTCGAAGATCCCGCCGGCCGCCACCACCGGGATGTCGGCGCCGACCGCGTCGACGATCTGGGGGACCAGGGGCATGGTGGCCACCAGCCCGGTGTGGCCTCCGGCCTCGGTGCCCTGGGCCACCACCACATCGCATCCGGCGTCGAGGGCCCGGCGGGCGTGGTCGACCTTGCCGCACATGTTGATCACGAGGACGTCGGTGCCGGTGGCAGAGGTCGACCACCTCGGCCGGCACCCCCAGCCCGGCCACGAACACCGACGCCCCGCCCTCGATGATCTGGGTCACCTGGCCCACCAGGTCGCCGGGCATGGCGGTGAGCAGGTCGACGCCGAACGGCCGGTCGGTGGCGGCCCGCACGGCGGCGATCTCGGCCACCATCCGCTCGTTGCTCATGGTCGAGGCGCCGAGGCATCCGAAGCCGCCGGCCTCGGACACCGCGGTCACCAGCGGGGCGTAGGACACTCCGCCCATGCCGGCCAGCATGACCGGGTGCTCCACGCCGAGTAGCTCGGTGAGCCTGGTCTTCATGTCGTCCTCCTCGCTGGATGCGGCTTCCTGGCTGGATGGCAGCTTCGCGGGCACCATAGGCCATCCGTCCGGCACCCCCGGCGCCCGACGGGGCGGTCTCGGTGCTGATCCTCGCCGTCACCCGAGGTAGGGGCAGTGCCGACAGCCGGACTCGCAGCAGGTGCGGCGGTCGGCCAGGAAGGCGGCGGTGAGGACGAAGAGACCGGTGTCGGGGTCGGTGTACCCGGAGTCACCCCGGACCATGGCCTCGGCGTGGGCGGCCAGGATCTGGGCCCGGTGGGGATGTCCGGGCGGCAGGCGGGACGGATGCGGCTCGGACAGGGGCCGGCCCGAGAGCGGCCGGTGGTCGGGTGTGGGCACAGCCGCCGGCCGGGCCGGCTACCCGGCCGGGGTGGTAGAGGGAACCGGAGCGGTGGGCGGAACCGGCGCCGGATGGCCCCGGTTCCGGCGCTTGGAGTGGGCGTGGCGGGGCCGGGGGCGCGCCGCGCCGTCGGTGGTCGCGGCGGGCGGCACGGCGATGCTGGGCACGAAGTCACGTTGGCGGATCAGGGCCAGCGAGGCGACGCCGCCCACCAGCGCGGTCCACATGGCGATGGTCATCAGATGGTTGAAGGTGCCGACGAAGCCGACCTGGTAGGCGTGGATCAGCGCGTGGCGGGACACCGCATCGGGAAGGGAGGCGGCCACCGCCCGGACGCTGTCCCCCGAGTTCAGCGCGGTCAGTTGCGCACCGCCGTGGGCAAGCACGGCTCGCCCGCCCGGGGTGGCGGCCAGTGCATTGGCGGTGGCGGTGGGCAGCTGATGGAGGAAGACGGCGCCCAACCCGGCGATGCCGGTGGCGATGCCGACCTGGCGGAAGGTGTTCGAGGCCCCCGACGCCATGCCGCTCCGCTCCGGCGGCACCACGGCCACAGCCGAGGAGGCCAGTACCGGATTGATCATGCCGACGCCGATCCCGCTGACGATGAGGCCGGCCAGCAGGGCGGTCCAGGTCGCATCGGGCTGGATGTGATTGGCCAGCCGGCAGCCGAGGGCGACCAGGAGCAGCCCGAGACCGATCAGGTACCGGGCGTGGACCCGGTTACTCAGCTTGCCGGCGAAGGGCGCCACCACGAAGGTCAGGATGGTGAAGGGGAGGAACCGGAGGCCGGCGGCGAAGGGCCCGTAGCCAAGGACCTCCTGGAGATACAGGGTGAGGTAGAGGAAGATGGCGAAGATCGAGGCGGACACGGCGAAGGCGGCGATCGACACCCCGACCATGGCCGGCCGCTTGAACAGGGCCAGGTCGAGCATCGGTTCCCGCTCGCTCCGCTCGGCCACCAGGAAGACGACCATCAGCAGCGCGGCCCCGACGAGCAGCCCCACGATGAAGTGGCTGTGCCAGCCCTTGGCGTTGCCCTGCACCAGCGCGAACACCAGCAGGAACAACGAGGCGGAGAAGGTGACGAACCCGATCCAGTCGATCCGACGGCGGTTGGGAGGCAGCAGGTCCCTGACCTTCACCAGGGTGATCACGACGGCGAAGGCTCCGATGGGCAGGTTGAGGAAGAAGATCCAGCGCCAGCCGATCCCTTCGGTGATGGCGCCGCCCACCAACGGCCCGATGGCCACGGCGCCGCCGATGACCGCGCCGTAGATACCGAAGGCGGTGCCCCGTTCTGCGCCCGAGAACGCCTGGGCCATGAGGGCCAGGGAGGTGGCGAACATGATGGCGCCGCCGACCCCTTGGAGCCCCCGGGCCAGGATCAGCATCTCGGCCGAGGTCGACAGCCCGCACACCAGTGACGACAGCGAGAACACCAGCAGCCCGACGGCGAAGACACCCCGGCGACCGAACATGTCGCCCACCACCCCGGCGGTGAGGAGCAGGGCGGCCAGGGTGAGGGCGTACGCGTCGACCACCCACTGCAGGTCGGAGAGGGACGCGTGCAGCGACTGCTGAACGTCGGGCAGCGCCACGTTGACCACGGTGATGTCCAACATCAGCATGAACACGCCGGCACAGACCGCACTGAGTGTCCACCACTTACGGTCCATTGCGTCCCCCCGGTCTGGTGGTGTCGATCGCTCGCAGCCGAATGGCAAACCCCGGGCCCGTCGAAGCCTGACTACGAAATGTATAGACGACGGGGCGCTGACCGACAATGGTCAGGCCCGGTTGATCAACCCTCTCTGACCGCGGCCACGGCGCCGGGCGGCGGAGCGGCCCTTCAGGCGGTCCCGTAGGTGGCGGTCCGATCGACCGCCCGATCCCCGGACCCGAGCAGCTCGCCGGTGACCGCCACCAGGTCCGCGCAGAGCTCGGCGGCCACGGAGCGGTGGCCGGCGTGCACGGTCGCATGGAGGCTGTCCGGCGGCGTCTGGCGGTCGAAGAACCAACCTCCCCGGTCAGCCAGGGCATCGCCCAGCGCGAACGAATCGATCCCCCTTCCCCCGGCTCGCCGCCGAAGGCGAAGACGGTGGCGTCCGGCGCTCCCCGCAGGGCCAGCCCCGGAGTGTCGACGATGGTGGAACGGATCATGGTCGCAGCCTGATGGGTGTCCTCGGCCAACCGCAGGTAGCCGTCGGCCCCGAGGTGGTGGAGGATGGCCCAGCCGGCGGCGATGGGCCCGGCCGGCCGGGTGCCGGCCATCGACGGCGAGCCGTAGAGCCCGCCCAGCCAGTTGGAGGTCACGAACGGCTGCAGCCGGGCCAACTCGCGGTCCCGGTAGAGGATCACCGAGATGCCCTTGGTGGAGTAGCCGTACTTGTGGAGGTCAGCGGAGATCGAGGTCACCCCGGCCACCGACAGATCCCACTCCTTGTCCAGGTGGCCCAGTCGGGCGAGGAAGGGCAGGAGGAAGCCCCCGAGGCAAGCGTCCACATGGCAGAGGATCCCCCGTTCTGCGGCCAGGGCGGCCAACGCGGGGATCGGGTCGACGATGCCCTGGGGGTAGGTCGGGGCCGAACCGACGATCATCACCGTGTCGTCGTCCACCGCGCCGGCCATGGCATCGAGGTCGGCGCTGAAGTCCGGACGCACCGGCACCCGTCGGGACTCGACGTCGAAGTAGTGGGCCGCTTTTTCGAAGGCGGCATGGGCACTCGAGGCCAGCACCATGTTGGGGCGGGTGATGTCCCTGGTGGTCCGTCCCCAGTCCCGCGCCGTCTTGGTGGCCTGCAGGAGTGACTCCGTCCCTCCCGAGGTGAGGTAGCCGCGCACCCCGTCGCGCTGGTCGGGCCGGAGCCGGTCGGCGCCCAGCAGCCCGGCGGCGATCGACACGATGTCCTGCTGCATGCGCCCGAGGCTCGGGAAGACCGAGGTGTTGAGGGCGTTCTCGGCCGCATAGAGCGTGGCCGCCCGCTCGAGGAGATCATGGGCGGCGTCCCCGGCCGAGTACACCAGGCTGAACACCCGGCCCCCGCGCCAGTCGCGGTCGTCGGCCCGGAGCCCACCCATCCGGGCCAGCACCTCGTCGGGGTCGAGGCCGTGGTCGGGGAGGCGGGGGAGGGGACGGAACTGCTCATGGCTCCAGCCTACGGACATGGCCCGTGGCAGCACTACCGGGGAGCCGGGCGGGGAGCCGGCCGAGCGGGCGGCGGCCGGCGGGCGGCGGCCGGCGGGATCAGGTGATGTCGCGCTCGGTGAGGATCAGCGACCCGATCGCCGCGAACACCAACCCGTAGAACAGCATCAACAGCGCTCCCTGCCACCACGTGAACAACCCGAAGTTGTCGCCCCGGCCCCGGGTCACGTTGGCCGCCGCGCTGGCCGCGCCCGAGGGCACCCACCTCGCCGTCCCATGCCAGATCCCCACGATGATCTGCTCGAGGATGAGGAACCAGCCCAGACACACGATGATGGCGGCCACCTGGTTGGTCAGCACCGATCCGACGCCGACGCCGAGCAGCCCGAAGAGGGCGAAGACGAGCAGCATCCCCGGCAGCACCGCCGGGACCTGGCGGAGCATGTTCGAAAACGACCCGCCGTCGGCGGCCAGGGCCAGGCCGCCCCCGACGATGGTGCCGGCCAACAGGATGAGGGCCAGCGCCACGCTGAGAATGGCCGAGGTGAGCAGCTTGGCGGCCACGAACCGGGGCCGCCGGGGAGTCACCAGGAACGACGTGGTCACCGTCTTGTGCCGGAACTCGGTGGTGACCATCAGGGTGCCGAGCAACAGGGCGAAGATGTAGCTCCCGACCCCCGCGCCGACCAGATTGCGAAGTTGCTGGGTGGTGTGGGGGAATCCGCTGGCCCCGAAGGAGCCACCTCCCCCTCCGCCGCCACCGGTGCCGCCTCCGGTGGAACCACCGTTGAGGAAGAAAATCAGGATGGACAGTCCGGTGATCACCACGGCGACGCCGGCGAGTACCCAGGGCACCGCCGTGGTGCGCATCTTCAGCCACTCGGAACGGATCCCGGCGATCACGAGGCACCCCCGGGCATCGGCGCCGGACCGGCGCCGGGTGTGATGCCCATGGGCTGGGATTGACCCGCGGCCCGGCTCGGGTCGGCGGCGTCGAAGCCGTGGGTCAGGCTCAGGAAGACCTCCTCGAGGCTGCCCCGCTCGTGGATCAGCTCATAGAGCACGATCTGGTGCTGGGCGGCAAAGGGTCCGAACCACTCGGGGGTGGCGCGATCGATGACCAGCGAGTCCGGCGCCACCTGCTGGTAGGCCACCGGGATGGCCTGCAGGAGGGCGATCAGCCGCGGCAGCTCGGGCGAGCGGATCCGCAGTCCGGTGCTCGTACCGGCGCGGGTGGCCAACTCGGCCAGCGTCGTCTGGAGGACCAGCCGGCCGTGGGACACGATGACCACGTCGTCGACCGTCTCTTCCATCTCGGACAGGAGGTGCGAGGAGACCAGCACGGCGTGCCCGACGGACGCCTGGTGGCGGATGAAGGTGCGGAGCCACTGGATGCCCTGGGGGTCGAGGCCGTTGGAGGGCTCGTCGAGGATGAGGATCTCCGGGTCCCCCAGCAGTGCGGTGGCCAGCTGCAGGCGCTGCCGCATGCCCAGCGAGAACTTGCCCACCCGGCGACGGGCCACGTCGCCCAGCCCGACCAGGTCGAGGGTCTCGCCGACCCGCTGGAGCGGCAGGCCGGCGGCCATGGCTACCGTCTTCAGGTGGTCGTCGGCTCGCCGCGAGGGGTGGAAGCTGGTGGCTTCCAGCACGGCCCCCACGTGGCTGATCGGGTGGTCGAGTTGCTGATAGCGACGTCCGCCGAAGGTGGCGCTCCCCTGGGTGATCGAGACCAGGCCCAGCAGCATGCGCAAGGTGGTGGTCTTGCCTGACCCGTTGGGTCCGAGGAAGCCGGTGACCCGCCCGGCGGCCACCTCGAAGCTGAGGTCATCGACGGCCTGGACGGCCCCGAAGCGCTTGGACAGGCCGTGGACTTCGATGGCCGAAGGCATGTCAGACGGTAGCTCGCCCGCCCCGGCCACTTGGGTCATGGTGGACCCGGGTCACGGCACCGGTCCGGCGGTCAGACCTCGGCGTAGATGTCGCTCGGCAACAGCAGGCCGATGGCCACGACCAGCTCGTCATGCACCCGTCCCATGTTGCTCCACCCGTTGACCCAGCCGACCAGGGCCGAGTACCAGACGTGGCCGAGGATCCGGGCCCGATCGCTCAGGTTGGGCGGATGGGGCTCGCCGATGGCCCGGGTGATGATCCCCTCCATCAGCACCGACACCTGTTGCTGGCACTCGATGGCGGCCGGGTCCGGCGAGGCCAGGGCGGTGAAGACCGCACTCACCAGCTGGGGTTGGCGGCCCATCGACCGGAGCGCCCGGTCCAGGGCGTCGATGACCCGCTCCGAGGCGGAGTCCCCCTGCGCCGGCAGCTGGGCCAGACGGTTGTCCAGCTGCTCGACCCAGTGCACCAGGGCGGCAGCCAACAGGTGGTCCTTGCTGGTGAAGTAGCGGTACACGGTACCCATGGCCACGTCAGCCCGGGCGGCAACGTCGCGCATCTGCACCGCCTCGTACCCCCCGTCGAGCCCGAGGGCCATGGCGGCGTCCACCACCCGTTGGCGGCGGGCCTGCTGGGCCCGGGTCAAGGCACGTGGCACCGGACGGTTGGCCATGAGCGTTCACCCTACTCGCCAGCGATTTCTCCACCCTGATCGAGGCTGCGCCGCCGGGACGGGCTCCGGGGCGGGCCGCCATCGGTCCACCGTGCCGGCCGGGACACCCCCGGCCGGCAGTCACGTCCCTCGGTACCATGGTCGGCCATGCCCACCGACGAGGATCCGGAGCTGATCGCCACCACCGATGGCCGCGTGCCCGGTCGTCGCGGCCGGGCCACCCGCCAACGGCTGTTGGAGTGCACCGCCGAGCTGTTGGTGGCCACGCCTTGGCGTTCGATCAAGGTCATCGACATCGCCCGGGGGGCCGGCACCTCGCCGGCCACCTTCTACCAGTACTTCGAGAACGTGGAGGCGGCCATCACCGTGCTGGCCGAGGAGCTGGTCGAGGGGGCCGGCGAGCTGGCGGCGCTGGTGGACGGGGACTGGTCCGAGGGCGTCAGCTGGGACACCTCGGTGACCGTGGTCCAGGGGTTCATGGACTACTGGGAGCGCAACCGGGCCGTCTTCCGGGTGGTCGAGCTGACCACGGTGGAGGGCGACCTCCGGTTCCAGGGACTGCGGGTCCGGGCGCTCAATGCGGTCACGGTCACCCTGGCCCGGGTCATCGCCACCCAGGCCGACCGGTCCGGCTCGCCGGCCGGGGAAGACCCGATGGCGGCGGCGGGCACGCTCATCGCCATGCTGGCCCAGGTGGCCGGCCACCGGTACGGGTTCGAGTTCTGGGGCATCCGGACCGCTTCGCTGATCGACAGCCAGGCCCGTCTCGTGCACTGGTCGGTGACCGGTCGGGGCGCACCGGCCGGGGCCAGGGTGGCCGGTTCCGAGGCCCGGCGGCCCCGGACCGGCCCGGTCGTGGGAGGAGGCGCGGCGACGGCCCGTACCGCCGAGGTCAAGGCGGCCCTGGCCCGGGCCCGATCGGCCGCGGCGGCGCCCCCCGACCGTTAGCGAGGCCGCCCGACCGGGAGTTCCCGGTCAGCGCACGGCTACCGGGTTGACCGGTGAGCCCAGGGCGTTGGTGAAGGGGAGCGGGGTGGCATCGAGCAGGAACTCGTAGCGGCCGTCGGCGGCGCAGGCGTCGGCCAGCTCGTCGAGGAAGAAGTTCTGGCCCTGGGTCATCCCCATCTCGACCAGGTGGAGGAGGTGCACGGGCAGGTAGAGGCGCTCGTCCTCGCACGGGTAGACCTCGAGGACCATGGTGTCGGTGGCCACCGCGGCCACGTCACGGGCATGGAACCAGGCCGCGGTGGCCACGGTCAGCCCCGGTGTCGGCCAGGTGTAGGCGACGAGGTCCCGGACCGGCGGGGCCCCGGCCAGGCCCGGTCGGCCCGGGAGGGCGAGGTGCACCGGCTGTCCCGTCCGCACCAGCACCACGTCGCCGGGAGCGACGGTCACGCCGGCCATCGAGCACGCATGGTCCAGGTCCCCGGGCGTGATCGGGTAGCCCGGGTCGAGGATCTCCTGCCCCTTGGACCGGGGGAGGTCCAACAGCACGCCCCGGGACACCAACGTCTCGACCAGGTGGATCCCCAGTTTGGTGGCTCCCTCCTCGGTGACGGCCGTGGCCGGGAACCCGTTGTAGAGCCGGGGCCCGTCCGGTCCGGCGCCGTAGGAGACATGGGCCAGACCGTCCCAGTGGGTGGCGCACTGCAGGGCCAGGGTGACCACGTCCTCCGACGAGGCGATCCACTGCGGGTCCGGGCTGAGCGGCTGGTTGATGCTGACCATGGTGCGGGTCGGGTTGACCCGGCCGGGCACGAATCCGGCCTGGATCCCCTCGGCGGCCGACAAGGGCAGCCCGAGGGCGAAGGGGACCCCGTCCCGGACCGCGGCCACGCCCCGCAGCCGGGTCGCCCGGTCGATGAGGTTGAGGGTGCCGAGCTGGTCTTCGGGACCCCACCGGCCCCAGTTGGACACTTGGGCCGCCAACTTTGCGAATGAAGGGGGGATGGAATTGGGTAGAGACACGGGCACAGGCCCTTTGTATCCCATTCGCGCAACAGTTTTCGGGGCTTCTGGCCGATACCACCCATGTAGGGGCGCGACGAAGACCGACGTTAGGGGCCTGCGACATGACTGGAGACCGCTCGATTGGAGCCGTCCGGACCAGCCTGAAAGACTGCGTGCTGAAGCTGAAGGGGCGCATCTCCTTGGACAAGTGGCAAGAGGTATCGGGCGCCCCTGGAGGTGACCCGCGGCCAGAACCTTTGACGGGGTCCCTCCCGTCGAGGCGCGCGCCCGATCCCGGCGTGACCCGCCGGCTGACCGTGGTGGCGATCGCCCTGGTCATGGTGGTCGGCGGGATCTGGACCGCCCTCGGGACGGTCGACCGGGCCCCGGCGTCGGCTGGTCCGGTGGCCAACTCGATCGGCTCGGTGCAGGCGCTCTATGCCCAGGACCTGGTGGCCCGGATCAACGCCGAGCGGGGGGCCCGCTCCTCGCCCAGCGTGCCCGTGCCCCAGCTGAGCGTCGACCCCGGCCTGCAAGCCGAGGCCCAGGCCTGGTCGGCCCACATCGCCGCCGCCGGTACCGTGTCCGACCCCTCTCTACCTCCGTGTACCGGTCCGGGTGGCGCCGCGCCCTCTCCCACTCAGGTCTGCGTCTTCGCCGCCAACTCGGGCAGCACCGGCTACGGCTTCTGGCCGGGCGACGGCTCCGACGGGATGGACGGGGCCTACATGGCCTCGACGTACCACCGGCAGAACGAGCTGGGTGCCGCCTACAACCTGGTGGGGGTGGGGGTGACCTGTGCCGCCAACCAGGCCTGGACGGTCGAGCTGTACGGCTACCAGTACGGGGACGTCCCCTCCGCCAACGCCCGCCAGTCGAGCCAGAACGCCAACCAGGGGATGCCGGTTCCGGCCACTCCGGTGGTGGCCGGAACCCAGACCGGCGACCCGGTCTACTGCCCCGGCCAGACCGTCGGGCCGAACGGGGCCACCACCTCCACCGGAGGCCAGTACCCCTACCCCTACGCGGTGAGCCCGGTCCCCGGTGAGCCCATCGGCACGCTGGCGGCGCCCACCGTGGGCATGGCCTCCACCCCCGACGGTCACGGCTACTGGCTGGCCCAGGCCAACGGCAACGTCGCCGCCTACGGCGACGCCTTCAACTACGGAGGGATGGCGGGCACGGCCCTCAACGCGCCCATCGCCCATATCGTGGCCACTCCCGACGGCCACGGCTACTGGCTGGTGGCCGGAGACGGAGGCATCTTCACCTTCGGTGACGCCGGCTTCTACGGATCGATGGGCGGCCAGCACCTCAACGCGCCGGTCGTCGACCTCGCCCCGACCGCCGATGGCCACGGCTACTGGCTGGTCGCCTCGGACGGCGGGGTATTCGCCTTCGGTGACGCCCACTTCGACGGCTCGATGGGCGGGCAACGGCTCAACCAACCCGTCGTGGGTCTGGCCCGCAACGGATCGGCCAACGGCTACTGGCTGGTCGCCGCGGACGGCGGGATCTTCTCCTTCGGCGCCGCCCCGTTCCTCGGGTCGACCGGCAACATTCGGCTCACCCAGCCCGTGGTCGGGATCGCCGCCACCGCTGGGGGAGGCGGCTACTGGTTCGTGGCCGCCGACGGCGGGATCTTCTCCTTCGGCAACGCCAGCTTCCTGGGTTCCATGGGAGGTCAGCCCCTCAACCAGCCGGTGACCGGCATGGCCACCGACCCGACCGGCGCCGGCTATTGGATGGTGGCCGCCGACGGAGGCATCTTCAGCTTCGGGTCGTCGCTCTACTACGGGTCCGGCGTGATCCGGCGGTACTCAGCTCGACCAGATGATCGACTGCAGCTCCGAGTAGGCCTCCAGGCTGGTGTCGCCCCCGTCGCGGCCGATGCCGCTCATCTTGAAGCCGCCGAAGGGAGCATCCATATTGCGCTGGGCGGTGTTGATGCCCACATGGCCGGCGCGCAGCAGCTTGGCCACCCGGAAGGCTCGGGGGGTGTCCCCGGAGAACACGTAGTCGTAGAGCCCGAACTCGGAGTCGTTGGCGATGGCGATGCCCTCTTCCTCCTCGTCGAAGGGGATGACCACCACCACCGGCCCGAAGATCTCCTCGCGGGCCACGGTGATGTCGTTGGTCCCGGTGATCAGCGTCGGCTCCACGTAGTAGCCGGTGTCGAGGTGCCCCGGACGGCCGCCGCCCACCACGACCTCACCCTGCTGGCGACCGGTCTCGATGTGGTCGAGCACCCGCTGACGCTGGGCCCCCGAGATCAGGGGACCGACGACGGTGTCAGCCTGGGTCGGGTCTCCCACCTTCAAGAACCCGGCGAAGGTCGACAGGCCGTCGATGACCTGGTCCAGGATGCTCCGGTGCACCACGGCCCGGGTGGGGGCCGTGCAGATCTGGCCCGAGTGGAACGCCCAGGTCGAACCGATGGCACCCACCGCCGCCTTGATGTCGGCGTCCTCGAAGACCACGGCGGCGCCCTTGCCGCCGAGCTCCATCAGCATCCGCTTCATGGACGGCGCCCCGGCCGCGGCGATGCGCTGGCCGACCGCGGTGGAGCCGGTGAACGAGACCATGTCGACGTCGGGCGAGGTGGTCAGCACCGAGGCCGGCTCGGGCCCTTGGGAGTTGATGACGTTGATCACTCCCGGGGGGAACCCGACCTCTTCCAGGACCCGGGCCAGCTCGATCACGGCCAGCGGGTCCTGCGGTGCCGGCTTCAGGACCACGGTGTTCCCCATGGCCAGGGCAGGAGCCACCTTGCCGGCCATGTTGGTCATGGGGAAGTTGTAGCTGGCGATGGCGGCCACGACCCCGACCGGCTGGCGGTAGGCCAGCGCACTGATCAGGCCGCCGGGGGCGAGGGGGGTGGCGGCCGAGACCACCGGGGGGAGCATCTGCTCCTGCACGTGGCTGATGTCCTGCGAGTAGCGGTCGAAGCGGGCGGCGCTGACCGGTACCTGCATCCGGGACCCGACCGAGGCGGTAGCCCCGGTCTCGGCGATGACCAGCGGTACCAGCTCGTCGTTTTTGGCCCGGATGGCCCCCGCCGCCGCGGCCAGCAGGGACAGACGCTCCGCGGGCCGGTGTGGCGGCCCAGGCCGGAAAGGCCTCTTTAGCCGCCGCCGCCGCCGCCCGGGCATCGTCGGCCGAGGCGTTGGGGGCCTGGGCCACGACCTGTTCGGTGGCCGGGTTGACGATGTCGTAGGTGCCGTCGCCGGCCTCGACCCACTTGCCCCCGATCAGGAGCTGCGTTTCGTCCCGGAAGCCTCGACTGGCCATGCTGGGTCCCCTTTCGCGGTGTTCGATGCGGTAGTTCGATGCGGTATTCGATGCGGTGTTCGATGCGGTGTTCGATGACGCCCCGGTCTCCCCCCGACGACGGTGCGGGGGCCAGGAGGAGGCCTCGTGCTGCGGGTGCAAGCCAAGAGCTGACGCCGCGTCAGCAGTGTAGGTCGTCGGCGATCGGGGGGCAGATCGAGGACGCCGGTTTCCCCGGACGCCTCAGGTCCCGGCCGTTGCCGGTTCGACCGTCGAGGTGTCCCGGCCCGACTTGAGCAGCGAGCCGGGGAGGTGGCCGGTGGGCTTGCCGTCGGCGATGGTCTCGACGCCGTTGACCAGCACGCGGACCACGCCGATGGCATCGGCGATCAGCCGCGGGCTCCCGCCGGGCAGGTCGTGGACCAGCGTGGCCGGCTCGGAGCCGACGGTCTCCGGGTCGAAGATGAACAGGTCGGCCCACATCCCCTCGGCCACCAGGCCCCGGTCGGTGAGCCCGAACAGCTCGGCCGGTGCCTCGGTCATCAACTGCACGGCCCGCTCCATCGGCACCAGCTTGCGCTTGCGCAGGCAGTCGCCGAGGAACGAGGTGGGATAGTTGGAGCCGCACATCCGGTCGAGGTGGGCGCCGGCGTCGGAGCCGCCGACCATGGCCCCGGGGTTGCTCCACACCTCGGCCCGGGCCTGCCACGAGGCGTCGTCGCCGTCGGAGGCCTTCGGCCACAGCACGGTCCGCAGGTCGTCGGCGATGACCAGGTCGAGGAGGGCGTCGAAGGGGGGCTTGCCCTGTTCCTCGGCGATGGAGCCGACGTCCCGCCAGCTGAGCCCCTCGTTCTCGGGCGAGAAGGTGTCGCCGATGATGTAGTTGGCCCAGTGGGACAGCCGACGGAACACCCCGGCCGCCTCCGAGTGGGCCAGTTCGTCGAGTTGCTCCCGCACCGCGGGATCCTTGAGCTTCTCGATCCGCTCCTCCGCCGGCAGCCCCATCACGTCGCCCCACCCCGGGATGAGGAAGAGGGCGCAGTGGGTGCGGAAGCTCATGTTCATCGGCACCAGGGTGGGCATGGTCAGCGCCACGATGCGGCCGCCGGCCTCGGCGGCCCGGCTGGAGGCCTCGAGCTGGCGCGCCGTCTTGTCCGGCGTGCGCGAGTCGATGGTCAGCAGGTTCCAGTTGAGCGGCCGCCGGGCGGTGGTGGTCATGGCCACCATCAGGTCGAGCTCCTCGTCGGTGAAGGTGTCGAGGCACCCGTTGGTGATGTACTCGAGCGTGGTCCCCGGGTGGTCGCGGACCACCTCGCAGAAGGCGAGCATCTCGCGCCGGTCGGCGTGGCGGGAGGAGATGGGATTGCCGTCCCCGTCGGAGTGGGTCCGGGACTGGGAGGACGAGAATCCGAGCCCGCCGGCCTCGATCGATTCGGCCAGCAGCCGGGTCATGGCGGCCAGCTCCTCGTCCGAGGCGACCTCGGCGCCCCGCTCGGAGCCCAACACCCACCGTCGCAGGGCGCAGTGCCCCACCAGGAAGCCGGCGTTGACCCCGAGGTTGCCCTCGAGCTTCCCGAGGTACTGGCCGAAGCTGGTCCAGTCCCACGGCAGCCCGTCCTCCAGCGCCACCAGCGGCATGCCCTCGACCTTGGCCATCATCCGCCGGATGTAGTCGTGGTCCTCGGCCTTGATGGGGGCCAGCGTGAACCCGCAGTTGCCGCCGATGACGGTGGTCACGCCGTGCAGGTTGGACGGGGAGGCGGTCGGGTCCCAGAACAGCTGGGCGTCGTAGTGGGTGTGCGGGTCGATGATGCCGGGGGCCACCACCAGGCCCTCGGCGTCGAACTCGGTGGTGGCCGGTTCGTCGATCTCGCCCACGGCGACGATCCTGCCGTCGCGGATGCCGACGTCGGCCGTCCGGCCGGGGGCGCCGGTGCCGTCGACGACCAGTCCGTTGCGGATCACGTAGTCGAGCATGGTGGGATTCCCTTCGTGGACGGGCGGTGGGGGCGTGCCGACCGGCGCACCCTTCCCGGCTGCGGGTTTGGAAAGGACGGGGCCGATGGCGACCTGACTGACCGTCAGTTTACGGCACCGTGACCGCCGTGCTCCAGAACGCACCTGGTGCCCGCAATTTGAGGGGCAAGGGGCCCTTCTGCTTTAAAAAGGCGTCGGTGCCCTGTCTCAGTTTTCGGGGTGAGAGCGGGTGGTGCTCCGTGATGGGGAGCCTGGTGGGGTGGCGTCGGCTCTGGTCCCCGGTAGCCCAGCGTCCGCAGCACCCACAGACCGAACCGATTGGGCTTCTTCGCCCTCTCGGTGGCCTCGGCCTCGGCTTCGTGCCCGCCAGTCACGTGAAAGTCCCTGCCCGTCCAGCCCTTGCGGTACTTGGATGTGCCGTTCCACGGTCTGGCCATCGGTCAATCATGGCACCGGGTACGCCTCCGGGCGTTGCCAGTCGTCGGGTTCCGGGCGTCCCTTGTTCCGGTCTGCCCAGGGAACTCGATGCAAAACAACACAAGCGGTCGCTCCTACGGAGGGCCAGGCCCACCTGCGGCCGGTGGTTCCCGGGTCACCGCCGGCGGAACCGGCGATGGTAGGTTCCGGACATCGATCACGCCTGGCTCCAGAACCACCTCCTTCCGGTCGTCGTGCTGCTCCTCGGGACCGGTCTCTTCGTTCGTTTCGCCCACTGGTTCGGGGCGCGCCGCCGTCGCTGGATCGACACCCAGATCCGCCGGCAGATCGAGTCGGGCGCCTTGGCCTCCGAGAGCCTCAAGCGGTCCCGGGCGGTCAGCGAGGCGGTGGAGTGGACGGTGGTGGCCCTGGCCTCCTTCATCGTCGGCATCCTTTCCCTCGACCGGCTCGGCATCCCGCTGACCACCCTGGTGGCCCCGGCCACCGTGATCGGGATCGGCCTCGGGTTCGGCGCCCAGCAGATGGTGGGCGACCTGCTGGCCGGCTTCTTCCTTCTGACCGAGCACCAGTTCGCCTTCGGGGACCTCATCCGGCTGTCGGTGCCCGGGTCGGCGGTGAGCGTCACCGGGACAGTCGAGGAGCTCACCCTGCGGGTGACCAAGCTCCGCAACGCCCAGGGTGAGCTCATCGTGGTGCCCAACAGCGCCATGCGTCAGGTGACCAACCTCTCCCGCGACTGGTCGAAGGCGGTGGTGGACATCCCGGTGTCGGTGGCCGAGGATCTCGAGCGGGTCACGTCCATCCTGAAGGAGGAGGTCATCGGGACGATGACGGCGGACGCCCACTGGCGGAGCCTCCTGCTCGGCGAGCCGGTGGTGGCCGGCGTGGAGACCATCGACGTCGGCTATGTGCAGCTACGGCTGATCGCCCGGACCCTGCCCGGCCGTCAGTTCGAGGTGGCCCGCGAGATACGGCTCCGGGCGGCCACGGCGCTGCGCTCGGCCGGGATCACCTCGCCCTCGATCCCCGATCCGGCCTCGTCATGAGCGACGAGCCCGACGAGCCCGACGATACCCAGGTCAATCCGACCGTTCGCATGTCCCGGCCCCCCGGGTTCAGCGCCCCCGCGGCCCAGCCGGCCGGGCCCGACCCCTCCGACGAGAAGCACAGCAAGCTGGTCGGCTACATGTCGGTGCCCGTGCACCGGCTGCTCCCCATCCGACGGTCCACCCTCCTGCTGGTCATCCTCTTCCTCGGCTTCGGAACCCTCTGCTACCTGTACCCGCCGGCCAGCACGGCGACCGTCATCACCTGCCGCAGCGACGGCACCTGTACCGCCAGCACCGGGACGATCTCCGGGGTGCCGGACACCACCTCGACCACGACCACGCCGAGCACCACCACGACGACCACCACCACCCGCCCGGCGCCCGCCGCCACCCCGCCGAGCACCACTCAGCCTCCGGTCTCCACCACCACGAGGCCGACGGTCTCGACCACCACATCGACCGCGCCACCCACTACGTCGACCACCAGAGGAGTGGCCGCCACGACCACCACCAGCCCGGCGCTGGGAAGCGGATCGACGACCACGACCACGCCCGGCTGACAGTCCCACAGGGACCGGTGGTGCTTGCCGGGGGGGATCGCCGGGGTGATCGCGGTGGTGATCGCCGGGGGTGATCGCGGAGTCAGGCGTCGACGAGAGGAGCCACGTCGTGGCCGAAGGCGGCGATCTGGTCGCACAGCTCCTGGGCCGAGCGGGACGGGAACCGCACCTGCACCTGGCCCACCCCCGCCTCACGGAACGGTCGCAGGTAGTCGGCCACCTGCTCGGGCGATCCGGACACCGTGCCGCGGGGGAGCTCGAAGCCGGCGGGCGGGGTGCCCACGTAGAGGGAGTCGGAGAGCCCCCCGATGTCGAGCGGTGCGTCGTCCCGGTACTCGTGGCGCAGCCGCCGCAGCTCGGACAGCAGCTCCACGTCGGGACCGAGCGACTGGGGCAGCCAGCCATCGGCGAAACGTGCCGTGCGACGGAGCGCGGCCGGCGACGACCCACCGACCCAGATGGGCGGGCGGGGCACCTGGACCGGTCGCGGCTTGAGCCCCAGACCGGTGGCCTCCCATCTCGGCCCTGGCAGCGTCGGGTACTCACTGACCAGTGCGTCGGCCAGGCCCACGATGGCCTCGTCGGTGGCCGGACCCCGATGGTCGAACTCCGGCCCCATGAGGTCGAACTCCTCGACCACGTGACCGGCGCCGACCCCGCAGATGACCCGACCACCGGACAATGCGTCCAGGGTGGCGAACTCCTTGGCCGCTCGCAACGGGTGCCGCAGGGCGATCACATAGATGTGGGAGAGCAGGCGGATGGACGAGGTGACCCCGGCCAGCCACCCGAGGGTGGCGATGGTGTCGTACCAGGTGGTGCTCATGGCGCCGGCCAGCCGCTCGGGGATGAAGGTGTGGTCGCAGACTCCGACATAGAAGAAACCGGCCGCCTCGCAGGCCAGGGCCACCGCGGCCAGGTCGTCGGGCCCGGCCTCCACCTCCCAGGGCTGCACGTAGATGGTCGACTGCGACTGGACGGGGAGCTGCATGCCGAAGACGGTGCGCCCCGGTGGCAGCACGGTGACGACGTCGGCGGGCGGGGCCAGCGGCGGGTTGCTCATGGCCTCAGCGTACGTTCGTGCCCGCCGCGGCCAGGGAATCACCCAGCGCCTCGGCCAACTGGTCGTCGGTGCCGAACTGGGTGGCCAACACCCGGGCCCGCTTGTAGGCCAGATGGGCGGGCACCTCCCAGGTGAAGCCCATGCCGCCGTGGACCTGGATGCACGATCGCCCGTTGGTGATGGCGGCCTCGTCGGCCAGGAGCTTGGCCCCCATGGCGGCCGTGTCGGCGTCGCCCGACGTCGGGTTGATCGACGGTGACGGCGGCGGCGTGGACGGCACACCGGGCCAGTTCGGTGCGCACGGCCATGTCGGCACACAGGTGCTTCACTGCCTGGAACCCGCCGATGGGACGACCGAACTGGCGACGCTGCTTGGCGTAGTCGACGGCCAGCTCGGTGGTCCAGGCGGCCGCGCCGATCTGGAGCGCGGCGGTCAGCACGGCGCCGTCCCTCCGCCACCAGTCGGCGATCTCCGGTCCGGCCACCGGCTCGCCGTCGGGCAGGGTGGCGATCGCCCATACCGGCGTGAGCGGATCCATCGGCCGGTCCAACCGGGTGGCGTCGACCGACCGCGGGTCCACGGCGGCGACGCCGCGGTCGGACAACACCAGCAGCACGTCGAGGTCGTCGAGGTGCTCGACGATGAGGGGCAGTGCGGCCCTACCGGTGGCCGACCGGCGCTCGACCAGACCGACCACCGCGGTGCCGTCATCCGCCCCCTCGATCAGTCCGGCGGCGAGATGGGTGGCCACCAGAGGACCGGGCACCAGCGCCCGCCCCAGCTCCTCGAAGACCAGGGCCGCTTCGGCCAGGCCCAGGCCGACGCCCCCGGCCGCCTCGGCCAGGCACAGGCCGAACACCCCGGCGTCGGCCAGCTGGCGCCAGCCGGCCCGGTCGATCACCCGGTCGGCCAACTCGAACGAGCGCACCCGGTCGAGCGGGAAACTGCCCTGGCACAGCCGGCGCACTCCTTCGGCCAGGTCGGTCTGCAGCTCGGTCAGCTCGAAGTCCACGGTCAGACCGCTCCGGGCTTCGACGGGGCGGCGGCAGGCTGCGACGCGACGGCAACCGGCTCCTTGGGCAGTCCGAGGATCCGCTCGCCCACGATGTTGCGCTGGATCTGCGACGTGCCGGCGGCGATGGTCAGCGAGATGCCCCGCAACCAGTCCTCCACCATCGTCCCGGCCGGGAGCGGCCCACCGCCGTCCATCCCCTCGGGATCCGAGGCGGCGAGGCCGGCCCGGCCCAACAGGGAGAGCGAGAACTCCCCGAGCTTGTGACGGGTCTCGGAGTAGGCCAGCTTGAAGAAGGTGCCCCCCACCCCGGGGATGCCGGTGCGGGCCGCCTGGGACACGTTGCGCCTGGTCAGGGCCCACAGGGCGTCGAGCTCGGCGCGCAGGTGTCCGGCCTGGCGACGGGTCGACGGGTCGTCCCACGCCCCGGTGCGGCGGGCCAGTTCCACGGTCGAGGTCAGCAGCTCGAAGGCTTCGAGGAGGTCGCCGACGAAGGCGGTGCCCCGCTCGAAGCTGAGGGTGACCATGGTCACCCTCCAGCCGTCGTTCTCGTCCCCGACCCGGTTGGCCACCGGCACCCGGACGTCGTCGAGGAAGAGCTCGGCGAACTCCGTCGATCCGGCGATGGTGCTCAGCGGCCGGATCTCCACTCCCGGGGTGTCCATAGGCAGGATCAGCCACGAGATGCCCCGGTGGCGGCTGTCCTCGGCGCCGGTGCGGACCAACAGTTCGCAGTTGTCGGCCACCTCGGCGTGCGACGTCCAGATCTTCGAGCCGTTGACCACGTACTCGTCCCCGTCGCGCACGGCCCGGGTCCGCAGGGAGGCGAGATCGCTGCCGGCGTCGGGTTCGGAGAAGCCCTGACACCAGACCTCCTCACCCTTCAGGATGGGCGGGAGGTACCGCTGGCGCTGGGCCGAGGTGCCCTCGGCGATGACCGTCGGCCCGGCGTGCAGCAGACCGACGAAGTTCACCCCTACGTAGGGGGCGTGGGCCCGTTCGAGCTCCTCCTTGAAGATGAGCTCCTCGACGGCGGACGAGCCGCGCCCTCCCCCCTCGACCGGCCAGTCGACCCCGGCGTAGCCGGCGTCGAAGAGCAGCCGCTGCCAGTGGGTGTCGTAGGCGCGGCGCCCCGGCCAGTCACCGGGCGAGGGCTTGGTCGGGAGGCCCGGCAGCACGTCGGCCAGCCAGCGGCGCAGCTCGCTCCGGAACGCCTGCTCGGCGTCGGTGTAGCGCAGATCCATGGTGGCTCGGCCTCAGGCCCGGCACGGTGGACCCGGTGGACCCGGTGGACCCGGTGGACCCGGTGGATCACTTGAAGTCGAGGTCGTAGAGCTTGATGGCGTTGCCGCGGACGATCTTGTAGATCTGCTCCTCGGTGAGGTCCTTCATCTGCTTCTCGGCGATCTGGCGGGTCTCGGGCCAGGTGGAGTCGGAGTGGGGGTAGTCGGACTCGTAGGTGATGTTGTCCACCCCGATGGACTCGATGTTCTTCAGGCCGAAGGCGTCGCTGAAGAAGCAGCCGTAGATCTGCCGGAAGAAGTAGGTGGACGGGGGCTCGGGGACGATGTCGGCCACGCCACCCCAGCCCCGGTTCTCCTCCCACACGGTGTCGGCACGCTCGAGGATGTAGGGGATCCAACCGATCTGGCCCTCGGCGTAGGCCAGCTTCAGCTCGGGGAACCGGACCAGCACCCCGGAGAACATGAAGTCGACCATCGAGTAGGTGGCGTTGGAGTGGGTCAGCGTCGAGCCGACCGCCGGTGGGGCGTCCGCCGAGGTCGAGGGCATCTTGGACGAGGAGCCGATGTGCATGTTGACGACGGTCTTCGTCTCCTCGCACGCCCGGAAGAACGGGTCCCAGTAGTGGTCGGGGTCGTGCACGGAGGGCAGCCCGAGAAAGGGAGGGATCTCGCTGAAGCACACCGCCCGCACGCCCCGGTCGGCGTTGCGCCGCACCTCGGCGGCGGCCAGCTCGACGTCCCACAGCGGTATCAGGCACAAGGGAATGAGCCGGCCCTTGGCGTCCGGCCCGCACCACTCGTCGACCATCCAGTCGTTGTAGGCCTGCACGCAGAGGAGGGCGAGCTCCTTGTCCGCCGCCTCGGTGAAGGTCTGCCCGCAGAAGCGGGGAAAGGTCGGGAAGCACAGCGAGGCCTCGAGGTGGTTGACGTCCATGTCCTCGAGCCGCGGCTTCACGTCGTAGGAGCCCGGACGCATGTCCCCGTAGGTCACGCCGCGCATGGTCACCTCGTCGCGGGGCACGCCGACGGCTGAATCCACCCGGAGCAGGGGGCGCTTCAGGTCCTCGTAGTACCACCAGTCGGTCGGGAAGCCCTCGGAGCCGGGTACCACGGTGAGCTTGCCCCCGATGAAGGTGATCTCGCCCATCGGGGCCCGCACGATCCGCGGCCCGACGTCGTGGTACTTCTTCGGGAGGCGGTCCATCCACACATTGGGTGGTTCCACCACGTGGTCGTCGACGGAGATGATCCAGGGCATGTCGGCCATGAATCGAGTGTAACGCCGTTCTGACGGTGCGTCAGGTGGCCGGCACCCGGTGGGAGCCGGGGCGCGGCCGACCGTCGGTCACTCCTGGCGGGGGAGGGATACGGCGCCGATCCGGGGCGGGCTGCCGGCCGGGGGAGGGGCCTTCGGGCGCCGCTTGGCCCTGCGTTTCGGCGTGGGCTTGGGTACCGCCGCCGGTGCGGGGGCGGTCCAGATCCAGGTGTCTCCCTCCTTGTCGAGGGTGAACCCGCGATGGGTCCGGTCCTGATGGTGCCGCTTGCAGATGCGGGCCAAATTGTCGAGCGAGGTGAGGCCACCCTTGGCGAAGTCGGTGACCCAGTGGTCGTTCTCGAGGCCGAGTCGGGCATCGCAGCCCGGTACCACGCACCTCGGGTCCCTGAGCATGAGGGCCGACCGCACCCGCCTGGGGACGTGTCGTCCGGCCGAATACACCGTCGTCACGTCGGTGCCATGGGCGATGATCAACTCCACCAGGGCATCACCCAACAGGCCGCGGGCGTGCTCGACGGGGATCGGGCCCACCCCGGGGATCTCGCAGCGTCCCCCGGGACCGACCTTCCCGTTCCTGAGGGTCTCGAGGTCGGTGACCACCAGCAGCGATGCCTTGGGATCGGGGGCGCCGACGACCGGGGTGCCGGGTGGGCCGGGTGTGCCGGGTGGGTCGGCGTCACCCGTCGTCACTTGGGCGACGTCACTCGAGCTCGGGTTCCTGCCCTTGGGCCCGAGGAGGCCTTTCCCGGTCACGAGGGCGACCAATGCGTCCGCCCGGTAGGCGTCGTGGTTCTCGAATCGGCCCTCGTCGCGGGCCCGCCGGAACTGACGGTCGCTCTGGGCGTCCAGGGCGGCGAGGACCCCGGCTCCGACCTGTGGGCTGAGGACGGCGTGGAGGCAGAACGCCCCATCGTCGTCCGTCCAGGTGCGACACCTGCGGTCCTCGTGGATTCTCGTGAAGTGGCGGGCTTCGTCCTCCGCGGAGCGCCCCTCGGACTTGGCCCGCTGGCAGCGCTCCTTCAGCGTGGCATCGCTGTCCTTCTCCGCACTGTCGACCAGGTCGGCCTCACGCCGGGGGTTGACCCTCGCCGCCCTGGAGACGAGGGCGGCTCGGCGCCGGGAGAGCCGACCCTCCTTGAACGACGCCGCCAGCTCGGGCTGCTCGGCCAGATTCTCCCCCAGGGCGATCAGATCCTTGGTGTCCCCGACCGAGTCGCCGGTGGTGGCGGCGAGTGACTCGGCAGCTGAGCGGTGCCCGGTGCGCAGGTGCAGGTTCCCCCGCGCCAGCCGGGCTGCGATCAGAGTCTTCGCCGCCAGCACCTTGCGCTCGTGGCGGGTCAACCAACTCATGAGCTCGACGGTGTCCTCGACGGAGTAACGGTCGGGGTCGAGGAGGTCGAGTGCTGCATCGGCGTCGTCGAGACGGGACTTCAGCTCCGCCCCTTCGGACGCTCTGTTCGGCACGGCGTGTGGGGCAATTACTGCCATGCACACAGTGAACCAGGAGGGTGTATCGAGCAGCCGGAGCGGGCGAGGCCATCAGACCATGGCCACCCCGCCGTTGGGCCGGAGCACCTGCCCGGTCATGAACCGGGAGGCGTCGGAGGCCAGGTAGAGGACGGCGGCGGCGATGTCCTCGGGCTCACCGATGGACCGGAGGGGGGTGTACTTGCGCATGGGGGCCACCACGGCCTCCTGCATCTCGTCGTCGATGGTCCCGTCCGGTCGCACGAAGTAGCGGCCGGTCATGCCGGTCAGGACGAACCCGGGGGCCACCGCGTTGACCCGGACATGCTTCCGGCCCACCTCGAAGGCCATCGACTTGGTCATCTGGACCACCCCGGCCTTGCAGATGGCGTAGCTGACGATGTTGGGGCTCGGGGTGTCGGCGGCCGCCGACGAGGCGTTGATGATGCTGCCACCCTCGGGTTGGGTGACCATGACCCGGCCGGCCGCCTGGCAGCCGAAGAAGACGCCCTTCAGGTTGACCGAGAGGATCCGGTCGAGGTCCTCCTCCGGGGCGTCGAGGAACGGCCCCTCGACCATGATGCCGGCGATGTTGCACCACACATGGATGCCGCCGAGCTCCTCGGCCACCCGGGTGGCGAGAGCGTCGACGTCGGTCCGCACCGAGACGTCGAGGGTCGCCCCCTGGGCGGTGCCCCCGTGAGCGGTGATTTCGTGGGCCGTTGCGGCCGCGGTGTCCCCGAAGATGTCCGCGCACACCACGGTCGCCCCCGCCCCGGCCAGGGCCAGGGCACTGGCCTTGCCGATACCGCTCCCGGCTCCGGTGACGACCGCGACCTTCCCATCGACGCGGAACGATTCGATGAGCGTGTTGGCCTCCATGGTGGTCTCCCTCTTTCCGGTTCCGGTCACGGTCACGGTGCGGTGCCGTGCCGTGCCGTGCAGTGCGGGTGGCTTCCCGCCGACCGGAAGAGTAGGTCAGCCCACCGGCGAGGTCTCGGCGATGCCCGCGGCCGGCTCGGCGATGCCCGCGGCCGGCTCGGCGATGCCCGCGGCCGGTTCGGCGATGCCGGGCGCCAGGGTGCTCCCGGTGGGCCGGATCATGGTGCCGGGGACGCGGATGGGGGTACCGAGGCCCTCGAGATCCGACGGCCGGCGGTCGCGGCCCGTCGCCGTCGCCGACTAGCGCGGGGATCGCGGGGACCATGGCCGTGTGGAGGGCCTTCGCCGCGGCGGCGGCCAGACGCTTGTGGCCCTCGTCGCCCGGATGGATGCCGTCGGCCAGGTGGTCGGCGTTGAGCACGTCACCGCCGTTGACCAGCGACAGCGCACCGTCTCCGGCCACGATGCGATCCCGGGCCACCGACTCGATGGTGTGGCGGATGTCCCCGAGGGTGGCGCCCAAACGATTGGGTGCCGTCTCGGCGTCGGGACGCACGACGGGGCTGATGACCACGATCGGCGCGGTCGGATGGCCCTGGCGGACCACGTCGAGGAAGCCGTGGAAGCCTTCGGCCACCATGCCCGCGCTGTGCGGGATGCGGGACCAGCAGCTGGCCCCGTAGGCGATGGTGATGACGTCGGCGCGCAGCCCGGCGATGTGCTCGGCCGAGACCAGCTCGCCCCGGCCGGCAGCCGCATAGCCCAGGTTGACCAGGTCGAGACCGGCCTTCCGGGCCGCGATGGCCGTCCACCCCTGGGCCGGGCCCGACGCCACCCAGCCCTGGGTGGTCGAGTCCCCGTAGGCGACCCAGCGGGGCCGCTCCGGGGCCGGGGCGATCTCGCCCTTCACCGCGGTGAGCGAGCGGATGAGGGGCTGCATCCCCTCGGGCAGGTAGATGGTGGCCGCCTGGTCCGGGGCGGTGGTCCCGAGGGGCAGGCGGATCAGGCTGTCGCCCAGCACGCACTCCTCCTCGCCGACCTTGCGACCGCCCCGCCAGACCGAAAAGGAGATGCCGGCACCGTCCCCTCGGTAGCCGAGGTTGCCGGTCGTCGTGCGGTAGGCGATGTCGATGGCCTCGGCGTCGCCGACCACCTCCAGACGGACTCCGGCGGGCACGGCGGCGGCGTGCCAGATGTCGGCGGGCAGTCGGGCGGTGTCGGAGGGATCGGCCCGCGGGTAGGGAACGTCCCCGAACGACGGGTACGGGGCTCCCCTCAGGAACGGCTCGGGCTGAACGGGCCGTTGGGTCATCGCTCGCCTGCCTGCATGCGCCTGCTCCCCTCGTAGAACTCGATATACCACTCTCCGTGGTAGCTCGACCACAATACCACCGTGCATGGTAATTTCTCATCCCGATCGGTCACCGGTGAGGCACCGGTGATCACCGGTGCCGCCACCGTTTCGATGGGCGCCGCGGCCGTCGCCTCCGGCCGGCCCGGACTGGG
Organism: uncultured Acidimicrobiaceae bacterium; assembly: GCA_963774245.1. Lineage (GTDB taxonomy): Bacteria > Actinomycetota > Acidimicrobiia > Acidimicrobiales > RAAP-2 > Bog-756. The sequence goes on along the minus strand of CAVZDZ010000002.1, from coordinate 20,433 downwards.
TATCGACGAAAAAGTGCCCCGTCAAGAGGGAGTATCAGCTCGTCACGCAACTGTCATCCCCCGGTGCTTTCCAAGCCGGGATCGGATGCGTACCATGGCGGGGGTGGGCATGGATCTGACGGAGGGGCACGCCCAATGACGACGCACAGTGGCGGTCTGGGCGTAGTGAAGTCGACCCGGATGCTGGCGGTGGCGGCAGTCCTGTGTGTGCCGGTGCTGGTGGCCGTGGTGCTCCCGTCGGGGGTGGCCCGCGCCGCCGAGGCCAGCCGGGCGGTGGTGGTGCCCCACGTCTATGCCGGGGGCGGGGTGATCGGCTTCGGCGACGCCCAGCCGATCAATTCGCCGATCGGCACGTCGCTCAACTCGGTGATGGTCACCATGGCGGTCAACCCGGCCTCCACCGCCTCCCATCAGGGGTACTGGTTGGCCGGCGCCGACGGCGGCATCTTCACCTTCGGTGACGCCGGGTTCTACGGCTCGGCCGGCGGCATCCGGCTCAACGCCCCGATCGTGGGCATGGCCGCCACGCCGGACGGGAAGGGCTACTGGCTGACCGCCGTCGACGGCGGCGTCTTCGCCTTCGGGGACGCCGGGTTCTACGGCTCGATGGGAGGAACGCCGCTCAACCAGCCGGTGGTGGGCATGGCGGCCACGCCGGACGGGAAGGGCTACTGGCTGGTGGCCGCCGACGGCGGCGTGTTCTCCTTCGGGGACGCGGCGTTCTACGGCTCGATGGGAGGCACCCATCTGAACCAACCGATCACCGGCATAGCGGCCACGCCGAGCGGCCACGGGTACTGGATGGTGGCCGCCGACGGCGGCATCTTCACCTTCGGGGACGCTCGGTTCTGGGGCTCGACCGGGGGGCGGGCCATCAACGATCCGGTGGTGGGGATGACGGCCATGCCCCAGGGTCAGGGCTATCTGCTGGTCACCACCGACGGGGAGATCTTCGGGTTCGGGAGCGTCCCGTCGGCCGGATCGCTGGCCGGCGGTCTCGACGGCAACCCGCAGGACGTGCCTCCGGTGGCGGCCATCGCCCTCACCCCCGACGCCAACGGGTACTGGCTGCTCGAACCGGACGGATGGTCCTACGGGTTCACCAATCCTCCCATCGCCGACCCGTCGGCGACCGCCTCGGCCATCGTCTCGGTGGCCAACAGCCAGGTGGCCTCCGACCCCGACCGGGGTGCGTACTGCAACCCGTACGGGCCGTGTGAGGAGTGGTGCGCGCTGTTCGCCACCTGGGTCTGGCAGCACGCCGGGGTGCCCATCCCCTCCTATGCCTTCACCGGGAGCATCTACGGCTGGGCGGCCTCCACCACCGGCGTGCTCCCGCCGACGGCGACGCCGTCGGTCGGTGACGACGTGCTCTACGGCACCGGACCGGGGTCGACCGCGACCTCGCTCCACGTGGGCGTGATCGTGCAGACCTGGCCGGACGGGGCCATCGTCACCATCGAGGGTGACGCCGGCCCGGCCCCGAACGGCTCCCTGGCCGTCGTCATCAACGGGCCGTACCTGCCCTCGCAGTCCGAGTCGTACAACGGGATGCCCATCTACGCCTACGCCGCTCCCTGATTCCCGACTCCGTGATTCCTGGCCGGCCGCGCCCCCGTCGGCGTGCGGGGGACGTGGGTCGCTGTGTCGGCGTCGAGGCAGAACAGCTAGCCGGCCACCAGGGAGGCCAGCACGGCGGCGCGGTGGTCGGCGGCGGAGCCCCACGCCTCGCTCAGGGCCCAGGCCCGCTTGAGGAACAGGTGGAGGTCGCACTCCCAGGTGTAGCCGATGGCCCCGTGGACCTGCAGTGCCACCCGGGCCGCCTCGGTGGCGGCGTCGGATGCGTAGGCCTTGGCCGTCGACGAGGCCCGTGAGGCGGTCGGCTCGTCCTCGTCCAGGGCCCAGGCGGCGCCGTAGACCACCGGGCGGGCGAACTCGAGCTTGACCTGGGCCCCGGCCAGCAGGTGCTTGACCGCCTGGAAGCCACCGATGGGCTGGCCGAACTGGTGGCGCTCCTTGGCGTAGTCGGCGGCCATGGTGATCATCCGCTCGCTCAGCCCGAGCAGCTCGGCGGCGGTGGCCACCGCGGCCCGGTCGGCCGTCCGGACCAGGGCCGCCGCCGCCGCCGGCCCCGAGACCAGCGCGGGTGCCGGGGGTGGGGGACCAGTCGACCACGGCCAGCCGCCGGGTGGGGTCGAGCGACGCCACCGGGGTGACCGTGACCTCTCCCGCCCCGAGGGCGTGGACCTCGACGCCGTCGAGCCCGCCCGCCGCCAGCAGGAAGAGGTCGGCGCCGTCGCCGGCGGCCACCGGCCCGTCGCCCCCCGAGACGGGTCCGACCGCGGCGGCCGCGTTCCCCGCCGCCATCGCCTCCAGCCACGTCACCGGGTCGGCGGCGGCCTGGTTCGGCGCTCCGGCCAGCTCGGCCAGCAGCGGGGCAGCCAGGGCGATCGTCTCGAGCAGCGGCTCGGGTAGGGCGACCCGACCCGCCTCTTCGAGGAGGGGCACCAGGTCGACCAGGCCGAGTCCGAGACCGCCGTGGCCCGCGGGGACGGACAGCCCGACCACCCCCATGTCGGCCAGGGTGGTCCATCGGGGGGTGCGGGCCGTCGGAGCGGCGTAGGCGGCGCGGAGGTCGTCGGTCGTGCACTCCTTGGCCAGCACGGCGCGGACCGCGTCCCGGAACTCGATCTGCTGTTCGGTGAAGGCGAAGTGCATGGCGGTCCGTTCCCGGTCAGCCGCGGGGCAGGCCGAGCATGCGCTCGGCCACCACGTTGCGCTGGATCTCGTTGGTGCCGGCGTAGATGGGCCCGGCCAGGGCGAAGAGGTACCCGTCGAGCCACGGGTTGTCGGTGCCCGGCCCGTGGAGCTCGGCCTCGGGCCCGAGCAGGGCCGAGGGCCGCCCGGTGGATGGCCAGGTCGGTCTCCGACCAGTGGATCTTGTTGGCGCTGGCCTCGGGCCCGACCGATCCGCCGTCGAGCACCCGGGTGGCCGTCCACAGGGTGTTGAGCCGGTAGGCCTCGGCGTCCATCCAGGCCTGGGCCACGGCGTCGGCGCTGCGGGCGGCCCGTTCCGGGTCGGCTGCCCGCTGCTCCGCGGTACAGCGCCACCAGGCGATCGGCGGCCTCGGTGTAGCGGGCCGGACTGCGCAGGCTGAGCCCGCGCTCGGACCCGGCGGTGGCCATGGCCACGTTCCATCCCCGACCGACCCCGCCGAGCACCTGGTCGTCGGGCACGAAGACGTCCTCGAAGAAGAGCTCGGCGAAGCCGGTCTCCCCGTCGACCTGGGGGATGGGACGGACGGTCACCCCGGGCGAGCTCAGCTCGATGAGGAAGTAGGTCAGGCCCCGATGGCGCTCCGCCTCCGGGTCGGTGCGGAACAGCCCGAAGCACCACTCGGCGAACGCGCCCCGGCGAGGCCCAGGTCTTCTGCCCGGAGCAGCAGCCATCCCCCGTCGGCGTCCGAGCGGACGGCCCGGCTGCGGATGCCGGCCAGGTCGCTGCCGGCGTCGGGCTCGGACCAGCCCTGGCACCAGATCTCCCGCCCCGAGGCCATCGAGGGCAGGAACCGCTGCTGCTGCTGCTCGGTGCCGAACTCGAACATGGTCGGCGCCAGCAGGAACACCCCGTTCTGGCTGACCCGGAGGGGGGCCTCGGCCCGCCAGTACTCCTCCTCGAAGACCAGCCATTCGAGGATGCCCACCCCGCGCCCGCCGAACTCCTCGGGCCACGACACCACCGACCACCGGTCGTCGAACATGGTCTGCTCCCAGGCCCGGTGGGCCTCGAATCCCTCGGCGGTGTCCAGCGAGGGGAGCGACCGGGGCGGGGGGGCGTGGGCGGCCAGCCACGAGCGGGCCTCGTGCCGGAACGCCTCCTGGGCGGGGGTGAATCGCAGGTCCATCGGCTGATCCATGGTCGGTCCGTCGCTCGGGGGCAGGTAGGGGAAATCTGACACACCGCCAGATTTCCGGCAACCAGGGACGATCGGCCAGAATGGGCGTATGCCGAACGCCGTGATCGTCGATGTGGTCCGTACCCCGGTGGGCAAGAAGAACGGCCGGCTGTCCGGGTGGCACGCCGTCGACCTGGCCGCCCAGCCGCTGCGGGCCCTGGTCGAGCGCAACGATCTCGATCCGGCCATGGTGGAGGACGTGGTCTACGGCTGCACCATGACGGTCGGCGAGCAGGCCATGAACATCGGCCGCAACGCCGCCCTGGCCGCCGGGTTCCCCGACACCGTGCCCGGCACCACGGTCGACCGCCAGTGCGGCTCGGCCCAGCAGGCCGTCCACTTCGCCGCCCAGGCGGTGATGTCCGGGGCCATGGACGTGGTCATCGGCGGCGGGGTCGAGGCGATGAGCCGGGTGCCCATCGGCTCGACCACCGACCACGGGCCGGGCGAGGCCTACGGGCCCACCGTGCACGACCGGTTCGACTTCATCCACCAGGGCCTGTGCGCCGAGGAGATCGCCCGGCGGTGGGGGATCGGCCGCGAGGAGATGGACCGGTTCGCCGTTGCGCTCGCACGACCGGGCGGCCCGGGCCATCGCCGAGGGGCGCTTCGACGCCGAGATCGTCCCCCTGGCCACCCGGCGGGCCCACATCGAGGACAAGGTGGCCGAGGCCGGCACCGACGAGGGCGACCCGGCCGGCGAGGGCCCGTTGACCGTCGGACGAGGGGGTGCGGCCGGGCTCGACCTACGAGAAGCTGGCCTCGCTGCCGCCGGCCTTCGTGGAGGGCGGGTTGGTCACCGCGGCCAGCTCCTCCCAGATCTCCGACGGTGCCGCCGCCGTGCTGATCATGTCCGAGGAGCGGGCCGGCCAGCTCGGCCTCCGCCCGCGGGCCCGGTTCCACACCTTCGCGGTGGCCGCCAACGATCCGGTGATCATGCTGACGGCGCCGATCCCGGCCACCACCCTGGTGCTGGAGAAGTCGAAGCTGTCCCTCGACGACATCGACCTGGTCGAGATCAACGAGGCGTTCGCGTCGGTGGTACTGGCCTGGGAGAAGGAGCACCACCCGGACATGGACAAGGTCAACGTCAACGGAGGGGCCATCGCCATCGGCCACCCCACCGGCGGATCGGGGGCGCGCCTGCTGGCCACGCTCCTCAACGAGATGGAGCGGACCGGGGCCCGCTTCGGGCTCCAGACCATGTGCGAGGGTGGCGGCCAGGCCAACGCCACCATCATCGAGCGGCTCGGCTAGGACGGCTCCTTCCGCCGCCGGCCGCCCCGGCCGGCTAGCTGCCTAGCTGTTCGACGAGGTCGACTCGACGGACTCGGCCGCGGGCGGCGCGAGCTCGGCCGCCGACGTGGTGTCCGAACGCTTGTTGAAGTCGACCCGGTCGGCCCGGGTCGGGCGGGACATCAGGTAGCCCTGGTAGAGATCGCAGCCGAGGTCGGCCACCCGCTGGAGCTGGATCGGGGTCTCGACGCCCTCGGCCAGCACCACCAGGCCCAAGGCCTTGCTGAGCTGGACGATGGCGGCCACGATGGCCTCGTCGTTGTCGAAGGTCCCGAGGCCGTCCACGAACGACTTGTCGATCTTGAGGATCTTGACCGGAAAGCGCTTGAGCTGGGCCAGTGACGAGTACCCGGTGCCGAAGTCGTCGATGGCCAGGCCCACCCCCATCTCGTGGATCCCGCCGAGCATGGCGATCGACGCCGAGGTGTCGCTCATCAGCATGCTCTCGGTGACCTCCATCACCAGGGCCTCGGGCGGGAGCCCGGAGTCCTCGAGGGCCGAGGCGATGGTGTCGAGCAGCTCGATATCGCTCAGCTGGTGGGCCGACAGGTTGACGGTGATGTAGGCGTTCTCGGCCCCGGGCAGCTCCTTGCGCCAGGTGGCCATGGTCTGGCAGGCCTCGCGCAGGACCCAGCGCCCGAGCGAGAAGATGAGGTCGGTCTCCTCGGCGAAGGGGATGAACTCCATCGGCCCGAGCAGACCGCGGGAGGGGTGGTGCCACCGGACCAGCGCCTCCATGGCCACGATGCGGTCGTCGTGCACCGAGGCGATGGGCTGGTAGTGCACGGTCAGCTCGTCGTGATCGATCGAGTGGCGCAGGTCGTCGTAGATCTCGAGGCGGGCCACCGACGTGGCCCGCAGCGACTCGTCGAACACCTCGACCCGGGAGCGCCCCTTGTTCTTGGCCTGGAACATGGCCACGTCGGCCTGCTGGAGGACGTCCTGGGCGTTCTGCCGGCCGCGCATGACGAAGGACACTCCGACGCTGCAGGTGACCACCACATTGCGGCCGGACGAGAGCAGCACCGGTTCGGCCAGCAGCCGCGAGTACTCGGTGGCCAGGCTCACCGCCACGTCGATGTCGGGGACGTGGCGGCAGAGCACGACGAACTCGTCGCCGGAGAAACGGCTCACCACGTCCCCGCCCCGCACCGCCGACTTGAACCGTTGGGCCAGGGCCAGCAGCACCTCGTCCCCGCTCGGCGTGGCCGAACGAGTCGTTGACCAGCTTGAAGCGGTCGAGGTCGATGAAGAGCACGGCCAGGTTGGTGCCCCGCTGCATGGACACCATCAGCTCGCGCTCGAGTTCGTCGTTGAACAGCGACCGGTTGCCGAGCCCGGTCAGCGAGTCGTGGTAGGCCAGCCAGTGCAGCTGGGCCTCGGCCGCCTTGCGGTCGGTGACGTCGGTGAACGAGCAGACCACCATCGGCGCCTCGATCTGGCCCGCCCCCGACAGGAGCCGGGCGCTGACCGACAGCCACTGCCGGCGGCCGGTTCCGTCGGTCAACCCCACCACCACATCGTCCTCGGACTCGCCCGTAGCCAGGGTCCGGGCGTGCGGGAACATGTCGGCCGTCAGCGGATGGCCCTCGGCGTCGATGGCGATCGAGGTGCCGGTGAAGATCTGATCCCCGCGGCCGGCGCTGAGCCGATCGCCGAGGATGCGCGCCGCCGCCTCGTTGTGGGCGCTGACCGTACCGAACTCGTCGACGAGCACGATGCCCTCGCTCAGTGAGGCCACCACCGCCTCGTAGCGCTCCTCGGCGGCCCTCCGGCCGGCTTCGGCCTGGCGGGCGTCGGTGAGCTCGGTGCACACCACCACCCAACCGGAGGGCTGGGCGCCGTCGTCGATCAGGGGGTCGATCGAGATCAGCACGTTGACCTCGGAGCCGTCCTTGCGGCGGTGGACCTGGCGGCCGCGCTCGAGCACGACGGCGCTGTCGGTGCGATTGCCGGTGACCACCGCGGCGATGGAGAGCCCGGACACCTCGGTCTCCCGCCAGCCGTAGATCGCCTCGGCCGCCTCGTTCCAACTCTCGATCTGGCCGTCCCCGTCGATACCGATGATGGCGTCGGAGACATGGGCGACCAGGCTGGCCTTGTACCGGTTGGCCGCCTCGGCGGCGATCCGCATCGACATGTCCCGCATGATGACCTGATAGGCGGGGAGGCCACCCCAGCTGGTCCGCACCGAGGTGACGTCCACCACGGAGAGGCTCCCGTCGAGGGCGACCACCCGCACCTCGCCGTGCTCGGAGACCTGTCCGTCCTCCAGCAGCTGTCCCACTCGCTCGGCCACCGGACCGATGTCGTCGGGATGCACGAAGTCGGTCATGGGGAAGCCGTAATACTCCTCCATCGATTCGGCACCGATCAAGCGCACGGCGGCGGCGTTGCCGTAGACCAGATTCCCATCCCGGTGCACGATGATGGCGTCGGGGCTCAGCTCGGTGAGTAGGCGGAAGCGGTCCACCATGTCGCGTAGCTCGCGTTCTGCGTACACGTGGTCCGTCACGTCGACAACAGCACCCAGGTATTCCCCTGACACCCCACCCGAACCACAGACGACCCGTCCGCCGGTGGAGCTCGGAGAGGCACGGACATTCAGTTCGTAGGTGGTGTCGTCCGGGGCGGTGATGACGATGCGGAGGTCGTACTCGGCGGGCGGCGCGCCGGCTCGGATCGGGGCCAGGACGGGCTCCAGCACCGCAGCCGAAAGATCGCTGACCTCGGTGACCGAATCCGCCCGCTCGGCCAGGGGCGCGCCCTCCCGGCCGGATTCGGCCCCGTCGGCGTTGGCTGGGACCTGCAGGGGGTCCGAGGAGGAGGTCCGGGCATGGATGGTGAAGCCAGGGGTCCCCGGCTCGACCCCGAAGAGATCCTCGATGGGGGCAGACCAACGAACCTCGTTCGCAACCGGATCAAAAGTCCAGGTCACAAGGGAAACGGATGTCAGGTCGAAGTTGACATCGCGGGGAAGCTCGGGGGTCTCAGTTCCGGTGGCGATGGCGGTGGCCGCTGGAGCGGCGGGCTCCTGGGAGGCAATGCCACGCCCAGGCTTGTTGATATGGCTGGCGTTGCCCATGAACATGTGTATCGGCAGGTGCCTGGAGGTTCTTAACCTCGATGCGGCATGCCCCCCTAGTGCGCTGATGGCGGCCTGTCTGTCGGGATATGGCACTGACCGTGTCCATCGGCACAAAGGTCGGAATGTGCGCCTGCCCGGGCACGCATTCGCCCCCGTAAGGGGCTGCCGGCGCTCCACCGCAGGCACAGGCGAGGAGCCCTCAAATGATCGAATCGACCGCGATCATGGGTCGGTACCGGTGCGGCCTCACCTGCGGTGGTGGAGCAGCGCCAGGGGCAGTTCATCCATGGGGCTCGTCGACCACCAGCACCGCGTTGTGACCGCCCATTCCGAGCGACGACTTCAGCATCATCCCGGGCGCCCGCTCGGTGTATCCGTTCACCAGGCGAGGGTGTCCGGGAGCGACCTGAGGTGGAGCCGGAATCGATCCTTTCTCGAAGGCATACAGCGTGGCCAACATCTCGACCGCACCGGCGGCCGCCTGGCAGTGTCCCACCAGTGGCTTGATCGAGAAGATCCCCGAGGCCTCGGGGAACAGCTCGTCGAGTACCTTCGCCTCGGCGGTGTCGCACTGCGCCGTGCCCGGACCGTGTGCGTTGAGATAGGCCACCTCGGACGGGTCGATGTGCGCGTTGGTAACGGCCTCACGGAAGCAACGGAAAATCTCGGCGTTGTCCGGAGCCAGGGCGATGGCGTGGTAGCCGTCATTGGTCATGGCCCCGCCCAGTACGGATGCGTAGGCGCCCTCGGGCCGATTGGACAACACCATGGCCACGGAGGCCTCTCCACCGACGAAACCCCGGCTCCCTTCCTGGAAGGGGCGACAACCATCGAATGGCGGAAGGTCGAGTACCGCGGCGCCGAGGTCGCGGAACCACGGAATGTTCTCGGCGATGCCGGAAAGATCGGTGGCCAGGAGGATGACATCGGTGGCGATGCCCGAGTCGATCCACGACTTCGCCGTCAACATGCCGACGTTGCTCGAAGCGCAAGTGGCCGATACGGACATCGCGGGCCCGTGGAAGTCGAACTCCTTCATGAACATGGCAATCACCGTCGAGGGGATCATGTGCAGCCAACTGCGCAACTTCCTGCGACCGGAAAAGTCACCCTCCTGGCGGTAGTAGTCGCGGAACGTCTCCACGTCACCGAGAGCCAGACTGTGGATGACGCCCACGACGCGACCGGGCGACCAACCGCGCTCCTGGGCATCGACGATGGCTTCCCGCGCCGAAAAGCGGAGCGCCTGGTTGAAGCGACTGCTTCCGTCACGCAGATCACCGGAACCGGTGATCGTCGCCAGGTACGGGGGACCGTCGAGATACTCGGCCAGCTCGGGAACGGGCCTGACCGCGCTTTCGCCCAACAGGAACCCGTCCCAGATCCGCTTCCTACCCCAGCCGTAGCCGGTCACGGCACCGGCACCGGTGATGTTCATCGGGCTCGACGAGCCCTGGGACCGCGAATCCCCCTTTGGCGGCGATGCGTGGAGGGTTTCCGACATTACAGCTCCTCTGATTCAATGGCCGCACGAAAGGACAACAAAACCAGAGCCTCCTGGCTCATTAGGGCTTGGGAAATCGGGAACCACTACTTGGGCAGGTCTTACTGGTCGACTTCTTATGCGGTAAAGCGTGACCCGATTATTGCTCACTCACCTCAGCCGCACAATGGAAAATTGCTCAATCCAGCGGCACAATCGGTGATTTCCCGCTTTTCCCAGTTGCTCGGCGTCCTTCTGCGGCAGGGTGGACGGGTCACCGGGCTGCAGCACGGTGGACGGGTCACCGGGTCACCGGGGGCTCAAGTTCGGGAGCGGCGTGCGCCTGGCTGACGAGGTCCGAAGGGACCGATCACCCTCCCGAGCGCTCTTCCCGCCTGGTGTCGAGGGCGGAGGCGGTGACGGTTCGAACGAACGATCGTTGAGACAGCGATCGGGCGGGAACGGTCAGCCTCGCATGGCGACCGGAAGCGACTCGATGCCGCGCAGGATCACATTGCCGTTGTAGGCGATCTCATCCGTGGCCACGGCCAGGTGGGGTGCCCGCCGGAGCAGGGCGGAGAGCGCCTCATCCGTCTCCATCCGAGCCAGCGGGGCTCCGAGGCAGTGGTGGATCCCGAAGCCCAGGCCGAGATGGTTGTTCCCGGTACGGGTGATGTCGAACCAATCGCCGTCATCGAATTCGGCGGAGTCGTGGTTGGCGGAGGCGATGAGCAACAGGGCGTAGTCGCCGGCCGAGAACTCGACATCTCCGAACGTGCACTTCTCGGTGAATACCCGAGTGGTCAGCTGAATGGGTGACACGTACCGAAGCATCTCCTCGAAGGCGCCCCGATGGATACCGGGATCCTGGCGATAGCGCTCCAGCTGGTCGGGATGGCGCAACAGGGCCAGCGTCCCCCCGGAGATCAGGCTGGCGATGGTCTCGTGGCCGGCCACCAACAACAGGATGCACGTGGAGAGCATCTCGGTCTCGCTCAGTACCGTTCCCCCGTCTTCCGCCTGGGCCAGCCGGCTCAACAGGTCATCGCCGGGGGAGCGCTTGCGCTCGGCGAGCAACTCGAAGAAGTAGTTGGCGAACTGCACGACGGCAGAGCCCCGCGCCTCGATGGCCTCGTCGGTCAGCAGGAAGTCGGGGTCGAGTCCTCGGGTCAGCGCATGCGACCAGCTCTCGAACTGCACCTGGTCGCCAGCCGGAACCCCGAGGAGTTCACAGATCATCCGCACCGGCAGCGGATAGGCGAAGTCCGTCACGAGGTCGACCGTGTCGGAATCCAACGCCGCGTCGAGTAGCTCGTCGACGACCTGCCGGGTCCGTAGCCTCAACGATTCCACCACCTTCGGCGTGAACGCCTGTGCCACCAGCCCACGAAGCCGGGTGTGGTCGGGAGGATCCCGGAACAGGAACGGTCGCATCTCGACGATGCCGGCCGACGTGGGATTGTCCTTGTCGGAGCGTCGTCGAAACTGTTCCGGCGCCCCCCCGCCCTCCACTTCGACATTCATCGTGTCCGAGCTCGAACGGCGGTCGCGGAGCACGGCGAGACAGTCGGCATGCCGGGACATCACCCAGAACCCCATGTCGTTCCGGTGGATCGGGGCCCGCTCCCGCAGCTCGGCATAGAGCGGGAAGGGATCGGTCGACCACCGAGGGTCGAACGGGTCGAAGACCGGTCGCTCGGATCTCGGTTCAACCGTGGAGGGCGTCACTGGCATGCGATGCTATCGACCTTTGCCGGCTACTACTGAAGCCCGTACAGCCGGGGCCATGACCATGGACCGGGCTCCGACCGGGAGTTTTGCTGGTTCCGCTCCCCTACGATCGAGCTTCGAACCCATCCAGGACGGTGGTGGCTTGGGCGACGATCCGGCCGATCAGTTCGGCGACGGTGGGCAGCTCCCCGATCTCGCCCACCACCTGGCCGGTGGGGAGCACGCCCACGTCGGTGCGGCCGTCGACCAGGGCGGCCTTGGTCATCATCGGGGCGTTCGCCGCCATCATGACCTGGGGCCACGACAGCTCGTTGCCCTGCTTCATGGCCTGGCCCTCCTTGACCAGGGCCAGCATCGACGTGTCGGTCTCCTGGCGGAACGAGTAGGCGTTGCGCAGGGCCCGGGGCATATTGCGCAACCAGCCGGCCCGCTCCAGGTGGTCGACCAGCGCGGTGCGGATGACCCGCTGGGGGGCACCGTCGACGGCGGTCGAGACCACGGTCCCGGTGACCGGTGTGCCCAGGTAGACCTGCTTCACCCCGTCGGGGACCCGGCTCTCCTGGGTGAGGAGGAACCGGGTGCCCATGGCGATCCCGACCGCCCCGTAGGCCAGGGCCGCCACCAGGCCCCGCCCGTCGAAGTAGCCACCGGCGGCGATGACCGCCACGTTCCCGCCTACCGCATCCACCACCGAGGGGACGAGGAGCGAGGTCGGGACGGTGCCGGTGTGGCCACCACCCTCGCCGCCCTGGGCGATGACCGCGTCCACCCCCCAGCCGGCCACCTTCTCGGCGTGGCGCCGGGCCCCGATGGTCGGCATGACCACCAGCCCGGCGTCGCGGCACCGGGTCACCAGTTCGGGGCTGGGGGCCTGGGCGAAGCTGGCCACCCGGACGCCCTGGTCGATCATCAGGGCCACCCGGTCCGAGACATCGGCCACGTCGGTGCGCATGTTGACCCCGAAGGGCCGGTCGGTGCGGGACCGCACCTCGCCGACCGCGGCGGCCAGCTCCGGGAAGGTCATGGTGGCCGAAGCCAGGATGCCCAGCCCCCCGGCCTCGGCGGTGGCGGCCACCAGCCGGGGCCCGGCCACCCAACCCATGCCGGTCTGCACGATCGGGTAGTCGACCCCCACCAGCTCGCAGAACCGGGTGCGCAGGGCCGGGTGTACCCGGGGCGGTGCACCGGCGGCAGGGGTACCCGAGTCGGCGGAGTCGGAGGAGGGGGCAGCGTCGGCCATCACGCCTTGACCTCGCGGTCCCGCAGGCCCCTCGGATCGAGCACCGTGCGGATCAGGTCCAGCTCCTCGGGGGTGGGCAGTCGGGTCTCGGGGACCTCGGGGGGGATCACCAGCTCGAAGCCGGTGGCCGCGGCGATCTCGTCGACGGTGACGCCGGGGTGTCTCGACCGGAGCCGCATGACCCGGTCGGGCGTCTCGAAGTCGAACACCCCGAGATTGGACACCACCCGGCGGATCTCGTGGAAGCGGGTGGCCGAGGGCCCGGCCGCCTCCGCCCGTTGGTAGCCGACGCCGGAGACCACGTCGACCTGCTCCACGAACGAACGGGTCGAGTGGTTCGGCACCCAGTAGCTGGTCGGGTGGTTGATGGTGTTGCCCGGTGCGCCCCGCACGCCGATCAGCTGGGATGTGGGACGGGCCCAGTCGCCGATGGCGCTGATGTTCTGATTGCCGGTGCGGTCGATCTGCGAGGCCATCATGATCAGGTTGCGGCGGCCCGACCACACCACGTCGAAGACTTTGCGGTAGGGCATGTGCGACTCGAGCACCATGGAGTCGGCGGCGGCACCGAGGGGTGGTGCTCCCACCACCAAGCCGGCATCGCCGTCGGTGAGCACGAGGTCGGGGGCAAAGGTGAGCCGGGCCAGTCGGGCACCGAGGGCCGGCGCGGTACCGAAGGCACTGGCCATCACCTCGCCGTCGCCGCGGAACACCTCGGCACAGGCGATGGCGCAGTACTCGGCGCGGCTTACTCCCGACTCGTCGCCGGTCACCGGGTCAGCACTCATCGGGGACCTCCCGGGGCCGCCGCCCGCTCGGCGGCGAACTGCTCGGTGGCGGCCCGGTAACCGGTCTCGTCCACCTGCAGGTAGCGCTGCTCGAACCCGGCCCAGGCGTCGGGATCGCCGGCTGCGGCCACGTACGCCTTCTGAAACGCCTCGTCCCTCGAGTAGTCGGGCACACAGGCGGTGAAGTGCGCCCCGCCCGGGGTCTCCACCACGCCGTCGGTCAGCAGGCGGCTGATGCACATGGTCGGCAACGGTCCCTCCGAGGCGAACTGGTCGGTGGCGATGACCCGTTCGGTGGTCATGAAGCGACGATCGGCGGCCCCGAGGAACAGCTCGTCGAAGAACGGGTCGGGGCCGAGGATCTGGCCCGACCCGTGCCGGTCGGCTCGGCTGACGTGGATGAGGGCGGCATCGAGGCGGAGCGCCGGCATGGCCACCAACTCCTCGGCGTCCTCGTACGGCGACACGATCGTACGCAGCGACGGGTTGACCCTCAGGACGTCGGAGCCCAGCCCGGCCCGGGTGGGCAGGAAGGGGAGCCGCTGCGACGCGGCCAGCAGGCCCAGATAGAACATGCCCTCGTCGACCTCCATGCTCTCGATGGCCCCGGTCTGGCGGGCCGCTTTGAAGTGGGGGTCGATGGCGATCGAGTCCAGGGTGACGAACGGGAAGACCGCTTTGGCCACCTTGCCGGCCGCGCAGAGCAGCCCGATGTCCGGACCTCCGTAGGACACCACGGTGAGGTCGGAGAGGTCCGATCGGAGGATGGCCCGGACCGCAGCCATCGGCTTGCGGCGTGATCCCCACCCACCGATCCCGATGGTCATCCCGCTGCGCAGCTCGCCGACCAGGTCGTCCAGCGAGAGTCTCTTGTCAGCCACGGGCACCGGTCCTCGTCGGCATCGTCCTGGCTCGTCCGGTGCTCATCCGTCGCTCCTCACTGGGTGGTGTCGTCACTGGGTGGTGTCCGCATCGCGCTTCTCCACGAAGGCCGCCCGCTGCTCGTCGGCGACGCCGGCCACATGCAGCTCGTAGGTGAAGCCCTGCTCCAACCGGTAGCTGCGCTTCACGTCGACCGGGTCGATCCCGTTGAGCGACTCCTTGGCCCGCCGGATGATGGTCGGGCTCTTGGCGGCGATGTCCGCCGCCACCTCGTAGGCCGCCTCCACCAGCTGTTGGCGGGGTACCACCCGCAGCACCGAGCCGTAGGCGTGGAGCTCGGCCGCGGTGGCCGGCTGGGCCGTGTAGACCATCGACCGCATCCGGTGCTGGGGCACCAGCCGCGACAGGTGGGTGGCCGCACCGAGGGCGCCCCGGTCCACTTCGGGAAGCCCGAAGGTGGCGTCCTCCGACGCCACCACGATGTCCGAGTTGCCCACGATGCCGACGCCCCCTCCGAGGCAGAAGCCGTGGACGGCGGCGATGACCGGCACCTCGCACTCGTAGACGGCGGCGAAGGCGGCGAAGCAGCCCCGGTTGGCCCCGATGAGCGCGTCGTCCCCCCGGGCCTGGATCTCCTTGATGTCCACCCCGGCGCAGAATCCCCGGCCTTCCGCCCGTACGATCACCACCCGGTTCTCCGCCACCCGGCCGGCGGCGAGCACCGCGTCGGCCAGCCCGAACCACCCGGCCACGTCGAGGGCGTTGACCGGAGGGTGGTCGATCACCACCTCGGCAATACCGGGTTGCTCCTGATGGGTCGTGATGGGCATGGCCGCTCCGGGTGGCTCGGAGGCGTGGACCCGACGCCCACCGCCGTCCACCGGTACCGGACTTCGCTGACGGGGCGCGAGCACGCACTCAGCGTGATCTGATACAGCGTCAGGAGAGTACCAGTCGGCGACCGGGAGGCAGCTGTGACCACATTCGATCGAGCCGGCATGTCGGAGGCCTTCGACTTCTCGGGTCGGGTGGCCGTCGTCACCGGAGGCACCAAAGGGATCGGCCGGAGGATCGCCGAGGCCTTCCTGGCGGCCGGGGCCCGGGTCGTGGTCTGCGGGCGGCACGAAGTGGCCGGCGACGACCTCCC
Source organism: uncultured Acidimicrobiaceae bacterium (assembly GCA_963774245.1). Classification (GTDB taxonomy): domain Bacteria; phylum Actinomycetota; class Acidimicrobiia; order Acidimicrobiales; family RAAP-2; genus Bog-756. The sequence continues at coordinate 4,822 of CAVZDZ010000002.1, read as the reverse complement.
GGGTGCGCCCGGCCCGGACGGCGCTCCCCGCCGGGCCGAGTTCGTGGCCGCCGACATTCGCGAGGCGGCCCAGGCGTCGTCGGTGATCACCGCGGCCCACGAGCGGTTCGGCCGGGTCGACGTCCTGGTCAACAACGCCGGCGGGTCACCCGAGGTGCCGTCGGCGTCGGCGTCCCCCCGGTTCTCCTCCTCCATCGTGGCCCTCAACCTGTTGGCCCCGCTGTACTGCGCCCAAGCCGCCAACGCGGTCATGCAGGAGCAGACGGAGGGCGGGTCGATCGTCAACATCGGATCGGTGAGCGGGATCCGGCCCTCACCGGGCACCGCGGCCTACGGCGCGGCGAAGGCGGGCCTGGTCAACCTGACCCAGTCGCTGGCCATCGAGTGGGCGCCCAGGGTGCGGGTCAACTGCCTGAGCGCCGGGATGGTCGCCACGGAGGCGGCTGACGACCACTACGGCGGCCCGGAGGGGATGGCCGAGGTGGCGGCCACCATCCCGCTCGGGCGGTTCGGGACCCCCGCGGACGTGGCCGGCCTCTGCCTGTTCCTGTGCTCTCCCCTGGCCGGGTACGTGACCGGGGCCAATCTGGTGGCCCACGGGGGAGGGGAACGGCCGGCGTTCCTGGGCGCTGTCGAACGTTCGTTGGGGGATAATCCCAGCTCAAAGCCGTTGTAGCCCCTGGGAGAACTGGGATCGGGTGGGGCTCGGTACCCCGGGCGTCCTTTCGCTCGGAAAAGGGCCGTCACGGTGGGAAAACTGCTCAAGTGAGGGCCGCCGACTGTCGATGTTTTCCTTGTGAAACCCATTCAAGCGACTGTCTCCAGGGAGTGCGGAGACGGTAGTGGCCCGAGGGCCGCCGCCGGGGTGGACACGTGCTGACCGACACGGCCCCGACATTCGCGCTCGCCGGAGCTCCCTACCTCGAGTTCCTGCCGGTCGTCGATCTCTCGTCGGGTCGGCTGCTGGGGATGGAGGCGTTGGTCCGCTGGCAGCATCCGACCCGGGGGCTCATCTCCCCCGACGAACTGATCCCGGGAGCCGAGGCCAGCGGTGACATCGGACCCCTGACCCGGTGGGTCTTGATGGAGGCGTGCGAACAGGCGCGCTCTGGTCGCCCAGCATCCAGCTGGGCGTCAACTGCACCATCGACCAGCTGCAGCGGGGCGAGGTCTCCAAGGCGGTGGCCTGCGCCCTCGAGCGCTCCGGTCTCCGGGCCGGGCAGCTCACCATCGAGGTCAGCGAGGAGTCGGTGGTCGACTCGTCGGCTTCGGCCGACCTCAAGATGCTCTCCCAGATGGGGGTGCAGCTCTCGGTCGACGACGTCGGCACCAACTGGTCCTCGTTCGAGCCCTTCAAGCGGCACTCGATCAGCACCGTCAAGATCGACGGGTCGTTCATCGCCGGCCTCGAGTCGAGCCAGGGCATCAACCGGTTGGTGGTCGAGACGGTGATCCACATGGCCCACTCGCTCGGGATGTCGGCCATCGTCGAGTCGGTGGAGACGGCGGGACAGGTGGAGATCGTCCGCTCGTTCAACGCCGACGCCGCCCAGGGTTTCTTCTTCGCCCGTCCGATGTCGGGCGACGACGCCGCCTCCATGGCGGGCGGGCCCGCGGTGCCGCAGTTCTCCCGTACCCATCTGCGGACGGTCGTGCAACCCGGTGACGGCCGGGATGACCGGGACGCCACCGGGAAGCGTCACGGCTGCGATGCGGGCGCCGAAGGCGTCGATCCGGCGGCGGGCCGACCGGCCGAGCCGCAATCGCCGCCCCGGTCAGGTGGGGAAACCTCGGACCAACCCGTCGACGTGTGAGCGGGTCCACCCCTGGTGACAGGGGTGTTTCCCTCGCCTTTCGGGCCGATCACGACAATTGGGTGGTCTGACTCCCCGAATTGCCTGTATACCTCAGGCCGTGAAACTCGCCGTCATCAGAGAGTCGCGCCCGGGGGAGGATCGCGTGGCGATCGTCCCGGAGGTGGCGACCAAGCTCGCCAGCACCGGGGTCGAGGTGGTGGTGGAGTCGGGTGCCGGCGAGCGGGCCTGGTTCTCGGATGAGGCGTTCCGCCAGGCCGGCGCCACCGTCGTCGACGATGCTGCCGCGGCCCTGTCCGGCGCCGCGGTGGTGGCGCGGGTGCAACCCCCGACCGACGACGAGGTCGGGGCGTTGCCCGAGGGCGTCTCGCTGATCAGCTTCCTCCAGCCGGTGGCCGCGGCCGAGACGGTGCGGGCCCTGGCGGCCCGGGACGCCACCGTGTACAGCCTCGACCTGTTGCCCCGGATCAGCCGGGCGCAGTCGATGGATGCCCTCTCGTCCCAGGCCACCGTGGCCGGGTACCGGGCCGGACTGTCGGCGGCCGAGCACCTGGCCAAGTTCTTCCCGATGTTCATGACGGCGGCGGGCACGGTCCCCCCGGCCAAGGTCCTGGTGATGGGAGCCGGCGTGGCCGGACTGCAGGCCATCGCCACCGCACGCCGCCTGGGGGCGGTGGTGCGGGCCTACGACGTGCGGGCGGCGGCCAAGGAAGAGGTGCAGAGCCTGGGGGCCAAGTTCGTCGAGCTCGAGCTCGAGACCCAGGACGGTGCCGGTGGCTATGCCAAGGAGCAATCGGCGGAGTACCTGGCCCGGCAGCAGGAGCTGCTGGCCGCGGAGGTGGCGGGAGCCGACGTGGTCATCACCACCGCCCAGATCCCCGGCCGCAAGGCACCGGTGTTGGTCACGGCGGCGATGGTCGAGGGCATGGCGGACGGATCGGTCATCGTGGACATGGCCGCCGACTCCGGGGGAATTGCGAGGTGACCGTGGCCGGGGAGGACGTCGCCTACCACGGCGTCACCGTGGTCGGTCTCACCAATCCTTCGGCCTCCATGCCCACCCACGCCAGCTTCCTCTACGCCCGGAACATCGCCAACTTCCTCGGGCTCCTGGTGAAGGACGGACAGCTCGCCCCGGACTTCTCGGACGAGATCGTGGCCGGCACCTGCGTCGTGCGGGACGGGCTCGTCGTCCACGGGCCGACGGCGGAGGCGTTGGGCCTTTCCGTGGCCGAATCCCCGCCCGAGGCGGGCGCCAGCGGAACCATCGAGTCGAAGGAGACGGGATCGTGACCACCGGAATTCTCGAGTTCGTGACCGTCTTCGTGCTCGCCGCGTTCGTGGGCAATGAAGTGATCGGCCGGGTGCCGAGCATCCTGCACACCCCGCTGATGTCGGGGAGCAACGCCATCCACGGCATCGTGCTGGTCGGGGCCATCCTGGTCATGGGCGGGGCCCACGGCGCCGTCCAGATCACCTTGGGGTTCCTCGCCGTACTGCTGGCCTCGCTCAATATCGTGGGCGGCTTCGTCGTGACCGATCGCATGCTCGAGATGTTCAAGGCCAAGCCGGCCGAGCGCGCCACCAAGCCGGCCGACGGACCTGACGGTGCCAAGTGACCCTCAACACCTGGATCGATCTGGTCTATCTGCTCGCCGCCATCGGGTTCATCCTGGCCCTCAAGGGATTGAGTTCGCCCAAGCAGGCCCGCAACGGCAATCTGCTCGGCGCGGCGGCCGCGGCGTTCGTGGTCGGCTTCACCTTCGCCTACCCCCAGGTGCGCGCCCACAGCTTGAATCTGATTCTCACTCTGGTGGCCATGGCCATCGGGGCGACCGTCGCCGTACGGGCCGCCCGCACCGTCAAGATGACCGCCATGCCGCAGATGGTCGCCATCTTCAACGGCGTGGGCGGCGGTGCCGCCGCTCTGATCTCCATCGTGGTGTTCGTGATCGATGCGCCGGCCAAGCCGGCGGTGTACCGAATCGCCGAGGTGCTGTTCGGCGTCCTGGTGGGTTGCGTCTCGTTCTCCGGCAGTGCCATCGCCTTCGCCAAGTTGCAGGAGCTCATGACGGGGCGACCGATCACCTATCCGGCCCAGCAGGTGATCAACGTGGTGGTGGGACTGGCCATCATCGTGTTGGCGGTGGCCACGTTGGTGTCGGGGAACGTGGCGCTGTTGGTGGCCACCGCGGTGCTCTCCTTGGTGCTCGGCGTCATCTTCGTCCTCCCCATCGGGGGCGCCGACGTGCCGGTGCTCATCTCCCTGCTCAACTCGTTCACCGGCCTGGCCGTGGCTGCTTCGGGGTTCACCCTCGACAACAATCTGCTGATCATCGCCGGCACCCTGGTCGGCGCGGTCGGGGATCCTGCTGACCCGGATGATGAGCAAGGCCATGGGACGCTCACTGGCCAACGTGCTGTTCAGCGCGTTCGGGTCGGTGGTCACCGCGGCCGGTGGTGCCGACGGCAGCGGTGAGACCCGGCCGGTGCGGGCCGGCACCCCCGAGGACATCGGCGTGCTGCTGGCCTATGCCGCGGAAGGTGGTGATCATCCCCGGCTACGGCCTGGCGGTGGCCCAGGCGCAGCACACCGTCCGCGAGCTCGCCGACCTGTTGATGGCCCGCGGGGTCGAGGTCTTCTACGCCATCCACCCCGTGGCCGGCCGCATGCCCGGGCACATGAACGTGTTGCTGGCCGAGGCCAACGTGCCCTACGACGAATTGAAGGAGATGGACGAGGCCAACCCTGAGATGTCCACCGCCGACGTGGCCCTGGTGGTCGGAGCGAACGACACGGTCAACCCGGCGGCGAAGAACACCCCCGGGAGACCCATCTACGGCATGCCGATCATCAACGCCGACGAGGTGGAGACATCGTGTCCTCAAGCGCTCGATGCGGCCCGGCTCCGCCGGCATCAACAACGAGTTGCTCTTCGACGACAAGACGACTCTGTTGTTCGGGGACGCCAAGGACACCTTGGCCAAGCTGGTGGCGGCGGTCAAGA
>CAVZDZ010000001.1:0-713135 GCA_963774245.1 uncultured Acidimicrobiaceae bacterium | reverse complement strand
GCCCGATCGGATCCTGGACGGGGTCCGGGTCCTCGACTGCTCGGAGGGACTGGCCGGCCCGGTGGCCTCGCTCCTCCTGGCCGAGGCCGGCGCCGACGTGGTCAAGGTGGAACGACCCGGCGGCGATCCCACCCGCCAGGTCCCGGGCTTCCTCACCTGGAACCGGTCCAAGCGCAGCGTTGTCCTCGATCTCGCCGCCGAGGAGGGGCGTGGTCGAGCTCGACCGCCTCCTGACCGGAGCCGACATCCTCATCCACGGCTTCGGTCCCACCGAGGCCGAGGGCCTCGGCCTGTCGGATGCCGCGCTGCGCCAGCGGCACCCCCGGCTCATCCACTGTGCCGTGCGGGCCTGGCCGGCCGGCCACCCGAGCGCCGAGGGAGCCGTCGACGACCTGTTGGTCACGCGCCCGGCTGGGCCTCTGCGACGAACAGCTGGGCCACCGGGACGGCCCGATCTTCCTGCGCTTCCCCATCGGCAGCTGGTGTGCGGCCTACCTGGCCGCCATCGGCGTCTTGGCCCGGCTGATCCAGCGGGAGCGCGGGGGCGCCGCGGGCGGGCCGGTGCACACCAGCCTGGCCCAGGGCGCCCTGCTGCCCACCATGATGCACTGGGCCCGGGCCGAGCAGCCGGGGCCCATGTTCGAGTTCGGACTGCCGAAGGACATGATCCCCTCGATGTTCGAGTGTGGCGACGGCGTCTGGGTCCACCTGATGCGGTGCGCGGACACCGACTCCCCGCTGATGGCCAAGGCCCTGGCCGAGATGGGCGAGGAGGCCGTCGCCGAGGCCAACGGCTCCTTCGCCGGCATGGCCATGCCCGGCTTCCCCAACTTCGGGGCCAATCAGCGCATCTTCCGCTCCCGTCCCAGCACCCAGTGGCTCGAGGACTTCTGGGCCCACGACATCCCCGCCCAGCCGGCGGCGCCCTTCGGGGCGATCCTGGCCGACGACCAGGCCCGGCGGAACGGCTACGTCACCGAAGTGGTGGACCCGGAGCGGGGTACCCTGACCCAGGCGGGCACGCCCTTTGCCACCGAGCCGCCGTCTCGGGTCAGCCGGCCGGCTCCGGCCCTCGGCGAGCACACCACCGAGGTACTGGACGCCATCGTCCCGTCGGCCGCGGTCGAGGACGGCGAGGGCGCCCCTTCCGTCCGCTGGCCACTCGAGGGCCTCCGTATTCTCGACCTCGGCAACTTCCTGGCCGGACCTCTGAGTCCCATGCTGCTGGCCGACCTCGGAGCCGAGGTGGTCAAGGTCGAAGCCACCGGTGGCGACCAGATGCGGCCCATCCAACGGGTCTTCGCCTCCTGCCAGCGGGGCAAGCGTGGGGTGGCGCTCGACCTCAAGGCGGACGACGGCCCGCCCGGCCCTCGAGGCCCTGGTCGAGTGGGCCGACGTGGTCCACCACAATCTGCGCATGCCCGCGGCCCGCCGACTGGGCATCGACTACGAGACGGTGCGGTCCATCGACCCTCAGGTCGTCTACTGCCACACCAGCTCCTACGGTCCCGAAGGCCCACGGGCCGACTGGCCCGGCTACGACCAGTTGTTCCAGGCCAGCGCCGGGTGGGAGGTGTTGGGCGGCGGCGAGGGCAACCCTCCGATGTGGTTCCGCTTCGGGTTCATGGACCATCTCTGCGCCATGGGCTCGACGGTGGCCACCCTGCTGGCCGTCTACCACCGGGACCGGACCGGTCACGGGCAGCGGGTCACCGGCTCGCTCCTCGGTGCCGGCGTGCTGACCAACGGCGAGACGCTACCTCGGTGCCGACGGTCGGGCGGCACCGGTGGACGGCGTGGACGGTGAGCAGATGGGCATCTCCCCCGGGCATCGGCTCTACCCGGTGGCCGACGGCTGGATCGCGCTCTGCGCCCGGGACGAGGTCGAGCTGGCTGCGACCTGCTCGGCCCTCGGGATCACCGCGATCGACGGTCTCGAAGCAGCCATGGCAACGGGCACGGTGGAGGGCGTGCTCGGCGCGTTGCGGCGGGCCGGGGTCTCCTGCGAGGCGGTCGGCCTGAACCAGGGCGAGGCCTTCCTCGACGATCCACTGCTCCGGTCCCTCGGCCTGGTGACTTCGTACCCCCACGCCGAATGGGGCCAGCTGGAGCAGGTCGGAGCGTTCTGGAGTCTCGGTGACCTGGAGGTCCGACTGGACCGGGCACCACCGGCCCTGGGCCAACACACCATCGAGGTCCTCGTCGAGGCCGGCATGGCACCCGACGCCATCGAGGTTCTGTTGACCGCGGGTGTGGTGGTACAGGCCGGCGCGGGCGCGGCGTGACCGCTTGACAACCCACGATCCGGATGTTTGGGTGGGGCAGGTTGCCCGTCTGAGTTGACGCGATCCCGACCGGTTGGCAGGACGACCTGGCGGGCGGTGTGTGCTCGCACAAAGGTTGGCGGAGGGCGGTGCTGGGCTCGGTGGTCAGTGTCTGACGTGCGGCGGCGTGCTGCACGGAAATGAGAATCGTGGGGACCTGATGGAACGTCTGGGGCGTCCGATCGACGACCTGGCCGACCACTACGAAGTGATCGTGGTCGGCTCGGGATATGGCGGGGCCATCGCGGCGTGCCGGCTCAGCCGGGCGGGCAGATCGGTGGCCCTGTTCGAACGGGGTCGGGAGTTACATCCGGGTGAGTACCCGTCGACGATGGTCGAGGCGCTCGGTCACCTCCAGACCTCGGGACCCGGCCTCGGACCCGACAACCAGAAGGGCGACAAGCGGAGCCTCTACTGGTTCCATACCGACGGTCAGATCAACGTGTTCTCCGGCTGTGGTCTGGGGGGAACGTCGCTGGTCAACGCGGGCGTGGCCCTCCAGCCCGACCCCCACGTGTTCGAGGACCCACGCTGGCCGGCCGGTCTCCGAGCCGACGAGCGGCAGGGACTGGCGCAGGGCTACGACGCGGCGAGGGCCATGCTCGATCCGACGAGCTACCCCGTCACCTTCCCTCGCCTGGCCAAGATCGACGCCCTGCGGGTGGCGGCCGGTGAGCGCGCGGTCGAACTCACCCCCATCAACGTCACCTTCGAAGCCGGGCCGAACTCGGTTGGGGTGGAACAGCAGGCGTGTGTGGGCTGTGGCGACTGCGTGACGGGCTGCAACCACGGGGCCAAGAACACCGTCCTGATGAACTACCTCCCCGACGCCGTCGCCCACCAGGCCCAGATCTTCACGGAGATGGACGTCCACTCCGTCGAGCGTTCCGGCGCCGATGGTCGGTGGGTCGTCCACGTCCAGCCGCTCGGTGTGGGTCGGGACAAGGAGTTCCATGCCCCCCCGCTGTCCATCTCGGCCGACCTCGTCGTCCTGGCGGCCGGGACACTCGGAACCACCGGCATCCTCCTGCGGTCGCAGGCCGCCGGCCTGCCGCTGTCGGGTCGACTCGGCCATCGGTTCACCGGCAATGGCGACGTACTCGGGTTCGCCGAACGTCCGGCCCTGACCGTTCGGGCTATCGGCGCCGGGCATCGGGCCCCCGATCCCATGACGCCGGCGGGACCTTGCATCACGGCCCTCATCGACCAACGGGTGCCTTCGACCGGCGATGGCGTGATCATCGAAGATGCCGTCATCCCCGGGCTGTTGGCCGAGACGGTGGCGGCCGAGCTCGTCACCCAGTTCGGCGCCGGCCATCAATCCCCGTGGCGCCGGACCAAGGAGTCCCTGTCCGCATTGGTCAGCGTCCTCACCGGCGGACACCGGGGCGCCACCGAGCACCTGCAGACCTTCCTACTCATGGGCCACGATGACGACGAAGGCCAGCTCGTGCTGGAGGACGGTCACCTCCGGATCAACTGGCCCGGAGTGGGAACGAGCGAGTTCTACCGACGAGCCACCGGCACCCTGACCGAGGCCGCCGAGAACGGCGCGGGCATCTTCGTGCAGGACCCACTGTCGTCCCCCCTGTTCCACGATGACCTGATCACCGTGCATCCCCTGGGCGGATGCGTCATGGCCGAGCGTGCCGACCAAGGCGTGGTCGACCATCGCGGACGAGTGTTCTCGTCCCCTGACCGCGAGACGGTCTACGAGGACCTGATTGTCGCCGACGGCTCCATCGTTCCGCTTCCGCTCGGGGTCAACCCGCTCCTGACCATCTCCGCCCTGGCCGAGCGATCGATGGCGATTCTGTGCGCTGAACGAGGTTGGCCGGTCGAGCCCATGGCTCCCGTGGTAGCTCGGCCCATCCCTCCCCCGTCGAGTCCGACGACACCGGGCCTGCGCTTCACCGAGCGGATGACGGGGTGGTGGGTCGACGACCACTCGCCGGACGATGAGGCGTTGGCCCCGTACCTGTCAGCTGAGGAACGGGGCCGAGAGGATCCGATGGCTGGACTCTCCTTCGTCCTCACGCTGTCGAGTGACGATATTCGGGGGGTCATCGCCAAACTCGATACCCCGATGGTCGCGGTGGGCACGGTGGCGGCACCCAAACTCTCGTCCGAACCGCTCACCGTGGCTGGGGGACAGTTCCAACTCCTGGTGGCGGACGATCCCGATCCGGCCGTCCGCCATATGCGCTACCGACTGTCACTGTCCTCCATCGAGGGACGCCGTTACTTCTTCGACGGCTTCAAGGTGGTCGCCCCCGGGGAGATCGGTGAGTTGTGGAGCGCCACCTCGACCCTGTACGTGACGCTCCGCAGTGACGGCCCGGACGGCTCGATCCTCGGCCGGGGCGTGCTGCGTATCGCGCCGTCCGACTTCGCCCGTCAGCTCAGGTCGTTGAGTGTCGTGGGCCAGGTGGATCGGGCCGGCCGGTTGCACATCGAAGCCGCCTTCGGTCGTGCCTTTGCCGGTCCGTTGGTCAGGGACTACGGGACCGTCGTCCACCGCACGACGTCGTTCGACCCCTCGGCGCCGGCCCGCCGGCACCGAACTCTGGACGTGCCCCCGAGCCGGGTGTACGACTACCGCACCTCCGACGGGCTCACACTCCGACTCACCCGCTATCAGGGTGGGAAGTCAGCTCCGGTCGTCCTCAGCCATGGCATGGGCAACCCGCTCACCTGGTCGTTGGATACCAACGATCGGACCTTGTTGGAGGCCCTGGTGGCCAATGGGTACGACGTCTGGCTGCAGGAGTGGCGAGCCTCCACGCTCTTGCCCACCGCTCGGACTCAGTTCAACGGCGATCAGGTCGCTCATCTCGACCACCCGGCTGCAGCCGAGTTCGTCGCGTCGGAGAGCGGTCGCCGTGACCTTCACCTCGTCACCCATTGCGTAGGTTCACTCACCTGGCTGATGGCGACACTGACCGGTGACGTGGACCCGACATCACTGTTCTGTTCTGCTCTGGGCGTCCACCCGGTGGCTCCCACCCTGACCCGCATCAAGGTCGGTTTTCATCTGGGCGAGATCCTCCATCGCATGGGCATCCAGATGCTCACCACCGACTCCTTCACCAACGAGTCCTTCCTCGAGCACCTCTTCGACCGTGAGCTGCGCCTCTATCCGATACCCAAGGAGGAGGAGTGCGATCAGGCGGTGTGCCGCCGGGTCGCCTTCATCTACGGCAACGCGGTCCATCACATCAACCTGAATCCGGCCACCCACGCTGCGCTGCATGAACTGTTCGGCCCCTCCAATTTGACGATGCTGAGCCACCTGTCGCGGATGGCGCGAGCGAAAGAGGCCCTCACCGCATCAGGGATGAACGACTATCTCCCCCATCTGGAGCGGCTCCAACGACCCATCACCTTTGCCAGTGGTACCGACAATCTGGTCTGGCTGCCCGAGTCGACGAAACGCACCTTCGACCTCCTGGTCCAGGAGTTCGGCCCGAGCCAGTACCAGCGCGTGGTCTTCGACGGCTACGGGCACCAGGACGTGTTCAACGGTGCTCTGGCGTACCGCGACACCTACCCCGCCGTGCTGAAGCATCTGAAGGATGTGAACGCATAGGTCAGATGCCTGCTGCACGCCTCAGATTCGCCATCTTCCGAGGTGACGCGGTGCACGCCCCGCCTCCGTCGCCAGGGGCGGGGCGTGCACCCAGTCCGGATTCCGGCTTCGCCGGACGGACCGTCCTGTTACTACGCCAGAGGACCCGTGCCCTCGATGGGAGCATCGGTGGTGACCAAGGTTCCCACGGAGGTCGAGCCCGCATTGCCGACACTGTCCACGGGGGCGTTGGTGTTGATCAACGATCCCGAGGAGGGTGAGCCGGCACTACCGGTCGACTCCACGGGGGCGTTGGTATTGACCAAGGTTCCCGAAGGTGAGGCGGCATTACCGGTCGAGTCCACGGGGGCGTTGGTGGTGACCAAGGATCCCGAGGGTGACCCGGCACTACCGACGCTTTCCAGGGGGGGATTGGTGGTGACCAAGGATCCCGAGGACGAGGCAGCAGTACCGACGCTATCCACCGGGGCGATGGTCTTCACCAAGGTTCCCGAGGGTGAGCCGGTAGTACCGATGCCGCCCGCGGGGATGATGGCGTTGACAAAAGTTGCCAACGGTGACGTGGCACTGCTGACGCCGCCCAAGGGGGCGTTGGTGTTGACAAAGGTTGCCAACGGTGAGGTGGCACTACCGGTGGACACGGGGGCGTTGGTGTTGACCAAGGTTCCCGAGGAGGGTGAGCCGAGCACTACCGGTCGAGTCCACGGGGGCGTTGGTGTTGACCAAGGTTCCCGAGGAGGGTGAGCCGGCACTACCGGTCGAGTCCACGGGGGCGCTGGTGTTGACCAAGGTTCCCGAGGAGGGTGAGCCGGCACTACCGGTCGAGTCCACGGGGGTGTTGGTGTTGATCAACGGTGACTCCGAGGACGCGGCAGTGGTGCCATTGGTAGGACCAGTACTCCCGACGGGGGCGTTGGTATTGACCAAGGTTCCCGAGGGTGATCCGGCACTACCGGTGGAGTCCACGGGGGCGTTGGTGTTGATCAACGGTGACTCCGAGGCTGCGGCGGTGGTGCCACTGGTAGGACTCGAGCCCCCTACGGGAGCCGTGGTGTTGACCGACGTTCCCGAGGAAGTTGAGCCCGCCGTGCCGGCGGCGGTTGAGCTGCCGGCGACCTGCGACGCATGGGCGGAGTTGCCCTGAGCCGAGGCAGGTACGGCGCCTTGGCACGTGCCGGCAAACGCCGACGTGGACGATGTCAACATCCCGGCTGCTGCTAGCCCGAGAATGGATATGCCGATTGCGGCGACAACGGCCGCAACCACGCGCTTCATAGTGGTAGTCATTTCAAAATCTCCTTATTGGTTAGTTGTATGCGTTCTGCTGACGGCCATCGGGCCGCGTATTGGAACAGGAACGCCTAACCGGGAGGAGAGCACCTCGAGTCGAGGAGAAGTGGCAACTTCTTCTCTCTGGCCATGAGTACTCCTCCGACCGCAAGCGCGGCGAGCAGCAAGCTCGAGGGGGGAAGCAACCCAAGTGGACTTATTCCCTGGACAGGAGACGAGTAGCTGCTTGCATCGCTCATGGCCAGCGGAGACATCGGGGATGGGAACGGGGATGTAGGGAACGGATTCGGGACGATCGGGGCACGCAACGGAACCGACGCCGCAGTAGCTCCCGCGGTGCCTGCGACGCCCGATCGATTGGTAGCGACAGCCCCCGGATTACCGACGTGTGCGTCGGTGGCCGACCCTGATCCACCGCTCGCAGGGGACGTTACCTGCCCGGTCGTCGGGAGGATGACCGGAACTGCACCCGCGGACGGGAGCACCAGGGCAGCGGCGGCGGTAGCGAGAGGACGGGTAACGGTGGGAACCACTGGATTGGCCAGTGCAGGAATCTGGTGGATCGTGTCGGAGGGTACGGCCGGGATATCCGGCACCGCCGCGTGAGCGACCGGGACCACCGAGGCGGTCGATCCCGCCACTCCGGCCAGCGGAACGCTGCCCGAGATCGACTGGACGCCCGGCAACGACGCCGGATCCGGAAGTGTGCTGGCTCCGGCAGGATGAGCCAGAACCGTCAGGAGCGCGACCCCTACGACTACGCCCACCAGACTCCCTACCAGGAAGAGGGCCGATCGCCAGACCTTCAGGTGAATCCACGACGGCTTGGAGTTGCAATCTGCCGTCGTCGGCTCGGAAATCTCCACACAGCTACAATACCCACCTATAGTGGTGCTCTAATCACTTAAAGCGGTCATTCTTCCACGACGATCGCCGGGAAACCACCGGGCTTTGGCCTCTACCCGCCCACCCCAGCCGGAGCGGATGACAGGATTCAGCCACCTACGACCCTTGGGAAGCAATACTGATCGAGCGTCTTCCAGCTTCCGATTCAGTTGCACCGGAGGTACCGGTGCCTCCGGTCGGTCGATCTCGGACGGCGGATCCTACGAGGGACGACGACCGAGCAAGGCGGTACTCCACGTATGGGACCCACTCTGGCACGGGAGCATGGCGGGACCCGAGACGCCCGTAGAGACGGGGCCGACGACCAAGGGTCAGTGCCGAGGGCTTTCCCTTGGCGGCGAGAGCAACAGCCCGGTTGGCCCCTGAATGGCGTACGGCTCTTCGCGGCGGTCTTGGTCTTGTTCCAATTGATTCAGGGCCTGGCCGATTCGTCTCGGATCGCCAACTCCTCATTCACCCAGTCGTACTACCTGATCACCTACAACCATGGCTTCGTCCGCCGAGGATTGATCGGCGAGGTCTTTCGGCTGATTGTCGGAGTACCTACTGTCTCGGAGGTAGATGGCACCGCCGATCTCGTCGCCATCCTGGCCATTGGCGCCGTGTTGATTCTGATTGAGGTTCTGATTCGGCGAGGTTCACCAGAGTCATGCTCGATGGCGATTCTGTTGGCGGCAAGCCCATTCATCCTCGACTACATAGTGGTCGACCGGCGCCCCGACCTGTTGGCGATTCCGGTGTTGGTTGCCCTGGGGTTCGTACTGATGGTCAAGACCCGCGGTCTCATCGTGTGGCTCGGTGGCATGGGGCTCGTGTTCGGGGTTCTGGCTCTCGTTCACGAAGACGTCTTGATGATCGAACTTCCCTGGGCCATCGTCCTTGTCACCGTGGCCACCCTCGGTCGGGCTGGAGATGTTGCCGGACGAGGGGGTGCTTCTCTGGTCAAAATCCTCGTCGAGCGCTTAGCTGCTTTGGTTGTCCCTTCGGCGATAGCGGCCGTCGCCCTTGTGACCTACGGGCTCCCCAGCGCAGGGAAGGTAGCCAAACTCAGAGCCGACGTGTCGAGCTTCCCCCTCCACGGCGGAACAATGTTCGTGTACCTCCCCGACACCTTGAGCAAGTCGATTCACCGTGTGGAGACTCTTCCCCGGTCAGACATCCTCCACACGATCGCGCTCTGCCTCCTGCTATTTATCCCACAAGTGGTTTGGGTCGTGTTTTGGGGTAGGACCCGGTTGACAGCCATCTTCACCAGGCAGGGACACCGAGCTATCGGTGTCGCCCTCTGTGTCGTAGTGGTGATCCCGATGTTCGTACTCTTTGCCACTGGCGTCGACTGGCTTCGTTGGCTGTGTGGTTGTGGAACCTCGTGGCTGATCGTTCAGTCATTTGCGATTCTCCTGCTTGCACCGGCCCATCGCGCCGGGGAGGGACAAGACCACCCAGTCGGCGCGGCGGACAGCCAACATGTCAAGGTCGCGGAATCTCCAGTTCGAGTTGTACTCTCCCTTTGGATGCCTGCTCTCGCCGTGTATCTGGCAGCCATACCGCCCATCGACGTGGCCCTCACGTCAGGACTACTGCGTCACTTCTTCTTGTTCTTCTGAGTCTCCGAGCGTCTCCCGATTCGATTGGGCCGGAGGGGTCCAGATCGAGCTATCCGTGAATCCACGTGTCGTTGAAGTAGCTGGTGCCGTTATACCCACCGAACAGCACGAGCTGGTTCGTGGCCGGATCAGAGGCCGCCGCGGCAAAATAGCGCGCCGCTGGGGTGGAGTTGATGGGCTGGGTGGTCCACGTCGTTCCGTTCCACGTCCACGTCTTGTCCAAGCCGGTCGTGCCGTTGTAACCACCGAACAGCACCAGTTGACCGGTAGCTGGGTCCTGGGCCAAGGATGCGTACCCGAGATCAGCGGGGTTGGCCGCCGGATGAAGACGCGTCCAGGTGGTCCCCGACCACACCCAGGTGTCGTTCAGGTAGCTGGCGCCCTTCTGGCCCCCGACCAGGACGAGCTGACCTGTCGTCGAGTCGTAGGCCATCGAGGTTCCGCACCGGACGGAAGGACTAGTGGTCGGGTGCAGGCGCGTCCAGGCAGCACCGGACCAGCCCCAGGTAGTGATGGTGGTGCAATCATCCTCGACGAGCAGCAGTTGACCCGTCGACGAGTCGTAGGCCATAGACGCCTCGAAGGCGGCCGGGGGGTTGGTCTTCAACTTGAGCTGCGACCACGTGGCACCAGTCCAGTCCCACGTGTCCTTCACGTTTGAGCCACCGGAGACGGCCCCTCCAAACAGAAGGAGCTGACCCGTGGCCGGGTCGTACGCCATCGGGGCTCCGGCTCGAGCCGACGGACTCTTCGCGGGAGTCAGCTGGGTCCAGACCTTGCCGTTCCATTCCCACGTGTCGTCGGCAGCCGTACCGCCGCTGGTTACCCCACCGAACAAAATCATCTGACTGGTAGCGGCGTCATAGGCCATTGATGTCCCGGCCCGAGGCGACGGGCTGGTCACGGGACTGAGTTGCGTCCAGGTGGCTGGTTTCGGTGTGGAAGCTCCCGCACTTGCGGTCGACATGAAGACGCCAGCCAACATGGCCACGGAGACGAGCACAAAGGTGCCCACCCGTCGTGCCTCCCTCGCACGTCCATGGTCCGGCGAGCCGGCCGCGCTACGTTGCTCGCCAGTCCCAGCGTTCGTCATATGCCCCTGCCCCTCAGTCGCCCAATTGCGTTGCAACAAATGATGGTCTCACTTCTTTCCCCGCGCCACAATCGTTCAATTTGGGTACAAGGGACTCCGGCTCAGCTTCACTGGCTGTGTTTCACATCCTTTGGCGAACCTTCCATCTGCAGGCCAAAGCCCAGGCAGCAACTATCGTCAGCCTCGACTCCGAGCGGAGAAGCGAGGGTCTTCGCCCTTGGGGCCGTCGAGCCCCCGGTGAGCTGGGCAGGCGGCACACCGTGACCCAGGACCCGTGGAGCCGGCGCCAACGGCCGGATATCCTTGGATCATGACGGATGACCCGATCGACCCGAGCGTGCGGCCTAGTGGCGACGGATGCGCCGAGTGTCTCGAGGCGGGAGGGTGGTGGCTTCATCTGAGGCGGTGCGCAAAGTGCGGGCACATCGGTTGCTGCGACGCCTCGCCGAGTCAACATGCCACTGCTCACGCGAAGCATTCCGACCATACGGTGATTCGAAGCTATGAGCCGGACGAGGAGTGGTTCTTCGACTATACGACCGGTGACTTCAACGAGGGTCCCACCCTGGCTGCGCCCGAGCATCACCCACTCGATCAGCCAACGCCCGGGCCTGCGGGTCGAGTGCCTCCCAACTGGCAGAGCCTCCTCCACTGATCCTCGAAGCTAGGGACTCGGGGCGTCGCTGACCCGCCAACCATGGTGCCCTCGGTGGTGCGGAACCCAACGACCACCCTTCTACTCTCCGGTCATTGACCTCCGCTCATCGGATGGATGAGCGCCGTCGAGCAGTTCCAACTGGGTCGGTCGCTTGGATTCGCCGCGGTCGGCCAACCTTTCCCCGGCGCGCGGTCTCGACGAACCGGGGCCACCAACTGTCGCCAGTGACGGGGAATTCGGAGCTCCTCGAAGCGAAGCGGGCGAGCCGCGGCCGCGTTATCATCCGCTTCACCGGCCGAATCGGCGGAGCAGTTACGGCGGAGGGTGAGACCGATGAGAGTACGACAATTGACGGTGTTGGCCATCGCCTCTGTCCCATTGATCTGTGGAGCGGTGGCCCCGATCTCGACCGCTGGCGCCAGCGTGGTCACCCACCGTCCGCTGGTCGGGCTGAGCGGCGGGTACTCGACGAACTGGTCCGGATATGCCGCATCCGGATCGACCTTTTCCAGTGCATCGGCATCGTGGGTGCAGCCGGCGGGCACGTGTACTTCGACATCGACGTACTCGGCGTTCTGGGTCGGTCTGGACGGATTCAAGAGCAAGACCGTCGAGCAGACCGGATCCGAAGTCGACTGCCGTTCGGGTTCCCCCGTTTACTACGCATGGTACGAGATGTACCCGGGGGCGGCCATAAATTACTCCAATCCGGTTTCCCCCGGCGACGGCTTCACCGCCTCGGTCACCGCCAGTGGCACCGCCTTCACGCTCAAGCTCACCGACACGACCGAAGGCTGGACCCGCACAGAGCACAGGAATCTGAAGTCGGCCAAGAAGTCATCTGCCGAGGTCATCGCCGAAGCCCCTTGCTGCACGTCCAAGGGGGCGGTCCTTCCACTGACCGACTTCGGGACAGTGAGCTTCACGCGCGCCGAGGTCGACGGCACCCCGATCGGCAACTCCGATCCGCACCAAATCAGCATGGGAACCAGGGCGAAGCCCAAGGATGCGACATCCGCACTGAGCGGTGGCAACGCGTTCAGTGTCACCTGGGTGGGTAGCTGACAGGGACCTTGACCTAACACTCGACGCCCGACTACACGCGAAGTCTTTTGGCCGCCCAAGCAGTCCCCCCAGCTGGCCTGAACTCCCCTGATCGAGTGTCTCGGTTGACGACCCGATCCTCATCTGATCATGATGGCAACCCAGGGCGCGATCCCCGGAGGACGACGAGGCCCTCCCGGGTTATTTTGGACCTTTCAACCTGAGGTTGCCGACAGTGACTCAACTCATCGAGGACTACGCGATGATCGGCGATACCGAGACTGCCGCGCTTGTCGGACGAGATGGTTCCATCGATTGGCTTTGCCTTCCACGCTTCGACTCCGGAAGTTGTTTTGCCAAGCTGATCGGAGAGAAGAAGCACGGCCACTGGCAGATCGTCGCGGACGAACCGGTCACCTCCCACGTGCGCCGCTATCGGAGTAGATCGATGGTGCTCGAGACCGAGATCACCACCGGCACCGGTGTCGTACAGGTCGTCGACTTCATGCCTCCCCGGCATCATCACCCGAGAGTGGTCCGGATCGTGCGCGGCGTTGCAGGCGAGGTAGACATGCGGACCGAGCTGGTCATGCGCTTCGAGTATGGGTACGACGTTCCATGGGTCCGGCGGACCGACCGAGGAATTAGCGCCATTGCCGGACCGAATGCCCTCGTCCTCGACTCCCCCATCGAGCTCCAGGGCATCAAGATGCGCCACGAGGGAAAGTTCAAGGTCCAGGCCGGCGACGAGCTGGCTTTTGTCCTCGCCTGGTACCGGTCGAACGAGGATCCCCCCTTCGTACTGGACACCGCACGGGCCCTCGATGAGACGATGAAGTTTTGGGGGGATTGGTGTGCCCAGGTCCTGCCGGTGCACGGCGAATGGGAGGATCTCGCACTGCGATCGCTCATCACCTTGAAGGGACTGACCTACGGTCCGACAGGTGGGATCGTCGCCGCGGCAACGACATCGCTCCCCGAGACCCTCGGGGGCGTGCGCAACTGGGACTACCGCTACTGCTGGATCCGAGATGCCTCGTTCACGCTCGAGTCCCTGATCGAGTCGGGCTTGCGTGAGGAAGCAGAGAGCTGGCTGGGATGGCTGGGACGCGTGGCCGCCGGTGATCCTGATCAGCTGCAGATCATGTATGGGCCAGCCGGTGAGCGTCGCCTGACCGAACTGGAGCTCGACTGGCTCCCCGGCTACAAGGAATCCTCACCGGTGCGCATCGGCAATGCCGCCTCCGGGCAGTTCCAGCTCGACGTCTACGGGGAACTGATGAACGCCATCGACCGGGCTCGCTCCCATGACATTGCCGTGCACCCGGTCATCTGGCGGATTCAAGTGGCGATCATGGGATTCCTCGTCGACCACTGGTCCGATCCTGATGACGGAATCTGGGAGGTACGTGGTCCTCGTCGGATGTTCACCCACTCCAAGGTCATGGCCTGGGTCGCTTTCGACCGCGCCGTTCGGGGTGTCGAACTCCACGGCCTGGACGGACCGATCGACGAGTGGCGCACCGTCCGAGATGCGATCCATGCCGAAGTCCTCGAGCAGGGATGGAACTCAGAAGTCGGGGCGTTCACCCAGTTCTATGGAGCCACCGAGCTCGATGCCAGCCTGCTGGTGATCCCGCTCGTCGGGTTTCTCCCCGCCGGGGACGAACGAGTGGTCCAGACCGTCGAGGCCATCCAAGAGCACCTTACCGAGGACGGGTTCGTCCTCCGATACGAGAACGCATCGGGGGTGGACGGGTTGCCGGGCCGTGAGGGGATGTTCCTCCCATGCACCCTCTGGCTGATCGGCTGCCTACGGCAGATGGGCCGGGTCGACGAAGCAACGGCCACCTTCCGACGGGTTGCCGCCCTGGTGAACGATGTCGGACTCGTCTCCGAGGAGTATGACCTGGGCCACCGGCACTTGCTCGGGAACTTTCCCCAAGCCTTTACCCATGTCGGCATCGTCAACGCCGCCCGAGGCCTGACTGCCTCACGCGCCGCGAACCACCTCTGAGATCCCGATGGCCCCACCCAAAGCAGCAACCCGACCCGCTTCGTTCATCTCGGTTCGCCTGGGCCGGAGGACAACGGATTCATCTAGAATCAGTCGATGGTGAGTACGCCGGAGCCTCAGCGCCTGATCAACGCCAGGCGGTTCTTTCTCAGCTATTCGAAAGAGCACGTCGACGACGCGGTCCAGCTACTGTCGCCCCACGTCGTGTACTCAGTGCCAGGACACAATCGGATTGCTGGGGTGTTCCACGGACCCGATGAGGTACGGAAACACATTGTCAAGCTCATCGACTTCTCCCGAGGAACATTTGAGGTCCTGAAGTGGGTCGATTGGATGGTTGGTGAGACCCACATCGCGGCGCTTCAGTATGCCCAGGCTCAGGCCCCCGGTCGTATCTACCGAGGACATCACATCTATCTTCTCGAGTTCGACCCGGATGATCTTCTCTCTGTCATCACCGTCGTCTTCGACGACCAAGTCGCTGCTGACCAGTTCTTCGGGTACGACACCTGATCGGTTCTCCGCCCCCCAGGTTCCGTGCACCACGGGTCGGCGTTGCCTCACTCGGTTATGAGAGTCGGTGCGGGCCGGCCGGCCAGCACTGCTTCTATGTTGTCGAGAGCGAGCATGCCGACCGCGGTCTGTGTCTCCCTGGGGCGGTCGCCACGTGAGGCATCAAGAAGGCATTCTCAAGGCTGAAGTAGTCGTGGTTGACGTTGGGCTCATGGTCGAAGACATCGAGCCCGGCCGCCGCGACCCCGCCCGATTTCAACGCATCAATAAGATCCTCGTCGCGGATCAGACTTCCGCGCGCCGTGTTGATGACGATGGCCCCCGTAGGCAGAAGGGCAATGGTTTCTGCGTTCAAGAAGTGATGGGTCTCAGGAGTACCCGGGGCGTGAAGAGTAAGGAACGAGCTGACTCGGAGTAAGTCCCTGGGTTCCGGATGAAAGACCGCACCCTTGGCCACGTCCGCAAGTAGCTCAGACCTGGCTGAATAGTGGATCTTCATCCCAAGGGCCCGGCCCGTTCCGCCACCCCCTGCCCGATACGACCCATTCCGTAGATTCCGAGGTTCTTTCCCGTCACTTGCCAGCCCACAAAGCTGGGGGGCTTGGCAACTCGCCACTGTCCCGCTCGTAAGTATTCTTGCGCCTCATAGGCACGGCGCGACGCGGCGAGCAGTAGCAACACCGCGGCATCGGCGACGGCGTCTGTGAGCACGCCGGGCGTATTCGCAACCGGGATGTGTGCCTTCTTGGCGGCAACAAGATCAATCTGGTCGTAGCCGACCGACATCGTGGCCACGACCTTCACCGAGGGTGGGATGTGGTCGAAGAAATCGGCGTTCAATGGGTCAAACGGGCTCACGAGCACGGCCGAGGCCCCATCCGATAACGCAATGAGCTCGTCGTTCGTCGGCGGCTCTCCGGTCGATCGGCGCGGCGAGAAATTCCGGACGACACGCTCATCGACCTCCTCGGGGAGGGGCCGGGTTACCACAAGGATCGGCTTGGCCATATCTGCCCACCTCTCTGTACGAAGGATCAACGCACCAACATCAGCGGCGACGCCCCTGCAGGTCATCGGTGCGCATGTGGGACCGATGACCTCCGTCGGTCATGGGACCAGCGAGGCGTCGAGCGTGATCTCGGGCACCCCGGTCAATGCCCTGCTCACCGGACACCCGGCTTTAGCCGCTGACGCGTGCCCGACAAAGGTGGGCTCGTCGATGCCCGACACCCTTCCGACGGTGACGAGGTCGATCCTGGTGATGGTGGGTACACCGTCAACCGGCCTCAAGGTGACCGTCGCGTCGGTGTGCACCGACTCCGGGGGGCTTCCGGCCTGGGCCAGGATGTTGGCCAGGGCCATGGAAAAGCAGGCTGCATGTGCGGCGGCAATCAACTGTTCTGGGTTCGATCCTGGACCGTCCTCGAAACGGGACTTGTAGGTGTATCCCCCGCCTATGGTGTCGCCGGCGGTGAACGTCCCGGAACCGGTGGGAACGTCACCCTTCCACTCTGCACTTCCTTTTGCTGGCACGGCGGCCTCCTGTCTTCACTCTCGGGGGTTCATTGTTGTGGGGTTCACTGTCACCTGGTCCCGGTCCCTGGTCACGGCGAGCGTCATGGCTTCGCTGTGCCGACGAGAGGTTCGACCGTGCCGGGGCCGGGGGCGGCGCGGACATCTCTGGCTCCGAGGCGCTCGCCACACGCGGAGCACACGGAGACCGCCTCGGAGACGTGGCCGCAGGCCTTGTGGATGACCTGGACGGGCGGCCCGTCGGGGGCGGCGTAGCGGTCACCCCACTGGCGCATCGCGGTGACAACCGGCCACAAGTCACGACCCTTGTCGGTCAGCCGGTAGTCGTACCGGGGCGGGTGATCGCCGTAGCGCACCTTCTCGAGAACGCCGGCCCGGACAAGGTGATGGAGCCGCTGGTTCAAGATGTTGCGGGAGATGCCCAATCGTTCCTGGAAGTCATCGAAGCGGGTCACACCCAAGAACACGTCTCGGAGTATCAGCATCGACCACCACTCGCCCACCACTTCGAGGCACTGCGCCACCGAGCAGTGCATGTCGGCGAAGCTCTTCCGTTCCACACAATTCACATTAGTGGGTTGTATAATAGAACGCAATCCCCTACAGTAAGTTCCATGAGCGAACTCGTCGAGGTGGTCCCCCCGAACATCCGCCGAGGCGCCGTCTTCTTCGTCACCGCCCTGGGTGCGTTCATGGCATCGCTCGATCTCTCGATCGTGAACGTGGCCTTCCCCGCGCTGGAACACTCGTTTCCCCACGACAGCCGGGCCGCCCTGGCCTGGGTGATCACCGGGTACGCCATCGTCTTCGCCTCGCTCCTCGTCATCGGTGGCAGGACGGCCGACCGGATCGGCAAGCGGAAGGTGTTCTTCGTTGGGCTCGGCGTCTTTACCTTCGGGTCTGCGCTGTGTGGGGTGGCACCGACCGTTGCCGTGCTCGTCGTCGGGCGGCTCATCCAGGGGGCCGGCGCCGCCGCCTTGCTTCCCTCCTCGCTCGGGTTGCTCCTCGCCGCCTTCGGGCCTGAACGGCGCTCGCAGATTGTCGCCCTGTGGGCCGGGGTGGGCGCCCTGGCGGTGGCGACCGGTCCGTCGTTGGGCGCCGCGCTCATCACTGCGGGTGGATGGCGGTGGGCCTTCTTCGTCAACCTGCCGGTCGGAGTGATCGCTTACGTGACCGGCCGTCGGGTGTTGGTGGCTCACCGGTCCGACACGACTCACCCTCGTCCCGACTACCTCGGAGTGGTGCTGGTGAGCGTATCGGTGGCCGCACTGGTCCTCGGTATCTCCGAGGGTCCGAGCTGGGGCTGGACGAGCACCCGGATCCTGGTGTCCTTCGTCGGGGCCGTGATCATGGGCACCGCCTTTGTCATCCGCTGTCGGCGATATCCCGAACCGGTCCTCGACCTCAGCTTGTTCCGGGTCCCTTCCTTCACCTTTGCCAACCTGGCCACGCTGCTGTACGCCATGGGCTTCTTCGCCATGCTGCTCGGCAACATCTTGTTCCTGACCGGCGTCTGGCACTACTCAATCCTTCGGGCCGGCCTGGCGGTGACCCCAGGCCCGATCGTGGTGGCAGGGGTGTCCGGACCGGCGGGAAAACTGGCCACCAGGTACGGCTTTCGACCGGTGCTGGTCGCCGGGCTCACGTGCTTCGTGGCCGGGCTGCTCTACTACGCCCTGGAGGTTGGACCTCACCCGGACTACGTGACCCAGTGGCTGCCAGCTACCTTGCTGGGCGGGCTCGGCATCGGGCTCACCTTCCCGGTCCTGGGCGCAGCGGCAGTTTCCTCACTGCACCCCGAACACTTCGCCGTGGGCAGCGCTGTGAACCAGACCGCCCGCCAAATCGGCGGCGCAGTCGGAGTGGCCATCTTGGTGGTCATCCTCGGCACCCCCCACACCCTGAACGCCGCCATGACCTCCGCCCGTCATCTGTGGTTCTACTGCGCCCTCATGGCCGCCCTGAGCGGCGTAGCGGCCCTCGGCATCGGCCGCCGGACCGCCCCGGTCTCCGTGGCTCCAGCCGCGGCGGGCACCGGCCACCCCGTCGATGCCTTGGCGTCTTGAGCACGACGGAGATGGCTTTTTCGACGAGGACATCCGACCTCGGCCGGGGGTCTCACGCGGGAGGTGGCGGTTTGCCGGCCCGCAAGGTTGCCGGCCGAACCGGCGAGATCTCGGGGAGAGGGTGCCGACGAGGTCCCGACCACAGCGCCGGAGGGGCGTCGACCGCTCGGGCGAGGGCGTAGGCCGCCGCCTCGTAGTTGACCCGCCAACCTACGAAGTCGAGCCACGCCTCCTCATTCGAGCGCTCGAGGGGAAAGTCCACGGTCGCCAGGCGATGGATGGCATCGACGAACTCCTCGTAGGTGAGCGCGATGCCGTCATTGGGATCGGCCTCATAGGGGATGACGAAACCCCGTGCCCGGGCAATGGTCGTGAGACAGGTGAAGCCGCCCCGCAGACACAGTCGAGCGGACACCGCACCGGGAGCATCGGGCACCAGCGACAGATAGAGGGCGGCCCCGTCGAGAATGGCCAATTGCGCGGTCACCCACGAGGAGAGCGGCCTCGGGGAGCGGAAGTTGACGAGGGCAAGGTAGGTGGCGTGGCTCTCCGACACGTCGGCCGACCAGCGCTCCCATTCGTCAAACAACTCTGGCAGCTCGCCCATGGCCGAGACGCCAGAGCCCAAGCCGTAGTGGGTACGGGCCAGCAGCTCGGGACCCCAGGAGGGAACGCCAGCTCGGGAGTCCAGCATCGTCACGAGCCCCTCACGCCGGTTGAAGGCGGCGTAGAGAGTGGGAAGGTATCCGATCTGCAGGGCCACTGTGCCCAGACCGACCAGGGCCGCCAGGTCGGCCAAACCGGTGGGAGCGCCATGGTGGGGCGCCAAGTACCCCAACGTGCACAGCGAGGAGCCGGCCAGTTGGAAGGCGCCGGACAGTCCCGCCGTGCCCATGGACGGCCACATCAGCAGCGCAAAGCCGAGCTCGAAGACCGCCAGCCACACGACGATCTGCAGGATGAGTTGAATGGGAGCCTGGGCGGCCAGAATCCGATCGCGCGATTCGTAGGAATCGAAGTGGTCGGCGACGAAATGGAAGCTTGTATCGACGGCGATGGCGAGACTGCGGATGAGCCGGCTGCGGATCCGTCGTGGGACGACGACCGTGCCGATCACACTCCATCCGGCGACGATAATCAGTATTGCGCCGAACGCCGCCGCCAGGTCTCGACCCAAGAGCATGGTTCAGCCTCCCACGGTGGAACCGGGCGGCGCTGAAATGGTCATCCCGGGTGACCACCCCGTGGTTTGGTATGAGCCTCGGTTTGCTCCGCAACAGAAGGCTGACGTCGGCTGCGGCCGGCCGAGCGTCAACCGCTGGCTGCCGGTAACGTCATGGCCAGAACTCACCATCGACGTCCACGGCGACTCAGCTCGTCGAGTCGGCCCCGATCGATAGACACCATTTCCAGCGGAGGGAGTCCGCATGACGCTCAGGTCCCGACACCTCACAACCTCGGCCAAGCCGGGCCAGCCCAACGACCGGCCGCCCGCACCCGCCTCCCCTCCCCCACCACGGTGGCGGATGTGGCTCCTCCCGGTGGGCGTCCTCATCACCCTGCTCCTGCTCTCCATTCCTCACACGTCGAGCACGCCGACCAAGAGCTTCAGCTACTCGACGTTCCTCTCGAACGTCACCTCCGGGGACGTGCGCACCGCGTCGGTCAATCCCAGCGGCGCCATCACCGGCACGCTCAAAGGAGGCGACAACTACACCAGCCAGATCCCGACCGCCATCACCGACGACCAGCTGGCCCCCACCCTCAAGGCCCACCACGTGGACATCACCGGGGTGGCACAGGGCTCGGCCCTGCTGGACGACCTGTTGTCCTTCATCCCCTTCTTGTTGTTCATCGCCTTCTTCATCTGGATCGGACGGAGAAGCTCGAAGCAGCTGGCCGGGGGGATCCGGGGCATCGGGGGGTCCAAGGCCAAGGTCTACGACGAGGACAGGCCCACCACCCGCTTCGCCGACATCGCCGGCTACGAAGGGGCCAAGCGTGAGGTGTCCGAAGTGGTCGACTTCTTGAGTCATCCCGAGCGCTACGCCCGAGCCGGGGCCATCGGCCCGCGGGGGGTGCTGATGGTGGGCCCGCCGGGAACCGGCAAGACGCTGATGGCCCGGGCGGTGGCCGGAGAAGCAGGAGTCCCCTTCCTCGCCCTCACCGGCTCGAGCTTCGTCGAGCTGTTCGTGGGGGTCGGGGCGTCCCGGGTCCGGGACCTGTTCGCCGACGCCCGCAAGCGGGCCCCCTCCATCATCTTCATCGACGAGATCGACGCCATCGGCCAGCGCCGCGGCGGGTCCTTCGTCGGCAACGACGAGCGCGAACAGACCCTCAACCAACTGCTGGCCGAGATGGACGGCTTCGACCCCACCACCGGGGTGGTGGTCATGGCCGCCACCAACCGGCCCGAGGTGCTCGACCCGGCTCTGCTCCGCCCAGGCCGCTTCGACCGCGAGGTGGAGATCCCCCTGCCCAACCAGGCCGAGCGGGCCGCCATCCTGGCCGTGCACGTCGGGGGCAAGCACCTCGCCCCCGACGTCGACTTCGACGCCGTGGCCCGGGCGACGCCGGGGTTCTCGGGGGCGGACCTGGCCAACCTCATCAACGAGGCGGCCATCGTGGCCGTCCGGGACGACCGGGATGTCATCTTCGCCCGGGACATCGACGAGGCCCGGGACCGGGTCATCCTGGGCCGTAGAGACGCCTCCAACGCCCTCCTCCCCGAGGAAAAGCATTCGGTGGCCGTCCACGAGTCCGGCCACGCCCTGGTCGCCTTCCTGTCGAAGCACGCCGACCCGGTGACCAAGATCACCATCCTCCCGGCGGGCCGGGCCTTGGGGGTCACCGAGCAGCTCCCCGTCGACGAACGACACCTGTACTCCGAGAGCTACCTCCTCGACTCCCTGGCCATCCGGCTGGGCGGTCGAGCCTCGGAGAACCTGGTCATCGGTGAGGCCTCCACCGGAGCGGCCAACGACCTGTCGGGAGCCACCGACCTGGCCATCAAGATGGTCAGGGACTGGGGACTGTCGCCCCGATTGGGACCCATCGGCTACGGATCCGACCAACCCTCATATCTGAGCGGCCCTCCGTTCGGTCAGGAGCGGCCCTACGCCGAAGGCACCCAAGAGGTCATCGACCAAGAGGTGAGTCGCATCCTCTCCGAGGCCGAGGACCGGGCCCGGGGGCTGCTGGGCGACAATCGCGACGCCCTCGACGCGGTCATCGCCGCCCTCCTCGAGAAGGAGACCATCTCGGGGGAGGAGCTCACGGACATCGTCGGACGGGTGCGTAGTGCGAGAGACGGGAGCCGTTCGGGAGTGAGCGCTTCCCCGCCCAAGTCGAGAGCGAGATCACACAACTAGGAATCGTCCCCCATGCGGCGGGAACGGCCAATTTCGAACCCTCGCACCACTGCGACCTGGACTTTTCTGTGGGGCTGAACGACGGGATCCGAACCCGCGGCTCAGGTGCCCGGCCATCCGGCCACCAACTCGATCAGTTCCCGAGCCACCCAGGATGGAAGCGGCCGTGCCCCAGCGGGCCGGGTTGCTTCACCCGGGGCTGGACAATCCGGCCAGGCCCACGATGGGCTTGTTGAGCGGGCTGCCGCCCATCGAGCCGTGGAAGGTGGCGTCGCCGAAGTTGAAGATGCCGCCGTCGGAGGCGACTTCCCAGTAGCCGTCGCCGTCGGAGGTGGCGGCCAGGCCCACGATGGGCTTGTTGAGCGGGCTGCCGCCCATCGAGCCGTGGAAGGTGGCGTCGCCGAAGCTGAAGATGCCGCCGTCGGAGGCGACTTCCCAGTAGCCATTGCCGTCGGAGGTGGCGGCCAGGCCCACGATGGGCTTGTTGAGCGGGCTGCCGCCCATCGAGCCGTGGAAGGTGGCATCGCCGAAGTTGAAGATGCCCCCATCTGCCGCCACCAGCCAGTAGCCCTGGCCATCGGAGGTGCCGGCGATGCCCACTACCGGTTGATTGAGTGGGGTACCGCCCATCGAGCCGTAGAAGCGGGCATCACCGAAGCTGAACACGCCACCGTCGGAGGCCACCAACCAGTAGCCTCGACCGTCCGGCGTGGAGGCGATGCCGACGATCGGCCGGTGCAGCGGGGTGCCGCCCATCGATCCGTAGAAGTGGGCATCACCGAAGTTGAACACGCCACCGTCGGAGGCCACTTCCCAGTAGCCCCGGCCGCTGGGAGTTCCGGCGATGCCGACGATCGGCTCGTTGAGTGGGCTGCCCCCCATCGATCCCTCGAAGCTGGCGCCACCGAAGTTGAAGATGCCCCCGTCGGAGGCGACCATGGTGTAGCCGGAGGGGCCGGTGAACGGGAGGCTCACGGGCGGGACGTTCACGGTGATCTGCAGCGGGGTGGTCGTCGACCGGGCATCGGCGTCGGTCACCATGACATCGAACGATGTGGTGCCGCCGGCTTGGGGCGTGCCGCTGATGACCCCGGTGGCTGTATCGAGGCTCAGACCGTCGGGCAGGGCGCCGCTCGACATCGACCAGGTGTAGGGGGCGGTGCCGCCGGTCACCTCGAGATCAGCGACGTACCGTTGGTTCTGCTGACCGTCCGGAAGCGAGGTGGTGAGGAAGATGAGCGGCGGCGGGGTGACGGTGACGGTGAGGTCGACCGAGGACGTGAGCGTTGGGGAGGAACTGTCCGCCACGGAAGCCGTGAAGGACGACACCTGCACCGTGTTCGGTGCGCCGGTGATGGACCCCGACGAGGAGTCGAGATAGAGGCCGGCCGGCAGCGAGCCGCTGGTGATCGTCCAGGTGTACGGGCCGTTTCCGCCGGTGGCTTCCAGCGTGGCCGCATAGTCCCCTCCCTGGGTGCCACTGGGCAGAGAGGTGGTGGTGACGGTCAGGGGCGGGGCCACGGTGAGCGTGTAGTCGCCGGAAGCGGTGAGGGGCGGCGAAGAGGAGTCGGTGGCCGTGACCGTGAAGGTCGAGGAACCGGCCGAGGTCGGCGACCCGGTGATGGCCCCGGTGGAAAGGTCGAGGCTCAGCCCAACTGGGAGGACGCCGCTGCTCACCGACCAGGTGTAGGGGGCGGTTCCGCCGGTGGCCTGCAGGGTGGCCGTATAACTCGCTCCCTGGACCGGGCCGGGCAGTGAGGTGGTGGTCACCGCCATCGGGGGTGTGACGGTGATCACGTAGTCGGCCGTGCCGGTCAGGGTGGGCGAGGAGGAGTCGCTGGCCGTGACCGTGAAGGCGGAGGTGCCCGCGGAGGTCGGCGTGCCGGAGATGGCCCCGGTGGAGGAATCGAGGCTCAGCCCGGCGGGGAGGGAACCGCTCGAGACCGACCAGGTGTAGGGCCCGTTGCCGTTGGTGACGCTCAGGGTGGTCGAATAGGGGCCGCCGATCACGCCGTCAGGCAGCCCGCCTGCGGACGGCTGGATGGACAAGACCGGCAGGTCGAGCACCAGCACCCCCACGTCGCCGGTGCCGGTACCCACGGCCGCGCAGGCGTTCTGGAGAGGACAGGCGACGCCGGCCAGGCTCTGGACCCCAGAGGGGACCCCCTGCCCGGCCCAGTTCGTCCCGTCGGTGGTGGCCAGGATGACGCCGGCTGAGGGGGCGTTGCTGGCCCCGACGGCGTAGCAGCCGGTGGCGGTGGGACAGCTGACGGCGGCCAGGCTCTGGACTCCTTCCGGCACGGTCTGGTCCGCCCAGGTGGCTCCGTCGGCGGTGGCGACGATGACCCCCGACAAGGTGGACTGATCCTCCCCGACGGCGTAGCAATCGGTGGCCGATGGGCAGGCGATGCCGTTGAGGTCCTGGGCATCGGCGGGGACGGTCTGGGGGGCCCAGGTCGCCCCGTCGGCGGTGGCCAGGATGACGCCGGATCCGGGACTGGTGCTGGTGCCGACGGCGTAGCACTGGTCGGTCGACGGGCAGGCGACGGCGTTCAGGTCCAGCACGCTCGGGGGCACGGTCTGGTTGGTCCACGTCACGCCGTCGGTGGTGGCCAGGATGGCCCCGGTCGCCGAGTCGGTGGTACCGACGGCAAAGCAGTCCCCGGCCGACGGGCAGGCGACGGCGAAGAGATCGTTGATCTCGGCGGGCACGGTCTGGCTGGTCCATGTCGTCCCGTCGGTGGTGGAGAGGATGACGGCCCCCTCGGAGCCGATGCCGACCGCGTAACAGTCGTCGGCCGACGTGCAGGCGACGGCGTTGAGTTGGCTCACCCCGGCCGGCAGGCTCTCCGCGCTCCATGTACTCCCGTCGGTGGTGGCCAGGAGGTCGGCGCTCCCCCAGCCGTAGCCCGCCGCATAGCAGGTTGTGGCTGACGGGCAGGCGACGCCAGAGATGCTCTGGACCCCCGAGGGCACGGTCTGGCCGGCCCAGGTCACCCCGTCGGTGCTGGCGAAGATGACGCTGTCTCCATTGCTATCGGAGCCGACGGCGTAACAGGCGGTGTCCGAGGGGCAGGCCACGGCATAGAGGAAATTCGCGCCCGGGGGCACGGTCTGGTTGGTCCAGGTGGCCCCGTCGGTGGTGCCCAGGATGGCGCCGCCTCCGGAGCTGAAGCCGACCGCGTCACAGTCGCCGGCCGAGGGGCAGGTGACACCGTCGAGATTGGTGACCCCGTCGGGCACGGTCTCGCTGGTCCAGGTGGACCCGTCGGTGGTGGCCAGGATCACCCCGCCCGGCGGGTCGTCCGGAGTGTCGACTGAGCCGACGGCATAGCACTCGTCAGCCGACGGGCAGGCTACGGCACTCAGGCTGAAGTCGACCCCCGAGGGCGCCACCTGATCGGTCCACGTCGAGCCGTCCGTGGTGGCCAGGATCATGGCCACCGGGGATCCGTCCTGCGAACCGGACCCGGTGGCGTAGCAGGCGGTGACCGACGGACAGGCGATTCCAGACAGGCCACCGACGTCCGAAGGAACGGTCTGATCGGTCCAGGTCGAACCGTCGCTGGTGGTGAGGATGACACCACCTCCTTCGCCGAAGCCGACGGCGTCACACGTGTCGGACGCCGGGCAGGCCACGGCCACGAGACCACCCACACCCGGGGGCAGCGTCTGGCTCGTCCAGGAGGAGCCGTCGGTGGTGGCGAGGATGACGCCCACCCCCGCGTCCGAGTTCGAACCGACTGCGAAGCAGGAGTCGACCGAAGGACAGGCGATACCGGACAGTCCGGTGACTCCAGAGGGAACCAACTGACTGGTCCACGTCGTTCCCCCGTCGGTGGTGGCCAGGATGTCGCCGGCCCCCGACCGGTTGGTACCGACGGCGAAGCAGTCGCTGGTGGTGGGACAGGCGACGGCGGTGGCGCCCGGTACGGCCGGATAGGACGTGTCCACCTGCCAGCCGGTGGTGGCCCCCGCCATCCCCGTTCCCAGGGTGAGGACAGCGGCGCTGGTCAGGATCGACAGCACGGCCCCGAGGGCTACGGTGACCACCGCCCTAGGACTCCGCCATTTCGAAACCCGCCGACCCGGGATCATGACGGCATGCTAAGCGGATCCGCGCCCGACCGCAATCGAGAATTGCGGGTGCTCTCCAGGCGGACCCACCGACTCCCCGAGCGCACCACGGCTGGGCGCCCGGGCTGCCAACGACAAGTGGACTCCCTTACGGGAGTCCACTTGTCTACGAACCCTCCAGGAGGGGTTCCCTTACGGGAACCCCTCCCTTCGGTTTCAGGTGAGGAAGCCATGAAGCGTCCTCTTGTTCACCTTAGGCAGTGCGCCCATCAGTGAAGGTAGACACGTTCGTGCCGGCACCGATCGAGTAGATCTGTGTGGCAGGGAACGCCGAAGGCAGAGACGGTGACGAAAGCACCACACCGTTTCCTCCGTAGGTGATGTTGGTCACGTTCACGTCAGTGACCGTGGGAGCCACCGACGGTGACGGTGACCTGCGGGCATGCCACCACCGTCGGCCAGCGGATTCACCACTGGGACGCCGCCGATGAGGCCCGAGCAGCTGACACCCGGGGATGCCGGCTCGGTGAGCGTGAACGAACCAGGTGCCGTGACACCGTCGTCGGTAACGCTGTAGTTGTAGGTGAAGCTCTGGCCGGCCAGGTTGGCGTCAGGTGACGACTCCGAGGTGCAGACCTTGAACTGACCCGTTTGACACGGCGTCCGTGAAGGTGGCCACCGTCTCGTTACCGACGCCACCGAAGGGCACCGAAACCGTGATGGTGCCGTTCGAGGTCGGTCCGGAGATCAGAGCATTGCCCTCCGGGTATCCCTCTGCCGTCGCACTCTTCAGGAAGAAGTTCGGATTCGTCTCGAGCTCCTGGATGGTCGCCGTACCGGCGGGCACCTGGAAGGGCTGCGAGCAAAGTCCGGGGGCTGGCTCGGCCATCACCGGGAAGGAAGCGCCTCCGTTGACGGAGAAGTTGAAGGTCACGCCAGCCGCCTGGAGCGTCAGCTGCGATCTTGCAAACCTCAACGTAACCGAGAGCCTCGTTGGTGAAGGTCGCTGAGGCGATACCCGGGACAACGATGACATCGGCCGAGGTGCTGGTCGTACCGGGTCCGTTGGCGGAAGCCGGGATGACCTGCACGCCGGTGACGGCGACGTTGGCCTGGGACTGCTCAGTGACGGTGGCCTGCGAACCGAGCGGCAGAGCCACCGGGTCGAACGTGCACTCCGTCTGGCCGATACCGGGGACGGTCACCGACACCGTCTGGGTGCCAACCACGTCGCTCACATTGAAGTTGAACGGCATACCAGCGAGGGGTGCGTCAGCTTCATTGTTCGGAAGCGTCTTGCACACCTTGACCTGGCTGGTCAGCGTGTCGTTGGTGAAGGTGGCGGTCTCCGTCGATCCGGCAGGAACAACGAACACACCCGATCCGTTGGCCAGGTTGGTGGTCACCGGTGCAGTGGGATCGCCCGTGATGGAGCTCACGAAGTCCGGCGACGTGAACGACTCCGTGACGGTGTAGTTACCGGCAGGAAGGGAAACGTCCCCGCTGCACTGACCGGCCAGTACCGACTCCGTGATGGGAGCGATGCCATTGCCGGAGATCGTGAAGTTCCACGGTCCCGCACCCACGAACGAATCGCCAGCCGTCTTGCAGATCTCCAGGTAGCCGGGATTCGGAGGCGGAGGCGTCGTCGAGTTGGTGTAGGTGACAACGGTCGTACCACCGGGTTGCACGGTGGCCGTCGCGTCCTGACCGCCCGACCAGCTGGCGCCGGTGACAGCTGTCACAGACGACATTTGGTGTGGGCGCCTCGGCGATGCTGACGAGCGTGCCGACCGGATAACTGGTCAAGCCACCGCAGTCGAGCGTGGTGCCGGCCGGCTCAGCCTGCACGCTGAACGGACCGACGATGGTGCCGCCCGCCTGCTCAGTGAAGCTGAAGAACTGGCCGTCGAGCACCGGGCTGCCTGCGATCTTGCAGACCTTGAGCTGGCCGATGGCCGGCTGGTTCTTGAAGGTCACCGTCACGTCGGCACCAGCGGCCACATCGACCTTGGCGTAGCCGGCCTGACTCTTGGAGTTCTTGACCTTGTGAACCACATTGGCGTTCTGCGGGGAAACGTGGATCGACTTGAGGGTCGTAGCCCCGGTCGGGTCCAGCTCCTCGGTCACGAGGTTCTGACCGGTGGGCACCGCCGCACTCGCACAGTGACCAACGGCAACGTAGAACGTCCCACCGCCGTTGATGCTGAACGGGAAGCCGGCCGCCGTCGGATTAGAGACGTTCCCGGTCTTACAGACCTCGATGTTGCCCGTAGCGGGGGTTTGGGCTGCAGCCCCGGCCACGCCGACATTGGCAGTGACCCCAATGGTCAAGGCAGTCATCAGCGCCGCCGCAATTACCCCTATCGGCAGTGCTAGCCGACTCCTCATTGATGCGGCGCGTGGCCGCCTATCTGGTGACATGAATGTCTCCTCGCTCGATGAAGCTGGTGCCAATAGACACCAACCTGGCAAGGATGACGGAATGCCACCGGCACGTCATCGTCCTCTCCGAACGAAGATCTGGCCGGCTGTTGTTCGGTTCGCCCACCCGTGGCGCTCCACTAGGTGATTGCCTCCGGGATGGGCGGCAGGCACCCGATCTCAAGCCGAATTAGGGGGCTACGCTGGGTGAACTCTCAACGCTCAGAGTGATGGAGGGGCCCTTGTTCGCCACCCTCGGCCATCTCGCTGGACACGGCGGGAAGTCCGAGGTAGACACCGTGGGTAAGGTCCCAGTCGTGGGGAAGCGGGATAGCGACTGGAACCGATCCGAAAACCATGGCCGGAAGGTTTGAGGAGGGGCGTCAGGTGGTACGGCGGGATGTCTGCAGTAGCGAGTTTCGAGCCGAAGCAATCGGCCGCAGAGCTGGAGCGCGAGCTTCAGCCTGAGGCACGTGCCCGCTCGGCTCTGGATGAATTCTTCGAACTGAGCCCCGATGCCATGGTCATCGTCGACTGGGCCGGGCGATTGGTGGCGGCGAACCCGGCGGCTGGCCATCTCTTCGGCTATCGCGCCGAAGACCTGGCCGGGCGCAAGCTCTCGACCCTGTTCGCGGGGGATCTGGGCAGCAGTCTTCAGATCACCAGAGATCCGGAGCTCTGCCACTCCGACTACGCGAGTCCTCTGCACCGGCACGCCACCGCCCGCTTCCAGATCGAGGGCCGGACGAAGGCCGGGACCCAATTTCCGGTGTCGCTGACCCTGACGCCGCTCACCGGCTCCATGGAGACGCTCACGCTCGCCCTGCTCCGCGACTCGGCCTTCAGCTCGACCACGGAAAGCGCGGTCGTTCTGGCCGCCACCCAGGCCGCAGTCCGGGAGACCACCGCGTTCCAGCACGACTTGCTGGTGGAGCTGGCCCGAGGCCATGGAGTCAGTGGAATCGCCTCGGTCTTGCACAACCGGACCCGGTGCAAGGTCCTGATCCACGACGCCGCCGGGGGAATTCTGGCCACGGCCGGGTACGGGGGGGTGGCCAGAATCCCCAAGAATCGGATCGTCGGTCGCCGCCTCGACTCACTCCACGCCGTTCGAGAGCGCCATGGCGACTTTTGGACAGCCGCCGCGTGCCCTGATCGCACTCTCCTCGGAAGGATCAGCGTCTTGGATCCGGTCGGTGATCTGTCCGAGGGGGACCTGCTGGCCCTCGAGCAGGCGGCGTCGATCCTTGCCGCCGAGCTGCTTCATATGCAGGCCGTGACCTACGCCGAGGCCTCGAGGTTCAGCGAGTTCGCCACGGAGCTGCTCGAGGGTTGCTCCTTCGAACACCTGAGCGCACATGCCCGGATGCTCGACTACGACCTCGACCTGACGCATCAGGCCATTGCCATCCAGTCTCCCCCGATCGGGGGAAACAAGATCGAGGTGGTCGAACGAGTAGCTAGGAACCTGGGTATACGGACCCCGCTGGTCACGTCCCGTGGTGACCGGACGATCCTCATCCTTCCCGAGGAGCTCTCCTGGGAAAGCTTGGCCGCGGCACTCAGTGTGGCCTTCGGCGACAGTACCCGGATCGGGGTGGGAGGCGAATACCAACTCCAAGAGGTGAGGCGGTCCCTCGCTGAGGCCATGTTCGCCCTCGAGCTGGGGACCGTGCTCCAGAGCGATATTCACGTGACCACCTTCAGCGACCTCGGGGTATGGAGAATTCTCGTCGACCCGAACGAACCCTCCAAACTCAGAGAATTCGTCTACGAGTGGATCGGCGCCCTGATCGACTACGACAAGCTGCACGGCAGCGAGCTGGTCAAGTCGCTCATCCAGTACCTGAAGGAGTCCTGCGCGACGGAGGCAGCCGCTAAATCGCTCTACATCCATCGGAACACCCTCCGCTACCGACTGTCCAAGGTGGCCCAGATCACCGGACGCGACCTGGGGGATGCTGATCACCGATTCCAGCTCGAGTTGGCCTGCAGGGCGTGGGCCGTGCTCCAGGCCCTCGAGACCAAGTAGGCCACCAGGCGGAAATCGCCTTGATCGGCAAGGCAGCCGCGCCGCGGGGCTGCCCGACCGTCGAGGCCGTCTTCAGTGCCTTACTGCGGACTATTTACTCTTGGCTCTCGGATGGATCGGCTAGGCCGGGAGTGCGGGTCGGGGTCGAAGCGTGATGATCGTCTCGGTTCCGTCAGGCGC
Source organism: uncultured Acidimicrobiaceae bacterium (assembly GCA_963774245.1). Lineage (GTDB taxonomy): Bacteria > Actinomycetota > Acidimicrobiia > Acidimicrobiales > RAAP-2 > Bog-756. The sequence goes on along the minus strand of CAVZDZ010000001.1, from coordinate 682,411 downwards.
AACCGCGGCGATAGCGGTCGTCTCGTCCGGGCCTGACGCGTCGAGGGCGAGGCTCTTCGGGCGTTCGATCACATGCCGCAGCACCACCGGGTATCTCCCATCGCGGCCACCGACGCCGACGCTCACCGCGTCGTCGTGGGGGTCGTATTCGACGTAGGCGAACGGCAGGTCCTCTGCTTCAAGTTGATCGCCATAGTCGGACGTGTCTACTTCGATCGTCACCACCTCGCCTTGATGCTCCCGGGTCAGCGACTCAAGGGTGTCGTGCCAGCTGGATTTCGGAACTTCGGTTGCGTCGGCCATGGATTCTCCTCACTCATGTAGTCAGTGGATTCCTCGATCAGTGGATTCATTCGCTGCGTGTGTCCTCATGATACCGGTGAGGTCATGTGTCTCTTTCTAGGTGGGCCCGCCGCCTGCCGCCACGAACGAGATGGAGTCATCGCGACGATGACGCGATCCGTTCGACGACAGCCTGCGTCCGACATTTGCACCCTCGACGCTCGCCGAGGAAGCGGCGGCTGCCTCGGTCTGGACCATCGGAAGCGTCGGGTACTCCACGGTGTAGGACCGGGTGAGTCCCAGCACCCTGACGGCCACGTCCCGAACCGAGGGTTTGGGACCAGACGGATAGTAGAGGACCTTCAGTCCCGTGATCGCCCGGTTCTGCCAGCCCAGCGGGAGCTTCACCACCGTCCGCCCGTGCCCACCGTCCTGTAGCGGAAACCCGCTCCCGTAGTCGCTCGAGTACCACCGGCTCGAGCCCGACAGCTGGATGTCGACGGCGGTGGCACTCACGTCGTTGGTCCTCGTCCGGAGATCCACGATGGCGTACTGGCGGCTGTCTCCGATCTCCGGTGAAGCCGGATCAGCGGTGCCGTTGGTGTACCAATAGGACGTCTCTTGTGCCGAGATCAGGTACGTCCATGGGTTAGCGTCCATCACCGCGTCGCGGTCCGCACCAGGGGCTGGGCCCGCAACGGGAACCTGCTGAATCCGGAATGCCGTTGTGCCCGACTCGCTCTGGTAGTCATTTCCGGAGGCGTTGCGAACGATCGCATGGGTCTGCTCGTAGTAGGAGCCGGAGAAGGGAACTTCCTCCTCGAGGACGGAGACCTCGTTCTCCGTCGCCGGGGTACCAAGGCATCCACAGGTGTTGTAGGTCTCGTTGGTGATGGCAGCCCCTGATCCGACGTCCAGGGCAACCGTCTGGGTGATGTCAGTCATGCGGCCCCATTCACCCCACTCGAGGAAAGGCACGAAGCTCGTGCCGGCTTCCTCTTTGGACCAGATCGTCGTGTAGGAGAGGGTGCGGCCACCGCGGCCGGTGCTCTGGTCTGCATAGGTGAGCAGAGGTGTGTCCACCTGGGCCGTGTCTGCTCTGCCGTAGACCACCGGGGCAAAGGCGATGCGGTCGTACCACGGGTTGGACGGATCGACCACTTCCAGCTGCAGGTGAACGAGTCGCACGGTCGGAGCCAAGGTCCCGGTGTCTGACAGCCCGGTATCGACGGCCACGGTGACCGCGTGGCTGCCGGTCGAGAGCGTCCCGGTGAACCCCGCGTAGGTGAACGGTGATGCTCCTGCGAAGCACACAATCTGCTGGGATGGACCTCCATCCACCGAAACGTCCACGACCACGGCGCGTCGGGTGGCGCTCTCCCAGGACGTCCTCGGCCCCTCGAGCGTGACTTCGACGATCCCCTGGCCGGCGACTGGACGACGGGGGGCCGCACGGCTCGGGGCGGGAAGCTCGGGACCGGTAATGGCCCCGGTCGACGACAGCCGGGGAGCGAGCCCGGCGACCACTGACTGTGTCAACGGGCGTCCGCCGACGATGATCGGGCCCGAGATCGGAACTGAGCTAGGGACATGGGCAGGAGCCGCGGGCTCGGTCGATCTGCCCGAAGGGCTGGACGCGGTGACCCCGGGAGCGAAGCTGATCAATTCCGCACCGATGACTGAATCGCTCCCGTCACCGGCGATCGAGGCCACTCCGAGCAAGCAGCTGGCCGACGCTTGCGTACAGTCGACCGCTCCGGTCGTGGTCTGGATCACCGGGCTGGGCACGAACGTCCCAGTAGCGACCCCGGACGAATCCGCGAAGACAAGGGCGTTTCGTTGGCTTCCACACGCATCTTCTCCCTCGGTGAGAGCTTGAGGCGTGCACTGCACGGCCAGTAGGGCCGTTCCCGCTGGAACCCCCTGGACGGTGAAGGTGACGGGTTGATCGGCGGCCAGGTCGGTGGTCGTCGAGGTAGTCAGGGTCGGTCCGGTCGCAGCCGCGCCAGCCGGAGCGGCCCCGACTACGCCGAACACAGGTGCCACGAGCGAGACCCCGATGGCCACCGCCCCCATGACCATCCGCCGAGTCGTCCTGCCCGCTTTGGCCGGCGCCTTCGGGCTGCTCTCCGCTGATGAGGTCACTACGTGCATTATGCCCCTCGTTCCGAGCTCCCTGAGGCGACGGCGAAGCGGTTGGGCTCTGCTCGTGCCCGTACTGACCCGATCAGCTCACATCGGCGTCGAATATCCCAGGTCGGCTGCTCCGGATGACGGTTTCGACGCCCGGCCCTACCGGGTGAACTCGACCGGCGCTCACCGTCGGGCTGATGCGGTCCGAGCCCGGCGTCAGGAGTGAGCGCCGTAGTTACGCCACGCCTGCCCGCCCGGTTGGCCTCAAACAATCTCAGGACTAATACCCCGCGCTTTGCGGATGAGAGGCTTGGGATGACCTTTTCGGCACCCACAGGGCCCGGGTCAGACCTCGCATCACAACCCGGACCGTGAGGGCGACGGCCCAAAACCGAGTCAAGCGTCGAGTACCGGCAAAAGCAGTATGGACGTCGACTGAATGGAGTTCAGCGAGCTGGTTCCGACGGTGGCATGGCTGAATCCCATGATCGTAGGCGCTGCCGGGCTCTGGTCGTCGCTAGTTATGCAGAGCTGGATGTGGTGCCCGGCCAGGAATCGTCGTGCATTGGGCACGATAGGGATCCGGTAGCTGACGATCTCGCCAATGGGAACGGCCTCGGCCCGGCGGCATGGCAAGACCGGAGCACCGATCCGGCTCGCACCCTCGTCCCAATGGCGCAGGCTTGCTCGTAAATACCCGGCCGTGATGTTGGTAACGGCTCCTTCGCTGTCCACGTCTTGGAGCATGGCGATCCACGCTGTGTCGGCGGCGGTGGCGCGGGCGTCTAGTCGCAGTTCAATGTCGCCGATCACGTCAAGGTCGCGGTCAAGCGCGTCGCTGGTCCAGGTCAAGATGGGGGGCGGGTCAGTCGGGCTCGGTCTGGCCCGATTCAGGCCAGCTCCGAGGGTCATGTAGGTTCGCTCGCCGGGTTGCCCCTCACCGATTCCGAGGACACCATCGGCTCGCAGACTCAGCTCACGGTGGCCACCGTGCTCGGGAGGCCAGGAGGAGGCCGTTCGCCACTCGTCGGCGATGGGAAGCCAGTAGCGAATCGGCGGTCCCTCTAAGATGCCGGTATCGTGCCCCTTCAGCCAATGGTCGAACCACGCCAGAGCCTCGACGTGGAGACTCTCCCACGGCCAAGTCATACCGAAGGCGCCAAGCAGGGCCACGCGGACATTTGGGTTCCCGGAGAGAGCGGCCAGCGTGTCGAACGTAGACGGCAGATGCATCGGTACGTTCTCCCAATCGCATCCGAGGTACACGGGAACCTCGACGCGATCGAGTAGCGGCATGAGGTTGCGGTCGTCCCACCACTCGTCACGGGTGGGGTGCTCGACGGCGATCGAGCGCCACAGATCGTCCCACGGATGAGGATCGTGATGCAGTCGGAGAGCCTGCTTCATCATGGTGACGGATGCCTCGCCATTCATCTTCGCGAACCTGCCATGCACCTGCTGGGCGTTGAGCACACGACGTGCAGCATTGGCGAGATTGCCGCGCCAAACCTTGCCACCATGGCGCGACGTCATACCGACCATGGCCAAGAAAGGTGTGCAGAACGTCGCGCTCGAACAGCCCATGGTGCTCGGCAGGGTCGTAGAGGTCGCTCGACACTGCCACGGGGAAAATCGCCTTCAGGTGCGGCGGGCGCTCCACGGCGGCCTCGAGCTGAGTCATCGCGAAGTAGCTGATGCCGATCATTCCGACGTTGCCGTCGCACCACGTCTGTTCAGCCACCCACTCGACGACGTCATGCATGTCGAGACGCTCCTGCCCGTCAAAGAAGCCAAAGGTGCCTTCCGAACCCCCCGTCCCTCGGAGGTTGACGATCACATGCACGTAGCCACGCGGGACCCAAAAGTCAGTCGCCCCAGCTTCCACAAACCCCATCGGGACCCCAAGATCCTGGATCTGACGCGGGTACGGAGACGCAGCGATGAGGGCCGGGAATCGGCCGTCACTGTTTGGCCTGTGCACATCGGCGAGAAGGTTCGTGCCGTCGCGCATGGATACGACGACGTCGTCTTCGCGAACAGTCGCGTGGTCCGGCGTAGACAAGTTGCGATACTCGCGTCCTGTCGTCTGCGGGCCGTTCAGACGGCGTTGACCCGCCGTTGTTCCCGACACGGTTGAGGAGACGTTGCCTGACGAGGTTGGAGACATCACTCTTGCGCTGCCGTGTCGGTCGGATCCGAATCACGGACCGCAGCCTGAGGGCGCGATGTAGTGACGCCATCGCACTCGTACCAGATGTCGGCCAACCTCATCAACAATATCTGTCGAGATTACTGCAAAAACGAGTCCGGAGACCGGCAAGCATGAACGCTCCTGACGAACTGATGACGCACGGTGAAGGCTTCGTGCCAGGTCCCGCAGCGCGGTCCCTGCGCACTTGGGATGCTCACCGAGTGGTATCGCTTGTCAAGGAGTTCGCATGAATGGTGGTAGCAGCAGAGGAACCTGCGTCGGACGCCCGCTGCCGACCCACGACCCGATCCGACGGCAGCGAAGGGGTCGTCGCGATGTCTAAACCGTTAAGAGGAACCCGCATCACGGCAATGACTGCTTTCGGAACGGTCGGAATGAGGATAAGCGGCATCACGCGCGATAAGTGATGGGTGGAACCCGCCGATGCTTAAACCGAAGTATTTGTGGTGCGGACCGAGGCGGGATCCCAAAACCCGGCGAAATCAAGTGCCCAATGACCGCTCCCCAGCGGGTTCCCTCCGAGCGGACGACGGGATTCGAACCCGCGACCCTCACCTTGGCAAGGTGATGCTCTACCAACTGAGCCACGTCCGCGTAAGCCCAGTCACCCTAGCAGTTGACGCCTTCCCTCTTCGAGAGTCGATCCGGCTCCATCCGGGAGCCCGCTCGGTCGACTCGTCGGAGAAGGTCCTGGTCATGCCGGTAGCTCGGCATGCCACCAGGGAACCGGGCGACCCCGACGGTTGGCCGCGATGACCAGTTCGTCCAGCGAGTCCTGCATCCCGCCGGCGATGACCTCGATGTCCGGCGCCAGCTCCCAGCAGCCGTGTACGCCCACGTACATGGTGTCCAGGTACGAGAACACGGTGACGTTCACGCCGACGCCCTCGACGATCGGCCCCACCGGGTACATCGCCACCATCCGGGCCCCGGCCAGATAGAGCGGGAAGTCCGGCCCGGGCACATTGGACACGATCAGGTTGAAGATCGGCGCCAGGTGGTCGAAGACCCGAAGGTTGGTCACCAACCGGGACAGTCTGGTGGCCACCGCCGGGAAGACCACTTCGGCCCATTCGGTAAAGACCTCGGACTCGGAGGACCGGCTCTTCTCCTTGGCCGACTGCATGCCCTGTCGGATCTGTCGCAAGCGGGTCGGCCCATCCTCCACCCCGCTGGCCAGCGAGACCAACAGGGCCGAGACCCGATTGCCCAAGGTGTCGCGTTCCGACTCGGCGCGCACCGAAACCGGCACCATGGCCACCAGCGAGCTGTCGGGCTCCTCACCCCGCTGGGCGAAGAACCCGCGCATGGCCCCCGACGTCACCGCCAGCACGACGTCGTTGGCGGTTCCGCCCAGCCCGTCGCGGATGCGGCGGACCTCCGACAACGGCAGCTCAGCGAACGCCACTCGTCGATGGGGCGAGATGGCCCGGTTGATCGACGTCCGGGGAGCCTCGAAGGGCAGCGGTGGCACCGTCGCGCTCGACCCGATGCGCGTTCCCCCCGATGCGCGGGCGGAGCGCAGGGTAGCCGAGACGGTGCGCAGGACCGACTCGGCGGCGCCGGGCAAGGACCCGATCACGTGCCGCCATCGCTCGACCTCACCGGGCAGGGGGTCGGGGGTCCACGACGGATGACGCGGCGCCGCCCCTCGTTCCGGAGCCGGGGTGCCTTCCTCGTCGCGCGCCGACGATCGAGCCGATCGCCGGCGCCCCGAGGCGCCGAACAGCGAGCGGGGTGGGGGTTCCGGTGACAGATCGAAGAACGCGGCCATCACCTCGGCCGCCGACACGCCGTCGATGATCGAGTGGTGGATCTTCGGGACCACGGCCAGCAGCCCGTGCTCCAGCCCCTCGACCACGTGGAACTCCCAGAGCGGTCGGCGCCGATCGAGCGGTCGGGAGGCCAGGTCGGCCACCAGCTCCGCCAGCTCGGCCCGACCGCCGGGGTCGGGGAGGCTGGCCCGCCGGACGTGATAGTCGACGTCGAACTCGGGGTCGTCGACCATGGCGGGGTGCTGGAGCCCGAAGGGGACCTCGACCACCCGCTGGCGGAACGGTGCCACCAGGGAGACCCGGTCGGCGACCAGGTCACGGATGCGCCAGAAGTCGACCCCGCCGGGCACGCCGGTCGGATCGAACAGCAAGGCCCCCAGAATGTGGAGATGGGTGGTGGATGACTCGAGGGACAGGAAGGCCCCGTCCAGTCCGCTCATGCGCTCCATGCCCGGCTACCGGCCCGTCGACCCGAAGCCGCCGAGGCCGCGCTCGCTGTCGGTCAGCGCCTCCACCTCGAGGAAGACCGCCTCCTCCACCCGCTGGATCACCAGCTGGGCGATCCGGTCGCCCCGGTGGACCTCGTACGGGATCAGCGGGTCGGTGTTGACCAGCAGGACGGCCAGTTCGTCCCGGTATCCCGAATCGATGAGACCGGGCGTGTTGAGGCAGGTGACCCCGTGCCGGAGGGCCAGGCCGCTCCGGGGCTGGACGAAACCGGCGTACCCCTCGGGGATGGCCAGGGCCACGCCGGTCGGGACCATGGCCCGCCCCCCGTTGGGGGCCAGGGTCACCCCGACGCGGGCCACCAGATCCGCTCCGGCATCCCCGGCCCGGGCATACCTGGGGAGCGGCAGGTCAGGATCGAGCCGGACCACCGGGACGGCGAGCCCGGTTCCTGTCCTGGCTGTCCCCGGACCATCTCCGTCCACCGACCCATCGACCCTGTGCGCTGCCTCCGGAACCACCGGACTCCTCCGCTTCTCCCCACCCGGACGCTACCGCCCGCTGACCGGTACCGCCGACACCTCCGGTGGCGCTCCCACCACGGTGGGCGAGTGGGCCCCGGTCCGGGCGGTGGGGCCCCCGGTCTGGCTGACGGTGACCTCGCCCCCGGCCGTTTCCCGGTAGCGTCACCGGCGTGCTGGTGTGGATGGACCTCGAGATGACCGGGTTGGACGTCTCGCGGCACGTCATCGTCGAGGTGGCCACGCTGGTCACCGACGACGACCTGGCCATCGTGGCCGAGGGTCCCGACCTGGTCGTCCGGGCCGATGCCGATGAGCTGGCGACGATGGACGACTTCGTCAAGGAGATGCACACGAAGAGCGGGCTCCTGGCCGAGATCGCCGCCTCGCCCCTCACCCTGGCCGAAGCCGGACAGGCCACGCTCGACTTCATCCGCTCCCAGGTCCCGAAGGCCCGCACCGTGCCGCTGGCCGGCAACTCGATCGGGACCGACCGTCGATTCCTGGCCGCCCAGCTCCCCGAGATCGAGGAGTACCTCCACTACCGCTCGGTCGACGTCTCGACCATCAAGGAGCTGGCCCGGCGCTGGTATCCGGAGGTCCTGGCCGGCGCCCCGGCCAAGGCCGCCGGCCACCGGGCCATGGACGACATCCGGGAGAGCGTGGCCGAGCTGGCCTACTACCGGACCACCATCTTCCGGGATCCGACCCCCTGAATGACCCATCATCCGTGAGAGGAGACTCCGTGGCCGATCCGGCCGACCAGACCGGCGATGCCGACGACGATGCCAAGCCGCTCCCCACCCTGGCCGAGGCCACCGCGGTCCTGACCGCTCCGGGCCAGACCTTCGAGATGGAGACGGTCTCCCTGCGGGGCATCCCCACCCGGACCTGGAAGACGGCCCCGGCCACCCTCCGCAACGTGCTCGAGCTCTCCGCCCTCCACGGGGACCAGGACTTCCTCGTCTACGAGGACGAGCGCGTACACCTTCGCCGAGCACTTCCGCATCGCCGCCGGCCTGGCCCACGCGCTGGCCGACCGGTTCGGGATCACCAAGGGCGACCGGGTGGCCATCGCCATGCGCAACCTGCCCGAGTGGGTCATGGCCTTTTGGGCCACCATCGCCGCCGGGGCGGTGGTCGTGCCCCTCAACGCCTGGTGGACGGGTCCCGAACTGGCCTACGGCCTGAGCGACTCGGGCAGCACGGTGGCGTTCGTGGACGAGGAGCGCCGGGACCGGATCCTCCCTCACCTCGGCGAGATCCCCGACCTGGGCGCGGTGATCGTGTGCTGTCGAGCAGCCCGATGCGGGCGGCGGTCGTGGGGTGGCCACCGGGTCGACGGTGCCGCGGGAGGGACGCGACCCGCTCGCCGTCGTCCCCTTCGGCGAGCTGGTCGCCGACCTGCCCTCCGACCCGGTCCTCCCCGACGTGGCCATCGAGCCCGACGACGACGCCACCATCTTCTACACGTCCGGCACCACCGGTCGGCCCAAGGGGGCGGTGGGCACCCACCGCAACAGCGCGTCCAACCTGATGAACCTGTTCTTCGTGTCCACCGTGGGCACGCTGCGCCGGCCGCGCTCGGAGCCGTCGGCGAGCAGCGGGGCCCAGAACGCCAACCTCCTGTCGGTGCCTCTCTTCCACGCCACCGGCTGCCACGCCGTCCTGGTGACCAACACCGCCGCCGGGGGCAAGCTGGTCATGATGCACCACTTCAACCCCGAGCGGGCCCTGGAGCTCATCGAGCGCGAGCAGATCACCATCTTCGGCGGCGTCCCGGCCATGGTCATGCAGGTCATCGACTCGCCCGACTTCGCCAAGCGGGACATCTCCTCGGTGCGCTCGATCTCCTACGGCGGCGCCCCGTGCCCGCCCGACCTGGTCCGCCGGATCAAGGAGCACTTTCCCGTGGGCGCCCCCGGCAACGGGTACGGCCTGACCGAGACCTCGGCCATGACCACCATGAACTCGGGGGACGACTACGTCCGCAAGCCCGACAGCGTCGGACCGCCGGCCCCGGTGTGTGACGTGGCCGTGGTCCCCGAGGAGTACGACGGGGACGAGCCTCCGGTCGACCAGACCGTCGACCCCGAGCGCACCGGTGAGCTGTGGATCAAGGGCCCCAACGTGGTGCGGGGCTACTGGAACCGCCCCGAGGAGACCGCCGCCTCGTTCACCCGGGGCTGGCTCCACACCGGTGACGTCGCCCGCATCGACGAGGAGGGGTTCGTCCACATCGTCGACCGGGCCAAGGACATGATCATCCGCGGCGGGGAGAACGTCTACTGCGTCGAGGTCGAGGCCGCCCTCTTCGAGCACCCGGCCGTGGCCGACTGCGCCGTCATCGGCGTACCCCACCCCGTCCTCGGCGAGGAGGTCGGCGCCGTCATCGTGCTGCGCCCGGGCCACGACGTGGGCGCCGACGAGCTGGCCCGGTTCGTCGGCGAGCGGCTGGCCGCCTTCAACGTGCCGTCCCGGTACTGGTTCCGCGGCGAGCCGCTCCCCCGCAACCCGGCCGGCAAGGTCCTCAAACGTGAGCTGCGGACCGAGCTGCTCGGGGACGCGCCGGCCATCTGAACCGGGTCAGCGGCTCCCGGCCAGCCGGGTCCGGGTGGTGGCCACGTCCAGCCGCATCTGTTCGATGAGCGCCTCCACCGTGTCGAACGCCTGCTCGTCGCGGAGATGGGACACGAACGACACCCGGGCCTCCTCGCCGTAGAGGTCGCCGTCGAAATCGAGCAGGTGGGCCTCCACCAGCAGGGCGCCGTCATCGGCGTAGAAGGTGGGTCGCCTCCCCACCGAGATGGCCGCCTCCCACCGCGACCCGTCCGGTCGCTCGTAGAGGCCGGCGTAGATGCCGGTGGCCGGAAGGCAGATCCCCTCGGGCACGTCGACATTGGCGGTGGGAAATCCCAGCTCGGACCCGCCGCGGTGGTCGCCGTGGACCACCGGCCCCCGCACCTGGTGGGGCCGGCCGAGCAGGACGGCCGCCTTCTCGACCCGTCCCTCGGTCACCAGGGTCCGGATCCGGGTGGAGGAGATCGCCTCTCCGAGCACCCCGTCGCTCCGTCGGTCGGCCTGCAGCGAGATGCCCTCGACGGCGAAGCCGGCCACCTGGCCCATCTCCCGGAGCAGGGCCACGTCCCCCTTGCGGCCGTGGCCGAAGCGGAAGTCCTCCCCCACCACCACCAACCGGGCCCCGAGGCCGTCGATGAGGATGGTGCGCACGAACTCCTCGGCGCTCTCGTTGGCCCGCTCCTTGTCGAAGGGGACGACGACGGTCCGGTCCACCCCGGCCGCGGCCAGCAGCTCGAGCTTCTGATCGAGGTCGCAGAGCAGGGTGGGCGCCGACTCGGGCCGGAGCACGGCGGCCGGATGGCGGTCGAAGGTCACCACCACCGTGGTCAGCCCGTCGGCCCGGGCCCGCAGCCCGAGTTCGCCGAGCAGGGCCCGGTGGCCGAGGTGTACCCCGTCGTAGGCGCCGATGGTCACCGCCGACCCCCCGACCGGGGGCAGGGAGGTCGATGGGTCGGTCACGATGTCCATCACCGTGGAAGATTACCGCCGACGCTGTCGGGACCGGTGCGGTGCCGCCGTCCCGGCGCGGCGCCCCCGACGGTCAACCTGCGGCCTCGAGGACCACGGCCGGCCGGATCCGGTCCGTCTCGGTGGCCTCGTAGACCGCCAGCAGCCGGTGGCTCTGGTCGACCAGCCCCCACGGTCCGTCGCCGGTCACCCCGAGGGGCACCCGGTCGAGGGGGAGGCCGCGGGCCACGTGCTTCTGCACATCGGCCGGCACCACCACCTGGTCGAGGTCCCGGAGGGCCTGGGCCGGGGTGAGCACGAGGGCCGGGGTCAACTCGTCGACCAGCCGGGCGTCCTCCACCGAGAACGAGCCGATCCGGGTGCGGCGGAGGTTGCGCAGGTGGGCACCGCCGCCGAGGGCGGCGCCCAGGTCGCCGGCCAGCACCCGGACGTAGGTCCCCGAGGAGCACTCCACCTCGATGCGGAACACCCCGGGCGTGAGGCCCGGGGACACGTCGAACCGGTAGACGCTGACCGGCCGGGGCGGCCGGTCGACCTCGATGCCCTCGCGGGCCAGGGCGTGGAGCCGGCGGCCGCCGATCTTGACCGCCGAGACCATGGGCGGCACCTGCTCGATGTCCCCGGTGAGCCCGTCGGCCGCCGCGCCGGATCTCGGCCAGGCTGACCCCGTCCATGTCCCAGGTCCCGGTGACCTCCCCGGAGGCGTCGAGGGTGGAGGTGGCGGTACCGAGCACCACCTCGGCCTCGTAGGTCTTGGGCAGGGCGGTCAGGAACCGCATCAGCCGGGTGGCCCGGCCCAGGCCGACCAGCAGGACGCCGGTGGCGTCGGGGTCGAGCGTCCCGGCATGGCCCACCCGGCGTTGCCCGAAGATGCGCCGGCACCGGGCCACCACGTCGTGGGAGGTCCAGCCGGCCTCCTTGTCCACGACCACCAGACCGGTGACGATGTCGGTGGTGACGTTCGTCACGCTCCGGGCCCCGCCGGATCGTCCGGCCCGGCCGCCTCGTCGCTCTCCCGGAGACGTCGGAGCACGTCGTCCACCCGGCTCCCGGCCACCACGGCGGGGTCGACGGCGAACTCCAGCAGCGGCGTACGCTTCATCCGCACCTGGCGGCCCAGGGCCCGCTGGAGCTGGGCCCGACGCTCGGCCAGGGCGTCCACGGCGTCCTCGGAGAGCGAGCTCAGGTACACCACCGCGTGGCGCAGGTCGGGCGCGGTGTCGACGGCGGTGACCGTGACCAGCCGGAGGCGCTCGTCGGCATCGGCCAGGCGCTCGAGCTCCTCGGCCAGGACCTGGCGCACGACCTGGTTGACCCGCAGCGACCGCGGGTAGGGAGCCACCCCCCGGTTGTCCTGTCGGCGACCTGACACCTGTCCTCCGCTCCCACCGTCATCCCGGGCTTCGAGCCGCCCACCGGGGGCGGCCGTCGCCACTAGGTGCGGGGGATCTCCCGCTCGTCGTACGTCTCGATGATGTCGCCCTCTTTGAGGTCCTGGTAGTCGGACAGGCCGATCCCGCACTCGAAGCCGGCCTGCACCTCGCGGGCGTCGTCCTTGAACCGGCGGAGCGAGGTGATGGCCCCCTTCCAGATGACCACACCGTCGCGCAGGAACCGGACCTTCGATCCCCGGGTGATCACACCCTCGCGTACGTAGCAACCGGCGATGGCGCCGATGCGGGGCACCCGGAAGACCTGGCGGACCTCGGCCTCACCGGTGACCACCTCTTCGAACACCGGCGAGAGGAGACCGAGCATGGCCGCTTCGAGGTCCTCGAGCAGCTTGTAGATGATCTCGTACAGGCGAATCTCGACGCCGGCCTTCACCGCCATCTCGCGGGCCCGGCGGTCGGGACGGACGTTGAACCCGATGATGGTGGCCGCCGAGGCCTGGGCCAGCTCCACGTCCGACTCGGTGATCCCACCCACGCCCCGATGGACGAAGCTCAGCTTCACGTCGTCCCGCTCGAGCTTGCGCAGGCTGTCGGTGACTGCCTCCAGCGAGCCGCGCACGTCGGCCTTCAGGATCAGGTTGAGGGTGGCGGTCTCGCCCTTCTGGATCTGCTCGAACAGGTCCTCGAGCTTGGCCCCGCCCAGCGCCGAGGTGGCCGCCGGCACATGGCCGGCCACCCGGTACCGGTGGGCCCGGGCCTCGCCGATGGTGCGGGCCTGGGCCAGCTCGGGGGCCACCCGGAACTCGTCCCCGGCGTCGGGCGGCTCGGAGAACCCGAGCACCTGGACCGGGGTGGAGGGCGGCGCCTCCTTGATCTGGTCGCCGTGCTCGTCGACCAGGGCCTTGACCTTGCCCCAGGCCGCGCCGGCCACGATGGGGTCGCCGACCCGGAGGGTGCCGCGCTCCACGATGACCGAGGCCACCGGGCCCCGTCCGATCTCCAACTCGGCCTCGAGGACGACGCCACGGGCGCGGCCCTCGGGTGAGGCCACCAGCTCCTCGACTTCGGCGACCAGGACGATCTGCTCGAGCAGGTCCTCGATGCCCAGATTCTGCAGCGCCGAGATCTCCACGGTGATGGTGTCGCCGCCCCACGCCTCGGGCACCAGGCCGTACTCGGACAGCTGCTGGAGCACCCGGTTGGGATCGGCCTCCTCGCGGTCGATCTTGTTCACCGCCACCACGATGGGCACGTCGGCCGCCTTGGCGTGGTCGATGGCCTCGATGGTCTGGGGCATGACCCCGTCGTCGGCCGCCACCACCAGCACCACGATGTCGGTGACCTCGGCCCCGCGGGCCCGCATGGCGGTGAAGGCCTCGTGGCCGGGAGTGTCGATGAAGGTGATCGGGTGGCCGTTCCACTCCACCTGGTAGGCGCCGATGTGCTGGGTGATGCCGCCGGCCTCGCCGGAGACCACGTTGGCCGACCGGATCCGGTCGAGCAGCAGGGTCTTGCCGTGGTCGACGTGGCCCATGACCGTCACCACCGGAGGACGCGGCCGCAGCTCGTCCTCGTCCTCCTCCTCGTCGTCGTCGTCGAAGAACTTGGCCAGCAGCTCGGCCTCGCGCTCCTCGCCGGGGTCGACCAGGCGGACCTCCGCCCCGAGTTCGGCCGCGAACAGGTCGATCATGTCGTCGGTCAGGGACTGGGTCGCCGTGACCATCTCCCCCTGCAGCAGCAGGAAGCGGATGACGTCGCCGGCCGAGCGGTTGAGCTTGGGACCGAGGTCGCGGGCCGTGGAGCCGCGCTCGATGATGACCTCGGTGTCGGGGACCGGCGCCGTGGACGGCGCGTACGCGGTCAGCTGGGTCGGCTCCAACTCCTCGAGATTGCGACGCCGGCGCCGGGGTCGGCGCTGGTTGGGCCGGCCGCGGCCGACACCCGGACCGCCCCGTCCGCCCGGGCCGCCACCGGGACCGCCGGGACCACCACCGGGACCGCCACCTGGGCGGCCTCCGTAGCCCCCGCTGGAGCCGCCACCGGGGCGCGCTCCGAAGCCTCCGCCACCGGCGCCTGGACCTCCGGACCGCGGGGCTCCGCCCGTGCGAGGGCCGGTGCTACCGGGACTCCCCGACCGTCCGGCGTAGCCACTGGATCCGCCGGGGCGCGCCGCCCCGGGAGGTGGCCGACGACCGCCGGCTCCGGGAGGAGGCGGGATGGGCTTTCCGGTGACCGAACGGGGTGGTCCGCCGGGAGGAGGTGGGATCGGGCGCCCCGAAGCGCTGGTGGGCGCGCGGGCCGGGGCCGACGGGGGCGGCGGAGGGGCGGTGGGCGCGGCCGATGCAGCCACCGGGCTCGGCGTCGCCGGTGCGGGTGCCGGCGGGCTGTGGGTGCCGGCGCGGCAGGACTCGCCGTGGCCGGTGGTGCCGCCGCGGCGGGAGCGGGAGCGGGAGCGGCGGCGGCGGCCGGGGCCGATGCCGCAGGTGCCGGTGCGGGAGCGGCGGCGGGGGCGACCGGGGCCACCCGGGCCGGGGCGGGCCGGATCGGAGCGGGGGCGGCCGGAGCCGGGGCGGCGGCCGGAGCCACCGGGGCCGGAGGGGCCGGCACGCGGCTGGGCATCGGCGCCGGGGCCGGCTGCTCGGACGCGGGACGGCTGGTGACCAACCGGGCCCCCGACCGCTTGACCGGGGCCGGAGTCGGAGCACCGGTACCCTCCCCGTCGGTCAGCGCCCCACCGCCGGCGTCGCCGAGCGGTGCCGGAACGGGTGCGGGCGCGGCCGGGGCGGTCTTGGCGGCCGCCTTCTTCGTGGCCGGCGCCTTCTTGGGCGGAGGCGCGGGCTCCTCCGGCTGCACCGGTCGGCGGAGGCCCTCGCGGTCGGCCTTGCGCCGGGCGCGGTCCGCTTGGGCGTCCTCGATGGACGACGAGTGGCTCTTCACGCCCATCCCGAGGGACAGGCAGAGGTCAAGTGCCTCTTTGTTGGTCAGACCGAGCTCGTGAGCGAGCTCGTAGACCCGGATCTTCTTCGGCAACGGCTAGTACTGCCCTTCAGTTCACGTCGTAGATGCCGATACGCACATACGACCCTCTATCCTCGCACATCATGCGGGCCCACCCTCCGAGCCCAGTTCCGGCAACTCGGCCGGTCCTGCCCCGAGGGCGACCCGCAACCGGCCCACCTGCGTGTCCGGCACCCGGGCCCGGAAGGCCCGGTCGAAGGCCCTCCGTTTGGCGGCCAACTCGAAACACCCGGGCGAAGCCCGGCACAACCACGCACCCCGACCGGGTCGGTGCGGCCCGATCACCAACGATCCGCCGTCCGTCAGGACCACCCGGATCAGCTCGTCCGGCGGACCGGTGCGCCGACACCCGATGCAGGTCCGGATGGGGCCTATGCCGGGACCTCCCCGTCGGTGCGCCTCGGGGCTGCCCCCGGCCGACGTCGCCGCCACCGTGTCGGCCCCGACCGGCGCGGCCACCTTGTCCTCGGCGGCCGGGGCCCCGTCGCCGTCGGCAGCGGGAGAACCGGCCGCCCCCTCGACCCCTTCGGCACCCTGGGACCATTCGGTCGCCGAGACGGCGGTGCCGCCCTCGGCGGGCTGCCACACCATCTCGCCGGCCTCGTTCTGGACCCATTCGCCCTCGGCCCACTCCTCGCCGGCATAGCCGGACTCCTCTTCGGCCAGCTGGGTCTCGCTCTTGATGTCGATGCGCCAACCGGTCAGGCGGGCGGCCAGGCGGGCGTTCTGCCCCTCCTTGCCGATGGCCAGGGAGAGCTGGTAGTCGCTCACGATCACCGTGGCCGTCCCGGTCTCGTCGTCCAGCCGGACCTCGCGGACCCGGGCCGGGGCCAGCGCCGACTGGATGAGCTCCACCGGATCGTCCGAGAACGGCACCACGTCGACCCGTTCGCCCCGCAGCTCGTTGGTCACCATCCGCACCCGTGACCCGCGGGCCCCGACGCAGGCGCCGACCGGGTCCACGTTGGGGTCGTTCGACCACACGGCGATCTTCGTGCGGTGACCGGGCTCGCGCGCCGCCGCCTTGATCTCGACCGCCCCCGAGGAGATCTCGGGCACCTCGAGCTCGAACAGCCGCTTGATCAACCCGGGGTGGCTGCGACTCACCACGATCTGGGGACCCTTGGTGGTCTTGCGCACCTCGACGATGTAGGCCTTCAGCCGGGCACCGTGCTCGTAGCGCTCGTAGGAGACCTGCTCGGCCTGGGGCAGCAGGGCTTCCACCTTGCCCAGGTCGAGCAAGGTGTAGCGGTTGTCGGTCTGCTGGACGATCCCGGTGACGATGTCGCCCTCGCGGCCGGCGTACTCCTCGTACTTGAGATCCCGCTCGACCTCGCGGATCCGCTGGAGGATGACCTGCTTGGCCGTCTGGGCGGCGATCCGGCCGAAGTCGTCCGGCGTGTCGTCCCACTCGCGGATGACATTGCTGTCCTCGTCCAGCTCCTGACCGTAGACCCGGATCTCACCGGACTCGGGGTCGATGGTGACCACCGCCTCCTCGGCGGCGTCGGGCATGCGCTTGTAGGCGGCGACCAGAGCATTGGCCAGGGCGTCGAGCAGCGTCTCGACCGAAATGCCCTTGTCACGCGCGATCTGGCCGAGCGCATCGAGAAACTCGAAGTTGGGCTTGCTCATGGGGTTGCGACCTGCTTCCTCTTCTTCTCCGTCTTCGTCGGCGACACCGGCTTCTTCGGGGCCGTCGCCTTGGCTGTACCTGCGCCCGCACGCGATCCGGACCCCCACACGAAGACCGTCCGCGCCCGGTCGATGTCCGAGTAGGCCAAGCGCATCCGACCGTCCTCCGCTCCCTCGACCGCCAGTTCGAGCCCGGCCTGGTCGGCCGCCAACAGCTCGCCGCGGAGCCGGCGCTCGCCGGGAACCTGCGGCCTGGTCTTCACGGTCACCGTCTCACCGATGGCCTTGATGAAGTGGGTCGGGGTCCGCAGGGTGCGCTCGACCCCGGGGCTCGACACCTCGAGGGTGTATCGGCCGGGGATGGGGTCGAGCTCGTCCAACACGGACGAGACGGCCCGGTTGGCGTCGGTCAGCGCCTGGAGGTCCACTCCCCCGGCCCGGTCCACCGTGACCAGCAGCACCCCGGCGCGGAGCTCGACGTCCACCAATTCGAGATCGGCGGCGGACACCACCGGTTCGAGCGCGGCAAACAGTTCGACATCCATGAGTGCTGCCTCCTCCCGGTGAGTGCGATCGATGGGCTACCTATGGTGACGCCAGGCTCAATTTCCTGTCCTCCACCTGCTGCTTCAAGTACCTGCTGCGGAGGCGTTCCGGACCAAAACAAAAGCGTGGGCTGTCCGCCCACGCTCCATCAGCGTCACTTCACTCCAACCGAACGGCAGGACTACAAGTATAGCAGCGGACGATCCGGGCTGTAAACGCCTTGACGTGCACGTTCATGCCGGAATGGCCTGTGGACAACTTCCTCCGCCCCCGAGGGTACCGGCCCCGCCCCCGGCCGGGATCTCCCCCCGGTCGGCCGCCGCCCAGCCCCTCCGCCGCCCCCGGTGAGCCGTTCCGCCCGGCGGTCACCGCCCTAGTAGGACCGGCCGATCACCGCGGTCAGGGTGGCGTCGTCGTCATCGACCTGGGCCAGCGTGCCGTCGGCCCGCTGGAGGCATCGGACGCTGAGCGACTCGGAGGCGAGGCGGTCCTCGCCGTTCGGGCCCAGGGCGGCCACCGGCAGCCGGGCGAACCCGGTCCGGCCGGCCTCGGTGGCCTCCTCGATGGTCGTCACGTCGAAGGTGCGGGCGTCCCGGAACCCGGTCGCCTCGGCCG
Source organism: uncultured Acidimicrobiaceae bacterium (assembly GCA_963774245.1). GTDB lineage: Bacteria > Actinomycetota > Acidimicrobiia > Acidimicrobiales > RAAP-2 > Bog-756. Next base: position 664,284 of record CAVZDZ010000001.1, on the reverse strand, counting down.
ACAGGTCGGCGGCGACCGTCCGCAGGGCCCGGTCCACCTCCTCCACCACCCCGGCCACCGGGACCGGTTGCTTGGTCCGCAGGTGGCGGATGACCATGGTCACCTGGCCCTCGGCCAGGTCGCGGGGGCCGATCTCCACCCGGACCGGCACGCCCTTGCGCTCCCAGTCGACCGACCGGCGACCGAACCCCAGATGGGACCGGTCGTCGAGGCGGACCCGTCGACCGGCGGCCACGAGCTCGGACACCAGGGCCTCGGCTGCGGCGCGCACCTCGGGCTCGTCCCGGACGGCCAGCACGACCACCTCGGCCGGGGCCAGCGCCGGGGGGAGGCGGAGCCCGAAGTCGTCCCCGTGGGCCATGACCAGGGCGCCGATCAGCCGGGTGGACACCCCCCACGAGGTCTGCCACACGTAGTCGAGGGTGCCGGTGTCGTTGGTGAACTGGATGGAGAACGCCCGGGCGAAGTTCTGCCCCAGCTCGTGGCTGGTCCCCATCTGCAGCGCCTTGCCGTCCCCCATCATCCCTTCGCACGACCAGGTGCGGATGGCGCCGGCGAACCGCTCCCGCTCCGTCTTGTGCCCGATGACCAGGGGGACGGCGCAGACGGTCTCCATGGTGTCCACATAGACGTCGCGGAAGATGCGCAGGGCGTAGCGCCGGGCCTCCTCCTCGGTGGCGTGGGCGGTGTGCCCCTCCTGCCAGAGAAACTCGGTCGTGCGCAGCAGGATCCGCGGCCGCAGCTCCCAGCGGACGACGTTGGCCCACTGGTTGATCAAGAGCGGCAGGTCACGGTAGCCCTGGATCCACTTGGCGAAGAAGCTGTTGATGACCGTCTCGCTGGTCGGGCGGACGATGATCGGCTCCTCCAGCTGCTTTCCCCCGCCGTGGGTCACCACGGCCAGCTCGGGGGCGAACCCCTCCACGTGCTCGGCCTCGAGCTTCAAGAAGGACTCGGGGATGAACAGCGGGAAGTAGGCGTTCTCGGCCCCGGCCGCCTTGATCCGGTCGTCGAGCGCCCGCTGCAGCAGCTCCCAGATGGCATAGCCCCAGGGACGGATGACCATCGTGCCCCGGACGGGGCCGTTCTCGGCCAGCTCGGCCCCGGCGACCACCTCCTGGTACCAGCGGGGGAAGTCGTCGCTCCGGGGAGTCAGTCCGCCCTTCTTCGGTGCCCGGTGGGGGCCATTGTCATCGGGAGCCTGCATGGCTGCGCACACTACCAATCGCCTGCCGAGGGACCCGCCGAGCTGCGGTCCGCTTCGACGCGCCGGCGGTGATCCCACCGCGGGCCGGACCGCGGGCGTGGGCCCCTCAGGCACCGGGTCGGGGTCGGTTCAGCCGGGCTCGGGCCCGGGACCGTACTTCTTCCGGATGAGGTCCACCTTGGTCTCCGACGAGTTGGCGTCCTCACCCCGATCGTCGATGAGGGCCCGGCGATCGGCCTCGGCCTCCGCCTCCGCCCCGGCGTCGGCCGCGGCCAGCCGGGCCTCGACGCCTTCGGACACCAACTTCTCCGCTTCGGCCACCAGGGCGTCGACCATCTCGTCCTCGGGCACCACCCGGATGATCTTCCCCTTGATGAACAGGTGGCCGCGCTTGCGACCGGCGGCGATGCCCAGATCGGCCTCCCGCGCCTCGCCGGGGCCGTTGACCACGCACCCCATGACCGCCACCTGGATGGGCAGGTTCCGGTTCTCGAGGGCGGACTGGGCCGCCTTGGCCACGGCGATGACGTCGATCTCCGCCCGGCCACAGCTGGGGCAGGCGATGAGGTCGAGCCCCTTCCGCTCCCGCAGTCCGAGGGCCTCGAGCAGCTGCCGCCCGGCCCGGGCCTCTTCGACCGGGTCGGCGGTCAGCGAGTAGCGGATGGTGTCGCCGATGCCCTCGGCCAGCAGGGTGGCGATCCCGGCGGTGCCCTTCAGGAGGCCGGCCGGCGGTGGGCCGGCCTCGGTCACGCCGAGATGCAGCGGGTGGTCGAAGGTCTCCGACGCCAGCCGGTAGGACTCGATCATCAGGGGGACCGACGAGGCCTTCACCGAGATCTTCACGTCGTCGAAGCCGACCTCGGCGAAGTAGGCCAGCTCCATCCGGGCCGACTCGACCAGCGCCTCGGGCGTGGCCCCTCCGAACCGCTTGTACAGGTCGGGGTGGAGCGAGCCGGCGTTGACCCCGATGCGGATGGGCACGCCCCGGTCCTTGGCCTCGGCGGCCACCTGCTTGATCTCGACCGCCTTGCGCAGGTTGCCCGGGTTGAGCCGGAGCCCCTGCACCCCCGCCTCCAGGGCGGCCAGCGCCATCTCGTGATGGAAGTGGATGTCGGCGATGATCGGGACCGGTGACCGGGGCACGATCCGGGCCAGTCCCTCGGCGGCCGCCTCCTCGTTGCAGGTGCAGCGCACGATGTCGGCCCCGGCCGCGGCCAGCGCGTAGATCTGGGCCAGGGTCCCCTCGGCGTCGGCGGTCTTGGTGGTGGTCATCGACTGGACGGTGACCGGTGCGCCGCCGCCGACGGCCACGCCGCCCACTTCGATCCGTCGGGTCGGTCGCCGTTCCGTGATGGTCCAGGCGGTTCGTCCCATGGGTTCCATGCTACCGGGGGGCCGTCCACTTCCCCCGGCGCTTCGGTGCCGAGCCGGTGTCAGCCGAACGGATTGGCGACGGGGTGGAAGATGTCCGTGAGGAGGGCCGGCACGACCAGGACGGCGATGACGAGGACGAACAGCCAGGTGAACGGCATCAGCTTGGCCACATCGGCGTGGTACATGACCTTGCGGCGACCGGTGCGGATCTTCTCGTAGACGGCGATGGCCACGTGGCCGCCGTCGAGCGGGAGCATGGGGAAGAGGTTGAAGATCCCGAAGAAGATGTTGATGAGCACGAGGAAGTACAAGAACTCGCCGACTCCGGCGTGGATGGCGTCGTTGGCCGTCTGCACCACCCCGATGGTGGACAGCGGTCGGGTGCCGTTGACCTCGGCCTGGTGGGCGGCTTTGGCGCTGGTCACCTGCTGGAGACGCTGGTCGATCCCATGGGGCGAGAAGAGCGTGACCAAGTGGCCGATCCCGGCGACCGAGGCCCAGACGAAGCTCCCGAACCCGGATCCCGCCGAGGTCAGGGCGTGGAGCGGGCCGGTGGTCTGTACGGGCGACCCGAGACTCACCCCGATCACGCCGTAGGGTGCCGACCCCTTGGGAGGCGAGGCCCCGGCCTCGTGATGGGTCCGCCCGTTGGCCGGCGTGACCGTGAGCGTCTTGCGCTGGCCGTTGCGATCCACCACCACGGTGATCGGCACGTCGGGATGGCGCTGGATGGCCGACGTGAGGGCGTTCATGTTGCCACCGATGGGTTTCCCGTCGACCGAGACGACCACATCCCCCGCCTTCACCCCACCCACCGCAGCCGGGCCGGGCCTTCCGCCCAGTGCACTGACTCCCTGGATCTGTATCTGATTGTCGTTGGGCACGCCGACCACGGCGAACAGGGCGATCAGGAGCAGGAAGGCCATGATGAAGTGCATGGCCGAGCCGGCCACCGCCACCAGGAGGCGCGAGTGGAAGGGCTTCTCGCGGTAGACGCGTGACTCGTCCGCCGGGTCCACCTCCTCGAGGTTGGTCATCCCGGGGATCTTCACGTACCCGCCCAGCGGGAGGGCCTTGATGCCGTACTCGGTCTCCCCGGACCGGAAGGACCACAGGCGCGGCCCGAAGCCCACGAAGTACTCGGTCACCTTCATGCCGGCGTGCTTGGCCGCCAGGAAGTGGCCCAGCTCGTGGATCATGACGATGACGATGATGGAGGCGATCACGAGCAGCAGGTCGGTGTACCCGGTCGCCACGGCCAGCGCCACGATGACGGCGATGCCGATGAGCAGCTCGGCCGCCGACCGTCCCGGCGTCTTGGCCGGGACCGGCCGGGGCCCTCCGGCGCCGGGGTCGAGGGGCTCGTCGGTCCGACGGGTCTCGGTGATGCTCACGCTGCGTCCCGGGCGGACATGACCCGCTCGGCCTCGCGGCGGGCGGAGGCGTCCGCCTCCAGCACGTCGTCCACCGTGCGGGCCTCCGGGCCGCCGGTCGACGCCGCCCCCGCCACCCCGTCGTAGCGGTCGAGGGTGGCCCCCACCACCTCGGCGATGGCGGTCCAGCCGATCCGACCGGCCAGGAAGGCGGCCACCGCCATCTCGTTGGCCGCATTGAGCCAGGCCGGGGCGAGGTCCCCCACCCGGCCGGCCCGGTAGGCCAGCTCCAGACACGGGAAGTTGATCCGGTCGGGCTCCTCGAACTCCAACGTCGAGAGCTTGGTCCAGTCGATCGAGCCGAAGGGGACCGGCAGCCTCCCCGGATAGGCCAGGGCGTAGCCGATGGGCAGGCGCATGTCCGGCATCGAGAGCTGGGCCACCGCGGCACCATCGACGAACTCGACCATCGAGTGGACCACCGACTGGGGGTGGACCACGACGTCGATGGCGTCATAGGGCAGGCCGAACAGTTCGTGGGCCTCGATGACCTCGAGCCCCTTGTTCATCAGGGTCGACGAGTCCACGGTGATCTTCGGACCCATCGACCAGGTGGGATGGACCAGGGCCGCGGCGATGTCGACCGCAGCCAGCTCCTCCGGGCTGCGACCCCGGAACGGACCGCCGGAGGCGGTCAGCAGGAGGCGGGCCACGTCGGCCACCGCGCCGGCCCGGAGGCACTGGTGAATGGCGCAGTGCTCGGAGTCGACCGGGATGATCTCCGCCCCCGGGGTCCGTCGGGCCCGCTGCACCACGGGGGCCCCGGCGATGATCGACTCCTTGTTGGCCAGGGCCAGGCGGCGGCCGGCGTGCAGCGCGGCCAAGGTCACCGGCAGCCCGGCGAAGCCGACCACCCCGTTCACCACCACGTCGGCGTCGGTGGCGATGGCGGTGAGTCCCTCGGGGCCGGTCACCACCTCGATCCCGGGGGGGAGGCTCCGGGCCAGCTCGGTGGCCAGGCCGGGGTCGCCGATGGCCACCACGTCGGGGCGGAGCCGGCGGGCCTGGGCGGCCAGCAGTTCGACGGACCGATGGGTACCGAGCGCCACCACGTCGAACCGGTCCGGGCACCCCTCGATCACTTCGACCGACTGGGTCCCGATCGAGCCGGTCGAGCCCACCAGGCTGACCGTGACCTGGTCGCTCCGCCCCTCGCTCGAACTGGTCATACCCCTAGCCTGCCCGACATTCAGGCGATATTCAGGGCACGAACCAGGTAGTAGGTGGCCGGGAGCACGAACAACAACGCGTCGATCCGGTCGAGGACGCCCCCGTGCCCGGGTAGGAGGGTGCCCATGTCCTTCAGCCGGAGGTCCCGCTTGAGCATGGACTCACAGAGATCACCGATGGGCGCCACCACCGCCACCACCACTCCGAGGAGGGCGGCGTTGGAGGCGCTCCAGGGGTGGATCGCCCCCACCAGCACGGTCGAGATCAGTATGGAGAAGACCGCCCCACCGAGCAGCCCTTCCCACGTCTTGTTGGGACTGATCTTCGGGGCCAGCGGGTGGCTGCCCAGCCAGCCCCCGATGACCAGGGCGCCCACATCGTTGGCCACGGTGGCGATGATCGCCCCGAGGAGGAAGGCGATGCCGTGCCGATCGGGAAAGGCCGACGGGGACAGGAGCAACCCGGCGTAGGCGCCGAGCAGCGACACCCAGCCCACGGTGAGCAGGGTGGCGGCGGTCCCGGCCACCGGCGAGCCCCGCTCGATGCCCAGCAGGTACCAGAGCAGGGTGAACGCGGTGATCAGCACCAGCACCAGCGGCAGGGCGGCGATGCCCTTGCTGTAGGCACCCACCATCAGCGAGATGGTCCCCACCAGGCCGAGGAGGGTGGCCGGGTGGTAGCCGGCGCCGCGGAGGACGCCGAAGCACTCACCGGCGGCGAAGGTGACCACGATCACGCACAACACCAGCGCGGGGACCGTGCCCAGCTTGAAGGCCAGCAGGGCGACCACGGCCACGGCGATGCCCGTCCCGACCCGCAACCCGATGGACCCACCGACTTCGGCCGGAGCGGTCACCGATCCCGACGCCGGCCGGACCCGACGGCTCAGACGGGGGGCGGGGGGGCCGCCGCCGGTGGCGGTGGCGGACGGCGGCTGGCCGGTCGGGGGCGCAGGGTCCGACTCCCCGTGACGGCTCAGACGACGGCGCAGTCCGGTGGCCACCGACACTCCGGCGGCCACCTCGAGCGGAGCGTGACTCTCGGCCTCGGCCTCCGCCGCGTGCTGCTCTCCCTCCCGCTCGGCCGAGCGATCTGCCGCGGCCAGGCTGGCCAGCCCGCCGCGGCGACGGCCGGCTCCGGGTACTTCGGTGACTGACGCTCCGGGGGGCTCAGCCGCCAGCGGCGCGTCGGTGGGGATGTCGGTCTCGTCGGGTCGCTTGGCCCGCATGCGGGCCGGACGCAGTCCGGCCCGCCGGGCCCGGCCCACCCGGGCCGATCCGGTCGGACGGGGCTTCTCTCCACCGAACAGCTCGTCCTCGACCGGAGGACCTTCGCCAGGCACATCGAAGTCCGAGACGCCCGGGACGTTCCCGGTCAGATCCGGGTCGTCGCCCTCCAGCCCGAGCACTCCACTGACGGTCACGCCCAGGATCGGGCTCACCACCTCGACTTCTTCGGTGATGGGCTCGCGGCTGCCGATCCCACCCGTCGGGGGCTCGCGGCGCGGGCCCGGGTCGAGGTCGAACTCCCACGGCCGCCGTTCGATATCGGTGCGATCGGTCTCGTCCAGCGAGCCGAGAGCCACTTGGTCCTCGTCGCCGCCCAGCATGGACGGCTCGAACTCCTCGTCGTGGGCCACCCAGTCGGCGTCCTCCTCGCGCCAGCTCGGCCCCACGACACCGCCACTGTCCTCCCCGGTGTCGCGGGACAGGACCGCCGGTACCTGTCCGGTCGGAGGCTCGGTCCAATGGGGCAGCTCGGTCGGTGTGGGCACCGTGGTGGGCACGGCGGTCTGGCCCGGCGCCACCGGGTTGACCACCGCGTGCTCGGGATCCCCGGGCTGGTCGGTGAGGCGCACCGTGGGGCCGCCCATGCCGTCGTCCTCGCCGGCCGGGGCGTCGAAGACCGATGCGGTCGGTGCGGGGCCCTGGTCGAACGCCTCGGGTTCGTCCCGGTCGTCCTGCTCGTCCAGCCTCGAGACGACCGGCAACTCACTGGTGGCCTCCCCCGCCGGTTCGGCGCCGACGATCCGGACCCGGTCGGTGGCTGGCCCGGTCGTCTGGGGCCGCGTCGCGGGCAGATCGGTCCGGGTCACTTCATCGTCTCGCCCGTCGGGGACATCGTCCACGTGGCTGTATTCCTCCCATCCACCGGGCCGACCGGGCCCGGCCATGCGTCAGATCTCGAGGAGCTCCTGCTCCTTGTGGGCCAGCAACTTGTCGATGGCGGCAACGTGGTCCTGGGTGAGCTTGTCGAGGTCCTTCTCCACCCGGTCCAGCTCGTCGCTGGAGAGGTCCCCGTCCTTCTGCATGCCATCGAGCTCGTGGCGGGCCGAGCGCCGCAGATTGCGCACCGTGACCCGCCCGTCCTCAGCCTTCTGTTTGACCACCTTCACCAGCTCCTTGCGGCGCTGCTCCGTGGGGACCGGAAAGGAGAGCCGGATCACCGACCCGTCACTGGAGGGGGTGATACCCAGGTCCGAGCCCTGCAACGCCTTTTCGATGGCCGGCAACGAGCTCTTGTCGTAGGGGGAGACCACGAGCAGCCTGGCCTCGGGGACGCTGAACCCGGCCATCTGGCGGAGCTCGGTGTCGGTGCCGTAGTAGTCGACCTTCAGGTGCTCGACCAGTGCGGGGGTGGCCCGGCCGGTGCGGATCGTCCCGAACTCGGCCTGGGTGTGGTCGACCGCCTTGTCCATGTGCTCGCGGGCCTCGGCGACCACGAGCGCGATGAGATCGTCGTCCATTAGCGAGCCAGCGTAGTCAGCAAGTGAAGTGGGCACCCAGGTCGACGCGCCACCTGGGATTTCATCGGACCAGTGTCCCGATGGCATCGCCGTTGAGCGCCTTGAAGATGTTGCCCGGCCCCATCAGGTCGAACACCCGGATGGGCAGGCCGTTGTCCATGCAGAAGGTGATGGCGGTCAGGTCCATGACCCGCAGGTCCTTCGACACCACCTCCATGAAGGACACCTCGTCGTAGCGGGTGGCCGTCGGGTCCAGCCGGGGGTCGGCCGAGTAGACCCCGTCGACCCCGCCGTGGGTTCCCTTGCACAACAGGTCGGCCTCGATCTCCGCCCCCCGCAGCGCGGCCGAGGTGTCGGTGGTGAAGTAGGGATTTCCCATGCCGGCGGCGAAGACCACCACTCGGCCCTTCTCGAGGTGGCGGATGGCCCGGCGACGGATGTACGGCTCGGCCACCTCGGCCATCTGGACGGCAGACAGGACCCGGGTGGGCTGCCCGTGGTGCTCCAGCGCGTCCTGCAGGGCCAGGGCGTTGATGACCGTGCCGAGCATCCCCATGGTGTCCGAGGTGGCCCGGTCCATACCGGCCCCGGCGCCGGTGGTCCCCCGCCAGATGTTGCCCCCGCCGACCATCACGGCCAGCTCGAGGTCGAGCTCCTCGCGGGTCTGGGCGATCTCGACGGCCAGGCGCTCCACCACGGTGGCGTCGATGGTCTCGTCGGACGCCGACGAGGCCAACGCCTCCCCCGACATCTTCAGGACGATGCGTCGTCGCTCACCCACCGTCGCCCTCAGTCGCCGATGACGACCTGGGCGAATTGCGTCACCTTGGCCGGGCCCAGAAGTTTGGCGATGGTCTGCTTCTCGTCCTTCACGTACGCCTGGTCGAGCAGCACCCGCTCCTTGTACCAGCCACCGAGGCGACCTTCGACGATCTTGGGCAGGGCCGCGTCAGGCTTCCCCTCGTTGCGGGCGATCTTCTCGACGGTGGCGCGCTCGGCCTCCACGTCCTCGGCCGGCACCTCGTCGCGGGAGATGTAGCTCGGCCGGGCGAAGGCGATATGGGCGGCCACGTCATGGGCCAGCGCGGCGTCCCCTCCCTCGAGGGCGACCACCACGGCGTTGACGCCGCGGCCCGCCTGCAGGTGGAGGTACGAGTCGACCACCCCACCGGGCGGGGCCTCGATCCGGACCACCTGGCCGACCGAGATGTTCTCCTTCAGGGTGACCTTCATCCGGTCGAGCTCGTCGTTCCTCGAGGCGATGGCGTCCTCACCGTCACGGGCCACCAGGTCGGCGAGCTCGGTCACCATGGCCACGAACTCCGCCGACTTGGCCACGAAGTCGGTCTCCGAGCGCAGCTGGACGATGGAGGCCACGTCGCCGGCGCGACCGACCGCCACCGCGCCCTCGGCGGCCTCACGATCGGCCCGCTTGGCCTGGCTGGCCAGGCCCTGCTCCCGCAGCCAGGTCATCGACCGGTCCATGTCGCCCTCGTTGGTCTCGAGGGCCCGCTTGGCGTCCAACATGCCGACGCCGCTGAGCTGGCGCAGCTTCTGGACATCCTTGGCAGAAAAGGCTGGCACTGCTTTCAGACCTCCTCGGTCGGAACCGTCGATGCGGAAGGGGCCTCAGCGGCAACAGCTGGTGCCGGAGCGGCTGGGGTTGGTGCGGGTTCGGCTGGTGCCGCCGGCTCGGGTGCGGCCGCGGTCTCAGCCGGCGGGGCTGGTGCCGGCTCGGGTGCCGCTGCGGTCTCCGGGGCCGGCGCAGGTGCGGCAGGTGCGGCTGGTGCTGGCGCGGGTGCCGCTGCGGTCTCCGGGGCCGGCGCAGGTGCGGCCGGTGCGGGCGCGACTGCGGTCTCGGGTGCCGCGGCCGGTGCCTCTGCCGCCGGCGCAGCTGCCGGTGCCGCCGTCGGCGCCGGTGGAGGTGGGATGGGCGCCGAGCTGGCCGGTGCGGCCGGCGGGCGGGGGCGGGACGTTGCTGGGCGATGAACCGACCCTCGACCACGGCGTCGGCCACGACCCGGCACAGGAGGGCACCCGAGCGAATGGCGTCGTCGTTGCCCGGGATGACATGGGTGATCACGTCAGGGTCGCAGTTGGTGTCGACCACGGCCACGATGGGCAGACCGAGCTTGTTGGCTTCGGTCACCGCGATGTGCTCCTTCTTCGTGTCGATGACGAAGATGGCGTCCGGAAGCCGATCGAGCCCGCGGATGCCTCCGAGGTTGCGCTGCAGCTTCTCGAGCTCCCGGGTATGGCGGAGGGCCTCCTTCTTCGGCATGGCCTCGAAGTCGCCGGCCTTCTGCATGGCCTCGAACTCCTTCATCCGCTTGACCCGGGTGGAGACGGTCTGGAAGTTGGTCAGCATGCCGCCCAACCAGCGCTCGTTCACATAGGGCATCCCGCAGGCGTCGGCGTAGATGGCCACGGGCCCCTGGGTCTGCTTCTTCGTCCCCACGAAGAGCACCGTGCCGCCGCCGGCCACCAGGTCCCGGATGTAGCCGTAGGACTCCTCGATGCCCTTCATGGTCTGGCGCAGGTCGATCAGGTAGATCCCGTTGCGCTCTCCGAGGATGAACCTGCGCATCTTGGGATTCCAGCGCCGGGTCTGATGCCCGAAATGGACTCCCGCGCCCAGCAATTGCTTCATCGTGACGACGGCCATGTGACTACTCCTTGTGACGGTTGTTCAGCCCGACCGCAACACCCCGAGCAGGGGCGACCGTGGACGCGGTCGGGTGCGTGATAGATCCCACACGAATGCCACGCCGATTGGCGGGACCCGACCATTGTAGTGCCAGGTCCACGGGCCCTCCACTCCGAGCCGGATGGGAGGCGCCGGGGAGGCAGCCGGTCGGGCGGTCAGACGCCCAGCGGGCCGGCCGATCCGGTCATCCGGCGGCGGAGGTGCGCACCCGTTTCGGTGCCGGGGGGGAGGACGCCTTGGACGCCGAGCCCCCGGGCACCCGGCCGGCGGCCTCGGGGCGATCGGCCAGCTTGGCCCGCAGCTGGAGCACCGCCTTGGTGTGGATCTGGCACACCCGGCTCTCGGTCACGCCGAGGATGTCACCGATCTCCGCCAGGGTCAGGCCCTCGTAGTAGTAGAGGGTGAGCACCGTCTTCTCGCGTTCGGCCATCTGGCTGACCGCCTTGATCAGGGCCTCTTTGGTCTCTTTGACCTCGAAGGTGTCCATCGGGCCGGCCGTGCTGTCCGGGAGGGTCTCCCCCAGGGTGGACCGGTCGGACCGGTCGCCGCCCCGGAACACCTCGTCGAGCGCCACCACACCCACGAACGAGATCTTGCGCAGGGCGGTCTGGAACTCGGTGTCGGTCATCTCCAGGTCGGCGGCGACCTCGGCGTCGGTCGGGGTCCGGTGCAGGGTCGACTCGAGCTTGGAGTACGACTGCTCCACCGCCCGGGCCTTGGCCCGCACCGACCTCGGCACCCAGTCGATCGAACGCAGCTCATCGATGATGGCGCCCTTGATCCGGGGAATGGCGTAGGTCTCGAACTTGATGTTGCGCAGCGGCTCGAACCGTTCGATGGCATCGATCAGACCGATGATCCCGTAGCTGGCCAGATCCGCCTCGTCCACGTGCCGGGGCAGCCCGACCGACACCCGGCCCGCCACGTACTTGACCACCGGGGCGTAGTGGACGATGAGCTGGTCGCGCAGCGCCCGGTTACCGGTCTTCTTGTACTCGGCCCACAGCGCGTCGACGCCGTGTCCCGCCTTGTCCAATTGCGTAGCCAATTCTCCCCTTAGGCCCGTGGATGCGTTCCCGAATACACCGTAAGCAGGCGCTCCTTACTTACATGAGTGTAGACCTGTGTCGTCTGCAGACTGGCGTGACCCAGCAGTTCCTGCACCACCCGAAGGTCCGCACCGCCGTCGAGGAGGTGGGTGGCGAAGCTGTGGCGGAGGGCGTGGGGGTGGGTGGGCACGGGTGAACGGCGGTCGAGCAGGCGGCGGACGTCACGGGGGCCGAGCCGTCGGCCCCGGCGGTTGAAGAACAATGCTCCAGCTGGGCTTTCACCGTTCATCATGGCCTTTCGGGGTCCGGCCATCCAGGCGTCGACGGTCTCGGCGCACCGCTGGTGGATCAGCACCTGGCGCTGCTTGGCGCCCTTGCCGGTGACCGTGACCACCCCCCGGGCCGGATCCACATCGCCCACGTCGAGGCCGCACAGCTCGGCGACCCGGAGGCCGCTCCCGTAGAGCAGTTCGAGCACGGCGTCGTCCCGACGGTCCACTTCGGGCGGCATGGGGATCGGTGGAACCGTGGCCGGCTCGAGCAGCTCCCCGATCTCGCCATGGCCGAGGACCCGGGGCAGGCGCGAGTCGGGCGAGGGGGCCGACAGCCGGGTCGAGGGATCCTCGGTGACCAGCCCCCGCCGGGCACACCACTGGAAGTAGGAGCGGAGGGACGCCGCGGTTCGGGCGATGGTGGCCTTCGAGTAGCGACGGGTGGCCAGGAAGGCGAGGTAGCGGCGCAGCACGATCCGGTCCACCTGGTCGGGACCGGAGGCCCCGCCCCGACCGGCCCACTCGGCGAAGCGCTCGGCATCGGTGGCGTACGCCCGCACCGAAGCCGGGGAGAGCCCCCCCACCGAGCGTCGGTACGCCTCGATCTCCCAGGTCACCTCGCCAGAGTACCGGTGCCATCGGCCCGAGTCGGGGCATTCGACCCGACCCGGTCGGTCGGGGCCCAGCAATACCCCCGTTTCCCTGGTGCGAGGACTAACGTCAGGACTTCACGCACTTACCGTTACTCCATGCCAGGTCACCGGCGGTGTAGCCGCCCGGTGAAGCCGACAGGCCGGGGCTCGCCCCGGTCACTGTCCTAAGGGGGAATATGTCCGACCGCATCGACCGACGCTCTTTTCTGGTCCGGGGGGCCGCGACCGGGGCCGGGATCGCCGTGATCGGGACCTCGGGCGGGCTGCTGGCCGCCTGCAGCTCAGGCTCAGGCTCGGGCTCGGCCTCGGGCACCACGGCCACCGCCTCCCACTCCAACGGCATCTCGACCGCGTCGCCCAAGCTGGGTGGACAGCTCGTCTTCGGCACCGAGGCCGAGGAGAAGGGGTTCAGCACCACCCAGGGGACCTTCGACACCACCGGCATCCTGTATGCCCGCACCGTGTTCGACCCGCTGGCCATCATCGGGGCCGACGGGACCGTGCAGCCCTATCTGGCCGAGTCGATCACCCCGAATGCCGACTACACGGTGTGGACGGTGACCATGCGGCCCAACCTGGTCTTCCATAACGGCACCCCGTGCGACGCCGACCGCGGTGGCCGCCAACTTCTCCGCTCCAGCAGACCTCGACGCTCACCGGTCCGGCCGTGACCACCATCGCCGACGTCAGCGTGACCAGCCCCCTGGTCGTCACCGTGACCATGAAGTCGGCCTGGGTGCCCTTCGACTACTACCTGGCCGGGGGCATCGGGGGCCAGATCGCCTTCATCGCCGAACCGAACTGGTTGAAGTCCAACAGCCAGACCAATCCCATCGGCACCGGGCCCTTCGTGTTCCAGGACTGGACCCCGAACGACCACTTCACCGCCACCAAGAATCCCCACTACTGGCGTTCGGGCTACCCCTATCTCGACAGCATCACCTACAAGCCCATCCCCGACAGCCGAGCAGCTGCTGGCCAGTCTCGAGTCCGGCGTGGTCGACATCATGCACACCTCGACCGCCCAAGTGACCGCCAGTCTCCGGTCCAACTCGTCGTTCGGCTACGTGGACGACTCGAAGCACGTGGCCGGCGAGCCGGACATGAACTGCCTGCTGCTCAACATGTCCAAGGCCCCGTTCGACAACCTGAAGGTGCGCCAGGCGGCGGCCATGGCGATCAGCTCGGCCCAGTACGCCAAGGTCATCGACGAGGGGGTCAGCCCCACGTCCAACGGCCCCTTCGTCAGCGGATCGCCCTACTTCGCCCCCACCGGGTACCCCGCCCCGGACATCGCCACGGCCAAGCAGCTGGTGCACGAAGTCCAGAGCGAGACCGGGCAAGCCGGTGACCGTCACCATCGACCACGTGCCCGACCCCAACACGACCAAGATCGCCGAGTACCTCCAACAGCAGTTGCAGACGGCCGGCATGAAGGTGACCCTCAACCCCATCCAGCAGGCCGACGAGATCAACACCGCCCTCCTCGGCACCTTCGAGGCCATCGTCTGGCGCCAGTTCGGCGCCGTCGATCCCGACCTCAACTACATCTTCTGGAGCCCGACCAACATCAACCCGGTGTTCTCCATCAACATGGCCCGCAACATCGACCCCAACATGCAGGCCGCCCTGATCAAGGGCCGCCAATCAGCCAACCCGGCCGACCGGGCGTCCGCCTACCAGGAGGTGGGCAAGCTCATGGGCTCGGACATCCCCTACATCTGGACCGACCGCACGGTGTGGTCGATCGGGGCCCAGCCCAAGGTGCAGAATTTCAACAATCCCACCACGCCGGCCGGCGGCAAGGCCTTCGGCATGATCACCGGGGCCGTCTGGCCCACCCAGATCTGGCTGAACACCTGACCGGAGTCGCCCTCCCTGGTCTCACCGGACGGGGCGGCCATGCCATGATCGGGGGATGAGTCGCATCCTGGTCGTCGAGGACGACGAGCGGATCCGCTCATCCATGCGTCTGGCCCTGGAGGACGAGGGCTACACCGTGGAGGACGTGGCCAGCGGCGAGGACGCGGTCAGCCGCTTCGCCGAGGAGCCCAGCGAGCTGGTGCTCATCGACCTGATGCTGCCGGGCATGGACGGGTTCGAAGCCTGCCGGTCGCTGCGGCGTCACAGCACGGTGCCGATCATCATGGTCACCGCCCGCTCGGACACCCATGACGTGGTGGCCGGCCTGGAGGCCGGGGCCGACGACTACGTGACCAAGCCCTTCGTGGCCAAGGAGCTGGCGGCGCGGATCCGGGCGCTGCTCCGGCGGTCCCGGCCCGACGAGGCCGGCGATGCCGTCCTCAGCTTCGGGGACGTCGAGATCGAGCCGGAGGCCGGGGTGGTACGCCGGGGCGGTGTCGAGGTGCACTGCACCCGCACCGAGTTCCGGCTGCTGTGCGAGCTGGCCGATCATCCGGGCAAGGTGCTGAGCCGCGAGCATCTGCTGGAGCGGGTCTGGGGCTACGACTACTTCGGGGACGGACGCCTGGTCGACGTCCACGTGCGTCGCCTGCGCACGAAAATCGAGTCCGATCCGGCCACTCCCCGCTTCATCCTCACGGTACGGGGCATGGGCTACAAACTGGCGGTCTGACCGGTGACCACGGCTGACCCGCCAGCCGCGCCGGCCCCCGCCACCCCGGCTCGCCCGGCCGGCGGCACGCTCGTCCTCGAGACCCCGACCCGCCGCGAGCGCCGGAGCCACCGGACCCACCTGTCGGGAGGGCTCGGCCTGCGGGCCCGGGTCACCGCCACCTTCGCCATCGGTGCCTTCGCCCTGTCCACCATCATGGCCGGCATCACCTACTTCACCGCCCGGCAGAGCTTCCTCAACGAACGCCAGGCCACCGTGCAACGCCAGGCCTTCGCCAACGCCTCCCTCATCCAGAGCTCGCTCCGGTCACCGGGCACCGATGTCGAACAGCTGCTGGAGCTGGCCGACACCCTGCCCGGGCTCGCGATCGGTGCTGCGGACCGGGGGCCAGTGGTACGCCACCTCCATCTCCGTCGGGCAGAGCGCCATTCCCGCCGACGAGCGGTCCCTGGTGCTCGGGGGGACCCCCGCCTCCCAGCTGATCTCCATCGACGGCACCCCCGAGATCGTCATCGGGCTCCCGCTGCCCAGCGTGCATGCCGCCTACTTCGAGGTCTTCTCCCTCGACGAGCTGGCCGGCACCTTGCGCACCCTGGCCTTCGCCCTGGCCGCGGCGGCGCTGGTCACCACCCTGGCCGGGGCCGCGGTCGGGCGATGGGCCAGTGGCCGCGCCCTCCGGCCCCTGGCCGGCCTCACCGACGCCGCCGTGGCCATCGCCGGAGGCCAGCTGGACACCAGGGTCGAAGCCGGCACCGACGTGGACCTCCAGGAGCTGGCCTCGGCCTTCAACCGGATGACCGCCAACCTCGAAGAGCGGATCGAGCGTGAGGCCCGGTTCACCTCCGACGTGAGCCACGAGCTGCGCTCGCCCCTGACCACCCTGACCGCCACCGTCGGGGTCCTCGAGAGCCACCGATCGGAGCTGGCTCCCCGGGCCCGGAGCGCGCTCGACCTCCTCGACGGGGACCTCCGCCGGTTCACCCGCATGGTCGACGACCTGCTGGAGATCTCCCGCTTCGACGCCGGGTCGGCCGAGCTCTCCCTGGATGCAGTGGACCCCGGCGAACTGGTGCTCCAAGCCGTGGCCGCGTCGGCCCCGGTCGGAGCCGACGGTCACCGGTCACCGGTCACCTTCCCGGTGGAGGTCGGGCCGGGCGTCGAGGGCCTCCGCCTGTGGGTGGACAAGCGCCGGTTCGAGCGGGTCATGGCCAACCTGATGGAGAACGCCTCGGCCTACGCCGGCGGGGTCACCCGGGTCATCGTCGCCCGGCACCCGCTCGACCAGGATCCTCCCTCGAGCGTCCGGGTCATCGTCGAGGACCAGGGCCCGGGGATCCCCCAACCGGAGCGGCCCCACCTCTTCGAGCGCTTCTACCGGGGCAGCCGGGCCGGCCAGCGGGCGTCGAGCCAGGGCACCGGCCTCGGGCTCTCCCTGGTGGCCGAGCACGTCCGGCTCCACGGCGGATCGGTCGGGGTCGAGGACGCCCCCGGTGGAGGGTCCCGCTTCGTGGTGGAGATCCCGCTCGTGCCGCGTGGCGCCGAATGGGGCACCGGGTGAGCCGGGCCCACCGCCGCCTGGCCGGCTTGACCCTGGCCGCGGTCAGTGTCCTGACCGCGGCGTGCGGGATCCCGACCGGCGGAGCGCCCACCACCATCAACAAAGCGAATCTGCCGTTCCAGCTGTTGAACCCGGGGAACCGGAACACGACCGGCTCCACCCTGCCCTCGGCGGTCACCGTTCCCGAGTCGATCTTCCTGGTCGCTCCCAGCCAGACGGTGGTCGCCGTGCACCGGGACGTGCAGATTCCCGCCACCCTCAGCCAGATCCTCGGCGCCCTGCTCGAGGGCCCCACCGAAGCCGAGTCGTCGTCCGGGCTCCAGACCTTTCTGTCCGCCACCAAGGTCCAGGTCACCGCCACGGTCTCCGGCGGCGTGGCCACCGTCAACTTCTCCAGCAACCCCGTCCAGGTGGTCGGGCCCAACCAGACCCTGGCCATCGCCCAGGTGGTCTACACGGCCACCGAGCAGCCCGGGATCACCGGGGTGATCATCCAGATCGCCGGCCAGCCCACCTCGGTGCCGACCGCCAGCGGTGCGGACGTCTCCGGTGCGGTCGACCGGTCGTCCTACCTACCCCAGGCTCCCACCTAGACCAGCCGCCGGTCCGACCCACCATCGGTGACGACCCGGCCCCGTCACGCCGGGTCGGGGGCCGCCCACTCGATCCGGCGGGCGCCGATCCACAGATGCTCGAGGTCATAGAAGTCACGGACCTCGTCCAGGAAGACATGGACCAGAAAGTCCCCGTAGTCCATCAGTACCCAGCGGGCGTCGTCGAGCCCCTCGATCCGGACCGGTCGCCGGTCGTCCCTCTCCTTCACCTGACGCTCGACCTCGTCGACGATGGTCTTCACCTGTCGGGTGTTGCGCCCGCTGGTGATCACGAAGGCGTCGGTGAGGCCGAGCAACTCTCCCATGGCCAGGATGGTGGTCCTGTCCCCGGACTTGCCGTCGGCCGCTCTGGCCGCCACCAGGCACTCTTCGGGGACGTCCCCGCCGTCGTGGTCGACGTCGGGGAGGGCACTGGTCGATGTCAAGGATGGCCTCCTTCTGGCGCCGTGGCGCCGTCGGTCCTCGAGGACCGGGTGGTAGGGGTGGCGGGTGGTGGCTGAGGCTGGATCGCCGAAGACCAGCGCCGATGCCGGCGCCGGCGCGGGCAGGCCCGCGGGTCGGGTGCGGGCCAGCTCCACGATCAGGATAGTGATGACCAGGCAACCGGCGACCAACAGCGCGCAGGCGATCGAGAGGCGGCGGCGGAAGCGACGCTCGGACCGGGCCGCCCGCTGGCTCTCGGACCGGGACAGATGCTCGGCGTCGGCAGGCTCGGTCGGCGGGGTGTCCGAGGCTGGCGACCCGGCCCGCTCGAGGGCGGACGGCTCGTTGACCACGTCACCGGCGTCGGCCGCCGGGTCGATCGGGAGGCGCACCGGCCAGCCCGGAGGGCGTGCAGTGGGCGAGGCCGAGGTGCCAGACCTGGTTTGCGTCGCCCGCTGCGTCATCTCCCCGTAGCGTACAGACCCCGCCGGGCGATGCAACGGATCACCGGCTCCGGGACCCAGCCCTCCACCGGCAGCCCGGCCTCGAGCCGGCGCCGGAGCTCGGTGCTGGACACGTCGAACGGGGCCACCGGCACCTGGACGGTGCGCCACCCGGGCGGTGGGGCCACCGGGTCGACCCCCGGCCGGCCCACCACGGCCAGGGTGACCGCCTCCCGCAGGGCCACCTCGTCCTTCCAGGTGGTGAGGCCGCCGACCACGTCGGACCCCACCACCACGGTCACCTCGGCCCCGGGCTCCTCCCCCAACAGCTGGCGGACCGTGTCGATGGTGTAGGACGGCCCGCCCCGGTCGATCTCCATCCGGCTGGGCTCGAGCCCCGGCCAACCGGCCACGGCCGCCTCGACCATGGCGAAGCGGTCCTCGGCCGGGGTGATCGGCCGGGCTCCGACCTTCTGCCAGGGCTGGTTGGCCACCATCAGCAGCATCCGGTCGAGGCCCAGGCGCCCCCGCACCGCCTCGGCCACTTCGAGATGGGCGGTGTGGATGGGATCGAAGGTGCCACCGAAGATCCCGATGCGGACGGCGGCGGGGTCCCCCACCCCTAGGTACCGACGAGCTCGGCCACCACCGGGGCGAACGCCTCCATCTCCGCCTCGTGCACCACGATGTAGGAGAAGCCGTAGAGCTCCCGGCGGGTCCGGAGGAGCTCGGCGATCTGGTCGGTCGTGCCGATCATGGCCACCGGTGAGCCCTCGATCTGCTCGGGCTCGACGGACAGGGCCCCGGCCAGCTGGGCGATGGCCTCGTCCCGGTTGGGGACGATCTGCACCATGAAGGTGAGGCACTGGAGCTCGAGCTGGTCGAACCGGGGACCGGCGGCCTCCTTGACCCACTCGATCCGCTGCCGGTAGTACTCGGCGGTGGTGGTGGCGAGGACTTCGGGACCGATGTAGCCGGCGGCCAGGCTCGGATTGACCCCGACGATGTCGGCCTCACGGGCGGCGATGCCCAGCACCCGCCGGCCGCCACCGCCGATGATGATGGGCGGGTGGGGCCGCTGCCGGGGCCCGGGGGACCCGACGGCGCCGGTGATCCGGTAGTACTCGCCGGCGTAGGAGGTCTCTCGGCTCCGACCACAGCGACTTCAGCACGGCCAGGCTCTCGGTCATCCTCGAGATGCGGGTCCCGGCCTCGCCGGCCTCGATGCCCGACTGCTCGTAGTCGGTGGTCATCCAACCGGCGCCCAGGCCGAACTCCACCCGGCCCTCGGAGCACAGGTCGAGGGTGGCGATCTCCTTGGCCAGGGTCATCGGGTGCCGGAAGTCGTTGCCGAACACCAGGGAGCCCACCCGGAGGGTGGTGGTGGCCTCGGCGGCCACGGTCAGCGCCACCAACGGGCCGAACTGGTCCTCGAAGTGGTCGGGGATGAACAGGGTGGAGTACCCGAGCGACTCGATCTGGCGCGCCGTCGTCGCGCCACACCGGCCCGGAGGCGGCTCTGGACAGCTGGACGCCGAATCGAAAGGGAGGCATGTCCCGAGCCTAGGTCCGGAAGCCTTACGCTGGTGGTGTGGCACCCCAACCCCAACCGGCTCCCTGGACTCCCGACTCGTGGCGATCGCGGCTCGCGGCCCAGCAGCCGGTGTGGCCCGACGAGCACGAGCTGAAGCGGGTCCATGCCCACTGAGCGGGCTGCCCCCGCTGGTCTTCGCCGGGGAGGCCCGCCACCTGATGCGCGGGCTGGGCCAGGCGGCCGACGGGCAGGCGTTCGTGCTGCAGGCCGGGGACTGCGCCGAGTCGTTCACCGAGTTCAGTGCCGACGCCATCCGGGACAAGTTGAAGGTCATCCTGCAGATGGCCGTGGTCCTCACCTACGGGGCCGGCGTCCCGGTGGTCAAGCTGGGCCGGATCGCCGGGCAGTTCGCCAAGCCCCGGAGCTCCGCCACCGAGCAGGTCGGCGGGCAGGTCATCGACTCGTTCCGCGGCCACATGGTCAACGACGACCTCCCCGAGCGGAGCGCCCGGGTTCCCGACCCCCAGCGGCTGGTGACCGCCTACCAGCAGTCGGTCTCCACCCTCAACCTCCTCCGGGCCTTCACCAAGGGCGGCTTCGCCGACCTCAGCCAGATCCACGCCTGGAACCAACAGTTCGTGGCCTCGTCCACCGAGGGCCAGCGGTTCGAGGACATCGCCCGAGGGCATCGACAGCGCCCTCCGCTTCATGGCCGCCTGCGGCATCAACCTGACCGCGGAGGACACCCTGCACGAGGTCGACTTCTGGACCAGCCACGAGGCCCTGATCCTCGACTACGAGGAGGCGCTGACCCGTCGCGACTCGCTGACCGACGACTGGTACGACTGCTCGGCCCACATGCTGTGGGTGGGCGAGCGCACCCGCCAGCTGGACGGCGCCCACTGCGAGTTCCTCTCCGGCATCCACAACCCGGTGGGGTCCAAGGTGGGGCCGACCGCCATCACCCGACGACGTGATCGGCCTGTGCGAGCGGCTCAACCCGCAGCGGATCCCCGGCCGCCTCACCCTGATCACCCGGATGGGCGTGGACGCCATCGAGACCGCCCTGCCCCCGCTGCTGCGGGCCGTGCGCGACGAGGGCCACCCGGTCGTCTGGGTCTGCGATCCGATGCACGGCAACACCTTCACCGCCGAGGGCGGGCAGAAGACCCGGCGGTTCGACGACATCATCGGCGAGCTGAAGGGCTTCTTCCGCGCCCATCAGGAGGTCGGCACCTGGCCGGGCGGCGTCCACGTCGAGCTCACCGGCGACGACGTCACCGAGTGCCTGGGCGGCGTCGAGGACATCGTCGAGGACCAGCTCCACCAGCGGTACACCACCACCTGCGATCCCCGGCTCAACGGCCGTCAATCGCTCGATCTGGCCTTCGGCATCGCCGAGCTGCTCCGCGGCCTGAGCCGGCCGACCACCCCGAGCGGACCGTGGCCGCCGGGGGGTCATTGACCAACCGCCCCCCAGCATGGAGACTGGGTCGGTCCTGCGAAGTCCCCGTGTCGGTTCGCATCGATACCGGAGGCGATGCGTCGCCCCGGACCCACACATGCGAAGACTGGAGCTGCTCTCACCATGCCCTTCCCAGGTCTGCCCCACCGTTCCGTGACCCGTCCGAGACCAGCGGGGCGGTCCGGTTGGCGGCGGATCGGCGGGGGTGGCCCTGGCGGTGACGAGCCTGGCCGGCGGGGCGCTGCTCGCCACCGGGCCCGCCTCGGCGGCGCCGTCGACCCGGGTCGCGTCGGCGAACACCGGGTCGGGGTCGGCCGTGTCGCCCAAGTCCACCTCGGTGTCGGCCTACTGGCTGGTGGCGTCCGACGGCGGCATCTTCTCCTTCGGGGGCGCACCGTTCTACGGGTCGACCGGGAACATCGCCCTCAACAAGCCCATCGTGGGCATGGCCGCCACCCCGGACAGCGGCGGCTACTGGTTGGTGGCCTCCGACGGCGGGGTCTTCACCTTCGGCGAACGCCCCGTTCTACGGCTCGATGGGCGGCACCCCGCTCAACCAGCCCATCGTGGGCATGGCGGCCACCCCCGACGGCCACGGGTACTGGCTGGTGGCCTCGGACGGCGGCATCTTCGCCTTCGGCGACGCCCCCTTCTACGGCTCGATGGGCGGCACCCGGCTCAACCGTCCGGTCGTCGGGCATGGCCGCCGACCCGGCCACCGGCGGGTACTGGCTGGTGGCCGCCGACGGCGGCATCTTCTCCTTCGGGGACGCCCCCTTCTACGGCTCGACCGGCAACATCGTCCTCAACCGGCCCATCGTGGGCATGACGGCCACGCCCGAACGGCGGCGGCTACTGGTTCACCGCCTCCGACGGCGGGGTCTTCGCCTTCGGCGACGCCGCCTATCGACGGCTCGCTGGGCAACATCCCCCAGAGCCGGCCGATCGTGGCCATCACCAGCGACGCCGACGGGCAGGGCTACTGGATCACCAACAACAACGGCGCGGTGAGCCCCTTCGGCGACGCCGTCGTGCTGGGGCTCGGCCCCCCAGGTGCTCAACCGGCCGGTGGTGGGCATGGCCCAGGCCACCGGCAACGGGAGCTTCACCGGCTCGTCCTTCCCGTCGGGCTGCTTCGGCTACGACATCTCCAACTTCCAGTGCGGGGGCATGCCGCCCTCGCCCCACACCATCGGGGTGGTGGAGGTGGACGGGCCAGTCCTTCGGGCTCCACCAACCCCTGCCTGGCCCAGGAGGCGCGCTGGGCCGCCGGGGGCCTCAACCTCTACGTCTTCCTGACCTACGGCTCGGACGCCGAGCTCCCCCGACGGGGCCTGCGCGTCCACCGCCGACCCCGGCGCCTGCAACTACGGCTTCATGCGCGGCCCAGGACGCCTTCACCAAGGCCCAGGACACCGCCGGGGTCGACACCTCGGTGGCCTGGTGGCTCGACGTCGAGACCACTCCCTCCCGGCATGCCCTCTGGTCGGCGCGACCGGGTCCAACGCCGCCCTGGTCCAGGGGGCCATCGACGGCCTGCACTCCGAGGGCCTCAACAGCGTCGGCATCTACGCCAGCCCCGGAGTGTGGAGCGGCATCGTGGGCAACTACCAGCCGCCCGTCCCCTACTGGGCCGCCGACTGGGGGATCAACCCGGCCACCACCTGCCAGAACGTGAAGTCGCTGTACTCCGGGGCTGCCCGACGGCCCGGTGCAGATGGTCCAGTACAGCTCGCCGAGCATCGCCTCTGTCCGACGGCGGCATGAGCACCGCCTTCGACGACGACTACGCCTGTTGACCCAGGGCGGCCGACCGGGCCGCGGCCAACCCGAGGACCGCCTCGTGGGCGGCGTCGTTGTAGCCGAGCAGGCGTCCACCGCCCGGCCTCGACGACCCAGGAGGTCAGGGAGGCATGGGTGGTCCGGAGCTGGAGGCGGGCACCGTCCAGACCGCCGGCCACCGGGATCTTGGCCAGCATCGATGACTCGATGACCCCGGCGTGGCAGGCCACCACCACCAGCTGGCCCGGGTGGTCGGCGACGATCCGGTCGAGCACCCCGTCCACCCGGTTGACGAACCCGGTCCAGCTCTCCCCGCCCGGGGCGATGGGCTGGTCCGGATCGGCGTCCCAGTCCAGGGGACCGAACCGCTCGGCGAACTCGTTCCAGTCGAGCCCGTCGGCCTCGCCCGGGTGGAGCTCGCAGAGCCCGCAGTCGGTGATGAGGACCGGCGCCGTCGGTTCCTCGCCGTCGGCGCCCACCCCGGCCAGGGCCGGGGCCAGCAGCTCGGCCGTCTCGATGGCCCGCGGCAGCAGGCTGGCGTAGAGCACGTCGGTCCCGGCCAGCTCCCCGGTGACCAGCAGGCGGTCCCGGAGGGCCTCGACCTGGCGCCGCCCCCGATCGGTCAGCCCCTGGCAGCCGGTGCGGCCGCCGCACACCCCCGACACGTTGCACACCGCCTCCCCGTGGCGGATGAGCACCAGCCGGGTGGCCGAGGACGATCCGGCCCCGATGGTCCGGATGCCGTCCGGCACCCGGCGGCGCGACCTGTGGGCCGGCCCCGGCCAGGGTGGCGAACCCGTCCCCCCCGGTCACGCCAGCTCCCCCACGAAGCGCTCGAGCTGGCGGAGGGTACGGCACTCGACCACGTCGTCGCAGTGGTTGGCGTACTCGCCGACGATGGAGTCGCCGGAGTTCCAGTAGGCCCGGGGCTCGGGGTTGAGCCAGTACACGTGGCGGGCCCGGGCCTGGATCTCCTTGACCACCCACGCCTGGGAGGCGTGGTAGTTGTTGCGGGCGTCCCCGAGGAGGAGCACGCTCGACCGCGGGGTGATCTCCTCGCCCCACCGCTCCCAGAACACGGTGAGGGCGTGGCCGTAGTCGGAGTGGCCGTCGACCCAGATCACGTCGGCCTCGGTGTTGATCCGGTGGACCG
Organism: uncultured Acidimicrobiaceae bacterium; assembly: GCA_963774245.1. Classification (GTDB taxonomy): domain Bacteria; phylum Actinomycetota; class Acidimicrobiia; order Acidimicrobiales; family RAAP-2; genus Bog-756. The sequence continues at coordinate 640,105 of CAVZDZ010000001.1, read as the reverse complement.
CCTCGGCGGGGTCGTCGACCCCGTCGAAGAACCGGCTCACCTCGTCGATGCCGTCGATGAACACGAAGCTGCGGACCTTGGAGAACTGCGAGCTGATGGCGTGGACCAGGTGGAGGGTGAAGCGGGCGAACGACGCCACCGAGCCGGAGATGTCGGCGATGACCACGATCTCCGGCTTCGAGGGTCGCGGGTACTTGAACTTCGGCTCCACCGGCACCCCTCCGGTGGACAGCGAGTGACGCACCGTCGAGCGGAAGTCCAGCGCGCCCTTGCGCCCGTGGCGGCGCTTGCGGGCCAGCCGCACCGCCAGCTTGCGCGACAGGGGGCGGAGCGACCGGCGCAGGGCCACCAGCTCGTCGCGGGTGGCGTGCATCACGTCGATGTCCTCGGGCAGGGGCTTGCGCAACGACTTGGCCAGGGCCTCGCTGCCCCGGTCGGCCACCAGGCGCCGCCGGATCTCGTTCTCGATCTCGCGTCGCAGCTGGTCGATCCGGGCCTGGAACTCGTCCCGCAGCAGGCGTTCCTCCAGCGCGGTGAGGGTCACCTCGGGCGACTGCGGGTCGCCGGCATCCTGGTCGTTGAGTGAGGAGGTGGTCGAACGGGCCTCGCCCATGAGCCGCTCGAGCACGCCGTCGAGATCGAGATTACGGAGGGTCCGGTAGAGGTAGTAGGTGCCGCCCACCGGCCGGCCGGCCTCCATCCCCGCGTAGCGGGTCACCGCCTGGCGGGCCACCGCCGACACCAGGGCCCCGTTGGACCCGAGCAGTGCCTTGTACAGCAGGTCGGCCAGCTCCTCGGGCGTCATCCCCTCGCCGCTCCCGGTGCCGCCGCCCCGGCCCTGGCCCCGGCCCTGGCCCTCCCCGGCCGATTGGCCGGCCCCGTCCGCCTCGTCGGGACGCTCCGTTCCGTCCTCGTCGTCGTCGATCCGGTAGTTCGGCCCCCGCAGCGAGAAGTAGATCTCGAACGTGGTCTCGTAGGCCCGCCAGTGGGACGACGACTTCACCAGGCTGGCCCCCAGCGTGTACTTGAGCGCCTCACGGTCCTCGATGGGGACGTGGCGGAGGGCTTCGGCGGCGTCGAGGTGCTCGGTCAGTGAGACCGGGATCCCCGAGGCGCGCAGCTCGGCCACGAAGCCGGTGAGCAGGTCGAGCACGCGGGTGCCTCCGCTCAGTCGGGGGACTCGACGCCGGCCAGCTCCTTGGCCGCGCGCTCGATGTCCGACTGGTACTTCAAGAGGATGTGCAGGGTGTCCCGGGCCTGCTCGGCATCGATCGACTCCACGCCCAGGACCACCAGGGTCCGGGCCCAGTCGAGGGTCTCGGACACCGACGGGTCCTTCTTCAGGTCGAGGGTCCGGAGCGAGCGGACGATGCGGGCTACCTGGTCGGCCAGGGCCCGGCTGATCCCCGGCACCCGGGTCTCGATGATGGCCCGCTCCCGTTCGAGCTGGGGGTAGTCGATGTGCAGGTACAGGCAGCGCCGCTTGAGCGCCTCGGACAGCTCGCGGGTGTTGTTGGAGGTCAGGAAGACCAATGGGATCTGGGTGGCCCGCACCGTCCCGAGCTCGGGGATCGACACCTGGTACTCCGAAAGGATCTCCAGGAGAAGGGCCTCGGTCTCCAGCTCCACCCGGTCGACCTCGTCGACCAGCAGCACCACCGGCTCCGGGGAGCGGATGGCCTCGAGCAGCGGCCGGGCCAGCAGGAACTCCTCGGAGAAGATGTCCTCCTCGAGCTGCTGCCACTCCTGCCCGGAGTCGGCCTGGATGCGCAGGAGCTGCTTCTTGTAGTTCCACTCGTAGAGGGCCTTCGACTCGTCGAGGCCCTCGTAGCACTGGAGGCGGATCAACCGGCTGCCGGTGAGCCGGGCCACCGACTTGGCCAGCTCGGTCTTGCCGGTGCCGGCCGGCCCCTCCACCAGCACCGGCTTGGCCAGCCGGTCGGCCAGGAACACCACCCCGGCGATCCCGTCGTCGGCCAGATAGTCCACCCCGGCCAGACCCCGGCGGACCGCGTCGATGGAGTCGAACCGCGGCTCGCCGGCCACCGGGAACCCGCTGGTGATCTGACTCATGACCGGACCTGCCCGCTGCCCGTGACCACGTACTTGACCGAGGTCAGCTCGCGCAGGCCCATCGGGCCCCGGGCGTGGAGCTTCTGGGTGGAGATCCCGATCTCCGCCCCCAGCCCGAGCTCCTCGCCGTCGATGAACCGGGTCGAGGCGTTGACCAGCACGGCGGCCGCGTCCACCTCGTCCACGAACCGGGTGGCCGCGGCCAGGTCGGCCGTCACGATGGCTTCGGAGTGGCCGGAGCCGAATCGGGCGATGTGGTCGATGGCCCCGCCGAGGTCGTCCACCACGGCCACGGTCAGGGTCGGGCCGAGGAACTCGGTGGCGAAGTCCTGGTCGGTGGCCTCCCCCGCCCCGGGGAGCAGGGCCCGGGTGGCGGCGTCGCCGAGGAGGGTCACCCCGTCGAGCGACCGGGCCATCCGGGGCAGGAAGGCGTCGGCCACCGACCGGTGGACCAGCACCGTCTCCGCACTGTTGCAGACTCCGGGCCGTTGGGTCTTGGCGTTGACCACGATCGACTCGGCCATGGCCAGGTCGGCGGCGGCGTCCACGTAGACGTGGCAGTTCCCCGCCCCGTCCAGGACGAAGGGCACGGTGGCGTGCTCGACCACCGAGGCGATCAACGAGGGCCCACCCCGGGGGATGAGGCAGTCGATCAGGCCGTCGAGCTGCATGAAGGCCACCGCCGAGGCCCGGTCGGTGTCCCCCACCAGGCCCACCGCCCCGGTCGGGAGCCCGGCCTTCTCCAGACCCTCCTGCAACACGGCGGCGATGGCCTGGTTCGACGAGATGGCCGACGACGATCCCCGCAGGAGCACCGCGTTGCCCGACTTGAGGCACAGCCCGGCGGCGTCGCTGGTCACGTTGGGCCGGTTCTCGTAGATGATCCCGACCACGCCGAGCGGGACCCGTCGCCGCTCGATGCGGAGGCCGTTGGGGCGGACCCAGCCGTCGACGACCTCACCCACCGGGTCGGCCAGCCCGGCCACCTTGCGCAGGCCCCCGGCCATCGCCGCCACCCGGACGCGGGTCGAGGCGCAGCCGGTCGAGCGAGGTGGGGTCGGTGTCCGCCTGGGCGGCACGACCCAGGTCCAGGGCGTTGGCGTCGAGGATCCGGTCCACCCGCTCGTCCAGCAGATCGGCGCTCCGGAGCAGGGCCTCGTCCCGATGGGCCGAGGAGGCCCGGGCCAGGACCCGGCCCGCCGACCGGGCCTGCCGCCCGAGGGCGACCAGCGGTGACGGCGTCCCTGACGACGGCCCGGCACCGTCGCTCGGGGCGCGCTGGGACCTGTTCTCGCTCGAAGGCACGCCTGCAGCGTAGTGGCCGGGCTCCAACCCCTGGTGACCGGGGCGGGCCGGCGCTACTCCAGCACCACCAGGTCGTCGCGGTGGACCACCTCGGGGGACACCTCGTCGGGCAGCTGGTCGGATCGCCGCCCGGCCCAGGTGGCCACCGTGGTCGAGGACTGGCGGACCAGGCCCTTGGCGAACACGGCGCCGTCGGGGCCGACGATCTCCACGGCGTCGTCGACGCCGAACTCGCCGGTGGCCGACAACACCCCGGCCGGCAGGAGGGAGCGGCCGCCCTCGACCACCGCCCGGCGGGCCCCGGCGTCGACCATGACCGTGCCCGAGGCACCGATGGCGAAGGCGATCCACAGCTTGCGGGCCGGGAGCCGGCGGGCCTGGGGCCGGAAGCGGGTGCCCACCCCGGGAGCCGACCCGATGACCGAGTCCAGCACGCCGGGCCGGGCCGCGTCGGCGATGACCGCCTCGACCCCGGACCACACGGCGATCTTGGCCGCGGCCAGCTTCGAGGCCATGCCTCCGCTCCCGGCCGCGGTGCCCGGGCCGCCGGCCAGGCGCTCCAGCTCGTGGTCGATCTCGACGACCTCCTCGATGAGCGATCCCCCGCCGGCCTGCCGCGGGTCCTCGGTGAGCAGGCCGGCGGTGTCGGTGAGCAGGACCAGCAGCTCGGCCCCGACCAGATGGGCCACCAACGCGGCCAGCCGGTCGTTGTCGCCGAAGCGGATCTCCTCGTCGGCCACGGCGTCGTTCTCGTTGACCACCGGGACGACGCCGAGGTCGAGCAGGCGGGCCAGGGTCCGCCGGGCGTGGAGGTACTGGCTCCGGTGCACGAAGTCGAGCGGCGCCAGCAGCACCTGGCCGGCCGTGAGGGCGTGTCGGGCCAGGGCGTCGCTCCACACCCGCATCAACAGGAGCTGGCCGACCGCGGCCATGGCCTGCAGGGTGACCAGGTCCGAGGGCCGGGGCTGGTCCGGGGCCATGCTGGTCCATCCGGCGGCGATGGCGCCCGAGGTGACCACCACCACCCGGTGGCCCGCGCCCCGGGCGTCGGCCACCTCGGCGGCCAGCTTCTCGATGGCCGCGCCGTCGGCCTTGCCCGCCGCCGTGGTCACCGACGAGGAGCCGATCTTCACCACGATGGTGCGGGTGCCGTCCCCGCCCGACCCGGGAGCGTCGGTCATCGGGTCCGGCGGCGGCGCGAGGCGGGTTCGCCGGTGAACTCGGGCTGGTCCCGGTACCAGGTGAAGGCCAGCTCGCCGATGTGGACCAGATCACCGTCCCGGGCGCCGGCCCGGGCCAGGGCCCGGTCCACGCCCAACCGGCGCAGGCGACCCTGGACGTAGTCGGCTGCCTCGTCGGTGGTCACATCGTTGAGGGCCACCGCCCGCTCCGCCACCTTCCCCACCACCCGGTAGACCCCGTCCTCCACCCGCTCGACCTCGAACCCGTCGGGGAGGGGTCGGTGGATGACGATGGTCCCGTCCGCCTCGGGCTCACTGGTCCGCGCCTCGGCCACCAGCCGGGAGAGCCGGCCGACCAACTCCTGGATGCCCAGCCCGGTCACCGCCGAGATGACCAGATCGGCCGCGAACCCGCCCTGCCGCCAGCCGTCGTCGACCACGGCGTCGGCCTTCGACCCCACCACGATCCGGGGCCGTTCCACCAGGTCCGGTTGGTAGCGGGCCAGCTCGTCCACCAGTACCCGCTCCTGCTCCTCGGGTGCCACCCCGGTGACCGGGTCGAGCTCGACCAGCACCACCAGCGCCCGGGCCCGGGTGATGTGACGGAGGAAGCGGTGCCCGAGCCCCTTGCCCTCGGCCGCCCCCTCGACCAGGCCGGGGATGTCGGCCACGGTGAAGTTCGAGTCGTCGTCGACCCGGACCACCCCGAGGTGGGGCTCGAGGGTGGTGAACGGATAGTCGGCCACCTTGGGCTTGGCCGCGGAGATCCGCGAGATCAGCGTGCTCTTGCCGACATTGGGGAATCCCACCAGGGCCACGTCGGCCACCAGCGCCAGGTCGAGGTCGTACCACTGCTCGTGGCCCTTCTCCCCCTGCTCGGCGAAGGCCGGGGCCCGGCGGCGGTTGGTCAGGAAGGCGGCATTCCCCTTGCCGCCGCGGCCGCCCTCGCCGGCCAACCACCGGTCGCCGGCGTGGACCAGATCGACCAGCAGGGTCCCGTCGGGGCCCTTGGCCCGGGTGCCGACGGGCACCGGGACGTCGAGGTCGACCCCCCTCGCCCCGTGCTTCTTCTTCCCTCCGCCGTGACCGCCGTCGCCGCCCCGGCGGTGGGGATGGTCGCGGAAGCCGAGCAGTGAGGACTGGTTGGTGGTGGCCACCAGCCAGACGTTGCCGCCCCGCCCGCCGTCACCCCCGTCGGGGCCTCCCTTGTCGACGTGGGCCTCGCGCCGGAAGGCGACGGCGCCGGCGCCGCCGTCACCCGCTTTCACATGGAGTTGCGCCTCGTCGACGAAGCCGGACATGGGCTGATCCTACCGATCGAGGTGCCCGCCCCCGGAGGGGACGCCGATCCGCTCAGGCTCAGACCACCACCAGGCGTCGAAGTCGGGCCACCGCCTCGACCACCCCGAGGTGGTCGGCCAGGGCGTCGTAGGACCCGTAGTCGGCGCGGATGGAGGCCAGGAACTCCTCCATGGTCTCGGGCATGACCTGCAGGATGGACGGAGCGTGGCGCTCCACCTCCTCCACCGCATCCGGGTACTCTGCCTTGAGCCGCTCGAGCAGCCGGTCCATGGCCGCCCCGGAGAGGGCGTAGTCGGCCACGATGGTCTCGTCGGGGACGCCCAGGAAGGCGAGGGTGAGGGCGGCCAGCACGCCGGTCCGGTCCTTGCCCGCGCTGCAGTGGAACACCGCCGGCAGCGCCCCGGGCGACGCCAGCGCCTGGAGGGAACGGGTGAGCACCGCACCCCCCTCGGCCACCATCTGCACGTAGCGGGCGGCCACGTAGCTCGCCTCCCGCCACGACTGCATCTCCTCGGTGGTGGGCAGGACGTCGAACAGGGGGAGTTCGATGTAGGTGACCGGGACCACGTCGACCGGGAACCTCCCCCGTTGCTCGGCCTCGTCGACGGTGCGGAGGTCGATCACCGTGGCCAGTCCCAGCTCGACGAGCTGGCGGTGGTCGGCCTCGGTCAGCTTGTGCAGCCCGTCGGCCCGGAGCAGTTGGCGCCACCGGATGGAGCGGCCGTCCGAGGTCCGGTAGCCCCCGAGGTCCCGGAAGTTGACGCACCCCTCGAGCTCCAGGGCCCGGCTGGGAGGGCCGGGGGCGGGGTCATGCGGTGGCACGGCGGTTGCGGCGGCAGGCATGCCGGGGAGCGTACCGGCTGGGTTGCTCGCTGAGGGCCCGGTCCGGGCCCGTCCCGGGGTCAGTCTCCGGCGATGACGTCCACCAGTTTGCGGCCCTTGCGGCTGGTGAACTGCACCGTGCCGTCGGTGAGGGCGAACAGGGTGTCGTCGCCCCCGAGGCCCACATTGAGGCCCGGGTGGAACTTGGTGCCGCGCTGGCGCACCAGGATGGCCCCGGCCCGCACCGTGGTGCCACCGAAGTTCTTCACGCCCAGGCGCTGCGCGTTCGAGTCGCGTCCGTTGCGGGTCGAGCCGCCGCCTTTGGTCTTGGACATCGGGTCTGCTCCTTGTGGGCTGGGCTCAGCCGGTCGCCGCGGTCAGCCCGCGGCGTGGATCGAGGTGATGGCGATGGTCGAGTACTTCTGACGATGGCCCCACCGGGTGGACTGGTTCGACTTGTTCTTGTAGGTGAATCCCCGGATCTTGGGACCGAGCTCCTCGCCGACCACCGTGGCGGTCACCGACGAGCCGGCCAGCTGCCCCGGGGTGGCCAGGACGGTCTCGCCGTCCACCACCAGGACCGGGGCGAAGGTCACCTCGGCGCCCGGGGCCTGACCCAGCAATTCCACCCGCAGCGTCTGGCCTTCCGCCACCCGCTCCTGCTTGCCTCCGGTTTTGATCACTGCGTACATAGGGATACGACTCTACTACAGCCGGTTCACAGCTCGGGATCGTCGAAGACGATCCCGCGGCCGCTGCAGACCTCGCAGGTGGTGGACATCGACTCGATCAGTCCCTCCGACACCCGCTTCCGGGTCATCTCGACCAGGCCGAGCTCCGAGATGTCGAAGACCTGGGTCCGGGTCTTGTCCCGGGCCAGCGCCGAGCGCAGGGCACTCCCCACCTTGTCCCGGTTCTCCCTGATCTCCATGTCGATGAAGTCGATCACGATGATGCCCCCGATGTCCCGCAGCCGGAGCTGCCGGGCCACCTCCTCGGCCGCCTCCAGGTTGTTGCGGTACACCGTCTCCTCGAGGTTGGTCGTCCCCACGTTCTTACCCGTGTTGACGTCGATGACGGTCAGGGCCTCGGTGCGATCGATGACCAATGACCCTCCCGACGGCAGGTAGACCTTGTGGTCGAGCGCTTTGTGCAGCTGCTCGTGCACGTGGTAGCGCTCGAACACCGGCAGGGACTCGACGGCGGGATCGAAGTACTCCACCCGATCGGCGAGCTCGGGATTGACCGCACCCACGTAGTCCCGCACCTGTTCGTAGAGGGCGAGGTCGTCGATGACCACGGCCCGGTACTCACGGTTCAGCTCCTCGCGGATGACCCGGACCGCGATGGCCGGCTCCCGGTAGAGCAGGGCGGGCCCCTGGCCCTTGCGAGCATCGGCGGCGATGGCGTCCCACTGGGCCACCAGCCGCTCCACGTCGTTGCCCAGCTCCTCGGCACTGGCCCCGGCCGCCGCGGTACGCACGATCAGCCCGTGCCCGGCCGGCCGGATGGAGTCGACGATGCGTCGGAGCCGCTTGCGCTCGGCGTCCTCCAGTCGCTTGGAGATGCCGTAGGCCGAGCTGTTCGGGACGAGCACCACGAACCGACCCGGCAGGGAGACCTCCTGGGTCAGCCGGGCGCCCTTGGCCCCGATCGGGTTCTTGGTCACCTGGCACAGGATGTTCTGGCCCGGGCGGAGCAGCTGCTCGATGCGGGGCTGGCCCGACGAGCCCGACTCGATGTCGTCGGTGTCGTAGCGCACGTCACCGTGGTAGAGCACGGCGTTCTTCGGCGTGCTGATGTCGATGAAGGCCGCCTCCATGCCGGGGAGGACGTTCTGGACCCGCCCCCGGTAGATGTTGCCGTCGATCTGGGTGGCGTCGTCCGAGGCCCGGGAGATGTAGTGCTCCACCAGCGTGCGCCCCTCGAGCAGGGCGATCTGGGTCATCTCGGGCCGCACGTGGACACAGATCATGTACCGCCCGACCGCCTTGCCCCGGCGCTCGCGCCCCCCCCGGCGCCCTTCGGCCTGGGGCGCGGTGTCCGGTCGGGGCGTCCGGGCGGGCCCGGCCCCGGCCACCGACCCGTTGTTCGGCGCGGCACCCCCGCCGGTCCCGGTGCGTTGACGGGAGCGCCCCCCGCCTCCCGATCGGGCCGGCGAACGCCCGCCGGCCGGGGCCCCGGTGCGCCGGCCGTCACCGTTGCCGGTCACCGCGGTCTTGGGCCCGGCGGGCTCGGCTTCGGTCAGTCGGGCCGGCCGGGTGTCGCCGATCTTCGGTCGCTCGGGGGCCATCCGGGGCACGGGCCCCGGCTCCCCCGCGCTCAGGGTCGGCTTCGCCCCCGCCGCCGCCGCAACCGGGGTCGCCACCACCCCGTCGTCGGCCTCGACGGCATCCGCGGCATCGGGCTGGTCGGGCCCTCCGGCCCCGCTCGGACCGGAGCGTCCGCGCCCGCGGCCACCCCGGGATCCCCGTCTCCGGCGGTTCGGGGCCGAACCGCTGCTCGGCGCCCCACTGTCCGGCGCCCCGGCCGGACCCCGACCGGGGACGTCCTCAGTGGCGACCGGGTCGCCGGAGGCACTCCTCGGTCCGGGGGTTGACTCCTGTTGGGGCGCGGTCGACCGTCCCGGCGAAACCGCGGGGACCTCCACCGGTTGCCCGGTTGTTGACTCTGACATCGAATTCCCTTCTGATACTGCTCACGACGCACGCTCCAAAGCGTGCGTGGCGCGGTCGGCGTCCCTCGGGACTCCCCTGCGTTCGAGGGGCTCCTGGCGGAGTCCGTCGCGCTCGATCCATTGTTCCGTCCTACATGCCCGGTCCAGTACCGGGCTTCCGGTGTCCACGCCGCCGGGGGCGGTGGTGCCCGTCGGGGGCCCTCCCGCCGCGGCGGTCAGTCCCCGCATCAATTCGATCGGGCGCACCCCGCGGGGCTGGGTGGCGAGCTCCGCCACCAGGCCGACCGAGTCGTCGACCGGATCGTCCCGCCCGTCGGAGACGACCAGGCTCACCACGGAGGGCCGGAGGTCGTCCTGCTCCTCGCGGCCCTTGCGCTCCCGCCGGATGAGCACGGTGGGGGCCGCCAACAACGCGGCCACCTGGGCTTCGAGCTGGGGCCTGGTCACGTTGGCCAGGCGCATCGTCCACGAGCAGGACGTCACCTCCTGCTGCAGGGAGCGGCCGCGCTCGACGACGGCCGCCTCCTCCACCTCGATCCCGTCCGGCAGCAGCCCGCTGAGGCGACCCGGGAGGGAGGCCACGTCGATGCCGGTCGTCTCCGGACGTTGGTCGTCCAACACCACGTCGAGGTACTCGGCCAGGGACTCGCAGGTGGTGGGCAGGGCCAGACCGAAGCTCAGCTGGGGACGGGGGGAGAACCCCTCGGTGTAGGCCAGGGGGAGCTGGGCCCGGCGCAGGGCCCGCTCCCACATCCGAGCCACGTCGCGCTGGCTGGTGAAGCGGATCTTGCCGAGCTTGGTGAAGCGGAAACGAACCCGCATCTCAGCTTCTCCCCTCTCCCGAACCGACCACGACCCGCTCCTCCGACCTGGGGGCCGGGGCGGCGCCGGACGGCGCCGTCGCCAAGAATCGTACCGGTACCTGCCCCCCGGTCGAGAGATCCTGCCCGGTGCCCTGGCTCCCACCGGCCGGAGGCACCGCCGAGGCCACCACGTGCTCGACACCGAACCCGGTGCAGGCCCCGCAGTCGTAGCAGGGCGTCCACCGGCAGTCTTCGAGGCCGTGGTTGGCCAGGGCATCGACCCAGTCCTGCCACAGGAAGTCGCGGTGCAGGCCGGCGGAGAGATGGTCCCAGGGCAGGACCTCGTCCTCGGTCCGGTGCCGGTAGACGGTGTCCTCGAGGGACATCCCCTGGGCGGTGAGGGCGTCGGCCCACAGCTCGAGGTCGAAGCACTCGGACCACTCCTGGAAGGTGCCCCCGTTCCGCCACACCTGCTCGATGACCGCCCCCATCCGCCGGTCCCCCCGGCTGACGATGCCCTCGGCCGCGGTGGCCTTGGGATCGTGCCAGCGGATGGTGAGGCCGCGCACCGGTCGGGCGGCGTCGCGCAGCAGATGAACCTTGCGGGTCAGCTCCTCGATGGTGTTCTGCCCGAACCACTGGAACGGGGTCTGGACCTTGGGGACGAAGCCACCCACCGAGGCGGTCACGGTCACGCCCTTGTGGTACTTGCGCCCGATGGCCACGCACTGCTTGGCCAGCTGGACGATGCCCAAGGTGTCCTCGTCGGTCTCGGTCGGCAGCCCGATGAGGAAGTACAGCTTGACCCGCTTCCAGCCCTGGCTGAAGGCGGCATCGACCGCGGCGTAAAGGTCCTCTTCGCGGATCAGTTTGTTGATCACCTGGCGGATACGCCAGGTCCCGCCCTCGGGGGCGAAGGTCAGCCCGGTCCGCTTGACCCGCTGGATCTGGGCCGCGGTGCCGACGGTGAAGGCGTCGACCCGCAGGCTGGGCAGGCTCACCGACACCTGGCCCGAACAGGCCGGATCGTCGATGATGGCGGTCACCGTGTCCTCGATACCCGAGTAGTCGGCACTGGACAGGGAGGTCAGGGCCACTTCGTCGTACCCGGTGCGGGCCAGCCCGTCGGACACCATGGTCCGGACCTGGTCGGCCGGTCGCTCCCGCACCGGGCGGGTGATCATGCCCGCCTGACAGAACCGGCATCCCCGGGTGCAGCCGCGGAACAGCTCCACGTTGAGCCGGTCGTGGACCACCTCGATGAGCGGCACCAGCTGCTGCTTCGGGTACGGCCACTGACCCAGGTCGGCGATGGTCCGCTTCTCCACCCGCTCGGGGGTGTCGGCGAAACGCGGCACCGTCCCGACCAACCGGTCCGACGCCGGACGCAGGGTCGGTCCGGACCCACCCGCCCCGGACGTCGCTTCCGGCCAGGGCCCGTACCGGGCCTCGTAGCAGTGCGGGACGTAGACCCCCGGCACCTGGGCCAGGGCCCGCAGCAGCCGTTCCCTCGGCGCCGGGCCCCCGTCGGCGGAGCCGGTCGGCGCCTCGGCCCTGGCCGCGGCGATGGCCTCGTTGAGCTCACCGACCGCCTCCTCCCCGTCCCCCAGCACGAAACAGTCCACGAAGTCGGCCAGCGGCTCGGGGTTGAACGCGCAGTGGCCCCCGGCGATGACGATCGGGTCGTCCAACGACCGGTCGATGCCGTGGATCGGCACCCCGGCCAGGTCGATGAGGTTGAGCACGTTGGTGTAGACCAGCTCGGCGGAGAGGTTGAAGGCCAGCACGTCGAAGTCGCGGGCCGGCAGGTGGTGCTCGAGTGAGAACAGCGGCACGCCCGCCGAGCGCATGGCCGCCTCCATGTCCACCCACGGCGCGTAGCTGCGCTCGGCGGCGGCGTCGGGACGCTCGTTGAGGATCTCGTACAGGATCTGCAGACCCTGGTTGGGCAGACCGATCTCGTAGGTGTCGGGGTAGACGAGGAGCCAGGAGACGATACCCGGCCCATGGTCGGGCGCCTGGGCCCCGAGCTCGCCGCCGATGTAGCGCGCCGGCTTCGTGACCTGGGACAAGAGGGGTTCGACCCGTGTCCAGAGGGACTGCATTTCCCCCACCATCCTAGGCCAGCGCCTCCGCCGGCCCGACCACCCTCCGCCAGGGGCGTCAGCCCCCTCCCGCCGCCCCTCCCGCCGCGGTGGTGGGCGTGCTCGAACCGGTGGTCGGGGTGGTGCTGGTAGTCGTGGAGGTCGGTGTCGTCGGGGGCGTCAGTGGCGTGTTCGACTCCACGGTGGCCTGAGCTGGGGGAATGGTCACCGGGCCGACTGGGTTGGTCGCCAGGTAACTGAAGATCGACCGCACGACAGGAGCGGCGGCCGTCGCCCCGTACCCGGCCTGGTCGATCACGCACACCACCACGTACTGGGGGTCCGCCGTCGGTCCGAAACCGACGAACCAGCCCGTTGGCTCCTTTCCGACCTCGCTGTCGGCGGTGCCCGTCTTGCCGGCAATGCCGCCGGGGAAGTTAAGGCCCTGGAAGGCGGAATAGGCGGTGCCGGCATAGCGACCACCCTGTTGGACCACCCCGGTGAATCCGGCGAGCAGTGCCTGGTAGGTGGCCGGGGGCAGGCTGACGTGTCCAGTGACCTGGGGAGTGAATTTCTTGATCACTTTCCCAGTCGAGGAGACGATGGCCGCGGCCACCTGAGGGGCATAGCGGGTGCCGCCGTTGGCAAAGGTCGAATAGGCCACCGCCTGTTCGATGGGCGTAATGACGGTCGCCCCCTGGCCAAAGGCCATCTCCACATTGTCGCCGGTGTACCACGTGGTGTTGGGGAACCCGGTCGGGCTCTCGGCGTGGAGCTTCTGGCGCTCGGCCTGGCTGTCGACCCTGGCTTGGTTCGACTCGCCCGGCAGGTCGATGCCGGTCAGCTCGCCGAGGCCGTACTGGGCGGCCTGATTCTGGATCGGGGTGTCGCCGAAGGCCAGGTTGCCCCGGTCGTCCCAGAACATGGCGCCGAGGTTGTAGAAGAAGTCGTCACTCGAGACGGTGAGGGCGGTCGACACGTTGATCTCGCCGAAACCGCCGTCACCCTCGCTGTTGTGGAGAGTGCACGAGGTGCTCGAGTACTGACAGCCCGGGACCATGAAGGTGCCGGTGTCGTTGTAGTCGGAGTTCGGGCCGATCAGACCGAGGTTGAGGGCCGCAGTGGCCGTGCTGAGCTTGAAGGTGGAGCCCGGGGTGTAGAGCCCGTCGATGGCCCGGTTGAGCAGGGGCTCGTTGTTGGCTGCGTTCGAGAGCTGGTTGTACTCGCTGGTCGAGATCCCACCCACCCACACGTCGGGGTTGTAGGAGGGATAGGACGACATGGCGTAGACGGCGCCGGTCTGGGGATTCATGACGACGACCGCTCCCCCGGTGGCGGCCGGGTTGCAGCCGACCTGGACGCCCTGGGCGTTGGCGCACTGAGGATCGTAGGTCTTGCGGAGGGCCAGGATCTGGGTGGCCAGCGCGTTGTCGGCCACCTCCTGGAGTCCGGTGTCGATGTTGGTCACCACGTTGTCGCCCGCCACCGCCGGGGTCGTCTTCAAGGTGCCCACCACCTGCTGTTGGGGGTTGACCTCCAGCTGCTGCTGGCCGGGGATCCCTCGCAACTCGGACTCGTACTGGTACTCGAGGCCCGACTGTCCGAAGGCGTCGCCGGCCTCGTACCCGGACGAGGAGCGCGACTTGAGTTCGGTGCTGTTGATCGTCCCCACGTAGCCGAGCACCTGGGCGGCCGGGTACCCGTTGGCGGCGGGGCCGGGCGGCTCGACCTGGGGATAGTTGCGCTGGGTGGTGGCGACCGATTCCACGCCCGGAAACTCGCTCTGGTGCTCTTTGATGTACTCGATGTCCTGGAGCGGAGCTTCGGAGAGGATCGGCACCGGCTTGTACTGGCTGTACTGGCGGTCGTTGATGGTGGCGTCGACCTGAGCGGCCGACTCGCCGATGAGGGCGGCCAATCGTCCGATCACCCTCGGGTACTGGGTCGGCAGCCACCCGGCTCAGGGTGATCTGCTCGGTGACCACGTTGTTGACCAGCGGGTTCCCATCACGATCGAGGATGAGACCGCGGGTGGGCTCGATCGGGACGGCCTGGATCTCGTTGGCCGCCACCGCCTGGGCGGCGGCGGGCGCCTGGAGGACCTGCAGGGTCCACAGCCGGAGCCCGAGGAGGGCGAAGAGCGCCACCACCACCAGGGCGATGATCCGCATGCGAACCCCGGGCCGGGACTCGCTCGAGTCGGGCGCGTCGAGCATGGCCTCGACCGAAAAACGGCTCTGGCGCATCTTCGGCTGCCGGGGCCGCTTCTGTCGGGACCGCCGCTCCCGCTCGGGTCGCAGGTAGTGGCGCGGTCCCTTGAACGGATGTCGCAGGGAACGGCTCACCGCGGACCAGTATCCCAAGCACGGTGCGACATGGGTACGCGACCCCGCACCCGGCTCATCGCAGGCCGCCGGTCGAGACCACCGAGGTGGGGATGCCCTCGGTGGAGGCGTCGGGCAGCGCCCAGTTGACCATCCGGAGGGCCGGAACGGCCACGATGGCGTTCACCACGGAGACCACGACCACGATGCGCAGGAGGTCCACGTGCAGCATCTGGGGCTGGCCGAGCACCGATCCGAGTACGGCATAGATCAGTTCGTAGACCACGCTCCCGGCCAGGGCGGCGAAGGGCGGCAGCCACAGGGCGGTGCGGTCGAGCGCCAGGGTGGTCACCCCCACCCCGAAGCCGATCAAGGTGCCCACCAGCGCCGACAGTCCGAACGGGGTAGGCAGGAACAGGTCCGCCACCAACCCGGTCCCGAATCCCATCGACGCGCCCCGACCGGGGCCGCCGACGATCCCGGCCACGATGGGCAGCACCACCATGATGTCGGGATGGACTCCTCCCACCCGGATGTCGAGCATCAGGGTCTCCTGGACCAGCACGAACAGGAACACCACCAGGATGATCCGGGTCGCTTCCCGGGCCGTCATCAGCCGGGTCCCCAGAGCACCACGGCCACGTAGCGGAGATGGTCCAGGTCGACGATGGGGTTGAGGGTCACCGACTCCTGTGAGGCGGTCGCCCCGTTGCGCACCGTGGCCACCCGGGCCACGGGGATGGCGGCCGGATAGACGGCACCTTCGAACCCACTGGTGGTGAATACCTGGCCCACGGACAGGGGGGTGTTGGTCGGGATCAGGTCAGCGGTGAGCGGCTTGCCCGATCCCTGCCCGTCGACCACGGCGGCGGACGCCGAGCTCGGGCCGTAACTCACCCCGACCGAGGACTGCCCGTCGGTGATGAGCCGCACGGTGGCGGTGGTGCGATTGGCCTGGACGACTTGGCCGACCAGACCACCGGACGCCACCACCGGCATGTTCAGCTGCACCCCCTGGTCGCGGCCGACGCTGATGTCGATGGTGGCGGCGAAGTCACTGGTCCCGTAGTTGGTGACCTCGGCCGGCACCGTCTGCAGGTTG
Source organism: uncultured Acidimicrobiaceae bacterium (assembly GCA_963774245.1). GTDB lineage: Bacteria > Actinomycetota > Acidimicrobiia > Acidimicrobiales > RAAP-2 > Bog-756. The sequence continues at coordinate 624,432 of CAVZDZ010000001.1, read as the reverse complement.
CCGATGAAGGGCAGGTTGAACAGCGAGCTCAACTCTTTCAGGCGCTGGTCGACGGCCTGCTGGGCCGCCTGTTGGTTCTCCAGCTGGTCGATCTCCTGCTGGTACTTCTGGTTCTGCTGTCGCACCGCCCCGTAGTGGACCGAGCCGGCCAGGAAGCTCCCCGCCGGCTCGACGATCCCGTCCACCGCCGACCGGATGGGGGCGAGCGCATCGGCGGCGACCGACTTCACCCCGGAGGTGATCCGGTCCAGGCCACCCCGCGCATCGAGGGTGATGATGGTCACCGAGGCCAGCACCAGGAGCAACAGGGTGGTTCGGGGGCGGCGTGACCGGCGCGACGCCGCCATGGCAGATCGGCCTTCCGGTCGTTCAGCGAGCCGACGAGGTGATGAGGACCTGCTTCAGGGCCTCGAACTCCTCGAGGCACTGACCGCTTCCGATGGCCACGCAGTTGAGGGGATCCCGGGCCACCACGATGGGCATGCCGGTCTCCTGGGTGAGGCGGCTGTCGAGGCCGTGCAGCAGGGCCCCGCCCCCGGTCAGCACGATGCCCTGCTCCATGATGTCGGCGGCCAGCTCCGGCGGGGTCCGGTCCAGGGTGACCTTGACCGCGTCGACGATGGCCGACACCGGCTCGTCGATGGCCTTGCGGATCTCCTGGGTCGAGATGACCACGGTCTTGGGCAGACCGGTCACCAGGTCACGGCCCCGGATCTCCGCGTGCAGCTCCTCCTCGAGCTCGTACGCCGAGCCGAGGGCGATCTTGATCTCCTCGGCGGTGCGCTCGCCCAGCGCCAGGCTGTACTCCTTCTTGACGAAGGACACGATGGCCTCGTCGAGCTCGTCACCGCCGATCCGGATCGACTGGCTGGTCACGATGCCGCCGAGCGAGATGACCGCCACCTCGGTCGTCCCACCGCCGATGTCGACCACCATGTTGCCGGTCGGCTCGTGCACCGGCAGCCCGGCGCCGATGGCCGCGGCCATGGGCTCCTCGATGATGTAGGCCTTGCGGGCCCCGGCGTACTCGGCCGCCTCCATGACCGCCCGCTGCTCCACCCCGGTGATCCCCGAAGGGACGCAGATGACCATGCGGGGCTTGGCGAACCGCCGCTGGTGCACCCGGTGGATGAAGTAGCGGAGCATCTTCTCGCAGATCTCGAAGTCGGCGATGACCCCGTCCTTCAGCGGCCGGATGGCCTGGATGTGGCTGGGCGTGCGCCCGATCATCCGCTTGGCCTCGGCCCCCACGGCCAGGGGACGGCCGTCCTTCACGTTGACGGCCACCACCGACGGCTCGTTCAGGACGATGCCCCGGCCGCGTACGTAGACCAGGGTGTTGGCGGTTCCGAGATCGACCGCCATGTCGCGGCCCAATAGGGAGAAACCATTGTCGCGCATCAGAGATGCACTCCTCCGTAGGTAATCGGTCGGGTCAGCGTCAGCGCGTGGGACCACAGGTGGGCTCCGCTGCACTCGTGCGTCCTAGCCAGCGGCATCTGGGCACAGGCTACGGGAATCGGGCGGTCGGCACAAGGTCGCCCGCCGGAATCCCGTGGTCCGGGGAGGGGAAATACGGCCTGGTCAGAAGTGTCGGAGCGGTCGGGCTCCCTCCCCGTCCAGGTCACCGCACCGGGCCGCCGGTCCGGGGCCCCGGCGGTCAGTCCAGACCGGGGAAGAAGATCTCGATCTCGCGGGCCGCCGACTCGGGCGAGTCCGAACCGTGAATCAGGTTTTCACTCATCTCGACGGCCAGGTCGCCGCGGATCGTACCCGGCGCGGCGTCGACCGGGTTGGTGGCGCCCATCAACGTCCGCACCACCTTGTAGGTGTCCTCGGGCCCTTCGACCACCATCACCATCACCGGCGACCGGGTGATGAACACGACCAGGTCGTCGAAGAACGGCTTCCCGTCGTGCTCGGCGTAGTGGACGGCGGCCACCTCGGAGGTGATGCTCCGCAGCTCGGCGGCGACCAGGCGGAGGCCCTTGCCCTCGATGCGGCCGATGATCTCGCCCACCAGGCCGCGTTCCACGGCGTCGGGCTTGCAGATGACCAGAGTTCGTCCCACGAGCGAGGCAGGCTAGCCGACGGTCGGGGCCCGGCCGGCCCGGGCCCGGGATCAGGCGGTCTCGTGCACCAACAGCCGGCGGGCATCGGCCACCACGTACAGCGACCCGCACACCACCACCCGGTCGTCGGGGCCGGCCCGGCCGACGGCCAGGGCCACCGCCTCGGTGGGGGTCGCCGCCACCTCGACCTCCATCCCCAGTGCGGCGGCGGCCTCGGCGACCACCTCGGCGGGCAGCGCCCGCGGCGAGTCGGGGGCGCACGCCACCACCGACGCGCACTCCGGCGGTGAGCAGGGCCTCCAACATGGCGGTCGGGTCCCGCCCGGTGAGCATGCCCACCACCGCCTGCGCCTCGCCGTCCACCGAGAACTCCTCGATCAGGGCGCGGGCCAGCACGATCATGCCGGCCACGTTGTGGGCCCCGTCCACCACCACCAGCGGATGGCGGCCGACCACCTCGAGCCGACCGGGCACCCGCACGGCGGCGAACGCCTCCTCGACCACCTCCTCGGCGAGGGGCGACCCGAAGAACGCCTCCACCGCGGCCAGCGCACACGACGCGTTGTCCCCCTGGTGGGCCCCGTGCAACGGCACCAGCAGCTCGCCGTAGGCCGCGCCGGGCGTGCGCACGTCGATGAGCCGGCCGCCGACGGCCAGCCGGTTGGCCGTGCAGGCGAAGTCCGGGCCCCGGAGCCAGACCTCGGCCGCCCCCACGTCCTCGGCGGCCCGGCCGGAGCAGGGCGACCAGGGTCGGGTCGGACTCCCCGATGACCACCCTGCTCCCCTCCTTGAAGATGCCGGACTTGTCCCGGGCGATGTGCTCGAGGGTCGGTCCGAGCACCTCGGTGTGGTCGAAGCTCACGTTGGTGAGCACCGCCACCTCCCCGTCGACCACGTTGGTGCAGTCCCATCGACCGCCCAACCCGACCTCGACGACGGCCACGTCGACGGCCTCGTCGGCGAACCAGGCCAGGGCGGCGGCGGTCAGCAGTTCGAATCGGGTGGGACGGTCGTCCATCAGCCGTTCGAGGCGGGCCAGCGACTCGAGGACCTCGACGAAGGCGTCATCGTCGATGGGGACGCCGTTGCGGGCGATCCGCTCGTTGACCCGGCTCAGGTTGGGGCTGGTGTAGGTGCCGACCGTCAATCCCTGGGCACCGAGCAGCGAGGTGGCCATGGCCGCCGTCGAGCCCTTGCCGTTGGTGCCGGTGATGTGCACCGCCGGGTAGGCCTGCTGCGGATCGCCCAACAGGCCGGCCAGCGTCCGCATGCGGTCCAGGGTGGGCAGCGAGCGCCGCGACGGCATGTTCGACTCGAAGTCGATGTGGCCGTCGAGCCACGCCAGCGCTTCGGGAAGGTCGCTGAAGTTCACGGTCGGAAGGGAACTCGAGCCGGCGGGCATGGTCGCCTGCAACAGGGCCGTCCGGCCCCGCGTGCCCCTATGACGCAGCCCGGCGACTCCGGGTCGCCTTGGCCGGAGGACTGTTCAGCGGGACCAGCGTGGGATGCACCTTGTCCAGCACCACGGCCCGGTCGACCACGCACTTGGAGATGTCGGTGCGACCGGGGAGGTCGTACATCACTTCGAGCAGTACCTCTTCGAGGATGGCGCGGAGACCGCGGGCCCCGGTGCCCCGCAACAGCGCCTGCTCGGCCACCGCCTCGAGGGCGTCATCGGTCAGTTCCAGCTCGACGTGATCGAGCTCGAACACCCGCTTGTACTGACGGGTGAGCGCGTTCTTCGGCTCGACCAGGATGCGGATGAGCGCTTCTTTGTACAGGTGGGACACCGCGCTCACCACCGGGAGGCGACCGATGAACTCGGGGATCAGCCCGAACTTCATCAGGTCCTCGGGCAGCACGTGGCGGAGCAGCTCGGAGTCGTCCCGCTCGGAGGACTTGCGCACCTCGGCCCGGAATCCCATCCCCTTGCGGCCGATGCGATTTCCGATGATGGTGTCGATGCCGGCGAACGCTCCACCACAGATGAACAGGATGTTGGTGGTGTCGATCTGGATGAACTCTTGATGGGGGTGCTTGCGACCGCCCTGGGGCGGAACCGAGGCCGTCGTCCCTTCGAGGATCTTCAACAGCGCCTGTTGCACGCCCTCCCCGGACACGTCCCTGGTGATCGACGGGTTCTCCGACTTGCGGGCGATCTTGTCGATCTCGTCGATGTAGATGATCCCGGTCTCGGCCCGCTTCACGTCGTAGTCGGCTGCCTGGATGAGCTTCAACAGGATGTTCTCGACGTCCTCGCCCACATAGCCCGCCTCGGTCAGGGCGGTGGCGTCGGCGATGGCGAACGGCACATTGAGCATGCGCGCCAGCGTCTGGGCCAGCAGGGTCTTGCCACACCCGGTGGGACCGAGCAGCAGGATGTTCGACTTGGCCAGCTCCACCTCGTTGTCGTGGCTGCCGTTGCTTCCGGCCTGCACGCGCTTGTAGTGGTTGTAGACGGCGACCGACAAGATCTTCTTGGCGTACTCCTGCCCGATCACGTAGTCGTTGAGGAACTCGTAGATCTCCTTGGGCTTTGGCAGCTCCTCGAAGGAGAGCTCGGTGGTGTCGGCGAGCTCCTCGGCGATGATGTCGTTGCACAACTCGATGCACTCATCGCAGATGTACACCCCCGGTCCGGCGATCAACTTCTTGACCTGCTTCTGCGACTTTCCGCAGAAGCTGCACTTCACCAGATCGCCACCGTCTCCGAACTTCGCCACGTCGGTTCCTCTTGTCCTTCTGTCAGCGGTCCCTGATGCTTATCCGTGTGATTACTTCGTCGATGCGATGCAGCTGGCACCCAACCCTAGCGGCTGGCCCGGCACCATCCGGTCCCTCACCGGCTCAGGCTGCCCCGACAGCCTCGATGGACATGGCGTCCCGAGCGGTGATGACCTCGTCGATCAGCCCGTAGGCCACCGCTTCCTCGGCGGTCATGATGAAGTCCCGGTCAGTGTCCTTCGATACCCGCTCCACGGTCTGGCCCGTGTCGTGGGCCAGCATGCCGTTCAGGAGATCGCGGCATGCGCAGGATCTCCTTGGCCTGGAGCTCGATGTCGCTGGCCTGCCCCTCGACCCCCCCGAACGGCTGGTGCAGGAGGATCCGGGCGTGGGGCAGGGCGAAGCGCTTGCCCTTGGTGCCCGCCCCCAGCAGCACCGCCGCCGCCGAGGCCGCCTGGCCGAAGCAGAACGTCGACAGGTCCGCCTCGATGAACTGCATGGTGTCGTAGATTGCGAACAGCGCGGTGATGTCCCCACCGGGCGAGTTGATGTACAGATGGATGTCCTTGTCCGCTTCCTCGGACTCGAGGAAGAGCAGCTGGGCGCAGACCAGGTTGGCCACCGTGTCGTTGATCGGCGTGCCGAGGAAGATGATCCGCTCGCGCAGCAGTCGGGAGTACAAGTCGTAGTTGCGCTCCCCCCGGCTGGTGGACTCGACCACCCACGGCACGCTGTAGGCCTGTGCATCCATGTCCCTGATTCCCTCCGTGGAACTCACTCCGAGCCCTCCTCATCCTGGTTCACCGTCAAGTCGTCCCGTGACATCGGCTTCCCGTCCTCGTCCACCAGGCCGACATTGTCGACCAGCCAACGCATCGCTTTCGACTTACGTCGGTCCGAGCGTACCGCCGAGAGCCGTCCCGCCCGTTCCAGCTGCTGACGCACCTCGTCGGCATCCATCTCGAGGCGCTCGCCCATGGCCGCCAGCTCCTCGTCGAGCTCCTCGTCGCTGACCTCGATGTCCTCCGCTTCGACCAGGGCCCGCAGCGCCAGGTCCACCTTCACGGTCTGGAGGGCCCCGGCTCGGAGCTCGTCGAGGAACTCCTGCTCGTCGCGTCCGGTCGCCCCGAGGAACTGGCCGAGGCTCATGCCCTGGGCATCGAGCCGGTGGTTGAGATCGTGGATCCGCTCCCGCACCTCTTCGGCCACCAGCTGGTCGGGGATGTCCTCGGTGACCAGCTCGACCAGGGCCTCCGCCGTCTTCTGCTGCAGCGCCATCTGGGCCTGGGCCAAGTGGCGCTGACGGAGCCGCTCGGTCAGGTCGGCCCGCAGCTCGTCCGCGGTCTCGAATTCGGAGGACTCCGAGGCCCACTCGTCGGTCACCTCCGGCAGCACCAGCTCCTTCACGTCCTTCACCAGCACCCGGAACGAGATGGTCCGGTCCAACCCCTCGGGGGTCGAGTCGAACGTGAAGATGTCGCCGGTCTTGGCCCCGCGCAGTTGGTCGTCCAGCTCGGGGACCACGGCGCCGCTCCCCACCTCGTACAGGAAGTCGGTGGCGTCGAGATCGCTGTCGTCCTCGTCACCGGTCGACTCGGGCCTGGTGCCGTGGATGTCGATGGTCACCTGGTCGCCGTTCTGTGCCGGACGGGAGACTTCGACCAGCTCGCCGGAGGTGGCGCGCAGCCGGTCGATCTGCGCGGCGACCTCCTCCTCGGTCACCTGCACGCTGGGCAGCGTCACCACCAGCCCCTGATAGCCGGGGATGCCCACCGTGGGGCGCACGAGCACCACCGCGTCGAAGGACACGGCTCCCGACTCGTCCCCTGAGGTGATGTCGATGTCCGGCTGGTCGATGGGGTCGACCTCGGTATCGGTCACGGCCCGGGCGTAGAAGTCGGGCAACGCCTCGCGCAGCGCCTCACCCCGGAGGGCCGAGGCCCCGCCCATCCGCGCCTCGATGACCCGGCGGGGAACCTTCCCCGGTCGGAAGCCCGGCACCCGGAGGTCCCGGGCCAGGCGGCTCATCACCTCGTCGAGGGCTTCGTCCATCTCCGCTTCGTCGATCTCGACCGACAGACGAACTTTGTTGCCCTCCTCGGGCGCTGCTGTGGCACGCATACGAATAGGTCAGTGTACTGGCCGCCGGGGTCCGTACTTTCCGCCCGGTCGCCTCCCAGCCCGGCGGCGGTCAGCATGGCCGCCCGGGTTGTTCAGATCAAGAAGGCCATGGATCCGACGGGCGCAGCCGGCCGGGCGGGACGGGACGTCAGCCGGGCAGATTGGCCTCGATGGCCTCGATCACTTCGGGTGCCTCGGGATCGACCATGGGGCGGAACCGGCGCACGATCTCCCCGGTCGGGGAGACCAGGAACTTCTCGAAGTTCCACTGGATGTCGCCGGCTTCGCCGTCGGCATCGGTGACCGCCACCAGCTCCTGGTAGATCGGGTGGCGGTCGTCCCCGTTGACGTCGATCTTCTCGAAGATGGGGAAGGTCACGCCGTAGGTCGACGAGCAGAAGGTGGCGATCTCCTCCGAGGTCCCCGGCTCCTGTCCACCGAACTGGTTGCAGGGAAAGCCGAGGACGGTGAACCCCTTCTCCGCGTAGCTCTTCTGCAGCCGCTCCAAGCCTTCATACTGAGGAGTGAGCCCGCACTTCGAAGCCACGTTCACCATCAGGAGGGTCTTGCCCCGGTAGTCGCTGACCGAGGCGGCTTCGCCGTCGAGGGAGTGGAGGGTCGGGTCGTAGATGCTCATGGCCCCCAGTCTAGAGGTCCAGCCCACGGGAGATCCTCCCTGCGCCGGCACCGGGCGGTTGCCGGGGCCGGTGGTCCCGGTCCCCTCGCCTCCGCCCGGTAAAGGAACGTCCCCGATCGGTCGATGAGAGGGTCAAGCGAAATGCAGGGAGTACGTGCGGCCCGAGTGCCGAGGGGTTGATGGACGACCGATGACCGTCGAGGTTGAACAGACCGGCACCCATGCCGGGAGCCATCGCGACGTGTCCGGGGAGGTCGTGAACGCCCTGGCCGTCATGGTCCACAGCCAGCGCGGCGACGTGGGGTTGGCCCAGGCCCTGGCGTTGGCCGGCGAGCGCCGTTCCTTCGCCGACCTGGCTGATCCGAACGCCTGGAGCTCCATCGACGAGGCCGTTTCCCTGTTCAATGCCTCGGCCCTGGTGACCGGCGACGGGGCCATCGGGTTCCATGTGGGCGAGAGCCTCCTCGACCGGGCGCGGGGCAGTGAGTTCGTCGAGCGCCTGGTCGCCCTCGGCTCCCCCGAGGAGGCGCTGAAGCACATCGGACCCGTCGTCGAGCAGTTCGAGACGACCTCGGTCGCCGCCGCGCTCGAGGTATCTCACGACCATGCGCTGGTCCGCATCTCACCCCGCGGGTCGAGCCCGCGCCATGCCCACCTGTGCGAGCTGACCCGGGGGCTCCTGGTCCAGCTACCGGTCCTGTTCGGATGGGGTCCGGCCATGATCACCGAGGTCGAATGCAGCGCCCGGGGCGGTCGGTACTGCCTGTACGCCATGAGCTGGGACGACCCGCCGGGACGTCGCGATCGCACGGTCCGTTGATGAGCACGATGCCGTTGATCAGCACGGTGCTCTTGATCAGCACGATGCCGGCCATGAGCACGATGCCGGTCATGAGCGCGCCGGCCGGTCCAGCCCGGGCCACCCGGAGCGCGGCGGCTGGCGCCCGGCGGACCGGGTCGGGTCCGACCCGGGGACTCCGGAGCCGTACGGCCCGGACACCACCGAGCTCAGGATCGAGCTCGACCGGATGCGCGTCCTCATCGAAGGCGCATTCGCCACCACGCTCGAGCTCCTGAGCGACGATGTCGACTCCCTGCTGTCCGAGATCGCCGCCCGGGCCGACGCCGTGGTCACCGCCCACCGCTACCTGTTGATGGTCCGGGTCAGGCCCGGGACGCCGATCCAGCTCCACTACCGCGGCATGGACGTCGAGGAGGCCCAGGCCCTGGCCTCCGAGCTGTGGCGGCAGCAGCCCGACGACTCCGACGGGTCGCGGCTCATCGTCGACATCGCCTCGCCCCGACGCCGCTACGGTCGCCTGGCCGAGCTCTTTCCGCCCGGAGCCGTCTGCCCGCCGTCCGAGCCCAAGGTCCTGCAGCTGTACGCCGAGTACGCCGCCACCGCCCTCGACGTCTTCGCCGTGCTCTCCGACGCCCGACGCAGTGACGCCACGGCGAGGACCCTGCTCTCCTTCTCCGAGGAGCTGTCCCGGGTGACCCATGTGGCCGAGCTGGTGCAGGTGATCGCCGACACCGTCCCCGCCGTCGCCGACTGCGACACCTCGACGGTGTACCTGTGGGAACCCGAGCTCAGCCGGCTGGTGCCCCGGGCCCGGACCACCGGGACCGAGGCACCCGATGACATCATGGGATCGGTCGTTCCCATCGACCGATCGGAGACGGCGCCGGCTCGGCCCCCGGGGGAACACGGCCAGCCCGGTCGGCCCCCAGCGGCGCCGGAGCCGGGTGCCATCGGGCTGGCCGGGGACCAGGCCCTCCCCGGGGACCTCCCCCTGGTCGATCGGGTCATGGTCCAAAAAGAGGTCATCGTGCTGGACGGCACCAACGAGAATCCCCTGGTGCGCAGGCTGATGGACCAATCGGGGACCACCGCCTCGGTGGTGGCTCCCCTCTTCGCCGCCGGAGAGTTCCTCGGGGTGATCGCCGCCAACTTCAGGAACGACACCCCGCTGACCTCGATCCACGACCCCGATCTGCACGAGCGGCTGTCCGGTCTGGCCGACCAGGCCGCCACCTCCCTCCAGAACCTGGAGCTGCTGGAGAAGATCTCGCACATGGCCTGGCACGACGCGCTCACCGGACTGCCCAACCGGCGCCTGTTCGAGGACCGGGTCGAGCAGGAGCTGGTCCGGTCCCGTCGGGTCGGCGAACCGGTCTGCATGTTCTTCGTCGATCTCGACCACTTCAAGTCGGTCAACGACACCTTCGGGCACGCCGCCGGCGACGATCTCATCCAACAGGTCAGTGAACGGCTGGTGGACACGGTCCGGCGACAGGACACGGTGGCCCGGGTGGGCGGGGACGAGTTCGCCATCCTCCTCCCCGGGCTGTCCGATCAGTTGGCTATCGATCAGTTGGCCCAGCGTTCGCTGGAGGCGGTGAACCTGCCGTTCTCGGTGTTCGGCCAGGAGATCGAGACCTCCGCCTCCATCGGGATCGCCATGGCGCCCGATCACGGTGACACCTACGACGAGCTCCTGAGCCAGGCCGACGAGGCGATGTACCGGGCCAAGGCCCAGGGCCGGAACGCCTTCCAGATGTACTCGGGGTCGATGATCAGCTCGGAGTCCGGCCGCCAGGCCATCGAGGAGCGCACCCTCCACTCCGATCTGATCCACGCCCTCCAGCACGACGAGTTCTTCGTCCTCTACCAGCCCTACATCGACCTGCGCACCGATGAGGTGGTCGGCGTCGAAGCGCTGGTCCGATGGGAGCACCCGACGTTCGGGACGCTCGAACCCGCCTCGTTCATCTCGCTGGCCGAACGGAGCAATGTCATCGTCGCCCTCGACAGCTGGGTGCTGGCCGAGTCCTGTCGCCAGGCCCGTCGCTGGCTCGACCAGGGACTGGAGGCACTGCGGATCTCGGTGAACCTGGCCTCCCGGGACTTGTCCGATCCCGACCTGTTCGCCAACATCCACCGGGTGCTGGACGAGACCGCCATCGACCCGTCCACCCTCGAGCTCGAGATCACCGAACGGGTGGTGCTCGACAAGGCGGGGCCGGCCCAGGTCAACATCGACCGGCTCCGGCGGCTGGGCGTCCGATTCACCATCGACGACTTCGGCACCGGCAATTCCTCGCTCAACCGGATCGGGTCGTTCCCGGTCAGCACGCTCAAGATCGACCAGTCCTTCGTGCAGGTGCTCGGACCCGACGGCGACGATTCCCTCGTGTCCGCCATCATCTCCATGGCCGACCGGCTCGGACTGGACTGCATCGCCGAGGGGGTGGAGACCTCGACCCAGAGTCGGGTGCTCCTGCAGCGAGGCTGCACCACGGCCCAGGGCTATTTCTTCAGCCCACCCCTACCGCCGGAGGATATCGAAGCGCTCATGGAGAACATCTCCCGGGACGACGGACCGGTCGCTCCGGACGACGACCGGTTCTGAGGCCCGGAGCGTCGGCGAGCCGCCGAGTGCTAACTATTGTTAGCAAATACCGGCGCCATCCCCCCTTCATCCGGTTCGGACCGGTACGTTCGGTCTGTCCGATCACCGGATGCTCACCATCTGAATCACAAGGAGGAGCCATGGCGTCGTATGAGGGCTACTGCGTGAAATGCCGCGAGAAACGTCAATTCGACGGCGAAGAGGTCGAGATGGCCAACGGTCGTCGATCCGCCAAGGGCAAGTGCCCGATCTGCGGGACGGGGATGAACCGGATCCTCGGCAAGAAAAAGGTCTGAGCGGGTCTCCGACGGCCTGAGCATCGCCGCCGCCACGCCCTGACCGGGGGCCGGCGATGTCGGCTGGGCCGGCGACGGTCAGATCGAACTGACGCTGCGCATCAACTGGAGATCGGCCTGCAGGGAGAGGGCGCCGATCACCGCGCCCTCTCGTAGCCCCCACTCACTGACCACCAGCCGGTCGAGGCCGAGGGTCTGGACCAGGGTGGACAGGACGACCGCCCCGATGGGCAGCAAGGGAGCACGGCGGGTCTGCACCCCGGGCAGAGCCAGGCGGGCGTCGAGGTCGAGCGTGGAGAGGCGGTCGGCCAGTTCGTGCAGTTGGCCGGCCGGAAGCTCGACTTGGTTGACCTGGAGCGCCCCGGCCGAGCCCGACGAGCTCAGGGGACGGTGCAGCCCCATGGCCAGGCGGGCCAGGGCCCGCACCGTCCCGCCGCTGGCGATGACCCTCGACCCGGCAACGGGGTTCGCCGCCAACATGGCCCGGATCGGCTCCGCACGGGACAGGGCCACCTCGGTGATGGCCTGACGGTCGGCCCGGCTGAGCAGGTCACCGGTCCCCAGTTCCCCCCGGAGGCGGGCCGTGCCCAGGGCCACGCTGGTCACCGCGGTCACCTCGTCGATCGAACCGATGCCCGCCTCGAGGCTCCCCCCTCCGAGGTCGAGCCCCATGACCGGGTCGTGGCCCACCCAGACCCCTGCCCGTTGGCCCAGGAAGCACAGTCGTGCCTCCTCCTCGCCGGTCAACAAGGTGATCGGGCTACCCAGCACCTGCTCGAGACGACTGATGAGCCGCGACCCGTTGCCGGCGTCGCGGAGGGCGGCGGTGGCCAGGGCCACCACGACGTCGACGCCGGCGTCGTCGGAGGCCACCCGGAGCCGCCGGACCGATCGGACCGCGGACGCCGCCCGGTCGGCCGGAACCCCACCGGTCCGGGCCACCTCGGTCCCGAGGTGCAGGAAGGAGCGCCGGCGCAGCACCGGGGTGAGCACCCCGTCCCGGGACGCGTCGACGACCATGAGGTGAAACGAGCTGCTGCCCAGATCGAACACGGCTACACGCACGGTCGGCACCGGCGTGACGCTATCCCCTACCGCCGCGACGCCGGAACGCCCATCCCGCCGCCACCTTCCCGGGACGGGCCCCGACCGAGGGAGCCCGGTGGCCTACAGTGGAATCTCCGGGACGTAGCGCAGCTTGGCAGCGCGCCTGCTTTGGGAGCAGGAGGCCGCGGGTTCAAATCCCGCCGTCCCGACCGCATGGTCGGGCGCTGGGCCCGTCGCCCCGCCCCGCAGCGGTCATGCGCTGGCCGGCAGCCCGAACGACGCGACGATCTCGGCCGCCGGCAGGGGCCTCGAGAACAGGTAGCCCTGGGCCAGGTCGCACTGGAGGGACCGGAGGATCTCCAGCTGACCGGTGGTCTCGACCCCCTCGGCGACCACCTTGAGCCCGAGGGCGTGGGCCAGCCTGATGACCGCGGCCACGATGGTCTCGCCCTCGGAGCTCACCCCCAGCTCCTCCACGAACGACCGGTCCACCTTCAAGATGTCCAGCGGGAACCGTTGCAGGTAGCTGAGTGACGAATAGCCGGTGCCGAAGTCGTCGATGGCCAGCAGGACGCCGAGCTCCTTCAGCGCCGACAGGACGTCGAGCGCGGCGGAGGCATCCGTCATCAGGGCGCTCTCGGTGATCTCGAGGGTGAGGTGTTCGGCCGGGAGGCCCGTCCGGGTCAGGATCTCCTCCACCGTCCCGACGATCCGGGCATCGTCGATCTGGCGGGCCGACAGATTGACCTCGATGGACCCCTGGGGACCGGTCCGGTCACGTCCGTGCCAGTCGCTCAGCTGATGGCAGGCCTGCTCGAGGACCCAGGCGCCGATCGGGATGATCAACCCGCTCTCCTCGGCCACCGGGATGAACCGGTAGGGGGAGACCAGGCCCTGTTCGGGATGCTGCCACCGCAGCAGCGCCTCGACCCCGACCGTGGTCACACCCTCGATCTCCACCACCGGCTGATAGTGGAGGGTCAGCTCCCGGCGTTCGAGGGCCCGGTGCAGCGAGTGCTCGGTGGTCATCCGGTCGAGTACCTCGATCCGCATGGACTCACCGAAGGTCTCGACGCTCGATCCGCCCCGGCGCTTGGCCTGGTACATGGCCGCCTCGGCATTGGCCAGCAGCTCGGTGCCGTCGTCGACGCCGAACGTGTTGAGGGCGACACCCACCGACATGTCGAGGAAGAGCTCGGACCCGGCCACCTCGACCGGCTCGCTCAGCGCACTGCGGGCCCGTTCGACGAACGCCGAGGCCATCGAGCCCGCCCCCCGAGCCGGTCCACGAAGAGGGCCAGGAACTCATCCCCCCCGAACCGGGCGATGGCAGCCGCCTCCCCGGCCACCCGGATCAGGCGCGCCGCCACCGAGGCCAGGACGAGATCGCCGGCATCGTGGCCCATGGCGTTGTTGACCGCCTTGAAGCGATCGAGGTCGAGCAGGGCGACGGCCACCGAGCCGGGCGCGCCCCGGGCATCGGCGATGGCCCGGGCCACCAGATCGGAGAAGTGCGCCCGGTTGGGCAGCCCGGTGAGCGCATCGTGGAGCGAGGCCCACTCCACGCTCGAGTCGGTTCCCCTCCGCCGGTCGGAGGAAGCACCCGACGCACCGCTGCTCCCCCTGGCCGGTGACGAACAGGCGGCCGACCACCGGAACCCCGGAGCCGTCCGCGTGCCTGACCTCGAAGCGCTGCTGGTCATCGGCGCCGGTGGGGTCGGCGCCGTCGATCACCGGGCCGTCGGGATGTGCGAGCGACACGCCGGCACCGCCCGGCGGCAACAGGATGTCGGACAACCGCTGTCCGATGACCTGGTGACGCGGCCAACCGAACTGCGACTCGGCCCGCGGATTCCATTCGACGATGCTCCCGGTGACGTCCACTTCGAAGAAGGCGTCGGGGTTGCAGGCGAGCATGCGGGCGTAGCGGTGGTGCCATTCGGCGGGGGCTGTCCCGCGGAGCCGGCCGACCCCCTCGATCACCATCGTGCCCCGGTCACGGCCACGATGCGGGGGCCCGATCGGCACGGCCTGCGGATGCCCGGCTGCCCGATGCCGCTGTCGAAACGATCGACCACCACTCCCCGTCCCATCCGACATTTGGTGACGCCCGGCCGGGCGCTGATGACCCGTCGTTGGCAAGCATGGTAGGCACTCCGTTCCCCCAGTTCAAGGATTTGCGGGCTCCCGACGACGGCGGCGGCCATCGGCCGCCGGGGCCCGGTACCCGATCGCGGCCCGTCGAAACGCGCCAACGGTGGATGGGTGACCCGAGGAAGATGGCGTGTACCGTGCCTGTCGTGGTCGTCGTCACCGGCACAGTCCAGAAGGAGGCGTGGGAGCTCAACGTCCTTCCCCCCGTCGAGCAGGTCCGTCCCGGCCTGTGGTCGATTCCGGTGCCGATTCCGAACAATCCCCTTCGCTACGTGCTGGTCTACGCCTTCGAGCTCCGGGGCGGCGGCGTGGCCCTGGTCGATGCCGGTTGGAACACCGATGAGGCATGGACCGTCGCTGCAGGACGGCCTGGCCGCCGCCGGCGGGAGCATGTCGGATGTCCGCGCCGTCATGGTCACCCACATCCATCCCGATCACTACGGGCTGGCCGGCCGGGTCCGGGAGGCCTCGGGCGCCTGGATCGGGCTCCATCCGGCCGATGCGGTGATGCTCGAGGCGCGCTACGGCGACACCGACGAGCTGCTGGCCAGCATGACCGACTTGTTGACCGACTCGGGCGTGCCCGAGGACAAGCTGCCCGATCTGGCCATGGCGTCGATGATGGTGAAGCGGATGGTCACCATGGCCGCCCCCGACGTGCTGTTCGAGGACGGCAAGGAGATCGATCTGCCCGGCTGGTCGTTGCGCACCATCTGGACCCCGGGCCACTCCCCGGGGCACGTCTGCTTCTTCAGCGAAGCGCACAAGTTGCTCCTGTCCGGTGACCACGTGCTGCCCCGGATCACCCCGAACATCTCGGTGCACTCGCAACAGCCGTCCAATCCGCTGGGCGACTACCTCGAATCACTCCTCAAGGTCCGCAACCTCGGGACCGAGGAGGTCCTTCCGGCCCACGAGTACCGATTCTCCGACCTGGAGAGCCGGCTCGAGGCCCTCATCGCCCACCACGGGGAGCGCCTGAACGAGATCGAACAGGTCATCGGCGAGTTCCCGGGCTCGACGGCCTGGGACATCACGCTCAAGCTGCACTGGTCCCGGCCGTGGGATCAGATCGAGTCCTTCATGCAGCGACAGGCCAACGGGGAGACCCTGGCCCACTGCGTGCTCCTCGAGCTCCACGACCGCATCCGGCGCCAGGGGAGCATGCCGGCCCGGTTCTACCTCGCCGATCGCTGAGGGTCGTCCCTCACCCCGGATCCGCCGTCTCCCCCGGAGCCGGCGACAGGCGCCGGTGGTCCCGTCGCTTTCTGATGATGAACACGGTCAGCGCCACCACCACCAGTCCGCCGACCACCACCAACGAGTAGATCCCGGCCGTCGACAGGACGTGCTGGAACGACACCCCGACGACGAAGCCCAACAGGGTGTAGCCCACCCCCCAGACCAGACCGCCCGCCGCGTTGTAGAAGAAGAACACCCGGTAGCGAAGACCGCTCATGCCGGCCAGGCCGGGGATGATGGCCCGGGCGAAGGCCACGAATCGACCGAGGAACACCGCCGGGCCCCCGTAGCGCTCGAGCATGGCCAGGGTGCGGGCCACCGCCGAGTTGCCCTTCAGGGGCCGGTGCTCGACGAGCCACGGACCGCTCCGCTTGCCCAGCTCGAAGCCGACCGAGTCGCCCACGATGGCGCAGACCACCACCACCACGATCATCACCAGGAGATCGACCCGGTGGAGCCCGGCCAGCACCCCGCCGACCACCACCGCCGTCTCGCCGGGGATGAAGAAGCCCACCATGAGGCCGGCCTCGGCGAAGGCGAAGAACCCCACCAACGCGTAAGCGGTGGGGCCGTGGAAGTGGAGCAGCCACCCGCCCACCCCGCCCGGGTCGGAACCGCCCCCCGCCGCGGCGGCGAGGGTGTGGACGGTGGCCTGCCCGACCGACCACCCGATCACGAGCCGCTCACCCGGTCGACGGTCGACCGCCGGCCCGGCGGTCGAGCTGCGGCTCGGCCGTCACCGCGACAACGTCACACTCGTCCAGGTCCTGCGCCGGCAGGCCGGGCAGGTCATCCACCGGTCGAAGACCCGTCTCGGGAGCCACGCCGCCCAGGGGAGCTGTAGGAACAGGAACTCCCAGAGGCCCACCCGGCTCACCGAGCCGCAGGAGGAGCAGGACACGGTGAAGATGCCCCGGGCCGGAAGGGGGTCCGACCCCGAGCCGCCCGAGTGGGCCGGATCGCCCACCTGGGCCGGCGTCGGCGACGAGAAGAGGGCGTGCCGACCGGCGGGGCGGGCATGGGGCCGGGCCGGACCCTCATCATCGGTCGCCTCGTCGTCGACGGGCATCCAGAAGAGCGCCCGCTTGCCCAGCGGGTCGGGGCCGGTCACCGCTTACCCGACGTTGCCGGCGGCCACGCTCTGCCCCAGTACGAGCTGGGCCAGCTCGCGGTACGCGGCCGCCCCCGGGGAGTTCGGGGCGTGCTGGAGGATGGACTTCCCCCGCGCCGGCGCCTCGGCGAATCGGATCGACTTGCGTACCGGCGGCTGCAGGACCGGGATGCCGTACCGGGTCTCCACTTCCTCGATGATGTGGCGCGCGTGCCGGGTGCGGTCGTCGTACATGGTGGCGATGATGCCCCGCACATCGAGCTCGCTGTTGGCGAACGCCCGCACGTCCTCGATGGTCTCGAGGAGCTGGCCGACGCCGCGGTGGGACAGCGCCTCGCACTGCAGCGGGATCAGTACCGAGTTGGCCGCGGTCAACCCGTTGATCGTCAACACCCCGAGCGACGGCGGGCAGTCGATGAGGATGAGGTCGTAGCGACCGAGAACCGGCTCGAGGGCCCGTTCCAGCACATGCTCGCGCCCGGTCCGGGTGAGCAGGTGCACCTCCGAACCGGCCAGATCGATCGTGGCCGGCAGCACATCGAGGAACTCGACGCCCGGCACCGGCAGCGAGACGTCGGCCACGCCCTCCCGGCGGACGAACACGTCGTGGAGCGAGCGGTCGAGCGCATCGGGGTCGAAGCCGAGCGAGTAGGTCAGGCAGGCCTGGGGATCGAGGTCGACCACCAGGGTGCGACGCCCGAGCTCGGCCGAGGCCACGCCCAGCGAGTGGACCGTGGTCGTCTTGGCCACGCCCCCCTTCTGGTTGGCCACGGCCAGTATGTCGGTCACCACAGGAGTCTATGCCCGGCCGCGCCGGTCACCGCGTGGGTCAGAACCCGGCCATCCCGACCACGGGAGCATTGAGCGGGGTCCCGCCCATGGATCCGGAGAACGGCGCCCCGGCGCCGTAGGTGAAGACGCCGCCGTCGCGGGCCACCAGGCGGTAGCCGCTCCCGTCGGAGGACTCGGCCATGCCCACGATGGGCTGGACCAGCGGGATGGCTCCCGCCGAACCGGAGAAGGGGGCGCCGCCGTAGGTGAAGATGCCGCCGTCGGAGGCCACCAGCCAGTAGCCGCCGGTGTTGGGGTCGTTGGTGGTGCCCACGACCGGCTTGTTGAGGTGGATATTGCCGGCCGAGCCGAGGAAGGGTGCATCCCCGAAGGTGAAGATGCCGCCGTCGGAGGCCACCAGACGGTAACCCTGGCCGTCGGCCTGCGCGGACATCCCCACCACCGGTTTGGTGAGGTGCTGGCTCCCCATGGACCCGTAGAAGGGGGCATTGAAGGCGAACACACCGCCGTCGGCGGCCACCAGCCAGTACCCGTCGCCGTCCGGCATGGCCGCCATGCCCACGATGGGCGAGTTGAGGTGCTGGCCGCCCATGGACCCGTAGAACCCGGCCCCCCCGAAGGCGAAGACGCCGCCGTCGGAGGCCACCAGCCAGTAACCGCCCGAGCCCGGAGCCATGGCCATCCCCACGATGGGGGCATTCAGCCGAATCCCACCGGTGGACCCGCAGAACGGGTTCCCTCCGAACGTGAAGATGCCGCCGTCGGACGCCACCAGGTCGTAGCCGGTGAACAGGGCGGCCGGGACGGAGCACGCGGCGATGGATCCGGCCGGGGTGGTGCCGCCGGCATTGCCGGTCAGCTGCGGGTCGTGATGGAACATGGGCCACGATCCGGCCCCGACAGCCGCCGCCCCGTTCGATCCGGGGAGCTCGTAGTGATCGATCTCTCCCACGCCGTTGGGGAACTGGGCCGAGGCGGTGTACCCGGCCAGGGTGATGCCGATCGTCCCGTTCGGATCCTCGGTGACCAGGGGTGAGTTCTGCAGGCCGAGGTTGGGGCTGAGGTCGGCCACCTCGGCTCCCGTACGACCGTCGAAGATGCGGGCACCGGCCACCGTCGGGACGATGACATCGTCATAGCCGTCGCCGGTCAGGTCGGCGGTGACGACCGAACCGATGATCCGTCCGATGTCGGCGGCCTTCCAGATCGTCTGGCCGGTGGCGGCGTTCAGCACGTAGACCGATCCCGAGTTGCCGGCGCCCTGGTCGGTGCCTTGGACCACCTGGAGCGACCCGTTGCCCAGGACATCCGACAAGGCCGGGGACGAGAAGGTGCTCCCGTCGACCTTCGTCGACCACTGCAGACGGCAGTGGGTGTCGTAGGCCGAGACGGTGTCCGAATCCGAGGCGTTGGCGAAGAACGCTCCCGTCCCGACCACGATGCCGGTGGCCCCCCCGGCGAGGAAGCCGCCCACCGCCGGCGACGAGTCGACGACCTGATTGGTGTCGGCGCGGCAGATCTGGTTGCCCTGGGCGGTGAGGATGCGCAGGTGGCCGCCGTCGGTGTACTGCTGGCCCTGGGCTCCTCCGGCGGTCTGATCGGAGCCCACGATGACCTCGGTCTGACCGGTGCCGTAGAGGTCGGCCAGCGCCGCCGTCGAGTGGGTGCTGTCGGAGTTGAAGAACGGCCATCCGGTGAGCGGCGCCCCGCTGGAGGCGTTGAGGGCGTAGGAGACCTGGCCGAGTGAGCCGGCCACCGCGTCGGGGCCGCCGTCGACCAGGTTGCCGATGGAGATGCCGGCCTGGACCCCGATGTCCGGCGCCGCGTCGGTGGGCGGGTTGACCACCGGGGTGAACCAGCGCTGAGCGCCGTTGGCGGCGTAGGCCGAGTAGCCGCCGGAGGTGGGATCGGCATCGTTGCCCGATCCGACCAGCACTTCGGGACCACCGGGCAGCGCGGCGATCGAAGGCGGGGAGTCGATGGGGCCGCTCAGGTTGGTGGTGGGCCATCCGGCCACCGACGTCGGGGCGGGAGGGCTCCCCGGTCCTGACGGGGTGGCGAGGTGGTAGGCGTAGACCAATCCCCTCCGGTCCCCCACCACGACCGACGGTTGCCCGTCGAGATCGGCCACGGTGGGTGACGACAGGGCGATGGGCTGGTTGCCGTCGGGCAGCGACCCGGTGGACCAGGTCTCCGTCCAGCCACCCAGGCCCACGTCGCTCGGGACCGCCCATCCCCCGACCGGCCTCGGAGCCGACGCCGAGTGGGCCAACGAGGTGCCGATGACCGTTACCCCGGCGGCCAACAGCAAGGCGGACAGAACGGCCGGGAGCCGTACCGCCAGCGGCGTGGGACGAGCCCGCCGGCCCGGGGAGCCGACAACCCCGGTTCGGTGGTTCGATCCGAGCAGTTCGATCCGGTCACACTAGGCGATGGGGTTCCCAGGCGGAATTCGCCCTCCGCCGGAATCCGCCGGTCCCGCCCGGCCGCCTCTTGCCAGCCGCACCCCCAGTCCAGCAGCACCTCGGCGCCCCCGGCAGGAGTCGAACCCGCAACCTGATGGGTAGAAACCATCTGCTCTATCCAGTTGAGCTACAGGGGCCAGCCCCGGCGAGGTTAGTTCGGGTGCCCATTCCTCGTGCGGTGTGTGACAGACTGGAGGCTCCCTTGGTGGTCGTAGCTCAGTTGGCAGAGCGCCGGGATGTGGCCCCGGAGGTCGCGGGTTCGAGCCCCGTCGGTCACCCTCTGACCCCCGGGCGACGCAGGTCAGATGCCTGCGTCACCCGGGGGTAGTTTGCAGCACCAGGCGCCTCTAGCTCAACGGCAGAGCAACGGACTCTTAATCCGCAGGTTCCGGGTTCAAATCCCGGGGGGCGCACTCAGGTCACGACGCCTGGACCTCCGCCAGAGGGTTACCGAGCGTGAGCTCCAGGCGGGCGACAGGCCCGCGTCACAAGAGAAGGCAATGACCGCCGTAGTCGAGCCATTGCCGGGGATCGTGTCTCCCGTGGTCGCGCCCACGTCCACTGAATCCTTTTTCTGCCCGAGATTCATCAGACGCACGTTCAGGTTCTCGACGATCGAGCGGCTATCGACCCCGGCCGACAGTAGAAGGTTGACGTTCCGTGGTTGCCGCCAACTCGAACGCTTCCCGTCGCAGGTGAGTCCGCTCATGTCTGGCTCCGGTGGTCGACCGGCGAAGACTCCGGACCCGCGGTGCGAGATTGCCGAGAGCTCCTTGGCCACGGTGCGGGGACGCGGCCCGATGCGGCGAGCCCACGGCATGCCCGCCGCCCGAGCCGAGGAACTCTCGCTCGCGTTCTTCGGCCAACCTCTCGAGGAACCAGGGATTGCTCATGCCCACATCCTGAACCTGACTGCGGACGTAGACTGTCCTCAATGCAGGAATTCGTCGATGGCTGACCCGGCCGTGCGCCTGCTTCGACTGCTCGGGCTCCTGCAGCGGCGTCCCCGGTGGAGCGGTGCCGAACTGGCCGAGAGCCTCGGCGTGGACCCGCGCAGCATTCGGCGCGACGTCGAGCGGCTCCGGGGCATCGGCTACCACATCGAGGGGACTCCAGGATCCGCCGGCGGCTACCGCCTCACCGGCGGAAATGACGTCCCCCCGATGCTCTTCGAAGACGACGAGGCCATGGCCATCGCCGTCGTGCTCGGGCTGTCGGCGGGAGCGGCCGTTCCCGGGGTGGAACGGGGCACGCTGTCGGCGCTGGCCAAACTCGATCGTCTGCTTCCCCCCCGGCTCGGGGCGCAGCTGACTGCCCTGCGGGCCGCCACGGTGTCACTGGTGGCTTCAACCGAGGTCGTCTCGACCGAATCGCTCATCGGTCTGGCGCAGGCCTGCGATAACCACCTGCTCGCCTCATTCGCGTACTGCGCCTATGACGGTCGCCTCAGCGATCGACGCGTCGAGCCCCACCGACTCGTTGCGACCGATCGACGCTGGTACCTGGTGGCCTACGACCTCGACCGGCTCGACTGGCGCACGTTCAGGGTCGATCGAACCTCGGAGGTGAGCGTGGTGGGGCACACGTTCGTTCCCCGACCCCTCGCCGATCCGGCCGGCATGGTGGCCGCGGGCATCTCCACCCGGCCCTACGAACACCGTGCCCTGGTCCGGATCGAGACCACGGTCGAGGAGGCCGCCCGCAGGATCTCCCCCTACGAAGGCATCGTCGGATCATCGGACGAGCACGGTACGACCGTCGAGCTCGGTGCTGACAACTTCGACTGGTTGGCCGGTTACCTGGTCGGTCTCGGCTTCACGTTCGAGGTGATCGAGCCCGTGGCCCTCCGGGCGCACATGGCCGTCATCGGTCAGCGGATCGTTCAAGCCCACCGCAAGGCACCAACCCTGCGGTCGTCATCGTAGAAGTCTTTATCCCGATGGCAAACGGGTGATCCGGACCCGGTGTCCGCCGGACCCTGGTGTCCGTTGCGACTATGGAACCGATCGTGGCAGCCCGAACCATGGGAGCACATTGCTCTCGAAGCGGGTCATGGCACAGATCCGATCCCCGGCGAGGGTCAGGACAAAGAGTCCCACTCCGTGGCTGATGCCCATCGCGTCACGAACGTAGGCACCGAGGGCCGGTTGACCATTCGCCCGCGTCGGCACGAGGTCGAACGTGCGGCCTGATCCGAAGATGCTGGCGAAAAAGCGGACCGCCGGCTCAGTGCCCTCATATTCGAAGGGCAGGGGCGGCATCGAGATGAAGACGTCGTCGGTGAGGAGCGTCAGCAGCGCGTCGAGGTCGGAAGACTCGTAGGCAGCAACGAACTTGGTCACGATCGCCTCCTCCGAAGGCGAGCACGGGGTGGGCGCCGGGAAACGGGCGCCCTCCGGAACCATCTTCATCCGCAGGCCCACACGGGCCCTCTTGAGAGCACTGGTTACCGACTCAACGGATGCATCGAGCATGTCGGCAACCTCGCTGGCGCGGAACCCGAGCACGTCCCGCAACACGAGCACGGCCAGCTGTCGAGGTGGAAGGAGCTGGACGGCGGTGACGAACGCCAGGGAGATGGACTCGGTCTGCTCGTAACAGGCCTCCGGGCCGGGGGGCGCATCGACCATACCGTCGAGGATCGAGTCAGGAAACGGCTGGAGCCAAGGGACCTCGCCCAGCCGCGTCGGCTCGGGCGCCTCAACCCCGGGCACGTCCCACTCCTTGGCCTTGCGGCGGCCGGCCGAGCGACGTGCGTTGAGGCATCGATTGGTGGCGATGCGATAGAGCCAGGTCCGAAGGGAGGCACGTTGCTCGAAGTCCCCCATCCCCTGCCAGGCGGCGAGCAGCGTGTCCTGGAGGACGTCCTCGGCATCCTGGTAGGAGCCGAGCATCCGGTAGCAGTGGACCTGAAGCTCTCGACGGTAGGGCTGGGTCAGCTCCTCGAAGGCGTTGCCGTCCCCAGCCTGCGCTTTCGTTATCAGGTCGATTGTGCCCACGGTTGCGTTTCCTTCCCGAGCCCTCTCGCGGTTCCATCCTCATATAGACACCGGGCGAGGGGCGAACTGGGCGGTCCGGGAGCGCCCAGTTCCGAGTCGTCATGGTGTCTGTATCGGTGACGGTGACAGCACCGACCAAAGGAGATCCGAAATGGGAAAGATTGTGATCAGCGAGAACGTCACGCTCGACGGTGTCGTCCAGGACCCCACCGGTGAGGAGGGCTTCCGACACGGCGGCTGGTTCTTGCATATCGAGGACAAGGACCGCGAAGAGTGGGGGAAGGTCGAGTTCAAGGAAGCGCTGGGGGCCGCCGCCCTATTGTTGGGTCGGCGCAGCTATGAGTATTTCGCCGCCGGGTGGTCTTCGCGACCTGGCGAGTGGGCCGACCGCTTGAGGAGCCTTCCCAAGTACGTCGTGTCCTCGGCTCCCCTCGTCGGTCCCGACTGGAAGAATGCGACAGTGCTCGAGGGCGACGTGGTGTCCGAGGTCTCGAATTTGAAGCAGGAGCTCGACGGCGAAATGGTCGTCTACGGCAGCCGCGAGCTCGTACGCACACTGCTGGACCACGACCTGGTCGACGAGCTACGGCTGACGGTCTACCCGTCTGTGCTCGGGAGCGGCCACCGCCTCTTCGACGAGCTGGCCGGCAGGACATCCCTGCGCCTCGTCACCGCGACCACCATCGGCGACGGATTGGCCTTCATGACCTATGAGGTTGTGAGCGCCGCCTGACCAGATCAGTCGCCTTCGTGGCGCTCCCAGATGAGGGCTTCGTAGTGTTCGCACCCGTCCGGCGTGGAGTCGTGGTGGAAGGTCAGGATGTGCTCGAGGAATTGACGCGCCGCTTCCATCTGTTCGACCTGTGCCTGGAGCACCTCGATCCGACCCTCGACCACTTGCCGCCACTGGCCACTGGTCGTCGGTCCGGCCAGAATTTCACCGATCTCGTCGAGGCTCATGAGGCCAGAGTGCTGCCAGTACTGGATGATCGCCAGTCGGCGGATTTCGGGAGCGCCGTACCATCGGCGACCCGCATGCCGCGAGGAGGGCTCGATCAGGCCGCGCTCCTCGTAGTACCGGATGGCCGAGGCCCGCAACCCGAGCTGCCGGGCCACCTGGTCGATCGGCACGAGCTCCGACTCATCGATCGTCACGTTGGTCATGGTGACCGCCTCCTCGAAGTCGGGGCTCTCGCGCTGCCCTTGCATTCAAGTCTACTTGAGCCTGCACGATGGGGAGATGGCCAACCGCATCGTGCTCGACCTGGGCCCGTTGCGGAGGAGCGGAGAATTCCGCATCCTGTTCTCCGGCCAGTTGGCCGTGCTGTTCGCCAGCCAGCTCGCCATGGTGGCGATTCCCTTTCAGGTCTACGCCCTGACCCGGTCCTCGCTGCAGGTGGGCACGGTCAGCCTGGCCCAGCTCGTCCCCCTCGTCATCGGGGCCCTGGTGGGTGGCTCGATCGGCGACGCCTTCGACCGCCGTCGCATCCTGATGGTCACATCGGTCCACCTCGGGCTCACCGGCGGTGCACTCGCCGTCAATGCGTCATTCACCCACCCGTCGATCCTGGTGATCTATCTGGTGAGCGCGGTCGGGGCCGGCGTCGGCGGGGTGGCGTCGACCACGGCCACCGCCTCGGTCTCGAGCTTTGTCCAGCCCGACCAACTCGTGGCTGCCTTCGCCACCATGCAGGTGGTGGACCAACTGGCCATGGTGGTCGGCACCGGCGCTGACCGGGCTGCTGATCGATACCGTCCATCTGGAGTGGGTCTTCGCCGTGGTGGCCATCTCCGATGCGCTGGCCGCGCTCATCCTGTCCCGCCTGTCGCCGAGGCCACTCCACCCGACCGCCACTCGGGCCGGGATCAGCTCTGTCGTGGAGGGACTGCGATACCTGAAGGGGCGTCAGCCCCTGCAGGGTGCCTACCTCATCGACGTCAACGCCATGGTGTTCGGGCTGCCGAGGGCCCTCTTCCCAGCTTTGGCCGCCTCGGTGTTCCATGGTGGAGCCAGCACCCTCGGCTACCTCTACGCGGCCCCCGGCGCCGGCGCACTCGTCGGGGCGTTGACCACCGGATGGGTCGATCGGATTCGCCGGCAGGCCCGGGCGGTCGTCATCGCCGTGTGCGTGTGGGGAGCGACCATCGTGATCTTCGGTTTCGTCGACGTCCTGTGGGTCGCCCTCGGTCTGCTCGTGGTGGCCGGCTGGGCCGACGTGATCTCCGCTGTGCTCCGCACCACGATCCTGCAGAGCTCCGTCCCTGAAGCGTTCAGGAGTCGGATCTCATCCCTGCAGATCGCTGTGGTCGAGGGCGGCCCGAGGCTCGGCGATCTGGAGTCGGGCACCGTGGCCAGCCTGGTGTCAACGGAGTTCTCCATCATTTCCGGCGGCCTGGCCTGCATCGTCGGAGCCGTCATGGTGGCCGGGCTGTTGCCGGGCTTCCGACACTTCAGCCGGCGGCGCACACCGATGGGCGAATCTTCAGCGGGATCAGAGGGGCCCGATGCGCCCGAGGATCAGGCCGCTCGTTGACCGCTCCGCTCTGGTGCGGTGCAACGCTCATCCGGTGGCCCGGGTGGCACGGAATCGCACCCCATAGTCGTTGGAGTCGACGACGGCCTCCTCGAAACCGGCCGAGAGCAGACGGTCGGCCAGGGTGGCCGGATCGATGGGCACACAGACGTCTCCGATGTGGAGCTCCCTGAACTCCTCGCTATCCAGGGTGTCGGTACCGGCAAAGATGCCGCCCGGTCGCAGGACCCGGGACACCTCGGAGAAGAGCCGGTCCTGATCGACGACGGAGGCCACGTGGTGGACCATCGTGAAGGAGAGCGCGGAGCTGAAGGTCCCGTCGGCAAAACGAAGGTCAGTGGCATCACCGTGCACGACCTCCACCTGGGTGCCGGCCATCCGCTCACTGAGCGAGCGCGCCAACTCGGCGTCGACTTCGACCGCGGTGAGGCGTGGGACGAAACCGGCCAGAACCTCGGTCGTCCGACCGGGACCGGGCCCGATCTCCAGCACCTCGTCGCCCAGCGCCACGTCCTCGAGCACCCAGGGGATGATCCATCGCCGGACGGCATCAGCCCACTCGGCGGACGAACACAGCTCGAGGTGCTTCTCGTTCACGAGGCGATGCCGTTCAGTTCGGTCAGGTCGGACTCGGTGAGCGTCAGCGCCGCTCCCGAAACGTTGTCCCGCAGATGGGCCAGGGAGGACGTGCCCGGGATGAGCAGGATGTTCGCCGAGCGCTGGAGCAGCCATGCCAGGGCCACGGCCATCGGTGAGGCGTCGAGGCGGGTGGCCACCGATCCGAGCTCCTCGGACTGCAGCGGGGAGAAGCCACCGAGGGGGAAGTAGGGAACGTAGGCGATGCCCTCGGCGGCCAGGGAGTCGACCAGGTCATCGTCGACCCGGTGGGCGACGTTGTAGAAGTTCTGCACGCACACCACCGGCGCCATCGACTGCGCCTCGGCGATCTGTTCGGTGCTGACCGTGCTGAGCCCGAGGTGGCGGATGAGCCCCTGTTGCTGGAGCTCGATCAGGGTCTCGAACTGCTCGGCCAGCGAACCGGCCTCGGGACCCCCGACTCCTCCGAGCCGCAGGTTGACCACGTCGAGGACGTCGAGTCCGAGGTGGTCCAGGTTGTCGTGCACCGCCTGGCGGAGCTCCTCGGGTGAGCGGGCGTGCGGCCAACCGCCTTCGGCGTCCCGCCGGGCGCCGACCTTGGTCACGATGTGCAGCGAGTCGGGGTAGGGGTGCAGCGCCTCCCTGATGATCTCATTGGTGACGTGCGGCCCGTAGAAGTCGCTGGTGTCGATATGGGTGATGCCCAGCTCGACCACCTCCCGCAGCACGGCGATCGCTCCGGCCCGGTCCTCCGGCGGGCCGAACACCCCGGGCCCGGCCAGCTGCATGGCGCCGTACCCCATACGGGTGACGGTCAGGTCCTCGGCCATGGTGAACGTGCCACCGGCGGGAAGGCTCATCGCGGTCGCTCCTTTCGTCGCGGTCGAACGCCCGCGTGCCTCAGATCGACGCGCCGGACGGTGACGGTCTCACCATACGGCGGCATCACGGTGGGCCGAGCGTCGGCGCACCCCGGCCGGCCGTCAGCGGGAGGTGATCCCCCACGACCCCGTCCAGCGTCCCCCGGGGTGCAGGACGACCAGATCGGTACCCGACCGGAACGCATCGGGCGGGCAGGTCATCGGCTCCACGGCCACCGACGTCCGTCGCACCTCGGGATCGAGGGTGTCGCCGGTGTAGACCATGAAGTAGCCGAATCGCTCGTCGCCCCACACCGTGACCCCGGGTCCGCCGTCGGGATGATCGAGATCGATCCGGACCCGGCCGCCCGGGTCGCGCTGCAGTCCGGTGAAGCAGGTGTCGAGGCGGGTGACGCCGATCAGCCGGCCCTGGGTGAAGTCGAACTCGCTGGCCGCCACCGGCACCCGACTGGTCGGGATGCCCCGGTCGTCGGCGATGAGCCGGTCGGTCGCCGGGATCTGCAGGCGCACCTGGTCGACCGTCGGCGTGGCCACGGTCAGGTAGGGATGGAACCCCAACCCGAAGGGGAGGTCGTCGGTCCCGATGTTGTCGGCGTCGGTCACCACGGTGAGCCCGTCCCGTCCCAGGCGGTACTCGATGGTGAGCCGGAGCGCGAAGGGATAGCCGGGCGACGGCCGCAGCTCGCAGCACATGCTCACCCGGTTCTGGGCCCGGCCCACCATGCGCCAGGGCATCCAGCGGACCAGGCCGTGGATGGCGTTGCCGAGGGCCGGCTCGTTGATCGGTGCCTCCGCCTCGACCCCCTCGAAGTCGTACCGACCCCCGCCCAGCCGGTTGGGCCAGGGGGCGAGGACCTGGCCCCGGCCTCCGTGGCTCCATTCGCCGGGGCCGAACCCGTCCACCACCAGGCGATCCTCCACGGTGAAGGAGCGGAGGGTGGCCCCGACCTCGGTGATCACCGCCCGCTGGTGGCCGTGGCCGATGACCCACTGGTCGCCGGTGGCCGCGGTGGTCTCCGCCGGGTTCTGGTCTCCGGCCGCTGATCGTGGGGTCATGTTCGTTCCGGTGTCCGTGGTGTCCGACGGGCACAGGCAGCCCGACGACGACCGGTATGGTAGGCGATGGGGCCGGATCGGCCCGACGGACCACCAAAAGGGGCGCCACCTCGCCGCGCCCCCGGACCCACCCGGGTCCGACCTCCACCCGATGGGAACGTCCTCCATGCGCATCCTGATCACCAACGACGACGGCGTGTTCGCCCCCGGCATCGCCGCCCTGGCCCGCGGCCTCTCCTCGGCGTTCGACGGCCGCCACGAGCTGGTGGTGGTGGCCCCGCTGGTCGATCACAGCGGGGCCAGCTCCGCCGTCGGCCGGGTCTACGAACGTGAGTCGATCCCCTACGAGCGGGTCGACCTGCCCGGATTGGCCCGGGTCCCGGTCTTCGGCATCGACGGTCCGCCGGCACTGGCCGCCATCCTGGCCTGCATCGAGGGATTCGGGCCCCGGCCCGACCTGGTGGTCTCCGGCATCAACCTCGGCATCAACGCCGGGCGCTCGGTGCTGCACTCGGGCACGGTCGGCGCCACCCTCACCGCCGCCCAGTTCGGGGTCCGGGGCCTGGCCGTCAGCATCGCCTGGTCCGACGACCCGGTTCCGTGGGAGACGCCGGTCCAGCTGGTGACCGGCATCGTGCCCGTGCTGTCCGGTCTCCCGGCCGCCACCGTGCTCAACCTCAACGTGCCCTCGGTGACGCCGGCCGACCTCCGGGGCCTCCGCCACGGCAGTGTGAGCCGAGTCGGGCTCATCCGATCGGTCCGACCCGAGCACACCGCCGACCCGGTGGCCGGGGTGCCGATCGACCCCACCTCCGGATCCATCTCCCTGGTCCTCCGGGGCATGGAGACGCGAAGCCGACGGCGACGCCGGGCCGGCCGGGCCGGAGCCGGGCTCCGACGCCGCGCTGTTGGCCGAGGGGTGGGCCACCCTCACCCCGCTGGCCGGCGTGCGCGAGGACCGATCCGAGCAGGGGGACGCGGCGCTGGCCGCCGCCCTCGGCACCTACCGACCGGGCGTGCTCGACGGCCGCTGAGCCGGTGCCCGGTCCGTCGAGAGGCTGGGCCTACCCGAGCACCTCGTCCAGCCAGTCGAAGGTGACCTGCGCCGACAGCCTGATGTTGTCGGCCTGGCAGTGGGCCGAGGCACCGTCATCGGGCCGGAAGACGACCGGCGTGACCGGTCCGCCGCTGGCGGCGACGAAGGCATCGAACTGGGCCCTCGGCTCGAGGCCCTCCCGGTCCCCGATCAGGGCCAGTGACGGGCAGCGGATCGACGCCACGTCCCCGAGCCGGTAGGCGGTCAGTGCGTCGCGCCAGGCATGGAAGGAGGGCACGCCGAACCGGTCGCACAGGGCGGCGATGCCCCACTGCATCTGGCGGGGCATCAGGTCCTCGGGCACGCCGATGACATCCTCGGGCCGGATGTCCCGCACCATGCGGAAGACATCGGTGCCCACCCAGGCCTCCATGTAGCGGCTCATGTCCACGACCGGAGGGTTGGCCACCAGGGCACGGACCCGTGAGTCGGCCGCCGCGCCCCGGGCGGCGAAGTAGGAGCCGAAGCTCTGCCCGGCCAGGGCGAGCCGGCCAGTGTCGACCTCCGGTCGCGGGGCGAGGGCGTCGATGACCGCGGCGAGCGGCACCTCGTAGTCGGGCCGGAAGGTCATCGACGGGTCGAGGCGCATGGCGCCGGGCTGGCCGGGACCGTCGAAGACGAACACGTTCCAGCCCGCGCTCCGCCCCGGGCGCCCCGAGGTGGAAGTAGAGCTCCTCAGCGCTGGAGTCGAATCCGCCGACCCCGATGAGTGTCGGGCGCGGGCCGCTCGCGCCCCGGCCCGGGGCCGGCCGCGCCAGGTACCCGGGCAGCACTCCCCCGTCGAACGGGATCCCCACCACCTTGACCGGAGGATCGAGGAGGCCGGCGGCCTCGGCGAAGCAGGCCCGGCTCCGGTCCCCGGTGGCGTGCGACCGTTCCGGCGACCCGTCGGCGTAGTACTCGGCCGTCCGGTAGTAGGTCGACGCCCGCAGCAGATGATCACGACCGCTGACCGGCCGGCCGGCCTCGAGGCAGGCCCGGCCCCGGGCCTCGACCCGGTGGGCCAGGCGCTCGAAGGCCAGGGCCCAGCTGGACGGGCTGCCGTCGGCGATCTCGGACACCACGGCCAGGCACTCGCCCACCGTCGACCCGCCGTAGTCGGCCACCCCGAGGGCCCGGATCAGCTGGTAGTTGAACTCGTCGTCCCGGAAGCCCTCCACCCGGACGGCACTGCGGACGACGTCGGAGTCTTCGAAGGACAACGGTGCTCGTTTCCGGCCGATCCGTCGACCACCGGCCTCGCGCCGGGCCGGACCGGACCGTAGGTCATTGTGCCCGAAGACCGGCCTACCCTGGACCATGCGCGTCGCCGCCATCCAGACCACCGCCGGTCCGGACCGCCCGGCCAACCTGGACGGGGCCGCCCACCTGGTGGCCGAGGCGGCCCGGGCCGGGGCCGAACTGGTCGTCCTGCCCGAGTACTTCTCGGTGGCCGGAACGCCCGACGTCCTCCGCCGGGACGCCGAGCCGCGGTCCGGCCCCACCCTCACCTGGGCCTCCGACCTGGCCCGTCGCTGGGGCATCCATCTGGTGGCCGGCAGCTTCCCCGAGCGGGAGGAGGGGTCGGCCGGTCCGGTCCCCCGCCTGTTCAACACCAGCGGCCTGGTCGGTCCGACCGGAGCGGTGGAGGCCGTCTACCGGAAGGTCCACCTGTTCGACGTGGCCCTCGACGGCACCAGCTTCCGTGAGTCGACCACCCTCTCGGCCGGTGACGCGCTGTGCGTGGCCCCGTTGGGGCGGGAGGCGGACACGGACGGTCCGGCCCCGGTGCTCGGGATG
This sequence comes from uncultured Acidimicrobiaceae bacterium, assembly GCA_963774245.1. Taxonomy (GTDB): domain Bacteria; phylum Actinomycetota; class Acidimicrobiia; order Acidimicrobiales; family RAAP-2; genus Bog-756. The sequence goes on along the minus strand of CAVZDZ010000001.1, from coordinate 593,416 downwards.
TCCATCTGCTACGACCTCCGCTTCCCCGAGCCCTACCGGATCATGACCCTCCTCGGGGCCACGGTGATGGCGGTGCCGGCGGCCTTCACCTCGGCCACCGGACCTCCCCACTGGGAGCTCCTCCTGCGGGCCAGAGCGGTCGAGAACCAGGTCTTCGTCATCGGCGCCGGCCAGGTCGGCGACCTCCCCCCGGGGATGCCCCGTTGCCACGGCCACTCCATGATCGTCGATCCCTGGGGGGTGATCCTGGCCGAGCGGACCGAGCCGACCCCGGGGGTGATCTTCGCCGATCTCGACCCCGAGCGGCAGCTCAGCATCCGTGCTGAGCTGCCGGTTCTGGCTAATCGTCAGCCCGCGGCGTACCGTTGGCCGGATGACAGCCGCCGGGATGACAGCCAACGGGACACCCCCGGACGACTCTGACCGACCGGGTCGGTCGGAGGCGGACACCGCCACGACTCCTCCGGAGCCGGCGCCCCTGCCCTATGAGGTGGGCATGTTCGACTCGGGCGGGGTCCGGCTCTACTACGAGATCCACGGGCACGGCCCCCGGGTGTTCCTCTTCATGCACGGCATCCTGATGGACTCCAACATGAACCGGAGGCTGGCCGTCGACCTGGCCGCTCAGGGGAACCGGGTGGTGCTGATCGACCTGCCCGGGCACGGGATGTCCGACAAGCCCCACGGGCGTCGTCCCACCGGATGGACACCTACGCCGTTCACGTCGTCGCCCTGCTCGACCACCTGGGCATCGACCGGGCGGTCATCGGCGGGGTGTCGCTGGGCGGCAACGTGAGCCTGCTGGTGGCCACCCTGGCGCCCGAGCGGGTGCAGGGGCTGGTGGTCGAGATGCCGGTGCTCGAATGGGCGGTGCCGGCCGCCGCCATCACCTTCGTCCCCATGCTCCTCGCCGTCCACTTCGCCCGGCCCCTGGTCCGGCAAGCGGCGACGCTGTTCCGGCGCCTCCCGAAGACCGGGATCGGTCCGCTGGACAGCATCATGAGCTCCCTGTCCAACGACCCGGTGGAGACCGCCGCCGTCCTCCACGGCATCCTGGCCGGGCCGATCACCCCCACCGTCGACCAGCGGGCCGCCATCACCGTCCCGGCCCTGGTCATCGGGCACCGCTCCGACCGGTTGCACCCCTTCCACGACGCCGAGCAGCTGGCCCGGCGCCTGCCGAACGCACGGCTGGTGCAGGCCAGCTCCCTGCTCGAACTGCGGGTACGCCCCGAGCGGCTGACCGCGGAGATCGCCCGGTTCCTGGACGCGGCGTGGCAGACCTCATCGGAGGACGAGCGCCAGGTCGGCTGAACGGCTCACTCGTCGAAGTCGGGCCGCCTCGATCGCTTGCGCTCGGAGAGGTGGCGTTTGGCTGTCAGGCGCCGCTCCTTCGCCCCCTTGCTCGGGCGGGTCGGGCGCCGTGGCTTGTCGATGTGTAGCCCGGCCGCCATCCGGGCCCGGAACCGGTCCACCGCCAGCTGGCGGTTCCGCAGCTGGGAGCGCTCGTCGTCGGCCACCACCCTCAACTCCGGGCCCAGCCGCTCGAGCAGCCGGGCCCGCTGACGGGGCCCGAGGGAGGGCGATCCGGCCACGTCGAACCGGAGCTCGACCCGGGTGCTGACCTTGTTGGCGTGCTGGCCCCCGGGGCCTCCGCTCGGCGTGAACCGGAACTGCAGCTCGGACAGCGGGATGGACAGGGACGGGGTCACCCGTACCGAGCCGTGGTCCGTGTCGTCCGGGCTCATGGCCGGACGCCGGGGCGCTCGGCGACGACCGGGTTGGTCAACCGCCCCACTCCCTCGATCTCGACCGTGACCGTGTCCCCGGCGACCAGCCAGCGGGGCGGGTCCCCGCCGGCGGCCACGCCGGCCGGGGTGCCGGTGGTGATCACCATGCCCGGTTCCAACGTGAACGCCGTCGACAGGTGCTCGATCATCTGGGCGCACGAGAAGATCATGTCCGACGTGGTGCCGTCCTGGCGTAGCTCGTCGTTCACCCAGGTGCGGACGGCCCGTCCCTCCGGACCGCCCAGCTCGTCGGTGGTCACGATCCACGGTCCGGTGGGGCCGTGGGTATCGAACCCCTTGCCCATCATCATGGTGGGTGACCGCCACTGCCAGTCCCGCACGCTCACGTCGTTCACCACGGTGAAGCCGGCCACCACGTCGAGGGCACGATCGGCCGGCACATGACGGCACCGACGGCCGACGACCATGCCCAACTCGCCCTCGTAGTCCACCGTCGACGAGGCCAGGGGCACCTCGATGGCCGCGCCCGGCCCGATCACACAGGTCGGCTGCTTGGAGAACCAGGTCTGGAACTCGGGGCGCTCGTGACCCAGCTCCCGGATGTGGTCGTCGTAGTTGCGGGCGATGGCCAGAAAGGAGGGCGGATGCGGGACCGGCGCCATGACCCGGGCCTCGTCCCACGGGATCCGCCGGGCCCCGGTGGAGGGCGCCCGCGACAACCGGTCGAGGGCATCGCCGCCGAGGGCCAGCAGCGCCACCATGCCGGCCGGCAGCCCGACGAGCGGATCGGTGAGGTCCACGATCTCATCGCCGACCACCAGTCCGGTGCGGGGGCCGTCCTCCATCACGCTCACCAGTCGCACCCAGAGAATCTACCGTCGGGCCGGTCCTACACTCGGGCCATGCCCGATCCCGACGCCGCTCCGCTCCTCCGCCGCGACCCCACCTTCGAGGGGCAGACCGTCCTCGTCACCGGGTCGTCTTCGGGCATCGGGGCCGCCACCGCCCGCCGGTTTGCCAGCCTCGGTGCCACCGTCGTCATCAACTCGTGCACCTCGACCGAGGCCGGGCAGGCCCTGGCCGGCGAGCTCCCCGACGCCACCTACGTCCAGGCCGACGTGGCCGACGAGCGGCAGGCGGTCAGGCTGGTGGACGAGGTCGTGGCCCGGCACGGTGGGCTCGACGTACTGGTCAACAACGCCGGCACGACCCAGGTCATCGCCCATCACGATCTCGAGGCCGCTTCCCCCGCGGTGTGGCGCCGCATATTCGACGTGAACGTGATCGGCACCTGGCAGGTCACCGTGGCCGCCGTCGCCCACCTGCGCGCCTCGGGGCACGGCCAGGTGATCAACGTGTCGTCGCTGGCCGGCGAGCGTCCGACCGGGAGCTCCATCCCCTACGCCTGCTCGAAGGCCGCCCTCAGCCACCTGACCCGGATGCTGGCCAACACCCTGGCCCCCGCCGTCCGGGTCAATGCCGTCGCCCCCGGACTGGTCGACACCCCCTGGACGGCCGACTGGGACGTGGTCCGCGAGTTCGTGACCGCGGCGGCTCCCCTGCAGCGCACCGCCACCCCCGAGGACGTTGCCGAAGTGATCATCGCACTGGCCTGTTCGTCCTATGTCACCGGCGAGGTCGTGTTGGTCGACGGTGGCCTCCACCTCCGCTGATCCCAGCCCGGCCCACCCGGCCGGCCGCCGATCACTCGAAGGTGGTGTCGATGGTCAGGCCGGCGACCAGGGTGCGGGTCACCGGTGTGCGGTCGGCGATCTCGGCCAACCGGTTCCTCTGCTCCTCGCTCAGGTCCCCCGCCACCTTGATGGTGCGCTCGATCCGCTCGACCTTGGTGGCCCCGTCGCCGGTGCGCAGCAACCGGGCCCGCACCCGGACCTCGTCGAGGGGCCACCCCTTGCGGTTGGCGTACATCCGCAGGGTGGCTGCCGTGCACTGGACCAAGCCGGACAGGAGGAGCTGGTAGGGGCTCGGGCCGGCGTCGTCGCCACCCACCTCGGGCCCCTCGTCGGCGACGAAGTGGTGCCGACCGGCCCGCACCTCGCCCCGGTAGCCGGTCGAGCTGGTGACCGAGGCCATGGCGATGGCCTGCTCCCCGTCGACGGGGGCGGCCTTTTTCGGGCTCATCGGGACCCGCCCCTCGGCCGCAGTTCCATACCGCTTTCGTAGCACCGAACGCGGCCGGGTGCGGCGGCGCGGGTGATCATCGGGACGCGGTCCCGGTCACCGGAGTCCAGCCCACCCCGAGCCTGGTCTCCTCCACCGTGACCCCGCTCCGCTCCACGCGGTAGGCCGCCGGGCCGCTGACCGGGTCGACCTCCACGTCGCTGACCACCGCAGTGGGCTCGGTCCCCTCGTACCAGAGTCCGACGTGGTCGTCGGTGGCGAAGCAGAGGGGCGGGAGGGTGCCGTCGCCGACCAGCTCGTGGAGCCGCGGCCGGCGTTGGGACTCGCTGTCATAGTGGACGCCGTTGCCGTAGGGAAGCAGCCCGAGGGCGTTGGTCACCGGCTCGAGCTTCGCCCCGAAGCTGTCGGTGGTGCCGCCCGAGTGCCAACAGATGCTGCCGGCCGACACCCCACCCATGATCACGCCCGACTCCCAGGCCGATCGCATGGCCGCGCTCACCCCGTGGAGCTCCCACAGGGCCAACAGATTGGCCACCGAGCCACCTCCCACCCAGACCAGATCGCTGCCTCCCAGACGTTCCTCCGGGTCGCCGGAGGGTTGGAGGAAGAGCTTCAGCTCGGTGACGTCGCAACCGATCGCGTTGAACGCCTCATAGAGCATGGCGTAGTAGCGGATGTCGTCCCCACTGGCCGTGAGCACCAGGCACACCCGGGGACGGGTGGCTCCGGTGAGGGCCAGGGCGTCGAGCAGCATCTGCCCGACCCGCACGGTCTGCTGCACGGGACCCGGGACGAAGCCGCCGGAGGTGGCGAGGATGCGACGGATGGCCATGGACCCTTTCTAGACGACGGGCGCGGCGTCACCGACCAGTTGCCGGCCTCCCGCCCGGGCACCCGGGGAGAACCCCCAGGCCGGCCGCGGACTCGTCATCCACGACCGCCGTCATGCAGCGGCCACAACGACGACGGTTCGTGGTGACGTTCACCCTCACCGGCGTCTGGGAATGATGGAAGACCACGGGCGCTCATCCGAAGCGGCGTGGGAGCTACCAGTACCGGGAGTGGGGAGAGTCTCAACAGGCGATCCCTGAGCCCCCGACCGGAAAGGCGACGGATTCCGGCCAACCGCCGAGACCCAAGCACGATCGCATCGCTTCCCAACAACAGTCCCTCTCCGGCGATTCGGTTCGCCACCAACTTCTGTGGGGCCGACACGCTCCGCCCGCCCGCGCTCACCCCCGCTTGGCGCAGGAGCATCACCGCCGCGTGCACCAGGTCGTCGGATTCGACCGCGGTCTCGAGGGGGGAGACCTGCATGGCATTCGGGACTTCTCGAACGTGGAATACCCATACTGCGGCTCCCGACTCCACCGCCAACCCCGCGGCGAAGTCCGTCGCTGCCCGACTCGGGGCGAATTGATCGATGGCGAGTAACCATCGCATGGTCAGTCCACCCCCGGGAAATCGGTTCCCGCCCCAGCGACGGTCGGCAGCATGAGTCCGTCCGGGACGAACGCCGGCATACTCAGCCGATCGATGGACCGTTGGGCGCCGGACATGTTGCCGGCCTTCATGACCAGCACTGCCGAATCACATGGGCGTGCTCGCCTCCCCGGACAACCTCCAACCCGAGTGCGTTGACCTCCTGGTCGAGGTGGCGCAGCTGACCGTCGAGCGAGCAATGCCCCGGCACACGGTGACCGCGCGCCAACGCCTCGGTCAGCAGTGTGTCATCCACGGCCTCTCCGAATCGGGCCATGAGCGCTTGGGCAAGGTACGGGTCAGGGGGCCTGAGTTCGATGCCGTGGAGGCCGAAATGGAGCCAGCCGGTGGCCTCCAGGACGAGTGGCTCCGCCGCCCGCTCGGCGTTGGCGCACCGACAGAGCTCTTCGAGACACTGTTGGATCTCGAGGTCGCTGGCCGTTCGGAGCAGCCACCCTTCGCTCCCGGACCGAAGCAGGGGGACGTCGCCCGCGTCCTGGACGAACCACAGACACGGGATGCCCAGACTGAACAGCTTTGCCGCCCGGTCGGCATCGCGGGGCCACTGCAACACCGCCGCGCCGTTGTGAGTACCGAGGAATGCGATCAGATGCCGGTCCTCTGCCTCCGACCTCTTGGACCCGAACCACACACCGCTCGGACGGTTCGGGGCGGCGCAGCGTGGGCACCCCGCCCCGACACGGCCAGTCGATCGATCACCCTCCTCGTCGCCCGATTCCTCGCCGCGCCCGTTTTGTGGTTCCTCGTTGGTCTGGATCATCGTCCCGGTCATGGGGTCATTCCTGTCCTCCCCCCTGTTGCCTGGCTCCTCCTCCCCCTACTTCCCGAGCCAATTGCGTTCTAATCCTCCCGGCGAGCCAACGGCACGGTTTTGATGGAATGTTGACGCTGCGGCGCCACTATTGATGATTCGTTAACGGCGGGCGGAGAACGCACCTTTCCGGTCCCTGTGGCGTCAATGGGCCCGCTCACCCGGGTGGCGACCACGTTCGCAGTGGTCGGTCCGCTGGCGGCCCCGCCACCGTTCAGCCGTCGACGGAGCGGGAGGAACGGATGGAGTCCGCGGGTGGGGTGGCGATCTGAACCCGCTCACCCCACCGGGACAGATTGGTGGTCAACTTCGCGCCGTCAGAGGCCGTGGTCGTTTCTCGATCGGGCAGGAATGACGCCGCCGAGAGGGTGAGGCTGTTGGACAACGCCGGTTGGGAACCGGTGGCTGCTTTGGTCCATTTCAGAACGTAGGACTTCGAGCCGTCGAACTTCCCGATCGACACCTTGGTGCCCGCGGGTTTGGGCAACAGTGCCTTGACGGCCGCCAAGGTGACGTCGGCCTTGAGGTCGGCGTACCCGTTCGTCCCCGCCTTCCACGACTCCCATTTGCCGCCCAGGATCTTGGCCTGCTTGGAGCTGAGACCGAACAGTGAGGTGAGTCCGGACGGGCTGCCCTTCAGGTAGCCGAACGAAGCATTCACTCTGACCGACAAGGTCGCTTTGCCCTCGGCCAGGCTCTCCGAACCGCCCGTACTGCCAACCTCGGCGACCAGGTTCTCCCGGACTGATGATGAGTTGGCGACGAAGACCACATGGACGCCGTGCTGCGCGGCGACCGCCGCTTTGGCCGATCTCAGTACCGACTGAGCCGACAGCGTTCCGGCATCTGCTCTGCCGCCCAGGGCGACTGAAGCCATGGCGACCATGACCACCATGACCACCAGTGTCAGCGCATGGCGCACGAACGATTGGCCCCGTCTCATGGCCGTCGGGACTCCTCGACCGACCGACGGCCCTCGGCGAATGGGACCGGGACGCGGCTCCGGTCGCGGGAGCCCACCACGATCTCGGTCACCCGACTGGCCGGTCCTCGGCCCCGACCAGACCGAGCGTGACCAGGGTGAACCCGATTGATGCCGAGTGACCCGGGCAATCTGCCCTGCGTCGAGTATCGCCTTTCCGTCCGTCACCGGTTCTCCGTCCGTCACAGGTTCGTGATATGCCGGCATCCCCCGGAGCGGATCTCCATCAGACCGGTCGTTCCATCGGGAGGCCAGATCCGTACGACAATAGGCGGGTGCGCAGAGACGTCGCCGGATCGATCGTCGGGATTGCCCTCTCGATCGGCCTCGGCGCGGCCATGGTGCCCCTGCGGTCGCACCTCAGCATCGCCACCGCCGCGCTGGTGCTGGTGGTCCCGGTGGTGGCGGGCGTCACGCTCGGGGGGTTCCGGGCCGGCGTGGTCAGTGTGGCCGCCGGCTTCGTCGTCTACGACTACGGCTTCATCCGGCCTTACGACCGGCTCCGGGTGGGGTCCACCTCGGACTGGGTGGCGCTCGGCGTGTACGTGCTGGTGATGCTGCTGGCGTCCCGGGTCGTCGCCAGCCTGGAGACGGCCCGGACCGAGGCGCAACAACGGAGGGCCGAGGCGCAGCGCCTCTTCGACCTGTCCGAGCTGCTGGTCGACGACCGGTCGGTCGAAGACCTGCTGAAGACCATCGTCGGCGCGGTCAGCACCATGTTCGCCATCCCCGACGTGGCCCTGCTGGTGCCGAGGGAGGACCGGCTCGAGATCGCCGCCTCGTACGGTGCGCCCCTGTCCCGGGAGGAGCTCCAGGGCCTCGAGCCGCTGTCCGGCGTCCCGGTCAGCCTGGGTACCGGGCCGGGGGCGGCGGGCGCCATCGGGACCGTCGCCCTCACCGCATCGGGCCGGCCGGTGGGCATGCTGGCCCTGCGCGGCTCGCCCGCCTCCGCCTCCGACTGGGCCCTGCTCCGGACCTTCGCCAACCACGCGGCGCTGGCCCTCGAGCGGGCCCAGCTGCAGGAGCAGGCCGTCCGCTCGGAACTGCTCGAGGAGGTCGACCGCCTGCGGCACTCACTGCTCGGCGCCGTCTCCCACGACCTCCGCACCCCGCTCGCCACCATCAAGGTTGCGTCCTCGACGCTGCTCCATCCGTCGGTGCCGCTGTCACGGGCCGACGCCGACGAGCTGCACGGACTGATCGACGTCGAGACCGATCGGCTCACCCGCCTGGTGACCAGCCTGCTCGACATGACCCGCATCGATGCCGGGGTGCTCGAGGTCCGGCGGAGCCCGGTGGCCGTCGGGGAGCTGGTGGACACCGCGGTGATCGGCCTCGGATCGGCGCTCGGGGGCCGTCCCGTCCACCGCTCGATCCCCGGGGACCTGCCCCTGGTCGACGTCGACCCACTGCTGATCGGTCAGGTGCTGGCCAACCTGTTGGACAACGCCAACCGGCACGCACCCAGCGAGAGCCCGATCACGGTGGCCGCCGAGGCCCGAGGCGACCGGGTCCGCCTCTCGGTCACCGATGCGGGGCCGGGGGTGCCGCCCGGCGAGCGCGAGGAGGTGTTCGACCGCTACGTCCGCTTCGACACCGGAGGGCGGACCGGCCTGGGCCTGACCATTGCCAAGACTTTCGTCGAGGCCCACGGCGAGCACATCTGGGTCGAGGACGGGCCCGGTGGCGGGGCCCGTTTCGTCCTGACCCTGCCCATGGCCACCCCCGGCGAACGGGCGTAGCGGCCATGGCCCACGTCCTGGTCATCGACGACGACCCGTCGTTGCTGCGGGCGCTCAGGGTCGGGCTGCAGGCCGGCGGCCACACCGTCTCCACCGCGGCCAACGGCGAGCAGGGGATCTCCCAGACCGCCCTGGTCTCCCCGGACATCGTCATCCTCGACCTCGGGCTGCCCGACCTCGACGGATTGGCGGTGGCCCAGCGGATCCGCCAATGGACCGAGGTCCCCATCATCATCCTGTCGGCCAGCGGCACCGAGGACCGGAAGGTGGCGGCGTTGGACGGTGGCGCCGACGACTACGTGACCAAGCCCTTCGGCATGGCCGAGCTCGAGGCCCGCTTGCGCACCGCCCTCCGCCACCGGGCCACCGAGGCCGCCGAGCTGCCGTCCTCGACGATCACCGTGGGGTCGCTCGAGCTCGACCTCGTGCACCACGATGCCCGGGTGCGGGGGAAGCACGTGGACCTCACCACCAAGGAGTTCGAGGTCCTGTCCTTCCTGGCCCGTCACGCCGGGCGGACCTCCACCCACCAGATGGTCCTCGATGCCGTGTGGGGCACCGGCTACGGCCGGGAGGCCCAGTACCTGCACGCGTACGTCCACCGGCTGCGCCAGAAGCTGGGCGACGACTCGGGCGTCGTCATCCGGACCGCCGCCGGGGTCGGCTACAGCCTCGAACCGGAGTTGGGAGCGGAACCGGCATCGGAACCGGAGGCGCCACGATGACGGGTACCGTGGGCCGACCGTAGGTCAGGAGGTCATCGCAGGTGGCAAGAGGAAAACTTCGGCTGTACCTCGGGGCGGCACCGGGGGTCGGCAAGACCTATGCCATGCTCAACGAGGGATGGCGTCGGAAGGAGCGCGGTACCGACGTGGTGATCGGCTGGGTGCAGGAACACGGCCGGCCCCAGACCGATGCCCAGATCCGCGACCTCGAGATCTTCCCCCGCAAGGTGATCGAGTACCGAGGCCTTCCCTACGAGGAGATGGACCTCGACGGACTGCTGGCCCGCCACCCGGAGCTGGTGCTGGTGGACGAGCTGGCCCACTCGAACGTGCCCGGCTCGAAGCACGCCAAGCGCTACGAGGACGTGGAGGAACTCCTCGATGCCGGCATCAACGTCATCTCGACCATCAACCTGCAGCACCTCGAGTCGCTCAACGACGTGGTCGAGCAGATCACCGGGGTCGTCCAGCACGAGACGGTCCCCGACCCGGTGGTCCGGGCCGCCGATCAGATCGAGTTGGTCGACATGGCACCCGAGGCCCTGCGCCGGAGGATGGCCCACGGCAACGTCTACCCCCCCGAACGGATCGACGCCGCCCTCGGGAACTACTTCCGGACCGGGAACCTCACCGCCCTGCGCGAGCTCGCCCTCCTCTGGGTGGCCGATCGGGTCGACGAGGAGCTGGCCGACTACCGCGACCGCCACGACATCGCCGGGGCGTGGGAGACCAAGGAGCGGGTGGTGGTGTCGCTGACCGGATCGCAGGGGAGCACCGTGCTCATCCGGCGGGCCGCCCGGATGGCCACCCGGATCCGGGCCGAACTGGTGGGAGTGCATGTGCGCACCGATGACGCGCTCAGCGGACCCGGCTCCGAGGGGCTCATCCGCAATCGCCACCTGTTGGAGGACCTCGGCGGCCGGTTCGTCGAAGTGGTGGGGGCAGAAGTGGCGCCGGCCCTGGTGCAGGTGGCCCGGTCGGAGAACGCCACCCAGCTGGTGATCGGCGCCACCCACCGCAGCCGGGTCGCCGAATTCGTCCGGGGCTCCGTCATCAATTCGATCATCCGGGAGGCCGGCGGCGCCCTCGACGTCCACGTCATCGCCACCGCCGCCGTCCTCGAGCGGGATCCCGATGCCCGCACCGAGCCGGAGGCGGACGGCCAGGAGCCGGCCGATCGACCGGCCGGCCGGACGGTTCGCCGGCACCGCGGCGGCCTGCTGGCCCCACTGTCGACCCGCCGCCGGCTGGCCGCGCTGGCCCTCGGGATCGTGGGGTTCCCCCTCCTCACCCTCATCCTCACCGCCGGTCGCACCGGCGACAGCCTGTCCACCGCGCTCAGCTCCTACCTGGTGCTGGTGGTGGTGGTGGCCGCCACCGGCGGCGTGCTGCCCGCGGCCCTGGCGGCAGTGGCCGGCTTCCTGCTCTCCAACTACTACTTCGCCCCACCCATCCACACCTTCACCATCGCCGACGCCCGGGACATCCTGGCGCTGGCCATGTTTCTGGTCACCGCCGGGGTGGTGAGCGTGCTGGTCGACCTGTCGGCCCGGCGGACGGCAACGGCCAACCAGGCCCGCACCGACGCCCGGATGCTCGCCCGGGTGGCCGGCCGGATGGTGGCACCGGTGGGGGACCGTCTCCCGGCCCTGCTCGAGGAGCTGATCGTCGCCTTCCGGCTCGACGGGGTGTCGGTGCTCCGGTCCGAGGCTTCCGGCCGGGAGGACACCGGAGGAACCGACGGCATCACCGGTGGGTGGCGGCCCGTCGCCTCGGCCGGCAGCCACCCACCGGGCCAACCGGGCGATGCCGCCCTCACCCTCCCCCTCACCGAGCAGGAGATCCTGGCCCTCCGGGGACCGGATCTGACCGGCGAGGACCGCGACATCCTGTCCGCCTTCGCCGCCCAGTTGGCCAACGTCCTCGAGAGCGACCGCCTGCAGGCGGAGGCGGCCGAGTCCAGCGCGCTGGCCCGGGCCAACCGGCTGCGGTCGGCGTTCGTGGCCGCGGTGGCCAACGACCTCCGGGCCCCGCTGGCGGTGATCAAGTCGACCCTGGCCGGCCTGCGGAGCGACCACCGGGCCCCGACCTCCGGGGATGCTCCCCTGCCGTTGGAGACCATCGACCGGGAGACCGACCGGCTCGTCGACCTGGTGGGCACCCTGGTGGACCTCAACCGGCTCGACTCCGGCTCCTTCGAGGTGCTCCGCCAGAGCACCGACGTCGCCGAGCTGCTCCGTTCGACGGTGGCCGGCCTCGGCGGGCGCGGCGCGCCGGTGGTCATCGACGTGCCCGCACCGCTCCCCCGGATCCGGACCGACCCCGAGCTGCTGGGACGGGCGGTGGCCAACCTGATCGACAACGCCCTCACCCACGCCCAGGGCACCGGGCTCCGCGTCGAAGCCGCCGTCGTGGCCGGCCACCTGGACATCCGGGTCATCGACCGTGGCCCGGGCATCCCCCGGGGGCACCGCGACCGGGGCCTCCGGTCCGACGGGAACCCGGGACAGGACGAAGGCGCCGCAGGGGCGGTCCCGGGCCTCGCCGTCGCCCGGCTGTTCGTGGAGGCGCTCGGCGGCGAGCTGGAACTCGAGGACACCCCGGGCGGGGGCTGCACCACGGTGATCCGGCTGCCCGACATCGAACCGCCGGATGGCACCGCTCCGGAGCCGGACGGATCGTCGGCCCAGTCGTCGGACGGGGTGCCCGCCCACCTGCCGGGCGGGCCGGCCCCGCCGCTGATCGAGCCAGCCGACCCCCGGTAGAGTCCGCGTGCATGGAACGGGCCACGGTCGAGATCTATGACGATCGCGGCTTGGGGTGGGCGGCCAGCCACGCCACGGCCGGCTGCCGCGCCGAGGCGGAGTCCTTCGCCCGACGGGTGCCGCTCGGGGCGCTGCGCATCGACGTGGGATGTGGCGCCGGTCGGTACCTCCCGCACCTCGGAACGCCGGCCATCGCCTTCGACGCTTCGGCGGTGATGCTCGAGGCCTGTCGGGGCGAGTTCCCGGGCGGGCTCCCGGTCCTGGGTGACGTGGAGCACCTCCCGTTCGCCCGCGGATCGATCGCCGGCGCCTGGTCGTGGATGACCCATCTCCACGTCCCCCGGGTGCGGCTGCCCATGGCGCTGTGGGACCTGCAGCGGGTGCTGGCGGTGGGCGCCCCCTTCGAGCTCCAGGTCCTCGAAGGGGAGTACGAAGGTGATGCCCTGCCCGGGGACGACGTCGGCGGCCGCTTCTTCGCCGGCTGGCCACCCGGCCGGCTGGTCGAGGTGGTGACCGGGGCCGGGTTCGATGTCGACGAGGACTCACTGACCGTGTCCGGCGACGAGGTGCGCCTCCGGGCGGCCCGGGCCCGGAGCCTGGCCGATACCGTCGGCCCGGGGATGCGGCTCCTGCTGTGCGGCATCAACCCGTCGATCTACTCGGCCGACGCCGGGGTGGGCTACGCCCGGCCCGGCAACCGGTTCTGGCCCGCCCTCCGGGCCGCCGGCCTCGCGGACCGGGACCGTGACGCCGCCGACGCGCTCCTGGCGCATCGGGTCGGGATGACCGACTTCGTGAAGCGACCCACCCGCACCGCCGCCGAGGTGACGGTGGACGAGTACCGGCGCGGCCACGCCCGGGTGGAGCACCTGGTCGAGTGGTTGCACCCCGGGGCGGTCTGCTTCAACGGGCTGGCCGGCTGGCGGAGCGTGGTCAATCCCCGGGCCGTCGCCGGCCTCCAGCCCGAGCGGGTCGGCGGCCGGCCGGCGTACGTCATGCCCTCCACCAGCGGTCTCAACGCCCGCTGCTCGCTGGACGAGCTGGCCGACCACCTGCGGGCTGCGGCGGCGATCGCCGACTCGGCCTGACCGCCGGCAGCCCGCCGGTCGAGCCGTACCGATGGTTAGCTGAGGCCGGCCACCGGGATCACGTGGTCCACGTCGGGCTGGCCATCGAAGTAGGGCCCGATGAGCTCCCGCCACCGGAGGAATGCGTCCGACTGCCGGAAGCCCACCAGGTGGTCGTCGAGGTGCTCCCACTCGACCAGCAGCACATAGCGGTCGGGCGTTTCGACCCCCCGGTGCAGGGCCAGCGAGATGAACCCGGGTGAGGCGGCGATGACCGCCCGCGCCTCGGTCAGCGCCGCCTCGAACGCGTCGGCCGTGCCCGGCCGGATGGACACGATGGCGTGTTCGAGGACCATGGGCCCCGAAGCTACCGTGGCCGGCGTCCGGAATACCAGGCCGGCCGGGCCGGTTGTAGGCGAAGGGCGTTTCGTATTGGCGCGGGCGCCCAAGGGCAGCTGTCGAGTGATGGGAAGTGGAACGTGTTGGTAGAGATCTGGTCGGACGTGGTCTGCCCGTGGTGCTACGTGGGCAAGCGGCACTTCGAGGAGGCGCTGTCCCGCTTCCCCCATCGCGACGAGGTCTCGGTGGTGTGGCGGAGCTTCGAGCTCGACCCCACCGCGCCGGTGCGGTCGGACCTGACCATGAGCGAGGTCCTGCAGCGCAAGTACCGGATGACCGCGGACCAGGCCGAGGAGGCGAACGCCAAGATGACCGCGCTGGCCGCCGGGGTGGGCCTCGAGTACCACCTCGACCGGGTGCAGCGGAGCAACACCCTCGACGCCCACCGGCTGCTCCATCTGGCCGCCACCCACGGCTTGGCCGATGCCACCAAGGAGCGGCTCCTGTCCGCCTACTTCACCGAGGGGGCAGCCATCGGCGACCGGTCGACCCTGGTGGAGCTGGCCGTCGAGGTGGGCCTCGACGCCGACGAGGTCGAGCGGATGCTGGCCGGGGACGACTTCACCGCCGAGGTGCGGAGTGACGAGGCCCGGGCCGCGGCACTCGGGGCCGGCGGGGTCCCGTTCTTCGTGATCGACGAGCGCTACGGGGTCTCCGGCGCCCAACCGGCCGACGCGCTGCTCGACGTCCTGGACCAGGCCTGGGCGGCGGAGCGCGACGCGGCGGAGCGGTGACCGGTCAGCTGCCGAGCATCCCGTAGGCCCGGGAGGCCGAAAGGGTCAGCACCAGGCGGCCGTCGGTCACCATGGCCCGGCGGAACTCGTCCCAGTCGGGGTGCTCCCCACTGGCCAGTCGGTACATCTCGACCAGCTCGTCGACCACCGGATCGTCGACCTCCCCGGCCACCGGGGACAGCGACGCCGTCCCGTCGAGCACCACGTAGGCGAAGAAGTCGTCCCGGGTGACGTAGAGCTGCGCCCGGGGATCCCGCCGCAGGTTGACCGTCTTGGCCCGGTCGTCGGTCACCGACACCCGGATGGAGCCGTCCGGCCCGGCCAGGTACAAGATGTTGGAGAGCTGGGGCCTCCCGTCGCCGCGCAGGGTGACCAGCACCCCTTGGCGACGGGCGGCGACGAACTCGAGGGCAACGGCGAGATCCATCCCGCCACGGTAGCGCTCAGGCCGGCTCGAACGATCCCCCGGCGACCTGCACCCGGGACCCGATCAGCTCGTGGTCCACGGCGTGGGCCGCCGTGGCCGGCGCGTCGCTCACCGCCACGCAGCGACGCCCGTCGGCGGTGTCGCAGAGGGCCAGCGTACGCACCGGCTCCATGCCCTCGTAGGTGACCGTGTAGGTGGCGACGGTGGCCGCGCCGTCGTAGCCGTCGAGCTCCTCGACCACCTCGACCGTGCCCGTCTCCGACTCGGCTTCGAGGCAGAGATCGCCCAGCAGCGGCGGTCGGCCGTCGGGGCGGGTCGACCACACCCCGATCCCCGGTTTGGTCAACAGCCCGCTGACCGTCGTCACCACCCCCAGCGACCCGGCGTCGGCGCGCACCCGGGCCGCCACCGCGGCCAGCGCCTGGAACACGAAGTTGTTGAACGGTCCCCCGGCAAAGGCCATCCCTCCGGTCACCGTCGGCGTGCCGGCCGGGTCCAGGCCGAGGGCCCGCTGCTGCACGCGCACCGCGGCCGGGAAGCAGCTGTAGACCTCGATGGTGTCGGCGTCGGCCACGGCCCGGCCCAGGCGGAGCCCGGCCGACTGGGCCAGCACCTCCATCGCCGGCCACCGGTGGGGCTCCCGCCGGCGGAGCAGCGAGACGGCGTGGCTGGACTCGAGCCCGACCAGGGGGAAGACCCACCGGTCCGGGGACACCCCGAGGCGTGAGGCGGTCTCGACCGAGCACAGCACCAGGGCCGCGGCCTGGTTGACCGTCCACTGGGTCGAGTGCCACTTGTTGTAGGGGAAGGCCAGGGGCCGGTTGGTCGGTGAGGGGGTGTCGATCTGCGCCGCGTCCATCGGGGTCGGGAAGGCCGCCTCGGGGTTGCCCCGGGCCCGCTGGTTGTACCGGGCCCACAGCTCGGCGACCTCGGCCCGGTGGGCGGGCAGCGTCTGGTGCTCGGCCGCCCGCAGCGCGTTGTCGATCATGGCGTACTGCTGGACCGGGTCCCACAGCCGGTGGGCCACCTCGACCGGCTCGAGCAGGGGTCCCGGTCGGCGGCGGGTGACGTCGGGGACTACGCCCGGCTGTTCGGTCTCCCCGCCGCCCTCCCCCGAGCGAGCCTGGTCCCGCTGCCACCGTTTGGCCTCGCCTCCCACCACGACGGCCACCTCGGAGGCGCCCGAGACGATGGCGGCCAGGGCCTCGTTGATCAGCGCCTGCTGGGGGATCCCGAGCTCGACCAGGTGGGTCCGGGCCCGGCGCGCCCCCACCGCGTCGGCCACCAGCCGCCCGGGGTCGGGATAGGACCAGCTGCCCTGGGGGACGGCGATCCGGTCGGCGAGCTCGAGGATCCGGGTGGAGCCGGCGTCGTCGGCCGCCCGGGCCAGGGCGTCGGCCATCAGCTCGACCGCCTGGGCGTCGCCCGACGCCGTGCCCACGCCGACCAGCACCGGCGTGCGCGGGTCGAGCGCCGTCCTCCCGTCCCCCGGGCCCGACACGGCTAGCCGGCCTCCGCGCCGTCCGCCGGTTGCGGGACGGACCGGCCGGCCCGTCGGTCCCGCATCATCCGACCCAGCTGCCGCCAGG
Source organism: uncultured Acidimicrobiaceae bacterium (assembly GCA_963774245.1). GTDB lineage: Bacteria > Actinomycetota > Acidimicrobiia > Acidimicrobiales > RAAP-2 > Bog-756. Next base: position 576,779 of record CAVZDZ010000001.1, on the reverse strand, counting down.
TCACCGGGACGGCCCCGAGGTGCGAGGGCCCGCGACCGGGCCCGTTCGGGCACGTCGTAGTGGGCCTGATGGGGTCGGTTCGGCTTGTGCTGGAACCAGGCCCGCTCCATGCCCAGCCGGGCGGCAAAGGCGTGCAGCTCCTCATCGCTGTCCGCCACCAGGTGCGACCAGCGGTCGTCGACCGGTCCGAGGTGGGCGGGTTGCCGCCAGTCGTCGAGATAGACGGTCACCGGGGATGGGGCGGCCGGCTCAGATGATCCGCCCGGCGTCCCCGCCCGGCGTCACCACGGGCAGGCCGGCCGACTCCCAGGCCAGCATGCCCCCGTCCAGGTTGCGCACCTCATAGCCGGCCGCGGCCAGCGCCTGGGCCACGGCCCCGGAGCGCCCGCCGACCCGGCACACACAGACCACGGTCCGGTCGTCGGGGATCCGGTCGACCTGGTCGGGCACCAGGCCCATGGCGATGTGGATGGCATCGGGGGCGTGGCCGGCCTCCCATTCGTCGTCCTCCCGGACATCGAGCAGGAACGCCCCGCCCTCCACCAGGCGGCGGGCGGCGTCGACGTCGACGTCGGTGGCGGTGGTCGGGGGCCGGGTCACCGCATCACGGTACCGGAGCCCGGCCGACGGCTGGTCCGACCGATCACGAGGGGAGGTCCATCAGCTCGATGCGGACGCCGTCGGGGTCGGTGCAGTAGAGGAAGTCGAGCCGGGCGGCGGGAAGGTCCATGGTGGTGCGGGTGGCGCGGACCACCGAGCCACCCAGCTCCTCGATGACCGCGGCCACGCCCTCCACGTCGTCGACCCGCAGGGACAGATGGGTCAGGCCCAACCGGTTCATCGGGCGCCGCTCCCCGTCGCCGGTGGGATCGGGCGACACGAAACCGAGGAGCTCGATGGTCACGCCGTCACGGGACAGCATCCGCGACTCGAGCTCCACGCCCTCGAGCTCCAACAGCGGGGCGAACTCGTCGCCGATCCGGTGGGAGGCCACCAGCTCGAATCCGAGGCCGTCGCGGTAGAAGCGGAGCGAGCGCTCGAGGTCGGAGACGCAGATGCCCAGATGGGAGAACGAGACGTTCACGGTTCCTCCTGACCACCGGCGCCGTCCGGGGACCGGCCCGCCGGGTCGTCGCCGGCCGCCGGGTCGTCTCCGGCCGCCGGGTCGTCGCCGGCCGCATGGTGGTCAGCGGGAAGGTGCCGGTCCACGAAGGCGCCGACCGAGCGGTAGGCCCGCCGGCTGGCGTCGGCCCAGGGCATGAGGATGGGGAACACGTGGAACATGCCCGGCTCCTCGTCGGCCACGGTGTCCACCCCTGACTTCCGGAGGTGGGCGACGAGGTCGCGGATCGGGTCGCGGAACATCTCGTCGTCGCCGAAGATCACCAGGGTCGGGGGCCACATCGACACGTCCTGGTCCAGCGCGTCGACCCACGGCGAGCCGGCGTCCCGACCGTGGAGGTAGGCAGCCGTCGGGATGTTCCAGGGCAGGATGTCCCGGTCGGCGTTCTCGGTGAGCGACGGCTCATCGAGTCGCAGGTCGAGCTCGGGGGAGAAGAGGATGAGGCCGGCGATGGGCCGATGGCTCGCCCGGTGCATGGCGAACATCAACGAGGTGGCCAGTCCCGCCGCCGCTCGAGTCCCCGGCCACGAACAGCCGGGACGGATCGACCCCGTTCGGCCAGGAGGGCCTGGAGCACCAGCACCATGTCCTCCAGCCCGGCCGGGAAGGGGAACTCGGGGGCCAACCGGTAGTCGGCCACGAAGACCTCGCAGCCGGTGGATCGGGAGATCCACGAGGTGAAGGCGGCGTACATCCGCGGGGAGGTGCCGATGTAGCCCCCACCGTGCAGGTAGAGGATGGTGCCCCGCGGGACCTGGTCCCCACCGGGGCGGTACCAGATCCCCGGGACCCCGGCGACCGTGGCGGACTCGGTGTCGACATCCAGCCCGCTGACCACCGGGGGCATGACCATCCGGCACAGTTCGTCGAGGACCAGTTCGACCGACCGCCACTCGGCGATGGGGAGCGACGAGGAGTACCCCATGAACGACCGGAGGGTCTCGCGGGTCACGGCCACGGCCACGTTGTGCGGTGGGCTGCCCTCTCCGGCCCAGGGACGGCGGAACGGCACCCGGACCAGCGCGGTGGTCATCTGCCCGGCCAGTCCGAACAGGTCGGTCACGGTGATGGGCCACGAGGCGGTCTTCACGTCGGGCCGCCGGCCCATCACCATGGGGTGGGCCCCCGGTTCAGACCGGCTCGGCGGCCAGGGCCGAGCCGAGCACGAGAAGTTGCTCGGTGGCGCCGCCCAGGGTCAGCTCGAAATGCTTGGTCATGAGGAAGTAGCGGTGGAGGGGGTAGTCGCGGTCGACACCGACGCCTCCGTGGAGGTGCACGGCGGCGTGCACCACCCGCTGGCCGCCGTCGGCGGCCCAGAACTTGGCGATGGCCACCTCGCGGTCGGCGGACAGACCCTCGTCGATCCTCCACGCCGCCTGCCAGGCGGTGAGCCGGATGGCCTCGGTGTCGACGTAGGCGTCGGCCGCCCGCTGCCCGACCGCCTGGAAGGTGGCGATGGGCTTGCCGAACTGCTCGCGGGTCTTCGTGTACTCGGCCACCAGGGCCAGCGAGGCGGCGGCCGCCCCGGCCTGGGCCAGGGAGATCGCCGCCGTGGTGCGCTGGACCAGCCAGTGGACGATGGCGGCACCGTCCTCGACCGTGCCCAACAGCCCATCGGCCCCGACGGTGGCTCCCGAGAAGGTGAGGATGGCCTCGGGCTGCCCGGTGTTGGCCACCTGGCGCTCGCGGCTCACCCCGGGTCCCGAGGTCTCCACGATGAACACGGCCACCGAGCCGGGCTCGACCCGGGCCGGCACCAGCACCGCGTCGGCGATCATCCCCGAGGGGACGCAGGACTTGGAGCCCGACAGTGTCCAGCCGTCGCCGCTCCGCTCGGCCACCACCGAGGGGGCCTCCGGGGTGCCGCCCAACTCGACCAGCGCGGTGGTGAGGACCGTCTCGCCGGCCACGACTCCGGGCAGCCACCGCTGGCGCTGTCCCTCGGTGCCGAACCGGGCGATGGCCGGCGCCGCCGCGGCCAGGGTCTCGATGACCGGCACGTAGGCCGCGGTGCGTCCGGCGGCCTCGACGACCAGGCCGGTGGCCACGAAGCCCAGACCGGCTCCCCCGTCGGCCTCGGGAAGCGAGATCCCGAGCAGCCCGGCCCCGGCCAGTTCGGCCCACAGCTGCCGGTCGAACCGGTCGCCGTCGGGGTCGGACTCGAGCTCGCGCAGTCGTTCGTGGGTCGACAGATCGGTGAAGATCCGATCCGCCAGCTCGCGGACGGCCTCTTGCTCTTCGGTGAAGGAGAAGTCCATGGTGCTCGTTCCTCTTCTATCGCAGCGAACGGGGCAGGCCGAGGCCGAAGATGGCGATCAGGTCCCGTTGGATCTCGTTGGTGCCGCCGCCGAAGGTCAGGATGACCAGGCTGCGGGCGTACATCTCCAGGCGTCCGGCCAGCACGGCCTCGGGGGTGCCCCCGGCCAGGTAGCCGGCCTGGCCCACCACCTCGAGCATCAGCTTGAACGCCTCCATGTAGAACTCGGTGCCGAACACCTTGGTGGTGGAGGCGTCGGCCACGTCGAGGTGGCCCTCGGTGGCCGTCCAGGCCACCTTCCAGTTGATGAGCTTGAGGAACTCCAGGCGGGCGTCGATGCGGGCCAGGTGCACCTGCACCCACTCCTGGTCGATGACCCGGCGTCCGTCGGCCAGCTTGGTGCTCTGGGCCCAGGCCCGGACGTCGGCCAGGGCCCGCTCGATGATCCCCGAGGAGCACAGGGTGACCCGCTCGTGGTTGAGCTGGTTGGTGATCAGCGACCAGCCGGCGTTCTCGCCGCCCACCAGGTTGGCCGCCGGCACCCGGACGTCCTCGTAGAAGGTGTAGTTGATGTTGTGGTCGCCGAGCAGGTGCATGGGCACCACCTTGATCCCCGGCGTGTCCATGGGCACGATGAACATCGAGATGCCCTTGTGTTTGGCCACATTGGGATCGGTGCGGGTGGCCAACCAGATGTAGTCGGCGTCACCGGCCAGGGACGTGTAGATCTTCTGGCCGTTGATGACGTACTCGTCGCCGTCCCGCTCGGCCCGGGTCTGGAGCGAGGCCAGGTCGGTGCCCGACTCCGGCTCGGTGTAGCCGATGCAGAAATGGATCTCGCCGGCCAGGATCTTCGGGAGGAAGAACTCCTTCTGCTCCGGCGTGCCGTACTGCATGATGGTCGGCCCGACCGTGTTGATGGTCAGCATCGGCACCGGCGCCCCGGCCCGCATCGACTCGTCGAAGAAGATGTACTGCTCGATGGCCGACCGGCCCTGGCCCCCGTACTCGGTGGGCCATCCGATGCCGAGCCATCCGTCCTCGGCCATCTGCTTGACCACCCGCCGCATGTGGGGACCGATGCCGTGGCTGGTGGCCAGCTGCGCCTCCACCTCCGGGGTGAGGAGGGCGGCGTAGTAGTCGCGCAGGCGGGTGCGCAGCCCCTCTTGTTCCTCGGTGTAGCCGATCTCCATTGGGTCCCTCCCCTAGTGACTGCTCGGTGCCCGGTCCGGAGTGTCCTCCGGGGCCGGCCTGTGCACTCTAGAACTGCGAGACCCGGCCTCCGAGAACGGCCAGGACCCACACCTCCGGACCTCGGAACCGACCCGTGGCGACCGGTGCCGGTCGCCGGTCGGCGGTGGGCATCGCCGCTCCCGACCGGACCGGCCGGGTGACTAGAACACGTTACATACCTGCACCTGTGGGCGCCAACGCCGCCGAGCGGTCCGCCCGGACCCGACCACCGGCCGAGCGGGTAGCCTGCCCGTCGGCGTCTCCTGCCGTCACCCACGGTCGGGAGCCACTGCAGTTACCTTCGGGTAAGTTCTGACCGTCATCATCGGATCCGGGACGACCGGTTCCGATCGCCCCACGCGGCGTCGGCCGCCCCGTACCGAGGAGTCCCCAATGCCCGAAGCCGTCATCGTCGCCACCGGTCGCACCCCCATCGGGCGGGCCAACAAGGGGTCGCTGGTGGACTGCCGCCCCGACGACCTGGCCGCGCTGGTCATCCGCGAGGTGTTGGCCAAGGTGCCCCAGCTGGACCCCCAGAGCGTCGAGGACGTCATCATGGGATCGGGCCAGCCCGGGGGCGAGGCCGGCTACAACGTGGGCCGGGTGGCCGCCCTGCTGGCCGGCCTGCCCGACGTGCCCGGCGTGACCGTCAACCGCTACTGCTCCTCCTCGCTCCAGACCATCCGCATGGCCGCCCACGCCATCCGGGCCGGTGAGGGCGACGTCTTCGTGGCCGCCGGGGTCGAGACGGTGAGCCGGTACCGCAACGGCGCCGCCGACACCGGGCCGCACAACGCGGGCTTCGCCGACGCCGAGGCCCGCACCGTCGAGCGCACCCCGGCGACCGGCGCGCCGTGGACACCCCTCGACGGCCTGCCCGACGTCTACATCGCCATGGGCCAGACGGCCGAGAACGTCGCCGAGTTCAAGAAGGTGAGCCGCGAGTCCCAGGACGAGTTCGCCTTCCAGTCCCAGACCCGGGCGGTGGCGGCCCAGGAGGCCGGCTTCTTCGACCGCGAGATCATCCCGGTCACCACGCCCGACGGCACGGTGGTGACCAAGGACGACGGGCCTCGTCCCGGCACCACCCTCGAGGGGCTGGCCGGCCTGAAGCCGGTCTTCCGCGAGGGCGGCACCGTCACCGCCGGGAACGCCTGCCCCCTCAACGACGGCGCCGCCGCCGTCGTGGTCATGAGCGACACCAAGGCCCGCGAACTGGGCATCACCCCCCTGGCCCGCATCGTGGCCAGCGGGGTGACCGGGCTCAACCCCGAGATCATGGGGCTCGGTCCGGTCGAGGCCATCCGCCAGACCCTGGCCCGGGCCGGCATGACCATCGCCGACATCGACCTGGTGGAGATCAACGAGGCGTTCGCCGCCCAGGTGGTCCCCTCCGCCCAGGAGCTGGGGATCAGCTACGACAAGCTCAACGTGAAGGGCGGCGCCATCGCCCTCGGCCACCCGTTCGGCCAGACCGGGGCCCGGATCATGACCACCCTGCTCAACGCCCTCGAGGACACCGGCAAGACCATCGGCCTCGAGTCGATGTGCGTGGGTGGCGGCCAGGGCATGGCCATGATCGTCGAGCGCCTGTCGTGACCTGACCGGCCGGCCGCCGGGTCACCGGCCCGGTCAGCCCGGCCCCGGTCAGCCCGGCATCGGTCAGCCCCGCATCAGATGGTCAGGCCCCCGTCGACCGACAGGACCGAGCCGGTCGTGTAAGAGGACTCCTCCGAGGCGATGAAGGCGACCGAGGCGGCGATCTCCGCCGGGGTCGAGAACCCGAGCGGCGACATGATCTTGGTGAGCTCCTTGAAGTCGGCGCCCTCGGGCAGTTCGAAGGCCCCGATGAGCGGCGTGTCCACGCCGCCGGGGGCCACCACGTTGACCCGCACCCCCCGCGACAGGTACTCGGCCGCCAGCGCCTTGGAGAACATGAGCAGCCCGGCCTTCGAGGCGCAGTAGGCCGCCGAGTAGGACTGTCCCATCAGGGCGGTGTTGGACGCCACGTTGACGATGGACCCGCCGTGCTCGAGCAGGTGGGGCAAGGTGGCCCGGCAGACGAAGAACGGCCCGGTCAGGTTGACGGCCAGGATCCGGTCCCATTGGGCGGTGGGCATGTCCACCGTGTTGAAGAAGCCCCCCACGCCGGCGACGTTGCACACCACGGTGGGCGGCCCGAGGGCGGAGGCGAGGGCGGCGACCGTCTCGTCGACCGACGACTCCGACGTGACGTCGCACCGGTAGCCGGTGGCCGTCCCCCCGAGCTCGGTGATGCCGGCCACCGTGGTGGCCAGGTTGTCCTCGGCCACGTCCAGGGCGGCGACCCGCGCCCCTTCGACGGCCAACCGGGTGGCCACCGCCCGCCCGATCCCCGAGCCGGCGCCGGTCACCACCGCCACCTTGTCGGCGAACCGGTGCCCGATGAACGAGGTGATGGCGGCGTCGGCGGCGTCGTGCTCCGCGCCCCCGGCGCCCAGTGTGACCCGTTGGATCGGACTCATGCGTCACTCCCTGTCTTCGGTGCGGGCGCGAACTGTTCGCGCAGGTTGTGCTTGAGGATCTTTCCGGCCGGGTTGCGGGGCACGGTGTCGACGATCTCGAGCTGCTCGGGGATGGACTGGGTCCGCAACCCCTGCTCCCTCAGGTACGCCACCATGGCGTCGAACCCGAAGGCTCCACCCTCCTTCACCGCCACCACCGCACACGCCCGCTCGCCCGTCTTCGGGTCGGGGAGGCCGATGACCGCGACGTCGGCCACCGCCGGATGGGTGTACAGGAGGTCCTCGACCTCCTTGGCCGAGATGTTCTCGCCGTGCCGGATGATCACGTCCTTCAGTCGGCCGGTGATCGAGACGAACCCGTCGGCGTCCACGATCCCGAGGTCCCCGCTGCGGAAGTAGCCGTCCTCGTCGAAGGCATCGGCATCCAGCGAGGGGTCGAGGTAGCCCCGGATGACCTGGGGGCCCTTCAGCCGGATCTCGCCCTCCTGGCCGGGTCCGCACCGCCGGCCGTCCAACGACACCACGATGAGCTCCACCCCGGGGGTCGGCCGGCCCTCGGTCCCGGCCAGCTTGTCGTCGGCGTCGTCCGTGCCCGCCATGACCACGATCGGCGCCTCGGTGAGGCCGTAGCCGGAGACGATCCCGACCCCGCCGATCTCCCGCTTCATGTCGTAGTGGAGCTGGGGGGGCTTGGGCGCCCCCCCGCCCGGGTACGACCGGATGGAGGGGAAGATGGACCCGGTCCCGCGGGCCCGCTGGGCGGCCAGGTAGGCCAGGTGGAACGTGGTGCCCGAGCCGGCCAGGGTCACCCCGTGGTCGGCCAGGAAGGCGGGCGTGGCCACCGGGTCGAACGCCTCGGTGATCAACAGCCGGCACCCGGTGATCAACGAGGTCATCAGCCATCCGATGCCGCCGATGTGGGTGAAGGGGAAGACCAGGGCGGACACGTCGTCCGGCCCGATGTCGAGGCTCTCGGACATGGCCAGGGCCGACGCCATCACCGTGAGGTCGGTGTGCTGGGCCCCCTTCGGATCGGCGGTGGTGCCCGACGTGTAGAACAGCCAACGGATGGGGGCGTCGCCCGCCGTGGCCGGCAGGGCGGCGACCTCGGCCAGCTCGTCGGGCTCGCCGTCGGGCAGGTGGCCGTCGACCACCAGGACCTGGAGCCCGGGCTGGTCGGTGGCGATCTGGCGGGCCATGGCCTCGAAGTCGAATCCCCGGTAGACGGTGGGCACGACGAGCAGCGTGGCCTGGCTCTGGGCGGTGATGAAGCCCACCTCCCGCTGTCGGTAGATGGGGATGAGCGGATTCTGGCGGGCCCCCAGACGGGCCGAGCGCGCCCACCAGCACCAACGACTCGATCCAGGTGGGCAGCTCCCAACTGACCGCGGTGTCCGGCCCGACGCCGTAGTCGGCGGCGAGGCCGGCGGCGGCCCGGAGGCAGGCGGCCCGGTACCCGTCGAAGGTCAGGCTGCGTCCCCGGTCGTCGAGGGCCATGACGGCGTCGGGGGTGGCCCCGACCCGGCGCTCGATGAGCTCCCACAGCGTCGGCGCCCCCACCCACCCGCGGGACGCCGTCCTCCGGTCCACCTGGTCGATGAAGTCCTCGGTCATGGCGTGTGTGCTCCCTTCGTGCCGGGCGGCCGAACCGGTGGGGCCGACCGCGACCCACCGGGCCGCAGGGCGGGCAGCCGGGCCGCCCGGTCGGCCAGGCATCGCTTGTCCACCTTCATCATCGAGGTCAGGGGCAGGCTCGACACCACCACGACCCGATCGGGCGCCTTGTAGTCGGCCAGCGCGTCCCGGACCGCGTCCCGGAGCTCGGCCAGCAACCGGTCCTCCTCGGGAGCGGTGCCGTCCGCCGGGACCACGTAGGCCACCCCGACCTCGCCGAGCACCGGGTCGGGCGCGGCCACCACGGCCACCTCGGCCACGGCGGGGTGGCCGCTCAGGACCCCCTCCACTTCGGCCGGGTACACGTTGTACCCGCCCCGGATGTAGAGCTCGTTGGCCCGCCCGACCAGGCGCAGGCAGTCGTCCTCCCCGAGGTAGCCGAAGTCACCGGTGGTGATCCAGCCCTCGGCGTCCAGCACCGGCGCGGTGGCCTCCCGGTCGTAGACCACCCCGCCCCGGCCGGGGCCGGTCGGGGGCCCGCCCCAGTAGCCGCGCATGACCGCGGCCGACCGGAGCCGGACCCGCCCCACCTCCCCGGCGCCACCCGGACGTCCGTCCTCCCCGACGATCTCCAGCTCCACCCCGGTCACCGGCCGGCCCACGGTGGACGCCACCACTTCGTCGGGGTCGCCGGGTGCGGTTCCCGTGCCCAGGGAGGCCTCGGTCGAGGTGTAGCGCACGATGACCGGCACGCCGAACCGCTCCCGCATGGCCGCCACCAGCTCGGCCGGCACCCGCGACGCCCCGGTGCCGGCCACCCGCAGGGTGGAGGTGTCGACCCGGTCGAGGTCGGGGTGGGCCAGGACCAGCGCCCACTGGGTCGGCACCCCCTGGCCCACGGTGATCCCCTCGTCGGCGATGATCCGCAGGGCGTCGGCCGCCTTCCAGGGCGTCGGCGTGATCACCGTGGTCACCCCGTGGACGATCTCGTCCCAGACCCGGGTCATCGAGCCGACGTGGGCGAACGGCAGCGGCGAGAGCCGCCGGTCGCCGGGTGCGGAGAACACGTCGGTGCCGGCCGCCACCGCGGCCAGGCAGTCGTGGTCGAACACCGCCCCCTTGGGCAGGCCGGTGGTGCCGCTGGTCCACACCACGGCCACCGGGTCGGACCCGGACAGGCCCGGCAAATCGACGGGGGGCGGCCCGTCGGTGGCCGCGGCCACCGCAGCGCGGCCGAGTACCGTGCCCGTCGGTCCCGGCGGGGCGGCGCCCTCGTCCACCACGGTGACCGTGGGCCGGGTCCGCTCGAGGATCGACCGGGTCTCGGCCTCGCCGAGCCGTGGGTTGATGCCGGAGGTGATCGCCCCCAACCGGGTGGCGGCGGCGTAGCTGACCACGTAGTCGATGGAGCTCGGGAGCATGAGTGCCACCACCGAGCCCCGGGTCACACCATGCCGGGCCAGCAACCCGGCCACGCCGTCGGCGGCCCGGTCCCAGGCTGCGAAGGTGAGGCTGCGTCTCGCCGTGGTGGCGGTGGCCGGCTCGACGTACGCCTCGACCTCGCCGTTGACCTCGGCCGCGGCCCGCAGCACCTCGACCACGGTGGCGAAATCCCCCTCAATCTGACGCACCGTCATATCCGGCCTGACTGTAACAGGGCCGCCACCGGCGTCTGCGGCCCGTTCCGCGCCCCGGACCTCAGAAGGTGAGGACGCCGCGGGCCAGCTTGCCCGCCTCCATGTCGGCGACGATCTCGCGGAACCCTTCGAGGGGTCGCTGCTCGGTGACCAGCTCGTCGAGCATCAGCCGGCCCGACAAGTAGAGCTCGACCATCAGGGGGATGTCGTGGTGGGGGCGGGCCGAGCCGTAGCGGCAGCCGAGGAGGCCGCGGTCCACGTAGGACAGGGCATTCACGTCCACCGACACCTCGGTGCCCTGCGGGGGGATGCCGATGGCCAGGGCATTGCCGCCCCAGTCGAGTACGTCGAGGGCGTTCCGCAGGACGGCCGGGTGGCCCACGCAGTCGAAGGACCAGTTGACCCCGCCGGTCCAGCCGAGGGCGCCGGTGACCTTGTCCGGCCCGGGGGGCACGATCTCGCGGATGGCGGCCACCGGGTCGACCGCCGAGGCGTCGACGAAGTGGGTGGCCCCGAACTGGCGGGCCAGGCCCTCCTTGGCGGCCAGCGTGTCCACCCCGATGATCCGGCTGGCGCCGGCCAGTCGCAGGCCCTGGATCACGTTGAGTCCCACCCCACCGACCCCGAAGACGGCCGCCGTCTCGCCGGCCTGCACCTTGGCCCGGTTGAGCACCGATCCGACCCCGGTGAGCACCCCGCACCCGATGAGGCAGGCCGAGGTCATGGGCACGTCCTTCGAGATCTTGACCGCCTGGACCTCCTTGACGATGGTCGACTCGGTGAAGACCGAGGTTCCGGCGAAGTTGGAGGCCGGCTCCCCCTTGAAGGTGAAGGGCTGGGACACGTTGCCCAGCGTCTTCACGCACCAGGTCGGATGACCGGTGCTGCAGGCCCGGCACGTCCCGCAGCTCTGCAGGGTGGCGATGACCACATGGTCACCGACCTTGACCGAGCGGACCTCGGAGCCGACCGCCTCGACGACGCCGGCGCCCTCGTGCCCGAGCACCGACGGCGCCTTCCACTGGATGGTGCCGTTGATGACGGACAGGTCGCTGTGGCACACCCCGGCCGCCCCGATGGCCACCCGGACCTCGGAGGGACCGGGATCCCCGATGCTCAGCTGGTCGGTGACCTCCACGTCGTCACCGGTGTAGACGATGCCTCGCATGGCACCTTCCTCTCTCTAGTGTCGGTCGGTCGTGCTGCTTCGTCGGTGGTCGGGGCGGCGTAGCGATCGCGCAGCTCCCGTTTGAGGACCTTGCCGCTGGCGTTGACGGGCAGCGCATCGACGATCTGCACCCCCATCGCGGGACACCTTGTAGTTGGCCAGGCGCTCCACCGCCCACCCGGGCAGTTCGGCCACGATCCGGTCGGCCGCCCCGGAGGTGGCCGGCACCACCACGGCCAGCCCCACCTCACCCATCCGGCGGTCGGGCACGCCCACCACGGCCACCTGCCCGACGTCGGGATGCTGGCGCAGGACGGCCTCCACCTCGGCCGGGTACACGTTGAACCCGCCGCTCACGAACATGTCCTTCAGCCGGTCGGTGATGGTGACGTTGCCGGCCGGCATCCATGACCCCGATGTCCCCGGTGTGGAGCCAACCGGCGCGGTCGATGGCCTCGTCGGTGGCCTCGGCGTCGTTGAAGTACCCCCGCATCACGTTGTAGCCCCGCACGACGATCTCGCCCGCCTCCCCCGGCGGCGAGCTCGGCTCCGCCCGGGTCGACGATCTGCACGGCCACGTCGGGGATGGCCCGGCCCGAGGTGCCGGAGATGACCTCGGCCGAGTCGCCCCGCCGGCACATGGTCACCGTCCCGGTGGCCTCGGTCAGCCCGTAGGCGGTGAGCACGGTCTCGACCCCGAGGTCGGACCACAGGGCGCGCACCAGCTCGACCGGGACCACGGCGGCGCCGGTGACCACCAGGCGGAGGGAGGAGAGGTCGAACTCCTTGCGATCGGGATGGTCGAGGATGGCCTGGAAGATGGTGGGCGGCCCGGGCAGCACGGAGATGTGCTCGGACTGGATCCGTCGGAGCAGCAGGTCGACGTCGAAGACCGGTTCGGGCACCATGGTCGCCCCGGTCATCAGGCACGCCAGGATCCCCGCCTTGTAGCCGAAGGTGTGGAAGAAGGGATTGACGATCAGGTAGCGGTCGCCCTCCCGCAGGCCGACGATCTCCGACCAGGTGGCGAAGGTGCGGAGGGTCTGGCCGTGGGTGGTCATCGCCCCCTTGGGGCGGCCGGTGGTCCCCGACGTGAACACCAGGTCGGAGAGGTCGCCGGCGGTGATCGAGGCGGTACGCCCGGCCGCCACGTCGGCCGAGCACAGGCCACCCTCCTGCAGGAAGACCTCCCAGTCCACCACCTGGTCGCCCTTGACCGTCGCCGCCGTCACCGGCTCGTCCCCGGTGCGCAGGACCACCACCCGCTCGAGGTCGGGCACCTTCTCCCCGGCCGCCGTCGCCTCGGCCAGCAGCTGCGGGTAGTCGGTCCCGAGGAACCCCTTCACGGTGAAGAGCAACCTGGCCCCCGACTCCCGCAGGATGTACGCCGCCTCCGCCCCCTTGCACCGGGTGTTGAGGGGCACCAGCAGGGCCCCGGCCCCGACCACCCCCAGGGCGGCCACCACCCACTCGGCACAATTGGGGGCCCAGATGGCCACCCGGTCGCCCCGGTCGATGCCGTTGGCCACGATGGCCCGGGTCGCCGCGGCCACCTCGTCGGCCAACTGGTCGAAGGTCAGCCGGGTGACGGTGCCCCGGGGGCCGTGGAAGTCGACCAGGGCCTCGGCCTCCCCGAAGCGGGCGGCCGCGTCCTCGACCAGGCCGGGGATGGTGCCCCACTGCAGATCCCCGCGGGGATCGATGCTCTCCGACACGACTTCTGACACGTCGTCAGGGTAGTGCATCCCCTCGCCGGTCCCGCTTGGACGGACCCGTCCGGCTCAGGGATGCTGGCTGCTCACCGAGACGACCTCACCGGTCATGAAGGTGGCGTACTCACTGGCCAGGAAGGCGATGACGCTGGCCACCTCCCACACCTCGGCCCCCCGCCCGAGCACCTCCCGTCCGGCCAGCTCGGCCAGCTCCTCGTCGGCCATCACCTTGTTGAGGAACGGGTGGACGGCCAGGCTGGGCGAGACGGCGTTGATCCGGACGTGGTGGGGCGCGGCCTCGACCGCGCTGCACCGGGTGAGGGCCATGACCCCGGCCTTGGCCGCGGCGTAGTGGGCCTGGCCGGCCTGGGCCCGCCAACCGAGCACCGACGCGTTGTTGACGATGACCCCGCCGCCCAGGGCGTAGAGATGGCGCAGGGCGGCCCGGGTGCACCGGAAGGTGCCGGTGAGGGTCACGTCGAGCACCAGGGCCCACTGCTCGTCGGTCATGTCGACCACGTCGACCTGGCCCCCGAGGCCGGCGTTGTTGACGGCCACGTCGAACCGGCCGTGGTGTTCGACGGCGGCGTCGTAGAGCCGTTGGACCTGCGACTCGTCGGTCACGTTGCAGGGCACGGCCAGGGGTCGCTCGCCGGCCAGCTCGGCCAGGGCATCGGCCGCCTCGCCCAACCGGCGCTCGTGGACGTCGGAGATGACCACGGTGGCGCCCTCCTCCACGCAGCGGGTGGCGGTGGCGAACCCGATGCCGGTGCCGGCGGCCGCCGTCACCACCACGACCTTGCCGTCCAGCAGCCCGTGGCCGGCCGGGGGCCGCCCCGGCCCGCCTCCGTTGGCGGTCGGTGCGTCGGTCATCGACGTGCCCCCTTGGGTTCGGGCGGCAGGCCGAGTACCCGCTCGCCGATGATGTTCCTCTGGATCTGGTTGGAGCCGCCGTAGATGGTCTCGGCCCGGCTGAACAGGAAGGTGCGCTGGAACTCGTCGAGCAGGTAGGGGGATCCCTCGGTGACCATGCCCGCCGCGCCCCGGATGTCCAGGGCCAGCTCACCCAGCCGTTGGTGCCAGTTGGCCCAGTACAGCTTGATGATCGATGCCTCGGGCGGGGCCACCGGTCCGTCGAAGCCCGACAGGCTGCGCAAGGTGTTGAACCGCAGGATCTCGAGCTCGGCCCACGAGCGGGCCAGGCGCTGGCGGATGACCGGGCGGTCCGAGGCGCCGACCGACCGGGCCAACTCGAAGAGACGCTCCAGCTCCCGGCGGAACGACAGCTGGTGGCCGAGGACACCGACGCCACGCTCGAAGGCCAGGGTGGCGAGGGCCACCTGCCACCCGTCCCCCACCTCGCCCACCACGTGGTCCGCCCGGGTGCGGGCGCCGTCGAAGAAGACCTCGTTGAACTCCGACGTCCGGGTGAGTTGCCTGATGGGTCGGACCTCGATGCCGGGCTGATCCATCGGCACCAGCAGGTAGGAGAGGCCCTTGTGGCGCTGCGAGCCCGGTTCGGTGCGGCACACCACGAAGCACCAGTCGGCCTGGTGGGCCCCGGAGGTCCACACCTTCTGGCCGGTCACCACCCATTCGTCCCCGTCGAGCACCGCCCGGGTCTGGACATTGGCCAGGTCGCTCCCGGCGTTGGGCTCGGAGTACCCCTGGCACCACAGCTCGGTGCCGGCCAGGATGGGCGGCAGGAACCTGGCCTTCTGCTCGGGCGTCCCGTACTGGATGATGGTGGGGCCGATGAGCCCCTCGCCGAGGACGCTGACCCGCCCGGGTGCCTTGGCCCGGACGTACTCCTCGTTGAAGATGACCTGATCGGCGATGCTCGCCCCCCGCCCGCCGTACTCGGTCGGCCAGCCGATGCCGGTCCACCCGTCGGCGGCGAGCACCCGCTCCCACTCGAGCCGGACCTCGAAGCCGAAGGTCTCGTCGCCGGATCCACCCCTTCCGCCCAGGGCGGCGAACTCCCCCACCACGTGGTCGGCCAGCCAGGAGCGGACCTCCCGCCGGAAGGCCTCGTCCTCGGGTCGATCGCGTAGGTCCATGGGTGGTGGGGTCCCTCTGTGGTCTGTCCCGCCCAACGCCGCCGGTCCCGGCCGTCGCCGTCGTCCGGTGGTGGCCACTGAACGGGCCGGGCGGAATCTGGGCTGACGTTAGCAAACCGGTTTCGGCCCCCGGATCCCGACCCGGGCCGGGTGGTGATCCCCGCACCCGGCTCCGGCCCGGCGGGAACAGGGGGGCCGGTGGCAGCGTTTCCTAAGCATGAGTGTTGCCGGCTCGTGCGCAGTGGGCGTCGTCCACCGCCGGCCGGCAGAAGGAGGAAGCGGCCATGGCCGAAACCCCAGAGACGAGCACCGGCGGCACCGTCGAGCTCACCGAGGAGGAGTGGAAGGAGAAGCTGTCCCCCGAGCGGTATGCCGTGCTCCGGCAGAAGGGCACCGAGCCGGCCTGGTCCGGTGAGCTCCTCCATGTGGACGGGACCGGCGTGTTCAGCTGTGCCGGGTGCGGAGCGGCGCTGTTCCCCAGCGACACCAAGTTCGATTCCGGGTCAGGTTGGCCGAGCTTCTACCGGGCCCTCGACGAAGGCGTCATCCGGGAGCACGTCGACCGGTCCTTCGGGATGGCCCGCACCGAGATCACCTGCGCCCGCTGCGGTGGACACCTGGGCCACGTGTTCCCCGACGGTCCACTGCCGACCGGCCAGCGCTACTGCGTGAACTCGCTGTCCATCGAGTACGAGCCCGACCCGGCCTGAGGCCGCCGCTCCTGGGGAGTGGTCTCACCCTCACCCGGTGAGCCGCTCCTCGAACAGCTCGAAGAGATCGAACAGCGCCGCCGCCTCACCGGTCCGGCCCGCGGCGACCAGTACCGGGTCGGCGTCGGCCAGGGCCTGGCAGGCGTCGAACACCTCCCGTTTGGTGAGCTCCACCGAGCCGCGCAGCCCGGCCACCGGCAGGGGCGCATCGTCGGCGCCGGTCCCGCCGGTTGCGTCGCGGGCGGAAGCAACGTGGGCGGCCGCGGTCATCGGGCCTTCTCCCCGCCGGTGCCCTGCCGCGGACGCCGGTGGCGTGGTGCGGTGGGTCGCAGGACGGACCACACCGCGGCAAGGCCCAGTGGGGCGAGGACCTCCGCGCCCAGCCAGTGGGGCAGCAGGATCCACATCACCGGCATGCCCACGGAACCCCCTCACCGGCGAGGTTCGGTGTCGTCCGGCGGGCGGCGGTCACGCCGGTGCCCCGAGCTCGTCCCCGGCCGGATTGCTGCCGTCGGTCGTGCTCCCGTCACCGTCGGCCAGGTGTCGCTCGACCCGATGCACGTCGACGGTGGCGAAGCGGAGGCTGGCCCCGACCTCGTCGGCCACGATCTCCACCTTGAAACGCCGGTCGCCCTCCTCGGTCTCCCAGCTGCGCTGCTCGAGCCGTCCGGTCACCACCACCCGCATGCCCTTGGTCAGGCTCAGGGCCACGTTTTCGGCCAGGTCACGCCAGGTGACGACGTCGAAGAAGGAGGTCGCCTCCTCCCACTCGTTGGTCTCCCGGTTCTGCCAACGACGATTGACGGCCACGCCCAGGGAGGTGGTGGCCTGCCCGTCGCGGGTGTAGCGGATCTCGGGATCCCGGGTCAGGTTCCCGATGATGGTGGTGGTGGATGCGCTGCTCATGGATGTTCCCCTGTCTGATCGGCACCTGGGTGCTTCGAACGGGCACTCGGAGAGTTCGCCCGGGACCACCCGACGTGGGTGACAGGGGGATGATCCGGCCTGCACCTTGCCCGGACCCGGCCCCCGAGAGCTGGACGCGGACCTTGCCGGCCGGGACCCACCGGAGGGGGCGGAACGAATTGCCGTCGACCTACACTGTGCGGGCACCGGCACCAGGCCACCGTCGTCGGCCGCCGCCGCCAACCGATCCGTTATCCGACCCGGCAGGACCGCCACCACCGAAGGGAAGGGAAGACACGATGAGTTCCACCGCGGTGGGAACCTACGGGGACGACCTCTACACCGAGCCGGCCGGCGATCCCGACACGCTCTCCCACCTGGGCCCGCTGACCGCCATGGCCGGCGTCTGGCAGGGGACCATGGGGGCGGACGCCCATCCCGAGCTCGGCGGCACCGAGCGGAACACCTTCGTCGAACGCTACGAGGCCCAGCCCATCGATCGCCAGACCAACGGGCCCCAGCTGTTCTACGGGCTCCGTTACCACACCCACATCGTGAAGCCGGGGGAAGCGGAGACGTTCCATGACCAGGTGGGCTACTGGCTGTGGGAGCCGGCCACCAACTCGATCACCCTGACCCTGGGCATTCCGAGGGGCCAGGTGCTGCTGGCCGGCGGAACGGCCGAACCGGATGCCACCGAGTTCCACGTGGAGGCGGCCATCGGGTCGGAGATCTACGGCATCCTCTCCAACCCCTTCCTCGATCAGGCGTTCCGCACCTTGAGCTACCGGATGAACGTGCAGCTGCATCCGGACGACACCTGGTCGTACGAGGAGGTGGGCATGCTCCAGATCCCCGACCGGGACGACCCGTTCCCCCACACCGACCGCAACACCCTCACCCGGGTCGGGCCGCCCACGCCCAACCCGTTGGCCCAGGCCGCAGCCGCAGACGGAAGTCTGGGCATCGGCAACCTACGAAGCGAAAGCAGGATCGTGGCATGAACCATCTGATGCGGGAGCTGGCGCCGGTCACCGAGGACGCCTGGACCCAGATCGACGAGGAGGCGGCCCGCTCGATCAAGCACTTCGTTGCCGCCCGCCGACTGGTCGACTTCGAGGGACCGCTCGGCTGGCAGCACTCGGCGGTGGACGTGGGCCGGGTCGATGACCTGGACGGCGCCGACCTGGCCGGGCTGGACGTGGCCATCCGACGGGTCATGCCCCTGATCGAGGTGCGGTCGCCCTTCTCGCTGGCCCGCTCGGAGATCGCCGCCGCCGAGCGCGGGGCCACCGACCTCGACCTCGACGCGGTCAAGGCCGCCGGACGGGCCGCCGCCCTGGCCGAGGACCACCTGGTCTTCCACGGCTACCCGGCGGGACACGTCGCCGGCATCGTCGGCGCCTCGCCCCACGCCCCCGTGGCCATCAGCGAGGACTACAACCACTATCCCGAGCACGTGGCCAGCGCCGTGGCCACCTTGCGCGGTGCCGACGTGGCCGGGCCCTACGCCATCGCCCTCGGCGCCCGCTGCTACACGGCGGTGATCGAGACGACCGAGCACGGCGGCTACCCGGTCTTCGAGCATCTGCGCCAGATCCTGGGCGGACCGGTGGTGTGGGCGCCGGCCGTCGACGGCGCGGTGGTCCTCAGCCAGCGGGGTGGGGACTTCGAGCTGACCGTGGGCGAGGACTTCTCCATCGGCTACCAGTCGAGTGACGCTGGGTCGGTCGACCTCTACATCGAGGAGAGCCTCACCTTCCGGATCAACTCCCCCGAGGCCGCCGTGCACCTCGACCATCGCTGAGGAGCCAGTGGTCGCCGAGGCCGGGGGCGCCCCGCTCGAGGGCGTGCGGGTAGTGGACCTCACCTCCATCGTGATGGGTCCCCTGGCCACCCAGATCTTCGGCGACCTCGGGGCCGATGTCATCACCGTCGAGGACCCGCGGGGGACCCTCAGCCGGGTGATGACCGCCGGGCCCCACCCCCAGCTCTCCGGGGTGGCCCTCAACCTGCTGCGCAACAAGCGCAACATCGTCCTCGACCTCAAGACCGAGTCCGGGCACCGGGCCTTCCTCGATCTCGTCGCCACCGCCGACGTGCTGGTCACCAACCTGCGGCCGGGCACCCTCGAGCGGCTCCACCTCAGCTACGACGACGTCGCCGCCGTCCGACCCGATCTCGTCTTCTGCCAGGCCCAGGGCTACCCGAGCAACTCGCCGGCCGCCGACGCCCCCGCCTACGACGACGTGATCCAGGCGGCCACCGGCCTCCCCGACGCCTTCCGTCGGTTCGGCGGCGAGCCCCAGTTCGCCCCGACCCTCATGGCCGACAAGGTCAGCGGGCTGACCATCGCCTACGCGGTGATGGCCGCGCTCCTCCACCGGGAACGCACCGGCCAGGGGCAGCGGGTCGAGGTGCCGATGGTGGACGTGATGACCGCCTTCGTCCTGGTGGAGCACGCCGGGGCCGCCACCGCCCGCCCGGCCCAGGGCGCCCCCGGCTACCAGCGCATCCTCAACCCCGAGCGGAGGCCGCAACGCACCCGTGACGGGTGGGTCAGCGTGCTTCCCTACACCCGGCAGAACTTCGCCGACCTCTTCCGGGCCGGGGGCCGCCCCGACCTGGCCGAGGACGAGCGCATCCGCACCACCCGGAACCGGCTCGACCACGCCGACGCCCTCTACCGGGAGGTCGCCACCATCATCGCCGGCCGCACCACCGACCAATGGCTCGACTTCTGCGCCGCCCACGGAGTCCCCGCCTCGGTGGTGCCCACCCTCGACGAGCTGGTCGACGCCCTCCCCGAAGACGACCATCCGGTCGCCGGCCGCTACAAGGTCCTCCCCCAGCCGGTGCGCTTCTCGTCGATGACCGGCCCGACGGTACGGAGGGCGGCGGCCCTCAGCGGTGAGCACACCGACGAGGTCCTGGCCGAGCTGGCCGCCGGGCCGCCGGGCGACGCACCATGATCACCTTCGGCGACGTCACCGCGGCGGTGTCGGCCAACCGGGTGGCCGAAGTGGAGATGCACCGGCCCCCGGCCAACTACTTCGATGCCCAGCTGCTGGCCGATGTCGTCCGGGCGGTGGCCTGGGCCGACCGGCAGGGGGCGGGGGCCATCGTGCTGTGCGCGGAGGGCCGCCACTTCTGTGCCGGCCTCGACTTCGGCCGGGCGGCCCGCCCCGAGCCCGATGGACTGCGGGTGCTCTACGACCAGGCCGAGGCCCTCATGGCCGGGCCCGTGCCGGTGGTGGTCGCCGTCCAGGGCGCGGCCATCGGCGGCGGCCTCGGACTGGCCCTGGTCGGAGACTTCCGGATCGCCCGACCGGACAGCCGGTTCTCGGCCAACTTCGCCCGGCTCGGGTTCCACCAGGGCTTCGGGCTGTCGGTCACCCTTCCCCGGGTCGTGGGCCAGCAGCGCGCCCTCGAACTGCTCCTCACCGGGCGCCGTATCGACGGCACCGAAGCACGGCGGATCGGACTGTGCGACCGGCTGGCCGATGATCCACGGGCCGAGGCTCACTCGCTGGCGGCCGAGATCGCCGGATCGGCGCCGTTGGCCGTCCGGGCCATCCGCACCACCCAGCGGGCCGACCTGGTCGCCTCGTTCGCCGCCGCCATCGAGCACGAGCGGCTCGAACAGGTGCGGCTGCTGGCCACCGACGACTTCGCCGAAGGCATCGACGCGTCGCTCCATCGGCGACCTCCCGAGTTCACCGGCCGCTGACGGCGGAGCCGCTACCGTCCGAGGAGGTCGTTGGCCAGCTCGGCCCGGGTGGCGTCGCTCAGAGCGGTCCCGGGCAGGCCTTCGGGGTACTCGGGATGGTTGACCACCAGGGCCACCGGCTCGGTGGCGAACGCCTCGACCTGTTCGGCGGTGAAACCGAACCGCACGTAGTGCACGGCCGAGGTGACCTCCTCGCGGGTCAGATTGGCCTGATGCTCCTCCTCGGGGATGGAGGGGACGACCTGGACGGCCGACCCGGCTCCGAGCCGGAACTCGCCGGCCCGTTCGATGCCCACCAACCGGGGCAGCCAGGTCCGCAGCTCCGCTTCGGTGGTGAGCTCGAGGAACAGGGTGGCGGACAGCTCGCCGGGGGCGGGCAGGAGCCGGTTGTAGACGTCGAGCTCGTGCTGGATCTGCTGGTCGGTGAACATCTTCTCCGCTCGGGCCATCTCCTGCACCTGGAAGCGCATGGTGAGGCGGGACTCGAAGGTGAGGGTCACCACCGGCCCGACACTGATCCGTCGCAGCTTCTTCACCGCGATGACCCGGGACCGGAACTCCTCGCGCTCGCGCTCGTAGGCCCGCTGGTCGGAGATGTCCTCGAGGGTGAGAGGTCCGCGGATGGTCATCGGGCCGTCCTTCGTGCAGTGATCGGGGCCGCGCTCGGTATGGAGGGCGGGACCGGGTGGTCAGGCGCAACCGGCCCCGGGGGCGGGACCCGGGACCGGTTGCCTCGACCATTCGGGCGGGGTGTCCCCGCTGTCGGCTCAGGAGACCGAGGCCAGTCCCTCGGTGAAGCGGCCGGCATGGCTCTTCTCGGCCCGGGCCAGCGTCTCGAACCACTCGGCCACCTCGTCGAATCCCTCGTCACGGGCGGTGCGGGCGAATCCGGGGTACATCTCCGAGTACTCGTAGGTCTCCCCTTCGATGGCCGACTTGAGGTTGTCCTCGGTCGGTCCGACCGGCACGCCGGTCACCGGGTCGCCGACCTCGCGGAGGAAGTCGAAGTGGCCGAAGGCATGGCCGGTCTCCCCTTCGGCCACCGAACGGAAGAGGGCGGCGACATCCGGGTAGCCCTCGACGTCGGCCTTCTGGGCGAAGTACAGATAGCGGCGGTTGGCCTGGCTCTCGCCGGCAAACGCCTCCTTGAGATTTCCCTGTGTCTTGCTGTCTTTCAGTGCGGGCACGGTGTTCCTTTCATGGTTGTGACGGGATCCTGGGGTTGGGTGGCGGCGGCCGCGACTTCCGCGGTCCGCCCGGCGGTGTCGGGCATCATGGGGCGGCCCGGGCCGGCGAGCGCCGGCGCCCGGTCGAGGGTCGGCATTCGGGGCAGAGCCCCCGGAAGACGATCTCCGCCGAGCCCACCTCGAAACCGAGGTCGGCACCGTCGGGGATCTGCAGCTCGGGAAACGCGGCCACCAGGTCGCGCACGCGGCCACAGCTCCGGCACACCAGATGATGGTGGGGATCGTCGACGTTGGGATCGAACCGGGTCATGCCCGTGCCCACGTCGAGCGAGGCGATCTCCCCGAGCTCGGCGAGGTCGTGGAGGGTCTGGTAGACGGTCTTGAGCGAGATGGTCTCCATCTCCCGGCTGGCCACGGCGTGCACCGCCTCGGCGGACGGATGGGTGACGTCGCCCTGCAGCACCCGGAAGATGCACTGTCGCTGGGCGGTCACCTTGCGCCCGGTGGACCGGAACAGGTCGGTCAACTCCTCGGGGGACTTCACGCCTCGCAGGTTATCACCAACAATTGTTCTTCAACAATGATTGTCGATATCGGGGCCATGGTCGATGGCGGTACCCCGTCCGACCTGTGGCAATCTTTTGCCCATGCCGTCACGCGCCCGCTCCCGCGAGTCGAGCGCAGGCCGGTTCGACCGGGACACCGCCCTCGGCCGCGCTGGCCTCGGAGCAGTTCGACGTGCTGGTCATCGGCGGCGGGATCACCGGGGCCGGGGTGGCCCTGGACGCGGCCAGCCGCGGCCTCAAGACCGCGCTGGTCGAGCGGGACGACTTCGCCTCCGGCACCTCGTCGAAGTCGTCCAAGCTCATCCACGGCGGGCTCCGCTACCTCCAACAGCACGAGTACCGCCTGGTCTACGAGAACCTGGCCGAGCGCCAGCGGCTGTTGGACAACGCCCCCCACCTGGTGTCCCCCCTGCCGTTCCTCATCCCGCTGTTCGGCCGCAAGGGCGTCGTCAACAAGAGCGTGGCCCGGGTCTACCTCGTCGCCCTGTGGCTCTACGACCTCACCGGAGGGGTGCGGATCGGGCGGCGTCACGAGAAGGTGACCCGGGCCGAGGCCCTGGCCCACATGCCGACGATCGACGCCGACCGGCTGGTGGCCGGCTTCCTCTACTGGGACGCCCGGGCCGACGATGCCCGGCTCACCCTGACCGTGGTCCGGACCGCCGTCCTCGACTACGGGGCGGTGGCGGCCAACCACACCGCGGCCACCGCCCTCATCACCGGGGCCGACGGCAAGGTGTCGGGTGCCCGGGTGGCCCCCGACGGCGGGGAGGCCTTCGACGTCCGGGCCTCGGTCGTGGTCAATGCGGCCGGCGTGTGGTCCGACCAGGTCCGCGCCCTCGACGAGCATCACGACCCGCACTCGATCCGCCCGGCCAAGGGGATCCACATCACCGTGCCCTACGCGGCGTTCCCGTGCGACATCGCCGCCGTCATCCCGGTCCGGGAGGACCACCGCTCGATCTTCGTGGTGTCGTGGGGGGACCAGGTCTACCTCGGGACGACCGACACCGAGTGGGACGGGCCGCTCGACGATCCGAGCTGTCTGCCCGAGGACATCGACTACATCCTCGACGCCGCCAATGCCGTCACCACCCAGCCCATCGGGCCCGGCGACATCACCGGGCTGTGGACCGGCCTCCGGCCCCTGCTGGCCCCGGTCGAGGGGAAGCACGCCCCGAGCGAGCGCACCGCCGACCTGTCCCGCCGCCACACCGTGCGGACCTCGCCGAGTGGGATGGTCACGGTGACCGGCGGGAAGCTCACCACCTACCGGAAGATGGCCCAGGACACGGTGGACGCGGTGGTCACCGTGCTCGGGCAGCGACCACTCCCCTGCGTGACCAAGCAGCTCAAGCTGCACGGGGCGGGATCCGGGGGCCACGCGCCGGCCCGGGCCGGCGGCGTCGGGACGTCGGACCGTTCCCCGGGCGCCACCGACGCCGGCGCGGTGGCCGCCCATCTGGCCGGTCGCTTCGGGACCGAGACACCCGAGGTGCTGGCGGTGGCCGACGACCGGCCGGAGCTGCTCGAGCCGCTCGTCCCCGGTCTGCGCTACCTCGAGGCGGAGGCGGTCTACGCGGTGCGCGAGGAGATGGCCCGCTCGGTGGCCGACGTCCTCGACCGCCGCACCCGGGCCTCGCTCCGGGACATGCGGGGGGCCGCCGACGCGGCGGCGAAGGTGGCGGAGCTCATCGGGCCGGAGCTGGGCTGGGAGCCGGCCCGGATGGAGGCCGAGGCCGTCGCCTACGCGGCGGCGACCCGCGAGCGGCTGCGGCGCGCCGGGCTCGACCCGATCCACGTCGGCCCGGCCCCGGGCGTCGACCGGACCGACGGCCAGGCGGCGGCCGTCGCCCCCGCCTCGGACAGCTCGTGATCCGACCCACCCCGGTGACGCCGATCGATGCCGGGCCGGGCGGGGTGACCGACCGCCTGGGTGGTCGGCGGGTGGCCGTCGACGACGACCTGCGTCGCCGACTGGCCGAGGTGTGCGAGGAGGTCTCGGACCAGGACGGCGACCGGTCCGAGGCCGGGCGGGACTGGTGGCCGCTCGGTATCGGCTGGGCGGCCGTCGGCCAGGTGGCGGCCCGCCCGTCCGTGGTGGCCCGGCCGTCCGACACCGCTCAGGTGGCCGCCGTGCTCTCGCTCTGCGACCGATCGCAGGTTCCGGTGACCGCGGCCGGTGGCCGCAGCGGGGTGTGCGGCGGCTCGGTGCCCCTGTTCGGCGGGGTGGCCCTCGACCTCTGCGCCCTCCGGGGCATCGGTGCCGTCGACTCGGAGTCGCTGGTCGCCGATCTGCGGGCCGGCACGTTCGGCCCGGACGTGGAGTCCGGGTTGCGCGACGGGCACGGCCTCACCCTCGGGCACTGGCCCCAGTCGATGGACCTCTCGACGGTGGGGGGCTGGCTGGCCTGCCGGGGCGCCGGCCAGTACTCGAACCGTTACGGGAAGATCGAGGACATGGTGATCGGCCTGGAGGTCGTGCTGGCCGACGGGCGGATCATCCGGACCGGCGGGCACGCGCCCCGATCGGCCACCGGCCCCGACCTGACCCAGCTGTTCGTCGGGAGCGAGGGCACCCTGGGCGTCATCACCGAGGGGAGGTTCCGGGTGCATCCGGTACCGACCGGTGAGGGCCGCCGGGCCTTCGGATTCCCGTCGTTCGACGCCGGGCTCGACGCCTGCCGCCGCATCCTGCGCCGCGGCGCCACCCCGGCCGTCCTCCGCCTCTACGACGCCACCGAGTCGAACCGTTCGTTCGAGCTGGCCGACACCAACGTGCTGATCGTGCTGGACGAGGCCGATCCGGGGCTGGTGGCGGCGGGCCTGGCCGTGGTCGACCAGGAGTGCGGCGACGCTGAGGGGCTCGACCCCGGGCTGGTGGACACGTGGCTCGGCCACCGCAACGACGTGTCCGCCCTGGCCCCGCTGTGGCGCGGCGGCATCGTGGTCGACACCGTCGAGGTGTCGGCCCGGTGGACGGCGCTCCCCGGCCTCTACCGGGGCGTGCTCGATGCCCTGGGATCGATCGAGGGCACGTTGGTGGCCTCCTCCCATCAGTCCCATGCCTACGCCGACGGCGCCTGCCTGTACTTCACCTTCGCCGGGAGGCCGCCCGAGGGTGACGGGGACGACGCGGCGCGAGCGGCGTGGACCGGCGCCTACTACCGGCGGGCCTGGGACGCGGTGACCGAGGCCACCATGGCCGCGGGCGGGGCCATCAGCCACCACCACGGCATCGGCCTCAACCGCGGGCGCTTCCTCCCCCGTGCCCTCGGCTCGGGCTTCGAGGTCCTGGCCGCCCTGAAGCAGACCCTCGATCCCCGCGGGATCCTCAACCCCGGGAAGCTCGGGCTCGCACAGCCCCTTCGGCCCGGTGCCCTGGCCGTGAGCATCCTCGTCGTCGACGTGGGCACGTCGGGCGTGCGGGGCGCGGTGGTGCGACCGGACGGGACCGTCGAGCACATCCACCACGTCCCGGTCCTCCCCGACACCCCGTTCCCGGGACTGGTCGAGTTCGATGCCACCGCCATGGCCTCGGCCGTGGTCGAGGTGGCCTCGCGCAGCCTGGCCGACGGCGGTCCTGTCGACGCGGTGGGGGTGGCCAACCAACGGGCCTCGACCATCGTGTGGGACCGGGCCACCGGCACACCGGTCGCCCCGGGCCTCGGATGGCAGGACCTGCGCACCGTCGGGACCTGCCTGGAGCTCCAGGCCCAGGGGATCCGGGTGGCCCCGAACGCCTCCGCCACCAAGGTGGCCGCCCTGCTGGACGTGGCCGACCCGGACCGGACCCGGTCCCGCCGGGGCGAGCTGGCCTTCGGGACGGTGGACACCTGGGTGGCCTGGACGCTCAGCCAGGGCCGGCTGCACGTCACCGACGCGTCGAACGCCGGGGTCACCGGCATGATCCGCGCCGACGGCACCGGGTGGAGCCCCGACCTGCTGGCCGCGCTCCGCATCCCCGAGGAACTGCTCCCGACCATCGTCGACTCGTCCGGAGCGGTGGGAACGGCGGACCTCCTGCCCGGGCGCCCGGTGATCGCCGGGATGGCCGGTGACCAGCAGGCGTCCCTGATCGGTCAGGGCTGCACCGTGCCCGGACTGGCCAAGGCCACCTTCGGCACCGGCGGCATGCTCGACCAGTGCCTGGGCCGCCGGCGACCGGCCCAGGCGGCGCGGGGCCCGGCCGGCACCATCCCGATCATCGCCTGGCGCCGGGGCGGAACCATCACCTGGGGCGTCGAGGCCATCATGCTGTCCGCCGGTACCTGCGTGGAATGGCTGCGCGACGACCTGGAGCTCATCGCCACCGCGGCCGAGTCGGCCGAGGTGGCGGCGCGATGCGACGACACCGGCGACGTGTGGTTCGTGCCCGCCCTGCTCGGCCTGGGCACCCCGGTGTGGGACTTCGGGGCCCGGGGCACGTTCACCGGGCTCACCCGGGGCAGCGGACGACCCGAACTGGTGCGGGCGGTCCTCCAGGGCGTGGCCCACCGCGGGGCCGACCTCCTCGAGGCGGCCGAGGCCGACTCCGGCCTTCCCGTCGCCACGCTGCGGGCGGACGGCGGTATGTCGGCCAACCCGGTCTTCGTCCAGGCCCTGGCCGACGCCTGCGGGCGGCCGATCGAGATCGCCCCGGTCGTCGAGGCGACGACCCTCGGGGCCGCCTATCTGGCCGGGATGGCCGTCGGCACCTGGGCGGACGAGGACGAGGTGGCGGCAGCCTGGTCCCCGCGCCTGGTGGTGGAGCCAACCGTGGGCGACGAGGAACGCCAGGCCCGGCGGTCCCGGTGGCTCGAGGCCCGGGCCCGATCCGAGGCCACCATCCCGGAGCTGTCCGCCCTTGACTTCTGAATGGGCGGGCCGACCGGTCCCTCCTCGGGTGGCCCGGGCATTGATCAAACAGCATGAGAACGCCTAGGGTGGGTAAGCAACCACGCTCGGCGACCACGTCGACGGACTGCTCCAGGCAGGGAATGCAGGGGAACGCATGAGCACGGACATCGGAGCAGTGGGACCGGCGGACGCCTTGCTACCGGTCGACGGCACACCGTTCTCCATCGAGGAGGCGGTGGTCACCGCCCGCAACCTGCA
The DNA here is from genome assembly GCA_963774245.1 of uncultured Acidimicrobiaceae bacterium. Classification (GTDB taxonomy): domain Bacteria; phylum Actinomycetota; class Acidimicrobiia; order Acidimicrobiales; family RAAP-2; genus Bog-756. The sequence goes on along the minus strand of CAVZDZ010000001.1, from coordinate 549,275 downwards.
CCTGGCCCTGTCCTCGGTGCTGCTCGGCACCCCGGGAGCGGTGACCATGTCGGTGGTGGCCGCCCTGTCGGGCAATCACCTCCTCATCGAGGACGTCCCCGGGGTGGGCAAGACCGTGCTGGCGAAAGCCCTGGCCACCGCGCTCGGGGTCCAGCTGTCCCGGGTCCAGGGCCAGCCCGATCTCCTGCCCTCCGACGTCACCGGGGTCACGGTGTTCTCCCCCGACAGCGGGACCTGGGAGTTCCGACCCGGACCGGTCTTCGGCCACGTGGTGCTGCTCGACGAGCTCAACCGGACGCCGCCCCGCACCCAGTCGGCGCTCCTCGAGGCCATGGAGGAGCAGCAGGTGTCGGTGGACGGCGAGTCGTGGCCGCTCCCCCGACCCCACCTGGTCATCGGTACCCAGAACCCCATCGGCCAACTCGGGACCTATCCGCTGGTCGAGAGCCAGTTGGACCGGTTCGGGCTCTCGACCTCGATCGGCTACCCGGATGCCGACGTCGAGACCCGACTCGTGCTGCACAGCGGGGGTCGCTACGCCCTCGACCAACTGGCTCCGGTATCGAACCCGGCCGGGTGGGCGGCGGCCATCGACGCCACCGCCTCCGTCCACGTGGTCGCCGCGGTGGCCGACTATGCGGTGTCCCTGGTCCGGGCCACCCGCACCGCGGGCACCGTGCGGGTCGGGGCCAGCCCCCGCGCCGCCATCTCCCTCATCCGCAGTGCCCAGGCCTACGCGGTGGTGAGTGGCCGCGGCTACGTCACACCCCAGGACGTCCAGGCGGTGGCCTCGTCGTGCCTCGCCCACCGGCTGATCGCGGAAGGGAGCGGGGCCGACGGCCGCGCCCTCATCGCCCGGATCATCGCCGACACCCCCGTCCCGGCGACATGAGCCGGAGGGGATCCGGCCGCCGCTCGGTGGCCGTGCGCACCCTCAACGCCACCATGACCGGCATCGTGGCCGGAGTCAGCACGGTGGTGGTCATCCGCGCCGTGTTCGGTCCGGATCTGGCCTTCAGCGGCACCCTGGTCGGCGTGCTGGCCCTGGTCGTCGGGGCCGCCCTGTCCTTCGGTCTGTCCGCGCTCGCGGCGGCGGGAGCGGCATCGGCTGCCCGGCGGCCAGCGGGTGCGCCCCCGGGTCCATGCGGTGGCCTGGTTCGCGCCGGTGGCCGGAAGCGTGTTCGCCGTCCTGGCCTGGGCCGCGGTGGCCCACTCCAGCGGATCGGGGTGGGTGCAGGCGGTGGGGGCCCTGTTGGCGGCGGTGCTGGTCACCGGGCTAGTCGCCCCCCTGTTTCCGGCCCGCCGAGGGACCGCGGTGTGCACCTGGTCGCCCAGTGACGGGGTGGCCGGCGAGCCGGTGCGGCTCACCCTGGAGGTCAACGGGGCCTATCGGATCACCCCGAGGTACCCGGTGGGCCCGGCGTGCCTGGCGGCCGGACGGTCCCGGGGCCGGCGGTCGGTGGAGCTGACGGTGACGCCGGACCGCCGGGGGGTGGCGGAGCAGGTGGTGATCGAACTGGCCTCCTGCGCCCCCTTCGGCCTCCTCTGGTGGGCCCACGACCTCGAGGTGGACCTCCCCCGTCCGCTGCACGTGGCCCCCCGGTCGGGCCCGCCCGGAGCGGTCGAGACCCGATCCGACGATGCCCTCGGGGACGCCGTCCGCCGGGTGCCCGCCGGCGTAGGCGATCCCCGCGGGGTCCGGCCCTACCGGCCCGGTGACACCCGCCGGTCGATCCACTGGCCGGCCACCTCCCACGTCGGGAGCCTGATGGTGCGCGAGAAGGAGCGTCAGACCGACGACCCCATCGTGGTGGACGTGGTCCTCTCGGCCGTGCCGGCTCAGGCCGAGTCCGAGACGGAGCGGTTCATGGCCTCGGTCAGCCGCTATCTCGCCGCCGGCCAGCCGGTGGTGCTGGTCACCGACGAAGTCAAGGGGCACACGGTGCGACCGGTGGTCGACCGCATCGACCTCGGCCGGCGACTGGCCCGAGCCGTTCCGGCGCCGGGGGCCCACGCCGAACCGGCGATCGTCGTCCCCGCCACCACGTCACGTCGGCACCGGAGGGCGGGATGAGCCTCTGGCAGCGGGTCGTCCAGGCCAACCGGCCCGGGCCCCCCGAGCACTCGGTGTCCTTCCGGGCGGCGTCGGCCGCCTCGGTCTGCATCGCCGCGCTCGCCTGCTGGAGCCAGGGTGAGCTCAACCCGGCCATGACCATCTTCGTCATCGCCGCCACCGTGGTCGGCAACCTCCTGTCCTACTGGCGCCGGGAGCACCCGTGGCCGCCGGTCAAGCCGATCCTCGCCGTGTGCGCCATCGGCGGGTTCGCCTGGTTCATCTCGACGGTGAGCCGGAACGCGACCCCGGGTGACATCGCCACCGTCGAGGCACCCCTGGCCGTCCTGTTCGCCTGGGTGCTCTGCACCCATGCCTTCGATGTGCCCGCCCGGCGCGACGTGGCGTACTCGCTGGCCGGCTCGGCCGCGCTGATGGCGGTGGCCGCGGCCCAGTCGGTCGACCTGGGCCTCGGCGTCTACGTGGTGGCCTGGCTGGCCGTCTCCATCTGGGGCCTGGTGGCCATGTGGCAGTCCATGTCCGGATCGCGCGGCGTGCCCTGGCTCAACCTCGGACTGGCCGGGCTGGTGGTGGTCGTGGTGGCCCTGCTGTTGGTGTCGGTCCTCCCGGCGCCCCACGTGTCCACGTCGCTCATCTTCCCCTCCTCCTCGGCCAACTCCTCCCCGGTCACCAGTTCGAACAACCTCACCGACGGCTCGGCTTCGCTGCCCGCCCATGCCGCCAGCCCGACCGGGCGCGACCCGGGTGGGAGGGTTCCTCGGGTTCGCCACCTCCCTCGACACCGCGGTACGGGCCTCGTTGGGGAACCAGGTGGTGATGCGGGTCCGGGCCAGCCGGCCGAGCTTCTGGGTGGGCCAGACCTACGACCAGTGGAACGGCCAGAGCTGGCTGTCGACCGAGCCGGCCGCCGGGCCCCACGTGACCAAGCTGCAGACCGGATCGCCGTTCGACATCCCGCTCAGCCCCGACCAGCAGGCCGACCTGGCGCCGGCCAGCCATCGACGTCCAGACGTTCTACCTGGCCCAGTCCGGTCCCAACCTGGTGTTCCACGCCGACAACGCCCAACGGGTCTACCTCCAGTCGAAGTCGGTCTTCCTCACCGGGGACGGCACCATCGTGTCGGCGGCGTCGATGGGGGCGGGCACCGTGTACACGGTGGTCTCCGACGACAACACGGCCAGCCCGGCCGCCCTCCGCCGCGCCACCCTGCCCGACCCGGACGGCAGCACCGTCACCGCCGCTCAGCCCGGCCCAGCAGGCCCGCTTCCTCCAGCTCCCGCACCCCTACCCACGGGTCAAGGCCCTGGCCGCACAGATCACCGAGGGGATCGGCTCCCCCTCCAGCCCGCCCACCGCCTTCACCTACGACAAGGTCGAGGCCATCGAAGGATGGATGTCGTCGCACATCAAGTACACGACCGACATCCCGCCGCTGGCCCCCGGGGCGGACGCCGTGGACAGCTTCCTGTTCGGGAGCCGGCTCGGCTACTGCGAGCAGATCTCGACGGCCACCGTGGTCATGCTGCGCACCCTCGGCATACCGGCCCGGGAGACGGTGGGCTACGTCCCCGGCTCCTACAACCCGATCACCGACCTCTACGACGTGCAGGCGAAGGACGCCCACGCCTGGGTGCAGGTGTGGTTTCCCGGATACGGATGGCAGAACTTCGACCCCACGGCCGACGTGCCCCTGGCCAACCCGTCGCCCGGCTCGGTCCTGGCCCACAGCGCCGGCACCACGCTGCGCCACCTGCCCTGGGTGCCCATCGTGCTCGTGGTGGTGGTGGGAGCGGCGGCCCTCGAGTTCCGGCGCCGCCGACTGGCCCGGCCCCCCACCTGGGCCCACCAGATCGCCGCCGACCTGGCCCGCGGCGGGGCCCGCCTCGACCGGCCCCGCCGGGCCGACGAGCCCCTCTCCGCCTACGGCGACCGCCTGGCCGCGGCCGATCCGCGACGGGGCGCGGAGTTGATCGAAACCACCCGGGTGGTCGAGCGCTACACCTACGGCGGGATCGAGCCCTCGGCGGCCCAACTCGAGGCGGCCCTCTCCTTCGCCCGGCGCTTCCGGAAGGCGCGAACGGCGAGCCGGTGACGAGCCGGCTCAGCGCGCCGAGAGCGAGAGCGCCTCGTCGAAGGAGGCCCCGGCCTCGAGCAGGGGTCGGTAAGCCATGAGCCGGCGGGGCTGGCTGAACGCCAGCGCCGCCCGCAGGCGGTCTCCCCGCCGGTAGAGGGCCACCAACTTGCCCGCTTCGGGCGACCCCTCGACCACGACCACTTCGTCGTCGGGCCCGGGAAGACCGATGACCTGGATCTTGGTCTGGTACTGATCCGACCAGAAGAAGGGGACCGGGTCGTAGGGAGCGGCGGCCTCGGTCCCGGCCACCAGGTTGCGGGCCGCCGCCGCGCCCCCCTCGGCCGCGTTGGTCCAGTGCTCGACCCGGAGCTGCTCATCAAGGGAGGGATGGTGCCAACGCGCCACATCGCCTGCCGCCACCACGCGGTCGGCGGCGAACAACTGCGAGTCGCAGACCACGCCGTCGTCGAGCCGGAGGCCCGCATCCTCCAGCCAACCGACGTTCGGGACCACCCCGATGCCCACCACGACCAGGTCGGCCTCGAGGACGGTGCCGTCGTCGAGGTGCACCTCCGACCGGGCGGACTCGGTTCCGCCCCCGGGGGACGGGGAGACCCGCTCCACGCCGACGCCGGTCCGGAGCGAGACGCCTGCCGCTCGATGGAGCCCGGCGCAGACCGCCCCCATCTGTTCGCCGAGGACCCGGGCCAGGGGGGTCGGGAGGGCCTCGACCACGGTGACCCTGGCCCCCAGGCCGTGACAGGTGGCCGCCACCTCCGAGCCGATGAACCCGGCTCCGATGACCACCACCCGGGCGCCTTCGCCGGCCGACCCGATGATGGCCCGGAGGGCCAGGCAGTCGTCCAGGGTGCGCAGGGTGTGCACCCCGGGCATGCCCTCGGTGCCGGGCAGACGCCGGGCCGACGCCCCGGTGGCCACGATCAGGCCGTCGTAGGTCAGCTGGCGGCCGTCGTCACAGTCGACGGTGTGGGCGGCGGTGTCGAGCGACACGGCCCGGCGCCCCAACCGGAGCTCCAGCCCCAAGGCGTCGAGCTTGTCCGGGGTGTGGTGGTGGATCCGCTCGACGTCCCAGCGTACCGGCCAGAAACTGCTTGGACAACGGCGGGCGGTCGTAGGGGGGGTGCTCCTCGTCCCCGATGATGATCACCGGCCCAACGTGACCCTCGTGTCGGAGCTCCTCGGCAGCCCGCAGGCCGGCCAGGGAGGCACCGACCACGACGACGGTGGACTCAGGCGCCAGCGGTTCGCTCATCCGGGGCATCGTAGGTGCCCGGTGAAGGCCGGCAGCCAACCCGGCTCATTGACCGAACATGGTCATCCACTGCTCGGGGGTGCGGAGCCGGAACACGTAGTTGTTGGCGCGGGTGTCGCCCATGGTGGCCGAGGGCTCCGGGGAGTAGAGGTGTCCGGGGTAGAGCACGGCGTCGTCGGGCACCGCGGCCAGGCGGGTGGTCAGGGACTCGTACAGGGCGGTGGGATCGCCGCCGGGGAGGTCGGTGCGGCCGCAGCCGTCGAGGAACAGGGTGTCCCCGGCGATGAGCCGGCCGTCCATCAGAAAGCACTGGCTGCCCGGGGTGTGGCCGGGGGTGTGGATGAGGGTGATGGGCACCGCCCCCACCCGGACCACGTCGCCGCCGGCGTGGACGACGAGCTCGTCGGGGGTGACGCCGGTGGTGCGGGTCAGCCAGGGGGTCTCGTCGGCCTGGACGTGCACGGGCACCGGGGCCAGCTCGAGCAGGCGGGTGATGCCCTCGATCCGGAAGCCCATCATGTCGCCCCCGACGTGGTCGGCGTGGTAGTGGGTGGCGAGGGCGCCGACACAGGTCATGCCGTCGGCCGCCAACACCCCCAGGAGCTCGTCGACGCCGTAGGCCGGGTCGATGATCATCGCCTCGCCGGTCACCCGGTCCCCGACCAGATAGGCGAAGTTCACCATCTGTTGGGCGATCTGGTCGTCGGCGGCGAAGTCCCGGCCGGCCAGCAGCTGACGGAAGTAGACGCGGTCGGAAGCCGATTCGGACGTTGCGCGGGTGCTCGTTTCGGTCACCGGTACACCTTACGGGGGAAGACGCCGTGGGGGCCCGGAACCCGATCGAGGAAGAGCAGCCCGTCGAGATGGTCCAGCTCGTGGAGTACCGCCCTCGCCTCGAAGGCGTCCACCTCCAGCGTCCGGTGCTCACCCTCGGGAGTGAAGCCGGCGACGGTCACCCGGGTGGCCCGGGCCACGTCCCCGGTGAGGTCGGGGACGCTCATGCATCCCTCGCGGGCCACCTCCGGCGCCGTGGCCGAGACCACCACCGGGTCGAACAGGACGAACGTCCCGTGACAGGTTCGGGCCTTCTTGTGCCCGGTCACGTCCACGGCGAAGGCCCGGAGGCCCACGCCGATCTGCGGGGCGGCCAGCCCGACGCACCCGGGCGAGGCCCGCATGGTATCGACCAGGTCCACGGCCAGGTCCTGGGCCCGCGCCTCCTGACGCCCCGCTCCCATCAACGTCGCCGGGGTGCTCAGCACCGGGTGGGGAAGCGTCACGACGGTGCGGACGGGCACGGGAAGGACCTCGACCGACTAGAGCACGTCGATGTCGACGCGGTGGGCCCGGCACTGCACGCCGAAACTCTCGATCGCCTGGCGCACCCCGGCCACGGCGGACTCGACGTTGGCCCCGGCGTCGAACCCGGCCGTGATGGTCAGGACGTAGACCGGACCGTCAGGATCCCCGACCAGCCGGGTGGAGAGATCCACGATGTTGGCCCCGGCCGCGGCCAGGGCCTCGGTGGCGTGACGGACGATGCCGAGCCGGTCGGCCCCGTGGACCGAGAAGGCGTAGACCGCCTCGTCTTCATCACTGGCTGCGCCGGCGGTGCCGGCGGTGCCGACGTCGCCGCCGATCGGCTTCTCGGCCCCCACCGGGACGGCCCGCACGGAGACGGCCAGACCCATCGCCTCGACCACCGGGGCCAGCCCGGATTCGACGGCTGCCGGACCGACGCCGTCGGGCAGGGCCACCATCAACAGGACGGCGAAGTTGCCCCCGAGCAGGCTCATGGTGGAGTCTTCGAGGTTGCAGCCGAGGTCGGTCAGCACCCCGGCCAAGGCGGCCACGATCCCGCGCCGGTCGATCCCGACCGCGGTCACCACCGCCCGTTCCATACCGATCAACCTCCGGCTTTCCGTGTGTGCACCGGACCTTTGTACCCCAGCACCGTGCCCCCCGCCCATCCCCGGCGATCGGATCTACAGTTCCGGGCGGGCCGGGGAGCCCGGACGGACGGGTGGTCGCCACCCGTCCCGCAGAGCCACCAGGAGGGCACGATGACCATCAGTACCTCGGGGCGGGTCGGTTCGACCGGGCTGCGGACCGCTTCACACCTGTTGCGGCAGTGGGCCACCGAGACCCCGGACGCACCCATGCTGACCGAGGGAGCGACCACCCTCACCTGGGCCGAGGTCTACCACCGGGCCAAGCGGGTCAGCCGGGGGTTGGCCCGGTCCGGCGTCGGTCCCGGGGACCGGGTGGCCTTCCTCGACCGAAACGGCATCGAGTACTTCGAGGTGTTCTTCGGATGCGCACTGCTCGGTGCGGTGAGCGTGGCCGTCAATTGGCGCTTGGCGCCGGCGGAAATGGCCACGGTCATCGAGGACGCCGAAGCGACGACCCTGTTCTACGGACCCGACTACGCGGCGGCGGTGAAGGAGTTGCGCTCGCTGGTCAGCTCGGTCCGCACCTGGGTTCCCCTCGACGGGTTCGCGGCCTGGCGTGACGCCCCGGCCGGGGGTGAGGCCGAGGACCCGGGGTTCGAGCCGGGCCTCGACGATGTGGTCACCCAGCTGTACACCTCGGGCACCACCGGTCTGCCGAAGGGCGCGATGATCTCGGGCCGGAACCTCTCGTGCATCCTGACCGAGGCGGAACGGGTCTTCCACATCGGGGCCGACACCGTCTCGCTGGTGGCCATGCCGCTCTTCCACATCGGTGGCACCGGGTGGGCGCTGTCCGGCATGGACCATGGCGGTCACTCGGTGATCCTGCGGGACCTCGACCCGGTGGCACTGCTCCGCATCATCGAGGAGCACCGGATCACCGAGACATTCGTCGTGCCCGCGGTGCTCATGTTCCTACTGGCCACGCCGGAGCTGGCCAACACCGACGTCAGCTCGCTCCGCCGGGTGTTCTACGGTGCCTCGCCGATCAGCGAGGACGTGCTGGTGCGCTCCATGCGGGCCCTCGGATGCTCGTTCGCCCAGGTCTACGGGCTCACCGAGACCACCGGCGCCATCACCTCGCTGATGCCCGAGGACCACGATCCCGACGGCCCGCGGGCCGCACTCCTGCGCTCGGCCGGACGTCCGTTCGACCACGTGGAGCTGCGGATCGTCGACACCGATTCGGGCCAGGACCTTCCGCCCGGTGAGGTGGGTGAGCTCTGGACCCGATCCGACCAGAACATGCTCGGCTACTGGCACAAGCCTGACGAGACGGCCAAGATCCTGACCGACGACGGGTGGTTCCACACCGGCGACGCCGGGTGGATCGACGACGAGGGCTACCTCTTTCTCCACGACCGGATCAAGGACATGATCGTGTCGGGCGGGGAAAACATCTACCCGGCCGAGGTGGAGAACGCCCTCCTGGCCCACCCCGCCGTGGTCGACGCCGCGGTCATCGGCGTTCCCGACGACCGGTGGGGTGAGACGGTGAAGGCCATCGTGGTCACCTCCCCGGACCTGGCGGCCGACCGGGAGGAGCTGGCGGCAGACATCATGGCCGCCACGCGGGACCGGATCGCCCACTACAAGTGCCCGACCTCGATCGACTTCATCGAGCAGCTCCCGCGCAACCCCTCGGGCAAGGTGCTGAAGCGCGAACTGCGCCGGCCCTACTGGGCTGACCGCGAGCGCAACATCGGGTGACGGCGGTGAACGGTGAGGGCCGGTCCGGGATCTCGGACCTCAGAACAGGCCGGGAGGTTCCTCGCCCTCGTCCTCGATGACCAGCTCCTCGATGATCTCGACGTCGTCGATGTCCTCGAGTCCGGCCGGAACCGCGTCGGCCTGCCCGATCGACTCGAGCCTCGGTACCAGCTCCTCCACCCGCATCCGGGTGCGGCGGAGGCGGCGGTCCAGCTCGTCGACGATCTCGGTCGCCCGCTCCAGCTGCTCCACCAGGTGGTCGACATCGATCACGCCGGTCTCGAACTCCTCGATGATGGCATCGAGCTCGGCTCCGGCATCCGAATAACTCAACTCCCCCACCCCGCCCGACTCCGCCTCCGCCTCCGGCCCGGAGGCACCTCCTCCGCTTCCGCGTGTTGCAGCCATCAACGCTTCCCTTCGTCATCGTGCCGGTCATCGTTCGATGCCGGGCGCTGGTCGCCGCCCCTCACCGTGGTCGGGCGGTCGGCGGTCCCGGTGACCTCGGAGACCACCTGTCCTTCGGCGAGCTCGGTGTACAGGCGTGCGCCCTTCTCCGTGGAGAGGGCCGACCGGATGACCCGGCCGTCACCGTCCCGGGTCACCGAGTATCCCCGCTCGAGCTGCCGCTGGTAGTCGTAGGCGCCGAGGAGGCGCTGCCACTGCTCCACCTGCAGACTCTCGGCCTGCAGCCGTCGATCGGGCAGACCGGCGAGGCGACGTGACCGGGCGTGCAGGCCCGCCTCGCCGGCATCCACCGCCCGCAGCGCCGACCGGGACAGCGCCGACCCTTTGGCCACCAACCGGTGCCCGTGGGCGTCGACCTGGCTCTTCACCGAGCTGCGCAGGGCGTGGGTCCGGTGGACCACCCGGTCGTGGTGGCGATCGAGCTGGGAACGGGCACCGGTCACGGCGGCCCGCTGGCGTGCGGCCAGGAGCCGGTCGGCCGCCAGGGTCTGCTCCCGGGCCAGCCGCGAGAGCACGGCTCCCGCGTCCTCCACCTGCCGCCAGAAGTCGGTGGCCATACGGGCCAACTCCTGCCCACACTCGGTGGGAGTGATGAAGGAGCGATTGGCCACCTCGTCGGCCACGGACAGGTCGCCGGTATGGCCGATGCCGGTCCACACCGGAATGTCGGAAGTGGCGATGGCCCGGGCCACCCGCTCGTGGTCGAATGCCGCCAGATCAGCCTTGGACCCGCCTCCCCGTACGACGACGATGACGTCGAGGGGTCTGCTCCGAAGGCTCGAGATGGCCGCCGCCACCTTGGACGGCGCGCCTTTCCCCTGGACGGTGGCAGGGGCCAGCGCGACCTCGAACGCCATGCCCGAGCCCCGCAGGCCGCCGATGAAGTCGTGGAATCCCTCGGTCCCCGGGCTGGCCACCAGGCCGACCCGGAGCGGGAGCACGGCCACCGGCAGTCGCCGCTGTCGGTCGAAGAGCTCCTCGTCCACCAGTGCCTTGATCAGTCGGGCCCGCTCGGCGGCGACCTTTCCGAGGAGCGCGTCGGTGTCGAGGGCGGAGAGGATGAAGTCGATCGTCCCCCGGGGCTTGTACAGCTGGGCCTGGCCCCGGGCCCGCACCACCATGCCGGCGTCGAGGGTGATCCCCAGTCGGTCGAGGGTGGAGCGAATGCTGCGCCACTGGGTGGACCAGCACTTCACGTTGAGGGTCGGCGCTCCGGTGTCCCGGGCATGGGTCGGGTCGACCAGATCGATGAAGCAGTGACCCTTGGCCAGGACCTTGATGGTCCGGATCTCCCCGGTGACCCAGAGGGCATCGGAGAAGGTCGAGCGGAGGGCCCGGTCCACCCGGCCGTAGAACTCGGTGATGGAGAGTGCGTCCGGACCGAGCAGCCCGGGCGCCGGCAAGCCGGGTCGTGTCGTGGTCGGATCGGGAGGCACGGCGCCAGGTTAGAGCCCCCCTGTGACCCGATCGGCTGACCAGGCCCGGTGGTCTGGCCATGCGGCCGGCTGGGCGCCAGAGGGGCCGGGTGTGGGACGATGGGTGGGACGGTGAGTCGGCCAGGTGGTCGCGGTCCGTCCTGGTGGGAGGGGGTCACCCCTCCGATCGGAACGGGTCGAGGAAGGTCGGGACTCCATAGGGCAGGGTGCTGGCTAACGGCCAGTCGGGGTGACCTGCAGGAAAGTGCCACAGAGAACAGACCGCCGATGGCGATGCCCTCGGGCAGCGCACAGGTAAGGGTGAAACGGTGCGGTAAGAGCGCACCAGCGGCCGGGGTGACCCGGCCGGCTCGGTAAACCCCACCCGGAGCAAGGTCGAACAGGGGGACGGACGGCCCGTCCGGTGTTCCTTCGGGAGCACCACCCCCAGGTGGACCGCTCAGATGGATGGCCACCCAACCCTCGTAAGAGGGTGGACAGAATCCCGCCTACAGGCCGACTCACCGTCAACCAGGGATGGTGCTGCTGACCAGTCCCAGCGTTCCGCGACCAAGGGCGGGGCTTTCGCCCCGCCCTTGGTTCGTGATTCCGTCACATCGGCCCGAAGGCAGACCGATGTTCAGCGGTTCAGAAGGTGATAGTCAGCGAGCTGTCGCCACCGACCGTGGCCGACTGGATGACTGCGGTCGAGCCCAGTAGGTCGTTGAGGAAGTCCCCCGTCGTGCCCGGACCAGCGTCACTGGAAAGACACGCGAGTTCGTCGTACGTGCCGACATTGGCATCTTTCACCTGAACGTTCCCCGAGACGTCGAACCCGACGTCCGTCGAGCCGCACTGTCCACTGCCACCGTCGGAAGTGGGAAAGACCTCCGAGGCCGAACTGAAGACCAGGTCGACGGGGATCGAGTCGACCGTGGCCTTGATCGGCTTGGCCGCCAACGCAGCCTCCAGATCGTCCAGACCGCTCGTCGCGTAGGAGCCCGAGGTGTCGTAGTAGTTGGGATCCTTGGCGATGTTGTAGGTGGTGACGCCCTTTTTGGTCGTCGTCGCCAGGCAGGATGACGGGTCACCCGAATTCGGGACCCCGCCGGTTTGCGGGCATGGCGTGGTGGTGCTCACGATCTTCAGGGCGTTGGTCGTGGTGGGGCAATCCGTTCCCGCCGCGGTCGTCGACGACTCGGTGTCCACTGTCGATTTGTTGGTGATGGTCCCACCGGCCGACAGGCCCGGCGCGGCGAAGGTGACCGATCCGGAGACGCTGCAGCTCGCGGTCGGGATGACGATTGTCAGCGAGCTGACGCCACCGACCGTGGCCGACTGGATGACCGCGGTCGAGCCCAGTAGGTCGTTGAGGAAGTTCCCCGTCGTGCCCGGACCAGCGTCACTGGAAAGACACGCGAGTTCGTCGTACGTGCCGACATTGGCATCTTTCACCTGAACGTTCCCCGAGACGTCGAACCCGACGTCCGTCGAGCCGCACTGTCCACTGCCACCGTCGGAAGTGGGAAAGACCTCCGAGGCCGAACTGAAGACCAGGTCGACGGGGATCGAGTCGACCGTGGCCTTGATCGGCTTGGCCGCCAACGCAGCCTCCAGATCGTCCAGACCGCTCGTCGCGTAGGAGCCCGAGGTGTCGTAGTAGTTGGGATCCTTGGCGATGTTGTAGGTGGTGACGCCCTTTTTGGTCGTCGTCGCCAGGCAGGATGACGGGTCACCCGAATTCGGGACCCCGCCGGTTTGCGGGCATGGCGTGGTGGTGCTCACGATCTTCAGGGCGTTGGTCGTGGTGGGGCAATCCGTTCCCGCCGCGGTCGTCGACGACTCGGTGTCCACTGTCGATTTGTTGGTGATGGTCCCACCGGCCGACAGGCCCGGCGCGGCGAAGGTGACCGATCCGGAGACGCTGCAGTTGATGGTCGTCGGCGGCGGTGCGGCCGCACCGGCAACGCCAGGACTGGCGACGACGCCGGCGACAGTTACGGTCCCGATTGGCATGGCGATCATTGCGACCGCTACGAGGATTTTCTTGATCATCGTGCTCCCCCTACGTTTCTTCCGCATCCCGGATTTCGGTTCGGATTACTGAACCCCGAGCTCGTCTGCCGCTTGCGCATGAGCAGCGACCCCTGGGCACTCAACGCATACTCCGCGGATGGTAGACAGCATGGACGTGCGGCGCTGAATCTCCATATTTCTGTCCAAGTTTGGGTGGAGTCGATCACTTCGAACAGAGAAGGGGCAGGTCACGTCCTCGTGTGCCACTGAGTGTGACTCCAGAATCGCAGGTGCAGAATCGCTGGGTGACACCTGGGCTGCGGTGCGGCCAAAGGCGCGTCCGGTGGTTGGAGGCGGAGCCACTCAAATAACCCACCAATCCTACTAATCAGTCGCCAGATTGATATGACGAGGAGGTTCTCGGGTGGGACCAAGCAGGCCCGAGTCCGCGACTACCTCCTCCTCCAGGCAGCGCCGAGGTTCACGATCGCCGAAATACGTCGAGCCGTGCCCGGCGTGAGTGACAACACGATCCGGCTCGTCCTCGGCGAAGAGAAGCAGTCGGGCCGTATCACCCACGACGGTTCCGGCCGGTGGCACCGCCCGATATCGGATCTGAGTAGTCCGAATAAGGGCCCTAGCCGGTAACAGGCACCCGAGGCCACTTCGCCCACGGATGATTTCGCTGCCCACCAACCGTCTGTACTGTGGTCAGCCCAGTCAAATGGACGCGGACGGAAGGAGAACTCGGTGCCAAGATTGCTGGTGCGCAACTTCTCGATCTCGCTCGACGGTTACGCCGCCGGGCCCCACCAGGATCTCGACAATCCGCTCGGTATTGGAGGCACCCAGCTCCATGAATGGGTGTTCGCCACTCGCAGCGGCAGCCAGATGATCGGCAGAGAAGGTGGAGGTGAGGGACTGGACGACGACTTCTTCTCGGGGCGGGGATCTGGTGTGGGTGCCACCATCATGGGCCGGAACATGTTCGGCCCGATACGTGGACCGTGGGGCGAGAGCGAGTGGACCGGCTGGTGGGGAGAGGAACCTCCCTTTCACCACCCGGTCTTCGTGCTTACTCACCAACCGCATACTCCTATCGAAATGTACGGGGGGACAACCTTCCATTTCGTCGACAGCGGGATCGAAGCGGCTCTCAGTGCGGCCTTCGAAGCGGCCGGTGACCAGGATGTCCTTGTCGGAGGCGGCGCGGCCACCATCAGGCAGTACCTTCGTGCCTCGTTAATCGATGAGTTGCATTTGGTGATTGTGCCCGTCTTGCTGGGCAGCGGCGAACGACTCTTCGACGATCTCGGCCCCAGTACGGGTAACTATCGCTGTGTCGAACACGTCTGTTCGCCAGCCGTTACCCACGTCCGCATCGCGCGGACCTCGTGATCTCGTCGGCAGACTGCAACGCCGAGGGAATCAACACGGTCAATCGAATCGGCCTCGAAGGTGCCCGACCTCTGTCTCCAACGTGCCGGTCGACCACCGGAGAAAACGCTGCCCACCCGGTTAGGGGACGGCCGGTAAAGCCGCAAGCTGCTCGGTCAGCAGCTCGAGGGAGCTGTGCAGCTGGGCGAAGCGCCGCGGCCCGAGGATCTCTGCGATCCGCAGCTGGGCCGCCCCCGCCTCGGCGTAGATTGTCTGCTCGATCCGCCGTCCCTTGGGAGTAAGTCGGATCACGCGAGCCCTTCCGTCGGCGGAATCGGGCACACGCAATAGGTAACCGTGTCCTTCCAGATGCCTCAGCAGGTCGTTGACCGACTGTTTCGTGATCCCCACCCGGTCGGCAAGCTGGCTTGGACGCACTCCCTCGAGGCCCGGATAGCGCCAGAGCCCGACGTGCGCTGCATTCAGATCGTCGAATCCTGCCGCGACGACGCCCGCATACAGCTGATCACGGACCCACTGCCAGACGACACGGAGCATGGCGCCTACGTACGGGCTTCGCTCGCCGATGGGGTGGTCGAAGGAATCGCTTGACATTAGTCGTAAGGCTACCATACTATCAAATCGTAAGGATAGCTGACTACCTGATCCCCGGACAGGTTCCAACGAGGTGGTGGCCGAAGTGACGACAGCAGTTATTGACTCCCCCGAGAACGAGAAAGGGCTGGCGTGGTGGTTCCTCGACACCCTGGTCGTTGAGCACCGCTGCGCACCCGAAATGGACACCGTCGTGCTCGAGATGACCTTGCCAGTGGGCGCGGCGCCCCCGCTGCACGTCCACGACGACCTCGACGACACCTGGTACATCCTCGAGGGCCAGATGGTGGTGCTCTGTGGCGACGAGCACCTGGTCCTCGGAACCGGGCACTGGGTCTCCATGCCCCGCGGCGTGCCGCACACGTTCCGAGTGGTCGGTGAGCACGAGGCGCGGATCCTGCTCGTGCACGACAACGCCAGCTTCCGTGATCTCATCCGCGACATCAGCACTCCGGCTACGGCGCGTGTCGTGCCGAGCCGCCCAACGTTCCCGCCCATGGACGAACTGGCGCGCATCGCTGCGTCCCATGACCTCAGGCCGGTCGGGCCTCCCATGAGCGCTGACGACAGTGACATCGTCCTGGCCGGCGCTACCTGATCCGCTGGCGATCCGGACGGGCACGAGATCGACCTCTACGTCGATGAATCGACCGCGTGCTTGGCCCGTTGGTCATCCTGTCGAAGAGAACTGAGTGCCGCCGGTCGCGTTCGCACTAACCAGCATCATGGGGCAAGATCGCATTCATGGGAACATCCCTTGCCCGAACAGTTGGCCGGTCGCTGGCGATCGGCGCCGCTACCGGTGGACGCTCCTTCTCCGGGATCGCTGCGGTCAGCCTCTCCAGCGCCCGTGCCGAACGACCCCTCGGGAACCCGGTGGCCAAAGTCCTTGTCGGCTTGCTGGCGGTCGGGGAGCTGGTACTCGACAAGAGCCCGAAGGCCCCGAGCCGACTGGAACCACGCGGACTGGCGGGCCGGATGGTCTTTGGAGGCGCCAGCGCCGGACTGCTGGCCCGACGGCACGGCACGTCCGCCATTCCGCAGGTCGTGGTGGGAATGGCCGCCGCTCTAACGGCAGCGTTCGCCGGGTACTGGGGCCGGTCCCGCCTTGCTGGGCGCTTCGGGGCCGATCTACCCGGAGCGTTGATCGAGGACGGAGTGGTGCAGTCATTGGCCTGGCTGGCCTGTCTCGGCCGGGCACCGAAGCCGCTGCCCTGAGCGAGCTCTCGAGGTATGGCAGAGGTAGCGGGCACACAACAACTGGCGGCGTCTGAAGACTGACGTGTTGCACCCAAGGTACTGCGAAGCGATGGCCGAGTTGGCCGTCGAGCCTGGCGCCGGATTGACTTCAACCCCGTCGCGTGGCTTGCCGCATCCCCTTAGCCAATCGGTAGAGGACTACCGTCGGCGCTCGGCTGTAGCCTCGGTCGGTGCACTTCCGACGTAGCCGAGCCAACAGGGGCATCGCTCCGTTCCTCCCGACGGGCACGACCATGTCGGATGAGGAGTACACAGAGTGGTCCGACGATCACTCGTGGAGCCCGACTCGGTACCCAGGTCTGGCCATTGAGTCTGATCTCGCTTCTGCCGACTGGCTGGAAACATTGCTCGTCCCGCGGTCATTTGAGGTTCGGATGACAGCGCCCCAAGGGTATGAGGCTTATGCCCGTATCCTTTTCCCGTTCGTTCGGACTGGCCTCGATGCGGCGGGTGAATGGTCCGAACTGCACGTCCGTTGGACCGACATTGCTCGTGAGAACGGGAAGCAGGTCCATGCTCTGATGGAACGGGAGACGATCAGTCGGTCCCCCACCGGAGAGGACGCTTACGACCAGTGCGCCTCGAACCTGGCCCCGGAGCAGCTTGCGGCACTGGTGCCGATCCTCGCTCGACATACCAACTCGACGAGTGGATCGTTTTTGCTGTGGGAGGGCTTCGGAGATCTGAACGATGGAGTATTCAACGCTGGAATTCCGAAGGTCAGCCACGCTATGCGGAGCTTCTATCTACTGAAGGGCCCGCTCGACTCGTACGCTCACTTCTCAAATGATCCGAGCTACTGGTGGCCGGACGATCGAGCCTGGTGCCTGTGCACCGACACCGACTTTGAGTGGAGCTACTTGGCCGGAAGCCGAGGGTGCGTGGACGAGGTTCTTGCCCTACCTATCATGGATGCCGTTGAGACCGAACCGCAGAACCCAGCTCGCTCGGGGATTGACGTGGTCAACGATCCTGACGGTCGTGTGCCCCGCTCACTCTGAGCAACGTCGCTGGGCCGCGGGCCCAATGTCGCCCACCCCTGGCTATTCGGAAATACAGAGACACGTGGAACCCAGGAACCGACGGTGGAGGTAGCGTCGCTCACACCGACCAAGTCGTCCTAAGCCTCATACTTCCGAGCTTGACGAAGCTTCTCCATTGGGTCTTCCGTCGTGGCGATCATCGGTTCGTTCCGATCGAATCGCGCTGGCCAGAGCATTGACCAACCTCGCCACACCTTCTCTCGCCTCGAGATCCAAGAGGTCTCCAGTATCGGTGGCCAGTTGGTCCACGTTATAGAGCGCGACGACCGGGCCGTCGAGCACCATCGCCCGGGCGTGGGTCAACGGAACCCTCAACGCTGCCTGCGCCCGAACTGAACCGCCCCCACGCGCCGCACCCATTACGGCAACTGGCTTGTCGCGAAGCGGGCTGGTCGGAAGTCGCCTGGACAGCCAGTCGATGGCGTTACCCATCACCCCGGGGATGGTGTGGTTGTACTCGGGGGTAGCGATCAGCAATGCGTCGGCACTGGCCACCCTGTCCCGCAGGTTCGCTACCGACGGAGGAAAGGCGGGACTTTCAAGATCCTGGTTATAAGGTCAAGATCCTGGCTATAAAGGGGGAGAGCCGCGAGGTCGAGGATCTCTACGGCGACATCACGGGGAGCGAGCTCAGCTGCGGCCCGCAGGAGAGCCTTGTTGTACGAGGCGGCTCGCAAGCTGCCGGCTATGGCCACTATTTCCAACGGTGACGGCATTCAACGACCCCCGCACACGGACGGTCGATACCCCATGGTGGACCCAGGCGGCTCGAAGCCGCACCAGCTCGAACGTTCAGCCATCTTCGCTTCCTTTCGCCCTCTGCGACCAGGGATCCGCCAGTCAGCTGAGCATGTCACGAACCACCGGGATCGCTCGCGTCCCGTACCGCTCGATGCGACGCATGAGGTTCATGTGAGGGAGCCGCCCAGCGCGGTATTTCAGGTCGAACTCAGAGTGGAAAGCCAAATGGCGGGCTGGTGTCCACCACCGTCTGGTTGCCGATTGGATCGGAGCGGAGCACCGTAAGAGAAAGTGACGAGGGTGAAGAGTCCGAGACGTGCGGGGCGTATGGGTTCCAAAAGGAGTACACACCGACTGAGAAGAACAGGGGGCCGCCCGGGACATTTCTCGTTTCCTCGAGCTGTCCTGTCGTGGGATTGAGGATCACCGATGCTCGATTCCGACCCTTTTCGGCGGCGAAGCCAAGGCCCGTCAGCCCCGACGCACTGTGTTGGTGGCCGAGGGCCACGACACCCGGAATCAGTGGCAGAGCGTGAAGCAGAACGAGGCGGAAGTTGGCCGGGGCGTCAATCAGGGGCATTTGCAGGAGCAGCAGGGCGCGCTCGAATCCGGGATTGGCGTACGACCGTCGTTGCACCGCTTCGTCGAACATTTCGTTCCCCGTGCGACCTAGGGTCAGTTCCCGGGCCAGCGTCGGTGAGTCGTTCGAAAGCGCGGACACGTCGACGACCCCTAACCCCCTGGTGAGCACTTTGGCCGCGCCGTCCTTGGGTTCTTGCGCCAGCGCGCCGCCGCCGGGAGTGTTCTCCTCGCAGAACCCGTTCGGTTGTCCATCCAGTGGGTTGGCGGAGAGCCCGCTTGCCATCCACGCTGAGCGAAGGGACGTCGACGAGAACTGCGGAGCCCCAAATGACGCCTGGACGCAGGTCGCGGACGTATTGGCCCACGATTGCGTCAATGCCGGGATTGTGATCTCACCGACCACGCCAAGAGGAAGGCCGTCCATCGAGAAGATGGTGGCGGCTTGGGTATGGAGCCATTGCCCCGACGCCAGCGCGCGGGGTGACCCCCGGAGGAGCGTGCCGACTGCCGGAGTGCCGGGGCGCGCCCGATTCCGGTGTGGTCGGCCGGTCTTGTCGGCTCCACCGCCTCGTAGCACTGGCACCAGGTAGATGGCACCGAGGAGCACCAGCACAACGATGCCACTGGTGATCACCCGGCGTCGGCGCTGCCGACGGCGGGCCTCGCGGACCACGGCCTGGAGCTCGTCGTTGAGCGCTTCGTTGAAGGGAACTGCTGCCTGCGGAGTGTCCAACCTCGTCACGATGGTGATACTATGCCTGTCACCATCATTCTTGTCAAGCTGGAGCCTCGGGATTTGGATGTGGATGCTTCAGCCGTCTCCGAGTGATCGACAGATACACGATCGCCAAAATGATGCCCGGATAGACGGTCAGCAGGTAGAGGACCGAAATCACGGAAATCCAGAAGGTCTTTGAAGACCCCGCGGCTCGGAACGCGCTCGATGGGGTGGAGGCAGCGTCGATGATGGCCCAAAGCGTCACCGCCAGCCCGGCCAGGGCAATGACGGCTATAGCCACGAGCATGGCGTTGGTGAGCACCAGGACGCCGGTCATCGCTGCACCTCCCGGACCTCGGCTGCGTCGATGAATCCGCTTACCCGGGCGATGTACTGGGTCGGCTCAGCCTGAAATGCCCCAACGTGTCCTACGCCAGGGAGCAACCACAGGGTCCCGTGGGTCAATCGGGCCAGCGTCGGTCCATTGTGCCAGTAGATCTCTTTGTCCCCGGTGCCCTGGATGACCAGTGTGGGCACGTCGTAGCCGGGGTGGAGTTGGAGTTCGGTCCCGACGTCCAAGATGTGCGCCCCTCCGCTGAACCAGGGATAGAACGCATCAAATGGTCCGAGAAGAGCGATGGGCAGTCGGGTGTTGTGTGCCGCTTCATTTCTCATGCTGGTGAATCCACTGTCGGAAATGACAGCGAGTGGCCTGAGCCCCTCGGCCGCGGCCAGTAGGACCGACAGCCCACCGGCCGATTCTCCGTAGAGGACTACTGGGTCGCCAGTGTGCCTGGTGACCCAATGGGCGGCCGCGGTGACCTGAGCAGCTTCTCGTTGTCCGCCACCAAATGCCTGCCAGCCCAACTGGTAGCTCTGCGCAATGGCGAGGGCCCCATAGCCCAGTCTGTGCAGCGGTACCATCCTCTCGAGCATTCCGCTCCTACCGCCGCCGTAACCGGCGACCATCACGATCACCGGTTGGCCGGGGCGTCCCTTTATGTACCAAGCGGGAAGTCGACCGTCGTAGAGGACCGCTTCGTAAGGGAGACCCACGTCCGCCGGGGTCTCGAGTGAGGGTCTCGTGGTGCCCGAGTGAGCAACGACATAGTCGGACCCGAGGTTGGTAAAGATCCATGTTTGGACAAGGGCGACACAAAACCCCGCCAGACAGATGGCGAAGATCCACTTCGGGGCGAGACGGGGCCACGTCGGTGGAGGGTGATCTTCCTCGCTCACGGCATTCTCCGTGCATAGCTCGGGTGATTGAGTGAGTCGATCACCGAGTCCACTGCCCTCATCCTGGGACATCTCCGTTCTGTTCTCTCACTGCTCACTACAAGGTGCGACGCACCGATACCTACTACTTGCTCGCCAGTTGCGTCACGGACCTAATCAATTTGGCGGCGTCCACCGTGCCGAGGCCCGTGGCAAGGTTGTAACCGGGCGTGGCGTCATATCCCGGAACGGGCACCGGGGTCCCACTGGCGGAGTTGACCGTGACGGTGGTGTCGCCGGACGTGACGGGCACCAGACCTCCATGGCCAGGGAGTTGGTACGCGCGGTAGAGGTAGGTATTGAGGGCCCCCAACGATCGTCCAGCGGCTTGGTCCGCTATCGCCGCGATACCGGCGAACAGAGGTGCGGCCTCACTGGTTCCTCCCGCATCACCCCATCCTCCAAAATAAACCTCGAGGCCACCGTAGAGATCGCCACTCATGGAGACGTCGGGACCTCCTCGATGATCTCCGACGACGGACTCGACAGCGTTCTGATAGCTCGGTCGGGTGAAGACCGTAGAAAGACCACCGCCGCTGGCAAGTCTCAGGTTCGCACTACTTGAGCTCAGATCGTTGAAGCTCGAGCTCGGATCGTTGAAGACGGTGTCCGGGCTGATCCGGTTGCCGCTGGCATCGAGGTGGAGGCGAGTTCCTCCGACCGCGGTGACGAGCGGGTCCGAGGCTGGGTAACCCCTCATTCGCTCGGCGAAATCACCGACCCCGGGCTCACGACTGGAGGCCCCGAAATCGCCCGAGGCCTGGACGACGGTGATGTTGCGGCCGGCGGCATAGAGATAGTCCTTATGCAGCTGCTCTATGGTCGAGGCACCGAGACCGGCCTCCCCGACGCTGCCCAAGCTCGAGGTGATGACCTGGCCCAAGCGGTGTTGTGCGACATAGTGCACCGCCAGTGCTTGCCAGGCGACGTCGGAGGCGTTGCTGGTGATCGCGGTCAGGGGGGCCACGAGCACGACAATCTTTGCCTCGGGGGCGATCGTGTGGGCCGCCTCGACGTCGAGCGTCAACTCGCCTCGACCCTCGGACAACGCCGCGTTGAATTGCGCCTTCTTGCCGTTGGTTGAGACCATTCGGATGCTCGGTGGCTCCAGATGAGAGGCCTTGTCAAAGACGGCGAGGTCATGGACGAGGGTGGGTGACGTCGTGATGGCCAACACGACGATGGTGGTGCCCGAGCCGTCCAATCCTTTGGCGTAGAGCGGCTTGAGGTCGTAGGCCTCTTGCAGCTGACGGGCGGTGGAACAAGGGTTGACGGTGCCGTGATCAGCGCAGGGTGCCGAGGCTTCAGTCAGGGGCAGGAAGCGCAGGCCGGCAATGAGCCCGGATGCATCGACACTGAGCGAAACGGAAAACTGACCGGACCCGAACTGGATATGTGCCTGGAGCGAGCTCGTCTTCACCATCGTCAGCTGGACGAGTTTCGCCGCTTCCCCGGTCGGATCCACTGCCCCCAGGTCCTGGTTGATCTTGGCCGGCTTCACCTGAGAAAGGAACACCGCATCGAAATGCGCCGAGATCTCCTGGGTGCCCAGTGGGAGCTCACCGAAGGCGCCCAGGACCCAGTCCAGCTGTTTGCCCGCCGGGGTGATCGGCACCGTGACGGCGGTCGTTCTGGCGGCGATCAGCGCGCCGGACCGCGTCGATGCTGCGGCTGACCGAGCGGGGATGGTCAACCCGGCGAAGGTGGTGACTGCAGAAGCGGGCGCGAGCACCATCAGGGTCGTCGCGCCCCAGGCTCGCAAGGCCCTCATGTACGGCGGTCTTCGACGCTGACCACCAATGCCTCGGCGCCGCAGCCCGCCATCCGCCAGTGCACGTGCCAGTGTCTCATAAACGTATGTTGGCGTTGGTCAGGTTGGCCAAGCCAGAGCCGACGTTGACGGTGAGACCGGTGACGTTGGCACCGGAGCCCGAGAGGTGGTCTCGTACTGGCTGGAACGATAGATCAGCGGACGGTCTGAGACTGCCAGCTCGATCCCCCGTCGGTGGTGCCGAGCACGAGGGGTCGGGTGCTGAAGCTGAAGCCGACCGCCTCGCAATCCGAGGACGTCGAACAAGCAACACCCTCGAGGTTTCCTGACGTCACCGGTAGCGCTTGGGCCTGCCAGCTGGAGCCGCCGTCGGTAGTGCCATAGGCGACGGGCGATGTGTTGGCGTCATCGAAGCCTACGGTCTCGCAGTCGAGGGTTGTCCGACAGGCAACGCCCTGTAACTCCACGTTGGACGGGGTGGGGAGGGTCTGGGGCTGCCAGCTGGAGCCGCCGTCGGTGGTGCCGAAGACGATCGCTCCGCTCGAACCCTGACCGACGGCCTCGCAATCGCTAGTCGTCCTACAGGCGACGCTCAAGAACTGGTCCCCCGACGGTAGCGCTTTGCTCCTCCAGCTGGCGCCGCCGTTCGTCGTCCTGACGCTCACGCCTTTCTCCGTAGGGCCGCTACCGGTACCACCCACGGCCTCGCAGGTCTCGGCCGTCGGGCAGGCCACGGCAAAGAGGGTGTCGGCTAGCGGTACGGTCTGCGACTGCCAAGACGCCCCGCCGCTCGTGGTGCCGAGGGCGACCGGCGTGCTCGACGTCGCAGTGTCGACGGTACCCACCGCCTCGCAGTCAAGCGAGGTCTTACACGCCACCCCGAAGAGGAGTCCCGAGCTGAACGGGAGGGTCTGGGCCTCCCACTTCGTGCCGCCATCAGTCGAGTGCACGGCGACCGGGGTGTAGCCGCCGCCGCTGCCGGCATAGCCCACCGCCACGCAGTTGGTGGCCGTCGGGCAGGCGACGCTCTCGAGGTAGAGCGGCACTTTGGGGGCGGAGTCGATCTGCCACTTCGCGCCCCCGTCAGTGGTGCGGACAACGGCGATGTCACCGGGGTTGTTCTTGCCGACGGCGTTGCAGTCGTGCGTGGTGTGGCAAGTGATGCCTATGAGGGCGTAGATGCCCGGCGGCTTGGACTTGGCCGCCGAAGCGGTCGGCACCGCAGCCGACGCTGTCGTTGCGGAGGCGCCGATCACCATGGCCAGCCCCAGGAACAGGACGATGGCCAGGGGTACCGCAATACCCGCCCTCGACCTGTTCGTCACAGAATTCGATCGATCGTTGCGCACTTTCATGACACGCCCCCCGTCGGAGTTCGCCAGCTCTCGATGGTCCAGTCTGCCACAGGCAGCGGGTAAGCTCAAAGGCGACCAGATCAGCCGTCGTCCCTCCAGAATGTGCTGGTCACCGAGTGCTCGGCGTCCGCCCGGTGGCCGCGGTTCCTCAACTCCTCACCAGCCGACCGGGGGGCAACCCGTTTTGGGATCCGCTACTGAGAAGCCCCGAGTTCTGCGCGGTTCACGCCGGTGGGTGAGCTGACCGAGTCGAGTCGAGCGGCGGTGAATGCCTCGGTGCCGGCGTGCCAGGTCCGGTCGAGGTCTGACCCGTCGAGAAACCGCCGGTCGAGCTCGAGGATGAGCGTTCCGTGGGCGAAGGACCACAGCGCTTGGGCCAGATACGGCTCGCCCACGGCCAAGAAGAACGGCTCACCGGCCCACTCCTCCAGACCGGGGAGCAGCCCGGCGCGAGGAAACGAGCTGGCGGTGATCAGACGGTACAGCTCGGGATTGGCTCGTCCCATGGCCCGGTAGGCACCGAGCAGGTCGCTGACCGGATTCGCCACTCGAGCCGGCCACCGCAGCATGCAGCGCCAGCCCGGTCTCGTCGAGGCCGGTCTCCACCAACGCCAGTTCGAGCCCTGGCCGCCCATCGACGTGCTTGTACAGCGACGGTGCCCGAATCCCGAGCTCGTCGGCCAGCCGTCGCATCGTCAAGCCGTCGCTGCCGACCGCCTCGAGCAGCGTCCGCGCCGTGTCGATGATCTGGCCGGCCCGGGGGGTGCGTGGCCGAGGGGTCGGTCGAGGCGAGGCGGCCGCGCCATTGGTCACGACGCCGGGCGGAGGAGAAAGACCGGGTGGTTGGGACCTGCGGCTCGGAGCTCGTCGTCGGTGGAGTCAGCGGAGACCCCTTCGAAGAACACTCCGACCTCTGCCTTCCATCGTCTCAGGTAGGCCCGCAGGACCGGTGGCTTCTCGTCGTCGGTCAGCTCGGTGGCGACCCAGTGCTGCCGGGTGCGGCCGTGGAGCAGGTCCAGCCGGCCGCCGGCGGCCCGAACGTTGCGGACCCACTGGCCGGTGCCCCGCGCCGAGACGAGGTACTGGTTGTCGTCGAGCGACAGCAGGTTCACCGGCACCCGCCGTGGTTCACCCGAGCTGCGCCCGGCCACCTCGAGGACCCGGCTGCCCCAGACGCTGATCCCGGCCCGGGTGAGCAGTGAGACCGCCCGGTTGAAAATGTGCTGGGTGAACCAGCCCGGCTTGCGGTACCGGCTAGGACTGGCTTGGTTCATCATGACCTCCGATTCGGTTGGGATAACGCTGTTAGCCAGATTAGCTAACACTGTTAGCCCTGTCAACCCATAGGGCCCCTCTCTCACACGTCAGGCGGAGACTCCGGGCTGCCAGCGTCGGTGGAATGAAGCGACTGCCGCGGGAGCATCCCGGTGAAGAACAGACCGAGGACGATCAGCAGTGCGACCAACCACAGGGCGGTGCGCAGCCCGATCAGGCGGGCCGAGGAGTTCTCAGCCACCACGGCCTCCTGCGTGGCCTGCGGAAGTCCGGTCGAGGCCAGTCGGGACTTCAGTTCTGAGTCCGAGATGAATGGAATGCCGCTCTCCATCTTCACGGTGGCGGTCGCCGTCACCTCCGCGGGTACAGAAGGATTGTCGGTGACGCCCTTGATGAAGCTGGTGGTCAGGCTGCCGATCAGGACAGCTCCCACCAGCGCGACACCCAGCGACGCGCCGAAATTGGTGAAGGTGTTCTGGAGTCCACCCACCTCGGCGCTCTCGGAGTCCGGCACGGCCGAGACGGTGACGGCGCCGAGTTGTGACGCGATGGCCCCGATACCGATACCGACCAGAGCCATCGGAATGAGGACGATGCCCGCGTTGGCGCCCGGATCAAGCCCGGCCACCAAAACCAGAGTGCCAACCAGAATGGCCCCGAAGCCCAGCCGGACGACCCTCCGGGGGGACGCCATGGGAGCCAAGCGCGGAATGAGTACCGCAGCGAGAAGCAGGGTGATGGACAGAGGGAGCAGGCGGAGCCCGGTCTGGAGGGCGTTCAACTCCAGGACCACCGAGAGAAAGAGGGGGATGGTGAAGAAGATGCCACCCTGCACCATGAACTGGAAGAAGAACGCCACCAGACCCCCGGTCATCTGGAGGTTGCGGAACATCGAGGGCCGGAACAGGGGCTCGCCACCGTGCTCCTCCAGCCTGCTCTCCCACATCAGGAGGGCACCGATGACGAGGAGCCCGCCGAGGACCAACCACACGACCGCGGACACCCCGAACAGCTGCGGCGCCTCGGGCTTGGGTTTCACGACTCCCCACACCCCCGACCGAAGGACGCCAAAGACCGTCAGGCTCAGTCCCACCACCGACAGGAGCGCACCGAGCAGATCGAACCGCATCCGAGACTCGGGGGCAAGGTCCTGGATGCGTCGCAGGCCCAAGAGGATGATCCCCACGATCACCACCTCGCCGACGAATACCCACCGCCACGACGCGAAGGTGGTGACGGCTCCGCCGATGAGCGGTCCGGCGGCCACCGCGATGGCGCCGGCGGCGGCGATGATCCCGTAGGCGTAGGACCGACGTTCCCGGGCGAAATTTCCGGCCACCAGAGCCACGATGGCGGGCATGATCAGTGCCGCCCCGAGACCCTCCAGGCCCGACCAGCCGATGATCAGCACGGTCAAGTTGGGGGCCAGTGCGGTCACCAGGGAGCCGCACCCGTAGACGACCAACCCGATGGCGAAGGCCCGCCGCCGCCCGATCAGTGCTCCAATCTTGCCTCCGGTGATCATGAACGCCGCCATGACCAAGGTGTACAGCGTGATGGCGGTCTGGATGCCGGTCACCGTGGTGCCGAGGTCGTTGGCCACCGATTTGATCGAGACATTCATGACCGACGAGTCCAGGGTCATGAGGAACTGTCCCGCGGCCAGGATGAGAAGGACGCCCGATCCGGCCTGGTTCGAGGATTCGGTAGCCAGACCAGATCCCTCCCCGGACGGGGTCATCCGAAGGTCATGCGACGCCCGAGCGAGACAGAGGGTGCCGGCAACTCCATGATGGCGAAGTTATAGCCGATCCGTGCCTCGGGCCGGGCTCCGAACGGTCCCGGGTTGTTCGTATCCCGTCCGCCCCACGAAACTCGGCAGCGGCCGACTATCAGAGCGGAACTCCATCCTTCGACTCGATGTGCGGGTTCGCAGTTCATCCCGCACCCGTGCTACCGGTGAAGCTATGAATGTCGTGGCTCCGGGTGGGACACCCGAAGGTGTCGTCGTGGCCCTGGACGTCGACGGGGTCCTGCTCGATCCCGGGCGGGGCGGGAGGGGGCCTTGGCAGGTGGCGTTCAGCCAGCAATTCGGAGTCGACGCCAACCTGTTGGACCAGGCGTACTTCCGCCGAGCGTGGCGGGACGTGATCGTGGGACGGCTCCCCATCGAGACCACCTTGAGCGCGGCCATGCAGGACCTCGGTTGGGACATCGATGTCGATGACGCGCTCAGTTGCTGGTTCGAGGCAGATTTCGTCGTCGATTCGGAGGTGGTCGATGCCGCCAACGACTGGTCCCGACGCGGCATCCGGGTGGTCCTGGCCACCAATCAGGAGATCCGACGGGCCCGGTACATCGAACAGCGGCTCGCCACCCTGATCCCCCTCAGCGGCATCGCTTTCTCGGGGGCCCTCGGCATCCTGAAGGACGACCCCGCCTTCTACGCCGCCGCCGAACGGCAGTTGGGCATCGCGCCCGACCGGACATCCGTGGTCTTCGTCGACGACACCGAGAGCAATGTCGAGGCCGCCCGCCGTCACGGTTGGGAGAGCCTCCTCTTCTCCACGGGACCGCGACTGGCGGCAAGCAGACCGAGCGTGCCATCGAGTCGGCAGCGGGCCGACAGATCTGCCGGCTGAGTCAGACCGGGCCAACGGGGCTTCGGGGCGGGAGCCGATGGACCAGGATCCGATCCCCATCCCCCATCCCCCATCTCCCGGGGTCCGCTTGCTACCTTCGGTGGGCATGGCGAAACGATCCCAACCCCGTGTGTTCCCCAGCAGCAAGGACAGCCCGCAAGTCGGTTCCATCGGGATAGCCCAGGCGGCCAAGGACCTGTCCGAAATGGTCGAGGAGTTCGATCGACGGGCAGCGTTGTGGTCGGACCAGGCACCCCGGAAGGACCTGGTCCGTACCTGACCCGCTTCGATCCGGTCCGCCTCAGACCGGGCGCAGATCCTCGAGGCCCTCGATGTGGCCTTGGCAGGACCACAGTCGCACCCGCACCTTGTCCACCACGGCGCTTCCGATCCAGAGCGCGGGCGCCGGGCAGTGTGCCGGCGGGTCGAGCCGGGCGTCCTGGCTCCGGAGCACCATCCGCCAGCACTGCCCGGGTTCGGCTCGTACCGCGTCGGCGTAGTGGTCCATGAACCACCCTAAGCGCTCGAAAGGGCACGACACCTCAAGCGCCGACCCGAGGATGCCGATGCCAACCCCATGGCGGCGAAACCCGAACTCGATCTGCTCGGACTCGGTCGAGGCCCAGGACCTGCGGAGCCAGTACCGGTGCACCATGTGCCACAAGCGATGCCCCGTACCGTGCCGGTTCACCGGTGCTGAGTTCCGTGAGCTGGCGGCAGCCTTCCGCGAGGGTGGGACCCTGCCCGACGTAGTTCCTTCACCCGCCGGGTGGGACGCCCCCGCCGGGCGAGGCGATCACTGATCCGAGCGCATCTCGGTCCGAGCACCCATCCGCTTGGTCCGGTCGACGCCACGGAGCTACCAGAGGGTGCGCTGCCCGGCCTCTTCGTGGTCCAGCTCCTCGATCAGCTGGGGTCCGTCGTTGTTGACGTTGCCCACCTCCTTGCCGACCCGGTGGTGCACAAGGATGCCGGCGCGGTTCGGCCGCAGCAGGGCCTCGAGCTCGTCGGGGTGGGTGACGGCAGGATCGAGCCAGTGCTCCCAGGCCTCGTGCTCGAGTACCACCGGCTGCCGGGTATGGATGGGCATGTCCGGACCCGCCACGGTGGTCACGATGGTGGCCGTCCGCCACTCCTGCCCGTCGACCTCGGGATGCCACGCCCGGAGGCCGGCCAGGACGATCGGCTCACCATCGGACCGACGGAAGGCGTACGGCTGCTTCGACTTCGGGGACAGGGTCTCCCACTCGTAGAATTCGTCGACCGGGACCAGGATGCGCTGCGTCTCGAAGGCGGATCGGAACATCGGCTTGGTCGCCACCGTCTCGGCCCGGGCGTTGAAGGTCGACTTGACCGCAGCTGGATCCTTGGCCCAGGCCGGCACCAGCCCCCACCGGTAGTGATCGAGCACTCTCCTCCCCTGGCGCTCAGAGACTCCGAAGATCTCCCGGGTCGGGGCCACATTCCACGACGGCTGCCAGTCGGCGAACGAGCCCTCGGCCAGCTCGGCTCCGAGGATTCGGGCCATGCGATCGGGTTCCGTAGAGAGGGCGATGCGTCCGCACACGAACACGAGCCTACGGCGGGGCCCCCGGGGGCCGTCGGATCGACACAGTTGGCCCAAAAGGGCTGATGATCAGCCCAGCTCTCGGGCCCGCTCTGGCTGCGGGCCCTGGCCCACGTCAACCCCCTCCAGTAGCGGGTGGTGGCCTCCCGGGCTCCGGCGCTCGGGCGCCTCCGGTCCCTCGGTCTGGCCGGCCTTCCCGTCCTCGTCCCCCTGGGCACGCTGGTCCTGGCCGGGGCCACCCGGGTGTTCGACCGAGCCGTCGCCTGAGCCTGACCGAAGCCACCGCCCTCGTCGTGTGGCAAGCTCGCGGGCATCGTCGAGTGGTCGTCGGGGCGGTTGGGTGACACCGGGCCCGGTAGGCCAGCGAGGGAGACATGATGGCGCAACAGGATGCCGTTCCCGAAGCTCAGGCGGCCAACCGGAAGCGGCTCGGCGGCGGAGCCATCGCCTCACTCAGCGGAGCCGCCGTGCTGGTCATCTTCATCGCCCAGAACACCGAGAAGATCACCCTCCATTTTCTGGTCTTCAACTTCACCTGGCCACTGTGGCTGCTCACCATCGTGACCGCGTTGTTCGGCGCCCTGGTGTGGTTCGGTCTGGGCGTCATGCGCCGGCACCGGCGCCGCCGGGAGCGGCGCATGGAGCGGCGGGGCTGACCGACGCCGTCCCCTCGACGCCGACGGATCTCCTAGCCGAGCTGGATGATGCCCCCGGACGAGATCTGGAATCCCTTGCCCCCGGTCACCGTGCAGGTCATTCCGGTGGTGGCCGACAGGCACCGGAAGGGGCCCACCCCGGTCGCCGTGCCGTAGGCCAACGTGGGCGTGTCCTCCCCGGGATTGCTGCTGCACTGAGGCCCCGAGCACTTGGTCAGGGCGCCGGAAGCGGTCATGGTCACCGACTGCGGAGGCGAGAGACTCTCGCACAGCACGCTCTGATTGGAGCTGCCGTCATCGATCTCACAGCTGATGTTGCCGGTGGGCGAGAGGAACTCTCCCCCGGTGGCCGTCTGCATGGGGAGGATCGGCGTCGGACGCGTCGTCGCCGTGGTGCCGGTGGGCGCGGTCGTCGTGGTCGCACCGGCGGGGACCGTCGAGACGGGCGCCGGGCTGGCGATGGTGGTCGTCGTCCCGGTCGACGGGTTCGAGCTGCAGGCCGACAGCATGGTGGCGGCGATCAGCCCCCCGGCCACCATCAGGATTCCGCTCCGACTCTTCACCTGCAGCTCCCCGGGACGGTGCGCCGGACCCCGGCGCCCGGCTGGCCTGTTCGGGTGCTCCCGCCTGCACCACCGGCCGCATCGTATCCGGACCCTGGGCGCCGGTGTCTGACCTCCTCCGTGCCCGTCCGGGTCGACTGCCGGCCGAAGGGCAGCGTTCGGTCGCTCCTACACTCGTGTCCGTGGATGGAACCGTGACCGACGCCGACCTTCCGCTCGAGACCGCCCGCTTGACCCTGCGACCATTCCGGGAGGGGGACGCCGAGGAGGTCCTCGCCCTCTACGGAAACCCCGACACCGTGCGCTACCTCTACGGTGAGCCTCTGGACCGGCCGGGGCTACCCGAGGCGCTCGAGCGGAGGCTGCGCCCGCCGAACCTGTCCACCGCCGGAGACGTCCTCGAGCTGGCGGCCGAGCTCCGGACCACCGGCGAGTTCGTCGGCGCCATGACCTTCTTCCACCGCAGCGACGAGCACCAGCGCGGCGAGATCGGCTACACCATCTCGCCCGCGTTCGCCGGTCGCGGCTTCGCCCAGGAGGGCGCCGCCGCCCTCCTCCGCATCGGCTTCGACCACCTCGGGCTGCACCGGGTCGAAGGACAGTGCGACGCCCGCAACCTGGCCTCGGCCCGGGTGATGGAGCGGGTGGGTATGCGGCGGGAGGCCCACCTGCACGAGCACGAGTTCGTGAAGGGCGAGTGGACCGACACGGTCATCTACAGCATGCTCGCCGCCGAGTGGGGGTCACGCCGCGGTCGCTGATCGAACCGACCGGGCGCGGGACAGCGATCAGGGTCGGGTGTCGGCCAGCAACTCGATGCGCCGGGCCAAGTTGACCGCGTGGTCGCCCAGGCGCTCGTAGAACCGGGCCAGCAACGTCACCTGGGCGGCAATGGTCACCGGCATCCTCTCGGCGGCGACCTCCCGGGTCAAACTGTGGTGGAGGATGTCCATCTCCTCGTCGGCGATGGTCAGCCGGCCGCCGACCCGGTCGCGCTCGCCGAAGGCATCGGCGGCAACCTGCCACATCTCATTGGCCACCTCGGTCATGAGCTGGACGATGCCCCGGCTCCGGGCGCTCATCGCCGTCCCCAGTTGGTCGACCGCCCGTTGGGCGATGTGCTCGGCCAGGTCGGCGCTGCGCTCCAACTCGGGAATGATCAGGAGCAAGCCGACCAGATAGCGAAGCTGGTCCCCCTGTACCGGCCGGAGCTGCAGCTCCTCCCAGATGAGGAGCTCCACCTCGGCCGTCAGGGCATCGACGACCTGGTCCCCGTCGATGACTTCTTGACCCAGGGCCGACTCGCCGCTGAGCAGGGCGTGGGTGGCCCGGGACAGTGCTTCGGAGACCAGGGCGAAGAGCTCGATCACCTTGTGATCGATGACGTCGATGCCCAAACCCCCGGAATCCATGACACCGGACACTACCCACGGCGGGGGGCCAGGGCGGCCGAGCACCCGGGTTCGAGGCGGTCGCTGTCCGGATCAGCCGAACCACGGACAGTGGTGGGTGGGCCGCGGTGCAATGAGCCCTAGCGAAACGTGCCACTCCTCTCTTACGCTTTTGAAGTGCAGATGGGCGGCGGGACCAGGGGATGGTCGTGGTGACGGTGCGCTCCGTGCTCCCGCGGCTCACCGCCCTGCGCTGGTACGCCGCCGTGTTCGTATTCCTGTACCACGCCGGGACGGTGGAGCTGTGGCGACCGCTCCGCATCTTCAACTTCGGCACGTTGGGCGTCACCTTCTTCTTCGTGCTGTCGGGATTCGTCCTGGCCTGGTCCACCGCTCCCGGGCTGGCCCCCACCACCTTCTACCGACGTCGCTTCGCCCGCATCTACCCGAGCTACCTGGTGATGTTCGGCATCACCGCGGCGCTGGTGGCGGTGTGGGCGAACAAGGGGATCACCACCGGGTGGCTCGGGGCGTTGACCACCCTCACCATGGTGCAGGCCTGGGTTCCCACCTCCAACTATCCCGTCTTCTCCTTCGACGCCCCGGAATGGTCGCTCTCCTGTGAGGCCTTCTTCTACGCCATGTTCCCGTTCATCGGGCGGGGCATGCGGGCCCTCACCCCGCGCCGCCGCGACCTGGCCCTGATCGGAGCGTTCGCCCTGGCCATCGGGGCGTCAGCCCTCCTGACCCATTTCGGGCATTACAGCGTGGCCTATACCAACCCACTCATCCGACTGCCCGAGTTCGTGGCCGGGATGTGGTTCGCCATGAAGGTGCAGGCCGGCTGGCGCCCGAGGATCCCGATCTGGGTGGCGGTTGTCCTGGTCGCCATCACCTACGAGGTGGCCCGGCGGGTGGGCACCAACGTGTTCTCCGGTCACGGGGACTTCGTCGTGGTCATCCCCTTCGGGTTGCTCCTCGCCGCCGCCGCCTCCACCGACCTCGACGGACGATCCGGCATCCTCACCCGGCCCATCTCGATCTATCTCGGAGAGGTGTCCTTCGCCTTCTATCTGGTCCACGTCGTCGTCCTGTCCTACTTGGCCAAGGCCGGCCACTGGGGCCACGCCTGGTCGGGGGCAACCGGGGCCGAGCCGTTGGCCATCTCATTCGTCGCCTGCCTGGCCGCGGCGATCCTCCTCCACCACGCCGTCGAGCTACCCATGCAGCGGGTCCTGCGGGGGGCGGGGCGGGGCTCCATCGCCACCGCGGATCCGAAGCTGGTCGCCCTGGCCGACGAGCGACCGTGAGGAGCTGACCAGCAGATTCCGTTAACGTCACCACTCGAGGAAGGGAGGGGACATGGGACTGCTGGAAGGTCAACGGGCCGTCATCACCGGGGGCGCCTCGGGTATCGGGCGGGCCACCGCGGCCCGGATGGTGGAGGAGGGCGCGGCGGTGGCCATCATCGACATCAGCGCGGACGCCGCCCATGAGTTCGCCCGGGAGATCGGCGCCACCGCGCACGTGGCCGACGTGACCGACGCCGAAGGGCTGGGGGCGGCAGTGGATGATGCAGCCATGGCCATGGGCGGGATCACCACCCTGTTCAACAATGCCGGGATCGGGAACCAGTCACCCCTCCACGAATGGGCGCCCGAGGAGTGGGCCCGGATGATGGCGGTCAATCTGACCGGTGTGTACCTGGGATTCCGCGCCGCCATCCCCCACATCACGCGGTCGGGTGGAGGATGCGTGGTCTCCACCGCATCGATCAGCGGCACCCGGCCCGCGGCCGGGGAGGCCCCCTACTCAGCCGCCAAGGCGGCGGTCATCGCCATCACCGCGTCGGCGGCCCTCGAGTACGGGCCCGCCATTCGGGTCAACGCGGTGTCCCCGGGGATGATCCTCACCAAACTGACCGAGCCGCTCCTGCAGTTCCTTCCCCACGAACGCGAGCGATACGAACGGACCACGCCGGCGGGTCGCCTCGGCCAGCCCGACGACATCGCCGACGTCGTGGTCTTCCTCTGTTCCGACTTGGCCCGTTTCATCACCGGTCAGAACATCGTCGTCGACGGGGGCATGACCCTCCACGGGTCGGGGGTCGACGGCATCTTCGAGCAGATCTTCCCCTCGTAGGAGCGCCCGGCGACAACGGCCAGCCGGCCGAGGTTCAGCTGGCGTCTCCGAGCGGAGAGATGACGGCAAAGCCCTCCACGAAGCCCTGGACGTCGGTGGCCGGGTGGGTCATGGTGCTGGTGCAGTCGACGGTGCCGATGGCGATGCCGGTCAGCGACGTGGCCTGGGGGACACTGACGGGACCCCGGATGCCGTGGTTGGCACAGGTCGGGACGTTGAGATTCCCCTCGGGCAACCGCTCGGCGGTGGGATGGTCCAGGAGGACGGCGCGATGGGCGGTGACCCACATCGTCAGCTGGTGGGCACCCTGGCTGAAGTCGGGCCCGGCGCCGTTGTCGATGCCCTGGCTGACGGCCAGGGCGGGGATGCCGCGGCGCAGGGCGGCCTGGGCCGCGCCCACCGTTCCGGAGCCGTCGGCCAGCGGGCCGATGTTCTGGCCGAAGTTGATCCCCGAGACGACCAGGTCGGGACGGAAGCCGATCCCGTGGTGGTCGATGGCCCAGACGATGGTGTCGGCGGGATACCCGGCCACCGCCTTGGCCGGATAGCCGCTGCTGGTGGTGGCGTTGGTCACCGTGAGCGTCCCCGCGGTCGTCTTGCCCCCGGTGCCGCTCTGGTTGGTCAACGGCGCCACCACGGTGACCTGGGTGTGGGGCAGGGAGCGGAGCGCCTGGACGGCGGCGTTGATCCCGGGCGCCCCGACGCCGTCATCGTTGGTGACCAGCACCCGCAGCGTGGTCGACCCCGGCTCCGCCGTCGAGGCGGACGGGCCGCTCGACGCGCCCGAACTGCAGGCGGCCAGGACCACGGCGGCCGCGCCCAGCAGGGTCAACGGGCCTGCCCATCGGGCGCGTGGCGGAGTCGGGCGGGACAGTGCGGGCATTCGGGCTCCGTACGTTCAGTGCTCGACCCCGAGGTCGAACCTCGGCCGACATCGTGGCACGTGAACGGGCCCGGGGCGCCGCTCGGGCGTCAGCGCTACCATCCGGGCCACAGGACCTGGCATCGAGCGCAGGGCCGGCGCCGGAAGGGATCGAGGATGGCCCGTCGCAGTTCACTCCGATCAGAGCTCTATCGCGCCGCCCGCGACCTGGGTGACGTCCAGTCCGCGGCCAAGGGGCCCGGAGCCTACGCCAAGCGGGTGGCCCGGCGCCGGGTGTACCGGCAGACCGACACCATCACCAACAGCCTCCTGCGCTCGGCCGGGCTGATGGGCACGAGGCGGCGCTAGCGCGGTCCGGGCGGGTCCGGAGGGAGAGGCCACCGACCTGACCTCGGGCATCGACCCGGAGGACCGGAACCTCTCTCTAGACTGGACGGCGTCGGGTTGAGCAACCGCTTTCCGCCAGGCGGTTGCTCCCCGACCCTTTTTTGTCTGCACCCCGGGCTCTCGCCGCCGGGCGTTCTCCGCCCTGGGCCCTCGCGGGGTGCCGGCCGGCGGATTCGGTACCATCTGGTGGCTTCACCACCTGTCGACCGATCGGGGATCCCCATGCACGCACTCACCGGCTACCTCGACTTCCGGCCCGAGGAGCGGGAGGAGACCGTGGCCGCCCTCCGGGCGGTGTCGGAGCGCAGCCGCCGGGATCCCGGGTGTGTCGACTACTGGTGGTCCGAGGATGTGGACCGACCCTCGCGCTTCCGGTTCTTCGAGTGCTGGGAGACCGAGGAGGCATTCGACTCCCACCAGGCCCAGCCCTACGAGCTCGAGTTCATGACCGACCACGTGTCGCGGATCGTCGGGGCCGATGCCCACGTGCTCGACATCGCCGGTCGTCGGTCGGTGGCCGGCTAGTCGATGCGAGCCGTCAGGAACACCGAGCAGGGCATCCGGGTCACCGAGGTCGCCCCGCCTGTCGACTCCGACGGGGTACGGGTGTCGGTGACCGGCTCGGGCATCTGCGGTTCCGATCTGCATCTGGTCTCGTTCGGACCGTCGAGCGTCACCCTGGGCCACGAGTTCGGCGGCCGGCTCGACGACGGCACCCCGGTCGCGGTGGTGCCCGTGCGGACCTGCGGGCGCTGCGAGCCGTGCCGGTCCGGAAACGAGCAGCGGTGCGGCGAGGCGTTCGGCGGCCTCTACGGCCTGAGCCTCGACGGAGGCATGGCCGACGAGGTGTGGGTGGATCCGAGGTGCACCCGGGTCGTTCCCGAGGAGGTTCCCGTCGAGGATGCCTGCCTGGTCGAGCCGCTCGCCGTGGCCCTGCACGGCGTGGATCGGGCCGGGGTCGAGCCGGGCATGCGGGTGCTGGTCATCGGGGCCGGGCCCATCGGGCTCTGCGCCATTGCCGTGGTCGCTCACCGTGGCGCCACGGTCGATGTGTCGGCCCTCCACCAGAATCGACGGTCGGCCGGCGGGCGCCTCGGGGCCGGCACCGCCCTCGGGACCGACTACGACGTGGTGCTCGACGCCGCCGGCACCCAGAGCTCGGTGGAACAGGCCGTCGCCCTGGTCCGGCCGGGGGGCACGGTGGGCATCCTGGCCAACTTCTGGGATCCGGTGTCGCTGAGCATGGCCTTCCTGATCAAGGAGGTCTCGCTGGTGCCGTCCTTCATGTACGGCCACCACCACGGCGCCGAGGAGTTCGACGGCGCGGTCCGCGTGCTCGCCGCCACCCCCGATCTCGCTCCGACGGTGATCACCCACCGGTTCTCCCTCGACGATGCGGCCGAGGCCTTTCGGGTGGCGGGCGACCGGAGCACCGACTCCATCAAGGTGGTGCTGCACCCGTGACCAGACTGATCCTCACCCAGGCCACCGTGGTCGTGGGCGACGGCACGTCCCTGGCTGACGCCCACGTCGTGGTGGACGACGACCGGATCACCGCCGTCGGGCCCGGACCCTTCGTCGACGTGGCTCCCCACGACCGGGTGGTCGACCTCGGGGGCCGGGTGGTCATGCCGGGCATGGTGAACTGCCACTTCCACGCCACGTACCACAACCTCGGGAGCGTTCCCGCCCCGTTCGGCCTCGAAGAGCCCATGGCCCTCCAGACCGTCCGGGCCGTCAACAGCCTCGGGCTGCTGGTCAACAGCGGATTCACCAGCGCCGTCTCGGCCGGGGCACCCTTCGCCATCGACGCGTCGATGAAGGTGGCGATCGAGAAGGGCCTGGTGCCCGGACCCCGCCTGGTCCCCTGCAGCCGCGACGTGAGTACCACCGGACACGCCGGCGACCGGAGCTACCCGTCCCACTGGCAGATCGGTGCCCTCGGAGCGATCCGACCGAGCGACGGCCCTGATGACTTCCGCCGGTCGGTGCGGGCCGAGATCAAAGAGGGCGCCGAGATGATCAAGATGTTCGTCACCGGCGGGCACGGCACCATCGGGCCCCGGGAGCAGCTGGAGATGACCCGCGAGGAGATGGCCGCCGGCATCGAAGCGGCCCATCTGCGGGGGGTCAAGGTGCGCGGCCACATCGCCAACCGAGAGGCGATCATGATGGCCCTGGACCTCGACATCGACATCATCGACCACGGTGACGGCCTCGATGGCGAGTGCATCGAGCGTCTGGTCGAGTCGGGCACGCCGCTCGTTCCCTCGATGCTGTTCCCCCATCGCTTCCTGCAGTCGATGGGCGGCACGGCGCTGGGCTTCACCGACTCGATGAAGGCCGACATCGACGAGATGGCGGCACGACTGCCCGAGGCCAATGCGGCGGGCGTACGCATCGTCCTCGGTGACGACTACGGCGCCATCTTCCTGCCCCACGGGCAGTATGCCGACGAGCTGGTCTACTACGCCGATGAGATCGGGATCCCCCCGGGCGACGTGATCACCTGGGCCACCCAGCACGGGGCCGAGCTGATGGGCCGGGGCGAGGAGCTGGGAACGGTCAGCGCCGGGAAGCTCGCCGACCTGCTGGTGGTGGACGGGAACCCCCTCGACGACCTGTCGGTGCTGCAGGACCGCGCCAATCTGTTGGCCATCCTGAAGGGCGGCGCGTTCGTGAAGGACGATCTGCCCGACTCCGGCGGGTCGGCTCCATGACGACTCACGACTGATCCAGTGCTTTTGGCCCCCTTCGGTTGCGTGTCTTCGTAGCTGGCCATAACTTTCCCCACTATTTCCGGGTATCTGCCGTAGAATTGCCGACAGGACCGACAATGGGACCGAGGGGCAATGGCACAGAGACCGGTGGGGCGCCACACCGGTGCCGCGGACGGTCGACCCACCGCCCAACCTCCGTCGGACCGACGGCTGGCCCGGGGCCAGCGCAACCGGGCGTCCATCGTCGACGCCACCGTCGAGCTGATCAACGCCGGGAACCGCCGCCCCACCCACCGTCAGGTGGCGACGAGGGCCGACCTCGCCGTCCGCACCGTGTACAACCATTTCCGGGATACCGATGCCCTGTTCTGCGGGGCCGCCCAGCAACAGCTGTCCCGACAACGCGACCTGGTCGTCCCGATCCCTCCCCGCGGTCCGATCGGCAGCCGCATCCGGGCCACCTGCCACCAGCGTCGCCAGCTCTTCGAAGAGACCGGGCCGGTGGTGCGGGCGGCCCACACCCGAACCGACGGGTCGAGACGCTTCAAGGAGATGATGTCCCAGCACGGGGAGTGGCTGCGCGATCTGCTGTCGGCCACCCTCGGTCCCGAGATCGAGGCGCACGAGGACCAGGCCGACGCGCTGTTCGACATGCTGGCGGTGGCCACCGGCTGGGAGCAGTGGGATGCGATGCGGGACAGCTTCGGCCACTCGGCCAACGACGCCGAGCGGTTGATGGCCCAGGCCGTCGGTCGGATCCTGGCCCAGGGGGCCAACCGGTAGGGAAGCCTCGGATCAGGCCGGTGCGAGCGTCTCGTTGAACCGGCTGAGCACCGGGCCGTCGGCGCCCCAGGTGATCCGGGTCATCGACGCGGTGGCCAGATACAGACGCCAGGCCCCCTCGACGCCGAGCCCGAGGGCCCAACAGGTGGCCGCCTTGATGGGCGACACGTGGCTGACCACCACCACCGTCCCCGGGCCCCGGGCCCCCACTCCCTCGGTGGCGAAGAGCTCCGCGCAGGCGGCACCGACCCGGGCCCCGGTCTCGTCGAGCGTCTCACCGCCCGGCGGACGATAGGAAGGATCCGTCCGCCACCGGCGCCACACCTCGTCGGGGACGTCACCGAGGGGACGGCCGTCGAACTCGCCGTAGTCGACTTCGATCCAGCGCTCGTCGATCTCGATCGGGAGCCCGGTGGCCAGTGCTTCGGCGGTGTCGCGGGCCCGGGTCAGCGGACTCGAGATCACCCGGGTCACGTCGGCCAACGCCGGGCCGAGGGCGCGGGCCTGGACCCGTCCCCGCTCGGTCAGCGGGGCGTCCATCCGACCGAGCAACAGCCCTTCGGCGTTCCCGGTGGACTCGCCGTGGCGGACGAGGATCAACATGGTCGGGAGCACTCAGTGCACCAGGATGCGGTCGCACTGGGTGCAGATGGCGAACTGGTCCGGCGGACAGGTGGCGGATGCGTTCGACCTCGACGGACGGCAGGGTGAGATGGCAGCCGTCGCACCGATCGCCCACCAGACGGGCGGCACCCACACCCCCGAGACGGGACCGCAAGAGCTCGTAGCGGTCGGCCAGCTCATCCGGCAGTTCGGCCGCCCGTTCGGCCCGCTGGGCCTCCTCCTGCTCGATCGACGCATGGATCTCGGCATCGGCCACGACGATGGCCGCCTGGAGCCGGGCGGCTTCCTCGGTCAGGGCCTCGGCTTCGGAGCGGTGCCCGGCCAGGGCCAGGTCCAACGGTTCCTCCTCCTCGAGGAGCAGGAGCTCGTCCTCCTCGAGCTGAGCCTGGCGAGCGCCCAGCTGGTGGACCTCATGGTCCATGGCCTGCAGGTCGCGGGAGGCGGACACCCCACCCGACCGCATCCGCTCCTCGATCTCGTGACGCCGCCTGGCCGCGGCGGCGATGTGCTGTTCCAGCGCCGCCTGGCGGCCGGCCAGGTCGTCCACCAGGACCTGGACCTCGGCCATGGCCGCGGCGACCTCGGCCAGTCGCCGGCGCACCCCGCTCAGCTCGGCCCGCTCGGGCAGCGTCTCCATCCGGTGCCGCAGCTGGTCGAGGACGGTGTCGTGCGCCTGCACCTCCAGCAGCGTTTCCAACGGCTCGGCCATCAACTCTCCTCTCTCCCTGCCCCCGGTCATCCGGTGGTGGGAGGCCCGGCCAGCCTACGGGCAGTGATGAGTGCCCCGCCCAGTGCATCGTCGGCGATGGCTTCGGCCTCGTCCCACGTGAACCAGGCCACGTCCTGGCTCTCTCCCGGGCCAGGTGCCGGGTCGGCGTCCGGGGAGTCGCACCAGGTACCGGAGATCGAGATGCACGTGGTCCCGGGCCGACCGGTGCACGTCGACATGGATGGGCATCGGGCCCCCGGGCGGGTGGGCCACCGCCAACCCGGTCTCCTCCACCGACTCGCGCACGGCAGCATCGGCCGGGGTCTCCCCCGGTTCGATGTGGCCACCGGGCTGCAGCCACCGGTGGAGCCGCCGATGACGGTGCAGGACGGTTCCGCGGGACCCGACCACGATGGCCGAGGCGGTGACGTGGGTCAGATCGGCGTCCCCGTCCAGGGGCCGATCCAATCGCTCCAACTCGGCCAACACGATGGCGATGGAGAGCGACTCACGCTCATCCACCGGCCCGTGGCCCCGGAGCCAGGCCGACAGGTCCCGCCCGGCCGGATCGGCAGCCGTTCCGCCCGAGTACGGACTCAGGCAGACTTCCTCCGCTGGCGGTGGATCCGCCGACGCTCGCGCTCGGTCGTGCCGCCCCAGATCCCCTCGCGCTCCCTATTGGCCAGGGCATGCTCGAGGCAGGACTCTCGCACGGGGCACTGGTCGCAGATGGTCTTGGCCTCGCCCGCCTCCTCGTCGGAGACCGGGTAGAACACGTCTGGATCGATGCCCCGGCAGGCTGCGTGCTTGCGCCAGATGGCACTCATGGGAACTTCACTTCCTAGTTACTGTTGGGATCACTGGTCGAACCGCTTCGTGATCACTCCGGTGACCTGGGAAAACCCGGTCTGCCGGCGAAAGAAGGCGGAACAGACAGTATGGCTCAGCCAGGGCGGCGATGTCCACATCCGTTGCCCCATTTTCTGGGAAAGGCCCAGCCCGGGCCGGGTCCTCGGCCCCCTCGGCCGGTCGGCCGGCGACGCCCGCGGGGGCCCGGTCTCCCCCCAGTAGGCTCAGGCCGCCGTCCCGCCACCCCCACCCGAAGGAGACCGTGCATGCCGTCCGTCCCGCTCGAGGGCAAGTCGATCGTCATCAC
This sequence comes from uncultured Acidimicrobiaceae bacterium, assembly GCA_963774245.1. Classification (GTDB taxonomy): domain Bacteria; phylum Actinomycetota; class Acidimicrobiia; order Acidimicrobiales; family RAAP-2; genus Bog-756. Next base: position 508,054 of record CAVZDZ010000001.1, on the reverse strand, counting down.
CGGAGTCACCGGTCAGGTGGCCGAGCCGGTGGCCGTGGCCCTGGCCCGGGACAACCAGGTGGTGGGGGCCGCCCGGTTCAAGGACGCGGCGGCACGGGCCCGGCTCGAAGCGGCCGGGGTGCGCTGCGTGCCGATCGATCTGGCCCGCGGCGATGTCGGCGACCTCCCGGCCGACGCCCAGTACGTCATCAACTTCGCCGTGTCCAAGACCAACGACTGGAACTTCGACCTCCAGGCCAACAGCGGCGGCCTGGCCTGGCTGATGGAGCACCACCAGAACGCCGAGGCCTTCGTCCACTGCTCGACCACCGGGGTCTACAAACCACTGGGCCACCATGTCTTCGCCGAGGAGGACCAGCTCGGGGACAATCACGGCGTGTGGCCGTTCCTCCGCACGTACAGCATCTGCAAGATCGCCGCCGAGGGCACCGCCCGGTGGGCGGCGCAGCGGTTCGGGCTGCCGACCACGGTGGCCCGGTTGTCGGTCCCCTACGGCGATGGTGGAGGTTGGCCGGCCATCCACCTCGAGATGATGATCAACGGGACGGCCATCCCCGTACACACCGACGCGCCCAGCGTCTACCACCCGCTCCACGAGGACGACATCATCGCCATGGTCCCGGGCCTGCTCGGTGCGGCCACCACTCCGGCGACCACGGTCAACTGGGGAGGCGACCAAGCGGTGAGCATCGAGGAGTGGTGCGGCTACCTCTCCGAACTGACCGGGATCGAGGCCCGCTTCGACCCGACCGATGCCACCATCGACAGCGTCCAGATCGACCTGACCCGGATGCATGATCTGGTGGGGACGACCGCCATCGGTTGGCAGGACGGCATGCGCCGGATGGTGGCGGCCCGTCATCCCGAGTTGCTGAAGGGCTGAACCCGGCCCGCCGCAGTGGCGCCGGCGCCAGGCGGAAGGTCAGGTCGGCCCGCCGGGCAGGCAGTACACGCTACCGACCGACCAGGCCTTGATCATCGGGTCCGGACTGACCACCAATCTGGCCCCGCCGAGGAACTCGGCGGTCAACTGACCGGCCTCCGAGGTCCACAGCCATCGGACCTCGCCGGGGAACAGCGCCACCAACGGTCCGAGGCCCTCCGACCGCAGAGGATCCAGCCGGTGGACGGCGCCGCCCCGATCGACCTCGAACGGGCTGGAGATCACCACTTCGGTGCGACCGAACTGCAACCGCGACTGATGATCGACCCGGATGAACGTCAGGGACCGCTCGTCGAGGACGAACTCCCTCCCGCCGTCGGGTAGCTCTCTGATCTCGCATCCCTCGACCACGACCCCATGTTCGCACCTCACCGGATCAGCCGCACGTCTTGGGCGGACCCAGGGAGCAGGCCGGGGATCACCCAGAAGAAGGCGTGTCCCCCCCGGCCACAGGAGGCCGACCAGTGCGGTGACCAGCACCGCCAGCTCGTCAGCAGTCGACCGGTAGTCGGCCGGCGACCCACCGTAGGGGTCGGCCACCTCATCCACCGTCGAGCGATGGGCCAACGACTGCCGGGTCCGGTCACCGTGGACCTCGCCGATCCACGAGCCCACGTCCTGGGCGGGGCCCCGGGGGCCGACCCGCTCCCCCCGGCGCACCAACTCCTTCAGCATGAAGGCCGAGGGCCAGCACTGCGGATCGAGCAGGATCGCCTCTTGGACATGACGTCGGCTCATGCCGATGACCAGATCCGACTCCTCGAGCATCGCCGCCGTCAGGGCCCGGCTCTCGTACCCGCGTAGATCGATACCGTAGGTGGCCATCACCTCGAGCACCGGTTCGGGCACCGACGTCGGCATGCCGTCGCCCCGGGCCAGGATGCCGGCCGAGGACACCTCCACCGGATCGGCGTGGTGACGCACCTGGGCGGCAAAGAGGGCAGACGCCATCGGTGACCGGCAGATGTTGGCGGTGCAGACGAAGAGGACGTGAACGGGTGGAGTGTACCGGTCACCGACATCGACCTGGGCTCGGGCTGGATCGCGTACGCTCGGACGTCGGCCACCAGGAGCGTCCCATGCCACCCCACCACCACCCCGCCCGTTCCATCCCCGGCGCCGCGTGACGGCCGCCGGGCCGGTGGCGCTGGTGCACGACTATCTCACCCAGCGGGGCGGGGCCGAGCGGGTCGTGCTCTCCATGGCCTCCGTCTTCCCGGGCGCACCCATCCACACCTCGCTGTACGACCCGGCCGGCACCTTCCCGGCCTTCTCCGATCTCGACGTCCGGGCCCTCCCGCTCAACCGGTCGCGCCTGCTGCGCACCCATCACCGGTTGGCCCTCCCCCTCCTCGCCCCCGCCTTCTCGCGGATGCGGGTCGACGCCGAGGTGGTCGTCTGCTCGTCCAGCGGGTGGGCCCACGGCGCCCGGGTCACCGGGCGCAAGGTCGTCTACTGCCACACCCCGGCCCGTTGGCTCTATCAGTCGGACCGCTACCTCGACGGGTCGTCGTCACTCACCGGGGCCGCACTGTCCCTATTCACCCCGGCGTTGCGCGGCTGGGACCAACGGGCGGCGGCCTCGGCCGACCGCTACCTGGTCAACTCCAACGCGGTCCGGCTCCGGGTCGCCGATCTCTACGGGATCGACGCCGATGTCGTCCCACCTCCGGTGGACGTCGATCCGGCGGGGCCGAGCGAGTCGGTGGGCGGTGTCGAGCCCGGCTTCTTCCTCTGCGTGTCGAGGCTGCTGCCCTACAAGAACGTCGAGGCGGTGTGCGCCGCCTTCGGGTCGCGGCCCGGACAGCGGTTGGTGGTGGTGGGCACCGGGCCGAGCCGCGGGCAGATCGTCGCCTCCGCTCCGGCCAACGTCACCGTCCTCGGCGAAGTCAGTGATGCCGGCCTCCGCTGGCTCTACGCCTCGTGCGCCGGCCTGGTGGCGGCGTCGTACGAGGATTTCGGCCTGACCCCGGTGGAGGCGGCGACCTTCGGGAAGCCGACCGCCGCGCTGCGCTGGGGCGGCTTCCTCGACACCATCGTGGAGGGAACCACCGGGGTGTTCTTCGACGAGCCCCAACCCCGGCTCATCGCCGCTGCGGTCGACCGGCTCGCCGCCGGCCCCTGGAGCCCATCGGCCCTCACCGGTCACGCCCGGCAGTTCTCCCCCGAGCGGTTCGGCCAACGGCTGTCCGAAGTGGTGGGCCAGGAGCGTCGGCGGTCCTGAACGGCGGCGATCCGGCCCGACCGGGGGTGGATCGCGGGGAGGCTCAGGAGGCGCCGCGACCCCGGAAGATGGTCGTCGGGGTCTGCCACAGGATCTGCATGTCCCACCAGAACGACCACGAGGCCACGTAGAGATAGTCGAGCCGGCACAGCTCGAGGTGCGACAGCTCGTTGCGGCCGGACACCTGCCACAGGCCGGTCATCCCCGGACGCGCCTCGAAGCGCTTGCGGGCCCAGCCTTCGATCTTCATCGCCTCGGACACCACGAAGGGACGTGGGCCGACCAGCGACATGTCCCCCTTCCACACGTTGATCAGCTGGGGGAACTCATCGAGGCTGGTGCGGCGGAGGAAGCGGCCGACCCGGGTGACCCGGGGATCGTTCTGCACCTTGAACAGCGGACCGTCCACCTCGTTGAGGTGATCGAGCTCGTGACGGCGGGACTCGGCGTCCATGTACATGGTGCGGAACTTCATCATGGCGAACGGCTGCTCGTTGCGTCCGGTGCGGATCTGGCGGAAGAAGACCGTTCCCGGGCTGGTCGCCTTGATCATGGCCGCCACCACGAGGAAGGCCGGTGAGGCCAGCAGGAGGATGACCGACGAGACGACGATGTCGAAGGAGCGCTTGCAGAACCGGGCACCGGCGCTGAGCGATGCCGGCGCGATGTCCAGCATGGGCAGCCCGGACAGGTCCTCGACGTGGGACCGACTGGTGATCAACTCGTAGTACCGGGGCACGATGGACACGCCCACCTGGCCGGCCAGGCCCTTCAGCATCTCCGTGGTGCGCTCGGGGTGGGTCCGCGAGAAGCACACCACTACCCGGGCCACGCTGAACCGGCGGCACAGCTCGGGCAGGTCCTCGAGCTCCCCGAGCACGTTGCTGCGCCCCAGGGGGTTGTCGTCCACGAACCCCACGAACTTCACACTGGAGTGGGCCCGCAGGTGGCTGGCCACGGTCTGGGCCAGCTTCCCCGTGCCGACCACGATGACCGGCACCGAGCCGACCGAGGCCCGCCCGAGCAACCCGAAGGCGGCCGCCCGGGCCAGGGGAACGGCGACCACGGCGACCAGGCACATGGCGGCGATCTTGGCCACCGACAGGGTCTCCAGATGGAAGTTCTTCTTGGCCACGTACGCCACGATGGCGTAGACGAACCCGCTGATCATCAGCGCGTGCACGATGTTCCGGAGGTCGGAGAAGACACTCTTCGAGATACGCCGGGTAATGCCGCGGTAGAGGCCGTACACGGCGAACACCCCGACGAAGAGCGGGATCATGGCCAGGTTGAACAGGTAGACGTCTCCGCTCCGGCTGGCCGCGCTCTCGGGGTTGTTGGAGAACAGCGAGATGATCAGGGGGCCGACGAAGGCAGCCAGCACCAGTCCGGTGACGTCGGCGAACAGCAGGCGCCGCAACGCGTGCCGCCGGACCCTCGCCACCGCGCCGGCATGATCTCCCTGGGCCACCGCCCGTTCGTCCTCTTGGACGAGAAGATGCATCGGTTCCTCGAGAACCCTCTGCATCTCTGGATCTAGAATCGCCATTCCAGCCGGCCTGCCCTTTCCTGCACCGGTCGTCGGCTCCCACTCCCCTGACTGGGTCGAGTAGTCAGCCACTGAAGTCACTTCCGCCTAGTGATTCCATGCTAAACGAGCAACAACCACCAGCACAACTGCGGATTCTAGCCCTCAGATGATCCGGAGCGAGGGCCATTCCGGGACCTTTTTGAGGCCGCGGCAGCACGCCGTCGACTCCTCCGGGACCGGGTCGGCGGAGCTCCCACACCATCCTGGCGCCGCGGCGAGCGGCGGGATCGTTCCATCCCCCGGCTCGGAGGGTCGGGGACGCCACCCCTCGGCCGGGTCGGACGGCACCTGAGGCGCGGGGACGGACGAGGGCCATACCTGCTCATCGGTCGTTCTCGGACCGTCCTGAAGCCCGATCTGCCGCCCCGGCGGCACCGATCCACCTCCCCCTCCGTGGGGAACCGGGGCGACCCCGGCCGAAGGGTCGGTCAGGTCCCGTTCCGGTCAGCCAGCGTCGCCATGGCCCCGGACCAGTGCCGCTCCATGGGGGAGAGGATGGCGGTGAGGTCGACGGCAGACCATCAGTAGTGGGAGCGGTCGGACGCACCCGGCCCTACGCCCAGAGGGTGGCGCGTACCGACGGGGCCCAGACCTCGGGATCCAGCCCGTGGCGATGGAGCAGGGCCAGGGTGATCCGATCGACACCGAAGCCGAAGCACGAGGTGTGGGCGATCCCCCCGTCGGCCGACTCGATGCCGAAGGGGCGCCCGAAGTGGTCCAGGTGGCAGTTGGACGACGAGATGGCCACGTCCGACCCGTCCTCGTACACCGGGCACACGATCTCGTACTTGAGCTCCTCGATGCGCTGGTTGGCCGCCAGCATGCGCCCGGGCCGCCCGAAGAACGGGTCGTTGGCCAACCTCGGAGGACACCTCCAGTCCCAGCCCGCCGAGCACCTCGAGCCCACGCTCGAGCCACTGGTCACGATGGTCCCGGGCCCCGTCGGGCGAGCCCAGGTAGACGTAGTCGTGCTGCCGGAAGGCCTGCATCCGGAAGGGATCGGTGCTCGGCTCGTGGCGGAAGCAGTACCCCGCCACCTCGACCCGCCGCCCTCCCTCGGGGAGCACGCCGGTCATGGTCGGATAGAGCGGGTGGCAGATGGCCGGGCACAGCACCATGTCGGTGGTGGTGAGCAGGGGCGCCCGGTCGCCCTGGTCCCCGGCCCGACGGAGCAGCTCGTTGTGCTGGCGATCGTCGCCCCGGAAGGTGTGGATCGAGCCCATCTGGTCGGGGAACGACTCGAGGTAGCCGTTCCGCTCGAACACCGACCAGGGCATGATCGGCGGAAAGCGCACCGAGGTGGCGTCCTGGTCGGCGCCGGTCCGGAGCACCAGGCGGTCGATGGCCTCGGCCACCGACTCGTAGGCCCCCGACCGACCGTAGATCCCGTCGACGCCGGTATCGATCAGGACCCCGGCGGCCAGCAACCGGGTGCGGAACGAGGCCCAGGGGTCGACGACCTGGTCGTCCCCTTGCTCCGCCCTCAGGACCCTGACGCCCACCCTGGTCATCACTCCTCCCGCGGCCCGTGTGCCGTCCCCACCCTGCCACGCCGAGCTTCGGCCCGCACCTGTGCCGTCTCCGGACGTCTCACCCTGCGGTCATCTCGACGACTCCGGCCCGGATGGCCGCCACCGATTCGAACGTCGACTTCTTCAGCATCCGCTCCGGGAATTCGATGTCGAAGGCGTCCTCGAGGGCCAGCATCACATTGACGCTGGCGTGGGAGGTCATGCCCGAAGCGAACAGGTCGGTCCCCTCGTCGATGGAGCTGGCGTCCACGGCGAGCTTCCCGTGCTCGGCCAGCACCATCCGGATGGTCTCGTCCATGGTCACGCCTTTCTCTGTTCCGAGGTGTTGTCGGGCCCGGTGGCGATCCGGACCGGTTCGCGCACCGTCGCCATCACGATGGCCACGGCCATCATCGACTCGTGGGTCAGACTGACGGTGAAATCGGCGAGACGGGCCTCGGCGGCCAAGCCGGCCGCCCGACCGCTGAGGCGGATCTCGCACCACCCGGCGTCGGACCGGTGGACCTCGATGGTCCGCCACTCCGGTCGGGCACCGACCGGCCGGAGCACCTTGACGACGGCCTCCTTCGCCGCGAAGCGGGCGGCCAACGACTCCGCCGAGTAGGCATCACCCGGCCCGGCGGTCCCCCGGTCGGTCCGACACGAGGCCAGTTCGTGGGGGGTGAAGAGCCGGTGGAGATAGCGGTCGCCGAACCTCCGCACCGACCCGGCCACCTCGTCCACCTCCACCAGGTCGATGCCGACCCGGACGGAGGGAACCGTCCGCAGCTCCTCCGCGCCCTGCTCGAGGCGCTGCTCGAGGCGGTGCTCGAGGCGGCGGTCGACCGGAACCAAGGCCGCGGACCGCGTCGTCACGATGCCTCCCCGGGATGAGAGCGGGCCAACGCGGCCGCATCCGGGGCCGGCGCTCCCCCCGACCCGGTCACCGAGGCGTAGATCGCCCGATAGCGCTCGGCGATGGTCGGCCACCCGAACTCGGCCACCCGCAGCCGACCCGACGCGGCGATGGCCCGCCGACGGTCCGGTTCGAGGAGCAGCCCCTCCAGGGTGGCGGCGAAGCCGGCGGTGTCGAACGGATCGACCAGCACGCCGTCGAGGCCGTCGCGCACGAATTCGGGCGGCCCACCCCGGTTGGTGGCCATGACGGCCACCCCGGCCCGCCAGGCCTCGAGCACGACGATGCCGAACGGCTCGAGCCGGCTGGGCATGACGAACACGGTGGCACCGGCCATGGCCGACGAGACCTCGTCCCGGCTGAGCCGTCCGGGGAAGTGCACCTGATCGGCCAGGCCGAGCTCCTCGGCCCTCCGCTGCAGGTCCGAGCGGGCGGCGCCCTCTCCGGCGATGACCAGATCGGCGGCGGTGCGACCGGTGTCCATGGCGGCGAACGCCCCGAGGAGCAGGTCGAACCCCTTCTTCTCGACCACCCGCCCGAGCGCCAGGACATAGGGCCGGTCGGGCCGGTCGGCGACCGGGGAGTACCGGGCCGGGTGCTCACCGCCCTCGTCCGGCGTCGACCGCGAGACCCCGTTGAAGATCACCTGGCCACGACCGGGCTCGAGACCGAAGCGGGTCTCGGCGTCGGCCAGGGTGAACCCCGAGCAGCCGGTCACCGCGGCCGCATGGCGCAGGCCCCGACGGAGCGATGCGCGCAGCACCCGCGAGGTGTCGAAGATGTCGGCGTCGTCCATCAGGGTCTCCCCCTGCAGGGTGACGACCAGGGGGACGCCGGTCGAGCGCGACAGCGCGGTGGCATAGGCCCCGTTGGGCCCGAAGCACTGGACGTGGAGGACGTCGGGCCGGAAGGCGGCCACCGCGGTGCGCAGGGAGAAGAGGGTCCGGGTCCCGACGGTGGTGGTGCGGCGGATCGCCGACCAGTTGGTGGCCGGCAACGGCATCGGGCAGGCGGCGGACGACCAGGCCGTCCCGGATCTCCACCGTCTCCGGGGCGGCGTCATCGGGTTGGGAGGTCCACACCTCGACCTGGTCGCCGGCCTCGACGAGGGCCAGGGCCAGATGGCGCGTCAGTTCCTCGACCCCGCCGAGCGACGGCGGGTACAGGCTCGGGAGGAGGGCGATCCGGGTCATGGTCGGTGGGCGGCGCTTCCTGCGGGACGAACCGCGACCGGCGCCATCACGGCCGACGGTAACAGCAGGGGACGCGGTGGGGCGCACATGGCCAGGGTCTCGCGTCTCGTCAAGTTCAGGAGATGGTCGGGTTCAGCCAGGGCTCGACCGCGGCCAGGGTCGCCCCCGACGGTTCCGGGGCGATGGTGGCCCAGTCCCCGACCCCGGGCGACCAGTAGTTGGAGAACGCCGCCGCGTACCAGCCCGAGAGGAAGCCCTGCTCGGCACAGTCGCAGTCCGGCGCCCAGCTCGCCGGATGGATGCCCAGGATGTTCTCGATCTGGGTCTCGCCACCCTGTGGGTACACCGCGGCCGCGTCCACCTCGTGCCCGATCTCGAAGGCGGTGATCCCGGCCAGGCGTGTCCACCGTCTCCCCGGGGTAGACGTAGAGGACCGAGGTGCCGCCGGTCTGACCCCAGGTGAACGTGGTGTTGCCGTAGAAGCCGGGCGAGGGGGCGTCGGAGATGGGCATGAACTGGATCGAGTAGCCGGGGATGCTCTGCCAGGGGTAACGGACGAGCGCCAGGGCCTGCGCGCCCAACTGGTCGGGGGTCGGCGGGGCGGCCGGGGCCGTGGCGGGCGGAGCCGTGGGCGGGGTGGTGGCCGCCGGGGTCGGAGCGGTCACCGCGGCCGGCGGGGTGGCGGTGGCCGATGCGGGCACCGTGGCGGGGGTGGTCGCCGGGGTGGGTGCCGTCGGGGGCGGCGCATCGCTGACCACCGGTGCGCCCTGATGGATGTGCACGTGGGTCGTGACGTCGGCGGGGACACTGGCGACGGTCGGGATCGCGGAGGCTCGTCCGTCCGTGCCGGTGAGCATGATCGAGACGACGATCACCACCGCCACCACCGCCACCACCAGGACCTCGAGCCGGAGCAGCGCTCTGCGCTGGGTGAAGGTGGCCCGGCGGATCCGGGCCCACCGGCTCCGCTCCCGCCGGTCGGTACCGATGTAGTCCGCCGACAGGACCAGGTCGGGGTCGTCGAGATCGGCGAGCAGCCCGGAGGGCAGAGGGTGCTCGACCAGCTGGTCGCCCTGGGCGACCCCGGTTTCCACCCGGGTATCCCATTGCGGTGTCGAGGTGCCTCCCGCGGTCGGAGCCGCGGTGCCTTCCCTAGTCGTCGATGGCATGACAGTAGATCGGCAGAATGGGCGGTGACCTGAAGTGCCGGGCCGGCGGCTCGGGGATCGGCCTGATCAGGGAGCGGGGGTTCCGGCCGGCTGTCGGGCGGCGACCCGGGCCGCTCGTGCGGCCGAGCGGGCCGCTCGGGCCGCCGATCGTTCCTCCGACCGGCTGGCCTGCTGGGCGGCTCGGGCGTCCTGGCGTTGACTCGCCTGTTGACGGCGGAGACAGCTGGGGCTCACCGCCGATCCGGCGCTCGGGTCGCAGTTGGCCGACCGAGTCGGACGGGCCGCCGACCTCGCCGGGTGGCTGCGGACCGGGCGGGCCCTTCGGGTCCGCGGTGCCGCGGCGACGTCCGTTCCCGGTGCGGGTGCGAGGGCCCGGACCGGATTGGTGGCGGTCGCCGACACCCGCCGGGGAGCGAGGGCCAGCGTGAGCGGCACCACGGTGGCCGAGGTGATCAGCGCCACCATCACCACCAGGCCCAGCCGGGATCTCGACTGGCGGCGCACCCGCCATGGCGAGGGGGCCGCCCGTCGCCGGTCCCGCCCGATGTACCCGGGGGTGATGACCAGCCGCGGCTCGTGGAGATCGGCCAGCATCTCCGGCGGCACATAGAGCTCGAGGTCGGACACCGTCCCGACGGAGTCACCGCCGAGCAGCCCGTGCGCCGAGACGGGCACGCCACGGCTCGATCGCTCCAGGGCTTGTCGCCCACCCCTCGTCTCCGGCACCACCCTTACTCATCGGCCCGGAGGAGCCCGGGCTGAAGCCCCCAGCTGGGGCTCCTCCCGGGAGCCCCGACCCGTGCAGCCGCGGGGGCGACGACCACCGAGGCCCGGAGCGCGGGTCAGACGGCCAAGCCCAGCGTCCGGTAGACGTCGGCGGTGGCCTCGGCGGATCGCTGCCAGGTCAACTGGCGGACCTTCGCTCGTCCCCGCGCCGCCAGTTCCGAACGGCGGGCCTCGTCGGCCAGGAGCTCGCGCACCGCGGTGGTGAGGCCGTCGACATCACCGGGACGGAAGGTGACGGCTCCGTCGCCCACCACCTCGGTGACCGACGGGACCGGCGTGCTGACCACCGGGGCGCCACAGGCCATGGCCTCGACCGGGGGCAACCCGAATCCCTCGTAGCGGGAGGCGTAGCCCACCAGGGTGGCCGCCCCGTACAGGGCCGGGAGATCCGACTGGGGGACGTGGCCGATCTCCACCGCCCCCACCGGCGATTGGTGGCCCCAGAGGCTGTGCCCGGTGAGGACCAGGGGGATCCCGACCGAGTGACAGGCCTCGGCCAGGGTGGCGATGTCCTTGCGGGGCTCGATGTTGCCGACGTGGAGGACGAACCGGTCCGGCAGGGAGTACTGGGCGCGGACCCGCTCCACCGCCTCCTCCGATGGGGGCACCATGTCCGGGCTGGGGGCGGAGTACACGACCACCGAGTCGCAGCCCACCCGGTCCTTGACCCGTTCGGCGGTGAAGGCCGACATGGCCACCACGGCGTCGGCGCGGCGCAGGGCGGTCCTGAGCAGGAGGCGCTCCCCGAGGATGCGGTGCCGCGGGAAGGCCCAGGGCGTGTCGTAGACCGCCAGGTCATGGACGGTCGAGACCATCAGGCCCGGGCGCCGGACCGGGAGGTCGACATCCAGCCCGTGGGTCAGGTCGGCCGGCCCGAAACCGACCGCACTGATGAGCGCCCGGCGGAGGCCGCTCGAGGATCCCTTCACCAAGGGGACGATGCCGGGAGCCAGCTCGACCAGGCCGACCGGCTGCACGGCGGCGACCAGCTCGGCGTCGACGAGGACCCCGGTCATCCGGTGCAACAGCTCCCGGATGTAGGTACTGACACCGCCGCCCCGTGGGTCCAGGGGCAGCGCGTTGTAGACGATGCGAGCCGGCGTCGCCTTCACCCTCCGGTCAGCGGGCCGGCAGCCGGCGGGCAAATGCGCCGGCCACGCCCATGGTGGCCGCTCGAGCCGTCCGCCGTGGCGCCCCCGGGGAGCGCGCCCCGCTCGGCTCCCTCGATCCGGCTCGTGCCGGGGCCGACGCGACCATGGGTCCGGCGGCCCCCTCGATCGAGAGATCGTGGCCGCGGCGCACCTCGCCGCCCTTCGTCATGTGGTCCCGATCGGCGATCCCGAGGGAGATGCCGGCGAGGATGAACGGGGCGATGGAGGATGCGCCGATCCAGAAGATGTCGAACAGGCCGTCGATGTAGTGCCCCACCAGGACGACCAGCCCCAGGGTGCCGATGACATAGGGGAGCTTGTACAGGGCTCGCACCGTGACGATGACCATGAAGAAGAACATCAGCGACCCCACGATCCCGGTGGAGGCGAGGTTGTCGATGAGGACGTTCGGAGGGGCGGTGACGGCGATGAACTGGGGGAGGTTGTAGAACCGCATCCCTTCGCCGAGGATCGGGCTGAGGTGCCATACGTGGAGGGCCGCGCTGATCTGGTCGACCCGGACCGAGACCGAGTTGAACTTGGGGTTGTTGCGGGCGTTGATGGTGAAGCTGTAATAGAGGGCCACGGAGAGGGGGATGGCCACGAGGAGGAGGAGCTTCGACTTGCCGCGGAGCTCCGGATTGAGGACGTAGGACAGGGCGATGGCCAGGATGAGGAGGATGATCTCCTGCCTCGACTGCGAAGCGAGCAGGCCGAGGATGCAGAAGTACTTGTAGATCCGCGCCTCGGTGCGACGGATCCCCGTCCACGGCGGGTTGATCTGGGTGATCAGGATGGCGATCCACATGATGGCGCCGATACCGTTCTTCTGGTACACCCCCCACTGGGCCGGCTCGAAATGGAGCGTGACGGCGTGCTCCATGGCGATGACGGCCAGGAGCGAGGCACCGGCGAGGAAGAGCCGGAAGGCCTGGACGGTGCGGCCGTAGGTGGCGATCACCCATCCGACGATCACACTCCCACCGAGATAGGACCAACGGTGGAACCACTCGACGATGTTGTCCCGGAACGGATGGAGCACCACCGACAGGACCAACGCGGCCTGGAACCACACGATGCCCACCATGAACCGGCGGAGGTTGGGGGCCTCGGCCCACCGGACGTAGAACAGGGCCACCAGGGCGCCGACGAAGACCAGGAGATCGGCCGCGCTCAAGTTGGTGCTGGACCCCCCGACCCGCTGGATGAGCAGGGTGCCGGGCAGGGCCAGGACGACGAGCAGGAGTGGGTCGGCGAGCAGCACTCCGACCACCAGGACCAGGCCCCCCAGCACCAGCCCGTCGAGAGGCTTTTCCGCCGTGACCAGGGCCACCGCTCCCGCCACCACCACCACCATCAGCCAGAAGGCGGTGCTCGAGAGCAGGGGTGCCCACCGACGGCCCGAGCGCCAGCGCTGTAGCGCTCCCGCCGCCTTGCCTTCGGTGATCCGGCTCATGGTGTCGGCTCGCTCAGTCTCATCAGGCCTCGGATGCATCAGTGAGGGCAGGCTCAGTAGCGTAGCGTCCAGGGTGGTCGTATTCGCGGCTTGGCCCCGGTGCCTCCCGGGCCCACCGACTCGAAGATCCTGTTCACGACCAGGTTCAATTGCATCTCAAGGTCACCCGGATCGCTGTCGACGGTAAGTAGCAGGCACCAGCCCCGCAGGACTCACCGCCGCACCGGACGGGGGACGACCAGAACGATCAGCACGCCTCAAGGAATGGACATGGCAACCCGAAGCCCCGGCGACACCACGGCGACCACCCAGGAGCGGTCGACCGACGCCGCGTCGCTGGTGGTGTGCTCGCTCGAGCCGTGGGGGGAGGTCCGCCGGCGGATGCAGATCCTGACCGACGAGCTGGTGGATCTCGATCCCTCGCTGCGCGTGCTGTACGTGGCGCCCGCGCTCGACGTGCCCCACGAGCTGCGCCAGGGGAACCTGCACGGCATGGGCGGTCGGCGCTTGCGCCAGGTTCGGCCCCGCGTCCACGCGCTGCGACCTCACAAGTGGCTCCCACGGTCGGTGGGCCCCTATGCCGACCGGTCGCTCGAGCGCCAGGTGCACCATGCCGTCGACGCCCTCGGGCTGCGCAACCCCCTGCTGTGGGTCAACGACGCCGGCTACGCCGAGTTCGCCGTGCGCACCGGGTGGCCCTGCCTGTACGACATCACCGACGACTGGCTGCTCACCCCCCTCGCCCCACGTCAGCGCGAACGGTTGGAGTCCAACGAGCGGCTGCTGCTCGAGCACAGCGGCGCGGTGGTGGTCTGCTCCCCGGACCTCGAGCGCACCCGGGGGCGGGACCGCACGGTGGAACTGATCCCGAACGGCGTGGACGTGGAGCTGTTCCGCACCCCGAGGGAACGGCCCCCCTCATTTCCGCCCGGGCCGGTCGCCCTCTACGTGGGGACGCTCCACGAGTGGCGGCTCGACGTCCCACTCATCCTGGAGCTGGCCGCGTCCCGACCCGACGTCCAGATCGCGCTGCTCGGACCCAATTGCCTCCCGCCCGACGTCACCGCGCCGCTGGACAAGGTGCCGACGATCCACCTGTTGGGGCCGCGTCCCTACGACCAGATCCCCGCCTTCATGCAGCACGCCGACCTGGTCATCATCCCCCATCTGGTCAATCCGTTCACCGAGAGCCTCGATCCCATCAAGGCCTACGAGTGCCTAGCCGCCGGCCGGCCGACGGTCGCCATCCCGGTGGCCGGCTTCCGCCAGCTCGGGCCCCCGATCGTGACAGCCGAACGCTCCGAATTCGTCGCCGCCGCCTCGCTCGCCTTGGCCGGCGCCACCCCTCCCGGCCTGCCCGCCAGCTTCGAGGACACCCCGGTGCCCACCTGGAGGCGGCGGGCCGAGATGATGGCCTCGGTCATGGGCCGGGTCCGCAAGGAGGGCAACCTCCGATGACCGCCCTGATGACCCTGGTCCCGGCGGCGTCGAGCGGTGGCCGGCTCGGCCCCCGGGGGCCCGGGAGGATGCAGCTCGAAACCGCCGGAAGGACCTATTCTCACTGCTTGGGCCCTTCCCCGACGACTGCGAGTTCCCCCTGACCTTCCAAGAGTTCTTCGCGACGCTTTGGCGCCGGAAACTGACCATCGTGGTCAGTGTCGTGGTCGCGGTCGCGGCCGCGCTCGCCTACTCGAAGCTCCAGACCCCGACGTACCAGTCCACCGCCCTGATCCAGGAGACCACCACCGCCGGCACCGGTGGCTCGGCGCCGGCGGTCACCCTGCCCGACCCGGTGACCGAGCTCGGCAGCACGGCGGTGCAGGATCGGGCCGCCGCCATCCTGAAGGACCCCAACGTGTCCACGGTGGCCAACGAGGTCACCGGGACGGCCGACCCCACCACCGGGCAGCTGACCATCAGCGCCAACGACTCGGACCCCGCCCGGGCCCAGGCGGTGGCCCGGGCCTACTCCGAGGCCTTCGTCGCCCAGACCAAGGCCATCGTCACCGCCCAGGTCAACACCCTCACCGACGAGAAGAACACCCTCATCGGCGAGATCAACGCGCTCGGCCCGTCCACCAACCCGACCGTCGAGGCCGAGATCTCGGGGTATGAGGCGACCATCAGCACGCTCCAGCAGCAGATCAGCGCCATCCAGGTCGGAGGCCAGGCCGGCGGGGCCTACGCCGTCATCCAGGTGGCCGCCGGCCTCCCGACGTCGCCCATCGGGCTGAGCAAGTCCAAGCTGGGCGGCATCGGGTTTATCGCCGGCCTGCTGGTCGGGTGCGGTATCGCCCTGGCCCGGGACCAGTTCGACACCCGGCTCCGGACCAGTCCGGACATCGGGTCGATCACCGACGCGCCCATCCTGGCCGAGCTCCCCCAGGACAACGAGGTGCGGACCGGAAAGGTCGCCATCGCCATGGTGCAGGCGCCCCAGTCGCAGATGGCGGAGTCGATCCGCGAGCTCCGCACCAGCCTGCGGGTCATCCTCGACGATGCCCCATGCCCGGTCATGGTCGTGACCAGCCCGGAGCCCGGCGACGGCAAGACGTTCGTGACCGCCAACCTGGCCGCCTCCTGGGCCATGAGCGGCAGCAAGGTGATCGTGGTGTCGGCCGACTTCCGCCGGCCGAGGCTCGAGGAGATCTTCGGGCTGCAGACCTCGGGCCTGCCCGGCCTGGCCAACCTCATCAAGTCCAACTGGAAGAACCCCGAGCGCGACAACGCCCAGGCCGACCGGGTCGAGGGGGCGCCGGACGGGACGACCGACCGACGCCAGCCCCCGGGGCGGACCCCGGCCTCGAGGGCCCGGCGCGACATCCGCACCGAGCCCGACCAGAGCTCGGTGAGCTCGTTCCTGGTCGACAGCGGCATCTGGGGCCTGCACGTGCTGCCCGCCGGGACCGAGCTCGAGAACCCGAGTGAGCTGTTCGGCAGCCCCGGCATGCAGCCGGTCCTCGACCAGCTGGCCCTGCTGGCCGACATCGTGCTCCTCGACACGCCGCCGGTACTGGTCGTCCCCGACACCGCCATCCTCGGGAGCCTGGCCCACGGGGCCGTCGTGGTGGCCTCGGAGGGGAAGACCGATCGCGCCGATCTCGAGCGGACCATCCGCCGGCTGGAGACGACCCACTGCCGGGTGCTCGGGGTGGCCATCAACCGGGTACGCCGGTCTTCCTCCGAGTCCTACTCTTCGTACTCCTACAAGCAGTGACCGCCGAGGCCATCGACGTCCTCGTCGTGGCTTATGGCGCCCCCGAATTGCTCGACGAGTGCCTCGGCGCGGTCGGCCGCTCGCTCCCCGTCACCGTCGTGGACAACTCCTCCTCGCCCGAGGTGCGGGCCGTGTCCGAACGACACGGCGCCCACTACCTCGACCCCGGGAGCAACCTGGGCTTCGCCGCCGGCGTCAACGTGGGCCTCGGCCACCGGGCCGCGGCCACCGGCGACGTGCTGCTGCTCAACCCGGACGCGGCCATCGACGGGGCCGGGGTGATCGGGCTGCACCGCATGCTCCACTCGCGCCCCGACCTGGCCGCGGTGGCCCCCGAGCAGGTCGATCCCGTCGACGGTGCCCGCGCCCGGGTCGACTGGCCCTTCCCGACGCCCTGGGGTGCCTGGGCGGAGGCGGTCGGAGCAGGTCGGTTCCGGCGGGGCGACGAGTTCATGATCGGCTCGGTGCTCCTGCTCCGTGCCGAGGCCCTGGCCGAGGTGGGTGGGTTCGACGAGCGGTTCTTCCTCTACGCCGAGGAGACCGACTGGCAGCGCCGGGCCCGTGACCTCGGCTGGAGGATCGCGCTGTGCCCGGACGTCGTGGCCACCCACGTCGGCGCGGGGACGGGCGGGGACTCGGCCGAGCGGGACATCCATTTCCACGCCTCCACCGAGCGGTACGTGCGCAAGCACTTCGGAGCCACCGGGTGGTGGGTCTTCCGCTCCGGGGTGATGGCCGGCGCCCTGGTGCGGGCGTTGGCCCTGCCCGGCGACCGCCACCGTCGGGCCGCCCGCCAGTTCCACCTCTACCGGGCCGGGCCGCTGCGGGCCGAGTCCCGCCTGGCCGCGATCCCCGGGGCGTAGCGGGCGGGCCGACGGGCGGAGTCGGGCCGCGGATCCCTAGCCGAAGATGATCCCCTCGACCTGGGCCATCACCGTGTCGCGCCGGTAGGCGTCGACCGACGACGCCGCCTCCCGACCCCAGGCATCGAGGTCGGCCTGTCCGGCCGCGATGAGCAGACCGGCCAGCTCATCGATGTCGTAGGGGTCCTCCTGGATGAGCCCGGTGCGACCGGGCCGGACCGCCTCCGACGCCCCGGCCAGGCGGGTCGTCACCACCGGGACGCCACTGGCCAGGGCCTCGATGATGACCAGGCCGAACGGCTCGTACTGGGTGGGCAGCACCATCAGATCGGCCGCCGCCAACTGCCATCCGACGTCGCGGGAGGGGCCGTGATAGCTCACCCGGTCCTCCAGCCCGAGCCGGTGGATCAGGGCCTGGAACGGGCCCAGGCCCGACTTCCCGATCACGTGGAGGTGGAGCCGCCGGTCGTCGGTGAGGGCCAGGGCCTCGAGGGTCTGGGCCAGTCCCTTGCGGTGCAGCTCGTTGGCCACCAGCACCATGGCCAGCTCGCCCTCGCGCACTCCGAGGTCGGCCCGGGCCTGCTCCCGGTCCGACTCCCGGCGCCCCGGATTGAACCGGGCCGGGTCGAACGGGTTGGGCACCACCGTGGTGAGCGCCGGGTCGACGCCGTAGATGCGCTCCAGATCGGCCACCTCGCGGCTCGACGTGCAGAGGATGTGCCTGGGGTGGGACCGCCGGAAGTAGTCCGACTCCATGGCGAGCAGCGCCCGGTGGTTGGGCATGGCGAAGCGGACCCGGGCCGGAAGGGTGACCCGGCCCATCTGGATGGTCCGGGCCGCCTCGAGCCAGGCCCGGTGCACGCTCGGCACCCACAGGACGTCGCCCGGGGGCACCACCGAGCCCATGGTGACGGTGACCCTCGGGGCCAGCCCGGCGACGGCCCGACCGATCCGGCCGCGCTGCCGGTACATCCCCCAGGGCCCGGGATCGACGGGGCCGGGCACCGCCACCAGGCGCACCCCGCGGGGTACGCCCTCGGGGGCGTCGGTGCCCACGAAGGCGGTCTCGTGGCGGGGGCCGAGGTACTCGAGGAGATCCCAGCACACGCGCTCGATGCCCCCGCTCCGGTGGAGCTGAGGGAACACCACGGCGACCTCCGGACCGGACACGGTCTTCCTCTTCTTCGGTGACACGGGTCGCTCCACACGCCGTGGAACGGTCGGCCAGTCAGGCATGATAGGAGGGGAAACGAGAGGAACCGAGTGACACGCAATGACGCCAGGCCGTCCGAGGACGTCACCGGCACCCCACCCCGACCGTCCCTGTCCATCGTCCAGGTGGTCCGGAGCGACGCCTTCGCCGGAGTGGAGCGGTACATCTGCCAGGTGGCCAACGGCCTGGTCGGCCCGGGGGCACCACGTGGTCGCCATCGGCGGCGATCCCGACACGGATGCGGGCCGAGCTCGCGCCGCGAGATCCCCCACCACCCGGCAACGTCGGTGGGCCAGGTGGCCGGGGCGCTGGCCCGGCAGCGCACCGCGTCGACGTGGTGCATGCCCACATGACCGCGGCGGAGGCCGCGGCCTGGCTGGCCCGCCCGGTGCAGCGGGCCCCGATCGTGGCCACCCGCCACTTCGCCGGCGACCGGGGACCGGCACGCTGGCCGCGCCGGCTTGGCCCGGGTCACCAGCCGGGCGCTCGCCCGGGACATCGCCATCAGCCGGTTCGTGGCCGACAGCATCGACGGGCCGTGCGTCCTGCTCCCCAACGGGGTGCCCGACCAGCCCCAGGCCCCACTGGAGTCGGCCACCGTCCTCATGCTGCAGCGGCTGACCTCGGAGAAGTCCCCCGAGGTCGGCCTCCGGGCCTGGGCGGCCAGCGGGCTGGGAGCGCACGGGGTGGCGGCTGGTCGTCGCCGGCGTGGGTGACCTGACGACCCTCGATGGACGACCTGGTCGCCCAGCTCGGCGTCCAGGGCAGCGTCGACTTCGTGGGCCTGGTCGCCGACACCGACCGGCTGCTCGATGCCTCGTCGATCCTGCTGGCCCCGGCGCCGGCCGAGCCGTTCGGCCTGTCGGTGGTCGAGGCCATGGCCCACGGACTGCCGGTGGTGGCCGCGGACGGGGGCGCCCACGTCGAGACGGTCGGCGAGGACGGCTTGCTCTTCCCGGTGGGCGATGCCGATGCCGCCGGCGGAGGCCATGACCTCCCTGGCCGACGACGTGGCGCTCCGACAGCAGACGGGGGTCCGGCTGCGGGAGCGCCAGCAACGGCTGTTCTCGCTGGGTGGACATCTCGATCGGCTCGAGCAGGTGTACTGCGACCGTCCTCTCGGAGTCCGGCCGGGCGCCCCGGTAAGTCGACGGAGTCGCCCGGTCCACTCGCGGGCGGCCGACGCCGGGGCCCGACCCGGCTCAGCGCGAGGCGGTGGCCTGGTAGAGCGCCAACTGGGTGTCGGCGACGCTCTCCCACGAGTAGCGGGACACCGACTCGAGCCCCGATCTCCGTAGTCGGTCCCAGAGCCCGGGCTCGTCGAGGAACCGGCGCAGCGCGGCGGACAGCGCCGCGGGGTCGTTCGGGGGGACCAGCAGCCCCTGGTCGCCGACCACATCGGGCAGGGCACCGCTGGCGCTGGCGACCACCGGCACCCCCGAGGCCTGGGCCTCCACCACCACCCGGCCGAACTGCTCGACCCAACTCGGGAGCGGCACCGACGGCACGGCGAGCACATCGAACGCCGCGTACACGTCGGGAATCCGCTCCTCCTCGACGTGCCCGTGGAAGGTGACCCGGTCCCCGAGGCCGAGCTGGCCGCCCAACTGGCGTAGCGCTTCCGCCTCGGGTCCGGCCCCGAAGACCTCGACCCGGAGGCGCTCGTCGAGGGCGGCGGCGCCGCAGCAGCACGTCGACCCCCTTGTGCGGGATGAGCCGACCCACGAACCCGACCCGCAGCGAGCCGGTCGGCGGTCCGCTCGTCGTCGGTCGGAAGCGCTCGATGTCCACCCCGAGGGGCAGCAAGGTCCACTTCCCCCGCAGTCCCTTGTCGCGGAGGATCTGCCCGGCCTCGGTGTTGCACGTATACGCCCCGGCCGCGGCCCGGAGCGACCATCGTTCGAACCAGCGGAACGGGGGTGGGTAGCGCTTCTCGAGGTTCTGGGCCGAGGACACCACGAAGGGCACCCGGGGGGCCCGCAGCCAGCGGAGCAGCAGCACCTCGGCCACGGCCAGCCCGAACGGCTCCTCGTGCATGTCGATCAGGTTCCACCGGCCGGATCCGAGGAGGCGCCAGATCGGCCGGGGATCGTAGAGGAAGAGGTTGGGGTGCCGGCCCGAGGGTCCGAACCGGGACGGCGAACTCGTCGCCGTCCGCGGTGAACCCGACCCGCGAGCCGCCCTCCTCCCACCGGGCCGCGGCCACCAGGGTGAGATCGACCCCCAGCCTCCGGAGCGCTCGCTCGCGCTCCCGCCACGCCGTCACCACCCCGCTCTTGGAGATGCGGAGCACCCGCAGGGGGCCCGGCGACGGCGACTCGGGGGCCGAAGACCCCGGTGCCTTCGTGGTGGGCCGGATCACCCGGCGCATCGTACTCGGGGGCCCCTGGTGGGCTGTCCGGACCGACCGGTCCGGACACTGATTTCTGACCTGGATCTTGCCACCCTCAGTGGTATTTGAAGGGCACTTAGGTGATCCAGCGTGAGTTTTTCCCTAAAGAACCGACCTCGGCCGCGCCGATGGGACAGTGTGGCGAGCAGGGGCAATCGGGGTCTGGCTGCACATCCGCGGAGGACCGCCGCTATCGCACTCAGCGGGGTCACCGCGGCGGCGGCCGTGCTGGTCGGCCTCATCGGCACCGGTCACGCCCAGTCCGCTCCTCCCCAGATCAGTGGCAGCGTCGCCGCCCCGACCAGCGCCGACATGACCCCGGTGTGCACGGCCCCCGACCCGACCGCCACCAACACCCTGGGCCCGGCCCCCACCCTCCCGGCCAACCCGACCAGCACGGTGGTGACCCCGCCCGGAGGGGTGGCCAGCTTCACCGCCGCCACCACCGGCCTCTACGTGGACACCGGCACCGCCGTCGACACCTACACCCTGTCCGGCAGCCTGGTCGGCTCGTTCCCGCTCCCGTCGGGCTTCACCGGGAGCAACGGGATCAGCCAACCGGTCGTCGACCCGTCGGGGAACATCTACCTGTCCACCTACTACGGCCTGCAGGTGGACAAGTTCTCCAGCTCGGGCACGCTCGAGTGGTCGGTCGACCCCGAGTCGGGCAGCCCGACCGGGCCTCTTCTCGGTGGGCACCGGCTCCGGGTTCGAGCTGATGGTCAGCCTCGGCCACGCGCCCCGCAGTGACGAGCTCAACCTGTCCACCGGCGCGGTGAGCGGCTCCTTCCCCGTGGTCTCCAACGGGGACTACGTCACCCAGGAGTCCGACGGCGATCTGCTCGAGTCGGGCAACGGCTACGTCACCACCTACAGCCCGGCCGGGGTGGAGCTGTCCAGCTTCGGGGCGGCCCAGAGCGGAGGGGCCGGGGTCCACACCGGTTCGGGCACCCAGTTCTACTACTCGGCCCAAGCCGTGCAGGGACCGGACGGGACCATCTACACCGCCGACCCGCTCCACACCATCGAGGCCACCAGCCCGCAGGGCTTCTTCCAGAACTCGACCACCCTCGGCACCTCCCTCACCATGGGCGGCTACAACTTCTACCTGGTCGGGTCCACGCTCTATTACCAGGGCGGGCCGCCCTTCAACACCGGCGCCGACAACATCTCGTCGATCCCCCTCTCCACGCTGACCACCTACCTCGACGCCGTCCACGTGCCCACCGACTCCCTCGGATGGGGTGCGGGGCTGTCGTCGACGGCGACGGCCAACTACTTCGCCCCGGGGACGACCCCGTCGGTGGTGGCCACCTTCGACCCGTGGTGGGTCTCCCAGGCCTCCCATCTCCAGCTGTCCTACTCGGTGGAGAACGACGCCTCGCTGACCGCCGGGACGGTGCCCGCGCCCACCACCATCCCCCTCCCCACCACGGCCGCCGGGCCTGGCCAGCATCCCCCTCACCATCCCGGCCGCCGACCAGCAGCCCGGCCCCTACCAGGTGCAGGCCACGCTCTTGGACACCTCCACCTCCCCACCGACCAGCCTCGGCACCACCTGCATGCCCTACACCGTCGGCGCCACCGGTGACGGCCTCGACCTGGCCACCCTGCCGAGCGGCATCGGCGGGGGCGGGCCCACCGACACCCGGGGGGTGGCCCTCAACGCCCAACTCGGCCTCGACGGGCTGCGGGGGGCGACCATCAACTGGAGCACCTTCCTCCCCAACTGCTCGGCGTCCAGCCCGACGGCGGCGACCTGTGGCCCGTCCGCCATGACCTTCGCCAACGCCCCGACCGACTACTTCCACGCGGCGGCCGAGGCCCTGGCCGACCACGTGACCTACTGGCTCCAGGCCAGTGGGGGCAGCTTCGGCACGGTGGAGACCGACCTGGTCGAAGACGGCTGGTGGCAGGGCGACGTGTCGGCACTGGTCAACTACTACGCCCACGTGCCGGCCGGGTGTGGCGCCTGTGCCCCGGTGACCATGTGGGAGCCGTGGAACGAGCCGAACAACACCGGATTCTCCAACGCCACCCAATACGTCGACCAGGTGCTCCAGCCCTTCTACGCCGCGGTGAAGGCGATCCTGCCCGGCTCGAGCTCGACGGTCATCGGCGGTTCGTCGCTCGACGTGCCCATCGGATGGTGGCAGCAGCTGATCGCCGCCGGGGGCCTGAACGACCTCGACGTGGCCTCGGTCCATCCCTACACCGGCAACAACGACTCCTTCGAGGAGTACGGGAACATCCCGGCCATCCAGCAGCTGGAGGGGATGCTCGGGGGCAAGCCCCTGTGGTTCACCGAGGTCGGCTGGTGGAGCGACGGTGACTACAACTTCCTCAACCAGGCCAACATCGTGACCCGGGCCATGATCTGGCAGAAGGTCCTCGACATCCCGGTGTGGAACTACTTCTTCGACGAAGGCAACTGGGGCAACGACGGGGTGTCGTTCTCCCTGATCCAGACCAACAGCGGCGACGACTACGTGAAGCCCGCCGCCCTCGCCACCATGGAGACCTCCAGCCAGATCGCCGCCCGCCCCTTCGTGTCGACGCCGGCCACCGGCATCCCCCAGACCTACGAGGCCACCTTCGGCCCCGACGCCAGCCAGGACAACCAACTGGCGGCGGTGTGGTCCGACGGGCTGACCACCACCGGCTCGGTCTCGGTGACCGCCCCGGGCGGAGGATCGGTCCCGGTGACCGTCACCGACGAGTACGGCAACGCCACCAGCGTCTCGGTCACCTCGGGCTCGGCCTACAGCCTGCCCATCTCCGACCAGGTGACCTACCTCAGCTACCCGGTGGGCGACACCTTGAGCGTCAGCCCGCCCCAGCCCTACGGGACCGACCTGGCCGCCACCACCCCCGCCAACCCTTCCTCGGCCACCGCCTCGTCGGGGAACGCCTCGGCGGCCATCGCCGGGACCACCACCGGCTGCAGGGCTGGAGCTCGGGCGTTCGGTGACTCCGACCCGAGCCTCACCGTCACCCTGGCCCGCCCGGCCACCGTCAACCGGGTGGTGGTCGACACCCAGTCGGTCGGCAGCACCGCCACCAGCGTGCGCGACTACGTGATCTCGGTGGACGAGCCCGGCAGCGGATGGACCGACGTGGCCACGGTGACCGGACAGTTCCGCACCCACGAGCTGCAGTCGGTCTTCGCCCCGGTGGTGGCCAGCGCGGTCCGGATCACCGTGTCCGAGGTCAACTTCGGCGGCTACTACGGCGGCGCCATCCCGCCCTTTTGGACCAGCGACTTCGGCATCGGCACGGCCGAGCTCCACGCCCTCCAGGTCTACGGGGGCACCGGCAGCGTGAGCCAGGTGGACGGGTCCTCGCTCACCCCCCTGGTCGCCGGGGGCACGGGCACCCCGCCCACCACCACGACCACGACCACGACGACCACCACGCCGACGAGCACGACCACCACGACGGCACCACCAACGACGACGACCACGACGACGACGACCACGACGACCACGACGACACCGCCACCCCGCCGGGAGGCACCGCTCCGTCCGCCACCGTCCATTCCGCTCGACGGCTACTGGCTGACCACCAGCGACGGAGGCATCTTCTCGTTCGGTCAGGCGCCGTTCCTCGGATCGACGGCGCCGCTCAATCTGGACAAACCGATCGTCGGCATGGCTCCGACGCCCGGACGGCAAGGGCTACTGGCTGGTCGCCTCGGACGGGGGCATCTTCACCTTCGGGGACGCCGGGCTTCTACGGGTCGACGGGAGGGTTGGACCTCAACAAGCCCATCGTGGGCATGGCCGCCACGCCCGACGGCAAGGGCTACTGGCTGGTCGCCTCGGACGGGGGCATCTTCTCCTTCGGTGACGCCGGCTTCTACGGCTCGACCGGCGGCACTCACCTTGAACCGCCCCATCGTCGACCTGGTCGCCACGCCCGACGGCAAGGGCTACTGGCTGGTCGCCTCGGACGGGGGCATCTTCTCCTTCGGGGACGCCGCCTTCTACGGGTCCACCGGGGGCATGACCCTCAACAAGCCCATCGTGGGCATGGCGGCCACCGCCGACGGCCACGGGTACTGGATGGTGGCCTCCGACGGGGGCATCTTCACCTTCGGGGACGCCGCCTTCTACGGGTCGGCCGGATCGATCCGACTGAACAGCCCCATCGTGGGTATGGCCACCGCACCCGATGGGCACGGGTACTGGATCGTGGCCTCCGACGGAGGGATCTTCTCCTTCGGTGACGCCGAGTTCATGGGTTCGGCCGGAGGGCTCTCGCTGCTCGCAACCGACCGTGGCCATCTCATGACGGCGGCCCATGACGGTGGCCATCTCATGACGGTGGCTCATCCCGTAACCCGCGCAGGCACGAGTCACCACCTACACCGCGGTCACCCCGCACCCCCCATCCGATCATCGAGCGAACGGACACCCATGTTTCCGAAGGCAACGATTGCTGATCAGGCCCGCCCCGGTCGGGGCAAGATCCTGCTCGTGGTGGCGGCGGCCGCCCTCGTCACCATTCCGGCCGTGCTGGTCGGCCTCATCGGCACCGGTCACGCCCAGTCGGCTCCTCCCCAGATCAGCGGCAGCGTCGCCGCCCCCACCAGCGCCGACATGACCCCGGTGTGCACGGCCCCCGACCCGACCGACATCCTGGGCCCGGCCCCCACCCTCCCGGCCAACCCGACCAGCACGGTGGTGACCCCGCCCGGAGGGGTGGCCGACTTCACCGCCACCGCCACCGGCCTCTACGTGGACACCGGCACCGCCGTCGACACCTACACCCTGTCCGGCAGCCTGGTCGGCTCGTTCCCGCTCCCGTCGGCGCTTCACCGGGAGCAACGGGATCAGCCAACCGGTCGTCGACCCGGCGGGGAACATCTACCTGTCCACCTACTACGGCCTGCAGGTGGACAAGTTCTCCAGCTCGGGCACGCTCCTGTGGTCGGTCGACCCCGAGTCGGGCATGCCGACCGGCCTCTTCTCGGTGGGCACCGGCTCCGGGTTCGAGCTGATGGTCAGCCTCGGCCACGCGCCCCGCAGTGACGAGCTCAACCTGTCCACCGGGGCGGTGAGCGGCTCCTTCCCGGTGGTGTCCAACGGGGACTACGTCACCCAGGAGTCCGACGGCGATCTGCTCGAGTCGGGCAACGGCTACGTCACCACCTACAGCCCGGCCGGGGTGGAGCTGTCCACCTTCGGTGCGGCCCAGAGCGGAGGGGCCGGGGTCCACACCGGTTCGGGCACCCAGTTCTACTACTCGGCCCAGGCCGTGCAGGGACCCGACGGGACCATCTACACCGCCGACCCGCTCCACACCATCGAGGCCACCAGCCCGCAGGGCTTCTTCCAGAACTCGACCACCCTCGGCTCCTCCCTCACCATGGGCGGCTACAACTTCTACCTGGTCGGGTCCACGCTCTATTACCAGGGCGGGCCGCCCTTCAACACCGGCGCCGACAACATCTCGTCGATCCCCCTCTCCACCCTGACCACCTACCTCGACACCATCCACGTGCCCACCGACTCCCTCGGCTGGGGTGCGGGGCTGTCGTCGACGGCGACGGCCAACTACTTCGCCCCCGGGACGACCCCGTCGGTGGTGGCCACCTTCGACCCGTGGTGGGTCTCCCAGGCCTCCCATCTCCAGCTGTCCTACTCGGTGGAGAACGACGCCTCGCTGACCGCCGGGACGGTGCCCGCGCCCACCACCATCCCCCTCCCCACCACGGCCGCCGGCCTGGCCAGCATCCCCCTCACCATCCCGGCCGCCGACCAGCAGCCCGGCCCCTACCAGGTGCAGGCCACGCTCTTGGACACCTCCACCTCCCCACCGACCAGCCTCGGCACCACCTGCATGCCCTACACCGTCGGCGCCACCGGTGACGGCCTCGACCTGGCCACCCTGCCGAGCGGCATCGGCGGGGGCGGGCCCACCGACACCCGGGGGGTGGCCCTCAACGCCCAACTCGGCCTCGACGGGCTGCGGGGGGCGACCATCAACTGGAGCACCTTCCTCCCCAACTGCTCGGCGTCCAACCCGACGGCGGCGACCTGTGGCCCGTCCGCCATGACCTTCGCCAACGCCCCGACCGACTACTTCCACGCGGCGGCCGAGGCCCTGGCCGACCACGTGACCTACTGGCTCCAGGCCAGTGGGGGCAGCTTCGGCACGGTGGAGACCGACCTGGTCGAAGACGGCTGGTGGCAGGGCGACGTGTCGGCGCTGGTCAACTACTACGCCCACGTGCCGGCCGGGTGTGGTGCCTGTGCCCCGGTGACCATGTGGGAGCCGTGGAACGAGCCGAACAACACCGGCTTCTCCAACGCCACCCAATACGTCGACCAGGTGCTCCAGCCCTTCTACGCCGCGGTGAAGGCCATCCTGCCCGGCTCGAGCTCGACGGTCATCGGCGGATCGTCGCTCGACGTGCCCATCGGATGGTGGCAGCAGCTGATCGCCGCCGGGGGCCTGAACGACCTCGACGTGGCCTCGGTCCATCCCTACACCGGCAACAACGACTCCTTCGAGGAGTACGGGAACATCCCGGCCATCCAGCAGCTGGAGGGCGATGCTCGGGGGCAAGCCCCTGTGGTTCACCGAGGTCGGCTGGTGGAGCGACGGTGACTACAACTTCCTCAACCAGGCCAACATCGTGACCCGGGCCATGATCTGGCAGAAGGTCCTCGACATCCCGGTGTGGAACTACTTCTTCGACGAAGGCAACTGGGGCAACGACGGGGTGTCGTTCTCCCTGATCCAGACCAACAGCGGCGACGACTACGTGAAGCCCGCCGCCCTCGCCACCATGGAGACCTCCAACCAGATCGCCGCCCGCCCCTTCGTGTCGACGCCGGCCACCGGCATCCCCCAGACCTACGAGGCCACCTTCGGCCCCGACGCCAGCCAGAACAACCAACTGGCGGCGGTGTGGTCCGACGGGCTGACCACCACCGGCTCGGTCTCGGTGACCGCCCCGGGCGGAGGATCGGTCCCGGTGACCGTCACCGACGAGTACGGCAACGCCACCAGCGTCTCGGTCACCTCGGGCTCGGACTACAGCCTGCCCATCTCCGACCAGGTGACCTACCTCAGCTACCCGGTGGGCGACACCTTGAGCGTCAGCCCGCCCCAGCCCTACGGGACCGACCTGGCCGCCACCACCCCCTCCAACCCCTCCTCGGCCACCGCCTCGTCGGGGAACGCCTCGGCGGCCATCGCCGGGACCACCACCGGCCAGGGCTGGAACTCGGGCTTCGGTGACTCCGACCCGAGCCTCACCGTCACCCTGGCCGGCCCGGCCACCGTCAACCGGGTGGTGGTCGACACCCAGTCGGTCGGCAGCACCGCCACCAGCGTGCGCAACTACGTGATCTCGGTGGACGAGCCCTCCAGCGGATGGACCGACGTGGCCACGGTGACCGGACAGTTCCGCACCCACGAGCTGCAGTCGGTCTTCGCCCCGGTGGTGGCCACCGCGGTCCGGATCACCGTGTCCGAGGTCAACTTCGGCGGCTACTACGGCGGAGCCATCCCGCCCTTTTGGACCAGCGGCTTCGGCATCGGCACGGCCGAGCTCCACGCCCTCCAGGTCTACGGGGGCACCGGCAGCGTGAGCCAGGTGGACGGGTCGTCGCTCACCCCCCTGATCGCCGGGGGCACGGGCACCCCGCCCACCACACGACCACGACACCACACCACGACACCGACCGACCACGACACCGACGACGACACCACGACCACCACGACGCACCACCACGACGACGACCACCGACCGCCGCCGACGACCACGACGACACCGTCCACCGACCACGACGACGACCACGAACCCGACCCAGACGAACGGAGAGGGCTTCCGGATCGCCACCCGCGGTGGAGGGATCTACGCCTTCGGTGACCGGAAGGTGCTGCGGCCGACCGGACCGCCCTCGCAGGGGACGATCGTGGGCATCGCCCCGACCCACGACGGCGGCTATTGGACGGTCGCCTCCGACGGTGCCGTCTTCACCTACGGGGACGCCATCTACTACGGCTCGGCGGAGCACAATCTCACCTCCCCCATCGTGGCCATCGCCTCCACCCCCGACGACCAGGGCTACTGGCTGGTCGCCTGGGACGGGCAGGTCTTCGCCTTCGGCGACGCCCGGGTGGACAGTTCCGCCAACGGCAGCCAGGTCGGCCGACCCGGGGAGTCCGATCATGGGCATGGCCGCCACTCCCGACGGCAAGGGCTACTGGCTGGTCTCGAGCACCGGTGCCGTCTCCGCCTTCGGCGATGCCGACCCTCTTCGGATCCGAGTCGGGCGTCCCGTTGAACAGCCCCATCGTGGGCATGGCCGCCACCCCCGACGGCCAGGGCTACTGGCTGGTGACCTCAGAGGGCCAGGTCTTCTCGTTCGGCGACGCCTACCACCACAAGACGACCCGGCCGCTGGATCCCAACCGGCAGATCGTGGCCATCCAGTCGGCGGCCAACGGTGACGGCTACTGGCTGGTGGCTGCGAACGGGAGGATCTACTCCTACGGTGACGGCCGGCGGGTGAACACCCACCAGACGCCCTCATCCGTCGACGCCGGTGGCCGGTATCAGCTGACCGTCACCACGAGATGGTGCTCGGCTGGGCGTCGTCGAACGTCTTCCCGTTCGCCGTCCACTGCTCGACGGGGATCCGCGCCGACGGCACCAGGTCCATCGAGCCGTGCCGGCCCGGCATGATGAAGTGGAAGACCACGGTGGACGAGGTTCCCTGCAACATGACCAGCCGCGCCGCCAGCACCCAGGTGGGGCCCTCGGCGCCCCGGGCCACCAGCGGGCCGGTCCCGGTGACCGACAGGTGGGTGGCGTCGCCGGGGATGTTGGCCGCCACCACTCCGGCATAGGCGCCGTAGGGGAGGGAGGTGCCCGGGTAGGGACCGGCGATGAACTGGGACTGCCCGTCGGGCGTCGTGTTGGACAGCTTGGTGGTGAGGGTGACCGCCGTGTTCGCCCCGGACGGACGGGTGGTCACCGACACGTGGATGGGCACGTACTGATCGAGCTTGTTCGAGTCCAGGTTGATCAGCGAGATGTCCACCGAGTGATAGGCGAGGCTCCCGCTGGCCCCGCTGGCCTGCCAGGCCGCCTCGTCGACCGGATTCTTCGACCAGAGCATGAGGTGGCGCCCGGACACGGCCCCCGAGACCGCCTTGGCCAGCGAGGTCAGGTCGGCGGACTGCGACTGGAGTTGCTGCAGCACCGCGCCGGCCAGCGTGCCGAGTGCGTCCTCGCGCCCGTCGGCGTCGGCGGGGTTGTCGCTCAGTCCGACGTACTGGTCGTGGAGCAGGTACTGCTCGGCGTTGTCGGCGCTGATGGTCAGGCCACCGACTTGCACCGGCCCGGTGGCGGCCAGGAGCTGCTGCACTCCGGCGATGTCGAGCGCGATCACCCCGTCGACGTGCTGGCCGGTGAGCTTGTTCCACATCTGGGCGGCCAGCGGGCCGGTCACGTCGAACTGAGGGGTCAGACCGAGATTGCGCATGTCCAGGCTCGGGTACAGCCAGCCCCAGTTCCGCTCCAGGTCGCCGGTCACCGGGACCGCACCCACCGGAAGCGGCATGTCACCGGACGGGCCCAGCTGTCCGAGGTGGACGGTCCCGTTGGCGGTGGTGGCCGAGCCCACGTCGAGATACGTCCCCGAGCCGGCCCGCATCTCCGCATTGTTGGCCGCCAGCACCACATAGTTCTCGGGGACCCTGCAGGATGGTCGCCGTCACCGCCGAAACCGCCGCCGCCTTGGCCAACCGGCTCCGGGCGTTGTTGAGCTGGGTGACGAACTCGTTGTGCTTGGAGACCAACGGGGAGATGAGCGCATCGGACGGGCCCGGTGTTGACCCGGACCAGTTGGGACTCGGCCGAGGCCGACACGGCGGCCAGCTTCCGCAATGAGGCGATGCGCTCGGGGCCGGCGCTGTGGGGCTGGTTCAGTTGCTCGTGGACCTGGGTCAGAAAGGTGGATCCGACCCCGGACACCGTCCCGGCGGCGGCACTGAGGTCCTGGACGGCCCGGAACTGCCGACCCAGCACCGGCAGGATGGTCACCGGTGCGAAGAGGGGCGACGAGAGATCCGACTTGGCCTGGTTGAACTCGGCCTGGGCCGCATGGAGCTGGTCGATCGAGCTCGAGATGGTGGCCTCGTCGGGCGTCAGATTGGACTTCACCAGCTCGAGACTGGCCAGTCCCTGTTGGTCGTGGTGGTAGGCCGACACCGACTTGGCGGCCACGAGCGCCGCCCACGCCCCGATGACGACCACGACGCCGACCGCGATCAACCACCGGCGTCGGCGCCTCTTGGCCCTCACCTTCACGGCAACCACTCGATACTCCAGGTGCCGGGTGCGAGGAGCCTTCGGGCTCAGCAGGGAACGCCGGCGAGACGGACGGGACGCTGACCCGACGATGGTAGTGGACGGGGCCGGAGCCCCCCGGTCATCCGGGTCGGATGCGCCCGGCCGGACGGTGCCTCTGAGCTGGGCCTGATCCGAGTCCGAGCGGCGAATGCC
The DNA here is from genome assembly GCA_963774245.1 of uncultured Acidimicrobiaceae bacterium. Taxonomy (GTDB): domain Bacteria; phylum Actinomycetota; class Acidimicrobiia; order Acidimicrobiales; family RAAP-2; genus Bog-756. The sequence goes on along the minus strand of CAVZDZ010000001.1, from coordinate 476,901 downwards.
AGTAGCATCCACCCGTGTCGTTCACGGCCATCCGAATGGCAGTCGGGCGGGTGGTACTGGTCGCCGGTGTCCTCATCCTGCTGTTCATCCCGTACCTGCTCTGGGGCACCGGACTGCAGACGGCCCGCAGTCAGGATCAGCTCCGCCAGGAGTTCGCCGCCGTGCAGCGCCAGGCCGGCGTGACCAAGGACCCCCGCCCGGTGGCTCCCGCCCACCCGTCCAAGGCCCTGCCTCCGGCGGTCGCTCCGAACATCCCGGCACCGGCCATCGGAGCCCCGGTCGGCACCATCGACATCCCGACGATCAACCTCGAGATGGTCGTGGTGTCCGGGACCGGCACCGCCCAGCTGGAACAGGGCCCGGGTCACTATCCGGGAACGCCGCTACCGGGCGAGGCCGGCAACGTCGCCATCGCCGGGCACCGCACGACCTATCTCCACCCGTTCTACGACCTCAACGAACTGGTGCCGGGCGACGACATCCTGCTGACCACCGTCCAGGGCGAGTTCCTCTACCAGATGACCTCCAGCCAGGTCGTCGTCCCCACCGACGTCGCCGTGGTGGGAGCGACGCTCACCCCACAGCTGACCCTGACCACGTGCAATCCGCGCTACAGCGCCTCCACCCGACTCGTGGTGCACGCCGCGTTGGTGGCCAGCGTCCTGACCCATCCCAAGTTGCCGGGTGGTCACCAAGAAGTCCACACCCGTCGCGCCACCACAATGCCCCGAGCGCTCCCGCCCACAACTGGTTCGCCGCCATCGCCTGGGGGGTGGTGGTGGCCGCGGTGATCACCGCGGTGTGGATCGGCGCCCGAAGGAGTCGAGGCAGCCAACGGGCCACGGTGGTGGTGTTCGGGCTGCTGGGCTGGCTGGTGCTGGTGTTCTTCTTCTTCCAGGCGGCAGCCCCGCTCCTCCCGGCCAGCTTCTGAGCCGACCGAGGCGAGGTCCTTGCCGGACCCCCCGATCGTTCGCCAGCCTGGCCCGAGAATTGCCGACCGCCGAAGCGGCGACGGATGCGGGCGGCAACGACCCGACCATCTCGAGTTTCCCCACTGTTCCGTCGGCCGCCAGCGGGCTACCACGGGATCCGAACCCTGACCCGGCCCGGCCGACCCGCGCCGGGAGGGTCGTCACCTCGAGCGTGGAGGACCGTCCGCTAGGGACGGACCGCTGATCGACCTCGGACTCAGGCGACGTTGCGGCGGCGGCGGCGGAGCAGAAGCCCACCGGCCAGTACTGCGCCACCTCCGACGACCGCCAACTCGGTGATGTCGGCACCCGTGAAGGGCAGGCTGCTCGTGGTGGTCGTCGATGCCACCGGCACGACTGCGCCCGGGCTCGACAGTGTTGGGCAGGGAGACGGTCCCGTCAGTGCCCGAGACGTTCGGGGGCGTGGAACACGCCGAAGTCGTCGGCGTCGTCATCGACGCGATGGTGACCGGCGTCGTACAGGTGACCGCGCCAGCCACACCGGCCACACTCGGCACGGCGATGAGGGAGGCCACGGCCATTCCCGATCCGATGAGTACTCGTCTTGCCCACATGTTGGTTGCCCTTCTGTCCGTAGAGGCACCGCCCCTGCGTTCCCCGTTTGCCGAACCCATGGGGATCGACAACCTGCGACACCCATAATGGCCTGCCGATCAAGCGGTTCGCAACGACCCTCCGGCCCTAATTCGCTGCCGACCACTATCAGTGATCCAGTGCGCGCGCAGAGGGGCGATATGGCCCCTCATCAGGGGTCACGCGGGGACGATCTGCCCGAACGTGCTGCACAACCCGAACGCCTCGATGATCACGAAGGCGGCCACGATGACCAATACCACCGGCAGCCGCCATCGGCTTCCGGCGGCCCGGGCCATCGGGGACGGCATGTACCACTGGGGCAGCAGTCCCTGTGACTGTCCGAGGTAGACGGACAGCGGGACGGCGTCCTCCTCCATGGCCGCGTCGGGATCGGCGGACAGAGCCAACTCGGTGAGCTCCGCCTCGGTGAAGCCGAGTTCGATCGCCACCGCATCGTCGGCCATGACTTCGGCCCCACGGTCCATTGCCATCAGTTCCCCTCTCGGATCGCGCCTCTGCTGGCCACACTACCGGCCGGAACCGCGGGTCCACCGTCAGAGCAGGTGGGTGATCAGTTCGAGGCCGACAATGACCACGCCGACCCCCACCAGACCCAGTACGTAGACGGTACGACGGGCCGGCGAACCCGAGCGTCGTCCGGCCGTGCCGATCCCCACCACCGCCAGGGCCAGCACCCCGACCACCTCGGCCAGGACGAAGGCGGTCCCGACCGTCCACAGATGGGCCTCGGCCAGTAGGAAGATGAGGGTGGCCGGAAGAGCGGCCGAGACGATGGCCCACGATCCTCGCAGCTCGTCCCGGATGTCCTCCCAGCGGATGGTCAGGGTCTGCCACGACTCCGTGATGACCAGCTGCGACAGGGCGTGAGCCAACCAGATGGACACTGCGCCGACGACGACCACGCCGGCTGTGGTCAGCGCTCCGGGGTGCTTCTCGTAGGTCAGGCCGGCGATGGCGACCAGCGTCGAGATGGTCCCGTAGACGTAGTTGGCCAGCCCCCGCACCGAACGGTCGGGCCGGGGATCGGGGTCGGATGCGGCAGGGTCGACGGAGCCGCTCACGACGGAGCGGTCATCGGCCAGCAGTCGGCGGACCGTGCGGGGGAAACCGCCCCACCGCCGGCGCCAACGGGCATCTCGCCCGCCCCACCGCCGACCGTCACGCGAAGTCGGCGGTCGGCGACATGGGGAAATGGTAACCGACCGTCGGCCGAATCTGGGAGGTGTTACGCCGGGGGCAAGCCCCCCTCAACCCGGCCCAGCCGGCGCCCGCTGGGCTACGAGCACCCGCTGGTGGTGCCGCAGCTCCCGCACACGTAGCACGAGCCGGCCCGCTGCATGGCGTTCCCGCACTGGTAGCAGTACGGGGCGTCACGGGGCTCGGCCCGGGCCAGGGTCACCGGACGCTCGGCCGCCGGCAGGGGCAGCTGGCCGTTGCCCGGCTCGGTCGCGACCTCGGCGACCGCGTCGGCGCTGGCGTCGACCACCGTGGCGGTGACCGGATCGATGGCGTCGAGGTAGCCGAGCGCGTCCACTTCGACCACACCGGACGACTGGGTGGCCGTCTCCTCCACGCCCGGGAGGGTCGGCTGCATCCGCTCGGCGGTCGACAGCACCCCGAGCTCGGCCCGCTCCGCCAACGGGAGGTAGTCGACCGCCAACCGGCGGAAGATGTAGTCGGCCAGGCTGGTGGCGATGCGCAGTTCCGGGTCGTCGGTGATGCCGGCCGGCTCGAAGCGCATGTTGGTGTACTTGCGCACATAGGTGGCCAATGGGACACCGTGCTGGAGTCCCAGGCTCACCGAGATGGAGAACGCGTCCATGATGCCGGCCAGGGTCGATCCCTGCTTGGAGACCTTCATGAACACCTCGCCGGGGCGCCCATCCTCGTACTCGCCGACGGTCACGTAGCCCTCACAGTCGGCCACCCGGAAGGCGAAGGTCGACGACTTGCGACGCCGGGGCAGCCGCTCGCGCACCGCACCGACCACCACCGTCTCCGCGGTACGGGTCTGCTCGTGGGCCAGGGCCGCCTCGAGCCCGGCGATCTTGTCGTTCAACTCGCGGGCATGGGCCTCGGCCTCGGACCCGGGCGGGACCTCACCATCGGCGCCGGAGCCCAGGGCCACCTCGGCGCCGGCCTTCTTGGTGGTCGAGAGGGGCTGGGCCACCTTGCAGTTGTCGCGGTAGACGGCCACGGCCTTGATACCCATCCGCCAGGCGTCGAGGTGCAGTTGCTCGACGTCCTCCACGCTGACGTCCTCCGGCAGGTTGACCGTCTTCGAGATGGCCCCGGAGATGAAGGGCTGGACCGCTCCCATCATCCGCACGTGCCCGAGATAGTGGATGGTGTTGTCGCCCATGGAGCAGGCGAACACGGCCAGGTGGTCCGGGGACAGGTGGGGCGCGCCGACGATCGTCTTGTGCTCGTCGATGTAGGCGATGATCTCGTCGACCTGGTCGGACGGGTATCCGAGCCGGGTGAGGGCGCGGGGCACGGTCTGGTTGACGATGGACATGGTGCCCCCACCGACCAACTTCTTGGTCTTCACCAACCCGAGATCGGGCTCGACGCCGGTGGTGTCGCAGTCCATCAGCAGCCCGATGGTGCCGGTGGGTGCGAGCACGCTGGCCTGCGAGTTGCGCACGCCGAACTGCTCGCCCAGCTCGACGGCGAGATCCCAGGCCTCCTGGGCGGCGCTCAGCAGATCGGTCGGCACCGCCTCCTCGTCGATGGTGGCGACGGCGTCGCGGTGCATGCGCAGCACGTTGAGCATGGGCTCGACGTTCTCGTGAAAGCCGGCGAACGGACCCATGCGGGCCGCGGTACGGGCCGAGGTGGCGTAGGCGTGGCCGGTCATCAGCGCGGTGATGGCCCCGGCCCAGGCCCGACCCTGATCGGAATCGTACGGCAGTCCCTGCGCCATCAGGAGGGCGCCGATGTTGGCATACCCGATGCCCAGCTCACGGAAGCGCCGCGAGTTCTCGGTGATCTTCTCCGTCGGATAGTCGGCGTTGCCCACGATGATCTCCTGGGCGGTGAAGATGACCTCGACAGCGGAGCGGAAGCCCTCGATGTCGAAGGACGAGTCCTCGTGGAGGAACTTCATGAGGTTGAGGCTGGCCAGGTTGCACGCGGAATTGTCGAGGTGCATGTACTCCGAGCACGGATTGGAGCCGTTGATCCGCCCGGTGTTCGACGCGGTGTGCCACTTGTTGATGGTGGTGTCGAACTGCATGCCGGGGTCGGCGCACTCCCAGGCGGCCTGGGCGAACTGACGGAACAGGTCGCGGGCGGGAACCCACCGGATGGGCTGGCCGTCCCCTCTCGAGGTGAGGGCCCACTCCCGACCGTCCGCCACCGCCTGCATGAAGTCGTCGGTGACCCGCACCGAGTTGTTGGCGTTCTGGTACTGCAGGCTGATGGCATCCTTTCCGTCGAGGTCCATGTCGAAGCCGGCGTCGCGCAGGACCCGCGCCTTGCGCTCCTCGATGGCCTTGCACCAGATGAAGTCCTCGATGTCCGGATGGTCGGCGTCGAGGATCACCATCTTGGCCGCCCGCCTCGTCTTGCCCCCCGACTTGATGGTGCCGGCCGAGGAGTCGGCGCCCCGCATGAAGCTGACCGGGCCCGAGGCGGTACCGCCCCCCTTCAGCAGCTCCTGCGACGAACGGATGCGGGACAGGTTGACCCCGGCCCCCGACCCGCCCTTGAAGATGACGCCCTCCTCGGTGTACCAGTTGAGGATGGAGTCCATCGTGTCGTCCACCGAGAGGATGAAGCAGGCCGACCCCTGCTGGGGAACCCCGGCGACCCCGATGTTGAACCACACCGGCGAGTTGAAGGCGGCCATCTGGTGGATGATCAGGTGCTTCAGCTCGGCCCGGAAGACATCGGCCTCCTCGTCGTCCACGAAATAGCCGTCCTTCACACCCCAGGCGGCGACGGTGTCCACCACCCGGTCGGCCACCTGGCGCAGCGACGACTCGCGCTCATCGGTGTTGGGCGTCCCCCGAAAGTACTTCTGAGCGAGGATGTTGGTGGCGTTGAGGCTCCAGTCATCGGGGATCTCGACGTTCAACTGCTCGAAGGCCACCGCACCATCCCGGTAGTTGGTGATCCGCGCGTCACGGCGCACCCACTCGACCTGGTCGTAGGGGTGCACGTCCTCTGACGTGAAGTGGCGGCGGAGACCGATGCCGATGCGCTGTGGTGCGATGGCCATGGAGTGGACCTCTTTCTGTTTCGGATTGTCGCTCGTACGGTGGTGCGTGCTGGGACTGGTGCCCGCCGGCGAGCGGGTGATGGAGGTGCTGGGCGCCGGAGTCGGAGCCGGACCACCCGTCCCCACCAGGTGCGCCCAGGGGAGGTGGTCCCGTCTCCAACCAGAATATGCCGGAGAACCCCGGAAAACACAATATGTAGTGGTGGACCCTCCCCCGAGGTACGAGATAGTGGGTCTATTACAGCAGTGTAGTTACGTCCCTGTCAATCAATTCTTTGGATTTCGGGCCCGCTTCCGGTGACGTAATCCCAGCTGAGAGGGTGCTCGCGAAGAATTGCAAATGATTGCTGGGCGCGAGCGCCCGGGCACGCCTGCCCCGGACCCCGGGCAGCATGGCCACTCGACCCGTTCCACGTCGATACTGTCCCCCTGTGGCCCCCCGATCACCGGTGTCCATCGCCGTCGATGCCGGCACGACCGGAGTGCGGGCCCTGGTAGTCGACCAGCAGGCCCGGGTGGTCGACGTCGCCTACCGCGAACTGACCCAGCACTACCCCCGTCCGGGCTGGGTGGAGCACGATGCCGGCGAGATCTGGGACGCGGTCCGGGCGACCCTGGACGAAGTGGCCGGTCGACTGGCCGACCACGGACGGGAGGCCCGGACCATCGGGATCACCAACCAGCGCGAGACGGTGGTGGCCTGGGACCGCCGCACCGGCGACGTGCGGCACCGGGCCATCGTCTGGCAGGACCGCCGCACCGCGGCCGTGTGCCGGGCCATGGAGGAGGCCGGCCACCTCCCCTTCATCCGGGCCCGCACCGGGCTGGTCCTCGATCCGTACTTCTCGGCCACCAAGATGCAGTGGCTGATCCGACAGGGCGGGGTCTCGCCCGGCGACGACCTGGGGCTGGCCACCGTCGACTCGTGGGTGCTGTGGAACCTCACCGGGGGCGTCGACGGCGGCGTGTTCGCCACCGACGCCACCAACGCCTCGCGCACCCTCCTCTACGACATCGTCGACCGCCGGTGGTCGGAGGAGCTGTGCGCCCTGTTCGACATCCCGCCGGGCGTCCTCGCCGACGTGGGCCCCTCCTGCGGTCGCTTCGGCCTCGTGTCCGAACTCGCCCTCGGCCCGGACTCCCCCCTCGCCGGGGTGCCGGTCAGCGGCATGGCCGGGGATCAGCATGCCGCCCTCTTCGGCCAGGCGTGCTTCCGTCCGGGCATGACCAAGGTCACCTTCGGGACGGGGAGCTTCGTGCTGATGCACGCCGGACCGGCGTGCCCCCCACCGGTGGACGGGTTGATCACCACCCTGGCGTGGGACCTCGGTGCCCACGGCGAACCGGCCGCGGGCACCGACGGGGAACCGTTCGCCGGGAGCCGGGCCGGCCGGGAGTCGGTGGCCTACGCCCTCGAAGGATCGGTCTTCGTCTCGGGCGCCGGCGTCCAGTGGATGCGTGACGGCCTCGGCATCATCGGGGAAGCGGCCGAGATGGAGCCGCTGGCCCGGTCGGTCGACACCAGCGAGGGATTGGTGGTGGTACCGGCCTTCACCGGGCTCGGCAGCCCGTACTGGGATCCGGAGGCCCGGGGGACCATCGTCGGGCTGAGCCGGGGCATCGGACGGGCCCACCTGGCCCGGGCCATGGTGGAGGCCATGAGCTTCCAGGTGCGTGACGTGGTCGATGCCATGGCCGGCACGAACACCGCCCCGACCATGCTCCGGGTCGACGGCGGTGCCTCGGCCATGGGCCTGCTCCTCCAACTGCTGGCCGATCAGACCGGGCTGCCCGTCGTCCGGCCCCGCTCGGTGGAGACGACCGCCCTCGGGGCGGCCACGCTGGCCGGCCTGGCCGAGGGGATGTGGCCGTCGCTCGACGAGCTGTCGGGCCTCTGGACCGAGGACGCCGCCTTCGCCACCGCCGCGCCGCCCGACGAGGTCGAGCGGGCCCACCAGGCCTGGCTGCGGGCCGTCGACCGCTCCCGCCACTGGAGCCGCTAGCTACCCCGGTCGCTGGCAGCCGTCGTCGGCGATCTCCGCCATGATCGAGATCCACTGGCGCTCGCGGTCCCGGAGGATGGGATCGACCCGGCCCACGACGAGGACCAGGTCGGACTGAATCATGTGGGCGGCGGCCACGACCTCGTCCCGTCCCACCGAATAGGGCGGGGGGCTCATGGCCTGGCGGGCCAGGGCGTTGAGCGCCTCGGGCTCGGGCAGGCGACCGTCCGAGCTGAGGATCTGCGAGGAGTCGGTGTCCAGGACGGCGGCGAAGTCGGCGGCCAGGCTCTTGCGCACCAGCGCGGTCAGCCGATCGAGCAGGGTCGCCGACGACCGCTGCTTGAACAGCTCGGCGGCCACGTCGAGCAGCTCGGCGTGCCGATCGGGCAGGGCGCCCTCGACGGCCCGGAGGGACTCGATGGCCACACCGTCGACCTCGAGGATCTCGGCCCGCACCAGGTCGATGAGATGGTCTCCGGGCAGCCCGACCCCCAGCTCGTCGACCACTTTGCCGTCGCGCCGCTCGAGGATCTCGATGGACCCCACGTCACCGCCCACTGAGCCGATCCGGCTGGCCACCGCCCCCAGCGCACCCGGTCGGTCGGGCAGGTGCAACCTGATCAGGTAGTTGATCACCCGATCAGGCTAGGCCGCGACTGTGTACGCACGGTTTCCGGCTGATTACGAGATCGGTTACACCGACCGGGGCCATCGTGGCGGCCGATGATCGGCCCCGGCGATCGCTCAACGGGCCCGGGACCGGTTGGCGTAGTGGTCCACGTACTCCTGGCCGGACAGCCGGGCGATCTCGGTCATCAGGGCATCGGTCAGGGCCCGCAACTCGATCTGCTCGTCCCGGTCATCTGCGGTACCGCCGGCCGGGTCCGGGCAGGGATCTCCGGCCATCGCCCCGTTGCGGCGGAAGGCCACCGGGGGGCCGAAGCGGACGGTCACCGGGCGGAACGGCCGCATGAACCTGCTGCCGGGGGGTTGGACCTCCCGGGTGCCGACGATGCCCACCGGGATGATCGGCACGTCACAGCCCAGGGCCAGCCGGGCCACGCCGGTGTGGCCCTTGTGCAGCCGCGGGTCCGGCGACCGGGTGCCCTCGGGATAGATGCCGAGGAGGTCCCCGCCCCGGAGGACCTCCTTGGCTGTGTCGAGCGCCCGTTGGGAGGCATCCCCTCCCCCGCGCTGCATGGGGATCTGCCCGGCGGCCCGGAAGAACCAGGCCGTCCGCCAATTGTCGAAGTACTCGGATTTGGCCACGTAGGTCACCCGGCGCCGCAACACCAGGGGGAGGAAGAACGAGTCGCTGAACGACTGGTGGTTGGCGGCCAGCACGGCGGGGCCGGTGGCCGGGACATGCTCGCGCCCTTCGATCCTCACCCGCCACAGGAGGAAGAAGATGGGACTCAGCACCACCTTCAGCATCCAATAGGCCACGGGCAACGGTACCGCCGCCTGTGATGTACTGCACTCCATGGCCGAGCCCACGCTGCCGCCCATGGCTGAGCCCGCCCTGGGCTCCTGGGCCAGGGACGGCATCCGGAGCTGGACCGTGCAGGGCCGGACCCTCCGTCTCCCGGTGGAAGTGCGCCGAGCGGCCCAGTGGGGCGTCCAGTACCTGGTGCCGGCGGCCGCCGCCCAGCGCATCGTCGGGCCCACCGGGCTCGAGGTGACCGGACCGGTCCCCGGCCGGGCCATGGTGGCGCTCGCCGCCTGCCGCTACGACGACACCGACCTCGACCCCTACCACGAGGTGGCGGTGAGCTTCGTGGTCCGGCCCCACGACGCACCCCCGGGCGCGCCGTGGGCCCAGCGGATCCGGGAGTTCGCCCGCGGAGCCATCGGCGCCTATATCCACCAACTGCCGGTGGACCAAGCCTTCACCTGCGAGGCGGGCCGGGACATCTGGGGCTTCCCCAAGTGGATGAGCTCGATCGACATCGACGAGCCCACGGCGCCGAGCCACCGGGCCGGTGGCGCCACCTCGGTGCGCCTGGTGGATGACGGGGTCCACGTCCTCACCCTGACCGTGGCCTCGGGCGGGCGGCTGCGCCTGCCCAGCCAGGCGCCGCCCAGCTACTCGTTCGCCGACGGCATCCTGCGTCGCACCACCTGGTCCACGTCGTCTGAGGGGGTCTCCGGTCGGTTCGGCGGGGCCACCCTCACCCTCGGGGACCACCCGATGGCCGACGAGCTCCGGTCCCTCGGTCTGCCCAAGCGGGCGCTGTTCTCGTCGTCGGCCACCCAGATGGCGGCCTCGTTCGACGGCGCCGTCGTCGTCACGCCGGGACGGGCGGCAACCGCCCTCGACCAGGATTGACCCGGCCTTGGCGCGCCCCTAGCGTCGGAGGACCATGGCCCGCCGCCTCACGCCCAAAGGGGTCCGCCGTCGACGGGAGTTGATGGACACGGCCGCCCGGGCGTTCGCTGCCGACGGCTACCACACCACCTCGGTGTCCACCATCGTGAACGGCATCGGGGTGGGCAAGGGCGTCTTCTACTGGTACTTCGAATCGAAGGACGAGCTCTTCGAGGAGATCCTCACCGACTCGCTCCGCTCGATGCGCCTGGCCCAGCGGGAGGCGATCGCCGGAGAGCCCGACCCGGCCCGACGGATCGAACAGGGCATCCGGGCCACCCTCCGATGGCTCTCCGAACACCGTCATCTGTTCACGCTGATCGAGTTCGCCCGCACCGAGGAGCGCTTCTCGGCCGTGGTCCGTCACGGTGACCAGCAGCTGGTCGCCGACGCCCTCCCCCACGTGAGCGCCGGCATCACCGCCGGGCTGCTCCGGGGCGAGGATCCGGTGATCCTGACCGCCGCCATCCTCGGTGTCACCTCCCACCTGGCCCGGGTACTGGTGCTCGAGCGGGGAGACGACGCCGACCGGGTGGCCGAGGCCGCCATCGACTTCTGCCGCCGGGGCTACCTGTCCACGGCCGTCCCCCGCGAAACCATGAGGATCGCGTGACCGACGTGATGACCCAGCCGACCCGACCGTTCATCGAAGAGGCGGGGTGGAGGTGAGCGGCAGACGGCGCCGGACTGCCCTGACTCAGCGGCCGCCGGGTCAGCGCAGACGGGACAACGCCTTGCGCAGGCTGCGCACGCCCTGCCCGATCCGCTGCTCGTTCTCGATGAGGGCGAACCGCACGTGGCCGTCACCCCCGGGACCGAAGCCGACGCCCGGCGAGGTGGCCATGTCCGCTTCCTGCACCAGGTACTTGGAGAACTCGAGGGACCCCATCTCCTGGTACGGCTCGGGGATGGGCGCCCACACGAACATGGTGCCCCGGGGCGGGGTGATCTCCCAGCCGATGCGGTTCAGCCCGTCGCACAGCGCGTCGCGCCGGGCCTGATACGTCTCGTTGATGAGCTTGGGGTAGTCCGGCACCTCGTTCATGGCCACGATGGCGGCGATCTGGATGGGCTGGAAAGTGCCGTAGTCGAGGTAGCTCTTCAGCTTGGTGAGCGCCTGCACGATGGCGGCGTTGCCCACCAGGAAGCCCACCCGCCATCCGGCCATCGAGAACGACTTGGTCAGGGTGTAGAGCTCGACGGCGACGTCCTTGGCCCCGGGAACCTGGAGGATGGAGGGCGGGGTGTACCCGTCGAAGGCGATGTCGGCGTAGGCGAAGTCGTGGACCAGGACGATCTCGTGCTCACGGGCGAACTCGACCAGCCTGGTCATCCAGGCCAGGTCCACGCACTCGGTGGTCGGGTTGTGGGGGAAGGAGAGCACCACCACCCGGGGCTTGGGCCACGCCGACTCCCACGCCTCCATCAGGTTGCCGAAGAACGCCTCGCCCGGGCTCCCGCCCGTTTCGGCGCCCGGCGCGTCCAGGCGGACGTGGCGGACGTCGGCCCCGGCGAAGAGGGGCGCATAGATGTGGATGGGGTACGACGGGCTGGGCACGAGAGCGGTGTCCCCCGGGCCCACCAGCACCCACATGAGATGGGACAGGCCCTCCTTGGCCCCGATGGTGGTCACCACCTCGGTGTCCGGGTCCAGTTCGACCTCGAACTTCCGCAGATAGAGGTCGGTGATGGCCTGACGGATCTTCGGGATGCCCCGGCTGGCCGAGTAGCGGTGGTTGCGGGGATTGCGGGCCGCTTCGGCCAGCTTCTCGACGGCTACGTCCGGCGACGGGAGGTCGGGGTTGCCGAACCCCATGTCGATGACGTCGCGCCCCGACTTGCGACCGGCGTCCCGCAGCTCGTTGATGGTGGCGAACACATAGGGCGGGAGGCTGTTGATACGGCGAAACTCCATGACCCGAGGTTACCGCCGGATGCCGCCGGTACCGGACCTCTTCGCCCGCCGACGCCGGACCACCCGCCTCATCGGGAGACGCGGACCAGCTCGGCCGCCTCGGCCACCACCTCGACGGAGCCGGACCAGGCACAGACCGCCCACGACGCCCCGGCCCGGGCCAGCTCCCCCAGCCGGGATGCGACCTCGGGCACCTGCTTCCCGACCGGCCCGCCCCAGGTCACCTCCCTCCCGTCGGCGGCCAGGGCGGCCACCCGGGCCGCATCGGCTCCCCACACGTTGACCGCCACCCCGACCCGATCGGCCACCTCCATGGTCTTGGCCATACCCCCGCCGATCCACACCGGCACGCCACGGGCCCGGAGCGTCGTCGCCACCCCGGCCATGCGGCCCCGGCGCTCGTCGGCGGGACCGAACGGGACGCCGTAGGCCTCGTTCTCCGCCCGGCTCAGGTGGTCGCCGGTCCCGAGCCCGGCGATCAACCGCCCGGCGCTGAGATCGGCCAGGCTCATGAGCACCGCCACCAGCACGTCGTCAGGGATCAGACCGACCCGCGCCACCAGCGTGCCGATGGTGAGGGTCGAGGTCGAGGCGGCCAGCGCGCCGAGGAGCGGGGCCGACGAGAGCGCCGGCCGGTCGGGTCGCCCCATCGGCCACAGGTGGTCGAAGCAGAACACCCCGTCGATCCCGGAGTCCTCCGCGGCGCGGGCCGCCTCCAGCGCGCCCTCGGCGGTGTCGGCAAACTGCGGCAGGGTGATGCCGACCCTCATCGTCGGGGTGGTCCCGCCGGCGGGACCGGACCGCTCAGGCGTTCGACTCGACCCGGGCCTTGAGCTCACGCAGGGCGATGGACATGATCCGGCTCTGGGCCCGCATCTTGATGAAGCCGGGCAGCGGCACCTTCATCTCCACCTCGAGGTGGTAGGTGACCTCGGTGCCGCCGTCGCCGTGGGGGGCGAAGACGTACTGTCCGTCGAGCTTGGAGGTGATGTCCCCCGCCGTCTGCACCCAGGACAGCACCTCGGGCGCCTGGCTGTAGTCGTAGGCCAGGGTGTAGCTGGTGCTGCGACCGAACGCCGCGGCCCGGAAGGTGACCACCCGGGGCCGCCCCTGCTCGTCGCGCTCGTCGATGGTGACGTTCTTGATGTCCGCCGCCCACTGCGGGTACGCGCCGATGTCGGAGCTGACCTCGAAACAGCGCGCCGGCGAAGCCGCCACGACCATTCGCTCGGTGGCTTGTTCGGCCACGATCGGCCCTCCTCCTCGAATCGATTGATCTGGCCGGGACGTTCCTCAGCCCTCTCTGTCGGCAAGCGACGCGGCCAGCCTAGGGGCGAGTTTGTCATAGTCGAAGGATGCCTCGGCCCGGTCACGGGCGGCGGTACCCATCGCCGAACGCAGGCCGTCGTCACGCAGCAGACGCAAGATGGTGCGGGCCGCCGCCCCCACATCGGTGGGACGCCGCACCAGCAGCCCGGTGGCGCCGTCCACCACGGCCTCGCCGGCTCCTCCGGACAGACCGGCCACCTGGGCCACGCCCGCCGCCGCGGCTTCGAGGAACACGATGCCGAAACCCTCCTGTTCGAGGCCGAGCCATCGGTTGCGGCACAGCATCACGAACAGGTCCGCCGCCCCGACCAGGCGGGGGAGGTCGTCGTCGGACACCCCGCCCAGGAGGTGCACGGGTGCGGCGTACTCGGCGATTCGACCGGCCAGCCGGTCGGCGTCCCGTCCCCGTCCGGCGATGGCCACCGTCAGGTCGGGCAGGTCGGGCCGCAGCCGCACCGCGGCGTCGATGAGCACGTCCATCCCCTTGCGGGGCACCAGGCGGCTGACACTCACCACCAGGGGGCCCTCGGTGGGCAGCCCGAGGTCGGAACGGGCCGCCTTCCGCTCGACGGGCGAGAGCGGCCGGAACCGGTCGAGGTCCACCCCCGGGGGGATCTCGACCACCGGAGGCATCCCCCCCTTGCGCAGGGTGCGCGCCCCCTCGGCCGCCGGGTACCCGCCGGCCGAGATGACCAGCGAGCTGTGACGGAGCACGTGGGCCACGAGCTGGCGGGTGGCGGGGAGACGGCCGGGTACGGCCACCTCGGCCCCGTGGAGGAGGACGGCGTAGGGGAGGCCGAGCCGGGGACCGATCAGGCCGAGCGGGAACACCGGATCGAGCACGACCAGGTCCGCTCCGGTACGGCGGGCCGTGGCCCGGATGCGGTGGATCAGTTGCGGGGTCGGCGCCAGCACCGGGCTCCTGGTCCGCTCGATGTGGATCCCGAGGGATTGTTGGCGCCGGTCGAAGTCGGCGGCGTCGGGGTGGGAGCGGGCGGTCAGCACCGCATAGGTGTCCGGGTCGAGCCGGCGCCAGAGGTTCCACAGGTAGGCCTGGATCCCGCCCACCTTGGGCGGAAAGTCGTTGGTGACGAGCAGGTGCTTCACGGGACCCGGGCGGCCCGATCGGATGGGCCCTCGACCAGGTCGTGGCGTCCGAGCTCCCGGGCGGCCCACCGCGCGTGCTCGACCAGCATCTCGTCGTCGGCCTGCAACCAGACCCGGAGGGCGCGCTCGGTGGAGGGGTCGCTCCCCTCCCCCACGTTTCCGAGGGCGACCAGCGCGTTGCGGCGCAGGTAGCGCGGGTCGCGACCGGGGATGTACCAACGGCCATGGGCGGCAAGCAGCTCCTGGTCGGAGGAGTCGAGCAGGGCCAGCAGGTCGACCGAGCCCGCTTCGTCGGCCCCGGCCGGCGGCGGCGGGCGCTTGCGGTCGGCCACCCGGTTGATGGGACAGACCCGTTGGCACTCGTCGCACCCGTAGAGGCGACCGCCCAGCGCCCGGCGGAACTCGACCGGGAACGGGCCCGGCGCCTGGACCAACCAGGCCAGGCACCGCCGGGCGTCGACCGATCCGGCCTCGGCCAACGCCCCGGTCGGGCAGGCGTCCTGGCAGCGCGTGCAGGTCCCACACCCGCCGGCGTGCGCCGGAAGGTCCGCCGGGGCGGTGGGTCGCAGCGGGGCGTCGGTCACCACCGATCCCAACACGAACCAGGAGCCCTGACCGGGCAACAACATCAGCGAGTTCTTGCCGAACCAACCCAGGCCGGCCCGGTGGGCAGCGGCCCGGTCGACCAGAGTGTTGTCGTCGCACACCACGGTGGCCCGCCATCCCGCCCCCCGCAGGTGGCCGGCGATGGGTTCGAGCGCCCGGCGCAGCGAGGCGTAGTGGTCGGCGCGGGCATAACGGGCCACCTGGCCCCGCCGGGAGTGGGCCAGGCCGGTCGCTCCGACCTCGGCGCCGCGGCGGTAGCTCCACGCACCGACCACCAGCGACCGCGCCCCGGCGAGGATCCGCCCCGGGTCGGTCGATCGCTCGGGATTGCGGTAGGTGAACTGCATGCCGCCGTCGAGCCCGCGCCCCTTGCGCTCCAGGAGCACGCGACGGGTCTCCTCGAACACCGTGGCCCCCCCGATCCCCACCGCGGCGAGACCGGCTTCCATCCCCAGTCCGATCAGCACGCCGCCCAGCCCGTCGTCGTCGCCCGCTACGGCGACCGGATCAGCTCGGCGGTCGGACGATCGGGGCACGCCCCATGGTTGCACGGGACGGGGAGGGGCCGGGACGCCCAGGCGGGGCCCGGGTAGGGGCGGGAGCTTCAGACCGCCTGGCGCGAATGGCGCACGCCGGGGACCAGGCCGGCCTGCTCGAGCAGCCGCACGGCCCGGGCCTCGTCGGCGTCGACCACCACGGCATCATCGGGCTGGCGCCCCACGATGAAGGACACCACACAGTCGTCACACACCGGGGTGTGGCGATGCTCGCAGTCGGCACAGTCGATGGTGAACGCCTCGGTGGTCGGCGGGCGGCGGGCCGGCCCCCTCCCCGGCTCGGGGACGGACACGGCCGACGGGATGACGGTGTCGGACACGGCGCAACCTCCTGCTGTCGGTGACACGGATGGGCTCCGTGTCACCGCCCACTATGCGCCTCGGGTGTGACGCCGCCGCCGGGGGCTCAGTACCCGGCCTCCGGGTCGACCAGGCCGATCAGCGTCTGGCCCGCCCCGAACCGGGCCACATTGGTGCGGATGCGCTCGGCCAACAGCGGCTTCACCATCTCCAGGGTGTCGGCGGTGTGGGGGGTGATGATGCAGTCGGGGCGGCCCCAGAGGGCATGCCCCTCGGGCAGGGGCTCCGGATCGGTGACGTCGAGGGCGGCCCCACCGATCGAGTGGTCGTCGAGGGCGGCCACCAGCGCATCGGTGTCGACGTGCGCCCCGCGGGCCACGTTGACCAGCCAGGCGTCCTCGTCGATGAGGGCGAGTTCGGCGGCACCGATGATCCCGCGGGTCGCCGGGGTGAGGGCCAGGGCCACGATGACCAGTAGCGATCCGGGCAGCACCTCGTGGAGGGCGGACGCCGTCACCGTGCGGTCGGCCCCGGGTTGTTGGTCCGGGCCCCGCCGGACCACGGTCGTGACAGCCCGGAAGGGAGCCAACAGGTCGAGCACGGCCGAGGCGATGCCACCGCCACCGAGGAGGGTGACCCTCCGGTCGTAGAGGCTGGCCCCGGCCGGGGCACCCCACGAGCGGGCGGCGACCCGGGTCGGCAGCCGGCGCAGGCCGGCCAACGACAGGGTCAGCGCGTGCTCGGCCACCGGCTCGGCATAGGAGCCCTTGGCGCACGTCCAGATGCGGTCGTCGTCGAGCAGTCCCGACCCGGCCACCCGCTCGATGCCGGCCATGGGCAGCTGCACCCAGCGGACGTCGGGCAGGTGGGCCAGTTGGTCGGCCAGCCCGTCGATGTCGGCGAAGTCCATCCAGACCAGCGCCTCGGGGTCGTCGTCGACCTCCACCACGGTGCCACCCCCGGCGGTCACCGCATCGGTGGCGTAGCCGACCGGCCGGGGTCCGATGGCGATGCGGGGGGCGGTCACGGATTGCACACTACCGAGCCGGCCCAGGAGCGAGGAGTGGGACACTGCGGCGCCGGCAGCGCGCCACGCGGCCCGATTTGCTTCAATGGGAAGCCGGGTCCGTGGTCGAACGGGGGATCAATGATTGTCCAATTCAATGTCCGCGACTTCCTCGACCGGGCCCGGGCCGCCTTTGCCGACCGGGTCGGCCTCATCGACGAGCCCGAGCCGCCCGCCACCGGCTGGGGACACCTCACCTTCGATCAACTGGCCCGACGGGCCCGGGCCCAGGCGATCGGCCTCGACCGGCTGGGCGTGGCGCCCGGCGAGCGGGTGGCCATCGTGTCGCACAACTCTTCCCGGCTGCTCACCTCGTTCTACGGAGTGTGCGGATGGGGTCGCATACTGGTGCCCATCAACTTCCGCCTGGCCCCCGCCGAGGTCGAGTACATCGTGCGGCACTCGGGGGCGTCGGTGTTGATGATCGACCCCGAGCTCGAGGCCGACCTGTCCGGCATCGAGGTGCCCCACCGCTTCGTGCTGGGCGCCGAAACGGACCCGGTGCTCTTCCCCGAGGTCGACGAGGGCACCGAGCCACGCCCCTGGTCCTCCGACGAGCAGGCCACGGCGACCATCAATTACACCTCCGGCACCACCGCCCGACCCAAGGGGGTGGAGCTGACCCACCGCAACTGCTGGGTCAACGCGGCCGTCTTCGGGTGGCACATCCAACTCTCCGACCAGGACGTCTATCTGCACACCCTGCCCATGTTCCATGCCAACGGCTGGGGGATGCCGTGGGCCACGACGGCCATGGGCTGCACCCAGGTGGTGCTGCGCAAGGTGGACGGGATCGACATCCTGCGCCGGGTGGACCGGCACCGGGTCAGCCTCCTGTGCGCCGCCCCGGCGGTGGTGAACGCCATCCTCGACTCGCTACCCGACTGGGACCTGCCCATCCCCGGGCGGGACCGCACCCGGGTGGTGGTGGCCGGCGCCCCTCCGCCCAGCCGGACCATCGAGCGGGTGGAGTCCGAGCTCGGCTGGGAGTTCATCCAGATCTACGGCCTGACCGAGACGTCTCCGTTGTTGACGATCAACCGCCACCGCTCCGAGTGGGACGAGCACTCCTCGGCCGACCGGGCCCGCAAGCTGATGCGGGCGGGGGCGCCGGCGGTCGGGACCGAGCTGCGGGTGAGCGAGGACGGCGAGGTGCTGGCCCGGAGCAACACGGTGATGCAGGGGTACTGGGAGCAGCCCGACGCCACCGCGGCGGCCCTCGAGGGCGGATGGTTCCACACCGGCGACGGCGGCCTCGTCGACGACGAGGGGCATCTCAGCATTCTGGACCGGAAGAAGGACGTGATCATCACCGGAGGGGAGAACGTGTCGTCCATCGAGGTCGAGGACGCCATCTTCTCCCTCAACGGTGTGGCCGAGGTGGCGGTGATCGGCGTCCCCGACGACACCTGGGGCGAGATGCTCATCGCCCTCGTCGTGGTGGCCGACGGGGACGAGCTGACCGAGCAGCAGGTGATGAGCCACTGCCGGGGATCACTGGCCAACTACAAGTGCCCGAAGCGGGTCGAGTTCCGCTCGGCGCTCCCCCGCACGGCCACCGGCAAGCTGCAGAAGTTCCGGCTGCGCGCCCCCTACTGGGAAGGTCGCGACCGTCAGGTCAACTGAGCGCGGCGGGGGGTGGCCCTCCGGCCTCCGGCCCGGAGCGCGGCGGTGGCGCCCTCGGTGGCGAGCCAGTCCCTGATGCACGCCGCGGTCCAGTCCGGCGCCTCCAGCATCGGTACGTGCCCGATGTCGGGGGCGACCTCGAACCGCCAGTCGGGGTGGGCCGCACCCATCCGGCGGGCCGCGGACAGCGGCACCAGGATGTCGCGGGCCCCGTGCAGCAACAGGGTGGGCTGACTGATCCGCCGCAGCTTCGCCACCGTGCCGGCCGGAGCGGCCATCACCATCGACAGCGAGCGGGCCGAGCGGAGATAGGCGGCATCCCCCCGGGCCCGGTCCGATCGTTCGATGAGCTCCACGTGCGCCGCCACCACGTCCGGCGGCACCCGGGAGGCGTCGACGCAGCAGGTGGCGAGCACCCGTTGCACGCTCTGGGTGGGGGTCGTCCACCGGCGGCGTCGGGTCAGGTAGTGCTCGCCGAGCCCGGGCACCGCGCACAGGAGGAAGTTGGCCAGCACCCGCGGATGGACGGCGCCGGGTCGGGTCGTGGGCAGCGCCGGGTCGATCAACACCAGTCCGGCCACCGAGCCGGGGTCCTCGACCGCCAGCAACGCCGCCACCAGGCCACCCATCGAGTTGCCCATCAGGATGGCCGGCGTGCCCCCCATGGCCTGCAGGAAGTCACCGACCAGGCCGCGGTGCCCCCCGAGATCGGCCCTCCGTCCGCCTTCGGGGGTCAGACCGTGACCGACCAGGTCGAGGGCCAGCACCCGGGAGTGCCGGGTGAGGGCCGGCGCCACCGCCGACCAGTTGAGGTGGGACCCGCCCAGCCCGTGCACCGCCACCACCAGCGGCCCGTCCGGGGGGCCGCCGAAGTCGGCGAAATGGACCGGTCCGTCGAGGTCGATGGTGAGGGATCGGGCCCCTGCGGTCGCCGAGGAATGCACCTGGCCACGCTACCCGGGGCGGGTCAGCCACCCGGTCGGCGAACTACGCCGGGAGGAAGTCGAGCAGCAGGCGGTTGACCTGGTCCGGCTGCTCGAGCTGGACCCAGTGGCCGGCGCCCACGATCCGCTCGTATCGCCACGGCCCGGACACGTAGGCGGCCGAGCCGGTCATCTGCTGCTCGGTGAGGGCGAAGTCCTCCGAGCTCCAGATGCCCATCGTGGGCGCCTGGACCGGGGGGAGCTCGAGTGGCGGGCCGACCAGGGTCCGGGGGGCGATATTGGCCCGGTACCAGTTGAGCGCCGGGGTCAGGGATCCGTTCGCCTCCAGTTCGCCGATGACCGCGTCGGCGTCCGGGTGGTGCGCCCAGGCCCTGAAGTTGGCCCAGCCGTCGGCCGACAGCCACTCCTCGGCCACGCCCTCGAACTGGAAGAGCAGCATGTACCACGACTTCTCGAGCTGGGGGAATCCGACGTCCCGGAAGGACAACGGATGGCCGACGGACACAGCCACCAGGTGGTCGATCCGGTCGGGGGTCAACGAGCCCATGATCCAGGCCAGCGCCGAGCCCCAGTCGTGCCCCACCACGTGGGCCCGGTCGACCCCGAGATGGTCGAGGATGGCGGTGACGTCGCCGGCCAGGTAGAGGAGCGAGTAGTCGTCGACCTCGCTCGGCTGGCCGGTCGACCCGTAGCCGCGCAGATCGGGCACGATGACCTGGAACCCGGACCGGGACAGCGCATCCACCTGGTGCCTCCACAGCCGGCCCGAATCGGGGAAGCCGTGGAGCAGCACGACCGGCCGGCCCTCGCCGGTGACCTCGAAGTGGACGTCCACCCGGGTGCTGTCAGTGTGCATGGACCGGATCCCTCCTGTCGGTGTGCATGGACCGGATCCCTCCTGTCAGCAGTACTCAGCCCGGTCGGTGGTGCTCAGCGGTTGTCGCCCGAGGGGAAGTGGAGCCCGCTGGGTGACGTGCCCGCGGTGGACGAGCTGTCGGGCCAGCGGGTGGTCACCGATTTGAGCCGGGTGTTGAAGCGGACCCCCTCCATCCCGTGGACGTGGGTATCACCGAACAACGAGTCCTTCCACCCCCCGAAGGAGTAGTAGGCCATGGGCACCGGGATGGCCACGTTGATGCCGACCATGCCCACTTCCACCTGGCGGCGGAACCGGCGGGCGGCGGCACCGTCCCGGGTGAAGATGGCGGTCCCGTTCCCGTAGGGATTGGCATTGACCAGTGCGATGGCGTCGTCCAGGGTGTCCACCCGCAGGACGGACAGCACCGGCCCGAAGATCTCGTCCCGGTAGACCTGCATCGAGGGCGTGACGTGGTCGACCAGCGTCGGGCCCACGAAGAACCCGTCCTCGCCGCCGGGCACCTTGACCTCGCGCCCGTCGAGCACGACCTCGGCCCCCTCGGACTCGGCCGAGCCGACGTACCCGGCCACCCGGTCACGGTGGACCGCGGTGATCAGCGGGCCCATGTCCGAGCCCGGGTCGGTCCCCGGGCCGGTGGTGAGGGCGGCGGCCCGATCGGCCAGGGCCCGTACCAGGCCATCGCCGTCCCCCACCGCCACCACCGCGGAGATGGCCATGCAGCGCTCGCCGGCGGAGCCGTACCCGGCGGCGGTGAGGGCGTCGGCGGCGGCATCGAGGTCGGCGTCGGGGAGCACGACGGCGTGATTCTTCGCCCCCCCGAGCGCCTGGCAGCGTTTGCCGGAGACGGTGGCCCGCTCGAAGACGTGCCGGGCCACCGGAGTGGAGCCCACGAAGGACACCGCGTCCACGCCCGGGTGGTCGAGGAGCGCGTCGACGGCCACCGAGTCACCGTGGACCACGGTGAAGACGTCCTCGGGCAGACCGGCCTCCTGCCACAGGGCGGCCACGAGTTGCGACGGGGACGGATCCCGCTCCGACGGCTTGAGGATGAAGGCGTTGCCGCAGGCGATGGCCACCGGGTACATCCACATCGGGACCATGACCGGGAAGTTGAACGGGGTGATCCCGGCGACCACGCCGAGCGGCTGGCGCACCGACGAGGCATCGACCCCGTTGGACACGTCCTCGGAGAACTCCCCCTTGAGCAGGTGGGGAAGGCCACAGGCGAACTCGACCACCTCGATGCCCCGGGCCACCTCGCCGAGGGCGTCCTCCAGCACCTTGCCGTGCTCGGCGGTGATCAGCCGGGCCAGGTCGTCCCGGTGGCGGTCGGCCAGCTCGCGGAAGGCGAAGAGGACCCGGGACCGGGCGGTGAGCGAGGTGTCCCGCCAGCCTGCCGCGGCGCGGCGGGACCGGCCCACCGCCTCGTCCACGTCGCGGGCCGAGGCCAGCACCACCGTGCCGGTCACCTCCCCCGATGCCGGGTCGAACACCGGGGCCGTCCTGGCCCTGTCCCCTTCGACCGATGCCCCGATCCACTTCATGTCCGAACCCTCCCTGGCCTCGACTGCACGGCATGGCGGCCCCAGCTCGGGCCCGGCGCCACCCCTCGGCCCTCCGGCCGGCATGGGAGAATCGTCCCATGTCCGAACCGACCGCGCCGCACGGATCGGCGAGGACCGAGCGCACCCGGCTCCGCCGGCTCCCCGACCAGGGATCGCATCGGACCGCCGACCTGCACGCCGTGCTCGATGCCGGGTTCATCTGCCACCTCGGGCTCGAGGTGGACGGCGGGCCCATGGTGGTGCCCACCAACTACGCCAGAGACGGCGACCACCTGTACCTCCACGGCTCGGTGGCCAGTCGCAGCCTGCGGACCGCGGGGCACCCGGTCCCGGTGTGCGTGACGGTGACCCTGGTCGACGGGGTGGTGCTGGCCCGTTCGGTCTTCAACCACTCGATCAACTACCGCTGCGCCATGGTCTACGGCATCCCCGAGGTCCTGGGTGGGGACGCAGGAGAAGTTGGCGGGGCTGCGGTGCATCAGCGAGCACGTGGCCCCGGGCCAGTGGGAGTACGCCCGGGCCCCGTCGAGCAAGGAGCTGGCCGCCACCACCGTGCTGCGCCTCTCCCTCGGCGAGGCCTCGGTCAAGGTCAGCGAGGGCCCGCCCGACGACGGCGACGGCCCCGACGGTGCACTGGATGTCTGGGCCGGCCAGGTCCCCCTGGTCACCGTCCGGCTCGATCCGGTGGCCGATCCGGCCCTGCGGGCCGGCATCGCCCTGCCCGACCATCTGGCCTCGGGTCCGCTGGCGCCCGGCTCGGTCGTTCGCTCGGAGCTCGGACCGGGCTGACCCGGGCCGCGGTGCGACCCGATCAGCCGAGGGCGATGGCCAGGGGTACGTACTCGGTGCCGGTGGCCGAGGCCACCGGCTCGTAGACCACCGAGCCCTCGACCACGTTCACCCCCTGGGCCAGGGCCGCATCGTCGCGCACCGCGTGCGCGCCAGCCGTGGTCGGCGATGTCCAGCACATACGGGAGGGTGGCGTTGACCAGGGCGTGGGTCGAGGAGTGGGGCACCGCGCCAGGCATGTTGGCCACGCAGTAGAACAGCGAGCCGTTGACCTCGAAGGTCGGGTCGGAGTGGGTGGTGGGACGGGTCGACTCGAAACAGCCTCCCTGGTCCACCGAGATGTCCACCAGCACCGAGCCGTGCCGCATCCGGCCCACGAGCTCGTCGGAGACCAGCTTCGGCGCCTTGGCCCCCACCACCAGGACCGCCCCGATGACGATGTCGGCGTCGAGGCAGCACTCCTCGATGGCGTGGGTGCTCGACGCCACCGTCTCCAACGCCCCCCGGAAGTGATGGTCGACCTGGCGGAGGCGCTCGAGGTTGCGATCCATGATGTACACGTCCGAGTGCATCCCGACGGCCAGGGTGGCCGCGGCCATGCCCGCCACCCCGGCACCGAGGATGACCACCCGGGCCGAGCGGACCCCGGGGATCCCGCATACCAGCACCCCCCGGCCCCCACCGGGACGCATCAGGTGGTGGGCGCCCATCAGGGGCGCCATCCTCCCCGCCACTTCGCTCATCGGTGTGAGCAGCGGGAGCGACCCGTCGGCCAGGCGCACCGTCTCGTAGGCGATGGCCGTGTTGCCCGCGGCCAGCAGGGCCTCGGTGCACTCGACCGAGGCGGCCAGATGGAGGTAGGTGAAGAGGACCTGGTCCTTGCGGAGACCGAGGCGGTGGTACTCCTCGGCCACCGGCTCCTTCACCCCGAGGATCATGTCCGACTCGGCCCAGATGTCATCGGGGTCCGCCACGATCTTGGCCCCGGTGGCGATGAACTCGACGTCGGGGATCGACGAACCCACCCCGGCGCCCTGCTCGACGTAGACGGTGTGGCCGGACGTGGTCAGCTCCCGCACCCCGGCCGGGGTGATGGCCACCCGGTACTCGTCGGTCTTGACCTCCTTCGGGACGCCGACGATCACAGCAACGACCTCACTCCTTGGGATCGGCGGTCGTACTCGGAGCGGGCGAGTCGAGGGCAGCGATCCTCTCTTGGAGGGTGGACGCCACCGGGGCGGGAACTTCTTCAGACTCGTCCACCCGGAACAGGCCCACCTCGGCTCCCACGTCCTCGGGCACCAGGGTCGGGGTGGAGCGGGTGAGCACCTCACCCCGGAAGAACGGTGGCCGGATGGCCGAATAGACGTACATGGCCACGACTCCCACCAGCAGCGAGATGACGTCGATCACGAAGATGCCACCGATGTCCCAATGCGGGGGGAAGGGCAGGGACCAGCTCGTATAGCTGTTCACCGGCTGCCAGTAGAAGTAGAGGCTCCACCCGAGGATGAAGAAGAGCATGAGCCCGCCAATGACCGGGAGAATGCCCTGCATCCAGAGGTTGCGGGCACTGGCGCCCAGATCCTTGCGGTAGTACCAGGCGCACGAGAACCCGGTGAGGCCGTAGTAGAAGGCGATCATCACCCCGATGGCCGACACCGCGTCGGGGATGACGTTCCCGCCGGAGAGGGAGTTGAAGGTGACGTAGAGCACGATGGAGATGGCCCCCATGAGCACGGTCGACACCGTCGGGGTGAGATGGCGCGGGTGCATCTTGGCGAACGCTTTGGGGATCGCCTTGTACACGGACATCGAGAGGGTGGTCCGCGCCGTCGGCAGGATCGTCGTCTGGGTGGACGCCGCCGCCGAACTCAGCACCATCAGCAGCAGGAGGTGGTACATGAACGAGCCGAAGCCGGAGGTGCCGAAGATCGAATGGCCCATCACCGAGAGCACGTCGCTCTCGTTGGCCGTGTTCCCCAGGCCGATGCCCTTGGTCCCGAGTCCGGCGTACGACTCGGTCGAGAGGACCACGAGGACGTAGGTGACCAGCAGCACCAGGGTCGAGAGCACCGCGGCCTTCCCCGGGGTTCGCCGCGAGTCCGCCGTCTCCTCGTTCACCGACACCGTGGTGTCCCAGCCCCAGTAGATGAAGAGCATCAGGGCGAGCCCGACGATGAAGGCCTGGGGACCGGCGATGTCGAACGGGTTGAACCACGAGAGCTGCGGCGTCAGGTGGCCCACCGGTGCATGGCCGATACCCACCTTGACCAGGGCGGTGACCGAGAAGACGGTCAGCACGGTCAGCTCGACGCCGAGGAGTGCCTTCTGGAAGTTCGCCGAGATCTCGATGCCGAGGTAGCAGATGTAGGTCATGGCCACGATCCACACGATGCCCACCAGCAGCACCCATCCGCTGGCTGCGTTGTGCCCGATGCCATTGGCCCCGAACAGCAGGAAGACGTACTGACCGGCCACCTGGGCCAGGCTCGCCATCACCAGCAGGTCGGCGGCGACGATTCCCCAACCCCCCATCCACCCGGTCTTGGGGCCGAACGCCCGGGCCGCCCACGTGAACGTGGTCCCGCAGTCGGGATCGGCCCGATTGAGCTCCCGGTAGGCAAACGAGGTGAGGAGGATCGGCACGAAGGCGAGGATCGTCACGATCGGCGCCTGGGGACCGATGGCGATGACGACGAATCCGAGGGTGGCGGCCAAGCTGTAGGCAGGAGCCGTCGACGCCACGCCGATCACTGTCGAGGAGATGAGTCCGAGGGCTCCCTTCTTCAACCCCTTGTCCATGAGGGGTTCGGCGACAGACTGCATAGGCGCAGCTTCGGTGGTCATGGTTGCAGGCCCTCCCTGGGTGACATGTCGATCAACTCCCGATGTAGCTCATGACGTGCTTGATGCGGGTGTAGTCCTCGAAGCCGTAGGACGAGAGGTCCTTCCCGTAGCCCGAATGCTTGAAGCCCCCGTGGGGCATCTCGGCGACGATGGGGATGTGGGTGTTGATCCACACGCACCCGAAGTCGAGGCCCTTGGCCATCCGCATGGCCCGGGCGTGATCCTTGGTCCACACGCTCGAGGCCAGTCCGTACTCCACGCCGTTGGCCCAGGCCAGGGCCTGCTCCTCGTCGGTGAAGCGCTGCACGGTGATGGCCGGGCCGAACAGCTCCTCCTGGATGGCCTCGTCGTCCTGGCGGAGGCCGGCGACGACCGAGGGGGCGAAGCAGAACCCGCGGGCGCCGACCGCCGTCCCCCCGGTGACCACCTCGGCGTGGGCGGGCAGCCGGTCGAAGTAGCCGGTGAGCCGGGCCAGTTGGGCGGCACTGTTGAGCGGGCCGAAGTCGGCGTCCTCCACGTCGAGGCCGCCGACGGTCTGGGCCTGGGCCTGCTCGGTCAGGGCGGAGACGAACTCGTCGTAGACCCGGGGCCCGGCCAGCACCCGGGTGGCCGCCGTGCAGTCCTGTCCGGCGTTGAAGTAGCCGCCGATGGCGATGCCCTCGGCGGCGGCGGCGATGTCGGCGTCGTCGAACACCACCACCGGGGCCTTGCCCCCCAACTCCAGATGGACCCGCTTGAGGTCGGCGGCGGCGGATCGGGCCACCTCCATGCCGGCCCGGACGCTCCCGGTGATCGAGACCATGGCCGGGGTGGGATGGTCCACCAACAGCCGCCCGGTCTCGCGGTCGCCGCAGACCACGTTGAGGGCGCCGTCGGGCAGGAACTCGGACATGATCTCGGCCATCAGCAGGGTCGAGGCCGGGGTGGTGTCGGAGGGCTTGAGCACCATGGTGTTGCCGGCGGCCAGGGCCGGGGCCCACTTCCACACGGCCATCATCATCGGGTAGTTCCACGGGGTCACCGCGGCGCACACCCCGATGGGCTCGCGCCGGATGAACGAGGTGTGGTCGGCCATGTACTCGCCGGCCGACTTTCCCTCGAGGTGGCGGGCGGCCCCGGCGAAGAAGCGGACCTGGTCCACCAGGGGCGGGATCTCCTCGGCCAGGGTCACGGCCACCGGCTTGCCCGTGTTGACCGACTCCACCCGGACCAGGTCCTCGGCCCGGGCCTCCAGGGCATCGGCGATGCGGAACAGGGCCAGGCTCCGCTGTGACGGGGTGGCGTCCCGCCACCCGGGGAACGCGGCGGCCGCGGCCGACATGGCCGCATCGACGTCCTTCGGCCCCGAGACCGGGGCCTCGAGGTACTCCTCGCCGGTACTCGGATCGACCAGCATGGCCGAGCCTCCGGCCTCGGTGGGGACGTACTTCCCACCTACGAAGTTGGACAGCCGGGCCCCTGCTCCGCCCACCTTCGACTGCTCCTTGGCCACTGAACCTCCCCCTGGTCATCGACCCATATCCGGGCTGCATCCGGCCGAGTGGTCGGGCAGCCACTCTACGAGTGCTTGGGGTCATAGTTACCGAAGATGAGTCCGCAAACAAGCTTTTTTTAAGACGAGCTACCGTCCGGCCGCGAATTTCATCGAATTTCTTCACTGATTCTGCGCTAACTGCTATAACTGGTCGCGCATGCTCCCACTCACCATCCACCCGTGGGGCTGCCCCGGAAACCGCCCGGTGCGGGGTTCGGGCGGCCCCCGATGAGCTCGCCGGCGCCCGGTTCCCCGGCCAACGGCATCCTCGACGAGGTCAACAAGGCCATCGTGGAGGAGCTCCAGCAGGACGGCCGGCGCACCTACGGCTCCATCGCCGAGGCGGTGGGCCTGTCCGAGGCCGCGGTGCGTCAACGGGTGCAGAAGATGCGCGACGCCGGGATCATGCAGATCGTGGCGGTCACCGATCCGCTCCAGGTGGGCTTCCGCAGCCAGGCCATGGTCGGGATCCGGGCCGACGGGGACACCCGGTTGGTGGCCCGACGCCTGGCCGAGGTGGACGACATCGACTACGTGGTCCTGTGCACCGGCTCGTTCGACATATTGGTGGAGTTGGTGACCGAGGACGAGGACACGCTGCTCGAACTGCTCAACGGTGTGATCCGGCAGATTCCCGGCGTGCGCGACACCGAGACCTTCATGTACCTGAAACTGACCAAGCAGACCTACGCCTGGGGGACCAGATGACCGAGCTGAGCAACGAAGCACTGCAGGAGAGCGCCCACCGACACCTCTGGATGCACTTCACCCGGATGTCGGAGACCAACACCATCCCGACCATCGTCCGGGGGGAGGGAGTGTGGGTCTACGACCAGTACGGCAAGCGCTACCTCGACGGGCTCTCCGGCCTGTTCACCAGTCAGGTCGGCCACGGTCGCACCGAGCTGGCCGAGGCCGCCGCCCGGCAGGCCTCCACGCTGGCCTACTTCCCCATCTGGAGCTACGCCCATCCGATGGCGGTGGAGCTGGCCGACCGGCTGGCCGAGCTGACGCCGGGCGACTGCAACCGCATCTTCTTCACCACCGGTGGGTCCGAGGCGGTGGAGTCGGCGTGGAAGCTGGCCCGCCAGTACTTCACCGTCACCGGCCAGCCCCAGCGGAAGAAGGTGATCAGCCGCAACATCGCCTACCACGGGGCCACCATGGGGGCCCTGTCCATCACCGGTGTCACCGACATCAAGACCGTCTTCGAGCCGCTGGTGCCCGGGGCGGTGAAGGTGCCCAACACCAACTTCTACCGGGCCCCCTACTTCGCCGACGACCTCGAGGGGTTCGGGAGGTGGGCGGCCGACGCCATCGAGCAGGCCATCCTGATCGAGGGGCCCGACACGGTGGCGGCGGTGTTCCTCGAGCCGGTGCAGAACGCCGGGGGCTGCTTCCCCCCACCGCCGGGCTACTTCCAGCGGGTGCGCGAGATCTGCGACCGGTACGGCGTGCTCCTGGTGTCCGACGAGGTCATCTGCGCCTTCGGCCGCCTGGGCCACTGGTTCGGGGCCGAGCGCTACGACTACCAGCCGGACATCGTGACCATGGCCAAGGGCCTGACCAGTGGGTACTCCCCCCTCGGGGCGATGGCGGTCAGTGACCGGCTGGTGGAGCCGTTCCTCCACGGGGAGAGCTTCCTCCACGGCGTCACCTTCGGTGGCCATCCGGTGAGCACCGCCGTGGCCCTGGCCAACATCGACGTCTTCGAGAAGGAGGGGCTGCTCGAACACGTGCGCAAGAACGAAGGCGCCTTCAAGGCCTCACTCGAGACGCTCCGTGACCTCCCCATCGTCGGTGACGTGCGGGGGGCCGGCTACTTCTACGGGATCGAGCTGGTGAAGGACAAGGACACCCGCCAGACCTTCAACGACCAGGAGGCCGAGCACCTGCTGCGCGGGTTCCTCTCCGGTGCCCTCTACGAGGCCGGGCTCATCTGCCGGGCCGACGATCGGGGCGACCCGGTCGTGCAGCTGGCTCCGCCGCTCACCTGCGGGGAAGAGGAGTTCGAGGTGATGACCTCCATCCTGCGCTCGGTCCTGACCGAGGCGTGGAAGCAGATCTGAGCCCACCCTCGGGCGAGGGCTACCGGCGCCTCTCCCTGTGGTGGGACCGGCTGCCGGGCCCCATCGACATCCGGCCCCCGCTGCCCGGTGACCTCGAGGTGGACGTCGCCGTGGTCGGGGGCGGGCTCACCGGCCTGTGGACGGCCTACTACCTGGCCGTGTCGGACCCGAACCTGCGCATCGCCGTGGTCGAACGCCAGGTGGCCGGCTTCGGGGCCTCAGGGCGCAACGGCGGGTGGTGCTCGGCCCTGTTCGCCGCCTCCGAGGAGCGTCTCGACCGGGCCGGCGGGCCCGGGGCCGGTGCGGCTATGCGGCGGGCCATGGAGGCCACCGTGCGCGAGGTCGGACGGGTGGCCCGGGCCGAGCACATCGACTGCGACTTCGCTCCGGGCGGGACGGTGGTGGTGGCCCGCACCCGCGCCCAGCTGCAGCGCACCTTCGACGAGCTGACCGCCGCCCGGGCCCGGGGCATCGACGAGGACAGCCTGCGCCAGCTCTCGGCGTCCGAGGCCGAGGCCATGGTCGGGGCCAGCGACGTCCTGGGGGGCACCTACACGCCGCACTGCGCGGCCATCGATCCCGCCCGGTTGGTGCGCGGCCTGGCCGAGGCGGTCGAACGGCTGGGCGTCACCATCTTCGAGGGCACCGAGGTCACGGCCATCGCGCCGGGGGCGGTGCACACCGACCGGGGGGTGATCCGGGCGGCCCACGTGGTCCGGGCCACCGAGGGCTACACCCGCACCCTGCGCGGGCTCGAGCGGGCGTTGGTACCCGTGTACTCGCTGATGATCGCCACCGAGCCCCTGGGCGAGGAGTTCTGGAAACGGGCGGGCCTGGCCCGGAGGGAGACCTTCGCCGACCACCGCCACCTGATCATCTACGGCCAGCGGACGGCGGACGGTCGGATGGCCTTCGGGGGGCGGGGCGCCCCCTACCACTTCGGCTCGGCCATCCGGCCCGACTTCGACCGGGACGGCGGTGTCCACGAGGCCTTGCGGCAGGCGCTGGTCGAGCTGTTTCCGGACCTCTCCGGCGCCGAGGTCACCCACCGCTGGGGTGGCCCCCTGGGCATCGCCCGCGACTGGTTCCCGTCGGTCGGGTTCGACCGGTCCAGTGGGCAGGCCTGGGCCGGCGGCTACGTGGGCGACGGGGTGTCCACCACCAATCTCGCCGGTCGGACGCTCCGCGATCTCATCCTCGGCCACGACACCGAGCTCACCGCGCTGGCCTGGGTCGGCCACCGCTCGCCCCGCTGGGAGCCGGAGCCCCTGCGCTACCTCGGGATCAACGCCGGGCTGCGCCTGGCCGGCCGGGCCGACCGGGCCGAGGAGCGCTCGGGTCGCATCGACCTGGCGGTCGGGAGTGCTCGAGCGGATGCTGGGCGGCTGATCCCGGCCGCCGCCGGTCCGCCCCCCGGCACCCGGGATCAGTCCTTGTCGGGGTGGTGGATCCGGGGGAAGAGCGATCCCTGGGCGGCCAACGAAGCGGCGCGGCCACCGCCGGGTCCCCGCAGCACGAAGGCCACCCCGACGGCCAGCACCGCGCCGATCAGCGGACCGGCCAGGTACACCCACAAGTCGAGGAAGTGGGCGGACACCAGATCGGGGCCGAAGGTCCGGAACGGGTTCATCGAGGCACCGGAGATCGGGCTGGCCCACAGGCCGGCCAAGGCGATGTAGGAGCCGACCCCGAGGGCGCCGAACAGCCCGACCTGTTGCGCGCCCGACGACGTCCCGAGGATCACCGAGACCAGGCCGAGGGTGAGGACCGCCTCCATCAGCATGGCGTCGACGCCCGACCGGCCGGCCGCCGGATAGGTGGAGCCGTACCGGGCCGAGACGTGGATCACCGCCTGGAGGAACCAGGCGGCCAGGGCGGCGCCGACCAGCTGGACGACGACGTAGCCCGGGACCCGGCGCCAGGGAAAGTCGGATCGCAGGGCGAAGGCGATGCTGACCACGGGGTTGAGGTGGGCCCCGGACACCTTGCCCATGGCCAGGATGATCGCCATCACCATCAGGCCGGGCGCCACCACCGCCGCCGTCCGGTCGACCGAGCCGGGGAACGCCGTTCCCATCATGGGGCCGCCCGCGGCGACCAGCACCAGGAAGAACGTCCCGATGAGCTCGCCGCACAGCCGGCGCCATTCCTGCGAGGGATCGTTGAAGTCCTGGACCATCCGGACCAGGCGCTGCTGGGCGGTCAGCAGGGGGAGGTGGCCGTCACCCGGAGCGGAGGACACTTCGCGCCCGAGCGGGTCGGGTTGCGTCTCGGCCGGTTGCATCAGTCCACCTCCGGGCCGAAATCTACCAATGTCGGTGGTGGCGCAGGGGGGAATGCCCGACGGTCAGGCCGCCGCCGGGTCCGAACGGGTCATCCGGCCCCGTGGAAGGGGGCGCCGTACCCGAAGATCCCTCCGTCCCAGCCCACCAGCCAGTAGCCCCCGGTCGCCTGGTCCACGCTGATGCCGCCGATCGGCGCGTTCAGGTGCACCGTCCCGGCCGAGCCCCGGTAGACGGCCGTGCCGAAGGAGAACACCCCACCGTCCGAGGCGACCTCGTAGTAACCGTCACCGGTGGGATCGACGGCCATGCCGACCACCGGAGCATCCAGCTTCTGTCCGCCCATCGAGCCGGCGAACTTGGCGTCACCGAAGGAGAAGACACCGCCGTCGGCGGCCACCTCCCAGTAGCCCTTGCCCGATCCGGTGCTGCCCGAGGGCGACGACCGGCGCGTTGAGGGCCTCCGCCCCGGCCGAGCCGTAGAAGCCGGCGTCCCCGAAGGCGAAGACCCCGCCGTCGGCGGCCACCTCCCAGTACCCCTTGCCGTCCGGGGTCGGCGTGAGCCCCACCACCGGGGCGTTGAGCGGCGTCCCGCCCATCGATCCGTAGAAGTGGGCATCGCCGAAGGTGAACACGCCCCCGTCGGTGGCCACCTCCCAGTAGCCCTTGCCGTCGGGGGTGGAGGCAATGCCGTCGATCGGCGCGTTCAACCGGACGGCGCCGAGCGACCCGTAGTCGGCTACCGTACCCTGGTTGGACACATCGCCCAGGGCGTTGGCCGTCCAGTACCCGGTCCCCTGCGGATTGGAGGCGATACCCACCACCTGACCGGTCAACGACCCCACCGGCTGATAGGTCGCGGTCGGTACCGCCGATACCTCGTTGGAGACCGGGGAGACGCCGGTGTCGGCGGCCACGGCCCGCACGGTGAAGTAGTAGGTCGGGCCCACGGTGAGCTTGGACGCCAGGTAGGACTGGCCGGTCACCAGCGACCTGCCGTTCACCGGGGTCGTGCTCTCGCCGCCCGGAGTGGTCCCCACGTAGACGTTGTAGCCGTCGATGGTGGAGTCGCCGGTCGCGCTCGGGGCCGACCAGCTGATCCGCACCGAGTCGTGACCGGCGACGGCATTGTCGACCACCGGTGCCGACGGGGTGACCGGGAGCACCGACGGCGTCACCGGGAGATCGGTGGCCAGGTCGGCGTCGGCGAGGGCGGACGGCGGGTCCGTCGGTGCCGCCGCCACCAATCGGGGTCGGTGCGTTGTCGGCGCCGGTCGGCTGGGTGGTGGTCGTGGTGGTGGCGCTCGGGGTGGGCGAGTGGGCCGTCTTGGCCCCGCCGGCGTGGTGCTCGTGGAGATGGTCGTGGGCCTTCTTCACCCTGCCGTCGGCCCCCAGGAACCCGTCGCGCCCGACGAACCGGTGGAAGCCCGATGCACCCGTCCCGCCCGAAGTGGCCGGGAGGGCGTCCGAGCCCGACCCGGAGCTCGAGGCCCCGGTCATCCCGGATCGAGCCGAACAGATTGCTGTCGGGGATGACGAGGCTGGAGCTCGCGGGGGTCTTGCCCGTCGACGCGGCCTGGGCGTTGCGGGCCGGGCTCCGGAGGGCGGCCAGCAGGCCGAAGACCAACAGGAGCACGACCACCACGGTTCCGGCCAACATGAGCCCGGAGCGCTTGTTGGGCACGGTCGACTCGCCCACCAGCCACCGCCACCAGTGCTGCAATCCTTCGATCCAGCCCTTCATCGAACTGCCCCTTTGTCGACGCATCTTCCCAGCACGAGGTGCTTCCCCCTGCTCAACCCTCACCGCCGTGGCCGGTGTTGGCCCACGACCTGCTCATGATGGGCGACCGGGCCATGGGTCCCGACCAGGTAATGAAGTATACCCAGGGGCATCGAATGGGGGAAGGGCGCCCCTCCGGCCCGGGTCGGCTCCGGTCAGACGACCTGCCGGTTGTCCTCGTCGACGACCACGATGCTGGGCTCGTGGCCGGCGAGCTCGCCGTCCTCGACGTCGGCGAAGGTGACGATGATGACCAGGTCACCCACCTGGGCCAGCCGGGCGGCGGCACCATTGAGACAGATCTGACCGTCCGTCCCCTCGATGGCGTAGGTCTCGAAGCGGGCCCCGTTCATGATGTTGTACACCGATACCTGCTCGTTGGGCACGATGTCGGCCGACTTCATCAGTACCGGGTCGATCGAGATCGAACCGACGTAGTTGAGATCGGCGTCGGTCACCCGCGCACGGTGGATCTTCCCGTTCATCATCCGTCGTCGCACGATCGCTCCCTCTCCGGCCGTCCGGTGGCTGTCCTCCCCCTCCAGGGTAACGGGTGCCGGCCGGCCCGGACCCGCCACCCGGCTCCGGCCCACCTGCGGGCCCCGGTCGGATCACGAGCGGTGGGAGGCGTACTCGATGACCCGTTCGACCACCCGGCGGAGGCCTTGGCCCGCGAACCGGCGTCGAAGGGTGGCTCGGGGTCGTACTCGATCATCAGCTGGGCCGCCTCGGCCGCGGTGCGGTCG
Organism: uncultured Acidimicrobiaceae bacterium; assembly: GCA_963774245.1. Taxonomy (GTDB): domain Bacteria; phylum Actinomycetota; class Acidimicrobiia; order Acidimicrobiales; family RAAP-2; genus Bog-756. The sequence continues at coordinate 442,768 of CAVZDZ010000001.1, read as the reverse complement.
AACAGCAGCTCGACCAGGCGCAGGGCCATGTCGATGCCGCTCGAGACACCGGCGGCGGTGATGATCCTGCGGTCCAGGTGCTCGACGACCCGCTGGGCGACCGGGACGGCACCGAGCGGTTCGAGCTCGGAGGCGCACGACCAGTGGGTGGTGGCGGTCAGACCCCGCAACAGTCCCGCGCTCCCGAGGACCAGCGAGCCGGTGCACACCGACGTGGTGTAACGGGTGGTGGCGTGGGCCCGGCGCACCCAGTCGAGCGTGGGCTCGTCCCGTTGGACGTCGCGGGTGCCCACCCCACCGGGGAAGACGACGACGTCGGGGTCGACGAGGTCGTCGAACGAGGCGTCGGCCACCATGCCCAGCATGTCGTTCTCGCTGCGCAGCACGCCCGGCCGAGCGGCCAGGAAGGTGACCTGGACTGACGGGATGCGCTGCAGCACCTCGTAGGGGCCCACGGCGTCGAGGGCGGTGAACCTCGGGAACAGCGGAATGGCCACGTGCACGGTCATGCCGGCGTCCGTTCGACGACCCGGAACCGTCGCCGGTAGGAGTCGGGAGCGACGTTCATCCGGCGGTGGAACGCCCGCCGCAGGGTCTCGGCGCTCCCGAACCCGCACTCGGCGGCCACCACCTCCAGCGTGCTGTCGGTGGTCTCGAGGGCGCGGCGGGCCGCCTCCAGCCGCACCCGCTCGACGAACCGGCCCGGGGTCTCCCCGACCTCGTCGGCGAAGACCCGGGCGAAGTGGCGCACGCTCATCGAGGCCGCGGCGGCCAGCACCGGCAGCCGGTGGTCGCCCCCGGGTGAGGCCTCGACCAGGGTCTGCACGGCCCGCACGGCGGAGCGCTCGGCCCGGGGCACCCAGACCGCCGTGGCGAACTGGGTCTGTCCGCCCGGACGGTGCAGGAACATCACCAACCAACGGGCCACCGTCCGGGCCAACTCGTCCCCGTGATCGTCGGCCACCAGGGCGAGGGCCAGGTCGATCCCGGCGGTGACGCCGGCACTGCTCCAGAATTTGCCGTCCCGGATGTAGATGGGGTCGCAGTCGACCTCGAGCGCCGGGTACTCGAGGGCGAGCCGTTCGGCGTTGGCCCAGTGGGTGGTGACCCGGCGGCCGTCGAGCAGGCCGGCCTCGGCGGCCAGGAAGGCACCCGTGCAGACCGTGGCCACCCGACGGCAGGCCGGGGCCACCTCGCCGATCCAGGCCATCAGGGCCGGGTCGGAGCGCGCCGCCCGGGCCTGGCCCCCGCCCGGGATCACCAAGGTGTCGATCGGCCGATCGGGATCGGGCAGGGGCACGGTGCACAGCCCCACCCCGCTCTCCGCCTGCACCGGCTCCCCGTCCGTCGACGCCAACACCACCTCATAGCCACCACCGGCCCCGAGCCGGGCCGCGGCCTTCGTGGCCCCGGCGAAGACTTCGTAGGGTCCGACGGCGTCGAGCGACTGCATGCCGGGATAGGCGACGATCACCACGTTGGGCTGGTCCATGGGTCCACACTGCACCCGGGCCTCGATGGCGTCAATGACACATATCCCTCTGATTCGGCCATCCAGCGGCGCGCGGGTGCGGGACCAACTGGGGCATGGGCGGGGAGCACATCTGAGGCTCCGGGGGGTCCGCAGCTACCTCGACCTGGCCCGCTACTCGGGGCGGGACCCAGCATCTGCGGGGAGACCGGGTCGTGGGGGCGGTCTCCGGTGACTCGCGGCCCCGCCGGACCGAAGAACCCAGTAAATAGTGGCCAAGCCCGGAGCAAGGCGGCGGATCCTCGCTCAACGGGCTTGGCTACTTGCTCACCTACCTACCCGGCCCCGAAAGGCCTAAACACAGAAATCGAAATTAATCTTTTATTTCCGACGGGTCCTACATCTCGGGGCATGGACCCCGTCGTCGAGGCGCTCGCCGAGCAGCACGCCGAGCTGGCCGGCCTGCTCGAGGGCCTGGGAGACGACGGGTGGTCGGCGCCCACCCGATGCGAGGGCTGGGTGGTCGCTGACGTCGTGCTGCACCTGGCCCAGACGGACGAGCTGGCGGTGGCCAGCGCGACCGCACCGGTCGATCGGGCCGATGGGGACCTCCCGGGCGGCTGGAAGATGACCGGCTCGGTCGACGCCGCCGCCGCCCAGATGGTCGACGACGAACGGGGCGTGCCGGTCGCCCAGCTGCTCGATCGGTGGACGACCGGCGCGGCGCGGCTGGTCTCGGTGCTCGATGCCCTGGACCTGTCGACCCGGGTCCCCTGGGTGGCCGGCGCGCTGTCGGCCCGGACCCTGGCCACCACCCGGATGTGCGAGACGTGGATCCACGCCGGCGACGTGGCCGACGCCGTCGGGGCCCGGTTGGCGGTGACCGACCGACTCCGGTCGGTGGCGCGACTGGCGTGGCGCACCTTGCCCTATGCCTTCGCCTCGGCGGGCCGGACCCTGTCCGGGCCGGTGGCCTTCGCTCTGGTCTCCCCGAGCGGGGAGCCGTGGGACTTCCTTCCCGACGACCCCCCGGTCACCTCCATCCGGGGACGGGCCGAGGAGCTCTGCGCCGTCGCCGCCCGCCGGGTGGTCCCCGGGGCCACGTCACTCACCGGGGACGGACCGGACGTGCACGACGTCCTCGCCCTGGTGCGCACCTACGCCTGATGATCCGGTCGGCGCACCCCACCGGGCCGAGGTCGAGGGAGAAGACCTCGGTGGCCTGCTCGAATCCCTTGAGCAGGCGACGTCCGGCCGGGCGGAAGGCGAGCGTGCCGCCTGCCGAGGCCGCGGTGGCCCCGTCCACCAGTACCTCCCGCGGGATGGCCAGCTCGGCCAATCGCGAGGCCAGGTTCACCACCGTGCCGTAGTAGTCGCCGTGGCGAGTGATCACCTCGCCGAAGGCCACCCCACCGCGGGGCTCGATGCCCTCGGCGTACGCCGCGGTGATGTCCCGGGCGATGGCACAGCCGGCGGCGGCGTCCAGGGCCACGAACATCACCTCGTCCCCGATGTGCTTCACGATGCGGCCGTTGTGCAATGACGCCACCTCGAAGGCATGGGTCTCGAACGTGCTGATCATGCCCGAGCAGCTCGGCCGGGGCGGTGTGCAGCGACAGCGGGGTGAACCCGACCAGGTCGACGAAGCCCACCGCCAACCGGTAGAGGGACCGCTCGGACACCCCGGTCTGGGCCACCCGCTGGCGGTCGATGGCGTCGCGCATGTGGTGGACGAAGATGGCGCCCATCGAGTCGCCCAGTTGCAGCGCCGCCACCATGGCCCCGGCCAGCTCCTGGGCCCAGACCACCAGATCGACCTCAGGGACGTCCAGACTGGGCTGGACGGTCTGCACGTACACCGAGACCGCGGCCTCGGCCACCCGGGCCAACGATGTCCCGAGCACCCGGAGCAGCTCGCCGCCGTGCTCCCCGACCGGGTTCAGCCCGCCGATGTAGGTGGTGAACGAGACGTCCCGTTCGGAGAACATCGGTCGGTGCTGGTCGGGGACCGCCACGCCCAGGGTCCGCCACAGGTCGAGCACGGTGTCCACCGTGAGCCCGGCCCGCGCGGCCATGTCCACGGCGGTCAGCGATGCGCCCTCGGCCAGTACCAGGTCGCCGGCCAGTCCGGCGATGTGGCCCTCGCGGCGGGCGATCCCGATCTGCTCCTCGGTGGCTCCGACCGAGCGCAGGAAGGCGTCGATCCGCTCCGTGGCGTCCGGTTGGTCCACGCCCAGACGCTACCGGCCCGTCACAGGGCGGCGAAGAAGTCCACCAACAGTGCGGCCACGTCGGACCCGTGGGTGAACACCCCGAGGTGGCTGGCCCCCGGGATCTCCACGAACCCGGCCCCGGGGATCTGGGCCGCCGCCTCCCGGGCCCGGGCCGGCGGCGAGTCCACGTCGTACTCGAAGGCCATGACCAGGCAGGGCACCGAGATGGTCGACCACCACCGGGTGCGGTCGAGATCGTTGGTCCAGACCAGGCAGGCCTCGTACTGGCCCAGCCGGCCGGGGTTGGGCCATTCGGGCAGTTCGGCGATCATCTCCAACCACGGCTCGACGATGGCGTCGTCCTGCAGCTCGCGGTTGGGCAGGTAGCGGAGGGTCTCGGCGGCATAGAAGAGCGGGGGCAGCGACAGGTCGAGCCGGGCCAGATCGCGCTCGACCGTGGTGATGGTCCGCTCCCAGGCGGTGCCGGCGTTGCAGCTCCCCATCAGCACCGCTCCCCGCAGGCGATCGGAATGGTGGATGGCCATCGATTCCGCCACCCATCCGCCCATCGAGTGGCCGGCGATGCGAACCCTGTCCAGGCCCAGGTGGTCGAGGAGGCGCAGCGTGTCGGCCACCAGGTCGTCCACCGAGTAGGGCGCCGGCGGCGAAGAGGAGGGCGCCACGCCCCGGTTGTCGAACGTGAGGACCTGGTAGCCGGCCGCGGTGAGCGCCGGCACCAGGCTCATCTGCCAGGCGAGCGCCGGCTGCCCGCACCCGCACACCAGCACGACCGGCTCCCCCGCTCCGGCCAGCTCGTAGGCGGTGGTCACCCCATCCGCGGTCAACTCGGGCATCTGGCCCACCTCCCGGCGCCGACCATAGCCAAGGGGGCGGCCAGCGTCAGAGGTGTGGCACCGTGGGGGCCGATGCCTGCCTACGGTCGCTTCGCCAGGTTCTACGACGCGGCGATGGACGACCCGGGGCCCCGGGCCGCTCGGGTCGTCGGGTGGATCGAGCAGCACCTTCCCGGGGCCGGATCCCTCCTCGAGCTCGGGTGCGGGACCGGTTCGATCCTCGACCGGATGCCGGCCGGGATCACGCTGGTGGGACTGGACCGATCGCCGGAGATGCTCGAAGTCGCCGCGCCCAAGGTCCCCCGGGCGCGACTGGTCGAGGCGGACATGGAGTCGTTCTGGCTCGACGAGCAATTCGACGTGGTGATCAGCGTGTTCGACAGTGTCAACCACCTGCTCACCTTTGACGCCTGGCGGTCGATGTTCGAGGCCGTCTACGACCATCTCATCCCCGGTGGGCTGTTCCTCTTCGACGTCAACACCATCGGGGAGCTGCAAGCGGTTGGGCGACGAGCCTCCGTGGGTCTACGACTTCGAGGGGGGCGTCCTCATCATCGACGTGGACTTCGCCCACGACGGGGAGTCGTTCGCCATGTCGCACTGGGACATCCGGGTCTTCGAGCACCTGGGTGACGGCCGCTACCGACTCCATCGTGAGCAGATCGACGAGTTGGGGGTGAGCCTGTCCCTGCTCCGGTCGGCGCTGGAACCGAGGTTCGAACTGCTGGAGTCGGTCGGCGATGACGACCATCCGCCGACCGAGGACTCGGTGAAGGCCCACTTCGCCTTCCGCCGGAGGTCGTAGGCCACCGATCAACGGCGGTGGCGTGCCGCGCCGGGTGGTCAGCCCGGGGTGATGCCCGCGCCCTTCAACATACGGCGGAGGTCGACCACCATCTGCTCGTCCACGTCGTGCCCGGAGGGAGCGTCCAGGGTCTCCACCTCGGTGCCCAGGGTGACCTTGTAGCGGGAGTCGTGCTCCTTGACCACGTCGGCCACGCTGTCCAGCAGGGACAGGACGTCGTGCCACTGGATGTTGTGACTGACCGGATGCTGGAAGATCTTCTCCACCGTCGCCCGGTGGTGGGCGTTGAGCTTGCTTCCATCTGCCATGTCGGCCTCCTGTGGTGCCCCGGGCACGTCCGGGCCTCTCGGGGCCGAGTGTAGACGGGGGGCCGACGCCCATCGGGCGGGCTATCTCGGGGTTTGGCGGGACGGCGGGGCGCCTACAGGGCGGACAGTCCTCCCTGCTACGTTGCCGACCAGGACGTAACCTGTTTGTTCGGACGTTGGAGGGCAGCCATGCGCACAGGACAACCCAGGATGACCAAGCTGGTGCGGGCGTCGGCGGCGTTCGTCATGGTGGTGGCGCTCACCGGTGTGGCCGTGTCGATCGACGCCCACCCGGCCCGGGCCTCCACCGTCGGGAATCAGATCGTGGCCGCGGCGGCCTCCGAGGTCGGGGTCCCCTACTGCGACGGCGGCGGTGGCATCAACGGGCCGACCACCGGAGACCAGGTGGAACCGGGGTGCGGGGCCGGGACCAAGGGGTTCGACTGCATGAGCCTGGTCCAGTACGCGGTGTACCAGGCGACCGGCATCATCCTCCCGGACAACGGGACCCAGCCGGAGGGCGTGGGCACCTACATTCCCCCGGCGGCCACGCTGGCCGAGGACGAGGCCCAGCTCCAGCCCGGCGACGCCGTGTACTGGGGCGGTGGGGGCATCGACTCCTTCGCCCACTCGGGCATCTACGCGGGCGACGACGCGGTGTGGGACGCGGTCAACGTGAACATTCCCGTCCAGACCCACACCATGGAGTACCTGCGCAACATCTACAACTACGACGGCGCCGAGCAGTACACCTCCAGCAGCACCACCACCACCCCGGGAGGACTGGTTCCCCCGGTGGTCGGCATGGCCTCGACCCCGGACGGTGCCGGCTACTGGTTGGCCGCCTCCAACGGTGGGGTGTCGGTCCACGGGGACGCCACCTTCTACGGGTCGATGGCCGGGCACGCCCTCAACGCACCGATCGCCCACATCGTGGCCACGCCGGACGGTCACGGCTACTGGCTGGTGGCCGCCGACGGGGGCATCTTCACCTTCGGGGACGCCACCTTCTACGGCTCGATGGGCGGCCAGCACCTCAACGCCCCGGTGGTGGGCCTGGCCCCCACCCCGGACGGCGGCGGCTACTGGCTGGTGGCGTCGGACGGGGGGATCTTCTCGTTCGGCGACGCGGCGTTCCACGGCTCGATGGGGGGCCAGCACCTCAACGCCCCGGTGGTGGGCATGGCCGCGGACCGCGCCACCGGCGGCTACTGGGAAGTGGCCAGCGACGGCGGGATCTTCTCCTTCGGCGCCACGTTCTTCGGCAGCACCGGAAACATCCGGCTGAACCAGCCCATCAACGGGATGGCCCCCACCGCGGACGGGGGTGGCTACTGGTTCGTCGCCTCTGACGGCGGCGTCTTCTCCTTCGGCGACGCCACGTTCCTCGGTTCGATGGGTGGTTCCCGCCTCAATGCCCCGGTGGTCGGGATGGCCTCGGACCCGGCGAGCCCCGGCTACTGGCTGGTGGCATCGGACGGCGGGATCTTCTCCTTCGGTGGCGCTGGGTACCACGGAGAGGGTTGACGCCGGCCGGTCACCCCGATCGACCGCTCGGGGTTACCGGAGGATCTCGACCAGCAGCACCCATGCGTTGACGATCCCGAACAGGATGGCGATGACCGTGCTCGGCACCAGCCAGTAGAGGCCGCCCCCGCCGAGGGCCAACAAGGTCCCCCCGGCCACGGCGAGGCAGACGGTGATCCCGGCGGCGGGCAGCAGTCGGCTGATCACCCACAGGCCGGCCGGCTCCTCGGGCGACCGGTCGGACTGCAGGGCCATCCGGAGGTGGGCGGCGCCGGTCGCGAAGGCGACGAACAGGAGCTCCGCAGCCAGCGCCGATGAGGACTGGCCGGGCACCAGGACGAAGATGGCCACGAAGAGCGGCGTGGCCAGAAACAGCAGCGTCTGGCCGGCCCGGGTGGGGAGACCTTCGATCTCGAGGATGCGCTGCAGGTTGATCGACACGGCGACGAAGAGCAGTCCGACCAGGGTGGCGGCCGCACCGAGCACTCCCACCGAGAAGCTGGCCCAGTTGCCCGCGGTATACGCCACGTCCTCGACTCCCTCGTGCGGTACGCCGCTGACCTCGCCGCATCACGCTACCTCCCCGCCGTCGCCCGGGAGGATGATTGCCGGTAGTTTGGCCGTCTCCTGCTTCCGAAGGGATGCCTGCCCGTGACCGGTTCCGACACGCCACGACTGATCTCCGACCTGCGCGGGGTGCGCTACGGCGAGGTCATCGCCGTGTTCCACCGGAACTCGGCGTTCGAAGCGGAGGTCTTCGGCACCCAGATGCTCAACGACTGCCCCCAGGAGTTGTGGGCCCGCCTCGACGCCGACGCCATCGCCGCCGACCTGGGCGCGGTGGCCGTCAAGCTCAACGGGCCACGCCACTGGATGATCGACGGGCTGGGCCAGAAGGTGGCCGTGGTGGACCCGATCTTCCGCGACTTCGAGGGCCTCACCATGCGACGGATCGCGGTCATCGACCTGGGAGACCAGCCCGGCGTGTCCCCCTACACCCAGGCCCACGTCAACCGGGGTGCGGTGTTCTTCTTCGACGCCGGATCCCCGGTGTACGAGTTGATCGATCCGGACGGCCTCGCCTACGTCATGCAGGCCTACTGCGTGGGGGTGGACCCGACCATCACCGCGGAGTCCCTCGAGACCCTGGGGGAACGCCTGAGCATGCCGCCGGGGTGGTCCTATCGATCGCGCCGCCTCGGGGAGGAGCTGGTGGTCGACACCACCCGGACCGTCGCCACCGTCCTGCAGGACGAGTTCGAGAACTCCTACACCCTGCCCGAGTAGATCCCTCAGCCGCCGGGCGTGTCCCGGCCGTCGAGGCGCAGCTCGAGCAGCACCAGGTCCAGCCACCTCCCGAACTTGGCCCCGACTTCGGGCATCCGAGCCACCGGGACGAAGCCCAGTCGCTCATGGAACCGGATCGACTGCTCGTTCGCACCGTCGACGGCGGCCACCATGGTGTGCTTCCCGGTCGTCCGCGCCTCGTCGATGAGCGCGTCCATGAGGGCCCGACCCACACCGGACCGCCAGCGGTCCTCCCGCACGTGGATGGTGTTCTCGACCGTGTAGCGATAGCCCGGTCGCTTCCCGACGTCGCGGAACCACCCGAACGCGGCCACGCCCACCACCGCACCGGGTTCCTCGGCCACCAACACCGTCTCGTGCTCGTCCAGCCACTGCCGAGCGCTGGCCGCGGTGTGGGGCGCCTCGGTCCATTCGATGGTCGTGGTGGCGAGCTGCGCGTTGAGGATCGACGCGATCTGATCGGCATCGTCGCTGACCGCCGGCCTGATGATCACGAGGTGATTCTCGCAGAACCAGCCCGCCCGGTGATTCCGCCGGGCCGGCCCCTACGCCAGCCCGGTGACCAGAAACTCCCCGATGAACCGGCGCACGGCGACCGGGTCGTCGACGTCCACCGTGTGACCGGGGACGGTGACCAACGAGAGGACGATCCGCATGACCCACTCCGCGGCCCGGGCCACATCGAGGTCGGCCCGGACCTCGCCCCGCCGGCGTGCGTCCTCGAGGTACGAGTGCCAGAACGTGGCCATGCCGGGCATCATCTCGCGCAGTCCGCGGCCCATCGCCTCGGCGAAGGCCTCCGGTTCCCGGGCCTTGAGCTCGAGCAGGAGGGCGCCAGGTCGCTGCTCCCGCGACAGCACCACGGCTTCGGCCACCTGAGCGGCGATGCCCGATGCCGCCGAGACCCGGGCATGGGCGTCCGACCAGAACTGCTCGTCGGTCCGGGCCAGGGTGGCCACCACCAACGATGCCTTGTCGGGGAATTGGCGGTAGAGCCAGGCCCGGGACAGGCCGGCCTCCTGGGCCACCTCGACCATGGTGGTCCGCCGTAGTCCGGACCGGCGCAGGCACCGCTCGGTGGCGTCGAGCAGCCGGTCACGGGTCCCGACCCGGGGCCCGGCAGTGGTCGTGCTCACCGCACGACGAAGTCATCGAGGTCGGGGGACATCGTCCACGCCCAGTAGTCGACCAGCCGCCACGGGCTCAGTACGTGGATCTCCCCGTAGGCGTTCTTGAAGAAGGAGTGCTTCACCGAGGGCTGGGACCAGACCAGGGTCTTCATCTCCCGCTGGGAGCGCTCGTGCCACTCGTCGTAGCGTTCCTGACGCGGCTCCATCGAGCGGTGACCTCCGGCGATCAATACCTCGAGGCACTGGGTGATGTAGCGCATCTGGCACTCGGAGTGGAAGATGAGGCTGCCGCCGTGGGCGAGGTTGGTCCCCGGCCCGTACATGCAGAAGAGGTTGGGGAACCCGGGCACGGTGATGCCCAGGTGGGCCGCCGGGCGCTCGCCCCACAGCGTGCGCAGATCGATCCCGTCGCGCCCGGTGATCTCCATCGGCCACAGCACCCGGTTGGCATGGAACCCGGTGGCGTAGACCAGGACGTCGGCCGGATGGCGCGCACCGTCCTCGGTGACCACGGCGTCGGGCTCGATGTGGTCGATGCCGGTGCGGACCAGTTCGACATTGTCCCGGGTCAGTGTGCGCAGCCAGCTCCCGTTGTCCTGCAGGGTGCGCTTGCCGGTGGCCGGGTAGTCGGGGACGACCTTGGCGATCAGGTCGGGATCGTCGCCGACCTGGCTGGTGATCCAATCGGTGAACAGCTGGCGGGTGAACTCGTTGGTCTCGCTCACCGCCCGCTGCTGGTCGGGGTAGTCGGGGTCGACCCGGGCGGCCGCCAGCCCCTTGTCGCATGCGGGCCAGAAGATGAGGAACCGGTACCAGCGGCCGTAGAAGGGCAGGTGTTTCAGGGCCCAGCGCACGCCGGGTCCCACCGCCTCGTGGTAGTTCGGGTTGGGGAACATCCACTGGGCGGTCCGCTGGAAGACGGTCAGCTGCTCCACCTCGGGGGCGATGGTGGGGGCGATCTGGAAGCCGCTGGCCCCGGCGCCGATCATGGCCACCCGCTTGCCCTCCAGGTCCACCGAGTGGTCCCAGCGGGCCGAGTGGAAGGCCGGTCCGGCGAACGTCTCCTGACCGGGGATCTCGGGTACGTTCGGACGGTTGAGCTGGCCCACCGCCGAAATGACCGCTCGGGCCACGAGGGTCTCCTCGGCGCCGGAGGCAGCACGGGTCCGCACCGACCAGGTCCCGCGGTCGTCGTCCCAGGACGCCCCGAGCACCTCGGTCTCCCACCGCACGTGGGGCCCGATCCCGTGCTTGGCCATGACCGACTCGAAGTAGGACTGCAGCTCCGGCTGGCGGGCGAAGTACTCGGTCCAGGCGTCGCTGGGCTCGAAGCTGTAGCAGTAGAAGTGGTTGCCGACATCGACCCGTGCCCCCGGGTAGGAGTTCTCCCACCAGGTTCCGCCCACGCCGGCATTCTTCTCGACGATGGTGAACGGGATGCCGGCCTCCTGCAGGCGGATGCCGGCCAGGAGCCCTGACTGCCCACAGCCGATCACCACCACCGGGAACGCCCGCCGGGTGTCGGCGTCGGCCACCGGGGCCACCATCCGGGTGTCGGTACCGTCCAGCTCCATCTCCTCCATGAGCATCGGGACGTACTCGGCCGGGACCTCCTCGCACACCAGCCAGGCCATCATCTCGTGCAACCGCTCCGACGAGACGGGCTCGGGCTCGGGACAACCCCGGTCGCGATAGTCCCGGATGACGTCGAGGGCCAGCGCCCGGATCTCGGCCTTGTCCTCCTCGGGCATGAACCCCTGCACCTCGTTGAGGAACAGACCGGCCGGCTTCAGCCGACCCCGGATGAGCCCGGGGTCGCCGGACATGTGCACGAGCGACAGCATCAGGGTGGGCACGCTGAGGTCGGCCAGCGCCTCGGCGATCTCCTGGTCCGACGTCTCGAACGGCTCACCCGCGTGCGGATTGCGCATGGATCCACCCTCTCCTGTGACCGGGGGCACGGTCCGGTCCCGTCCCCATCCGGAGGCGTGCGCTCCCCGGATCTGTGATAGTACACAATGTCGACATTGTGTCTACGAGCCGCCGAAGGGGATCCGTGCTGCAAGTGCTCATCGACGGGCCCGGCCGGGTCCGCGTGGCCGAAACCGCCGATTCGGTCGTACCCGACGTCGATGGCGCGGTGGTGGCGGTCGAGGCCAGTGCCATCTGCGGGTCGGACCTCCATTTCTACGAGGGCGACATCCCGACCGGGGACGGGTTCTCCATCGGCCACGAATTCATCGGGACGGTCACCGAGGTCGGTCGGGACGTCCGCCGGTTCAAGGTGGGCGACCGGGTGCTCACCGCCTCGGTGGCCGGGTGCGGCCGTTGCGACGGTTGTGCCACCGGTGACCCGGTGACCTGTGTCCGCGGCCCCCAGGTGTTCGGGTCGGGCTCCCTGCCCGGCGGCCAGGCTTCCTCGGTGGCGGTGCCGTCGGCCGACTTCCAGATGCTCGGCATCCCGGAAGGGATCGATGACGAAGCGGCCCTGCTGCTCACCGACAATCTCAACACCGGGTGGATCGGGGCCAAGCGGGCCGAGATCCCCCCGGGTGGAACGGTGGTGGTCCTCGGCCTGGGTGCGGTCGGGCTGTGTGCGGTGCGCTGCGCCCTCGTCCTGGGGGCCGGGCAGGTGTTGGCCGTCGACCCGGTGGAGGGGCGTCGCCGTCGGGCCGTCGACTCCGGAGCCGTGCCGGTGGAAGGCCCGACCGTCGAGGCGGTGATGGCCGCCACCGGAGGCCGGGGTGCCCCTTCGGTCATCGACGCGGTGGCCAGCGATGCCAGCCTGAACGACGCCTTCGCCTGCGTGCGGCCGGGGGGCGTGGTGTCGGTGATCGGGGTGCACGACCTCAACCCCTATCCGCTCCCCATCCTGATGGGCCTGTTCCGGAGCATCACCCTGCGTATGACCACCGCCCCCGTGCACCAGACCTGGGCGGAGCTGGTCCCCCTGGTGTCGAATGGGCGGCTGCGGACCGACGGGATCTTCACCCGCCGCTTCGCCCTGGCCGACGCGCCGGAGGCCTATGCCGCCGCCGCCGCCCGCACCGCCGACTGCATCAAGGTAATGATGCTTCCGTAAACCGGGGCATCAGCGCCTGCCCCATCGCCCCGGAACAGACCAACAGGAGGAGCACGATGACCCAGATCGAAACCGTCCCCACCGCCGTGCACATCGGGAGCGATGCGCTGCCCTTCGTCGACATCGGTGACGGCAGCAAGCTCAAGGTCATCCAGGTCAAGCCAGAAGAGGGCCTGTGGATCGTGGAGAACATCTTCCAGGCCGGCTACGTCGTGCAGACCCACCGCCACACCGGGCCCGTGTACGCCTATACGACGTCGGGGGCGTGGAAGTACAAGGAGTACGAGTACGTCAACCGGGCCGGCTCGTTCCTGTACGAGCCGGCCGGGTCCCAGCACACCCTGGAGTCGGTGGAGGACAACACCCACGTGTGGTTCCAGATGTACGGGGTCAATCTCAACCTCGACGCCGACGGCAACGTGGAGAGCGTCTACGACGGGGCCGGCAGCCTGACCATGTACCGGGCCCTCTGCGAGGCGGAGGGCTATCCCCCGCCCGACGTTCTGGTGGGCTGACCCACTCCGTCCCGCCCGATCGTCTGCGCCTTACCGACGCCCGACCGGTGCCTCGACGTCGTCGTAGACCCGGACCGCCTCCAGCAGCCCGTCCGGTCCCCGCTCGTACACCCCGATTCCGGCCTGGGGCGTGAGGTCGCGGCTGCCCCATCGAGTGCAGTTGTATTCCAAGGCACACCGCACGCCGTCGTCGGTCACCGCGCAGGGCTGCAGGCCGATGCCGCCACCGGCGCTGAACATCGTGGTGAAGAACGAGCGGAGCTCAGGAGCGCCGCGGTGCCACGAGTTCGGGCCGATGGGCTCCCGCAGGTACCCATCGGGTCGGAAGGTCGTGACGATCGCCTCCGCGTCGCCCGCGTCGAGCGCCGCCTGGTAGCGACGGACGATGTCACCGAGTCGGTCGCTCCCGGCCTCGAGTATGGGCGGCCGCACGTGGCGCCTCCCGTCAACCGGCCATTGGCTGCAATAGGTACGAAAGACCACCGACCAATCGTCGGCGGATTCAGCCACCACGGCAATGGGCCAAGCCACCTCCTCCTCGTCGTCGACCAGGTGGGCCAACAGCTCCACCACCGCCCGTCCACCGATCGCCGTCGAGGCCACCTGCTCGATTCGGGCATGGCGAACCGCCAGCCAGAGTCGGTTGTGTCTGACGAACTCGCGTAGCTGCTGGTGACCACGGACCTCGCCGGCGCGGGGGTCGTAGATCACCACCTCGCCCGGCCAGGCCTTCTCCAGCGCCCGGGAGTTACCTTTGCTCAAGGCGGAGAGGTACTGGGCGACCGGATCGGCTTGACCGGCGGCGTGGGTGTCTCGCCGGGCCAACTCCACGGCACTGACAAAATCCGGAAACCACGGCATGTTCAACCACCCCGCTCCCTTGTCGACCGGACGGCCTCAGAAAAGTTGCCGGCTCTCGCCCCGGCCGACCCCGCCCTGCCAGCGGTGGCCGATGAAGGCTCGCACCCGCGGAGCCAAGGATATCCCCGCCGGGTGACCGGTCAACCGGCGCCGGCGCAGGGAGCGGCGAGCACCGCCCGACCACCCCCTCCGGTCAGGCCCATGAGCCCCTGGACTTCGAGGAAGTTTGGCGCGACCCTGAGTTCAGGAGTTCCTCGGATGGCGTGGGCGGCATGAACCGGCACCAAAGCGAAGGGATGCGCGTAGTCGTGGACATGAAGTTGGAGGTGGTCGTGATACCGGTCGGCGACGTCGACCGGGCGAAGGAGTTCTACACGGGCCTGGGCTGGCGGGAGGATGCTGATTTCCGCGGCGAGCACGACTTCCGGGTGGTGCAGCTGACGCCACCCGGCTCGGCGTGTTCGATCATCTTCGGTGCCGGGATCACCTCCGCCGCGCCGGGCTCGGCCGACGGACTGCAGCTGACCGTGACCGACATCGAGGCGGCACGCACCGAGCTGATCGATGGCGGCGTCGCCGTGAGCGAGGTGTTCCACGACACGGGCGGGGTGTTCCACCACGCCGGCACGGCCGAACGCGCACCCGGGCCGGCTCCGGACCACAAGAGCTACGGCTCATTCGTCTCGTTCCGCGATCCCGACGGCAATGGCTGGTTCCTCCAAGAGGTCACGACCCGACTGCCCGGCCGATGAAGGCACACGGACCGGTGGGCTGGAGTACGAACCCGCCGGTCAACCTGCCCCGACCGAGGAGGTGGCATGGCGATGCCCACGACCTTTGATTCTGTGACCGACCTGGCCGCGGCCCTGCGGCGAGCGGCGGCGGCGCACGGCCGTCACGAGGAGAGGATCGGTAAGGCCGACCCGGACTGGCCGGACTGGTATGCGCTCTACATGGTGAGTGAGCGAGCCGGCGATCAACTGCCGACATGATCGGCGTGGTGCCGCCGGGCCGAGTGCCGAGATGAACATTCGGACACCAGGGTTGCCCGAGTCGCGGGCCAGGAATAGGTTGAGTCGGGGGCGCGAGGGCGGGCGGCCGAGGGCGGACCACCCGCGAGTGGGAGGAGGGTCGATCATGCTTCGGCGACGGCTGGTAGGTGCTTCACTCGTCGTCATCGCCGCGGGACTCTTCGTTCCCGGCGTCAGCGGGGCGGCCACCCACCCCAAAGTGGGCCCCCATCAATATTTCGCAGGATCGGTGAATGGATCGCCCGGTGGACCGAAACCGGTCATCATCCGGGTCGCGTGCCCGGGTCCGGAGGCGCAACGGGGCCATCCCGTGTCCGGGCAGACCGTGGAGGTGGGCCCCGCGGTCAGCACCGCCTCGAGCATCGGGTACACCGGGGACGACGCGACCTCGATCAGTGCGTTCTTCGGGCCGCCACCTCCGGCGGCCACGGGGTCAGGCCCGGTCAGTTTTCGGAGGTACGGGGTGCCGAAAGCGATTCCCACCTCGTTGAGCCTCCCCTGTCAGGGGACCGGTGTCGTGACCTTCGTCCCGTTCCCTGAGAGTCCACCGACATCCAGGTCGGCCGGTGTGCCGGTCGAGTACGCCAACGTCGCCGTCACTGCGGCCGGTTGACCATCCGGCGGCAAGACCGACCCTGACGGTCTGACCGGTTCATTGGCGGGTGTGGGTCAAGTGAAATGTCGAACAAGCACCGACCTCGCCCCCTGGCTACGATGTGGGCTGCGGACACGGCCGACACGCAGGGGCAGAATCGGGGTTGCACGATGAGTCGCACGTCGAGCTTGGCCTCTCACCAGCACATGACACCGGGACGACGAGTCGTCGCTCTGGTCTGTCCGGCCCTCTTGGCGGTGGCACTTCTGACCATCGCCGCTTCGGCACCGGCGGCTGCGAAGGCACCCAAACTCAAGAAGCCGGGTCCGCCGACCTCGGTCACCGTGGTCCCGGACCCCGGCGGTGGGACGGTGTCGTGGTCACCGCCCATCTCGGACGGAGGCTCCGCCGTCACCGGATATGTGGCCATCATCCGCGGGGGCGTGTCCTGCTCGACCACGACGGCGACCAGCTGCCCCATGACCGGGCTCACCAATGGGCACGACTACTTTGTGCGGGTCAGAGCCGAGAACATCGTCGGTACCGGACGGGCGGCCAAGTGGGTCAAGTTCGTCGCCGGACAATCGCCGAACTGTTCCAACTTCACACCCGGAGCGAACCTCGAGTATTGCGTCCTGGGCAAAGCTGATCTGGATGGTCTCGACCTTGCCGGTGCGAACTTCACCGGCGCAAGACTCACCGGCGCAACCTTCGACGGCGCTGACCTGGCGGGAGCGGAATTCGGCCACGACAACCTGACCCAAATCACCTTCGACAATGCGGATCTGCAGGACGCCGATCTGAGTAACACGTATCTCTACATGTCGAGCCTGCAGGACGCCGATCTGACCGATGCCAACCTTGACGGCGCAACCGTCATCTACGACAACTTCACCGGCGCCAATCTCACCGGAGTCGATTTGCCCGATAACTGGGTGTCTGACACTTGCCCGGACGGCACGAACACCGGCCCCGACGGTGGCACGTGCATGGGCCACCTCGGATGACGCCGGGCTCGCATCGGACGGGCGCCCTGCGCACGTCAGGGGCGCCCTGATCTGACGCCGCGCCCGGCGAGGGTCGGTCGTTCGCCGTCAGACGTCCTTCGGTCATTGGCACTCGGCGCAATGTCCGATGACGTCGAGCGAGTGTGAGGTGGGGTGAAACCCCAGGCGACCGGTCAGGTCTTGGACCGCCTTGGTCACCATCGCCTCGAACGATTCGGTCGGCGTGACGTCGAACACTCGTCCGCAGATCGTGCACAGGAGATGGTGGTGGTGTTCGGTCAGTTCCTCGGCGAGCTCGAATCGCGCGAAGTCGTCACTGGCGGCGATTCGCCGGACGACCCCCGTGCTTTGGAGGTCAGCCAGATGTCGATAGGCGGAGCTCCGGGGCACACCGGGGAGGCGTTTGCTGATATCGGAGATATTCACCGGGTGCCCTGAGCTGGCCAGCACATCGACAATGGCCCTCCGCCCGCGGGTGTAGCGGAGGTCGGCCCGCTTGAGCTGAATCTCGACCAGCTCATGCAGGGAGCCGTCGGTCGTGTGGATCTTCATCTGGGCCTCCTGGTGGCGGGGGTGGGCCGGGCTCTGCTCCCACCTCGGTGTCTCACTTGTAATGAGACTTATTCCCATTCTATCTTTTCGGCATGACCCGGCACAGTCCACGCATCAGCGCCTTCAGGTGCCCTCGGCGTCGTTCCGGTGGGGTGATCGCACTGGTTGTGATCGTCACTGGAGTGGGGCTCGCCGCCTGCTCGTCGAATGGGACGCCAGCCACCTCCAAGTCGGGCGTCATCAAGGCCGTTGGGGCCGAGAACGAGTATGCCAACGTGCTCCAACAGATCGGTGGAAGGTACGTGGTGGTCTCGTCCATCCTCAACAATCCGAACACCGACCCCCATACCTTCGAGGCCAGTACCAGCGTGGCCCAAGAAGTCAGCCAGGCGGAACTGGTCGTGCAGAACGGCGTCGGCTACGACACCTTCATGAACCAGATCGAGGCCGCGTCGCCCAACCCCACCCGGATGGTCATCGTCGCCCAGCATCTCCTCGGCCTCCCCGACGACACGCCCAACCCCCACCTCTGGTACGACCCGAAGACGATGCCGGCGGTGGCGAAGGCGATGGCCGACGACCTCAGCACTATGGACCCGAGCCACGCGTCGTACTTTCGATCGAGACTGGCGACCTTCAACGCTTCGCTGAAGCCGTGGCTCGCCGCCATAGCCAGCTTCAAGGCGAACCACGGCGGCACGCCGGTGGCGGTGACCGAACCGGTCGCCGACTACCTGCTCCAGGCCATGGGAGCGAAGATCGTGACGCCGTTCGCGTTCCAGGCCGACATCATGAATGGCGTGGACCCCTCTCCCGAGGGCATCACCCAAGAGGAGGGGTTCTTCACCAAACACCAGGCCAAGGTGTTCTGTTACAACCAGCAGGTGGTCGACTCGCTGACGACCGCCATCCGACAGGTCGCCCAGTCGTCCGGTGTCCCCGTGGTCGGGGTGTACGAGACCATGCCCACGCCCGGATACGACTACCAGTCCTGGATGATGGCCGAGGTCGATGCCATTCAGGCCGCGGTTGCCCACGGCACGTCGACGGAGCACCTGTGACCACGACGCCGGTGCTCGAGGTCGACCGGGTGGTGGTCTCGTTCTCCGGTCGCCGGATCCTCGACGACGTCTCGTTCGCCATCGGTGAAGGGGAGTTCACCGGCCTGATCGGGTCCAACGGCGTCGGCAAGACCACGCTACTCCGGGTCATTCTCGGCTCCCAGCGGGCCGACTCCGGAACCGTCCGGCTCGGCGGCTCGGTGCACGGCCAGCATGGCCGATCCCTCGGCTACGTCCCTCAGAAAGTCGTGCTCGACCCCGACGTGCCCATGCGGGCTCGTGACCTCGTAGCCCTCGGACTCGACGGTCAGCGGTTCGGATTCGGGCGCCGGACCAAAGAGCAGCGCCAGTCGGTCGAACAGGTGCTGCACGATGTCGACGCCGACGGCTTCGCCGACCGCCGGGTGGGAACGCTCTCGGGTGGGGAGCAGCAGCGGGTCCTGATCGCGCATGCGCTGATCAGTCGCCCGAAGATCCTGCTCCTGGACGAGCCCCTGGCCAACCTCGACCCGAGGAGCGTCCAAGAGATCGTCGCCCTACTGCACCGTGTGTCCAAGGAGCACGAAGTGGCGATCCTGCTGTCGGCTCACGAGATGAACGCACTGCTGCCGGTGATGGACCGGATCGTCTATCTGACCAACGGCCGGGCGGCCAGCGGGACCACCGAAGAAGTGGTGCGCTCCGACGTGCTGAGCACGCTGTACGGACACCACGTCGATGTCCTCCGACTCCACGGCCGAGTGCTGGTCGTCGCCGAGCCGGGCCAGGACAACGACGACATCCCCGACCATCCGACCCTGAACGTCTCCTGAAGTGCACCTCATCTTCGAACCCGGGCTCTTCACCAGCGGACCGGTGCGTACCGCGGCGGCAATCGGAGCGGTCACGGCCGTGGTCTCGGCCATCGTCGGTGTCTTCACGGTCATTCGGAGCCAGTCGTTCGCCGGTCATGCCTTGACCGACGTGGCCACCACCGGCGGTTCGGGTGCCTTCTACTTGGGGATCAGCCCGCTGGTCGGATTCATCGGGGGCGGTGTGCTCGGAGCCGGGGCCATGGATCTCGTGGGGGTCCAGAGGGTGCGGAGCCGTGACCTGGCCACGGGAATCGTGCTCGGCGCGGCCACCGGCCTCGCCGCCCTGTTCCTCTACCTGGACGCCACCACGAGCAACACCACCGGGGCCACCCAGCAGATCCTCTTCGGTTCGATCTTCACCGTCGCCTCCTCGACCATTCCGATCGTCACCGCGCTGAGCGTCCTCACCCTGATGGCCGTCGCGGTGATCTACAAGCCGCTCCTGCTGAGCTCGATCTCCGTGGAGCTCGCATCGGCGCGGGGCGTCAGGACACGCTTGGTGGGTCTGCTGTTCATGCTGGCCATGGCCGTAGCGGTCGGGCTGTCGTCCATCGCCATCGGATCGATCTTGTCGACCGCCCTCCTCATCGGTCCGGCCGCCACCTCACTCCGGGTCACCCGGTCGCTCCGCAGCTCGATGACCGTCGCCTGCCTGCTGGGAGTGGTCACCACGCTGCTCGGGATCCTGTTGGCCTATGACAGCAGCTATTGGGATCCGAAGAGCCAGGGCCTTCCCGTCAGCTTCTTCATCGTGGCCATCGCCTTCATGGGCTACCTCGGCTCTGGGCTGCCCTCGGTCCGACGCTTCGCCGGGCGCCGGGACCGTCCGACGCCGAGCCTCCCGTCGACCGAGACCGTCAGCGGCACGGGTGTCGGAGCGGTGGGCTGATGTTCTCCGGCTTCATGGCCAACGCCTGGGAGATCGGCACGATCGTGGCCATCGTGGCGGGAGTGGTCGGTTTCTTCGTCGTGCTCCGGGGAGCGGCCTTTGCCGCCCACGCCATCCCCAACGGTGCCTTCGCCGGCGCCGCCGGGGCCAATCTCATCGGAATCAACCCGTTGATCGGCCTGGGCGTGGTCTCAGTGGGCGCGGCACTCGGCATCGGCAAGCTCGGCCGGCGGGGCCGGGCGGACGCGGTGACGGCGCTGGCCCTGGTCATGATGCTGGCCTTGGGTGCTGCCTTCCTGAGCCAGACCACCGAGTACGAGCCACAGATCTTCTCCCTGCTCTTCGGCGAAATCCTCGGGGTCAGCTCGGGCGAGATCTGGCCGGTGGCCATCCTCGGACTCGTCTGCGTCACCGCCGTCGGGGTCTTCTATCGGCGCCTCATGCTCACCTCGATCGTCCCCGAGATCGCGGAGGCCAAGGGCATCGGGCCCCACCGGGTCGAGATCATCTTCCTGCTCATCGTGGCCTGCGCCACCACCATGACCGTTCCTGTCGTCGGAGCACTGCTCATCTTCACCCTGATGATCGGGCCCCCGGCTGCCGCCCGCTGCTTCACCGACCGACCGGGTCTGGCGGTGCTGGGTTCCGTGTTGATCGCCCTCTTCACCATCTGGCTGGCGATCGCCTCTGCGTACGAGACGGACTGGCCGGTCGGATTCTTCGTGGGCGCGTTCAGCGCCACGGGGTACGGAATCGGTCGCGCCTACGCCGGCTGGGACCGCCGGCGGACCCGTGGCCCAGCCCGGCCGCAACCTGATCCTGCCCCCTAACCGAGTAGCTGTTCGCCGATCCAGCTTCCGGGGCGCTGGGCTCCGGGAGGAATGGCAGCAATGGCGCTCCCCGTGTGGACGGTGAAGCGCCGGAGTGCATCACGGGCGGCCAACTCGGCATAGATCGGAATGAACACCTGCCGGGGATTCTGTTGATACGCCACGAAGAGCAGGCCGGCGTCGAACGTGGAGGTCTCGCGCTCTGACGGTGTGGTGACGAGGGCATCATCGTGGTAGCCGTAGCTCCGCCTCAGCATGGCGTTGTTCCAATTCTCCTGAGGTGAGGCGATCCGAACGTGGGCGTCGAGAGGCACAACCGGATCCCCGTCAGCACCCTTGGCCGACAGGTCCAGTGCGTCGAACTCAGCGGTTCGACCGAGCGGGGCACCCGAGCGTTTGTAGCGCCCGATGACCCGCTCCTGGGCGGCCACCGGAGTGCTGTCCCATTGGTCGAGATCCATTCGGATACGGCGAACCACCATGTAGGTACCGCCGTCCATCCAGGCCGGTTCCGCCCCTCTGACCCATACGACTTCCGCCAATTTCTTCTTGCCGGAGGGATTCATGGTGCCGTCCTTGAACCCCATCAGATTCCTCGGGGTGCCATGACTGGCCAGCTGTTCGTTGAAGCCGGTCTGGGACCACCGGAGCGAGGCCACGCCCTCGGCCATTCGGACGAGTTGGCGAGCGGCATGAAAGACCACCTGGGGATCGTCGGCGCACGCGTGGATGGTCAGATCGCCCCCGGTCTTGGCCGGATCGAGTTGGTCACCGGGGAACGCCGGCAAGTCCACCAGGGCCTCCGGGCAGTCGTGGCCGAGGCCAAACCGATCCGAGCTACCTCGACCGAACAGGCTCGGGCCAAATCCGAAGTTCACGGTGAGGCGGGCCGGGCCGAGCCCGACGACTTCGTCGTCGCCGGGCATGCCGGGGCCGTCATCGGGGGCCGGTCCGCCCCGCCCCGACGTGAGACCGGCAGCCACGGTGGTCCAGGCTCGCAGCAGCTCAGCCAGGTCCTGTCGGCGGTCACTGGTCACGTCGAGGGCCACGAACATCGTCTGGGTCTGCGGCGCGGTGGCAATTCCCCCCTGATGGATCCCGTAGAAGGGCTCCGTCCGCCGGTGCGACGTTGCCGTGACGGCGGCCGCGGCGGCGTGGGTGGGAACGACTCCATCGACCGCAGCGGCGCCCGCGACCGCACCGGCGGCGACGCCCCCGGCGGTACCGAGGAAGGCACGACGGCTGACTCGTCGGTGTGGCCACTCGCCATCCCGCTCCGAGCCTGGATTCGCCTTCGTCACCCCCAAGCCTCTACCGTCCCCGCTCGTTGCCCTTGCCGGCCCGATCGTATCCTTCGGCAGGTCGGCGGCGCCGTTCACCCAACGGGGGCCTGCGAACCACGGCCCACCAGCTCGAAGGCGTTCCACATGGCCGCATAGCGTCCTCCCTGCTGGAGCAGCTCGTCGTGACTGCCCACCTCGGCGATCTGTCCGGCGTGCAGGACGACGATGCGGTCGGCCGACCGTGCGGTCTGGAGCCGATGGGCGATCACCACGGTGGTGCGACCTCGAGCCACCCGCTGCAATGCGGCAGCCACGCGGGCCTCGGTGGCCAGATCGAGGTTGGAGGTGGCCTCATCGAGCAGCAGGATGGCCGGGTCGACGATTTCGGCCCGGGCCAGGGCGATGAGCTGGCGCTGACCCGACGAGAGGGACCGACCCCGCTCGGAGAGCTCATGGAGGTAGCCGCCGGGTAGCTGGGAGATGAACTCGTGGGCCCCGACAGACCGGGCGGCCGCCTCGACCCGGGCGTCGCTGGCCTCGGGTCGGCCGTAGGCGATGTTGTCGCGGATGGTGCCGGAGAAGAGGAACGACTCCTGGGGCACGTAACCGAGCTGGTGCCGGAAGGAACGGAGCGAGAGCGACCGGAGGTCGTGGCCGTCGACCAGCACGGCACCCTGGTCGGCGTCGTAGAAGCGGGCCAGCAGCTTCATCACCGTGGACTTTCCGGCTCCCGTCTCGCCCACCAGGGCCACCGTCTCCCCGGGGGCGATCCGTAGATCCACGCCGCGCAGGGCTTCCGGAGGCTTCTGCCGTGCGGCGTCGGGGGAGTCGAGGAACCGGGGGTCCCGCGGCCCCCGGCGCTCGGCCGGGGTCCGGCGATTCTGGCCGACGCCGGGCAGGATCGTCGGGTACGAGAACCGGACGTTGCGAAGCACCAGCTCGCCGCGTAGTCGACCGGGCTCGACGGGGTCCTCGGCCTCGGGGGTGAGCGTCTCGAGTTGCATGAGCTCGGAGATCCGACCGACGGATATCCGTGTCTGCTGCCACGAGTCGAAGACCTGGGAGAGCTGCTGGATGGGCGAGAACAGCATGTCGATGTACAGGATGAAGGCGATCAGGGCCCCGGTCGTCAGGTGGCCCGACCCGATCAACACCGCCCCCACCCCGAGCACGATGGCGTCCGCCACCCCCGAGAGGAACTGGATGAAGGGGAAGTAGACGGCCACCAGTCGCTGGGCCCCGACCCGGGACTCCAGATATTGGCGGCCCAGCTCGTGGAAACGAGCGGTGGTCGACGCCTCGTGGACGTAGGCCTGTGACTCACGTACCCCGGACAGGCTCTCCTGGAAGTCGGCGTTGACGATGGCGATCCGCTCCCGCGACAGGTCGTAGAGGCGGGATGACTTCCGCCGGAAGACCAGGGTCGCCACGGCCATGGGCACGACGACCGAGAGCGTGCACAGGCCGAGCTCGGGGTTGATGACCACCAGGGCCACGGCCACGCCGACGAAGGTGACGAGGGCCACGAGGGCCGAGAGCACCCCGTTTTCGATGAGCGACTCGAATTGGTCGACGTCGGTCGTCATCCGGGTCATGATCCGACCGGCCATCTCCCGCTCGTAGTAGTCGAGCGAAAGCCGTTGGAGCTGGGCCCAGATGCGGATACGGAGCGACAGCATGATGCGCTCTGCCGCCCGACCGGTGACGAAGGTCTCGCCGATCTCGTCGAACATGTCGACGAGCGTGATCACCAGGAACACACCGGCGGCGCCGAACAGCACGGCCTCGGAGCCGGCCGAGACCCCGCCATCGATACCCGTTTTGACCAGAATGGGCCCGGCCAGGGTGGCCAGGGCGTCGACCACGACCAGCACCAGTCCCAGCAGCAGGGGCCGGCGGAACTGGTTGAGCAGCCGGGTCAGGTTGAAGCCGGGGTCGGGCTGGGCCTCGCGGTCGAGGTCGACGGTGGCCACGTCGCGGACCGGCCGCAGGGCCGCCACCCGGGCCAGTAGTTCGGGCGTCGGCGCCAGGTTGAGCCGCCAACCACCCCCTCCACCACCACCTCGGCCACCGCCCAGTCCGGGGCCGATGCTCGGAGGCCCGAACGTCCTCGGCGCCGGGGCGGCGGGTCCCGACCCGGTGCCCTCGGTCCACGCCGACGCCGTCCTCGGTGCTTCGCCTGGGGTCGAGATGGTGGCCAACGCCTCGATGCGGTCACCGATCTCTTCGGCCTGCTCCTCGTCGAGGCCGGTCAGAAGCGTCCGGTAGAGGGGGCTGCGCTCGAGCAACTCGTCATGAGGGCCCTGATCGACGATGCGCCCCCCGTCCAGGACGACGATCCTGTCGGCGAGGTGCAGGGTCGAGCGCCGATGGGCGATGAGCAACGTCGTCCGGTCCTTCATGATGCCGGTCAGGGCATGGTGAATGGCGCTCTCGACGGTGGCGTCGATGGCGCTGGTCGCGTCGTCCAGGATCAGGATGCGCGGTTCGTAGAGAATGGCCCGGGCCAGGGCGATGCGCTGGCGTTGTCCACCCGAGAGGGTGAGGCCGCGCTCGCCGACCACGGTGTCGTAGCCGCGGGGCAGGTCCAGGATGAACTGGTGGGCCTGGGCCGCCCGGGCGGCGGCCTCGATCTCCTCCTCACTGGCCTCGGGCCGGCCGTAGGCGATGTTGGATCGCACCGAGTCGGAGAAGAGGAAGCTCTCCTCGAAGACCACACCGACCTGACGGCGGAGCGAACTGAGGGTGACCGTGGCGGACGTCGTGACCGTCGACCAGCACCGCACCTTCGTCCGGATCGTAGAAGCGCGGAATCAGCATGGCGAGCGTCGATTTACCGCTCCCGCTGGGCCCGACGATGGCCACCCGCTCGCCCGGATCGATGTGGAGATCGATCCCCTGCAACACCGGTCGGCCCTCGGCGTGGCTGAAGTGGACGTTGTCGAAGCTGATCGCTCCCTCCAGCGTCGGCAGCTCGATCGCCCCGTCCGGATCGACGATGGCCGGTGGCTGGTCGAGCAGTTGGAAGATCCGCTCCACACCGGCCCGGGCCTGTTGACCGATGGTGAGCAGGCCGGCCAGCTGGCGGGCCGGAGCCATCAGCATGGCGATGTAGGCCGAGAAGGCCAGGAATGTGCCCAGGGTGATCCGGTGGTGAAAGGCCAACCATCCCCCGAGGGCCAGGATGACCACCTGGCCGAGCGTCGGGATCGCCTCGAGAATCGGCTGGTAACGCGATTGGAGCCGGGTGGCCCGCATCTGAGACCCGTAGACGAGCTGTGAAGCGTCGGCGACCCGTCGCAGCTCACGATCCTCCTGTCCGAAGGCCTTGACCACCCGGACACCGTTCACGTCCTCGTCGACGATCTGGATGACGTCACCCTCCCGCTGCTGGCCGTCCCAGGTGGCAGGGAAGACCTGTCGCCGCATGCGGTAGGAGACGATCAGCAGGCTGGGCACGACCACCAGGCTGACCAACGAGAGCAACGGCGACAGATAGATCATCAAGGCAAGCGAGAACAGCAGCAGGAGCACGTTGCTGCTGATCATCGGGAAGAAGTTGAGCAGTCCCTGGACGAGGGTCGAATCGGAGTTGGCCCGGGCGACCAGTTGACCGGTCGGCATCCGACTCAGGTTGTCGAAGTCCATGACCTGAAGATGGTCGTGCATGGCATTGCGCAGGTCGTACTGGACGGCCAGCGCCATGCGACCGCCCCGATAGCGGCGGACGTAGGCGAAGCCGAACCCCGCCACCGAGAGCGCGACCAGCAGGACGATCCAGGGCCAGAGGGCGGAGGTGTGGGTGAGGATCACCCCATCCACGATCTGCCGGGCGATGAGAGGGACCAGCGCTTGCGTCACGCTGGCCAGGCCCGCGGCCGTGAAGGCGAGGACCAGATCCCGGCGGTGGCGAAGCATGACGCCCCACAGGCGCCGCACCCAGCCGGCCGGGGCCGGTGGGACAGCACCGGACAACCCGGCGGTCCGAGCCGCGGGATCGGTGGTCATCGCCGTCCCGTCAACGGGCCGCCTGTCGGCCGGCCCCGCGCTCAGCGGCCCTTTCGTCGAGGGCGAGCCCGATCCAGATCAGCGACTGCTCGACCTGGTCGCCGTCAGGCGTGCGGGCGCACAGCGCCTCGATCCGGCGGACCATCTCCGCCTCCACCTCGTCGAGAACGCGCCGACCGGACTCGGTCACCCGGAGCGACATAGCTCGCTGGTCCCCGATCTCGACCGATCGGTCGAGATAGCCGCTCCGACACAGGGCCTCGACCGCGGCGCTGACGGTCGGCTTGCCGACCTCCAGCCGCTGGGCCACCCGGGTCGCCCGCTCGTCCCCGGAGGCGACGGCGCTCAGCACCCGGTACTGGGGCAGGCTCAGATGGCTGGACGCCCGTTCGAGTATGCGGGCGAGCCGGGCCAGGGCCCGCACGGCGTCGACCATCGAAGGATCGGCGACCGGCGTCCGACCGGTGTGCGGAGAGGGCATGGCACCATTCTAGACGGATAGTTCGGCTATCGAACTATCCGTGGAAGCTGTCGCACATGCTCCGAGCGCCATAAATGGCCCGGCGCTTCAGCAGGCCGACGGCCGAGCGACCTGGGAGCCGCCGACTGAGCTGCGCTTCTTCTTCCGGTTCGCAGCTGGACCTTATTGACCCGTCACCAGAGTGAGCTGGTCTTCTACGTTTCGCTGAACCCGCGTGAGGCTGAAAGGCGGGACCGGGAATCGAGCTCGGCCGCGCGTACCTGCAGGTCACTCAAGGCGGCTGCGGCGTGGAGCGGGAACGGTTCGTCGTTGTCCGACTCCATCCAGCGCTCAACGGCGATAGTGAAGGCGAGCATCCCCACTTCCGCCCCCAGCCGGGCGGTCAGCGTCGTCTACGCCCCGTTCGCGCAGGGCGGCGTTGATCGACCCGGCGATCCGGGCGTGCTTGAGCAGTCCCCGCTCCTGCAGTTCGCTGTTCGCCGCGACCACCAGCACGCGCTGGGCGGCCTTGGCCCGCTGCTGCGGGGTCATCGCGACCTCGGCGGCCGCGAACGCCACCTGCAGGCACTCGGTGAGCGTTGCATCCGGGGAGGCAGCCCGGATGGCATCGGTGAACAGCCCGGCCAGCACGTCTTCACCCCCGAACAACACCTCCCGCTTCTCGGCAAAGTGCCGGAAGAACGTGGCGCGGTTCAAACCGGCGCGATCCGCGATCTGCGCGACGGTCGTTTCCTCGTACCCCTCCTCCACGAACAGTTCCAGCGCGGCGGTCTCCAGGCGCTCACGTGCGTTCGGCGCCCATCTGCTCACCGGCACAGCATAAGCGAGGCGACCGGATCGCATCATCTAGAAGGGATGCGATCCAGTCGCATGGATGTGTTAGTGTTGATGCGACCGGATCGCATCGACATTCCGGCCACGGCGTCTGCGCCGCGCATCGTCATCACCTGGAGCACGACCAAGGAGACCTTTCATGCGCATCTTCGTCACCGGCGCTTCCGGCTGGATCGGCTCGGCCGTCGTCCCCGAGTTCATCGGTGCCGGCCACCAGGTCCTCGGGCTAGCCCGCTCGGACGCCTCCGCCAAAGCAGTCACCGACATGGGCGCAGAGGTGCTGCGCGGCGACCTGAACGACACCGACGTGCTGCGCGCCGGCACCCTCGACAGCGACGGCGTCATCCACCTCGCCTTCGTCGTGCCCAGCGTGAGCGAGGCTGCGACGCGGATCGATGCCAAGGCCGTCGAGACGTTTGTCACCGGACTCGCCGGCTCCGGCAAGCCCCTGGTGATCTCTGGCGGAACGCTCGTGACACCCGGCCGACCCGCGACCGAACGTGACGAACTCATCGCCGCCGGGCCGATTGCGGCCCGCATCACCAACATGCAGGCCGCCCTCGCTGCCGCAGACAGGGGCGTCCGCTCCTGCCTGGTCATGCTGCCCCGCTCGGTGCACGGCCAGGGAGACCGTCGCGGCTTCGTCCCCCAGCTCATCGCCGCAGCTCGGGCTAAGGGCGTCTCCGGCTACATCGGCAATGGGACCAGCCGCTGGCCCGCCGTCCATGTGAAGGACGCCGCGAGCCTGTACCGGCTGGCCATCGAGCAGGCTCCCGCCGGCGCAGTGCTCAACGCCGTTGGTGACGAAGGCGTGCCCGTCCGCCAGATCGCCGAGGCCATCGGTCGGCACCTGAACCTGCCCGTCCGGTCCCTGCCCGCCGAAGAATTCGGCGGCATGCTCGCGCACATCCTCAGCACCGACATGCCCGCTTCTAGCACCATCACCCAGGAACTCCTGGGCTGGAAGCCCAACCACCCCGGCCTCCTCGAGGACATCGAGCGGGGCCACTACTTCGTCTGACCCGGGAGGGCCTGCTGTTGTCGGCCAACCCGGAGACCCGACTCCGGTCAGACCCGGAAGACGCTGCCCTTGACCAAGGCGAGGTGGCCAGTCTTGGACACACAGAACGCTCCTGAACCACGGTCACCGACCTTGATCACCGAGGATGCACTTCCAATGACACCGGTGACCACCTCTGAAGCGTCGTACTCCTTCGAGCCAGTCGCGCAAGTCCCTTGGCCGGGGCTCGTGACCGAGCCCGAAAGCGAGACCGAACCCGGGTGCTTGCCTCCCCAACTGATCGTGCCACCGGTGGCAAGCGAGGTGCCCACCGCATTCCCCTTCGCAAACGGGGTACTGCACCCCTTGAAGTGAACGGTTCCCGTGAGCGACCCGGAGACTTTTGCGCACGTCACCGGAGATGATGCTCCGGCTGTGCCGGATGCTCCGACGATGCCCACCGTCGCCACCGACAACGGTATTGCCAGTGCTGCCGCTGCCACCATGATCCTTCGCATTGTTTCCCCCTTGTTCGGAATGCACCACCTGCGGTCGAGTAGCAGTTCACTCTACCGAGCGGGTGTTAGGAGATTATTACTGACAACTCTCTGTCGCGTGGAGTGAAGAGATCTAGAGCCACTCGGCAGGGAAGCTCCGTCTGGTTATCCACACGCCGACGGTGCCATTTTGGTGACAACCGGTGTTTCACCGTCCCGAGAGGGCAAATGGCAAGCGGACCAGCTCTCCCAGTCTTGATCGCGTAGAGTGACGTAGGCGGTGGGCGTAGGGGCCTTTGGTACGGGGAACCGAGGGGGAACGGAGGGATCGATGATGCCATTCGGTCGACGCGAACGACGGTCCGCCGGGAGACGGCTGCGACACCGTACGGCGGTTGGTGCATGTCTGACACTGCTGCTTACGTTCGTCGCCCTGGTCGGCGTTGGTGGACAGACGGTGGTCGCCTCGCCGGCCCCGGTCAGCCCGTCGGGCTCTGATTGGCCGTCCTTCTTGGATGGGCCGAGCCACGGCTCTTACAACGCGGCGGACACCTCGATCACACCTGCCCACATCTCGGACCTGAACCCGGTCTGGCGCTGGATTCTGCCGGCCTCAACGGTCATTGGGAGCAACGCTCTGATGGCCAGTCCGACGGTGGTTGACGGCGTGATCTACATAGGTTCCAAGGACGGCGAGTTCTACGCGTTCTCCGAGACGACCCACAAGATACTGTGGTCCGATTTCTTCGGGACCGCATGCCTGTATCAGGGGTTCACCTCGACCGCTACGGTGACCCCCGACCCAACCACGGGTAACTTGACCGTCTACGTGGACGCCCCAGACGGCTACCTGTATGCGCTCGACGCCGCCACGGGAGCAACCGTGTGGAAGGGTTTCGTCGACGATCCCGATCCGACCCCCGGCGCCTGCGACTACTACTCGTGGGGTTCACCCCTCGTGGCCAACGGCAAGGTGTACATCGGCATCTCTTCCGACTCCCGAGGGTTCATCACCGGGGCGGGGCTGGTGGCCTTCAACCAGTCGACGGGGGCGACCGTGGCTACCTGGAACTCGCTCCCAGCCGGCGAGTACGGCGGCAGCATCTGGTCGAGCGCTGCACTCGCCAGCAACGGCACGATCATCGCCACCACGGCCAACGGAAAAGTTCACAATGGCAGTCAGCCCCGCTACGACCAGTCCATCGTCGACCTCAATCCGGACACCCTGGCTCTTGAGAGTGCCTGGCAAGTGCCGAAGAGCCAGCAGGTGGTCGATGGCGACTTCGGTGCCTCTCCGACCCTGTTCACCGCCACTTTGGACGGGGTGTCCACACCGATGGTGGGTGAATGCAACAAGAACGGAATCTACTACGCCTTTCGACAAGATGACATAGGGGCCGGACCGGTCTGGCGACACCGGGTGACTGTCCGCTATCCGGGCAGCTCGCTCGAGTGCGACAGCGCGGCCATCTGGAACGGGACCGATCTGATCGAGGGAGGCGGTGCCCCCTCCAGCAAGAGCGAACCCGCCGACTCCGGCTCGATCGTGGCATTGAATCCCAACACCGGGACTCCAGTGTGGGACACACAGCTCAACGGGACCATCGTGGGCAGCCCCACCGAGAACGGGGGCGGTGTGGTTGCCGCCCAGACCTGGCAGACCGACAACCACGCGCCGGGCGTGTACCTGTTGAATGCCGCCACCGGCGCCGTCATCGGGCAGATCATCACCCCGGATGACCACCTGTTCGGCCAGGCGGTGTTCGCCGACGACAGCCTGCTGGTCGGGGCCGGGCCGGCCGTCGGCCTGACGGCCTACCAGACCACTACCCCGGGTCCCCCCATCAGTCTGGTGGACCCTTCCACCATCCCCGCGGGTGCCACCACAAAGGTCACCCTTACCGGGAGTGGCTTCAGTGGAACACCCACCGTGTTCATTTCGGGGTTCCATGTGTACACGAAATCGGTGAAGGTAGTCTCGCCCACAGAGCTCACCTTCTCCGCCAGAGCGACGAATGCCGCCGCCGCAGGAACCGACAACGTCTCCGTGATCGAACCGGGGACGCCACCGGTCGACGACAGCTGTACGAGTTGCATCATCATCGGTTGATCGACGGCGTCAAACCTCTCGGGTCCACTTGGCCACGCTCGGTCCGCACATCGTCGGGCGGCGACGGAAAGGTTCGGCGACTTCGGTTCGCTCCTCATCCTGACCCCTCGCATTGATGCCTCGATTTTGCTCCCAACGGTGAAACCCAGGACCTGGTCAGCCACAAGGGAAGCCTCGACTCGTATCCGGCGGTCCGAAATCCGGACTATGCGAGGCAGTGTGCATCCATCGGCAAGGGCGGCAACCTAGTCTCGGGACATGGCAGAGGGAAAAGTCCTTGTCACGGGCAGTTCGGGACACCTGGGAGAGGCACTCGTCCGAACGTTGCGCGCCCAAGGGAGGGAGGTGGTCGGCCTCGATGTGCTCGACTCGCCCTTCACGTCCCATGTTGGGTCAATCGCCGATCCCGCCTTTGTCAGGGACTGCATCCAGGGCGCGGATTCCGTCCTCCATACCGCGACCCTTCACAAGCCCCACGTCGGTACGCACGACCACCAGGCGTTTGTCGAAACGAACGTGATGGGGACCACGGTCCTGTTGGAGGAAGGGGTGGCGGCGGGTATCACCCGCTTTGTCTTCGCCAGTACGACGAGTGCATTCGGACGAGCACTCGTTCCTTCCCCCGGATCGCCCGCCGCCTGGATTACCGAGGACGTTGTTCCCGTTCCGAGGAACATCTATGGGGTGACGAAGACCGCGGCCGAGGACGTATGTGAGTTGGTGGCGCGGGACCAACGCTTGCCGATAGTCGTCTTGCGTATATCTCGGTTCTTCCCCGAGGCTGATGACAACCCCGAGATCACATCCATGTACGTTGACGAGAACATCAAGGCCAACGAGTACCTCTACCGGCGCATCGACGTCGAGGACGTGGTCAGTGCCCATCTGCTTGCTGAAGACAGGGCCCCTGCCCTCGGGTTCGGCAAGTACATCATCAGCGCAACCCCCCCATTCGCTCGTGAAGATGCGGTCGAACTGGTACGAGATGCCCCTGCCGTTGTTGGTCGCCTCTTTCCTGATCAGGTTGCCGAGTACGCCAGACGGGGATGGAAGATGTTTCCTCGCATCGACCGTGTCTATGACAATGAACGGGCTCGCGCCCAACTGGGGTGGTCTCCTCGCTACGACTTCCGTCGCCTGCTCGACTGCCTCAAATCGGACCAGAATCCCAGAAGCCCGCTCGCGACAACGATCGGAGCGAAGGGGTACCACCCAGTCACCACGGGTCCCTATACCGTGCGGTAACCGACTGAGCCGGCCCGGGCGATCCGGGAGGTCACACCAGCGTGGCGGTTGTGCTCTCTGGTCGCCTGGGAGGGGCTTGATCGGGCAGGAGTTCGACCTAACCTGATCTCCTCGAAAGAGTTGCGGCAACGAATGGAGCGCAAATGACCTCTCCTCATGACGAACCGAACCTCGATGACGTAATGGAACCGGAGGAATCTCCTCGACCGTCCCGACGCGAGCACGCGAAAACACCTCCTCGGCCCGACGAGGACGAGCTCGAAGCTCGAGCCGAAGAGGAACTGAAGGAAGCCACCAAGGAGTGGTCGGACCGCCACTAGACAACTAGTGGGAGGAGGGCATCCGCATAGCCAAAGCGCACGGGCTGAGAATCGCTGGTAACCCGCCTGACCCACCGGCCCGAGTGGGCGCTATCGGACTCGAACCGATGACCTGCTGGTTGTAAGCCAGCTGCTCTAACCAACTGAGCTAAACGCCCGGGTGCTCCCGGCGCGGAAGCGGACCCAGGGTAGCCCTCCACCCAGTCGGACCTGGCGTTGGGAGTCGGGGCGGCACTACCCCACCGCCCGGCGCAGGACGTCGAGCAGTGCGGGAGTAGATGCGGCCAGAGGCGTCCGCCGGTCGCTGTGCTCGAGCGTCACCAGCTCGCGACCGGAGGACTCCCCCACCGAGGCCCCGGCTTCGAGGCAGATCAGCATCCCCCCGAGATAGTCCCAACTCCCGAGCTGCGAACCGCCCACCACGGCGTATCCGTCGAGCACACCCTCGGCGACGGCGCAGAGGTCGAGGGCGGCCGCGCCCAAGCTCCGAAACTGGGACCACCCGAAGTAGCGCGGCGGGTAGCCGGAGAATCCGATGATGGCCTGGTCCAGGTTCTCGCAGGAAGATGGCCGTATGCCCCTTCCATCCTTGCGGGCCCCACCACCCCGGACCGCCTCGAATCTGACTCCTGAGGCCTGGTTGACGACCACGGCGGCCCGGGGCCCGTCGGAGTCCACTGCGCACAACGACGTGGCATACCAGGGAATTCCCCGGGCGGCATTGGTGGAACCGTCCACCGGGTCGAGCACGATCATGACCTCGCGGCCCGGCTGGGTGAGTCCCGACTCCTCGGACAGCACCCCGAGTCCCGCCCCGTCCAGCACGGCGATCGCGGCCGCGTCAGCGGCCAGATCCGATCGATACTGCCCGTCCCGAGTGCCGGCCAGTCCCCAGTCGCTGAGCTGGCCGATCGCCTCGCTGACCGCCGAAGCCGCCGCGTGGAGCACCTCGAGCAGCCCGGCGTCGTCCATTGACCGACGATACCGGACCGGTCCCGGGACCGGTAGGCTGAGCCGCCTGTGGCAGTCATCGATGTGGCCGGGTACGTGGCCGACCTCAAGGATCATTCGGTCGATCATGGCTTCCACGTGCACGACGAGCGGCATTTCGTCGAGACCTACTCCCTCCGCCAGGTCTGGGAGGTGGAGCTCCACCCCGAGGACGGGTGCGGCGGACCACTCGACCTGCACCTCGCGCTCGAGGTCGACCCAAGGACGTTGCTCTCCTTCGAGGACGCCGTATTCGGGCTGCCCGAGGACGAGGAGCCGCCCGACGAGTTCCACTTTCCCCTGACCTTCACCTGGGCCCTGCCCCCTCTCCCCCACGGTCCCGACCTGCTCCGGCTGGCCATCGACCTGGCCGGGGTCGGAGGGATCGAGCTACCGCTCGAGGTATCGGCCATCGACTCGTACGCATCGGCCACCGATGCGGCCGAGCGACGGCTCAACATCGTGGCCCGCTCACCGGTGTCACTGACCCGCGTGCTGGCCGGCGAGGAGATGATGTGCGAGGTCTTCGACCGGTGCCTGGCGGTCAGTCGCTACCTGCTCGACTCCGCCGGCAGCTGGCTGGGGTGAACGGACCCGCTGCCCGCGGGAGTCTGAGACGCTCGGGCGTCGCCATCGTCATGGTCATCGGCCTCGGCATTGCCCTGGCCGCCTGTGGCAACAGCGGCACCACCCTGGCCCAGCAGGCATGTGCCCATGTGCAGCGGGCCATGACCCTGCTGAAGCAGTCCGGCCACCAGACGGACCCGGCGGACGTGGCCAGGTTGAAAGAGCAGGCCACCACCCAGTTGCAGGATGCCCTACCCATCGCCGCCCAGGCCGCGTACCACGACGGTCAGTGGCAGGCGCTCATGACCACGCTCTCCGAGATCAACCGGGTGCCGGCCACGACCCTGGTGACCGCGCTGACCGCACAGTGCCAATCGGCCGACAACCCGGTCTTCGGCGGCCAGAGTCCGCCGTCATCCATTCCCCCGCCGGCTCCGTTCACGTCCTCGCCCTGATCGGGGACCGCTCGCGCCGGGGGTGCCGGCTCAGCCCGAGGGTCGACCTGCGGCCGCCAGCGGGGTCGGGGCCGTCGACGTCGTGGCCCCCGCGACCTCCGGTTGCAGTCGGCTGCCGGCCATCTGCAACCGACCCAACCGGATCGCCTCGGGCAGCACCCGCGCGTCGAGCCACTGGCCGGCGGCCGCCGTCGGCACGATATGGACCCCGTCACCGTCCCGGATCTGGACCCCGTCCAGCGAGGTGGCATAGACCCCACCGGGGCAGAGCTGGGCGCCGAAGTCGTCCACCTCGACCGTGGACGGGAACTCGGCCGCCACCTGCCTGACCATGGCGTTGTACTCGGCCAGTCGCACCGGCGAATCCTCGGGCCAGGGCTCACCGTTGTCCTGCTCCCCGGAGTCGAAGCACGGTGAGGTCATGAACTCCATGAGCGCCCCGGTGGAGGTGGCCACCTGTATGGCCTGGACCATCGATTGGCGCAGGTCGGCGTCGAACGCCGGCTCGCCGATGTGCAGCCATCTCCCCCCGATCAACCGATCGGACACCTCCCACCGACCGGCCAGGACGAGGACGACGTTGGGATGGAACTGGCGGAGGTCGCCGGTCCACTGAGCCGGCCACTGCGCTGACGTGGGCGCCGAGCTATCGCACTGCGGAGACTCCGACACGATGGAATCGTGGACCTGGTACGCCGTGCTCCGGAGGAGCCCACAGCCGATGATGCCGCCGTTATCGATGTTCACGTCGTAGCTGTTCTGGGGCTGGCTGGCCTGCATGGCGAAGGCCAGCCGCCACGCCACCGAGTCGCCGAAGACCATCACCTTGACCGGCGGGCCGGTGTACTCGGCGCCAGTGACCTTGATGGCCCCGGCGGCCTCGGCGGTCGACGGCAGGGTGGCCACCAACGTGACCACGACGACAGCCAGGAAGGCTCCTGAGGTGACCAGCCACCCACGCCATTCGGCGAAGACCCGTGTCGGCCTGGTCCGGATCGGCTCTTCCACCAGGTAGTAGGAGCCGGTCGCCACCACCAGCGTGGTGGCGATGCGGATGACCAGCAGCGGGTTGCCGTAGACGTGGAGCCGCTCGCCGCTCAGGAGGTCGAACAGCGGGAAGTGCCAGAGGTAGGTGCCGTAGGAGATCTTCCCGACGTAGCGGAACGGTCGGTTCCCGAGTGCCCTCGACAGCGAGGCGGCCTGGGTGGTGACCACGCAGAAGATGACCAGGGCCACGCCGAGGGCGAAGAGGAAGTAGCCCCCCTCGAACAGGAACGGACCGGGGGCGTGCAGGTGGGACAGCAGGTAGGCGGCGACGGCCACCACCGACCACCCGAGGACCTGCAAGAGGGTCCGGGCCCAGGGCGGGGTGATCTCCCACGCGCTGATGGGCTTGATGCCCGGTCCACGCCGTCGATGGCGGTCCCGTCCGTAGGGCCGGGGAGGGACCAGGCCGGCCGTCCCGGCCGACGGGTGGGCCCGGCGCAGTCCGGCGGGCGACGACCCGGTTTCGGCGGTCGTCGGGAGGGAGGGGCGCCGACGGGCCCAAATGGCCATGCCCACGGCCAGCGCCGCGCCGACCAGGATGTCCTGAGACCGGGTGTCGGTCCCCTCGTAGAGACGCATCACCGAGGCGCCGGCCCGGTAGGACTGGCGCATATCGACGGCCGAAGCCAGCGCCCCGATGACCGCGGTGGCCAAGAGCGGCCACAGGTGACGAGCGGGGCGCAGCTTGCGGCCCAGGTGGAGCATGAGCAGCACCACCGGGGGCCAGACGATATAGAACTGTTCCTCGATGGAGAGCGACCACATGTGCTGGAGCGGCGAGGGCTGTGCCGTCTGGCTGAAGTAGTTGCTGCCGCTGACGATGAAGTGCCAGTTGGCCACGTAGAAGAGCGTCGACAGCGAATCGAGCCTCAGGCTGGCGAATTCACCGGGGGTGGCGAAGACCTTGGCATAGATGGCCACGCCGACCAGCATCACCAGGAGGGCCGGGAGCAGCCGTCGGGCCCGTCGGGCCCAGAAACGACCGAGCTTGATGGTCAGTCGCTCGGTCCACTCGCCGAGCAGCAACGAGGTGATCAGGAAGCCCGACAGCACGAAGAAGATGTCGATGGTCAGGAAGCCACCGGTGGCCAGGGGAGCTCCTCCGTGGTACAGCATGAGACCGAGCACGGCCACGGCCCGGAGGCCGTCGAGGGCAGGGATGTAGCCGAAGATGATGGGTCGACCGTGCCCACCGACGGCGCCGGGTGGCACCGTCGGTGACGAGGTGACGGTGGTGCCATCACTCATCGGGTCGATCGCCTCCACTTACACCTGTTCGCCGCAGCCCGGAGCAAGGCCGCCCCTCCCCCATGCTCCCCGCCCATGGGCCGCGGTCGTTCCCTGGTGACGTGCGGCCACGATCCCTGCGTGACCTCCGGCCGCTCCGGCCGGTAGCGGTCACACGGCCGGGGTGTATCCGACGGGAAGGTTGATTGTCTTCTTTTCGAGGAACAGCTCCAGGCCGTCCTCACCGAACTCCCGCCCCACGCCCGACGCCTTGTAGCCACCGAAGGGCGACGAGAAGTCGATGGGGACGTTCGAGTTCACCATGTAGGTGCCGGTGCGGATCTGTCGAGCGATGCCCAGCCCACGATCGTTCGACCCGGTGAAGACGGCGCCACACAGTCCGTAGTCGGAATCGTTGGCGATCCGGACCGCGTCGGCGTCGTCGTCGTAGGGGATGACCGACAGCACCGGACCGAAGATCTCCTCCCGGGCGATGCGCATGCCGTTGTCGACATCCACGAACACGGTCGGCTCCACGAACCAACCCGTATCGATGCCCTCGGGGCGCCCGCCGCCCACGGCGACCTTCGCCCCCTCGTCCTGGCCGATCCGGATGTAGTTCTCCACCCGGTCGCGCTGGCGCTCGGCGACCAGTGGGCCGACTTCGGTCGCCGGGTCGAGGGCGTCCCCCACCTTCATGGCCCGGACCTGCTCCACCAAGGCTTCGGTGACCTCGTTGTAGCGGTCACGGGGAGCCAGGATGCGGGTCAGCGAGATGCAGGCTTCGCCGTTGTTCATGATGGCGTTCGGGAGCATCAGGGGAATGGCGGTGGCGAGATCGGCGTCGTCGAGCAAGATGGCCGCCGACTTGCCGCCCAGCTCGAGGCTGACCCGCTTGAGGTTGGCACCGCAGGCCGCCCCGATCTTACGGCCGGCGGCCGTCGACCCGGTGAACGACACCTTGTCCACGTCCGGGTGATTGACCAGGTGCTCGCCGACTTCGCGACCGGCGGGGACCACGCTGAGAACGCCCTTGGGCAGGCCGGCATCGGCGAAGATCTCGGCCAGGACGTTGGCGTCGAGGGGCGTCTCCGGAGCCGGCTTGAACACCACCGTGCTGCCCGACAGCAGCGCCGGGGAGAGCTTGGCGCAGGCCAGAAAGAGCGGCACGTTCCAGGGGGTGATGGCGGCGACCACCCCGATCGGCTCCTTCGAGACCATGACCGGTCCGAGGAGCCCGTCCTTGATCGAGTCGAAGGCGAAGGTGGACGCCATCCCGGCGTAGTAGTCGAGGATCATGGTGGGGGCCAGCACCTGGGCCATCAGGGCCCACGACACCGGCGAGCCCATCTCGTTGGAGATCAGTTCGGAGATCCCCTGCATGTCGTTGCGGATGGCATCGGCCACCTTGGTGAGGATGGCGCCGCGCTCGGCCGGGGCCATGTGGGGCCACGGGCCGTGATCGAAGGCTTCGCGGGCGACGGCCACCGCCCGGTCCACGTCGGCGTTCTGGGCCTCGGGGACCCGTCCGACCACCTGCTCGGTGGTGGGCGAGACGACATCGAAGAACGAGGAGGAGGAAGGCTCGACCCATTCCCCTCCGATGAACAGACGATCGTACGACTTCACGGGCCCTCCCTGGATGGAACCGGTTGTGCTCGGGGCGACCCGCAACCCACGCGGCGGTGGGCCGGTCGCCTGTTCCGGTAGACGGAAATCGTACTCCCCCGATCGCCGCCATGCCTCATCGCCCCGATCCTCGCTACGCTCGCCTGGCCGCTGCCCGGCGGTCCTCCCCCGACCCCGCCTAGGAGTGATCGTGCTCTCCCCCCTCGACGACTACCCGGTCCACCAGATCTCCGAGCCCATGCGCTTCGTGGGCACCTCCGACCGGAACTTCTACGACCGCTACTACTTCAATATCCACGGGACCGGAGACGTCCACGGGACCGACGACGAGCTCTTCGCGGTGATCGGGGTGGGCCAGTACCCGAACCTGAGCGTGGCCGACGCGTTCATCTCGGTGCTGTGGGGCGGTGACCACCGGGTGGTGCGGTCGTCGAAGACCCTCGGCGCCGATCGGATGGACGCTTCGGTCGGGCCGATCCGGGTCGAGGTGATCAAGGGGCTGGAGCAGGTCAGGGTGATCGTCGAGCCCAACCAGTGGGGCATCGAGCTCGATGCCGTCTATGACGGCTTCAGCGAGGCCCACCTCGAGTCGCGGCACTTCGACCGCCAATTCTCGCGGGTGACCTTCGACTCCACCCGGTTCGCCCAGGTCGGATCGTGGACCGGCACCCTCAAGGTCGGCGATCGCGAGGTCCGGCTGACCCCCGACCGCTTCTGGGGATCGAGGGACCGGTCGTGGGGGGTGCGTCCGGTGGGCGAGCCCGAACCGCCGGGCATCCGGGCCACCGACACCGAGGGCGGCTTCTTCTGGATCTACGCCCCGGTCCGTTTCGAGGATCACGCCATGGTCACCATCGTGCAGGAGCGGCCGAGCGGTGAGCGCATCATGCAGGACGCCCACCGGGTCTTCCCGGTCGGATCGGGAAAGCCGGCCGAATGGCTGGGACGACCGGAGCACCAGCTGCGGTTCGTCCCCGGCAGCCGGGCGGTGGCCGGGGCCACGCTCACCTACTTCGGCGCCCACGGGGAGAAGACCGCCGAGGTCGAAGTGGAGACCCTTCTGACCTTCCCGCTGCTGCTGGGCAGCGGCTACGGCCTCGAAGCCGACTGGAAGCACGGCATGTACCAGGGAGACCTCGTGGTCCAGGGACAGGAGATCCCTCCGGCCGACCCGACCTACTCCAACTGGGGGCTCACCGAGTACGCGGCCAAGTTCACCTACGAGGGCCACGTCGGCTACGGCATGTTCGAATGTGCGGTGATGGGGCCCCACCGCCAGTACGGGTTCACCGGTTGGGAGTGACCGACTCCTCCGCTCTGATCGAGCTGAGCCGCTTCCCCTTGTCGGCCGCTGGGACCGTTGCCGCCCCCGGCACTAGGACACGGGCCGGACGGCGTCGGTCTCCCAGAAGGCCCGGAGGCTGGCGATCTTCCCGCCCGTCGATCGGCGGTAGCAGTAGACACCGTCCACCTCGACGGCCGAGCCACCGGGGAAGGTGATCCGGATGACCCCGACGTTGGCCGCCTCATCACCGCACAGGATCGACTGGTCGATGGTGAAGGCGATCGACTCGGTGGGCGCGATCACGTTGTCGTAGAACTCGCCGATGGACCGAAGGCCCCGGTGGCCGTGGCCCTCGGGGTCGTACATCGAGGGACCGATCGGGTCCTCGACCACCGCGTCGTCCTCGAACAGGGCCAGCCATGCCGACCGGTCGCGGGCGGTGACCGCCGCCATCGAGGCCCGGCCCAGCTCCCGGGCGGTCATCATCGCTCGACCTTGGCCATGACGTCCTCGGCGAATCGCCGCAGATTGTCGACCTTCGATTGCAGCGCCTCAGTGTCCGCTCCGACCGAGTAGGGCCAACGGAACCCGACGATGACGTCGGTGACGCCTTGCTCCTCGAGCCGGTGGATGCCGTCGACGGTGTAGGCATCGGTGGAGATCACGTGCACCTCGAAGGGCTTGTCCGCCGTCCCCTCCTCCTCGCGCAGCTGACCCAGCCGCTCGAGTAGTCCGGGCAGATCGGCGGGGTCTCCCCCACCGTGGAGCCATCCGTCGGACCGGGCGGCCCGCCGGAGCGCAGGGGTGGCGTGGCCCCCGACCAGAATGGGCAGGGGCTCGGTCGGAGTGGGGTTGATCTTGATCGAGGGCAGGTCGTAGACCTCGCCGTGGTACTCGAAGTAGCCCCCGGCCGAGAGCCCCCGGACGATGTCCACCGCCTCGTCCATGCGGCGACCGCGGCCCTCCCAGGGGATGTCGCACAGCTGGTAGTCCTCGGGCCAGGGGCTGGTGCCCACGCCCAGCGCCAGCCGGTTCCCGGTGAGCACGGCCACCGACGTGGCCTGCTTGGCCACCAGCAACGGGTGCCGCATCGGGAGCTTGAGGACGAAGGTGATGAAGCGGAGGTGCTCGGTGACCGCCCCCATGGCCGGGATCAGCGAGAACGGCTCGATGAAGGGTTTGTCCTCCAGGAACTCGCGGGTGTGGTCGGGCGAGAAGGGATAGGTGGAGTCGGACTCCTCCGGGTAGCAGAGGCTGTCGGGGACGACCATGCCGTCGTAGCCGGCCTCCTCGGCCGCCCGGGCCAGGGGGAGGTAGTAGGCGGGATCGACCATGGACTCCGCGTAGGAGAACCTCATGCGCTCACCCACTCGATATGGGCCCGGAGCGAACCGTCATCGGTGATCCAGCCCTGGCTGGCGGCCTGCTCGAGCAAGGCGGCGAAGGCCGACTCCCACTCGGGTCCCACCGACTCTCCTTCGGAGGAGGCCTCATCTCCGGCCATGCGTCGCACGACCGCCACCGGGATGGAGACGTGGCCGGTGGGATCCACGGTCCCGGCGTCGTGGACGCTCAGGGCCGCGGCCAGGGCAGCCAGGTCGCCCTCCCCCTGGGGCTCGTCGT
This sequence comes from uncultured Acidimicrobiaceae bacterium, assembly GCA_963774245.1. Taxonomy (GTDB): domain Bacteria; phylum Actinomycetota; class Acidimicrobiia; order Acidimicrobiales; family RAAP-2; genus Bog-756. The sequence goes on along the minus strand of CAVZDZ010000001.1, from coordinate 401,274 downwards.
TCGGGGCCAGCAACGCCTGGACCGAGAACCGTTCCAGGTCGTCGCGGTTGCGGAGCAACACGCCTCCCGTGGAAAGATCAGCTACCAACTCCATGTGCGGTCCACCTCCATCCGTGCTGCATCGACTCGGACCCTATCCGCTCCGACGGGGCCGCAATGATCTGATCGCAGGGACGAGAGGTCAGGCCGGTGCCGTGGCCGGGACCCCGTTGGCCCGCAGCCGTTCCGCCACCCATGAGATGCCGTCGGGCTTGGCCATGTGCTCGGGCCAGCCGGCGAGGATGCCTTCGACCTGGGCCAGTTCGGGGATGTAGCCGACGACGATCACCAGCACCCGATCGACCGGCATCTGCTCCACCTCGGCGTCACCGAAGGGGGTCCACGAGTCCACCTCGGGCAACAGCTCCAGCATGGTGTAGAGCTCGCCGGTATCGCGCACCCAGCTGAGCTCGTACCGGCTGCCCTTGGCGTCGAACCAATTGGTGCCGAACTCGACCTCGTCCGACTGACGACGACGCTCGTCGGCGCTGTAGAACTCTTCGATGTCCATGGGTTCTCCTGTTCCGGTGCGGCGGTCGGACGCTTGGTCGGGACGGGTGGGCCCCGATGCGTCGACGGACCGTGGTCGGTGATCGTTGGGATCCCTCCACCGCCGAACTGACCGTATGCCGTCCGGTGGTCGCTGGTGGCCTGACGTTATCGCATCGCCGCGACCCTCCGGGTGGGCGATTCCGACCTCGGGATCGGGCCCGGGTTCGGGAATGGCTGTGCCGGCCGCGAGATGGTGCTCGGCCGGCACAGCCTCCTGAATTCAGCTGGGCTGAGGCACAATGCGAATGTAGGGCTTCGGCTCCTTCCAGCTTCCGTAGATCTCCTTGGCCTCGTCATTCGACACCGAACCGGCAATGACCACATCCTCGCCCTGCTGCCAGTTGACCGGCGTCGCCACCCGGTGGTTGGCCGTCAGTTGGAGCGAGTCGATGACCCGAAGCACTTCGTCGAAATTCCGGCCGGTGGTCATCGGGTAGATGAGCACCAGCTTCACCTTCTTGTCCGGCCCGATGACGAACACATTGCGGACCGTCTGATTGTCGGCCGGCGTGCGGTCCTTCGGATCACCCGAGGTGGTGGCGGGCAGCATCCCGTAGAGCTTGGAGACATTGAAGTCGGTGTCGCCGATCATCGGGAAGTTGGGCCGCGTCCCCTGGGTCTCTTCGATATCACCGGCCCAGCGCTCGTGGTTGTCGGTCGAGTCCACCGAGAGCCCGATGAATAAGCCATCATCAATGCCGCCACGGCCCTCTTCCGAAAGTCGGGCTGGGCGGCCACCACCCTGCCGATGATCGCCGCCGAGGCGGGGACGTCGGTCGACACCGTCTATTCGACGTTCGGAACGAAGTCCGCGTTGATGATGGCCGTGGTCGACGTGGCCATTGTCGGCGACGATGACGAGACCGCCATGATCGATCGTCCCGACTTCGCTCGGTTCGCCAAAGGCCGAAGAATCGAACGTCTCCGTACCGGGGTCCACTTCACGATCGACGTGTACCAGCGGTCGGTGCCGATCCTGAAGGCCCTGCAAGAAGCGGCCGCCAGCGACGAGGCGGCTCGTGGTCGGCTGGCCCAGTACGACGAGGACCGTCGGGAGGTCACGGCTGCCGGTCTCACCCTGATCCTCGGAGGCGACGTTTCCGAGGAGGTCGTAGACGCGGTTTGGGCCCTGGTCAGTCCCGAGGTCTACACCTATCTGACCGAAGGACGAGGCTGGTCGGTGGCCAAGACCGAGGCCTGGTTCGTGGAGATGTGCAATGCGGCCATCGGGAGGTCCCCCCTCGGATGAGGGGCGAACCGCCGGCGCGCCGCCCAGCGCAGTGGCAGTCTTGGGCCCATGGCTGATTCAGAGGATCCGGAACTACTCAGCGCCGACGAGTTCGAGGCGATCGAGCTCTGCCGAGCGCTCAGAGCCAAGCTCTGGGACATCTTCAGCTCACCGGACAGTGATCCCAGAGGCCAGATCGTGGCGAGCGGGCTTCTCCTTCCGCACGTCTCGGCCATCGAGGCGTATCTCAAGGGTCAAGCCGCTTCGCGCGCCTATCCAGACCTGTTCAGGTTGTTGGGCGAGTCCGGAGACTCGCTGCCCACTGCCCCCGGCCCCTGACCATCGACCCCAAGCCTCGACCGGTTCGGTCATGGCCGGCAGATCAGCCCAAATCGCGCAGACCCGGCCAGAGCGTGGTCCAGTTCGATCGCAGCTGTGAGCACACGCGCACCGGAACTCCCTGTTCCTGATTCGTCACCGACTGATGATTGTCGAGGTGGGTCGCCACTCGACACCGGCGGAAGACCCGCTCGAGCGTGCCCGGGTTGAATCCGACCACGAGAAACGTCCGGATGGGCCGAGGGGGCGGACCCCAGTACCAGAAGCCGTCCTGGACACTGAACGCAGGCGGCAGTCCGAGGGTCGGGCCGAATCGATCAACGGCACCCGCCTCCCCGTAGTTGCCGGCCAAGATGGCCGCCTGCGTTCCCTGGGGCAAGGGGATCTGGCGGTACGCAGCCGCGATCTGGCCAACGTAGGTGGGCCATCCAACCGTTTCGCCCTCGTCGTAGTTCAGGGCGACGATGGGAGTTCGGTGGAGCGCACTAGCCGGCAGCACCGGCAGGGTGGCCAGGACCGTCGTGACGACCGTCACTGACAGCGCCACGGCGAGGAGCGCCTTCCGCAGCCGGACATGACCTCGGTGGAGCCAATCGATCGAGGGTTGGGCCCCGGCGCTCACCAAGACGGGAAGCATGTTGGCCAAGTAGTACGACTTGCCGCCCAGCGTCAGGAAGCCGACGGCAACAAAGAGATAGGTCCAGCCGATGGACCGACACCACCTCATGACGGGGTCTCGGAGCAGTCTGACCAATCCCACGATCCAGACGGGAGCCAGGTACGGGCTCACCACTACCAACTGCGAGGGAATGAGCAGGTAGCGAGGCGTGGAGGTGCCGGAGCCTCCGGAGGCGATCGAGCGACTGACCGCCAACTGCGGCCAACCGTGGCGGGCCTGCCACACCAGATAGGGCGTCCACGCCGCCACCGCGAGGAGTCCCCCGATCAGCGCCCACCTCGATGTGAGCAGTCGACGCGGCCCCGCGATGGCCAGCGCCAGCACCAAGCAGGCAACCAGAGCGAACACCAGATCGCTGTTGAGCAGTCCGACCGCGACCGTGGCCCCGATGGGAAGCCAGAGCATCTGGTTCCGTGTTCTGAGCAGTCGGAGGACGAGCCAGAGCAGGATCGTCCACACGAGAAGGTCGAACCCCGACGTGTTCAAGTAGTGCTCGGTGCCGAGCAGGAGGCCGGAGGCTGCCACGGCGACTGCTCCCAGGGCCTGCGCGGCGGGTCCTCCCCGCAGCTCCCGCACCATGAGTGCGGTGACGACTACGACCACTCCCCCCGACAGGGCGGACGGTAGGCGCAGGACGGCAAGTGACCCTGGAGCGAGGGCGGAGAGCGCCCGGGCTACCGCCGGGACGAGCGGGGGAAGATCCGGGTAGCCCCAGGCGAGATGTTTGCCGGCTTCGAGGAAGTACAGCTCGTCGCGGTGATATCCGTAGCGGCTGGAGACCAGAGCGAGCAGTCCGGAGGTGGCGAGAGCGATGAGCATGGGCCATGGGCTGAGAGCAGGGAGGTCATCCCCACTTCCGACCTGATCGCCACGCTCGCCGTGTTGGCGATCCTCCGTGTTGAGCACCGAGGTCACCGGACCCGGGCCCTTCCGGAGAGACGCCGATTCACCCCGAACCCGCTGACCACCGGGCTATCCCGGACGCCCGGACGGAGATCCCCCCGGCACGAATCCATCCAGCACGAGCTGCAGCACCGTGTGCCGAGCGACGTCTCCATCGATCAACGCTCCGTCGCGGTCGTCCATTCGGTGCCAGGCGAACCAGGCGACCGACTCGATGATGAAGCGGGTGGCCGTGACCACGTCCGGGACGGGACGCAGGTAGCCACCGGCGATCCGCTGGTCCACGTACGCGATGAGGTCGGAGACCTGGCCTCCCCGGAGGTGCTGGTAGTAGAGCTCGGAGAGCTCGGGAACATCCTGAACCGAGTGCTCCACCAACGAGAGGAATCTCCGATTCCGTTCCAGGAGACCGTAGAGCTCGTTGATCAGGGAGGCCATCTCCTCCCGCACATCCGGGGTCTCGCTCCGCGCCAGTGCCTCGGTGAGGATCGGAAAGCTGCTCGCCGGATCCCATGCTCGCAGGGGCGCGAGGAGTTGACCGGGCCCGGGCGTGGGCACCGGCAAGGTCAGGTCTTCGACCGGCTCGAGGCCGATGGCCAAGGTCATGGCCAGCTGGAAGAGCGCTTCCTTGCTCTCCACGTAGCCATAGACCGCGCCGTGGCTCAGCCCGAGTTCCGCGGCCACATCAGAGACGTGGGCCCTCCGATAGCCCTTGTCGATGAACACCTTGCATGCGGCCTCGGCGACGTCTCGGACTCGCTCGCTGAGCTGTGCCCTGGCCATCACCGGATTATAACTGACTTATTGAGTCAGTGACTGGTCAAGTCAGTTATGGACGGACTCCTGCTCCTCGAGCCCCGGACACCGGAGCCGATCGCGTACCGGACCGAGGTCCCCCATCGCGGCGGGTGCGCGGCGCGGACTCGATCCGGATGTTCGTCACGGGCGACCGGGAGCGATCGGATCCTGGCCCGGGGACACCGGCCGGCCGTCCCAGAGATTGGGGATTGGGCATCCTCTCCATCGTTTCGGACGCCCGGTCGCTCATCGTGATGGCGGCACCCGGGCCTCGTCGCCAGGAGTACGGCCGGTCGTGGTCACCAACCTCCCGGGCGTCCAACGTCCTCGCCCGACCGAAGGGTCAGCGCCGCCCTTGGCCGCGGGCCAGACACGTAGGAGCCCGTGATCGCGGCCACCAGGGAGGGCACTACCGTGAATCCATCGCCATGGGAACCAAAGGAGATCGGGCAAGGTGATCACTCCCGCCGACGAGGAGGTGTTGGAGCGGTTGGTGGGATCGGGAACCTTCGCCCGTGGCAGCGGCTACGCCCAGGCCGGCGCCGTCCGGAAGCGTGCGTGGAGCCCGGGCGGCACCCACGTCGTCGGTGAGGTCCAGGGTGGGGCGGCGAAGCCCTACGTGGCCTCGGTCACCCTGACCCGCTCCCGGTCGAACCAGCTGTCGACGTTCCGGGCCACGTGCACGTGTCCGGTCGGGACGAACTGCAAGCATGCCGTGGCCGCTCGTCCTGGCCGAGGAGCCCGACGAGTGCGATCGGGTCAATCGCCGCGTGCTGACCCTGGTCAGGGAGACTCCGGAGGCTCCCGCCCCACCCCTCGGGACACCCCCACCGGCGGCCCACACCGGCCCGAGGTCGGCCGGGATCCGAAGCCCACCGACTGGGAGCTACCCCTGCAGGCGCTGCTGGACTCCGATGGGAAGGAGGCCGAAGAGGTCGGGGCCAAGGAGATCGGGCTCCAGTTCGAGCTTATCCTCGAGGCGGGCCGATCCGGAGCGGGCGGACCAGGGATCCGGGTTCGGCCGGTGGTACCCGGACGGAACGGGAATTGGGTCAGGACGGGGATCTCGTGGTCGAATCTCGACTACTTCCGCTACGGGCCGACGCGGACCCCGCAGGCCGCCGAGCAGCTTCTGCTGGTCAAGGAGCTGCTGGCGCTCAGCCGGCTGGCCAATCGCCGGAGCCTGTACAGCTACTCCGAAGAGGTGGTGAGGCTCGAGACCATCAACAGTCGGCGACTGTGGGACCTCCTCGGGCGAAGCCCGTGCCCTGGGACTCCCCTTGCTGCAGTCGGGCCGCAACGCCCGGCCGGTCACCTTCCTCCAGCCCGACGGCCGCAGTCACCATCGACGTGACCCGGACGGAGTCGGGCCTCCGCGTCGAGCCCCGCATCGGCACCGAGGACCAACGGCTACCGCTCGAGACATCCATGCTCATCGGCAGCCCGGCGCACGGCATCGCGTGGTGGGACGAACCCCCGGGCTCAGGCCGCAGCCCGCAACCGCTCGGACTCGGTCTCGCCGCGCTGGCCACGCCGGTGGACGACAAGCTGCGGGCCTTCCTCCGGATGGCCACGGTCGATGTGCCCCACCACGACGAGGAGCGCTTCGTACGCGCCCTCGGTCCCGAAGCTCCGCCGGAAGGTGGCGGTGGCCTCGAGCGACGTGTCCGTCGAGCTGCCCGAGGTCAGGCCGCCCACGCTGGTCCTCACCATCCAGGTCGGCGACGGTCACCGCATCGGGTTGACCTGGGCGCGGGGCGCCACAGGGGAGGGGTGGCGAGAAGGCCTGTGGGCGCCCGGAGCCGAGGCCACAGCGATCGGCCGAGGACGCCATCATCGAGGCGGTCACGGCGGTCGTTCGCTCCGTACCCGAGCTGTTCGAGCGCACGTCCTTCGGTGAGCGCCTGGCTCCCGAGGCCCTGCTCGAGGGGATGGCGGCCGTCCGATTCGTCTCCGACCTGCTGCCGGAGCTCGAGGCCATCGAGGGCGTCGAGATCGAGCGGATCGGCGACGGTGCCCGACTACCGGGAGTCTGAGGCCGCCCCGGTGGTGAGCCTGGGCGGCTCGGAATCAGCCGACAACGACTGGTTCGACCTGACGATCACGGTGACCGTGGGTGGCGAGGAGGTGCCGTTCGCCGAGCTCTTCGTGGCCCTGGCCGAGGGCCAGTCGCACCTGATCCTCCCGTCGGGGACCTACTTCTCCCTCGACCGGGAGGAGCTTCGGGAGCTGGCCGAGCTGATCGCCGAGGCGCGTGCCCTGCGCGACGCGCCGGGCGACGGCATCCGCCTCAGCCGCTTCCAGGCCAGCCTGTGGGAGGACCTCCAGCGCCTCGGGGTGGTCACCGCCCAGGCCCGCGAGTGGGAGGCCTCGGTGCGGGCCCTCGCCGATGCGGCCGACCGGACCGAGCACGCCGTGCCCGACAGCCTGCGCGCCACCCTCCGGCCCTATCAGCTGCACCGGATTCAACTGGTTGGCCTACCTCTACGAGCACCGGCTCGGCGGCGTGCTGGCCGACGACATGGGGCTCGGCAAGACGCTCCAGGCCCTGGCGCTGATGTGCCACACCAGGGAGCGTGGTCTCACCGACTGCCCCTTACCTGGTGGTGGCGCCGACCAGCGTCGTGGGGAACTGGGCGGCGGAGTGCCGCCGGTTCGCCCCCGACCTCCGACGTGGTCACGGTCACCGAGACCGAGCGCCGCCGGGGGACGACCCTGGAGGACGTGGCCGCCGACGTCGACGTGGTGATCACCTCCTACAGCCTGTTCCGGATCGAGTACGACGACTACGCCGCCGTCGAGTGGGCCGGGCTGTTCCTCGACGAGGCCCAGTTCGCCAAGAACCGGCACTCCCAGACCTACCAGCGGGCCAAGACGCTGCCGGTCTCCTTCAAGGTGGCCATGAGCGGGACGCCGATCGAGAACAACCTGATGGAGCTGTGGTCGCTGCTCTCCATCACCGCACCCGGCCTCTTCGCCAATCCCGACCGCTTCGCCGAGTACTACCGGGTGCCGATCGAGAAGAAGGCCGACGCCGAGCGGCTGGCCCAGCTGCGCCGACGGGTCCGCCCGCTGCTGCTGCGCCGCACCAAGGAGCAGGTGGCCAGCGACCTGCCCGACAAGCAGGAACAGGTCCTCGAGCTCGACCTCAACCCGAAGCACAAGAAGATCTACCAGACCTACCTGCAGCGGGAGCGCCAGAAGGTCCTCGGGCTCCTGGGCGACATGCACGAAGAACCGCTTCGCGATCTTCCGCTCCCTCACCCTGCTCCGCCAGGCGAGTCTCGACGTGTCGCTCATCGACGCCGAGCACGCCGGGGTGCCCTCGACCAAGCTCGACGCCCTGATGGAGATGCTCGAGGACATCGTCGGCTGACGGGCACCGGGTCCTCGTGTTCAGCCAGTTCACCCGCTTCCTCGACGCTGGCTCGCGATCGGATCCGCACGGCCGGGATCGACCACTGCTATCTGGACGGGCGGACCCGCAATCGACCGGCGGTCATCACCGAGTTCCGAGAGGGTCACGCTCCGGTGTTCCTGATCAGCCTCAAGGCCGGAGGGTTCGGCCTCAACCTGACCGAGGCCGACTACTGCATCCTCCTCGACCCCTGGTGGAACCCGGCCACCGAGGCCCAGGCCGTCGACCGCATCCACCGCATCGGCCAGACCCGCAAGGTCATGGTCTACCGCCTGGTGGCCAAGGACACCCTGGAGGAGAAGGTCATGGCGCTCAAGGCGAAGAAGGCTGCCCTCTTCGCCAATGTCATGGACGGCGGCGGGTTCGAGTCCGGAGCGATGACCGCGGCCGACATCCGCGACCTGTTGAGCTGATGCCAGCCGGCCCCGCGGGATCCGGGGCCGTCAGCCGGGAGGCAACGAAGGGTCCGACGCCAGGCCGACGACAGGAACGCTGAGCGGCGAACCGCCGTGCGATCCCTCGTAGGGGGCGTCGCCGTAGGAGAACACGCCCCCGTCCGAGGCACCCAGCCAGTAGCCCCGGCCGTCCGGGGTCACCGCCATGCCCACCACCGGTCGGTTGAGGGGCGATCCGCCGTGGGAGCCGTAGAAGGTGGCATCCCCGTAGGAGAACACGCCGCCGTCGGAGGCGACCAGCCAGTAGCCCTGCCCATCGATGGTGCGGGCCATCCCCACGACGGGCTTGTTGAGGGGGGATCCGCCGTGGGAGCCGTAGAAGGTGGCATCCCCGTAGGAGAACACGCCGCCGTCGGAGGCGACCAGCCAGTAGCCCTTACCGTCGGGCGTCGACGCCATGCCCACGATGGGCTTATTGAGGGGCGATCCGCCGTGGGAACCGTAGAAGGTGGCATCCCCGTAGGAGAACACGCCGCCGTCAGAGGCGACCAGCCAGTAGCCCTTACCGTCGGAGGTGGACGCCATGCCCACGATGGGCTTGTCGAGGTGGGTCCCCGCGTGGGACCCGTAGAACCCGGCATCCCCATAGGTGAACACCCCGCCGTCGGAGGCGACCTGCCAGTAGCCCTTACCGTCGGGGGTGGACGCCATGCCCTCGATGGGCGCGTTCAGTGCCCCGTTCCACGAACCGTACGGCGCGACGCCGCCGTAGGTGAAGACTCCTCCGTCACCGGTGGTCAGCCAGTAGCCCGGGGACGGAGGGACGGCCACCGTCCGGGAGGTAGCCGCCGACACTCCCCCGTTGTTACTGACCGTCTGGCCGGTGAAGACCTGGGTGGTCGACGTGCCGGCCGAGTCGGTGACGGTGACGGTGGCGGTGAAGGCCCCCGCACTGGCGTAGGTGTGATCGATGGTCGGCGTCGAGGTCGTGGCGGTGGTGCCGTCCCCGAAGTTCCAGGCGTAGGAGGTGATCGTGCCCTGCGGAGTGGTCGATGCCGAGGCGTCGAAGGCGGTCGCCGAGCCGGCGATCCCGGGGACGTCGCTGAACGAGGCGGTGGGGGCCTGGTCCGGGGTGATGGCCACCATCGCCCCGGGCTGGGTGATGCCGGGCGGTGTGATCGTGCTCGTCGTTCCGGCGGCGAGGTCGATGGCGGTCACCGTGCCGTCCCCGTCATCGGACGCATAGGCGCTCTGGCCGTCCGGGGTGATGGCGATGCCCTGGGGCGCGCTACCCACTGCGATCGGGGTCATCGGGGCGTCCGTGGCCAGATCGATCGGGGTCACCTGATTCGTGCCGTTGTCGGTGACGTAGGCGGTCTGTCCGTCCGGGGTGATGGCGATGCAGAAGGGAACGGTACCCGGCGAGAGGACGATGGGGGTTTCCACTGTGTTGGTGGCCAGGTCGATCGGGGTCACCGTGTCGTTGGCAATGGCCACGTAGGCCGTCTGCCCGTTCGGGGTGACGGCGATGGCGTTGGGATTGCTGCCAACGGGGATGGTGGCCTCCACCGTGTCGGAGGCCATGTCGATGACGGTCACCGAGCCGCTGCCGAAGTTGGTTACGTAGGCGGTCTCCCCGTCGGGGGTGATGGCGATGGAGCTCGGGTCCATGCCCACCGGGATGGGGTTTTCCGGCGGCGTCGGTACTCAAGTTGACCGGTGTCACGATGCCGCTGCCCCCACCGGCACCGACCAGGAGGGTGCGCCCGTCCGGGCTGATGGCCAGGCCGCCCGGGTTGAAGCCCGCGGAGATGGGTGTCCCCGCCGTGTCGGTGGCGGTGTCGATCGGGGTCACCGTACCGGACGGCCCCCCGGCGGCGACCCAGGCGGTCTGGCCGTTCGGGGTGATGGCCACGCCGGCCGGGAAGTCCTGCACTCCGATGGTGGTCCCCACCGTGTTGGACGGGACGTTGATCGTGGTCAGCTGTCCGGGGAAGCTTCCGGAGATGACGTAGGCGAACGACGGTAGCCCTGCAGCACCGGCCGACGGCGTCGCCACCACATCGAGCAGGGGGACAACGGACAGGAGGAGCAGGGCGACCGCCGTCCCGCTGGCGATCCGGGGCCAACGACGCGATCGGGTCCTGCTGGGTCTCATCGAATGAACCTCGCTCATCTGCGCATCCTCTGTTCGTTCAAGGGGACGACGCTAACCACGACGGAACGGTCGATGGCGGATGGTCTCAGCCTTATCCGGTGTTGGCCGATCTCGCTCTTGACCGGCAGGTTCGATCCCGGCTTGCTCTGCTCCGGCGTCGATTGGCGGACCTTGGTAGTCGCCGACCCTACGGCCGAGGACCGTGCGCCAGACTCGTTGTCACGAAGACCGCCCGCTCAGTTGGCAACACCCCTCGGCCAGTAGGCCGGCCCCGCGGCGACAAATTCGTCGTCTACCCGGCCAGGGCGCTCACGACGCCGATGAGGTTGCCCTCAGAGTCCTTGAACCACGCCGCCTCGCGTCCATCCGGCGACCGGGCCACACCGTCTTCCGTCCGGGTCTCCGCGGTGTCGTACTCCTCGAAGGTGATGCCGCGACCTCTCATCTCTTCGACGACCGCGCGCACGTCGGCTACCTGGAGAACGGCCTGCAGGAACTCCCCTGAGGACCTCGCCTCGGCGGGATAGATGACGAGCTGGTTGGCGCCATCCCCAATCGCTACCCCCACCCGCCCATCGCTGGCGTTGGGAAACTCGGACTGGCCTGACTGCAGTCCCACTTTCTCGAGGTAGAAGGCTTTGGCTCGGCTCAGGTCCTGTGCCGGCAGCGCTGCCGTAATTCCAGACGGATTCATCGGGGCTCTCCTGTCGTAGCTGAGTGCACGTGCTGGCGATGGCACCTCTCTGGGTGGCCAGCGGGTTGACCTAGGCATACCCATTGTGACCGAGAATGAGCGGGCGGGGGGCATGCACAACTCACTCTCAATCGTCGCCTTCGGGACGTTCTGGAGCGATGAGGATCGGATGTCGGGTATGCGACGCCAGAGCATGGGAGACGCTGCCCAGCAAAGTGCTCCGCAGAACCCCCCGACCCCGTTGGCCGCACACGATCAAGCGGGCCGAAACGTCCTCTGCCGTCTCCAAGATGGCCTTGGGAATCCCCTCGAAGGACTCCACGGTCATCGGTGAAGCCTTGTATCCGTGTTCCCTCGCCTTGAGCGCTCCCTCTTCTGCCACAGACCTTGCATAGGACTCTTCCTCAGAATCCAAATCTGCGCCCCCCGTCGTGATGCCGGCGGCAAAGGCACCGGCAAGAGCCAAGCGGGTCGCAACGGTCTCCCAGACCGTGAGCACAACGGCGTCCACCGGACGGTCGACCAAATCCGCCGCCGCTCTCATGGCTCCTCTCGAGCCTTCCGAGCCGTCGAAGCAGAACAACACGGGACGGTTTTCGCTCTCTCCGGTCATGGTATTTTCCCTTTCTCTTTGCAGGTGCCGGACCCTTCCGAGACCGACGATCTCGGTGGCCTGGCCCGTCCGGCACGACTGACCTGTACCCCAAAACGTGGACCACCGATAAGACAATTTGGCCCTGATCAACCAGGAGCCAAGATACCAAGCCACCATCCCGCCGAGTTGCGGCGTCGGACCTGTGAGGGGATGCTCGCCGGGGAGGAGGTCAAAGATCTCGCCGCTGAGCCCGGCATCCACAGCGTCACCCTCTACAAATGGCGGCGCCAGGCGCTTATCGACGCCGGAGAGCGACCGGGCCTCGAGAGCTACGAGGCCGATCCTCTGCAGGCGGCCCCACGACGGGTCAAAGAGCTCGAGGCCGAGTTGAAGACGACCAAGGCGGGAAGTGAGCTCTTCGGGGAGGGCGACGTCGACCCAGAAGGACGTTCCAGGTTGTCCGAGGGCTGAACAACCTGGGCTACTCCGAGCGCGACGCCGGCCAGATCGTCGGCCTCGACCGCTCGACCTACTGCGACATCAAGCCCAGCGCGAGGGTTCAAGTAAGTGGACGAGCCACAGATTGCCGTCGGGATCGTTGAAGGAGCAGAACGACCCGTAGCTGGTGCGCTCGGGGTCGGGGCCGGGCTGCCGTGCCTCGACGGGGAACGGCGGGCCGTGCCACATGTCGCTGACGTCGATGCCGAGCTTCACGAGTTCGTCATGGGCCGCCTCGATGTTGGAGATTGCCAATAGTATAGCTATATCTATATAGATTTGTCAATATTGATGCTACGATGGGTCCATGAACATCGCGAATGTCTGGCAGCCAAGGCCGACTCCGGCAGCCTCTGCCGGCGCCCCACCGCGTATCCGAAACCGGTGGGTCGATCTCCTCATCAGCTCCGATCCTGGACTCAACCGGCTCCGAGGTGCCGTCCAGAGCGTGCTGACCATTGCCGTTGCGCTCGCAGCCGAATGGGCGTTCGTCCAGCTGACCGGAGCGCTACAGATCGGGAGCGGGGCCCCCGCCTCCCTGGCAACGGCATCCAAGGTGGCCGCGGCCAATCATGATCTCCTCGCCATCGCCATGCTGCTCGGCGCCGTCGTGGGGCTGATCGCCAGCGCCGGTGTGCACGATCCCACGGCCAAAGGACAGGCGATCACGTTTCTGATTCTCCCCATCCCCATCATCTCGGCGCTGGCCCTCGGGATCGCTATCGGCGATCACCGCGTTGCCGCCCTGGTGGTCATTGCCCTGGTACTCGGGTTGGGTACCTACTTGCGCCGCTTCGGCCCCCGGGGCTTTTTAGCTGGGCAGCTGCTGTTCATCGGCTACTTCGTTGGCTTCTCGTTGCACAGCGCAGTCACGATCGGTGACCTGGGTTGGCTCGCGGCCGAAATCGGTGTGGGTCTGGGAATTGTCATCGTCGTACGCTTCGCCCTCTTCTATCCCCACCCGGCCAGGGCCCTCGAACGTTCCCGGCGTTCCTTCGACGCCAGGGCGCGTCGCGTGACCTCACTCGCACTCGAGCTGTTCGACGCCCCCCGCCTCGATCAGCGCCGTGATCGACAGATGCACCGCCTGCTGATTCGTCTCAATGAAGCTGCCTTGATGATCGATGCTCAGCTCGGCGACCCAGGTGCGGTGCCGGAAGGTTCTTCTGGCGAACTCCTTCACCAGCGACTGTTCGACATCGAGCTGGCGCTGACCAACATCGTACGCTTCGTCGCCACGATGGAGCATCTGGACCTCCCGGCCGGGCAACGTTCCGAGGTTCGTCTGGCCCTGCTCGACCTCGCCAGGGGCGACAACAACGGGGCGAAAGCACACGCCCAGACTCTGATTGCCCTGCTGCGCGCGGCCGGCGGCCCGCTCCCCGGTCAGGACCGCGCCGCCGTAGTGCCCCGCCGCTTCGCCGGATCGGTCATCGACCTGTGTGACGCCATGACCGAGTGGATGGCCCTCGGAACGACCGATGTCGAAACGAGCACCTTCCAATCCTCCGTTGTGCTCCTCGGAGGGTGGCTGCCCGGTTCGGCCCACGTCAGCAGCACCGCATCACTCGAGGGCGGTAGACGGTGGGGCGAAGGAGCCGGCCTGGCCCGCTACACCCGCAACGCCATCCAAATCGGTGTCGCCGCCAGCGTGGCCATCGTCTTGGGAGATCTCCTCTCTCCGCAGCGCTTCTACTGGGCGGTTATCGCCACGTTCGTCACTTTCATGGGAGCGAACAATGCCGGTGAACAGATCCGCAAGGCCGTCTTCCGTGTGGGTGGGACGGTGATTGGTATTGGCGTCGGCTCACTACTGGTGAGCGCCGTTGGTCACCACACCCTGTGGTCGATCGCGATCGTCCTCGTCTCTCTCTTCCTCGGCCTGTACCTCTTTCGGATCAGCTACGCCTTCCTCGCCGTAGCAATTACCGTCACCGTCTCCCAGCTCTATCAGCAGCTGGGCGAGTTCACGAACTCGCTGCTGGTGGTCCGCCTCGAAGAGACGGCCCTTGGCGCGGCCGTTGCCATCGTCGTTGTCATGCTGGTGCTCCCACTGCACACCCGCCAGGTATTACGCGTCGCTGTGCGCGAGTACATCGAGGCCGTTGGGAGGCTCGCCGACCACGCCACTGCCCGCTTGGTGGGCCCGACAGATGGGATCGATTCGACGCTGCGATATGACGCCCGGGCGGTCGACGCGGCCTATCAGGCCGTTGTCGCCACCGCTACGCCCATAGGCCGCACGGTCTGGGGCAGCGCGGACGAGGACATTGTGCGGGCTCTGCGCATCACATCGGCCTCTCGCAACTACAGCCGCAACCTCGTGGTCGATACAGGGAGGTTGGAACCGTCCGGTGTCTCCAATCACGTCGACATGGCACGGGCCAGCGCGACTCTTCACCACTCCATCGAAGTAGTCGCTCGAGCGCTCACCGGGCCTCGGGACCGTTCATACACCCGATCTTCATCGCTCTTCGATCAAGCCGAGCGGGGCTTCGATGTGTGTCCGCATCGGTCCGCTCCCTTTGAGTTCGCCCTTCGTGACTTCAAGCTCCTCGATGGCACGATGGCCAGCATGGCCGAGCTCTTGGGTCTCGGAATCACTGATGACGACGAGCCTCGCGATTTGCCGTCTGACCCCTCCCTCGTTGAGCGTCTCCCACGCCCCCCGGAGCGGCACCGATGAACTGTGGTCTCTCGAGAGGGTCGGCAGTGAGGTGGGGTCGAGACGACCCACGGCAAGGATTCGGCGTCATCTTGGCGAAACCTGTCTCATCGGCCCGCACTACCAACGGGAGTTTCGAGACACCCGTTGCGTCACGGAACGACAACGACGATCGGCGCCCTGCTTCTGGCGACAAGCCGTCGACCCAGGGAACCAGCAAACCGGTGGCGAGCCTTGGTGGAGCGCCCAACGACGAGTAGATCAGCGTGGTCGGCGGTGGCTATCCGTAGGAGCTCTTTGGCTGTGTCCCCCTGGGTATGGACGAACGCGACGTCGACACCGTGGTCGTGACCGTACGTTCGGACCTGGGCGCTGAGTTTCTCTGCCTCATCCGTCGTCGACTGTTGAAGATCCTGGTATGGAACGCTTGTGCCGGTCAAGGAGGCCGATGCGGTAGCCGAGGCGGCGCCAGGGTTCGGACCCACGAATACGGCGATGGTCCGTCCCCCAAGGCGGATCGTCTCGCCACAGGCCCAGCAGAGGGCGTCCCAGGAGGTATCAGACCCGTCGATCCCCACGACGACCGATGCGTTGACCGGGCTGTCGGAGCCACCGTGCGATTGGTCTCGGTGCTGGGGACTGCGATCCAATCCGTCGTAGTCCCCGAGACCGTCAGCGATCATCGTCGGTCTCACCCGCTGATGACGACGGTGACAGGCTTCGTCGGTCGTCGTCCAGTGTCTGTAGGTGCGTGAGCGCCGTGACCGATTCGGCCAATGCGCGGGATTCATCGACGGGTAGCTGGCTGATCAGCTTTACAAACTCCTCGATACCGGCTTGTCGCCGATCTCGCATGCAACTCACACCATCGGAGGTGAGCGTCACCAGTGCCACCCGTCGGTCGGAAGGGTCGCTGCGCCGCTTCACCAGGCCCGATCGTTCGAGGGCGATCACCAGCGCAGTCATGGACGGTTGCGTCACGCCCTCACTTGTCGCCAAATCCGTGATGCGGCGGGGCCCGGTCAGTTCCAGGGTGGCCAGAGTTGACAATGAGGTCAGGCTCATGTCGCGGGGCTGACGTCGTACGGCTCCGGCAATAAGGCCGAAGAGGGCCCGACCGATCGCCTGGGCCTCCGTCCTCTGGTTCTTTTGCGGAACTTTGGTGCTCATAGCGACAGTATAAGTCTATCTATATAGTTCTGTCTATATGCATGCTGGATGGGTGGCTGAGCACCACGAACGTCCAGCCTTGGCCCTGGTGGGGCAGGCAGTGCCTGACTTCATGAGCCAGCGGGCGCTGCCGCTTCACGCGAGGCTTCGCATTCGTGGATTCGCCCCCGGCGTTCCGGGCGGCAGCCCGTCAACTTTGGTCAGGCTCGAACAGGAATCCCATGGTCTCCCGAAGCGCGGCGTCGACCAGTTCGATCCGGACACCAAGATCGTTCCGGTGATAGGCGAACGATACCGGGGCCGCGTCGTCGCTCCGGCCACACAGCTGAAGGGGGCAGCCGGCACGGGTCAGATCGGAGCCGTCGGCGGCCAGGTCGTCGCTCCAGAAGCCGATGTGATGGAGGTTGGAGTGCTCGTTGCGGACCCAGATGGAGCCGGGCACTTCCTGGATCAGTTCGAGGTGCGGCCCGTCGACCGAGTAGCACATGGTCGTCGGGAGCATGACGTCCTCACCGGCACCGTCACGGTACTCGACCGCATCGAGGTGGAGCACCGGGCCCCAGGTGACCCCCAGCTGTTCGGTGAGTGCCGCCTGGGCCACTTCGACATCGGGGACGACGATGCCCACGTGGTAGAGCGATCTCGGTCCATGCTCGGTCATCTCGGGTGGCCTCCGCTGATCTTCGTGTTCTCGATCGTCACCTGTGACACTTTGCCGTTCGCACGCTCCAACCATAGGCGGCCATTGGTCGGGCACGCCGGGGTTCATCGGGGCCATTTCGGCGAAGCGGCAGCAGATTCATCTCCGATGCCCACGACAGTCAGCGTTTCCCGGTCTGTCAGTCGGTCCTCAGGTCGGTTGATGACGACGGGGCTGGCGTGCAAGCCGACGATGATCGTCCAGCGGGGCGACACCCTGACCGTGGCAGTTCCTGACCCGTCGACACCCTGGATGGGGGATGCGCTTCCGTTATGGTGATCGAAGAAATGGCCACAGCGGCCGTGCTCAGTGAACCAAAGGTCGGGCGACCCCGAGACGCCCGACTCGAAGCGGGCTCGACGGGATCCGGCCGCCAGCCCGCACCGAACGAGAGAAAGGCCCGGTGGCTCGATGAAGCAGATTCGCATCCACGGCCCGGACGACGTGCGCCTGGATGACATCGACCCGCCCGACCCTGGATCCCTGGACGTCGTCCTGCAGGTGGCCGCCTGCGGCATCTGCGGCTCGGACGTGTCGTGGGTTCACATGGGCGGCTTCGCCGGGCCGTCGGACCATCCCATGCCACTGGGTCACGAACTGGCGGGCGTCGTCGACTGGGTGGGTGCCAACGTCGATGACATCAGCGTCGGCGCACGGGTCATTGTCTATCCCGGGACCGGCGACCACGGGCAGATCGGCAGCGGCGGCGCCGTCGGCGGGTTGACACCGTCGCTCCTACTGCGCAACGCCCGCATGGGCGAGCGGGTCTTCGCCGTACCCGACGGCATGCCGCTCACGGTGGCAGCGCTCGCCGAGCCCCTCGGCGTCGGCATGCAGGCGGTCAACCAGGCCGATGTGTCACCGGGCGACAAGGTGGCCGTGTTCGGGTGCGGGCCCGTGGGGCTGATGGCGATCGCCACGCTGATCGACCGGGGCATCCACGAGGTGGTGGCGATTGACCTGAATCCGCAGCGGCTCGCGCTGGCCGAGGGACTGGGTGCCCAGGCCGGACTCGACCCGACCACCGTCGACGTGTGGGAGAGCCTGGCCCGTCTCCACGGCACATCACCGTTCATGTTCGGACCTACCCCGGCCACGAACGCGTTCATCGAAGCGTCCGGCTCCGACCAGGTGATCGGCGACATCCTCCAACACGGTCGGGTGGGTGGCCGGATGTCGGTGGTGGCCCTTCACTACCGTCCGGTCCCGATCAACTTTATTCTGCTGTTGATGAAGCAGTTCACGATCCGGGGGTCCATGGAGTACCCGCCCCGCTTCGAGGACGCCATCGAGTTGCTCGAACGTCGCGACCTCTCGTCGCTCATCACCCACCAGTTCCCGCTCGAGCAGTTCCACGACGGCCTACACCTGCTCCAAGGGTCCAAGGACTGCGGGAAGGTCCTGATCACGATGGGGGTCGAGTGATGACCAATGCTTGCCACTTCGACTTCGTCGGCACCAACGTCCTCGTGACCGGTGGGACCAGCGGGATCGGGCTCGCCACCGCATCCGCCTTCGCCGACGCAGGTGCGACGGTCGCCATCACGGGGACCCGTCCGTCCAACGCGGACTACGACACGGCGATCGAGCGATTCACGTACCACCAGCTCGACATGCGCGACGCGGAGGTCGTTGATCGGCTGGCGGGGGACATCTCGTCGCTGGACATCTTGGTGAACAATGCCGGGGCCAACTTTCCGGACGGCAAGGACGAGTGGGACCCCGACGGCGTTCTCCGCTGCTCTCGACCTCAATGTGGAAGGGGCCATGCGCCTGACCACACGCTGTCGGTCCGCGCTCGCCACCAGCAGGATGTCGGGCGGTGCGAGTGTGACAAACATTGTGTCGATGACGGCCTTCCGGTCGACGACCATCGTGCCCGGCTATTCGTCGGCCAAGGCGGCGCTGCTGGCTCTCACCCGGAATCTGGCCGTTCACTGGGTCGACCACGGCATCCGAGTGAACGCGGTGGCGCCGGGCCTCATCGACACGCCGATGACCGCGCCGATGAAGGCGTTCGACGGGATGGTCGAGGCTGAGCTGCGCAAGGTCGCCATACGACGTATGGGCAGCGTCGACGAGATAGCGGCGGCAGTGCTGTTCCTGGCCAGTGACGCATCGGCCTATACGACCGGGTCGGTGCTCGCCGTCGACGGCGGGTACCTGGCGCTCTGAGCGTACCCGCGGCGACCATGTGCGACGAGACTCGATGACCCACGAGATCCGCATCGACGACCTCGCCGATCCGGTGCTGAGCGACCTCCAGCGCTCGGCCCTGGCCTATGGGGAGTCGCAGCACACCGACCTCACCGTGGGCGCGGTGCTGGAGCGGGCCGTCGGTGCGACCGGGCTCGCCGATTTCGGCCCGGACGACTTCCACGAGCGACTCGGCCTCTGGCTGTCCGAGATGGACGAGGATCCCGACGTCGTGGGCCTCGCCCGGTTGGTCTTGTTCGGCAACACCGTGCGCTACGCGTCCAACCGCCTGCGGATCGCGGACCTCTTACGGCTCCACCCCGAAATCCACGATGTGCCGATTGAGCGGCCAGTCATCGTCGTCGGCCTGCCCCGGTCCGGCACGACCAACCTGGTCAACCTGCTCGGCGCCGACCAGCGGTTCCGGTCGATGCCGCTGTGGGAGAGCTACGAGCCGGTGCCGGACCCCGCAGAGCCCGACGGGGTCGACGGGGTGGATCCCCGCTGGACCCGGTGCAACGGCATGTGGGAGGCGATGCGGGCCACGGTTCCGCACGTGGCGGCCATGCACCCGATGGAGCCAGACCACATCCACGAGGAGCTCGAGCTCCAGCTCCCGGACTTCGCCTCCTACAACCAGGAGTGGGTATGCCGGGCGCCAAAGTGGCGCGACTACCACCTCTCCCACGACCAGACGCCGCACTACCGGTACATGAAGACCGGGCTCCAGATCCTGCAATGGCTGCGGCCCCGTGAGCGCTGGGTGCTCAAGTCGCCGCAGCACCTCGAGCAGCTGGGTCCTCTGCTGACCGTGTTCCCGGATGCCACAATCGTCGTCACTCATCGGGACCCCGTGGCCGTCGTGCAGTCCACGGCGACGATGATGGCCTACTCCGCCCGCATGGCCTATCGGCACACCGTGCCGGAGTGGTACGTCGGGTACTGGGCCGACCGCATCCAGCGGCTGCTCGAGTCGTCCGTGCGGGACCGCCACCTCCTCCCCGCCGACCGCACCGTCGACGTGTACTTCGACCGCTACATGACGGACGAAATAGGCACCCTGCAGCAGATCTACGACGCGGCCGGCCTCGAGCTCACGCCCGAAGCCCGGCGCCAAATCGACGCCCATCGCCACGCCCATCCACGGGGCAAGGAAGGTCGGGTCGTCTACGACCTGCGGCGTGACTTCTCCGTCACCCCCGAAGACCTCCGCACCCCGTTCGACTTCTACTTCGACCGCTTCGACACCAGAATCGAGGTCACATGACCATCCAGGACCAGGTCGACCGCCTGATCGACGAACGTCCCGGCCGGCAGCTGCTGAGGCCCGTCTACGAGGACCCGGCGCGCCAGATCTCCGACACCATCTACCGGTCGAGTGGCACGACCGCCGCGTACGTCCTCCTCACCGACCGCGGCCGGGTCATCGTCAACACGGGCCTCGGCTTCGAGGCCCCACACCACAAGCGGGTGTTCGACGCCGTACGGCCCGGGCCCACCCATCACATCATCACCACCCAGGCCCATGTCGACCACCTTGGCGGCGTGGGCCTGTTCCGCGAGCCGGGCACCATCTACCTCGCGCAGGCCAACAACCTCGCCTGTCAGGCTGACGACGCCCGTATCCAGGCGCTTCGCATGCGTACCGCGGGCATCTGGTTCGACATGCTCGGGACCGATGCCATCCGGATCGCCAACGAGAACCCGGGCGTGCCGATGCGCCAGGACACCCCCATACCGGATATCACCTTCAACGACCGGCTCGGCCTCACCGTCGACGGCCTCGACATGGAACTCATCGCGTCCGTCGGGGAGACCATCGACAGCTGCATCGTGTGGCTGCCTGAGCGGCGCACCGCACTGATCAGCAATCTGCTGGGACCGCTCTTTCCGCACTTCCCGAACCTCAACACCCTGCGGGGCGACAGGTACCGGTCCGCGGAGGGATACCTGGCGACGGTGCGGCGGCTCCGCGAGCTGCAGCCCGAGATGCTGGTCACCGGGCGTTATGACCCCATCGTCGGCACCGAGCTCATCGACGCGTCCCTCGAACGGCTCTACGGTGCCGTCGACTACGTCCACCGGCGGGCGCTCGAGGGGTTCAACGCCGGAATCGACCTGTGGACGTTGATCCGCGAGATCGAGCTCCCCTCCCATCTGCGGGTGGGTCAGGGTTACGGCAAGGTGGCGTGGGCTGTGCGGACGCTGTGGGAGACCTACGTCGGTTGGTTCCAGCTCCGTTCCACCACCGAGATGTACCCGGACTCGTCAGGCGCAGCGCTGGCCGAGCTGGTGGCCGCCGCCGGCGTCGATGCCGCCGTCGAGCGCGCCCAGTCGGCACTCGCCCGCGGCGATGCCGTGGTAGCCATCCGAGTGGCCGAAGCCGTGGAGACGCACTCGCCCGAGGATCCCCGGGCCAAGGACCTGTTGGTCGAAGCCCACCGCTACTTGCTCGACCACGGTGGTGACATCAGCTTCTGGGAGAACGGCTGGCTCCGCCACGAGCTGGAGCGCCGATCAGCAACTTGAGTGTGTCTATGGACCCCGCTCCAGGTGCACTACCCAATCCAGAGACGGTGACCTAGCCTCGCACCGTGTATGAGCCCTAGGAGGGTCAGTGTCGGTCATTGAGAGCGATCCACTTTTCGAGCTTCGAGAAGGCGAGAGTTGGCGCGACCCGTGGTCTTCCTATCGCAGACTTCAAGAAGTCCCGGTCCAGTGCTTCGACCATCCCGGGTTGGAACCGTTCTGGGTGCTGTCGCGCTTCGCCGACGTCTTCGACGCGGTTCGCGACACCAGTACCTTCTCCTCGGCAAGGGGGCTGACGCCTGATCCCGACAGCATGGCGATGTTTGAAGGTCGCGCTGCTCCGATCGTGATGATGGACCCTCCGGAGCACACGACGATGCGACGGCTCGTGAGCCGTCCGATGACCCCGCGTGCGGTGGCCGCGCTCGAACCCGCTATCGGCGCATTTGTCGATGAGCGTCTTGATGTGCTTGAGGAGGGTGGGGGCGGTGACATAGTGGAGGTCCTCTTCAAGCCCCTCCCCAGCTTCGTGGTGGCACACTTCCTCGGTGTGCCGAATCGAGACCGACACCGCTTTGACGGTTGGACGAACTCCATCGTTGCCGCCGCAGCTTCCGGAGAACTGGCCAGCGCTCCTGACGCAGCTCTCGACCTGTTCACCTACGCGACTGAACTGATCGAGCGACGTCGTCATGAGCGGTCGGACGACCTGATCTCGGAGCTGCTCAGCGCTCGCGTCGAAGTCTCTGAGGATTGGATCGTGGGCTTCGTATTCACGATGGTCACCGGGGGGAACGACACCACTTCGGGGCTGCTCGGCGGTGCTGCCGAGCTGCTCACGAATCACCCGAGCCAGAGGAACACGCTCCTGAACGAGCCCAACCGGATCCGACCATCTGTCGATGAGCTGGTCCGCCTCACCAGTCCAGTCCAGAATCTGGCTCGGACGACGATGCGCCCGGTCGACGTGGGCGGCGTCACGATCCCCTCAGGCGCCAAAGTGTTGCTCGTCTATGGGGCCGCGAACCGCGACGAGCGTGAGTTCGGCCCGAGCGCAGGGGACCTCGATGTCCAACGCCAAGTGTCACGGATGCTGAGCTTCGGCTATGGACCTCACCACTGCCTCGGCGCCGCCGTCGCACGCCTCCAGGCTGGAATCGCCTTAGAACGCCTCCTCGATAGGTTTCCGCATTTCGCAGTCGACAGCGAGGCCGGGCGGTTCGCTCCTGGACACTACGTTCGGAGGTACGAGTCGCTTCCCTTCATAGCCTCATCCTGAGATTCTCAGGGTTCGCCGTGCGCCTGCCTCGAATGTCGTCGAGCCGTACTAAGGCACGGTTGCGGTGAGAGTCACGCAGTTATTACCGGGGATCGGATCGACGTCTGTGCCATTGGTATCCATGGCACACACGGTGTCCGTGGCACGGCCGCCGTATCCGACAGGTACCTCGAGCGAAAAAGTTGCCCTGACGGTATGACCGACCTTTGTTCGAGCGGCGGCGTAGGTACATTCGTTGACGCTCTCTACATCGCCTCGCCCGCAGGCAGCACTTGACGGCACGAAACCCGCGTTCGTGGTCTGAACGATGACCCAGTTCGTTGAACTCGGCCCATCGTTGACTGCCCTGATCTTGACCTCGACAGGCTCGCCAGGCTTGACCTTGTGCACAAGCCTGGCGTTCTCGACGTTGAGGTCGGCCGGCGGAGCCGCGAACCCAATGGGCGCGGATTGCCTCTTGCGACGTGTCGGGGTAAGCACCACCGGAGAGGATCTCGCACGCGTCCGGAAGGGCACAGTCGATTGCGCCCTCGTTGGGCGTCGTGATGTGGCGCACGACGTCGTAGCTCTGCGTGTAATTATCCGTCGTTACCTCGAAGATGGTCGCAGTGCTCGTGTCACAGTCGTTCTCATAGGGTGCTTTGGCCTGGGTTGAGCATTCCTCGATCCCGATGAACGTCGGCGTCGGAATCGTGAAACCACCCGCTGTGACCGTCACGGTTTGACCGTCCGCAAGACCGGTGCTGGGCGACACTGCGATCGTGGGGCCCAAAGCACCAGCAGGGGTGGCCAATACCACCGAAGCTAGACCGATAAGGGCCACGCCAATGATGATCCTGAATCTCCGCATCGCACTCGATCCTCTCCCCCATGGACCGACCCGAACGCCAACCAGGTCGTGCCCTGGATGAACAACCCACCGGAACGCCTCACCGCGAAGGGCGATCATACGTCCTCAAGATCCGCAGCGCCCAGTTCTGCCGATCCGTCTGTGTAGCCGAAGCGCCGATGACTTCTGCTTCGAGCGCTCCCCTCGGGGATGGGGGAAGTCTCTCCCAAAGGTTCCGTCCTCGACGCACGAGCCGCTCCGATATCAGATCAACGGCTCATCTTCGATGACGGCCAGCTTGTCTTAGCGACCCCGAAGATACAGCGACTCGACGGTCATGATTGCCCTCGAATCAAGTCCCTCAGAGTGCTGGCCACTTCGTCGAACGGAGTCTTACTCTGCTCGGCTCTGGAAAGGACGACCGCCCCTTCCGTCGCGGCGATCGTGACCGTGGCCATCCGGTGCGCCGATTCCTCGGACATTCCGCCGGCGACGAAGAGCCCTGCGAGCCTGTCGGCCCAGGTGTGGAAGATGGTCCCAACGTGTTCGAGGATGTCGCCATCGGGGCCAGCGACAGTTACGGATACGACCGCACATCCAGCGCTCAGCTGCGAGTAGTCGAGGAGTGCTTGCCAGAGGGTGAGGAAACGCTCGAGGACCTCAAGAGCGCCCTGTCCACGTGTTGCCTCCATCGCCTCAAGAGCCCGTCCGCTGGCCCGATCGAGGGCCGCGTGGAGCAGCTCGGACTTACCGCCCGGGAAGTGGTGGTACACCGATCCACGGGGAGCGTTCGCGACGTCCAGCACTTTTTTGAACGAGGTGCCTTCGACGCCCTGGGTGGCCAGGAGCATCACGGCTCCGTCGACCATTTTCGAACGTACATTCTCACGTGGGCTCACTCGTTCTCCTTGGGTCAGCGAAACCGGCGTTCACCCTCCCTTCCCTTGAGACTATGCATGGGATCATAGTTCTGGCTACTCTATGCAGGCTGTCATACATAGAGAGAGGAACGACCGACCATGCCAATGATCGATGTGTACGCCAGAGTGGGAACGTTCGCCGATCCCCACTCACTGGCCGCAGATCTCGCCGGGACCCTGATGACCATCGAGCAGGTGCCCGACATCCCAATGTTCCGGCAGAACACCGCAGCCTTCGTTCATGACCTCCCAGACGGTGCCCTCTCCAATGTCGACGGCGAGAGCAACTACGTACGCGTCCAGGTGCTCACCAACGCCGGCGCTCTCGACCGGGACAAGCAGCTTGCGGTCGTCGAGCAGTTCACCGACCTCGTCACCCAGGCCGCAGGCGACCCTGCATACGCAAAGCGGATCTGGGTACTCCTCACTGAAGCAACCGAGGGTGGCTGGGGACTCTGGGGGCACGCTCATACCAACGCCGAGCTGGTCGACGCGGCCCGTGCTCAGATCGCAGAGTTGTCGGCCAAGAAGTCGTGACCGGCGAGACGGCGGACGATGTCGCCGATGCCGGCAACCTGACCGAGGTCAGCGAACTCGCCCCCAGTACTCCGAATAGTGACGTACCGAGATTTTGCAGAATGAGCAAGCGGTCCTCGACACACTCAGGATAGGAAAGCAAATCATGACAAGCGAACTGACTCAGTTCACCATCAACGAGGTGACGCCCGCCTACTGGCACATCAGCTTCAGCAATCCTCCCATCAACCTCCAAGACCCAGACACCATCCTCGAGCTCCAAGCATTGGTCGGCATGTTCGAGACTGACGATGCACTGCGGGTCGTGGTACTCGAAAGTTCTGATCCGAATTTCTTCATCAATCACTATGACGTCTCGCGGGCTGCCGAAACACCTGTCGCTCCAGGTCCGACTGGACTCCCAGCCTTCATCGACACAACCGTGCGCCTGGCGACGACGTCGGTCGTGACGATTGCCAAGATCCGTGGTCGCAACCGAGGAGGAGGAAGCGAGGCGGCCCTCGCGTTCGACCTACGATTTGCCAGCCGAGAGAGGGCCGTGTTCGGGCAACCGGAGGTCGGCGCGGGCATGTTTCCCGGCGGCGGCGCACTCGAGCGACTTCCCTTGATGGTGGGGCGGGCCCGAGCATTGGAGATCATCCTGGGAAGCGATGACTTCGACGCCGATACGGCAGCACTCTATGGCTGGATCAATCGAGCAGTACCCGATGACGAACTGGACGACTTCGTCGACAACTTCGCTCATCGGATTGCCTCCTTCGACAAGCCTGCCCTCGCCGAGGCAAAACGCCTGGTGAACCGGCGGACTCTGCCTCAACCCGAGGATCTCATCGAGACTCAAGACAGCTTTCTCAGCGCCTTTACTTGGCCGAGTCTTCAGGAGCGCGGTGCGCGGCTTCGGGCCCGGGCCGCTGAGGTTGGACCCGAGTTCGAACTACGGTTTGGTCACTACCTGGTTGATCTAGGCGACCAGTGAATATGGGCCGATTGAATACCATCGCTCAAACATCTGAGGCTCAATCATGACTGAATCATTTCCGACGAGTTCACTGCAGCTTCGCTCACTCGTGACCGAGCAGGGCATGCTCGAGCTCTCACTGGTCGACGTCCCCATACCTTCTCTCAAGCCAGACGAGCTGTTGGTGCGAGTCGAAGCTGCACCGATCAATCCTTCTGACCTCGGCCTTCTGCTGGCGGGTGCGGATGTGGGCTCAGCGCAGGTCGGGGGGACTTCTGACCGCCCTGTGACGGTGGCGCCTCTGATGGAAGGAGCACTCCGCGGCCTAGCCGCCCGAGTAGGTAAATCCCTTTCGGTCGGCAACGAGGGCGCCGGCACCGTGGTGGCCGCCGGGTCCTCGGCAGAGGCCCAGACGCTCCTGGGACGGACTGTCGCGATTGCCGGTGGCTCCATGTATTCGCAGTACAGAGCGGAG
This sequence comes from uncultured Acidimicrobiaceae bacterium, assembly GCA_963774245.1. Classification (GTDB taxonomy): domain Bacteria; phylum Actinomycetota; class Acidimicrobiia; order Acidimicrobiales; family RAAP-2; genus Bog-756. The sequence continues at coordinate 374,720 of CAVZDZ010000001.1, read as the reverse complement.
AGATCAAGGTTGTGCCTTCCGCTGCCACCAGGCACATCCGCTCAGGAAGGGGCGTCGTCGTTCGTCAACCCGCTCACGGCCCTGGGCATGATCGAAACCCTGTCACGAGAAGGACACAACGGACTCGTCCATACGGCGGCAGCATCCAATTTGGGACAGATGCTCGTGAAGCTCTGTCTCGAGGAGGAGGTGCCACTCGTCGCCATCGTTCGCAAGCCGGAACAGGTGGAGTTGTTGAAGTCGATCGGCGCGATCCATGTCTGCGACTCAAGCTCACCCTCTTTTATGGCTGACCTCATCGATGCCCTCAAAGCCACGTCGGCCACCATGGCTTTTGATGCCACTGGCGGCGGCAAATTGGTCAGCCAAATCCTGACCGCGATGGAGGTCGCCGCCAACAGTTCTGCCGGCGAGTACTCGAGGTACGGGTCAACGGTGCACAAGCAGGTGTACATCTACGGCGGCCTCGACCCGAGCCCGACAATACTGACCCGGAACTTCGGCTTCGCCTGGGGCATCGGCGGATGGCTGCTCACCCCGTTTCTGGGCACCATCGACTTGGACACTTTCAGCCGGCTTCGGTCACGCGTCGCTGCTGAAATTGAAGACGACGTTTGCCAGCTCCTACTCCGGCAAGGTTTCACTGGCGGGAATGCTCGATCCGCTTGCGATCGCCCACTACAGCAAACAAGCGACCGGAGAGAAATACCTCGTGGTGCCCGATCTCGATGAGCTGCAGGAGACGAAATGAGTTTCTTGGCCAGCAGGTCCTTGAGCCGTTCCGAAAAAGGCGATCCCACCATCATTTCCCATCAGTCGTCCGTGGTCGCTTCAAGGAGAGCCAGGGCTCGCGGAGCATCGTCGGCCGACACGAGTACGGGTACGCCCTCGGCGAAAAGGACGGATTCATAGATCGAGTCGGCTCCAACCGTGGCTTCGATGCCTGATGCGCGCAGGCGAGCGGCAATGACATCTGCCTCGAACGGCTGGACCGTGTCAGCTCGATGAGGATCGTCGGTTGAGCTTCGGGGGCTCCGTCGTCGCTCGGCAATTGGGTTCTCCTCTCAGGGGACGAGGGTCGATTCGGAACCATGTGCGCCGGATCGGCCGGGCCCGGGCACCTGCACCTGCTCAACGGCCTCTGTGACGCCGAGGTCAGCATCCGAGGGCACGCACACCGGTGGCTCGAGCACGAAGCGGTGCGGCGCGGTGGTGGAGCTGGCCGAGCGGCTGAAGGTCTCCGATCACCCCGTACACCCGCTCCACTCCGGAGCGGACCGCTGTCTCCACTAATGCGTCGGCAACCCGCATGCTCATTTCTGAACCTTCCTTTTTGTCATCCTTCTTCAATGGTGCTCCCGACACCTTCGATATGGACCCCGGCGTGGCGGTGGCGGCCCAAACTTCGCAGCCGAACGGTGGCCGGGCGCTGTCGAGCGCTGTTATGCCCTCGACGCCAATACGGGAAACGAGCGGCTGGGCGACGGGACCAAGGAGTTGGTCGGACTCGTCGTGACGGCGTCCGCAGACAAGGTTCCGGCGCCGGTGGCCCACCAGCGTTCAGGCTCACCAAGCCGACATCAGCAATTTGAAAAATGGCCTCTGGAACGGGTGGGGCAGGCAGGGATCGAACCTGCGACCGAGGGATTATGAGTCCCCTGCTCTGACCACTGAGCTACTGCCCCCGACCTGGAACTTCATCTCTCCGCTCGCTCGTCCACCCGACAGTGGCCCAACATCGAGGGGCCGAAGTGTGCTGTCGGTCAAACGCAAGCAGGTCGAGGTTGTGAACGGTATACGACTCATCCGGCACCGGCGGCCATTCAGGCGCTCGGCCGCCCAGGGCCCTCCAACTCGAAGGTGACCGTGACCGAGGCCCCGACGGTCGATTCACCCGGTTCGACCGGCATCGCCGATGCCGCCGTCCGTACGGCCTTCGGGACCGTTGCCGATCCACCGCCCTCCTCGATGGACACGATCGCACCCAATTGGAGTCCGGCCGCCCGGGCCAGGTCGTCGGCCTTGGTCTGCGCATCCCGGACCGCCGAGAGCCGGGCCACCCGCCTCGGCGGTTCGAGGTCCGACACCGTCAGGTGCATCGCCCTGATCTGGAGCGCATCGCCCGCCGCGGTGGTGAGCGCCCCGACCGCGTCACTCAGTTCGTCGAGGACGCGCACCCTGACGTTCAGCTGGTAGCTGCCCAACCTCGCCGTCACCTGCTGCTGGCCGGGGTCACGGTAGTCCTGGACCGAGACGTTCACGGTCTGTACATCGGTGCGAGGAATGCCCGCCTGCTCCACGGCGGCGAGTACCCGGGTTGCCGCCTCATTGCACCGGTCGAGCGCCTGGGCCGGGCTGTCTCCCGATGCGTTGAGGGCGATATTGATGATGCACTGATCCGGCGTGGCGCCGGCTGAACCCTGTCCCACGACCACAATGAAGGGACGGTCGCTCACAGCAGCCCGCCCAACTCGGTGGCATCCGAGAACGCCACCCCGACTCGGTCCGCCAGCTGCTCCAGCAGGTCCTGGCCGGAGCGCACCGCCTCGCCCCGACCGTCGGTGGTGACGAACGTGCCGTCGTTCTCCAGTGCGATGAGGCACAGCGTGCCCACCACCGACCCGTCGACCCGGGACACCGGGACGGCCGCCACGATCCGGTAGTTGCCGAACAGCTGCCGTTGCGCCTCGGTGAGCCCGAAGGTCTCGTGGGACACGCCGTCCCCGACGGCACAGGTCATCTTGCGGTCCACGAAGGCGATGCCGGTGGCCCCCTGCCCGTACTCGAACACCCGGGGGTCGGAAGGGTCGGTGATCCGGACCGGGTACCAGGGGAACAGGCGGCCCTGCCCGTCGGAGGTGGACACGGTCACCGTGTACGAGGCGGGGATCCCCGAGGCCTGGGGATCGAGCAGGGTCGACAGGGTCTGACCGAGCGCCCGCAGCTGGCTGCGCACCACGGCCTGGTGGGCCGCGTCGACGCCGGACCCGGCGGGGAGGGCGCGGCCCTGGGCGGCGATGGCGGCGGCCACGGCGATCGCCACCCAGACCACCATGACCAGAATGCGCTGGGCCCGGTCCGTGCGGGTGATCCATCCGGGGAAGAGCGTGGCGAACGTGGGTACGGCGAGCAGAATCAGTGCCAGGACGACGGCTACGGATCGATTGCCGTGCAGCCACCCCATGAACCAGTTGGACCTCACCGCGCCCCCGTCCCCACCCTCGCTCACCCTGGGTGCCCGGATCCGTGGGCGACCACGTGTCGCTGGCCCGCGGCCCGGGCCCGACGGCGCCGATGACGGTCGACCGCCGACCTGAACCGGTCGGCCGCCGCCGGATCGACCGAGAGGAAGAACGAGGGCTCGATCAGCTCGACCTCGATCACCGCGTCCCGACCGTCGTCGAGTGTCACCATGTCGACCCGGGCATAGAGAGGTGGCGAGGAGCCGGCCACGCCACCGGGCGCCAGTCCGGCCCCGACGGCGGCGACCGTGCCCATGACCGATTCGACCAGGTCCCGCTGCCCGGCCCCGAGCGGACGGGGGGACGCGTCGTCGAGGTGGCTGCCGGCCAGGTGGCTGCCTCCGGGCCCGAGCATCGCGCCCCGGCGCAACGAGTGGGAGACCGCCCCGTCGAACACCACCGCGCTCGGTCTCCCCGCGGGTCGGGACGGAGGCGATGGCCGGCTGGACCATGACCGCGGCTCCCCCATCGAGGATCCGTCCGGCCAACACCCGGGCCCGGCGGTCGCCGGAAGGGAAGCGACCGGTGTTCCGCGCTCCGGCGGAGACCGCCGGTTTGATCACCACCTCGTCGGGGCCGGTCCGCAACAGCTGGTCGACCTCGGCGCCATCGGTGGCCACCCGGGTGGGGATCACCGGCACGCCGCGGTCAGCCAGCTCGAGCAGGTAGCGCTTGTCCAGGTTCCACTCGACGAGCGGCGCCGGGTTGCACAAGGTGTCGAGCGGGTCCATCCGGTGCAGCCACCGCCGGAACTCGTCGACCCGTTCGACGTAGTCCCACGGGGACCGGATGACCACCAGGTCGTAACCGCCCCACTCCACCGACGGATCCCACCAGATGCAGTGCTCCAGCCGGGTGCCGCTTCCGGCGAACGCCGCCTCGTGCCGGGGGCGGTCCGCATCCGCCCCTTGCAACACCTCGGGGGCGGTGGTGACGAAGGCCACCCTCGGCTCCGGCTCCGTGCCCCGCTCCGACCCGGTGACGGCCCGCTCCCGCGTCTGATCCCCGGTCACGAGTGATGGGGAGGGCGCTCGCCGTTCTGCCGATCGGCCCAGCACCGGTCGCAGTCCTCGCACCAGGGGGCCCCACCGGAGCTCGGACGCTCGGTACGGGCGTGCGATCCCGGATGGCCGCAGAATCCGCAGGCACCCGAAGCGAGGGGGGTCGGCATGGGCAAAGGCTAGGCCAGGCCCGGAGCGGCCGCTCCGGGCCGACGGAAGCGCCCGGTCGGGCCGACCGTGGGTGGCTCCGGGGGAGAGACTCGAACTCTCAACCTAGCGGTTAACAGCCGCTCGCTCTGCCGATTGAGCTACCCCGGAAGACGCCGCCACCGCACCAGACCGGTGCGGCGGTGTGCGTGAGGACATTAGCCGGTGCTCACCCCGCCGACGGCAAAGGTGCACGTCCCTCCGCGTCCGGGCACAATGGGGCGGTGAAGCTACGTATCGGCATGGCCGCCTCCTTCCTCGTCGGGTACGCCCTGGGGGCCAAGGCCGGCCGTGAGCGATACCTCCAGATCGTCCGGGTGGCCGGCGAGGTCGGCCGGTCGGCACCGGTCGCCGGCTGTGCCGCCCTGGTCGGCAGCAAGTCCCGAGCGGTGGCCACCCTGGGCGTGGAGCGGATCAAGGACACCATCGGCGTCCGGCTGGGCTGGCGGGACGGGGACCAGGCGGCCGACGCCATCGCTCAGGACCTGGCCGAGGATCTCGCCGTTGCCCTCAACAGTCGGCGGCGGCCCGACCTGCCCGGTCGCCGCCGGTCCGACTTCGAAGCGCTCCGGCCTCAGGCTTCGTCGAGGTAGTCGCGCAGCAGCTGGGCCGACTCGGGCCGGCGCAGCTTGGCCAGGGTCTTCGCTTCGATCTGTCTGATCCGTTCGCGGGTCACCCCGAACGCCTTGCCCACTTCCTCCAGCGTGCGGATCTTTCCGTCTTCGAGACCGAACCGGAGCCGCACCACATCCTGTTCGCGGGGCGACAGGTGGCCGAGCGCCTCGCGCACCGCGTCGTCGAGCATCATCCGCGCCGCGGCGTCGTCCGGAACCACCGCCTCGCGGTCCTCGATCAGGTCGGAGAGACTGAAGTCGTCCTCGTCCCCCATCGGCTGCTCGAGGGAGACGGTGTCCTGGTTGATCCGCTGGATCTCACGCACCCGCTCGATGGAGAAGTCGACCCGACCGGCCACCTCCTCGGCACTGGGCTCGCGGCCCAACTCTTGCAGGAGTTGGCGCTGCGCCCACACCACCTTGTTGATGGTCTCGACCATGTGGACGGGGATCCGGATGGTCCGGGCCTGGTCGGCGATGGCCCGGGTGATGGCCTGACGGATCCACCAGGTGGCGTAGGTGGAGAACTTGAACCCCTTGGTGTGGTCGAACTTCTCGACCGCCCGCATGAGTCCGAGGTTGCCCTCCTGGATGAGGTCGAGGAAGGCCAGGCCCCGGTTGCGGTACCGCTTGGCGATGGACACCACCAGCCGCAGGTTGGCCTCGATCAGGGCCTCCTTGGCCTGCTGGCCCCGCCGGGTCAGGGAGCGATCGGCGACCCGATGGGGATCGGGCTCACCCCGGGCCTCGTAGTCGGCCAGCCGGGCCGCGGCCTCGTTGCCGGCCACGATCCGCTCGGCCAGCTCGACCTCGAGCGCGGCGTCGAGCAGCTTTACCTTGCCGATCTCCTTGAGATACATGTGCACCGGATCGGCGGACGACCCGCGGAAGCCGTCACCGTCGGAGTACGCCTCCTTGGCCGGCGAGCGGCGGGGGGCCCGTTCCTTTTTGGCCGGGCTGCGCACGGTGGCCCCATCGACGTCGGCCGGAGCCGCAGCCGGTGAGCGACGCGACGAGCTCCGTCCGGAGTCGAGGGCGACGATCCGAGCCGGTGGAGGGACGCTGTCCGTCGGTGCGGGGGCTGCGCCGTCGAGGAACGGGAACCCGTCACGCAGGCGTCCGGACACGTCATCGGCCACCGCCCCGGTCATCGGCACCACCGTGGTCTCGCCGGTGTCGTAGGTGAACTCGATCCCGGCCTCCCGGATCCGGGTCACCACTTCGGTGATCAACTCCGCACTCAGCTCCACCGACCTGAGCACGGTCATCACATCGTCCTGGGTGAGGCCCCCGCGGTCCCGGCCCATCCGGATGAGCGCCTCGAACTGGTCGGCCGGCAACTCGTCACTCACCGGCGCGACCGCCGGCGGCACGTGCGACGCCGGAGGGGCGACCTCATCGGACACGACGGCAACCAACCCAGACCCCTGTTCTGAGATCACGGCTCCTGTTCCCCACCCGTCGATGTCGTTCTCACCACGAGCCAGGCTACCAACCTGGACGTCGCCGCGACCGAGGCGGCGGGATCGTCCAGCTGCTGGACCCAGGCGGAGAGGTCCGCTGCCTCTTGACCTGCGGTGGAGGAGGTCCGGGCCTCGGTGGTCAGCAGGGTCAGCTCGCGGCGCACCGCGTCGCGAACCAGCTGCACGACCACTTCGTCGGGCTCCCCCACCGGCTCCTCGACGGTGAGGCGCACCAGCAGGGCCCGCACCTCGGGCGGCGACCCGTCGATGGCCTCGTGCAGGTCGTCGGCATCCACCAGCGCCTGGAAGGCGGCCCGCTGCAGCCCGTCGCGGAAGAGGGACGCCTGCAACCGGTCCCCCACATCGTCGGGCCGGTGGATGGCCAGCCGCAGGGCTTCGAGGCCCGGCCGGAACTCACGCTCGCCGGGCCCACCCGCGCCCGACCGGCGCCGGCCGGCCGATGCCGGGGATCGGACGCCCCCGCCCTCGAATCCGTCGTCGTCCCCGTCGCCGTCCTCGGGGTCGCGCACCCACTCGTCGGCGGCCGCGGCCGGCACCCGGGCCCGGGCTCCCGAGGTGTTGGCCTCGGTCGGGCGCGGCCCCTCCCGCCGGAGCTGCTCGAGGCGGTCGCGCAGCGAGCCCGGATCGAGGCGGCACCGCTCGGCCACCTGCATGACGTACTGATCCCGGACCAGGTTGTCCGGGTGCTCGGCCACCGCGGTCAAGGCGGCATCGGCGGCCCGGGCCCGCCCCTCGGGGGTGGTCACGTCGGCGGCGTCGAGGATGCGCTCCAGGCGGAACTGGAGGAACGGCTTGGCCCCGGCGATGGCGGCCCGCAACCCTTCGGGATCGCGCCGGGCCAGCTCCCCGGGGTCCGAGCCCTCGGGCAGGGCGGCCACCGCCACGTCGATCTCGAACCGCCGCTCCCACTCGTAGAAGCGGCCGGCGGCGGACTGGCCGGCCCCGTCGGCGTCGAAGGCCAGCACCACCTTGGAGGCGAAGCCCTTCAGCAGCTTCACGTGCTCCTCGGCCAGCGCGGTGCCGCAGGTGGCCACCGCCCGCTCCACCCCCACCTCGAAGAAGCCGATGACGTCGGTGTACCCCTCGCACACCACCACCTGGCCGGACTTGATGATGTCCTGCTTGGCCCAGTTGAGGGCGTAGAGCGTCTTCCGCTTCGAGTAGACGGGCGTCTCCGTCGAGTTCTTGTACTTGGCCGGGTCGGGGCTGCCCGGGAGGACCCGGCCCCCGAGGGCGACCGGATGGCCCGACGGGTCGCAGATGGGGAACAGGATCCGGGCCCGGAAGGCATCCTGCAGCCGTCCCCGCCGGTTGACGAACCCGAGGCCGGCGCCGGTGGCCACCTCGTCGCGCAGTCCCAACCCCAGGCACAGCTCGTCCCACCCGTCGGGGGCCCAGCCCAACCGGAACTTGCGCACCACGTCCCCGTCGTAGCCCCGGCTGCGCAGGTAGTCGCGGGCCGGGCCGGCATCGCCTCCGGTCAACAGTCGCCGGTGGTACCAGTCGGTGGCCTGCTCCATGACGTCGAGGATCGCCTTGCGCCGCTGCCCGTCCCGACCGGTCCCGGCGTCCTCCCGGATGGTGATCCCGGCCTTGTCGGCCAACCGCCGCACCGAGTCGACGAAGTCGAGGTGCTCGATGGCTCGCACGAAGCTGATGGCATCGCCCTTGGCCTGGCACCCGAAGCAGTAGTAGAAGCCCTCGTCGGCGTTCACACTGAACGACGGCGTCTTCTCGCCGTGGAAGGGGCACAGGCCGAGCCAGCGCTGGCCCACCCGCTTCAGCGCCGCATGTTCGCCGATCAGGGCGACGATGTCGGTGGCCGACCTGACCCGGGCGACGTCCTCATCGGGGATGCCCATAGAGGATGACGGTACCTCGTCGCCGGACGGCTTCGACCGGGCCCGGGCGGGGGCGGGACCTGAAGGCCCGCCGGCCTACGCCTTGGCGCCCGAGCGGGCCCTGGCCGCCGGCTTGGCCTTGCCCGGCTTGGACCGGGTGTGGCCGGCCAGCACCGCCTGGGCCGCGGCCAGCCGGGCGATGGGCACCCGGAACGGCGAGCAGCTGACGTAGTCCAGCCCGGCCTGGGCGAAGATGTCGATCGACTCGGGGTCGCCCCCGTGCTCGCCGCACACCCCGATCTTGAGGTCCGGCCGGGTGGCCCGACCCCGCTCGACGCCCAGCCGGACCAGCTCGCCGACCCCGTCCGGATCGACGACCTCGAACGGATTGCGCTTGAGCAGCCCCTGCTCGAGATAGGCCGACATCATCCGGCCCTCGACGTCGTCGCGGCTGAAGCCGAAGGTCATCTGGGTCAGGTCGTTGGTGCCGAAGGAGAAGAAGTCGGCCTCCTCGGCGATCTCCCCGGCCAGGAGGGCGGCCCGCGGGGTCTCGATCATGGTGCCGATCAGGACCTCCAGCCGGCCGGCGGCCGCCTTCGCCCCGGACCGCTTGGCCCGCGAGCCGGATCGGGACACCGTCCCGGCCGCCTGGGCCTCGGCGATGGCCGCCTCGACCCACGACCGGGCCAGGGCCATCTCCTCGCGGCGACACGGTGAGGGGGATCATGATCTCCACGATGGGATGGCCGCCGAGGGCCACCCGGTCGAGGGCGGCCTCCATCAGGGCCCGCACCTGCATGGCGTAGAGGCCGGGCTTGATGACCCCGAGACGCACGCCCCGGGTGCCCAGCATGGGGTTGTACTCGTGCCAGGCCTGGGCCGCCTCGTAGAGCTGTCGCTCCTCCTCGTCGAGGCCGGTGGTCGCCTCCTTCACCGCCAGCTCCTGGGTGTCGGGCAGGAACTCGTGGAGCGGCGGGTCGAGCAGCCGGATCGTCACCGGCAGCCCGTCCATGGCCTCGAGGATCTCCTCGAAGTCGGACCGCTGGGCCACCCGGAGCGCCTCGAGGGCCGCCTCCTCCTCGGCCGGCGTCGAGGCCAGGATCATCCGCCGCACGATGGGTAGCCGGTCCTCGGCCAGGAACATGTGCTCGGTCCGGCACAGACCGATGCCCTCGGCCCCGTGCCGGCGGGCGTTGGCGGCGTCGGGACCGTTGTCGGCGTTGGCCCGGACCCCGAGGTGGCCGGCCCGGATCTCGTCGGCCCAGCCCAGGATGGTCTCGAACTCGGGCGGCGTCTCCCCCTCGGTCACCGCCACCTGGCCGAGCATCACCGTTCCGTTGGTGCCGTCCACCGAGATCCAGTCGCCCTCGTTCACCACGGTGTCCCCCACCGAGAACGAGGAGCCCGAGATGCGCAGGGCCTCGGCGCCCACCACGGCCGGCTTGCCCCAACCCCGGGCCACCACGGCGGCGTGGCTGACCAGTCCGCCGCGGGCGGTCAGGATGCCCTCGGCCGCCAGCATCCCGTGGACGTCCTCGGGAGAGGTCTCGCTGCGGACCAGCACCACCTGCTCGCCGCGTTCGGCGGCGGCCTGGGCGTCATCGGCGGTCAGGTAGACCTGGCCGACGGCCGCACCGGGCGAGGCGCCGAGGCCCCGGGCCAGGACGGTGTGCCCGGTTCCGGAGAACTGGGGATGGAGCACCTGGTCCAGGTGGTCGCCGGTGATCCGCTCGACGGCCTCCGACTTGGACAGGCGAATCGTCTTCTCCCCCACCATGTCGACGGCCATCCGCAGTGCGGCCCGCCCGGTGCGCTTGCCCACCCGGGTCTGGAGCATCCAGAGCTTGCCCTGCTCGATGGTGAACTCGGTGTCGCACATGTCCCGGTAGTGGGCCTCGAGCCGGTCGAAGATGGACAACAGCTCGCGGTGGATCTTCGGGAACTGGTCCTGCAGCGCCGACAGCGGCTCGGTGTTCCGGATGCCGGCCACCACGTCCTCGCCCTGGGCGTTGACGAGGAAGTCGCCGTACTCGCCCACCGCGCCGGTGGCCGGGTCGCGGGTGAAGCCCACCCCGGTGCCCGAGGTGTCGTCGCGGTTGCCGAACACCATGGCCTGCACGTTGACCGCGGTGCCCAGGTCGTGGGCGATCCGCTCCCGCACCCGGTAGGCGAAGGCACGCGGTCCGTTCCAGGACTCGAAGACCGCCTCGATGGCGCCGCGGAGCTGCTCGTCGGGATCCTGGGGGAAGGGCCGGCCGGTGTGCCGCTCCACGATCTGCTGGTAGGCGTCGACCAGATAGCGCAGCAGCTCGACCGGCACGCCGGCGTCGGAGCCGGTGCCGGCCAGCTCCTTGGCCGCGTCGAGCAGGGTGTCGAACTCCTCACCGGGGATGCCGAGCACGATCCGGCCGTACATGGCCACGAACCGGCGGTAGGAGTCGTAGGCGAACCGGTCGTCGTTGGTCTGCTTGGCCAGTCCCTCCACCGAGCGGTCGTTGAGGCCCAGGTTGAGGACGGTGTCCATCATGCCCGGCATGGAGAACTTCGCCCCCGAGCGCACCGACACCAGCAGCGGGTCGCTCGGGTCCCCGATGCGCTTCCCCATCTTCTTCTCCAGCCGCGCCCTGGCCTTGGCCACCTGGTCGCTGAGGCCGTCGGGCCAGCCGGACTCCATGTAGCTCCGGCAGGCGGTGGCGGCGATGGTGAAGCCGGGGGGCACCGGCAGCTGCAGCACCGACGTCATCTCGGCCAGGTTGGCGCCCTTGCCGCCCAGGAGGTCCTTCATCTCCATCGGGGGCTTGCGATGGGCGTGGTCGAAGTCGAAGACGTAGGGCATCGGGGAGGCGCTCCTGAGTGGAATCGGAGAGGGTTCGTGACGGGCAGCTCGCGTCGGCGCGGACCATCCAGGGTACCTGGGCGCGGACCCGGGCCAGAACCACGGCGCGGGCGGCGCCCCGCCTGTCGGCCGGGTCGGAGCTGGCAGCCCCGCTCGGGTGTGGCCCGGCGCCCGGGGCCACCATCGGTGCTAAAAGGTGGGGATGATCCTGCAGGGCAAGACCGTGGTGGTGACCGGCGTCGGAGGGGGGCTCGGCCGGGAGTGCGCGGCCAGTGCCCTGCGCGACGGGGCCAACGTCGTGCTGGCCGCCCGGACGGCAGAGACCCTGGAGGCCACCGCGTCCGAGCTCGATCCGAGTGGCAAGCGGGTGGCGGCCCAGGCCACCGACATCACCGATCCCGACTCCTGCGCCGCCCTGGTTGAGATGGCCCAGGGGCGCTTCGGCTCGGTCGACGCCCTGATCCAGGTGGCGGCCTACGAGAACGTGTGGGGTGGGCTCTACGACCTCCGGTTCGAGGCCTGGCGCAAGGCCTTCGAGACCAACGTGCTCGGGGCGCTCACGGTGATCCGCCCGGTGGCGGCGGCGATGAAGGCCGGCGGCGGCGGGTCGATCGTCCTCATCGGCTCCCAGTCGATGTTCCAGCCCGCCCTGCCCCAGAGCGGGTATGCCGCCTCCAAGGGCGCGCTCCTGTCCACCATGTACTACCTGGCCGACGAGCTCGGCGCCGACAACATCCGCTGCAACATGGTGGTGCCGTCGTGGATGTGGGGCCCGAACGTCGAGATGTACGTGACCGGGACGGCCAACAACCAGGGCACCACCAGTGAGGAGGTCCTCGAGGGGATCGTCGGGAAGTTCCCGCTCCGCCGCATGACCGAGGACGGCGAGGTGGCCGACGTGGCCGCCTTCTTCGCCTCCGACCATGCCAAGGCGGTCACCGGCCAGCACCTCATGGTCAACTCCGGGGAGATGATGCGATGAGCGCGCGACCGAAGCGGGTCGTCGTCTGGGGCACCGGCTTCGTCGGCCGGATGGTCATCCCCGAGGTGGTCCGCCACCCCGCCTTCGAACTGGTCGGGGTGGGCGTGGCCAACCCCGACAAGGTGGGGCGGGATGCCGGCGAGCTGTGCGGGATCGAGCCGGTGGGGATCGCCGCCACCGACGACGCCGACGTGCTGGTCGCCCTCGAGCCCGATGCCCTGGTCCACTTCGGTCCGACCGCCGCGCACGCCCAGGACAACATCCGCGACATCGGCACCTTCCTCCGGGCCGGCATCGACGTGTGCTCCACCTCGATGACCCCGTGGGTCTGGCCCACCATGTCGCTCAACCCACCGAGCTGGATCGATCCGATCACCGAGGCGTGTGAGGCCGGCGGCTCGTCCTGCTTCACCACCGGGATCGACCCCGGCTTCGCCAACGACCTGTTCCCGTTGACCCTGATGGGCCTGTGCGGGGAGGTCCGCCAGGTGCGGGCCCTCGAGATCCTCGACTACATCAACTACGAGGGGGACTACGAGGACGAGATGGGGATCGGGCGCCCCCCCGAGTTCGTCCCCCTGCTCGAGCACACCGACATCCTGGTCATGTCGTGGGGGGCCACCGTCCCCATGATGGCCCACGCCGTGGGCATCGAACTGGACGAGATCACCACTACCTGGGAGAAGTGGGTCACCGGCGAGCCGGTCAAGACGGCCAAGGGCCTCATCGAGCCGGGCTCGGTGGCGGCCATCCGGTTCACTATCAACGGCATCTACCGCGGCGAGCCCCGCATCTGCCTCGAGCACATCAACCGGGTGGGCGCGGCGGCGGCCCCCGACTGGCCGAGGGGCAACGAGAACGACGTCTACCGGGTGGTGATCGAGGGATCGCCCTCCATCACCCAGGAGACGGCGTTCCGCTTCACCGACGGGAGCGGACGCGACGCGGCGGCGGCCGGCTGCCTGGCTACCGGCCTGCGGGCCCTCAACGCCGTCCCCGCGGTCAACCAGCTGCCCCCGGGTTGGGTGACCGCGCTCGACCTCCCGCTCATCCCGGGCTTCGGGACCATCAGATAGCACCAATCACTGTCCACTCACACCGACCACCCGCCGGACCCGACGCCCACAGGAGCCACGATGACACCCGAAGACCTCGTCGAGATCGAGGAGATCAAACAGCTCAAGTACCGGTACCTGCGCTGCCTCGACCAGAAGCTGTGGGACGAGATCGAGACCTGCTTCGTGCCCGGGGCCACCGCCCGGTACGGAGGCGGGCTCTACGAGTTCGAGGGGCGCGACGCCATCATGGAGTTCCTGCGGGCCTCCATGGGGGCGACCACCATGCTCAGCAGCCACCGCTGCCACCACCCCGAGATCGTCCTCACCGGACCGGATGGGGCCACCGGGACCTGGGCCCTCGAGGACACGGTGATCCTCACCGACATCGGCATCAATGTGCAGGGTGCGGCGTTCTACACCGACCGCTACGTGAAGGAGGACGGTCGTTGGCTGATCGCCCACACTGGCTACAAGCGCACCTACGAGGAGCTCATGCCGAGGGCGTCGATCAAGGGCCTCAAGCTCACCGCCGACTGGTGGGCTACCGACGGCCGGTCGACCCTGGGCTGACCCGCGCCCGACGCCCGGCGGTCAGGCCAGGGTGGCGCCGTCGATGAGGACATCGGCGCCGTTCATGTGCGAGGCCTCGTCGGAGGCCACGAAGGCGATGGCCGCGGCGATGCCGTCCGGACTGCCGAAGCTCCCGAGGGGGGTCACCCGGTTGAGCAGCTTGATGTCCGCCCCCTCGGGCAGGTGGAAGGCCCCGGTGATGGGGGTGTCGATGGCCCCCGGACTGATGCTGTTGGCCCGGAGGCCGGCGGTGGCGTACTCGACGGCCAGGGCCCGGGTCAGGGCCAGCACCCCTCCCTTGGAGGCCACATAGGCGGTGGCCCACGGCTGTCCCTTGTGGGCGGCGGTCGAGGCCAGGTTCACAATGTTGCCCCCGGTGCCGAGCAGGTGGGGGATGGTCTCCCGGCAGACCAGAAAGGTACCGGTGAGGTTGATGGCCAACAGCCGGTTCCACTCGTCGAGGGACAGCTCGTGGGTGTGGGAGAACGACAGCACCCCGGCCACGTTGGCCACCACATCGAGCTTTCCCAACCGGTTGAGCGACTCGGCCACCATGCGCTGCACGCCGTCCTCGGAGCTCACGTCGCCCACCAGGGTGCTGACCGAGCCACCGGCCTCACCGGTGTGGCCCTCCAGTTCCGCCAGGAGCCCGCCGTTCACGTCGACGGCCACCACGGCGGCACCCTCGTTGGCCAACCGCAGGGCGGTGGCCCGTCCGATGCCGGACGCCCCCCCGGTCACGAGGGCGGTCCGGCCGGCAAATCGTGCTGGTTGCATCGCCCGACTGTAGGACCTGCCGGCCGCCGGCCGGTCCGGCCGCGGCTCAGGCCTGCTCCAGCCTCCGGTGCAGTTCGGCCACCAGCCCGTCGATCGGCACCCGGACCTGCTCGGTGCTGTCGCGGTCGCGCACGGTGACCGCATCGTCCTCCAGCGAGTCGAAGTCGACGGTCACGCACCAGGGCGTCCCCACCTCGTCCTGGCGGCGGTACCGTTTGCCGATCGACTGGGTCACGTCGTAGTCGCACATGAAGTGGGGCTGGAGCGACGTGAGCACCTGACGGGCCAGGGGCTCGAGGGTCTCCTTCTTCGACAGGGGGAGCACGCCCACCTGGTACGGGGCCAGTTTGGGGTGGAGGCGGAGCACGGTGCGGGCCTCGCCACCCACCTCGTCCTCGTGATAGGCCGACAGGAGGAAGGCCATCATGGTCCGGGTGGCGCCGGCCGCCGGTTCGATGACGTAGGGCACGTAGCGCTCGTTGGTCGCCTGGTCGAAGTACTCGAGGCGCTCCCCCGAGGCGGCGGCGTGGGCCTTGAGGTCGAAGTCGGTGCGGTTGGCGATGCCCTCCAGCTCGTCCCACCCCCAGGGGAAGAGGAACTCCACGTCGGCGGTGCCGGCCGAGTAGTGGGACAGCTCGTCGGCGTCGTGGTGACGCAGCCGCAGCTCCGACTCGGGGATGCCGAGGGCGGTGTACCACCGGTAGCGCTCGTCCAGCCAGTACTCGAACCAGTGCTGGGCTTCGGCGGGCGGCACGAAGTACTCCATCTCCATCTGCTCGAACTCCCGGGTGCGGAAGACGAAGTTCTGCGGGGTGATCTCGTTGCGGAACGACTTGCCCACCTGGGCGATGCCGAACGGCGGCTTCTTGCGGGTGGTCTGGACCACGTTGGCGAAGTTGATGAACATGCCCTGGGCCGTCTCGGGGCGCAGGTAGGCCACCGCGCCCTCGTCCTCGACCGGGCCGGCGTGGGTCTTGAACATCAGGTTGAAGGCGCGCGCCTCGGTGAACTCGGTGGAGCCGCAGTTCGGGCACACCCCGTCGATCTTGTCCTCACGCCACCGCTGCTTGCAGTGACGGCAGTCCACCAGGGGATCGGTGAAGTTGGAGAGATGCCCGGAGGCCTCCCACACCGCCGGGGGCGAGAGGATGGCGGCATCCAGGCCGACCACGTCGTCGCGAAGCTGGACCATGGACTCCCACCAGGTGTTCTTCACGTTGCGCAACAGGTTGACCCCGAGCGGTCCGTAGTCGTAGGTGGAGCGGAAGCCGCCGTAGATCTCGGCCGACTGGAACACGAAGCCACGGCGCTTGCACAGCCCCACGACCTTCTCCATGAGGTCGGTGGGCGCGTCGGGTTCAGGCATAAGGGCAGATCGTACCGGTTGGCTCCGCCGCTCCGGCCCCGACCACCAACCGGGCGGTCACCGCGTTGGCCAGCAGCCTCCCCCGCACGGTCAGGACGGCCCGTCCACCCACCCGTTCGACCAGTCCGTCCAGATCGGGGTCGGGGGGCAGCGCCCCGGCCGGCACTCCCGCCGGGGTGCGCAGCTGCAGGGCCAACGACTCGAAGCGCCGCTGGTGGTCGCTGAGCACCTCCACGCCCGCGGTGGCCGACCGACCCGACCCGATGGCGGCGACGTAACGGTCGGGCGTGCGCACGTTCCACCACCGCCGGCCCGAGCGGTGGGAGTGGGCCGCCGACCCGATCCCCCGGTAGTCGCCCTGGTCCCAGTACAGCCGGTTGTGCCGGCACCCGTGGCCGGGCCGGGCCCAGTTGGAGATCTCCTCCCATTCGTACCCGGCCCGGCCGAGCAGTGCCTCGGCGCGGGTGTAGCGATCGGCCTGGACGTCGTCGTCCGGATGGCGGCCGGGGTCGGCGGCCAGCGGGGTGCCCGGCTCCACGGTCAGCGAGTACGCACTGAGGTGGGGCGGCGGCGAGGCCAGGCCCAGCACCTCGACCAGGCTCTGTTCCCAGTCGTCGTCGGACTCGCCCGCCCCCCCGATGATCAGGTCCATGCTCCACGAGTCGAACCCGGCCCCGGCCGCCGCCGCGGCGGCGTCGACGATCTGGTCGGTACCGTGGCGGCGTCCGAGTCCGGCCAGCACGTGGGGCACGGTCGACTGGACACCCAGCGACAGGCGGGTGACCCCACCGGCCCGGTAGGCGGCCAACCGCGACGGGTCCGCATCCTCCGGATTGCACTCGACGGTGACCTCGGCCCCGGCGGCCCGGGGAATGGCGGCGAGGATCTCGACCAGGTCCTCGGCCGGCAGCCGCGACGGGGTGCCCCCACCGAAGAAGACCGAGGTGGCCGGGGGCATCCCCTCCTCGCCCCCCGCCCGGGCGATCTCGGTCACGCACGAGGCCACGTAGGCCCCCATCAGATGGTCCCGGTCGGTGTAGGTGGCGAAGGCGCAGTAGTCGCAGCGGAACCGGCAGAACGGGACGTGCACATACACCCCGAAGGGTGCGTCGGGGTGGCCCACTCAGGACACCGGGCCCGAGCGGACCGACCGGAGGCGCCGGTCCAGGTGGGCCTCCATGGCCTCGGTGGCGAGGGCGGTGACCTCGTCGGTCAGCGGCGACCGGGGCTCGGTCAGCACGCCGGCCAGATCGCCCCCCATGGTGCGGCGCAGCAGGACCAGGCCGCCGGCCGACAGCGGACGGCCGCGACGACAGCTCCGGCACAGCACCCCTCCCTCCACGATGTCGAAGGCCACCAGGAGCTCGGGGTCCTCCTCGCCGCAGGAGACGCAGGCCTCGAGCACCGGCGCCGATCCTTCGAGGGCCAACACCTTGAGGAAGAAGGCCGGCCCGACCATGGGGGAGTTGCGCTCGGCCAGGGCGGTCAGGGCCCGCACCAGCATCTCGTAGAGGCGCGGGTTCCCGTGCCGCTCCTGGCCGATCTGGTCGACCACCTCGAGCATCGACATGGCCACCGACATCCGGTCGAGGTCCTCGCGGACCGCCCGGAACGTGTCGATGACCTCGACCTGGTTGATGGTGTCGAGGTCGCCACGGCCCTGCCACCCGAGCAGGGCCACATGGCTCAGGGGCTCGAGGCGGGAGCCGAACCGGGAGGTGGTGCGGCGTACGCCCTTGGCCACCGCCCGGACCTTGCCGTGCTGCTGGGTCATCAGGGTGACGATGCGGTCCGCCTCGCCCAGGCGCAGGGTGCGCAGCACCACGCCCCGGTCTCGGAAGAGGGTCATCCGGCCCCGGCCGACTCCTCGCCGGGGGGCGAGCCGGGCCGCTGGCCGTTCGGTCGTCTCCGGGGCGCGGCGCCATCGCCGGCGGCCGGCGGGGGGATCGGACCGGACGGCGCCCGGGCCGGGCGGCTCGGGCGGCCGCCGCCGAGGAGGCTGTTGGCCCCGATCATGGCCACGATGACCGGAGGGATGACCACGAAGGGCACGATGGCGGTGAACCCGGCCACCATCATCAGCACCATGCCGGCATAGACCAGGGCGCCGAGGAGGATGCCGGTGATGATCCAGACGCCGCCGGCGTCGTCCCTCCCGGCCCGGCGGCGGGGCAGAGGCGCGGTCACGTGACTCCCCCGAACCGCCGTTGGCGCTGCTGGAAGTCGCGCACCGCCTCGAACAGGTGGGTGCGGCGGAAGTCGGGCCACAGCACGTCGTCGAACACCAGCTCGCTGTAGGCCAGCTGCCACAGCAGGAAGTTGGAGATGCGGTGCTCGCCCGAGGTGCGGATGACCAGGTCCGGATCGGGCTGGTCGGGGAAGTAGAGCCGGGACCGGATGGCCTTCTCGTCGACCTTCTCCGGCGCGACTCCTTCGGCCACCAGGCGGCGCACCGCGTCGACGATCTCGGCCCGACCGCCGTAGTTGAAGGCCATGGTCAGCGTGCAGCGCCGATTCCGAGCGGTCAGCTCGATCGACTCGTCCATGCGGCGGAGCACCCGCTTCGGCACCCGCCAGTCCCGACGCCCGGCGAACCGGATCCGCACCCCCTTCTCGTGGAGCTCGTCGCGGCGCCGGACCAACAGGCTCTCGTTGAACCCCATCAGGTAGCGGACCTCGTCGGCCGGTCGGCGCCAGTTCTCCGTCGAGAAGGCGTACATGGTGATCCACGGGATGCCGAGGTCGAGGGCCCCCTCGACCGCGTCGAGCAGGGCCGCCTCACCGGCCGCGTGGCCCTCGGTGCGGGGCAGGCCCCGCCGGGCCGCCCACCGACCGTTGCCGTCCATCACGCAGGCCACGTGGGCCGGGATCGGGCCGCCGGCCACGTCGGCCGCCGACACCGGCGGGCGGGGGCCGGGATCGGAAGCGGCGCCCATCTCTTCCTGTTGCACCCTGCGAACCTATCCTCTCCCACGTATGTACCGAACCCGGCCACCTGTTCTCCGTGCGAGTCGCGCCCGACGGTGTCGACCGGCGTTTGAGTCGTCGTGCGCGGGGCAGTAGACCCTGCCCATGTCCCCGCTCCACGCACTGGCGATCTTCGCCGCCGGGCTGGCGGCGGGCACCGTCAACGTCATCGTCGGTTCCGGCTCCCTGATCACCTTCCCCACCCTGCTGGCGCTGGGCTACCCGCCGGTGCTGGCCAACGTGTCCAACACGGTGGGACTGGCTCCGGGCAACGCCAGTGGGGTGGTGGCCTATCGCCGGGAGCTGGTCGGCCAACGGCGACGCCTGGTCCAGCTCGGCTCGGCCTCGGTGGTGGGCGCCCTGGTCGGGGCGGCGCTGCTGCTGGCCCTCCCCAACACGGTGTTCAAGGCGGCCGTGCCCGCCCTCATCGCCCTGGCCTCGGTGTTGATGGCGGTCCAGCCCCGCATCCGGTCGGGCCTCGAAGCCCGGGGGCCCCTCCGGACCCACGGGGGCGCACCCCTCATCTTCGGGGTCTTCCTCACCGGCATCTACGGCGGCTACTTCGGCGCCGCCCAAGGGGTGATCCTCATCGCCCTGATGGCCATCTTCCTCGACGACGACCTCCAACGCCTCAACGGCACGAAGAACGTCCTGGCCCTGACGGCCAACGGGGTGGCCGCCCTGTTCTTCATCGCCAGCACCCACATCGCCTGGTCGGTGGCCGGGCTGGTGGCCGCCGGGTCGATCATCGGCGGCCAGGTCGGCGGGCGCTACGGCCGGCGCATCCCGGCCGACGTCCTCCGCTGGGTCATCGTGATCGGCGGGCTCGGGGTGGCCGTCGGACTGGCGGTGGAGTGGCATTGATCCCGGGGCCGACCGGCCGGGTCACCGCGGCTCCCCGGGCAGGCCTTAGGAGGAGATGGTGATCGACAGGCCGTGGAACGCCGCGTGCTGCACCGGAGGCGTGCCCGTCTTGGTGTCCCTCACCCGGACCGTGAACGAGTAGGTGCCGGTGGCGGCGGCGGTGATCCGGCCCGAGATGACCCCGGTGACGGAATGCAGCTTGAGCCCGGGCGGGAGCGGCTTCGATCCCTTGACCAGCGACCACCGGTAGGGAGGGTTGCCGCCGCTGGCGGCGAGGGTGGCGGAGTAGGTCACCTTGTTGGACTTGGTGTAGACGGAGCCGTTGGGCAGCGAGGTGGTGGTGACCGCCAGTGCACCGCTCGTACTCGACGTGTACTGCTCGGCGCCGTCGTAGTTGTAGGTCTGGCGCAGGTACTCGAAGGTGTGGGTCTGGACGTAGATGCCCGGGCCGACCGCGTCCCACACCTCGTCGTTCCCCGCGTAGATGCCCGAGTGGGCGAAGCCGTCGATGCCCGAGCCGCCCCAGTACACGGCGTCACCCGGCAACACCTGGGCCTCGTCCTCGGCCAGCGTGGCCGCGGGGGGAATGTAGGTGCCCACCCCCTCCGGCTGGGTGCCGTTGTCCGGGAGGATGATGCCGGTCGCCTGGTACACCGCGTACTGCACCAGGCTCATGCAGTCGAACCCCTTGACCCCGGCGCCGCAGCCCGTTTCGACCACGCCACCGTTGCTCGGCCCGTTGATGCCGCCGCCGCCGTCGCAGTAGGGCACCCCGGCCTGGGACGCGGCGTCGCTCACGATGAGTTGGGCCTGGGTCGACGACGCCGTGGCCGTGTGACTGTCCACCACCACGCCGACGCCGGCGAAGGCGCCCAGGATCAGCAGCGCCACCAAGGCCCTGCCCGCTACGGCCATGCTCGAACGTCTGGTTCGCATCGATACCCCTTCGACGGTTGCCGCCACCAACGGCGAGTTCTGGGGCTCAGCGTAACAGGGCCGTCCCGCATTCCGACAGGCTTGGAAGGCCATTACCCGGTGCAGTGGCGGGGGGGTCACTTCCCGTGGTCTCCGGGCCCGGAGGGGGGTCATCAGCCAGGCTGGCCGGTTCCCGAGCCGTCGCGGCGCCCCCGGTAGGGTCGGTGGATGGCCGACGACGTGACCGCCACCCTGGCCGAGGTGGCGGCGGCGCTGCCCGGCGGGGGCGAGGCCCGGGAGGGTCAGGCCCAGATGGCGGTGGCGGTGGGCTCGGCCATGACCACCGGACGTCATCTGGTGGTCCAGGCCGGCACCGGCACCGGCAAGTCGCTGGCCTACCTCATCCCCGCCGCCCTCAACGATCGGCGGATCGTGGTGGCCACCGCCACCAAGGCCCTGCAGGACCAGCTGGCCGACAACGATCTCCCCCTGGTGGCCGGGGCGGTCGGCGACGACTTCACCTTCGCCGTGCTCAAAGGGCGCAGCAACTACCTGTGTCGCCAGCGGGTCTCCGAGGTCGGGGGCCGGGGCGAGCAGCTCTCGCTCCAACCCGGCACCGGTGACCCACCCGACGCCGACGACCCCCTCACCACCGAGCGCGCCGGGGGCGACGAGGACGGCGCCGCCCTGGGTCGGCTGGGCGAGCAGGTCCGGCGGCTGGTCGACTGGTCCCAGCACACGGTGACCGGTGACCGGGCCGAGCTCGAATTCGAACCCCACGCCCGGGCCTGGGCCATGGTCTCGACCACGGCGCGGGAGTGCCCGGGCGCCTTCCGGTGTCCTTCGGGGCGGGACTGCTTCGCCGAGGACGCCCGGGCCCGGGCCGCCGAGGCCGACGTGGTGGTGGTCAACACCCACCTGTACGGCGCCCACCTGGCCAGCGGGGGGGCCGTGCTCCCTCCCCACCAGGTGGTGGTGTTCGACGAGGCCCACGAGGTCGAGGAGGTGATGACCGACAGCCTGGGGGTGGAGATCGGACCCGGGCGGTTCCGGGCCCTCGCCGCCTCGGCCCGGCCGCTGCTCGACCCGGGTCGGCCCGGTGCCGTCGATGCCGCCGACGCCCTGGCCGACGTCGGGGACCTCCTCCTCCGGGTCCTGCGCCCGCTGGCCGGCCAACGGGTCCCCCACCGCTCGCTGGTCCCGGACCAACCGGTGGCCGACGACCGTCCGGTCACACCCTCCGGAGCGGCGCCCGGGCCACCGGCCGAGCCGCTCGGCTTCGACCTCGGCCTGGAGCCGCCCTCGGCCCCGGCCGCCACCCGGGTCGCCGTCGACCGGCCGGCACCGACCGGCGAGCCCGATCTGGGCCGCATCCTGGTGCTGGCCACCGGCCGGGTGGATCGTCTCACCGACCACCTGCGCGCCGCCGAGCGGGAGGCGGGTGACGATGCGTCGACCACGGCCCGGTCCCGCCGGGACCGGGTGCTTGCTGGCCGCCGGCCACCTGGCCGCCGACCTGGCCCGCCTGTCCACCCTGACCGACGACGAGGTGGCCTGGGTGGACAGCGGGGCCCGGGCCCCGAGCCTGCGGGTGTCCCCCATCGATGTCGGCCCGCTGTTGGCCGAGCGGCTGTGGGGCGAGGTCACCGGCGTCCTGACCTCGGCGACGGTGCCCCTCGGCCTGACCGAGCGCCTCGGGCTGCCGTCGGCCCGGACCGACGTCCTCGACGTGGGCAGCCCGTTCCCCTACCGCGAGCACGCCATGCTGTACGTGGCCCAGTCGCTGCCCGACCGGCGCCGTCCCGAGTCGGAGCCCGCCCTCCACGACGAGCTCGAACGGCTGATCACCGCGGCGGGGGGCCGGACCCTGGCCCTGTTCACCAGCTGGCGGGCCATGCACGCCGCCGTCGAGGCGCTGCGGGATCGCCTGTCCGTTCCCGTGCTGGCCCAGTCCGACCTGCCCAAGCCGGCGCTGGTGGAGGCCTTCCGGACCGACGAGGCCACCTGCCTGTTCGCCACCCTCGGGTTCTGGCAGGGGGTGGACGTGCCCGGACGCACGCTGAGCCTGGTAACCATCGACCGGATCCCGTTCCCCCGGCCCGACGACCCGGTGCTGCAGGCCCGGCGGGACCGGGCCGGCTCCGGACGCCTTCAGCTCCGTCGACCTGCCCCGGGC
The DNA here is from genome assembly GCA_963774245.1 of uncultured Acidimicrobiaceae bacterium. Taxonomy (GTDB): domain Bacteria; phylum Actinomycetota; class Acidimicrobiia; order Acidimicrobiales; family RAAP-2; genus Bog-756. The sequence goes on along the minus strand of CAVZDZ010000001.1, from coordinate 351,820 downwards.
CGGCACGCTGCTGGCCCAGGGAGCCGGTCGCCTCATCCGCTCGGCCACCGACCGCGGGGTGGTCGCCGTGCTCGACAGCCGCCTGGCCACCGCCCGCTACCGCGGGGCCCTCCTGGCCCGGGTGCCGCCGATGAGACGGTCGGTGGACCGGTCCGAAGTCGAGGCGTTCCTGCGTTCCATCGTCGACGAGGGGTGATCCCACCGGTCCGATGACGACCGGTATCGTCGGGCATGCCCGATTTCGCCGTGGTCATTCCCACCTACCGGCGACCGGCGTACCTGGCCGAGGCGGTCAAGAGCGTGCTGGCCCAGCACCTCCCGCCGGCCGAGGTGATCATCGTCGGTGACGGGCCCGAGAGCACCATCCCCGATGACCTGCGCCGGGGCCCGGTGCAGGTCATCCAACAACCGCACCGTGGGGTGGCGACGGCCCGGAACACCGGGCTCGCCGCCGCCGAATCGAAATGGGTGTGCTTCCTCGACGACGACGACCTGTGGCACCCCGACCGCTTGACCCACACCGCCGCGTACCTGGCCGAGCACCCCGAGTGCGACGCCCTGACCACGCCGTCGTGGTACTTCGCCGCCGAGCCGGGCCCGGGGACCGACCTGGTGGCCACCGACCTCGCCGAGTGCATCGAACAGGCGGAACGGGTCGCACCGACCGTCGACACGTCCTACCTCGACATCCACGGCCGCAGCTACGAACTGCTGCTCGAGCGGAACCGCGGCAACATCAGCGGGGCAACCGTCCGGCGCCGGACGCTGGAGCAGGCCGGTGGCTTCCCGGCCGACTTCACCTGCGGTGAGGACTGGCTCATGTACATCAATGTCGCCCGCTACACCGAGTGGCACTACCTGGACGAGCGACTCTCGTTCGTCCGCCGGCACGACGGGAACAACACCACCTCCAACCCGACCAACGGCCTGATGGCCATCCGGGCCATCAAGCACGCCTGGGCCGACGACGACCACCCGGTGCCGGCCCACCGTGCGCTGGCCGGGTACGGCCCGGACTACCGGTGGATGCTGCAGGACGCGCTGTGGGGATCGGTCCGCCGGCGGCAGTTCGGCATCGCCTGGGAGACGGCCCGGGAAGGGATGCCCCTGCTGGCCCGGACCCAGGATCAGGCCTATGCCCTGGTGCCGCCCCAGATCACCTGGAGGATCGAGCACTGGATCGCCGACCGCCGAGCCCGGCGCCCCCGCCCCTGACCCCGGCCGGGCGATGCCCGGGACGGGTCATGGTGGTCGCGGTGGCCTCGGCACCGGTGGCCGCCCCGGCGTCGGGGCCGTAGCGCTCGAGCACGTGGTCGGTCAACACCTGCATGGCTGCCTCACGACCCTCGCCGAACAGCAGGACATGGTCCAGCGACGGGATGACCGTGAAGGCCAGCCGGCCGGTGGCCCGCAGCCGGGGCTCCCCGACTGCGCGCCAGTACCACACGTCCCGGAACGGCTCGGCCTCGTCCTGGCCGCAGATGAGCAGGACGTCCAGACCCGACCGCACCGCGGCGGCCGGGACCGACATCGGCGCGTGCCACACGGCGATCTGCTGGTAGCGCTCCCAGATCCAACTGGCCACCCGCCCGTGCCGGACGGCCAGCCGGGCCAACGGCTTGGGCATGGTCCGGGCGGCCCGCCGGCGGGGATCCCACAGGTCGGTCAACTTGCTCATGTGTGGGGCGGTGAGGCCCGGGTTGATGGCCATGGCCCCACGGGACCCGACGGCCAGCCCGGCCTCGAACGCGCCATACCCCCCCGAGCAGAGTCCGATGAAGACGGTGTCGGAGGGGTCGGACGGTGAGACGCCCGCGGCCACCGCGGGCAGATCGTCGAGCCACTGGCGGGCGTAGGTGATCTCCTCGGCCTGGCCGGGGTGGACCGGGCTGTCGCCAGCCCCGCTGAGGTCGAACCGGACCGAGCGGATACCGTGCCGCGCCCAGGCGCGGGCCAGGTCGACCCAGGCCCGCCCGGGGCCGATGTGGTATTCGGTGGCCACGTTGATGAACAGCATCCAGGGACCGTGCGCCCCCCGGTCGGGCACGGTGGTGATCCCGAACAGCCCGACCTCACCCAGGCGCACCGCCCGCTCGCGCACCGGTGCGCCGCCGAAGTCGGTGCCCACGACGGCCGACCCCGGTTCCGGCTCGGCGACCAAGGCGGGTTGGTCGGGCATCACCTCGGTGAGCCACTCGGCGATCTGCTTGATCGACTGGGCCGGCACCACCGCGTCGAGGGGCGCCACGTCGAGCAGTTGGTCCTGGCCGGTGGCGTCGACCTGGTCCGCGGCCACCCCGGCCAGCGCCGCCCGGAGCCGCTCGGGGGCCGGTCGGCCCGGGCGGGCCAGGACCAGGGTGCGGGTGTGGGGCGGCTCCACCGGGCCGATGGTCAACCCCCGCAGCTCGTCGGCCAACGAGGCGTTGATGTGGTAGCCCGGCGTGTCCACCCCGCGGGTGTCGGCCGGCGGCCGTCCGGGGAGGGTGGTCAGGAGCAGCTGCTGGTGGCGGAGGAACTCCCGCCCGCCGGCGCAGGGATCCCAGAGCACCACGGCGGCGAGTGGGGGCTCGATGGTCGGGGTGGCCCGGGTGAGGAGGGTCGCCCCGAGCCGCATGCCCACCGCGGCCACCGGGCCGACGCCCACCCGGCGGAGGTACCCGACGGCGTGGGTGATGCTCGAGACCCACGCCTCCACCCGGTCGGGGTCCTCGAGGGAGCCGGCCGAGTCACCGGTTCCCTCGTAGCTGAACCGGAGCACGGCGAACCCCGAATGGGAGAGCGCCTCGGCCGCCTTGCGGTAGGTCAGGTAGACCCGACGGTCCTCGTCCCCGACCGGTGGGCAGAGCACGACGCCGCCCCGGGCCCGCCCGCCGGCCGGGCGGTGGAGCCAGCCGAACAGCGGACGCGGGTCCGGGCCGAACCACACCGGATCGGGCGCCATCGGGCCGTCGGCGCTCATGGTGGCGGCCGCCATCCCCGCCACTCTGAATGGAGCGGTCCGGCGGGCCATGTCGGCAGTTCTACCACCGGTCGTTTCCGGTCGGTGGGGATGGCGCGGTGAATCCACGTCCTACCCATCGGCACATCGCCGCGGGCCCTGAACCGCCGGATCGGCCGTCGGGGGCAAAGCCCAGGTGGGGTCGATCCGACTGACCCCCGGGGGCCGGCGGACGGGCACCTCAGAAGCCGAGCCGGTCGAGGGCGTCCTCGCGGTGCTGCCAGCGCTTCTCCACCCGCACGAACAATTCGAGGTAGGCGCCCGGGGGCATCTGGGCCCGCACCGCCGTCCCCACCTCCTTGAGGGTGGAGCCGCCCTTGCCGATGACGATGCCCTTCTGCGAGTTGCGCTCCACCAAGATCTCGCACCGGACCCGCGGCCACTCCCACTCGGTGACCCGGCAGGCGATGCTGTGGGGAAGCTCGTCCTCCACCCGGTGGAGCAGCTCCTCGCGCACCAGGTCGGCCACCCAGAACGCCTCGGCCACATCGGTGACCATCCCCTCGGGGTAGTAGCGGGGGCCCTCGGGCATCCGGTCCACCACCGCCTCCACCAGGGCGGCCACCCCCTCCCCGGTGGTCGCCGACACCGGGAAGAACTCGACCGGGACGGCGGTGGCGGCGTCGCCGTCGAGGGCGTCGACCACCGCGGCGACCGCGTTGAGATGGGTCAGGATCCGGTCCCCGCCTACCCGGTCGATCTTGTTGACCACCACCAGCAGCGTGGGGTCGCCGGCCCCGACCCGGCGGTCGTCCCCCGCCGGGTCGGCCGTCCGGAGCTCGGCCTCGAGACCGGCGGCCCGGGCCATCGACCGCACCCGCTGGGCCGCCTGCCCGAGGACCATCCGGTCGCCGGGCCCGATGGCGCCGGTGGCCTCCACCATGGCCACCACCACGTCGACGTCGTCGAGGGAGGAGGACGCCGATTCGTTCATCCGCTCGCCCAAGGCGGTGCGCGGCTTGTGCAGGCCGGGGGTGTCCACGAACACCACCTGGGCGTCCGGGCGGTTGAGTACGCCCCGGATCTGGGAACGGGTGGTGTTGGGCCGGGGCGAGGTGATGGTCACCTTGGTCCCGACCATGGCGTTGACCAGTGTGGACTTGCCGACATTGGGACGGCCTACGACGGCGACGAAGCCCGACCGGAACCCGCTCATCCGTCGTCCGCCGGTACCGCGTCGGCCATCGGGACGATACGGACCCGCTCGATGCGCCGGCCGTTGACCCGGTCGACCACCAGCTTCATCCCGTCCACGGTGACCGACTCCCCGGCCGCGGGCACGTGACCCAGCAGATCGAAGACCAAGCCACCGACGGTGTCCCACGGCCCGGTGGGCAGGCTGGCGTGGATGAGGTCGTTGACCTCGTCCACGGGCAGCCGGGCGCTCACCCGGAGCTCGCCGCCGCCGAGCTCCTCGACCTGGGCCTCCTCCACGTCGAACTCGTCCACGATCTCCCCCACCAGCTCCTCGATGAGGTCCTCCAGGGTCACCAGCCCGGCCGTGCCCCCGTACTCGTCGACCACGATGGCCAGGTGGAAGGTCTCGGCCTGCATCTCCCGCATGAGGTCGGACACCCGCTTGGTCTCCGGGACGAAGTGGGCCATGCGGACGTGGGTCCGCACCGGGTCCTCCCCCCGGCCCATCCGGACGGTGCGGATCATGTCCTTGGTGTAGGCCACGCCGACCACGTCGTCCCCCTGCTGTTCGACGACCGGCATCCGGCTGAAGCCCACCTCCAGGGCCCGCTCCAACACCGCTTCGACCGTCTCGTCGGCGCCGATGGTCACCATGTCGGGGCGCGGCACCATCACCTCGCGCACCACGGTGTCCCCGAACTCGATGATGGAGTGGATGAGGGCCCGCTCCTCGGTCTCGATCACGTCCCCCTCCAGGGCGACGTCGGCCATGGCCAGCAACTCCGACTCGGTCACCCCCGAGCCGAGGTACTGCCCCTGCTCACCGATGAGCAGGTTGGCCAGGCCGATCAGCGCGCCGGACACCATGCGCACCGGCCAGAACCTGACCAGGGCGGTGACCACGGGCGCGCTGAACAGGGCGGCCCGCTCCGGGTGGTGCACGGCCCAGTTCTTCGGCACCGCCTCCCCGAGCACGAAGATGACCACGATCTCGAACACGGTGGCCGCCACCACCCCCCAGGCGCCGAACCAGTGCGCGGCCAGGATGCCGACCAGGGTGGCCACCACCAGCTGGCAGATCAGCACCAGCAGCAGCACCGGGTTGAGGAATCCCTGCGGGTTCTCGGTGAGCCGGACCAGCACCTTGGCCCCGCGGCGCCCGTCATCGACCAGCCCCCGGGCCTTGGCCGGGCTCATCCGGACCAGGCTGGTCTCGGCCAGCGCCAACATGGCCGAGGCGGCCAGCAGGACCAGCACCACCACGATCAGCACGAGGTCCCCGAGGTCGAACGACTCGGTACCGAGGAGGACCCTCACCGGGCTACGCGGTAGAACCGGTCGAGGAGCTGTCGCTCTCGCTGCTCCATGCGCTCGGCCTCGCTCGTCGAGCTCGTGGTCCATCCCGAGGAGGTGGAGGAGGCCATGCACGACGAGGAGGGCGATCTCGTCGTCGAAGATGACGCCGTGCTCGACGGCGTTGGCCGCCGCCACCGCCGGGCAGATCACCACGTCGCCCAACAGCTTCAGTCGTCCCGAGTCGGGCTCGGCCGATCCGGGCCCGGTGCCCCCTTCGTCGGGCGAGCGGCCCGAGCGGTCCGGCTCGTCCTCGATGGGGAACGACAGCACGTCGGTCGGCCCCGGCTTGTCGAGGAACCGCTCGTGCAACGAGGCGATGGTCGCCTCGTCGACGAACAGCAGCGACACCTCGGTGTCCCCCACGATCCCCTCGGCCTCGAGGACCGACCGGGCCAGTGCCGCCCAGCGGTCGACGGCGACGGGGTGGTCGGACTGTTCGTCGGCGGCGTAGACGTCAAGGCTCACGGTTGCCGTCCCCCGACGACGTGTGCTCGTAGGCGGCCACGATGTCGGCCACGATCCGGTGCCGGACCACGTCGCGCTGGGTCAGGTGCACGAAGGCCAGATCGGGCACGCCGGAGAGGATCGACTCCAACCCGACCAAGCCCGAACGGCCACCGGGCACGTCGATCTGGGTGATGTCGCCGGTGATCACCGCCTTCGAGCCGAATCCGATGCGGGTGAGGAACATCTTCATCTGCTCGGGGCTGGTGTTCTGCGCCTCGTCGAGGATGATGAAGCTGTTGTTGAGGGTGCGTCCCCGCATGAAGGCGAGCGGGGCCACCTCGACCGCCCCCCGGTCGATCAGCCGCTGCGCCCCTTCGGCCTCGAGCAGGTCGTGCAGCGCGTCGTAGAGGGGGCGGAGGTAGGGGTCGACCTTGGCCATCAGGTCACCGGGGAGGAAGCCCAGGCGCTCCCCGGCCTCGACGGCGGGACGGGTGAGGATGATCCGGCTCACCTGGCGGGCCTGCAGGGCCTGGACGGCCAGCGCCACGGCCAGGTACGACTTGCCGGTACCGGCCGGCCCGATCCCGAAGGTGACGATGTTGGAGGCGATGGCGTCGGCGTACTGCTTCTGCCCACCGGTCTTCGGGCGCACCGCCCGCCCCCTCGACGAGCGCAGCAGCTCGGAGGTCAGCACCTCGGACGGCCGGACGTCGTCATGCATCATGTCGATGGTGCGGTGGACCTGCACGGCGTCGAGCCCCTGGCCCGACTCCAGCAGGATGATCAGCTCCTCGAACAGGGCGGCGACCCGCTCGGCCCCTTCCCCCTCGATGGAGATCTCGTTGCCCCGGACGGCGATCTGCACGCCGTCGAACGCTCCTTCGATCAGACGCAGCAACTCGTCGCGCTGCCCGAGCAGGCCCGCCATGAGGTGGTTGCCGGGGACGAGGATTTTGACCTGGGTGCCTGCCACGTGCGCTCTGGACCGACCCTACCAGCGGGCCGGGCGGGATGATCCCACGTGCCGACCCCCGGTCATCCGCCGGCTCCGCCCCGGTGGGCGCCCACCGGCACCGGGACCGGTCAGCCCAGCGGCCCGTCGAGCCGGCGCCCGCCGAGCACGTGCAGATGCAGATGGGGCACCGAGTTGAGCGCGTCGGGACCGACATTGAACACCAGCCGGTAGCCCCGATCGTCACCCCCGATCCCCTCGGCGTCGGCCACGGCCTTGGCCGCGGTCAGCAGGGCGACCACCTCCTCGGCGTCGGACGGGCTGAGCACGGACGCGTTCTCGATGTGCCGCCGGGGCACGATCAGCACGTGGGTCGGCGCCTGGGGGTGGATGTCCCGGAAGGCGACGGTGTGGTCGTCGGTCCACACGATGTCGGCCGGGACGTCGCCGGCCACGATGCCGCAGAACAGACAGTCGGGCACCGGGCCTCAGCCGGCCCCGGCCGCCGATACCCCGTCCGTGTGGAGGTGCGGCCGTCCGTTGCCCTTGACCTCGGGATAGAGATGCTCGAGGCTCCCCGGGGAGATCCGGCTGGCCTCGATGAAGCGGTTCACATCGTCCTCCTGGATGCGGATGACCCGACCGAACTTGTAGGCCACCAGGTCGCCCTCGTCGATGAAGCGGTACAGGCTGCGCAGGGTGATGCCCAGCCGCTCCGACGCCTCCTTGGTGCTGAGCCAGTGGATCTGTTCGGCCATGGTGGACATGGACCTCCTATCAGACGTTGACGAGGAGGCCGAGCTCGTCGAGGCGCGAGCCCATGCTGTCCGGGGTGACCCCGAACAGGCAGGCGATGGCCCGGACGTCCTCGGCCCGAATGGTGATCATCCTCCCGTTGAAGTCCTGGCGATGCACCTGGATCATGCTGAGGAACCGCCGCAACAGATCCCGCTCTGGGCCACTGACCGTGTGCAACTTGGTCAGATCGATGGCCACCTTGTCGGTGCCGGAGCCGGCCTGCAGGGTCCGGCGGGCGCTGCCCAGCGGCACCACCTCCTCGGTGGTCCCGGCCGCCCCCCATCGGGTCATGGTGGCGTCGTCGGGTGGCAGCAACTGGTCGACCGGCACGTCGTACAGCTTGGCCAGCCGTTGCAGCCGCGGCACCGAGATGGCCCGCTCGCCGCGCTCGTAAGCCCCGAGCACCGATGCCTTGAACTCCTGTTCGGACATGGCCTCGACCGCCTGCAGGGAGAGGCGCATCTGTTTGCGCATGGTCCGGAGCCTGGCCCCCACGGCCCGGGCATAGGCGATCCGGGCCGCCTCCTCCTGTTCGTCTTCCTCGAGCATCTCCACGCTCTTGTCAATCACCGACATGTGCACCTCCGCTGATCTTCACCGATCGCCCCCCGAGCTCCGGTTCTGTCAATGTGACGCAGGCGCTTACTGTCCCGATCGCTCTTTCGGAACGGTTGTCCCTTCCCGAACGTGAGACCCTGCCCTGCCCCTCTGTGTAGTTTTGCTCACGGAGCGTGGTTACGCAAGAGTTTCTACGATGCCCCCCCTGAGGGCGCACAGGATGGCCCCGGCGGCGACGGCCGCGGTCTCCGCCCGCAGGACGTTCGGCCCCAGGCCGGTGGCCCCCCCGAAACGGGACAATTCGTCGTCGTCCCACCCGCCCTCCGGCCCCACCGCCACCAGGGGCCGGGCCAGGGAGGGCCGACCGCCACCCGGCTGGGCCAGGCTGGGCGCGAGGCCGAATTCGCTGGTCAGCCCGTCGAGATCCATCACCGGGGTGACCTCGGGGAGCCAGGTCCGCCGGCTCTGGGCCGACGCCTCCCGGGCCACCCGGCGCAGCCGCTCGACGGCCCGCCGCCCGCGCTCCCCGTCCCACCGCACGACCGAGCGGTGGGCCCGCAGGGGCACGATCCGGTCCACCCCGAGCTCGGTGAGCTTCTGGGTCACCCACTCGGGCCGGTCGCCCTTGGTGGGGGCGAAGGCCACGGTGAGAGCGGGCTCGAGCCGCGGCGTGGTGGTCAGCGGGCCGTCGGCCACCAGGACGGAGCCCGGATCGACCTGGTCGGATCCCCGTCGGCCCGGGACGCCGGCCAGCCGGCACGGGACCCAGGAGCCGCGCCCGTCGCCCGCCGCCACCGACTCGCCCGGGCGCAGCCGGAGCACGTCGAGGAGATGATGGACGTCACCCTCCGTGAGCACCGGGACCAACGGGTCCTCGACGAAGACCATGGCCGCCGCCCCGATCAGGAGCGGGTCCGGGCCGACGGTGCGCCCGTCCGGCCCGGACCCGTCGGGTCCGGCGCTCGGCGGCCCCGGGCGTCCGGCCACCGGGTCAGCTCAGGGCCGAGCGCAGTTTCGAGAAGAGGCCCTCACCCTGGGGCACGTTCCCGAGGTCCTCGCCGCGGGCCTCGGCCAGGGCCATCAGCAGCTCCCGCTGGCCGTCGTCGAGCCCGGTCGGCGTGTCCACGTGCACGTGGACGAAGAGGTCGCCCCGACCCCGGCCCCGGAGCTTGGGCACCCCGAGGCCCTTCAATTGGATCACCGAGCCGGTGCCGGTGCCGGTGGCGATGGCCAGGTCGCGATGGTCGTCCAGGGTGTCGAACCCGACACTCCCCCCCAGGGCGGCCATGGCCATGGGCACGTGCAGCGTGGCGTGCAGGTCGACACCGCTTCGCTCGAAGACCGGGTCGGGCTCCACCGACACGTGGACGAAGAGGGCGCCGTTCGGGCCACCCCGGAAACCGGCCGGGCCGTGGCCGGCCAGCCGCAGCGTCGACCCGTCGTCGACCCCGGAGGGGATGTCGACGGTGAGGGTCCGGCGCTCGGTCCGGCGCCCCTCCCCCCGGCAGTCCTCGCAGGGGTGCTCGATCGACTCCCCGGTCCCCTGGCAGCGACCGCAGGGCACGGCGGTGATCACCTGGCCGAGGATCGACTGGCGGACCCGCCGCAGCTCGCCGGCTCCCTGGCACTCGGTGCACCGGACCGCCGACGTGCCGGGCCGGGCCCCCGAACCCTCGCAGGTGTCGCAGTGCACGGGCGTCTGCACCTCGACCTCGCGCTGGACGCCGAACACCGCCTCCCGGAAGGCCAGGCGCAGGACCATCTCCGCGTCCGGCCCCGGCATCGGGCCGGTCCGCCGGCCCCGGCCGCCGGCCCCCGCCCCGCCCATGCCGTTGAAGAAGACGTCGAACAGGTCGCCCAGCCCCCCTCCGAACGGGTCCCCGGGAGCACCGCCACCGGCGGCGGCGCCGAACACCCCCTCGGGGCCGAAGCGGTCGTAGCGGGCCCGCCGCTCGGGATCCTTCAGGACCTCGTAGGCCAGGCTGACCTCTTTGAACCGCTCCCCGTTCTCCGCGTCGCCCTGGTTGGCGTCGGGATGGAACTCGCGGGCCTTGGCCCGGTAGGCGCGCTTCAACTCCTCGTCGGACGCGTCCCTGCCCACCCCCAGCACCTCGTAGAGATCCACATCGGTCACGGGCCAGGCCTCCGGTCGTTCATCGTCCCGCCTCGCTCAGCCGCTGGCCCAACCGGTCCCCGACCACGCGGGCGGCCGCCAGGGCCAGGGGGTAGTTCATCCGGGTCGGCCCGAGCAGGCCGATGGTCCCCGCCTCCTGCCCGTCCACCGACACCGGCATCACCACGATGGCGCACGAGGCCAGGGGCTCCACGCCGTGCTCGGCGCCGATGGCCACCGACAGCCCGGTGTCCAGGATGTCCCGCAGCAGCGTGACCACGACCAGCTGCTGTTCGAGGATGGTGAGTACCGAGCGGACGGTGTCGACGGCGTCGAAGGCCACCGCCATCCTCGACGAGCCGCCCACGAAGAGCTGGTCGCCGACGTCGACCCTCCCGAGGGACTGCAACGCGGCCAACCCGGCCGACACCACCGCGTCGGTGGCCGGGTCACCGGTGGCCACCGGGTTCGGCCGGACCTGGGCCAGACGCAGGCCCAGGCAGAGGGCGGCGATGCGCGACCCGGCCTCGGCCAGCTGGGCCTCGTCGATCCCGTCGTCGATCTCGATCGACTGCTTCTGCACGGCGCCGTCGGCCAGCACCACCACCAGCAGGGCCAGACGCGGCCCGAGGGCCACCAACTGGACCGATCGGATGGCCGCCGCCTCGTGGGAGGGGCCCACCACCATGGCCGTGCAGTCGGTGAGGTCGGCCAACAGCCCGGAGGTGCGCTCGAGCATCGACTCGATCTCCCCGTGGGCGTGGTCGAAGAACTGGCGGACCTGCTGGCGTCCGACCGGATCGAGGGAGCCGGGCCGGGCCAGGTGGTCGACGAAGAACCGGTAGCCCTTGTCGGTGGGGATGCGACCGGCACTGGTGTGGGGCTGGGCCAGAAAGCCGTCCCGCTCGAGGGCGGCCATGTCCGAGCGCACGGTGGCCGAGGACACACTCACGCCCGGTGCGTCCACCACGTGCTGGGACCCGACGGGCTGGGCCGACCCGATGTACTCGGTGACCACCGCGTTGAGGATGGCCGCCTTGCGGGCGTCGAGCTCCCCGCTCTCGGGGTCGGTGTCGTCGAGGTGACGGTCGTCGGTGGTCGGCATGGTGGTCCTGGTGGAGGTGCGGACCCCAAGACGACCCGGTGGGCCGGACTGGCGTGCGCTCCGTTGGCACTCCACTCTAGTGAGTGCTGAACGATCCGGGACTGCCATGGCCGCCGGCCAGGTGTGATCGACCTCGGGAGACGGGTGGTTCGGCGCCGGCTCAGGCCGTGGCCACGTACATCCGGCGGGTCATGGCCGGCCCGAGGGCGATGGAGGACCCGGCCACCTCGAGGGTCAGGGTCCCGTCGGGGGCCCGGTCCTGGATGAGCGCGGTGATCCCCGGGGTCAGGCCGTGGTCGCCCAGGTAGGTGAGGGACTCGGCGTCGTGCTCCACGCTCTCGGTGATGCGCTCGAGGCGGATCCGCTCGCCCGGCTGGGCCTCGGCCAGGCGGCGCTGCTCGGGACCGTCCGGCTCGACGCCGGGAATCGGGTTGCCGTGCGGGCAGGTGGTCGGGTTGCCCAGCAGGATCACCAGACGCTCCTCGACGTCGTCGGAGATCACGTGCTCCCACCGTCCGGCCTCCACGTGGGCCTTGTCCCAGTCGAGGCCGATGATGTCCACCAGCAGACGTTCCGCCAACCGGTGCTTGCGCACCACGCCCTCGGCCAGCGAGGCCCCCTTCGACGTCATGGCGATCTGCCGGGAGGTCCGCACGATCAGGTCGTCGGCCTCGAGCCGGTCGAGCATCTCGGACACCGACGGCGCCGCCTTGTCCAGCCGCTCGGCCAGGCGGGCCTGGATGACCGGGATCCCCTCCTCCTCGAGGGCGAAGATCGTTTCGAGGTACTCCTCGACCGGCGGGTGGAATCGGTCAAGCACGGGGCCGATCCTATGGCACCGGCCGCCGGCTCGAATCGCCGGACTTTCTCCCCGGCGGCCCGGGTCCGGGTCCGCCGGCCGACCCCAAACCGCTCCCACCGCTCCGGCCGGTACCGTGGAGCAGCGTGGAACCCACCCCCACCCCGGACGGGCCCGACGACGGCGACGGCGACGATCAGCAGGCCCCGACCGGGTCCGGCGAGCGGGCCGAAGCCGAGGAGGCGGGAGCCGACGGGAGCGGGGCGCGGGTCGACGGAGACGACGACGTTGTCGACCCCACGGACGGCTCCGGCAACGACGAGGTCCCCGAGGGCAGCGACCCCCTCCGGTTCAACCACTGGATGAAGCGCTCGGCCACCGGCGCGGTGCTCACCGGCATCGCCATCGGGCTCCAGCAGGCGCTCGAGACGCCGAGGCAGCAGCCGGCGTTCGTCATCGAGTCGTCCGACGTGCCCGACCCCGATGGGCCCATCGACCTCCGGTTCGACCCCGACGACCCGTCGGCCACCGTGGCCATCATCCGGAGGCCCGTCGACGGGCCACCCCCGGAGCCTCCGACCGCGGCGGATTGACCCTCCGGGACCGGATCGGTCCGGTCAACGGCCACCGGCTCCGGCCGGCCCATCGGTTCGCCCCCTGCCACCCCAGTCCGTCGACGGCCAGCACCACGCCGGTGCCGAAGAGCAGGCCGGCCAGCGCGTCGGTCGGGTAGTGCCACCGGAGTGCCACCACTGCCAGCGCCATCCACACCGCGTACGCCCCGGCCACGACCACGGCGATCTTCCGACCCCGGGCCGGGGTGGCCAGCACGGCCGCGGTGGCCAGGGCGGCGGCGCCCACCGTCGAGCCCGAGGGGTAGGACAGCACCCCACCGAGGGTGCGGCCCACCAGCGGCTTGAACACCAGCTCGGAGGCGAGGAGGGCCAGCGGCGGTCCGATCAGGCAGGCCGCGGCCCGGGGTCGGTCCCTCGGGAGGGTGACCACCGCGGCCACCACCGCGCCGACGACGACCACGAACGGATAGCGCAGCGAGGTCACGTGGGTGAACCACCCGCTGTTGCTGGCGGTGAACAGGCCGAGGAACCACCCGTCGACCGTCCCCGACGCCGGTCGGAACGCGAAGTAGATCCCGCCCAGGGCCACCAGCCCCACCAGTACCGCCGCCGGCGATCAGCTCGGAGATCGCCTCTTTGTCCCGGGCCTCGTCCCGTTCCCGGAGATCGGCCCGCCGGTCCGCACGGCGGGCGGGGGGTGCCGGCACCACCGACTCGCTGACGGGGTCGTCCGGAATCACCACTACCAAGCTACCGGGCCGACCCGCCGCTCCACCGGGCGCGCCGCGGGCCGGACGCTAACCTGGCCCATCGCCCACCCCGCCGACACCGTCACCCGTCCGGCCCCGTGACGACGCGCCTGGCCCTCGCCACCCTGGCCGTGGGGATGCCCATGGGCCAGCAGGTCTACGAGCGGGAGCTGGCCCGGCGGGCGCCCGGCGAGCTCGGCCCCGGGTGGGCGGTGGACGAGGTGGTGGTGAAGTCGTTGCGGTCGCCGCTGCCCGGCACGGTGCGGGTCCCCTCGAGACTGCTCATCAGCGCCTCGCCGGGGGTGCGCCGGGCGGCCGGGCGGGTCCTCTACCGCCGGACGCGACCTCGTGCACCGATTGGACCTCCGCCTGCCCCCGGCCCCGCGGCCCGAGGTGCTCACCGTCCACGACGTCGTGCCGTGGCGATTCCCCGACGAGGGTCAGCCGCCGACCGATGCGGCCAGCTCGGCCCGGCGGGCCGCCGTGGTCATCTGTCCCTCCCAGTTCTCCGCCGACGAGGTCGCCTCGCAACTGGGCGTGGCCGAGCCGGTGGCCATCCACAACGGAGTCGACCGGCGGTTCTTCGCCGCCGCGCCGCTGTCGGAGCATGGGCTCGAGGCCATGGGCATCCGCCCACCGTTCGTCCTCCATGCCGGTGGGTGCAGCCAGCGCAAGAACCTGGCCGGCCTGGCCGCGGCCTGGCCGCGGGTGCGCTCGGCCCGGCCCGACGCCACCCTGGTGCTGATGGGGCCGCCGGACGACCGGCGCGACCGGCTGTTCGCCGCGCTGCCCGGCGCCCTCCGGATCGGCCGGGTGGACGACGACACGGTCACCGGGGTGATGGCCGCCGCCGCCGTGGTCGTGGTGCCCTCCACCTACGAGGGGTTCGGGCTCCCGGCCCTCGAGGCCATGGCGGTCGGGGTGCCGGTGGTGGCGGCGGCACGCAGCTCGCTCCCCGAAGTATGCGGCGACGCCGCCTATCTGGTCGAGCCGGACGGGGCCGGACTGGCTGAGGGCCTGGAGGCCGCCCTCGGTGGCGGGTCCGAGACCGCGGTCCAGGTGGCCCGGGGCCAGCTCCGGGCCGAGCGGTTCACCTGGGAGGCCAGTGCCGCGGCCCACGCCGCCCTGTGGCGGGCGTGCCTCGAATGAGCCGGACGGGGTCGATCAGGCCCGGCTAGCCGGACCAACCCCGTCGACGGTCCTCGCCGGCCAGCTCCCACCCGGCCCACAGACCGGAGAACGAGGCGCCGGTGACCACGGCGATCCGCAGCACCGCGGCCCCCGCCGCCTTCAGCGCGCCCAGGCCGTCGTGTCCCTGGGCCCGGTCCTTGGCCCGCGCCGAACGGGTGCCGAAGTCCTCGACCGCCCGGCGCACGGAGCTGGCCAGGTAGGCCCGCACGATGGGCGCGGTCAGCCCGAAGTTGCGGATGAGCAGCACCAGGTGGTTCTTCTGGTCCCAGTAGGCGTAGCGGAGATCGAAGCGCTGTCCCTTGGCGTAGGGGGCGGCCACGTGCTCCACCACTGCGTCCGGCGTATAGATGAGGTGGTAGCCGGCATGGGCCACCCGGAAGCACAGGTCGGTCTCCTCGCGGATGCAGGTGCCGGCGTAGCCGTCGCGGATGCCGCCCATCTGCTCGATGACCGCCCGGCGGAAGGACATGTTGGCCCCGAGCAGGTGGTCGACCTCGGTGCTGTGCCCCGGGTCGGCGGCGAAATTCCCGGTGAGCGAGCCGTCGGCCCGCAGCCGCCCGATGGCGTCCACCCCTTCGGTCAGCTCTCCCGGTTGATGGCGGATCTGGCGTCCCCCGACCCCACCCACCGACCGGTCGGCGTAGTGGGGCAGCAACCGCTCGAGCCAGTCCGGCTCGGCGAAGGCGTCGTCGTCGACGAAGGCCAGGATGTCCCCCTTGGCCATGTGGAAGCTGATGTTCCGGGCGGTGGCCGTGGCCCCCCGACCGGCCGCGCACACCGCATAGCGGACCATGGGGAAGCGGTCACGGACCAGCTGGGCGGTGTCGTCGCCGGTGGAGGAGTCGACCACGATGATCTCGAGCGGAGGACGAGTCTGGGCCAGCAGGTGGTCGACGCACTTGGCCACGAAGTCCATCCGGTTGTAGGTCACCACGGCCACCGAGGTCGTCAGCGACCCGGGGTCACAACGCAGGGCGGACGGTTCCGGGCGGGTCATCAGATCACGTCGGCGAAGCCGCGCTCCATCTGCTCGAAGATGACGGCCGATCCGACGAACACCAGCACCGGGACGACCAGCGAGAGGACGATCTCCCAGGGGTGGGGCAGGGGCTGACGGGCCAACGACCACTGGAACTCCTGGAGGATCCAGGTCAGCGGATTCAGGTCGTAGATGAACCGGTACTTGGCCGGCACGTTGTTGATCGAGTAGGCGATCGGGCTGGCGTACAGGAGGAACTGCAGGAGGAAGGGGACGAAGTAGTTGACGTCGCGGTAGCGGACGGTCAAGGCCGAGGTGATCAGTCCGACGCCGCTGGCCAGGAGAAGGATCAGCACGGCCCACACCGGGACCAACAGTGCGGCCCAGCCCGGGTCGAAACCGAAGCCCAGGTAGAGGACGATCAGGAAGGCGGCCGACACCACGAAGTCGACCAGGGCCGAGTAGGTGACGGCCAGTGGCACCAACATCCGGGGGAAGAAGACCTTGGACACCAGGTCGCGGTTGGACACGAGGGACCCCTGGGCCCGGGTGATGACCCCGTTGAACAGGTTCCAGGCCGTCAGTCCGACGAAGGTGAAGACGAGGGGTGGCGCGTTGCCGTAGTTGAGCTTGGCCACCTTGTCGAAGACCAGCACCAATATCAGTGCGTAGAGCAGCGGCTGGAGCACCACCCACACCACACCGAGGATGGTCTGACGGTAGCGGAGGGTGACGTCGCGGGCCCCGAACCGGTAGAGGACCTCGCGGGCCTCCCACAGCTCGGAGACCTTGGGGAGGGCGAACCGCCCGGGCGGGGTGATGACGATGTTGGCCATGTCCTCAGCCCAGCGTGTAGTCGAAGTCGGGGAAGACCACGCCGTGGTCGGTTCCGTCGGGGGTGGTGGCGAACTCGTAGGGCGGGATGGGCAGGACCTGGAAGTGCAGGGCCTGCTCCCAGATGTCGGCCTCGCGTCCGCCGGTGTGGATGAACAGGTCGACGGTGTAGGCACCGGGCTTGAGCCACGGCGCCCGCAGGGTGAGCCGCCCGCTGTTGTCGGTGGTCGGGTCCAGCCAGAAGTCCCGCACCCGGGAGTCGCACTGGGCGATGACCATGCCGTCCTCGTTGTTGACGAAGCAGGACACGTGGTAGCGGTTG
Source organism: uncultured Acidimicrobiaceae bacterium (assembly GCA_963774245.1). Taxonomy (GTDB): domain Bacteria; phylum Actinomycetota; class Acidimicrobiia; order Acidimicrobiales; family RAAP-2; genus Bog-756. Next base: position 334,907 of record CAVZDZ010000001.1, on the reverse strand, counting down.
CCGAACGACGGATTGGCCCCGACGGTGAAGTCGACGGCCAGCTCCTGCCCGGGCTTCACGATGTCGTTGTCCACCGCCACCTCGACGAAGCGGAGCTCACCGGTGCCCGGGCGGGCGCCGGCCTCGCGGAGGGCCGGGGCATTACGGGCGAAGCTGCGCTTGTACTCCTCCATCGCCTCCTCGACCGTGCCGTGCAGGACCAGCCGGCCCGCGTCCAGGTAGAGGGCCGAGTTGCACAGGTCGGAGACGGTCTGGAGCTGGTGGCTCACCACCAGCACGGTGCGACCGTCCCTCGCCACCTCGCGCATCTTGCGGAGGCACTTGGCCTGGAAGTCGGAGTCGCCGACGGCCAGGACCTCGTCCACCACCAGGATCTCGCTGTCCAGGTGGGCGGCCACCGCGAAGGCGAGCCGGATGTACATACCGGTCGAGTACCGCTTCACCTGGGTGTCGAGGAACTTTTCGGTGCCGGCGAAGTCGACGATGGCGTCGAACCGCTCGCGGATCTCCTTGCGACGCATGCCGAGCAGGGTGCCGTTCAGATAGACGTTCTCCCGGCCGGTGAGCTCGGGGTGGAATCCGGTGCCCACTTCGAGCAGGCTGCCCACCCGGCCACCGAGCTCGATGCGGCCGGTGGTGGGGGCGGTGATCCGGTTGATGATCTTGAGCAGCGTGCTCTTGCCGGCACCGTTCCGCCCGATGATGCCGACCACCTCGCCCCAGCCGACCTCGAAGCTCACGTCGTGGAGGGCGTCGAACTCCTCGCGGATCTTCTTCTGCTTGCCTTCCTTGACCTTCTTGATGACCGCCTCGGCGGCCGACGACGGGATGTCCTCGCGACGGTAGATCCGGTAGGTCTTCGACACGTTGGCGACGGAGATGGAAGGACCGCTCGACACCGGGGATACGTTAGACGCCAGTTGCGTGAGCACCGGTTTCGACCTCGATCGGGGGGCAGCAGGGACGGCAGGACAAAACGTGTTGCCCTGTGGATCGACCGATCAGTCGTCGAGCTTGAGGGCGGAGACAAATGCCTCCTGGGGCACCTCGACCCGGCCGATGTTCTTCATCTTCTTCTTGCCCTCCTTCTGCTTCTCCAGGAGCTTGCGCTTCCGGGTGATGTCACCCCCGTAGCACTTGGCGAGGACGTCCTTGCGCCTGGCCTTGACCGTCTCGCGGGCCAGGACCCGCCCGCCGATGGCCGCCTGGATGGGCACGTCGAACATCTGGCGGGGGATCAGCTCCCGCAGCTTCTCGGTCATCCGCCGGCCGTAGATGTCGGCCTGGGACTGGTGCACGATGGTGGAGAAGGCGTCCACCGGGGTGTGGTTGATCAGCAGGTCCACCTTGACCAGGTCGGCGGTGGCATACCCCTCCGGCTCGTAGTCGAGGCTGGCGTACCCCTTGGTCCGGCTCTTCAGCTGGTCGAAGAAGTTGACCACCACCTCGGCCAGCGGGATCACGTAGACGAACTCGACCCGCTCGGGCGAGAGGTACTCCATCTTGACCATCTCGGCCCGGCGGCCCTGGCACAGGTCCATGACCGTGCCGGTGTACTCGGCCGGCGTGAGGATGGTGGCCGTCAGCATGGGCTCGTCGACGTGGTCGAGGTGGGTCGGGTCGGGCAGCTCGCTCGGGTTGTCCACGTCGACCCGGGTGCCGTCGTTCAGGTAGGCCCGGTAGGCCACCGACGGCGCGGTGGCGATGAGCGAGAGGTCGAACTCCCGCTCGAGGCGCTCGCGGACGATCTCCATGTGCAACAGGCCGAGGAAGCCGCACCGGAAGCCGAAGCCCAGCGCCCGGGACGACTCCGGCTCGTAGGTGAAGCTGGCGTCGTTGAGCCGCAGCTTCTCCAGGGCGTCGCGCAGGTCGGGCAGCTCGTCGCCGTCGATGGGGAACAGCCCGCAGAACACCATCGGCTTCGGGTCGCGGTAGCCGTCGAGGGCGGCGGCGGCGGGGTGATGGGCGGTGGTCACCGTCTCGCCCGACCGGGCCCCGCCCACGTCCTTGATGCCGGCGATCAGGTAGCCGACCTCGCCGGGACCGAGCTCGTCGACCGGGACGGTCACCGGGGTGCGGATGCCGATCTCCTCGATCTCGTGGTTGCTGGCCGCCTGCATGAACCGCAGCTTGTCCGTGCCCACCAGCGTCCCCTCCATCACCCGGATGGAGCTGACCACGCCCCGGTACTGGTCGTAGGCCGAGTCGAAGATCAGGGCCTGCAGGGGCGCGGCCGGGTCGCCGACCGGGGCGGGGATCCGGGCCACGATGGCGTCGAGCAGCTCGGGCACCCCCTGGCCGGTCTTGGCCGAGATGTGCAGGATCCCCGAGGCGGCCAGCCCGAGGACCTGTTCGATCTCCGCCGCGGCACCGCTCGGGGTCGGCGGCCGGGAGGTCGATCTTGTTGAGGACGGCCACGATCTCGAGGTCGTGCTCCAGGGCCTGGTAGCAGTTGGCCAGGGTCTGGGCCTGGATGCCCTGGGAGGCGTCGACCAGCAGCACCGCCCCCTCGCAGGCGGCCAGCGACCGGCTGACCTCGTAGCCGAAGTCCACGTGGCCGGGGGTGTCGATCAGGTGGAGGGTGTGGTCCTTCCACGGCACCCGCACGTTCTGGGCCTTGATGGTGATCCCCCGTTCCCGCTCGATGTCCATCGAGTCGAGGTACTGCTCGCGCATCATGCGGGGGTCGACGGCACCGGTCAGCTCGAGGATGCGGTCGGACAGGGTCGACTTCCCGTGGTCGACGTGGCTGATGATGGAGAAGTTGCGGATACGTTCGACGGGGAGCACGGGGAGGCCAGCGTACCCAAGCGGGCCCGATGACCGGGCACCCGGGCGGGCGGGGCGGCCCGGTCCGCCCGGCCCCGGAGGGCGGCGGCGGCGCGGCCGGGGGGTCCCGGGTGGGAGGAGCGGGACCTGCCTGCTATCCTGCACTGTCTCCGGGATCGAGGCCCGCACCGGGCGCCCGGAGGCTCGATCTCCCAGCAGTGGTGGCCGCGGCACGGCCCATCGCTCCGCCACCCGGACACGACGAGGACCAGAGGACCAGCAGTGGCAAACATCAAGAGTCAGATCAAGCGCAACCGCCAGACCATCAAGCGGCAGGCCCGCAACAAGGCGGTGCGGTCCGAGCTGCGGACCCGGACCAAGCGGGCCATCGGCGCCATCGAGGAGGGCGCCGAGGACACCGACGAGACGCTGCGTCTGGCCATCAAGCGGATCGACAAGGCGGCGGCCAAGGGCGTCATCCACAAGAACCAGGCGGCCAACCGCAAGTCCCGGCTGATGAGGCGGGCCGCGGCGGCGCCGACCGAGGCCTGAGTCCACCGGACCGGCGCGCCTCGACTCGGCGCCACCGTCAGGTCCGGACGATCGCCGGTGACGCGCCGGCTCAGGACTTGGCGTAGTAGTAGGGCTGATCGCAGCGGTAGCCGTGGCTCGGCCCGGTGACCGGCGGATCGTCCAACCGCTGGAACTTTCCGTTGACGATCCTGGCGATGATGTAGCAGTTGGTGGGGATCTTCTTCGCCGGGTTGGCCGTGCCGGTCAGGTAGCCGCCGGAGAACGAGGTGATCTTGCTGCAGCGCCTGGAGGACCGACCCCCGGCTCGGATCGGATCCGGCCGCCTGCAGGGCCTGGACGAACAGCTCGGCCGACAGCCATCCGTACAGGGTGTAGAGGTCGGCGTGGAACCCGGGCGACGCCTTCTGCACCCAGGTGAGGAAGGTCTCGACGGCCGGCATGGCCGGCGAGTCCTCGCCCAGGAACAGCGCGGTGTTCTGCTCCAGGTAGGCGCCGTCGATGGCCGACGGCCCCCCCGAGTCGGGCACCAGCTTCTCGCTGTAGGTCGAGCCCGCCGAACACCACCATCGGGTGGAAGTTCTGCTGGTTGAGGGCCTGGACCACGGCGGCGGCGTAGTTCTCCGGCATCTGCTCCATGAAGAGGATCTTCACCCCGGCGTTCTTCATGTTGATCACGTACTGGTCGAAGTCGGTGGTGGTGATGTCGAAGGTCGGGTCGTAGACGACCTTGTAGCCCAGGCTCTCCATGGCCGCGCTTCTCGGCGTCCCACTTGGAGGTGGCCGACGGCTCGTCGGCGATCAGCGCCCCGGCGTGCTTGATGTCGGTCGGGTACTTCTGGGCGAAGTACCTGAGGTCCCCGAGCGGCCACCCGTTGACCGCCGGCGCCGGGCTGAACGAGTTGGGCAGGTTGGCGGTGGCCAGATCGAGCGAGACGGTCACGTTGGGGACCTGGGGGTTGGCCTTCAGCACGGTCCCCCCGAAGTTGTCGAACAGCGAGAAGCCCCCGACCAGGGCGAAGTCCTTCTCCACGTCGGCCTGGGTCTGCTGCTTGTTGGCGGCGCCGGTGTAGTCGTCGTCGCTGCTGTCCACGTGGATCTTGCGGCCGTTGACCCCTCCGGTCGAGTTGACGTAGTCGGCGTAGGCCTCGGTGCCGACCGCCGCCCCCTTGAACAGCCCGGCGAACAGGGTGGAGACGTTGCCGATCGACACCGACGTCGGCGGTGATGCCGGTGTGGTCGCTGAAGGCCGACGGGCGGGATGGTCGACTTGGTCGAGGCGCGTGCCGCGTCGTTGGCCGGGTGTTGGTCGACGAGCACGCGGTCAGCGTCGCCGGCCAGCACCACCGCGCTCAGCACCACCACGCACCGGGGCGGCGCCCCTCGGCCGGGTGCCGTCGGTCCCTGGTGTCGTTCATGTGTCCTCCCCCATCGGTCGTGCGGACGCACCGGCAGATCGGAGATCTGTCCCCCGGTGCGCCGCGAACCTGAGAACCAGACTCTAGAGAATGTTCGGCCGGTCGCGCCCGGTCAGCCGGGATCCGGCGCCCGTCGGACCGGAGCCCGGGCCGGCCGTCGTCCCGCCGGTGCAGGGTGCGATCCGCGACCGATCCATGTTGACGAACTCCCCCACCGCCTCGACGGTGACCACCCCGCCCTGGACCAGCCGACCCCGGCTGTGGGTCCGGCGCTCGTCGAGTCGGGTGACCCAGGCCTCGAAGACCGAGTCGACTGCCGATCAGGGTGGGCTTCAGGTAGCGGATGGACAGGCTGACCGTCGGGCCGGCGCCGTCGGCGATCACGTTGGCGGCGGTGAGCATGATGTCGAAGGCGCCGGCCAGCACGGCCCCGTGCACCAGCCCGGGCGCGCCCTCGTAGGCGGCGGAGAAGACGACCCGGCCGATGGCCTTGGGCGGATCGAACTCGATGGTGATGGGCGGGGCCAGCGGGATTGCAGGGGCCGATGACCACGTCGAAGGGCATGGCCGCGGCCAGGATGTCCCCGCCGTCGGGCAGGACCGTGTGGTCGACGAACCGGTGGTCGGCCCGGGCCCGTCGGCGAGCGTGCCGGCGCTCGAGCTCGTCGGCCAGCGCCGTCGGCCCGGCGGGCGACGTCCCCCAGGACGTCGGTCGGACGCCGTCGACGGTCACCGTGAGCGTCGATCAGCCGGCGGACCGCGTCGGCCAGCTCCTCCCGCCCGTCGCCGCTCCACGGCTTGGACCGGCGGCTCAGGCCATCGCCGGTCAGCCGGCCGAACCGTTCGAGGTAGGCGGCGTGGCCGTCGAGGACGGTCAGCATCTGGTCGGCGCTCGCCCGAGGGGACCCGCAGCACCACCTCGTCGACGCCCAGGGCCCGGTAGCGGTCGAGCTTGGCCTCGGTGGGCACGGTGCCGAACGGGACCACCCGGATCCGGCCCGGGTCGCGGCCCGCCTCCTCCACGGCCCGGCGGAGCCGGGGCAGGGCCTCGGCCAGGCCGGCGCCGCCGACCGGCATCCATCCGTCGGCGTACTCGGCGATGGCCGCGAACACCTGCGGGTTGGCCGCCCCTCCGACCAGCGTCCGTCACCCGGGGCTGCTGGACCGGCTTGGGCCAGCTGAAGCACGGCTCGAGCGACACGTGCTCCCCGTGGAACTCGGCCTCGTCCTGCGACCACAGCGCCTGCATGCACAGCACGTGCTCCCGGGCCACCTCCCGACGGGCGCCGAACTCGACCCCGTGGTCGGCCGCCTCGGCCCGGTTCCATCCGAAGCCCATCCCGAGCACCACCCGGCCCCCGCTCAGGTGGTCGAGCGTGGCCACCTGCTTGGCCAGCACGATCGGATCGTGCTGGGCCACCAGGGTCACCCCGGTGCCGAGGCGCGATCCGCTCGGTCACCGCCGCCGCCGTGGCCAGGGCCACGAACGGGTCGAGGCTGCGCCGGTAGTCGTCGAGGCCGACCCCCTCGACCAGCGCCGGCGGCGTCGCCGCCCGCACCGGAAGATGGGTGTGCTCGGGGAGGTAGAGGGAGTAGAACCCGCGCTCCTCGGCGGCCCGGGCCAACTCGGCCGGTGGCATGGCCAGATCGGTGAGGAAGGCGGTGATCCCGACCCGCACGGCGGTCAGCCCTCGAGCCCGGCGGTCAGGCCCGCCCCGGGGTTGGTGGCGGGATCGGCGAACAGGGTGGCGAAGGCGGCCTCCTCGCGGGCCCGGGCCCCGGCGATCGCCGGCGCCCCGGTCGGCCATCATCAACCGCTTGATCCGTCGGGTGGCCTGGGCGGGGAACGAGGCGATGCGGCGGGCCAGCTCCATCGTCTCGTCCAGCACCGCTCCCGGGGCGGAGACCCGGAGGGCGAGCCCGGACCGGACCGCCTGGTCGGCGTCGACCCACTCGGAGGCCAGCAGGATCAGGGCCGCCCACTGCCAACCCATCCGTTCGGGGAGGAGCCAGCTGCTGCCCGCCTCGGGCGGCACCCCCATCTCGGCGAACGGGGCCCGCAGCCGGGCATCCGGGTCGACCATGACCAGGTCGACGTGGCCGAGCAGGGTGCAGCCGAGTCCCACGGCGGCACCGTGGACGGCGGCCAGCAACGGCTTGTCGAACGCCATGACCACGTCCAACAGGTCCCGGAACCCGGAACCGGCCTCCGGTCCTCCCGCCCCGGTGGCGATGGCCGCCATCTCGCGCAGGTCCTGGCCCGAGGTGAAGGAGGTCCCCCGCCCGGTCAGGACCACCGCCCGGACCCCGTCGTCCTCGAGGGCACCGACCAGCGCTCCGGTGACCGCCCGGTACATGGCGGCGTCGAAGGCGTTGCGCACCTCCGGTCGGTCGAAGGCGATCAGCCGCACGCCGTCGCCGTCGACCCGGTCGATGCGGTGCCCGGTGTCGGTGCCGGGCCCGGTCACGGCTCCCCCGCGGCCGGTCGATCGGCGATGACCTTCTCCGCCGCCTCGTTGACCCCGGTCGACCGGGGCCACCCGACGTAGTGGGCCAGGTGGATGACCGACTCGCGGACCTGGTCGGCGGTCAGCTCACCGCGGTCGAGGGCCGACCGGTACTGGATCTCCATGAGCTGGGGCTGGCCCAGGGCGGCCAGCGCCCCGAGGGTCAACAGGCGCCGGTCCCGGAGGTCGAGGGCCGGCCTCGTCCACACCTCGCCGAACAGCTGGTCGACCATGAGGGCCACGTAGGACCCCTCGACGGTGTCCGGGTCGACCGAGAACCCGCACACCTCCTCCATCTTCTCCATGGCCCGGGCCCGGGCGCGCCGACGGCCGTCGGCCTCCCCGCCCGCGGCCTCGGGCGGGGTCACCGCCTCGGAGTCGTCCATCCCTGGCCACCTTTCGCACGGCGCGCCCCGACCGTCGGGACCGGACGGGCCCACGCCCGAGGGCGACGGGCCGATGTCACGGCGTGATTATCGCCGTCATGGCGATCGGCCACCAGTTCGCCCGGGGGCAGGGAGTCCCGATCTGTGCCAGGGTCGGGGTTCGGAGGGTCGCGCCTTCACCGGCCCGGACCGGGCCGGTGACGACCGCCCCGCGACCCGAGGAGGAGTTGGTCCATGCCGGCGTTCCCACGCAGCGAGCTCGAGGAGATGATGCAGCGGTGGTTGGACATCAACCGTCGGTGCGAGGAGCAGCTCGACTGGAAGCCGATGGCCGACATGTTCACCGAGGAGGCCACCTACGGGTGGAACGTCGGACCGACCGACGAGTTCATGGCGGTGGGCCGCGAGGAGATCCGGGCGTTTGCCCTCGACTTTGAGATGGTCGGGCTCGGCGGGTGGACCTATCCCTACCAGCGGGTGCTGATCGACGAGGCCCAGGGGGAGATCCTCGGCCTGTGGAAGCAGGTGGCCGACACCACCCGCCCGGACGGGAGCCACTACGAGATCGCCGGGTTGGGCGGCAGTTGGTTCCGCTACGCGGGGACTTCCACTGGAGCTGGCAGCGGGACTTCTTCGACGTGGGCAACGCCACCGCCACCTTCATGGAGATGATCCGGGACGGGGCCCTCTCCGAGGGCATGCAGCAGCGGCTCGAGCGGCGGCCTCGGGAACCCGCCAGCCCGGCCACTACCGGGTGGGCCAGGCCCCGGTGAGCCTGTGGGAGGGCGTCCAGCTCGATGACCCGGGGCGCGCGCCCGGCGGTCAGCCGGTTGGTCGTCGAAGGTCCGATGACCTCGGTGCGCCACTGCGTGAGCTCCTCGGAGTGCTCCGAGTCGGTGCGGCCCATGCGCACCAGCACCAGGTCGAGGGCCGGGCAGATGTCGACGTACTGCCCCTCGTGGCCGGCGGCCCAGAAGGTGCCGTAGGGCCCCTCCCGCGTCCACCAGTGGGCACCGTAGAAATCGCCGTCGTCGGGATCGACCGAGCGGGGCCTCCGCCCGTGGTCCACCCATCCCTCGGGCAGCAGGCGCCGACCGTCCCAGATGCCGTCGCGCAGGTACAGCAGGCCGAAGCGGGCATAGTCGAGGGCGGTGGCGTAGGCATAGGAGGCGGCCACCCAGGTGCCGGCGTCGTCGAAGACGGTGGTGGCCGAGGTCATGCCGATCGGTCCGAACAGCCGCTCGGCCAGAAAGCGCCGGTAGGGCTCGCCCGGGCCGAGGAGCCGGGCCACGATGCCCGAGACCACGTTGCTGGTGCCGCTGGAGTAGTTGAACCGGGTACCGGGCCGGGCGGCGAGCGGCCGGCTGGCGGCGTAGGCGGCCATGTCGGGCTTGCCCGCGCCGAACAGCATCTGGAGGACGTCGGACGCCTCGGCATCGACGTACTCCTCGACGAAGTCCAACCCGTCCCGCATCTCGAGCAGCTGCTGGAGGGTGATGGCCCGGCGGGGGTCGCCGACCTCCTGCCACTGGGGCACCGGCGCCGGCCCGTACAGGTCCAGTCGCCCCTCGTCCACCAGCATGCCGACCACGGCGTGGAGCATCGACTTGGCCATCGACCACGACAGCAGGGGCGTCTCCGGAACCACCGGCTTGCCCGGCTTGTCCCACTGCGGGAGCAGGCCGTCGTAGCGCTCGAAGACGAGCCGGCCCCGGTGGACGATGGCCACCGCGTAGGTCTGGTGCAGGGGGCCGTCCGGGTCGAAGGCCGCGGCCATCAGCGGAGCCAGGTCGGCGTGCGCCGGCGGGTCGGCCCGGGGCCACTCCGCCGTCGGCCACGGGACCCCGGCGGGTTGCGGGGGCAGCGGGTGCAGCGGCTGTCCGGAGAGCGGTGACGCGGTCACGGGGACCGAGCCTTTCACAGCGCGTCGGCGACGTGGGGTGGCCGGGCGCACGCCTCCACTCGGGCCGGCGGCACCCTAGGATCGGGCCATGCACGACTCGGTGACCGTCCACATGACCGCTCCTCCGCAGCGCATCTGGGAACTGGTGAGCGACGTGACCCGGATCGGCAGCTACAGCCCCGAGACCTTCGAGGCGGAGTGGCTCGGCGGCGCCACCGGACCGGCGGAAGGGGCCCAGTTCCGCGGCCACGTCAAGCGCAACGGGAAGGGACCGACCTACTGGACGACGTGCACGGTCCTGGCCTGCACCCCCGGGAGCGAGTTCACCTTCGGCGTCGGTCCCGGCGACAAGCCGATCAACGTGTGGAGCTACCGGTTGGAGCCGTCGGGCGACGGCACCGACGTCACCGAGTCGTTCACCCTGGCCGACAAGGCCGCGCTCAAGGTGTACTGGGCGCTGCTCGGCTGGGCCCGGGGCCGCACCAACCGGAACGGCATGCGCACCACGCTCGAGCGGATCAAGGCCGAGGTCGAGTAGGGCCGGCCGGTTCCGGTCGCTCACCGGTTCCAGAGCTCGGCGACAGTGGCGGCCACCATGGCCCCCTGGGCCCGACCGGCCCGGGCCACCGTCGACCGGATCGACGGGTCCAACGGATCGGGTCCGAAGGCGGCCAGGGCGTCACGGTCGGGCGACACCACCTCGGCCCGGCCCCGGGCGCGGACCTGCTCGAGCTGGCCGGCGAGGTCGGGGTCCACCATCGGCGCCAGCACCAGCACCGTCTCGTAGCCGGTGGCCAGGTCGGCGTTGGCGGTCGAGAAGACGCCCCCGTCGATGTAGCGGCGGCCGGCGATGGTCGTCGGTGGCCAGACCCCGGGGACCGCGCTGCTGGCGGCCACTGCGTCCACCAGCTCCACCCCGGACCCGGCGTCGAACTCGCAGCGGTCGCCGCGCTGCGCCTCCACGGCCACCAGGACCACCCGGCGATCCGACCAGGTCACCCCGGGCAGCCGGCCGGCCACCACCTGGCGGCGCACCGTCTCCGGCACCGTGTCGGCGGCGAGGGCCATGGCCCCGATCCGTCGCCGGCGCTCGGTCGGGTCGGGCGTCTCCTCGTGCACCCGGATCATCGCTTCCCACAGGTCGGCCACCGACATGCCGGTGGGCCGGAGCTCGTGGCCCTGCCGGGCCGGGTCGGCCTGGCGCTGGAACCACTCCTCGACGGCGGTCCCGCTGGCTAGCTGGGCGGCGACCGTCGCGCCGGCCGAGGTCCCGACGATGAGGTCGGCACCGGTGACGTCGACGCCGGCGTCCGCCAGGCCCGCCACCATGCCGGTGTGCCAGGCGATGCCGGCGATCCCCCCGCCGCCGAGGACCAGCGCGTGCTCCCTATCCATGGTGGACTCCGTCTCTGTCGGCCGATCCCACGGCGGGATCGGTCCTCTGCGTCGTGGCGCCACCCTAGGTTCGGCGACGCATCGGGGCGGCGGCCGCCGGACGATCTGTCCCCGGCCGGCCGGGACGACCGGTGGCACAATGGGCCGATGCTCGACCACATCTCCATCCAATGCGCCGACCTCGCCGCCAGTGCCGCCTTCTACGAGGCGGTGCTGGCCCCGCTCGGCGGGGCGCGGGTGATGGACGCCGGGGGCGGCATCGGCTTCGGCGTGGGATCGGATGCGGTGTTCTGGATCGGGCCGCGCCAGACCGGCGAGGGCTTCCGCGAGACCCACATCGCCTTCACCGCCCCCGACCGTGGCCGCGGTGGAGGGGTTCTTCCGGGCCGGGGTGGACCTGGGGAGCGAGGTCCTGCACGCCCCCCGGGTGTGGCCGGAGTACCACCCCGACTACTTCGGAGCCTTCCTCCGCGATCCCGACGGCAACAACGTCGAAGCGGTCTGCCACACGCCCGGGTGACGCCGGCCTCATCGGGAGGTTCGTCGACGGCCACGGCCGCCCGCGCCTCCCGCCTCTCCCGGGACAGGGCTCCGGCATGATCAGCATCGCCGACGGCATCGGACTGCTCATCGGCATCGTGGTCATCGCCATCGTCGCCGACCGGCTCCGCATCGCCTATCCCATCCTGTTGGTCGATCGCCGGCATCGGCGTGGCCCTGCTGCCCGTCCAGCACCGGATCGAGCTCCAACCCGACCTGGTCCTGCTGGTCTTCCTGCCGCCGCTGATCTACGACGCCTCGCTCGACACGTCGGCCCGCGAGCTCCGCACCCACTGGCGACCCATCCTGTTGCTGGCCGTCGGACTGGTGCGTGGCCACCATGGCGGCGGTGGCCGTGGTCATCCACGCGCTGGTGGGCGGGATGAGCTGGGCGGTGGCCTTCGCCCTCGGCGCCATCGTGTCGCCGCCCGACTCGGTGGCCGCCACCCAGATCGCCGGCAAGCTCGGCCTGCCCCGCCGGCTGGTGACCATCCTCGGGCGGCGAGGGCCTGATGAACGACGCCACCGCGCTGACCGCCTACCAGGTGGCGGTGGCCGCGGTGGGCTCGACCTTCACCGTGGCCGACGTGGTCGGGAAGTTCGTCTTCGCCGTGGTGGTCGGGGTGGCCATCGGCCTCGCCGTCGGGTGGATCGGCTGCTCGCATGCTCCGGTTCACCGAGACACCGGTGATCGAGAACACCATGCTGTTGATCCTCCCGTTCGCCGCCTACCTCCCGGCCGACAAGCTGGACGCGTCGGGGGTGCTGGCCGTGGTGGCCACCGGGCTCTACTTCGGCCGCTACGGCTCGGGGTCGCTGACCGCGGCGGCCCGGCTGCAGCAGCGGGAGATCTGGGACCTGATCGTCTTCCTGCTGACCGGGATGTCCTTCCTCCTCGTCGGCCTGGAGCTCCGGCCCATCCTCGACAGCCTGGTCAACCGCGAGTCCGGCTCGCTGGCCATCGAGGCGCTCGCCGTGGTCGGCGTGGTGATCGTGGTGCGCATGGCCTGGATGTTCGCGGCCACCGTGCTGCCCGGCGGGCAGCGGCTCTTCGGCGGCCGACCCGGCGCGCACCCGCTCGTGGCGGGAGACCACCGTGGTCGGGTGGGCCGGCATGCGCGGGGCGGTGAGCCTGGCCGCGGTCGCTGGCCCTCCCCCAGTACGTTCCCGCAACGGGACCTGTTGGTGTTCCTCACCTTCGCGGTCATCGTGGCCACGCTGGTCGGCCAGGGCCTGACCCTCCCCCCGCTCATCCGCCGGCTCGGCCTGGTGACACGCGACGAGCAGGACACGGTGCTGGTGGCCGAGGCGCGGCGCCGGCTGACGGTGATGGCCCTGTCCCACCTCGACGACCTGACCCGGGGCGACCAGTTCCCCGACGAGGTGGTGGACCGGATCCGCATCGGCTACGAGTCCCAGCTGGCCCGCATCGACCGCAGGCTCGAGGCCATCGATGGGCTCGGGGACCGCGGACGCCGAGGAGGCCGGAGCGCGGCGGCGGCCCCGCCGCGACCGGTACGGAGCACCTGCAGGCCGAGCGTGAGCTCCGCCGGCTGGTCATCGCCGCCGAGCGGGCCGAGCTCGACCACCTGCTGGCCCGGCGGAAGGTCACCGAGCGGGTGGCCGACGAGGTGCGGGCCGCCCTCGATGTCGACGAGACCACGATGCGCCCCTGACCGGCGGGGATCCCCGTGACAGGCTGCAGGGCGCCTCCGAAGAGACGCCCTGCAGGTACAGAGTTGCTGATTGTGTGCACCGGGGTTCCCGTGAGGCGCCGGATGGGACCTGGGTCCGGCTAGGTCGCCCGGTGGGTGTCTGGCTGGGATTCGCCAGGTGGTACAGCGAGCCGCCTTAGCGGCCAGCCACCTCCAGGGTCCCAAAACGTTGACTGCTCAGTTGGACCACCTCCTCTCTCTGGTGGCACATGCTAGCGAGCAGATCGGACCCATCGGGGGAACCGCCGGAGGGCCTGGTGGAGCCGACTGGCCCGGGGCACACCGCCCGCCGGGGCGATACGTTACGAACATATGTTCGTAACGCCGACCGATCGACCCTCCGTCCGACCGGGCCCGACGCCGGGGCCGGACCGGGCCGACCGGGCCCGGGCCCGGGAGTCCCTGGCCCTGCTGGCCGAGCGCACCCGGCCGGTCTCGTCCAGCCAGACCCGCCTGCTCCCGGTGCCTCCCACCCCTGGTCGGCCTGTTCCCCGACGGCAGCCTGCGCCGGGGAAGCACCGTCGTGGTCAGCGGCCTGGCCCCCGCCGGCACCGCTCGGGCGGGGACGCCGGTGGCGGCATCAGCCTGGCCCTGGCCCTGCTGGCCGCGGCGTCGGGGGCGGGGTCGTGGGGCGCGCTGGTCGGGCTCCCCGGGCCTGGGTGCCGTCGCCGCCCACGACCTCGGCATCGACCTGGCCCGGCTGGCCGTGGTCCCCCGGCCCGGCGCGGCCTGGGCCGAGGTCACCGCGGCGCTGATCGACGGCGTCGACCTCGTGGTGCTCTGCCCCCCCTTCCCGCCCCGGCCGGCCATGGCCCGCCGGCTGGTGGCCCGGGCCAGGGAACGCCGGTCGGTCCTGGTGGTGGTGCCGGGACGGTCCGGGTGGCCCGAGCCCCCCGACGTCCACCTGACGCATCAGCGACCTGCGCTGGGACGGCATCGGGGCCGGGGAGGGATACCTGCACCGGCGGCGGATGACGGTGACCGCCACCGGTCGGCGGTCGGCGGTGCGGCCCCGGCACCACCACCTGTGGCTGCCGTCGGCCACCGGGGCGGTGGCCGATGCGCCGGCCGGCGGCGGTGACCGGCGGGACGGCTGCTGACGGCGGCGGCGCGGGCATGAACCGCCTCCTCGTCGTGCGCTGCCCCGACCTCCTCGACGAGGACGAGGGCGGGGCCGCCCTCCGGTCGTTCGCCGAGGTGATCGACGGCCGTCGAGGCCTACTGCCCGTGGGTCACCGCCGTGCGGACCGGCGTCTGCTCGCTCCCGGCCCGGGGCCCGGCCCGCTACTTCGGCGGCGAGGGCCCGCTGGCCCGGCTGGTGGCCGAGGCCGCCTCCGGCCATCACCCCCGTCGAGGTCGGGGTGGCCGACGGGCTGTTCGCCGCCGTCCTCGCCGCCCGCCGCGGCCTGGTCGTCCCGGCCGGCGGCACCCCCGGCTTCCTGGCCCCGTTCCCGGTGGGCATCCTCGGCCAGCCCGAGCTGGCCGAGCTGCTGGACCGGTTGGGCATCCGCACCCTGGGCGAGTTCGCCGCCCTCCCCGAGTCCCATGTGCTCGGCCGGTTCGGGGCCGACGGGGTCGTCTGCCACCAGGTGGCCGGAGGGCGGAGCGGCGAGCTGGACGACCTGCGCCACCCGGCCGCCGGCCGGCGGGCCGAGGCCCAGCGCCGGGGCCGGGCGGGACGGCCCGGCCGGGCGAGCCCGGGTTCTGGGGCGGGGTGAGCGACACCGATGCCCGGGCCGCCCGGGCCCTGGCCGCCGTGCAGGACCTCCTCGGTCCCGACGGCGTGGTGACCGCCCGCCTCCAAGGGGGCCGGGGGCCGGCCCAGCGGGCCCGCTTCGTCACCTGGAACGCCCGGGAGGCGCCCGAGGACACCGCCCTCGGTGCGCCGTGGCCGGGCCAGATCCCCCCACCGGCCCCGGCGGTCGTGCACCCCGCCCCCCTCCCGGCCGAACTGGCCGACGCCGACGGGCGATCCGGTGTCGGTGTCGGGACGGGGCCTGCTCACCGCCACCCCCGACCGTCTGTCGGTGGAGCAGAGCCCGTGGTCGGCGGTGACCGCCTGGGCCGGTCCGTGGCCGTCCGACGAGCGGTGGTGGTCGAGGTCCCGCCGGCGGAGCGCGCGCATGCAGGCGGTCACCGGCGCCGAGCGCCCATCTGCTGCTGGTCGAACGGGGCCGGTGGTGGGTCGAAGCCACCTACGGGTGACCGGCGCCGGCTCCGAGCGATGCCCTACGCCGAACTGCACGCCCACTCCAACTTCTCCTTCCTCGACGGAGCCAGCCACCCCGAGGAGCTGGCGGCCGAGGCCGCCCGGCTCGGCCTGGCCGCGCTGGCCCTGACCGACCACAACGGCCTCTACGGCGTGGTCCGCTTCGCCGAGGCGGCCCGGGCCCTCGGCCTGCCCACCGTCTTCGGGGCCGAGCTCACCATCGCCGGGGTGGGCGTCGCCCCGACGTCCGCACCGGGGTGCCCGATCCCGACGGCACCCATCTGGTCGTGCTGGCCCGGGACCCCGAGGGGTACGCCCGTCTCAGCCGGGTCATCGCCGAGGCCCATCTGGCCGGCGGGGAGAAGGGGAAGCCGATCATCACCCTCGACGAGCTGGCCGACCGCCACGGCGGGCACTGGCAGATCCTCACCGGGTGCCGCAAGGGAGCGCTGGCCACCGCCCTCACCACCGACGGTCCGGCGGCCGCGGCCCAGACGCTCGACCACCTGATCGGACGGTTCGGCCGCGACCATCTGGCCGTCGAGCTGTGGGACCACGGCAACCCGATCGACGCCACCCGCAACGACGCCCTGGCCCTGCTGGCCACCGAGCGGGGGGTGGCCCCGGTGGCCACCAACAACGTGCACTACGCCACCCCGGCCCGGTTCCCCCTGGCCACCGCGCTGGCCGCGGTGCGGGCCCGGCGGACCCTCGGCCGACCTCGAAGGGTGGCTCCCGTCGTCGGCCACCGCCTGCCTGCGCGGGGAGGCCGAGCAGCGCCGGCGGTTCGCCCGGTGGCCCGGGGTGGTCGAGCGGGCGGCGGAGATCGCCGCCGGCTGCGCCTTCGACCTCCGCCTGGTGGCCCCGCGGCTCCCCGACTTCCCGGTGCCCGACGGGCACACCGAGCAGACCTGGCTGGTCGAGCTGGTCCGCCGGGGGGCCACCGACCGGTACGGGCCCCGGGGGGCCGAGCGGGTGCCGGGGGCGTGGGCCCAGCTCGACCACGAGCTGGCCATCATCGGGGAGCTCGGGTTCCCCGGCTACTTCCTCACCGTCTGGGACATCGTCGCGTTCTGCCGGCGACCAGGACATCTTCTGCCAGGGCCGGGGGTCGGCGGCCACCTCGGCGGTCTGTTACGCCCTCGGCATCACCAACGTCGACGCGGTCGACCCTCGGGCTGCTGTTCGAGCGCTTCCTCTCCCCGGCCCGCGACGGGCCGCCGGACATCGACGTCGACATCGAGTCGGGCCGGCGCGAGGAGGTCATCCAGTACGTCTACGAGCGCTACGGCCGGCTGCACGCCGCCCAGGTGGCCAACGTGATCACCTACCGGTCCCGCTCGGCCCTCCGCGACATGGGCAAGGCCCTCGGGCACACCGCCGAGGAGGTCGACGCCTGGTCGAAGTCGGTCGACCGGGGGGAGCCGCTCGGCGAGCGCGACGACCTCCCGCCGCTGGTGCGGGACCTGGCCGCCGACCTGCTCGACTTCCCCCGTCACCTCGGCATCCACTCGGGGGGCATGGTCATCTGCGACCGGCCGGTGGTCGAGGTCTGCCCGGTGGAGTGGGGCCGGATGCCCGGGCGCAGCGTGCTGCAGTGGGACAAGGACGACTGCGCCGCGGCCGGGCTGGTCAAGTTCGACCTGCTCGGCCTGGGCATGCTGACCGCGCTGCACAACATGGTCGACCTGGTGCGCGAGTTCCACCACGTCGAGATCGACCTGGCCCGGCTCGACCAGGAGCCCGAGGTCTACGACCTGTTGTGCCGGGCCGACACCGTCGGGGTGTTCCAGGTGGAGTCGCGGGCCCAGATGAACACCCTCCCCCGCGTGCAGCCCCGGTGCTTCTACGACCTGGCCATCGAGGTGGCCCTCATCCGCCCCGGGCCCATCCAGGGCCATGCCGTCCACCCCTACATCCGGCGGCGCAACGGGACCGAGCCGGTCACCTACCTGCACCCGCTGCTGCAGCCGGCCCTGGAGCGCACCCTCGGGGTGCCCCTCTTCCAGGAGCAGCTGATGCAGATCGCCATCGACGTGGCCGGGTTCACCCCGACCGAGGCCGACGAGCTGCGCCAGGCCATGAGTGCCAAGCGGTCGGGCGAGCGGATGGCCCGCCTCCGCGACCGGCTGTTCGCCGGCATGGCCGCCCGGCAGGTGTCGACCGAGGTGGCCGAGCAGGTGTACACGGCCCTGGCCGCCTTCGCCAACTTCGGGTTCCCCGAGAGCCACTCGGTGGCCTTCGCCCACCTGGTGTACTCCACCGCCTGGTGCAAGGTGCACTACCCGGCGGCGTTCACCGCCGGGCTGCTGAACGCCCAGCCCATGGGGTTCTGGTCCCCCCAGAGCCTGGTGGCCGACGCCAAGCGCCACGGGGTGGTCGTCCGGCGTCCCGACGTGAACGCCGGTGCGGGCCGAGGCCGGCCTCGAGGAGGTCGGGCCGGGCCGCGGGGTGGCCACCGGACCGGGCGCCCCCGCCGTCCGGCTCGGGCTCGACCTCGGTGCGGGGCATCGGGGAGGAGACGGCGGCGCGGATCGCCGGAGGGGCGGCCGTGGTCGAGCATGGAGGACCTGGTGCGCCGGGCCGGGGTCACCCGGGCCCAGCTGGAGGCCCTGGCCACGGCCGGCGCCCTCGACGGCCTGCGGCCCCGGGCCCGGGAGCCGGGCCGGCGGCCGGTCGGGACCCCAACCGGCGGTCCCTGGTGTGGGGGGCGGGGGCGGCCTCCCAGGCCACCGCCGGACCGGCTCCCGGGGTGGTCACCGGATCGGACCCGCCGCCGCTCCCCCGCCCCACCCGGTGGGAGGAGGTGGCCGACGACCTGTGGTCCCTCGGGATGGCCCCGGACACCACCGCCATGGAGCTGGCCCGGGGCCGGCTGGACCGGCGGGGCGTGCTCCCGGCCGCGCGCGCTGCGGTCGAGGCCGAGCGGGGACCGGATCACCGTCGGCGGGGTGGTGACCCACCGCCAGCAACCCGAGAGCGCCCACGGTGCCGTGTTCTTGAACCTCGAGGACGAGACCGGCATGGTCAACATCGTCTGCTCCCGCGGCGCCTGGATCCGGTGGAGGCCGGTGGCCCGGTCGTCCCCGGCCCTCCTGGTGCGGGGGCGGGTCGAGCGGTCCGAGGGGTCGATGACCCTGGTGGCCGAGCGGTTCGAGCCCCTCGACCTCGGCCCGGTGCCCGTCGTCGCGAGATTTTCGGTAACTCAGCTCTTGACTACTCTACGTATTTGGTGAACACTAAGAGTGATTCATAGAAGTGCCACAGCACAGCCGATCATTCCATTGCGCACTCAGCCATTGAACCTCGAGCGTCCACCGGACGCAGAGCACACGCCGAGCACCACCGAGGCCGGAGACCGGCGTGCCGTCACCCGGCAGTGCCAGTGATGCAGAGGAAGCGGCGACAACAGGAGGCTGTGGCCATGACCGGACAGATTGCAGGTCCAAGTATCTTCTCGCTCGAATTGGTCGGGCTGGTCATCGGGGTCTCGATGATCGTCGGGGCCGTCGACCTGATCCGCCAACCGGGATGGGCGTGGAAACGGGCCGAGGAGAGCAAGGTCGCCTACCTCATCCTGGTCGTCCTCCTGCCCGCTGGTCGGGCTGGGCATGTACGTCTTCCGGGCCCGGCCCAAGGTGGCCGCCGATCGCCGCCGGCCGGGCGGGCCGCCAGCCTGCCCTTCGAGCGCTTCGGCGAGGACGCCGACCAGAAGCAACGCGAGGAGCGAGCCGACCGGTCGGCGGCCATCGCCCACCGGTCGGGTTCGGCAGCTTCGGCGAGGTGGCCGCCCACGACGACCGACCCCGCTGGCAGCCCTCGACCGGGACCGAGCCGGCGACCGGGCCGGCCCGTCGAGATCAGCCAGCACCTTCTTCAGCAGCGGAGGGTCGGCCACCCGCTCCCTCCGGTCGCCCGCTCGGCCTGGCCCGGACCTACCGCCCCAAGCAGCGGACCAGCCTCGCCGAGTCCGATCGACGCCGAGCCCACCGTGCCCGCCGGGTGGAAGGCCGACCCCACCGGCCGCCACCAGTTCCGCTACTGGGACGGCTTCCACTGGACCGAGAACGTGGCCGACGCCGGTGAGCAGTCGAGGGACTCGGTCAGCTCCTGAGCCGGCCGGCGCCCGGCGGTCAGCCCTGGCTGACCAGCCGGCTCAGCCGGGCCACCAGCACCTCGAGCACCGTCTCCCCGGGCAGCCCGGTGGCGCCCCGCAGGTCCAGATCGGCCTCGGGCCAGCAGCTGGATGGCCCGGGCCGTCCGGGCCGATCCCAGCCGTCGCGACTGGGCCAGCGCCTTCTTGGCCGGGATAGGCGCTGCGCAGCCCGAGCACCTGGGCCGCCTCCTCCGGCGAGGTCACCCCGGACCCGTCCAGCCGGAGCATCTGGCGGAAGTGGCGGTGGAGCATCGACCATGCACCACCAGCGGATGGGAGTCGCCGGCCGCCAGCATCCGGTGGAGCACGTCCAGGGCCTTGGCCGTGTCGCCGGCGTCGATGGCGTCGGTGAGGTCCCAGGGGGCCAGCGACCCGGCCTCCCCCAGGAACGGCTCGAGGTCGGTCGGGCGACACCGTGGCCCCGGCGCCGTAGGCGGAGGCCAGGGTGTCGAGCAGGCCCTCGAGCCGGCCCATGTCGCCGCCCAGGTGCTCGGACAGCAGGGCGGCGGCCGGCGCCGTCGAGCCGGACCGGTCCGCCCGACAGGTGCTCGGTCAGCCACTGCGACCGGGCCTTGCCCCGTCCCCACCGAGGTGTCCACCACCTCGCCGGCCGCGCCGACCGCCTTGGTCAGGGCCTGGGGGACGGTGCCGCCCGCCCCCACCAGCACCAGCGCCGTGGTGGCCAGCGGGTCCTCGCAGGTAGGCGGCCAGCCGCTTGGCGTCGGCGGCGGTGAGCTGCCCGGCGTCGCGCACCACCACCACCCGCCGCTCGACCAGGAAGGGAGGGGTGGTGCAGGCGTCGATGACCGCCCCCACGTCGAACTGGTCGACCCCGGGGCCGCCGAACTCCTCGACCATCAGCGACGGGTCCCCGCCGCCCACCAGCTGCTCGCAGCAGGGCGTGGGCGGCCTGGGCCACCAGGGAGGGGTCGTCCCCCTTGACCAGGTAGACGGGCCGGGCCGGCGCCGACCGCACGCCACCGCCGGCGGCGGCCGACGCCGGGCCGCGCTCACCGGTCGGCTCCCGGTCACGGCCGCACCGCCGGCACGGCGCCGGGCCGCGCTCGATGGCGGCCATGACCGCGCAGACCTGGCGGTGGGCGGCCACGTCGTGGACCCGCATGATCCGGCACCCGAGGGCCGCCCCGAGGGCGGTGGCCGCCAGCGAGGCCGCGCGCCGCTCGCCGATCTCGAGGTCGAGCACCACCCCGAGGAACGTCTTGTTGGAGGCCGACAGCAGCAGCGGGTAGCCGAGCGCCGGCCAGCCGGTCCGAGGCCCGCAGCAGGGTCAGCGACTGCTCGGCCGTCTTGCCCAGGTCGAGCCCGGCGTCGACCATGATCCGGTCGGCGGGCAGGCCGGCGGCCCGGGCCCGCGCCGCCCGTTCGAGCAGGAAGGTGCGCACCGCCTCGACCACGTCGTCGTAGACCGGCTCGGGGTCGGGGATGCGGGGGCCGAGCCGGATGTGGGTGGCCACCACCGTGGCCCCGGCCGCCGCCGCCACCGGCAGGTACTCGGGATCGGCGAACCCGCTGATGTCGTTGCCGACCACGGCACCGGCGGCGTAGGCCTCCTTGGCCACCGACGCCCGCCAGGTGTCGACCGACAGCGGGATGTCGAAGCGGGCCCGCAGCGCCTCGATGGCCGGGATGACCCGGTCGAGCTCCTCGGCCTCCCCCACCTCCGGGCCGGGGCCGGCCTTCACCCCGCCCACGTCGAGCAGGTCGGCCCCGTCGTCCACCAGCCGTCTCGGCCCGGCGGACCAGATCGTCGAGGGCGAAGGTGGCCCCCTTGTCGTAGAAGGAGTCGGGGGTCCGGTTGAGGATGCCCATGACCAGGGCCCGGTGGCTGATGTCGAAGGTCGGTCGCCGAGGGTCAGGCTGGTGGCGTGCACGCACGGTGACGCTATCCCCGCCCGGACCGGTCGGCACCGCGCCGCCGACCGGCGACGGGTGCCCGACGCCGGCCGGCGGTCAGAACAGGCGGGCGGCCAGCGCCTTGCGGTAGTCGGTGGTGCGGGGGTCGTCGGGTCCGAGCGTCTCCAACAGGTCGAGGAACTCCTGGCGGGCGGTCGGGTCGTCGCGGACCCGGTCGAGCAGCCCGTCGAGCAGGTCGCCGACCTCGACCCCGTCGACGTCGACCTGCTGGGACGGCCAGCCGGGCCTCGGCCAGCAGCCGGCGGGTCTCCGGCGTCTCGGGGATCCGGCCGAGCAGGGCGATGGCCTCGTCGGACTCGCCCCGGGCGATCAGCATGGCGGCCAGGGCGGCGATGGCCCCGGCGTGGTCGGGCTGGAGCTCGAGGGCCCGGCGCAGCGGCTCCTCCGTTCCGTCCCGCACCCCTTCGTCCACCAGGAGGTCGGCCTCGGACGGCGCCGGGGTCAGCCGGGCCACGAACTCGGCCACCGCCGCCTCGGGCTGGGCCCCGATGAAGGCGTCGACCACCTTGCCGTCCTTGAGGGCGAAGACGGCCGGGATCGACTGCACCTGGAAGCTGGCCGAGATGGCCGGATTCTCGTCCACGTTGACCTTGACCAGGGCCACCGCGCCCTCGGTGGCGTCGACCACCTGCTCGATGATCGGCCCGAGGGTCCGGCACGGACCGCACCACGGGGCCCACAGGTCGACCACCACGGGGACCTCCGAGGAGCGGCGGAGAACCTCCTCCTCGAATGTGGCATCGGTGACGTCGACCATGGCCATGACGATACCGGGAGCGGTCCGGGCATCGGCCGTGACCAGGGCGTCGCTCCGGGGCGGGACCGCAGGGCGGGTAGCGTCGTATGGCATGGAGGCAGGGTCACCGGACACCGAGGTCGACGTCGAGGGGATCGACCGCGACGGCGGTCACCGACGTGGATGGCCGCCGACGTGGCCGGGGCCGAGCCGCCGTTCACCTTCGAGCTGATCGCCGGCGGGCGCTCCAACCTGACCTACCGGGTCACCGACGCCGGCCGGCCGCTCCTTCGCCCTGCGGCGGCCGCCGGTCAGCCACGTCCTCCCCACCGCCCACGACATGAAGCGCGAGTACACGGTGATCAGCGCCCTCGGGCGACACCGGGGTGCCGGTGCCCCGAGACCCTCGGCCTGTGCACCGACGAGTCGGTCAACGGGGCGCCCTTCTACGTGATGTCCTTCGTCGAGGGTCACATCGTCCGCGACGAGCGCGCCGCCGGCCGGCTGACCCGAGGCGGCCCGGGCCCGGGCCGGCGAGTCGCTCATCGACACCCTGGCCCAGCTCCACGCCGTCGACGTCGACGCGGTGGGCCTCGGGGACTTCGCCCGGCGCGACGGCTACATCGCCCGCCAGCTCAAGCGGTGGCACGGCCAGTTCACCCAGTCGACCGTGGACGGCCAGCCCGGGCCGGCCGTCGTCGACCGGGTCCACGAGCTCCTGGCCGCCCGGATCCCCGAGCAGCAGGGCGTGGTCATCGTCCACGGCGACTACCGCCTGGACAACACCGTGCTCGACGACGACGGCGACGGTGCCGGCCATCCTGGACTGGGAGATCTGCACCCTGGGCGACCCGCTGGCCGATCTCGGCCTGCTGATGGTCTACTGGGCCGAGCCCGAGGACGGCGACCCGGCGCTGCGTCGGGGTGGCCCCCACCGCGCTGCCCGGGTTCGCCCGGCGGGCCGACCTGCTGGACCGGTACGCCGGCTGCCCGGGCGGGACGTCTCGGAGATCTCCTACTACCGGGCCTTCGGCTTCTGGAAGCTGGCCTGCATCCTCCAGGGGGTCCATGTCCGCTACGCCGGCGGGGCCGCCGCCGGCGACCGGTCCGGTGCCGACCAGTTCGCGGCCCACGTGGGTCGGCTGGGCGAACGGGCGCTGGCCGAGGTGGAGTCGCTGTGACCGACCACGACCCGTCGTCGCTCTACGAGATCGATCCGGAGTGGGGCGAGCCGGTCGACGACCGTCTCGCCCGCCCGGTGATGGTGGTCGGCCTCGAGGGCTGGGTCGACGCCGGGCTGGGGGCGTCCGCGGCCATCGCCGAGCTGCTCGACCCCTCGCCCACCACCGACGGTGGCCTCCTTCGACACCGAGCTGCTCATCGACCAGCGGGCCCGCCGGCCCATCGCCCGGCTGGAGGACGGCGTGACCACCGAGCTCACCTGGCCGGCCATCCGGATCGTGGCCGGCAAGGACCGGGTCGGCGCCGACATCCTCTACCTGACCGGCCCCGAGCCCGACTTCCGGTGGCCGACCTTCATCGACGCCGTGGTCGGCCTGGCCAGGGAGCTGCAAGGTGCGCACCGTGGTCGGCCTGGGGGCGTTCCCGGCGCCGACCCCCCACACCCGACCGGTCCGGCTGGCCTCGACCGTCCCACCCCAGTCGGTGGAGCTGGCCGGGCGGGTGGGCACCGTGCACGGGACCCTCGAGGTCCCCGCCGGGGTGCAGGCCGCCCTCGAGGTCTCGCTGGGAACGGCGGGGATCCCGGTCATCGGCCTGTGGGCCCGGGTCCCCCACTACGTGTCGGCCATGCCCTACCCCGAAGCCAGCGCCGCCCTCATCGAGGGGCTCTGCGCCGTGACCGGGTCCGTGCTCGACAGCTCGTCGCTGCGCAGCCGCGGGCGAGGCGTCGCGCCGTCAGGTGGACGAGCTGATCGGGGCCAATCCCGGAGCACCTCGAGATGGTCCGGCGGCTGGAGGCGGCCCTCGACTCCGAAGAGGTGGCCCCGCTCGGGCTCGACGTGGACGTGCCGAGCGGCGACGAGATCGCCGCCGAGCTCGAGCAGTTCCTCAGAGGCGAAGGGCACTGACGGTCGCGGCACGACCGCCGGTGCCGGTCAGCCCGGCGTCGTGGCTGCGGGCCAGGTGCTCGGCGTAGAGGGCCAGGAAGACCAGCGCCACCACCACCACGACGACCAGACCACAGCACCAGCCACGGGCTGCGAGCGCCGGCCGCCCGGGGCCAGGGTCGACCCGGACCAGCGACCGGCGGCCGGCGACCGGAGCGCTCCGGCGACGGGCGCGCCGCCGTCGGGGCGCTGAAGACCGGGAGCTCGGTGACGATCTCCCGCATCTCGTCGATGGTGGTGGCCGCGGCCAGCTCGCCCAGCCTGACCTCGTACTCGTGCGGGCTGAGCAGGCCCCGCTCGGCGGCCTGGTCGAGCAGCAGCCCGTAGCGGTTGCGGTCCTCGTCGCTGACTCCGACCGGCTCCCCCGTGCGGGCGGACTGGCGTCCGCCGGTCGTTGGCGGTCCGGCGAACAGGCCAGTGTGGGCTCGGGGTCGTCAGCCCGCCGCAATTCGTGGGACCGGCAGGCCTCCCAGTCGGCCGGTGTCGGCAGGGGTCGATCGGCCACGGGCGACCGTCGGCGGCGTCATCGGTCACTCCGTGAATTGTGGGCCGAGGCGACCGGGCATCGCAACGGTCGGGGTCGGGTTCGACGCCGGCAACCGACGGGATACCGTGGGCCATGGACGTCGACGGAGGCATCGGGTTCGATCCGAGCGGGGTCATCGAGTCGGCCCGGCTGGCCGAGCGGGTCGGCTACGACGGCATCTGGTCGGCCGAGACCCAGCACGACCCGTTCCTCCCGCTGGTGCTGGCCGCCGAGCACACCGAGCGGATCAAGCTCGGCACCGGCATCGCCGTGGCCTTCGCCCGCAACCCGATGAACCTGGCCATGATGGCCAACGATCTCCAGACGCTGTCGGAGGGCCGGTTCATGCTCGGGCTCGGCTCCCAGATCAAGCCCCACATCGAGAAGCGGTTCTCCATGCCGTGGTCGCACCCGGCGCCGCGGATGCGCGAGCTGATCCTGGCCATCCGGGCCATCTGGGCCAGCTGGGCCGACGGGAGCCGAGCTGGCCTTCCGGGGTGAGTTCTACCGCCACACCCTGATGACCCCGATGTTCGACCCCGGGCCCAATCCCTTCGGCAACCCGCGGATCTTCCTGGCCGCCGTGGGCGAGCTGATGACCGAGGTGGCCGGCGAGGTGGCCGACGGCATGCTGGCCCACGGGTTCACCACCGAGCGCTACCTGCGCGAGGTCACCGTGCCCGCCCTCGAGCGCGGCCTGGCGGCCAGCGGGCGGGTCCGGTCCGACGTCGCAGATCTCCTACCCGGGCATGGTGGTCACCGGCGCCGACGAGGCCGGGTTCGCGGCCGCGGCCAAGGCGGTCAAGACCCAGCTCGCCTTCTACGGGTCGACGCCGGCCTACCGACCGGTGCTCGAGCTGCACGGCTGGGGCGACCTCCAGACCGAGCTCAACACCCTGTCCAAGCGGGGCGCGTGGGAGGAGATGGCCGACCTCATCGACGACGAGATGCTCGACACCTTCGCCGTGGTCGGCGAGCTCGACGACATCGCCGGCCTGGTCCTCGACCGGTTCGGCGGCGTGGTCGACCGGTTCAACTTCTACGCCCCGTACCGCATGGAGCCCGAGCGCTGGGCCGAGGTGCTGGCCGGCTTCAAGTAGCCATCCGACCGGTCGCCCAGCTCAGACGACGACGTTGACCAGCTTGGGCGGCCGGACGATGACCCGGCGGGGCGGCCGCGCCGGCCAGAGCCTCGACCACCGGCCGTGAGGCCAGGGCCAGCTCCTCGGCCTCCTCCTCGGAGATGTCCGGGGCCACCTCGATGCGGTCCCGCACCTTGCCGTTGACCTGGACGACCATGGTCACCGACTCGGCGGCGGCCAACGCCGGGTCGGCGACCGGCCACGGTCGGAGGTGGATGTGGTCGCCGTGCCGGCGCTCCCACGCCTCGGCGGTGATGTGCGGGGTCATCGGGGCCAGCAGCAGCAGCAGGGTGTCGACGGCCTCGTCGACCACGTCGGCGTGCCCGCCGGCGCGGACGTAGGGCTGGAGGAGGTTGACGAACTCCATGCAGGCGGCCACCGCCGTGTTGTACGACCAGCGCTCGAAGTCGTGGGTGACCCGGTCGATCAGCCGGTGGGTGGCCCGGCGGATCGGCGAGGTCCGCGGCCGGGAGCGGCGCCGTCCTGGACCAGCGGCACCTCGCCCTCGGGCGGCACGGCCAGCCGCCAGACCCGGTCGAGGAAGCGGCCGCACCCCTCGATGACGCTGTCGGTCTGGTCGGTCCAGTCCACGTCGTCGGCCGGGGGCCCGACGAAGAGGTGGAACAGCCGGAGGGCGTCGGCCCCGACGGTGGTCAGGTAGCCTCGCGGGGCGACCAGGTTGCCCTTGGACTTGGACATCTTGGTCCCGTCCATCCGGATCATCCCCTGGGCGTAGTAGCGGGCGAACGGCTCCCGCAGTCGCCTCGGGGGCCAGGCCCACGTCGGCCAGGGCCTTGGTGTAGAAGCGGGCGTAGAGCAGGTGGAGGATGGCGTGCTCGATGCCGCCGATGTACTGGTCGACCGGCATCCAGTGGCGGGCGATGTCCGGGTCGAAGGGCAGGTCCGGCGTCCACGGGTCGGTGAAGCGCAGGAAGTACCACGACGAGTCGACGAAGGTGTCCATGGTGTCGGTCTCGCGGGTGGCCGGCCCGCCGCAGATCGGGCAGGTGGTGTTGAGGAACTCGGGATTGGTGGCCAGCGGCGACTCGCCGGTGGGCAGGAACTCGACGTCGTCGGGGGCCAGCACCGGCAGCTGGTCCGCGGGCACCGGGACGATGCCGTGGTCGGGGCAGTAGACGATCGGGATGGGGCAGCCCCAGAAGCGCTGGCGGGACACCAGCCAGTCGCGCAGGCGGTAGTTGACCGTGCGCTCGCCGATGCCCTCGGCCTCGAGCCACTCGATGGCCCGCGCCTTGGCCGTCGGGATGTCCAGTCCGTCGAGCCACTCGCTGTTGATCTTCTCCCCGTCCCCGGTGTAGGCCCGACCCGGGCCCGCCGTCGGGCCGCCGTGCTCCTCCCAGCCCTCGGGGGGCTGCACCGTGCGCACGACGGGCAGGCCGTAGGCCTGGGCGAAGTCCCAGTCCCGGTGGTCCTCGGCGGGCACGGCCATGATGGCGCCGGTGCCGTAGCCCATGAGCACGTAGTCGGCCACGTAGACCGGGACCGGCTGGCCGGTGAAGGGGTTGATCACCGACGAGCCGGTGAAGGCCCCCCGCTTGGCCAGGCTCGGGCCCCGCTCTCCGACATGCGCTCGAGGTCGGTGCTCGGCCGCGGCCCGGTCCCGCAGCTCGTCCACCTCGGCCCGGTGCTCGGGCGTGGTCAGCGCGTCGACCAGCGGGTGCTCGGGGGCCACCACGGCGTAGGTCATGCCGAACGAGGTGTCGGGCCGGGTGGTGAACACCCGCAGGGCCAGGCGGCGGCCGGCCGTCGGAGCCGTCGCGGCCCTCGACCACCAGGTCGAACTCGGCCCCCTCGGACCGGCCGATCCAGTTGCGCTGCATGGTCTTGACCCGCTCGGGCCAGTCCAGGTCCGTCCAGGTCGGCCAGCAGCTCGTCGGCGTACTCGGTGATCCGGAAGAACCACTGCTCGAGGTCGCGCTTGACCACCAGGTCGCCGGAGCGCTCGCAGGTGCCGTCGGCCAGGACCTGCTCGTTGGCCAGCACGGTCTGGCAGCCCGGGCACCAGTTGACCGGGGCGTTGGCCCGGTAGGCCAGCCCGGCCTCCAGCAGCTTCAGGAAGATGACCTGGTTCCACCGCATGTACTCGGGATCGTGGCTGCGGATCTCCCGGCGCCAGTCGTAGACGGCGCCGAGCGAGATGATCGACTCCTTCAGCTCGGCGATGCGGGCCTCGGTGAAGATCCGGGGGTGGGTGCCGGTCTTGATGGCGGCGTTCTCGGCCGGCAGGCCGAAGGAGTCGAACCCGAACGGGGACAGCACCGCGTAGCCGAGCATGGTGCGGTGCCGGACCAGCAGGTCGCCGAAGGTGTAGTTGCGGACGTGGCCCATGTGGGCCGGTCCCGATGGGTAGGGGTACATGGTCAGCACGTACCAGGGGGGCCGGGGGTCGTCGGCGTCCACCTCGTAGGTGCCCTCGTCGGCCCAGCGCCGCTGCCACTTCTTCTCGACTTCGATGACGTCGTAGGGCCGGGCCATGGACCACGATCGTACCGGGGAGCCGGTCGGGCTCCGGTGTTCGGGCGGGTGCGCCACTCCGAGCCACCCCGCCGGGCCGCCGACGATGCATGCCGCCGGGAGCCCGTCCCCTGCCTGGAAACCGGGCGCGTCATCGCATAGACAGGGGCCATGGGCCGCGACCAAGGATTCCGGGCGGCGTGAGAGCGGAGTTCGTGGCCGCCGACGCCCTGGAGCACGACGACCCCGACCTGGTGACCCGCACCGCCGACGAGCTCCGGGCGGGGGCGGAGGGCGATGTCCACGGCGGCTTGACCCGGAGCCGGGCCTACGTCCGACGACTCCGGTCCCTGGCCCTGGAGCGTCCCGAGTTGGCCATCGCGGTCGGCCGGGTGCTCAACCTCGACCACATCGTGGAGGACCTGCTCGACGGGAAGACGGTCGAGGGCGTGTCCGGCCTGGCCCCGGACGGCTCGGCGCTGACCCGGAGCTCCCGCCACCGGCTGCGCACGCGCGGCAAATGGACGGTGGCGGTCTCGGCGGTGCTGCTCCTGGTCGAGGCGGTGATCGCCGATGGCATCCCGTCCCTGCTGCTGTACGCCTGGACCGCGATCGCGCTCGGCCTGTTCTTCGTGGGCGGGTACTTCATCATGCTGAAGGAGTGAGCGTCCCGCTCCCGTAGCCGGCGGGCTTCTCGAACGCCGCCGTCAGCAGCCACGGGATGGGCTTGGACCCGAACTCCCGCAACGTGGTCATGACCAGGCCGGCGGCGGCCCCGGCGGTGACATACGCACTCAGCGGTCGGTGGGCGCTCACGAAGGTCATGGCCAGACCGTCCCGTTCCATCCGGTCCTCATACCGCCTCTCCTCGAGATACGGAAGGCTGAAGGTCGGCTGGTGGGTGTGCAACGAGTCCGGGTCCTGGGCGCTGGCGAAGGGGTGGACGATGGCCACGCAGAGGCGCCCGCCCGGACGCAGGATGCGGGCGGCCTCGGCAACGGTCCCGGTCAGCTCATCGACGTCGAGCAGGGACATACAGGCCACCACCGAGGTGGCCGCGGCGTCGGCGATGGGAAGATGGGCTGCATCGGCCTGCACCACCGACAGCGGGGGATCGCCGGTGCGGGCGGCACGCGACAGGGTGGCGGACAACTCGATCCCGATGACCTGGCGCCCCTGTCCGAGGAGCTTGCGGCCCACCCGACCCTCGCCGCAGCCCACCTCCACCACCAATCCGTCGGAGGGAGGTGGCAGCACCGCCTCGAGCTCGGGCCACGTGCCGTTCCAGAACCCGTCGTGCTCCGAGGTCCGGGCCCATCGGATCCAGTCGTCAGCATGGGCTTCCCACGCCTCGCCGAGAGTCACCTCGTCCCCTTTTCGCTGACGGCATCACGGCAGGCACCGCTCGACGGCAACGCTACCGCCTGACCTCGACGTCGACATCGCCGGCCCAGGCACTGGCGGACCTCGTTGAAGGCTCCGGAAACGCACCTCGTGGGACCCGTTGGTGACCGTGGTGGCGCCCCAACGGCAGAGGCACCCCGAGATCGCGGCGGCAAACGTGCGTTCGGCTGGTCCGTTCGAGCCGGGGGCAAGAGTTGGCAGCAACCGAGTCGTCGCCCACCTCGGCTACGATGCTCATTCCGTTGTGGCGAGCGAAGTTCGGTTGCCGCGGCGGTTGCTACTTGATAGGAATCGCTCAGGGGGAAACCCCCTCTGAGCAGCTACGGGGGCGTAGCTCAGCTGGTAGAGCGCTTGACTGGCAGTCAAGAGGTTCGAGGGTTCGAGTCCCTTCGCCTCCACTCGAAATCCCAGGTCAGAGGCCACTAGTGGCAGCGGACTTTGTCCCGAAGGTAGGCTCTGTAGCAACGAATGTAGCAACGGAGCTGAATCGGGGCGGACGTGAGTGGACGCGCAGCCAATGGAGAGGGGAGCTTGTACCAGCGGGCATCTGACGGACGCTGGGTAGGTGCCGTCTTCCTTGGCTATGACGCGACGGGCCGGCCTATGCGAAAAACCGTGGGCGCAAAAACTCGGGCCGAGGCTGCCAGGAAAAAACGAGAACTTCAACAGCACGTCGATCAGGGACTACCGCCACCGGACGATCGGCTCACAGTTACGGGTCTGTTCGAGCATTGGCTGGCCCAGGTACTCCCCCACCGAGTCGCTCCAGCGACCGTCGCAAACTACACATCTCTCTTCAAAACCCACATCAAGCCGACTCTCGGTCGGAAACGCCTCATGAAGCTCCAACCGGATGACATCCAGCTCCTCATTAATCAGAAGCTCGATGATGGACTCTCTGCACGGACTGTGAGACACATCAGAGGACTGCTCGTCCAGGCTCTCGATTTCGGGGTCCGTCGAGGCAGCGTTCCCCGCAATGTTGCGGCCATGACCGAGGGTCCACGACAGCAGTCGGCAGGCGACGGTCGGTCTCTCAGCATCAAACAGGCTCGGACACTTCTTCGTGTGGCTGAAGGAGATCGGCTCGAAGCGCTCTACGTCCTCATGTTGTCGACCGGCGTGCGACCAGGTGAGGCATTTGGCCTGGCGTGGAAAAATGTAGATCTGTCCGCCGGAACAGTGACCATCAAACAGGCACTCGTACGGCAAAAGGGCGGGAATGTGATTGGTCCCGGGAAGGTGGGCAAAAAAGGTTGGAGAACGGTCGAAGTGCCAAATCCGGTCATCGAGGCGCTTGTTGCTCATCGCGATCGGCAGGAAGAAGAACGAGTAGAAGCGGGAGACGCATGGGAGGACCACGGCCTCGTTTTCTGCACACCACTCGGCACTCTTCTCGACCCCGACAACCACCGCAAAGCGTTCTACGCGCTGTCCGAGAAGGCCGGACTCGGCCGGTGGCACCCACACGAACTGCGTCATTCAGCAACGTCGATCATGTTGGCGCAGGGTGTGCCAATCGACGTAGTTTCCAAGACGGTCGGACATACATCGATTCGGATCACCGCCGACGTCTACGGCCACTTGCTCGATGAGCAGAGATCAATAACTGCTGATGCGATGGAATCTGCCCTTTGGAGTTGAGCCGATGAGGCGACCCTCGCTTGACGTCCGGGCGTCGACAAACAGGGGCTCCCGCCACCAACGTAAAGGGATATAGGTTCGCTCGGTGATCGAAGCGGATGTCGTACCAGCCATCAGTGCGGTCCCGGCGTGTGCAGCGTCACTCGCGGCGCTAGCGGTCGTCTACTTTGCATGGCGCATAAGTGGCTCTTCGGAATTCAGTGGGGTCTGATCGTTCTGGGCATGACAGCCGGCCTGATCGTTCTGAGTAGATCCCAGTTGGGCTTTCCGGCGTAGAGCAGTGATCGGATCCGGTAGTTCCGGAAGCTGGTGAACCCGAAGGCGGCGCGCTTGACCCGCTTGATCAAGTTGTTGACCGCCTCGGTGGGTCCGTTGCTCACCTGAGCGGCGTGCCAGGCGGCGATCTGGTGCTTCCAACGCTTGAGCGTCCGTCCGAGCGATCGGGCCTCGATCGGATAGTCCTTGTCCTGGAGGTCACGGCCGAGCTCGGTCACCCACTGCGAGCGCGAGGTCGGGATCACGGTGGGCGTAGAGCTCGCGGACGGCCTCCTTCGCCTTCCACACGGTGGCCACGTCGCCCTTGGGGTCGCCGGCCTTCAAGAGCCCCATCAGCTTGTCCCGTCCCTTGCTCGTCGAGGCGCTCCTCGGCCTTGGTGAGAAGACGCCGGCACCGATAGAGGGGATCGGCCTTGTGGCCACGGTGTCCCATCGTCTCGTTCTGCACCCGGCGCCGGCACTCGTCGAGCTTGGTGTTGGCCAGCTTCACCACGTGGAACGGATCGGCCACCTGGACGGCGTCGGGCACCATGACGGTGAACACCTTGCGATAGGGGCCGGACAGATCGAGGGTGGCGAACCGGACCTGGTCCCGCCACGGCCTTCCCCGTTTCGCCAGCCACACCATGGGTTCCACGCTCGATCGACCAGGGACGACGTCGAGCAGCTGGCCCCGTCCGACGTCGACGATCTGGGTGGAGAACTCCTGGCGGTGCCAGCGGCCGATCCGGGCGAAGAGCACCTCGTCGAGGCCGAGGGCCTCCACCGTCCCGAACCGGTCGGGGTCATCGACCAGGGCGGTGCCGTAGGCGATGACGGTGTCGTTCACCGTGTGCCAGTCGCACCCGAGCTCGACGGCGATCTCGTTGACGCTTCGGGCGTAGCGGCCGACCTGTTCGGTGACCCACCGTCCGGCCCGGTCGCTCATGGCCATCGCGGGCTGCACCGATGCGCAGCTCCTCCTCGATCCACGAGGTCGGCCGGAGCACGATCGGCTCGGGACAGCGCCACCGGTGCTTGTGCCAGATCAGACGGGTGGCCCGCCCGAAGCAGGGCAGATCCACCAGCTCGACCACCGGTCGATCCTTCACCTGGGCGAACACTCCGCAGTCGGCACATCCCGGTCGCTTCGACCGTCCCTCGATGTGGACCCGGAGCGGGATCACCGGCCACATCGTCGATGCTGAGGACGTTCACTTCCGGCAAGCCCACCAGCAGCTCGCACATGCGCGTAGGGTCTGACTCCACAGGGGCTCTCCAGTCTGAAGGCGTTAGAACACCGTCAGATTGGCAGGGCCCCTGCTTTTTGCCGGGGATGCCCTACACCCCACTCAGATCCGAAGAGTCCGCAAACGACCCCTCCGGGGCACCGGACTCCTGGTCGGGGCCATGTGCCCGATCAGGCCCAACATCGTGTGGGCGCTCGACTTCCAGTTCGATCAGACCGCCGACGGGCGGACCATCAAGCTGCTCAACATCATCGACGAGTTCACCCGGGAGTGCCTGACCATCGAGGTCGACCGTTCCATCGACGCCGACGCCGTGGTGACGTGCCTGGAGAAGATCACCACCGAGCGCCCAGCCCCGGTCTACCTGCGGTTCGACAACGGTCCTGAGTTCGTGGCCCACGCCGTGGCCGACTGGTGTCGGTTCAACGAAGCCAGGACCTTGTTCATCGACCCCGGATCACCCTGGCAGAACGCCTGGATCGAGAGCTTCAACGGTCGGCTCCGGGACGAGCACCTGAACGGCCAACTGTTCGACAGCCTGCTCGAGGCTCGAGTGCTGACAGAAGACTGGAGGATCGACGACAACATCAACCGACGACACAGCGGACTCGGTCGGAAAACGCCGGTCGCCTTTGCCGAAGCCTGGAACACCAAAAACCAGAAACAGCTCGCATAGCGATTGGATCAGCTATCGGGATCCCCTCAGGCCGTCGTATTCACATTTTCCGTGGCCAACGAACCGCTGGACGATGGAAATATCAGTGAGGCCGGCGCCGACTGCGAAGGCGTTGGTGCATCGGACCAGAAATCAGCCACGT
Source organism: uncultured Acidimicrobiaceae bacterium (assembly GCA_963774245.1). GTDB lineage: Bacteria > Actinomycetota > Acidimicrobiia > Acidimicrobiales > RAAP-2 > Bog-756. The sequence continues at coordinate 301,064 of CAVZDZ010000001.1, read as the reverse complement.
CGACTCGACATCTCAAAAACCACCGGCTTCAACCTGAGTCGTCACGGTTTGCCCTCCAGGCGTTAGTACCGCGATGTTGTTGAGCACCGTGCCATTGGAAGCGGTGACATCAAGATAGAGAACGAGGTCCGCACTACTCCCGGCGGAATTGATTTGGTATAGCTGCAAATGGCCTTCTGAGACTGAAACGTGCATTGCCAACCCGTGATGGCGTAGCCGCCAGTGAAGTTCATGCCCGTTTGGAGATAATCGGTCACCATCAGTGTGCCTGTCGTTCGGCCCATTCCCTGGTTCGAGACAGTGGCCTGGAAGGCAGGTGTCGACTGGCCACCCACTGTGACCCGGTCAGGAATGATCGAAAGCCCGAGTTTCGAAGAGGGAGAAGTGTTGGTGAGACTAAAACTCACAGCTAGTGAGCCGGTACTTGCCGCTACGGCATATGGGCCTCCGGATTTCGAGTTAGCCGTAAAGGTCGATGTCGTTGAAATCCCGTTGGACCCAGTCTTGACATTGGTGGATCGTTTACCATTTGCAAACACTCCCGATGCTCCAGAACTGGGCGCTTTGAAATTGACGACGGCTCCGGACACTGGGTTACCAAAAGCGTCGGTGACCAGAGCGGACAGGGGTTGTGAAAATGGTGTCTTAACTGTGGTCGACTGACCAGACCCATTCTCAACGATGATCGATGCGGGCGATCCAAAACTCTTTACTCGTTGAGTGAGCACGGGTGACGGGCTTCCGGAGAAGCCCCCGGCTCCGGAATAGGACGCCGAGATCTTGTGAGCACCGACACTCAGGGCCGAAGTCTCGAAGACAGCCTTGCCTGCGGAGAGATTGACGGCTGGCTTTGCCTTGCCATCCACGGTGAAAGTGACGCTACCTATAGGCACACCTCCACCTGACTTGGTCTTTACGTTGGCGGTGAATTCGACTGTTTGGTGTTGCACAGATGGGTTCACCGATGAGGCCAGGGATGTCGTAGTAGAGACCGAGGTGCTCGTCACCTGGAGGGTGAAGGCCTGAGTGGCGTTGGGGCTGACTCCATTGGCCGCCTGGATGGCAAATGTGTAGGTACCCGCCGCCACCGCGGAAGTGCCAGTCAAAGCCGCCGTACCGTCTCCATTGTCAGTGAGGGTCACACCAGTTGGCAGCGAGGACTCGGGGGACAAAGTGATGGCAGGCGTGGGAGAACCCGTGGTGGTCACCAAAAAGGTGAAGGCCGAACCCGACGGAACGGTATCGCTTGGCACGCTAGTGAAGGTCGGCGCAATTGAGGGCGGAGTAGTCGATGGCCCACCGGCAAAAAAGGAGCCCATTGCGGTGAAACCAGTGAGGGCCTCGGATCCAGCGTAAGTAGCACTAACAGGTAACAGGCCCCCTGTCGAAGGCGCTATTTGACAGCTGCCTGAGCCAGTGCCGCCTGTCGAAGCCACCGTGCAGCTCTGTGAGCCGACATTCACCACAACCTGCACTCCAGCGACGGGTGCCGGTGGATTCTGGCTAACGTCGGATACGTTCACGTTGAATGTCGCAGGCTGGCCGACTGGCCCTATCTCTTGGCTCCCATTCAGCGAGACGAAGCCCGTGTCCTTACCCCCCACCCAGGTGAAAGCAACGGGATTTGAGCTAATCCCGTTCGATCCGATCGTGACGTTAAAGGCCGTAACGGTATCGGTTCCGGGATGTAGGGCGCTGTAGGTCAGTGTCGCGGTCCCATCGGCGGAGGCATGAACGAGTTTGATCTGTGGATTGGCTCCGCTCACATTGAAGAAAATCGGAGTACCCGCCGGACTCGGCACATTCAGCAACTTTGCCGTGATGTCAACCGACGAGCCGCTGGCCGGGTTTGTTACCCCAGGCCCAGACAAACTCAGCTGAGGCCCACTACTGGTGATAGGTGACGAAGCGCATGACGGGGGACCGATCTTGACGATTGTGCCAGGAACTGACCCGTAAGCGCACCCGTCCGCGCTAGTTGCTGTGATGTAAAAGAACGTCGTTCCAGTCGCGATGGTACTGGTCGCGGCAGGTGTCTGGGTCAGGTCAACCGAGGTAACGTCTCCATTGAAGCCAAATACGTCCAACGAGGTAGCCTCGCCCGACGAGTTGGCGCCTGTGACTGCCACAGAGAACGGTGTCCCCGAAATGGCAGCCACCTCGCTAACCGTCGGGGAGGCAGTATTGGTTCCGCCAATTGAGTCAACCTCACCATTGCAGTTGGCCAAATAAAGGGTGCCATCGGGCGCAAATGCTAACCCAAGGTTGCAGCCGCCCGTGGTGATGTAATCAGAGACGGTGGGATTGGCCCCGGAGGGGTCACTTATGCGGCTGATCTGGTTGCTTGCCGCTGTAACCGGAACACTCGTCGTCGGTAAACAGGTCGCCGCTCAGCGGGTCGACGGCCATGATGTAAGGGCAGTCGGGGAGGCCAGTGGCCGAATCCGCGACAACTCGGAGGGTCGCACCCGTGGCGGGATCGAGCTGGACGATCTCGGGATTGGAGACATTCGTGGAAGCATTGATGAGGCCTGCATAGAGCGACCCGTCCGGTCCGAATACGAGTTGGCCGATCGTGTCGGGTGGGAACGAGGCATCTGGAAGTTGATTCGCCGCCGTTAGGGCTCCTCCGGATGGCGGCAAAACGTGAATGGTCCCGTCGTTGGTATCCGCGAGATATGCGTTTCCCGAACTATCGAACGCCGGCGCTGACCCCGTGCTGCAGGTGCTTTCGGTGAAGTTGCCGGGGAAGATTTCACCTTCCGTGTTGTACGTAACGCCAGTGGCGAAGGCCGACACGGAGTACCCGCTGGCTGCAGTCGGAAGCGCGGTCGGACACGTTGCCGTAGATGGTGCGAAGTTCACCGACACGCTGCCAGGAACAGGCAAGCTCCCGTCGGTTGTGTCGGTGGCCGTGAAGTCGACTGTTTCAAGGTTCGTATCGGTGGCGGTGAAGACAGCGTTGCCGGCACTGTTCGTGACCGCGGTCGTGCCCGGACTCGTCGATCCTGCCGGCGTGATCACGGCTCCGCCAGAACCGTCGCTGAGTGTCACGGTCTTACCTGATGCAGGCTGATCGAGACTGTTTTCCAGATAAACGGTGATCGTCGCTTCGCTCGTGCCGTCGTTGTTCACCTGCGCTGGGCCGCCGTAGATCTCAGCTCCGGTCGCCGCGGGCGCAACGAAGGTCAGGGTGGGTTGCAACGAAAGCGTTGTCCCGTCTGTTGCATCCTGCACCGTGAAGGTAACGTTCTCAATCGTCGAGTCAGTCACAGTGAACGAAACGAATCCGCTAGCATCTGAAGGACCGCTGGGAGCTGAAATGACGGCATTGCTCCCACTACTGGGAGTTACCGTAACCGTCTTACCGCTGACCGGCAGACCGTTTGAGTCCAGCAGTTCGACCTGCAGTAGTCCTTCCGATGTCCCATCGGCTGGCACGCTCTGAGTGCTTGAACCAGTCTGTTGATCACCGACCGCTACTGCCAATGAAGTACCGGCACTCACGGGGCCAACGGCCGTTCCTTCAGCGTCCTGGAACATCGAATTGATATTGATCGACCCAAGCCCAACATGGCTAAAGTCCGAACCCATGCTAGATGCAGAATGAAACGCTCCTGGAACCCCTTGAAAGGTGTACAACGAGTTAACAGTCATGCTGTCCCCTATGCTCGCTAACGCCGCGAACTCAGGAGCGGCAAGACTGGTGCCGCCTACAGCTTTCCCGGCTGGGCACCCGCCAGCGTCGGCTTGACAAATCATGATCCCGTCATTTGGATCAGCCGGTTCGACCACATCCGGAACTGAGCGCATCGACGATGTGGTTAGCCCATTTTGATAGGTGGGCCTAGGGAAATACCGACTAACCCCGAAGCCACCTGCACCGGTTGGCGGTGTACTTCCGTTGCCGTTCCACCACGTCTCCCCGGGATAATCGAGGGCTTGGCCAGTGGTCGACGCGGGATCGACGGACGAACCACCAACCGCTATAGCGTGAGGAGAGTCCGCGGGAACTCCAATTGTGTTGGGACTGCCGTCGAGACAGGAGCTTCCCGAGTCGCCCGTGCCATTGACAACCGTCACACCGCTCGCCTCGGCTTGTGCAAGAACCGAATCAATGCTCTGAGCATCCGAAAGGCTCGTTTGGTCTTCACACTGCGACCACGAGTTAGAAATGGTGGTATCACCATCGTTAATCATGGCGTTGAACATCGTCTGAAAACTCGTGTCGGGCGGAGCATCATAGACGACATATTGCGTCCCTGGCAGCGGATTGATGTACATGACTGAATCAACGTCAGTCAGGACCTCTTGCTCGTTTGCTCCGGGCGATGTGACGCCTCCGTTGATGGGCACCTCGCTCAGGGAGCCCATCTCTCCTTGCAAATTACTGAGGGAGAGCCAATCGGATACATCGCTTGGACTGAATGTGTCATATTCCAACAACCCGATCTTTGCTGCAGTCGGGCTCGACGTGTTCAGTTTCGTCGAACTGCGCTCCGTCGATTCGGACGGGGAGCCGGATTTGTCGGGACAGAGAGACGACTTCGACTTAATCCCAAAGTTGCGGCAGAAATCCGGGAACCCTTTGAACTGGCCGCACTGCGGCGTATCCCAGGCATGCGCTCCACTCTGCATTGCAGCTGCAACACAAGTGCCGTACTGGCCAAGCATGACAGCACCCCATTCGAGGCACCAAGCCGCGCCGACCTTGGCCAGCAGCAAGAGCGCCTTGATGGTCGCAGCAAACGCCTTCGCAATCGCTGCGCCGAGCAGGCCGAGTCCAGTTACTTTGATGAAGTTGGTGAGATTGTCCTTGTTCCAGCAAGTGTTATTGAAAATCGTAACCGTTTGAGGCGACGCGGCAGGCGGCACAGATGCACTCGACGGTGTAGGAACCACTGCAGTCTTTGGCACGGATGGAACCGCCAAATCTGAAAGACCAGTGATGTTTTGGACCGCTGCGCTTAGTGACGTCGGTACGGCTGGCGAATCAGAATTGGCATAAAATGCTCTTCCACCAGCTCTGTAGTCCGAGATCGATACATGCAGCGCCTGCTCGACCTGCGCCTGCGTACCTCTTGCTGTGATCGTCAGTCGGTTAGCCGAGCCCTCAACGAGGTGGAGTCCCTGGGAGAGTAGCCAGTTGAGGACGCCGCCATAGGAAGATTCGCTCGGCCCAAAGCGATTCGCAAGCTCGCGCTGGGTCAAGAAGTGCGAATGATCCGGGGACTTTGGATTCTCAACGTCCGCCAAAAAACTTTCGAACCCTGATTCATCTGTTCGGCGCAGAGTCACCGTTATCGTGAGTTGCCGATGCTGAGCAGTGGCTTGCGATGGCAGTTGGACTGCTTCGTGATTTGCCACCGGCGGCACCAGAGAGTTAGCGATCCGAACGATCTGCGAGGGCTGACTTTCGACTGCACCGGCTGGCACTACAGTCAAAAGCGCCGCAGGTAGCGCGACGCTCATTACAATTGCAACGGTTCTTACAATTGCAACGGTTCTCACTTGGTGTCGCCAGCTTCCACCAATATGCCTTGGTGATCGCTGGGCAGTGCGGTGGTTGCCTCGGTATCGAACCACTCGGTGTCGCCGCGCGCCAGATGTCCGCCAAGGACTGGACCAGGTAATCATTAGAACGACTCCCACCTGATAGTTTGCCCGCTACTAACTATGGTCGTGGGAGGCGCCTGCCCCGAAAGCCAACTAACGACCGCCTGACTCCATCCTTAAGTTTTCGATCGTAGGTGTCAACTCGATTGACGCGCAGTAGCCCCTGAATCACTCTGAGTGGTAATCTCCACTCGTCAGATCCCTGCTCAGCCGTTCGCAGTCCGCCTCTTTTCCACGGAATCAACCATTGTTCTCGAAATCCAATTGGCTCGAACCGGTACTCGGCGGCCATAGGCGGCAAATAATCGCTGAACCACCGGACTCGCCAAGACTGATCCGTGAACCCGGTTGTTCTCCAGATGCGCTCGCCCAGTGAGCGGAGTTTAGAAATCAATTCTCCAATGACTCGATCTTCTTCGTCGCAGCCTCGGCCGCAAAGTAGCCGCGTCCCTAAGTAGGTCAGTGAGACCAGGGATCGTGAGGTCCTCAAACCGAGGGGTTGACGTCACTCACCTTGCGATGACGGTGGCGACGCTATCCAGGTTTCTGTCGGGCATTGATAGCCGTTACCACTTTGCAGGGAAGCCACCTGAATCTTCCCGCATGCGCACAATGAATTCCGGCAATCCGCGACCAAGGGCCAACCCCACCCCCTGTTGAGTCCACCAGCTCTTTTAAAGAACCCCGGGTCTGCCAAGGCATCTGGTTTGGCACCGACCGACTTGGCTAATCAGGTGAGAACAGCCATGCCGGACGCCCTGAATCACCGTCAAAAGGCAGACAAGCGACTGGCCCGCCAACCAAAGGCTGAGCTGAACCGACTGGAAGAGCAAGAGGAGAGCTTGATCGACTTTGCTGCCGAAGGAGGAATGGCCGTGAGCGCAGTCACCAGACGATGTAGCGGCTGATCATGTTGGTTTCGTCCACCACGCTTGCACTGATTGTTGAGACTTCGTTTGACTGCCGTCGGAGTTCCGCCGCAACACTCATTGGTTCGAACCCACTCTTCAAACGCATCCCACAACTATTGCATCGCCCTGCGAGCATCGTTGGGACGGGTCGAAATCAGTGGTAGAGCGCTGAGTTAGCTCCTGCCACCAAATCAGACCGTGGCGGTGGCCGGGGTGCCCGATGACGTTGCGTCGATTGCATTGTGACCAGAGCGAACCCATACGACCACTTTCCGCTAAGTCCTGGAAAGCACGAGCCGCAGGGTAATGTGTGTTAGACGATTTCCACCTCCACTCGGCATCAAATGGCGCCTGGGTGGGGCCCCAGATCGATTTGAATCGTTGAAGGTGGGGGGTGCCGCGGCTCGCCTCAGAGCTCTTCGTCGAGCTCCGAGCAGATCTGGTGGTCGAGACCCACGACGAGTGGCAGGTGGCCGAGCGCCGCTATCTCTCGGAGACCTCGATGGCCCAGCTCCGAAGGGACGAGAAGGCGGCCATCGCCGAGGCTTCCCGAAAGCAGGCCTCTGGCCGGCTGAGATCGTTAGCCTCGTGGAGTGGCCACCGTTCTCCCCGAGCTCGATGTCGAGAAGGTCCGGCGGTTTTGCCGTGATCGCGTCCCGGCCAAGTTCAACGACGAGGTCCGCCTCGAGGTCACTACCCGCGGCAGGAGCGTCTCTATCCTTGAGTGCCGAGCGATCTGGAAGGGCGCGCCCGGGGGTGGACGAAGACTGTCCGTCGCCCAGATCCGTTACGAGGGCTACGGCACCTGGACGCTCTACTTCGGCGACCGCAACGGCAAGTGGGTCGAATACTTCGACCTCGACACCAACCAACCGATCGACGCCATCCTCGACGAGATCGGCACTGATCCCACCTGCGTCTTCTGGGGCTGACTCACTCCGGGTGACGTACCCGAATGGCCGCGCCTACCATCACGTCAGACCGAGGACAGCTTCTCCACCACTCGGCGGGACGTCATCGATGGGTGCGTCCTTACTGGGTCGTTGAGTAGAAGACCGAAGGCCGCTGAGAGTGCCCCCTAACCGGGAGCGGGTCGGTTATTGGCCGGGTAACGGCAGACTGGGGCACCCCCCTGGAGGTCAGGACCGTCGGTGCCGATGGTCCGCTGACTCTGGCCCTCAGCTAAGTGCCGGAAACCGCGAACAACTCCCAGGTATCCGGGACGCCCTTCAAAGTATGGCTACCTCGATTTTCGAAATGAAACAGCGAACCAGCCACCAGATCCTTGACCGTTCGCGAGACAAGGACCTCCGAGGGCTCCGCCTTGGCCTGGATTCGCGCCGAGACATTGACCGCGATACCACCAATGTCATCGCCGTCGAACTCGATCTCTCCAGTATGGAGACCGGCCCTGACCTCGAGGTCGAGACCGTGAGCGCCGTCGCGAATCGCGGATGCGCATTCTATGGCCCGCGCAGGTCCGTCGAATGTCGCCACGAAGCCATCTCCAGTTCTCTTGATCTCCCTTCCACGGAAGCGGCTGAGTTGGCGGCAGACCATGCGGTCGTGACTGTCGAGAAGGTCGTGCCAACGACGATCACCTATCGTGGCCGCGGTTGCGGTGGAATCGACGATGTCAGTGAAGAGCACCGTAGCGAGGACTCTGTCGTTCGATTGAGACGAGCGGGCACCGCTGAGAAACTCTTCGATCTCATCCGCGACTCGGTCACCGTTCTCCGACCAATAGAGATGGTCCGTCCCCGCCAGTTCGACCATCCGGGCCCCTTGAATTCCCTCAGCGACAAACCTTCCCTGAGCGATCGGGTAGAGGAGATCTCCGGCTGTATGCAACACCAGTGTCGGTACCGTGATAGCAGAGAGAACACTGCGCACATCGATTTGAATGTTCATGCGCCAGTAGGCGTCGGCCGCCGTCGGGGTCGCCGCGAGCCGTTGCATCCGAGCCAAAACATTTCGCCACCGGACTTCACCGCTCAGACTGGGTGCGAGTATTTCCAAGGCCATTGGGGCTGAAGCGTTGCCCCATCGTTCCTTCATCGGCAGGAGGGCCTCTTCGGCCGACTTGGCCGGCAGTCCGATCGAATAGTCGGATGCCTCAAGCATGCGGGCTGATGATGCACAGAGGACCAGAGCGCTGACTCGATCAGGGTAGGTCGCTGCGAACAGCATCGCTACTGGCGTGCCATCCGCCGTCGCGAATATGGCGGCGCGCTCCGATCCGGCGGCGTCCATAACTGCGCTGATGTCGTCCATCCTCTGTTCGAGGGTTGGCTTATCCCAGGCAGGCACTCGATCCGACAGACCTGAACCTCGCTTGTCGAACAGCATCAACCGGCTAAACGACGCCAGCCGCCGACAGTGGCGGGCGAGTGCCGGGTCGTCCCACGTGGATTCAATGTGATTCACGAGGCCAGGGGCATACACGAGATCAACTGGCCCGCTACCGATCACCTGATAGGCGATGTTGAGCCCACCCGCAGTTGCGTATGCCGTGACGGGCACATCTTCCATGTCGACAGGTTAGCGATGCCCACCTGGGCAATCAGAAGTGTCCCCCAACAATGCCGGATGGGTGTGGCAGGCTCAGCCGGGCCAGACCACGGCCTGGGCAGCAACCACTTTCCCGCCATCAAATGTGAGGGCTGGGCTTTCGTACAGCTCGTAACCCATCGCCAGCGCTTCGCTGATCCGGCGACAGAATCCCTCATCGTCAGGCCCTGTCAGAAGCCGGTAGATCGGAAGGTCATTTGGAGGCTCGGTCATGGTGCCAGTTGAACACGACCTCGACCTTGCTGGGGCCTGTCCCCAATCGCTGCCGGGTCGTGCAACATCCGAGGATGTGTTGACTGGGACGATCTAATGGTCGAAGGTGCCTACGAACTCGTCTGTCCAAATCCTCAATCGGACCGTCGCCGACAAGGACATAGATCCCGCCCTTCTCCTGAATCTCCAGTCGGGAACGTCTCCAGTCGCCTGATGCAAGGACCGCCGAGACACCGGATGAACAATTGATCGACCTCGCTGAGGCGAACGCCTGGCGTGCCGCTGTTGTCGGATCGATGGCGCAGCATCCTGCAGTGCATCTGGGAGCCGAAATCTCGCAGCGACCCAGTAACGCGACTACACCGATGAAGCACCCGTGTAACGAGGCACTTCTGGGACGCCGACGGTACCTATGCACACTGCCCGGTGATGCTCGCTCCGGGCGACCAGGGAATACACGGTCGTAGAGTCTCGGTATGGTCGAGACCCGGATCGTCATTGTGTGTAGCCAATGCGGGGCGTTCTGGGACCCCGCGGCCGAGCCTGCATCGTGCATGGACTCGCGCCATGACCATCACCGATTCGAATCGCACCTACACCGCAGTCGTGTCGTGCTGCCAGACAGCACGGAGCTGACCGCCGTATCCTTCGGCAGTGTCGATCCCTATGCCCGCGATGTACCCCCTGACTTCGGGTTGTACCTCGACGAGAGGTGGCGGCCGCCGTGGCCCCACGAATACCTGGACTGGCCCGACTTCGGCGTCCCGGACGATCCAGTTCTGGTTGTCGCGGCGCTTGAGTCGCTGCTTGACCGGGCTCGGACGGGCCAACGCGTCGAGATCGGCTGTTACGGCGGCCACGGTCGCACCGGTACAGCGCTTGCCTGTCTCGCCATCCTCTGCGGCCAAGCGCCAGGCGAAGCAGTCAGCTGGGTCCGCGCCGGGTACTGCGAACGTGCGGTCGAGACAGACGAGCAAGAAGCCTTCGCCCGCAACCTCACCAGCTGACCCCGGCCCCGAACTCTTCAACGGCCTCATCGAAGGAGTCACCGGGCCCAGTGAGTGTGCTTCGATCGAGCTGAGCCCAGGGCCTACGGATCACCTGGATAACAGCGACTCAGGGTCGCGCTGATCTGCCCACCAGGCAGAACTCGATACCCTCCGGGTCCGCCATCACACATATGAGCCACTCGTCGCGAGAGTGCTCGTCGAGCGTCCGCCCGCCAAGACCTTGCACGAGGGCGACGGCCGCTGAGAGGTCGTTCACCCAGAGATCGAGATGTAACCGAGACTTACCGATCTTCGATTCGCCAACAGGTTGAATGTTGATCACTGGTCCGCCGATGGTGGCGGGGCCTATTTGGAACCATCCCGGCTGTGATTGCGAGCGCGCCGGGATGTCAACGACGGTGCTCCAGAAGTTGGCGGCTCGCTGTGTGTCGCAGTAGTCGAGTGTCACTTCCGCCCACGTGATCAACGGCCGGTCCATGCAATCTCCTCGAAGATGGTCCTAGTCCAGCATACGGACCGTGGAGTGGGTGGAGTGACACCGAACACCGCGGAGGTAGCACTCCTGCACTCTGCGGACGGTCATTCCACGGTCGAGCGGGTCCTTCCGCTCAAGGTGCCGGTACGGACTTCATTCTGAATCCATAGAATCCCGCAAACACGATCTAAGCCGGCAGGTGGGCGAGTGCGGCATTAGCGACTGATGCCATGTCGGCGGCGGCGGGCAGTTGCGCCAAGTCGCCAATCGGCAAGCTACCCGTCGGCAAGGTCGTGGGAGCCGACGACGTATCCCCTTCTGAATGTACCCAAGTGAGCTGAATCACATAGGGTCCCTTTGTCGCATATGCGATGGCGGAGGAGTACGTCACACTCAAGGACTCGCTTGCGAGGACAGTCGGCTCAGTTCCGGGGAGATCGAGTGGCGTCCCGGGGTGGCAGCGATTGTTGACCGAATTGAGGTTCTCCGCCATCGTTTGCGCTGCTTGGGCTGAAGGCGCCTCTCCCAACATCTCGCTCACACCCAGCCCGAGGTAGGCGGAGTCGTCGGCGAGGTTGGGACTCCAAGGGTAGTAATACTCGACAAAGTTGTAGGGCAGGCTGCTTGGCACCGCCGCATTGAAGTCACCAAGCGTTCCGGTGACAGATGAGGGGTTTGAGCCGTAATCGGACGGAAGGTCAGCGAGCGTCAGCAAGAACGGCGCGAGTTGACCTGAGGGCTGCGGAAATGGTGGGCCGGGGTCAAAGGGGCCGCAGGGCACAAGAAGTTTGGTCGTCCGAGATGCAGTCGTCGTCGGGGCCGATCTGGCCGCTTTCGTCGTCGGAGGGACTGCGGCCTGAGTCGAGCAGGCAGCAAGCAGAACAGAAAGGACCACGACCGCCCCCACCGCCCACCTCGCTCGTCGTGACACCATGCTGAAGGACACTACCGGCGGAGTTGTCTGCCTGGCGGGGAGCACTGGGCGGCGGAACCCTTACTCAACCTGCCCGCACCGGATATGCACTCAGCACCCGACCGACAGAAGCCGAGGGCATCCGGCTGCTGCTCGCCAGCTCCGAGTTCGGTTCCCATGACCATCCCCGAACCCCGGTTTATCGGTGGGTCCGCTTCCAGTAGCTCCACGCACCGAGTGCGACCAGTACGACGAAGAGGACCACGAAAACCCCCGGACTGACCGAGCCGCCTGATGGAGCACCGATCAACATGCGTCGAACCATGCCGTCACGGGCGACGGTCAACCTGAGGGGGCGTCCCTAACCACTGGGTGAGTGATCCACTGGGGCGAGTGAGGCACCCCACCCGATGTTGAGTCAATGTTTCTGTGAGTCCGAATCCCTCAGGCAGCTACTTCGGCGATCACGACAGAGATGTTGTCGCGACCTCCACCGGCAATGGCCCCATCGATCAGCTTGTCGACGATTGCAGGCAGGCCTTCGTCTCCCGCCAAGGCGCTCTCGATCTCTTCATCTGATAGCTCGTTGAACAGTCCGTCACTACAAAGGACGACCCGATCCCCCGCTTCGACGACAAGCGTTGTCTGGTCGATGTCGACATCGGACCCAACGCCAAGTGCTCGGGTGAGGATCCCGTAATAAGGATGCTGAGTTGCCTCCTTCTCCTGTAGTTCTCCACGCTCGATGAGTTCGGCCGTCAGGCTGTGATCCTGAGTGAGATGGGTCAGCGAGCCCTCGCGAAATAGATAGGCCCGGCTGTCCCCGACATTAACGAGCGCGACACGTCCAGTAGTGAGGAGCCCAGCCGCGCAGACCGTGGTGCCCATGCCCTCCAGGCCAGGTTGCGCGACCGCGCGTTCTCGAATGGCCCAGTTCGCGGCACGTACCGCCGCTTGCAGTTCGTCAACCGATTGGCCCGTGAAGACCGCGGGCACCACGCCCGCTACCACCTCCGCTGCGATCTCGCCACCTGGGTGCCCTCCCATCCCGTCGGCAATGAGTGCAAGCCGATCATTGGTGACGATGACATCTTCGTTGTTTTCGCGAAGCTGTCCGATGTCCGTCCGACCCGCCGTTCGCAATGTGGTCATGGGTTCCTCCTGGGATTCTTGGTTGGCCATTAGTGGGACTGGGTAGTCGCTCCCCGCGAGGAGTTGGCGAGCGTGGGCGAGGGCTCCCTGGCGGTGGTTCGCGTCAGTTTCGAGCTGTCGTGCCCAAGCATCGAGCAGCTCCCGGGAGGGCCGACGCCTGAATGCGCGAATGTCGGCGAGCGGCACACCCACCTGACGGAGCGCATCTATCACCCATGCGTCAGCCAACTGGACCGGGGAGTAGTAGCGATACCCCGAGCCCGGGTCGACCGCAGCGGGTGCGAGCAGGCCTTCAGCCGCATACGTTCTCAGCCGCTTGGCTGAAAGGCCAGAGCGTTCTGAGAACTCTCCTATGGGCATGAGTTCGTCCACAGAATGAAGCATGGACCCTTCCCCGTGGTGAGAGTCAAGTGGAATTACAGAGATCAGCCTGGGAAGACCAGAACACCGGGTTGGTGGGGCGCTACAGCAGCGATTCCAGCCTGGCCGCCATCTCTCGATAGCGGCTCACAGAGATCAGGTGGACGCCATCGAACGCACCTGATTCGTAAATCGCCTTGATGTGATCGTAGGCGATGTCCACGCCCGATCCACGATCTCGGTCGAGCTGACCGATGATCGCCTCGGGAACCGCCAACTGGGGTACGTCAGTCGAGAGCTTGCGAGCCATCGAAGGACTGGGGAGCACCATCACTCCTGCGTAGATCGGACCGTCAAACTCGACAGATGAGCGCCATCGAAGCAAATCATCGATCGAGTACGTGACCTGAGCGAGAAGAAAGTCAGCACCCTGCTTCCAGGCCGGGATAGGTCGCAGGCCCGTCGCTGCCCCGAGCCGAAGTGAATCGATCATGTCCGTACGCTGAGCGAAGCCCCGAGCCTCGGTGATCATCGACTTGACCGTGAGGTCGTCCGAACGAGCGCCTGTCTCTGGTCGGTCGCCGTAAACGAACAGGAACTCGTTCACTCCATAGGCGGCTGCAGTAAGCAGATCCCTCTGGAACCCAAGAACATTCCGGTCGCGGGCATTGATACACGCAATCGAGCGGCCACCCATGAGCCGCACCTCATGTGCTACTGCGATGCTCGATACCGTTGCACGGCCAATGTGATTATCGGGGATCAAGAAGGCGCTTGCGACCTCACTCAGCACGCCGATCTGGTGACGGACCTGCATCACGTCCGGGCGGGTAGCAGGCTCGACCTCGCAGATGATCTCGAACTTCTGCATCGGCATTTCTCCACAATACGTCGGGCCCTCGGGCGGCGCCCCGACCACCGGGTAGTCAGCAAGGAATACGCTGAGCAGAATCCGACTCAGGCGAGAATCTGGACGGACTTAGCCTCGCGCCGAAGGGATTCCTCGAGGCGAGGTGATGGGGAAGAAAGGTAGACGTCAGCCGGCAGGTGAACCGCTGCGGCGAGAACTTCCATCCCCAGGATGTTGAGGTCGTGTCTGGCCCGGAGCTGTCCGATCACCGGTGCGAGCTCGCGAAGACTGACGAGGCCGATCTCTTCGGGTAGCTCGATCAGCGATCGCATCGCCCGAGCATGGAATTCGCCAGGCAGCGAGGCGAACGGAGCGGAGAGCACGCCCGTGGCTGCGCTCGACCCGAGTACTGCCTGGCACAGTCGGACGTAGAAGTACCCGGTCGTGTAGATGGATGCACCACGACGAGGTGACGGGCCTCCTCGCAGCACTGACCCGAGTAACTGGTCGTCGATGAGATCGATCACTCGTTGGCGAGGTCGGGGTCCCCGTGACCATCTCGGGCGAGGGCCCAGTCGTCTTCGGTCAAGGCCCCGAAGAGCATGTGTCGGAGGTTGGCGACCCCACCCGGGACCAGGATGACCGCGTCACCCACGTCGAGATAGCCGACTTCGCCACCGCCATCGAGCCCCCACCGGTGCCTCGCTTCGGCGGGCAGGCTCATCTGCCCCCGTTGCGATACCCGTACATCGCCTGTGCTCTTCATTGTCTCAGCATACAAGGCATACCTGTCTTTTGCCTTGTGCCGGTTCGCTGGGACCCCACATCTGTGCGCTCCGCCGAGGGCCCGAGCGGAGGAGTAGCCAACCCCATTGGCAACGGCAAACGAGTGCGATATCAGCGGATCCGCTCGGTTCCATCCCCGCGATACTCCCGGGCGAGGGCGGACAACAGTGGTCTTGAACGGTCGCCGACGGATAATTGTGGGAACACAGAATTAGCACTTGAATAGGATTTTCGTGAGAATCTGCTGGTCAGTGCCAAGGCGTCGAAATTGCCCTTATGGGACTGGCAGCTAAGAAGTTCGAGGGCTCGAGTCTCTTCGCTTCCACCGAAAACCCTGTTCAGGGGCATGTTTTCCAGCGCAACTGGGCTCAGGATGGGGCCATCACCGCGATATTCTTGGCCGGGATCCGCTGGGCTTGCACAACTGCTTGCATCGCTCCGACTCGGCGACACCCCGTCCGCTGGCCAGTCAGGTTCGCCTGCGGCGTTCTCCCGGTGGCCATGGCGGGATCGGAGCAGCCGGTGGCTACGGAAGGAGGTAGGGCATGGGCCGAAACGCAATGCTGGAGGTGGTCCTTGACTGTTCCGACCCGGAGGAGCTGAAGGGGTTCTGGCAGGAGGCACTCGCCTACCTCCTCCACTACTCAGAGCCATCCTTGGCGGTGCTTGTGCCCCAGGAGGGAATACCTCTCCGCTCCTTCTCCAGCGGGTGCCTGAGCCGAAGGTCGGGAAGAATCGCATGCACTTGGATATCGTCACCGAGGATGTCGAGGCCGAAGTCGAGCGGCTGGGCGCGCTCGGCGCACGGCGACTCCACGATGGCGTCCGGAGCTTCGGGCCGACTCGCTGGGTAACGATGGCAGATCCCGAGAACAACGAGTTCTGTGTCTCGACCGGCGTCGAGTGGTGAGCCGTCTCCTTGTACACCTATCGACCGGGCGGCCATCTCGTGGTGGGTATTCCCAGCTGGAGTTGTCGTCGGTATCGGGACGGTCTTCTACCTGGTCTCAACCGAGCTGTTCACGGTGAAAAAGATCTGCCTGTGGTGCACAGGGGTTCACATTGTCACGTTCGCGCTGTTCGTCATCGTTGTTACCAGCACGCCGGCACTGATCAAGCCCGCTCGACGAGGCGATGGCGTGGATTCCTGATGCTCAGGGTGGGGGCACTTCTGAGGGGATCTGATCGGCTGCTACCTCGCCCGGGTCTGGTTGGTGGGTGACCTTGCCTCCGACGATCTGGGCCGGCCACCGTCCGCCTCACTGAAGCGCCGCCGCTTCCGCCTCGAACGCGCTGCGCAATGATCCGGCGAGCAGCGCCTTGCCCGTGAAGGCATCCTCGTATGCGTACCACCAGAAGTAGCCACCCACGTAGTAAGGCAACCCGGGAGCGAGGCCATATGCCCAGCTCATCACCGCCTCCCCGGTGGCCTGCGTCCGAGGCTCGACCCGATGGGGAAGCCCCACCTCGCCAAAGCCGAGGTGGGCATGGGGGTACAGCGAGTGCAGACTGCGCATCTCTGAGGCCACCTGAGCGTCGGTGGGGAACGAGTTTCCGCACTCCGTCGGATAGTAGCTCTCGAAGACATCGGTGAGTCCGTCGCGCACGGCTTTCGGAACGTACTGTTCGGAGTACTGCACTGGGGTCGGTTCGGCGGCGCCGTCACCGCAGTGGTCCGGGCCGTACTCGTTGGCGTAGAGGGTCAGGACCGACTTCCCACCCGCTTTGGCCACGTCGTGGTAAGCCTCGTCGATCTTGGCGGCACCAGTGGCATACGGGCCCGTCCAGTTTCCGTTTACCTCGTTGCCGATCTCCCAGAGGTCGACCGACGAGCCGAGGGTGGTGAGATAGTCCTCGACGCGCAACTGGAACGAGCTCGTGGAGATGCTCGTCGCGTCACTCGAGTCGAGCAGCTCGCCCATGACCTGACTGACCGTGTGGAGCAGCGGAACCGCCGACGCGTAGTAGCTCGCCGGCTCCGACACATCGAAATACACTCGAGTCGTCGGACGCTCCGGCAGCGATTTCTCCGCCGCGACCACTGTGGCGACATCCTTAATGCGGTCGATCGTCACTCCATAGAGCAGAGGGATCGGCGCCGGAGTACGCGCGCCGGCGACCGGCGCCGAGACATCGATCACCGTGCTGGCTAGGAGCGCCACCAGCACCACCTGCCACGTGATGGTCCTCCTCATGGCGTCGTCACCGATCCCTGACCGTAGACCCTGCTGCGGACGGGCGTCAGGACGATCCACCAGCGCCGGATCCGTCGAGACCTGCAGCGTTCCCCAGAGCCCCACAGCCCCAGGTCGCCGGGTCAGTAGCCGCCCGGGACACTATGGCAGTCGGGTCGAAACCCCGAGCGCTCCGCAGGTCAGGCAGCGTCGCTCTCGATGTGGTCGTTTGCCGTCAGAGTGGCTCTCCCAGGGTGACCATGCATGCCCACAGCCTCGTCGGGCGAACGCTGACCGCCACATCCGTATTCTCCACCACCGCATTGGTCGAAGTCTCACGGGAACCATCGTCGCGCGGCCATTAGACGATCGCCTACCGGCCGGAAGAGAGCGACCGATCAGGCGCATTGGCCGTGGCGGCTAGGGTTCGCGCCCAGGTCGCCTGGAGACGACCGAGTGAGGAGTGCAGCGTGCGCCGCATTGCAATAGTGGGATTTGGTGCCCTTGCCGCGCTGTGCGTCGGCTGCTCGTCGCCAACCGCGAGGAGCGTCACGGGCTCGGCGAGCACGGTTACCTGTAGCTCGATCTCTGGCATCGAAGATCCCGGTCAGACGTTGACGTTCGGTGGATGCACGGGGCAGACAGGTGGAAGCGGCAAGGCCGCAGCGCCGTTCTTCACGCCGACCACGATCAGGTGGCACTCGGGTCGAACAACCACAGTGAGCTTCGATGGCAACGTCCACATTCGTGCAACGAAAACCTGTCCTCAGGAGGTCACCCTGACCAAGGGAATCGTGGACAAGAGCACGCTTCCGGGAACCAACGGAAAGTTCAAAGCGACGTTCTGCATCCAGTTGAATTCAGAGTCGATGGCATTGGTTCCGGGCACCAAAATGAGCTTCTAGATCTCGTCCTCCGATTCCAGAGCCAATCACCACCCTGGGCGCCTCACCGGGCCGCCTGCCCTTGCTGACTGCTAATCAGCGAGATCGGACTGTCTTCATTAGATTCGGGCCGTGGTGGACCACCGACCTGACGGCCAGAATGATCGAGAGCTTGCGGCTGACCTGATTGCGCTGGCGGGGCGTCGGCCGAGAAGCCTCGCCGCCGCCATGGTCGATCTCGCCGGCTCTCCGAACACCAAGTTCGCCTTCATCGACGCAGAGCCTGAGACCCGCTTCGAGATCGGCTCGATCACGAAGCCGCTGACCGGCATGCTGCTGGCCGACGCCATCGATCGCGGCGAGGTCTCATTGGACACCACGATCGGTGCCCTTCTCCCAGGCGATGCAGGAACCGGGTTCGGATCGATCTCCCTGAGGGAGCTTTGCACCCACACCTCCGGCCTACCGCGTCTGCCTCGAGGTCCGCTCACGTTACTCCGGGTCGGGCGGTTCCTCTTGCTGGGAACGCATCCCTATCGGGGGACGACGGCTTCGGGCGTGCTGAGGGCGGCTGCTCGCCAACGGCTCCGTGGCCGGGGACAATTCAGGTATTCGAACCTGGGCGGTGCCGTCCTCGGACAACTCCTCGCGCTCGCGCGGGCGCCGAGTACGGGACTTTGATGACCGAGCGGATCTTCGCTCCGCTCGGGATGACCGCCTCGGCCGTGGCCAGCCCACAGCAGACGGCCCCACCTGGCTGGTCATCGATGGGTCACCGGCGTCCGCCGTGGACCACCATGGGCGGCTTCGCGCCGGCGGGCGGCGTCATCAGCACGCTCGGCGACATGACCCGGCTTGCCGTGGCCCTGTTGGACGGCTCGGCGCCGGGACGCGGGCTCATTGACACCGATCGAAGGCGTTGCGACCGACGGGACCGACCGGGCGATAGGTATGTTCTGGGTCATCGAATCGGTCCCTGGGACCGACTGGAGATTGGTCTGGCACAACGGCCAGACCGGTGGATATTCGTCCTTTCTGGGACTCGTCCCCCATACGGGTCGAGCGGTGATCGTCCTGGCTAACGTCGCACGGGTCGAGCGACCAGCAACGAATCGCCTTCGAACTGATGGGCCGTTCTGCCGCCCAAGTCCCCTTCGACCCTGACGGCTGAGGCCCGGCTGCTCTCAATTGGTCATGGTGGTCAGGGGAAATCAAGGTGCTAGCGATCAGTGACGGGCAACTGGTGCTCCATGACCACACCGTCATCGAGGCTGATCAAGATATCCCGTCCAGGACCCACGATGTCGTAACCGTGGTCCTCGGCCCATCGCGCCAGCTCGCCATAGATCGGCCCGACTGTCCCGTGCGAGACGGTGCCGGTGTAGTCAAGGACGGTCGAGACCACCTTCATGGGCGACAACGTCGTGTGGATGACATCGTCCCCGACCAGCATCGAGTTTCCGATCTCTACGGCCACGTGGGGAATCAGATCGCCACCCTGTCCGACTTGATAGAACGAGAACGCCGGGCCGTGGTCCGTGGCGCCAGACGCGTCGAGCCGTTCGGCCAGGATGAAGAAGGCGTTAGCCAGGTCCTCCGCCCAACTGTCGTCCAGATTGTCGAAGCTGAGATTGGGACGATCGACCCTGATCGCAGCAACGCGCTGCTCCGGCACGTCCTTCAACAAGATCTCGCACTCCATGGTGTCCTCCCGTTCGATAGATCGGAGCCGCTGCTCGACCCGTGCCAGACGCAACTGGTCCGCGCTCACCTGTTCCTCGAGCTCCATCCGCTTCATCAGCAGCATTCCCTGCAGCGTGGCGGGGCTGAGTCCATCAAGGATGGGTCGGAGCTGGTGGAGGCTGAGACCCAACTCCTTGAGGGCGGTGATTCGATGAAGTCGAGGCAGCTGGTGGGCGCTGTAGCTCCGATATCCGTTCTTCGGGTTGACGGCCACGGGTTCCAGTAGCCCGATGTCCTCGTAGTGGTGCAGCGTGCGTACCGACACTCCTCCCAGTCGGGCAAACTCTCCGATACTCAGCATGATGAAACCATCCTCCAACTCTCACGCGGGGTGAGAGTCAATCCGTATGCTGGCCATCATCGCTCGCTGATGCGTGGCGACACGCCACTGAGATCCCTCCGGTCACAATCACGGGCCCGAGCCACCGCCATCGCATCCCAGGCCGACGCCCGCTTTCCTTGGACCAAGGCTTCTCGTATGAGGAACGGCCCGAGGGACTGCCGGGCCCCGAGTTGGTGACACCGGGGCCTGGGACGATCGGAGACACGTGGCGCGCTGCCTGCTCGGACAGCCATAATCGTCCGGTGACGTGGATCTCGCCCGAGCCGCCCGACGACCCCCCATCCCCTGACACCGGTGACATCCGGCCCATCTTGCAGGGCTACCTCGACCACCAACGGTTGACCCTGCTCCGTATCTGCGCCGGGTTGACCGCCGGGCAGTTGGCGCTACAGCCCACGCCACCCTCAACCCTGTCGCTCTTGGGGCTGGTGCGGCACATGACGAAGGTCGAGCGCACCTGGTTGCGGATCCGAGCGGCCGGCGAGGGCGTTCCTCCGCTCTTTCCGACCACTGACGAAGACTTCAACGATCTCGACCCGACGACCGCAGAGCAGGCGATCGCGGATCTGCCCGCTGAGTGGGCTGCCTGTGACGAAGCAGTAGCAGGGTTGCCGCTCGAACATTGCTTCGAAGTCCACGGACAACAGCTCTCGCTTGTATCCGTCTATATCCATTTGGTCGAGGAATGGGCTCGTCACAACGGGCACGCCGACCTGATCCGCGAAGCCATCGACGGGACCGCCGGTCGTTGACGTCACGGAGGTGCTCAGCCCGAACTCGTAGCGATCGCGTCCCCTGATCACCTCGGCAGCGCCCTGGCCCCATGCGCTCTCAGTTGGCAGCGCTGTTTTGATAGGAGGCGACGTAGCATTACCCGCTCATACGGCGGAGGGAGAGCCTGGTGGCCCCGACTGATGATGGTTCCCTCAGTGCTCATCGCAATAGGGTTCCCGTTAACTCTCGGTGAACTCCAAAGATTTAAGCCCGCATGACCACTACACGGAGATCCATCGTGAGAATATGTTCCTTTGCCAGCAGGAAACGGTGGACCCGCCTTGGCCTTAACCCAACTGGACGTCGAGCCAGACACCATCCCCAGAGCGCTCGGGGGACAGCGACCGCGACATCGCAAGAGATGGATCATTGGTGGTTTGGTTCTCGCACTCTTGGCCGCAGCGCTGGGCTATGTCACGGGCAACGAGCGCCAGGCCAACACCGAGTTCGATCAGACCCACTACACCCTGAATGTGACGACCCATCGCATCGACACTGCGCTGGCCGACCTCCTGATCGTGCGTCACGACCTCGATGTGGTCAACGGACAGGTGAGCGCAGACTCCACCGCTTTGACCCAAGACACCTCGCAGCTGCAAGGAGTACAGAAGGCCCTCTTCGGTGCCCAGGCGACCGTCATTCATCAGGCCTCGACCATCGGCGATCTGCAGGCGTGTCTGGGAGGGGTCGAACAGGCTCTGAATGCTCTCGCCGTGCGCGATCAGGCTCACGCCATCGATGCCTTGGATGCGGTATCCACGAGTTGCCCGAATGCCGTGGCCTCCGATGGATAGCCCGCAACGGGCACGGACCATCAGCGTCCTTGTCGTCCTTATCGTCCTTGGCGTTATGGTCACTGCGGTAGCGACCGATCTGCAGGCCCATGCACGAGACCGCCACGAGCATGCCGAGCTGGATGCTGCCCAGAAGAAGCTCCAGGTGTCCCGCTTCGACCTCTACGCCACTTCCTACGAAAAAGGGCTCACCACCAACCACCGCGACACCATTCAGGCCTCGGTGGCGGCGACCCTCGGTCAGCTGGCGACCGCCGAGAGGGCGCTCTCCGACAGCGATGCGGACGAGTACTTCCAGGGAGCCAGCATCGGAACACTCGAGAACTGCCTCGGGGGAGTGCAGAGTTCCTTTCAGCAGATAGCGACCGGCAACAACACCCTCGCGGCCGAGGACATCTCGGCATCGTCTGCTGCTTGTCTGAGCCTCGCCGGCGGAACGAGCGGAGGCCTTGTCTACCCCTTCGACTTCCCCGATCCCGATGTCATCCTGGTCGGAGGCACCTACTTCGCCTACGCAACCAACTCGGTGGCGGGAAACATCCAGATCATCGAGTCCACCAACCTGACCAACTGGAACGTGGTCGGAAATGCCCTCCCCGCCCTCCCCAGCCTGGGCCGCCCCAAATGCGACGTGGGCACCGGCGGTGGCCCAGATCGGGGGCGCCTATCTCCTCTACTACGCGGCGGACGTGGCCGGTCCGGGAGGGGGCGAGGAGTGCATCTCGGTGGCGACCGCCGCCCAACCCCAGGGACCCTTCATCGATCAGTCCTCTGCTCCTCTCGAGTGCCAACCGTCGTTGGGAGGCTCCATCGACCCGTCTCCGTTCATCGACACCGACGGAAACGTGTACCTGGAGTGGAAGTCCAACGGCGGGACCGGACCAGCCACGATCTGGTCCGAGCAGCTCGACCCGAGCGGCACCGGGTTCGCCGCCAATGCCACCCCGTCGCAGTTGCTCGTCCCCAGTCAAGCGTGGGAGGCGGGAGTCGTCGAGGCTCCCGACCTCGTCACCAGCGGGGGGCGCTATTTCCTGTTCTATTCGGGCAACAACTGGAACAGCGCCGGCTACGCGGTCGGGGTTGCCACCTGCACCGGGTCCGCTTGGGTCCGTGCACCAAACCCCTGTCCCAGCCCATCCTGTCCAGCAGCTCGAGCGTGCAAGGTCCGGGAGGTGAATCGGTATTCACCGACGCCTCGGGCTCGTATTGGGTGGCCTTTGACGGCTGGATCGCCGGTGCGGTCGGTTACCCGCACAGCCGAGACCTTTTCCTCCGTCGGTTGGATCTGTCGGGTGCCACCCCTGTTGTCGAGGCACCCGGTTAGCCGTCTGAGCCGACACTCTCTGTTCGATGACTGGACTCAGCGGTGAGCAGGCGGGCAGGTTCCTCGTCAGGTACGAACATCCTTTGGGTCCCCTCCGAGCGAGCGGAGTCCTCGACGATGGATCCACCCTCATCCGGACTTTGCCGGTGGGGCGAAGTATTGCTCGACGGCGGTAGCGATCCCCTGGGCAATGATCTGCTGATCCGCTGCGCTGGTGGCGATCGACCCTTCGAAGGGATCGGTGAGATAGAGCGGCTCGATAACCGCGCCCGGCATCTGACTCGGCGTGGTGAAGTAGCCGGCTTGGGCCGGACCGATGAGTAACAGGTGGTTGTAGGCGGCAGCCTCTGCCGCCAGGCCACCGGTCGCGGGGTCGCCGACCGCGGAGCCGAAGCCGCCGTCGGGCTGTACCCCGTCGTTGGGAATCTGCCAGCCCTGGGCGTTCATCACCGACATGACGTCGGCCTGGAGCAGGTTCGCAAATTTGGACGTTGTCCGGTGAGAACGGCCGGTCAGGATCGTAGACGGTGACGCTGCCCGCATTGTCCGCAGTGCCACCGGCATCCATGTAGACCCCGACCAGCAGGTCGGCCTTGGCCAGATTGGCACAAACGTCCCGGGCGGCGACGTCGTCGTGAGAACCGAGCTCCGAGAGCACTCCCTCGTCGGTGTCGCCCGAGCCCAAAGCGAGCACCGTGGTGTCTCCCGTCCGCGAGACGACGACCCGGTAGCCGCGCGCCCTCAGGAGCGCCATCGTGTCGAGCGCGATGGGCAGGTTCACATCGGCCTCGTAGATCGTCTGCCCTGCTTCGGTGGTTCCCACACCGCCGGGGTCGATCCCGCCATGGCCGGCATCGAGGAACACCGTCTTGCCGTTGTCGCCGACCGTGGGAGCAAATGCCATACACGCCCCAGACGCGAAGTACGAAGGGTCCAGCGCCGTGCCGTCGGCGGACGCAGGGTGGGAGTTGAGCACATCGTCCGCCACGTGTTTCACATCGCCACCGAACCTCCGCACGACGAGGGCCCCGGCGACGATGACGACGAGCACAGCGACGAGCAACACCGCCGACCCAAGTCGCCGACTACGACGGGCCGAGTTCTGGCGCGTCAT
Source organism: uncultured Acidimicrobiaceae bacterium (assembly GCA_963774245.1). GTDB lineage: Bacteria > Actinomycetota > Acidimicrobiia > Acidimicrobiales > RAAP-2 > Bog-756. Next base: position 277,057 of record CAVZDZ010000001.1, on the reverse strand, counting down.
CGAGGATGACTTGGCGTCAGAAGGTAATGAGCAGAGGGTGGTGAGTTCGAGACCGGGACACCGTCAGCGCTGTGGAATCCATCTATTTCGCTCTCTACGTAGGTGCGAACACATCGGATTGGTCTCCGTCGGTGGCGGTTTTGTCTCTTGTCACCCCTACGAATCATACGGACGAGCAGCTCCCCAGAGGGGTCGGCCTCCCCTGGGCGACATCCGGCCGCCATACCTGCCGGTCCGCGGCCGGCCGTGGGCGATTCGACCCAGAGGGGGCTGGTGAAGGTGTGGTGGTGGCCGTGCTCCTCAACGCCATCGGCGCACTCCTCGGGGATCATTAGAGCAAGTCAACGAGCCGGGAACGCCATTCGGCGACCAAACGCTCTCTCCGGGTGGTGGGGATCCCTCGAGACGGCAGACAGCACGGCGATGGGCTCGGCTGGCCGGTGCCAGTCCAGCGGGCGCTGGGTGGACGATGTCGGCAGGTTGAGGATCAGGCGGGGGCGGCACCGATGCGCAAGGGGACGTCGCCGAAGGGGTCGAGGTGGTACGCCAGGGAGACCCGGTGGTATCCGTCGGCAATGTCACCGCCATCGTCCGTGGAGATCACGAGCACGGGACTCAGCCGTTTGCCAGAGACGGCGTTGAACAGGTCGCGGCGCACCCCGGGGTCGTCCAGAGGCAATGCGACAAGGCTGCAGGCACGCAAGATGTCGTTGGCCCGGCGACGGGTCACCTCAGCCTTACGAAGTCGTCCAACCGCGGCTTCCGCCTCCTTCTCGTCGAATTTCAATGACAGATACGCCAGCGCCGCTTCGAAGTCGTGGGCGACCACGTCGTCGAGCCACCGCAAGCCGAGCGATTCGCTCCCCGGGGGGCTCGCGCCTCCCTTCGCGTGCTTGGCATCGTCCTTTGCCATCTGCCCTCCCTTTTCCTTGGTTGGGTCCGCTTGAATTCGGCCCACGCTGCGGAGGCTTCCCGTTCCGTTGCGCTTCCTAGCCTCGCCTACGCACGAGACCGCCGGCTCAGGCGCAGGGCATCGGCCGACCAACCGACGAACGGGACACTTCCCTCCACCGATGTTACGCCCGAACCACCATCCCGCCGATGCGCGGTCCCCGATGGTTTCACCCGAGAGATTCCCGACGGTGGCTGTTGAGTCGGACGTCGTGACTTGTTGAGACCTCCATCATGATCATCCCCCGGATCCTCCCTGAGCTTGAGACAGAGAATCCGATGCATCACTCGTCGTTCGTCCCGTTGCTCGCTTGGAATCACGCTCGGATTCCGCTTTTGATCCTCGCTTGCGATGCGGTCGCACTCTGATCGGCGTGCGAACGGAGAAGGAAGAGGAACCTCTCCATTGCGTCCTCGATCCGGACCCGATCCCCTGTCGTCAACAGGTCGAGCACCAGGCCGGTGACGGTGGCGATCGCCAGCGTGGCTGAGACGTCGTCTATTGCGGCCAGGGGCTCGTCGAGCCAGTCATGGACGCATGCTCGATGAACGTCCGGGTATCGATCGGGGTGGCGGAGCGCCAGGCCGTACACCTCGAAGAAGAGCCGCATCAGTGGTGCTTGGTCGGGGTGAGACACCCACGACCACACGGTTCCCAGTCCCGAACGATGTTCCTCCGCTTCGGCGGACCGCCCAAGGGATCGCAATCGATCGCGCAGCGAGCCAAGGATCTCGACGACGAGGTGTTCCTTCGAGCCGAAATGATGGAGCAGAACCGGTGCCTGCGTGCCGAGCGCAGCGGCCAAGGGCCGCAGTGACAGGTCGGAGATGCCATGAGCCAGGACGTAGTCGACAGAGCCATCAAGAAGTTCCTGTCGGCGCTTCCGATCGAGGGGTCGGGCCATCACCGAGCGAGAACCTGGCAGGGCGGTCGTGTCGACTCCGTTTGACGGTTGGGCACGTTAGTTACTATAACACTTGTAATACAAACGAGGACCCTTCGAGGAGGAGCCCTGACGTGACCCTTGACTATGTCTCCATCATTTCGGACGAATCCTCCCGGATCGTGAGCGCATTCGAACTCGATCGGCGGGCAGCGGTTCCATGGTCCGATCGCTGGACGGTCGCCACGGTGGCCCGACACGTGGCGGCAACGCATCACGTCGTGGCCGAGGTCATCAGGGGACGGCCCGACGCCGACTTTGGACTGTTCGGTGCCTTGCAAACGCCTCCGAAGGACTCTCCGGAGTTTGTCGATTGGTCCCGCTCCGGCACTGCTGCGCTACTCGAGCAGCTGATGAGCGTCCCGGCTGACGACGAATGCTGGTCGTGGTTCGAGCCCGGACGCCGTGTTGGCTGGTGGGCTCGACGGATGGCGCTCGAAGCCGTCGTCCACCGTTCGGATACCGATACGGCACAAGGAAGCGGATTCTCGGTCGCCTCCGACATCGCTGCCGACGGGATCGATGAGTTCCTCGATGTCTTCGTCGCCGCGTCACGGGCTACCCACGGGGCTCCGGCCGGGCCGACGCATCAGCTTCCAGTGCAGCGATCGAAGTGACGAGTGGTGGCTTGACCTCTCACGTCGGGGAGAAAGAATCGTCAGCCGCGAGCCGCTGCGACGCTTCAGTACGGATCCGTGGAACTGCCGAACAACTCCTTCTCGTTGTTTGGGGTCGGATTCCCCGCTCGCACCGGCGGGCGTGGAGGTGGTGGGCGATGTGGGGGAACTGGATCGGTGGTCTGAGCTGGTTCCGCCCATGTAAGTGTCGATCTAGTCGCAGTCGGCCCCGCCGTGGCCGCTCGTTCCGCCCATCGTGAGCGGGAACCCACGCACCTGGTCGCGATCAGCCCGACAACGGGCTGGCGACTAGTCGAGTCGGATGCCCGCCTGGCCAAGTGCCGCCGCCAACTTGTCATGGACCCAGCCGCCGTCCCGTTGCTCGACAGTCCAATGTGCTTCCTGGCCGTCTTTGGTCCGCACCGTGATGTCCGTGGTCACTCTCGGTTCCTTCGGTGCACCCGAGAGTCCCTTCCCCTCGCCATAGAGAGCATTGAAGGCGAGAAAGCGATCCCCGTCTGTCGATTCGGCCACCCCCCGCTGGGCAATGGTGACGCTGACGACATCGGAGAGTGGCACGCTGTGGGTCAACCTGAACTCGCCATGCCCGAGTCGACCGTCATCGATACGGAAATGGTGTCCGTGACTACCGAGCGCAGTGTGACCGCCGACGTATTTGCATTCGACGGGAAATGAGATCGTCACGCTCCCCGATGACTCCGGTTCTGGCCCCGAGTGAGCCGATCTTCCGTTCACTGGCTGCCCCCGTCTGCTGTGCCGATATGCCCAAGGGTAGTTGAGCGGGCACTTGATGATGTGGCGAACGCCGGTTCACCCCAACTCGCATCAATAGGACCTCACTGGGACTTGGCTGGTGAAAGGACGCCGGCCTGCCGAGTGGCGAACAACCGCGGGAACTCTCCGTCGTGTCGACATAGCTATTCGGTGGCACGGCCGTAATCAACTCGAGATCGCCCACAAGTCTCCCCATGCGCTCCGACGCGACACCACAGCCCCGGGGGTTTCGCGGTAGAGCGAGGTGGTCGGGATCCTCGTGTTGGATGACAGGCTCTGGCCCGGCCGGTGCTGTGAAGCTCCACCGCCCCGCCTACACTCCTGGCTAGCTGAACCGGTCGGGCGAAGACGGAGGTTGCTCGTGGGATTTATCTCGAAACGTCGCACCTCCCTGTGGGTGGCCGGCATGGAGCGGTGGGCGCAGAAGGAAGTCGGTGAGCATACCCAGAACGCGGCCAACGGGAAGAAGAAGGTTGACCGCCACGGGATGTACTGCCTCGGCGTCATCAGCGCCATCACCATCGCCAAAGGGGAGGGATCGCGCCGCACCTCGATGCCCAAGGACCGCGACCAGCGGCAGGGTCTGACCGACGCCACCACCCTTCTCCGAAACGTGCTGACATCGGAGCGAGTCCCAGGCCGCGATTATGCCGAGCTACTCAGTCATCCCGACTCGGCCCGCCCTCAGTAAGGGGGAACCACTGGCCCGGCGTAGGCCGCCGACGAGGGCCGCGATAGCTGCGACGATCGGTGCACACCTAGAGGAGCGTCGGCCCTCCGCTGCCGGTATGTCTCCGACGGACCGAGCCGCCAAATCGCTGGCGGGAGCTCCGTCACTTGGCCGTGGTTCCGAACACCACGATCCCTCTCAGCTGGGGTGCCGCATTTAGGGTCAATCGCACCCCAGCGAGAGATCAACGCCCGGTCACCACCGGTAGAACCGATGTCGGCCAGCACTCTCGCCCCGTCCAAGTGCGAATCCGATCATCCACAGGACGAGGAGCACCACGGCTACCACCCACAGGAGGTGCAACGTGAATCCAAGCCCAGCGAAAAGAAGGACCACCAGAAAAGCGAGTAGTAGCAACACGATTTCGACGCCTCCAGTCGAGATTATCGGACACCGTGACTTTTCCCAGATCGAACACTGCCAAACCCGACGGCGATCCGTTCCAAGCGTTCGGCATGGTGGAATCGTCATCGCTGCCGGCCGGTTGGGCCATGTTTTCTGAACGACTTCGCGGGTAGGACTGCCGGCGCGCGGCCGATAGCACGCGCCGATTGGGTTACGACAATTCACCTCGACATGAAAGGAGTGCGGGTGCCACGTCAGAACTGGAGTGCGAAACGAGAGCGACAATACGCCCACATCAAAGAGGGACTTGTTGACCGGGGTGATTCAACCGATGAGGCTGAGGAAATCGCGGCGCGAACAGTGAATAAATCCCGGGCCCGATCAGGCGAGACGCGGACCGCGAGTAGGACGTCGGTGAATGACATCTCTTCGAGTCGTCGCGGTGGCCTCAGGTCACACAAGGGTGCCGGCGGGCGCACCCGGGACCAACTGTATGAGGAGGCGCGTCGCAAGAAGGTGAACGGTCGGTCGACCATGACGAAGGCGCAGTTGGAGCGGGCTGTCGGTCGCTGAGGGGGTCGAACCACCGATCCGGCAGCGTTCTCGTTGGGTTGCCGGGCATCGAGCCCTCCGCCAACGCCGGTTCCGTCCCTGAGGACAGGCGCTCGACAGCGGCGCCACCCCCACCCCCACCCCCACCCCCACCCCCACACTCGGTCCGGTCAGCCTTGGCCGGTGGTCGGCGCCGTCGCTCAGTGTGCTTTCGGATGCAGACGGACTGGAGGAGTCGGTGGAATCGTCGTTGCGTTCGGACCGGCCGTCGGCGACGTCGAGTCGGTCGATGCTGGCACCGAAGGGACCGTCGTCGTGGTCGTCGGTGGCTGCGTGGTCGTCGTGGGCGGTAGTTGTCGTTGGTGGCGTGGTCGTCGTTGGCGGCGTCGGATGCCGTCGGACCGGAGGCGTGAGGGTCGTCGTGGTTGCGATGGGAACGGTACTGGTTGTAGTCGTCGTCACTACCGGGGGTGGGTGGCGACGAACATGCTTTGGGGCTGAGCTCGTCGTGACTACCGAAACGGTCGTTCCCTTTGTCCGATGCCGCCCGCCCGTTTGCCTCGGCCCCAAGGTGGTAGCCGTCCGGTGGCCACTCGACGATCGAAGTGGTTGCCGATCGGCCGTCTCGATCGCCTTGGCCGGCGAGCTACTCGGCGTCGCCGCCGATGGCGAGGTGAAGGAGGCGAAGACCGGCACGCCGGCTCCGGTGGTCAGGTTGGGGATCTCAGGGCGGGTAGCGCCCACATACGCAGGCGATACGGAGGCGATGCGGTCGAATCTGACGTCCACTCCCGTATAGGGAGCATCCACCATCTCCCCGTTACCCACGTAGATGCCCACATGCTCGACTCCGGAAGGACCCGATCCGAAAAAGACCAGGTCTCCAGGGTCGAGAGGGGCGGAACTGGGCAGGTGCGGTCCGAAGTCGTACTGGTCCTGTGCCACCCGCGGGAGACTGATCCCCGCCTCGGCGTACACCCACTGCACCAAACCGGAACAGTCGAAGCCGACCCGCGGATTCTCTCCACCCCACACGTAGGGTGTCCCCAAGTAGGACTCGGCGTCGGCCACGATGACCGAGCCGAGCCCGCGTTCCTGGGTCGAGCTGTCGAGGTCGGCCGAGTTGTCGACGATCGACGTACCCCCCGCGATGTCCTGCTCGTAGCCGTTGGCATAGGCCAATACCAGGGCGACGTAGGCATCGGAGTGGTTGTAGTCGAAGATCGCGGTTTCCAGGTAGGCCGGATTGCCACCGCCATCGGCGCAGAGCAGTCTGGCCGCCGAGTAGATGGCATCGCTCGGATCGTAGGGAGTGGCGGGGTCGACTCCGCCAGGGGCGACGATGCCGTAGGCGGCGAAGGTCGCCGGCTCGAACTGCATCGGCCCTTCGGCTCCTGCCGAGTTCGCTCCCGAGGCGACTCCGGGCAGAGTCGACTCGCCGAAATCGGATTCGACCCTGGCGATGCCGGCGAGCACGGTCCATGGGAGTCCCGGGCACTCTGCCGTGACCGCAGCTTCCATCCACGCCACGTAGTCCCCCGGAACGTCCCCGACTGCCGCGACCGGACCGGTATCGATGGCGGTCTCGATCGGGGCCTGCGACCCGGCCGTCGTAACCGCTGGAGTGGCGCGCTTTGAAACCTTGACCCGGGAAGCGGAGAGCGTCAGACCGCCGACCCCACTGACCCTCCATCCCCGGGTGGTGCGGATGACACTGACGGGGACCAGCCGGACCGCGGAACTCGACCCCATGCTGGTCGACGTATGGACGTCGGTGCGGGCGAGTAGTTCGGCCGACGTCGATGTATCGGACTCGACCTCGAAGCTGGCTACCGAAGCCGAGACGGAGAACCTTTCGGCGGCAAGGGCTGGTCCCGTAGCCGCCTGGGACGGAGAGCTCAGCATTTTGGCCAAACGCGGCGTGGCCAGGTCGGCGACCGCCACAGGCACCTCGTCTCGGGGGGAGAACTCCTCGAATCCGGTCACGAATCGGGCCGCAACCACCTCAGCTGCGGCCACATCGCCAGATGATCCCGGAGTCGGGATCGTGCTACCGACGAAGACGCCGGTGGCGCCGACGGCCAGAACGGTGGTGGCTTTTGCCACCTTGCCCCACATCGCGTGCAATGACGACAATTCCAGCGGTGCCCCTCGTCTGGTCCTGGTGGATAGGTAACGGCGTGATCCTCAACGCTCCGTATCGGCAGAACCTCGTTCCACCTTGAGTTCGCCCCCAGGGGGCTGCGTCCCTGCCGGAACATCGCCCTTCACCATGCTTCCGACGAGGGCTCAGTGGAGGTGACGGCGGACCGGTGAGATCGCTCTTCTCCCCTCACGGTCCATCGAGATCACCGGGCTCCCGGGTGGACCGGGGTGAGGACGTGGGGTCCGCTGCCCGCTCGGGATCGCGGTCCGGGGCAGGCCAATGCCGGAGCATCCGCGACGCCGGGCTCCAGGTCGTGATCGAGGATCCGAACCACCGGAGGGCTGCCCTGGGGGTCATGAGCGGCCGTAGCCGGAGGGGCATGAACAGGGCCAGCGCTGCCGGCAACGAGGGTACGGCGTAGACCCCTCCGAGGCGGGCGGCGGCCAGGAGCCGCGGCTCACCCACCAGGTGGAAGGGAACCCATGGAGGCGACGGCCATCGGCAGCCGGCTAATGACGGGATGCGTCGTGGCGGCCGGGCCGGCTCAGGTGAAGAGCACCATGACGATCGCCAGCACGCAGGTCGAGATGGCAATCCAGACGGCGAAGATCCGCATTACCCGGATCTGGTACCAGTGCCCACCCTCGTACTTGCCTAGCCGCGCCCGGTTCCACATGGCCAGGATCAGAAAGCTCAACAGCAACAGATGACCCAGGGTCGAACCCATCAAGAAGATGAAGCTCGAGGCGTAGGAGCCGTCGATGGTGGTGAACGGCAGCTTTCCGAACTGGTAGCACTGCACCACGACGGCGGCGAGCAATACCACCAAGCCCGTTGCCGCGCCGCCGCTGATCACCCCTCGTTTGGCCTCACTCTGAGCGGATACCTCCACCCGCCAGATGAGTAGCGCCGCCACCACGACCAGGCCGGCGATGGTCAGGGTGTAGGCAGGGTTCGCCTTGGCGATCTCGCTGGTGATCGGATTGCCCAGTCCGTCAGTGCAGGGATTGGCCTTGGAACAGGCCGCCCCCCGCCACATTCCGTTGGTGTTCAGAGCCCGCAGGTAGAACCAGAAGAAGAGTTCCATCAGCAGGAACACCAGATCCCCGCCGATGAACAGCCACACCGCCAACCGCTCCTTGAAGTGCCGCTGCTCACGGGTCTCGTGGTGACCGGCGACCGCCTCGATGCTTCGCCCGTCATCCTGTGGATCCTCCCGGGGTTCTCCGGGCTCAGTGGTGATGACGGTCACAGCACCTCACCACCGGACACTGGGCGGTCGCTCGAGAACGTCGGCACCAACTCGCGATCCGGATCCGGAAGTTCCTCGGACCGTCCGGTTCGGGTTCCCCGAATCCGTACGGGTCAGAGGTGACGACGGGATCGACCACGAAGTTGACCAACGGCACCGGCGTGGGCACCTTCCATTCGAGGGACTTCGCCTGCCACGGATTGGCCGGAGCCGGCTTGCCACTGCGCCAACCGTCGATGAGGCAGTAGAGCAACACCAGGAACCCGAACATCAACGCATATGCGCCGATACTGGTCACCTGATTGGCCCGCAGGAATATCGGGTCATAGAACGCCACCCGCCGCGGCATACCCTCGAATCCCTCCCAGAACTGACCGAAGTAGGTGACCTGGATGCCGATGGCGATGATCCAAAAGGCGGTCTTGCCGATCCGTTCGTTCAACATCTTGCCGCTGATCTTCGGGAACCAGTAGCACAGCCCGGCAATGGCCGCGATCATCGCTCCGCCCAACAACGTGTAGTGGAAGTGGGCCGTCACGAACATGTCCCCGTGAAAGAAGTTGTCGGCCGGAACGTCCGAGAGGTAGATCCCGGTCACACCACCGATGATGAAGTCCCAAAGGAAGAGATAGACGAAATACATCGGTAGTCGGGTCCAGATACTGCCCTTCCAGATGGTCCCGATGATGCACAGGAAGATGATGCCGGTGGGTATCGAGATCAACTCGGTGGTGACCATGAAGGGTCCGGCCAGGTCGGGGGCCCACCCGGTGGTGAACATGTGGTGGGCCCACACCATCAGCGACAGAGCGGCAATCGCTGTGAAGGCGGCGATGGTCACCTTGTAACCGAACAGAGGCTTTCGGGCGAAGGTACTCGCCACCTCCAACATGGCCCCGACCGGTGGGATCAGGATGATGTACACCTCCGGGTGACCGAAGATCCAGAATGCGTTCTCCCACAGCCAGCCTGTCCCGCCCTTGAGCGGCGACGAAGAACGAGGTGCCGGTGACCCGGTCGGAGATCATCGCGGTGAAGGCGACGAGCAGGGCCGGCATGGCGTAGATGCTCAACGCGGCTCCGGTCAACGACGCCCAGGTGAAGATGGGCAGCCGACCGAGGGTCATGCCCTTGGCCCGCATGGTGAAGATGGTCACGATGGTATTGACCCCCGACACGGTCACCGAGACCACGAAGACGATCATGGTGATGCGAGAAGGCGTCCATGGCCGCCGGCGCCTGCACCGACAGCGGTGCGTAGGTGGTCCAACCGGCGTCCACGCCTCCAAGGACGAAGGTGGCGAGCAACGGTGGAATGGCAGAGACGACGACCCAGAAGCTGAGGGCGTTGAGCCTCGGGAAGGCCATGTCCTTGGCGCCGATCATGATCGGCATGATGAAGTTGGTGAACGGTCCGGTCACCATGATGATGGTGGCGATGATCATCACCATCCCGTGGATGGAGACGATGGCGTTGTAGGAGTTCGGCGGAGAGGAAGGTCGAGTGGGGGGTGATGAGCTGGGTGCGCATCATCATGGCCAGGGTGCCCCCGATGCCGAACAACACGAATCACCAGCACGAGGTATTGGGTCCCTACGACTTTGTGATCGGTGCAGAATTTCCAGTAACGGGCCTTCCCCTGGGTCACCCCGGCGGCGTAGAGCTCGTCCTCGTAGCTCTGATCGTGTCCGAGCAGCCACCGGAAGGGCGCATTGAACGTACCGACACCGATGTTGAATCCGACGACCCAGCCGACCATGGTCACGGTGACCACCATGTCGGAACCCCAGTTGGATCCCTGCAGCACCTGATGGGACACGATCCAGCCGACGAAGCCGAGCACGATGCCGGCGATCAATCCGGTCAGTGCGTTCTGCCTCCGGTAGAGACCTCCGGCCGCTGGGCTGATCGGAGTGTCCTCGATGAGCATCGGGGGTGCTTCGGCAATGGTCACGTTGGTACCCTTTCGCTACCGCCCCACCGTCTGGGCGGGGCGCCGTTGCGGGGTCATGAAGGCAGTGACTGGGCGATTCATTCGTCGACTCTCGATGTCACGTCCGCCGCCTCGGCGGCCCTGGGCAGTGGGAACGCCCTGGCGATGAAGCCAGGCGGCGAACTTCTGCGGGGTGACGACCGCACCCGACGCGTACATGAACGAGTGGTAGAGACCGCACAGCTGGCTGCAGCGCACGGTGAACCCACCCAATTTGTCCGGTGTGGAGTTGATCACCGTGACGGTATTGGGATTGGCATCGACCTGTACGCCGAGAGCGGCCGGCCAGAAGCCGTGGGTGACGTCCTCGGAGGTGACGTTGAACTGCACCGGACGGTTGATGGGCAGAACGAGCGATCGGGTCTCGACGTTACCCGCGCCGGGGTAGGAGAACGTCCAAAGCCACTGTTGACCGGTGACGTCGACCTGGAGGGTGTCCGGGTGGGACGTCTGCTCGGCGGAGAATTGGGCGAGTCCCCACACCAGCAGGACGATCACCAGCACCGAGGAGATACCCACCCACAGCGCGGTCATGGGGGCGTCACCACGGAGGGGCGGACCGTCCGGAGGCGCCTCGTCGCTCGTACCGAATCCGCGGGCCCTCCAACCAAGCAGGCTGTAGAGACCGACCGCGTAGACAAACGCCGCGATCGGGGCGGCGAGGATGGTGAAGAGCACGATGGTCTGCCACACCCTGGTCCCCTGGATCGACAGCATGGTGGGGAGCAGGTGATGAGGGGCGTAGATGCCGATCAACACCCCGACGGCGGTCATGGCCAGCCAGATGATGAAGATCTTTCCTCCCGCCCGGGAGAAGAACGGCTTCAGCTCCGGAAGCGGATCAGGCGCTTCTTCCTCCACCTCGGGCTCCTCAGACGACATGGATGAACCCCGACATGAACCCGAATGCCGCCATCGGACCCCCGAAGCTGGCCACCTGCGTTCCGCAGGGGAACTCGCAGTTCCACGCGTAGGTCCCCTTGGAGCCGGACACGAAGCTGAACGTCACCGACTCGTACTGGCCGTTGTCCGCCTGGTTGTTCCCCGGGACGGCGGGAAACGGAACGTTGAGAAAGAACGCCGGATCGGTCCCCGGGATGCCCCGCACGGTGAACGTGTGGCCAACGTTGTTGGGGTCGATGGAGTGGACCAGCTTCCCGTTGACCCTGGCCACATTGCCCACGGTGCCGCGAACGGTGGCGAACCAGGGGTTGTTGAGCGAGCCGCCCGAGTCGTACTGACGGACCGTCACGGTGACCAGGGCGTGGGCGGGAACCTGAAACTGATTGGTGGGTCCGTAGGCCGGCCAGGCCGAGTTGCCGCTCGGATGGATCGGCTTGCCGTTGACCATCCCGGTGGAGTCCGGATAGGTGTTGAAGGCGAGCGTGACGTGCTGGAGTGTCCGCCCGTTGACCGTCGCCGAGCCAACCGGCGTGGCCACCAGCGTTCCGACCGGAGACGTGTAGAACTGGGTGTGGAAGAGAAAGGCCACCACGCCGAAGACGGCGAGGGCGATCACCACGGTCAGGATGAGGCCAAACGGCCCGGTCTTGCGAAGGTGGGAGGCATCGGGCGCACCTGAGGCCTCCGGCTGCTCCGGCTCTGGCATGCTCCACTCCCCCCATCACTGACGGTGTTCACGGAACTCGTGCTCCCCAACCGGTTCGCATGGTAGCGACTATTCCACTGTTTGTCACGCAACTATCTTCCGTTGGTCACGGGTTCGTTTCGGGCGGCGGACCATCGACCGGCATCGGGTCCCTCGCCATCCGGTAGACCCCCCGGATCGTGTTTGGCCTCGGTTGCCACGGGGTACCGAAAGCAAGGACGCCCCGGCGTGAACGGGGTGGTCGCGTGCCCGCATCGCACCCGGCCGGCCGGAGAACGTCCCCGCATGCTTGACCGGGGCCGGGCCTTGGACGCTTCATGGACCGGGTTTCGGGCGGTGACCGAACCGTGCCGGGGGGGCTTCGGGCGAACGGCTACCAGACGTGCCCCGCCGGCCGGGCCGGACGGTACCGTAGCGGCATGGATCCACCGATCCCCCGGCAGCCGAACGGACACGGGCCGGACATGGAGCGGGAAGATCGGCCGCTCTGGTTCGGAAAGAAGGAGGGGGGCCTCAGGATCGCCCCGCTCACCTGGCAAGGCCGGGCCGCCACCTTCTTGTACTGCTTCCTCGTGATCGTCGCTGTCTTCACCTATTCGCAACTCGCGCTCACCGCGTTCGTGGTGGTCTTCTATACGGTCGCCTTCTGCCTCCTGGTGGTGTACAAGTCCGACCTGATGGAGAACTGGCCTCCCGGTTCGTAAGCCCTGGTGACGTGGTCCGTCGGCCACGGGTCTCGGCGACGGGGACTCGGGCGTCGCCAGTGTCGGCAACAACCGAGGAACACCTAGTTGTCGGACTCGGCGAGATCGAAGGCATCGACACACCCCTGTACCCACTGGGCCGGGTTGTCATGGGCGGGGCGGCCACCGGGACCGACTTCTTCGTCCCTGCAGGCCTGCTCGGCGGTCACCTTCGAGTCGGCATAGGCAGTGTACGCGGCCCCACCAGCCGAGTACCCGTCCCGATAAGCCTGGCTCTCACCGGCCAGGGAGGCGAACAGGGAAGCGACCACGGCGATCCCCACGACCACGACGACCAGGACGGTGGATATCACGATCCGTCGGCGGCCCTTTTCGGTCGCCCAGGATCGGCGCAGGGCTCGGGCCAGCCCGGCCCCGACGGTTGCCGTTCCGGTCACGTGACCCTCCGGCTCTGGGTCGCTTGTCATCGCTCCCCTTCCCTGCGACTCGGATCTACTCGATCCCGCCGATGGTAGCCAACGCCAGGGCCATGGATCCGAGCAGGTCGTGGGGGCAGCCGTGGTCGCGGTCACCCGAGAGCGAGCAGTGGTCCGCTCCACCGACCGGGCCGACAACCGCGGCGGTAGGGTGGCAGCAGTGGAACGTGTCGAGTCCGACGAGGTGGCTCAGGTCGGCCAGGAGCCTGTGAGGCTGACCGGAAAGGACGCGTTCTGGCTCCATTTCACCCTGGCCGCCGGGCTCATCGTCTGCACCGGTGCATTCGCCTTCGAGCTCTGGCGGGCGCTGGGAGGCCACACCTTCAGCTGGATCTACGTCTTCGAGTGGCCTCTCTTCGGCGGCTTCGCCGTCTACATGTGGTGGAACCTCCTGCAGGGGAAGGACCGCGTCCACCGACCTGCGAACAGGCCGCCCACCAGCGCGACCGACCCTCCCGACCAGGAGCTCGAAGCGTGGAATCGATACGTCCGCCGCGTCGAGGCGGAGGAGCAGCCCGGCCTGGGCCGGCCGGTCTGACTCAGACCCGGCCCAGGGCGCGTTCCAAGGAGGCGGACATCCCGCCGTCCCGGCCATAGATGCGATAGCCCACGAACACCAGCGCCGGGATGGCCCAGAAGTCTCCGCAGATCCACAAAATGCCCGCCGCGTACCGCTGGTCCCGCAGGGCGCCCACCGGACCTTCCATCAACACGTTCATCGAGTACCAGGGCGCTTTGGTGAAGATAGACATGGACATGGCCAAGATCAGCATCTCGAAGGCGGTCACCACGATCGCTCCGATCTGGACTCGCGTGGATCCGCGCGGTCCCCACGGGTGCGACGGCAGGATGACACGCCAGAACAACAGGCCCACGACGAGAAAACTCGGCCCCATCAGCCAGTCCATCACCCAGTCACGGTTGGCGGCCCAGTCGAAGACCACGGGAAGATGCCAGACCACCATCACGCCGTTGAAGAGGACGATGGCAACGATGGGGTTGGTGAGCCCCGTCCGCAGGGCGCGCAGACCCGCCGCCGCGTGCGATCGGTGGTAGCCGCGGAGCAGTCTTCGCCGCTGTTCGACCGGGATGGCGAAGACGAGTGGCACCCAGGGACCGCCGATGATCAACAGGGGCGGAAGATAGAACATCTCCAGGACATGGAGCACCATATGGACGCTCAACCGTGCCATGGACCACCGGTCCAGGGGACCCGAGACCACCAGGACCAGACCGGCGAGTCCGGAGTAGAAGATCCAACTGCGACGGCGCGCCAGGCGACGATGCTCCGGTGTCTGGCGGAGCGCCAGCCGGCGCAATCCGATCTCGTGGGCGATGCCGACCAGCACCGCCACCAGTCCGATGGGCGTTACTTGCCAGTACGGCGGCAGCTGCATGTCTCCGTCCTTTTACGACGGGATCGAGGCTATCCCGCCACCGTCCCCGGTGTCGGCCATCAGCTGGAGGAGCCGTAGGGCACCGGTACCGTCGTGCGCTGGACACGGCTCCAACCGCCGCCGGAACTCGACGCCCAAATGGTCAGATTCGAGTTGGCGACTGCGAACGCCTCCAACCGGAAACCGACGGTGACCACTGCCTCCGTGCCGACGGGCGGGACGGGAGCAGTGGCCCAACGAGCCCCGGGGCCGGCCACGGACACGATCCGGCGCCGCGTGCCCGAATCGAGCAGCACGGTGAAGGCCCCGTCGCTGCCGCCGCCGCCGGCGGCAGTCGCACGCACCGCCCAGCCGGTAGGGAGGACGAGCCGTCTCGACTGGGTCCACCTCGAACCGGGGGCCGGGGTCCAGAAGGCCACCAGCGAAGATGACCGACCCGACTGCACCGTCGCCAGACCGTTCAGCCCATCGGCCGCCCCGGTACCCGCAGTCGTGGCCGACTCCAAGCGCAGCACCGTGGCGATACCGGTCGAACCGCCGGTCAGCCGTGGGCCTCCGCTGGTCCAGGTGGTGGCGCCCCCGCGGTTGGAACTCGTCGTGGCGGCCTTGGGGAAGAGCACCCCGATCCGGCCTCCCCGACTGCACCGGACGCCCAGGATCGGGTCGTTCCCGTCGCCCACCACGGCGGTGATGCGCTGCACGCCGCAGTCCTTCACCGACTTCGCCAACGCCTTGGTGGTCACCAACGAGCGCCAGTCGGAGAGGTTGCCGCTTGACAGAACCGTCTGACCGGCGCCGGTCACCAGGGCCACCGTCGGATCCGGGGACCCGCCGGCCAGGGTATCGGGCCCCGCCACCAGGGGGGCGGTGAGATCTCCGGGCGACCAGGTCTTGCCGCCGTCGGTGCTCTGGGCCAGAGGGGTGAACCGGAGGAGCTGCGACGGCAGGAACCCCACCGTCACCGGACCTGGGCTCGACACTGCGACGGCCAGGCCCCCGTTGTCAGCCACCCCGGGCGGCGTGCGCAGGGTCCACGACGTGCTGCCGGTCGGCTGGAGAAAGAGCTCCCAGAACGTGTTGTCCGGATCGTCCAGGTGCCCCATGGGCAGCGAGACGGACGACTGGGAAGGCGTCGATACCCCGGACGCGAGAGGAAGTGCCGGTGTCAGGGTGGCGGCGCCTGCTGTTGGACTCCAGCCCAACGCCGTCCCGACCACCAGTCCGGCCACGATGACGGCGGAGAGTCGTCCGGTCATAGAGGCATAACGTGGAGGAACTGGGAGGTCAGCAGCGAGGCCAAGGACGACCCATCGGCCGAGCACGACCCCGGATCGGCACCGAGCTCTCGACGCAGCGACCCATGAGCGTCGGCGACGAGCCGGATTCCGGCTCCCTGGGAACTGCCCATACCTGACATCCCGGTCATTGGTGACCCCAGGTGCTGTCCCATCTCAACTGACCCTACCGGCCCCATCGTGGCGTGGGGAGGCGGTGGCACGCCGAGTGTCCGTTGTCCGTGAACGGGAAGGACCGTCGTGGGCCATGGACCGGAGTCGGTCGATCTCACCCCCGGATCCACCGGTCCGAAGGCGATAAACTCTGCCGCGTGAGCTCAGATGCTCCAATGAAGCCTCCCCCTCGAGATCAACTGACGGCGTCGAACGACGACCCGTGACCGTGATCGCCTCGGTGAGTCCATTCGGGTGGGACCTCCACCCAACTACCTGGGCGGTTCTTCTGCTCGCCGTGTCACTCACCGTCGTCGGACATCGACGTCTGATGCGTTCCAGTGACCGCCCCATACGCTGGTCTCGGCATCAGGTGGAGTTCTTCGCCGGGGCCTGCGGTGCGCTCGTCGTCGCGCTGACCTGGCCCGTGGCTGACCTGGCTGCCCATTGGTCCCTTACGGCACTGGTGTCTCAGCGATTGATTCTCGTCCTGGCCGTTGCCCCCATGCTCCTGCTCGGTCTGCCTCACGACGTCCTCGAGTGGGCGACCCGCCCCGCCATCGTGGATGCCACGCTGGTCCGCTTGCGTCGACCCCCGGTCGCCATCGTCACGGTGACCATCATTCTGGTCGGGTCGATGGCTCCCGCGGTGGTGGAGGTCCAGGCGTCGTCGCCGGCCGTGCGAGGTCTTCTGTTCATCGCCATTCTGATCGCGGGCCTGGTGCTCTGGCTCCCGGTACTCGGTCGTGTCCCGGCCATTCCCCGGCTCAAGCCCATGGTGCGGTTCGGTTACCTGGCGGCACAGGGGGTGGTGCCCGCCTTTCTGTCCTTTGTCCTGATCCTCGCCCCGCGTCCCCTCTATGCGACCTTCGCCCGGTCGCGAGCGGCTATCGGTCTCCGACCCCTGAATGACCAGCAGATTGCGGGATTCGTCTCCAAGCTGGCCATGTTGATCGTGCTGCTCGCCGTGGGGACGGTGTACCTACTGCGGGGGGACGAGGAGTCGAGCGCCGAGGATCCGCTCGTCTGGGCTGACGTCCAGCGACAGTTCGAGCGGGCGGACCGTCAGGACCCCTCTGACTCGCCGGCATCCTCGGAGACAACCCTGCCCTCCGGCTGATCCTGTCGTCCTCGGGAGGCATAATCTGGCCATGACGGATGCTTCGATCCGGCCGTTCGATGCCCGTGCCCTGTATGAAGCGCTCGACGCAAGACGAACGGAACTCGGGCTGAGTTGGAAGGGCGTCGCCGATCAGATCTGGGCCCTCTCGTCGGATCTCAACCGCCGGCGCAGCGACCATCCCATCAGCCCGTCGACCCTGACCAACATGGCCCAGAAGCCGAGGACGAGCTGTCAACACGCCCTGTTCATGCTCCGCTGGCTGGATCGGTCACCCGAGAGCTTCCTGCGCGGCGCGGCCGCTGACGACCCGCGCTTCGCGCTGCCGAGCGTAGGACCGGATCGGCGCCTTCGTTGGGCCCTCAAACTGCTCTACTCCGCCATGGACGAGAAGCGACACGAGGAGGGACTGACGTGGCCAGCGCTCGCCACGACCCTCGGATGCAGTCCCAACCAGCTCACCGGCTTGCGCACGGCGAAGTTCGCCACCGGGATGGAGGTGGCCATGCGCATCGTGCAGTGGATCGGCCGGCCCGCGGCCGATTTCGTCTACCCGGCGACATGGTGACAACACTGGCATGCCCACGCTTTTGACCAGCTGAGTCGTCGCCCCGGCAGCACCACAGCCCGTCCACGAGCCGTTCGGCCCAGCCGACCCCTCTGGTCCGGCACCACCCAGGAAGGGTGGATCAGCCAAAGGTGAAATCGTAGGCCTCCACCCCGGGACTGAAGGTGAGTTTCAGGGTTCGACTGGTCGACGAGCTGCCCTGGACGAGGGTGTACAGCTTGGGGATGCCGCTGACGTTGACCGTCTTGGTGTGCGTGCCGTCGACGGACACGTCAACGGTTCCCGATCCTCCCATCACCAGGTAGACGTCATTGGATATGAAGCCGAGCTCCATCTCTGCGGCGCGGCCCGCGGTCGCCTCCTGGGCGCCTTCGGTCCACGTGCCCGACAGGGCCAGGGCGCCCAGGGGCTCCGAGGACGGGAACTGGTAGACGGTGGGAACGTTCTGGGTCAGATTGGCATTCTCGATGTACTGCTCCTCTTGGTAGCCGACGTAGGTCTCGGGGTTCTGATCACCGGTCGGTGTCTTGTTGGGGACGTCGGTCGCCGGGGGCAGCACGGTAGCGGGGTGGGCATCGCTCAGCAGTTGGCGGATCAGACGCTCGGTATCGGAGTATCCGCCCTCACCGAAACTGACGTGCCGGATGTCGCCTTGGGCGTCGACGAGGTACTCGGCCGGCCAGTACTCGTTGTTGTAAGCGTCCCACGTCTTGTAGTTGTCATCGATGGCCACCGGATAGTTGACTCCGAGCGTGGACGCCTCGCTGCGCACGTTGGACACCACATGCTCGAAGGAGAACTCGGGTGTATGCACGCCCACCACCACGAATCCGTCCTTGGCGTAGTCCTTGTACCACGACTCCACGTGGGGAAGGGTCCGCTGGCAGTTGATGCACGAGTAGGTCCAGAAGTCGACCAGCACCACCTTGCCCCGCAACTGCGGCAGGCTGAGCGGCTTACCGCCCGGCGTGTTCAACCAGGCGGTGATCCCGGTGAAGTCAGGCGCGGCTCCGCAGTTGATGAGGGTGGTGGCCATGGGGTTGCAGTTGGCCAGAGAGGTCTGGCTGGGGTCGCTGGCGTGGAGTCCGCTGAGCTCCTTGCGCACCGTCGACCCTCCTTCGATCTTGTTCTGCAGGGCGCTGGTGTAGCCGGGCACGTCGCGCTGCAGGGCCGAGAAGGTGTTCAACCCGATGGCCAGGGCCATGATCAGAACGATCACCCCGCTGACCTGGCGGACCCGGACCGCCTGGGTGCGCAAGAGTCCGACCCGCTGGCTGAGCTGACTGCCGGCGATGGCCACCACCAGCAGCGGGACGGCTGCTCCGAGGGCAAAGGCCACGGTGAGGAACACCGACGTCCACCCGATCCGATCGGTGGCCCCGGCCACGGTGATGGCGGCCAGGATCGGCCCGGCACAGGGAACGAACAGCAGGCCCAGACCGAGACCCAGGACGAAGCCCCCGGCGTTCCCCTTGGGTTGACGACCGGTCGTCATCCGGGAGAACGGTCGCTCCAGAAAGACGGAGAGCGGAGGGAAGAGGAAGCTCAGCCCAACCGCCACCAACAGCACCAGGCCGGCGTCCCGCAAGAAGTCCTGCGGCAGGTCCAAGGCGGAGATGATCTCGGAGCCGGTCAGGATGACCAAGCTGAAGCTGATGACCAGTCCAGCCACGACCGACACCGGCCGGGCCTGGGCCCGCCACCACGACCGCTTCGGACGGGCCTTCTCGTCCGCGGGGCCCGACGGCCCACCCGGAGGCGCCAAGACCTCCGAAGCTTCGAGCGTCAGTACCGATCCGGTGCCCGGGGCGGCGACCGGGCGTTCAACCAGACGCCCAAGGTCCGGATCCAACCGATCCGGTGAAGCTGACGCCTCCGCCGCCGCGGTCTGATCGACCTCGACCTCACCGATCGTGGGCTCGGCCGTCTCGGGAACCGTTGCTCCGGCGACCAGAATGACCGGCAGCACCGGGAGAATGCAGGGAGAGATTCCGGCCACGATTCCAGCGACGAAGCCGATGACGATCAGCTCAACCAATCTGGTGGTTCCTTCCACTCCGGCCGCTCATCACCACCGCCTCTGTGAAGGATGCCACGGTTCCGCGCGTTTGAGAGGTCGCCCCTCAGCCCACGACCAGGCTTCGACCGATCGAACGTTGGTCAGTGAGTGAACGGTGGTCGGTGAGTAGCGCCGCCAGTGCACTCCGTCGCCGATGGACCACCAGGCGTCCGCGAGAGGAGACGGTCAGGCCGGCCCCGCCGTGTTTGCGAAGTCGTCCAGTATGGCTTCCGCGTCATCGGGTGCCTCGATGGCCAGGATCAGGGATTCTGCCCGGATGGCGATGGAGAAGGTGAAAAAGGCGCAACAGGCGGTCTCGCGCTGCGCCAAGCGAACCAGGGCATCGACCTGATCGAAGCCGGACGAGAGGACCAGCTCGAGCCGGCCGGTCGAAACCCGATGCCGGCGTTCGACGGCACCGGCCAACAGTTCCCGCCATTCATCGAGCTGAGCCCGCGCCGCCCCCGCCTCCAGCTTGCACGCGATGGGTATCTGCACCGTGACAGTCTACGGATCGAGGGCGAGCGCTGTCGGGTGCTTCGGCTGGTACAAGCCCACCTCTCCCCCACCGGGTAGCCGGATCTTGGTGACCGAACCCCAGCGAGCCTCCTCCACCTCCGAGCACCGGACCCCCTTTTCGCCCAGAGCCTGCATCTCCGCCCGCAGGTCGTCGCACATCAGGTACAGCTCGCTGGCGCTCTCATCGGCGGGATGCACGGCCACCTCCGCGGGTGGCATGGCGAAGATGAGCCAACCGTGCCCGGCGTCCACCGAGGGGAACCCGAGCACGTCGCCCAGAAAGGCCCGGTCGGCCTCGGCGTCACGGCTGTACACGATCACGTGGGCACCGAAGATCATGATCCCTCCCGATCTCGTGGACGGGCACCACGGGTGGATCGCCGCATGGCTCAAGTATGGCCCAAGGGGTCGCTGAATCCGAGGACGAAACCAGCTGACAGATCACATGGTCACAGAGTCGGCCGGGACTGCGGCGCGGAGTTGGAGGAGATCCTCAGCGGTGTCGATGAGCGCGGGAAGGATCACCTTGAGTCCCTCCGGGGGCGGTAGTTCGGCCACATGGAAGCAAGGATCCTCCATTTGGTGGAGGGGGTCATCCTCCGGATACATGCACTCCAACTCATCGACTTCCAGGACGAGATGAGGTATACCCGTCGGCATAATCGGCGAGAAGTCGGAGGATATGCAATCGCGTCGGGCGGTACGATTCGTCCGACCGAAGCAAGGACGACGAGCCCTCATCGGAGGAGCCATGACCGAACGGGACTCCGAGCTGGCCACCATCGCCGGTGAGGCCTACATCTACCTGTACCCGTTGGTGACCATGGAGCTCACCCGGCTCCAGGCCACCAATCTGGAGGCCGGCCAGGTGCCCGGCCGCGGACCGATGAACCACTTCTCCCATATCCGCGCCTATCCCGATGCGGACTTCAAGATGGTCGTCCGACCCAACTTCGACACCCTCTACTCGTCAGGTTGGCTCGACCTGACCGATGGCCCGGTCATCGTGTCCGCTCCCGACACCCAGGGCCGCTATTACATGCTGCCGATGCTCGACATGTGGACCGACGTTTTCGCCAACCCGGGCCTGCGGGCGAGCGGCACGTCCGCCGGCAAGTGGGCCGTCGTGCCC
Source organism: uncultured Acidimicrobiaceae bacterium (assembly GCA_963774245.1). Lineage (GTDB taxonomy): Bacteria > Actinomycetota > Acidimicrobiia > Acidimicrobiales > RAAP-2 > Bog-756. The sequence continues at coordinate 255,699 of CAVZDZ010000001.1, read as the reverse complement.
CCGGGTTGGATCGGCGAGCTACCGGATGGCCTCGACCGGATCGGCGCGCCGACCCCCTACGTATGGGTCATCGGTCGCACCCAGACCAACGGTGCGGAGGACTATGACGCCGTCCACCAGGTGCAGGACGGCTATCGGATCACCCGGCTCTCGGATTGGGGTGGGACGGCGACCCCGATCACCCACTCCATCGACCCGGGCGTGGACATGTCCACTCCTCCCCTGGACCTGGTCAACGGCATGTCCGGCCCGGCATTCTTCACCCGCGCCGCAGAACTGCTGAAGGTGCACCCACCTCACGCCACCGACTGGTCGCAGCTCCAGAGGATGGGGTCCATCGGGCTGGTCCCAGGCCAGTCCTTCGATGCCGATGCCCTGGATGCACCGGCGGAGGCCGCCGTCGTCGCCGCGCCCCGAACCGCACAGGCTGCGCTCGGCGCCCAGCTCTCGACCCTGGCCACCGTGACCAACGGCTGGCAGATGAACACCCACTCCATCGGCGTGTACGGCAATTTCTACGCCAAGCGGGCCATCGTCTCCATGATGGGGCTGGGGGCCAACCCACCCGAGGACGCCATCTACCCCCTCCTCGTGGGCGACGCCGACGGCAACCCACTCGACGGATCCAACAACTACGTACTTCATTTCGAACCGGGCGGACTTCCACCGGTCTCGGCCTTCTGGTCGATCACCATGTATGACGGCCAGGGGTTTCAAGCCGCCAATGTCCTCGACCGCTTTGCCCTCGGGGATCGCGATCCGCTGCGCTACAACGACGACGGATCACTCGACCTCTACCTGCAGCACAACGATCCCGGGCCCGACCACCAGTCGAACTGGTTACCGGCCCCGCTCGGCCGCCTGGGCGTCACCATGAGGCTGTACGGACCCGAGCCGGTCGTCCTGTCCGGAACATGGGCACCGCCCCCGGTCCGAAAGAACTCCTAACCGCTGGCACGGATGGCTAGGACGACTGGTGCCGGTTCCGCTCGGTTCGATCGAGTCGGTTGAGTGCCCGACGCAGCGTTGCCGCCTCCGAGTCCGACAGCGTCTCGGCAAAGCGGGTCAACGACGCCTCGGGGTCGTGGCCGGCCGCCAGGGTCTCGCGCATCAGGACCGCGGTGTGGGCGCCCTCGCTGCCGACGGCGGCGAAGCGGATGGTGCGGCCCTCCATCCTCCGGTGGACCAGGCCCTTCTGGACCAGGCGGTCGAGCAGGGTGGCAACCGTCGTGTAGGCGTACTCGGGCAGCTCATCGGCCACCTGGCGCCCGGTCGATTCACGGTCGGCCGATTTCCAGAGGATGTCCATCACCCGGCGCTCGAGGTCCCCGAGCTTGGCCGCCCCGCAGCTACAGGATGAACAGCTGCAGTTGGTGCACGAGCACATGGGATTGGTGCACGTGGTGACGGCGCTCATCGGCGGATCCCCTTCCCTCCGGTTGCGGTGGACCGTCTCCATGCTACGACGCCGGGCAACGTGCCCTTCCCTGGTCTTGCTGTCACAACATCAGCACCAGGGCGTAGGCCATGGTGATGCACATGGCGATGTGGCTCGCACCTTCGAGCCGGGGAGCCAGCCACGGCTTCATCGGACGTGCTCCGGGGTCCAGGTGGTCGTTGCCCGCCCCGACATCGGGTGCCCCGTCGAGGCCGTCGACCGATCGATGACTTCCGGCATAGGCGGCCACCGGTTCGCGGGATGCTCGGGTGGGCCGAAATCGATCGATCCCGTCGAGCTCCCAGATCCCCGACGCGAGGAGGGAGATCAGGAACAGCAAGGGCAGGCCCACCAACCGGGAGGTGGACCCCGTCGCTCTCATGACCATGGCTCCGTCCGACCCCGCCGCCACCGGCGCGGCCGCCAGGTACATGTACAACATGGATGAGGACATCACCAGGTGGATCACGACGGCGAGACAGCCGGTGGACGTGCTCGTCGTATCCGAACCCGGTCCCGGGGTCGGCGAGGAACTGGTAGCACCTCCAGAGGAACCACAGGCCGAGGAGCGAGAAGACGACCTCCCATACCCCGCTACCGATGGGGTTGATCCTGCCGTCCAACATCCCGGCCATGGCCACTCCCATCAGGACGTGGGCCACATCGATGTCGACATGGATGGGGCGCGACCATGCCCGGGCGGCCACCAGGCGGCCGGCGCTGTAGAGCGCCACCGCCAGCATCACCATGGCGAAGCGAGTCGTTCAACCACCCGGGCCCGGCCACGTCAGGCTGCCTCTCGGGCCAGGGCGTGGCTCGACCCGTCCACGGCGGCCGGCGGTCGGCTGGTCGAGGTGTTCCAGTAGGCCAGGGCCAGCAGGATGAGCAGCGGGCCGGTGTTCACATCGGTGGCTCCGTTGGTGAACAGCGCACCGAAGTTCTGACCGACCACCCAGAACCACAGACTGACCACGATGGCCAGGACGAGGATGGCGTTGGCTGCCGGCGGCGGGAAGAGGACGCCCACGGCGACGATGGCGAGCAGGACGGCCGACGACCACCATCGCCGCCACGCCGTGGTGGTCGACCATGCTGGCCGAGTGCCGGTCGATCCAGACGACCCAGCCCGGCTCGCCCGCGGCCTGAGCGATGATCAGGTCGTGCAGTCCGGTCGAGGTTCGGTTGGCACCATCCAGGGCGAAGTAGGCCATCGAGCCCCAGAGCACCAGCCACAGTCCTTTGGCGACCGGGACCCCCACCGCCCGGGCGGCGAGGAACGGAGCGGTGACGCCCGGTCGGTCGCCCGGCCACAGGAGGACGGCCAGCAGCCCGTAGATGATGACCGCGCCGGGAGCCCCGTTGACCGGGTTGGCGGTTCCGTTGAGCACTCCGCCGAGGCCCTCGCCGATCCACCACACCCCGAGCGCCCAGGCGATAGAGGCGACCAGGGCCGGCTTCAGGGTGGGTCGCCAGGCGATCCCGAGACCCAACGCCACCTGGAGGAAGGCGAACAGGGCGTTGGTGACCACCGCATGGTTGCCGATGGTCAGGCCCGACCAGTGGATCGGTGTGGCCAGCACGTGCGGATTCCCGGCCGACATGGTGGCGATCATCTGGTTGCCGAATGCCCTGGTGAAGAAGACCGACTGCATCTGGAGGAGACCGTCGAAGAGCCAGAGCGTGGCCAGCACCAGTTGCAGGGTGCGACGACCGTCCGGCTTCGCCCAGGCCCGAGGACGGACCGGCCGGGTGGTGGTCGTCGACACCCCCGATGTCGGCGCCAGCACCGAAGCGTCGCTCATGACGGACCCGACTGCCGCTCCACTGCGCTCCTTTTCGCCAGTCCCGCCAGCCATCAACTACACAACGTAGTAGCGAAAGTATGACGAGCGCAGGCCGGGCGGGTCAAGCGCCGGCCAACCGGGAGGTCAGCCGGAGATCGATGCCTCCACCGGCTCGTGATGGAGCATCGTGGCGTCCCACTTCTCCTCGACGTTGCCGAAGTGCCAGTACAGGACGGCCACGGCCCAGGTGGCGACGAACGCCCCGACGATGACGAAGCCGGCCGTGTTGATGTTGAAGTTGGCGAAGAAGTTGAAGAAGGGGTCGTTGAAGTTGAGCTTCCTGGCCGATCAGCCCGAGGATCTCGATGGTCCCGATGAAGAAGGCGACGAAGACCGAGAGCCCGGTGATGGTCAGGTTGTAGAACACCTTGCGGACGGGCTTGGAGAAGGCCCAGTCGTAGGCGAAGTTCATGAAGCAGCCGTCGATGGTGTCGAACAGGCTCATCCCGGCGGCGAACAGGAACGGCAGCGACAGGATGGCCCAGAAGGGAAGCCCGCCGGCCACGGCGTTGCCGGCCAGGACCAGGAGCGCCACTTCGGTGGCCGTGTCGAACCCGAGTCCGAAGAGCACCCCCACCGGGTACATCTTCCACGGCTTGTCGATCCGCTTGGCGTAGCCGCCGAAGAACCGGTTCATCAAGCCACGGTTGTTCGAGCTGGCGTTCGAGCTCCTCGTTGTCGAACCTGCCCCACTTCATCTCGCGGTAGACCTTGACGATGCCGACCAGCACGATGAGGTTGAGCAGGGCGATCAGGTAGAGGAACCCACCGGACACCGACGGTGCCGACGATGTTGGTGGCCTCGTGCAGGCCCGACGAGCTCGTTGCTCACCTGGGAGTCGAGCGCCCGGATCCCGAAGTTCAGGAACACCGCCAGCAGGAACACGACGGTCGAGTGGCCGAGCGAGAAGAAGAACCCGACGCTGAGCGGGCGCTTGCCGTCGTTGACCAGCTTCCTGGTGGTGTTGTCGATGGCGGCGATGTGGTCGGCGTCGAAGGCGTGGCGCATGCCGAGGGTGTAGGCCAGCACACCGGTCCCGAACCCGAGGAGCCCGGTCTTGGAGACGTGGTAGTGGTGGCTCGACGCCGCCGACAACAGTCCCCATCCGATGACGTTGAGGCGACGACGGTGAGGGTCATCCCGCCGATGGTCAGCCACTCCTTCGGCGTCAGCCCGTTGCGCAGCTTGGCCAGCCGGCTGGGGTAGATCGTTCCGAATGCGGCGTCGTCGCTCACCAGGTTCACTCCTCGAAGTCGGTGTCTTCTGACAACGTTATGGCAAATACGAGATCTATGCAATAAGGCGCGGCCGGAATACGCCTCGGCCCACTACTCTGGGGGTATGAGCGCACCATTGCCCGAGGCTGCCGGAGGCCGACTTCTCCTCGGTCGACTCGGTGGTCGCCTACCTGCGCGCCCGCGGGAGCCGGGTCACCTCCGCCCGCCGGATCCTGTTGGAGGTGCTCTTCCGGGCCCGACGGGCATATGAGCGCCGAGGACCTCGCCGAGGCCGTGCAACGAGCGGGCTCCCGACGTCCATCTGTCGACGATCTACCGCAATCTCGAGGAGCTGGAGCACCTGGGAGTGATCTCCCACTCCCACCTGGGCCACGGTCCGTCGAGCTACCTGCTGGCCTCCCACGCCCACGCCCACTTCATCTGCGAGCGAGTGCGGGACGATGATCGAGGCCCCGGACGACATGTTCCGGGGTCTGGCCAAGGCGGCCGAAGACCAGGCTGGGATTCACCATCGACCCGAACCACTTCGCCATCCAGGGTCGATGCGACAACTGCTCGGCGTAGGCCGACCCGGATGACCGCCCCCCTTCCCTCCGGTCAACGACGCGGTCGGCCCCGGATGCCTCGGGTCGCTGGTCCTGGTGGTGGTGGTGTTGGCCGTCATCGCCGCCGTCGTCATCGGTGGGCTGGTCATCCTGGCCATCGCCGCCGGCGTTGCCCTGCTGGGCCTGGTGGTGCTGGCCTTCGACCGGGTGGCATCGGCGGTGAGCCCCAGGTACCGGGAGCGCAAGGCCACCATGAGGCCTCCCGGGCCCGTGTGGCGGTCCGGGGTGATCGATGTGCAGGCCGAGGAGCGACCGAAGCCCAGGGACGAGCTGGACGGGTAGTCCGCAGGTCCGCGACCCCGCCGCCGCGGCTCGGGCGGGCTCCTACTGGCCCAGGCCTCCGAAGAGTCCCTTCAACTGCAGTGCGTCCCAGAACTCGGGGTCGTAGGCATGCTCGGGATCGGCTCGCACCAGGACGTCGAGTTGTTCGGCGTCCTCGCCCACCAGGATCCGCCAGTCGTTCCGGCGGACCCCGTCGAGGATGATGGTGGCCGCATCCGACGCCGTGGTGGGGGCGCTGTCCCGGAAGACCTCGGCCATCTGCTGGATGCCCTTGCGCAGGTCGTCGTCGGAGACCTCGTCGAGCGGGAAGCCGCTCGAGGCCAGCTGGTTGCGGATCTTGACCAGGTCGTCCCGGTCCATCGACTCCGGCTCCCGCCCGTGGGCGATGCCGGAGTTGATGACGATCGACGTCCCGATGTGGCCGGGCATGACCACCGATGCCCGCAAGTGGGGCGCGTGCACCCGGAAGTCGGTGATGAGCGACTCGGTGAAGCCGCGCACCGCGAACTTGGACGTGCTGTAAGCCGTGTGCGGCGTGGCCGGTCCGATCGAGGCCCACAGCCCGTTGACGCTGCTGGTGTTCACCACGTGCCCCTCCTCGGCGGCCATGCAGCATCGGGAGGAAGGTCCGGGTGCACAGGTAGGTGCCGCCCCAGTCCACACCGAAGGTCCGTTCCCATTCCGCGCGGTCGTCGGTGACGAAGCTGCCACCCCCGGCGATGCCGGCGTTGTTGAACAGCAAGTTGAGGTGCTCGGTGGCCAGGCCCTCGGCCGTGGCGGCACGGAAGGCGACCACCTGGGACTCGTCGGAGACATCGGCCACGAAGGTGGTCACCCGGGTGCCGGCGGGCGACCCCTCCAGGGCGAGTTCCCTGGTCTCGGCCAGGGCGTCCTCGGAGACATCGCAGGTGGCCACGTGGCATCCGTCCGCGGCCAGCTGCCTGACCAGCTCGCGGCCCATGCCCATGCCGCCACCGGTCACCGACGGCGATGCGCCCAGCGAAACGTTCCATCAGGTCCTCCGTGCTCGGGATGGTGCCCAAGGAGCCGACGACTGCCGACCTGGGCCCGCAGCTCCCACGCTACCGGAGGTGACTCCGATCGCACGGCCCGGCCAGCCCCGCGTCGGAATGTCCAACCGGCGTCGGGAGGTCAGGAGGTGGCGCCGGCCTCGGTCAACTCGGTGAGCATCTCCTCGCACGCGCCCAACCCGATGGACAGGTGCCCCTCGCCCGGGACCAGATGCACCGAGGCCCCCGGGAGCCGGGAGGCCAGCCATCGGCCGTGGGCGAACGGGACCATGAGGTCGGCACTCCCCTGCCAGACCATGGTGGGCACCGAGATCTTGCCCAGTTCGAAACCCCACGGCTTGAGGAAGGCCAGGTCGTCATCGAGCCAACCGTCGACGCCCAGCCGCAGCCCTTCGTGGAAGCCGGCCGCCATGTCCTCGGCGAACTCGTCGGTCAGCACCGCCCGGTCGACGTCGGGCAGCAGGCTCTCGAGCGACGAGATGATGTCGACCGGATCGACGCCCTTCAGGTGCTCGCGCTCCGCGTCGAGGAATCGGCGGAGCGGCTGCTCACCGTCGAGGGCGGCGCCGAACTCGGCCAGGTTCTCGTCGCCCATCCCGCCCATCCAGTCCAGACCGTCGGCGCCGTAGGGGGCCACGCCGGCGATGGCCAGCACGGCGTGGACCGAGTCGGTCCGGGCGGCGCAGGCCAGGGCGTGCGGTCCGCCGCCGGACCACCCGGCGACCAGGCAGCGCTCCGCTCCGAGCGCGTCGAGCACCGCCGCGGTGTCGGCCGCGACATCGACGACCGACCGACCCGGCTGGCGGGTGGACCCGCCGTAGCCCGGTCGGGACATGGTCACCAACCGCAGCCCCCGTCGATGCACCGCGGCCTCGAACGAGCGGACCGGCGGGGCCGCGCCCGGGGTCCCGTGATGGAAGACGAGCGGTAGCCCTCCCGGGGGCCCGCTGACCCGGATGTCCAGTCGGCGCCCGTCGGGGAGGTCGAGGTGGTCGGCGACCATCCACCCATGCTGCCAGTTCGGCGTGCCGGTCGCCCGGCCGCGCCCCGAGTACGGTGACGCCCATGGATTGGGCGTCGTGGGCGACAAGACTCGAGGCGGCCCTCGGGCCCGAAGGGGACTTCCCGTCCTTCTTCGCGCCGGGGGCGCTGTTCAGTGACCCGGTCAACGAGCCGACGACCGACATCGCCGCCATCGAGGAGATGACCAATGCGTCGTTCCCCGACTGGCAGCAGGAGATCCTCTCGGTGCACGGTGACGAGACGGGCGGCGCCTTCGAGTGGATCGGACGGGGGACGCTCGGCGGCACCATCCCCATCGCCATCCACGGGTCGACCGTCGTCGACATCGATGGCGACGGACTGGTCACCCGGTGGCGCGACTACTTCGACTTGAAGGAGCTCGACGCCCAGCTCTCCCCGCCGGCCGGCCCCGCGGCCTGAGCGGGCCGCCGGGAACCCGGCGCCACCAGCTCGACCGAGATGCCGTCGGGATCGCGGAGCTGGAGCGAGGGATTACCGTTCTCCAGCACCACCCCGTCGTGGTGGATGCCGATGTCGGTGAGGTGCCCGGCCCAGGCGTCCAGGGCGGCGCCGTCGGGCACGGCCAGGGCCAGGTGGTCGAGCCCGGCCGACGACAACGCGGCGGCCACGCCGGTCCCGGCGTCGTCGTCGTCGGCTGGCGACGGCGCCACCGGGCCCTCGGTCAGGACGATGACGAATCGCGCTCCGGGGTGGCGGAGGGCGATGTAGCCGATGCTGAGGTCCTCGGCATAGGGCTCGAGGCCGAGGGCGGCGGTGTACCACGCCGCGCTCGACCCGACATCGGAGACCAGCAGCTGCACGTGCGACAGCCCGGTGATCGGGGCGCCTACCGGATCGGGAGCGGGAACGGCCACGTTCAGCACCCTACGTCGGTCCCCGCCGCACCCCGGACCGATCGGCGGCCCGAGCAGCCCGACCCCGGCTACCGGTCAGCGCTCAACCCTCGCCCGGTGCCGACGCCCAGGGCCTGACCCCCGCGTCCCCCGGCCAGCCCTCGGCCACCGCCATCAACGGCATGGCGGTGGCCCCGTCGATCGCCTCGCGGACCCGGTCGGCATGCCCGGCGTGGCGGGCCGTCTCGGTGATCAGGTGCAGCAGGACCCACCGCACCGACCATTCCTCGACGCCGTCGGGCCGCCAGGACACCGTGGGGGCCGGGACCGGTCGGTCGAGGTCGGGTTCGGCGCCGACGGCCGCGTCGGTGGCCGCGCCGGCCTGCCGGTACTCCTCCAGCAGCCCGGCCAGAGTCTCGTCGGGGCCCATCCGGAACAGCTGGTGACGGTCGCCCTTCCTCGGGGGCGGCCGCTCGAGGAGGATGCCCGTCCACGACCGCTCCACCGCGGTGAGGTGCGTGACCAGACCGCCCAGGGCCAGGGGTCCCGGACCGGGCGCGACCCGGGCATCGGCATCGCCCAGGCCGTGGGTGGCGAGCCGGACCGCCTGACGTTGGTGGTCCAGGAAGGCGAGCAGGGCGTCTCGATCGTCGGCGACCGGTCGCACCAGTGCGGGCATGGTTGGCTCCTTCTCGCTCCGCCGAGGATGGTCCCGATGGTCAGAGATCCGGGCCGAGGAACTGCACGACGTCCGGGATGGCCGCCGGATCCTGGGCCAGGAACCCGTGGCCGCCCTCGTAGACGTGGGGCTCCGAGCCGGGGATGCGCGAAGCGATGGCCTCGCTGTTGCGCATCGGGGCGATGCCGTCGAAGCGGCCGCACCCGATGAAGGTGGGACAGTTGATCGATCCCAGTCGGTCCCACACATCGTGGCCCCGCCGCGCCTGCAGCTGCTCGCGCCTCCCCCGCTGAGCCTCGGGCGGCAACGACGAGAGCTCGTCCCGCCCGGCCAGCCGATCGACCAGATACCGGTCGCCGGGGTGGGACGCCAGCCACTCGTCATCGAACCGGGTGTCCAGCAGCCGACGCCGGAGCGCCGCCCGCTCCTCGGGGCCCAGGTCCTCGAGCTCGTGGAGTGGATAGGAGGACCCGCCGGCTCCACCCGGCGAGGTGCACAGCAGGGCCAGCCGCTCGACGCGCCCCGGGGCGGTCACCGCCAGTTCCTGGCCCACCATGCCGCCGAAGCTGATGCCGACCAACCGGGCCGACTCCCAACCGACCGCATCCAGGACCGCCAGCCCGTCGCCGGCACACTCCGCCATGCCGTACGGGGCGGTGACGGCGCGGCTCCGGCCGAGCCCGCGGTAGTCGAAGGCCAGGACCTCGAACCGGGGCGCGAACCGGTCGACGAGAATCCTCGAATCGTCGAGGGTGCTGCCGGAGCCGTTCACGAACAGGAGGCGCGGGCCCTGCCCCCGGACCTCGTAGTACAGGTCGTTGCCCTGCACGCTGACCACGGACATCGGTGACCCCTTCGACGATGGCACGATCGGCCCCGAGTATGGCACGGCCGGGCACGGCGGGCGCGGGGCGCGAACCGGGGTCCAGCAGTTAGGGTTCGGGTGTGAGCGGTGCTGATGACTCCTTCGACCTCGAGCTGGCGGCGGCCTCGCTGCGGGCCGACGGGTCCGACGTCAGCATCCTGGTGAAGGTGCTGGCCGACCAGTTGGGGGACGCGCTCGGATCCCGACTCGAGGTGCAGCGGGCCGGAGGGCGCTTGCGCAAGTCGGACAAGGTCCGATCGATCCGGATCAACCTGGAGGGCGACCAATTCGATGCCGAGGTCGACGGGACGGCCCTGCGGTGCACCATCGGTCACTCGTCGGGCGGGATCCGCATCCGCAGCGAGAAGGTCAGCGTGGACGAGTGGCTGGCCCGGTTGCTCGCCGCCCTCAAGGCCGAAGCAGCCACACAGCCAGGCGGTCCGCCTGGCCCTCGAGAGCATGGTCATCGGAGGCAACGGATGAGTGACACCGACACACCCAAGGATCTCGCCGAGACCCCCAAGGATCTACCGGTCGGGGCCAGCCACCGGCTCCAGGAGCTGGAACACGGGCTGTTCACCTCCGACCTGTCGGTCAACGAGTTCCTGCTGATCAAGGAGGTGGGGTTCCATCCGGTCGGGTTCGTGATGGGGTCCTCGATCTACCACACCGGGATCCAGACCCGGAAGTGGGGACAGAGCCAGGAGCTGACCAAGCTGACCGAGGCCATGTACAACGCCCGCGAGCTGGCCATGACCCGCATGGAGGAGGAGGCCGACGAGCTCGGCGCCGACGGGGTGGTCGGTGTCCGGCTCGACGTGAACTACTACGAATGGGGCAAGGACGCCGCCGAGTTCATCGCCGTGGGCACCGCGGTCAAGGCGGAGAGCGGGGTCTCCCACCGCAACAAGGCGGGGAAGCCGTTCACCTCCGATCTGTCCGGTCAGGACTTCTGGACCCTCATGCAGACCGGGCACATCCCCCAGGGGCTGGTCATGGGCACCTGCGTGTACCACATCGCCCACCGCGGCCTGGGCCAGACACTGGGGTCGGCCGGCCAGAACGTGGAGCTCCCCAACTTCACCCAGGCCCTCTACGAAGCCCGCGAGCTGGCCATGACCCGCATGCAGGACGAGGCCACCGAGCTCGGGGCCTCGGGCATCGTGGGCGTGCGTCTGGAGGAGAAGTCCCACCAGTGGGGCAGCCACACCATCGAGTTCCTCTCGCTCGGCACCGCCGTCGTGAAGACCTCCGACGAGGTGACCCTGCCCAAGCCCACCACCATCATCTCGCTCGACAACTGATGAGCGAGGTTCCGACCGACCTTCCCGAGGCGGCCACCCGCCGGTTCGCCGAGGGGGCCTTCACCTCGGGCCTGACCGTGCCCGACTTCGCCGCCTGCCTGCAGATGGGCCTGGAGCCGGTCGGCTATGTCCAGGGGTACTGCGTCATGCAGTGGCAGTGGTACGGGATGGGGTCCCCGTACGGCAGCTTCGGAATGCCCTACCGCGGCCAGCAGGGCGGCTACTCGGAGACCTGGCAGTGCCCCCACGGGTTCGTCTCCGCCGAACACCGTGGTTGGGGCCAGAACTACGAGCAGTCCTGGATCGAGGACGCCTGGTCGGAAGGCTTCACGTCGGCCTACGACCGGATGGTCGAGGAGGCCGCCGACGTCGGGGCCCACGGCATCGTCGGACTGGTCGACAGCTCGGAACGGTTGAGCGATATGGGCGTCCTCGAGTTCCGGGTGCACGGGACGGCGGTACGGGTCAAGGACGGCCCGCCTCCGGCCGACGGCCGCCCGTGGACGACCTACCTGGCCGGCCAGCGCCTGGCCAAGCTGGTCGAGGCGGGCTACGCCCCGGTGACCATCGCGGCCGCGGTGGCCTCGGTGAGGGTGTGGGCGTACTGCATCACCGAGTACCTCACCGAGGGGGGCAGCTCGATGTGGGGACCACAGACGGCGGGGGCCGAGATCGAGCAGATGGCCAAGGCGCAGATGGCCGTCCGTCGCCTGGCCCGAGAGCACGTCCGGGGCCAGCTGGACGGCGATGCCCTCCACGGTGCGGCGATGAGCACCACCGAGCGTGAGCTCGGCCAGGGAGACGCCGAAGTGCAGTGCATCCTGCGGGGCAACCGGGTGCGCCGGTTCAAGCCGTTCGACCCGATGCCGGTCCCCCAGCCCACGGTGCGGCTCTCGTGACGACACCGCCTTCCCCGCTCGGCGGGGCCGCGAGTGCCGACGGCCTCGACATCCGCCAGGAGATGCTGACCGCTGCCCAGTACCTGGCCGGCCCGGACCAGGCCTCCAGCGGCTCGATGACCTCGGACCTGTCGATCGACGAGGAGTGCAACCTCCACTCCATCGGGTGGGAGCCGGTCGAGCTGGTGTGCGGGGTCTCGCTCCACGCCGTGCCCATGGGCGTCTGGAACTGGGGCCAGGGCGAGATCACCTACGCCTCGGCGGCGTTCGCCCGTTCGTTCGTGTCGGCGACCGACCGCATCCACGCCGAATGCGCCAAGGCCGGCGGGCACGGCGTGGTGGGGGTCCGGGTCGAGCGGGCCATCCACCGCAACCACATCGACGTCATCCTGGTGGGCACGGCGGTACGGCCGACGGGAGCCAAACGGGTGCCGGCGGGATCGGTCTTCGTCTCCGACCTGTCCGGCCGCGACTTCACCCTGCTCCACGCGGCGGGCTGGGCGCCGTTGGGGCTGGCCGCCGGGGCCAGCTTCGTCTACGCACCGCGGCGGTCGGCGGGTGCGGCCATGAAGCAGAAGGGCCAGAACGTCGAGCTGACCAACTTCACCGAGGCCATGTACTCGGCGAGGGAGTCGGCCATGGAGCGCATGCAGCAGTCGGCCCTGGCCCTGGGGGGCACCGGCGTGGTCGAAGTCAAGGTGACCGAGGGCCCGATGGACTTCGCCCGCCATGCGGTGGGCTTCGCCGCCTACGGCACGGTGGTGCGCCTCGAGGCCGACCAGCACCGCTCGGTCGCACCCCGGATGGTGGTGCCCCTGGACGACCCGGTCCTGGCCTTCCAAGCTGCCACCCTCGGTGGCTGACCACCCCGGCCACCGGCCGGGCCGCACCGCACCGATCCACCGGTGGTCCCTCCGCAATTAGTTGCTTGCTGGCAAGCATTTAATTGGTAGACCTGGGGCCATGACCCCCGACCTCGACCCCGGCGAGCTGGCCCCGCGCACCCGCACGGTGATCGCCCGGCTGAACCGTGGGCTCCGCCAGACCCGGGCCGGGGCCGAACTGTCCACCACCCAGTACCAGGTGCTGGCCACCACGGTCCGCCAGGGACCGATCGGGCTGAAAGAGCTGGCCTCGGTGGAAGGGCTCAACCCGACCATGCTCTCGCGGGTGGCCGGCAAGCTCGACGCCGCCGGGCTGGTCGGCCGGACCCCGGACCCGGCCGACGGACGGGTGGCGGTGCTGAGCGCGACCCGCAAGGGCCGCGACCTGGTGGCCCGGGTCCGGCGGGAGCGCACCGATGCCCTCAACCTGGTGCTCGAAAGCCTCGACGACGACGAGCGGGCGACGTTGGCCGGTGCGCTCCCGGTGCTCGAGGCGCTGGCCGAGTCACTGCTGGACCGGCGGAAGTGAGCATCCAGGCCACCGTCGCGGCGGACGTTCTCCTCCCTGAGCGTTCCCAACTACCGCCGCTTCTTCACCGGGCAGAGCATCTCGCTGATCGGCACGTGGATGCAGACCACGGCCCAGTCGTGGCTGGTGCTGACCCTGACCGGCTCGGCCACCGACCTCGGGTTCATCGTCGCCCTCCAGACGCTCCCGGTGCTGCTGCTCGGCCCGTACGGAGGGGTGGTGGCCGACCGGGTCGACAAACGACGGCTCATGATCGTGCTCCAGTCGTTGATGGGCATCCAGGCCGCCGTGCTGGCGGCACTCACCCTCACCCACCGGGTCACCTTCACCGAGGTGAGCATCCTGGCCGTGGTGCTGGGCCTCAACAACTGCTTCGAGAACCCCTCCCGTCAGGCGTTCGTCCTGGAGATGGTCGGCTCGAAGGACCTGCGCAATGCGGTGAGCCTCAACTCCACCATGGTCAACGCCGCACGCGCGGTGGGGCCGGCGGTGGGCGGGGTCCTGATCGCCACGGTGGGGGTCGGGTGGTGCTTCGTCGTCAACGCGGCCAGCTTCGTGGCCGTGGTGTACTCGCTGGTCAGCATGGATCGTTCCCTCCTCCGTCCCAGCCCGCCCACGGTCCGGAGCCGGGGACAGTTGCGCGAGGGGTTCCGCTACGTGGCCAGCCGGCCGCAGCTGGGGATCCCGCTCCTGATGATGGGCCTGGTGGGCTGCCTGGCCTACGAGTTCCAGGTCACCCTGCCCGTGTTCGCCAAGGGCGTCTTCCACGGCGGCCCGGAGATCTACGGCCTGATGACGGCGGCGATGGGGGTCGGGGCGGTGGTCGGGGGCCTGATCACCGCGGCCCGCGGCAAGACGGGGATGCGGGCCATGGTGCTCGCCGCGGTGATCTTCGGGGTGATGATCACCTTCGCGGCGGTCTCGCCGGTCCTGGCCGTCGCCATCGTCGCCCTGGCCCTGGTGGGCTACGCCAGTGTCTCGTTCCTGGCCATGGGCAACTCGACCCTGCAGTTGGCCACCGACCCCCAGATGCGCGGCCGGGTCATGGCGCTGTGGTCGGTGGCGTTCCTCGGCTCGACCCCGATCGGCGGCCCGATCATCGGATGGGTCACCGCCTCGGCCGGGGCCCGGGTCGGGCTGGGCGTGGGCGCCGTCTCCTGCTTCGTGGCCGCCGGGTTCGGGCTGCTGGTCCTCCGCCACCTCCACCGGCGGGACGCCGCGGTGTCGGCCGGCGCCACGGTGACCGTGCCCGACCTGCCGGCCACCGACGACTGAGTCACCGGCGGCCGTCCACCGCCAACCCGGTCAGCCCGGTCGCTGAGCCAACGGGATCAACGCGGGACCTGCTGACGAACCTGCTCCACCGCCTCCATGGCGCTGCGCAGGTCCTGCAACCACTCGTCGGTATGGGAGGCCACCAGCTTCACGCACCAGGCCAGGGCGTCGGCCCGGCTCCGGGCCACGCCACTGTCCACCAGGGTGTCGAGCACCCGCCGCTCGGGCTGGCGCAGCCGGGTCATGACCGGGACAGCCAGATGGGTGAAGAGCTGCGAGGTGGATCCCACCTCGACCCCCCAGGCCACCTGGCGACCGAACCGGTGCTCCGCCTCGCGGGCGATGGCCATGCGCTCGTCACGGGTCTCCTCGCGGAACCGGCTGGCCCGGCCGGCCTCGGCGGCGGCCTGGGCCGCCGGGTCGCTGTCCGCGGGGACCTCGGGCGCGGCCACCCGGCCGACGATGACGATCTCGTCCCGGTCCACGGTGACCGTCGGAGCCTCCTCGAACCACTGGTCGGGCAGTCGGCCGGTCAACCAACCGGCGAGGCCCTCGGTGGTCGGCGTCTCGTCGACCGGGCCGCCACCCGGTCGTCCGCCCCGACCCCGTCCCCGCCGTCCCGGCTCGCCCCGTCCTGTCCGTCCCTGGGTCTCGCTCATGCTGTCTCTCCTCGGTCGATCGGTATCGCTCAGCTGTGGTCTGAGGTTGATTACAAAATTACACTAGCATATTGATTACATTCCTACAGGCGGTCCACTCTCGCCGGACCGGCCGGTGCCGTGGGACCATGTCGGCCGTGGAGACCGTGTCGCCCGCTGAGACCGTGTCGCCCGCTGAGACCGTGTCGCCCGCTGAGACCGTGTCGCCCATGGAGTACGTGGTGTACGGGGCCGGAGCCATCGGCGGAGTGGTGGGGGGAAGGCTCTTCCAGGCCGGGAGGGCGGTGACCCTGATCGCCCGGGGGAGCCACCTCGAAGCCCTCCGGTCCGGGCTGCGGATCGAGTCGCCGCTCGGGACCGACGTCGTCCCCATCCCGTCGGTGGAGCATCCGCGATCGATCTCCTGGGGCCCGGACCATGTGGTGCTCCTGGCCGTCAAGAGCCAGCAGACCCCGGCGGTGCTGGCCGAGCTGGCCGCCGTGGCCCCGGTGGACACCCCGGTGGTCTGCCTCCAGAACGGGGTGGCCAACGAGCCCGCCGCCCTGCGGCTCTTCCCCCACGTCTACGGGGTGTGCGTGATGTGCCCGGCCAGCCACCTGGAGCCGGGAGTGGTGCAGGCCTGGTCGGCGCCGATCACCGGGCTGCTGGACATCGGTCGTTATCCGGTCGGCACCGATGCCCGGAGCCAGGCCATCGCCGCCGATCTCGGGTCGGCGACCTTCAGCTCCTTTGCCGTCGATCACGTGCAGCGATGGAAGTACCGCAAGCTCCTCATGAATCTCGGCAATATCGTCGAGGCCCTCTGCGGAGGGGGCGGACGCAGCGGCGAACTGCGGAGCCGGCTGACCGGGGAAGGCGAGGCCGTGCTGGCCGCGGCCGGACTGGACGTGGCCAGCGCAGCCGAGGATCGCGACCGCCGGGACGACCTCATGCAGCTCGGCGAGATCGGCGGTCGCACCCGGGGCGGCGGCTCCACCTGGCAGAGCCTCACCCGGGGCACCGGTGACGTCGAGACCGACTACCTGAACGGCGAGATCGTGCTGCTCGGGAGGATGCACGGCGTCCCCACCCCGGCCAACGGGTTGGTCCAGGCCCTGGCCCGGGCGGCGGCGTCCGGGCTCGCCGCTCCCGGCTCGATGCCGGCCGACGACATCCTCGAACAGCTCGACCGGGGCACACCGGTGGGTCGGCCGCCAGCTTAGGGAGCGAGCGCCGAGCGCATCACCGCCCCCACCTGGTCGGTCTCGATCAGGAAGCCGTCGTGACCGGACGCCGACTCGATCACCGTGACCGCCGGGTCCCCGGGGAGCCGTCGGGCCAGCTCGTGCTGCAGCCCGATCGGGTAGAGGCGGTCGGACCCGATGCCGGCCACCATCACCTCGGCCTGGACCCGGGCCAGCGCCGCCGCCGATGCCGCCCCGGCCCCGGCCGACGTCGTGGTGGTTCATGGCCTCGGCTGAGGACGATGTACGAGTTGGGATCGAACCACCGTCCGAGCTTCTCGCCGTGGTGCTCGCAGGTAGGACTCGACGGCGAAGCGACCGTCCCGGAGCGGGTCCTCCGGGGCCTGGGCGGACCGACCGAACCGGCGCTCGAGCTCGGCCGCCGTCCGGTAGCTCACCTGCCCGATCCCCCGGGCCAGGGCCAGCCCGGCCACGCGGCGGGGCCGTCGCCGTAGTAGTCACCCCCGGCGAAGCCGGGGTCGTCGCGGATGGCCCGCACCTGCAGCGAGCAGAGCGCGATCTGCTCGGCGGTGGCCGCGGCGCCGACCGCCAGCACCACGGCCCGACCCACCCGTTCGGGGTGGCCCACGCACCACTCGAGGACCCGCATGCCTCCCATCGATCCGCCCACCACCGCGGCCCACCGGTCGATGCCCAGGGTGTCGGCCAGGGCCACTTCGGCGGCCACCTGGTCGCGGATGGTGAGGTCGGGGAAGCGCGAGCCGTAGGGCGCGCCGTCGGGGGCCGGCGACGACGGGCCGGTGGTGCCCTGGCACCCGCCGAGCACGTTGGGGCAGACCACGAAGAAGCGGTCGGTGTCGATGGGGGCGCCCGGTCCGATCAGGGGGTCCCACCACCCGGGCGTGGGATGGCCGGCGCCGGCCGGGCCGGCCGCATGGGAGTCGCCGGTCAGGGCGTGGAGGACCAGCACCCCGTTGCCCGCGGCGCGGTCGAGCTCGCCCCACGTCTCGTAGGCCACGGTGACCCCGGACAGCGTGGCGCCGCCCTCGAGGCGGAGGCCCCCACCCTCCCGGTCGGCCAGCGGTGCGAACCGGCGCCGGCCCGGCGCATCACCCTCGGGCCGGACCCCGGGCTCCGAGGCCCGGGTCACGCCCCTCGGGCGGCGCCGGAATCCCGCCTCGAGGTCGGCCAGGATGTCGTCGATCGACTCGATGCCCGATGCACAGCCGGACCAGGTCCGGGGTCACCCCGGTGGTCGCCTGCTCGGCCTCGGTCAGCTGGGAGTGGGTGGTGGAGGCCGGGTGGATGGCCAGGCTGCGGACATCCCCGACGTTGGCCAGGTGGCTGAACAGCTCGAGCCCCTCGATGAAGGCCCGGCCGGCGTCGGCCCCGCCCTTGATCCCGAAGGCCAGGATGGCCCCGCCGCCCTTGGGCAGGTAGCGCTGCTGGCGCTCGTGCCACGGGCTGGAGGCCAGGCCCGGGTAGGCCACCCACTCGACCTCGTCACGCGCCTCGAGCCAGGTGGCCACCGTGGTGGCGTTCTCGACGTGGCGCTCCATGCGCAGGCTGAGCGTCTCCAGGCCCTGCAGGAAGAGGAAGGAGTTGAGCGGGGCGATGGACGGACCGGTGTCCCGGAGGTACTGCAGTCGCGCCTTGAGCACGAAGCGGGCCGGGAACAGCGGCGGCGGCAGCTGGCCGAACACCAGGCCGTGATAGCTCGGGTCCGGCTCGGTGAAGCCCGGGAACCGACCGCTGCCCTCGTAGTCGAAGGCGCCGCCGTCGACGATGATGCCGCCGATGGACGTGCCGTGACCGCCGATGAACTTGGTGGCCGAGTGCACGACGATGTCGGCACCGTGGCGCAGCGGCTGGCACAGGTACGGCGTGGCCACCGTGTTGTCCACCACCAGCGGGATGTTGTGCTCGTGGGCGATGGCCGACACCGGCTCGAAGTCGAGCACGTCGCCCTTCGGATTGCCGATCGTCTCGGCGTAGAACGCCTTGGTGTTGGGACGGATGGCCGATCGCCAGGCGTCGAGGTCGTCGGGGTCGTCGATGAAGGTGACCTCGATCCCGAACTTGGGCAGGGTGTAGTGGAGCAGGTTGTAGGTGCCGCCGTACAGCGAGGCCGAGGACACCACATGACCACCGTTCTCGGCCAGGTTGAGCAGGGTGACCGTCTCGGCCGCCTGGCCACTGGCCACGGCCAGCGCGGCCACGCCTCCCTCGAGGGCCGCCACCCGCTCCTCGAAGACGGCCTGGGTCGGGTTCATGATGCGGGTGTAGATGTTCCCGAGCTCCTCGAGCCCGAACAGCGCGGCAGCGTGGGCGGTGTCGCGGAACGTGTAGCTGGTGGTCTGGTAGATCGGCACCGCCCGCGCCCCGGTGGTGGGGTCGGGCGAGGCGCCGGAATGGACCTGCATGGTTTCGAAGCCCCAATCGGGCATGGTGGTGGCCTCCTCGCCAGGTTCCCCGGACGTCGGTCGTCGACTCCGGACATGGTTGCGGCGCCAATCCTGGCAACCCGGATCGGCTTGGTCAACTAGGGGGGTCGGTTTGGTCAACCGGTGGTGGCCGGAGGGTCGGTCGGGGCCCGGGGCGGGAGAGGGGCGGCCATCCGGCCGAGTGACGAACCGGTCTCCCCGAACCGGTCCGAGCCCGCGTTCCATTCGATCGAGGCCGCGGTCATCTCCCCCCGGTCCCGCCCGACGAAGTTCCACCACATCACGACCGGGGACCCGAAGGGCACCCCGCCCAGCACCAACAGCCGGGTCTCCCCGCGGGACGCCATGGCCAGCTCGTCCCGGCCCGGGGGCAGGTAGGCGAGATTCCCCGGGGTGATCGGCTTCCCGTCCAACTCGACGGCACCGGCCAGGACCACCACGCCGTGCTCGAACGGCGTGGCCAGGGGGACCACGGTCGTGCCCGCCCGGAGCTGCACCTCCATCCCGACGAGCTCGGTATCGGCCCGGGCCGGGGAGATCGAGCCGGCGACCTCCCCCACCAGCACGGTCATGGTGGCCGAGGCCGACTCCACCCGGGGCAGCTCGCGGTGGTGCTCGAAGCCGGGCTCGCCGAACCGGGTGGCGTCGGGCTGGGCCACCCACAACTGGATCCCGTGCAACGCGCTGCGGGAGCGGTCGGTGGGCTCCTCGGCGTGGCTGACACCGCGGCCGGCGGTCATCAGGTTCAACTGTCCCGGACGGATGGACTGCTCCGAACCGAGGCTGTCCCGATGGAGGAGCTCGCCGGCCACCAGCCAGGTGACCGTATGCAGGCCCATGTGGGGATGGGGCCCGATGCCGCCGGCACCGTCACCGGCGGGGACCGGTCCCAGCTGGTCGGCGAAGCACCAGGCTCCGACCATCCGACGAGTGCGTTGCGGCAGGACCCGCACGACCGGGGTGGTGCCGACGGTGGCCTCCCGACCGGCGGACACCTCGATCCGCCGCACCCCGGACGCCGCGGGGTCTCCCCGGCCGTCGCCGGCCCCGACGTCAGACCGTCTCACGGTGTCCCGGGCCGGCGCGCACCAACACGCAGCCGATGGTACCGGGGCGCCGATCGGGTCACGACCCGTGCATCCGTGGGCCGCCTCGGCCTACTGTCTATCCGGGAGCAACCCGGCACCCCCGGCGCGAGAGGACCAGCATGTTGAAGACCTCGGCGGAGGCGGTCTTCGCCTATGCCGGCATCCGCCACCGGACGACCGAACTGCTGGCCGACCTGTCGGATGCCGACGCCCGCGCCACCATGGTCCCGGCCTGTCCGGCCTGGTCGGTCACCGACGTCGTGGCCCACCTCTACGGGGTCCAGCGGGACATCCTCGACGGCAACCTCGAGGGTGCGGCCACCGAACCGTGGACCGACGACCAGGTCCGACGGTTCGCACCCCTCGGGCTGCACGAGCTGATCGGGCGGTGGAACGAGACCAGCCCCGAGCTCGAGCAGATGGCGGGCGGGTTCCCACCCCGGATCGCCGCGCAACTGGTGTTCGACGCCTGCACCCATGAGCACGACGTCCGCGGGGCCCTGGATCGCCCCGGTGGCCGGGACGTCGACAGCGTCATCATCGGCATGACCTTCATCGAGCGGTGGATGCAGTGGATCGTCGACGACCGGGGCCTGCCCGGCATCGAGCTCGGCTCACCGCTCTTCGAGGCCACCATCGGCCCGGAGCCCACCGGGGTGCGGCTCAGCACCTCGACGTTCGAGCTGTTCCGTACCTTCGCCGGGCGCCGGGCCGCCAGCCAGATCGATGCCCTCCCCTGGGACGGCGATCCCACTCCCTACCTGGCCATCCTCACCGACGGACCGGTGCGGCCGCCGGACCTCCCTTTGATCGAGTAATGGTCGGGCCGTCGACCGCGCGGTCAGACCGGTCGGCCGTCCGGGCACCAGGGGTTGGCGGGAACCCCGGCGCACGGGTTGGGCATGGTGGGCAGTCCCTTGGGCAGGGGGTGCATGACCACCCCGGTGTGCTGCGGGTAGGCGGCGCCGGCCGGGCAGGCGGAGGCCAGGATGCCGGTGTCGCACAGCACCTGGTCGAGGAGCGGGCCGCCGGTGTTGGCCGCCGTGGTGATCGTTCCGCAGGTGGGCTGGGTCTGCTCGAGATCGGCCGGCGCACTGCCGTTGGGCGCGATGTTGCCGGCGAAGCAGTTCTGGGGCTGTCCGGCGTTGAAGACGATCTGGCCGAAGTCGGAGTTGCTCGGGTTCCCGAAGTAGCCGTCGTGGCGGAAGGTGTTGTGCAGCAGGGCGTCGCCCTCCGGGTCGTACACGCAGCCGAGGCCGGACGCCTCCACGCCGCCGGTGGCCGGGCAGCTCTGGTCGAGCGACGGTGTGCCCGAGTCGGGGTACGGGACCATGAGGAAGCCCCAGGCGCCGTTGTCGGAGAAGGTGTTGTCCATCACCGTGTCGTTGCGGCCCCCCGACAGGGTCATGCCCGTCCCGATGGGCCCGGCGGCGGCGTTGCCCGCCTCGGGCACGTTGGGGTTGTTGTTGTTGTGGGAGTAGTTGTGGATGAACACCCAGCACGAGTGGGTGTGGGTGATCGGGCTGATGCCGTTGTCGGGGCAGTCCCCGTTCTGGGGCGCCGGCGGATCGCCGTCGATCTGGGTGTTGGTGTCGATGCCGTCCTGGTTGTTGTCGAACTGCGAGTTCTCGATGACCACGGCCCCGCCCGAGTTGGTCCCCGAGTAGCCGAGGGCGTTGAACTCCATCCAGGCGTGGTCGATGGTGACGTCGCAGAGCTGGTGGCACGCGCCCACGTACATGCCCGAGTCGTTGAAGTTGCTGGCATAGAGCTGGTTCCACGTGGCCGGCCCGGCCGAGTTGGACGAGAAGATCCCGTACTCGGCCGCGGTGGCCTCCTGCTGGTCGGGGTTCCCTGGTTGCTGAAGAACGTCGAGGTGGCGGTCAGGTAGCTGCCGGAGTACCCCTTGAGCCCGATCTTGCCGCTCCCGTCCCCGCCGTTCCACCAGATCTCGTTGCCGGAGTCGCCGGTGCCGGCCAGGAAGTTGCAGACGGTGAGGTTCTCGACGCTCACGTCGTCGGCCTTCCAGATCAGGATCGCCGTTGCGCCCGACGGCGCTGCCCGCCGGAGCCGGTGGCGCCGTAGTTCTGGGCGCGGGGGCTGGAGCTGCAGGGCCGGACGATCCGGCCTTGGTGCCGTCCACGATCACCGTGGACCGGTCCATGCCCCGCAGGTGGAGGTCCGAGGTGGTGATCATCACCCCGCCCATGTCCCCGTTCGCCGGAGTCGGTGGGGAGCGCCGGACTCGTCGGCCGTCTCGTGGTAGTCGCCCGGTGCGACCAGGATCCAGTCGCCGGGCTTGGCCGCGTCGACCGCCGCCTGGATCGAGGTGTACCTGCCGGCATGGCCCGTGGAAGGTCCCGACCAGCAGGACGGCGCCCGTCCCCGAAGTCCCGAGCGCGACGACGGAGGACGAGCCGCAGGCGGCCAGCAGGCCCGCCACCAGCCAGCACGGATGGCGGCCACGGCGCATCGGTGGCCGGGTGCCACGCGGCGTCGGACCGTCCCCGTCCCGGTCGACCGCACTCGGATCCGGACACTCGGCCACCGCTCCCCCGATCCCCGGCCGGTCGGTCAACCGGGCAGTCGGCCTCGCCGGCGATGGTCACCGCCCCGGGGGCCGGGGCGGCCGCTTGGGCTACCATTCGCTGCGTCGAGATCGGGGCCAGCACCGCCACCGGCCGCACGGCCCGGCCCAGACCCGACCGGGCAGGCCCGGCACCTCCGGTGCCCAACCACTCCGGCTCGCCGCGTCGGCCGGCCACAGCGAAGGAGTCCTCATGACCAGCGAGCAGCATCATCCCGACTTCAAGGTGGCCGATCTCTCCCTGGCCGAGTTCGGGCGCAAGGAGATCGAGCTGGCCGAGCACGAGATGCCCGGCCTCATGGCCATGCGGGCCGAGCACGGCGCCGAGCAGCCGCTGCGGGGCGCCCGGATCACCGGCTCGCTGCACATGACCATCCAGACCGCCGTGCTCATCGAGACCCTGACCGCCCTGGGCGCCGAGGTGCGCTGGGCCAGCTGCAACATCTTCTCCACCCAGGACCACGCCGCCGCCGCCGTGGCCGTCGGGCCCGACGGGACCGTCGACGCACCCGAAGGGCGTGCCGGTCTTCGCCTGGAAGGGCGAGTCCCTCGAGGAGTACTGGTGGTGCACCGAGCAGGCCCTGGCCTGGCCGGGCGACGGTCCGACCATGATCCTCGACGACGGCGGCGACGCCACCCTGCTCGTCCACAAGGGCGTCGAGTTCGAGAAGGCCGGGGCCGTCCCCGATCCGTCGACGGCCGACTCCGAGGAGTTCGGCGTGGTCCTCGACGTGCTGACCCGCAGCCTGGCCGAGCGACCCGGATCGGTGGACCACCATGGCCACCGGCATCAAGGGCGTGTCCGAGGAGACCACCACCGGCGTGCACCGGCTCAACGAGATGGAGCAGGCCGGCGAGCTGCTGTTCACCGCCATCAACGTCAACGACGCCGTCACCAAGTCCAAGTTCGACAACAAGTACGGCTGCCGGCACTCGCTGATCGACGGGATCAACCGGGCCACCGACGTGCTCATCGGCGGCAAGGTCGCCGTGGTGTGCGGCTACGGCGACGTGGGCAAGGGCTGCACCGAGTCGCTGCAGGGCCAGGGGGCCCGGGTCATCGTCACCGAGATCGACCCGATCTGCGCCCTCCAGGCGGCGATGGACGGCTACCAGGTGGCCACCCTCGAGGACGTGGTCGGGACGGCCGACATCTTCGTGACCACCACCGGCAACAAGGACGTGATCACCGCCGACCACATGAGCCGGATGAAGCACCAGGCCATCGTGGGCAACATCGGCCACTTCGACAACGAGATCGACATGGCCGGGCTGATGAAGATCGACGGGGTCGAGCGGGTCAACATCAAGCCCCAGGTGGACAAGTGGGTCTTCCCCGACGGCCACGCCGTGATCATCCTGTCCGAGGGCCGGCTGCTCAACCTGGGCAACGCCACCGGTCACCCGAGCTTCGTGATGTCCAACTCCTTCACCAACCAGACCATGGCCCAGATGGAGCTGTTCAACAACGCCGACCGACTACGAGAACAAGGTCTACGTGCTGCCCGAAGCACCTCGACGAGAAGGTGGCCCGCCTCCACCTCGACGCCCTGGGCGTCCGGCTGACCACGCTGACCAAGGAGCAGGCCGAGTACATCGGTGTGCCGGTGGACGGCCCCTACAAGCCGGACACCTACCGCTACTGAGCCACCGGCCCTGACCGGCCGCGACCGGCCACGACCGCCAGAAGGGGTCAGGCCAGGCCGGCGAGCACGGCTTCCGCCTGCGCCCGGTAGTCGCCGTCGAAGAGCACGGTGTGGACCAACAGGGGGTAGAGGCGGAACAGCCCCACCCGTCCCGGCCACCCGTCGGGCAGGCTCCGCACCTCCCGGTAAGCCCCGAGGGTGCGGTCGGGAACGGGACCGAACAGACCCAGCATGGCCAGGTCCTCCTCCGGATAGCCGCCATGGACGGACGGGTCGATGAGCCACGGCCGGCCCCCGGTGCCCCAGAGCACGTTGCCCCACCACAGGTCGCCGTGGACCAGCGCCGGTGGTTCCGCGCCGGGTAACAGGAGGTCGATCCGGTCCACCAGGGCGGCCACCGGGCGCTCCAGCCCGCAGCGACGGGCCAGCCCGAGCAGTCGGCTGCCGTAGCCGGTGGCACCGTCGACGGTCACCTCCGGGTCGATCGGGCAGCCACCGATCCACGACGAGCCCCCACCCCAGGTGGTCCACGGAGCCGAGTGGAGCACGGCCAGGTCGTGACCCAACGCCTCCTCGTGGGCCGGGCCGCGGGACTCCTGTTCGACCCACTCCATGACCAACAGGTCCGGTTCGCTCACCACGACCCCGGGAACCGACGGACCACCGACCACCCGGGCCATCTCGGTCAGCCCCTCGGCCTCGTCGACGACCCCGGCCCCCACCTTCACGACCACCTGGCGGTGGCCGACGGGCCACCGCCACACCCGCGCCCCCAGCGGGTGGGGCGATCCGGTGGCGCCGAGCAGCTCCGCCACCCGCGTCCGCCACGGCTCCTCCCGGGTCACCGGGCGCAGACCATCACGTTCTTGCTGATGCTGCCGTCCACAGGCAGCGCGTGGCGGACACCGGTCGCACGCCGGTGACGGTAGCCGAGTTCACCGTCCGGTCGTCCACCGCCGAGCACCCTGTCTCGGTAATCCGCGGTCGGCCTTGACTCCGGACCACGGTACGGGCCGTACGGTGGCCTCGACGACCGACAGGAGGCCCAACATGTCCAGTGCAGTGCTCGAGTTGGATGCGGTGACGTTCGAGGAGGAGCTGGCCGGCTCACCGGTTCCGGTGTTGGTCGAGTTCTGGGCCGAGTGGTGCCCACCGTGTCGCCTGCTCTCCCCCGTCCTCGACTCGATCGCCACCGACTACGCCGATCGGATCCGGGTGGGCAAGATCAACTCCGACGACCATCCGGACTTGGCCCGACGGTACGACGTCATGAGTGTCCCGACCGTGCTCGCCTTCAAGGACGGCGAGCAACGGCTACGACTGGTCGGCGCCCGCAGTCGGGTCCGGCTGCTCGAGGACCTGGGCGAGTTGCTCAGCTGGTGAGTCGCAGGGCCGTGCAGTCCTCGTTGCCGGGGTCGGCACAGATGTCGATGAGGCGCAACAGTCGGGCCCGGGTCTCTTCGATCGCCCGCTGGCGGACGTCCAGGGCGGCGATCTTGGACCGGGCCAGGGACAGCACCGAGTCCGCCGTGCCGCCGGTGTCCTCCCCGACCAGACCGCCGATCTCCGCCAGGGTGAAGCCCATCTGCTTGGCCCGGGCGATGAACTGCAGCCGCCACAGATCGGTGGCCGAGTACTGCCGGTAGCCGGCGACCGAACGAGGGGGATCCCGGAGCAGTCCCCGGCGTTCGTAGTACCGGATGGTCTCGATGTGCACGCCGGCTCGATGGGCGAGCGCGCCGATGGTGAAGGTCGCCATGACCATCAGCGTACGGCCCGTACCCCGGTACAGGGACAAGGGCGGGACGACCGCGGTGCGGTCAGCGGTCAGCCGTCAGCGGTCGGCCGTCGCCACCTCGAGCAGGTGGGCGAAGCGCTCCTTGGCCTCCGCCCTGCGGGTGGGCACGTGCTCGCTCGGCACGTCGGTGGGCTTGTACCCCTTCAGGGTCTGGCGGGCCACCGTGACCTTGTGGACCTCGTCGGGCCCGTCGTAGATGCGGGCCGCCCGGGCGTGCCGGTACATCGACTCGAGGGGCAGGTCGGTCGAGAACCCGAGGGCCCCGTGCACCTGGATGGCCCGGTCGATGACGTTGTAGAGGACGCCGGCCCCGTAGTACTTGATCATGGCGATCTCGACCCGGGCCGCCGAGGCACCCTCGGTGTCCATCTTCCACGCCGCGTAGAGGGTCATGAGCCGGGCCGCGGTCATCTCGGCCAGCGAGTCGGCCACCCAGTTCTGGACGGTCTGCTTCTCGGCCAGCAGCGAGTGGTGGGTGGTGCGGGACACCGCCCGCTCGCAGAGCATGTCGAACGCCCGGCGCGACTGGCCCAGCCACCGCATGCAGTGGTGGATCCGGCCCGGGCCGAGTCGCTGCTGGGCCAGCAGGAACCCCTCGCCCTCGTTGCCCACCAGGTTCTCGTAGGGGACCCTCACCTCGCGGTAGAGGATCTCGGCGTGGCCCCCGAACTTCCCGAAGTGCTCCACCGGGTCCTCCATGGTGGCCACGTCCCGGACGATGTCCACCCCGGGGGCGTCGGCCGGCACGATGATCATCGAGCACCCCTGGTAGGGATGCACGTCGGGGTTGGTCACCGCCATGACGATGAGGAAGTCGGCCACCGAGCCGTTGGTGGTGAACCACTTGTGGCCGTTGATGACCCACTCGTCCCCGTCCCGGGTCGCCGAGGTGGTGATCATGGTCGGGTCGGCCCCGGCCCCCGGCTCGGTCATCGAGAACCCGCTGCGCATCCGGCCGTCCAACAGGGGCCGCAGCCACCGGTCCCGCTGCTCCTCCCGGCCCGACGCCTCGATGCCGATGGCCAGCAGCTCGGCGTTGCCGGAGTCGGGGGCGTTGTTGCCGAACACCACCGGGCCGTAGGGAGTCTGGCCGAGGATCTCGTGCATGAGGCCGAGCCTCACCTGGCCGAATCCCCCGCCGCCGAGCTCGACCGGCAGGTGGGAGGCCCACAGCCCCCGGCGCCTGACCTCCTCCTGCACGCGGCTCGAGGGCCGCGGAGCATGGCGTCATAGTCGAGCGACAGCGTCTCCAGGGGAATGATCTCGTCCCGCACCACCTGGCGCATCCAGGCCAGCTGCTCCTCGAACTCGGGCTCGGTGGAAAAGTCCCATGCCACGGTGGTCCCCCTGTCGTCGTCTTTCGGTGGCTGCCACCGGCCACTACCGTAACGGCATGCCCGGCGACACCACTGCCACCCCTATCCGTACCACCGTCAGCCTGTCGGCGCCCAAACGGGGGCGGACCGGGCCCGAGCCGGTGCGGCCGGACATCGACCCGGTGGCGGCCCGGGCCCGCCTGGGCCGGGCCGAGGTGGCCCTCCTCGACGAGCGTCGGCTCCTCACCGGCGACGAGCTCGCCGCGCTGGCCGAGCTGCCCGATGGCTGGGTCACCTCGCTGGCCGCCCTGGCCCACCAGGTCCGCCTGGCCTGGTGCGGCCCCGAGGTCGAGGTGGAGGGCATCCTGTCGGCCAAGACCGGCGGCTGTCCCGAGGACTGCCACTTCTGCTCGCAGTCGTCCCGGTTCGACACCCCGGTGAAGGCCACGCCGTTCCTCGACACCGACGAGGTGCTGCAGGCGGCCGAGGAGACCAAGGCCGCCGGCGCCTCCGAGTTCTGCATCGTGCTGGCCGTCCGCGGCCCCGACGAGCGCACCATGCAGCGGATCCTCGAGCTGGTGCCGCTGATCCACGACCGGACCGGGCTCAACGTGGCGGTGAGCGCCGGGCTCCTGACCGAGGACCAGGCCCGGCGATTCGCCGGCCGGCGGGGTCCACCGCTACAACCACAACCTGGAGACGGCCCGGTCGTTCTTCCCCGAGGTGGTCACCACCCACCAGCTGGGAGGAGCGGTGGGACACCTGCCGCCTGGTGCGCGACCAGGGCATGGAGCTGTGCTGCGGGGCGCTGGTGGGGATGGGCGAGACCGATGCCCAGCGGATCGAGCTCCTCGTCCAGCTCCAGGAGCTCGACCCCACCGAGGTGCCCCTCAACTTCCTCAACCCCCGGCCCGGCACCCCGCTCGGGGACGGCCAGCCGGTGGAGGCGTGGGAGGCCATCCGGTGGATCGCCCTGTTCCGCCTGGGGCTCCCCGGGGTGATCCTGCGCTACGCGGGCGGTCGGGAGGTCACGCTCCGGGAGCTGCAGTCGATGGGGATGACCTCGGGCATCAACGCCCTCATCGTGGGCAACTACCTGACCACGCTGGGCCGGTCGGCCGATGACGACCTCCAGATGCTGGCCGACCTGCGCATGCCGGTGCGGGCCCTGACCGGGGTCCTCTGAGCGGGCGCCGGTGACGAGCGGATTCTGCACCGGCTGCGGAGCCGCACCGGGCGGGTGTCCCGGATGCACCCGGGACCTCGACCCTCCCCGTTTCTGCCCGACCTGTGGACGGCGCCTGACCGTAGCGGTGACCCCGGCCGGCTACCGGGCCCGGTGCCGCGACCACGGTGACCTGGTCACGTCGACCCCGACGGCGGAGGGCGGGTCAGGCTGAGCGGCGGGTCATCCGGCGGGCACCTTCCAGCCGCGGGCCTCGGCGATCTCCTTGCAGGTCGGGCACACCGGATAGCGCTTGGGGTTGCGCCCCGGCACCCAGATCTTGCCGCACAGGGCCTTGACCGCCGTGCCGTTGACCATGCCCTCCACCACCGTGGGCCCGGCGGCGATGTAGTCGCCCTCCTCCGGCTTGAACCCCTCCAGCACGATGTGGGACATGCGCTCGTGGTCGCCGTCGAGCTCGGGGTCGACCTGGGTCGGTGCCGTGGTGATGCCGGTGTCGGTCATGGGACCAGGATCGCGCACTCGTCGCACCCGGTTCCACCGTTGACCGGCGCCGGACCGGGCGCCGGTCGGATCCGCGGCACCCGAGCGCCGGCCCACCCCCTACGCTCATGGGATGCCCGCACGGTCACTGGTCCTCGCCTCGGGCTCCCCGGCGCGGCTGCAGCTGCTCCGGGCCGCCGGTTTCGACCCCAAGGTGGTGGTCAGCGGGGTGGACGAGGACGACGTGACCGCCGACGACACCCCCTCCCTGGTGGCGGTCCTGGCCGAGCGGAAGGCCCGAGCCGTCGCGCCCGGCTCGGGGGATGCCGTGGTGGTGGGGTGCGACTCGCTGCTCGAGTTCGACGGCCGGCCCCACGGGAAGCCCACCTCGGTGGACGAGGCCCGGGAGTGGCTTCGCTCCATGCGCGGACGATCGGGGACCCTGTTCACCGGCCACTGCGTGATCGACGGGGCCACCGGTCGCCGGGCCGCCGGGGTGGCCGGCACCATCGTGCGCTTCGGGGTCACCAGCGAGGCCGAGCTCGACGCCTACCTGGCCACCGGCGAGGCGGTGGCCGTGGCCGGTGCCTTCACCCTGGACGGTCGGTCCGCTCCGTTCATCGACGGTGTCGACGGCGACCCCGGCAACGTCATCGGGCTCTCGCTACCCTTGCTCCGCACCCTGCTGGCCGAGCTCGACATCGCCATCACCAGCCTGTGGTCGGACGCAACACCATGAGCGCGCTCCCGACCACCCCGATGCCGGCACTGAAGCTGGGCGCCATCGCCGTCGACCCACCGGTGGTGCTCGCCCCCATGGCCGGCGTGACCAACATCGCCTTCCGGCGGCTGTGCCGGACCTTCGGTGCCGGCCTCTACGTGAGCGAGATGATCACTGCCCGCGCCCTGGTCGAGGGCAACGCCAAGACGCTCGGGATGGCCGCCTTCGGGGACGACGAGCCGGTGCGCAGCGTGCAGCTCTGCAGCGTGGACCCTTCGGTGATGGGGGCGGCGGTCCAGCGCCTGGTGGAGGAGATCGGCGTCGACCACATCGACCTCAACTTCGGCTGCCCGGCCGGCAAGGTGACCCGCCAGGGCGCCGGGGCCGCCCTTCCCGTCCACCGGGTCCTCTTCCGGTCCATCGTCGCCGCCGCGGTGGGGGCGGCCGGATCGGTCCCGGTCACCGTCAAGATGCGGATCGGGGTC
Source organism: uncultured Acidimicrobiaceae bacterium (assembly GCA_963774245.1). Taxonomy (GTDB): domain Bacteria; phylum Actinomycetota; class Acidimicrobiia; order Acidimicrobiales; family RAAP-2; genus Bog-756. The sequence continues at coordinate 225,351 of CAVZDZ010000001.1, read as the reverse complement.
GACGACGCCCACACCACCTTCATCGAGTCGGGACGGATCGCCGAGGGGGAAGGGGTGGCGGCGGTGACCCTGCACGCCCGCACGGCGGAGCAGCTGTACTCGGGCGACGCCGACTGGCCGGCCATCGCCCGGTTGAAGGAGGCGGTCACCTCGATCCCGGTACTGGGCAACGGGGACCTGTGGGAGGCGTCCGACGCCCTGGCCATGGTGGCGGCCACCGGCTGTGACGGCGTGGTGGTGGGACGGGGGTGCCTCGGCCGCCCGTGGCTCTTCCGGGACCTGGCCGAGGCCTTCGCCGGCCGGGCGGTGCCGCCCCCGCCGTCACTGGGCGAGATCACCGTCATGATGCGGGCGCACGCCGACCTGCTGTGCGAGGCCTTCGGCGACGACCTCGGGATCCGTCAGTTCCGCAAGCATTCCGGCTGGTACCTGACCGGGCTGCCGGTGGGACCGGCGGTGCGTCGGGCCCTGGCCCAGGCCGGCTCGCCCGCCGAGGTGCACGCGCTGATCGACGGACTCGACCCGGGCCTGGCCTTCCCGCCTGAGGCCATGCGCCTGGCCCGGGGGCACACCAACGGCCCCCGGCCGGTCCACCTTCCGGCCGGGTGGCTCGACGCCATCGACGATCCCTCCCCACCCGGCGGTGGCGACGTCCTGGTGTCGGGTGGGTGACGAGCCGCGGCCGGAGACCGGTGGCCCGGGGTCGGGCCCTACCGGGGCCCGGCGCGAAGGCCCCCTCACCCGGTGTGGGACAATGGTTGCGGTTGATCACGCCGGGGACCCCGGTAGCGGCCCGGCACGTCGGTCCGGGCGCGAACCGGTCATCCCCCTTCCCTGATGATCGTCGGCTCCTCACTCACCATCGAGATCGGCGACCGGACCCTGCTCCGCGACGCCTCGTTCGTGGTCGGCGCGGGCGAGAAGGTCGGCCTGGTGGGCCGCAACGGCACGGGCAAGTCGACCTTCATCTCGGTGATCATCGACGAGCCCGGTCACAACGTCCGCTCCACCGGCAATGCCCACATCCGCGGCACCTACAGCTATCTCCCCCAGGTGCCGGTGGCCCACGGGCTGGGCCTGGAGCCCAACGGCTTCTCCCATGTCCTGTCGGGACGGGGCCTCGACGTACTGGACGACGCCCTCAACAAGGCCCGCACCCAGATGGCCAAGGACCCGTCCTCGGAGAACATCGAGCTCTTCTCCGACCTCGAGGAGCAGTTCCGGGAGAACGGCGGCTACGAGGCCGAGTCGACCATGGCCCGGCTGGCCGACGGGCTCGGGCTCCGCCAGGATCTGCTCCTCGAGGACATCGAAAGCCTGTCGGGCGGCCAGCGCCGTCGGGTGGACCTCATCCGGATCCTGTTCCAGGGCCCCGACACCATGATCCTCGACGAGCCCACCAACCATCTCGACCTTCCGGCCAAACGCTGGCTGATGGAGGAGCTCGAGTCGTTCTCCGGGGCCATCCTCGTGGTGTCCCACGACCTCAAGCTCCTCGACCGCTCGATCAGCAAGGTCCTGCACCTCTCCGACGGCCGGCTCAGCGAATTCAAGGGGACCTACTCGTCCTACATGGTCCAGTTGGAGGCCGACCAGAGCCAGCGGGAGCGCTCCGCCCTGTTGGAGGGACGCGAGATCAAGCGGCTGTCGACGCTGGCCGACTCGATGCGGGGCAGCACCAACCGCCGGGCCCGCATCGCCAAGTCGCTCGACAAGCGGGTCGAACGGCTGGAGGGGTCGAAGACCGAGGTGCACAAGCGCGAGAAGAAGAGCTCGTTCCGGCTGCCCACCCCCCGGCGTTCAGGTGACGTGCCGCTGCGGGCCACCGGGCTCGTCGTGCGCTACGGGGACGCCACCGTGTTGCGCGACGTCAACTTCCACTGCCGCCGAGGCGACCGGGCCGTGATCATCGGGCGCAACGGAGCCGGCAAATCCAGCCTGCTGCGATGCCTGGCCGGCGTGCAGGCCCCGACGGAGGGAGAGGTCGAGCTCGGCGCCAACGTGACCCTCGGCTACTTCGCCCAGGAGCACGAGCAGGTCGACCTCTCGGTCACCGTGCTCGAGAACATCGACGACACCATTCTGATCCAGGAGACCGAACGCCGGGCCCTGCTCGGCATGTTCGGCATCGCCGGCAAGGCCGCCCACCAGATGCCGGGGACGCTGTCCGGCGGTGAGCGGGCCAAGCTGGGCCTGGCCATGCTGGCCGCGGGCCGGGCCAACGTCCTGCTGCTCGACGAGCCCACCAACAACCTCGACCCGTCCTCGATCGAGGCGGTGGGCACCATGCTCAGCCGCTGGCCGGGCACCATCGTGGTGGTGAGCCACGACCGGGCGTTCGTCCAGGCCCTGGAGCCGACCCACTGCCTCAAGCTGCCCGACGAGGTCTTCACCCACTGGGACGATGACTACCTCGATCAGGTGGAGATGAAGTAACCGCGACACAGCCTCCCACCTGCGATACCACCTGATCGGGCTTGTGGGCCATCTCATGGAACCCAGACTCTGATTCGTGGAAGATCGGACGCCAATGCTCGGGTGGGGTCGCCGGCTCAACGTCGCCGGCTCAAAGCAGGACTGCTGGATAATTCGCCGAACGACTGCCCCAAGCGACACCCTTCCCAAGGGATAGTGAACGCGCTCGTGAACCATGCCGCCGTGACGTGGAGCATTACCAAGCAAATCTGCTCGAACATGAAGGCGTGCCGAGGGATGCTTCTCAGGGACGATCCGCAGGTAGTCGTATCGGAATACCCAATCCCGACCGCGACACCCGTTCGCGACCCGCATTTGCCGAATTGCTATTGGGAGCTCGAACTCGTTACCTTCAACCTTGGCCATGCTCAGTGTCTGCGAGGTCGAGCTAGGCAACCAAGTGACAGTACCCATGCCAGTTCTCCATGGACGCACAGGGGTGTACCGTCGATAGAGTTGCGCGGTTTGAACACAGAGGGGGCAACACCTGCGCTCTCGGAAGGGGCGTTCCTCGTGGTACCCGAGTTCAGCATGTCCGTCATTGATCTACCGGGTCTGCACCTGGTCTCGCTGAATGGCGAGTTGGATTTGGCGACCGCCGACGGCTTACCCGATGTACTGGCGGAGACTTCCGAGTCCACCGTCGTGGTCGACCTGGAGCACCTCACGTTCATTGATTCCACGGGCTTCCGAGCTCTCGTTGTGGCTCGGAAGCGGATCATGAGCGAACAGGGTCAGCTGCTGCTCACCAGGCCAGGACCGATGATCCAAAGGACGTTTGAGATCGTGGGCCTCGAAGACTGGATCGTTCCATGGTCATCGGAGTGGGATGAAAATGGCTCAATCGGCCCTGTCCTAACTACCCTTGCCTGATCGACCGAGTGACCCCCGTGCCGGTCCCGGGTGACCTCGCTCCCGGTTTCATGGCCCAAGAGGAACGGTGCTGGCGGATGATCTACGGCACCGTGAGCGTCGGCCAGGGCGGTCACTGTCCGGGTGAGGTTCGGTGGCGAGGTCGGTTCACCAATGAGGGCAAGCACTGGACGGTCTGGGCCTGCGATGCCCACCAAGCCGGTCTGGACAAAGTCCAGTGGACCCTCACTTGAGCCTCCCGGCGCTCGAGGCAGGCTTCGACGTCGTACCGATTCGCGCCGACAAGCTGCGGACAGCAGAGAGTGAATCACCACGCTGAACAGGCCGAATTCCCCTCAACCACCGACCTCGATCAGGCGGAGATGAAGTAGTCGCTCACTTCGTCGGCTGCGGGGAGCGTCCGTTGGTGGCGGCATCGCCCGGCGCACCGGCATCCTTCATGGCGTCGACCAGGACCTGAGCCGCGCCGACCAGCCCGGCCGCCTCGTAGGGCACCACGATCTTCGAGTTGGGCGAGGACGCCAGGGCCTGGAGGGCCCGTAGCTGCATCACGGCCAGCGTGTTGGGATGGATCGTCGACTGATCGATCGCGTTGAGCGCGGCGGCCTCGCCCTCGCCCCGCAGCTGTGCGGCCCGCTTCTCGCCATCGGCCCGCAACTCCAGGGTCTGCTTCTGGCCCTCGGCAGCCAAGATGGAGGCCTGCTTCTGACCCTCGGCCTCCAGCACGTTGGCCTGCTTGCGGCCCTGCGCGCTGTTGATGGCGGCCTGCTGCTCACCTTCGGACTTGAGGATGGCGGCCCGCTTGTGCTGCTCGGCCTCCTTCTGCTCCGACATGGCCTGCAGCACATTGGTCGGCGGGGTGATGTCGAGGATCTCGATCCGGTTGAGCCGGACCCCCCACTTGAGGGTGGCCTCGGCCATGTGGTCCTGCATCTTGGTGTTGATGGTCTCGCGCTCCGACAGCGACTGGTCGAGGGTCAGCTCCCCGAACACGGCCCGCAGCGCGGTCCGGGCCATCTGGTCGATGGCCAGACCGAAGTCGTTGACCTCGAACAGGGCCAGCTTCACGTCGGTCACCTGGCAGAAGATGGTGGCACTGACCCACAGCGAGACGTTGTCCTGGGTGATGACCGCCTGCTGGTCGCCGGTGCGGGGGAACTCACGGATGTCCACCTTGTCCATCCGGTCGGCCAGCGGCATGAGGACGTGCAGGCCGGGTTGGTAGATGGTCTTGAACTCGCCGAAGCGCTTGACCACCCCCACGCAACCCTGCTGGACCACCTTGAGGCAGGACTTGAGGAACACCACGATCAGGGCGAAGATGGCCACGGCCACCACCGCCAGTCCTACTTCCGCTCCTACCGAACCGATGATCATGGAGACCACCTCCTCTACCCCACCATAGGCACTCGTCGGTACCCATGCGACGTCAGGGCCGGTCAGGAGCCAGGTCGAGGTCCAGTGAAGGGCCGGCCCGATCAGGGTCAGGGCCGGGTCAAGGGCCGGTCAGGAGGAGCCGGTCGGGTAGACGACCAGCAGGCCGCGCTCCACATCGGCCACGACCACGGTGGTGCCGGCCTCGATGGTGGTCCCGGGGAACATCGACACCGCGTACCACTCTTCGCCCCGGGAGAACACCGAGCCGGGCTGATGGCTGTCCGAGACCGCCCTCCTCACCACCGCCGTCTCGCCGATCATGCCCGAGACACCGTTCAACATCGCCGACTCCGTTTCCGACCCCGAGCGCTCGCGCGTCCAAACATCGTGCTCCTGGTGAGCACTATACGGCCTCCGCCCACCCACCGGACCGGCCCGGGGGTTCGGGTTACCGTGGTCCATGGCCCCCACCCCCACCCTGCCCTCCCCCCTCACCGCCCGCAAGACCTGGCGCACCGTCGAGCCGCTCCACGGGATGATCTACTTCGCCCCCGAGGCATCCCAGTCCTACACCCGGGTCGGCCTGGCCCCCGAGGCCGGGTACTTCGCCTCCCGCTCCGCACCGATGGGGGCGGTCAGCGCCGACACGGTGATCGCCACCTTCTACAACTTCCGTCCGGAGCTGGTGGCCGGCGCCATGGCCGGCGCCTGGACGGCGACGACGCCCGAGGTCGTGCTCCGGGCCCGGGTGGAGGCGGCCGACGCCGCGCTGCGCCGGATGCTCGGCGACGCCGTGGACAGTCCGGAGATGGCCCGGGCCGCCACCCTGGTCCGCAGGGCAGCCGTTCGGGCCGCCACCGATCGCGCCGGCCGGCCCCTGTTCGCCGGGCACACCGGGCTCGACTGGCCGGAGGCGCCGCACCTCGTGGTGTGGCACGCCCAGACATTGCTCCGCGAGTACCGGGGTGACGGGCACGTCGCCGCGCTGGTCGTCCACGGCCTCGACCCGGTGGAGGCGTTGGTCATGCACGCGGCCTCCGGGGAGGTCCCGGTGCCCTTCCTGCGCAGCTCCCGCGGCTGGACCGACGAGGAGTGGCAGGCCGGGGTGGAGCGGCTGCGGCACCGGGGTCTGTTGGAGGCGTCGGACGGCGACGGGCCGGTGCCCCCGCTCACCCCGGAGGGGACCGCACTCCGTCGGGCCATCGAGGACCGCACCGACGAGTTGGCGGTCCACGCCTACCAGGCACTGGACGAGGACGAGTGCGCCGAGCTCCGCACCCTGGTCCGGCCGTTCAGCAAGGCCGTGGTCGACGGGGCCGGACTGGGCTTCTGACCCACCCTGCCGGTCAAGCCCGGGCAGGAGCGGCTCCGTTCACCAGGTCGACCAGGGCGGCCTCCTCCCCCGGCAGGGTCACCACCGTGTAGCCGATGCGCTCGACCAGCCACTGGCGGTTGCGCCGGTGGATGTCGTGATGGCCGTCGAACCGGTCGAGCACCACCACCGTGCGCACCGCGGCCATGGTCGAGGTCACCGTGTCCAGGGCGTCCATCGACATGCGCACGCCGTTGATGGTCCCGAGGCCGGCGTCGGCCACCAGGATGACCACGTCGGGAGCCAGGGCGAGAACGACATCGGTAGTGTCGCCGTCGGCGGCCTGCGGGGAGCGCACGCCGCCGGCCGTCTCCACCAGACCCACCTGGACCGGCTCCGGGGGCCACACCATCTCGTCCATGAGGTCGGACACCGAGAAGGGCGGCAGGCCCAGCGCTTCGGCGGCCATCGGCGGGGCCATGGCCCGGTGGTAGGAGCGGAACGGGGGACACACCGTCTCGGGGTCCTCCCCCGACGCCGCCGCCAGGCGTTCGGCATCGGTCGGACCGCCGAGCCGGACGCCGACGGAGTCGATGTCGAACGACTGCGCCGGCTTGCGGGCCGCCACCGTGCATCCCCGGCTCCGGAGGCCGCGCAGCAGCGCGTCGCACACCCAGGTCTTGCCCACCTCCGTCGCGGTGCCGCACACCAGGACAACCCGTTCAGGGCGCATGACGCTCCCGGGCCGCGTTGCAACCCGGCCACCGGTCGACGACGGGCGTGCTGACCGGCGCGTTGCTCATCGGATCGAGTCTTGTCGAACCGGGAGGGTCGGGTCGAGCCGGCAACCGGTCCCTCGGCCGTCGGCCCAGGCCGGGAAGGGGGCCGGTGCCGGTAGGATCGTGGGCATGGATCGCATCGGTGTGGTCGACACCATGTTCGCCCGCTTCGACATGGGCGCAGAGGCCGTCGACGAGTTGGAGGCGTGCCCGGGGTTCGGTTCCACTTTCGATGTCGTGCGCCGCACGGTCCCGGGCTTCAAGGACCTGGCCGTGGAGTGCAAGCGGCTCATCGAGAACGAGGGCTGTCACATCGTGGTGGCGCTCGGGATGCCCGGCAAAGAGGCCATCGACCAGGTGTGCGCCCACGAGGCGTCCCAGGGACTGATGCAGGCCCAGCTGATGACCTCGACCCACATCCTCGAGGTGTTCGTCCACGAGAACGAAGAGGAGGATCCGGTGCGGCTGGCGGCGGTGTGCGTCGACCGGGCCCGCAAGCACGCCCGCAATGCCTACTGGATGCTCTACGAGCCCGAGCAGCTCCTCAGCCGGTCCGGGCGGGGCGTGCGCCAGGGCTACGACGACGCCGGCCCGCTCGTCGGCTGAATCCGGACCCGTCAGCCGTCGCCCCGGGTCGATCCCGCCGTGGCCGGTCAAGCGGGTGGATCGTGGGGAAGCCGGAGGGTCCGCTCGGCGATGATGTTGCGCTGCACCTCCGACGTGCCGCCGCCGATGGTGAGGGCGGGGGCGAACAGGTAGCCGAAGGCCCACAGTTGGCTTGACGATGACGACAGGCCGCCATCCGGTCCAGCGACCGATTCCTCGTCGAGTGGGCCGGTGCCGGCGAGCATGCCCCGGGTCCCGGCCAGGTCACGGGCCACGGCCATGATGTGCTGGCCGTGCTCGTCAGCCAGCGCCTTGCGCACCGACGCCTCCGGTCCCGGCTCCATCCCGGCCACGGCGGCCGACACCGTCCGCAGCCGCAACAGGCGCAGGATCTCTCCCTCGGCCCACAGACGGGCCAGTCGCTGTCGCATCAGCGGATGTCGGGCACCCTCGGTTCCCCGGACCAGCTCGATCAGGTCGACCGCCGTCGGTCCCATCCCCCACAGGGCCCCCGAGCCGGACAGCGAGACCCGCTCGTTGCCCAGGGTCACCTTGGCCAGTGACCACCCGTGGCCCCGCCGGCCGACCAGATTGTCGGCAGGAATCCTGACCTCGTCCAGGAACACCTCGTTGAACGTGTGGGTGCCGGTCATGTCGACCAGGGGCCGGACCGTCACGCCGGCCGCGTCCATCGGGCAGATGAAGTACGAGATCCCCTGGTGCTGGGGAGCGTCCGGCTCGGTCCGGGCCAGCAGGATCCCGAACTGTGCAGTGTGGGCGTAGGACGTCCACACCTTCTGGCCCCGCACCACCCACTCGTCCCCGTCCAACTCCGCCGTGGTGGTCAGGGAAGCCAGGTCGGAACCGGCCCCCGGCTCGCTGAACAGCTGGCACCAGATCTCCTCGCCGGCCAGGAGGGGCAGGAGGTAGCGGTCCTGTTGCTGCCGGGTGCCGGCGTGGAGGAGGGTGGGGCCGGCCCAGCCGATCCCGATGGTGTTCTCCGGCCGCCGCAACCCGGCCCGCTTGAGCTCCTCGTCCACGATCAGCTGATGGGTGGGGTCGGCCCCGAGCCCCCAGGGCGACGGCCAATGGGGCGCCACCAGGCCGCCCTCGGCCAGTTGACGGGCCGAAGCCCCCGGACGGTCCTCGAGCCACCGGCGGAGGTCGGTCCGCCGTGGATCGTCGTCCGCCGGCAGTGCGAAGTCCATGGCGGCCAGCGTAGGCTGCTCCGGTCCGGGTGGCCGGCGCTGGCTGGTCGCCCCCGACGCCGGTCGGGGCCGGCATCGGTACGCCAGTGGGTAAGGGTGATTCCGGTTCGACGCCGGAGGATGAGGAGCGATCGGTGAGCAGCTGGAACTACGGCGACGTGTGGGAGGCGGTGGCCGATGAGCTGCCGGCCGCGCCGGCGCTCACCCACGGCGAGGTCACCCGGTCGTGGGCCGAGTTCGACCGGCGGGCCGACAACGTAGCCCGGTGGCTGCTCGGCGCCGGGGTGGCGGCCCAGGACAAGGTGGCGCTCTACCTGTACAACTGCTCGGAGTACCTCGAGGCCACCTTCGCCTGCTTCAAGATCGCCCTGGTGCCCATCAACACCAACTACCGGTACGCCGACGACGAGTTGATCTACCTGTGGGAGAACGCCGACACAGTGGCCGTGGTCTTCCACGGGGCCTTCGTGGACCGCATCGAGGGGATCCGCGACCGGGCCGGCGGCATCCGGAGCTGGCTGTGGATCGACGACGGAACCGCCGCCTGCCCCGACTGGGCCGTGCCGTACGAGCTCGCCGCCACCGATCCAACCGATCCGCGGATGCCGGGTGCGGGCGCCGTGGGGCCGCAGCCCCGACGACATCTATATGCTGTACACCGGGGGCACCACCGGGATGCCGAAGGGTGTCATGTGGCGCCAGGACGACCTCTTCGCCCGGCTCAACAGCGCCGGGTTCCGGCGGTACCCCGAGGACGGCGGCGCCGACGACGTCCGGGCCGAGCTGGCCAAGAGCGGGCCCGGCATGACCCTCCTGCCGGCGTGCCCCCTGATGCACGGCACCGGGGGATTCACCGCCATGGAGTGCCTGAGCGAGGGCGGTCGGGTCGTCACCCTCACCTCCCGACAGTTCGATCCGGTGGAGCTGCTCGACACCGTCCAGCGCCAGCGGGTCAACGGGCTGATCATCGTGGGCGACGTCTTCGCCAAGCCGATCCTGTCCGCCCTCGACGCCGACCCGGAGCGCTGGGACCTGAGCAGCCTGGTGGGCATCATCTCCTCGGGGGTCATGTGGAGCGAGGAGACCAAGCAGGGCCTGCTGCGCCACCACCCGGGCATGCTGCTGGTGGATGCCTTCTCCTCGTCGGAGGCCATCGGCATGGGCAGTTCGGTCTCGTCGGCCGGATCGGCCGCCCACACCGCCCAGTTCACCCTCGGGCCCGAGGTACGGGTCCTCGACAGCGACGGCCACGATGTGGTGCCCGGGTCGGGCGAGAGCGGCGTGCTCGCCCTCGGCGGTCGGATCCCGCTCGGCTACTACAAGGACGAGGCGAAGACGGCGGCCACCTTCCGCACCATCGACGGCAAGCGGTACTCGGTGCCGGGCGACTTCGCCGAGATCGCCGGCGACGGCTCCATCCATCTGCTGGGTCGCGGGTCGGTGGTGATCAACACCGGGGGCGAGAAGGTCTACCCCGAGGAGGTCGAGGAGGTGATCAAGACCGTCGAGGGCGTGGCCGACGCGGTGGTGGTCGGCATCCCCAACGACCGGTTCGGCGAGGAGATCGTGGCCATGGTGCAGCCGACGCCGGGGGGCACGGCCGGCACGCCGACCGCCGACGAGATCATCGATCACGTGAAGACCAAGCTCGCCGGCTACAAGGCCCCGAGGAGGGTCCGGTTCGTCGCCACCATCGGCCGGTCGCCATCGGGCAAGGTCGACTACGGGCGCCACCGCGCCGAGGCCGAGGTGTGGGCCACGTCGGCCGGCTCGACCACCGGCTCGACCACCGGCTGAGGCCGGCCAGGGCCGACGCCCGGTCGGTCGCTCCCGGGTCAGCCCTTGTTGGCGCCGTGGGTGCGGACGAAGTCGTTGACCGCGTAGTAGGCGTCGATCGACTCGCCCGCATCGCCCCAGAAGCCCTCGAGCACGTCGTAGGTCATGGTGCCCTGGTCGATGTAATGGTTGTTCACGTCGGTGATCTCCAGCTCGCCGCGACCCGAAGGCTCCAGGGTCGGGATGACCTCGAACACGTCGGCGTCGTAGCAGTAGATGCCGGTGACCCCGAATTTCGAGGCCGGCTGCTCCGGCTTCTCGACGATGCCGACCACCCGCTGCTGATCGTCGAACGTGGGCACCCCGAGGTGGCGGAGATGCTCGTCCTCCTGGACCGGGGTCAACAGGATGCGGGCGCCATGCGGTTCGGCCCGGAAGGCGTCGACCATCGGCTTGATCGACCGTTCCACGATGTTGTCGGCCAGGATCACCAGCACCGGCTCCCCGTCGACGAAGCGGGCCGCCAGGCCCAGCGCTTCGGCGATGCCACCGGGCTTGTCCTGGTAGCCGTAGCTCAGTCGGTCGATGCCGAACTCGTGCCCGTTTCCGAGCAACCGGAGGAACTCACCGGCGTGGGTGCCCCCGGTGACCAGCATGATCTCGGTGATCTCGGCGTTCACCAGCGCCTCGATGCCCCAGTTGATCATGGGGCGGTCGTAGATCGGCAGCAGGTGCTTGTTGGTGATGCGGGTGAGGGGATGGAGCCGGGATCCCGTCCCCCCGGCGAGGATCACACCTTTCATCCGTGGGAGCCTAACGGGGATCGGTGGGGTGGCCCGGAGCGGCCCCCGGGGGTGGGTCGGGGGCCGCCTCGTGCAGCACCGCATCGGCCAGCCGGCGGCCAGGCCCGGGTGGCCCACGGGCCGAACTGGCGGTCGGCCAGGCCGGCGCAGAGGAGGCCGGCCACCGGGTCCACCCAGAGGAACGAGCCGCTCCGGCCGAAGTGGCCGAAGGTCTCCGGCGAGTTGGTCGTCCCGGTCCAGTGCGGCTGCTTGTCCCCCCGGACCTCCACGCCCAGACCCCAGGGGCAGGGCTGGAACCACCCGAAGCCGGGCAGCACCCCACCCAGGCCGGGGAACTGGTTCGACACCGCCGCCCGGTGGGTCTCGTCGCTGATCAGGGTGGGTGAGGCCAGCTCACGGCCGAGGGTGACCAGGTCGCCGAGGGGACCGGCGAGCCCGGCGGCGGCGGCCGCCGGGGCGTCGGCCCCGAGCGTCGTGTGGTCCATGCCCAGGGGCTCGAGGACGCCGGCCCGCAGATAGGCGGCGAAGCTCATGCCGGTCCGCTCCTCCAGGAGATCGGCCAGCACGGCGTAGCCGGCGTTCGAATAGATCCGGTTGGCCCCGGGCGCCCCCATCGGGGGCCCCGGCTCGGGGCCGAGGCCCGACGCATGGCAGAGCAGGTGGCGGACGGTGGAGCCGGGAGGGCCAGCCGGCTCGTCGAGATCGAGGGAACCCTCCTCGAACGCCACCAGCACGGCAAGGGCGGTGGCCGGCTTGGTCACCGACGCCCACGGATACGGTCGCTCCGGGGAGCCCACGGAACCGAGCAGGTCCGAGGACGTGGCGGCACCGGCCCCCGGCCCCGGGTCGGATTCCGGGCGGACGGCGACCACCGCCACCGAGGCGTGTCCGACCGGCCAGCCCGCCACCGCATCGAGGGCCCTCACCGGTCAACGGGTGGAACGGGAACCATCCGGCGGCGTGCGGTCGGCCGGGCCTGGCGCGCCGGCATGGGGTACGGGTCGCGGCTCAGACGTCGAGGAACCGGCGCACGGCGAAGGCCGAGCCGGCCACACCGACCACCACCCCGACCACGGCGACCAGGATGCAGGTGCCGGCCACCTGCCAGCCGCCGAGGGACATCTGGGCGATGATGCTCGACGAGTTGGCCGCCGTCTTCGCCGTGTCCAGCCCGATGCCCCAGTAGAGCGCCAACACCACCAGGACCGCCACCAGGGCGCCGAGGAGCCCCTGGATCAATCCCTCGGCCATGAAGGGGAGCCGGATGAACCAGTTGGTGGCCCCCACCAGCTTCATCACCGACACCTCGCGCCGGCGGGCGAAGATGGCCATGCGGATGGTGTTGAGGATGAGCACCGACGCCGAGAGCAGCAGGACTACCGCCACCGACAGGAACACCCATTGGAGCACGTGGATCACGTTCTGCATGGTCTTGATCTGCTGGCCCGGGTAGCTCACCGTCCGTACCCCGGTCTTGCCGGTGAACTGCCCGTAGACCAAGGGAGCCTCGGAGGGGTCGGTGAGCACGCACCGATAGGAGGACGGATAGTCGGCCATGGTGGTGGCCTGGAGCTCATCGGCCGGGAGGATGGTCTTGGCCTCGTTGTAGTCGTAGGCCTGGCTCCGGTGCACGCACGACTTGATGTAGGGGTAGGTGAGCAGCTCGTGGCCGATGGCCGTCGACTGGGTGGCACTGGCCGTGGGCTGGACCCACACGATGGCCTGGACGCCGTTCTGCCACTGCCGGGTAGCCTGGGAAGCGCCCTGTTTGAGCAGGAGCGAGGAACCGACCAGGGCCAGCGATACCGCCACGGTGAGGATGGCCGCCACGGTCATCAGGCGGTTACGCCAAAGATTGGTGACCGCCTCCTTGGAGACGTAGCCCGGTGAGACCGGCATCAGGCTCGAGTGGCGTAGCTGCCGGGCAGCTCGTTGGTGACCGCGATCGGAGCGTGTTCGACCGCCGCGCCGGTGGGTGACCCGGCGCCGGCCGCCGCGGTGGCACTGTCGATGCCGTAGACCCCGTGAGCCTGGTCGCGGACCAGCAGTCCCCGATCCAACTCGATGACCCGCCGGCGCATCTGGTCGACCATGCCGGCATCGTGGGTGGCGATGATCACGGTGGTGCCGGTGCGGTTGATCCGGTCGAGGAGCCGCATGATGCCGAGGCTGGTGGTCGGGTCGAGGTTACCGGTGGGCTCGTCGGCCAGCAGGATCAGCGGCCGGTTGACGAAGGCCCGGGCCACCGCCACCCGCTGCTGCTCACCGCCGGACAGCTCATGAGGGAGGTTATTGCGCTTCTTGGTCAGGCCGACCAGGTCGAGCACTTGGGGCACCTGGGCGGCGATGACGTGCTTCGGCCGGCCGATGACCTCCAAGGCGAAGGCGACGTTTTCGAAGACGGTCTTGTTGGGCAGGAGCCGGAAGTCCTGGAACACGCAGCCGATGTTGCGGCGCAGGTACGGGATCCGCCACTTGGCCAGATGCCCGATCTCCTTGCCGGCCTCCCAGATGCGACCCGAGTCGGGCATCTCCTCGCGCAGCAACAGGCGGATGAACGTGGTCTTGCCCGATCCGGACGGACCGACCAGAAAGACGAACTCACCCTTGTCGATCTCGACCGAGCAGTCGTTGAGCGCGACGGTAGATCCCTTGTACGTCTTGGTGACGTTCTGGAACTTGATCATGAGAGGCGGGTCACAGTGACGGCGACGGCAACGGCGACACCGAACGGAGTACTCATTGGCCGCCAATGCTACCCGTACTGGACGAGCAATTGGGCCAGCCCCCCTGACCTCGGCCAACGCGTCGGCCCACCTGGGCGGTCGCGCCGTTCAGCGCCGGTTGTCAGCCCTGGTTGCGGCGTTGTTCCGCGCCCCGTCGGAGTTCGGCCTCGATGAAGGCGTCGAGGTCGCCGTCGAGCACCGCCTCCACGTTTCCGGTCTCCTCGTTGGTGCGCAGGTCCTTCACCAGCTGGTAGGGCGCCATCACGTAGGAGCGGATCTGGTTGCCCCAGGCGTTGTCGCTGCGGTCGCCGGCCAACTGGTCGAGGGTGGCCTGGTGCTCGGCCCGCTGCCGCTCGGCCAACTTCGCCCCGAGGACCTGCATGGCCTTGGCCTTGTTCTGGTGCTGGCTCCGCTGGTTCTGGCAGGACACGACGATGCCCGTCGGGAGGTGGGTGAGCCGCACCGCCGAGTCGGTCTTGTTCACGTGCTGCCCGCCGGCTCCCGACGAACGGTAGGTGTCGATGCGCAGGTCCTTCTCGTCGATGTCCACCTCGTCGGAGACGTCCTCGAGGAACGGCACCACATCGAGCGACGCGAAGCTGGTCTGACGCCGGTGCTGGGCGTCGAACGGCGAGATGCGCACCAGCCGGTGCACGCCGCGCTCCGCAGCCAGGAGGCCGAAGGCGTAACGGCCCTTCACGATGAAGGTGGCCGACAGCAGGCCGGCCTCTTGTCCTTCGGTCGCCTCCTCCACCTCGATCTCGAAGCCGCGGCGCTCCGCCCACCGGATGTACATGCGCAGCATCATCTCCGCCCAGTCCTGCGCGTCGGTGCCACCGGCGCCGGCATGGATCTCGGCCACCGCGTCGCCGTCGTCGTACTTGCCCACGAACTGCGAGCGGAGCTCGAGCACGCCGAGCCGGCGACCGAGATCGTGCAGGACCTCCTCGATCTCCGATCGGAGGGAGTCGTCGCCTTCCTCGTCGTTGAGCTCACTGAGGGTCTCGGCGTCGGAGAGCTGGACCGCCAACCCGTCGAGTTGCTCGATGTCCTCGGTCACCCGCCCGAGCTCGGTGGTGACCTCGCGGGCGTGGTCGGCGTCATCCCAGAGGCCGGGCTCGGATGCGGCCGCCTCGAGCTCGGTGCGCCGCTGACGGAGGGGTTCGATGCCCAACAGGTGCCCGGCCTCGGCCAGACGTTCGGACAACGAGGTCAGTTCGGCGGGAATGTCGACGCGGTCGTCCTCCCCGTCCCCCCTTCGGGGGCCATCGCCGGCCATCTCAGTTGGCGCCGTGGCAGAACTTGAACTTCTTACCGCTGCCGCACCAGCACGGGTCGTTCCGGCCGATCTTCTCGCGCTCCGACTTCACGATGGGGAGCTGGGTCTCACCGTCGTCGGCCAGGCGCTGAGCCACTCCGACCGGGCTGCCGTTCCCATCGGCAAAGGCCGCGGCGGCCTCCTCGATCTCGGCCGGGCTGGCGGCGGCAAAGGCGGCGGAGATGGCCCCGTCGCCCTGGACCGGGTCATCGGCGGCCAGATAGCTGACCCGATCGAGGTTGGGCTCGGCGGCCGGCTCGGTGAGCACCTGCACGTGGAACACGTAGCGCAGGTAGTCGTCCTCGATCCCCTCCATCAGCTTGCCGAACATTGCGAAGCCCTCGCGCTGGTAGGCCACCAGAGGGTCCTGGTTGCCCATGGCGCGCAGATTGATCCCCTCCCGGAGATAGTCCATCTCGGCCAGGTGGTCCTGCCACCGTTGGTCGATGATCTGCAGCATGATGTCGCGCTCGAGCTGGCGCGCCGTCTCCTCGCCCCCGGGGATGGTCTCGTCCCGCTCGGCGTACTGGCCGAGGGCCTCGGTCAGGATGCTCTCGGTGATCTGTCCCACCGTGCTGGCCCCGCCGAAGTCCTCGGCCACGAACTTGGTCGGGTAGTACTGGGTGATCTCGGTAATCAGCCGGGGCAGGTCCCACTCCTCGGGATAGTCCGACGGGCAGGACGAGGCCACCACCCCGGTCAGGGTGGACTCCAGCATCTCGACGGTGTCGTCGTGGAGGTCCTCGCCGTCGATGATCTGGTAACGGCGCTGATAGATCACCTTGCGCTGCTTGTCCATGACGTCGTCGTACTTGAGCACGTCCTTGCGGGACTCGGCGTTGCGCCCCTCCACCGTGTTCTGGGCGCGCTCGATGGCCTTGGTCACCATCTTCGCCTCGATGGGTACGTCGTCCGGGAGTGCCCTCCCCATCACCCAGTTCATCGCCCCGGTGGCGAACAGCCGCATCAGATCGTCCTCGAGGGACAGGAAGAAGCGGCTCTCCCCCGGATCCCCCTGGCGTCCCGAGCGCCCGCGCAGCTGGTTGTCGATGCGACGGCTCTCGTGGCGCTCGCTACCCAGCACGTAGAGCCCACCGGCCGCCCGGACCTCCTCGGCCTCCCGGGCGCAGATCGACTCGAGCTCGGCTTCGATCGAGGCGAGCTCGGCGGCACCCTCCTCGGTGGAGGGGTCGATGCCCCGGGCGGCCGCCTCCCGGGCGGCCAGCATCTCGGGATTGCCCCCGAGGATGATGTCGACCCCTCGACCGGCCATGTTGGTGGCGACCGTCACGCCACCGACCCTTCCGGCCTGGGCCACGATCTCCGCCTCACGGAAGTGCTGCTTGGCGTTGAGGACCTCGTGGGGCACGCCTCTCTTTTCGAGCAGCCGCGACAGGTGCTCGGACTTGGACACCGACGCCGTGCCCACCAGCACGGGCTGGCCAGTGGCCCGGCGCTCGACCAGGTCGTCGACCACGGCGGCGAACTTGGCGTCCTCGGTCTTGTAGATGAGGTCGGGGTTGTCCATCCGCACCAGTGGCTTGTTCGGAGGGATGGGCACGACGGGGAGCTCGTAGGTGCTGGCGAACTCGGACGCCTCGGTGTCGGCCGTACCCGTCATCCCCGACAGCTTCTTGTAGAGGCGGAAGTAGTTCTGCAGGGTCACCGTGGCCCAGGTGTGGTTCTCCTCTTTGATCCGCACCCGCTCCTTCGCCTCCACCGCCTGGTGCAGGCCGTCGGACCACCGGCGCCCGTCGAGGGTGCGCCCGGTGAACTCGTCGACGATCTTCACCTCGCCTTCGGCCACCAGGTAGTCCTTGTCCCGCCGGTACAGCTCCTTGGCCAGGAGCGCCTGGGTGAGGTGGTGCACGTAGTTCACCGCGACGGCGTCGTACAGGTTGCTCACACCGAGCTGCTTCTCGACCTTCTCGATGCCGGACTCGGTCGGGACCACGATGCGCTTCTCTTCGTCGACCTCGTAGTCGTCCTCGGCCCGCAGGGTCCGAACGATGCCGGCGAACTGGTAGTAGAGCTGGGCCGACTCGGCGGCCGGGCCCGAGATGATCAGCGGGGTCCGGGCCTCGTCGATGAGGATCGAGTCGACCTCGTCGACGATGGCGAACTTGTGGCCCCGCTGGACCATGGCGTCGTTGGAGCGGGCCATGTTGTCGCGCAGGTAGTCGAAGCCGAATTCGGTGTTGGTGCCGTAGGTGAGGTCGGAGAAGTACGCCTCGCGCTTGGCCGCCGCATCATCGATGTCCGGTCCCACCCGGCCGACGGTGAGGCCGAGGAACCGGTGGAGCTGGCCCATCCACTCGGAGTCACGGGTGGCCAGGTAGTCGTTGACGGTGACCACATGGACCCCTTCACCGCCGAGGGCGTTGAGGTACACCGGCAGCGTGGACACCAGGGTCTTCCCCTCGCCGGTCTTCATCTCGGCGATCCACCCGAAGTGGAGGGCCATGCCGCCCATCAGCTGGGCGTCGAAGTGCCGCTGCCCGAGCACCCGCCAGGCGCCCTCCCTCACCAGGGCGAACGACTCGATGAGCAGGTCCTCGAGGCTCTCCCCGTTCTCGAATCGCTGGCGGAAGACCGGCGTCAGGGCCTGGAGCTCGGCGTCGGTGCGAGCCTCCATCTCCGGCTCGAGGGCGTTGACCAGGGGCACCAGCTCGGCCAGACGTCGGACTTTTTTGCCCTCACCGGCGCGGAGGACCTTCGTGAACACGCTCATGGGCTTCTCACTCTACCGTCGGAACGTGTTCGCCCTCCGCCGTTCCGGCGGCCCGCCGGCCACCCGGCGGGCCGTGAGCCCGCTCAGGCCGTGCGCACCCGCTCCCGTGGGTTCCACACCGAGTCGGCCGGGCGCCGGCGGGGGTGGGTGCGGGCCACCAGGCGGCCCTTGGTCTTCTCCAACTGGTGCTCGAGCTTCTCGACCACCAGGTCGACGGCCACCAGCGTCACCGGCCCGGCGGCGTGGGCCCGGATGGACCGGCCGTGACCGACGATGATCACCTCGCAGCACTCGTGATCGGCGATGCGGGGATTGTGCTCCTCGGAGAAGTGGACCTCAGCACGATCGAGACCGGGACACAGGTGGCCGAGACGGCCGACCTTCTCCTTGGTCAGAGCCCTCACTTCGTCGGACACGATATTCCTGCCGTACGCGATGACCACGTCCACTTGCGCCTCCCTTGGGTTGTGCTGTTTCGGTTGCTACCTCTGGTGCTGGCCGGTCCTCCTGATCGGTCGGTGTTGTGATGGGGTGAGTCGGTGATCCGATGGTGTCGGTGAGTGCCGTGCCTGCCGGTGGGCTGGCGGCCGGTGCGGCGATTGCCGGTGCAGGGATCGTGTGAGCTGCATGCGGCTGACCTGGTCTTTGACCCCACACTCGCCTGCCGTGAGACTTACGGTCGGACTCCGGCGGCACCGACCGTCGCCGGTCGGCCACCCTGCAGAGCCACGTTGTGACCGCATCACCTCATCTCCGCCCGCCCCCGACAGCCGGGGACACCACGGGCAGGTCTTACTCCTAAGCCGCACCATGCTCAGCAACCACGAGTTGCCTTACGTGGGTCGTTTTGCCTGCGACTGGCATCGACTTGCAACCACAGACCCGCATGCAGCTCACCCTTGGAGTGTACGCCTCGACGGGCGAAAAGCCATGGTCGACGGGCCCGAGTTCACAAGTTTGTGACTTTGCCGTCACGCAATGGCAACAGACGTCTCCCCGGCTGGACCGCTCCCGGCCTGGCGACAAAACCCCTGTTCACGGGCCATTTCTGATGACCGGAACGGTGGGACGCTCGGTCCGGTCGGCCCCGGCTCGCCGACTCGCCGGCTCGTCCTCAGTCGCCTTGGCCGAGCTGGGCCTTGATCTCGTCGAGCACGGGGATCGGGCCCGGGTCGATGCCCTCGTTGCCGGCCAGATGCAGGGAGACGAAGTCCCCGATCAGGGCCAGGTCGAGCAGCTGGGCGAGATCGCCCTCGCCGGCCGCCCGCACCTCGAGGACGTCGGCCACCACCTCACGCAGCACCTCGACCACCAGGTCGAAGCGCCGGGCGACCTGGGGATGCTCGGCGTCATGGCGCAGGTTGACCAGCGTGATCAGTTGGCGGGTGGCGTCGCCGTGCTGGCCCCAGCCCGCCACCTCGTTGTGGCACAGCTCCGGATAGACGTTGAAGAAGGCCGGGCACTTGGCGTTCTCGTTGATCTGGGCCTTCCAGCGCAGGGCGGCGGCGGCTCCGAGGTCGCCCGAGCTGTGGACCAGGGGGATGGTCCGGCCGATCCGGTGGGCCACGTCCTCGGCCAGGCTCCCCGGCTTGACCAGCTCATCGCGCCGGGCCCGCAGCTGGTCGACGGCCTGCTGCACCCACTGGGACGCCCCGGGGAACAGCCCGATCTCCTCCAGGAGCACCAGCGGCGGTATGGCCATGGCCCCGAGGGCGGCCCGGGGCTGGGGGATCCCGCCGGGGACCGGGACGACCGGGACGTGCCATTCGTGGGCCAGGTTGACCAGGGCACCACCGCCCGACACCACGACCAGCGAGGCACCGGCCTCGTAGGCCCCGGCGGCGGCCTCCAGCGTCTCCTCGGTGTTGCCGGAGAAGGACATGGCGAAGACGAGGGAGCCGGTGCCGACGTAGTCGGGGGGCTCGTAGCCCTTGACCACCGTCACCGGAACCGGCATGAACGGTGCCGCCGCCGCCACCAGGACATCGCCGGCGATACCGCTCCCGCCCATGCCCAGCACGACCACGTTCTCCACCCGCTCGTGATTGGGCAGGTCCTGCACGGCCCGGGTGGCCGACACCGCCGCCTCGACCTGCTCGGGAAGTCCGGCGGTGGCCGCCCACATGTCGAGACTGTCCACGGCGAGCGGTGACGGCTGCAGGGTCATCGATCCGCTGCTCCCCACCCCGCTCACGATTCGGCTGCCTCGCCGGTGGACCGGGCCCCCCCGGCCTCAGCTTTCGCCACCAGCCGGGCGTGCTCCGCCTCGTCGACCGTGGTCGACTCGTCGATGAGCATCACCGGAATTCCGTCGCGCACCGCGTAGCTGCGGTGCAGCCGCGGATTGTAGAGACGGTCCTCATCGGCGAAGTACAGGAGTGTCCCCTTGTCGTCCGGGCAGGCCAGCACGGCGAGCAGGAGCGGGTCGAGCGTCATGATGCGTTCCTCTCTGTTCGGTCTTCGATGGTAGGTCCCCGCCGGATGCACCGCCGGTGCCGGCGGAGTCGTGGGGATGGGGCGGGTCGGGTTGGGGTCGGTTGCGGTCGGCTGCGGTTCGGGAATGCGATCCTCGTTCAGTCACCCAGCAGTCCGTGGATGGCGTCCTCCACCTCGGCCACCCGCTGTGCGCACGAGGCCTCGTCGAGTGCCTCGACATTCAGCCGCAGCAGTGGCTCGGTGTTGGAGGGACGCAGGTTGTACCACCAGTCGCCCCGATCGACGGTCAGCCCGTCCAGCCGGTCGGCCACGCCGAGAGCGCCGCCGGCCGCCTCCACCTCGGCGGCCATCAGCTCGACGGTCCCGGCGGGGTCGTCGACCACTGTGTTGATCTCGCCCGAGTCGACGTAGCGCTCGAACGGCTTGAGGAGCTCGGAGAGGGGCTGGCCGGTGGTGCTGAGGAGCTCGAGCACCAGCATGGCGGCGATGATCCCGGAGTCGGCCCGGTAGTTGTCGCGGAAGTAGTAGTGGCCGGAGTGCTCCCCGCCGAAGACGGCGCCGGTCTCCGCCATCACCTGCTTGATGTAGCTGTGGCCCACCTTGGTGCGCACGCCCACACCACCCTTTTCGGCGATGACCTCGGGAACCACCCGTGAACAGATGCAGTTGTAGAGCACGGTCGAGCCCGGGTACTTGTCGAGCATCGACGAGGCCACCAGGGCGGTGGTCAGCGACCCGGAGACGGTTCCGGCTTTCTCGTCGACCAGGAAGACCCGGTCGGCGTCCCCGTCGAAGGCCAGGCCGACGTCGGCGCCGGCCTCGAGGACCGCCTGCTTGAGCGAGACCAGGTTCTCCGGTTGGATGGGATCGGCCGGATGGTTGGGGAAGTTCCCGTCGAGCTCGGGGAACAGGATGTCCACCTCGAAGGGCAGGCCCTCGAAGACCTTGGGGGCCACCAGCCCGCCCATGCCGTTGGCCGTGTCGGCCACCACCCGCAGCGGTCGGAGCGCACCGACGTCGACGAAGGAGCGGACGTGGGTGGCGTAGGCCTCGAGGACGGACCGCTCCTCGATGGGGGCCAGGCGGGCGGGGTCCAACCGCGGTGGGCCGCCGGTGCCCCACTGGTCCAGCAGGGATTCGGCCGTGGACTGGATCTCGTTCAATCCGGTGTCCCGCCCGATGGGACGGGCACCGGCCCGGCACAGCTTGAGCCCGTTGTACCGGGCCGGGTTGTGCGAGGCGGTGAACATGGCCCCCGGGGCGTCGAGGCTGCCGGCGGCGAAGTAGAGCAGGTCGGTGGAGGCGAGACCGAGGTCGATCACGGCCACGCCCTCCGACCGGGCCCCGTCGGCGAAGGCCCGGGACAGCTCGACCCCCGACTCACGCATGTCGCGGGCCACCAGCAGGGTGGGACCTCCGGTGAAGCGGGCCACGGCCATGCCGATGGCCCGGAATTGCTCAGCATTGAGCTGGTCGGGGACGACCCCTCGGATGTCGTAGGCCTTGAAGACACTGGACAGGCTGGTGGTCATGGCCGGGCCATCCTAGTCAGGCCCACTGGCGCCGACGGAGGGCTGCTCCCCTGGCCAGGCGCATGGGTGGCATCAAGGCGCAACCCCGCACCAGCCCCGCTCACCGGGGCCGTTGTGCCAGGATCGGAAGATGCTCACCACACCACCGACGTCATGGGTCAGGCGGGGGCGCACCCCCCTGGCCATCGCCGCCCTGGCCGTCGTGGTCCTGCTCCCGCTGGTAGCCCTGCTGCCCGGCAGCGGTCCGGCCGGCGGAGTGGTGGCGGCCGGCGTCACGGCCGGCCACCGCGCCGTTCCGGACGACACCGGTCCGACGCCCGGGGAGCCGACCAGCCTCCACCCCATGGTCGGGATGGCCACCGACCATGCCACCGGCGGCTACTGGCTGGTGGCCTCGGACGGAGGGGTCTTCAGTTTCAACGCGCCCTTCTACGGTTCGGCCGGGGCCATACCCCTGGTCCGACCGGTCGTCGGCGCCGCGTCCACACCGGATGGGGGTGGGTACTGGCTGGTGGCCTCGGACGGCGGGGTCTTCAGCTTCGGGGACGCCCGGTTCTACGGGTCGACCGGTGGCATCGTCCTCAACCGCCCGGTGGTGGGCATGGCCCCCACTCCCGACGGGGGCGGGTACTGGCTGGTGGCCTCGGACGGCGGGGTGTTCAGCTTCGGGGACGCCCGGTTCTACGGGTCGACCGGTGGGATCGTCCTCAACCGCCCGGTGGTGGGCATGGCCGCCACCCCCGACGGGGGCGGGTACTGGCTGGTGGCCTCGGACGGCGGGGTCTTCAGCTTCGGGGACGCCCGGTTCTACGGGTCGACCGGTGGGATCGTCCTCAACCGCCCGGTGGTGGGCATGGCCGCCGCCCCCAACGGGGGCGGGTACTGGCTGGTGGCCTCGGACGGAGGGATCTTCACCTTCGGGGACGCGCCGTTCGGGGGATCGGCGACCGGCCAACTCCAGCGGGTGGCGGTGGGGATGGCCGCCGCCGGAGGGCTCGGCTACCGGGTCATCTCGGCCGACGGCGGGGTCTACGACTACGGGGGTGCGCCCGATTTCGGTCAGGCCTACGTCCCGCCCATGGCCGGCGAGGTCGTGTCGATCGACCCCGGCCACGATGGAGGGAACGCGGCTGACCCCGCCTTCATCAACCAGCCCATCGACGGCGGGAACTTCACCGAGTCGTGCGACACCGTCGGCACGGAGACGGCCGACGGCTACTCCGAGCACGCCTTCAACTTCGACGTGGGCTCCCGGCTGGAGGCGCTCCTGGCCCAGGAGGGAGCGATCGTGGTCATGACCCGGACCAACGACACCGGGGTCGGCCCCTGCGTCAACGCTCGGGCCGCCATCGCCAACAACGCCAACGCGGTGGCCGCCATCTCCATCCACGCCGACGGCGGGCCGGTGACCGGCCGGGGGTTCGACGTGATCGAGCCGGTGCCGGTGGTCAGCTCGATCAGCAACAACACCGCCGTCGTGCCGGCGTCGGCGCAACTGGCCGCCGACATCGACAGTCACTTCGCCGCCGACACCGGTGAGCCGCCGTCCGACTACTCCGGGGCCGGGGGCATCGACGAGCGGGACAACCTCGGGGGGCTCAACCTGACCACAGTGCCCAAGGTGCTCATCGAGTGCGCCAACATGCAGAACCCGACGGACGCCGCGCTCACCGAGAGCCCCGAGTGGCGCCAGCAGGCTGCGCAGGGCCTGGCCGACGGCATCACCAGCTTCGTGGAGGCCCAGGAGGCTCCCTGACCGGTCGTGTGCAGCCGGTACCGTTGTCGCACACCAGACCGGAGCAGAAGGAGCCACGACCATGTCGGACCAGTCGCCCGACGGGACCGCGAACGGTGGACCCGGTTCCGAGCCCCGCCCCGCCGCGGTCGACCGGGGCCGGAGCGAGCGTGGCGACCCCTGGTGCTGGACCCACGTCACCCAGCCGCTGTGCACCGACGGGAGCGCGCTCAACAACGTCATCCGCGAGCTCAGCCGCGAAGCGTCGAAGCACGGGATCCCTTCCGCGGTGGCCGCCTCGGACCACCGGGACTACGTCTTCCCCGACACCACCATCCTGCCCGTCGACTACACCGCCTATCTCCCTCGCGAGTACCTGCTCCCGAGGGAGAAGATCGCCGACGCGGCCTGCGGCCGGCTCGGTCTCCGCCGTCGCTACGTCGGGGGTATGTACCGACCGGTGGCCGAGGCGCTCGACGCCTCGACCGGTCCGATCATCGTCCACGACGGATTCCTCGGCGCCGCCGGCCTGGTCGCCATCCACCGGCGGCACCCGGGGCGACCGCTCTTCCTGTACGTGCACAACAACCTGTCCAAGACCTACACCCGCTCGGAGCTCCGACGGTTCCTCTCGCTCACCGAAGGGGTGATCTGCGTCAGCGGGGCGGTCCGCGACACCGTCGCCGAACAGGTCGGGGACCACCCGGTCCGCCATCGCATCCACGAGGTGCTGAACGGGATCGACAGTGATCGCTTCCATCCGGGGGCCCCCTCGCCACGCCCGGTGCCGGCCGTGCTGTTCGTCGGCATGATGAACGAGTCGAAGGGCCCGCACGTCCTGATGGCCGCCCTCCGCCAGGTGCACGAGCGCGGCGTGCCCTTCACCGCCACCTTCCTGGGCAGCTCGACGCACGCCGAGGGCCTCGAGCTCTCGCCCTATGAGCGGTCACTGCGCGAGGCGCAGCGGGGGCTGGGCCCCGACGTCCGGTTCCGACCCTTCGTCCCCAACACGGAGATCCCCGACATCTACCGGCAGCACGACATCCTGGTGGTGCCCTCGCAGTTCGAGGAGCCGTGCGGCCTGGTCCTGCTGGAGGGGATGGCCTCGGGCCTGGCCGCGGTGGCCTCGAGGCGGGGCGGGATGCCCGAGGTCGGGGCCGGGGCCGTCGAGTACTTCGACCATGCCGACCAGCTGGCCGCCGTCCTCGACCGGTGGCTCGCCGATGCGGCCGAACGGAGTCGCCGCGGCCAGATGGCCAGGCAGCGGGCCGTCGAGCTTCCGTGGTCCGGGAGCTTCTCGAAACTCGAGGAGATCATCGGGCCGCGCTAGACCCGCCCGCCGGGCGGTGTCCAGGGCGGCCGGGCCGTCGGTGCGTTCAGGAGTCGGTCACGCCGTCACCCAGCATCCGGGTGACGTCGTCGGACATGGCTGCACAGAGCTCCGACAACAGGCTCATCCTCTCCGCATGGCTCCGAGACGAGAGCAGCTGCTGGCGGTCCATCAGATTGAGCGGCGCCAGCCCGCAGAGGTGCCAACCGACCTGGTCGTCACGGCCGGTCAACACCAGGTCGTGCGGGAGGGCCGGGACCTGGCCGAGCTCCGAGAGCAGCGACCGCAGCCGGCGCACCGCCTGTTCCGCCCGGGCGGAGGGATCGGCCGCCCCTCCCGACCCCTCGTCGACCGGTGCCCCGATCGGTGCCCCGCCGGGTTGGTCGACCAGATCGTCGACCACCGCCCTCGGGTAGGGATCGTCCGCCAGCCAGCGGCGGACCCGCACCCGGCGCAGGCCGTGGGCCATCACCAGCATCCGGCCGTCGTCCGCCTCGGTGACCTCAGCGATCCGGGCCACCGTGCCGACGTCAGTCCGCACGTCCCCTCCACCCACCTCCGAGCCGCGGGCGATGAGGACCACGCCGAACTCGCCGTCGGCGTCCATGCAGTCGGCCATCAGGGCCCGGTACCGCGGCTCGAAGACATGGAGGGGCAGGCCGGCCCCGGGAAAGAGGACGGTGGAGAGCGGGAACATCGCCAGCGGCTCTTCCCCCGGTTCCCTCGGCGACCCGCCCATCGGCCAACCGACTCAGGGGGTCGACGGGGCCGGCCGCGAGGCGGCCCGCTGCCGACGACGGGCCCGCCAGCCGATGCCGGCCAGGGTCGCCACGGCCACCAGCGAGAGCAGCGAGATCAGTGCTCCGGCGTTGTCGGCCGCGGTGTTGGCGTACACCAGGGAGACGTCGTGACTGGTCGGCACCACCACCATCAGGTTGGGGGCCACCCTCCACGGTCCGTCAGCGCCCACCGCCTTCCAGTTGGGGAAGTAGGACACCTTGACCTCGATCGGGGTCCCCACCCGGTCGACATGGAACGAGATCGAGCTGTCCGACTGGTCGACGTCGGACACCGTGGTGGCGGGCTCGGCCACGGCGGCCGGCTGGGTGTCCGAGGCGGGGACCCGCGGCCAGGACGCCGGGCCGCCGGCGGCGGGGACCACGTTCCACCGCCCGGGATCGTCGTACCAGCTCAGGGCGGGCGCCAACCAGCTGGTCTGGCCGGGTGACACCCCCGTCCACACCACCGGGCGGTCGGCCAGGGGCTTGACCACGGCCGTCTGGCTGATCCGGTAGACCTTCCAGGTGGTGTTCAGGGTCTCGCCGTTGTAGCTGGTGGTCCACGGGCCGGTGGACGCCACCTCGGTGGCGTTGGGATCGGCGGCGGCCGCATTCTCCACCGTGGTCGAGGAGGCCAGCAGGTAGCGCACCCCCAACTGCTGGAGGTGCTCGATGCCGAGCGGCACATTGAGCCCGGCGTAGGGCAGGCCGACCACCGCGTCCGACGGATCGGGTGACAGCTCGTTCTGGTTGATGAAGTGGAACGGTGTGGTGGACGAGGACTCGAACAGGAGGCCCTCCATCGAGCCGATGCATCCGTTGGTCCAGTACGGCAGCAGCATCAGCGACTCGGTGGTGCCGAACCGGTTGAGCGACGGGTCGTACTCCCACATGCTGCGCCCGCACCCCTGGGTGGCCCCGACCTGGGCCATCATCTGGATGACGGCGTGGTACTCGGGGTAGTCGGGCTTGCCCTGGTACCCCGTGTAGTTCCAGTCGGCCCACGGCGCTCGGCTGGTCGGCACCGACCGTGATCCCCAGCTGGCTCATGGTGGCGGCCGGCAGCACCAGCGGGGGCACCACGGCCAGGCAGGCGGCGGCCAGGGCGAGGAGGGGGCCGACGACGGCGCCCGGAGGGTTCGGGCTCGGGGTGGGCCGGCGGAACCGGCTGATGCGGTTGCCGGGCTGCCACGGCATCCCGTGGACCATGGTGAGCCGCTCCCGGATCATCAGGACCCACTGGTCGAGCCGGCGCCGGCGGTTCCACCGGGCCACGCCGGAGACCACCTCGGCCAGGGCGTACCCGGCCAACAGGTACATGCACAGGAACCACATGGGCAGGAACCGCACGTTGTACAACTTGCCCTGCGGATCCAGGCAGACCACGGCCGCGGCGATGCCCCCCATCAGGGCGATGAACAGGGCCACCCGGTTGCGGCGGATCACCATGGCCACCAGGCCGACCAGGTCGGCGGCCAGCACCCAGCGGGCGGAGCCGGGGAAGAGCAGGTGGGGAAAGCCCTCGACGTTGGTCCAGCCCATGTTGGTGGTGTACGCCCCGTCGGCGACGAACGGGAGCAGCCACCACGCGGTGAGTCCGGTGCCCAACCCGCCGGCCACCACCGACCACACCAGCCGGCGCGACCATCGCCGCCGGGCCGGCCGGCCCTCCGGCAACCGGCGCACTCCCCGGAACAGATCGGCGTCGAGCAGGAGCCACAGGACCGCCCCGGCCACGGCGAACAGGGCGGGCAGCAGATGGCAGAGGAGGGTGGCGGCGAAGAGGCAGGCGGCCAGGGCCCGGTGCCTTCCGGTCCGGAGGCCCGACGCCACCACGCCGAGGAAGAGCAGGGCCAGCGAGAGGCTCAGCGAGAACGAGAACTCGCCGGCCAGGGTGGACAGGAGGTTCCCCCCGTAGATCGAGAAGCTGGGTTCGAACAGGAAGGGCAGCGTGGCGGCGGCCAGGCAGGCCGGGCCCGGGTCGCGCAACCCGGCCATTCGGCCGAAGGCCCAGGCGCAGACGGGCAGCAGGAACGTGCCCAGCACGGTGACCAGCTTGAAGGCCACGTTGTAGGTCACCAGCGTGTTGAAGGCGATGGTGATCAGGCCGGGAAGGGGGAAGTAGAAGGTGTAGAGCGGGAAGCCGTCGTACCAACCCGGGTCCCAGCCGGTGAGCTCGCCGTGGTTGATCAGGTTCGACTTCATGAAGGCCGGCAGGGCCACGTGGGCGCCGGTGTCCCCCCCGGCGGCGGTGGTGTTGGCGAACAGCAGGGACGGATGCAGCTGGCTCATGGCGACGACGGTGACCCCGACCACGGTGAGCAGGGTGGCCCACGCCGGCCAGCTCGACCGGCCGAACCATCGCGACCGGCGCGGCGGGCCGCCGGCCGGGGGCGGCGGTGCCGTCCCTACCGGCTCGACCGGCTCTACCGGCGCCGGGGCGACCCGGACGACATCGACGGGTGCGGCCATCTCAGACCCGCACGGCGCCGACGAGGGCGAGCGGCGACACCACCGACGCCACTACGGCGAGGAGGTTGAAACTGGCGTGGGCCACCATGTTCATCCCGAGCCGCCCGGTGCGGTAGGACACGCAGCACAGGATGACCCCGAACGTGGCCAGTCCAAGCAGTTGGAGCCCCTCGTCGTGGGCCAGGCCGAACAGCACCCCGGTGACGATGATGGCGAGGGCCGGCCCCACCCACCGTCCGAACGTCCCGAACAGCCGGGCCAGGGTGCGCAGCAGCACGCCCCGGAAGAACAGCTCCTCGAAGAACGGTGCCCCGACCACGGTGAATACCGCCACGATGAGATAGCCCGATCCGTGCGATCCCCCGGTGAGCCGCTGGCTCGGGGCATTGAACCGCTGGTTGAAGTTCTGCACGTGCTGGGAGATGGGGATGTACATGAGCGCCACCAGCAGCTGACCGGCCAGGCCGATGGGGATGCCGAGGAGGTCGATCCACTTGAACCGGAGCCCGAGGTCCCGGGCGAAGCTCTTGGTGCCCCTGACCCCCGTGGCCAGCCAGGCCGCCCCGAAGAACCCGGCCCACAGCCCGAGCAGCGTCGAGACGATGTACCAGGTCGGCGGCTCGCTGAGCTTGGTGATGGCGGTCAGGGAGTTGAGCTTGCCCTCGGCGGCGGCGGCGATGGCCACGAAGATGGCCGCCACCAGCTGGCCGGCGATGAACCCCAGTGCGGCGAACAGCAGCCACGTCCATGCCGTCCCCCGGTTGATCGGGGCCCCACCGGCGGCGAGTTGGCGACCGAGCGAGCGGTCGGGGCCCGACACGGTCGGCTGTGCCTCCTCCGACGGTTCGGGGCGGGCGGACCACGGGCTGGTGGACGGCCAGCCCGAGGGGGGCGGTGGCGGTGGCGGCGGGTTTGGTGGGGCCGTGTGGGCCGGGAGCGGGGGCGGGGAGGCGGATGGGGCCCGGGGAGGCGGGAAGGGCGGGGGCGGGTAGGTCGGGGGGGAGCCGGCCGGAGGGGAGCCGGCCCAGGGGAGCCGGTCCCAGGGGAGCCGGTCCCAGGGGAGCCGGTCCCAGGGGAGCCGGCGGGCGGGGCGGCAGATGCAGCGGCCCCGGAGCGCCCGGACCCGGTCAATGGCGGGACTGACCGGGAGGCCAGGGGCGATCCGCCCGTGGACGCGGCGGCATCCGCACCCCGTTTGGACCGGTCGATCACGCACCCACGATACCGATCGGGACCCTCGTCCAGGAGGCAGCCCCGGCGGGGCTGGCCGGAGGCGGCCCCTGCGGGACCGGGGGCGATGCGCCAGACGGCACGGGGGGCGAATAGCATGTAGGCGTGACTCCGCCCAACCCAAACGTGCCCGGAGGCCCGCCAGACACCGGCGGACCCGGGCAGCCTCCGCCCGGCCAGAACAAGAACCGAATGATCCTCTATGTGGTGATCGTGGTCGCCGTGCTGGCCGTGCTGATCGTGCCGAGTCTCGTCAACAAGACACCTACCAACACCTATACCTACAACCACTTCCTGACCGCGGTCAAGGATGGCGACGTCAAGACGGCCACGGTCGACAACGCCACCGGGGTCATCACCGGTACGCTCAAGGGCGGGGCCAAGTACACGGCCAACGGGCCCCTGTCCGCCCCTGACTCGGAGCTCAACGCCCTCCAGCCGCTCGGGTCCAACGCCAAGTTCGTCACCCCCTCCTCCAGTGCCCTGGTGTCGATCCTGACCTGGATCCTCCCCTTCGCCCTCATCGGGATCGTCTTCTTCTACATCAGCCGGAAAGCGCAGGGTCAGATGGGAAGCATCATGTCGATCGGGCGCTCCAAGGCCAAGCTCTACTCCACCGAACGACCATCGACCACGTTCGACGACGTGGCCGGCTACGACGGGGTCAAGCTCGAAATCAGTGAAGTGGTGGACTTCCTGAAGACGCCGGCGCGCTTCAAGGACATCGGGGCCCGCATCCCCAAGGGCATCCTGCTCGTCGGTCCCCCGGGTACCGGAAAGACCCTGTTGGCTCGCGCCGTGGCCGGAGAGGCGGGCGTGCCCTTCATGTCGGTGAGCGGCTCCGACTTCATGGAGATGTTCGTGGGGGTGGGCGCCAGCCGGGTCCGTGACCTCTTCGCCACGGCCCGCAAGCAGGCGCCGGCCATCGTGTTCATCGATGAGATCGACTCCATCGGACGCAAGCGCGGCGCGGGCCTGGGCGGCGGTCACGACGAGCGCGAGCAGACCCTCAACCAGATGCTGTCGGAGATGGACGGGTTCGATCCGACCGAGGGCATCGTGGTGATGGCGGCCACCAACCGGCCCGACATCCTCGATGCCGCCATCCTCCGTCCCGGTCGTTTCGACCGCCAGATCGTGGTGCCGCTCCCCGACCTCGACGAGCGGCTGCCCATCCTGCAGGTCCACTGCAAGGACAAGCGGGTCGATCCGACCGTCGATCTGGGCACCGTGGCCCGGGGCACCCCCGGGATGAGCGGCGCCGACCTGGCCAACCTGGTCAACGAGGCCGCCCTGCACGCGGTGCGCCGGGGATCCAAGCTCATCCAGAACGTCGACTTCGAGGCCTCCCGTGACCGTGTCCTCATGGGGCAGCGCCGCGAGAGCCTGGTGCTCTCCGGGGCGGAGAAGGAGCGGGTGGCCTTCCACGAGGGCGGCCACGCCGTCCTCGCCTACGTGCTGCCCGACGCCGATCCGGTGCACAAGGTGACCATCCTCCCGACCGGCATGGCCCTGGGCGTCACCATGCAGCTCCCGATGGAGGAGCGGCACATCCATCCGCGCCAGCACATCGAGGACTCCCTGGCCGTCCGGATGGGCGGCCGGGCCGCCGAGTTGCTCGTCTACGGGGACCTGTCCACCGGCGCCAGCAACGACCTGGTCGGCAATACCGAACTGGCCCGCAAGATGGTGCGCGAATGGGGCATGAGCGACAAGATCGGCCCGATGGCCTGGGGCTCCCAGGGCCAGGTCTTCCTGGGTGAGGACCTCATGCACACCCGTGACTACTCCGAGCACACCAGCCAGATCATCGACGACGAGGTGGAGATCATCCTCCGTGCCCAGGAGGAGCGGGCCCTCGAGGTCCTGGCCCGTCACCGGGGCGGGCTCGATGCGGTGGCCCGCGCCCTGCTCGACGAGGAGACGATCGACGGCGAGACCGTGGGACGCCTGGTGGACACGGCCTACGGACGCCCGGTCCACGAGCACGGCGTCAAGACGGTCCCCCCCATCTTCGTCGCCTCCCAGCACGGACCCACCGGGTCCGACGATGTCGACGGTCCTCCCGGAGGAGCCAACGGAGCCGCCAGCCCGGGCGTCGCCGAGCAGGCACCCGGCGCGGTCGGGCCGGTCGGCGCGGTCGGCGCCTCGGTTCCGGACACGTCCGGCACCGGTACCGCCCCGTCGGACCTCGACGGTGTGCCTGCCGATGACGGAGTACCGAATGCCAGCCGTGCCGTCGACCAGCCACCGGTCGGCCAAACGGCGGCCGAGACCCCGTCGGGCGACGCCTCGCCAGGTGCCCAGACCACCCCACCGGCGCCGCAGTCCGGGCACTGGCCCCAGGCACCTTCCGGGTTGCCGGTCCAGCCGGCACCGGGCCACTGGCCCAAGCAGGCTCCCTGGCCCCCTCCCCCGCCACCGCCGACCTCCCGGTAGCCGGCTGGTCCTCGCCGGGCGTCGGCTGCTCGGCTGGCTGTTCCCGACGGGCCGGCCCAGTTGCGGCTACGGCTTGATCGAGTCCGCGACGACCTCTTCGACGTCCACGGACAGGACGATGCCCTCCTCGGCAGCATGCCGGGCGACACGCAGCTCATAGGTTCCGGGGCGCACCACCATCGAGTGCGAAACGAGGTCCCGTTCGGAGAGGGTTCCGAGCTGAACTCCGAGGGAGACCTCGGACGATGTGCCTGGCGCCAGCTCCACCCGAGTGAAGCCCGCCAGACGGAGCGGCCGGTCCGACCCGACGCGGCGGGCATAGACCTGGACGACATCGGTACCCGATCGTCGGCCGGTGTTCTCCAATGAGGCGAGCACCCGGATCTGAGTTCCGTCCCGCTCCGCCTCCGCTCCCCGGAGTGCGAAGGAGGTGTAGCTGAGGCCGAATCCGAACGGGTAGGCGGGGGTGATGTCGCGCTGGGCGAGACGCCAGTACCCGTGCCATCCGTCGTAGTGGAACGCCTCGGCGTCGGCGTCGAATGCAGGGAGGTCCGACTCGACCACGGGCACGGAGAACGGCAGCCGACCCGACGCGTCCACCGCCCCGGTCAGCACATCGGCCAGCCCGTTGCCGCCTTCCATCCCGGCGTACCACGACTGCACGATCGCCGGCACCGCGGCGTCCCACTCGGAGATCACGACCGCGCTGCCGGCCACGATGGCCACGACCGTC
This sequence comes from uncultured Acidimicrobiaceae bacterium, assembly GCA_963774245.1. Classification (GTDB taxonomy): domain Bacteria; phylum Actinomycetota; class Acidimicrobiia; order Acidimicrobiales; family RAAP-2; genus Bog-756. The sequence goes on along the minus strand of CAVZDZ010000001.1, from coordinate 192,681 downwards.
CGCGGGTTGGCCCCGGCGATGGCCCGGATCAGCGCCACGTCTCTGTCGTGGAGCCTCAGTGAGGAGCGGTCACCGCCGGTGGCGAATCCCCCATCCGCCGCCGACGCCGCCGCGTGGGCCGGAGGTTCGATCAACCTTTCGGTGCTGATCTGGGCGGTGAATCGCTCCACCAGGTCCGGGTCGTCGTTTCCGGGGAAGAGGTGGGCGAGATGGTTGGTGGCGAACTCACCGATGTACTCACCTTCATCCGTGCGGGTGTAACCCACGACTACCAGCGCCACATCCGCCGACGCGGCCAGATGCCCTGCGGTGATCAGGTCGGTACCGTCGTCGTAGGTCACGGTGACATCGGGAAGGGCCGATCGGAGCCCTTCGGCCACGGTAACCACCTCCGGTGCCCAGACGTCGCTGGACCCGCCGTCCCCCAGGTTGACCGCGGCGGCCAACCCGCCGATCACGGCGATCGAAGCGCCGGGGGGCAGGCCGAGGGGCAGTAGGGGGACGCCGTCGATCTCCTCGTTGCGGAGCAGGACGACCGACTTCGCCGCCGCCTCCCGGGCCAGTGCCCGGTGCTCGGCATTCGCCAGCACCTCCCGGCCCTGCACCGGCCGATCCAGCACGTCGTCGAACCGCATCCGGGTGGCGACCACGTGTTCCACAGCCCGGTCGACCTCGGCCCACGACACCTCGCCGGCCTCCAGGGACGATTCGAGGTGTTCAGCCCGGATCATCCGATAGGGCATCTCGATGTCCAGTCCGGCCCGGAGGGACCGGGCGGCGTCGCGGATCCCCAGGATCCAGTCGCTGATGACGAATCCCCGGAACCGCCACTCCTCACGGAGGATCCCGGTCAGCAGCGGTCGGCTGTCACCGCACCACTCCCCGTTCACGCTGTTGTAGGCGCTCATCACGGCGGCCACACCTTCATCCACGATGCGTTTGAACTGGGGCAGGAAGACTTCGTGGAGCGAGACCTCGTCGACCGTGATGTCGACCTTGAAGCGCGCGTTCTCCATCGAATTGCAGGCGAAGTGCTTGACGCAGGCCATAGCGTGCCGCTGCACCCCCCGGGTCAGCGCCGCACCCATCTCACCGACGTGATGGGGGTCCTCCCCGTAGGTCTCCTGGGCCCTCCCCCATGCCGGGTGCCGGAGGACGTTGACGCACACCCCGCCATACAGGTCGGCTCCCACCGCCCGCAGTTCACGTCCGACGGCTTCACCGATCCGGACCTCCAGCTCGATGTCCCACGTAGCCCCGCGGGCCATGCTGACCGGGAAGCAGGTGGACCGGTCGACCACCACCCCCCGAGGGCCGTCCGAGAACGAGATCCCCGGAAGCCCGAGCCGCTCGACCGCCGCGGCCCGGAACGGGCTCTTGTGATAGCCGGACTCCGACAGGTAGGTCAGGCCCGCCCAGAACGGCGCATCACCGTCGAGGCACCAGAGCTTCTCGTCCTCGGACATGGCGGCCACCACGGACCGCGCCTTTTCGTCCCACGCGTCGGCGGGCTGGTCGCTCTGATGGGCTGGCATGCCGCCAGTCTCCCAGTATCGGAGCGGGCCGACCGGCGGCTGGCCTCGGGCCGCGGTCGCTCAGCCGTGCGGGTGGCGGCGCACGAAGTCCAGGAAGTCCAGGGCGGCATCGGCGTCCAGGGCGGCATCGGCGTCCAGGGCGGCATCGGCGTCCAGGGCGGCATCGCAGTCCAGGCCGGCATCGGCCACCTCGCGGTACATCAGTCGAACCTCACCGCGGGAACACGCTGTCCCCGTCGGGCGGCCTCGGCCTTGAGCCTTGGGCGCAAGGAGCGGCCCCCGGCCAGGAACGCCAGTGCGGAGCGGGCACGGCCGCCGGACAGGCTCCAGTCGCCGATGGCCCGCTCCACCCGAAATCGCCGCCCCTCCTCGCCGATCTCGAGCGATCCCAGCAGAGTGTGGTTCTCCTGACCGGTGAAACGGGCGCCGTGCCCGTGCAGAGTCAGACAGGCCGGCCCGGCCTCCATGGCTGGTGCCCCCGCCCCCACCGACAGCTCCACCACGCCATCGCGGTAGCCGGCGGTCTCGACCGGCACGCACTCGGGGAAGCCCTCGTGGTCGACGGTGGTCAGGTCGGCAAGAGGAAGGCTGTCGAGCCAGGGACCGGTGCGGTCCCTCCAGTCCGACTGTGCCTGTCGCCAGGCCGACGGAGGAGAGCCGTCCGGCGCGGGATCGGAGTCGGGAAGCGCGACACCGGGAGGCGCACGCCATTCTCCTGCTGGTGCCGACATCGAGCGATCGGACCACCATCGGACCCTGAGCGGCGTGATCTCGACCCAGATCCGGGCGTAGTACCACGCCATCCTCTTCAGGATGATCTTGGGCTGGCCCTTAGTGGCGTCGGGCAGTTTGACGGCCGACTCTCGGACGTACCGGTCGGCGTTCGCCTGCAGATCCGAATCCCTGACCGCGGCGTGGCCCTGGACGAGAGCCACCGGTGCGTGCTCCATCCCTTCACCCAGGGGGTCGGCGAACAGGAGGCTTACCCGAGGGTTGCGGCGCGCCCGCTCGGCCTTGGTGGGATAGGTGAGCCCCGTCGACAGGTCGAGTGTGCCGTGACTCCCCCGGTAGGGCGTGGTGGGCACGGTGACGGGAGCGCCCGAACGGGTCAGGCTCGAATACTCGGCAGTGATCGACGTGGAGAACAGCCGGTCGATCTCGGCAGGCCAGTCGGGTTCGGAGATGGGCCGATGGTAGCGAGTCGGCCGGGTCGCGTCCACGGCGCAACTGTGGCCACCAGGCCCGTTGGCCACGATGACAGCTCGTCGCCGGCGATACCCTCGTCCCGTGCACTACCGCATCGAGCAGGTCCGGGCCGACGACACCTGGGAGCTGCGGCAGCAGGTCCTGAGGCCCCACGAGACCATCGAGCAGCTGGCGCTACCCGACGACGACAATTCCTCGACGGGAACGTTCGCCGCTATCGGAGACGACGGCGAGATCGTCGGATCAGTTCGGGTGGCACCCGAGCCCCCGCCGTTTGCGACGGATGCCTCTTCGGGCGCCGAGTCGCCAGCCTGGCGACTGCGCGGCATGGCCACGCGGGAGGACGCTCGCAACCAGGGCGTCGGGACGGCCGTGCTCGACCGAGCCATCCGGCATGTGGCCCTGCACGGGGGCGGCCTGCTGTGGTGCAACGCCCGAATACCCGCCCTGAACCTCTACCAAAGAGCCGGCTTCGTGGAAGAGGGACCCGCCTGGAACGATCCGGACATCGGACCGCACGTCGTGATGTGGCGGTCGGTCGGTCCAGCCGACGCTGGCTGACCGCGACTGCCCCTACCTCGACTCCCCACCCCGACGATTCCTCGCTCCCGACTACTCCCCATCACCGCCGACCGATGTCACACCCTGATGCTGGACTGGAGGCATGGAGCTGGAAGCCCTGAGCCAGGAGATCGACCATCTGATGGAGCTGGACGCCTCGGCCTTGAGCGACGGTGCGTCCATCGAGTTCCTGGAGCGCCAGCTGGCCCGGTTGCAGTCCCTGGTGACCACCGTGGTGGCCGACTTCGACACCTGGGGGGAGTGGGCGACCGACGGGGCCCGCACCCCGGCGGCCTGGCTCTCCACCCGGTGCAAGCTGTCCGGGGCCGAGGCCCGCCGCCAGGTCCGCCGGGGTCGCCGGCTCCGCCACCTCCCGGCGACGACCGGGGCTTGGTCCCGGGGGGACATCACCTCGGCCCAGGTGGACGTCCTGGTCGGCCTGTCCCGGGAGGTGACCGAGGAGGCCCTGGCCCGGGACGAGGAGTTCCTGGTCGGGGAGGCCTGCACCCTCCGCCCCGACCAGTTCGTCCGGGTGGCGGCCTACTGGGAGCAGCTGGCCGACCCCGACGGGACCGAGGCCGAGGGCCAGGCCCAGCTCGACCACCGGGAGGTCTACCTGGCCCAGAGCCTGGACCAGATGTGGCTGGGCACGCTGACCTTCGACCCGGTGTCGGGGGCCGCCGTGGCCGGGGAGCTCAACCGCCTGGAGCACCTCCTGTTCGAGGTCGACTGGGCCGAGGCCAAAGAGGCCTTGGGCCACGAGCCCACCACCGACCAGCTGGCCCGCACCTCGGGGCAGCGCCGGGCCGACGCCCTGGTCGAGATGGCCGCCCGGTCGAAGATCGCCCCGGCCGACGGTCGAAGGCCCGCCCCCCTGTTCACCGTCCTGGTGGGCTGGGAGACATTGCACGGCCGGGTCCTGGAGCTGGCCGGGGGGAGCGTCTTGACCCCCGGTGCCCTCCTCCCCTGGCTGGATCAGGCCTACCTGGAGCGGGCGGTGTTCCAACCCGGGGGCCGGGTCGAGGTGGGCACCACCACCCGGCTGTTCACCGGGGCCACCCGACGGGCCATCGAGCTCCGGGACCGGGAGTGCACCCACCCCTACTGCGACCAACGGCTCGAGGACTGCGAGGTCGACCACATCGTGCCCTATGCGGCCGGGGGCCCGACCACCCAGGAGAACGGACGACTGCTGTGCGGGTTCCATAACCGGCTCCGGAGCCAACCACCCGGGCCGGACGGATAGCCCGAAAAGCGTTGGGGGTGGGCCGACCGCACCCCGGGTAGGAACGGTCGGACCGTGACCTCATGGTCAACAGAGCGTCGGAGATTGTGGTCCCGTGCGAGGATCTGACCCGTGCGCTTCCACGCGGAACATCGCTTCAATGGGTCGGTGGCCGCGGTCGCCGCGCTCCTCTCCGAGCCTGCCTTCTATCTGGACCTCGTCCTTCCCGATCTGAGCCAGCCCGAACTGCTGGATCAGCGAGACGATGGGGACGGCACCCAGCTTCGGCTCCGGTACGAGTTCGTGGGCAGCCTCGATCCGATCGCACAGCGACTGATCGGTGCCGGGCGCCTGGCGTGGGTCCAATCGGTGCGGATCGACCGGTCGACCGGCGCCGGGGCCCTCCAGTTCGAGGCGGAGAAGGATCCGCGACGGCTCCACGGGAAGGCCGACTTCGACATCACCGCATCCGACCTCGGTTGTGTGCGCCGATTGGAGGGCGAACTGATCGTCGCCGTCCCGGGCGTCGGCCGGATGGCGGAGCGTCGGATCGTTCCTGGTCTGCTCCGCCGGCTGGACATCGAAGCCGAGGCCGTCAACGCGCGCCTGCGGGGCCGGTGAGATGCCGGTGAGATGCCGGTGAGATGCCAATGCTGATGCGAGCCACCGACGTCACCATGCAGCAGCTGTGGGCACGGTGGGGCTCGTGAGCGTGGATGACAACCGTCCGTCCGGATGGGGTCCAACCACCTATGGCGAGCCATGCGCCGAGTGCGGGTTCTCGTGGGCCGCGGACATCGATGATTCGGTAGCCCTCGTGTCGAAGGTACCGACCACCTTTGCCCGGATGCTGCAGGGGGCGAGCGGAGGCGAGCGGCCCGACCCATCGGCATGGACCGCCACCGGCTACGTCTGTCACGTGGGCGACAACCTGCGCATCTGGGCCGAGCGTTTGGCGGGGATCATCAGAGGCGGCTCGCCCGATGTCGGCAGGTACGGCCAGGACGCGTTGGCCGCGGCGCGCGGCTACGGGTCGATCTCCCTACCGTCCGCCCTCTGGTCGCTCTCCCGGTCCGTCGATGACTGGTTGGAGGTGGTGGCGGAGGCCCGGCCGCTGCAGCCGGTGCTCGTCCATCCCGAGCGGGGACCGCAGTCGCTGGTCGAGGTGGTCCGCTCCAATGCCCACGACGCCTTCCACCACCAATGGGACATCCAGCGGGCCTTGGACGGCGCGCCAGGGAGCCGGGGATCGTGAGCGCGCCCGGTCCCGAAGACGTCGCCCCGATCGACGACTGGAACCAGCTGCTGCGCGACCGGGTGGCCGTCGTCACCGGAGGCGGTGACGGCATCGGCGGAGCGATCTCCAAGCTCTTCGCCCAGCACGGCGCGTGGGTGGAGATGGCGGAGATCGACTCCGAGCGGGCCGACCGCACCCGCCGTGCCATCGAGGAGGCCGGAGGCCGGGTCCGGGTCCATGTCGTCGACGTGACCGATCCCTCCGCGGTCGAGCGCATGGCGGCGGACGTGCTCGGCCGGCACGGCCGGGTCGACGTGCTGGTCAACAACGTCGGCGACTACCGCCCCCTGGTCCGATTCGAGGCCTCAACGCCAGAATCGTGGAATGACATGTACACCGTGAACCTGTTCCATGTCTTCGCCGTCACCCGTGCCTTCCTCGGGTCGATGCGGGAGCGGGGCCGCGGATCGATCGTGAACATCCACTCGGTCGAGGGCCTGCGGGGGTATCCCGGTGATCCCGTGTACGCGGCGATGAAGGCCGCCGTGGCCCACTTCACCACCAGCCTGGCCGTATCGGTGGGCCGCGACGGAGTCCGGGTCAACGGCATCGGGCCGGACCTCACCCAGTCGCCTCAGGTGGACTACCTCCGCGGCTTCGAGGATCACGAGCAGCTCTGGTCGTCGTGGGCGCCGGTGGGCCGGCTCGGCTGGCCCGAGGATCAGGCCCGGGTGGCGCTCTTCCTGGCCTCCGACCAGTCCGGCTTCGTCACCGGACACAACGTGCCGGTCGACGGAGGCACCAGGGCGGGCGGGGGCTGGTTCTACTCACCTTCCGCCGGACGCTTCGTCAACCGGCCGAAGACACTCTGACCGAGGGGCGGCTACGCCACCGTCGCGACCGGCAGCAGGGCGAGACTCTGCACCGTCCTGGCGCAGGCGCGGGCTGCCTCCGCCCCCTTGACCGCGAAGTGCTCGGCGAAGAAGGCCTCGTGCACGTTGTGCCCGTGGAAATGATGAGGCGTGAGCACCGCCGAAATGACCGGCACATCGGTGTCCAGCTGCACCCGCATCAGTCCGTTGATGACGGCCTCGGCAACGAAGTCGTGACGGTAGATGCCCCCATCCACCACGAAGCCGGCCCCCACCACCGCCGCATAGAGCCCGCTACGGGCCAGGCGCTGGGCGTGCAGGGGGATCTCGAACGCGCCCGGCACCTTGAAGAGATCGACCCGCTCCTCGGCCAGTCCCAGCGTCGCCATCTCGGCCAGGAAGGACTGTCGGCAGCGGTCGACGATCTCATCGTGCCAGGAGGCCTGCACGAACGCGAAGCGGGCGTCGCCGCGGCGCGCCACTGATCCGGAGTTGCTCATCTGACCTCCATCTCTGAGCCCCATCTCTGAGCTCCATCGAACATCGGCGCCGCGAGCGCCGCGAGCGCCGGGAGCGCCGGGAACGCCCGGCACCGGGCGTCCGAGGGCCACAGTAATCGTCAGGCCTGGCCGGTGAAGGGGAATCCGGTCGACGAGACCACTCCCGCCGCCCCGGTCGGCGCGCTGTCCTCCTCGACATTGACCGGCTGGGTCGAAGTCACCAGAAGGGTGGCGAGCCCGGTGATCCGGGTGTCACCCAGCAGGGTCATTCGACCGGGTTCGACGTCGAAGACGGCGATGGGATGGTCGGCCCCGCTGCTGGTGATCTCCACCCGGGCCACGGATCGCCCCGGATTCGCCACCGCCACACTGTCGATCGATGCCCCGCTGGTGCCGGGGATCTGCGGAATCCCGGGCGCGGGGACCAGCCAACGGTTCGCCAGGGTCGCCGTGCCCGACGAGGAGCCCCAGGTCGGCGGGGTGGCCCCCGAGGCGGCCTGCACGGAGCGGCCGGCCACGATGGGCGCCGTCGACGTGATGGTCAGGGCGAAGGGCGCCCCCTGGGGCAGGCCGGTGGTACCCGAGGTCACCGCCACGATCGACTGGGGTGCGATCACCACCTTGTGGGGTAGCACCGTCCCCGACGACAGCCCCACCTCGAGGGTGGCGGTGACCGGGTCCTGGTTCGGGTTGGCCAGGTAGAAGCTCACCGTCGACCCGCTCGTACCGGTGGCGGCGGTCGACTGGGCGAAGCGCCACGTCGACGACAGCGCCGGCGCACCCAACCGCAGGGAGAGGCCGACCGCGGAGGCCGAGGACCACTGCTGGAGCTCGGTGGCGACCGGGGCTCCTGATTCGGCCGTGACCAAGGTGGCGATGTCCGCGTCGTTCTGCACGTAGTCGCCCACGTTCTCCTCCACCAGCTGGCCGGGGGCGATGGACAGCCCCTGATAGGGCTGGGGCACGACGGTGCCGGACCCGGTGAGGAAGGAGATGTTGACGGCGGCCTCGGTCGCCGCCGGGTTGAACAGGTCGAGGGTCAGGGTGTCGCCCGGAGAGGTCGAGCCGCCGGCGAAGGCCCAGAGGGGGGAGACCTCGGACGCACACGGGGCGGTGCTCCACCCGGCGGTTCCCGACACCACCTGACTGACCACCACTCCCCCTCCGGCGAAGACGAACGACGAGGCGGTGCTCCCGGCGGGCAACCCGGTGCCCGGGTTCACGGCCACCGTGTCCAGGGGCGGCACGGTGACCGTGCGACGAACCCTCGGCGCCCCGCCGGTCGAAACGCCGGTCGAGGTCATGGTCCCGGTGACGGCACGCGGGCTCGAGTTGGTCAGGTAGATCACGGTGGTCGCGGCCCCTCCGACCCCGTCGACGCAGAAGGCCGAGGACGAGAAGGCGCCGACCGGGGCGATGCGCACCCCATCCGCGGTCCCCGGCGCGGGTGGGGCGGACGGCGTGGATGCGGCCGCGGACACCACCCCCACCACCACCACGATGCCGACGACGGTGACCAGTGCCGCCCATCGGCGGCGGACCGGGCCGGGGGCCGGCCGACGCGGCGCCCGCACCGGGCGGGACCGGGTGGGCACGGCGTCATCCCCGGGTTCCGGTTCGAACGGCGAATCCCCGAACCCGCTCACCGCCCCGCCACTTCAGCGTCGAGAGCGGCGCCCGGATCGGTGTCGTCGGGATCGGTGTCGTCGGCCGCGGCCGGAGTCCCCACCGGAACCGAGCCGGCATCGGCACCGGCATCCGTCCCGGAGGAGGCCACCGCGGACCGGCGGTGACGCCGACGTGACCGGCGCAGCCGTGGATCGAGGAGGAACAGGACCACTCCCAGCCACACCACCACGGAGAAGAGCAGCGCACCGGGGGCCAGCAGCCCGCCGTCGAAGCGGAGCGTGCTGGTCCCGGCGGCCACCGACCGGTACCGGGCCGCCCACCCGAAGGACGGCGACCGGGTGGCGTCGGCTCCGGAGGGACCGATGAGATTCCACCGGCCGGAGGGCGCCACGGCCGCGAACACGGTGCCAATGGAGACCGGCCCGCGATAGGCCCGCGCCGCCGGTGGACCCGGCAGCACGGGGACGGCTCCGGGGATCACGCCGGCCCCGGGGGTTCCGACCGGCACGACCGAGGGGACCGCCGAGAGGCTGGCCGAGGCCAACTTGGCTGATTTGGCCGGCAGCTCGGCCCGTTCGGAGACCCAGTCGGCGTTGGCGAAGACGGTGATCCCGGTGCCGGACAACACCGGGCTGAGATCCAGTTGGCGGCCGAGGGCGGGCGCCAGATCGGCCGGGACGGGATACTCGGCCGGGCTCTGCTCGCCGCTGATCTCGGGAGCCAGCGAGGTGAGCAGCACGATGTAACGGACCCCGGCGGGCGCCAGCATCCGGCCGAGCTGGTCGGTCCGATCGGTGCGGGCCAGATTCACCGCCGCCGCCAACTGGGTGGTGGGGCCCGGCCCGGGCGCATTCCACAGCCACCGGGCGTCGGGGGCGCCGTCCTCGGTGGTGGCATAGGCCAATCCGTCCCCGGCGCTCCACGATCCCTGATTGAGGGACCGGCTGTCACCCAGCCACAACACCCGGAAGGCCCCCGACGCCGACTTTCCGTGCATCCACTTCACCGACTGAGCGAAGTCGTTCACCGGCAGGTCCCACCGGCCGGGCAGGGCGGCGACCAGGGTGGGCACCGCCCCGAGCGCCACGGCGCCGGTGGCCACCACGGTGACCAGCTGCCGCCACCCGAAGTCGGCGGCCCGGAGATCCTCTTCGAAGGCGGTCACCCCCAGCCCGATGGCCGCGGCCATGGCGGCGGCGGCCGGCCCGAGCAGGACCAGGGGATCGACGGCGAGGCTCCCGGTCCATCCCCGACCGATGATCCAGCTGACGAACCAGAACGCCAGCGCCACCGACCAGAAGCGACCGGCCCAGCGGAAACGCGGGCCACGGGCGAGCACCAGGGGCACGATGCCGGCCACGACGAACCCCCAGGCCAGAGGCGAGACCCCGATGGGCCCGTCGGCGAACCGCAGCAGGTCCCCCCACGACGCGGCCTCGGAGACCGGGATGGGCACACCGAAGACGGCCACCGCCCCGCGACCAGCGGACAGGACCCCGATGAGCCAGGGCAGACAGACGAACGCGGCCACCACCGTCGAGGCCAGCGCCAACAGGAGCGCCCGACCGGTGGCCCGCCACTCGCCGTAGATGCACGAGGAGGCCACCAGGGCCAGGCCGGTGAGCACGACGACCAACGCGGCCGCCGGCACGAACGAGACCATGACCGCCTCGAGCACCCCGAGGGCCAGCGCGCTCCGGAGGAACCCGCGCGTGCGGGCCGGCCCGGACGGGCGATGGAGCCGTCGGGGTGGGGACGGGGCATACGGCGCCGCACCTGTCGCCCGGAACAGCCGGGCCAGCACCCACGGAATCCCGGCATAGACCACCAGGGCACCCCACCGACCGAGGGCCAGGGCGTTGTAGGGGAGGGCCATGGCCAGGTAGGCCAGCCCGGCCACCATCGAGGCCCGTTGGGAGCCGAAGGGCCGCAGCAGCCGGACCATGCCCCACGCCCCGAGGGGCAGGCAGGCGAAGACCAGGACGATCCGGGTGAGCCCCATCCCCCCGAACAGCACGGTTCCGACCAGCCCGATCAGGGCCAGGGCCGGTGACGCCGGGGCGGTCGTCCCCACTCCCGACGGATGCCATCCGGCCCCGAACTGGGCCCACGTCGCCGTCCAGCTCGGAAAGGGCGCGAACTGGCCGACCGCCGGCAGCTGCCCGGTGAGGATGCTCCGGGATCCGATCAGGACCACCACGGCGGCCCCCAGCCAGACGGTGACCCGGGTCCGGCCGGTCAGCCGGCCCTCGATCCCGGTCGGAGGAGCGTCCGTCGTGGCCCGGCGGGCACCGGCGATGCCCCCGACCGCCAACCCCTCCTCGACAGCGCCGAGCTCGTCGGCGTGGGCGCCGTGGAATCCGTGCTGGAAGACCCGCCGTCCATAGGCCGAGAGCCGGGCGCTCCCCCCGACCTGCAGCAGCCGGATCTCCTTGTCCCCCAGCCGGCGATGCTCGCGGAGCTCCTTCCGCTGGGCCCGGACGACGTCGAGCCGACCCAGGTTCCAACGCCAGGCCAGGACCACGGCCCGGGCCCGGGCCCGATTTCCGGCCAGCTCCGCCACGATGACCTCGCAGAAGGCCAGCACGGCGATCTGGGGCACGACCCGCAGCAGGTGCCAGCGGCCGTAGCACTTGAACACGGCCAGCAACTCGTGCCGGCGTTGGAGCTCCTGCAGGGTCGGGGTCCGGGGTGCGCGACCGTCGTGGGCCGCACCGTCGGCGGCAGCCGCACCGTCGTCGGCGGCAACGCCCGCGGCCGCACCGTCGTCGGCGGCAACGCCCGCGGCCGCACCGTCGTCGGCCGCACCGTTCGCGGCCGCACTGTCCGCCACGGCACCGTCTTCGGCCACACCGTCTGTGGCGAGCAGCGAGGGCTCGACCGATCGGTAGCCGGCGGCCAGCTCCTCCAGGTGGCGGATCCGGGCATCGGGGGCGACCACGATCCTCGCCCCGACCACCTGGGCCCTCCAGCACAGATCGAGATCCTCGCCCATGGCCACGATGGCGCTGTCGAAGCCGCCCAGCTCCTCGAACAGGTCGGCCCGGATGAGGCTGCAGCCCCCGGGGGCGACGAAGACGTCCCTCACCGCGTCGTGCTGGCCGTGGTCGATCTCGTTGACCTGGACCCGGTCGATCACCGATCCGCCCTTGTCGACCATCATGCCCACATGGACGAGGCGCTCGGGATCGTCCCAGCTCACCATTTTGGGGGAGACGATGCCGGCGTTGGAGCGAAACGCCTCCTCCACCATGAGGTGGACCGTGTCGGGGAACAACGCCACGTCGTCGTGGCACAGCAGGAAGTAGTCGGCCCCGTCGACCATGGTCCGGACCTCGTTGACCGTGGCGCCGAAGCCGCGGTTCTGCTCGAACCGCCTCACATAGGCACTCGGAAGGACGGCGGCCACCCGGGCGGTCAGGTCCTCCCGGCTGTGGGAATCGAGGACGAGCACCGACAGCTCCGCGTAGTCCTGCGATGCGATCGAAGCAAGCGTCTCCTCGAACCAAGGGCCCGGGTCATGGGCGACGACGACAGCGACGACCGGCGGGGCCAGTGTGTCCACAGGGGCCAGAGGCTATCGGGCCGAAGTGGTCGACGGGTGTCTTCCCAGGTCAGGGGCCGAGGAACTCCCTGGATCCGAAGGGTGCTTGCAAATGTTTATCATCATGCATACACTTGTATTCATCAAGGGACAGGCCTTTCGCCTCCGGGTGGACGGCCGGGACAGGTCCCGGACACCGACAGCACCGTCATCAAATCAAACCGCATCATCGAGGAGAAGGAGCACACCATGCCCGATATCAACACCGATCTGACCAAGGCAGCCAAGGACATCGCCGCAGTGGCCAAGGATGCCACCTACGTGGTCATCGGGGCCGGCGTCCTGGGATTCCAGCAGGCCCAGGTCCAGCGGCAGGAGCTGCTCAAGCGGCTCTCCGATCCCAAGGCCGACCTCGGGAGCCGGGTCAACTCCGTGCGCTCCGACGTGACCGGCGCCCTGCACGGCGTGGACTCCACCGTCGAGGGACTGATGGAGCGTTTCGAGGAGGTCATCGAGCGGCTCGAGGCCGCCGTTGCCCCTCTGGAGGACCGTCTCCCCACCCAGGCCCGGGACCTGGCCCGCCAGGCCCACGTGCAGGCCAAGGACGCACGGACCCAGCTGCGCTCGCGCATCCCGACGGTCGCCGCCTGACCGTCGCTCGCCCTCACGGGGCAACCGCCAGGGCGCACTGCTTTGGCTGACCGGAGAACGGCTCGCCTCGGCGGGCCGTTCTCCGCGCCCGGGCTCAATCGGCGTGCTGCCGCCAGTAGGCCAGTACGTCGGCCAGGGTCTGCTCCAGCGGGATCTCCGGCTTCCACCCGGTCGCCCCGGCCAGGCGGGCCGGGTCGCCCCGAAGGACCGGCACCTCCACCGGCCGGACCAACGACGGGTCGGTCTCGAACTCGAGCGACGTCTCGGCCAGGCCCAACAGCCCCTCGGCGATGGACAGGATCGACACGTCCCGACCTGAACAGACGTTGTAGACCTCACCGGGGGTGCCGGTCTCGATGAGGGCCCGGTAGGCCCGCACCACGTCCCGGACATCGGTGAAGTCCCGGCGGGCCGACAGGTTGCCCACCGGGATGGTCGACGCCCCGCGTCGGTCGGCCTCCACGATCCGCTTGGCCAGGGCCGGCACGGCGAAGTTGGGGGTCTGACCGGGGCCGATGTGGTTGAAGGGCCGGACGGTGATGGCGTGCTGGCCGTGCCCGAGATAGGCCTGGGCCACCAACGCCTCGGCGGCCAGCTTGCTGGCGGCATAGGGGGTCAGCGGGGCGGTGGGCGACTCCTCGGTGAGGGGGAGGCGGTCCGGGTCGGTCACTGCGCCATAGACCTCCGCCGAGCTGGTGACCAGGATCCGGGGGTCGCTCCCACACTCGCGGGCCGCAGCCAGTAGGGCGCCGGTCCCGATGACGTTGACCTCCAGCACCCGGAGGGGCTCGTCCCACGACTGACCGACGTGGGTGAGGGCGGCCAGATGGTAGATGGCGTCCGGACGCGCGTCGGTGACCGCCTGGAGGAGGGCGGACGGGTTGGTCACGTCGACTTCTTGGTCGATCGCCACCACCTGGTCGCCCAAGCTGCGGAGATGCTCGGCGAGCCAGTTGCCCACGAAACCTCGGCCACCGGTGATGAGGGAGCGCACGACGGGTCACCATACTGGCTGTGACCCGACTGTGACCCGCCTTCGTCATCCCCGGGGGGAAAGCCCCGACCCGCCGACCTCCGGTGCCGCCCTTGGGACCCTCCCTCAGGGTGCTCCCTCAGGGTGCTCCTCAGGACCCGGCGGGCTGGACGGTCTGCCAGTTGGCCACCGCCGGGTTGGTCGCCCCGGCCGGCCCCTGGCCGAAGACCCTGAGCACGTTGCCGGTGATCTGCTGGACCACATTGGGACCACAGCTGGAGACCGCCGCCGGGCACGCCCCCATGGCGGCGATCCAGTTCACCGTGCCCGTATCGAGGACGCCGGCGCCGCTTTGGGGGTCGGTGTAGTAGGTCATGTCGGAGTAGGTGAAGGGGCCCCAGGTCCCCTGGTTCGTGTAGACCATCGACAACGGGACCGGCGAGTGGCCGAGGACCTGGAGGTTCTGCGGCATCCCCGGGCCAGGGAGGACGTGGTCGATGTCGGACATGACGACGCCGTTGATCTTCGACCCGTTCTGGAGGCCCGTCCCCTGGAAGATCCAGGCCGAGGCGTCGTAGACGACGAACGGCACGCTGTCCGACCCGGTGAGGTACCCGCTGTAGGTCTCCCCCACGAACGGGTCCTCGGACCAATTGGCCGGCGGCGAGCCCCAGGTGTTGCCGGTCACCTGGAGGGGGTTGCCATGCCCGTCGAGCGGGTCCTCGGAGGCGTCCCGGTAGTCCACTTCCTCGCGTTCGGGGCCCAGGGGCGAAGGCTGCATCCGCACGTTCCGCAACACGGCGGCGGCCCCGAAGAAGACGATGTTGACCCCGTGGGCTTGGGCCTCGACCGCAGCCAACCGCTCCGGGTAGGACCAGCTCTCGTCGTGGCCGAGCGAGATCAGCACCCGGTGGTTCAGCGCGATCTGAGGGTCGGCATCGAGGGTGACGTCGGTGACGTAGGTGACGTCGAGGCCCTCGCGCTCCATGTACTGGATGAGCGGGTATTCGTTGCCGAGGAAGTCCGAGGCACCGTTTCCGGTGTCGAAGGGGCGGTCCAGCGAGACGATCCGGGCCCGGTTGCAGACGGGGTACTTGGGGACACTGGGCGGGCACGGGCCCTCGCCCTGGTAGAAGGAGTAGCCGCCGTAGGCGTTCCAGCCCTCCTCGGTGAACGTGCGGTTGACGACCAGATAGGTGGACGTGCTGAAGGGGCTCCAGATGGTCAAGGGGACGTAGCCCTCCTGCCCGCCGGTGCCCACCAGTTTCAGCAGGTAGTCACCCTGGACGAACTGGGCGGTGATCGGGATCGAGAGGTCCGAGGTCCAGTTGTCGCAGCTCACCATGTTGACGCCGGGCGTGACCGGGCAGGGCGGCTGGACGCCCCCGGCCACCTGGCGCGACGCCCACACCTGACGGGCGCCTTTCCCCTGATACCAGCCCATGCGGTAGGCCACCACGTGGTACGTGGATGAGGCGGTGGTGACGTAGAGCTTGACGGTGTCCCCCACCGCGGCGTAGTTGAGATTGGCGAAGCCGGCGATCGCCCCGGCCGGGCTGGTGGGCGGGATGATCCAGGAGGTGGTCCCCGGGAGCTGGTTCTCGGCAATGACCCATGCGGCCTGGACCCCGTCCGGACCCGGGTGGGTCGAGGGCGCGGCGGATCCGGGCAGCGTCGGTGGGCTGAGCGGGAAGGAGGTGGCCTGGGCCTTCGTACCCCCCGGAGGTTGCCCGGTAGAAGGTTGCCCGGTAGAGGGTTGCCCGGCAGAAGGCAGCCCGGTGGAGGGCGGCGCCGCCGAGCCCGGTGACGTGCCGTGCACGATGGCGGCCGTGACCAGACCGATGACGACCACGGTGGCGATGATGACGGAGACGGCCAGCCACAGATGGCCCAGCGGAGAACGCGGGGGTGGAGATGCAGCTCCTCGCTCGAACACAGGACTCCTCAGACGCAGCGACACCCGAACGCGGGACCACCGGCCACGCGGACCCAGAATCTAGTGCGCACCCCCCGGGCGCCGCGATCGTGGGCCCGGACCCCGGTTTCCGGCTAACCCATCACCTCCAGGTAGAGCTGATGGGTGGCCGCGACGCTCTCGGTCCAGCTGAACCCGGCGGCCCGCTGTTGGCCCCGGGCGGCGAGCGCTTCCCGGGCCTCCGGGTCGTCGAGCAGACCGCCGATGGCCTCCGACCAGGCCGGCACGTCGCCGGGTGGCACCAGCAGGGCGTGACCGGCGGTGACCTCGCGGAGGGCGGGGATGTCGGAGCAGACCACGGCCGCCCCGTAGGTCATCGCCTCCAGGGCCGGAAGGCCGAAGCCCTCGTGCTTGCTGGGCAAGGCGAAGAGGAGGGCGCCGGCGTACAGGGCCCGGAGCGTCGACTCCGGGACCACGCCCAGCTCGACCAGGTTCCCTCCCAGGGCGGCCCGGTGGCCCGGGTCGATCAGGTCCTGCCGCAGCCAGCCCTGGTAGCCCGCCAGCACCAGCTTCGGCACCGGCCGGCCGCGGCGGGACAGCGCCACCATGGCCGCCACCAGCGTCGAGACGTCCTTGCGGGGTTCGAGGCTGCCGACCCAGAAGACGTACGGGTCGTCGCCCAGCCCGAGGGCGTGGAGCTCGGTCTTCTGTTCCTGCGGGCTGATCGGGACGGCATCCACCCCGTGGGGCACCACCCGGATCCGATCGGTGGAGATGGTGGAGAAGGCGATGATTTCGTCGGCGGCCGCGTGGCTCGGCACGATGACCAGGTCGGCGCGTTTGGACGCCGCGGCGAGGCCCTGACGGTGGAAACGGATGCCCCGGCGGGTGAACGACGCCGGGTGGAGCTCCGAGGCGGCATCGTGGATGGTCACGACGAGCCGGTACCGGCCCTTCGGGGGCACGGCCAGCGACGGTGCATGGACCACGTCCAGATGGGCGAGCCGCCGCGACGTCGCCGCCAGGGGCGGGAGGTCGGCGAGATGCCACGCGTCGTAGAGGACCGGCCGCGGAAGCGGCAGGGACACCGGGGACCATCCGGCGGGCAGGCCGGCGGGCACCGCGGCGGCGGCGATCTGGGCTGAGCTGTGGCGGGCACAGAACTGCGTCAACTCGTCGTCGTCGAACAGCTCAGGCAGTAAGGTCACCAGGCGACTGGTATAGCGACCGATCCCGCCCGGGGACGGGTACAGGAGCTGTTCGACATTGATGGCCAACCGCACCAGACGGATCCTATCCATCCAGCCTGTGGCGGAGCAGGGTGGCTCGGACCAGGGATTGTTGCGCATGGTCCGCAATCTGCGCGAGCACGACTGGGACTGTCACGTGGCCATGCCGGGACCCTCCCCGATGGCGGACGCGTGGTCGGCCGCCGGGGCCACCATCCACGAAGTCCCGATGCGCCGGATCACCACGAGCGGTGGCCTCGGCCACTGGATCGCCTACGCCGTCGAGTGGCCGATGGCGGTCTGGCGATTGGCGGGGCTGGCCCGCCGGCTGCAGGTGGACGTGGTGCACACCAACTCGTTGCACTCGTGGTACGGATGGGCGGCGGCGAAACTGGCCCGGCGGCCGCACGTCTGGCACGGACGGGAGATCGTCGTGCAGTCGCGGGCCGCCCTGCGGGCCGAGCAGCAACTGCTGCGTTTCGGTGCCGATCAGGTCATGGCCATGTCCGGAGCCATCGCCGCCCAGTTCCCCCAGGTACCCCCCGAGCGCATGCACATCGTGATCGACGAGGCCGATCCGGAGCGGTTCCGCCCCGATCAGGCCGGCCGGTTCCGGGACCACGCGGGCATCCCCGACCACCGGCTCGTCGTGGGCGCCGTCGGCCGGCTGGACACCTGGAAGGGCATCGAGGTGCTGCTGGACGCCGTGCCCCTGCTGGACGCGCACTCCGACGAACTCCTCGTCGTGGTGGCGGGCCCGGCGGTGCGGGGGAAGGAACGGTATGCGGCGGCCCTCGAGGAGCGGGCCCGGCGCCTCGGGGTCGGTTGGCTGGGACCGGTCGATGACGTCCCCTCCCTCATGGCCGACCTCGACGTCTTTGTGATGCCGTCGACCGAGCCGGAGCCGTTCGGCATCGTGATGGTCGAGGCGTTGGCCTCGGGCGTGCCGGTGGTGGCCACCGCGGCCGGCGGTCCGCTGGAGATACTGGGCGATGCGCCTCTGGACGTGGGCCGGCTGGTGCCGATCGGCGATGCCCCGGCGCTGGCTCAGGCGGTCATCGACCTGCTCCCCGCCGATGGGACGTCGACCGACCTCCGCCGGCATCGCAAACCCCTACGCCACGCTCCCCCGCCGGACTACACCACCGTGCTCGAGCTGGCCATCGCCGGCTACGCCAGGGCATCCCGATAGAGCCCGGCGAGTCCGGCCGCGCACTTCTCCCAGGTGAACTGCCCGCTGCGGACGAGGGCCCGGTCCACCATCTCCTGCACCCCCGGGCCACCCTGCAACACCCGCGACAGGGCGTCGGCCAATCCATCCCGGTCGCCCGGATCCACCAACACGGCCGCGTCGCCGACCACCTCGGGCACCGAACCGGCGGAGGTGGCCACCACCGGGACGCCCGCCGCCATGGCCTGGAGCGGAGGGAAGCCGAACCCCTCGTAGCGCGACGGGTAGGCCAAGGCGGCGGCGTTGCGCAGGATCGCCCCGAGGGTGGGATCGTCGACGTACCCCGGGCGGACGATCCGTGATCGGAACGGGGACGCCTCGAGCGCGGCGAGGAACTCGTCGGCCCCCCAGCCGTCGGGCCCCACGATGACCAGGCACAGCCCCGGGTCGATCGCGGCCACCTGATTGAATGCCGCGATGAGCGACGGGTAGTCCTTGCGCGGCTCGATGGTGCCGATGGCCAGCACGTACCGGTCGCAGCCGGCCGGAAGGGCCGGCGGGGTCGGGGTCGTGCTCGGGCTCGGGCTCGCTGCGTCGTCGGGGGGCGGGCCGAGCGGCGGGATCCCGTAGTGCACCCACCGCACCCGGTCGGGATCGACCCTCAGGTGGGTGATCACCTCCTCGGCCACGTACGCCGACGGCGTCTGGATCCACGCCCCCTCGTCGACCGCCCGCCGGATGAGTCCCGGAAACGCCAGGGTGGCTGAGCTGCACAGCTCCGGATAGAACACCACGGTGAGGTCGTGCACGGACACGACCCGGGTGGCGGCCCGGGTGGGTGGCACCACGAAATTGCAGCCGTGCACGATGTCGTGCGGCCCGATGAACCACTCGACCGGGGGCACGGACCACCGACCCCAGGCGCGGTGGAGTGGCCGGGCCGGCATCGGGCGCTGGCGGGTCCCGACTCCCGGCGGGACGAGCGACCCGATGCCCTTCCGACGCCTCCAGCTGATGGCATAGGCGGAGAGATCGATGTCCGCCCGTCCGGCCAGACCGGCCAGGGCGCCGGCGCAGAACGCGCCGACACCGGTGGGCTTGAACAGCAGAGGGGTGGCGTCGAAGGCCACCGAGATGGCACCGGTGGGCGCGGACACTGGGGCATCGGGCATCGCCGCGGAAGCCTTGCACATCTCCCACCCCGCCTTCGGCAGTCCCACCCGCGTTCGGCCACCGGCCCGATCGAGCACCCGGGGGGGTGCGGCCGGTCGGACGCCGGGGTGGCGGCACGGTCGAGGTCCCCGGCCGGTACCGGTAGCCTGCCCGGATGATGACCACTCCCTGCGACCCACGCCCCCGGGTCGGGGCGGCGGCCGACCCGATCTCTCCCCGGCGATGATCGCCGCACTGGCCGGTGGGGTCGGGGCGGCCCGACTGCTACGGGGGATGGTCGAGGTGGTGCCCCCGGACGAGATCACCGCCATCGTCAACACCGGCGACGACACCGTGCTGCACGGTCTCCACATCTCACCTGATCTGGACACCGTGATGTACACCCTGGCCGACGCCATCAATCCCGAGACCGGGTGGGGCCTGGCCGGCGAGACCTGGCGGGTGATGGAGTCGCTCCGGCTCCTCGGGGGTGTGACCTGGTTCAACCTCGGCGACCGCGATCTCGCCACCCACTGCTACCGGACCCAACGGCTCAGCGAAGGGGCCACCCTGGGCGAGGTCACCGCCGAGCTCGCCCTGGCCTGGGGGGTCGGCGTCCACCTGGTCCCGGTCACCGACGATCCGCTCCGCACCCGCCTGCAGCTGGTCGAGGGGCCCGAGGTGGGATTTCAGGACTACTTCGTGCGCCTGCACCACGATGTGGCCGTGCGGAGCGTCCGATTCGAGGGAGACCGGTCGGCCCGGCCCGCCTCCGGGGTGCTCGACACCCTGGCCCGGGCCGAGGTCGTCGTGGTGTGCCCGTCCAACCCGGTGGTCTCCATCGGCCCCCTGCTGGCCGTGCCCGGGATCCTCGAGCAGCTGACCCGACGGCGCCACCGGACCGTGGGGGTCTCGCCGATCATCGCCGGGTCCGCCCTCAAGGGCCCGGCGGACAGGCTGCTCCGCGAGATGGGCTTCGAGTCCTCGGTGGTCGGAGTGGCCCGCTGGTACTCGTCGTGGGTGGGCACGCTGGTGATCGACGAGGCCGACGCCGACCTGGCCTCCGGCGGTCGAGGCCGAGGGCATCCGCTGTGTGGTGGCCCCGACGGTGATGTCGACCCTCGACCGGTCGGCAGCCCTGGCCCGGACGGTCATCGATGCCGTCGGCTGACCTCCCGCCCGCCACCGGGCTCTCGATCTATCCGGTGCTCGGGATGGGCGAGGTCAGGCCGGGGGACGATCTGGCCGAACTGCTCAGCACCGCGCTGGCCGTCGAGCGCGACGGCGGATCCCCGGTGCCCGGAGGACTGCTCGACCGCGACGTCCTCGTCGTGACCCAGAAGGTGGTGTCCAAGGCCGAGGGCCGGATCGTCGCCATCGATCCGGACGACGCCGGCGCCAAGCAGGCACTGGTCGAGAGCGAGTCGGTGCGGATCGTCCGTCGGCGGGGCGACCTGCTCATCACCGAGACCGAGCACGGCTTCATCTGCGCGAATGCCGGCGTCGACCTGTCCAACGTCGACGCCGGGACGGCAGCCCTGCTGCCGGTCGATCCCGACCGGTCGGCACGACGGATCCGCGAGGTGTTCGAGCACCGTCACCAGGTGGCGCTGGGCGTGGTCATCTCGGACACGTTCGGCCGCACCTGGCGCCGGGGGGTGACCGACGTCGCCATCGGCATCGCCGGCCTCGCCGGCATCGTCGACCTGCGGGGGACGGCCGATGCCACCGGTCGGATCCTCGAGGCGACCGAGGTGTGCGTGGTGGACGAACTGGCCGGTGCGGCCGAGCTGGTGATGGGGAAGGACCGGGGCATCCCCGCCGCCGTACTCCGCGGTGTCGACCCCCGGTGGTTCCGACCGGGGTCGGTCGCATCGGAGATCGTCCGTCCCCCCGGGGAGGACCTCTTCCGCTAGCCGGCCCTTGCCCGCCGTTGACCGGCGGCTACCGGGCGGGTCAACCCACGCCGTGCAGGTCGACCACGAAGACGAGCGTCTCGTTGGGGCCGATGACCCCGCCGGCGCCCCGTTCCCCGTACCCGAGATTCGGGGGAATGGTGAGCCGGCGGCGCCCGCCGACCTTCATCCCCGCCACACCCTGATCCCACCCGGAGATGACGTGCCCGGCACCGAGCGGGAAGGAGAACAGCTCGTTCCGGCTCCACGAGGAGTCGAACTCGTCTCCGGTCGACCAGGACACCCCGACGTAGTGCACGTTGACCGCCTTGCCGGTGACCGCCTCTTCGCCGTCGCCGACCTCGATGTCCTCGATCAGCAGCTCACCCGGAGGCGGGCCGTCGGGGATGGAGACGGTTGGTTTCGTGTCGGATGCCATGCTCGCGACTGTAGAGGCCCGACGGAGAAGCTGTGGCGCTTTCTTGACCGATCTGCGGCCCGGCTCAGCGGCCGCGACCCGTGCCCCCGGAGCCACCCCTGGTCCCGACCGGGCCCCCACGCCGTTGGCCGTGGGACCCGCCGCCCTGTCCGGGAGCGGCCGGGCGTCCGCCGGCCCGCCCGCGCCGGGATGCCGATGACGACCCTCCCGGCTTGCCGGAGGGCTGACCCGACGAGACGGGCTTGCCGTGGCGGTTCGACTTGGCCGGGCGTCCCGGCTTGCCGGATCCCGCCGGCTTCCCCGACCGGTCCCAGCTCCCCGAACCCGCACGCTTCTTCGATCCGGTCGGGGAATGCTCGGACGGGCCGCGGGTGCCCTCCCCGGTCGCTCGCCGGCCCGAGCCGTTGGCGCTGCCGCCGGCCGACCCATGTCCGGCGCCGCTGCCGTTTCCGTTCCCGTTGCTGTTCCCGTTCCCGTTGGCGCTGAACGACGGACGCGCCTTCCACGGCTTGGACGAACGCGCCGGGCGACCCGGCCGTCCGGTCCTCGGCCGGTTGGCCCCGTCGGGTGCGCCACGGCCGATCGTGCTCGGCTGCACCACCCGCCGCTTCGGGGGCTCGCCGATCACCGCGGCGATGGCGGTGAGGTCGGGCCCGGTCGTGCCCTGGGGCACGCCGAGGTCCCGCTGGAGCCGCTTGACCGCCGCCGCCTTGTCGGGGGTGACGAAGCTGACCACCACCCCGGTGGCCCCGGCCCGTGCCGTCCGGCCCGAACGGTGCACGTAGTCCTTCGAGTCGGCCGGCGGATCGAAGTGGATCACCGCGTTCACCCCGTCGACGTGGATGCCACGGGCGGCGACGTCGGTGGCCACCAGGGCATCCACCGCGCCCCGCACGAACGAGTCCAGGGCCCGCTCACGCTGCTTCTGGCTCCGGTCGCCGTGGATCGCCGCGGCCCGCACTCCTCGTTGCTCCAGCTGGCGGGTGATCCGGTCGGTGCCGTGCTTGGTCCGGCTGAACACGATGGTCGGCCCCGACGCCGCGACGACGTCGGCGGTGCGGTCCACCCGGTCCCCCGAGGCCACCTTCCAGAAGAGGTGCACGGCGGCACTGGCGTCGTCCTCGTCCACTTCGAGCTCGTGACGGGCGGGGTCCTTCTGGTAGCGGCGGACCAGCACGTCGATGTCGCCGTCGAGAGTCGCCGAGAACAACAGTGTCTGCCGGTTGGCCGGCGTCAGATCGAGGATGCGCTTCACGTCGGGGAGGAACCCCATGTCGGCCATGCGGTCGGCCTCGTCGATGACCACGATCTCGATGGCGTCGAGCCGGATGCTCCCCCGCTCGATGAGGTCGCCCAGCCGTCCCGGACAGGCCACAGCCACGTCGACGCCTCGGGACAGGGCCTTCAGCTGGGGGCCGTAGCCGACCCCGCCGTAGAACGAGTCCACCCTGAGGTTGCGCGGCGTCGCCAGGATCTGGAGCTCGGAGGCCACCTGGGCGGCCAGCTCACGGGTGGGGGTGAGCACCAGGACCCTCGGATGCTTGGGCCGGGCCGGCTTTCCGGTCAGGCGGGCCACGGCGCCGATGCCGAAGGCCAGGGTCTTGCCCGAACCGGTGGGTGCCTTGCCACACACGTCCCGTCCGGCCAGCGCATCGGGGATGGTGGCCGACTGGATGGGGAAGGGCTCGGTGATCGATTTGCGGTCGAGCGCGGCGACGATGTCCGAGGGCACGCCGAGGGAGGCGAAGGAAGGTTGCGAGGGGGGCATGAGGGTGCTTTCGTGCGACAGGGGGGGAGGGCACGGGAACGTGCTCGGGGGACGGCCTGTCGCCAACTCAGCGCATCAGGACTACCCCAGGTTACTGCCTCGGGCGCCGTGCACCGCACACTGCTCGTCCCGTGACCCTCCCGGGCGGGCCCGGAGGGCGATTCAGGGGTGCTCGGCGGCCAATCGGCGCCTGACGAA
This sequence comes from uncultured Acidimicrobiaceae bacterium, assembly GCA_963774245.1. Lineage (GTDB taxonomy): Bacteria > Actinomycetota > Acidimicrobiia > Acidimicrobiales > RAAP-2 > Bog-756. Next base: position 168,981 of record CAVZDZ010000001.1, on the reverse strand, counting down.
GTCGAGCACCTCCGAGGTGCCGGCCCCCAGCTCGGTCCACGGCTTCCATCCCAGTTGGATGCCGGCCCGGCTGGGATCGAGGCTGCTGCGGAGGAGCTCGCCGGGTCGCAACGGCTGGAACTCGACCTCGACCTCGACCCCGGCCTGGGCGGCCATCTCCCGGACCAGGTCGTTGACCGAGGTCTCCCGACCGGTTCCCACGTTGCACACCAGCCCGCCGCCCTTGGTGGTCCCCCGCACGAAGGCGTCGACCACGTCGTCGACATAGACGAAGTCGCGGGTCTGGCCGCCGTCACCGAAGACGGTGACCGGGAGGCCGCGGAGCAGTCGCTCGGCGAAGATCGCCACCACCCCGGCCTCGCCGTGGGGATCCTGCCGGGGGCCGTAGACATTGGCCAGGGCCAGGGCACAGAACTCCAGGGAGTGGAGCTCCCGGTAGGCCACCAGGTAGTCGATGGCCGCCTTCTTCGACACTCCGTAGGGTGACAGGGGCCGTTGGGGCAGCGACTCCTTCAGGGGAAGCTCGGATGCGTCGGGCTCGCCGTAGAGGGTCCCGCCGCTGGCGGCGAACACCACCCGCCCGGCCCGGCTGGCCCGGGCCCCCTCGAGGACCCGGAGCGTGCCCAGCAGGTTGATGTCGGCGTCGAGGACCGGATCGTTCACCGACACCCGCACGTCAGCCTGGGCGGCCAGGTGGAACACGACTTCGGGGCGCTGGCGCTCCATGAGGTCGACCACCTCGGCCGAGCGGATGTCCATCTGGTGGACGGTCAGTTGGTGGCCGGCCGCTGCCCGGGCGTCCGCCAGATTGGCCAGGGAGCCGGTGGAGAGGTCGTCGACCACGTCGACGGTGTGGCCCTCGGCCAGCAGCCGGTCCACCAGCGTCGATCCGATGAACCCGGCGCCGCCGGTGACCAGCGTCCGCACGGTCAGACTCCTGCAGGTACCCGTTGGCCGTCGATGACGGTCCCCGAGGCGGTGACCGCACCGGCGCCGATCACCGAGAGCCCGTGGATGACGCATCGCTGGCCCACGATGGCGCCGGGGCCGATCACCGAGCCTTCGACCGTGGCCCTCGATGCCACCCGCGCCCCCGGCAGGAGCACCGAGTCGATGACCGAGGCCCCCTCCTCGATGACGGCGCCCGAGCCGATCACCGAGTCCTCGACCACCGCCCCCTCGGCCACCGACGAATCCTCACCGAAGAGCGACCGGGCCACCGATCCGCTCTCGACGTGCACGCTCCCGATCCGCCACACTCCGGTGCCGAGCGACGGGTCGGGCTCTGCCCCCGGGGAGGGCGGGCCGTTCCGGCGCCCCAGCAGGAGATCACGGTGGGCCCGCAGATAGGCGTCCGGGGTGCCGGTGTCCAACCAGTAGGCACTGGACCCCTGGGCGAAGAGGGTCTTCGCTTCGACGAGCAGGGGGAAGGTCTCCCGCTCGATCGAGACCCGACGGTCCTTCGGGATGCGCTCCAGCACCGACGGCTCGAAGACGTAGCTCCCCGCGTTGATGTAGTTGGTGGGAGCCTCGTCGCGGGGTGGCTTCTCGATGAACGCCAGCACCCGGCCGTCACGGTCGGTCGGAACCACACCGAACGCGCTCGGGATCGTCCACCGGGGTGAGCCCGATGGTGGCTTCCGCCCCATGATCGGTGTGGAACTGGATCAACCCGGAGAGGTCGGAGTCGGTGAGGACGTCCCCGTTCACCACGACGAAGGTCTCATCGATGCCGGCGTGCTCGGCGGCGAACCGGATGGCTCCGGCGGTGTCGAGCGGGGTCGGCTCGACCGCGTAGGCCAGCCGCACACCGGCGATCGTCCCACCCGGGTACGCGTTGATGAAGGCATCCGGTCGGTAGCCCAGGGAGAGCACTGCGTCGTCGATTCCGTGCTGGGCCAGGTGGCCGATTACCCGCTCGATCATCGGCTGCTCCACGATGGGCAGCATCTGCTTGGGCGTGGTGAGCGTCAGCGGTCGGAGCCGGGTGCCCTCCCCGCCCACCAGAACAACAGCCCTCACGTGGTCGGGCTGGCGGGCTTTGCCGTGGTCGGCGTGGTCGGCGGCGCGGTGGTGGCCGTCGTCGGCGCGGTGGTGGCCGTCGTCGGCGCGGTGGTGGCCGTCGTCGGCGCGGTGGTGGCGGTGGCGCCCGGGGCGGTCGTCGAGGTGGTCGATCCCTGGGTCACGCTGGTGATGAGCTGCTGGATGGCCAGAGCCGGTGGCTTGGGCACCGTGGCGGTGGCCGGGACGAACGCCATGGTGATGAGCTGGCCGTTGGCGAACTTGAGATCCTGGGGCGCTCCGCTGGTCTCGGTCCCGTGGCCCTTCGACTCGAAGCTCGGCCAGCTGACCACGATGACCACGCCGGGCTTGCCCGCATCCGGCGTTCCCTTGGCGCAGACATCACCGTTGGTCATGGTCGACTTGCCCGGGTACTGGAGGCTGGACGACGAGAGCTCGAGTCCCTTGTACCCGGAGACGAACTTGCCCAGGGTGGCGTTGGCCCCGGAGTCGGCGCTGGTCTTCGGCGAGATGGTCAGGACACCGTCGCCGTTGGCGACCAGCCCGGTCCCCGCCTTGTTGGCCGGGAGATTGGGCTCGACCTTGCCGCAGATGTCGATGCCCAGCGCCGCGTACCAGGTCTGCGAAGTGGTCGGAGGGCCCGAGGAAGACGCAGTCGTGTGGGTCCGCTCGTAGCGGCTGAACGCGATCAGCAGGAGGCCGACGATGCAGATGACCGCCAGGCTGGCATACCAGTTCACGGGCATCTGGCCGCGATAGGTCCGCCCCCCTCCGGTGGTGGCTGCGCGCTCCACCCATTTGCCAGTCGAATTGCTCGCCATGATCGGACGACACCCTACAGCCTGGGATCAGGGACCCCGGTACGCCCGGTTCAGCCTCCGGTGATGCGGGATAGGCAGGCCAGAGCGGCTCGGGCGCCGATCCCGACCAGCACCAGCGGCAGCAGGGCCGTGCGCCAGCCCTCGGAGGTCCGGAAGGCGAACCGCACCAGGGAGCGGTGGTGCTCGAAGATCATCCGGTACGGGTGACGCTCGGTCGAACCCCCCTGGGCGTGGACGACCTCCGCCCCCGGCACGTAGGCCACCCGCCACCCGGTTCGACCCAGGCGCCAGCAGAGGTCCACCTCCTCCAGGTACATGAAGTAGGCCTCATCGAACCCGCCCACCTGCTCGAAGGCGGTGCGCCGGACCAGAAAGCAGGCCCCGGACACCCAGTCGACCACCTGGGGGTCGGGCCCGGCCCCGTCCAGTTCCGCCCGCTGGTAGGACCGGGTGAACCGGTTGTCCGGCGCGAAGATGCCCAGGAGGGCGTGACCGGCCGCGTCGACCAGGGAAGGGAAGCGGCGGGCCGACGGATAGCGCCGGCCGTCCGGGGCGCGGACCAGCGGGCCGACCAGGGCCCAGTCGGGATGGGCGTCCAGCGCGCCGGCCAGGACCGGCAGCGCGCCGGGGCGTACCTCGAGGTCGGGGTTGCACACCAGCACCAACGGGGCCGAGGTCGCCGCCACCCCGCGGTTGGCCGCGGTCCCGTACCCGAGGTTGTATCCGGTCGTGACCACCTCCACCTCCGGGTGGCGGCGCCTGACCTCGTCGACCGACCCATCGATCGAACCGTTGTCCACCACCACCAGCTCGTCGACCGCCAGTCGACCCGGTGCCTGGTCCCGGAAGCCCTCGACACAGTGCAGGAGGGCCGACCCCGACTCGTAGTTCACGATCACCACCGCCACGCCCTGCCCGTCCCCGGTCGGCGGATCGGACCCGGCCCCGGGGGCCACGGGCTCGGTCGGAGGTGCGCCGACGGTCACCGTCGGCCCACCTCGGCGCCACTGGTCACTTGTCCATCCGTACGAATCGGAACTTCACCAGGGCCGCCAGTGCGCCGAAGCCGTCGCGCCAGGTGATCTTCTTGCCCTCTTCGACCTCCCGGCCGGCGTAGGAGATCGGGACCTCGTAGATGCGATAGCCCCGCCGCAACACCTTGGCGGTGATCTCCGGTTCGAAATCGAACTTGTCCGACTGGATGGTGATCCCCTCGAGGACCTTCCGTTCGAACAGCTTGTAGCACGTCTCCATGTCCGAGAGGGTGGAGGAGTAGAGGATGTTGGTGACGAGGGACAGGAACCGGTTGCCCATCCAGTGGAGCGGCATCATGTTCTTCCGCTCACCGGTGAACCGGCTGCCATAGACCACGTTGGCCTTGCCCCGGAGAATGGGTTCGAGCAGTTTGGTCCAGTCCGCCGGGTCGTACTCCAAGTCGGCGTCCTGGATCAGCACCAGGTCGCCCCGCACCGACTCCAACCCGGTCCGGATGGCCGCGCCCTTGCCCCGGTTGACACCGTGGTTGATCACCCGCACCGTCGAATCACCCAGGGCGGACAACACCTTGTCGGTCCCGTCCGACGACCCGTCGTCGACCACGATGACCTCCACCGCCACCGGCAGGCTGACCGCCCGGATCCTCCGGATCACCTCGGCCACGGTGGTTCGCTCGTTGAAGACCGGCACGATCACCGACAGCAGCTCATGGCTCTGGACCTCGACGTCGTCCTCGCCCGCCACGTCAGGACTCCCGGAGTCAGGCATGGGGTTGGTCTCCTTCACGTACGCCCTTGGTCGGGGTCCCCCGGGGCTCAGTCGCGACCATTGTTGCCGGTCTCGGTCCCGGTGGTGACCGTAGGGGGCGGTACCCCGGCGTCGCGGGCCAGGAAGGCCGCCGTCTCGGCCAGGCCCTCCCGCAGCCCGGTGGTCGGCTCCCACCCCAGGGCGGTGCGGGCCAGGGTGATGTCCGGCTGCCGGCGGGTGGGGTCGTCGACCGGGAGGGGCAGGTGGATGACCCGGGACGACGAGCCCAGCAGATCGATGACCGTGTCGGCCAGCTGCAGCATGGTGTGCTCGTCGGGATTGCCGATGTTGACCGGCCCGGTCAGCCCCGAGTCGAACAGGGCGAGGAGGCCCCGCACCTCGTCGGCCACGAAGCAGAGGCTGCGGGTCTGGGTGCCGTCCCCGTAGACGGTGAGCGGCTCACCCCGCATGGCCTGGAGCAGGAAGTTGGAGACGACCCGGCCGTCGTCGGGGCGCAGCCGGGGGCCGTAGGTGTTGAAGATCCTGACGATGGCCACATCGGTCCCGAGGGCCCGGTGATGGGCCATGGTCAGCGCCTCGGCGAAGCGCTTGGCCTCGTCGTAGACGCTGCGGGGCCCGATCGGGTTGACCCGGCCCCAGTACCCCTCGGATCTGGGGATGGACCTCGGGATCGCCGTAGACCTCGCTGGTCGAAGCCAACAGGAACCGGGCCCCGCTGTCGTGGGCCAGCTCCAGCCCGTGGCGGGTCCCCTCGCTCCCGACGGCCAGGGTCTCGAGGGGCAGGGCCAGGTAGTCCGGGGGCGAGGCCGGGCTGGCCAGGTGGAACACCCCGTCCACGCGGCCGTCGACGGGGATGTGGACCGAGACGTCCGCCTCGATGAGCGTGAACCGGGCGTCGCCGTCCAGATGGGCCACGTTGGCCCGGCGTCCGGTCGAGAAGTCGTCCACGCAGACCACCTCGTCGCCGCGGGCCAGCAGCTGGTCGCACAGGTGCGAGCCGAGGAAGCCGGCGCCACCCAACACCACGATGCGACCGCTCATCGGCGTCCGATGCCGGTGTAGTCGAAGCCGATCCGTCGGAGTTGGGCCGGATCGAGGAGGTTGCGGGCATCGACGACCACCGGCTTGGTCATGGCCGCCCGCACCCGGCCGAAGTCGAGCCAGCGGAATTCGTCCCACTCGGTGAGGACCACGACCGCGGCGGCCCGCTCACAGGCGGCGTAGGCGTCGGGGAAGGCCCGTACCTGCTTGGCCAGGTTCGACCCCCCGCCCTCGCCGCCGATGTCGACCAATCCCTCCATCGGGGTCGACTTCTGGCCCTTCGGTACCGGGACGGTCGGGTCGAAGGCCTGGACGGTGGCTCCCGCCTGCACCAGGCGGCGCACCACCTCGACCGAGGGTGAGTTGCGCAGGTCGTCGGTCCCGGCCTTGAAGGTCAGTCCCCACACGGCCACCACCGCACCCTTCAGCTGGCCGCCCACCGCCACCCGGACCTTGTCCACCACCCGCACGAACTGCTCGTCGTTGGTCGAGATGGCCCCCTTCAGGAACGAGAAGTCGTAACCGGCCTGCTCGGCGATGTGGACCAGTGCCCTGGTGTCCTTGGGCAGGCAGCTGCCACCCCAGCCGGGCCCGGGACGCAGGTACTCGAACCCGATCCGACGGTCGTAGCCCAGGCCCAGGATGACATCCCGCACGTCCGCCCCCACCGCCTCGCACAGGCCGGCCACCGCGTTGACGAAGCTCAGCTTGGTGGCCAGGAAGGCGTTGGAGGCGTACTTGATGGTCTCGGCCGTGGCCGCGTCGGTGATCAGGAGCGGGGCATGGGTCCCGGCGAAGAGATCGCCCACCCGGGCTGCGGCGCCCTGGTCGTCCGCCCCCACCACGATGCGCTCGGGATGGAGGCTGTCGGCCACCGCGGTGCCCTCGCGCAGGAACTCCGGGTTGGAGACGACGGTGACGTCGTGCCGGCCCAGGACCCGCTCGACGACCAGAGTCGAGCCGACCGGGACAGTCGACTTGTTGACGATGATCGTTCCCGGCAACAGGTGAGGGGCGATCTCCTCGGCCACCGCCTCCACGAAGGAGAGATCGGCCGAGCCGTCGTCGCCCTGGGGGGTGGGGACGCACAGGAACACGAACTGGGCGCCTTCCACCGCGGCGGTGGCGCCGACCACGAACCGCAGGCGGTTGGCCGCCTGCCCTTCGCGGACCAGCTCCTCGAGGTGGTCCTCGACCATGGGCACCCGGCCCTGTTCGAGCATGGCCACCTTGGCCGGGTCGGCATCTCCGCAGACCACCCGGTGACCCAGATGGGCCAGGGTCGCCGCGGTGGGGAGGCCGACGTAGCCCACCCCGATCACCGCCACCGTGTGCCCACGACCGTGGGGTAGCACCCGTACCGCGGCACCCCCGTGGCCGAAGTAGGCGCCGGCCGGCCCCGATTCGTGGGTCGGCGTCGACCTCGACCCGGACGGCTGACCGGCGCCGCCGAAGGCCCCTGTGTTGGCTGACATCACTGAACGGTTCCTGTCATCTGGGTGGTCTGAATGGTGCGGTCCGGCCATGGCGCCTCAGGGACGGCGTACCGCGGCGCGGTCCAGCGGTGACCCTGGTGACCCTGGTGGCCCTTACCATCTCGGCTCATTCTCACCTCTCCTGAAGCTGTGTGCTGCCGATCGGGGCCGTCGCCCGTTCACCTTCCGGGCGTGAGCACCCCGACCAGTCGGCGCAGCGACTCCTCCCAGGGCGGGAGCAGTGGGAGACCCGAGAGCCGGAGGGCGGCGTTGTCCAGCCTCGAATTGGCGGGGCGGGGAGCGGGGCGGGGCGGGTCGAGGTCGGCGGTGGTGATGGGCTCGACCAGGTCGGGGTCGAGCCCGGCAGCCGCCAGGGTCGCCCGGGCGAAGCCGAACCAGGTGGTCTCACCCTGGTTGGTGACGTGGAACGTCCCGGGTCGACGGTCGAGCGCCAGGCGCACGACGGCCCGGGCCAGATCGGCCGTGAAGGTGGGACACCCCCGTTGATCGTCCACGAACCGGAGCGGGCCGCCCGGATGGTCACCGGCCAGTCGCAGCACCGTCTTGACCATATTGGCCCCGTGGGCGCCGCACACCCAGGCGGTGCGGACCACGGTGGCGGGACCGGCGGTGCGCACCTCGAGCTCGCCGCCGAGCTTGCTCCGGCCGTAGACCGACGCCGGCCCGGGCTGGTCCCACTCGTCATACGGCCGGTCGAGCGACCCGTCGAAGACGTAGTCCGTCGAGATGTAGACCAGATGGGCCCCCGCCTCCCTCGAAGCCTCGGCCACGTTCCTCGTCCCGAGCGCGTTGACCCCGAAGGCGGTGTCGGGGTCCGACTCGCAGGCGTCGACCGCGGTGTAGGCCCCGCCGTGCAGCACGATCTGGGGCCGGAAGGAGTCCACCACCGCCCGCACCGCGGTCCGATCCACGATGTCCATGGTGTCGATATCGGTCGAGAGCACCTCGAAGGTCCCCTCGGACACGGGCGGAAGGATCCCGGCCGACCCGGAGTGGCGGACGTCGATACCCCCATCGGCCACCCCGCCGGCCAGCACGTCGCGGAGATCACGGCCCAGCTGACCGTCACCGCCGGTGATCAGGACCCGCCGCGGCGGGCTCACGGCTTCGGAGTGGGGCCCGGACCGGGACGTCCGGTGGACCAGGCGCCCTCGACCACCGGGGCCCGGTCCCGCAACGGCTCCCACCAGGTGCGATGGGAGGCATACCACTGGACCGTCTCGGCGAGGCCCTGCTCGAACGGCACGGTCGGCTCCCAGCCGAGGGCACGGCGGATCTTCGACGAGTCGAGGAGGTAGCGCCGGTCGTGGCTGGGTCGGTCCGGCACGATCTCCTTCAGGCTGTGGGGCTTGCCGGCCGCGTCGAGCACGGCGTCGGCGATCTGGTCGATGCTGGCCTCGAGCCCACTGCCCACGTTGTAGGTCTCGCCGACCTCCCCGTGTTGGAGGACCAGCTCGATGGCCCGGCAGTGGTCGTCGACGTGCAGCCACTCCCTCCGGTTCTGGGTGGAGGCGTACAGCGGGAGGGGCAGGTCGTTGAGCGCGTTGGTCGTGAAGAGGGGGATGACCTTCTCCGGGAATTGGTAGGGCCCGTAGTTGTTGCAGCAGTTGGTGATGGTGGCCGGGAGGTTGAACGTCTCGGCATAGGCCCGCACCGCATGGTCGGCTCCCGCCTTGGAGGCGTTGTACGGCGTCCTCGGGCGGTAGGCGGTCTCCTCGGTGAACACCTCGTCGGAGTCGAGGGGCAGGTCGCCGTAGACCTCGCAGGTCGAGATGTGGTGGAACCGGGAGACCCCGTGCCGGCGGGCCGCCTCGGCCAGCATCTGGGTGCCCAGGACATTGGTCCGGAAGAACCGGGCCGGATCGAGGATGGCCAGGCTGTTGTGGGACTCGGCGGCGAAGTTCACGATCACATCGATCTCGTGCTCGGTCAGGGTCTTCTCCACCCGTTCGAGATCTCCGATGTCCCCCTGCACGAAGGCGATCCGATCCTCGACATCGACCAGATTGGGTCGGTTTCCGGCGTAGGTGAGCAGATCGAAGGCCACCACGGCGTCGTCGGGATGGCGGTTCACCCAGTAGCGGACGAAGTTCGATCCGATGAAGCCGGCACCGCCGGTGACCAGGAGTCGCATGACGGGAGGCATGCTAGTCGTGGCCGGGCCCGGGTCCGCGGCCATCTCGGGTCCTCAGCTCGGGCGCACGTGGATCACATCGCCGGCCACCACCGTCCGCGACTGGTCGCCGGTCTCCACCACCAGATGGCCCTCGGGGGTGACGTCGGTGGCGACGCCCTCGAACGAGCGGCCGTCGGCCAGGTCGACCCGCACGGTGGTGCCGATGGTGGTGCAGGCGGCCCGGAGATCGTCGGCCTGCCGTTTCCGGCCCGGCGGTGAGTCGAGGTCGGTGACCCGAGGCCCGAGGCTCCGGAGCAGGGACTCGAGGAGTCGGGCCCGGTCGACCGGCCGGTCGAGCTGCTGGCGCAACGAGGTGGCCGATCCGACCAGCTCGGCCGGGAGGTCGCGGTCGGTCACCGGCCAGTTGGCGTTGATGCCGATCCCGACCACGATCGGGGCCGGCGGCTCCCCACCGGGCCGCTCCCCCGGTGCGCCGGAGACCGGTCCGAGATCGGCCTCGGCCAGCACGCCGGCCAGCTTGCGACCGTCGGGGGCGAGCAGGTCGTTCGGCCATTTGATCCCGAGCCCGAGCCCGAGCTCGGCCACGGCATCGGCCGCGGCCAGCGTCACCACGGCGCTGGCCAGATGACGTTGCTCAGGGGGCAATCGGGGTCGGAGCAGCACCGACAGGAGCAGGTTGGACCCGGCCGGGGCCTCCCAGCGGCGCCCGAGGCGGCCCCGCCCGGCTGACTGGTGGTCGGCCACGGCCACCACCCCGTGGGCGGCGCCCGCCCTGGCCTGGTCGAGCAGGTACCGATTGGTCGAGTCGAGGGACTCGAAGTGCCGAATGTCGGTGAACCCGGACCCCGGCATGGCACATACCCTACGGGCCGTGACAGTGTTATATCGCCGGGGTGGTGGTGACTCCCCCACCCGGGTCCCGTCCGATTCGAAAGGCGCAGCGTGCTGAAGAAGGTTCTCATCGCCAACCGGGGAGAGATCGCGGTCAGGGTCATCCGGACCTGTCGCGAGCTGGGGGTGGCCACGGTCGCCGTCTACTCCGATCTCGACCGGGAAGCACTCCACGTGCGTCTGGCCGACGAGGCCTACTCCCTCGGGGGCCAGACGGCGGCGGAGAGCTACCTCAACACCGGGGCCATCCTCGACGTCATCGAGCGCAGCGGGGCGGACGCCGTCCACCCGGGCTACGGATTCTTCTCGGAGAACACCGATTTCGCCCGGGCCATCACCGAGCGGGGCGTGACCTTCATCGGCCCGCCACCCGAGGCCATCGAGGTGATGGGCGACAAGATCAGCTCCCGCCACGCCGCCGAGCGGGTCGGGGTGTCGGGCGTGCCCGGTCGGTCCGAGGTCCTCACCTCTCCCGACGAGGTAGCCGCATTCGGTGACGAGTTCGGGTGGCCGGTGGCCATCAAGGCGGCCTTCGGCGGCGGGGGCCGGGGCATGAAGGTGGTGGCCGGGCCGGACGAGGCCGCCGAGGCCCTCGAGTCGGCCATGCGAGAGTCGCTGGCCTACTTCGGTCGCGACGAGTGCTACGTCGAGCGCTACCTGGCCTGGCCCCGCCATGTGGAGATGCAGATCATCGCCGATACCCACGGGAACACCCTGTGGCTCGGCGAGCGGGACTGCTCGGCGCAGCGCCGGCATCAGAAGTTGGTCGAGGAGAGCCCGGCACCCGACTTCCCCGACGACATCCGGCGGGCCATGGGGGAAGCCTCGGTCAAGGTGGCCGAGGCCTGCGGGTATGTCAACGCCGGTACGGTCGAGTTCCTCTACCAGGACGGCGAGTTCTTCTTCCTCGAGATGAACACCCGCCTCCAGGTCGAGCATCCGGTGACCGAGTTGGTGACCGGCCTGGATCTCGTCGAGTGGCAGCTGCGGGTGGCCTCGGGCGAACCCCTCGGCTTCACCCAGGCCGACGTGCGCCGCGACGGCCATGCCATCGAGGTGCGGATCAATGCGGAAAGCCCGGCCGGGGGGGCGTTCACCCCGTCGCCGGGGACGATCTCCTCGTTCGTGGTGCCCGGCGGTCCGGGCGTGCGGCTCGACTCCGGCTACGAGTCGGGCGACACGGTGAGCCAGTTCTACGACAACCTGGTGGCCAAGCTGGTGGTCTGGGGCCACGACCGGGAGGCCGCCCGTCGGCGCATGCTGCGGGCCATCGGCGAGACGTCGATCACCGGCGTGGCCACCACCCTGCCCGCCGACGTGGCGATCCTCTCGCATCCGGACTTCATCGCCGGCACCCACTCGACCAACTGGGTGGAGCAACGACTCGACCTGACCGGGGTGGTCTCGTCGGGGGCCGATGCGCCCCCGACCGGCCCCGCGGTGGACGGCGAGGAGTCGCCCCGGGTGCTCCGCGACGTCACCGCCGAGGTCGACGGGAAGCGCTACCAGGTGAAGCTGTGGGTTCCCGACCTGGGTGATCAGGTGGTGGCGGCCGGGAGTGGATCCGCCGGAGCCCGGTCCGCCGGCCCGAAGCGACCCAAGTCGGCGGCGTCCGGCGCCGGCTCGGGCACCGTCGCCGTGCCCATGCAGGGGACCATCGTCAAGGTGTTGGTGAGCGAAGGCGACGTCGTCGAGGTGGGCGAGACCATCTGCGTGCTCGAGGCGATGAAGATGGAGAACAACGTCAACGCCGAACGCGCCGGCACGGTCAAGGAAGTCCGCGTGCAGGCCGGCGCATCGGTCGGCCCCGGCGACGTGATCGCCGTCATCGAGTAGCGAGGGGAGGAACGCCGTGACCGAGCTCTCCGGGCTGAAGGACGCCGCACGCCGGGTGGTGGACGGCGATCTGGGTGAACTGGTCGAGCTCAGCCACGCCATCCACGACCACCCGGAGACGGCCTTCGAGGAGGCCCAGGCGTGCGAATGGACGGCCGACCGGTTGGCGGCGGGTGGCTTCACCGTGACCCGGGGAACCGCGGGCATGCCCACGGCGTTCAGTGCCGAGATCGGGTCGGGGCCGTTGGTGTTGGCCGTGTGCGCCGAGTACGACGCCCTGCCCGGGGTGGGCCACGCCTGCGGGCACAACATCATCGCCGCGTCGGCGGTGGGGGCCGGGCTCGGGCTGGCCGGCCTGGCCGACGAGCTGGGGGCGACCATCCGGGTCCTCGGCACCCCGGCCGAGGAGGGTGGCGGGGGGAAGGTGACCATGCTCGAAGACGGTGTCTTCGACGACGTGCACGCCGCCATGATGATCCACCCGTGGCCCAGCGATCGGCTCCAGGGCACCTGCCTGGCCGTCTCCCACTTCGACGTCACCTTCTCCGGCAAGACCGCCCATGCGTCGGCCGCTCCCTGGGAGGGGGTCAACGCCGGCGACGCCATGACCATCGCCCAGGTGGGGCTGGGGTTGCTGCGACAGCAGTTCCGGCCCGGCGACCAGGTGCACGGCATCGTCACCGAGGGCGGCCAGGCGGCCAACATCATCCCCGACTCGGTGAGTGGTCGGTTCATGTGCCGGTCCGTCTCGCTCGAGGGCCTGGAGGTACTCGAGCCCCGGGTGATGGCCTGCTTCGAAGCCGGCGCGCTGGCGGCGGGCGCATCGCTGCGGCGTGAGACGTTGGCCCCGGCCTACTCCCACATGGTGAGTGACGCCGGGCTGCTGTCGCTGTACCGGGCCAATGCGGAAGCGCTGGGCCGGTCCTTCCCCCTCGACGACGAGGACGCCCCCAAACCGACGTTCTCCACCGACATGGCCAACGTGTCGCTCGCCGTCCCCACCATCCACCCGCTGGTGGGCATCGACGCCGCCGGATCGGTGAACCACCAGCCCGAGTTCGCCGCCGCCTGCATCACTCCGTCGGCCGACGCCGCGGTCCGGGACGGCGCGCTGGCCATGGCCTGGACGGCGATCGACGCGGCCGGACCCGGCCCGGTGCGGGAGCGCCTGCTCGCCCGCTGACCGAGTCGGTCCCCGGTCGCCGACCTGACCCTCCGGAGCCGGGACGCCGTCACGCTCTTGCGCCCCCGAACCTGCCGGCCGAAAGGATCCCGATGAGCACCCCGCCGGAGTCGGTGCACGGCCCGCCCCCCACCGGTGACCCGGAAGGCGCAGGGCCCGGGCCGCGGCGATGGAGCCGGCGGCGGCTGCTCACCGTCGGGCTCGGAGGGGCGGCGGTCGTGGTGGTGGCCGGGGTGACCGGGTTCGAGCTGGTCTCCCACGGCGTGCTTCCCGGCCAGCAGCGGCTGGACGAGCTCGACGGAGCATGCTCGGTCGATGTCCCCGAGCTTTCGTACTCGACACCGGGGCCCTCGACGTCGGCCACCTTCTTCTCCTCGGCCCGGAATCGCACCGTCGGCCATACGATCGCCTGGCCGCCCGGGTACCGGCTTGGGGCGCGGCTCCCGCTGGTGGTGATGCTCCACGGATTCGGCGGCAATCACACCGACGCGCTGGCCGGCATGTCCCCGGCGCAGGCGGTGGCCCTCCACGTCGACGGCCGTCGGCTGCCCCCCATGGCCCTGGTCACCGTCGACGGCGGTGACGGCTACTGGAACCCCCATCCGGGCGATGACCCGATGGCCATGGTGGTCGACGAGCTGATCCCGATGTGCCAGGCGCTGGGGCTCGGCCGTGCTCCCGACAAGGTCGGTGCCATGGGGATCTCGATGGGCGGCTACGGCGCCCTGCTGCTGGCCGAGCGGTATCCGCACCTGATCGACGCGGCGGCCGCCATCAGCCCGGCCATCTGGACCAGCTACGCCGAGGCCCAGCGGGCCAATCCGGGTGCCTACGCGTCGGCCCGGGACTTCGCGGCCGACGATGCCGTGACCCTGGCCCCCGGACTCCGGGACACCCCGGTCCGGGTGGCGTCAGGCGACGACGACCCCTTCCGGCCGGGGGTGGAGGCGCTGGTCCGGGCCCTGCCCGCCACCGCGGTGGTGGAGGTGTCCAAAGGGTGCCACACCGGGCCGTTCTTCCTGTCGCAGGAGCCCCCGTCCCTGTCCTTTCTGGGCCGGCACCTCACCTGAGCCGGGCCCGGGGCCGGCGACACCCGGCGACCCGACGTCAGCCGGCCGGGTGGAACTCTCCGAAGACACCCCGGAGCACGTCGGACACCTCACCGAGGGTCGCCATGCGGGCGAGCGCCGTCTTCATGGGCACCAGCAGATTCTGGGTGCCCCGGGCGGCCGCCTCCACCTCGGACAGGGCAGCATCGACGGCCGACTGGTCGCGTTCGGAGCGCACCCGGTGGAGCCGACTGACCTGCGACCGCTGCAGCTCCGGGTCGATGGGGAACACCTCGGTGGCCTCCACCTCGTCGTCGACGTACTTGTTCACCCCGATGATGATCTTCTCGTCGGCGTCGACGGCCTTGGCGAAGGCGTAGGCCGCCTGCTCGATCTCCTGCTGCATGTACTGGGCCTCGATGGCATCGACCGCGCCACCCATGCCATCGATCCGTTCGAGGTACTCCCACGCCGCCTTCTCCACCTCGTCGGTCAGAGACTCCACGAACCAGGAGCCGGCCAGCGGGTCGACGGTGTCGGCGATCCCGGACTCGTAGCCGACGATCTGCTGGGTCCGCAGGGCGATTTTGGCGGCCCGCTCGGTGGGGAGGCCGAGCGCCTCGTCGAACCCGTTGGTGTGGAGGCTCTGGGTGCCACCGAGGGCGGCGGCCATGGCCTGGATGGCCACCCGGACGATGTTGTTCTCGGGCTGTTGGGCGGTCAGGGTCGACCCACCGGTCTGGGTGTGGAATCGGAGCAGGGTGGACTTCTTGTCCTTGGCCCCGAACCGCTCGGTCATCAGCTTGGCCCACATCCGCCGGGCCGCCCGGTACTTGGCCACCTCTTCGAACAGGTTGTTGTGGGCATTCCAGAAGAAGCTGAGCCGGGGGGCGAAGGCATCGACGTCGAGGCCGGCACTCAATGCCGCCTCGACGTAGGCGATGCCGTTGGCGATGGTGAAGGCGATCTCCTGCACGGCCGTCGACCCCGCTTCGCGGATGTGGTAGCCGGAGATGGAGATGGTGTTCCACGACGGGAGGTACTCGGCGCAGTAGGAGAAGGTGTCGGTGACCAGGCGCATCGAAGGCCGCGGCGGGTAGATGTAGGTTCCCCGGGCCACGTACTCCTTCAGGATGTCGTTCTGGATGGTGCCGCCGACCAGCTTCGGGTCGACCCCGTTCTCCTCGGCCACCAGTTGGTAGAACAGCAACAGGATCGCCGCGGTGGCGTTGATGGTCATCGACGTGGTCACCTTGTCGAGCGGCAGGCCGGCGAGCAGGAGTCGCATGTCGGCCAACGAGTCGATGGCGACGCCGACCTTCCCCACCTCGCCCTCCGACCGGGGGTGGTCGGAGTCGAGGCCCATCTGGGTGGGCAGGTCGAAGGCGCACGAGAGACCGGTCTGCCCGGCTCCCAGCAGGAATTTGAACCGCTCGTTGGTCGACTCCGCCGTGCCGAACCCGGCGTACTGGCGCATCGTCCAGAGGCGCCCCCGGTACATGTCGTCCCTGATCCCCCGGGTGAAGGGATACTCGCCCGGTGCGCCCAGCTGCTGGTCGGCGTCCCAGCCGGCGAGGTCGGCCTGGCCATAGACAGGCCGTATCTCGATGCCTGAGTCGGTGTACCGCTTCTCGTCAGGCGTCGACGACCCGTTGTTCGGTGCCATGGGGCACAGATTACGGTGTCCGGCGGCGGCCAGAAGAAACCCGGTCGCTCAGCCTCCGGCGGGAGCGACCGCGTGGGGCATGCACAGGTCGTCGTACTCGGCGATGACGATCGGGCCGGCGTCGGGGCCGCACGCCGGGCACAGGGGATCGCGGTGCACCTTGAAGGTCCGGAAGCTCTGCTCGAGGGCGTCGTAGGCCAGCAGCCGGCCCTCGAGGGTCTCGCCGATACCGAGGAGGATCTTGATCGCCTCGACGGCCTGGATCGATCCCACGATGCCCGGGAGCACGCCGAGCACGCCGGCCTCGGAGCAGCTGGGAGCCAGCTCGGCCGGAGGCGGCTCGGGGATCATGCACCGGTAGCACGGGCCCACGTAGGGATGGAACACCGTGGCCTGCCCCTCGAACCGGAAGATGGACCCGTGGACGACCGGGATGCGCTTCAGGAGGGACGCGTCGTTGACCAGGTACCGGGTCGGGAAGTTGTCCGTGCCGTCCACGATCACGTCGTAACCGTCGATGATGTCGAGGATGTTGTCCGCACCCAGGCGGACGTCGTAGGTGACCACGTTGACGTCGGGGTTGATCAGGGTCAGCGTCTTCTTCGCCGAGTCGACCTTCCGCTCGCCGATCCGGTCGGTGTTGTGGAGGATCTGCCGCTGGAGGTTGGAGGCGTCGACCACGTCCATGTCGATGATTCCGATGGTGCCCACGCCGGCGGCCGCCAGGTACAGCGCGGCCGGAGAGCCGAGGCCCCCGGCCCCGAGCAGCAGCACCTTCGAGTCGAGCAGCTTCAGCTGGCCGACCTCCCCGACCTCGGGGAGCAGGAGGTGGCGCTGGTAGCGGTTGCGCTGCTCGGGGGTGAGGGACTGGGGGGCGGCCCAGGAGCGGCCCTCGTCCTTCCAGCGGTTGAACCCACCGATGACCGACGCCACGTCGGTGTAGCCCAGCTCCTGCATGGTCTGGGCGGCGAACGCCGACCGGGTGCCCCCGGCGCAGTACACCACCACGTGGCTGGACTTGTCGGGGATCCGTCCCTCGACCGTGGTCTCCAGAGTTCCCCTCGGGATGTGGACGGCGTCGGGCAACGCACCCTGCTCGTACTCGTCGGGCTCGCGCACGTCCAGCACCACCGTGGGCCCGGCGGCGATCTCCTCTTCGGCCTGTGCCGGTTCGACCTCTCGAACAGCGGCCTTGGCTGTGGCCAGCATCTCCCTGAAGGTGGGCACGGCTATCACGGTCCTTTCGCTGGCGCCGCAGCCGGTCCCGACCGGCCCGACACCTGACTCATCACCGGGTTAAACACTACCAGCGGGGTCAACATTCCCCGGGGGCCCGCCCGGCCCGGTCCTGGTGGCCGATAGCGTCCTCGGTGCGTGTCATCCCATCCGGAGGAGCCAGCGTGGAACTGACCGACGCCGTGGCGCGGCGGCGAATGACCAGAAATTTCAGCGGGCGACCACCGGCCGATGGGGTGGTCGACCGGCTGCTGGAGGCGGCGCTGCGGGCCCCGTCGGCCGGCAATACCCAGGGCCGGGAGTTCGTCGTCCTGGAGGGCGAGGCCCAGACCCGCCGGTACTGGGCCGCCGCCACCGACCACGAGTGGCGCTCCCGCTCTCGCCGTTTCGGGGGCCTGTCCCGGGCCCCGGTGATCGTCCTGCCCTACGCCGACCCGGACGCCTACCTGGCCCGGTACCGCGAGCCCGACAAGTCGGGCGACGGCCCCCCGGTGAACTGGGTCGTCCCGTTCTGGTTCGTCGACTGCGCCTTCGCCACCATGACCCTGCTGCTCGGGGCCGCCGACCAGGGGATCGGAGCCGCCTTCCTCGGCAATTTCCGGGGCGAGGAAGAGCTGCGCGGCGTCCTCGGGGTGCCCGAGCGCTTCCGCTGGATGGGAGCGGTGCTGCTCGGGGAGCCCTCCGAGCCGGATCCGCCGTCGTCCTCGCTGGCCCGGCCCCGCCGCACCATCGAGGACAGCGTCCACCGGGGCGGCTGGTAGCGAGGCCCGGGCGCCTCACGGGGCCTTGCGCAGGTCGACCACGACCCGGTCGGCTCCGGGCCGCAACGCGACGGTGCCGGTCCCCTCGTCGATGCTCCCGGCCGAACTGCTGGCGATGTTGGCCACGAACGACGGGAGCTGGAACAGGATCTGACCCGACGGCTCCGGGCCGCGCAGGCTCAGGGACACCGTGCGGCCGGTCGTGGTGATGCGGAGGCTCAGCCGGCGATTGCCGGTGATCGGGAAGTTGGACACCGCGATGGGTCGCCCCGCCTTCAGCCACCCCGCCGGGATGCCCCGACCCACCACGAGGGTGCCGTCCGAGCGCTGGGCCACCAGCGAGTCCAACAGCACCCGGTTGGCTCCGGCCATCCCCCAGGCATGGGGCGAGGAGCCCTGCCCCGACCCCGGGTGGCGGCCGATCCACGGGTCGGCCGGGTCGGGGGCGGTCGAGCTCTCCCACCACGAGTTGGGTCCGCTCTGGCTGTGCTCGATCATGAATTGGTAGCTCAGGATCCCCTGGTCGCGGTAGTCCTCACCGGCCAGACCGGCGGTCCCGTCGGCGGCGTTGTAGGCCGAGCTGTAGTAGTCGTCCGGGAACCCCCCGAAGGTGTCGGGCGGGAGCTTGCCCTGCAGGCGGTCGAACCCGTAGCGGAAGGTGGCGTCGATGAGGGAGAGGCCGGGGCCGTCCTCCGGGGCGCCGAAGAGAGACCCCTCCCAGGCCCAATTGCCCAGCGGCGACGTCCAGTTGGCGTCTTCCGGGTCGACGCAGCGGTTGGCCGTGTTGGGTTGCAGGATCGAGCAGGGGAGGTAGTCCAACCCGTAGCGCTGGATGGTGGCCTCGAGCGTCGCGTTGGTCGCCGACAGGAGGCTGTCGTACTGCTCCGAGGCCCAGGCGGCTTCGGCGGCGTCCCCGACCCGCTGGGCCAGGTACCGGTAGGCGGCCAGTCCCAACAGGGCCTCGAAGTCGTCGGTGGTCCAGTAGCCCTGCGTGTCGATGTCGTTGGTGGCCATCATGATCTGCGACGGGCCGGTGCGGTCGGCGGCGATCTGGTGCGCGGTCGCCTCGATGCTGGGCTCGGCCGCGCCGGCCGGCCCGTTCGAGTCGAAATTCGCCTTGACGAACCCGACGTCGCCGGTCTTCATCAGGTACACGGCCCACGGAAGGGAGTACGTCCAGACCCCGTCCTCGTACTGGCCCTGGGAGCCGACGACGTGGCGCGCCTCGAGGAGCAGCCCATGGGCGTCGGTGAAGTCGCCCTGGGTGAAGAGGTTGGTCAGGATGCCCACCACGTCGTGGCTGAATTCGCTCTCGTACCCGTTCACCCCGGTGTCGAGGTCGTCTCCGCTGCGGGCGATCTGGGTGGAGATGAACCCGCTCCGGTAGGCATCCTCCAGCGTGGCGTCGGGGACGCTGATCTGGGCGATGCCGGCCAGTTGGCCGTTCCAGAAGGTGCGCATGTGGGCGAAGTGCCGGTCGAACCCGCCGGCATCGAACAAGGCCTGGGCCGAGGGCCACGGATAGGTGTGGCCGAAGCGGTCGGTGGCGACGACATAGTCGTGGTCGACCGACGTGTGGGGCTTGACCGCGTCGGGCGCCGAATCGAGCTGCACCATCCCGGGCGCGGCCTCCGGATCGGCCATGACGGTCCGGTCGGTCGGATTGGCCACGGCCACCCGGCTGTAGACGGCGACATAGGCATGGCCGCCGAGCACCACCCGGTCGGCGAACTCGGTGATGGACACCTTGGCCCCCGAGTCGGGGAAGGTGGTGATCTGGGCGGGGAGGTAGCCGTCGGCGTCGGCCCAGGTGGTGCGGGCCCCGTGGTAGATGCCGAATCCGAAGTCGCGGTAGATGCCGTCCTGGACCAGGAAGGTGCCACCGAGGCAGGTCACGACACCTTGCTGGTTGCCCTCCCACCCGATCGCCGAGGCGGTGCCGTAGGCGCCGGTGAACGCATCCGTGTTGACGTTGAAGGCGCAGTCGTAGGCCTTCGCCGGTCCGGGTCCCGTCGGTGACGACGGCCCCCGGTGGGGTGACCGCCGCGGCCGCCGGCGGCGTCGGGGCGAGGACGGGGAGTCCCCCTCCCCCGCCGACCAGACGACTGCGGCCAGGACCGGTGCGGCCAGGACCGTGATCAGCCGGGGGCGCATGGCCGCGATTCTGGCAGGCGCAGCGATCGGAGGCGCGGCCACCGGGTCACCGGGTCCTCCTCCTGCTTCCGGGCCGGGTCAGGGCCGGTCGACCCGGTCGGGCAAGGTGGCCGGCAAACTCCGCGGCAGGAGGCCCGGGCACCATGAGCGACGTATCCATCCCGCGTCCACCGGCCCTCCCGGGGGTCGGCGACGCTCGAACCCACCGTGGAGGTCCTCGTGTCCAGCCCCATCGCCCTCACCACCCCTCCCGCTCCGCCACGGCGGGCCGGGTTGGTGGTGGCCGAGCACCAACCCGATCGGCTCCGGATCGTCCCGTGGATCGATCCGGTGGCCGATCCCCACGGCGTCCATCCCTGCTCGCGGTACGTCGAGCTCTACTGGCTCGGCATCATCGGACCGTCCACCACCTGGCTGCTGCGACGGGTGTCCTACGGCCTCGAGGTCCAGCCCGACGGGTTCAATCTGGAGTTGACCGAGACAGCCCGGTCACTCGGCCTGGGCGACCGCATGGGCAAGAACTCTCCCTTCCGCCGGGCCCTGCAACGCCTCTGCACCTTCGACCTGGCCCGCGGGCACGGCCCGGGAGGACTGGCCGTGCGCACCCGGATCCCTCCCCTGCCGCTCCGCCATCTCAGCCGGCTCCCGCCCACCCTCCAGCAGAGCCACCGTCGTTGGCTGGCCGAGCAACAGATGCCCGAACCCGAGCAGATGCGGCGCCGGGCGCGAGCGGCTGGCCGCCGGGCTGGCCTCGTCCGGCCGGGACCGGCGCGAGATCGAGCAGCAGCTCGGGGCGTGGCAGTTCCATCCCGCCGTGGCCTACCGGGCGGCCGAGCAGGCCGTGCTGGCCCGTCAGGCACTGCCCTGATCGAACCGGCCGGGGACGGGCCGCACGACGCCACCGAGCGCCTGACCCTCCGCGGGTCAGCGACCCGTGATCCGGATCGGCTGGCTCGCCGAATTGCTGAGCGGGAACCCGAGCAGCGTCGCCTGATAGGTCACCGTGGCGGTGACCTTGCCCCTGAGTCCCGGTCGGGACGGTGAAGTTGCCGGAGAGCTTCGGGCGGCGTGAGCACCGGGCGGTTGTAGACGGCCGGCGTGACGGTGATGGTGTTCGGCGCTGTCACCGGTGGCCTTCTTGCCGCTCAGGGACACGGTGATCTTCGGTGCGGGGGCGGCCGCTCCGCCTCCGAGGAGCGACTCCAGCGCGGTCAGGGTGGACAACCACCAGAACGTGCTGGCTCCCGGTGCGTCACCGACGGCCACGCTCTGACCGGGTGACGCCGTGCTGGTCGACAGCGCCAGGGTCGGGCCCCGGCGGGAACAGCGGATCGCCGGCGTACTGGAGGACGGCACTCCCAGCGGCGACCGGCTTGAAGCTGGTCAGGTCGATGGTGGCCAGGGCGCAGCCGATCAGCCCCTCATCGATCTGCAGGGTGGTGGGCGGGCACGATGCGTTGGGATCAGGGGCCTGCGAGGTCGGAAGGACGTAGGTCTCCTCGAGGTCTCCGGAGAGATTGCTCACCGGGAAGGTCAGCGCCGCCGGGTTGATCTCGGGCAGGGCGGCGAACAGGGACTCCAGCCCGGCGAGGGACACGATCTGGCCGGTCAGCAGCGGTGCGGCCTTCGGATCGATGCCCAACAACAGGCTGGTCTCCATGATCAGGTACGGATGGAGCGGAGCCAGGCCGGTGCAGCTGACCACGATCTTCTCCCCGGCCGAGGCCCCGGACAGCAGGGGCAGCGAAGAGCCGTTGAAGGTACAGGTCGGGGTGGCGGCGGCGGCCGACGGCAGCGCCAGCGCACCGGCGGGCCGGCTCATCCCCATGATGGCGATCGGACCGAGGGCGGCCAGCGCGGCCACCCCCAGCGTGATGAGTCGTGTGCGGATCATTCGGAACGCTCCCCCTGTCGACTGCTGTCGACACCGGGCGACCAGAGGCCTGGTCGCTCCCGGCCGTTGACCTACCCCGGGAACGGGCCGGCAAACCGATCTTCGACCACCTGACGCCGAACGACCGGTCCGGAGTCCGGGCCGGCGGCCACTCAGCCCGGTTCGTCCTCATGACCGGCCGGGGTCAGCCCCCAGTAGGCACCGGAGGGCTCGATCTCGCCCTTGACCACCTTGTCGATCATGGTGCAGATGGGCAGGTCGAGCCCGTGGCGTTCGGCCAACTCCAGCGCCACCGACGCCGTCTTCACCCCTTCGGCCACCATGTGCATCTCGGCCAGGATGTCGTCGAGCCGGCGTCCGCTGCCGAGTTGCTCGCCGACCGCCCGGTTGCGGCTGTGCGGGCTCATGCAGGTGGCGATCAGGTCGCCCATTCCCGCCAGTCCGGCGAAGGTGGTCGATTGCGCGCCCATGGCCACGCCGAGGCGGGTGAGCTCGGCCAGGCCGCGGGACATGACCGCGGCGCGGGTGTTGTCCCCGACCCCGAGGCCCTCGCCGATGCCGGCCGCGATGGCGATCACGTTCTTGAGGGCACCGCCCATCTCGCATCCGATGACGTCGTCGTTGAGGTACACCCGGAACAGTCCGCGGGTCACCACCTTCTGGATGGCCCGGGCCACCTCGAGGTCCTCGGTGGCGATGACCGCGGCCGCCGCCTTGCCCGACATGATCTCGTGGGCGATGTTCGGACCGCTCAGGGCGGCCACCGGATGACCCGGCACCACGTCCTTGATGACCTCGGTCATGCGCAGATGGGATCCCTTCTCGAGACCCTTGGACAGGCTCACCACCGGGACCCAGGGGCGGATCCACTTCGACACCTCCTCCAGCACGTTGCGGAACCCCGAGGTCGGAACCCCGACCACCAGGAGGTCGGCGTCGCCCACCGCCTCGTCGAGGGAAGCGGTGGCGGTCAGCTCGGGCGGCAGCCTGAAGCCGGGGCAGATACTCGGCGTTGGCGTGGTCCTCGTTGATGGCCTCGGCCACCACGGGATTCCTCGCCCACAGCACCGTCTGGTGACGGGGCGCCACCAGTGACGCCACCGTCGTGCCCCACGAACCAGCCCCGAGCACGGCGATCTTCACCCGACGAAGGTACCCCAGCCGATGTGGCCCTGCCCGATCTCGGCGGCCACCCGGTGGCCCGGGCGGTGGGTCAACCGATGGGCACGCTCAGGTGCCCTGCCCGCCATCGGATCCGACCAGGGCGCGGGCGAACGGCTCGGAGGTGACCAGGGCGACCAGGGTCCGTACCCCGAACCCTGTCCCTCCCTTGGCCAGGTACCGGCTGTTGTCGTCGGAGCGGGAGGGACCGGCGATGTCCAGATGGGCCCAGGGGACCTGGCCCACGAACTCGCGGAGCAGCATCGCCGCCGCGATGGTCCCGGCCTGGCCGGTCCGGCCCACGTTGCGCATGTCGGCGATCTCGGAGTCGATGTGGTTGCGGTAGTCGTCGGGGAGCGGCAGGGGCCAGAGCGGCTCGCCGGCCCGGTCTCCGGCCGCCCGGACCTCGGCGATGAGCGCCTCGTCACTCCCGAGCAGGCCGGCGATCTCCTTGCCCAGGGCCACGATGGCGGCGCCGGTCAGTGTGGCCAGGTCGATGATGGCGTCCGGTCCGGCCTCCACGGCCAGCGAGAGCCCGTCGGCCAGCACCAGCCGGCCCTCGGCATCGGTGTTCAGCACTTCGATGGTCTTGCCGTTCCGGGCGGTCAGGACATCGCCGGGCTTGGTCGCCGAGCCACTCGGCATGTTCTCGGTCAGCGGGGTGAAGGCGGTGATCCGGATCCGGGCCCCGAGGGCGGCGGCGGCGTCGACCGCCCCCAGCACCGCGGCGGCCCCGCCCATGTCGGTCTTCATGGTCTCCATCCCACTGGCCGACTTGAGGGAGAGGCCCCCCGAGTCGAAGGTGATCCCCTTGCCCACCAGGGCCAGGTGCGGCACCCGGCCGTCGACCTCGATGGGATCGCTCGGGTGGTACTCGACCCGGACCAGACGCGGCGGCTGGGTCGACCCCCGGGCCACCCCGAGGAGCCCGCCCAGATGCTCGGAGACGATCCGGTCCTCGTCCCACACCTCGATCGACAGTTCGGGCACGTCGGCGAACCGGCGCACGAAGAAGTCGGCGAACTTCTCCGGGGTCAGGGAGCTCGGGGGCTCGTTGACCAGATCCCGGGCCATGGCCACCGACTCGGCGATCCGGGCCCCGCGGTCGACGCCGGCGGTGACCGGGGCCGGATCGACCCCCGCGACCGACGGCGACGACCAGACGGTCCAGCTGTCCGGGCAGTCGCCGGTACGGAACTCGTCGTACCGGTAGGAGGCCAACACCGCACCCTCGGCGACCGCGGCGGCCGTCGCTTCGACCGACCCGCCGGCCAACTCGGGCAGGAGGAACGCCGCGCCCGGTCCCGGCCGACACCGCCCGCACGAATGCCGCCGAGGCCCGGCGCAGTGACTCGATCCCCGGGTCGCCGACCAGCCTGGACGGGTCCCCCACTCCCACCAGCACGATGTCGGGCTGCGGGCCCGCTCCGCCGCAGGCCCGTCGCGGCCGAGCCGGTCGACAGCACGACGGTCTGGCCCACCTTGCCGCTGAATCCGTGCCGCTTGCACCACGACGGATCGAGCTCGGCCGAGGCCCGGACGGCGTCACCGAACCCGTCGGTCGGCACGGCCGGCCGCGGGCCGTCCTCGTGGGAGAAGACGGGCACCCCCACGCTCACCAGATCCGGTGGGAGCGAACCTGCGGTCAGCACTTCGACTCTCACGACGGCGCACCTCCGGTGTCCTCGTTCAGCGGGCGGGGCGCAGCCCCCGGATCGATCGATTCCGCCGGTACCGCCGGCCGGGTCCCCGTCGGCGCCGGGCGCTCCGCCCCCCCGGCGCCGGGTACGGGCCAGGAGATGGTGCTCCCCCTCGACCCAACGGGCCATGGCCCACAGCAGATCGGACAGGCGGTTCAGATACGGGCCGACCTGGGAGTCGGCCACCGGTGCCGACCAGTGGAGCCGCTCGGCCCGTCGGACCACGGTGCGGGCCACGTCGAGGGCCGCGGCGGCCCGGTTGGCCCCGGGCACCACGAAGTCGGTGGGCATCTCGAATCGTTCCTTGAGATCGTCGATGTGGTCCTCGAGGGCGGCGACCATCTCGACGGTGACCAGGGTGCGTCCGGGCTGCAACCGGTCCCGGCGGGACGGATCGGTGGCCACTTCGGCCATCAGCACGTACAGGTCCCGCTCGAGGGCGGTGAGCAGTCGGTCCAGCTCCGAATCGACCACCGCCTCGGCCCGGGCCAGGCCCATGACGGCCTGCGCCTCGTCGACCGCGCCGTTGATCTGCATGATGGCCGCGTCCTTGGCCACCCGCCCCCCGTAGAGCAGCCCGGTGGTGCCGTCGTCGCCGGTCCTCGTGTAGATCTTCACCTCGGGAGTCATCAGGGGGCCGATGCTAAACGACCGGAACCGGGCCGATGGTCCCGGTCGGGCCGGCCGGTAGCCGGCCCTCGAGGGCGCGGACCGGCCATCGGCCGCCCGGTCGGGAACTCCCCGGTAGCCTTGAGGGGCTATGAACGTCGAGCCCGCCCCCGCTTCCACCTACCTGCAGGCGATCGCCGACCGCGTGGTGATCTTCGACGGCGCCATGGGCACCAACCTGCAGCTGGCCGGCCTGACCGCCGACGACTTCGGGGGGCCGGACCTCGAGGGGTGCAACGAGCTGCTGGTGGTCACCCGGCCCGACGTCGTGGACCGGGTGCACCGGTCGTTCTTCGAGGTGGGATGCGACGTCGTCGAGACCGACACCTTCGGGGCGTTCGCCCCGGTGCTGGCCGAGTACGGGCAGGCCCACCGGGTGCGGGAGCTCAACCTGGCCGCCGCCTCCCTGGCCCGGGGGGCGGCCAACGACTTCTCCACTCCCGACCGACCCCGCTGGGTGGCCGGGAGCATCGGACCGGGCACCAAGTTCCCCACCCTGGGCCAGATCCCCTACGCCGACCTCCGCGACGCCTACCAGGAGCAGTCCGCCGCCCTCATCGAAGGGGGCGTGGACCTCATCATCATCGAGACCGTCTTCGACCTCCTCCAGGCCAAGTCGGCCATCAACGGGGCCCGGCGGGCGATGAAGGACGGCGGGCCGGCGCCTGCCCATCCAGGTCCAGGTGACCATCGAGCTGACCGGGACCATGCTGCCGGGAACCGAGGTCGGCGCCGCGCTCGTGTGCCCTCGAGGCCATGGACGTCGACGTGATCGGCCTCAACTGCGCCACCGGGCCGTCCGAGATGTTCGAACCGCTCCGCCACCTGACCGGCCACGCGTCGATTCCGGTGTCCTGCCTGCCCAACGCCGGCCTTCCCTCCGTCGTCGACGGAGCCATGCACTACGACCTCACCCCGGAGGAGCTGGCCGAGTTCCACCGCCAGTTCGTGAGCGAGCTGGGGGTGTCGGTGATCGGGGGGTGCTGCGGCACGCTGCCCCAGCACCTGGCCGCCGTGGTGGAGGCGTGTGCCGATCTCACCCCGGCGGCGCGCCACCCCGAGCCCGAGCCCGGGGCGGCGTCCATCTACACCCAGGTGCCGTTCGACCAGGACACCTCGTTCCTGGTCATCGGCGAGCGGACCAACGCCAACGGCTCGAAGAAATTCCGGGAGGCCATGCTGGAGGCCGACTGGGACACCTGCGTGGCCATGGCCCGCGAACAGGTCAAAGAGGGCTCCCACCTCATCGACGTCTGCGTCGACTACACCGGCGCCGACGGCGTGGCCGACATGGAGCAGGTGATGTCGCGCTTCGCCACCCAGTCCACCGTTCCGCTCGTGGTCGACTCCACCGAGGCGCCGGTGGTGGAGACGGCGCTGTCGTGGATCGGGGGGAGGGCCGTCATCAACTCGGTCAACCTCGAGGAGGGCGACGAGCCGGGGACCAGGCTCGACTCCTTCCTCACGCTGGCCAAGGAGTTCGGCGCCGCGGTGGTCTGCACCTGCATCGACACCGAGGGCCAGGCCCGCACGGCGGAGTGGAAGGTCCGCTCGGCCACCGCCATCCACGACATCGCCACCGGACGCTACGGGCTGCGGCCCGAGGACCTCATGTTCGATGCGTTGGCGCTCCCGCTGTCCACGGGCATGGAGGAGAGCCGCAAGGACGGCATCGAGACCATCGAGGGCATCCGGCGGATCAAGGCGGAGCTCCCCGGTGTCTACACGGTGCTCGGCCTGTCCAACGTCTCCTTCGGTCTCAACCCGGCCGCCCGTCAGGTGCTCAACTCGGTGTTCCTGCACGAGTGCGTGGAGGCCGGGCTCGATGCCGCCATCGTGCACGCGTCGAAGATCCTGCCGCTGTCGAAGATCGACGACCGGGCGAAAGAGGTCTGCCTGGACCTCATCTACGACCGGCGCCATGACGGCTACGACCCGCTGACCGAGCTCCTGTCCCTGTTCGAGGGGGTCTCGGCGTCGACGGCCACCCAGCAGGAGGACCGCACCGGATGGCCGGTCGAGCGCCGGCTCGAGCACCGGATCATCGACGGTGACCGCAACGGCCTCGAAGCCGACCTCGAGGAGGCGATGGCCGCCGGGCACACCCCGTTGATCATCATCAACGACTTCCTGCTGGCCGGCATGAAGATCGTGGGCGAGCGGTTCGCCACCGGTGAGATGCAGCTGCCCTTCGTGCTCGGGCTCGGCCGAGACCATGAAGACCGCGGTGGCCTATCTCGAGCCCTCCATGGAGAAGGCCGACCAGGGCGGCAAGGGCACCATGGTGCTGGCCACCGTCAAGGGCGACGTGCACGACATCGGCAAGAACCTGGTCGACATCATCCTGACCAACAACGGCTACACGGTGAAGAACCTCGGGATCAAGGTCGGGATCACCGACATGGTGGCCGCCCTCGAGGAGTCGAACGCCGATGCCATCGGCATGAGCGGGCTGCTGGTCAAGTCGACGCTCATCATGCGCGACAACCTCGAGGAGCTCAACCGTCGCGGGCTGTCCCACATCCCGGTCATCCTGGGTGGCGCCGCCCTCACCCGTACCTACGTCGAGCGGGACCTGCGCAAGGTCTACGACGGACGGCTGTTCTACGGCAAGGACGCCTTCGAGGGTCTGCGCACCATGGACCGGCTGGTCGAACTGACCAAGTCCGGGGAGGACGATCCCGAATTCGGCACCGCCATCGGTGGTCGGGACCTCGGTCCCCGCAAGAGCGAGCTGCGCAAGCAGGCGGCGGCCGAGGCCCTCGAGCGGGGCGAGACCCTGCCCGCCCGGTCGCCCGAGGTGGTCACCGACAACCCCACCTTCAAGCCGCCGTTCCTCGGGAGCCGGGTGGCCAAGGGCATGGCCATCGACGACGTGGCCGCCTACCTCAACGAGACGGCCCTGTTCCGCAACCAGTGGGGGTTCCGACCGGAGAAGGGCGAGAACGACCCGGCCTTCAAGGACCGGGTACGCGCCCTGCTCCGCGAGGAGCTGGCCAACGCCAAGGCCAACCAGCTGCTGGTGCCCCAGGTGGCCTGGGGCCACTTCGCCGCCAACGCCGACGGTGACGACCTGGTCCTCTTCGAGGACGAGAGCCGGTCCGACGAGCTGATGCGGTACACCTTCCCCCGCCAGACCGAGGAGCCCTGGCTGTGCATCAGCGACTTCTTCCGGTCGGTCGAGTCGGGCGAGCCGGACTGGGCCAGCTTCATGGTGGTGACCATGGGGTCGCGGGTCTCCGAGGAGGCCAAGCGGCTGTTCGATGCCAACGAGTACCAGCAGTACCTGTACCTGCACGGGCTCGGGGTGGAGATGGCCGAGGCCCTGGCCGAGTACTGGCACCACCGGATCCGCGAGGAGCTCGGCTTCGCCGACGAGGACGGTCCCTCCCTGGCCGGCCTGTTCCGCCAGAAGTACCGCGGGGGCCGCTACTCGTGGGGGTACCCGGCCTGTCCCGACCTCGAGGACAACGCCAAGGTGGTGGAACTGCTCGGCGCCGAGCGCATCGGCGTCGAGGTCAGCGAGGGCTTCCAACTCCATCCCGAGCAGTCGACCACGGCGATCATCTGCCACCATCCTCAGGCCAAGTACTTCGTGGCCTGATTCCAGCGCCGCCGCTCAGGGCTACGCTGCAACCACATGGGTATCGCCTCCCAGCCCCTCTCGGGGCTCGTCGCTTCCAGCGGCGGCGCGCCCAGCGTGCAGGTGATCCTCCTCGGCGCGGTCCTGATCGTCGTGGTCGCCCTCCTACTCCTGGTGGCCCGCAGGTCCCATAATCAGAAGGGGCGACGGTCGGCGGCCGCGGGCACCCGTGCGTCGGATGGGATCACCACCGCCGCCCGGGATGCCGGCCCCGGGTCGGCCCGCGATCGATCGCTCTCCCCGTCGTTCAGTTCCTCGGACCGGGGACCGACCAACCGCTCCCCTGCCGCCGTGCGGGCCCCCCTGGCCCCGGCCCCGAACCCGGCACACGGAGTCGGACCGGCCTCTCCCCCGGCGGTGCCGGTATTCGACCGGTCCGCGGCGAGGGCGCTCGGGCCGGCCGGCGGACGCTCCCCGAAGTCGGCGGCGCCGACCGCGCTGCCTCTCCACGGTGCCTCCGCCACCGGCCGAGGACCAGCCGGGCTGAGCCCGCCGGCTAACCGACGGTCGCCGAATCCCCAGTCGGCTCCGGCGGGCGGGGCTGGAGTAATCTCGAGTCTCGTCGGCGTCGTAGCCCAGCGCCCGTAGTCGATCCCACACCTCGTCGAGGCGGCGCTCGATCTCGTCGGCCACCACCGGCGCCAGTTGGTCACCCACCTCGTGGAAGGCCCGTCGGGCGTCGACGCCTGCTTTCGCCACCATCGAGACGACGAAGGCACGGCCCTCGGCGAACGATCGGTTGACCGCGTCGTCCTCCTCCTCCGAGAGCTGCCGATTCAGCCGTCCGGCGTCGTCGTTCAACCCGGTGGCCAGTCCGGTGATCGACAGGGCGGCGGCTCCGGACCACAAGAGCTCACAGATCAGATGGGTCCAGATGATCGGTTCCGGCATGAGCAGCAACCCGAGGCCGACCAGCCCGATCAGGCCGACGGCCACCCCCGCCTGCTCGACCCGGCCGAACTCGTCGAGGTACAAGGGAAGCATCAGCCCGAGCATGTCCACTCCGGAGAGGAACGGGAAACGTTGCATGCCGTTGCGCGCCCGCGTGCTGGACATCGTCATGGTGCCGGCCACCGCATGGGCAGCGGCCATGCCGAAGGCACTGGCGACGATCCTCCGGTGGGCGCGGGCACCGTGGCGGTCGATCTGGCCGCTGGACCAGGCGGCCAGGCCCAATCCTCCGGCGACGACCGGCCCCACCGCCCAGGCGGACGTCCTGGCGTTCGCCGAGGACATCGTGTCGAGACACCAGATGGCTCCCACCACGAACCCCAACGGCCCCACGTCGACGGGGCTCAGTCCGGTGATCCGGTCGGCGGGAATCAGGACCGCGGCATCTCCGACCAGGATTCGCCGCGGGGTGGTCGGCGGTGTCCCCTCGTCGCGGTCCGCCACGGTCACCCGCACCCGGCCACGGAGATCGAGCTCGTCGAGCGCGCCATCGAGCCAGGCTGCCTGACCGCCGGTGAGCAGCATGGTTCCGGCGCCGGGCTCCAGGCTGAGACACACATCGGAATCCAGGGCCGGATGGGTGGCATTGTGCCGCCGCTGCCACTGGGCCAGGGCTACGCCGAGGTAGGAGGACCGGGTCTGGGAGTCGGTGGCCAGGGACTGCTTCCACATGGCCAGCAGTCGGCCCACCACGTGGGGGTCGGATCCAACGGGCAGGAGCGGGGTGGTCCGGCTCAACAGGTCGACCACCGAGTCGGCCCCCATGGCCACCTGGTTCTGTCCGCCGATGTATGCCTCCTGCCGCTGGGCCTCGAGATCCTGGGCGCGGCGGGACAGCAGCACGGCGCGGCGGTTCCGGCCGTAGGCGGCCAGACCGATCCCGGCCCCCACCCCGATGACCTGCCAGCGGAAGGAGAAGGCGGATACGGGCAGCTTCCGATGCCGTCGGACGGCGCCGGTGACGACCGCCGACACCACCGGGATGAACAGGGCGGTGGGGCCCATGCGGACGCCCGCCTCGACCGAGAGCGGCAGACCCGAGATGACCGCCAGATCGGCGTCGTCCCCCCTCCCACCCCAGTGGATGATGTCCGCCACGTCGAGGGCCAGACGGGGCACGAGGCCGAATCGTGACGTCCGCCGGAGCGCCAGCGCACCGACGACATCGCCGACCGCCCACAGGGCGGCGTCCGTGATGCGCCGGGCCCGGTCGTCACGTTCGCCGGCCATGACGGCCTGGATGGCTCGGCCGGCCAGCCGGTACACCAGGTGCACGTGGGCCCGCTGCGAGATGAACGCGCCATCTTCGGGCTCTGGCTGCCACGTCCGCCTCGTCCGCCCCACGTCGCCATCCTTTCGCGCCCCATACACCCTGTCGACCACGGGCCGGCATCGATGCGCTGACCCTGCCGATCGGATCTTCCCGCATGGCCGGCAACATAAACCCCGCCACGCTCTTCGGTGGGTTTCGGTCCGCCGATCAACGAGCCGATCGTCGACCCGGTGATCACGGCGGCCGTCGGGCCGTGGCACGGGGCATGGGGCGCCCCTCGACTCCGTGAGCCCTCCCGAGCACCTCGTCTCGGAACTCGGTTCAGAGCGCCAGGGTGGCGCCCCCGTCGACGACCAGGGCGGCACCGTTCACGAACCGGGCCTGCTCGGAGCAGAGGAAGGCGACGACGCTGCCGAAGTCGGCAGGATCGCCCATGGCCCCGCCGCCGCCCAGTTCGCGCATCCGGTCGGTGGCGTGGGGCCCGGGGCAGAGCAGATTGATGGTGATCCCGGTGCCCTCCTCGGCCACGTCCCGGGCCGCCGTCTTCACCCAGGCCCACAGCCCGGCCCGGGCCGTGTTGGAGAGGGCCAGTTCGGGGATGGCCTGTTGGACCGTGTACGAAGTGATGCAGCAGATCCGGCCCCAGCCGTGCTCGCGGATCGACGGCACCGCCGCCCTGGTCAATCGCACCGCCGACAGCAGATTGGTGTTGAGGGCGGCGTCCAGCATGTGGTCGTCCAGGTCCAGGGCGCGGGCGGGTGGGGGCCCGCCGGCGTTGGCGATCACGATGTCCAGTCGGCCGAAGGCCTCGAGGGCCTCCGCCACCAGCTGAGCGGGTGCGTCCGGATCGGAGATGTCGGCCACCCGGATCTCCACTTCGGCCCCGGTGGCCGCCAGCGTGGTCCGAGCCTCGTCGAGGCTGGACTCGCTCCGCGAGGTCAGCATGATCCGGGCGCCCTCGCCGGCCAGGGCCATGGCGGTGGCCCGGCCCAATCCGCTGGAGCCGGCCACCACCAACGCCGACCGACCCTCGATACCGAGATCCACGTCCGCCGTCTCAGGCCTCGACCACGACCAGGTCGTGGTCGACCGAGTTGCAGCGGCTCGGGACCGCCGTCATCTCCGATGATCACGATGTCCTCGAGCCGCATGCCGAACTGTCCGGGTCGGTAGATGCCCGGCTCTATCGAGAAGGCGTGACCGGGCTCGAGTCGTTGGTCGTTGCCGGTCACCAGATACGGGTCCTCGTGCTCCTCGATCCCGATCCCGTGGCCGGTGCGGTGGATGAACAGCTCACCGTACCCGGCGTCCTCGATGATCCCCCTCGCCACCGAGTCGACATGACTGGCCGTGACTCCGGCCCGTGCCGCGGCGACCGCGTCCTGCTGGGCCCAGCGCAGGACCCGGTAGCAGTCGGCGACCTCGTCCGAGGGCGGCCCGGTGACGACGGTGCGGGTGATATCGGAGCAATAGCCGACATCCCCGTCGACCGAGAAGGTGCCGCCGAAGTCGCACACCACGGTCTCACTTCTCCCGATGATCCGGCCGCCGGGCTCATGATGGGGGCTGGCGGCGTTGGGCCCGCTGCCGACGATGGCGAAATTGACCTGCTGATGGCCTTCCTGCACCAGGAGGGCGGCGATCTCGTCGGACACATCCGACTCGCTCCGCCCGATCAGCGCGATCCCGCCGGCCTGCAGTCGGGTCGCCACCCGATCGGCGGCGGCGCCCGCGGCTCGTAGCGCCTCGAGCTCGAAGGAGTCCTTGATGGCCCGGATGGGGGAGGTGACGGTGGATGCTTCGAGCCACTCGGCGCCGGGGAGGCGGCGTTGGAGGGACAGCACCGAGGCGGCCCAGGCCCGGTCGGACACGGCCAGGCGACGGGGGCGGCCAGCGGCCGGCGGCCCACCGGTCAGCAGCGAGGCCACCAGTTCGATCGGGTCCTGATCATCCGTCCACGGCAGCATCGAGAACAGGCCGTCGGCCCCGGCCACCCGGGGAGCCTCCAGAGCGGGAACCACCAGGACCGGTTCCCCTTCGGGGCGCAGGACCAGCATGGTCAGTCGCTCCAAGGGCATGGCGCGGTAACCGGTGAGCCAGGGCAGGTCGGCCCCGTGGGAGAGCAGGAGCGCATCGACCCCGAGCCGGTCCATCTGCTCACGGACCCGGTCCATGCGGGCCTGACGCATCGGGCTCGGGCGCCGCGGTAGCTCGGTCACCGGCTCGTCACGATCTGGCCGCCAGGGTCACCGGTACGGTCAGCGGCTCCGGCACCGAGCCCGGACCCTCGGCTGGCGCCGGTCCACCACCGGAGTCGTCCCCCTGGAAGGCCGGGGGCCCGGCCGAGGCTTCGACGGCCTGGCGGGCGTGGTAGCTCGACCGGGTGAGCGGCGAGGACTGGACGTGGGCGAAGCCCATGGCCATCGCGGCCAGGCGGATCGACTCGAACTCCTCCGGCGTCCACCACCGGGCCACCGGGAGGTGCCGGGCGCTCGGCCGCAGGTACTGGCCGACGGTCACGATGCTCACCCCCACCGCCCGGAGATCCGCCAGGGTGGCCAGCACCTCGTCCTCCCGCTCACCCATGCCGAGGATGATGCCCGACTTGGTGGTCAGGCCGGCATCGACGGCCCGGGCCAGGACCCCGAGGCTCCGGGCGTAGCCGGCGGAGGGTCGGACTGCCCGTTGGAGACGGGCCACGGTCTCGATGTTGTGGTTGAGGACATCCGGGCCGGCATCGAACACCGTGCGCAGGGACGGGGCATCGCCTTTGCAGTCGGAGATGAGGACCTCGATGGTGGTGCGGGGAGCGCGGCGGCGTACCGCAGCGATGGTGGCGGCGAATCCCGACGCGCCGCCGTCGGCCAGGTCGTCGCGGGCGACGCAGGTGATGACGGCGTGGGCCAACCCCATCCGCTCCACGGCCTCGGCTACCCGCTCGGGCTCCCCGACGTCGAGGGGCAGAGGATGGCGGGTGTCCACCTGGCAGAAGCCGCAGGCCCGGGTGCAGCGGGACCCGTTGATCATGAAGGTCGCCGTCCCATCCGACCAGCACTCGTAGATGTTCGGGCAGCCGGCCTCCTCGCACACCGTGGCCAGTTCGAGTTGACGAAGATCGTGGCGGAGCCCGAGGTAGGCGTCTCCCATGGTGGCGGGCACCCGCAGCCATTCCGGCTTGCGGGTGGCCACCGGGAGACCGGCCCCGGGGTCGATGCCGGCACGGGCCAGTCGCCGGTCGAGCGACCGCCCGGCCGCCCGGGTGGTCCCGAGGGAGACGGCCACCGCATCCTGGCTCGATGCCGGAGCGGAGCGCGCCCCATCAGTCACCCGTTGGACGTCGTCGGCCGGGCCCCACATGGCACCGGCGGCGGCGATGACGGCCTCCACCACCTCCGACATGCTCGCATCGATCCCTTCGGCCCCGAGCGAGGTCACCGCCTTGTCGGCGATCCCGCAGGGCACGATGTGCCCGAACATGGAGAGGTCGGGGCAGACGTTGAGCGCGAACCCGTGGGTGGACCGCCCTCTCGACGTGCGCACCCCGATGGCGGCGATCTTCCGGGGTCGGGTGGGGCCCGACCCGGTGGCATCCGCCGCTTCGTCGAGTCCGATCCAGACCCCCGGGAAGCCGGGTAGGCGGCCGACCTCCTCGGGCCGAACGCCGAGGGCGACGAGCGCGTCGATGACCACCTGCTCCACCCGGCGGACATGCCCGGGGCCCTGATGGAGGCCCGGTCCCACGCTGACCACCGGATAGCCGACCAGCTGGCCCGGACCGTGATAGGTGACGTCTCCGCCCCGATCCACCCGCACCAGGTCGGCGCCGACCGAGTGCGGATCGACGAGCACGTGGCCGGCGTCACCATTCCGCCCCAGCGTGTAGACGGGCTCGTGCTCCATCAGGAGCAGGTAGTCGTGGTCGGAACGACGGCTCACTGCCCGTTGGAGGTCCCACGCCTCGCGGTAGGGCACACGGCCCAGCCAGCGAACCCTCATCGGTGGTCTTGGCCCCGACCGGGGGTGGGCTCGACCACGGCCCTACAGCTCGCCGGCCCAGTCGCGTTCGTCGAGGATCTGGGACAACCGGCTCAAGAACCGGGCCACGTAGGCGCCGTCAACCGCCCGGTGGTCGAAGCTCATCGCCGCCAGTCCGATCGAGTGGATGGTGATCGACTCGGTTCCGTCCTGGGCAGCTCGACGACCACCGGCTTCCGGGACACACCGTCCGTCGAGAGGATCGCCACCTGGGGCTGATTGATGATCGCTCCGGTGATGAAGGTGCCGAACGGCCCGGCATTGGTGATCGAGAAGGTGCCGCCGCTGATGTCGTCGAGGCTGAGACGCTTGTTCCGGGCCCGCTCGGCCAGATCGCGGATCCTGCGGGCCATGCCCCGTAGGTTGAGCTCCTCGGCATTGTGGACGACCGGCACGATCAGGCCCTCGTTGTCGAGGTCGACGGCGATGCCCAGGTTCACGTCGTGGTGCACGATCAGCGCGTCGTCACCGACCGACGAGTTGAGATGGGGGAACTCGGCCAGTGCCTCCACCGTGGCGCGGGCCGCGAACGGGAGGTAGGTGAGCCCGAAGCCCTCTTCGGCCTTGAACCGATCACCGTGGGCCCGACGGACCTGCTCCACCCGTTCGTAGTCGATCTCCTTGACCATGAGCGTGTGGGCCGAGGTCGCCTTGGACCGGACCATGTGCTCGGCTGTCCGCCGCCGGATGTTGGTGAACGGGACCACTTCGTCGTGGGCCGAGGTGCCGGCGGGTGCGCTGGGCAACGGGGCCGCCGGAGCCGTGGGTGCGGGGGGGCGGACCGCTGGGGCCGGGGGCGCCGGTGCGACAGGTGCGGCCGGTGCGACAGGGGGCACCGGTGCGAGAGGCGCGGCGGGCGCCGCAGGGGCCGCCGGAGCGGGAGGGCGAGCTGCCGTGGAGGGCCCTGAACCGGCGTCGGCGATGCTCGGCACCGGAGCCGGCCCCGCCGAGGTGGTCGCGCCCCCGTCGGCGATGGCCGACTCCACGTCGCTGCGGGTGATGCGTCCACCCAGTCCCGTTCCCCTGACCGAGGCGGGATCGAGGGCGTTGTCGTTCAAGAGCCGTCGGACCACCGGCGAGAGGACGAGGCCGCTCCCCGAGCCGTTGGCCGGTGCGGCAGACGGGGACGGTGTCGCGGCAAAGACCGGTGAGGCGGGGGCGGGGACGGGGGCCGCCGGTTCCTGGGCGACTTCGGGGACTGGCGCAGCGGCCGGCGGCGCATCGGACGGTCCGGCCGGGGTCACGGGCCGGGGACCCGCCGACGGATCAGCCGGCTCTGCCGCCGGCTGAGGGGTGGCGGGAGCTGCGGATCCCCCGGACGTGGCGAGGTCTCCGATGGTCGCCAGGGTGACGCCGACGTCGACGGTGTCCCCCTCTTCCACCAGGATGGCCGTGAGCACGCCTTCGGCCGGCGACGGGACTTCGGAGTCCACCTTGTCGGTGGACACCTCGAAGAGCGGCTCATCCCGTTCCACCCGGTCGCCGACCGACTTGAACCACTTGGTGATGGTCCCCTCGGTGACGGTCTCGCCCAGCTGTGGCATCACGACGTCAGGCAACGTGGAGCCCCCTTCCGGTCAGGGCCTGCATGGTCTCTCCGAACGACTC
The DNA here is from genome assembly GCA_963774245.1 of uncultured Acidimicrobiaceae bacterium. Taxonomy (GTDB): domain Bacteria; phylum Actinomycetota; class Acidimicrobiia; order Acidimicrobiales; family RAAP-2; genus Bog-756. The sequence continues at coordinate 131,990 of CAVZDZ010000001.1, read as the reverse complement.
GGACAACGAGGGGTGAGGCTGGATGAACTGGGCGACCTCGGCGGGGGTGGCCTCCCAGTTGACGGCCAGATAGCCGGCTCCCAGCTGCTCGGTCACCCACGGTCCGACCATGTGCACACCGAGGACCCGTCCCGTCGCTTCCGTCCGGGAGCCGCTCGGCCACGATCTTCACCAGTCCCTCGGTGTCGCCGATGATCCGGGCCCGGCTGTTCCCCCCGAACGGGTCCTTCTTGACCACGACGTCGAAGCCGGCCGCCTCGGCCTCCGACTCGGTCAGCCCGGCGTAGGCCACCTCGGGGTGGCAGTAGATGGCCCAGGGCACCCGGGTGTAGTCGACCGGCACCACCGGCTCGCCCAACAGCGTCTTGATGATCACGATCCCCTCGGCGAACGCCACGTGGGCGAGCTGGGGGGTGCCGGCCACCACGTCGCCCACCGCCCACACCCCTTCGGCCGAGGTGCGCATGTTGGCGTCGGCGACCACGAACCCCCGCTCGTCCACCTCGACCCCGGTCTCGGGGGCGAGGAGGCCCTCGGTGCGGGGCCGCCGGCCGACCGACACGACGACGGCGTCCACGTCGAGCTTCTCGCCGTCGTTGAAGGACACCACCGTCCCCTGGCCGGACGGGTCCGGGGTGTGGCCCTGGAGGGCACACCCGTCTTCACGTCGATCGAGCGCTTGCGGAACGACCGGGCCACCGTCTTGCGCCATGTCCTCGTCGCAGCCGGCGAGGATGGTCGGGAGCGCCTCGAACACCGTCACCCGGGAGCCCAGGTCGCTGAGCAGCGAGGCGAACTCGCACCCGATGGCCCCGCCCCCCACCACGGCCACGGAGGCCGGGAGCTCCTCGAGGGCCAGGAACTCATCCGAGGTCATCACCAGCTCGCCGTCGATGTCGAACCCCGGAATGGTCCGGGGTACCGACCCGGCGGCCAGGACGACGTCCGTCCCGACGATCTCGGTGGTCGATCCGTCGTTGCCGGCCACCTGGACCCGGTGGTCGGGGAGCAGCCTGCCGCTCCCGTTGAACACCGTCACCCCGCGGCCCTTCAGGAGGCCCTGAAGGCCCTTGAACAACTGGTCGACCACCTGCTGCTTCCGGGCCTGGCTGACCGAGAAGCGCACGGAGGGAATGTCCTGGCCGCCACCGCCGGCTGGATCCCGAACTGGTCCGCCCCGGCCACCGTGCGGAAGACCGCCGCCGTCTCCAGGAACTCCTTGGCCGGCACGCAGCCCCGGTGCAGACAGGTGCCGCCGACCTTGTCGAGCTCGACCATGGCCACCGAGAGCCCGGCGGCGGCGCCGTACAGGGCGGTGGCGTAGCCGCCCGGCCCGCCGCCGATGATGACCACGTCGAACGTGGTCGGCCCACCGTCGCCCGACGCCTGCTTCGCGGTTGCCGCCTGACCCGATGCCGTTCGTTCCTGTTCCACATCGGGTGCCGTGGTAACCACCTCCGCTGAATGTTCGATGCCTCGGTCAGAAGCAGGATCAGCCTACCGGTCAGATCGGACCCGCCATTTCAACCCCGGGGCCCGATCCGGGCGTGCCCGGGGCCGGCGGCGTGGGCCGGGCTCGCCCCGAGGAGTCAGTCCGGACCCGGCTTACGACCCCACGCCGAGATCATCGGCGAGGTGGCGAAATCGAGCCCGCCGGCGTCGATGTTGGCCAGATGCCGGTCGATCTCCTCGTCGGTGGCCAGCCCGCCGGCCACCAGCCGCTCGCGCATCTGCACCACGGTCGCCCGCTCGAGGATGGTGCAGTCCGGACCGGTCACCGGGAAGTAGGCGTCGGCGGACACATCGACGAGACCGGCCGAGCGGAGTGCCCGCGGCAGCGTGCGGCCATAGGCGGTGTCGGCCCCGCGCTCGGTCAGCAGGGTCGCGGAAGTCGCGGCGCAACTTGTTGGCCAACCTCTGTTGGGGGCCCCACTCGTCGATGCAGGTCAACGGCTGCAGCGCCGGGTCGGCATCCTCGACCAGCACCCACCCGCCGGGTCGGAGGGACTCGACCATGTGGTCCAACGCCTGCCCGCGCTCGGGCACGTGCACCAGCACCAGCCGGGCGTGGACCAGGTCGAACGGCCCGGGAGGCGGATCGTCACGGCCCACGTCGTGCACCCGGACCTCGAAGGGGCGCGCCGGGCCCGACCCCATCCACGAGACGTCGATGTCGGTGGCGATCACCGAGCCCGTGGGCCCGACCTGTTCGGCCAGGAAGGCGGGCACGTTCGGCCCGCCGGCCCCGACCTCCCAGCATCGCCAGCCCGGGCTGATCCCGAGGCGCAGGAGGTGACGGAAGGTCGATGGGTCGAACAGCGCCGACAACGCGTCGAACCGCACTCCGGCCTCGGTCTGCTGGTTGTCGAGGAGGTACCCGTCCTGGTCGGTCACACGGACCATCGTAGGGAGTGGCACGGTCCGGCGCGGGGGCCGACGGTCCCCGGGTCGACCGCGGTGGCGTCGAATCCGGGGGCGGGAACGACCGCCTCCAGGTCCGCGCCAGGGTGCGGGGTCAGGCCCGGCGCTGATCCGTCACGACAGCACCCGGCGGCGGAAGTTCCGCAGTCCGAGCCCGAGGAACAGGGCGAGGAAGCCGCACAACACCGGATAGATGATGTACAGGTGCATGTGGGGTGCATCGGTGAAGGCGGCCCGCATCCCCTCGTTGACGTAGATGAGCGGGTTGACGAGCACCACCGTCTGCAGCCAGTGCCAACCGCCCGCCTTGATCGGCGCCAGCCGGGTCCACTCGTAGTAGGTGCCACCGAGGAACGTGACCGGCAGGATGATGAAGCCGAACATGAGACCGATGTTGCGGGGCTCGAAGCTGGTCCCGAGCAGCAGCCCGAGCGAGGCCATGGTCACGCAGGCCAGCGGGACCAGCGTCACGATGATCCACCAGTGCAGGTTCAGGTGGGCCTCCACGCCCTTGGCGTGGACGACCGACGCGATGGGCAGCACGATGATGGCCGAGATGAGGCCCTGGACCGCGCCCGACAGCACCTTGGCCATCGCCACCAGCCAGATGGGGCACGGGGCCTGCACCCGGTCCTCGATCTCGCGGGTGAAGCCGAACTCCTGCGACATGATCAGCGCCACCGACTGGACCCCCTGGAACAGGATCGAGATGCCGACCACGCCGGGGACCAGCAGGGTGGCGAAGGCCGACTCCGCCACCGGACCGCCGCCACCGCCGATGCCCTGGCCGATCTTCGGGAAGACGTAGAGGAACACGAAGCAGAGGAGGAACGGCTGGACCAGTACCCGGATGACGAACTCGAGGACGTGCTTGCGCAGCACGACCAGGTCGCGGAGGATGAGCGCCCACAGGGCGATCCGTCGACGCGTCGAACGCCGACCGGGTGGGGGCGGATCCCACTCGGCCACGGTCACCGGCGCCTGCACGGTGCTCACCAGTCGCTCGATCCGTGCTCATCAGTCCCTGAGCTCCTTGCCGGTGAGGTTGATGAAGACGGTCTCGAGGGTCGGCTCGGTCACCGACAGGTCGAGCACCGGGAACCCGGCCTCCTCGGCGGCCGACCACGACCTTGGGCAGGAGACGCTCCTCGCCCTTCACGTGGAGCTCGACCCCGCCCTCGATGGGGCGGGTGCGGGTCACGCCCGGGATGCGCTCGGTCAGGGCCCGGGCCAGATCGTCCCGGTCCCCGGTGGCCGTCACCGTGACGATGGTGTCGGCATCGATCTGCTTCTTCAGGCTGGCCGGGCGTGTCCATGGCCAGGATCCTGCCCCGGTCCATGATGGCCACCCGCCCGCAGAGCTGGTCGGCCTCCTCCATGTAGTGGGTGGTCAGCATGATGGTCTGGCCGGCCGCGTTGAGCTCGCGCAGGGTGTCCCACAGGGCCAGCCGGCTCTGGGGGTCGAGGCCGGCGGTGGGTTCGTCCAGGAACAGCACGGCCGGCCGGTGGAAGATGGCCCGGGCCACCATCAGCCGTTGGGCCATGCCACCGGACAGGGCGTAGACCGAAGCCTCGGCCCACTTCTCCAGCTGGAACTGGACCAGCAGGTCGGTGGCGATCCGGCGCGACTCACGGGCGGAGATGCCGAACAGGCGGCCGTGGAAGTACAGGTTCTCCCACACCGAGAGCTGCCGGTCGAGGGTGTTCTGCTGGCTGACGATGCCCAGGATCTGCTTGGCCAGGGCCGGGTGCGCCACCACGTCGATGCCGCCGACGAAGGCGTGGCCCTCGACGTCGGGATCACCCGGGTGGTCAGCATGCCGGCCGTCGTGGTCTTGCCGGCGCCGTTCGGCCCCAGCAGTCCGAAGATCTCGCCCTGCTCCACCACCAGGTCGAGTCCGTCCACGGCGCGGAGGTCCGATCCGGCGTAGACCTTGGTGAGGCCGGCGGTGCGGATGATGGCGCTGGATCCGTCCGGATCGAGCGGCCCGGGGTGTCGACGCGATGGCTGTCATGGCGACGTGCCGTCGACACTACCCCGCATGCCGGCCGCCGTCGCGACTCGGGGCCGGCTACTTGGGCGGCATCCGGATCCCGCCGTCGAGCCGGATGACTTCGGCGTTCAGATAGCTGTTGGTGGCGATGCTGCTCACCAGCTCGCCGAACTCGGCCGGGTTGCCCAGCCGCTTCGGGAAGTTGACCGACTGGCCGAGGACCGTCGCGGGCCTCGTCGGGCAGCATGGCCAGCAACGGGGTGTCGAAGAGCCCGGGGGCGATGGCCAGCACCCGGATCCCCACCACGGCCAGGTCGCGGGCGGCCGGCAGGGTCATGCCCACGATGGCCCCCTTGGAGGCCGAGTAGGCGAGCTGGCCGATCTGCCCGTCGAAGGCGGCCACCGAGGCGGTGTTGACGATCACGCCCGCGCTCGCCGTCGGCCTGGGGCTCGACGGTGGCGATGGCCGACGCGGCCTTGGTCATCACGTTGAAGGTGCCGATGACGTTGAGGTTCTGGATGAACTGGAACGGAGCCAGATCGTGCGGGCGAGCCGTCCCGGTTGATGACCCGCCCGACCCAGCCGGTGCCGGCGCAGTTGACGGCGATGCGCAGGTTGCCGCCTTCGGCCGCCTGGTCGACCGCCTTCTGGCAGTCGTCGGGATCGGTGACGTCGCCACCGACGAAGTTGGCGTTGGCGCCGATCTCGGCGACGACCTCCTTGGCCCGCTCCTCGTTGCGGTCGAAGACGGTGACCCGCACGCCCTCGGACGCCAGCTTGCGGGCGGTGGCCTCACCCAGGCCCGATGCTCCCCCGGTGATGATTGCTGAACTTCCCTGGATCTCCATGCCCGCAGGTTACGGGAGTACGGCGTCGGATCCAAAACCGCGCGGGCGCGTCGCCACCGGGTCGGCCCGGCCCGGAGCGCGGCTGACGCCTCGGCTACTGGTCGGCCGCCTGGGTGGCCAGCAGGTCGACCACGTCGTTCATCCGGTCCCCCGAGTGGCCCTTGACCCATGCGAAGGTGACCGGCCGATCCGGGTCGAGGGCCAGCGTCGAGCAGCTCCTGCCACAGGTCCAGGTTGGCCACCGGCTTGCCCTGGGTGGTGCGCCAGCCCCGGCGCTTCCATCCCTCCCACCACTTCTGGCGGAAGCAGTTGACGACGTAGGTCGAGTCGCTGACCACGTGCAGCGGTCCGGGCAGGGACTGCGAGGGCCCGGATGACCGCGATGACCTCCATCCGCTGGTTGGTGGTGTGGGGCTCCCCGCCGCTGTCCGAGGGGCCGCCGTCCACCGCCCAGGCCCAACCGCCCCGCCCGGGATTCCCCAGGCACGAGCCGTCGGTGTAGACCACCGTGGGCTGAGCTGCGGTGTCGGGTGCGGTGGGCCGGCGTCATCCATCGGGACAGCATGCCCGATGGATCGACCGGCGACCTCGGACCCATACCTTTTCTCTTGCCCAGGCACGGTGGGAGCATGGGTGGGTGCTATTCGACGGTGTGAGCCATCAGCTTCCCGACGTCGATCCGGGCGAGACCGTCGGAGTGGCTCGACGCCTTCGACGACGTCGTCGACGTCCACGGACGGACCCGGGCCCGCTACCTGCTGATGCGGATCCTCGAGCGTGCCGGGCAGAAGCAGGTCGACTTCCCGGCCACCGTCTCGTCGCCCTACGTCAACACCATCCCCTCCGACGAGGAGCCCGAGTTCCCCGGGGACGAGTACCTCGAGCGGCGGATCCGGGCCTTCATCCGCTGGAACGCCGCGGTGATGGTGGTGCGGGCCAACGTCCGCTCCGAGGCCATCGGCGGCCACCTGTCCACCTACGCCAGCTCGGCCTCCCTCTACGAGGTGGGCTTCAACCACTTCTTCCGGGGCAAGGACGACGGGCCGCGCCCGGGGACCAGGTCTACTTCCAGGGCCACGCCTCGCCCGGCATCTACGCCCGGGCCTTCGTCGAGGGTCGGCTGTCCGAGGAGCAGCTGGACAACTTCCGGTTCGAGGTGGGCGGCGGCGGACCTCGGGCTCTCGTCCTACCCCCATCCCGCGCCTGATGCCCGAGTTCTGGGAGTACCCGACCGTGTCGATGGGGCTCGGTCCGCTCAACGCCATCGCCCAGGCCCACGTGAGCCGGTACCTGCACGCCCGGGGCATCGTCGACACCTCGGCCAGCCGGGTGTGGGGCTTCGTCGGCGACGGCGAGTTCGACGAGCCCGAGACCATCGGCGCCCTGGGCATGGCCGGCCGGGAGCACCTCGACAACCTGACCTTCGTCGTCAACTGCAACCTCCAGCGACTCGACGGGCCGGTCCGGGGCAACGGCAAGGTCATCCAGGAGTTCGAGGCGCTCTTCCGGGGCGCGGGCTGGAACGTGATCAAGGTGATCTGGGGCCGCACCTGGGACGACCTGCTGGCCAAGGACGTCGACGGGCGTGCTCCTCAACAAGATGAACTCGACGGTCGACGGCGAGTTCCAGAAGTACGCCACCGAGTCGGGCGCCTACATCCGGGAGCACTTCTTCGGCCCGGACCCGCGCCTGCAGGAGCTGGTCGCGCACCTCTCCGACGACGAGCTCGCAGTCGCTGCCCCGCGGCGGGCACGACTACCGCAAGCTCTACGCCGCCTACAAGGCCGCCACCGAGCACGTCGGCGCCCCCACCGCCATCCTGGCCAAGACCATCAAGGGGTGGACGCTCGGCCCCGAGATCGAGGCCCGCAACGCCACCCACCAGATCAAGAAGATGACCAAGGCCCAGCTGCTCGCCCTCCGGGACCGCCTGTTCCTCCACGACGAGATCCCCGAACGGGACCTCGACGCCGACCTGCCGCCCTACTACCGGCCCGCCCCGGACTCGGCGGCCGCCCGGTACCTGGCCGAGCGCCGGCGCGCCCTCGGCGGCCCGCTCCCCCGCCGGGTGGTGCGGGCCAAGCCCGCTCACCCCGCCGGACGCCGCCGCCTTCGCCGACCTCCGGGCCGGGTCGGGCCGACAGGCGGTGTCCACCACCATGGCCTTCGCCCGGCTGCTGCGCTCCCTGGTGCGGGACCCCAACATCGGCCACCGCATCGTGCCCATCGTGTCCGACGAGGCTCGCACCTTCGGCCTCGAGTCCCTGATCAGCGAAGTGCAGATCTACGCCCCCGGCGGCCAGCACTACGTCCCGGTCGATGCGGGCCTCGCCCTCCACTACGCCGAGAGCGCCTCCGGCCAGGTCCTCCAAGAGGGCATCACCGAGGCCGGCGCCATGGCGTCGTTCACCGCCGCGGCAACCGTCGTACGCGACCTGGGGCGAGCCGATCATCCCCTTCTACCTCTTCTATTCGATGTTCGGGTTCCAGCGGGTCGGGCGACCTGATGTGGGCCCTCGGGGACGCCCGCGGCCGCGGATTCCTCCTCGGGTGCACCGCCGGACGGACCACCCTCAACGGCGAGGGGCTGCAGCACCAGGACGGCCACTCGCTGCTGCTGGCCTCGACGGTGCCCAGCGTGGCGGCCTACGACCCGGCCTTCTCCTACGAGGTGGCCGCCATCGTGGAGGACGGGATCCGGCGGATGACCGGCCCGGAGCCCGAGGACCGGATCTGGTACCTGACCCTCTACAACGAGAACTACCCGATGCCGGCGCTGCCCGCCGACCCGGCCGAGGCGGAGCGGGTGCGCCTCGGGACCATCAAGGGCATGTACCGCTTCGCCGCCGCCGACCGGGGCGGACTCGGACCGGGGCTCGACGGCCTGCCGAGGTCCGGCACGGCCCGGGCCACGCTGCTGTTCTCGGGATCGGCCTGGCAGGCGGCCATGGAGGCGCGGCGGATGCTGGCCGTCCGAGTGGGACGTGGACGCCGACGCCTGGTCGGTGACGTCGTACAAGTCGCTGCGCGAGGACGCGATCTCGCGTCGAACGGTGGAACCGCCTCCATCCCGACGAGACCGAGCGCACCCCGTTCGTCACCGAGAGCCTCGCTCGAGTCGGCGGGGCCGATCGTGGCGGTCACCGACTTCATGCGGTCGGTACCCGACCAGGTCTCGCGGTGGATGCCGCGGCGGTTCACCTCGCTCGGCACCGACGGATTCGGTCGATCCGACACCCGGGAGGTGCTGCGCCGGTTCTTCGAGGTGGACGCCGCCCACGTGGTGGTGGCCGTCCTGCACGGTCTGGCCGCTCGACGGCGGGCTGCCCGAAGGGGTGGTGGCCGAGGCCATCGAGCGCTACGGGATCGACCCTGACGGTGCCGATCCCTGGTCGTCCTGAACCGCCCCCGGGCTGCGGGCGGTCGGCCGACCTCGGCATCCCGCACCGGCCTGAGATGCGCCCAGCCGAGCCGCGGACGTCCCTGACCAGCCCGTCCCAGCCGTGCCTGCGCACGTCCCGCACTAGCCTGAGCCGGTGCTCTACCTCTCAGGTGACGAACCCGCCGACGAACTGCTGACCAAGGACCCGTTGGCCCTGCTCATCGGCATGGTGCTGGACCAGCAGATCCCGCTCGAACGGGCCTTCAAATCGCCCTTCGACCTGCAGCAGCGGTTGGGGGGCCGCCTCGACGCCGGCCGCCTGGCCTCCATGGATCCCGAGGAGTTGGCCGCCGTGTTCAGCGAGACGCCGGCCCTGCACCGATTCCCGAAGTCGATGGCCGGCCGGGTCCAGGACCTGTGCACCCTGATCGTCGACTCCTATGGCGGTGATGCCGCCGGCATCTGGAACTCCGCCGCCACCGGCCAGGAGCTGCTGGCCAATGTGAAGGCGCTGCCCGGTTTCGGAGAGCAGAAGGCCCGGATCTTCATCGCCCTGCTCGGCAAGCAGCTGGGCGTCCGCCCCCCCGGCTGGGAGAAGGTCGCCTCGCCGTTCGGAGAGACGGGCTCCTTCCGCTCGGTGGCGGACATCGACTCGCCCGAGGCGCTGACCAAGGTCCGCCAGTACAAGCAGCAGATGAAGGCCAAGGCCAAAGCCAAGGCCAACAAGCCCGGTTGACCAGCGGAGCGGGTTCCATCGATCCGTGGGACCTGTCCGGGCGCCGGCTGTATCTGTGCACGCCGGACCGTCCCGACCTCGAGCGATTTGTGGCCGCGTGCATCGAAGGTGGCGTCGACACCGTGCAGTTGCGGGAGAAGCACCTCCCCGAGGACCAACTGGCACGGCGGGCGGAGGTGGTCCAGCGGGTCTGCTCCCGTCTCGGCGTTCCGTTCATCCTCAACGACCTCCCCGGGCTGGCGGCGGCCATCGGTGCCGATGGCGTACACGTCGGGCAGGAGGACATGGCCCCGTCCGCCGCTCGTCGGATCATGGGCGACCGGGCGATCATCGGACTCTCCACCCACGATCGGCACCAACTCGACGCCGCCCTCACCGAGGAGGTCGAGGGATCCGCCATCGGCTCAGCTGCGGTCCCTGGTCGCGGCGGGCCGGTGCCGGTCGACTACATCTCGGCCGGGCCGGTGGTGCCCACTCCCACCAAACCGGGCCGGCCGGGGACGGGCCTCGGCTACGTGACCGATGCGGTGCGACGGTCACCGTGGCCGGTGTGGGTCACCGGGGGCGTCGATCCTGCCGCGGTCGCCGACCTGGCCACGGCGGGGGTCCGCCACTTCGTGGTCGTCCGCTGGCTGACCGAGGCGGACGACCCCGGGGCCAATGCCCGGGCCTTGCGGCTGGCCATCGACGGGATCGCGCCATCGACGGAGCCTGACCGGGGGAGCTACCCGGCGCCGCCGGCACCGCTGGCGCCCGAGGCCCCGGTCGGCGGCGCGGCGACCACCTTGGCCCCGGCGGGAAGGGCGACCGGCGGCGACGTGCCCACCTTGGAGATGGACAGCGCTACCGACTCGGCCCCCACCTTCAGGGTGAACTCGGAGACGTACGGACCGGAGACGGTATAGACGAAGTGGCCGGTCTGTCCGCTCTTGGTGATGGTGAATGTATGGGTGCTTCCCTGGTTCTGCAGGTCCTTGACGCTCTTGTCCCTGGCGTAGAGCAGGTAGATGTGGGCGGGATCGAACGACTTCGCCGACTCACCGGCCGGGAGCGGCTGCCGGTAGAACGTGAGGTGGGCGGTGGATGCCTTGGCCGCCACGGTCAGGCTCTCGTAGGCCACCTTGCCGATGACGTAGACGTAGGTGCGCTTGTTCCCGCTCTGCTGATAGCCACCGATGCGGTCGGGCGCCTGGAACACCAGGGACTCGCTCTGTTTCCCCGACGCTGGCGACCTCGGTGAAGACTCTCGCTGTAGTTGGCCGCGCCCGCCGTGTGGGTCTTGGTATTGCCCACCGTGTTGGTCACCGCGGGGAGGAGCGCGGCGTCGTTCGGCGCCTGCGCGACCCCCAGTACCGCGGCACCCGCGCCGACCACGGCGAGCAGGCCGAGGAGCAGCCAGGCGGTCAGGTGTCTGGACTCACTCATTCCGGAGACGCTACGCCAGTTCGGGTGGGTGGACGATCACGGTCACCTTGGAGCGGGCTGAAAGGAGCCACAGCCGTCAGCGGGCGAGCAGGCCGGCGATGCTCAGATCCCGATGCGCTGCGCCAACAGTTCCCGGTGGTAGGACGGGTCGCCCAGCATCAGCTCCGAGGACTTGGCCCGCTTGAAATAGAGGTGGGCCGGGTGCTCCCAGGTGAAGCCGATGCCACCATGGATCTGGATGGTCTCGGCGGCGGCGTGGAAGTACGCCTCGGAACAGTAGGACTTGGCCAGGCTGGCCACCACCGGCAGCTCGTCCGAGTCCTCCGCCGCGGCCCAGCCGGCGTAGTAGGCGGCGGACTTGGCCGACTCCACTTCGAGCAACATGTCCGCGCACTTGTGCTTGATGGCCTGGAAGCTGCCGATCGGCCTCCCGAACTGGATCCGCGTCTTCGCGTACTCGACCGAGCTGTCGAGACAACGCTGCGCGCCACCGACCTGCTCGGCGGCCAGGGCCACCGCGGCCAGGTCCAGGGTCTTGCTCAGCCCGGGCTCGGCGCCGCCATCCACCCCGATCAGCCAGGCCGGGGTATCGGCGAACTCGAGGCGGGCCTGCTTGCGGGTCTGGTCCATGGTGGCGAGCGGCGTGCGGGTGAGGCCGTCGGCGTCACCCTTCACCCCGAAGAGGGAGAGCCCGGCCGGAGTACGTCCCACCACCAGGATCAGCCCGGCGACGTGCCCGTCGAGCACGAACGACTTGTGCCCGTTGAGCACCCATCCGTCGTCCGACTTGGCCGCGGCCAGGGTGATCCCTTCGGCGTCCCAGCGACCGGAGTCCTCGGTGAAGGCCAGGGTGGCGATGGTCTCGCCCGAGGCGATGCCGGGCAGCAGGTACTCCTGAGCGCTCTGGTCGCCCGAGGTCAGGACGGCGTTGGCGCCCAGGGCCACCGTGGAGAAGAACGGGGCGCAGAGCAGCGAGGCCCCCATCTCCTCCAGCACCACGATGAGCTCCACGTAGGAGAACCCGGATCCACCGAACTGCTCGGGGATGGTCAGCGACTGGAGGCCCAGCTGCTCGGCCATCTGCGCCCACACCGCCGGGTCGTAGCCGTCGGTCGTCTCCATCAGCCGGCGGACCTCGGTCTCGGGTGACTTGTCGTCGAGAAAGCGCCGAACCGACGTCCGGAGCTCGTCCTGCTCCTCGCTGAAGGCGAAGTTCATTGTGTTCTCCATCCCCTGGGTAGTCCCCGAAACGAGGACGATGTGCCCCGTTTGTCTACCAGAACCGTAGCGGCGTTGACCAACAGGTCAAGTGTGGCCGCTACGATCCTCTGAGGCGTCCCGGACCACGGTGCACCCTCGGAGGACGGACCGTCCGGACGGTGCTCGGCCCCACCGGACACCGCCAGCCATGCAGGCCGAACGAGCCCTGAGGAGGCCTTGAGTCATGCCAGCCACCATCATCGACTACCAGGACACCGCCGTCGAGGTCCACCGGATCGTCGTCGGGCCCGTGGACAACAACGTCTATATCGTGCGCTCCCGGGCCACCGGTGACTCCCTCCTCATCGACGCCGCCAACGAGCACGACAAGCTGCTGGAGCTGTGCCGGGCCCTCAACGTACGCCAGGTGGTGGAGACCCACGGCCACTGGGACCACATCCAGGCAGTGGAGGCGGTCAGGGACGCCGGGATCGACGTGGCCGTCACCCAGGCCGATGCGGGCATGCTGCCCTCCTATGACCAGCTGCTCGACGACCGCTCCGTCCTCGAGGTGGGCGATCTCCGCATCGGCACCATCGCCACGCCCGGGCACACCCCCGGCTCGATGTGCTTCACCGTGGAGGGCACACCGCTGCTGTTCAGCGGGGACACGCTGTTCCCCGGCGGCCCGGGCAACACGTCGTTCGAGCATTCCGACTTCTCGACCATCATCGAGTCCATCGAGCAGCGGCTGTTCAGCTCCTTCGGCCCCGACACGATCGTGCTGCCCGGTCACGGCGCCGGCACCACCATCGGCACCGAGTCGCCCCACCTCGGAGAGTGGGTCGACCGGGGCTGGTGACGTCGGTGCCGGCCACCGGCCGGTGGCCGGCCAGGCTCACACCGCGGTGCGGCTCCCCCTGATCACACCGCGGTCGAGGGCCGCCGGGGCTCCCGGATGAGCTCGATCTCCGGAGGAAGCCCGGTGACGTCGACGCCGCCGGGCACCTCCGAACCGACCTCGATGGTGACCCTCGAGCCGGCCAGGGGGATTCCCTCGACCTTCAGGTAGCTGATCTCCTCGGGGAGATTGGGTGACAACCAGGTCTTCCCGTAGGGGATCCAGGGGTCGAGCCTCAGCAGGGTGCGCAGGCACAGCAACGGTGATGCCGCCGCCCACGCCTGGGGAGAGCACGAGGTGGGATAGCCGACCGGGACGGTGAGCTCGCCCCGGTCCAGCCCGCTGAACAACTCCGGAAGCCTTCCGCCCTGGGTCTGGGCCGCGTCCAGCAGACCGAAGATCAGCTTCTGGGCGGCGCCGTCATAGCCGTAGCGGGCCAGTCCCGCCGCCACGATGGCGGTGTCGTGGGGCCAGACCGAGCCGCAGTGGTAGCTGATCGGGTTGTACCCGCCACTGTTGCTGGCCAGGGTTCGGACTCCCCAGCCGCTGAACATCTCCGGGGAGACCAGCTTCTCGGCCACCCGGCGGGCCTTGTCCTCATCGACGATGCCGGTCCACAGGCAGTGCCCGATGTTGGAGGTCAGCGAGTCGATCGGGCGCTTGTCGCCGTCGAGTCCGACGGCGAACCACCCGCGCTCCTCGAGCCAGAAGTCACGGTTGAACGCCGCCTTCAACTGGGTGGCCTTGGCCCGGAAGCGGTCGTACGTGGCGGTGTCCCCGACCTCGAAGGCGAAGTGGGCGCTGGCCAGGTAGGCACCATAGGTATAGGCCTGCACCTCGCAGAGGGCGATCGGAGCTTCGGCGACCCGGCCATCGCCGTAGCGGATGCCGTCCCAGCTGTCCTTCCAACCCTGATTGGCCAATCCCCGGTCGGTGGCCCTCTGGTACTCCACGTAACCGTCGCCGTCGGCGTCGCCGAACTGCTCGATCCAGTCGATGGCCCGAGCGGCGTTCGGGAGCAGCTCGTCGACCAATTCGCGGGCCACTCCCCATCGGCGCATCTCTCCGAGCAGCATCACGAACAACGGGGTGGCGTCGGCCGTGCCGTAGTAGATGCTCCCGCCGCCGAGGGAGAGGGAGGCGGCGTCGCCGAACCGCATCTCGTGGAGAATCCGCCCGGGCTCCTCGTCGTGCCGGGGGTCGACCTCGTTGCCCTGGAACCGAGCCAGGGTCTGGAGCACGCCGCGGGCCAGATCCGGGTCGACCAGCAGCGCCATCCAGGCGGTCAGCAGTGAGTCGCGTCCGAACACCGTCATGAACCAGGGGGCGCCGGCGGCCACCACCACCCGCTCGGGGTAGTCGGGATCGAAGATGCGCAACGCTCCGAGGTCCTCGGCACTGCGCTCGATGACCTCCTTCAGACCCGGATGGCTGGTTTCGACCTGTGGCACCTGTCGGCGCCAGGTGGCCAGCCGCTCCGTCGGAGTGGCGCTGTCGATGGGCTGTCCGCATCGATAGCGGGGGTCCACGGCGGCTCCGTCGAACATGGGACTCACCTCGATGCAGGTGCTCCACACGCCCCTCGCCGGCACGATGACCTCGAAACAGGCCAGATCCGAACTCAGGCGGTCCGGGTTGATGAACCGGATCTCCACACCCCGGGTCACGGTTCCCCGCCGGTACATGGACGTGACGATGGCCGGTCGACCGTCCGCCTGGTCCGCACCCTGGGCTTCGTCGGCGGAGGCCGGGGCTTCGTCGGCGGAGCCGGCGTCGTCCGAGGCCCCGTGGGCGACGGTGCTCGACAGCTCGCCCCCGCCCGCGTCCGATCTCACCCGCCCTTCCTTCACGGCGAAGAGATCGGCGAAGTCGGACCCCACGAACACCTCCACGGTGCATAGGGCGGGCTCGTCGGCGAAGTTGCGGATGACCAGGTCTTCCCGCATGCCCTGCCCCACATGCCGGGAGCGGAACACCATCAACGTCGAGTCCGCCCGGCCCGCAGCGGGCAGGCAGCGCGAGACGAAGGTGGCCGAGAACGGATTGCCGGTGACCGCGGTCAGGGGTTCGGTCATGGCCCCATTGACCAGCACCTCGAACCTCGAGAGGAGCCGGGTGTCCCGAACGAAGAGGCCCTGGGCCGCACCCGGGACGATGTCCCCGGCGCTGCCGCTGATGGCGAAGGTGGACTCATCGACCAGGGTCACGACGCCTGAACTCGAGTCGAGTCGGGTGATGGGGCCGGCAAAGTTCCAAGGGTCGGCCATGCACCAACCGTACCGGCTGACCTGGTGACATGAGTAATTCACCCCGGCCTCCCGTCCCCGGTTCGTATTCTCCCTATTCTCGTAGGAGAAAATACGGATTAGAGCTAAGATTGGGGTCGTGCCCATCGAATCCGACCCGGTCCCGGACCGTCCTACTCCGCTCCTCCAGATCGAAGAGCTCCACGCCTCGGTGGAGGGATCTCCGATCCTGAAGGGCGTCAATCTCACCGTCGACTCCGGCCGGGTCCACGCCCTCATGGGGCCGAACGGATCGGGCAAGTCGACGCTGGCCAACGTGCTCCTGGGCAACCCAGCTTACGAGGTCACCTCCGGCTCGATCCGCTTCAAGGGCGAGGACATCACCTCGTGGCCCACCGATGTCCGGGGTAAGGCGGGCATGTTCCTCGCCTTCCAGGAGCCGGAGTCGATCGGCGGCGTGCCCGTCATCCAATTCCTCCGCCAGGCGCTCTCGGCCCGTCGGGGTATGGACATGTCCGTGCTCGAGGTGCGGTTGATGATGATGGAGTGGATGGAGAAGTTGGGCATGGATCCGGCATTCGGGGAACGCCACCTGAACGACGGCTTCTCGGGCGGTGAGAAGAAACGGAACGAGATCCTGCAGATGGCCATCCTGGAGCCTGAGCTGGCCGTGCTGGACGAGACGGACTCGGGGCTGGACGTCGATGCGCTCCGTACCGTGGCCCGCGGCGTGCACACTGTCCGCCAGGCGCGGCCCGACCTCGGGGTGCTGGTGATCTCCCACTATCAGCGCATGCTCGAGGAACTCGATGCCGACCGGGTCCATCTGATCGTCGACGGCGTCATCGTGGCCGAAGGCGGGCCCGAGCTGGCGAAACAACTGGAGAGCGAGGGGTACGACGCATGGCGAAAATGACCGACACCGCCACGCTCGATGTGGCGACGCTCCGCAAGGACTTCCCCCTCCTCGCCCGCGAGGTGCACGGGCACCCCATCACCTATCTGGACTCGGCGGCGTCGGCCCAGCGCCCGGTCCAGGTCCTCGACGCCATGCGGGAGTACGACGAAACCACTCACGCCAACGTGCACCGCGGCGTCTACGCCATCGCCGAAGAGGCCACCCGTCGGTTCGAGGCGGCCCGCAGCAACGTCGGTCGCTTCATCGGAGCGCCGAATCCGTCGAGGGAGATCGTCTTCGCCAAAAATGCCACCGAGGCCCTCAACCTGGTGGCCCACACCTGGGGGCGCACTCACCTCCACGCCGGCGACACCATCGTCCTCACCGAGATGGAGCACCATGCCAACATCGTCCCCTGGCAGATGCTGGCGGCCGAGCGCGGCGTGCGCATCCGCTGGATACCGGTCGACGACGACGGTGCTCTGGTACTGAGCGATCTCGACGAGTTGCTCGACGGCGCCAAGCTGCTCGGGATCACCTGTATGTCCAACGTGCTCGGGACGCTCAACGCGGTCACCGACATCGCCGAAGCCGCTCATGCCGCCGGTGCCGTGGTGGTCGCCGACGGGGCCCAGTCGGTTCCGCACCTGCCGACCGATGTGACGTCGCTCGGCGTCGACTTCCTCGCCTTCAGCGCCCACAAGATGCTCGGACCCACCGGCATCGGGGTCCTGTGGGGGCGGGACGAACTGCTTTCGGAACTCCCTCCGTTCCTCGGCGGTGGAGAGATGATCCTGGACGTTCGCAAGGAGGGGTTCACCCCGAACGACGTCCCGTGGCGCTTCGAGGCCGGGACTCCCCCGATCACCGAGGCCATCGGGTTGGGAGCCGCGGTGGACTACCTGCGGGCCGTGGGCATGGAGGCGGTCCGCTCCCACGAGATCGCCCTGACCGCCTACGCCATGGCCACGCTGACCGAGCGATTCGGCGAGGACATCCACATCTTCGGACCGAAGGATGCCGCCGCTCGGGGCGGGGTGCTGTCCTTCGCCTTCCGGGACCTGCACCCCCACGACATCTCGCAGATCCTCGACGAGTACGGCGTCTGCGTGAGGGCGGGGCATCACTGTGCCAAGCCGCTCATGCGGCGGTTGGGCGTCAACGCCACGGCTCGGGCGTCCCTGGCCCTGTACAACGACGAGTCGGACGTCGACCGGCTCGCCGATGCCTTGGCTGCCGCCGGGGCGTTCTTCGGATGAGCGTCGACCGGTATTCTGTGGCCGTGAAGCGAATCGATCATCCGGAGTGGCTCGCGGGGACGACCCCCGGGCGGTCCGACCGGCAGCCGGAGGCCATCCATGGGCGTGCCAACGCCACGGCCGGCCCGTGCCACCCGACGACGGGGCAGGCACGCTGATGCCCGGCCTCGAAGACCTCTACCGGGAGATCATCCTCGACCACTACCGCTCACCCCGTAATCGTGGTGAGTTGGAGTCCCCACCCGCACAACGGGTCGAGGGGTTCAACCCGTTGTGCGGCGACGAGATCGTGGTGACCCTCGAGGTGGCGGACGGCATGGTGTCCGACATCAAGATCGCCGGTACCGGATGCTCGATCAGCCAGTCGTCCGCCTCGCTGATGTCGGCCGCGGTCAAGGGGAAGCCCGTGCCCGAGGTCCGCGACCTCATCCAGACCTTCAAGGGGATGATGTCCATCCACGAGTCCACGCTGCCCTCGGCCGACGGCAGCGGCACCAACGACGGATCCGATGCCGATATCGACGCCGGCGAGCCCGAGGTCATCGACATCGATGCGCTCGGCGAGCTCGCCGCCCTGCAGGGCGTGGTGAAGTTCCCGGTGCGCATCAAGTGCGCCACCCTGAGTTGGAACACCTTGGCGCAGGGCCTCGACGAGGTCGAGTCGCTCGCCGGAACCTGAATCGGCCCCGGCCGTCGAGCCGGCGCCACACCTCATCGACCCATTCCGCATGCGCCGACCCGCCCGCCGCTGACGTCTCCCTTCAACCGACGACCGGTCGACGGGACGCCGCTCAGTGCAGGGGGTCGGATCGAAATCGGTCTGGATGGTCGTCGTCGTGCTCGAGGGGCTCGAGGTGGCCGGGGTGGAGCCGCCGGTGGCGACGGTCGAAGACGACGTCGGCAGTGTGGTGGTGGGAACGACGCCGTCCGGTCCGGGGGGCGGGCTGGTCGGGGTCTCGGGGGCCTCTCCGAGGAACTGGGTGATCACCTGGTTGGCCTGGGGCTGCTGCACGTAGAGCACCGCGCCGAACGAGCTGAACAACGACGAGCTCTCGGAGTAGGTGGGGAGGGTGGCGGTGCGCCAGGGAGTTCGACGAGAAGGTGTGGAACTGCCGGGCCAGCGAGATCAGGTCGCTCACCGTGAACGTCGAGTCGATGGTCACACCCTGGACGACCGAGCCGATGAAGGCATTCAGGGTGAGCGGGTTGTACTTGGTCTCCGCCTGGTTGATCAGTGCCTTCAAAAAGGTGTTCTGGCGCTGGATCCGTCCGTAGTCACCCGTTCCGTCGTACTGCCAGTAGCCGTCCTTCAGGTACTCGTAGTCACGGCTGCGGGCGAGGGCCAGCGAGTAGCCCCCGTTGAGATGCTGGCAGCCGGTTTGGGTGATGTTGAGCCCGGTATTGGTGTCCTTGGCGGGATAGGGAAAGCTGACGTTGATGCCCCCGATGGCGTCCACCGCCCCCTCGAACGCCTCGAAATTGAGCTGCACGGTGTGTTCGATCGGGATGCCGAAATCGGCTTCGATGGTCTGGACCAACTGGTCCGGCCCGGTGTTGTAGGTGGCGTTGATCCGGTTGTACTTGCCGATCTCGCTGGTGTCGCCGGCTACCGACACCATGGTGTCACGCGGGATCGAGAGCACGCTCACCGCTCCGGTGGCCGGAACGATGTGGACGATCTTGACCACGTCGCTCCGTTGTCCGCCCGCCGTCTCCTCGTCGCCGTAGTGGGACTCCTCGTCGGCTGGGCACGTGGGCGCGGCTGTCGGACCCGATGAGCAGCACGTTGAAGGGGAGACCGGGGGGGGCCACCTTCAGGTGCTTCACCGTCACCTTGGTCACCTGACTGAACCGGAACTGCAGGTACCCGTAGCCGACCCCGACCGCCACCAGCACCAGGGCCACGATCACCACCCCGGCCAGCAGGACCCGGTCGAACCAGGTCCGCTTGGCCTTTCTCCTCCCCCGACGGGACCGGCGGCCACCCTGACGGGAGCGACCGTCCTTGGCGGTTGGTCGGGCCGGCTCGGGCTCCTCGGCCGGTCGGAGTGGCCCCACTGGCGACTGTCGCCGAGTCGACCGCCAGCAGATCCGAAGCGTTGGGGCTCCCGCCGCCTCCTAGGTGTGGTGCTGCGACCGGCGTTGGCGGGGTTACGGCGTCCGCCGGGCCGCCCGGCGTCCGCCGGAGGTGGCGTCGGGTCCGCCGGGGTGATCGGAGGATCCGAGGCCGGTTTCGCCCTGGCCGGGCGCCGGGGCCGGGCGGCCCGCCGGCGGGGTCGGTGGCACCGGCGTCGCCGCTGGCTTCCGGCGGAGGGGTGGCGGGTCCGCCGGACCGGCGGGAGGCGCTGTGGGCGCCACCCCGTCGGCGATCTCGGCGAGCCATGCAGGGAATCTACCAATCAGCACCAGAGGCCATGGCGCACCCGCGCCGGGAGTCGCCTGGTGGGACGGGCCGCGGTGGGTCGACCGAGCGGGTGTGGCACTGGTCTCCGGCTGCAGACGGTCAGACGTCGGAGGCTCAGCTGTAGGCGGCGTAGCCCGTCCGGTCGACGATCTCGGCCAGACCCGCGGTCTCCGGTGGCCACGACCCGCCCCTCCGACAGCACGTGGACGACATCGGGGCGGAGCACGTCGAGCAGCCGGCGGAAGTGGGTGATGGCCAGGACCCCGAGGTCCCATTCGGCCGTCGCCTCCTCCACCCGCTTGCCCACCGCGGCCAGGGCATCGACGTCCAGCCCGGAGTCGATCTCGTCCAGCACGGCGAATCGGGGACGGAGCACCCCCAACTGCAGGGTCTCGTTGCGCTTGCGCTCACCGCCGGAGAGGTCGACGTTGAGGGGGCGGTCCAGGAATCGCTCGTCGAAGCCGATCCGACCGGCCTCGGCGTGCAGTCGGGCGGCGATATCCGGGCCCCGCGGCACCGACCTCATCGGCCGGAACCAGCGGACGGGCCTCGGTCAGCGACTTCACCAACGAGACGCCCGGCACTTCGATGGGGTGCTGCATGGCCAGGAAGAGCCCGGCGCGGGCCCGCTGCCAGGTCGGCAGGGCGAGGAGATCGATCCCGTCGAGTGTCACCGACCCGTCCAGGACCTCATAGCCGGGCCGTCCCATCAGGACGTGCGCCAACGTGCTCTTGCCCGATCCGTTCGGGCCCATCACGGCATGCACCTCACCGCTGCGCACGGTGAGGGAGACGCCGCGGAGGATCTCACGGCCCGGCACGCCGGCCCGGAGACCCTCGATGCACAACTCGCCCGTACTCATGGCAGCACCAGCACGACATCGTCACCGACACATGCGACCTCGTACACCGGCACCGGGCGGGTGGCCGGCAGGGAGCACGGCTCCCCGGTGCGGAGATCGAAGGTCGACCCGTGCTTGGCGCACTCGATCTCGCACTCGCCGGGCCAGACCTCGCCGTCGGCCAGCGAGAAGTCCTCGTGACTGCAGCGGTCACCGATCGCGTAGAAGTCGTCCTCGATACGGACCAGGGCCACCCGCAGGCCGGCGACGTCGAACCGGCGGGCCTCGCCGGAGGCGAGGTCGTCGCGTCCACAGAGGCGAACCGTCTTCGACGCGCCCGTGTCTCGTTCCACTACGTCAGGCACCATGCACTCCCGTGCGGTCGGCGAGGGCCCGACCGATCATGGACCGGGTGCCGGCGATGGGCACCTGGTCGGCGATGGCCTCGAAGAACCCGGCGACGATCAACCGTTCCGCCACGTCCGGCTCCACCCCCCTGGATTCGAGGTAGTACTGCTGATCCTCGTCCACCGGTCCGACGGTCGAACCGTGGCTGCACTTGACGTCGTTCTCCTCGATGTCGAGGTTGGGAACGGAATCGGCGTGGGCGCCCTCGTCCAGCACCAGGTTGTGATTGGTCTGCATGGCGTCGGACTTCACCGCGCCCCGTCGCACCCGGATGAGACCGCTGTAGACCGAGTGGGAGTGGTCGGCCACCGCGCCCATGAACAGCAGGTCGCTGGTCGTGCGCGGGGCCAGGTGATCCTGCAGGGTGCGGAAATCGAGCATCTGGTCGTCCCGTCCGATGAAGGCGGCCCGGAGCATGCTCGTGCCCCCCTCCCCCTGGAGGGCGGAGTCGGTCCGGAGCCGGGCGTAGCTTCCACCCAGGGCCACCGCGAAACTGTGCAGCGTGGCGTGGGCCCCGATGGTGCTGGCCTGGGACGCAAGCTGCCAGGTGTCCGCACCCAGGGCCTGGACGCTCACGTAGGCCAGGGTGGCGTCGTCACCCACCGCCAGCTCCGAGACGGGCACCACGAGTCGAGCGGGCCGCTCGGTCGATGGGCCGATGGGCGAAGCGGAGAGCAGTGGGGGGAGATCGGCCAGCAGACCGGCGTCCACGTCGACCACGATCTCGATGACACCGGCGTTCGACGCCGGGCCGCCCCGGATGACCGTTCGGGGGAACACCGCCAGCCCGCCCATGCCGCTGACCACATGCAGGACGACGATCGGATCCTCGATGGTGGCTCCCGACCCGATGTCCACGATGAGTGGATCGAAGCTGAACGCGTCGTTGAGCAGCACGAAGTCGCGGGGGTCCCGAGCGACCGATCCGAGCAGGCCCTGCACGCCGTCGTGCTCGGTCACCCGCCCCATGGCCAGGAGCCCGTCATCGAGCGACGAGGCCACCGTGGCCAGCACGCCGTTGATGGTGACCATCAACCCGGAGCGGGGGCCGAGGCTCGAGATCAGGGAGTGGATCCGGTCCGAGGTGGACCGGCCCGGGTCGTCGGACAGCGTCGCCGCCCCGGCCCCGGCCGGACGGAACCGATCGAGATCGACATTGTCGATGCGACTGTAGCGCCACACCTCGTCCTTCTCCGTGGGCAACGGGGCCGAGGAGAAGGCTTCGGCGGCGGCCGTACGGCGCTTCTGCAGCCAGGTCGGGCCAGCCAGGGCGGCAGCAGTTTCAGGGGTGAAATTGGACAATGTGGACAGAGCAGGAACCTCTCGCGCATCGAGGCCCGCATCACGAGCCTCGAACTCCATACTACCTGGTCATCTCGGGGGGCCAACCTCGGGCGGAGCCGGCGGGAGGGAGGGGACCCCCGCCCCGGCGGCATACGCTCTGGCTATGACGCCGTCTCCCGGTACAGCCATTGACACCTTCTCCTCCGAGGTGCTCGCCATCGAGACCGACGGGCATGTGGCCACCCTGTGGCTCGACCGCCCGGAGAAGCGGAATGCCATGGGCCCGGCCTTCTGGTCGGATCTCCCCGAGGCCATGGCCGCCATCGGGTCCGACCCCGAGATCCGGGTGGTGGTGGTGGCGGCCCGCGGGCCCCACTTCTCCGTCGGGCTCGATCTGGTGGCCATGTCCGGGCTCACCGGGTCGTCAGGCGGCAGGGGCGAGGGCCCGGTCTCCATGGCCGCTCGGGCCCGTTCGGCCCGTCACGAGATCCTCCGCCTGCAGGCCTCGATCAACGCGGTCGCCGACTGCCCGCTGCCGGTCATCGCCGCCGTCCACGGGTACTGCATCGGTGGCGGCGTGGACCTCATCGCCGCCTGCGACATCCGACTGGCCAGCGCAGATGCCCTCTTCTCGGTGCGGGAGGCCAAGGTGGCCATCGTGGCCGACCTCGGGAGCCTGCAACGGCTCCCCCACATCATCGGCAAGGGTCAGGTGGCCGAATTGGCGTACACCGGGAAGGACATCAGCGCCGAGCGGGCCGAGTCGATCGGACTGGTCAATCACGTCAGTGCGGACTCCGGGGCGGTGTTCGCCGATGCCACCAAGTTGGCGGTGGAGATCGCGGCAAACTCCCCCCTCGCCGTGCAAGGCACCAAAGCGGTACTGGTAGCCAGCGAAGGTCGCCCGGTGGACGACGGTCTGGACTTCGTGGCCACCTGGAATGCCGGCTTCCTCGCTTCCGACGATCTCTCCGAGGCCATGACCGCCTTCATGGAGAAGCGACCCGGGAACTTCACCGGGAGGTAGCCAGCCCGCAGTGCCCTGGATCGCTCCGGCGGTCAGGCCGGCGGCGCCCGGTGGGTCAGGGTCACCGGCGAGTCAGCGTCGCTTCAGCGCTTCCGGCGCCACCACCGGTTCCCTTTTCGTTCCTCACGCTCATCCTCCTTGCGCACATCGGCGAGTACTTCCGGTCCGATGGCGTTGATGATGTCCTCCGCCTGGTCGAGCAGCTTGGCCGCCTCCTCGCCCGGCACGTCGGGCATGGACTCGAGCTTGGGCTCGACCAGTGACCCGTGCGACCAGCCCACGTCGGCGAGGCGGGGGGCATAGGAGGGACAGTCATCGGGGCACTTCCAGGGCGCTTCGGGGGCGAGGTCCAGGATGCAGAACCGGGCCACCTCTCCCGAGTCGTAGGTGCGGCTCTGAAAGTGCTTGCACTCTTCCCTCATCGGCATGAGTACATCCTGCCCTTCCGATCGGCTCCTCGCGGCGCGCCTACCGCAGGATCAGCCTGATCCTATCGACCCTGTCGGCCGCGGGCCTCCGTCAGCCCACTGACCCTTCCATCTGCAGTTCGATCAACCGGCTCCACTCGACGGCGTACTCCATGGGCAGGGTGCGGGTGATCGGCTCGATGAACCCGTTCACGATCATCCCCATGGCCTGGGTCTCGGACAGGCCGCGGCTCATCAGGTAGAAGAGCTGGTCGTCGCCCACCTTGGACACGGTGGCCTCGTGACCGATCCGAGCGTCGCGCTCGGCCACCTCCATGTACGGCTTGGTCTCCGACACCGAGGTGTCGTCCAGCAGCAGGGCATCGCACCGCACGAAGCTCTTGGCGTGCTTGGCGCCCTCGTCCACGTGGACGAGACCGCGGTAGGTGGTGATGCCGGCGTCCTTGGAGATCGACTTGGACACGATGGTCGAGGTCGTCTCCGGTGCCGCGTGGACCATCTTCGCTCCGGCATCTTGATGCTGGCCGGCACCGGCGTAGGCCACCGAGAGCACCTCGCCCGAGGCCTTCGGGCCCATCAGGTAGACGGAGGGGTACTTCATGGTGAGGCGGGAGCCGATGTTCCCGTCGATCCACTCCACGTGGGCCTCGGCTTCGGCCCGGGCCCGCTTGGTCACCAGGTTGTAGACGTTGTTGGACCAGTTCTGGATGGTCGTGTAGGTGATCCGGGACCCTTCCAGCGCCACCAGCTCGACCACGGCCGAGTGCAGGGAGTCGGTGGTGTACACCGGGGCGGAGCAACCCTCGATGTAGTGCACCTGGGAGCCGACATCGGCGATGATCAGGGTCCGTTCGAACTGGCCCATGTTCTCGGCGTTGATACGGAAGTAGGCCTGCAGGGGCTGGTCCACGATGACATTCGGAGGGACGTAGATGAACGACCCCCCGGACCAGACCGCCGAGTTGAGGGCGGCGAACTTGTTGTCGTTGGGGGGGATGATGGTGCCGAAGTACTTGCGCACCAGGTCGGGGTACTCGCGTACCGCGGTGTCCATGTCGCAGAAGATGATCCCCAGGGCCTCGAGATCCTCACGATTGCGGTGGAACACCACCTCGGACTCGTACTGGGCGGTGACCCCGGCCAGGTACTTCCGCTCCGCCTCGGGGATGCCGAGCTTCTCGTAGGTGTTCTTGATGGCGTCAGGCAGGTCGTTCCAGTCCTCGACCTGACCGGATGTCGGCTTGATGTAGTAGAAGATGTCGTCGAAATCGAGGTCGGGCATGTTGACGGCGAACCATTCGGCCATCGGACGCTTCTCGAACCGCTGGAGGGCCCGCAACCTGAAGTCGCGCATCCATTCGGGTTCCTTCTTCATCGCGGACATCTCGCGGACGATCGACTCGTTCAGGCCCTTCTTGGGCTTGAACACGTAGTCCTCTTCGTCGGACCAGCCAAGCTTGTATTTTCCGAGGTCAAGGTCGGTGGCGGTCATAGGGGCTCCCAAGAGGCCGTCCGGTCGGACGACTGATTTCTCCTACACAGATAGTAACAACCCTGACCGGCCACCAGTGCGGTGGGGAGGCGTCGGATCCGGAAAGTCGTGCCATCCTGGTCGTATGGCACCCGGAGCAACCCCCGAGCACCCCCACGGACCCCTCGTCCGTCCCCGAGCGACGCCCCGTCGAGCTCGTGGCCCATGGCGATATCCGCATCGACGACTGGTACTGGCTGCGGGACAAGGACGATCCCCAGGTCATCGCCCATCTCGAGGCAGAAAACGCCTATACCGAGGCGGAGATGGAGCCGAACGCCGGCCTGCGTTCGGACCTGTTCGACGAGATCGTGGCCCGCATCGAGGAGACCGACCTGTCGGTCCCGGTCCGCAAGGGTCCGTGGCTCTACTACAGCCGGACCGTCGAAGGCAGCAGCTACGCCATCCACTGCCGGCGGCCGGTGGACGGAGTCGACGGAGTCGACGAGCAGGTCCTGTTGGACGAGAACCTGCTGGCCGAGGGCCATGAGTACTTCGCCGTCGGGAACCTCGAGATCAGTCCCGATCACAACCGCCTGCTCTACTCCACCGACACCAGCGGGGGCGAGCGGTTCACCATGCGCTTCGTCGACCTGTCCTCGGGCTCCGAGTCGCCGGAGGTCCTGGAGGACACCTCCTACGGCTCGGCCTGGGCCAACGACAACCTGACCGTCTTCTTCGTGCGGGTCGACGAGGCCATGCGCCCCTACCAGCTGTGGCGCCATCGGGTGGGGAACGACCCGGACACCGACGTGCTGGTCTACGAGGAGCCCGACGACCGGTTCTACCTGGGGGTCGGTCGGACCAAGGACGACAGCTACATCCTGTGCGTGCTCGAATCGAAGGTGACGTCCGAGACCCGGGCCCTGCCCGCCGACGACCCCCTGGGTCAATTCTCGGTCATCGAGCCCCGTCGCCAGGGCGTCGAGTACAACGTCGATCACGACCGGGGCGACCCCGGGCAGGGACGGACCAGCCGGTTCCTCATCGTGACCAACGACGGGGCCGAGGACTTCCGGCTGATGGAAGCCCCCGATGCCACGCCGGACCGGGCCCACTGGAGCGAAGTGATCCCGGCGAGGGCCGGGGTCAGGCTCGACAACGTCGATCCCTTCGCCGCGCACCTGGTGGTCTACGAACGGGCCGAGGGACAGACCCGGATCCGGGCCATCGACGCCGCCACCGGCACCTCCCACTCCGTGGACCAGCCCGAATCCCCGTCGACCGTGTGGGGCGGCGCCAACCCGGAGTACGACTCGACCGTCCTGCGCTACGACTACACGTCGCTGACCACCCCACGTTCGGTCTTCGACCGGGACCTGGTGACCGGCGAGTCCGTCCTGCTCAAGCGCCAGCCCGTGCTGGGCGACTTCGATCCGGCCCGGTATCGCACCGAGCGGCGTTGGGCCGAGGCGGCCGACGGCACCGAGGTCCCGATCTCGCTCGTCTACCGTCCGGACCTGGTCGATCCCCTCCGCCCCCCGGACGGCCGACCGGGCTCGGGGGTCCCGGAAGCCGGCCGTGGCGCACCCTGCCTCCTCTACGGCTACGGGTCGTACGAGGTATCGATGGATCCCACGTTCTCGTCGCTCCGGCTGAGCCTGCTCGACCGTGGCTTCATCTTCGCCATCGCCCACGTCCGGGGCGGTGGCGAGCTGGGCCGCACCTGGTACGAGGAGGGAAAGCTGGCGGCCAAGCCCAACTCGTTCACCGACTTCATCGCCTGCGCCCGCAGCCTGATCGCCGAGGGGTGGACCTCACCCGACCGGCTGGTGGCCCGGGGGGGCAGCGCCGGCGGCCTGTTGATGGGCGCGGTGGCGAACCTGGCCCCCGAGCTGTTCAGGGCCATCGTGGCCGAGGTCCCCTTTGTCGACTGCCTCACCACGATCCTGGACGAGACCCTGCCGCTCACCGTGCTCGAGTGGGAGGAGTGGGGCAATCCGGTGGAGGACCCGGAGATCTACGCGGTCATGAAGTCCTACTCGCCCTACGACAACGTCCGCTCGGTCGACGCACAGGGCCGGGCGGTGCGGTATCCGGACATCCTGGCCACCGGGGGGCTCTCCGACCCCCGGGTGGGATTCTGGGAGCCGGCCAAGTGGGTGGCCAAGCTCCGGGCCGCCAATCCGGACAACCGGGTGCTCCTGAAGACCGAGCTCGGTGCCGGCCACGGTGGGCCGTCGGGCCGCTACGACGCCTGGAAGGACGAGGCGTTCGTCTACGCCTTCATCCTCGACGCCCTGGGGATGACCGAGGTGGCCCCGGCCCCCGCCCCGTACGCCGCCCGGTCGCCGCCCGCTCAGACTCCCGGCCCGCTGGCAGTGGTGGTCGGCGACGTCGACCCGTTCGAGGTGATCGAAGGCACGGTCGTGGTCGTGTTGGCGGAGCCCGTCGGGGGTCGGGGTCGACGGCTGGAACCGGGCCACGAAGGGCGTGTGCAACGGCACCGGTAGCACCACCGGGATGTTGTCGATCTTGAGCGTCGCCGCCGGCGCCCCCAGTTCCACGGTCACCGGGCCGCTGGCCGGGATGACCTGGACCTGCCCGGCCTGCAGCGTCCCCTCCCAGAGCGTCGAGCCGGTCTCCACCGTGATCGCCTGCACCCAACACGGACCGGACGTGGCCAGGGTCACCTTGTAGGTCGACTCCCCCACCGGATAGGTCGCCGACGTGGGCGTCGACGTCAGGGCCACGATCTGCTTGGGAAGCGTCGTGGTGGTCGTGGACACCTTGTGCTCGTGCTTGGTCGCCCCCCCACCTCTGTGGTTCTTGGCCGGAGGGTGGGAGGTGGTCGACCGGCCCGCCGTGGTGGCGGTGGCGACGGCATGGCCGTGATTCGTCGATCCCGTGCGTCGGCTGCCCACGTAGGCCAGCACCCCGAAGAGCACCAGGGCGGCGACCACGATCATGACCGTGGTGATCCGGCGGGGCCGATGGTTCATCGAGTCGAGGGCGTGGCGTTGGGCCCGATCCATACGGAGACCCGGGGCGGGCAGCCCCGCATCCCGACGCGGGTGATCGACGGGCGGGGCGTCATCGAACCTCAGCGGTGCCCCCGGATCGGGGAGATCGGCATTGCCGCGGACCGGAACCGGCGGGATCGACGGAGGCATCCCGGAATGCGGGGCGCTGGCCCGACCACCGGCTCGATCGTCCTCACCGGGATCGACCGGTGACCCATCCGGGGCGGCGGGGTCGGCCGGGGCGTCCGCGGTGGCCCGGCTGTAGAACCGGGGCCGTACGTGCCCGTCACCGGACCGATCCGCCTGGGCGACGACCTCCGGGGGCGATTGGCCCATGCGGTCGGCGAACGTCTCCAGGGTGCCGAGGGCCGAGTGGTAGCTCTGGACCGAGTGCAGGTCGTCAGCCCGAGGGCGGCGCATGGCCACGATGGCCACGACGGCCACCACGCACCAGCACCACGACACCCAGGACGATCCACATTCCGACTATTCAACCCGAAGCACGGGCTCATCGGGCAGCGAGGTCGGATTTGCCGCCGCCCGAGGGGTCCGGCGCCTCCCACCCCGGGGGTCGACCGACGACCAGAACCGGGTCGTGGCGACCAGGGGGCTGATCAGGGTCCGGGCCTCAGACGGCCGTGACCGCGGTCAAGCCCCCGTCGATGGTGAGGTGGGCCCCGGTGATGAACGAGGCCTCATCGGACAGGAGGAACCGGATAGGCCGGGCGATCTCGTCCGGCGTGGAGATCCGCCCCAACGGCGTCCGGCCCTCGAGCTGCTCCCGGAAGCCGGGCAGCTCGAAGGCCGGGGCCAGCATGGGCGTGGAGACGGCCCCCGGGCACACCGCATTCACCCGAAAGCCCTCGGTGGCGAACCGGTGGGCGATCGACCGCATCACTCCGAGCACCCCGGCCTTCGACGCGCAGTAGGCGGTGAGCATGGCGCTGCCGAACAGGCCCTCGACCGAAGAGATGAGCACGACGGCCGAGCCTGGCCCGGCCAGGCGGAACGGGACGAGCAGCATCCGCGAGATCATCACCGCGGCCCGGAGGTTGACATCCAGCGTGCGTCCCCAGAGCTCGTCGTCGATGAAGTCGACCGACATCGCCCCGCCGATCCCGGCGGCATGCACGAAGCCCCCGAGCGTCCCGAGTGCCGCGGCGGCCCGGGGCACCCCGGCCTCCACCGCCGCGGTGTCCGCCACGTCGATCACCGACCAGTCGGCGGTGACGCCGAAGCGCTGGCGGCAGAGCGTGGCCGTCTCCTCGGCGCCTTCCGGATTCAGATCCCACACCGCCACCGGTCGGCCCACTTCGGCCAGGGCCAGCGCCGTCTCGCGACCGATGCCCGATCCGCCCCCGGTGACCAGGACGCCGGTGTTCGGCGAACCGAGCGATCCCCGTTGGTGGTCCGAATCGATTGCCGCGCCCGGTCGGCGGAGCACCTGGCGTGGGAGAGCTCATGGACGCAGCCGCCGGAGTCGGGTCGATCAGGTCCGCAGCCCGGCGTGGGGCTGCACGCCGGGGTGGATCTCGGATCGCAACGGATTGGCCCGGTCCCGCTCCGAGAGCACCGGATCGCTCAGCCCCCAGTCCGCCCCGATGGCCGGATCGTCCCAGGCCACCCCCAGCTCGTCCTTCGGGTTGTAGTACCCGTCCACCAGGTACCACAAGGTGAGGTCGGTCAGCGACGCGAACCCGTGCGCCACGCCCGGAGGGATGAACAGGCCCCGGTCGTGGTCACCGTCGAGGTCGAGGGTGAGGGTGGCGCCGTCGGTCGGGGAGCCCTGCCGCAGGTCGTGGAGGACCACTCGGGCCGTCCCCCGCAGCACGTACCAGTAGTCGGCCTGGTGCAGGTGGTAGTGCAGGCCGACGATGGCACCGGCCTGCTTCTCCGAGCGATTGGCCTGGGTCATCTCGCGCCCCAACGGGAACCAGCTCCGCCGGTAGGTCTCGACGAAGCGGCCGCGCTCGTCACCGTGGGCGTTCGGCTCCACCACGATGACGTCGGCGATGACCTCGGATTCCTTGATGTCTGGCACGGCCTACTCCTCTTCCCCCTGGTCCGGACGCTTCGCCACCGTAGCGAACTTCCGATCGAAGAACAGCAGTGGGGACCCCCCCTCGGCCAGGTCCAGATCGAGCACCTTGCCGATGATCAACTCGTGGTCGCCGGCATCATGGACGAGCTCGACGGCACAGTCGACCCAGGCCAGGCTGCCCTCGATGATCGGGGCGCCGGTGATCGGCGCTGGGGTGCCAGGCGACCCCTTCGAACTTGTCGCCGCCGGACACGGCAAAGCCCCGGCACAACTCCTCCTGCGCATCGGCGAGGACGTTGACGCAGAAGGTTCCGGCCCGGGCGATCCGTGGCCAGCTGGTCGAGGTCCGGGCCGGGGCCAGCGCGATGAACGGGGGATCGATGGACAGGGAGACGAAGCTCTGGCAGGTGAATCCCACCGGCTGGCCGTCCTCGATGCCCGCCACGATGGTGACCCCGGTGGTGAACCGGCTCATGGCGTCCTTGAACCGGGTGACGTCGAAGGTCATGACCGCGAGGTCCCCAGATCCACCGACGTGCCCTCGCTCGCCGCGGTGACGTCGAGGCCGGACTGTCGGGGGGCGATGTGGCGAGCGTGGCTCAGGATCCGGTCGATGTCCTTGTCGCTGTGGGCCGGGTCGTGATGGAACAGGCTCAGCCGCTGGGCCCCCGACTCCCGGGCCAGCAGGACCGCGTAGGCCGCCGTCGAATGCCCCCAGTCGGAGAGCGTCACGAACTCCTCGTCGGTGTACTGGGCATCGTGGATGAGCAGATCGGCGCCCTCACAGAGCTCGAGGACCTCCCGGTCGACGGTCCGCCGGTCTACCGGGGCCTGATGATCCGAGATGTAGACCAGGGTGCGCCCGTCGGCCTCGATCCGGAATCCGAGGGTGTGGCCGATATGGAGAATCGGGCACACCTTGACCTGGATCGACCCCACCGACAGGCTGCTCGAGCCGTCGAGGTCGTGGAAGCGGAGCTCACCTCGGAAGTCCGCCATGTGGACCGGAAAGAACGGGGGCTTCACCATGGCGGCCAGGACCTCCCCCAGCGAGGTGCCTTCCTGCGAGGGCCCGTACACGTCGAGCAGGGCGCCCGGGTCGCGCATGGGCGAGAAGAACGGCAGCCCGAGCACGTGGTCGTAGTGCAGATGGGTCAGCAGGGCGGTCGCCCGCAGCGGTAGCCCCGACGCCTTGAGGGAGGCCTGGAGGTGGTCGCCCAGCGCGCGCAGGCCGGTCCCCAGATCGAGGATCAGGGGTGGCTCCCCGTCCACTTCCACCAGCACGCAGGACGTGTTGCCCCCGTAGCGGCGGTAGCGGTCGGAGGAGCACGGGCACGAGCCCCGGACTCCGAAATAGGAGATTCTCACCGAAGAGGCAGGCTAGTCCGGCGATCGCCGGGCCCCCCGGCTACCCTCCGCACCATGAACGAGCACCACATCACGGCCAATGGCGTCGACTTCGCCTACCTCGAGGACGGACCGAGCGACGGCCCTCTGGCCCTGTGCCTGCACGGCTTCCCCGACACCGCCCATACCTGGCGCTATCTCCTGCCCCGCCTGGCCGATGCCGGGTTTCACGCCGTCGCCCCGTTCATGAGGGGGTACTCGCCCTCCTCGGTCCCGGCCGACGGCCGCTACGACACGGGGACCCTGGCCGTCGACGCCTGCGAGCTCCACGCCGCCCTGGGTGGGACCGAGGACGCGGTGCTCATCGGCCACGACTGGGGCGCCTTTGCCACCTACGGCGCCGCCGCCTTCGAGCCCGGGCGCTGGCGGAGGATGGTCGCCGCCGCGGTCGCCCCCCAGGCCTCGATGGCCGACGGATTCTTCACCTTCGACCAGCTCCGCCGGAGCTGGTACGTGTTCTTCTTCCAGACGCCGTTGGCCGAATACGCCGTGTCGTTGGACGACCTCGCCTTCATCGACCGACTGTGGGAGGCCTGGTCCCCGGGATTCGACGGGTCGTGGGATGCTGGCCAGGTGAAGAAGGCCCTGGCCTCCCCCGAGAGCTTGGCCGCCGCCATCGGGTACTACCGCTCGATGTTCGCCGGGCCTCCCGGCGACGAACGGGCCGCCGCGGCGCAGGCGGCCAGTGCGACGATGGCCCCCCAGCCGACCCTCTACCTCCACGGCGCCGACGACGGCTGCATGGGCATCGACACCATCGGACCGGTGGTCGACTTTCTGGCCCCGGGGTCCAAGATGGTGGTGGTCGAAGGGACCGGTCATTTCCTGCACGTCGAGCGTCCCGACGAGGTCAACGATCACATCGTGGCCTTCGTGACCGCGTAGATGTCCCACCCACCGTCCCCTCGGCCACTGTGGCGTACGGGAGGGCCACCACGGCGCACGGGATTGGCGGCCACCGCGGGCATCCTGCTGCTCGGGGGAGTGCTCGCCGCATGCTCCTCCCCCACCCCGACCGCGACTGCGCCCCAGGGCGGCGGCCCGCCACCTCCGAGTATCGACACCACGACGACCCCGACACCGCGACCACCGCGCCCCCATCGCCGATCACCTGGCTGTGCCGACCCGGGATGGCCGACGACCCGTGTGCGAGCAACCTGACCGCCACCGTCGTGACCGGTCGGGGCACGACCCGGATCCAGCACGCGAGGACCCCTCGCCGCCCGGCGATCGACTGTTTCTACGTGTACCCGACGGTGAGCACCCAGACCACGGCCAACGCCAACCTCACCATCGACCCCGAGGAGACCGCGGTGGCCGTGGCTCAGGCCGCCCGCTTCTCGCAGGTGTGCAACGTCTACGCCCCGGTCTATCGGCAACTCACGGTGGCGGCCATCGCCGGCAAGGCCGCAATCACCGGAGCTGACATCGACATCGCCTACGGGGACGTCCTGAGCGCCTGGAAGTACTACCTCGCCCACTACAACGATGGTCGAGGGGTCGCCTTCATCGGGCATTCGCAGGGCGCGACCATGCTCATCAAGCTGCTGCAGACCCAGGTCGACTCCAACCCGTTGGTGCGCTCCCGCCTGGTGTCGGCCATCCTGCTGGGTGGAAACGTCACCGTGCCGATCGGGCAGACCGTCGGCGGCACGTTCGCCCACATCCCGGCGTGCACCAACGTGACCGTCCCCGGCTGTGTCATCGCCTACTCGAGCTTCGACCAGGTTCCCCCGGCGAACTCGCTCTTCGGCCGGGTGTCCTCACCGCTCAATGCGCTGAGCGGACAGACGGTCAAGCCCGGCGAACAGGTGGTGTGCGTCAATCCCGTGGCCGGCACCGGCTCGATCCTCGGGCTGCCCCCCGCCACCGCCCCGTCCACGACCCGGTTCGGCCAGGCCACGACCACCACGACCACGGACCACTGCGCCGACGACCACCGCACCGTCGAAGGGCAAACGCAGAGCCAAGTCGCGCCCCTCGTCCACGACCACCCCGGGGGCGACCACGGCCACGACCGGCCCGGCCTCGCTCCCGGCCGCCGGCCCGCTGTCGCCCTACTTCCCCACCACGTCGTTCACCGGCGCCACCGTCCCCGCCCGAAGCGCCGGGGCCGGCGGGATCAAGCTGAGCACCCCTTGGGTCACCTTCCCGGGGCTCTACGAGGCCCAGTGCAAGAGCCAGGGAGGAGCGACGTGGCTGCAGGTGGACAGCATCGCCAGACCCGAGGACACCCGACCGCTGGTCAAGGAGACCCTCGGGCCGACCTGGGGGCTTCACCTGGTCGACGTCAACATCGCCCTCGGCAACCTGGTGAACGACCTCCAGCAGCAGGCGGACAACTACTCCCCTTGATCGGCGGACCGGCGGAGGTCGCCGGTCGAGGGACGCCGGGTCTCCGGTGCGGAGAGGATCAGGGGAGCCGGACGACTCCGCCGGCGTCACGGACGACCAACCCGTCGCGTAGCAACCCGTCGAGGACCCGGGCCGCCCGGGACAGGTCATCGGGCCATCCCATGGCCGACGGGATCTGGTCCGGGGACAGGTCCCCGTGCCGCAACGCCGCCACCAGCCGACCTCGACCCTGGCGATCGGATCCGGCGAACGCGCTCTGGACCGTCGACACTCCCGCCGAGCCGTGGGCCGGGTCGGGGTCGGGGCGCCCGGTGGCCGACCACCGGCATCGAGGGCGGACCGGGCAGAGCTGGCAGCGTGGCTCGCCGGCCACGCAGACCGACGGCGCCGAGGTCGAGCAGGGCCTGGCCGAAGGACCAGCCCCGACCATCAGGCACCATGGCATCGACCAGCCGTTGCGCCTCCGCCGTGGTCACCGAGCGCCCGGCGACCGCCCGGGACAGCACCCGGCCGGCGTTGGTGTCCACCACCCCGACATCGGCGCCGAAGGCGAAGGCCAACACGGCCCGGGCGGTGTACGGGCCGACGCCGGGCAGGCCGAGCAGGGCGTCGAGTGTCCCGGGCACCTGTCCGCCGTGCCGGTCGACCACGACGATGGCGGCACGGTGCAGATGTTGGGCCCGGCGGTTGTAGCCGAGTCCGGCCCAGGCCCGGAGGATCGCGGCCAGCGGCGCCGCCGCACAGGCGGCCGGAGTGGGGAACGCCACGAGGAACCGCTGGTAGGCCGGGACCACCCGGGCCACCTGGGTCTGCTGGGCCATCACTTCGCTGACCAGGACGGACCACGGGTCACGGGTCGATCGCCAGGGGAGCTCGGGTCGACGCGAGCCGGAGCCGAGCTCGGTGCCCCACTGCTCGACCGCCAACCCGAGGGCGCGTACCTGTGCGGCGTCGCGGCAGAGCGGGGCGGGGCCGGCCGAGCCCCTTGGAGGCGATGAAAGGCCCGGGGCAGCAGCCGTCACGGCCGACCCTGCGAGGAGAGGACCGTCCGCCGCGACCGGATGCTCAACTCCAGCCGGCATCCTCGTAGGGACGCCGACGTGGTGGCGCACCGGCGCGCTTCCACACCATGACCTTGCGGCGGAAGAAGCACACCTCCTCACCGCGTTGGTTGAACCCCTTGGACTCGACGGTCACCACGCCGCGATCGTCGCGGGACTTCGACTCGACCTTGTCGATCACCTTGGTCTCCGCGTAGATGGTGTCGCCGTGGAAGGTCGGCGCCCGGTGGATGAGGGACTCCACCTCGAGGTTGGCGATGGCCATGCCGCTCACGTCGGGAACGCTCATCCCGAGGACGAGTGAGTAAACCAGGTTGCCGACCACCACGTTCTTGCCCTGCACCGTCTCGTGCTCGGCGTACCAGACGTTGGTGTGCAGCGGGTGGTGGTTCATGGTGATCATGCAGAAGAGATGATCATCCGCCTCGGTGATGGTCTTGCCCGGCCAGTGACGGTAGATGTCGCCCGGCTCGAACTCCTCGAAGTAGCGACCGAACGGGCGGTCGTAGACAGTCATGGATTCAGTCCCGGACGAGCGTCGGACGCGTGGTGAACCCGAGGACCCAGTCTGTCTGCGACTCACCGTCGATGGCCATGCGCCAGTTGTACCGGGTGCCCGGCACCAGCGGCAGTGGACCCAGATTGACCGCCAGGGCCACGTCGATCGGCGAGCCCTCGGGGATCCCCGGTGGCCGCCCGACGGTGAACTCTCCCCGGACCTCGACGGGGTGCTCGCCTTCGGGGGTCTCGACCAGGACGGGGCGTCCGTCGGCATCCTCCAGGAACAGCTCCCAATGATGGGCCGACTCGGCTTCATGCCAGCCGACGTCGATCTTGAGTGCGATGGCCGAGGGCACCGGGTCGGGACCCGTCATCGACCACCCGCCGCCCAGCACGTACAGCTTGCCGTCAGATACCTGGGCCGCGTCGCACAACATCATGGTCACTCTCACAACCACTGAGGTTACCGGCTTCCCGGGGGCCCAAGATCGGAGTCGCGGAACACCCGGTCCATGCCCCGGCCGATCCAGGACCGGGCGCCGGGGAAGGTCGGGCGGGGTCCACCGAGCCCTCACCGCCCCTGCCGGTAACGTGACGGCATGGAGCTGCGGGGCCTGCGAGACGACGTGTACCGGCGACCCGCTGGCCACCGCGCTCGAGCGGCTGGGGATCGGGCCCGGGTGGACCTGCGTGGACGTGGGTGCCGGCGGCGGTGACGTCACCGTGGCGCTGGCCGAGATCGTGGGCCGGGACGGCAGGGTCTACGCCGTCGACAGCGACCCGACGGCGCGCGACGAGGTGGCGGCGGCCGCCGCGGCCCACAGCCAGGTGCTGGCCATCACCCAGGCCGGCGAGGACCTCCGCCTGCCCGAACCGGTCGACCTGGCCTTCTGTCGCTTCCTGCTGCTCCATGTGGTCGACCCCGCAGTCGTGTTGGCCCGGATGGCCGGTGCGGTCCGGCCGGGCGGCTGGGTGGTGGCCCAGGAGCCGATCACCTCGGCGGGGAGGATCAACGGCGCACCGTTCTCGATGCCCTCGGCCCGGCACCCCGACGTCGGCGCGCTGCTCCCGTCGCTGGTCCGCCAAGCCGGGCTGCAGATCGTCGACGCGTGGGCCGAGGCTCCCGCCGCATCCGGTCCCGGACCGGTGGCGGACTACCTCGAGCTCCTCACCGAGGTCGACCCGGGCGACGACGCCGTCGTCCTGCCCCCGTTGGTCACCGTGGTCGCCCAGGCCCCGTGAGGCCCGGCCCGCTGGAGCGTGCGTCGGGCCCGGTCCGTCGGACCACGGATCGGGCAGATCCGAGCCGTACCGACCTTCGGTAGCCTTGAGCGGTGACCACTGAGAACCTCGCCACACCGGACCTACCCGCTGCCGCGGCCGCCGTGGCCAAGGCCCAGTCGGTGGTCGACGCCGGAGTCGCCGCCCTCGTCGAGGCGGGTGGGCCCGACGCCGCACAGGTCCTGGCCTACGACATCGCCCACGCCGCCGCCGCCGTGCGGACGGCCGAGGCCGTGCTGACCTACGGGGCCCACGGCGACACCGAGGCCCGGATCGCCTGTGCCTTCGTCGCCGACGCCGTGGCCGACCTGGCCACCCGCATCATCGGCCGGAGCCGCGAGTGGGGCGTGGCCGCCGACTGGATGGCCCCGGTCGAGGACGTTCGTGAGCACCTTCAGGGGCCCCGAGTTCCTGAGCTCGCTGGCCGAGCAGGAGGGTCCCCGACACCTCGACGCCGACTTCGAGCTGCTCCGGGAGACCTTTCACCGGTTCGCCGCGGATCAGATCCGACCCCGGGCCGAGCACATCCACCGGGCGAACACCGACATCCCCGAGGAGATCATCTCCGGCATGGCCGAGATGGGCGGCTTCGGCATGTCCGTCCCGGAGGACTACGGCGGCTTCGCCACCGGCGGAGAGGCGCGACTACATGGGCATGGTGGTGGCCACCGAGGAGCTCTCATGGGGATCGCTGGGGGCCGGCGGGTCGCTGATCACCCGACCCGAGATCCTGACCCGGGCCATCGTCCACGGCGGAACCGAAGCTCAGAAGCAGTACTGGCTCCCGCGGCTGGCCAGCGCCGAGGTCATGGGGGCGGTGGCGGTCACCGAGCCCGACTTCGGCTCCGACGTCGCCGGAGTGGTCACCTCGGCGGTGCCCACCGAGGGCGGTTGGTTGATCAACGGGGTCAAGACCTGGTGCACCTTCGCCGCCCGGGCCGACGTGCTCATGCTGTTGGCCCGCACCGATCCGGACCGCTCCAAGGGTCATCGTGGGCTCTCGCTCTTCCTGGTCGAGAAGCCGCAGGGCGAGGGACACGGGTTCCTGTTCACCCAGGATGCCGGGGCCGACGGTCGGCCGACCGACAGCGCGGGGCGGATGGAGGGTCGGGCCATCGACACCCTCGGCTACCGGGGGATGCACTCCTACGAGGTGGCCTTCGAGAACTGGTTCGTCCCCGACGCCGGCCTGGTCGGTGCCGAGCAGGGCCTCGGGCGGGGCTTCTACCTCCAGATGCAGGGGTTCGAGAACGGCCGCCTCCAGACCGCGGCCCGGGCCATCGGCGTCATGCAGGCCTCCTACGAGGCCGCGCTCGACTATGCCGCGCAACCGGGTGGTCTTCGGTGCGCCGATCGTCGACTACCAGCTGACCCGGGCCAAGCTGGCCCGCATGGCCGTGCTCATCCAGTCGGCCCGCCAGTTCACCTACGAGGTGGCCCGGCTGATGTCCAAGGGCGAGGGCACCCTCGAAGCCTCGATGATCAAGGCCTACGTGTGCCGGGCGGCCGAGTGGGTCACCCGCGAAGCCCTCCAGATCCACGGAGGCATGGGGTACGCGGAGGAGTTTCCGGTGAGCCGCTACTTCGTCGACGCCCGGGTGCTCTCCATCTTCGAGGGGGCCGACGAGACCCTGGCCCTCAAGGTGATCGCCCGTCGACTGGTCAGCAACGCCCAAGGCTGACCGGGCGGGTCAGTCGGTCGGAGGTCCGGCCGGTCGGGGGGCGTCAGTCCTTCGAGCGGGTCAGCCCGGCCCGCTCGCCACGGGTCACGAACTTGGTGGCCATCTTGCGCGAGGCCTCGTCGATCATCTCGTCACCGAACATGACCGCGCCGGTCCGGTCGTCCTCGGTCGCCTTGCGGTAGGCGTCCAGGATGTCCCATGCCCGGTCGAACTGTTCCTGCGTGGGTGAGTAGACCTCGTTGAGCACCGTCACCTGATCCGGGGTGAGGGCCCATTTGCCGTCATACCCGAGCACCCGGGTCCGCTGGGAGAACTCGCGCAGGCTGTCCAGTTCGCGGATCTTGAGGAAGGGCCCGTCGATGACCTGCAGGCCGTTGGCCCGACCGGCCATGAGTATCTTCGAGAACACGTAGTTGAAATGGTCCCCGGGGTACTCGGGGATGGCCACGCCCCCGGTGAGCACCGGCATCTCCATCGAGGCGGCGAAGTCGGCGGGACCGAAGATGATCGTCTCGAGCCGGGGCGAGGCGGCGCAGATCTCCTCCACGTTGATCAGTCCCCGGGTCGTCTCGATCTGGGCCTCGATGCCGATGTGGCCGCTCGGGAGGCCGCTCTTCTTCTCCACCTGGGTGAGCAGGAGGTCGAGCGCCACCACCTCGGCCGCCGTCTGCACCTTGGGCAGCATGAGCTCGTCGAGCCGCTCCCCAGCCCGGGACACCACATCGATCACGTCCCCATACGTCCATTCGGTGTCCCACGCATTGATGCGCACGCACAGCACCCGGTCGTCCCAGGGCAGGTTCTTGATGGCGTCGGCCACCTTGGCCCGGGCCGCCTCCTTCTCCAACGGCGCCACCGAGTCCTCGAGGTCGAGGAAGCTCATGTCGGCCGGCACCGTCGGGGCCTTGGCCAGAAAGCGCTCGTTGGAGCCCGGGGAGGACATGCAGGAGCGGCGGGGCAGGTATCTCGAACGTTCAGACATGCCCCGATCGTACGGCCGATCGGGCGGTGGCCCCAAATGGGACCCGACCCCGGCCCGGTCGGTCAGCCGGCGCCCGGGCCCCCGGGGGAGGTGGACTCCGGGGCGACCTGGTAGCGACGGGTGTAGCCGGCGAACTCTTCGCTCAGTCCGGCATACGACCACCCGAAGTCGGCCGGATCGTAGCGGTGGCGGCCGAAGGCGTCCTTCGGCCGGTGCTCGAGGAACGACTCCATGCGCCGGGCGTGCAGGTCGCTGACCTCGTCGCCCACACTGCGATAGAGCTGGCGCACGGTGGCCAGCGGATCGGCCATCAACCGGTCGTAGTGGACGTGTTGGCACCATCCGTCATCCGACCTCTCGTCGAAGGCCAAGGCCGAGTCGAGGGCGAACCGGCACTTGCGCTTCCACTCCTCGGCCGCTGGGCGGGGATCACTCCTCGACGTGAGCGGGCGCTGGGCGGCGTTGGCCAGGCTGGCCAACGAGGTGACCACCGGACCCGGGTCGCGGTGGGTCCAGATGATCCGGGCGTCGGGGTAGGCGGCCAGCAGGGCCTTGAGATCCCAGAGGTGGTTGGGGGTCTTCAGGATCCATCGCTGGGTCGGGAGCCGGGACTGCAGGGTCTGCAGGGCGAGCCGGTGCTGGCGATAGGCCGGAGCCATCTCGGCCTGCTCCAGCCAACGTCCGTAGGTGGGCACATGGGCCTGGGTCTCGAGAGCCAGCGTGCGCACGTCGAACATGAAGAGCGAGACGCACTCCTGGGCCAGGGTGGCCCCGAACGGATGCATGGCCTTGAGCGGCGGGTTGAGCCTCATCAGGCCGTCGAGCTCCTTGGCCGTCCGGGCGATGCGAGGATCCTGTCCCGATTCGTCCAGAGTCGGGGGCGGGATGGGATGGGCGGCCTCCCACTGCAGGAGCGGCCGAGCCATCGGATCGAGGCCGAGGAGCATGGACAGCACGCTGGTGCCGGTCCGGGGCAGCCCGACGATGACCCAAGGCCCTTCGATCCGCTCGTCGCCCACTTCGGGGTGCTCGAGGGACCACCGGTGCAGTTCGATGCGGTTGGCCAGCGCCCCGGACAGCATCTTGGAGATGAGGAGGCGACCGAACGTGGTGAGCTCGGCATCGTGCTCGCACGACCGGAGGAACACTTCGAGCGGCTCGCGGAAGCTGTCGTCACCGAACTCGCCGGATCCGGCCGCCTTGGACGCGGCGGCGATCACCGATGACGGGGTGAGCGACGGAAGCTCCATCCCCCATCGGGCCAGGCCCGCTCCCACCCGGTTGAGGGCGCGCAACGGAGGGCTGCGGAGCTCCGAGTCGCGCCAGGTGTAGTCGGTGTGGGTGCTCACCGGACAGCCCCGGCGCCGCTCACCGGGCAGCCCCGAGGGTGCCGCCGCGGTGATGGCACTACACCACCTCCACGACGGTTCGCCCGACCGACCGTCGGGCTTCGTGCTCGTCGAGCGCGGCCCCGGCGGCCTCCATCGGGACCCGCCGGCCGACGACCGGCCGGATGGCCCCCTCGGCGGCCAGCCGGAGGAGGTCGGCGTGGACCTCGTCGGCCACGTCACGACCGAAGGGATTGAAGCCGAACCGGCGCATGCCGGGATCGACGCCGTCGACCCAGGCCAACATCACCCCCACGATGTCGATGTTGCCGATGCAGGCCATCCGGAGCGGACGACCGGTCATCCCGTTGTCGTCGTCGTCGGCGAAGCCCACGGCCAGATAGCGGCCGCCGCGGGCGGTGCACCGCCACGACCGTTCCACGAACTCGCCGCCGGTGAGGTCGTACACGACGTCCGCACCGACGTCGTCGGTGGCGGTGAGGACGGCTTCGACGAAGTCCTCGCCGGTGTGGTCGACGACCAGGTCGGCGCCGAGCCGGCGGCAGAGCTCCGCCTTCTCCGGTCCGCCGGCCACGGCGATGACCCGGGCACCGACCGCCCGGGCCAGCTGGATACCGGCGGTGCCCAGCCCGCTCGCCGCCGAGTGGATCACCACCGTCTCCCCGGATCGGAGCCGGCCCCGGCGGAACAGGGCCAGATGCGAAGCCTGGAAGGTGAGGACGAACGCGGTGGCCTCGGCGTCGTCGAACTGGTCGGGCGCGTCGAACACCGAGACGGTGTCGGCGATGGCGTACTCCGCGATGCCGCCCAGCGCGTTGTGGGTGATGGCCACCACCCGGCGGCCCCTCCAGTCCTCGGCCCCGTCGCCGGCCGCGTCCACCACTCCGCACACGTCCATGCCCAACGTGAACGGCGGCGGGGTCGGGACCGACACCAGCTTGCCGCGGCAACGGTCGATGTCGTTGAAGTTCAACGACGCGGCACCCACCTTCACCCGCACCTGTCCGGGCCCGGGCTCCGGTCGATCGATGGTGCGCACCGCCAACACCTCGCCCGGCCGGCCGTGCTCGGTCACCTGCAGGGCTCTCATCTCGGCCATTCGCCCTCTCCCCCTGTGCATCGTGGGGGGCGTCGTCGACGCCCGCACTTGAGACATTTCGACCTTAGCGTCTCATTGCCGTCGGTCGGGGGCGCGGACCAGTCGATCGAAGGCGGGGAGGAACCACTCGGCCAGCTGGCGACGGACCTCCTCCGGCGTGCGACCGCCATCACCGGGGACCGAGGCGTAGGAGATGAGGATGCGCAGGATCCAATCGACCAGGTCCCCGAGCGCCTCCTCGGACAGGCCTGCTCCGGGGAGCACGGCCGGAGCCACCAGGGGCCTGACTCCGGCCAGGCCGACCCGGCGGACCGCTTCCTCGCGGATGGCACGACCGGCGGCCCATGCCGCGGATCCCCCTCCGAACACCGCGGCGTGCACCGGCCGGCTCCGGATCTCGCCGATGGCGAACATCATCCCTTCGAGCATCCGTTCCGAGGGGTCGTCCACCCCACGCAGGTGGCCGTCGGCGTCGGCCGCCATGGCCTCGGACTCCCGGGTGAGCACGGCCAGGAAGATGGCCTCCTGGCTGCCGTGCCGGCGATAGAGCGTGGCCCGTGAGATGCCGGCCGACCGCGCGATGTCGGCGGCGGTCGTCTTGGTGACGCCGATCCGCAGGTAACACTCGGCGGCGGCGTCGAGGACCCCGTCGTCGGGCGGGGGCACCCACGAGGTGTCGGGTGGGGCGACCGCGGTCACCGGGGGGCGGCCCGGGCTTCGTCGAGTCGAATCTGCTCGGCGAGCACATCCGGGGTGAGTTGCTCGGAGAGCAGCCGGTCGAACCGGGTCGGGTCCCCGTCGACGAACGCCCGACACAGGGGCAGGCCCTCCACGTAGCAGGTCAGGTAGGCCCGCCAGGTGGGATGGGTGAGGAACTCGACCGCCTTGGCTGCCCGTTCGGGGGAGAGCAGGCCCCATCGGGCCACTTCGGCGGTGACCGTCTCGGGGTCGGCCCCGTCCTCGTGGAGCCGGAAGGCGGCGTTCTGGCGGACGGCGCCGAGGGCCTCCCCGGCTTCGGACACCGCGGCCACCACCTCGGCGTCGTAGCGGATCCCGAGGGGCCGGAGATGAGCGGCCACCGCGGCCTCGGGCCGGCGCCCCATCGCCACCTCGAGGCCGAGATCGGCCAGCCCCTCGGCCAGCAGGCACTGCGGGGTCCCGACCAGGAAGATGGACTCCTCCCACCAGCGCCGACGCCGCACCAGTCCCACCTCCTTGCGGGTGTGCTCGGTGTGGTGGCCCGGATAGGCCTCGTGGGCCACCAGATGGGCCAGGGAGGTCGAGAGGACCGGCAGGTCGGTATTGATGGCCACCCGGCTGTGCAGCGATCCCAGGTAGTAGTTGAACCCGGCCCACGGCTCATTGGCCACGAGCTCGAAGTCGACGTGCTCCCCCTCGGGCAGCCCGAACAGGGTGCGGGTGCGGTCCCGGAGCTCCTCGCACAGCGAGTCGATGGCCGGCCGGAGCCGGTCGACCGGCACGGCGTGCGACTCCCTCCAACCCACCAGGCGCTCGGCCAGGGGGCCGGAGCCGGGCAGGACCTCGTCGAGCCGCCGGTGGGCGTCCCGCAGCACGTCCTCCTCCACCCTCGACGGGCGCACCCCGTAACAGGCCTCGACCTCGTCCGCATAGCTGACGGTGGCGCCGGCCAACTTGTCCGCCGTGGTCAGCAGGCCGACCACCTGGGCCCGGAGCCAGTGCCGGCGGGCCGGGGCCGACCCATCGTCGGTGTTGCCGCCGGCCGGCGACGGATCGAGCGTCCCACCGGCGTCGATCGCGGCCAAGAGGGCCTTGGCCTCGGCGACCAGCTTCTCCGGGGACTGCACCGGTTCCGCCCCCACCGCCGCCGACCGCTCGGGCGGACCGTAGTAGGCGTCCACCATCCCGTCGATGTGCCGACCCAGCCGGAGGCCGAGCGTCAGGTACTGGTCGACGAGTCCAACCGGTGCCACCGGGTTGCCGCTCAGTGGGCGCCGGCGGCGAGGGTCCGGCGGAAGAACGAGACGGTGCGGTCCCACAGCTGCTCGGCCGACTCCGGGTGGTGGGCCTCGGGGCGGTCCTCGTTGAAGAAGGCGTGACCCGCATCGGGATACACGTGCAGCTCGGCCGCCTTCCCCAGGCCCTCGAGCTCGGCCTGGAGCTCCCCGGCCGCCTCCGGGGTGAAGAAGTCGTCCTGACCGGCGACCTCGAGCAGTACGGCCGCATCCAGCCGGGAGTAGTCGGGTCGGGCGTCGGGCCAGGGGATGAGCCCGTAGGCGGCCACCACGGCCTTGACCGCGTCGGGTCGCTGGGTGGCCAGCACCAGGGCCAGCCCGCCCCCCATGCAGAACCCGATCACCCCGACCGTCGCGCTCCCGGTCCGACGGACCAGCTCGTCGACCGCCCCGCTCAGGTCCTGGGCCGCGGTGTCCATCTTGAG
Source organism: uncultured Acidimicrobiaceae bacterium (assembly GCA_963774245.1). GTDB lineage: Bacteria > Actinomycetota > Acidimicrobiia > Acidimicrobiales > RAAP-2 > Bog-756. The sequence continues at coordinate 87,614 of CAVZDZ010000001.1, read as the reverse complement.
CGCCATCATCTGCTTGCCGGCTTCGTCCGGCTCGGTCAGGGGCACCGTGGTGCCGTGGTAGAGATCCGGGGCCAGGGCGGTGAAACCGGCGGCGGCGAAGCGATCACAGGTGTGTTTGATCTGGTCGACCAGCCCCCACCACTCCTGGATGACGATGATGCCCACGGTTTCCGCTGCGCCACCGGTTGGGATGGCGATATAGCCCTGTCCGGTACTTCCATTGCTCGGAAATTCGACGATTTCTCCCATGTCGACGACCCTACCGTGCCGATGATCTCCAATTGCTTCGGATTGGGCAGAAACGGGTTGAACCGGGGCCCATCGGGGAACAGTCTCGGGCAATGCGCGCGTTCCCCTCCCGATCTTCACAGAGAGAAACCCCTGTTCACAGTGGAAATTACCCCGAGGGTGCTTGTGGCGACCGATCAAGTCGGCTAGACAGTAGAGCGATATGACTCACGCCGAGCTGTACTCGACGTCAGAGCCAATTGCGTCCCCCGCCCACCGTGCATCGACTCGCAGGAGAGTATGTACGGTTCTCGCATTGGCCACCTCTTTGGGAATCGCCACCTCGGTGATTTCATTGGCGGGACCCGCCTCGGCGCAGCAGTCTCTCTCGTCCGCGCAGGCTCAGGCCTCGGCCATCACCGCCTCCATCCAGGCGGCCCAGGCGCAGATCCAGACCCTCACCAACCAGGTCACGGCGGCCGACTACAAGCTGTCCCAGCTGACCGGCCAGATCGCCGCCGGCCAGAAGCAGATGGCCAGCGATCAGGCCGTGGTGAACAAGGACGAGAGCCAACTGCGGGCCCAGGCCATCACCGACTACACCAGCAGCGGCACCAGCGACCAGATGACCCAGATGTTCTCGTCGAGTCCCAACACCTCGGGCATCCGGTCGGAGTACTCGTCGATCGCCACCGGCAATGTCACCACCACGATCGACAAGCTCCACACCGCCCAGGCGCAGCTGAAGTCCACCCAGGACTCGCTCGAGCAGGCGCAATCCCAGGCCCAGGCGACCAGGAACAGCGAGGCGGGAGCGGAGAGCCAGGCCACGGCCCTGGCCAATCAGGATCAGGCCCAGCTCGACAGCGTCAATGCCACCATCCAGGCCGACATCGCCGCGCAGCAGGCCGCCGCGGCGGCGGCGGCCCAGGCAGCGGCGACCGCCGCCTTCAACGCCAGGATGGCCCAGTCCCAACAGGCCCAGGCGGCCCGGGCGGCCGCGGCGGCCACGACCAGCCAGTCCTCGGGCGCAGGAGCCGCTCCCGTGGCCGATCGGTCCGCCGCCGCCCGTGTCTCAGAATGCCGCCGGTGCCATCGCCGCCGCCGAGAGTCAGATCGGCGTGCCCTACGTCTGGGGCGGTGAGACCCCCGGTGTCGGGTTCGACTGCTCCGGTCTCGTCCAGTGGGCGTGGGGTCAGGCGGGCGTGGGCCTTCCCCGCACCTCGGGGGCCCAGTTCGGAGCCACCACCCAGGTCCCGCTGGCCGACATCGAGCCCGGCGACCTGCTCTTCTACGGCCCCGACGGCTCGGAGCACGTGGCCATGTACATCGGCGGTGGGATGATGGTCGAAGCCCCCGAGACCGGCGAGACGGTCCACAACACCCCGGTCCGCACCGGGGACGGCTTCGCCGGGGTCGGCCGGGTCGGATAACTGTCGGGTCGCCGGCGCCGGGCGCTGCCGTCCACCTGACCACCAGACTCCCCAGGCCTGCGCCTCGGGACGGGAGCGAAACCTCAGCCCTGGTCGTGGGCGGCGAACGCGTCCGGGGGCATCTGCCCCACGGTGCCTCCCGCCCTCGGACCCGGAGGTCGGGCGAATCGGAAGGGCAGGGCCTCCCGGCCGGCCTGGATGACCATGGCCTGTCCGGTCTCGTCGCCGGCCAGGCAGTCGAGCACCGCGTCCGACACCGCCGCCGCGTCGATCAGGGGGAACCCCGCTCCCTCGAGCACCCCGCGGACATTGTCGATCAGCGGCGTGTCCACGATGCTCGGGCACACCGCGTTGATCCTCACGTGGCGCTCGGCCAGCTGCGGCACCAGCGATCGCATCAGGCCCACCACGGCATGCTTGGTGAGGCAGTAGATGGGATCGGGCGAGAAGCCGATCAAGCCGGCCAGTGAGGCGGTGACGACGATGGAACCGCCGTTGCCTTCCGAGAGCGCCGGGACCAGCGCCCGTACGCCGAACACCACGCCGTCGATATTGACCCCGACCGTCCGCCGGTAGACATCGTCGGTGAGGTCGACGATGTCGGCCTCACCGGTCATGACCCCGGCATTGAGATGGGCCAGGTCGATGCCGCGGTAGCGGTCGGTGACCGCGGCGACGATCCCGGGCCACGACGCCGGGTCACTGACATCGGCCTGCAGAGCCATGCCTCCCACCGCGTCGGCGGCCCGCTCCGCCGATACCCCGTCGAGGTCGACGATGGCCACCGAGGCTCCCGTCCCGGGCCAGGCGGGTGGCCGAGGCCAGGCCGATCCCCGATCCACCGCCGGTGACCACGGCCACCTGACCTGAAAGCTGTCCCATCGGGTCCCCCTTGCGTCGGTTCCGGCCGGGCGGGATCCGGTGTCCCGGCGGCGAAGGACCCCGCCGGGAGCCGGCCCGGTCGGTTTCGGTCGCGGCCACGAGCCTGCCGCGCCTGCCCGTGGCCCCGCGTGGGTGATCCCTGACGTCACCCTATCGGGGCGCTGGGGCATACTGGGAGGGCGTTCGGCTGCGCTTCAGATCAGGCGCACGTTGAACAGGCGCCCGTGCCTCAAGCGTATATCGATCAGGCGCCCGTGGATCAGGCGCACGTTGATCAGGAGGCCCCTACTTTCCATGAGACCGATTCCCGTTGCGTTCCACATCTGGTTCCTCGAGGTCCACACCTACGGGATCGGGTTGGCGCTCACCTTCTGGTTCGGGCTCCGCTACACCGAGCGGAGACTGAGGAAGGCGGGCTATCCCTGGCAGTGGGTGACCGGCATGTTCGTGTGGGTCATCATCGCCGCCATCGTGGGTGCCCGCGCCCTCCACGTCCTGTCCATGTGGGGTTACTACACCCACAACCCGGGGCAGATCATCGCCATCTGGCAGGGCGGCCTCTCCTCCTTCGGGGGCATTCTGTTCGCCGTGCCGGTGGCCCTGGTCAGTGCCCGGCGCCGCTGCCCACAGCTGCCGCTCCTCCGCTTCGCCGACCTCATGGCCCCGGTGCTCATGGCGTGCTGGGGTATCGGGCGGCTGCTCGGTCCCCAGCTGATGGTGGCCGGCGGTGGGCACCCGACCAACCAGTGGTTCGGGATGTACTACGCCGGCCAGGTCGGCAAACGACTGCCGGTCCCCATCTTCCAGTCCATGGAGGACCTGTCCATCTTCGCCTCGCTCCTCCTCGTCGAACGATGGCTGCGCTCGGCCGCACCGGTGGCCGCGGCCCCGGCCGAGGGCGCCGCACCGCTGGCCCGGCGGCTACCGCCGGCCGGGATCGTCCTCGGCATCGGCATGGTCCTCTGGGGCTTCGCCCGATTCCTCGACGAGCACCTCTGGCTCGGGGAGGACGGCCACCTGGGTTCGGTACTGACGCAGATCGCCGGCATCGCCCTGGCCGTGGCCGGCGTGATCCTGCTCATCACCCGGATCGGACCGTTCCGACGCTGGAGGGACGGGGAGGGCGGTGATCTCGCCCCGGTATCGGATGCCGACCTGACCGGGCCGGACGGGGTCGAGGCGGAGGACGGCGGCGCCATCGGTGTGGGCGATGCACACGTCACTGGGCCAGCCCAGGTCGCCGGGGAACTCGAGGACGTGGAGGACGGGCCGGTGGTCAGTGCTGGTGCGTCGGTTCCCGGTACGGCCGTACTGGCTCCCGGTCGGGCACCGGGGCCCAGGGACCTCCCCTAGCGCCAGCAGACCGGGGCTCACCGGAACGGGGCTCACCGGAACGGGGATCGCCGGAACGGGGATCGCCGACCTTGGGATCGCCCGGGGCATGGCCATCGCCACCGGCCCGATGCCGGCGTCCTCGATCGACCTCGGCGAGACACGCCACGCCGGCCTCGGCCAGCCGCCACCTGCCGTTCGCGGTGAGGACGCCGACCAGGACCGCCGCGCCCAGGGCGAAGGCCGCCGTCACCAGCACCGGCCAGGCGAACAGTGCACCGACCAGCAGCGTGGCCACGACGAGCTCGACGGTGGTCACGATCCTTCCGATCATCGGGCCCGCCTCGAAGAACCGCCGATGGAAGGCCAGGAGGTCCGCCGGGTCGGTGATGCGACGGTTCAACAGCACGGCCAGGCCCCGGAGTAGACCGAAGCCGGTGCCGATGGCCATGGCCGCCACCGGGGAGGCGGTCAGGATCGCCAGTACGACCATCAGATAGACGGCCGCCGTGGTGATGTAGGTGGCCAGCCCGGTCCCGATCTGCCAGCCGAATCCCCCGCCGTAGACCCAGGAGCGGTACTGGTCGAGCCATCGCTCGTTGACCTGTCGGTGATGGATGGGCAACCGCCGAACGGTGACGCCGGCGTCCGAGCCGCTCGCCAGGAGGGCGGCGACCAGCGCGGCGATTCCGAGAGCGGTCGGGGCAGGGTGCAGTGCCCGTACGCCGAGGGCGGCGAGGGCCAGCGCCGCGCCGAGGGTGGCGCCCCCGGCACCGGACCCCACGATGAACCAGGTGGCCGTCGACCGGTAGGAGTTCCCCTTGGCCCGTTCGCTCACCGGGGTGATGGTGGAGAGCATGGAGAGCCCGCACGGGGACCAGGTGGACCGGACGGCGGCGGCCACGGCGACGAGCCCGGCCAGGGCGGGGATCAGGGCGGTCATGGTGCTCCTTCCGAACAGAGTCGGGTTTGGCCCACCGGAGCACCCGGCGATGTCGGGGGACCCCCAGGCGTCGGGGGCGTCGGGGTGATCGGGGTGGCGATCGAAGGTGGAAGCGAGCCCGGTCGGCCGCCCCGGTCGCGGCTCATGCCGGAGATCCGTAGAACGGGGCGTTGCCGAAGGAGAAGATGCCCCCGTCCTGGGCCACGAACCAGTACCCCTGGAGTTTCGGGTTGCCCGCCATGCCGACGATCGGGCGATTGAGGGTCTGGCCGCCCATCGAGCCGTAGAACTGGGCGTCGCCGAAGGAGAAGATCCCGCCGTCCGAGGCCACCGTCCAGTACCCGTGGCCCGAGGGAGTGGCGGCCATCCCCACCATCGGCTTGTTGAGCACCACTGCGCCCATCGAGCCGTAGAACTGGGCGTCGCCGAAGGAGAAGATCCCGCCGTCCGAGGCCACCGTCCAGTAGCCGTGGCCCGAGGGGGTGGCGGCCATCCCCACCATCGGCTTGTTGAGCACCACCCCGCCCATCGAGCCGTAGAACTGGGCGTCGCCGAACGAGAAGATCCCGCCGTCCGAGGCCACCATCCAGTAGCCGTTGCCCGAGGGGGTGGCCGCCATCCCCACCACCGGCTTGTTGAGCACCACGTTGCCCATCGAGCCGTAGAAGGGGGCCCCGCCGAACGAGAAGATCCCACCGTCCGAGGCCACCATCCAATAGCCGCCGCCTTGGGGCCGCTCGGCCAACCCCACCATAGGACGGGCCAGTGCGGCACCTGATTCGTCGCCGCTGTCGGCGAAGTCCCCGAACCCGAGGAGCTTCCCGAATGAGGTCACGATGCCATAGCCGGCGCCGTCGGCGCTCGACACCATTCCCACCACCTCGCAGTCGGTGAGCGGGGACGCGCACGGGAGCGGCGCCGGCGTCGGAAACGCCGGCGTCCAGCACGGTTCGTTCTGCTCGGCGGTGCCGTCGTCCTCGGCGTTGGTGGTCGTGCAGGTCGGGTCCACCTCCCACGGCGGCACGCAGGCCACGACGCGGCAGACGATTCGGCCGATGCAGGCGATATCTTGGTTGCACTGTCCGTAGCGGAACTGGAGGCACCCGGTGAGATACGAGTCGCAGCCATCGGGCCCGCACCCGCAATTGGTTCCGTCGCACTCCGTCTCGCAGAATCCCCACCCGTCACCGCAGCCGGTCTGACATCCGCACGTCGCGTTGCAGTCCATGTAGTAGCGGGGGCCCCCGCAGTAGGACGAGTTGTCCGCCTTCCACCAGCCCCCCATCACCGTGTTGGTCGGGCAGTAGTTGTAGCCACCGTTGACCGAGCAGCAGAACTCGGAGAAGCCGGAACAGCAGGTCGAACCACACCCGCAATTGCCGTTTCCACAGGAACACACCAACCCGTAGGCGGTCGCGGGCTTGAGCACGAGATCGAGTCCGGCCCCGACCGCCACCGCACTCCCCGCGTAGGCCGACCGGTTGATGAAGCTCCGGCGCGACAGCTTGGACTCGAGGAAGCTCGACGCCCGCTCGACCAGGGTGGCCGTCATCCCGGGGTCACCCGAGCCTCGCGGAAGGAATCGTCGGCCCCTCTCATGGCGCCCGGAAGGTGACGCCGGTGAGCTTGCGGGCCGCCTGGAGTGCGGCCAGGACCGAGACGACCAGATAGGTGAGCCAGACACCGATGGCGCTGACCAGTACCAAGGGCACGCCGTGGAGCGGCTGGGCGGCGAGGATCGAGACGATGGAACCGCCGGGAGCGGCGATGGCCACAGCGACCGCCGCGGCGGCCAGCCCCAGGTCGACCAGCGCGTGGAGCCCGGTGGCCGGCGTGTCGGGGGTCCCGAAGCAGCCACAGCTGGCAATCGCTCCGCCCTTCGCCCGCGCGTAGGTGATGAAGAGGGCGAACGCCCCGTACGACACGGCCACCAGACCGGCCGACACCGTCCGCGGCGCGGCCAGGGCTACCAGTCCCAGCGCGGCCTCGGCGGTGGCTCCGACCCGCACCAGGCCACGAACGCGGGCCAGAGGCACGGGGACGAGCGCGGCCAACGCCCGGGCGGTGTCATCCGGGCGGACCAGCTTGGCCAGGCCGGCGACCGTCAGGAGGGCGCAGGCGATGAGATAGAGACCGATCAATTCCAACGGGCACCCCCCGGAGACGTCGACGGTGCGGCCGGATCGGCCAGTGGCGATACGGCGGAGGTGAGCCCGCTCGGAGGGCTGATGGCCAGCGCGAGCGATGAGGCTGTTCACCCGGGGAACGAGCAGATTGCGGAGGGCGTGGCTGCCGAGCACCACGTAGAGGGTGAACGGTCGATCCGACTCGGTGAAGAACCACTGGGTCCCCGACTGCCCGCTCAGTCCTCGGCGGAGCACGTAGGGCCGAAAGTCGTCGGCGGTCAACGACCGTGGCATGCCCTGTCGGGCGAACAGACGCTTTCCGAGGCTCTCGGGTCCATATTCGAACAGGGTGGCGAAGATGTCCCGGCTGCCCATCAGATTGACCGCGCCGCCACCGAAGTCCCCCACGTCGCTCGGGAGCGGGAAGGTGGCGAGTTGGGTCACCGGATAGGGCACCTCGTCACCCACCCGTTCCCGGACGAAGATGCGGCCCTCGAATCCGCTCGGCAGCGGCACGACGATCCCGTGGGCGGCCAGGGTGGCCATCCTCAACCCGCCTTCCGGACCGGCGGGTGGCCGAAGTCCGGCTCGAATCCCGAGGGAGGGCCGGCATCCGGGGTCGCTGCGGCGGTCAGTGGACCGGGGGTGGGTGTGCCGATCCCGTGGAGGTCCTCCAACGAAGATGGATACAGACTCGGATCGCCGGGCAGGATGCCGGCCGCGATCAGTTCCTGGTCGTTGGCCAGCTCTCGCTCGGGGCCATTCAGACCCTCGGCGTAGGAGCGGCTCCGGGTGTCCGTCCGGAACTCGCGGGCGTCGGACTCGGCCCGTCGAACCAGTTCGGCCACCTGCTGGAAGTGATTGGCCACGCCTTCGCCGATCCGTCGTCCTGAGCTCCCGTCGACGAGCACGAAGAAGGGAGACCCGGGTACCTCGTAGTCGCCCCATGCCTCGGTGGACATGATCACCGTCACGGCCGATCGCGCCTGGGAGGCCACCTCGGCCGGGATCTCCATCTCCGGCCCCTTGGTGACGACGACGAGGCGGGTGTACGCAGGAAGGCCCAGCTCATCGGGCTTCTGGAACGCCTTCCAGAAGCCGGCGCAGGTGGCGCACCCGGACGAGAGGAAGGCCAGCAGGGTGAGATGGTCCCCGCCGGACACGGTGATGGCCAGGGCATCTCCGCTCGGGGTCACGCCGGCGATGGTCGGCGCCGAGGTCGAGTTCCGTTCACCCGGAAGCGGAGGCCCGATGGTCAGCGGAACTCGGACCGGGTTGGCTCCCGCCGGGTCTCCGAGGCCCTGATGGTGGTGCCCTTCCACCTGATCGACGGACTCCCCCGGCTCGCCGACTCCGACACCGAGATCGTGGAGGGCCTTGAGGATGTCGGCATGGCTGCGCAGCAGACCGGCCACGAGCACCGCCAACAGGACGACGACGACGCTCAGGACTATCGCCAATGCAACCATTCGAGACCTCCGGAGCGTTCAAGGAGGCGTCCGTTTCCCAACACCCCTGGATGTCGGCCAATGCTATGCACCGATCCGGTCGAAACGGTGTACGGCCGCTGACGTGGGACGACGGGACGATCGACAACCTGATCGTGTCGCTCCGGCAATTGCTCGCCCGTCGCAACTGCAGCGGTGACCGGAGTCGACGCGAACATCGCCGTCGGATGACCCGTCTCGAATGCCACCAACGGTGTCCCCCCGGGGCCATACCTCTAGTTTGTCAATGGGGTTACTGGGTATAGCCACCAAGCCGACCGTTCGGCCCGCATCTTGCGGTCGGGGCGGCCCCGGGATCGCCGACGAAAGGCAGGGAACACCATCATGACCGTCCTCGATGAAGTGCTCGCCGCCAACGATGCCTACGCCGCGTCGTTCGGCGCGAAGTCAACGCTGGGCCTCCCTCCCGCCCGGGGATTCGCCATTCTCACCTGCATGGACGCCCGCCTCGACCCCGCCCAGTACGCCGGACTCAGCGAAGGCGACGCTCACGTCATCCGAAATGCGGGCGGGCGGGCCAGTGATGACGCCATCCGCTCGCTGATCATCTCGTACAAGCTGCTCGGCACCAGGGAATGGTTCGTCATCCACCACACCAACTGCGGGATGGAGTTCTTCACCGACGAGGTCATGCGCGGCCTGCTGGCCCGCAGTCTGGACACGGCCGAACTCGGGGCGGACGGGTTCCACGACGTGGGCACCGGGCCCGGTTCATCGGAGGCCCGTTACATCGACTGGCTCACGATCACCGACAACGCCCAGAGCGTGGTGGAGGACGTCCTCCGTATTCGTTCGCATCCACTCGTTCCCGGGCGCATTCCCATCTATGGCTACCTCTACGACGTGGCCACCGGGCGACTGGTGGAAGTGCCCGAGGCCACCAAGGCCGGACTGCCGGACTGACCGGAGCAGTAGTCGGGTTGGGCGGGCTCGACTACTGCTCCGGTCAGTCCCGGTCCCTTCGGGCACCCTCGGGATTCGGTGCCGTGCCGGCCGGGCGCGGACGGGCGGCATCCGGTCGGTCGGGCTGCGGCAGCGAGCCGGCGGTGGCCCGCCCGTGGTGTGCGTCGAAATGACGATCGAGCTCGTTGGCGTAGTGGAGCCCGAGTTCGGGACCGTGCTCGGCGAGCCACTCCGACAGCGCCACGGTTCCCGTGGCCGGGCCCGACGTACTGGCCAACCCCGCGGCCATGGCGTCGAACTCCTCACGGGTCAGAAGGACGTCATGGAGCAGCATCCCGAGCAACCAGGCCATCGGCGGAAGTACCGACGGCGGCACCCGTACGATCCGGGATCGACTTCCGACCGCGGCCCGGATCGAGGCCACCAGTTCGAGAAAGGTCGGCGACTCCGGGCCGACGGCATCGATCACGCAGTCCTCGGAGGTCCGGCCGTAGTCGACGCAGAGACGGGCCAGGTCGTCGATGTGGATGCCGCGGATGCGGTAGTCACCCCGGCCACCGACGGCGAACACGGGGAGACGGCGAAGGAGCCAGGCGATGTTGTTCAACAGCACGCCGTCGCCGCCGAACAGGATGGCCGGTCGCAGAATGGCATACGGCAACCCCGACTCGACGATGGCCCGCTCCACGTACGCCTTCCCCCGGAAGTAGGGATACGGCGACGCCTCGCTCGGATGGGTGATGCTCACGTGCACGATGCGCTGCACCCCAGCTTCCCGGGCGGCCTGGAACAACGTCCGCGAATTGGCCACCGCCCGTTCGTGATCGGTCCGGTCTCGCGCGAATCGAACCCAGTAGGTGTTGCACAGCGTGGTGGCCCCCTCCAGCGATCGGCAGAGCTCCGCCCGATTGTCGAAATCCAACGGACGCGCCTCGATCGGTGACGCCGCTGGCGCCCGGTCCGGGTGTCCGGTGAGGGTCCGGACGGTCCGACCCGATGCGTGCAGCGCATCGGCGATGGCCCGTCCCGAGTAGCTGAACGCGCCGGTCACGACATCCAGCCCGGTGTCGTGGAGCAGTGGTCCGCCTCCACGGGACGATCGGTCCGCGGTGGACACCGCCGGTAGGTGCTCGGTCGGCTCGGTCATGGTGCCTCCTCGGTGTGCGATGGTGTCGGCCCGGCTGTCGGCGACCCGATGGCGCCGAGGAGTGTCGCCATTGTTCTGGCCCGGTCGAACAGAGCGAGCGCCGGCACCCGGTCGTCATCGAGATGGCTCAGCATCTCGAGTCCCAGGTAGAGGGCGACGACGGCCAGGGCGATCTCCTTCGACGGCAGTAGGGATCCGAACGGAGTGGCACCGATCGACTGCTCGATGGCGTGTCCGGCGAATGCCATCCATGGAGCGATGCGAGCCGCGACTTCAGGGCCCAGACCGGGTGTAGAGGAAGCTCCGGCGATCATCTGGACCAGCACGGCGACATGTCCGGCGTCCAGGTCCTCGGCAAAGATGGCGGCCGCCACATCCACCAGCTCGTCGGGCGAGCCGGCGCCGGAGGCCAGCGCGCCGTAGTGATCGAGCCGGTCGGCGCTGACCTGGTCGAGTGCGGCCAGCAGCAGGTTGATCACCGATCCGAAGTGGTAGAAGACCAGGCCCTGATTGCAGCCGGCACGATGGGCGATGGTGCGGGCGCTGGCCCCGGCAAATCCGTCGATCTTCAGCGTCTCGATCGCCGCATCCACCAGTGCCCGTCGAGTGTCGCCAGCGCCACCGTGGCTCGAATCCCGCAATCTGCTGGCCGTGCCGGACCTGGCCATGCGGCCTCCCGATTGATCGATTGCTTTAAGCGTTCGCTCAAATCATGACACCAGCCGGCCGGTCGGGCAAGTCGGACCACCGGTGGTGGACGTCGGGCCCAGTGGCGCGAGTGCGTGAACGAGGAAGGTCGGGGGGCCAACATGGAGGCAACCGAGGAGGAGCCAATGACCATCCAGATCGCCACGGTCAGCGTGGACGCCATCGAGCCCCTGCGTCTGGCCCAGTTCTGGTCCGACACGCTCGGCTGGGAGTACGAGGTCGATGGGGACGGCGACGTGCTGGTGCGGCCCGCCGAGGGACACCCCGACCACCATCGGTCGACTCACCTCTTGTTTCTGGCTGTTCCCGAAGCCAAGTCGGGGAAGAACCGGATCCACTTGGACCTGGTTCCCCACGACCAGGGGGCCGAGGTGCAGCGCCTCGAGTCGCTCGGCGCCACCCGCGCCTCGGTCGGACAGACCGGACGGGAGAGCTGGGTGGTGATGGCCGATCCGGAGGGGAACGAGTTCTGCGTCCTCCGGGCCCGCTGATCGCTCTCATCCCGCACCGAAACGATGGCGGGCCTATGGGGCCCCGTGCTCGCCCTCAGATGGCGACGCGCCGGTTCCCTCCGCGGCCGCCTTGGCCTCCGCGGCCTTCCGGTACTCCTCGAGCTGATCCAGCAGCGGCATCCGCTCCTGGCCGACGGTCGAGTCCAACCGGGCGGCGATCGACTCGGGGGTCCATCTCCCGTCGGCGTACATGGCCCGCACTTCCCGGGGTTGGTTCCACACGGCGATCTTGGGCCCCACCGACGTGTACACCTGTCCGGTGACGTGCTTGGCCTGATCCGACAGCAGGTAGACGACCAAGGGTGCGACGTCCTCGGGATCGCCCATCTCGGCGAGATCCATGGGCACATTGGCCGACATCCGGGTCCGGGCCACCGGGGCGACGGCGTTGGCGGTGATCCCGTACCGGCTGAGCCCGGCGGCCGCTGACCGGACCAGCGAGACGATACCGCCCTTGGCGGCGGCGTAGTTGGCCTGAGCCACACTGCCGGCGAACGCACCCGACGTGAAGGCGACGAGGGAACCGCCACCCTCCTGTTTGCGCATGACGGCGGAGGCAGCCCGGAACACCGTGAAGTGGCCCTTCAGATGGGTCTCGATGACCGCGTCCCACTCGTCCTCGGACATGTTGAACAGCATCCGCTCCCGGAGGATGCCGGCGATGGCCACCACTCCGTCGATCCGGCCCCAGCGTTCCACGCCGGCGCCGACGATCTTCTCGCCGCCGGCCAGGGTCGTCACGCTCTCGCCCACCGCGACCGCCTCGCCGCCGGTGGCCTCGATCTCCGCCACCAGTGCCTCGGCCACTTCGCTGGTCGGGTCCTCGCCGGCGAGGCCGACCCCGATGTCGGCGACGACCACTCTGGCCCCCTCGGCGGCGGCGGCGAACGCCACCGCCCGACCGATCCCACCTCCGGCCCCGGTGATGGCCACGACCTTGTCTTTCAGGAACTCACCCATGACGCACTGCCTCTTTCGCTCTCATCGCTCTCATCCGCCGGGAAATGCGCCCGACCCCCGGGCCGCGGCTGCCTCGACACCCGGTGGCGCGGCCCGTACTGTGCCGGACGGTTCCGGCGGAATCGAGGCCTCCCGACCCCGATGCCACCGACGACCGGCGTCCGGGGCCGGATGCAGAGGTTGACCGTATACGAGAACCTGTTCTAGCGTCCCACCACGGGTCGGCGCCACCTCGCCGTCACCCGCCCGGAGCTCGGGCATCAGACTCGGGTCCGGTCACCGGACCGCTCGATGATCGGGAACGGCAACGGACCGGGCGCCCGGCACCCGACCTGCGCGACACCCGCGAGGTGGCTCACCGGATGACGCGACACGCAACGAGGCAGCACCGACGACGCAGCACCGCAGGACAGGCACCATTCGGCACGACACGGCCACCGGCCGCGTAGGGGGAAGGACATCACATGGGCGATCTTGGATTCTGGGCGCTGGCCCACGAGGACCCGGAGCATCTGGCCGTGGTCGCTCCGGACGGGACCGAGTACACCGCCACCCAGCTGCTGGGCCAGGCCAACCAGGTGGTCCACGGACTGCGGGGCCTCGGACTCCAGACCGGGGACGTGGTCGCCACCCTCCTGCCCAACGGGGTCGAGATGTTCGAGCTGTATCTGGCCGCGCTGCAGGCCGGCTGGTACCTGGTGCCGATCAACCACCATCTGATCGGCCCCGAGGTCGCCTACATCCTCAACGACTCGGGGGCCAAGGCGTTCGTGGCCCACGAGCGGTTCGCCGAGGTGGCCGTCGATGCGGCCGAAGAGGCGGACCTGCCGGCCGTGGCCCGGCTCGCCATCGGCACGGTGCCGGGATTCAGCTCGTTCGCCGAACTGCGGGACTCGCAGCCCACCGACGATCCGCCCGATCGGACCATCGGCGATGTCATGAACTACACGTCGGGCACCACCGGCAACCCCAAAGGCGTGTTCCGGCCCCTCAGCGGACTCTCCCCCGAGGACGCCGCCCTCGGGCAGTCCGGCATCCTCTTCCTCTTCGGGATCCAGCCCCAGGCGGACAACGTCCACATCGTCGGGTCGCCGCTCTACCACACCGCGGTCATGCGGTTCTCGGGTGCCTCGATCCATTTGGGCCACACCGTGGTGCTGATGGACAAATGGAACCCTGAGGAGATGCTCCGACTCATCGAGCAGTACCGGGTGACCACGTCACACATGGTGCCGACCCAGTTCCACCGGCTCCTGGCCCTGCCGGAGGAGACCCGGGCCAAGTACGACATGTCCTCACTGCAGCACATGATCCACGCCGCCGCGCCGTGCCCGGTGGACGTCAAGCACCGGATGATCGCGTGGTGGGGCAACGCGGTCGACGAGTACTACGCCGCCTCCGAAGGTGGGGGCACGCTGGTCACCGCCGAGGAATGGCTCCTCAAGCCCGGCACCGTCGGGAAGGCATGGCCGATATCTGAGATCGCCATCTTCGACGATGAGGGAAACCGGATCGAGGAGCCCGACGTCATCGGCACGGTGTACATGTCCATGCAGACCGGCGACTTCTCGTACCACAAGGACGAGAAGAAGACCCAGAGCAACCGCATCGGGAAATTCTTCACCGTCGGCGACGTGGGCCTGATCGACGAGGACGGGTACCTGTTCCTGCGCGACCGCAAGATCGACATGATCATCTCGGGCGGGGCCAACATCTACCCGGCGGAGATCGAGAACGTCCTCCTCGGGTTCCCGAAGGTGGGCGACGTCGCCGTCTTCGGCATACCCCACGAGGACTGGGGCGAGGAGATCAAGGCGGTCGTCGAGCCCGCCGAGGGAACGGAACCCTCCCCTGAGCTGGCCGAGGAGATCCTCGCCTACTGCGCCACCCGCCTGGCCAAATTCAAGACGCCGAAGTCGATCGACTTCACCGACTCGATGCCGCGTGACCCCAACGGGAAGCTCTACAAGCGCAAGCTGCGCGATCCCTACTGGGTGGGCCGCGAGAAGATCTGACCGGCGCCGAGTGGCCGGACCGCCGGACCCGAGCGGTCAGGTCGGTGTCAGCGACCGCCCCAGGCGCTCGTCGACCACCGTGTGTCCGCCGAACTCCTGGGTCCTGCGGCCGGCGACGGTCGTCCAGCCCTTGCCGCGCATAGAACCGCCGAGCCCGGTCGTTGGTGCCGAGCATCCACAGCGTGGCCCGCAGGTCCCCGTCGCCGGCCATCCCCTCCAGAGCCGCGTCGTGGATGGCCCGGCCGACGCCGAGATCCCAGTGGTCCGGACGCACGTAGAGCGAGTACAGCTCGCCGACCTGCGGAGCGGCATCGGCACCCCGGCTGGGCCCGGTGTGGGCGTACCCGACCACCGACCCTCCGGTCTCGGCCGCGAGCAGGTGCTCGGTCGAGGGGAGGCGGTCGATCAGTCGCTCCCAGTGGCCGGTGAGCTCGTCGGTCGACAGCCCGTCGAGGTACGCCGCGTCCAGCAACCCGCGGTAGGCGCGCCGCCAGGAGGTCGCGTGCACGGTGGCGATATCCCGGGCATCGTCGGTCGCCGCCGTCCGGATCCTGCACCGGTCAGGGAGCGAGGACATCCAACTCGAGCCAGGAGGATCAGGCCGGCGGAAGGCGCTCGGGGCCGATGGAGCCGGGAACGTCGGAGGCCGCCCCCTCGCGGGAGGCCTCGGCCCGCATGATCTCCAGGGTGGCGGGATCAGAGCCCTCGGCGTTGCCCTCGGCGATGGCCACGAACCGCTGCGGGGCGACTTCGATGAAGATCCCTTCGGCCTCGGCGGTCATGACGTCTCCGTTGTACATGCCGGCCCATGCGTGGATCTTGCGGCCGTCACGCCGGGTGCAACGGGCCACGACACGGAGGTCGGTGTGCAGCGGTGTGGGCTTGCGGTAACGGACGGTGAGGGTCCCGGTCATGGCCGGATTGCCGGCCACCATGTTCGCCGCCCCCAATACCTCGTCGAAGGTCTCGGCGATCACCCCGCCGTGGACGCAGGTGGGCGGTCCTTCGAACGGGTAGTCGAAGTTGACCTCCGCCTCGATCTCCCGGTACCCGCCGTCGATGCCGTCGACCACCCGGACCAGTAGGGGCGGGGAGATCGGGTTGATCATGCCGGTGATCGGGCTGGTGGGGAAGAACTCCTGGGCTGGGCGCGACGCGTCCGGCTGCAGCCTGGGCACCCGACCGGGGCCGGCCCGCTCGGCCAGCCGGGCGGCGACCGCCTCGACGACGTCGGCCGCATCGGCGACCGCCTCGTCGTCGAGCAGGCCGGCAACGGTCATGGTGATGAGGGGCCGGAGGGCGGCGGCCAGCCGCCGACGCGGGTCGGTGTCGACCGTGACTTCGCCACCGGTGCCGTCGGCGGTGCCCGCCTCGCTCACCGGCGTTGGAAGTTGGCGGGCCGTTTCTCCGCGAAGGCCTTCGGGCCCTCCTTGGCGTCCTCGGTGGCGAAGATCGGCCAACCCAGCTCGAGTTCGATCTTGAGGGCCTCTTCCTCGGGGATCCCCTCGGTCGCCTTGACCGACGCCTTGATGGCCTCCACGGCCAGCGGACCATTGGCGGCGATCACCTCGGCGATCTGCAGGGCCGTCTCGAGGGCGGTGCCGTCGGGCACCACCCGGCCGATCAAACCGATCTCCTTCGCCTCCTGCGCCGACACCTCCCGGGCGGTGAGCAGGAGATCCATGGCCACGGTGAAGGGGATCTGACGTCGGAGGCGCACCGTCGACCCGCCCAACGGGAACAGGCCCCGCTTCGCCTCGAAGACGCCGAACTTCGCGCTTTCGCCGGCCACCCGGATGTCGGTGGCCTGGAGGATCTCCGTCCCGCCGGCCACGGCCCAACCCTCCACGGCGGCGATGAGCGGCTTCTTCAACGAATAGTGCCGCAGCAGTGCCTTCCAGTGCAGATCGGGATCCTGGGCCATCCGCTCCTTCACCGCTTCGTTTCCCGGGCCGGACATCGACTTCAGGTCCATGCCCGCACAGAACGTCCCCCCGGCTCCGGTGAGGATGGCGCACCGGATGCCATCGTTGGCGTCGATCTCCATCCAGGCGTCGGTCATGCCCACCAACATGGGGCCCGACAGGGCGTTCTTCGCCTCGGGCCGGTTCATGGTCACCACCGCGGTGGCACCCACCCGTTCGTAGGTCAGATGTTCGGTTCCGGTCACAGTGTTCCTTTCTTCGGGAATGAGCCTTCGGGATGGGCACCGCCGGGTGCCCGCCGGGCGGACAGCCACGCGGTCCTGCGCCCGGACCCCGCGGGGGTGTCATCGATCGGGCCCACGCAGTCGCCGGTCCGCTCAGATGCGTTCGATGATGGTCCCCGTGGCCAGCGCCCCACCGCAGCACATGGCGATCAAGGCCAGGTTCTTGTCGGACCGCTCGAGCTCGTGCAACGCCGTCGTGATCAGCCTGGCCCCGGTGGATCCCACCGGGTGGCCGAGGGCGATGGCGCCACCGTTGACATTGACCTTGTCCCAGTCGACGTCGTGCACCTTGCCCCACGACATGACCACGGAGGCAAACGCCTCGTTGACCTCGAAAATGTCGATGTCAGCCATGGTCATCCCCGCCTTGCGCAGCACGTCGGTCGTGGCGGCGATCGGACCATCGAGGTGGTAGTAGGGATCGGAGCCGACCAGCGTCTGGGCCACGATGCGCGCCCGGGGTCGCAGGCCGGCCTCGCCGGCCCGGGTCTGCGACATCCACAACACGGCGGCGGCCCCGTCGGAGATCTGCGAGCTGTTACCGGCGGTGTGCATCCCGTCGGGTCGCACCGGCTTGAGACCGGCCAGGCCCTCGCGAGTGGTCTCGCGGGGACCCTGGTCCCTGGTGATGAGCGTCCGCTCGCCGGTGGGGCCGTCGGGGCCGACGACGGGCGCCTCGAGCGGGACGATCTCCCGTTCGAACCGGCCCTCGGCGACGGCGACCGCCGCCTTGCGCTGCGACTCGAAGCCCAGCCAGTCGACGTCGTCACGGGTGATGCCGTACTTCTCCGAGATCCGTTCGGCCGCTCCGAACTGGTCGGGCATGTCCCAGGGGAACTCCTCGGGACGGGACCGTCCGGGCCCGTTGAAGGCGTTGGCACCAAGGCCCACCCGGCTCATGGCCTCGACCCCGCAGCCGATGCCGACGTCGATGGCGTCGGCGCTGATCAGGTTGGCCACGAAGTTGTTGGCCTGCTGGGCGGACCCGCACTGGCAGTCGACCGTGGTGGCCGCCACCTCGTAGGGAAGACCCTGGCTCAGCCACGCGGTGCGGGTCACGTTGGAAGCCTGCTCCCCCGCCTGGGTCACGCAACCACCCACGATCTGCTCGACGTCGCCCGGGTCGACCCCGGCCCGCTTGACCAGTTCGACCTGGGCGTTGCCGAGGAGCTCGGCGGCGTGGAACCCGGACATCCATCCGTTCCGCTTCCCGATCGGAGTACGCACTGCTTCGACGATCACTGGTTGGGCCATGGTCGTTCCCCCTTGGAGGTCTCGAGTTCGAAGTTGAGGCTGGCTTGGCGATATGGGTGTGGCCGACGGTGGTGGCGCCGGCGGCCCCCACTCGGACCACAGGGCGGCCTGCGCCCCCTGGGGGCAGTATAGAACTGGTTCTAGTGGAAGCTGCCGGGGAAGGACTCCACGAGCGGGTCCGGGGTCGCCGGGCTCATCGACGACCAGGCGAGGAGTGCGTGGGCCGGCTCCCCCTGAGGTCCGCCCCACCGGGACCCACTACATTGTGCCCACGGCAAGGCGCCCAGCACCCCCGTTCCCCAGGGGAACGACAGGGTGCCGGGGGAGTCCGAGCAAAACGGGGGTAGGGCATGTCGGAGCAGCGTTGTGATCGGTACCGCACGGGTCTCCGAGCCAGGTCCGGTGCCCGCCGCCGAGCAGGCCGCACGTGGCGCCTCGGAACCGTCATCGCCGCCGCCGCCGTGCTGGCCTCGGTGGGCACCGTCACCCTCTCGACCGCCGGGGCCGGCCAGGCCGGCGCGGCAGCCGGTGCCGCCCTCACCGTCTCGCCCGCGAGTGGGCTGATCGACGGCCAGTCGGTGTCGGTGGTACTGACCGGAGCCAGCCCGGGGAGCGTCTATGTGGCCGCAGAGTGCGACCCGGAGGCCTTCACCCTTCTGGCCGACGGCGAGTCCCCCTCGGACGCCTGCGACTCGCGTCACAACGCCGTGATCGATGTCGATGCGGGAGGTGGCGCCGCCGCCGACATGCAACCCCAGGCGATCCTCACCACCGCGCTCGGATCCAGCGACTGTCGATCGGAACAGTGCTTCATCGCCGTCGAGTCGCTGTACTCCACCGGGGGGTCGACGCTCCTGGTCGAGGACATCTCCTTCTCGTCGTCGGCGTGTGCCGCCGCGGGATCGTGCACGACTCCGGCCGATGCATGGGACCCTTCAATCGGAGGCGCCTCGGCGCGGGTTCGGCCGCGGCGACACCGGTGACCGCCACGAGCGCTGCTTCCCCCGTGCACAAGCGGACGGCGACGCCCGGCAGTCCCGCGGTCATACCGGTCACCGCCGGAGTCGCCGGGGACCTCACCGGGTCGGGGGCGGTGACCGGCCCCTACACGTCCGCCTTCCCGGCGCCGGTCGTTCCGCCCACACCCGTCAGCGGTGAGGGGCTCCTCCGCCTGGCCATGGCCGCACCGCACACTTCGTGGGCCAAGTCCCTGCCGAGCTCCACCGTCGTCGACGTCACCCTGACCGACCTCACCACCGGGACGGCCATGAGCACCCAGCAGTTCGTGCTCTACGCCGGAACCACCACGTTCACCTACGCCGGGTTCACCGGACCGGCCACCACGGCTGACGCCTACCAGGTCGAGGTCAGCGCCGAGCCGGGCGAGGCCGACGGCGGTCTGTCGTGGCCATCGGGCACCTCGGTTCCCACCGCCAAGGTCGTGGACAGCCAGTTCGAGGTGGTCGACCCCACCAACCCCCAATATCTGGCCACGGCCTACGCCCCGGTCATGTACGGACGCTCGACGTCGGCGCTCCACGATGTCCCCCTGCTCGTCGACGCCACCGCCAGCCCGGCGGCCGGCGGAGCGACCAACCTGTCGTACACGATCATCTGGAGCCACGAGGATGCCGGCACGGGATTCGTCCCGTTCCTCGAGTCAGGCACCTGGGGACGGATGACCGACATCGAGAACGCAATCTCGTTCACCGTAGAGCCGGATGGTTCGACTACCGACGCCAGCTATCTGTGGGGCGGCGAGCCGGCCACCGGCTTCCCCGACAGCCAAGGGGCCATCCAGGAGGTCGACGAGCCCTTCACCGGGCAGTGGGACGGGAACCACCCGGTGCTGCGCGACGCCACCGGCAACAACGACTTCTCCGAGTCGGGCACCACGCCGTTCCGCTTCCAGCTGGCCCCGGTTCCCGGGCCCGCGGCCGGACAGACCCGTGAATCGGTCATGGACGCCCATCCGTTCACGTACCAGATCTCCGCCGAGGAGGTTGGGCGGTGGTACGGCGACATCTCCACCTCGCCACAGTCGCCCGAGATCGGCGACCTGCGCCAGTACGCCACCATCGACCTCAACGCCTCCGGTACCGGTGTCTCCTCCCTGGCCGTCGAGCTGCAGCTCTCCGGCGGACCGACCTGGTACGCCAGTGACTTCCACTCCGGGTACCCCGCCAACGGCACGGGGCACTACCGGACCATGGTGAAGCTGCCACTCGGGTGGCAGAGCCAGGCCATCACCGGTGTCCGGGTACAGGCCTATCCGCCATCGTCGGCGTCGTCGGTGGTGGTCAACAGCTTGAGCGTCCTCGCCCTGCAGCAAGACTGGAGCCTGACCCAGCCGATCCTCCCCACACCGACGGTGGTAGCCGGAGCCACCGCCATCCCCACCCAGGTGAACCTGACCGCCAAGACCGCCACCTCGGAGAAGGCTCGACCGGGGAAGTCGCTCAGGCCGATCAAGGCGGTGGTGACCGGCTCGATGGGTGAGCCGCTGGTCGGGGTCGGGGTCACGTTCTCAGCCGGTGCGAGCGGGATCGTGTTCGCCAGCTGCGGCTGCTCGACCGAGACGGTGGTCAGCGGGGCGAAGGGCAAGGTGTCCTCCGGCGCCGCCACCGCGCCGGTCACCCCGGGACCGGCCACCATCACCGCGTCGACCGCCGACACCGCCACCACGCCGATCACCGTGCACGTCGACGTGAGCTGATCGGAGCCGAGGGCGTACCCTGGTCCCGTGCCGACACTGGTGGGTTCATCGATCGAGCTGCGCCCGGCCGGCCGGCCGGACATCGACGACCTCGTGCCGATCCGCCAGGCACCCGAGGTCTTCCGCTGGTGGCGGGGTGGAGACGATCTCCACCGGTCCATCGAGCAGGATCTCGACGAGGAAGGCTCCACGCCCTACGTCATCGAACTGGACGGGAAGGTGGTGGGCTGGATCCAATGGTCGTCAGAGGAGGAGCCCGACTACCGGTATGCCTCCATCGACCTCTACCTCGACCCGGCGGTGCACGGGCGCGGGATCGGTGCCGACGCCGTGCGTACGCTGGCCCGCCACCTGATCACCGAGCACCACTTCCGTCGGCTCGAGATCGACCCGGCGGCCGACAACGAACGGGCCATCCGCTGTTACGCCAAGGTCGGTTTCCGCCCGGTGGGCCTCCGGCGCCAGAGCGAGCGCGGGGCCGACGGGTCCTGGCACGATGCGCTGCTCATGGATCTGTTGGCCCCCGAGCTGACCGGTGAGGACGGGCCACCGACCACCTCCCGGGGCCCGGTGATCGTCGGGGTCCTCCCGCCCACCGGAGCGGGACAGTGAGTCGGGCGGCCGAGGTCAAGGGTCCTCGTGACCTCACCGTGTTGGCCGTGCCCCTCTACTTCGGGAGCATGGGGCTCGAGTACCTGTGGCTACGGCGGCAGTCCGTCAACCGGCCACCGATCGCCGGTGACTACGAACGACGGGACACCGTGGCCAGTCTGGCCATGGGAGTGGGCAGCCTGGTCGGCGCCGCTGGTGATCCCGAGACTGGTGCGGCCGTTCACCCCGGGACGGGGACGGCTGGGCAAAGCCCTGGTGGCCGTGGCCGCCGGCGCGGTGGCCGTGACCACGGTCGCCGATGCGGTGGCCCGTCGGGCCGCGGCCGACGGGGGAATCGGCCCCGGGCGGACCGTCGGGGGACCGGGCGACGAGAGCGGCCGGATGCTGGAGGACCGCCGGGCGACGACCGCCCGCCGGGTGGCCTCAGTGGGCGGAGTGGCGGCCATCGTCAGCGGAGGGCTGGCCGTGACGACCACCTGGGCCTCGCTCACCGCACCAGACCGGATGTGGCGGCGCCGGATCCTCCCCACCGTGGGCACGCGGTCCGGCCGCGGTGGCTCTGGCCATCGCCGGTTGGGACTTCATCTACTACTGGAACCACCGGTTCATGCACGAGAGCCGCTACATGTGGGCGGTGCACGTGGTGCACCACTCGAGCGAGCACTACAACCTGTCCACGGCCCTGCGCCAGCCGGTGGCCGACGTGCTCGGGACGACGATCCCCTACGGCCTGCTCTGTCTGGCCGGCATCCCACCGGAGCTCATCTCGACGGCCCGGGGGGTGAACCTGATCTATCAGTTCTGGATCCACACCGAGACCATCGGCCGGATCGGCCCGCCCGAGGCGGTGCTCAACACGCCTTCCCACCACCGGGTCCACCATGGATCGAATCGGCAGTACCTCGACCGCAACCACGGCAGCATCCTGATCGTCTGGGACCGGCTGTTCGGCACGTTCGAGCCCGAGGGCGAACCGGTCCACTACGGGCTCACCAAGAACATCAACACCTTCAACGCCGGGCGGATCGTCAGCCACGAGTATGCCGACATGCTCCGCGACGTGGCCCGGTCGACGAGCTGGAAGGAGCGCCTGTCCTACGTGCTGCGCGGACCCGGGTGGGCGATGCGCCATCGCCAGTCCAGGCTGCCGTCAGCCCCGGACGGCGAACCGTCCCTCGCCGCCCCCCGGCCCGGGTCTTGGGCCGCACCCCGGTTCACCCGGGGGCGTAGAGCCCCTCGACGGGGGGAGGCGACAGCGGGGAGCCACTGATCAAGCTCCGGGCGCGCCTGGCCCGCTCGATCTGCTGGTCGAGCATGTCCCGGGCCTCTCCGGCATCCCGGTTGGACACCCGGGTCTTCACCGGGCCCCGGGTCGAGTCGAGATGGAGCGAGGCCAAGCCGAGGGCGCGCTCGAGAGGACCGGCGGCCAGGCGCACGCTCTGTGTCCGTTCGTGAGGGACGATGTCCACCGTCCGCGACAGCATTCCGTGCCGGACCACGAACACCCGCTCGTCGGAGCCGGCCGACTGGAAACGCCACCACCACGGCGAGCGCAGGGCGGCCCGGGCCGGAGGCCGGGTGAGGGGGACGGTGTCGATGTCGACTCCACCCAACACCCACCCGACCAGCGCGGTGGCGTAGGCCCGGTCGGTCACCGGGATGAGCATGGTCGACTTGGCGTTGGCGTTGCCGGCATAGCCGGCCACGTTCATCCGCACCTGCGCCCAGCCGAAGAAGCGCCAGGCCAGCGGCTGGTGGATCAGGATGGCCTGGATGCGACCGGGCGGCACGGTCTGGCGGCTGGTGGAGAGGAGCCCATGGCTGATGCGCAGCCCGTCCGGGGCGTCAGCCACCGTGAACTCCCACAGCGTGCTGACCCGCCGCCAGACGGAGTGGAGGATGATCACGCCGAACGACACGAAGACGGCCACGCCCAGCCCGATCGTCGACTGATGGTTGTGGCTCTGGCCGACCACGGCCAGGACCGGGCCGATCAGCAGGAACACCAGCCGCCACGAGACCATCTCGAGGAGCACGGCCTGGACGAGCTGGCCGTGGGGAACGACCACGATGGGTCGTTCGGGCACTTCGGCGGTCCCCTCCACCCCCCAGGTGGAGCGGCCGAGCAGATCGGCCCGGAGCACCTGGGCCACGGGGCGGGAGACGTAGCGGAGCCGCACGGCGGCCCGCTCGGTGCCCGCCGTCGTCACCTTCACCTCGGCCAGCCCGAACACCCGGGCCGCCAACGGCTCGAGAATGTCCACACTCTGGACCCGGTTCAAGCGGACCCGCTTCGACTGCTTCTGGAGCAACCCGTACTCGATGCGCAACTCACCTCCGACGAGGTGGTAGCGGGTGACGGCCACGTTGATGGCCCCCCGGCCGATGACGATGACCGCCAGGGCGGCATAGATGATGAAGGGGGTCAGATTGAGGCCCCCTTCCCCGGTGTGCTGGCCGATGAGGCTGAACAGGGTGAAGGCGACCACCAGGCCGAGCACCCGGCCCCCCAGGGCGATCGGGGTCAGGGGGTGGAGACGGAAGATCTCTTCCGCCGGACCCGGAGCGGTCGGACCGGTGGAGCCGCGGAGCCGGCGGAGCCGTCGGACCGGTCTCGATCTGCTCGGCCGGTTTCGGCGGCTCAGAGACCGCTGGCATGGGCCTCGCCGAGTTCGGTCAGTCGATCGCGCAATGCGGTGGCCGAGTCGGGGGTGAGCCCGCACACCTTGGCATCGGTGGTGGCCGCGGCGGTGTGCAGCTTGACGCTGACCAGGCCGAATGACCGCTCGATCGGCCCGGCCTCGACGTCGACCAGTTGCATCCTGCCGTACGGGACGACGGTCAACTTCTTGAACAGGGCACCGTGGGTGACCAGCAGGTCGTCGGCTCGCTCCACATAGCCCCACGACCTGCAGGTTCCGTCCGATCGAGGCCCAGATGGCGACGAGCACGAGCAGCCCGGCGACGGCGACGGCCACGGCGATGGGAACCGACGCCCAACCGACGAGGGTGGACACGGCAGCCAGCACGGGAAGGCCGACGACCAGCAGCACCGTGCGGCGCATGCGCGCCAATCGCGGCGACACCCGCTGCCAGTCGTGGTCTCCGGGAGGAGCGAACGGGCTCACCATCCCCCGTCACCCTACCGGCAGCCACCGCTGGGACCGGAGCCTCCACCCGAACCGGTGACGTGCGTCGCCGTGTGCGTAACATGCGGTCCGAGGAATTCGAACAGAACGGGGTGGGACATGGCGAGCAGTTTCGAGGGTCTGCGCGTGCTGGTGACCGGTGCCTCATCGGGCATCGGCGCGGGGCTGGCCGAGGAGTTCGCCCGACGGGGGGCAACCGTGGGCATCTGTGCCCGTCGCCAGGATCGGCTGGACGAGGTGCTCGCCCGCTGCCGCGAATACATGCTCCGGACTCGCGTCGATGGGTGTGCGACCTGTCGGACCCCCGTGCCGTCGACGGACTGGCGGCGGCCGCCCTCGACGAGCTCGGTGGCGTGGACGTACTGGTCAACAACGCCGGAATCCCCAAACGCCGGCACGTGACCCGGCTCGACATGGCCACCGTGGAGTCGGTCATGAACATCAACTTCTTCAGCCCCGTGCGCCTGACCCTGGCCCTGCTCCCCCACATGCTCGAACGGGGCAGCGGCCGCATCATCAACCTGTCCTCGGTGGCCGCCACCCTGAGCTCGCCGGGCGAGTCGGCCTACGACGCGTCCAAGGCGGCGATCACCGCGTTCAGCGAGTCGATGGCCGTCGACCTGTGGGAGACCGGCATCAAGGTGCTCCTCGTCTACCCGGGACTCGTCGACACCGAACTGTTCTCGCTGCCCGACAACGACCCCGTCCTGTCCTCCTCGATCGAGCCGGTACCGGTGAGCGAGCTGGTGGACGGCGTCTTCGCCGCGTTGGACAGTGGCGCCGTCCAGGTCTACGTGCCCGCCTACTTCGCCGATCTGGCCTCGGGCAAGGCGGCCGATGTGGGGAGGTTCCTGTCGGGGACGGCGCGCTACATCGCTGACCAGAAGGGCGCCGGCTGAGTCACGCCGACCCGGCCCGGGCCCGATGCCGAACGACCTGCTGGGGAGGCAACGTTGCCCGCCGGTTCGGGCTTGCGGTCAGGCTCGGGCCCGTAAACTGGCCGGACCACCCACGACCGGTAACCGGTCGGCCATACTGGGCGGGCACGGCGAGCATTCGCAGGGTGCGGCCTCCATCCGAGGCCGGAGTCGAAGGGGACGGACATGGAAACTGAAGCTGCGATTCTGTGGGGGACGGGTCAGGACTGGAAGGTCGAGACCATCGAGCTCGACCCCCCGAAGGCCGGGGAGGTGCTGGTCCGGATCGCCGCATCGGGCATGTGCCACAGCGACGAGCATCTCCGCACCGGCGACCTCGGCGGGCTCTACCCGATCATCGGCGGACACGAGGGTGCCGGCGTCGTGGAGGAGGTCGGGCCCGAGGTCCAGAACCTGGCTCCGGGCGACCACGTGGTCTTCGGGTTCGTCCCCGCCTGTGGCGTCTGTCCCTCCTGCGCCCGCGGCCACTCCAGCCTGTGCGACACCGGGGCCCTGCTGATGCTGGGGGCCCAGTTGGACGGCACCCACCGGCACCACGCCTCGAACGGCGAGGACCTGCGCACCATGGTGTGCCTGGGGACGTTCGCCAAGCGGACGGTCGTCAATCAGGCCTCGTGCGTGAAGATCCTCGACCACTATCCCCTCGACAAGGCCTGCCTCATCGGCTGCGGGGTCACCACCGGATGGGGCTCTGCGGTCTATGCCGCCGAGGTGAAGCCCGGTGACGACGTCGTGGTCATCGGCATCGGCGGGCTGGGCGCCTCCGCCATCCAGGGTGCGCGGCTGGCCGGCGCCGAGCGGATCTTCGCCATCGACCCGGTGCCGTTCAAGCTGGAGATGGCCACCAAGTTCGGCGCCACCCACACCGCGGCGTCCGTCGAGGAGGCACTCGAGCTGGTCCCCGAAGTGACCTGGGGAAAGAACGCCGAGAAGGTCATCTGCACCATGGGCATCGGTGACGGCCAGTTGATGGAGTCGATCATGCAGCTGGCGGCCAAGCGGGGCCGGGTGGTCGTGACCAACATCCATCCCATGGCCGAGCTCGACGTCAAGCTCTCCCTCACCTGGCTGACCCTGTTGGAGAAGCAGATCGTCGGGCACCATCTTCGGCTCGGCCAACATGCGCTACGACATCCCCCATCTGCTCCGGCTGTACGACCAGGGCCAACTCGACTTGGACTCCATGGTGACCCAGACCTATGACCTCACCGAGATCAACCAGGGCTACGCCGACATGCTCGACGGCAAGAACATCCGGGGCGTGCTGGTCTACGAGTAGGGACCGGGCGGCGGCCCGGCGTTCGTGACTACTTCATCGTTGCGCGGGCGGGGACGACCCCTACGATCTCGAGCGATTCGTGACCGCCCAGAACGCCGGCGGAACGTACGAACTGGCCACCGAGGAGTTGCGGAACGGACGAAAGACGAGCCACTGGATGTGGTTCGTCTTTCCCCAGATCGCCGGGCTCGGGCGGAGCGAGATCGCCCGGAAGGTACGCCATCTCGTCGATTGAGGAAGCGCAAGGCGTATGTCGCGCATCCGCTACTCGGATCCCGGCTCATTGCCTGTGCAGGAATAGTGGCCGGGGTGCGGGGCCGGACCGCCCGAGAGATCTTTGGGGACGTCGACGCCCAGAAGCTCCGCTCTTCGATGACGCTCTTCCATGCGGCGGCGCCCGGCGAACCGTCGTTCAGACAGGTGATCGACGTCTACTTCGACGGCCTGGAGGACCCGGCGACCACCCAGCGCATCTGAGCAGTCGGCGTGTCCCCGGGTCGGGGTGACATCGAGGATGGACGGTGCCTTTGGGTCCGGGTCGATGGTGGCGCCATTGCATACGGAGGACGCGAACTGACCGGCAAGCGCTCTGTCGTGGCGCTCACCAGTAGCCCACGATGTCCAACCGTCAACTTGGTGAGGCGCTCAGGAGACTCAGGCGCGAGGAGCAGGTCTGACAGCTCCTCCAGTGCCTGCCTGGCGTAGCTACGCCACATCCGGCAGAAAGCAGGCATGAACGGTGATCCGAAGCCTCGTGGGTGCAGAATCCAGCGCCAGGTGACCAGCGTTCCAGTACCGGCGCGGGTGAACTCCCAACGCCCTTCGATGGAGTCAACCAGTGGCCGCATGGGACCGGTGATGTTGCTCAGCCGATAGTCGAATGAGTGGGGAGGATCGACGTCAACAAGCTGTTCGCGCATCGTTCCGCCGTCAGTCGTGACAACCACGCGGGTCTGTCCGATCTCTCCCCATGTCCCGTCCTGTCCACGGACCTCTCTGATCGGGGGGAGTACGGCATAGCGGCGACA
Organism: uncultured Acidimicrobiaceae bacterium; assembly: GCA_963774245.1. Taxonomy (GTDB): domain Bacteria; phylum Actinomycetota; class Acidimicrobiia; order Acidimicrobiales; family RAAP-2; genus Bog-756. The sequence goes on along the minus strand of CAVZDZ010000001.1, from coordinate 59,732 downwards.
AAAGACGGTGGTCAGCGGCACCGGCAGTGTCACGTCGAAGGCCCGTTGGACGTCGACGGGGATCGCACGCGACTGCTCAACTGCAGTGGGCTCGACCATGCAATCGACACTATCTTGAGCGCTCAATGGCGAACCAGCGACCGACCACCCACCCCCCCAGTTGCCTGAGGTCGACCTCTCGGCGGTCAAGGGAGCGCAAGGTCGAGTAGTTGGCCGCGGACTTCGGGGTAAGGAGCCCTATCCAAGCGGCTTCTTGGCGATGACCATCCGCTGGACCTGGTTGGTGCCCTCGTAGATCTGGGTCCTCGGGTCCGGGGTCCATCTGGTTGCCCCAATTCGCTGAATTGGCCCGATTCCGAGTCATGGAGTTGACCCGCTTCGCCGCGGGAGTGGAGCCCGAGAACCCAGCGATGGCATTGTTTCACGGGGATGGGTGGCCCCTATCCCCGAGCCTGGTTGCCCCATCACCGGGAACCGGCCGGTTATTGACCGGGACCGATCGGAACCTCCATGGCCTACGACGGGTGCCCAGTGAGCTTTCTCGCCTTCCAACATCGAGCCGCCATCGGGAGATCGACCAGCCCGTTGTCATCGGTCCTCCGCTCCAGAAGTTCCAGCGCCCCAGTAGTGATCCGTCTGCGGAGCGCCGAGTCTCCGCTGATGAATACGGAGTAGGTCGCAACCAGGCCGAGGACCTGATCGATGGACCGCACCCAGGTCCAAGGGATGACGGCCGTCTCGATCTCGACAAATGGAGACCCCGTCGGTAGCCGGAGAGAGTGGGGTCCGGGGCGTCGCTCGGATGGGATTGCGGAGTTGTCCGCCGTCTCGGTTGCCGCCAGGAATCGTCGCCCCCAGGCGTCAGTATGGTCCATGCTGTTCCAAACGATGCTCAGCACGCCTCCCTGCCGGAGAGCCCTTGCTGCTTCGTCAAAGGCGCGTTCCTGGTCGAACCAATGCCAGGCAGAGACTGACAACACCAGATCGGCAGAACCGCGCTCTACGGGCAGCTCCTCTGCCGTGCCCAATTTCGCATCAATGCCGTCGGCCCGCGAGGCCATGAACTGGTGCATTCTTGGATCTGCCTCAACGGCAACAACGTGAGCACCGGCGGCCAACAGTGCTCGACTGGCCTGACCGGTTCCGGCGCCCACGTCAACCACATCCCAATCGGCCTCGACCCCCAGCCAGGAACAGACTGCAGTCGGTAGAGGCGGCCGGTAATCGTCGTATCCGGTGGCGTTCGCCCCGAATGACCGAGCCCACATCTCGGACTTTGCCGCTATGCCCCCGTCATCCACGTGGAATCCTCCCACGAACGGGGCTTAGACCCAACGTTGTCCCGGATCGGTTGATGTCGAAGCCGGCGCTCATGAGCCGGCCGAGCCGTCACTCGTCGTGGACCCCAACACCACGGGCACCATGATGACGAGTTCGTCCAGGCGTCGGTAGAACTCGATACACGGTCGTGACAAATCAGTGACATAGCCCACGCCGTTGAGATCAGCATGGAGCCAGTCGAAGAGTTGGGGCAGTTCGGAGATCTTGCTCTTCCAATCGTGAATCAGCCTTCGTCCGAACAATCCACCCGGGACCATCGCACGTTCAAATCCCAGATCATCCGAGATGTCGGTCTCCAGCCGTAGACAGGCGAAATACCGGCAGGGATCACCGGGGTAGAAGACGCCGTACATCTTGCGGCGCCGAAGCGACTCCATGCGCTCTTCCAACCGATCAAACGCCGCCCCTGCCCCGGCTGTCCCTCCTACGGCCTCGACCCGGGCAACCTCGAAGCCGGACTCTTCTACGACGATTGGCGACGTCATGGGCGCGATCGTAGACAGATGATCGATCCGACGCTCTCTCGTCAGTCATTCAGTGTGGCGGTGCGTCGATATCCGTGGATCACCCATGTAATCCGGGTTATACGGGTGATCGCCAGCGGAATTTCCGTACAGCCTGACAGGCGCGACACCTGTCAACTGACGGGATGTAGGCGAGCCCCGATGACGATGACCGAGCACGCTAAAAGCCGCTTGCCCTCCTCTGCCGACGCTGGCGTTGCCCTCCTCCGGCGGAGCCGGTAGCGGGTCATCCGCCACAGGAGGAGAACTCCCGCTACGGCCAGAAGACCCCCGGCGATGTGCCTAATCAGCACCAGCACCACACCGACGGCGACCAATGCGACCCCGATCAGGTAGCGCTGCCATGGCTTCGCCTGGATGAGGGCCTGTCGGATGAGTCGACCGCTGCCGTAGGGCATCGGGGCTCCCTTCACTGTTGTCTGCGCCAGTGTGCCGATTCTCAGAGTAGGTCTCGCGGTTGCCACTGGTTCGGCAGTGGCTCTGCGGTGGACCCTCCGGCATTGGGCGACTGCCCCCGACCCTCGGGTCGGCCGCCTTAGCCTGGATCCACCGACCGACGACCGGGCAGGGCGGCGAATCGGGCGGTCGGCATCGTGAAGGGTCAACTGGCGGCAGACCGACTTCTTTATCGGTCATCGGGACGTGCGAGTCCAAGAGTTCGTGATTCTCATCGGTTGTCAGTGCCGTCCTTCAGTCGTCTGCGGTGCACCGGCCGCGGTGGACTGACTACACGGGGACTGGCGGAAGGGCCCGGAGAAGATCGAGTGCCCGTTCGAAGGCTTTGGCCCACGGCCACTCGAGTGGAGCGCGCAGTATCGGTTGGCCACCGGGGCGGACGAGCCGGCCAGGGATGGACAGGAACCTGGTGCGCACGGTGCGGGCCACGACGAGGTGCTCCTCGGGAGTGATCTCACCCAGCATGGCCGTCCAACGGATGAGGTTGTGGGCCAGGGCGGCACACACCAGCCAAGCGGCGTTGGCGTTGAAGTTGCCCGAAGGGACATGCTCCATACCCGCACCCTCCTTCAGGTCCTTGATGGCCAGCTCGACGGTGGCGTGGGCGCGGTGGAAGGCGTCGACGTCGACCGGGTCGCCTTCCAAGTCGGTCAGGAGGGCAAAATCGACGCCACTCGGGCCACAGGGTGGCCTGGCGACCGACCAGCCGGGTGCGACGCACAACGAGCCGGCGTCCCTTGTAGGAACACTCGGCAACCTCAGCGATGCCGTCGCAGGTGTAGTCGATCGGCGTCCATGACTCCTCATCGATGGCCGAGACCGCCGTGACCACGGACTTCACCATCCGGACCCCCATGGTGTAGCCGACGTCCAGACGACCGAGGGTGGCGATGGTGGCGTTCGACCAGAAGCCCGAGTCGAACCGCATGATCAGCTCGCCGGTGGCTCCCGCCCGCCGGAGCCGGGCCACCAGCTCTTCGACGAACCGCTTGGTCCCCCGCTGGGTGTTGGCCGACCCCTTGCGCATCCGGACGTGGAGGAGCTCACCGGTCCCGGCCCGAGTGGCGATCAGGGGGTGGTAGCCGAACTCGTTGGTGTAGCCGTAGCCGGCCCCGTGCTTGGCCTTGCCGCACACCGGACAGATGGTGGAGTCGAGGTCGACCACCAACCGGTCGGCCCCAGGTCCCGCTCCGAACGACCAGGCCCGGCGCAGTGTCTCGGCGAATGCCGAGTCGAGTTGGCGGATGTGGCCGAAGGTGAATGAACGCAGGAACGTGCCCAACGTGGAGGGGGCCATGACCCGGTGGGGCAGCACCGATTGGGTGGCACCGGATCGCAATACGTCGACATGATCGATGTGGCTGCCGCCCGCCACCATGGCGTGCACCAGGGTCAGCACTTTGCGTCCGGGCAAAGCTCCACCGACACGGCCCGACAGGTCGACCATCTCGTTGATCAGGCGTTCGAGGTGAAGCCGGACCACCAGCGTGGCCACCAGCAACAGCCCGGCATTGGCTACCAGATTCGGGTCATCGAAGGTCACCTCGATGCGGTCGATTCCGCGCGATACTGACTTCACAGAAAGTGCCTCCTTTTGCTGAGGGATACGACGACTTCGACATCGTCATTTTCCCAGCTGGGGAGGCTCTTTCCACGGATGCGCGGCTAACCGATCAGGCTATTCGTCGGTGCTTCCAGGCTTAGTGACCGGGACTGATCGGCACCACGTGGGGATTAACTCTTTGCGGCGTGGAGGCACGTCGCCAGATCACCATCACGGGTCACCGCCGACGTACCCACGATCGCCGGGCATGGGTTGCACTTTGACTCCGGCGGCAGTCAGGAACTGGCGGATCTGGGAGGCGTGTTCAAGGACGTGCAGAGGCATGCGGCCGACTATCACTCCGTACTGCATGCCGTGGTAACGATGGGCGGCAGGGAGTGGCCGGCCGGCCGCCTCCTCGGTAAGCGCGTCAAGCGTTCGACGGACCCTCCCGCGGCAGTAGTCGATGTAACCGAGCAGTTCGGCCTTGGTGAACATACGGTTGGGAAAGGCGTAGGTATTCTCGTCAAAAGGTTGTGGCGGTTCCCACGGCTCGAACTCGGCGCTGAGGTCGTAGTCGAGGGTCAGCGAGCGCGTGGTATGCCAGGAACCAGGGGGCCGAGCCGTGTAGTCCTCCGTGCGGCGTCGGACCCGTGGGCGCCTCGTCCGGCCACAGGTCCGTCTCCCACAAATCGCCGGGACAATCCGTAAGCGCCGCCTCCATCAACCGCAGCGCTTCCTCGAAATTGCTGGCCATGCTCTGCACAAACGGGTTCGCCACGCCTTACGTATAGCGCATCTCGACGTTTGGTCCCTGCCCGCGGTGGTGCGGAGTGAGAGACTCAGGCGCCGGGCCGACCGTGACTCCGCTCTCCCACAACCAGGACAGTGACCCAATCGACCTCGTTAGACGGGTCGATGAATCGAAAGGGAAGCTTGGACCCGTAGCCATGACGGCATCGTCGACCGGATCGAAAGCCAGTCCTGGCTGAGAGTCCGGCCACCGGGCAAATTGGCGGGCAGCGAGGGGAGGGTCTCGGCGCAGGGGCGACCCCCACCCAGTCGACTATGGACCGCGCCTGGCCATCGAGTGCGCCCGGCGAATCGAGTTGGTAAGGTCCGGGCGGCGGCCAAGAGCGTCACGGCTCACTCGGACAGGTTCAGGTCGCCGCCCCTTTGGGCGTCACCGTCGTCGGGTTGGAAGGGACAAATGGACCAATGAGACGAACCATGATTGCCGCCGCCACCGGCCTACTGCTGGTGGCCGTCGTTGTGCCAGCCACGACCGTTTCGGCCGCTGTCGCACTGCCGAGCAAAGTCATGCACATCCGCTCCGGCGATCAGGTCGCCACGGTGGTTGTCCGGGGTAACTGGAAACTGAGCCAGGCCAAACTACCTCCCGAGCATCTCCCTCACGTCCAGCCGGGCGACATCACCGCTACTTCCAACAGTTGGAGCGGCTACGCCGTGGTCCCCACGGGTACCGACACCTTCAGCCGCGTGAGTGCGAGTTACAACGTCCCCAACCTCAACTGCGCCAAGAGCACGCCCGGAACTTCGGGGTCCTTTTACTCGGACTGGACCGGGTTGGATGGCTTCGACAACTTCACGGTGGAGCAACAAGGCACCGAGGCTTACTGCACTGGCACCAACCAGGGGCTCTACGTCTTCTACGAGATGTACCCGGCGGCCCCCGTGGTCTTCACCGGTGCCGACCCTGGCGATGCCCTGGTGTCAACCACCAGCTACAACGCCATCACTGCGAAATACACCTTGGCTGTCAAGGACGTTACCCAGAGTGGAGCCGGGGTGACCGAGACCGTCGCCTGCAGTTCCACCTGCGCCAATGCGTCTGCGGAGGTGATCAGTGAGGACCCCGGAGGCGGCCCCCCGGCCTACGGGCTGTCCGACTTCGGTGCGGAGAGCTACACCAACGTCAGCGTGACCGCCGACGGGGTCACCGGCGGTATCAAGAGTACCCCGGCGTGGAACGATTACGCCGTGAACATGGTGGACGGCGGCGGCGTGAAGTTGGCCGTGATTGGTGCGCCCCAGGGCCGATCGGCATTCATCGATCAGTGGAGGCACTCGCTCTGATTCTGCGTCGGGCCGGGGTGCGTGCGGAAGACCCATACCTGCGGCGTCGCAGCTCCCGGGGCTGACCACGAAACCCGGTTCGGCGGCTGCAATTCGACCCCGGCTCACCGGCACTTGCGGGTCAGCGGGTGGGTTAACTCGCGACTCCAACCGCAGAGCCATGCGCAAGACTGACCGGCAAGTCGACGGCCAACCCAGCACCGAAGCGAACCGCGATCTTGCCGTCTCTCGGCTTCAAGAGGAGAGGTCAGCGGCATAGAGCGTGCCCCCGACCACAGGTTCGGTGAGACTGAGGTCATGCTTCTGATCGATGCGGCGAATGTGGTCGGCTCTCGGCCGACGGGGTGGTGGCGCGATCGGCCGGGAGCAGCCCGAGTGTTCGTGGAACGAGTTCGAGCTGCGGTGGCAGCGGGTCGGCTCGCCGAACCCACCGTTGTCGTCCTCGAAGGAGCTGCTCGCAGCGGTGCGGAGGCGGGCACCTCTGGCGGTGTGACTGTCGTCCATGCGCAGGCCAGTGGTGATGACACGCTCATTGCGGTGACCGCTGACGCCACCGGGCAAGTGACACTGGTATCGGCAGATCGCGCACTCAGACGGCGGGCCGAGGCGCTGGGAGCGGACGTGGCTAGTCCGGGATGGCTCATCGACCTACTCGAGGGATGATGCCGAACCCTCGGTGATGGGTCAGTTCGAATCTGGCGTCGTTGGTTCAGGTCTCCCATCATCCGATGTCAATCCGGTGAGGGGTCTCCAGTGTTCAAGCCGGCCAGAAGTTAGACCAGCGCGTTCCATTCCAGCGTAGGGCCAGAACCTTGTTTGCTCGTACCCCTTGGTCGCGGCCGACGGCCCAGGCATCTGATGCGCCGTCGGTGGACAGGCCGAACAGTTGGTTGTACGACGTCGGGAAGGGCGCGTTCACCTCAGCCCACACCTGTCCGTTCCAATGTTCGATGAAACCGTGTTCGGTGCCGCAGTCACTGCCGGGGCAGTAGATACCAACTATCCAGGCGTCGCTAGGACTCAGCGTGCTGACAGCGTTGAGCATAGTGATGTTTCCTCCAGGTTCGGGGCTGCTCACCTCCGACCATGTGCCACCACTCAGCCGGAGAACCAACGGGGCGAAGGTAGGGTCACCGTTGCCGGTGGTGCCGACGGCCCATGCCCCGTCGGTCGTGGCGCTCACACTGCTGAGCTGGGCGTCCTCCGATGTCGAGGTGGGGCTGGCGAATTGCAACCAGTTCGACCCGTTCCAGTGGAGGATGAAGGCATTGCTGGCGTTCGTCGCGTCGGTCGAGAAGCCGACGGCCCAGGCATCCGTACTGGAGACGGCGCTTACCGAGCGCAGTTGGTAGGAATTCGAGTCCGGGCCCGGGCTGGGGCTCGGAACCTGCGACCAGGTGGTGCCGTTCCAGTGCACGATGAAAGATTCTGACGAACCGTCGACCCTGTCGTGGTATCCGACCGCCCAGGCATCCGTCGGCGAATCCGAGCTCAGGTCCCACAGGAAGCTGTCTACTGCAGCCCCAGCAATTGGAGTATTCGTCCAGCGCGCACCATCCCAGTGGAGAACGGCCGCTGCGCCGCCCCCCGCGACCTCCTCGTTCGAGCCGACAGCCCAAGCGTCGCTCGGCGACTCCGCCGTTACGCTGGCGAGATAAAAGGTGGTGAAGGAGGTCGAACTGGACCACGACGTGCCGTCCCAGTGCATCAAGCTGGAGGTAATATTGTCTTGTCTGCATAGGTTGACCCCATTGCAGTACTGCACCATCCACGCGTCGGTCGGCGAGTCGGCGCTCACGCTACCGGCCGATCCCACCGCCGTCTCCCAGCCCGGCGTGGCGGCCGAGGTCGCGTCGACTCCAACCGGGCTGGTCACCGCACCTACCGAGGGCGAGAGCAGGAGCGCACCGGACAGTACCGATACGATGACGACTGTTGCAATAGAAAACTGCCCTCTCGCCCCTGACATAAGGCAACCGTACCGAGAGTGGTACTACCACCGCAATGGGTAGCGAAGGCTTCTGACCTGCGGTTTAGGACATACAAATAGTCGGAAAACAGTGAAGCGTAAGGAGAGTTTCCTGAACCCACCAAATCCGGCTGGCTGTCGCTGATCACCGGTTACCCAGGTGATCCACCCCCCTGGGCGAGGCCCTACCCGAGCAGCTTCTTGGCGATGAAAGTAGGGATGGAATCGGACCACGGCGCGAGCAACCACCTTGCTCAGCGCTCGACCTGTTTCACTGTCTGCTCAGCGATTCGCACCATGCGTGCTGCGGCGGTGACCGCCGCCTTCGCCTCCGATGCGGCGATCGGATCGGGGTCGTACTCCGCCCGGTTCTTCAGTGGGAGCAGCCGGCGGAGATGAGCGGCTGCCTTCCGCCCGTCATCGCCACCGACCTTCTCCAGATGAGCCGGTGCCTGCGAGTGTTCCCCCTTCCAGACGACTGCCGCTCTGGCTGCCGTGATGGCGTCCGCTGCCCCTATGCCGGCGTGGACGGCGTTCCCAGCAGCGGCCACACGATTGCCGAGCCCGAGTGACCTCAGCAGCCGGCAGGAACTCTCGCGCTTTGTCCACATACGCCCGGGCATCAGCAGCTGAAGCCGGTCGCGTTTGCGCCTGTCGGCGTTCAGCCATCATCGCGCTGCCCTGACCTCTAGGGGAAAGGCGCCGATCAGTACGACTCCCTCCTCGGCAATCGTTCGCCACGGCTCTCTGTCGCCACGGACCAGTTTCGGCAACTCTTCTATGGTGACTTGGAGCAGATTGACCGGATTGCCGGCGATCCGGGCCGCCTGGTCGGTCCACTGACCGAGCGCTGCTGTCCACTGGCAGTCATCATCCTTTGCTTCGGGAGGCGGTACAGCGAGCACGTCGATGTCGCTGTTCTCGTGTGCATCACCACGGACGAACGAACCGAACACCACGAGACACGTCGGGGCCGGCCGGATCTTCTTCGCCTCCCTCGCCAACCGCGCCATGACTCCGCGTTGGAGATCTGCCAGCGTAAGCACTGCCCGCGCCGCCTCGTTGTCCCTGATCAGGCGCACCAGGGCCGCAGATCCCACGTCCCGTCGCCCCACGAGCCCCAGGTGCACAAGCCGGTTCAGCACGACAGTGGCCTGATTGGCGCTCACGCCTGCCAACCCGGCGACTGCACGCATGGTCAGCTCCGCTTCGGTCCGAGCCAAGACGGTCAGCACGCGGCCCTGCACGCCCGGGATCAACGCCTCAACAGGATCTCCAAAGTCCATACGCCCCGTTATCGCATTTTTTCGCACATATGTGCGATTTATTATGATATCTCTTGGTAGGTGACCCGAGTGGCCACCCGATGCATGGGGCTCAGGCGTCACCCCACGAGCTGCGTCGCTTGAAGAGCGCCTTGCGGGCCGCCTTGGCCACCACCTTCGTCGGGTGCACCTGGGAGACCGCGGTCAGCACCAGCTCGGTCATCGGTGACGGCGCCTTCCACATGCCGGCGACTACGTCGACCTGTCTCCCGTGGTCACCGGTCAGCGCCATTGTCGAGATCAGCCTGTCCGGACCCCCCTTCACCATCCGACAACTGAGAACATCGACGAACCCCGGCACGTCCGATGGGTCGAAGAGTTCCTCCTCCCCGGCCTGGCCCTGGTCGACCAGCCAGCACAGGGCGAAGCCACGAGTCCCGGGTTCCGAAGCGAGCTCACGGACGTACGGCGTAGCGACGTCGGGACCGATCTCCGCGAGGATGGCCAGACCGAGGTTCCGCAGGGCGGGGTCGTCGAGCTGCCGCACCGCATCGGACATCTCGGCGGCAGCCCCGTCCGGCTGACGAGCAGCCCGCCACGCCATCACCTCCCCGTAGAGGACGGAGAATTCCTCTCCGTCGGTGCCCAACAGCAGGTCCGTCGCACTGACGTCGGCGAATCGACCGGCAGCGGGGGTGTCGTAACCGGCGGCAGCGAGCAGCCGCCTGGCGCAGATGACACCGGCCGGGGTGAGCACCACCGATCCCCCCGGCCTCCGGCGGCCGTCACCCGGGTCGACGATGCCGATCCGCTGGACCACGCCGGCCAGCTCGAATGCGTCCATGATGTCGGTGACATCGGCCGTCACCCTCCGCTCCACCTCATCGTCTTCAATCTGGAAGCTGAACGCCTCGAGCACTACCCCTGTGGCCGTCTGAGCGATGTCCTCCAGCGGGAATGCAGCCTGAGCCCCGTAAGGTGCAATGAGGAGGTGGGCGCTCATCGAGTCGAGGACCTTGTCGACCTCGGGCCAGGCGAACCAGGCATCGGGAAACCGTTGGGACGTGAGCGGCCCGATGGCCAGCAGGGCGTCAACGGCCCGATCGAACGAACCGCCGAGACCATCAGCAAGCCCAAGGCCGCGTTTAGTGGCGACAACCTTGCCGTGGACTACCCGCACGACGCCGGCCTTCTTGGCCCACTTGAACACTTGCCGGAGCATGTAAAGCTCGTCTGAGCTGGTTGTCCGGAACGTCCGTTCCCCGATCTGCTCGTCCATCAGGTCCCCGGTTCCGAGCAGCTCGACCAGGGCCCGGGCGTCAGCCAGAGTCAGGTTGCCTTTCTGGGTCAGCTTGCGCCCTGCGCCGACATAGGCGGCAAGGTCCCGGAACATCGCAAGGATCGGTGCCGCTTCCCTCGATGTGGCCACATCGTCCTCGCTCGGCGCGGCGACCGGTGGCAGGCTGCGTCGGGGCGGGGGGCCCGAGAACGCCGAGTCGGGCAGCAACCGGTGGCGTTCCGCCTCCGGTCGGTCGTTGAAGCGCTCCATCCACGCCTGGAGCTCGTCGGGGTCGGTCGTATCGACCCCTTCGTCGGTCGCTGCGGTGAACATCGACTTGGCCAAACCGAACCTGGATCGGTCGCCCATGGCCACGCGGAACTCCTCCGCCAGCGAGGTGACCGCTTCAATGAGCCGGTCGACAGGGGCTGACCCGTGACCGAGGAGGGCTTCGTCCTCGAGGAAGCTGAGGAACGCCACCACGGCCGGGGGGATCGTGGTGCAGTCCGACTGGGTCACGCTGAGCTTCTGTGGGCACCACTCGAGGAGGAACTCGGCGACGTCACCGGTGCGCCACGTCGCCAACTCCCCGTCCCCGTAACTCCACTTCCAGTCGAGGGCGACGCCCGCGTCTCCGACCAGTTCGTCAATCTCCTCGTCCGAGGACCGGTCTTCTCCTGCCAACCAGCGGGCGAACCGACCGAGCAGCACCTCCCTGGCCGCGCCGAACCCCCCCTCGTCCTCAGGGTCGATATCGAGCAGCATGAAGGAGAGTTTTTCATGCCCTCACGGGCCGCTGCACGTCCCGTGGTCCACGCCCCGGGGGTGGTGCACGAAACGTGGCCTCTGGGCATCACCTCCCTGCTCCGAGTGCTGAGTGGCCAGAGTTGTGCCTTCCACTGAGGCAGTCACCCGCCGGTGCAGAAACGCTAGCAATTGTCTCCGGACGAGCCAGAAACCCTACCCGAGCAGCTTCTTGGCGATGACCACCCGCTGGACCTGGTTGGTGCCCTCGTAGATCTGGGTGATCTTGGCGTCCCGCATGTACCGCTCGACGGGGAAGTCCTTCGAGTAGCCGTAGCCGCCCAGGAGCTGGACGGCGTCCGTCGTGACGGCCATCGCCGTGTCCGATGCGAAGCACTTGGCCATGGCCCCGATCATGGTCAGCTCGCCCTCCGGATCACCGCTGTCGATGAGCGAGCAGGATCGGTAGATCAAGGTGCGGGCTGCCTCGGTGCGAATGGCCATGTCGGCCAACATGAAGCGCAACCCCTGCAGGTCGGCGATGGGGCGACCGAATGCCTTACGGTCCTGCATGTAATGGCCGGCGTAGTTGATGGCGGCCTGGGCGATGCCGACGGCCTGGGCGCCGATGGTGGGCCGGCTGCGGTCCAGGGCATGCATGGCAATGGTGAACCCCATGCCCTCCTCGCCGATCAGGTTACGGGCGGGCACCCTCACCCGATCGAGGGTGATGGCGGCGGTCGGACTGCCCCGCAGGCCCATCTTGTCCTCGTGGGGCTGCACCTCGACGCCCCAGTCGGCCTCGACCAAGAAGCAGCTGATCCCGCGCTTGCCGGCCGCCGGATCGGTCACCGCGAACACCGTGTAGGTGTCGGAGATGCCGGCGTTGGTGATCCAGTACTTGGTGCCCGTGAGCACGTAGTCGTCCCCATCGCGCTCCGCCCGGGTCCGCATGGCGGCCACGTCACTACCGGCGTCGGCTTCGGAGAGGCAGTAGCTGGCCTGGCGCTCACCCGAGGCCACCCGGGGCAGGTAGGTGCGTTTCTGCTCCTCGGTGCCCCAGTGGATGATCGGGGCCATGCCCAGCTTGGAGATCATGATCGTCAACGAGGTCGAGGCACAGGCCCGGGCCAGCTCCTCGGCCATGATGGCCTGGGTGATCATGTCGGCTCCCGCTCCGCCGTACTCCACCGGGATGGCCAACGAGGGCAGCTCGAGCTCGACGCAGGCGTCGAAGGACTTCTGGGGGAACGTCGCCTCCCGGTCCGCCTCGACGGCGTTCGGGGCGATCCGATCCTCGGCGAACTTCCGCAACGTGTCACGGAACTGCCGGTGGGTGTCGGTGAGGGCGAACGCGGTCGGTTCCATCCCACCAAGCTACTCAGGCGCAGCGGGCTCCCACGTCTCCCTCCCCCCGTCAGCCTGCCCCCATCGCCTGGGACGCCACCCCACCGCCGGGACCGGGAGGGGCCCAACAGCCCGGGGCAGGCCACCGATCGGTGCCGGTCGGGGCCCTCTCAAGTCGCCGGACCGATCGGCCGACACTATTCACACCTGACAATTGGGTCACGCCTGACAATTGGGCACTTTTCGACTACGATTCGCAGCATCGATTAACACGCAAAGTAGTGGAGGCAGCCGGATGAGTGATAAACCTGAGGGACCGGGTTGGTGGATCGCCAGCGACGGCCAGTGGTATCCGCCCGAGCTGCACCCATCGGTCAGGGACGAAGTTCCTGTTCAGAAGCGTGCTGAAGACACGGATTGGTCGCAAGTTCAGCGGCGGCAGCCCCAGGCGGACAAGGCCGCCCATGTAGGGCCGCAATTCCCGGATCTCTTCAAGAAGGCACTCGAGGGTTCCCACCTGGTCGACAACGTCTCGGTGAATTACGCCGGCGACGACGACCGCTCCTCGAGCGGATCGGCCGGCGGCACCCGGACCGGGGGCTCACGCCAACCGGTCGGATCGGCCTCCGGCGGATCCGGTTCGGGCGGATCGAACGGCAAGCGAAAGTGGCGGAAGGGCCACTGACCGGACGGTCCCAGTGGTGCTCTCAGGCGGCGGGCAGCACCAGCAGCTCCCGCCACTGGTCCAGCCGCGCCGCCACTTCCTCCGGGGTCATCCTCAGGGAGTCCTGGGCCACGCTGTCGGCGATGGCCCGCTGAGCCTGGTAGTGGTGGGCGGCCGAGCGGAAGAGCGGGGCCCGTGCTTCGAGCAGATCGACCGGCGCACCACCCAGGTAGCCCCAGAGGGTGAATCCGAAGCTGAGGTCGTAGACGGCCGGTGCCCGCCCGAAGTGGGCACAACGGCGCATGGCCACTGCCGTACAACCGGCAATGGCATCTTCGGCTGACTCCCCCGCCCCGAGCACCAACCGGTCCTCGAACCTACGGGCCAGCTTGAGGGCGAAGCCCTGGTCGGGTCCAGGACTCCCGATCTTGAACTTGCCCGGACGGGAAGGGCCCCGCAACTCCGAAGGGCGGGACTGCGTCCAGATGCTGGGCACCCGGAGCTGATAGGCCGGCCGCACCTGGTCGGCCTCGACGATCGGTACAAAGCTGGGCTGGGTCACTGCATGGCTCCTGGTGGATGGCGGGAGGATCTGTCCCCGAGGGGGGTCAGGCGGCCGGGGCGGGGCCTGTGTGGAGCAGACCGTAGACGATCGAATCGGACAGGGCCTGCCACGAGGCGGCGATGATGTTCTCGGAGACTCCGATCGTCGTCCAGGTGCGGTCTCCGTCGGTCGAGTCGATCAGCACCCGGGTCACCGACCCGGTGCCCCGGGCCGAGTCGAGCACCCGCACCCGGTAGTCCACCAGATGGACCCCGGAGAGGGCCGGGTAGCGGGGGCCGATGGCAGCCCGGAGCGCGCCGTCGAGGGCATTGACCGGCCCGTTCCCCTCGGAGGTGGCCACGATCCTGTCCCCGTCCACGAACACCTTCACCGTGGCCTCAGTCGACTCCCGGTCGGCATGGTCGGCGATCACCCGGTAGGACTCGAGCTCGAAGAAGCGCTGTTCCCACCCGGTCGAGTTACGGAGCAGCAGTTCCAACGACCCGTCGGCCACCTCGAAGTGGTAGCCCTCGTACTCGAGGCGCTTGAGCGAGTCGAGGACGGACGTCATGGCCTGCGAATCGAGCTCGAGGCTGAGCTCCTTCGCCTTGAGCGCCAGGGTCGAGCGGCCGGCGAGCTCGGAGACGACGAATCGGGTCCCGTTGCCCACCAGACCGGGCTCGATGTGCTCGTAGGCGTCCGACCGGCGGGCGATGGCCGACGTGTGCAAGCCCGCCTTGTGCGCGAATACCGAGGCACCGACGAACGGCTGTTGGGGATTTGGCGCGATGTTGACCAGCTCGGCGATGTGGTGGGAGACCGGGGTGAGCAGCTCCAGCCGATCGGCGGGGATGGTGTCGACCTGCAGCTTGAGCGAGAGGTCGGGGATGGCGGCGGAGAGGTCGGTGTTGCCAGCCCGCTCCCCGTAGCCGTTGACGCACCCCTGGACGTGGGTGGCCCCCTGGGCCACGGCAGCCAATGAATTGGCCACCGCGCAGCTGCTGTCGTTGTGGAAGTGGACCCCGACCTGGGTCTCGAATCCGCCCAAAACGTCAGCGACGATGCGCTCGACCTCGTAGGGAAGCGTCCCCCCGTTGGTGTCGCAGAGGACCAGGGTCTCAGCCCCCGCCTCTTCGGCCGCCTGCAGGATCCGCCGGGTGAAGGCGGCGTTCGCCTTGTAGCCGTCGAAGAAGTGCTCGGCATCGAGGAACACCCGACGGTCGTTGGCCCGGAGGAACTCGACCGACTCCGCCACCATGGCCACCGCCTCGTCGAGCGTGGTGCGCAACGCCTCGACCACGTGCATCTCGGACGACTTGGCCACGATGCAGACCGCCTCGGTCTGCGCGTCGACCATGTGGCGGAGGGTCTCGTCGTCCTCGGCCCGGACCCCGGCCCGTCGGGTCGACCCGAAGGCCACCAGGGTCGCGCTGGACAGCTTGAGCTCGGTCGGTGCCCGGGCGAAGAACTCCGCGTCCTTGGGATTGGCGCCGGGCCATCCGCCTTCGATGAACGTCACGCCCAGCCGGTCGAGTTGCTCGGCGACCCGGAGCTTGTCGTCGACGGTCAGGGACAGTCCCTCCTGCTGGGATCCGTCGCGGAGGGTGGTGTCGAAGACGTCCACCGCGCCGGGAAGCGCGGGCAGATCGAAGTCGTGACCGCCGCCGGTACGGCTTCCCGATGCGGCCTCGCGCCCGTGGGCGTGGGCGTGCTGGCCCGCGGTCAGCGGGTGGCGTGTGGCTCGGTCCGCTCCCGTGCGAATGGGTGTGCCCGGTCGGTGCCCGCCCACCCCGGAAGGAGTCGTCGTTGAGGGTGGGGCCGTCATTCGACATAGTCCAGCCAGTCCTTGTACTGGTCGACCTCACCCCGCACGGCGGCGAAGTAGGTCTGCTGCAGCTTCTGGGTGATCGGCCCCGGCTTGCCGTCCCCGACAGCCCGGTCGTCGACGGCCCGGATCGGCACCACCTCCGCCGCCGTCCCGGTGAGGAACGCCTCGTCGGCCGTGTACAGGTCGGTGCGGATGATCTGCTCGTAGCTGACCCCGTAGCCCAGATCGCGGGCGATGGTCTCGACGGACTGCTGGGTGATCCCCTCGAGGGCCCCGGAGTCCGACGTGGGCGGAGTGATCAGCCGACCCTTCCGCACGATGAAGATGTTCTCTCCGGTGCACTCGCTGACGTTCCCGTCGGGGGCCAGCAGGATGGCCTCGTCGTAGCCGGCGTTCAACGCCTCGACCTTGGCCAACGACGAGTTGACGTACATGCCGGTCCCCTTGGCTGCGGTGGGCACGGCGTTGGGGTCGTGGCGGCGCCACGAACTGATCTTCATCGACACGCCGTTGGCGACGCCTTCATCACCGAGGTAGGTGCCCCAGGGCCAGGCGGCGATCGACACATTGACCGGGCAGGGAATGGGGTTCAATCCCATCTCGCCGTAGCCCAGGTAGACGAGCGGTCGGATGTAGCACCCCTCGTCGAGTCCGTTCACCCGCACGACCGACCGGGTGGCATCGACGATCTCGTCCACCGTGAAGGGCACGTCGATCATGAACACCTTGGCCGACGTGAACAGCCGCTCGATGTGGTCGCGGAGGCGGAACACGGCGACACCCCTCGCCGTCGGATAGGCGCGGATCCCCTCGAACACGCCGGAGCCGTAGTGCATGGTGTGGGTGAGCACGTGCACGGTGGCGTCCGCCCAGTCGACGAGCTCGCCGTCCATCCAGATCTTGTCAGTGGGAGTCAGGGGCATGGCTCAGAGCCTTTCTGCGATGGCATCGCCGATCGCCGCAGTGGAGAGGGTGGGATCGGGATGTGAAGTGATGAAGTCGGTGACCGCCTGGGTCATCTTGTCGGCGGCCGAGGACTCACCCAGATGGTCGAGCATGAGCGCCGCCGACCGGATGGCCGCCGCCGGATTGGCCTGGCCCGTGCCGGCGATGTCGTGGGCCGCACCGTGCACCGGTTCGAACAGGGAGGGGCCAGTGCGGTCGGGGTTGAGGTTGGCCGAGGCGGCGTAGCCGATGCCGCCGGCCACCGCTCCGGCCAGGTCGGTGATGATGTCCCCGAACAGGTTGTCGGTGACGATCACGTCGTAGCGGCCGGGATTCTCCACCAGGTAGATGCAGGTGGCATCGACGTGGTTGTAGTCACGGGTCACCGCCGGGAACTCGTCAGCGACGTCGTCCACCGTGCGCTGCCAGAGATCACCGGCAAAGGTGAGGACGTTCGTCTTGTGGACCAGGGTCAGGTGCCGCCGGGGCCGGCCCGATGGCCAGTCCGAAGGCGAACCGAACGCACCGCTCCACGCCGTGCCGGGTGTTGACCGAGCCCTGGGTGGCCACCTCGTAGGGGGTGCCTCGGCGCAGGAATCCCCCCTCTCCGGCGTAGGTGCCCTCGGTGTTCTCGCGGATGACCACGAAGTCGCAGTCCGGGGCCAGCGCGCCCGGCACCCCGGTGAACGGGCGCATGTTGATGTAGAGATCCAGTTCGAAGCGCAGGCGCAGGAGCAGACCCCGCTCGAGGGTGCCGGCGGGCACGGCGGTCGATCCCACCGGGGGCCCCACCGCCCCGAGGAGAATGGCGTCCTGACCCCGGAGCTCTTCGAGGACGGCGTCGGGAAGCACCTCGCCGGTGCGGACATAGCGATCGGCGCCGAGGTCGTAGTCGGTGGTGGTCAGCGAGACGCCGGTGGCGCTCACCACCTTGAGGGCCTCGGCCACCACCTCCGGTCCGATGCCGTCGCCACCGATCAGGGCCACCTTGTACGTGCTCACGTCTGTCATGTCCTTCTGCTGTCGCTCTGCTGTCGTTCTGTTGTCGTCACTACGTCGCTTACTCGTCCTCGACCGTTGGCCGGCCCCGTTGCCTCCCGTCGATCCCCCTCCGGCCCGTCCGTCACCCGGGGCCGACAATTGAAAAACCGCCCACCAGGTGGACGGTCAGGAGGCACACACCGGGACGGTCTGTGCCTAGTCGATAATGATTACGTTGTCGCGTGCGTCGTGGCGGGTCTGCATCAGGACACCAGTCTCGCCTGTCCGGAGGGGGGCCGTCAACCCCATGGTCGCCGATGGAGTGCGGTGGTCGCCTCAGGTCGTCTTGGCGATCAGCACGTTGCAACCGGCCTTGTGGGCCACGCTGTTCGGGACCGAGCCCAGGATACGGCGGGTCCCCTGCATGCCCCGGCTGCCCACCACGATGAGATCGGCACCCACCTGGTCAGCACACCGGACGATCACTTCGGCGGGGTCGCCGACCCCGGTGTGGATCTCCGTCTCGATGCCCACGACCCCGCCGGCCACCCCCTCGAGCATGGCCGTCGCCGCCTGCCTCAGGTGGGCACTGCCGGAGGGATCCGAGACGTTGGCGACACCGGCCGGCACCGAGACCGACGTCGGGGAGCGCACCCCGAAGACCAGGTGCAGCTTTCCTCCACCCTCCCGGGCCAGCTGCACCGCCAGGGCCACCGCTTCAGCCGCCGTGTCGGATCCGTCGGTCCCCACCACGATATTCGAGAACACAGGTCTCTCCCCCTAGGTCGGCACCCCGATGACCGCGAATGCTAGCGGATCGATAGCGGCCACCACCGGTCCGAGGCATCGTTCACCGACCGCCGCGGAGACGATCCACCCGAGAGCTCGGACCAGGCGATGGCACCCTCCCGGAGACAGCGGATCGTCTCCACCGAGGCACTCGACCACCGTGGAGGGCTCGCCGTCGCACACGCCGCCGTCGAGGATGACCGCCGGCGGTTCCGCCCCCTCGAACTCCTCGGCCACCACCTCCGCCGTGGTGGCCGGAGGCCGTCCGTGGCGGTTGGCGCTGGTCACCGCCAAGGGTCCGAGACGGTCGCACAGCAGCTGGACGGTGGGGTGGTCCGGCCAGCGGATCCCGACGGTCGACCCGTCCTCTGGGTCTCCCCCGAGGTCGGCCACGAACCCCGGGGACCTGGGCACGACCAAGGTGAGGGGGCCGGGCCAGTACCGGTCCGCCAATCCGCGGGCGGTCGGCGTCAGCGGCCCGCAGAGCGCTCCCACCTGGTCCCACGACCCGACCAGCACGGGCAGGGCGACCCGGGTCGGTCGCTCCTTCAGGGCGAAGAGCCGGGCCACTGCATCGGGTCGGCTCGGGTCGACGGCCAGCCCGTACACCGTGTCGGTCGGGATCGCCACCACCTGCCCGAGGCGGAGGGCATCGACCACCGCCCCGATGGCCTCGGCCCGGCCCGGGGCCGGGTCCGGCGTCACCACCGGGCCACGAGTGCCCGGGGCCGATCGGCCAGATCCCGCTCCACGGTGACCTGCCCGAAACCGGAGCGACGGGCGGCATCCATCGCCGCCCGGGCCTGGGCGGGGGCGATCTCGACCACCAGGGATCCCGTGCGTCGCAACCATCCTGGGGAGAGGGAGACGATCGTCTCGATATCGGCCATTCCGCCCACCCCGCCCGACCCTCGGGCGGCCACCAGCGCTCCTCTGGGCTCCCAGTCCCGGACGGTCGGCTCGAGCTCGCCGTACTCGGCCTCGGACACGTACGGCGGGTTGGAGACCACCAGGTCGACCCGGCCGGCCAGCCGGCCCGGGAGCGCCTCGAACCACGACCCCTCGACCAGATCGCACCCGCTCGGCGGCGGCCGTGTCGAGCCGGGCCAGGCCGCGGAGGTTGTCGGCCGCCACCGCCAGGGCATCCGGCGAGGCGTCGGTGGCCCAGACCTCGAGCCCCGGGCAGAACCGGCCGCCCTCGAGGGCCAGGGAGAGGGCGATCGCCCCGGACCCCGTCCCGAGGTCCACGCACACCCGGGTCGGTGACCGCTCCTGACGGTCAGCCGGTGCCGCCGGCCCGCCGGCCGCATTGGGGTGCGACACTTCGCTCGAGCTGCCCGAGTGCCACCCCGACGACCCACTCGGTCTCAGGACGGGGGATCAACACCCGCCGGTCCACCGCCAGCTCAATCGATCGAAAGGGCCAGCGGCCGAGGACGTACTGGAGGGGCTCGCCCGCAGCTCGCCGATCGGCCAGGGCGTCCGCCTGCTCGGGACCACCGTGCTCCACGATCCAACGGGCTTCCCGTTCCGAGCCGACCTTGTCGGCGATGGCGGCGATGGCCGCGCGGCGTGATGCCCCCGGGTCCTCGGCCGGGCCGGTGAGCCCTCCCCGGGCGTCCTCGCCGGTCAGCCCTTCCGTGCGCCGTTGGTGCCCCCACCCGGTCATCCCTCGTCAAGCTGGCGGTAACGCTTGTCGGCCATCAGTGCGTCGGTCAGCTCGTCCAGGTCGCCCATCAGGATGCGGTCCAGCTTGTGCAGCGTCAGCTTGATCCGGTGGTCGGTGACCCGGTTGTCCTTGTAGTTGTAGGTCCGGATCTTCTCCGATCGGCCGCCACCCCCCACCTGATCCCGCCGCTGCTGGGAGAGCTCGGCGGCCTGGCGGTCCTGCTCCGCCTTCAGCAGCCTCGAGCGCAGCACGATCATGGCCTTGGCCCGGTTCTGGATCTGGCTCTTCTCGTCCTGCATGGCGACCACGATGCCGGTGGGCAGGTGGGTGATCCGGACGGCCGAGTCGGTCGTGTTCACCGACTGACCGCCCGGACCGGTCGACCGGTAGACGTCGATCTTGAGGTCGGACGGATCGATGTCCACGTCGACCTCCTCGGCCTCGGGCAGGACGGCCACCGCGGCCGAGGAGGTGTGGATCCGGCCCTGGGACTCGGTCACCGGTACCCGCTGCACCCGGTGGGGACCTCCCTCGTGCTCGAGCCGCTGCCACGCGTCGTCGCCCTTGACCACGAACGTGATCTCGTTCAGCCCGTCCCGCTCCGACGGGCTCGAGGAGAGCACCTCGACCTTCCAACCGCGATTGGCGGCGTAGCGGGCGTACATCTCGTAGAGGTCCTTGGCGAAGATGTTGGCCTCCTCGCCGCCCTCGGCGCCCCGGATCTCCATGATCACGTTGCGACCGGCATTGGGGTCGCGGGGCACCAGCAGGAGACGCAGCTCCTCCTCCAGCCGGGCCAGGTCCAGCTCGGCCTGGGCCACCTCGGCCTGGGCCAGCTCACGCTCGTCGCCCGCCGAGTCGGTGACCATCTCGCGGGCCGCCTCGAGATCGGCGCCCGCCGCCTCGAGCCGGCGCCAACTGCTGACCACCTCCTCGAGCTCCCGGAACCGGCGGGACACCACGCGGAGGCGGTTCGGGTCCGACGAGAGCGTCGGATCGTTGAGCTCGGCCAGGACCGCCTCGTACTCGTGCTCGAGGTCGCCCATCCGGCGCTCGAGCTGCGTGCGGTCGTTAAACACTGGTCAAGGGTAGCGCCACTGCCGCGGCAGCCATCAGAGGAGTCCGACCCCCGCAGGCGGCTCCGCGAGGAGCCGCACCCGGATCAGGACGCGGGAGGAGGCGTGGCCTTCTTGCGCGATCCGGTCTTGGCGTAGCGGCGCTGGAATCGCTCGACACGGCCACCGGAGTCGACCAGCTTCTGCTTGCCGGTGAAGAAGGGGTGGCACTCGTTGCACAGCTCGAGGTGGACCTCGGCCTTGGTCGACCGGGTGGTGAAGGTATTGCCACACGAGCAACGCACCGATGACTCGACGTATTCGGGGTGGATGTCAGTCTTCATGGGTTCTCCCTCGTGCAGCGGTGCGTGCGTAAGTCGTTGTCACCGGCTCATGGCCACCGGACCGCATATCGTCGGACGACGGCGGATGACCCGGCCGCCAGAGTGTACCGGAACCGCAGAACCTTCCGATCGTCGGATCGGACCGGCGGACCGGCGGACCGGCGGCTCAGGTGGCCGGGCCCTTGGCGATCTCGGCCAGGAACTCGTCGTTGCTCTTGGTGGTGCGGATCTTGTCCATCAGCAGCTCGAGGCCGGCGGCGGCGCTGCCTTCGTTGGCCAGGGCATTGAGCACCCGCCGGAGCTTCCACACCTGCTGGAGCTGGGACCGGTCGAAGAGCAGCTCCTCGTGCCGGGTCGAGCTGGCGTTGACGTCGATCGACGGGTACAGCCTCCGCTCGGCCAGACGACGGTCGAGGCGCAGCTCCATGTTGCCGGTGCCCTTGAACTCCTCGAAGATGACCTCGTCCATCTTCGAGCCGGTCTCCACCAGGGCGGTGGCCAGGATGGTCAACGACCCGCCCTCCTCGATATTCCGGGCGGCACCGAAGAACTTCTTGGGCGGGTACAGGGCGCCCGAGTCGACGCCACCGGACATGATCCGTCCGGTCGCCGGCTGGCCCAGGTTGTAGGCGCGGGCCAGCCTGGTGATCCCGTCCAGGATGATGACCACGTCGCGGCCCGACTCCACCAGACGCTTGGCCCGCTCGATGGCCAGCTCGGCCACCGCGGTGTGCTCCTCGGCCGGACGGTCGAAGGTCGAGGCCACCACTTCGCCCTTGACCGAGCGACGCATGTCGGTGACCTCCTCGGGACGTTCGTCCACGAGCAGCACCATCAGGTGCACGTCGGGGTTGTTGGCCTCGATGGAGTGGGCGATGTGCTTCATCACCGTCGTCTTGCCCGCCTTCGGCGGGGACACGATGAGGCCGCGCTGGCCCTTGCCGATCGGGGACAGGAGGTCGACGATCCGGGTCGTCATGTCCTCCTTCTCGCCCGGCCGCTCCAAAATCAACTTCTCGTCGGGGAAGAGCGGGGTCAGGTCCTCGAAGCGCGGACGCTCGCGGGCGGCCTCGGGATCGAGCGATGAGACCGTGTCGATCTGCAGCAGCGCCGGGAACTTCTCCGTGCTGCCCGCCGGCCGGCAGAATCCCTCGATGCTGTCGCCCTTGCGGAGGGCGAAGCGCCGGGCCTGGCTGATCGAGACATAGACGTCCTTGGTCGAGGGGAGATAACCCTCGCAGCGCAGGAATCCGTAGCCCTCGTCGCGCAGGTCGAGCAGGCCGCGCACCGGGATGAGCTCTCCCTGGTACTGCTGCTCCTGACCGCCTCCGGCTCCCTGCAGATCGCCTTCGGGCGATCCTCCCTGGCGGTCCCGACCCCGACGACGCCGGTTGCTGCGACGGTTGCCCATGTCGTCGTTGCCGCCACCCTGGTTGCCCTGGTTGTTGCGGTTGCCCTGGTTGTTCTGGTTGCGGTTGTTGTTCTGATTGTTGTTGCGGTTGTTCTGGTTGTTGTTGCGATTGTTGCGGTTGTTCTGGTTGTTGCCTTGGCCGGACCCGGCCGATGCCCCCTGCCGGCCACCGTCACCACCCGGCTGGGCCCCGCTGGACTGCTGGTCGCCGCCGTCGCTCTGCTGACCGGACCGTCCGCTCTGGCCGTTCTGGCCGTTCGTCGCATTCCGATCCGGTCGGTCGACGACCGTGGTGCCGCCGAAATCATCGTCGCCATCCGGGTCGGCCTCGGATCGCCCGACATCGTCGGCGGGCCCGAACGAGTGCACCACCGGCTTGCGGCGGCTGGAGCCCCTTCCGGCCGAGTCGTCCCCGGTCCCGTCGATGTCGCCCGCCCCGCCCTCCGGCGGATCGACCGGTTCCGCCGCATCGGTGGCGGACTGGGTCGACCGGCTGGACCGGCTGGACCTGCGGGTGCCGGATCCCGAGCCGTCCGGGGCGTCCCCGTGGCCCGAATCGGCACCGTTGCCACCGGTGGCCCGCCGGCGGGACGGGCCGTCGTCGACGGAGACACCGGTGGCCTTCAGAATGCCATCGATCATGTCCGCTTTTTTCGTTCTGGTATTGGTCTTCACAGACAGGGCCTGTGCGATGGCGTGGAGCTCGTCGCGCTCCTTGCCCTCCAATACCGAGCGCTCGAGCTGCTGTTCGGCAGTCATCGGCTTCCTCGTTTCGAATGTCCTTGTAGGCAGGTGGATTGACTCCATCTGCCAGGGAATCAGGGGTGGGGAGTTGCAGGTATCGAAATTCGACACTCGCCTGCTCCCCCCGACGCCGGGTACGGGCTGGTCGCATCATTTTCAGGGCGAACCAGAGGTTCCCGTCCACAAGCCCGAACGGGCAAATTGTGGAAGCGAAGGTGCACCCATAGTACAGGCGCGGAGGGTCATGCGGCAACAACCCTCCCCCTGGCGTGGCCCCAGCCCGACCGGCTCAGGCCGGGCGCCGGTGCCCGCGCCCCTTCGTCACCACGGGTTTGTCACCCTGGGGACACCGGAGGCGGACGACTACAGCGACAGCTCGGCGAGCACGGCGCCGAGGTCGGCGTCCACCACCGTGGGCACGGAGATCTGGCTGATGGCGATGTCCGGATCCTTCAGACCATGGCCGGTGAGCACGCAGACCACCGTGGAGCCCGCTCCGAGCCCTTCCGGGAGACCGGTCTTCAGCAGACCGGCCACCGACGCGGCCGATGCCGGCTCGCAGAACACCGACTCCTCGGTGGCCAGAAACCGATACGCCTCGAGGATCTCCTCGTCGGTCACCGAGGCGATCCCACCTCCGCTCTCGGAGGCGGCCGAGGTCGCCCCGTACCAACTGGCCGGGTTGCCGATCCGGATGGCGGTGGCCACCGTCTCCGGGAAATTCGATCGGGTGCCCTTCCACGATGGGTGCGGCTCCCGCGGCCTGGAAGCCCAGCATGCGGGGCAGCCGGGTGGAACGTCCGGCCTCTTTGAACTCGAGATACCCCTTCCAGTACGCGGTGATGTTGCCGGCATTCCCCACCGGAATGCAGTGCACGTCGGGCGCGTCACCGAGCGCGTCCACGATCTCGAACGCTCCCGATTTCTGACCCTCGATCCGGTAGGGATTCACCGAGTTGACCACGGTGACCGGCGCCCGCTCGGCGAGCTCGCGCACGATGGTCAGGGACTGGTCGAAGTTGCCGCGCACCTGCAGGACGCGCGCGCCGTGGATCAGGGCCTGCGCCAACTTGCCCAGGGCGATGTGGCCCTCGGGGATCAGCACGGCACAGGTCAGCCCGGCCCGGGCGGCAAAGGCGGCCGCCGACGCCGACGTGTTGCCGGTCGATGCGCACACCACCGCCTTCGCTCCCTCCTCGGCGGCCTTGGAGATGGCGACGGTCATCCCCCGGTCCTTGAAGGAGCCGGTCGGATTGGCACCCTCCACCTTCAACAGGACCCGGGCTCCGACCCGCGCCGACAGCCGGGGGGCCGGAAGCAGCGGCGTGCCCCCTTCGAGCAGGGTGACCACCGGGGTGGACGACGACACCGGCAGGAAGGCGCGGTACTCCTCGATGACCCCGCGCCACGGGCCCGAACGCTCAACGGGCTTCATGCTCGGTCGCCCCCTTCATGCTGTGTCCCCGATGATCTTTGTCCCCGATCACGCCGTGTCCCCGATGATCCGCATGACGCCTCCGATCCGTTCCACCGACTCGAGCCCGGCCAACCCGGCGAGGGTGGACCGCACGTCCCCTTCCCGCGCCTCGTGGGTGATGAACAGCAGTCGGGCCTCCCCGCCCTCACCGTCCTGCTCCAGCGAGCGGATCGAGACGTTGTTGTCGCCGAAGACCTTGGTCACCGCGGCCAGGACACCGGCGCGGTCGGTGACATCCAGGCTGATGTAGCACTGCGACCGCAGTTCCGACTCGGGCAGCAGGCTGGCCGGCTGGCGGTCCGGGGCGGGAGCCGTGGTGTGAGCGAGCCGATTGCGCACCGCGTCGATCAGGTCGCCGACCACCGCGCTGGCCGTCGGGCGACCACCGGCGCCCTGGCCGTAGAGCATCAACTCGCCGGCCGCCTCCCCTTCGATGAACACGGCATTGAACGCGTCCCTCACACTCGCCAACGGATGCGACTTCGGGACCATGGCCGGATGGACCCGCACCGAGACCGCGTCCTCACCGGTCCGCTCCACGACGGCCAGCAGCTTCACCGCGTAACCGAGTCGCTCGGCGAACTCGACGTCCACCGCCCGGATCGACGTGATGCCCTCCCGCATGACGTCGGCCCCGGCCACGTCGTAGCCGAAGGCGACACCGGCGAGAATGGCGGCCTTGGCCGCGGCATCGTAACCCTCGACATCGGCGGTCGGGTCCCGCTCGGCCAACCCGAGCTCCTGTGCTTCGGCCAGCGCGTCGGCGTAGTCGGCACCCCGCTCGCTCATCCGGGTGAGTATGAAATTGGTGGTCCCGTTCACGATGCCCATCACCCGATGGATCCGCTCACCGGTGAGGGACTCCCGGAGGGCGCGGACCAAGGGGATCGCCCCGGCCACGGCCGCTTCGTAGAGCAGGTCCACGCCCTGCTCTTTGGCCACGCGTGCGCAGGGCTACGCCAACCGGTGCGGCCAGCAGGGCCTTGTTGGCGGTGACCACCGGCTTTCCCGACTCGAGGGCGGTCCGCACCAGAGCATCGGCCGGCTCCACCCCGCCGATCAGCTCCACCACCACGTCGATGGTCGGGTCGGCCACCAGTTTCCGCGGCGTCGTCGGTGAGCAACGGCACCGGGATGTGGGGCGCCCGGGCGACCGACAGGTCGCTCACGGCGATGCCGGCCACCTCCAGGCGGGCACCGCACTGGACGGCCAGCGAGTCGGCCCGGTCCTGAAGGATGCCGATCAGGGCTGAGCCGACCGTGCCGCACCCGAGCACGGCGATGCGCACGACACGTTGCGGTGAGGGCGCAGAGGTCATCAGGTCACGCTACCGCCTGGTTGGAAGCTCCCCCGTCGTTCAGACGTCCAGCCGGACCAGGTCGTCGAATGTCTCCCGGCGCACCACGGTGCGGGCCTCACCGTCGGCCACGAACACCACCGCCGGCCGGGGCACCTTGTTGTAGTTGGAGGCCATCGAGTGCCCGTAGGCACCGGTCACCGGCGTGGCCAGGATGTCACCGACGACCAGATCCTGGGGCACGAATCCCTCCGACACCACCACGTCACCGGTCTCGCAGTGCTTCCCCACCACCCGGATCGGACGGGGTCGGTCGGCGGTGGCGGCACGGGGTAGGAAGGCCTCGTAGCCACTGCCGTAGAGCACGGGCCGGGGGTTGTCGCTCATGCCGCCGTCGACCGACACGTAGGTGCGGTAGTCGGCCACGTCCTTCACCGTGCCCACCCGGTACAGGGTGATGCCGGCCGTGGCCACGATCGATCGCCCAGGCTCGGCGGACACCCGAACCGAGTCGGGGATGCCCGCCCGACGGCACGCCTCCCGTACCGAGGAGGCCCACTGGGCCATGGGTGGCGCCTCCTCGCCGTTCACGTAGGCCACCCCCAGGCCACCACCGACCACCAACTCGGGGAGGCCGAGGGGCGCAAAGAACCCGGCCAGCACGTCGATGGCCCGGGCGAAGGGAGCGAGGGCGAAGACCTGGCTGCCCAGATGGGCGTGGATCCCCACCAGCTCGACGACACCGGAGGCATCGAGGCCGGAGAGCCGGGCGACCGCGGCGGACGCCGCCCCCGACGCCAGTCCGAAGCCGAACTTGGAGTCGTCCTGACCGGTGCGGACGAATTCGTGGGTGTGCACCTCGACGCCCGGGGTGATCCGGGCCAACACCCGGGGGCGGGGCGGCCGACCCGTGGCCGGGTCGGTGGGCCCGCCGGCCCGCCCGGCTCCGGTGAGCAGCGATTCGATGCGGTCGATCTCGTCGAACGAGTCGATGACGATGCGACCGATGCCCAGCCCCAGGGCCGTGGCCAACTCCTCCTCCGACTTGTTGTTGCCGTGGAGCACCAGCCGATCGGGCGGGACACCGGCGGCCAGGGCGACGTGCAGCTCGCCCCCGGTCGAGACGTCGAGCCACATTCCCTCCTCGTAGGCCAGCCGGGCCATGGCCGTGCACAAGAAGGCCTTGGTGGCATAGGCGACCCCGTCCCCCCAGGCTTCCACCGCTTCGCGGCACCGGGCCCGGAGGTGGGCCTCGTCGTAGACGAACAGCGGGGTCCCGAGCTGCTCAGCCAGGTCCACCAGATCGACACCGCCGACACGGAGCCGGCCGGCCGGGTCGACCTGGGCGGTCATGGGCAGCAGGCCCCGACCCACCGGCCCGGTCGGATCCGAGGTGCGCGACGGCTCGTCCCGTTGGTCGGCCGGCATCACATCGCCTCGGGGGCCGCCACTCCGAGCAGGCCGAGCCCGATGGCCAGTCCGATCCGGGACGCTTCGACCAGCCACAGCCGGGCCTGGGCCACGGCCGGGTCGACGTCATCGGCGAGGACCGGGCAGTCGTGGTAGAAGCCGTGGAAGCAGGCGGCCAGGCGACGGACCCAGGCGGTGATCCGGGTGGGGGCACGGTCGACGGCGGCCTGGGCCACCACTTCGGGGAGCTCTTCGAGGCAGCGGATCAGTTCGAGCTCCCGCTCGTGGGTCAGCAGGGTGAGGTCGGTGTCGGCCAGGGGGCCCCTCACCACGTGGCGTTCGGCGGCCTTCCGGGCCATGCCCCCGATGCGGGCGCTGGCCATCTGCACGTAGAAGACAGGATTCTCCACCGACTGCTCGCGGACCGAGGCGAGGTCGAAGGTGCTGGCCTGATCGAGGGAGCTCATCAGGCTGAGGATGCGGGTGGCATCCGGGCCGATGTCGGCAACCAGGGAGTCGAGCGCGATGGCGTTGCCGGCCCGCTTGCCCATCTTGACGGATTCGTCCCCGTCCATCAGTGACACCATCTGACCCAGCCTGACCTCGAGACGGCTGGGGTCGATGCCGAGTGCCTCGACGCCGGCCATGAGGCTCGCCACCTGTCCGTGGTGGTCGGCGCCGAAGACGTCGATCACCCGGTCGAAGCCCCGTACGAGGAACTTGTCCCGGTGGTAGGCGAGGTCGCCGGCCAGATAGGTGGCGTCCCCGTTCGACTTGCGCAACACCCGGTCGCGGGTGTCACCGAGCTCGGTGGCGCGGAACCAGGTCGCCCCGTCCTGTTCGAAGACCAGTCCCTTGTCGGCCAGGTCGGCGATCGTCTCCTCGACCGCCCCGCTCTCCTCGATCGATGCCTGGCTGTACCACTCGTCGAACTCGATCCCCACGCTGGCCAGGGTCACCTTGATCAGATCGAGGATCCTGTCGGCCGCCCACCGCCCGGCCTCGGTGACGTCGTCGGGCCCGTCGTAGGCAGGACGCCAGGTCGGTCACGTACTCTCCCTGGTAGCCACCCTCGGGGACCGGCTCCCCGTGCACCCGGGCCAACAGACTCTCCCCGAGGGCCCGGATCTGACCCCCGGTGTCGTTCACGTAGTACTCGCGGCTGACCTGGTAGCCCGAACGGGCCAGCACCCGGGCCAGGGCGTCGCCATAGCTCCCCCACCATCCGTTGCCCACATGGATGGGGCCGGTCGGATTGGCGGAGATGAACTCGACCTGCACCCGCTCGCCGTGCCCCACGTCGGGCCGGGCGTAGTCCTCCTCACCGGTCTCGAGCAGCTCGCGCAGGGCGTCGGTCAGCCAGCCGTCGTCCAGGCGGAAGTTGACGAACCCGGGTCCGGCGATCTGCACCGAGACGGTGTGGGCCGGCGGGTGGGCGGTGAGCTCGTCCACCAGCGCGTTGGCCAGGGCGCGGGGGTTGGTGCCGGCCCGCTTGGCCGTGA
This sequence comes from uncultured Acidimicrobiaceae bacterium, assembly GCA_963774245.1. Lineage (GTDB taxonomy): Bacteria > Actinomycetota > Acidimicrobiia > Acidimicrobiales > RAAP-2 > Bog-756. The sequence continues at coordinate 30,506 of CAVZDZ010000001.1, read as the reverse complement.
CCATGGCCACATTGGTCGACCAGTCACCGTGCTCACGCCGGGCCGGGCGCTCCAGGTGCACGTCGGCGGCCGGCACGGCGACAGGAAGCCCGTCCCGCTCGGCCACGGTGGTGAGGGCACGGCTGACAGCCTGAGCGAGGAGGTCTCGGGTGGACATGGTGTTGCGAGGATACGTCGTCATGAAGGCCGCGCATTCAAGCCTGGCGGAGGTCCGGGTGAGGTCTCCGGGTGAGGTCCCCGGAGCCTTGGCACTACAGTTGGTCCCCCGACACCCTGAGACCGGACCCAAAGCACCGTGTCCATGGATCGTCGCCCGCCCTCGTAGCTCAGCGGATAGAGCACCGGCCTCCGGAGCCGGTGGCGCAGGTTCGAGTCCTGCCGGGGGCGCCGACCCTGACGGTGGTCGAACCTTTCCGTTGTCGGAAGGGTTCGGCTCCGTCAGGCCACCTCCATCGAGCGGGACCCGGAAGTACGGGCGCACTGACGCACGACTTTCGACCTCGATCCGGGCAACCAGTGCTTGAAGGAGACCTTTCTGAGCTTCAGGGTCGCCGTGCTCGATGGTATCGACGACGTGGCTACGGAGTCGGTCGAGGTGGGCTTGAGTGACGGTGGGCTCTCGTTCGGCTTCGAGTAGCGAGGCCAGCTCGCGTTGCCGGGCCTGGAGGGTAGCAATCTTTCCGCCGAGGGTCTGGACGCGTTGCGCGCAAGTGGTCTCGGACATGGTGCCCGCTTCGAACGCGAGGAAGTACCGCTCGATTGCTTCTTCTGCTTTGGTCAGCTCGGCCTCTACAACTTTGAGTTCATCTTGGTGCTGACGGCGCTCGGCCCCGGAACGAGCGAGGCCGGCGGCGAGCGCGGCGTCGAGCAAGTCGTGTCGGCGAATGGTGCGGAGCAACGAGCCGCGGACTTCACTTTCGAGCTGATCGGCGGGAAGCCGCTCGGCGGGACAAGTGGCGGTGCCGTAGCGCTGGCGGGAAAAACACGTGTAGTAGCGATACCGATACTTGTTGCCATGCGAGGCGGTGCCGATGTAGCGCTTGCCGCAGTGCGTGCAGGTGATGAGCCCGGCGAGAAGATAGTCGCTGGAGTTTGACGCTCGATGGGAGTACTCCTCGCCGCGCAGCCGGAGGATCTGCTGGGCGAGGTCGAAGGTCTCGAAATCGATGAGCGGTGCGTGCGGGGCTTGGTGGTAGGTGTCGCGGAAGAAGACCTCACCGAGGTAGACACGGTTACGCAACACGGTGAGGACGGCCATGTGGTTCCACGGCTTGCCGGCCTTGGTCCGATGGCCGTGTTTGTTGAGCCACGTGGCGATGGTCTTGGCCCCGTGGCGTCGGCGGCCGTAGCGGTCGAAGATGACGGGCACCAAGGGCGCTTCGTCGGGGTTGACGATGAGGTGCCCGGTGGCCTGGTCGACGAGATAGCCGTACGGGCGTGCGCCGCCGCACCATTCGCCACGAGCGGCCTTGCGCTCCATGCCGGCGATCACGCGGTCGATGATCGTGGCCCGCTCGAACTCGGCGAACACGCCGAGCATCTGGACCATCATTCGCCCGGCCGGAGTGGCGGTATCGAAGGGTTCGGTGGCCGAACGGAAGGCCACCCCGGCGGCGTCGAGTTGTTCGAGCAGCGTGGCCAGGCCGCGCACCGAACGGGCGAAGCGGTCAACGCGGTAGACGAGAAGAAGATCGAAGCGATGGGCTCGGGCCTCGGTGAGTGCTCGTTCGAGATCAGGGCGTTCGGTGGTGGCGCCCGACGCCTGGTCGCTGAAGGTGCGGACCAGCTCCCAGCCCTCTTGGCTGTCGACGTAGGAACGCAGTCGGGTGGCTTGGGCTTCGAGGGAGTACGGCTGGTGGGCCTCGTCGGTCGAGATCCTCGTGTAGGTGGCGATTTTCACTGGAGGCTTTCCTTCTGCGCTCTGGTCTTGGGTTCTCGAGGAGACCTCCGTCTACGCCCGACTGTCAAGGCCACGCGACGCTGCCGTCGATAGAGATGCCTAGCGTCGGTGATCTGGCGTCGCGGCGGCGCCCGTCGCACGTTCGCCATCGACCGCCGCCAGTGATTCGCGGGTGAACAGCGGTGCCAGCAGGTCGGCTAGGGCGATGAGAGCCCGCCGCTCGTGTTCGGGGTCGAGGGGCACTTCGACCGGTGGGAGGACCACAAGCTCATCTTGTCGGTAGGCGCGCCGTCCAGACGGCCGGGTTGGCACTACTGGCGTCTCCAGACCAAGAAATCCTCGTGCGCGGTCACTGATCGAGCGACGCCGCGTTGGCGGGCCTTGCGGACCTGTTCGAGGGCGAAGAACGACGCCCGCGGCACGAGGTCGTCGTCGCGCAGCGCGGCGAGGAGGGCGACGTTGCGCTCGTAGAGGACGAGGCCCGCTTCTTCGCCGACGCTGACGAGGGCGCCGGGGAGGTCGATGAGCTGTCCGTCGCGCCACCAGGGGCGCACGGTCATGGCGACGACCCCGTCTGGTCGCAACAGTTGGGCCGCTCCTCGCATCACGGTGCGCATGGCGTCGAGCAGACCGGCCAGCCCGACGTGGGCGAGGTTGGCCGGGTCGGTCGAGTACCGGTCGTGCTCTTTGTGGACGCCGTGGCCGGGGGTGGCGGTGACCCGCCCGTGCAGCGAAGGTCCGTAGGGCGGGGAGGTGAGCACCAGCGCGACGAGCCCGCGGACGGCCGGGTCGACCACACTGGCCAGGGACCGACCGTCGCCGCAGATCACCTCGCCGTGCCCGCTGGCACCCTGGGTGCGGGCCAAGGCGAGGTTGGCTTCGGCCAGTTCGGCCCAGCGGGGCTCGTACTCGATGCCGATGGCGTCGCGCCCTTGGTGGACCGCCTCGACGAGCGTCGTGCCTACGCCGGCCATGGGGTCTACGCAGAGATCGCCGGGTTGGGTGTAGGTGGCGATGGCCCGTGCCGCGATGGCGGGGAGCATCTTGGCCGGGTGGACACCCGACACGTCGAGGTAGCGGCCGGCCCGCTGGGCGCGGGCGGTGCGCTGGGCGGTGGGCCACACCGACAGGGGGAGCTCAATGGGCATCGGGTGCCTCCGGTCGGCGAAGAGCCAAGCAATCCTCATGGACGACGAGATGGGCGGGCTCGCCCCGGCTGCGAGCCTTGCGGACTTGGGTGGTCTGCCAGAACGACGGCCGGGCCACGAGGTCCCCGTCACGGATCGCGGCGTGGAGGGCGACGACGTGGGCGAGGTAGGTGAACCCGGCTCGCCGGGCGAGGACACTGGTGAGCCCGGCCAGGTCGAGGGTCCGGCCCCCTCGGCGGGTGTGCTTGGTGACCGTGACGAGCACGCCCGCCGGGGCGGAGCAGGACGAAGCAGCCGGCGTAGATGTCGGCCATGGCCATCTCGTAGGCGGCGCCGCGGGCGTGGCCGAGATTGGACTTGTCGGTCGAGTAGTTCCGCTCGTCGCTGGGACAGAGGTCGCCGCCGGCTCCCCAGTTGGCCTTGTCCATGTTCCCGACGTCGCAGGCGTACGGCGGTGAGGTGCAGACCAGGTCGACGGTGCCGGCCAGGTCGCCGAGGACGTCGCCGAGGTTGCGGGCGTCGCCGACGCGGATCTCGGCCAGCGGCCGGTGGGCCGGGTCGAGGACGTGGTCGAGGTTGGCTCGGGCGACCTCGGCCCAGCGGGGTTCGACCTCGACGCCGACGGCGCGCCGGCCGAGGGCGGCGGCCTCGACGACGGTGGTCCCGATGCCGGCCATCACGTCGACCACCAGCGAGTCGGGGGCGGAGTACTCGGTGACGATGCGCCGGGCGAGCTCGGGGAGCATCTTGGCCGGGTGCTGGGCGCACTCGGGCAGGTAGCGCCCGGCCCGCTGGTACTGGGCGGAGGTCTGGGCCACCGGCCAGACGGCCAGCGGCACGACGGGACGGGACGGGGTGGGACGGGCGGTACGGCGGGGGGTGGTGGGTGTGGTCATGGGCGGTGCCCGAGACCGGAACAAGCGTCACCTAAAGAACAAGGGGTTCGGCCCTCTTTTTCTACAAACCCCCGCGATCATCCCCGGCTCATTCACCTTTGAGGGCACGTCGGAAAAGATCGGCACATGGCCTTGAGATCGAGCCGGAGACGGAGGTAGCTCCTCCGAGACGAAAGCAACTCGACCCCAAAGGAGCCACCATGGCAACCACGCAGAAGGTCTCACCCGACCAGGTCCTCGACGCCCTCGCCACCCATGCGGGGGCCACTTCGGCCGAACTGGCCGAGGTGCTCGGGATCGGCCAGTCGACCGCGGCCAAGCACCTCGCCACCCTCGAAGCGGCGGGCACGGCCCGCCGGGAGCCCGGCGGGCGCGAGGGTGGTCGGCGGCTGGCCGACCGGTGGAGCACCACGGCGCCCGCCCCCGACGGCACGGCGTCCGCCGACACCGCACCTGAAGGCAGCGGCGACCCCACGGCCGCAGACACCACCGGTGGCGAGTCGACCCCCTCGGCCGACCGGCTCGGCCGGGGGGCGTTGGGCGCCCTGGTGCGCGAGTACCTGGCCGCCCGGCCCGGTGAGGATCTCGGTCCGACCCAGATCGGCAAGGCCCTCGGCCGCTCCCAGGGGGCGGTGTCCAATGCCCTGGCCCGCCTGGAGGCCGGCGGCGAGGCACGACTGGTGAGCGCCTCGCCTCGCCGCTACCGGATCGTCGAATCCCGCTAGCCCGGCCGGGTTGTCCCGTGCCCCGCGGCCTCGAACCCCGCGGGCACGGGACTACCCCGGATCGGGGTAGCTCACTACCCCACTTCGGGGTAGTAGCCCCGGACGGCGACCCCACCCCCGCCGCAAGGGGTCGTCGAAGAAATTTCTTGCGGCGCCTCGGCGGCGGCGACCCCGCGGCGTACCCCACTTCGGGGTAGTCGGAACCCCACCCCCCTGACCTGCCCGAACGCGTCGGGCCGGTCCGAGTACCCCGCGAGTACCCCGCGTCCGGGGTTGTCGCGGGGTTCGGCCGGGTGGGGTCGATTCGGGGTCAATCCGGGGTACCCGGCGTGGCGCGATGGCGGCTCCCTTAGCGAAAGGAGCCCGCTCATGGCCCCCCGCCGCACGCTCACCGACTCACCGTTCGACACCCTGGAGAAGACCTTCGACCTCCTGGTGATCGGCCCCAACCCCCTCGCTCTCGACGGCGCGACGGTCGCCGGCCTCCCAGAGCGGGCGATCCCGCTCGGGGAGCTCAAGGCCCGACTCCTGCACCCCTCGACGCCCTTCGACGTGCGCGACGCGGTGGTGGGCGAACTCGTCGTCCGCTCCCGCGCAGAGGGCGGGGCGTGGACCGTCGGGCTGGCCGGGGTGCTCCTGCCCGGCCTGCGCCGCGCCGCTTGGCCCCTCGTCCAGGCCTGCCCCGGCAAGGCGGACGACATCGAGGCCGAGACCTTGGCCGCCTTCTTGGCCGCGGTGGCCGAATGCACGCCGGGCCGGGCTCGGCTGGCGTCGCGGCTGTGCTGGCTGGCCCGCATCGGCGCCAACCGGCTGCTCCGCGCCGAGCTGGCCGAGCGTGCCCGGCCCGGCAACGAGCCGGTGTCCGCGGCGCCGCCCCGACCGTGGGGGCACCCCGACCTCGTCCTCGCCAAAGCGGTCCGGGTCGGGGTGCTCAGCGCCGCGGACGCCGAGCTGATCGGCGCCACCCGCATCGGCGATGTCGACCTGGCCGACGCCGCCAACGTGCTGGGGATCGGCTACAAGGCGTGCCACCAACGGCGCCGCCGGGCTGAATCGGTACTCGCTGAATGGCTCACCTCTGAGGACTATCCGCCGGATGAGTTTGTCGAAAAAAGGGCCGAAACCCCTTGTTCTTCTAGTGGGGGTCGTCCCCGGCACGGCCGGTCAATGGACCGGCGACCGGACAAGCGTCGCTCGACACCACCACCGAGGAGGTGAGAGTGCCCAACCCGGCCCGACCGGACCGACCGGGCCGACCCCCGCACCACGCCCCGGGCGCCGACCGGGACCGGACCGAGGAGGCCGCCACGACACATCCCACACCCACGAACCCCACCCAACCGGACCGTGCCGGACCCGCCGGGCGCCTGTTGCGCAGGCTGGCCCGGCGGCCCCCGACCGTGGTGCGCCGGCTGGGAATCGCCGCCCTGATCATCCTCGGGCTCCTGGTGGCTGTCGCGCCACCGGCGTTCGCGGCCGGCGGCAGCCCGACGTTGAGCGGGGTGATCTCCAACCTGACCAACTGGATCGTCGGCATCCTGGCCGGCGTCGCCACGCTGTTCCTGACCATCGGCGGGCTGCGCTACCTGACCGCGGGCGGCGATCCCGGCCAGGTCGAGAAGGCCAAGATCGCCCTCAAGTCGGCGTGCCATCGGCTACGCGCTGGCCATCCTGGCCCCGCTGCTGGTCTCCATCCTCGCCTCGCTGGTCGGCGGCTGATGAGCCGGCCTTTCACCCGACTCCGACTGTGGCGACTGAGCCAGTGGCGGCCGCGGCACCCGAGATTGCTCCTCGCGGTCGGCGGCCTGGTCGTCGTGCTCGCTCTTGGCCGGCGGTAGTCACGGTGCCAAGGCTCATGGCGCCGAGGTCCGCTCCCTGCCACGGTCCGAGGTCGTGCTCACCGCCGCCCACGTCTCGGCCTCGGCCACCATCGGCGCCGACGACCACCACGACGTCCGGGCTCGGGGTCCTCGGGTGAGGGGCCGCCGGGCATCCAGGTCGGCCCCGGCAACACCACCGCACCGACGACGCCCGCGCCGGGCAGCGGCGGGCAGTGTCAGCGGCGGCACGCAGTCCTCGCCCGGCCTGTTCGACATCACCGGCCACATCGAGGCCGCCATCGACGACTGGTTCCGCGACCTCGTCACCTCGGCGCTCGACCCGATCCTCACCCTGCTCGGCCACACCCTGCTCGCCACCCCGAACGTCACCGCCCAGAGCCGGGTCGGTCGAGCTGTGGCAGATGACCGAGGGCATCGCCGACGCCTTCCTGGTCCTGTTCGTCCTCGTCGGCGGGGCGATCGTCATGGGCCACGAGACCGTCCAGACCCGGACCGCCATCAAGGACGTCCTGCCCCGCATCGTCGTCGCCGCCATCGCCGTCAACGCCAGCCTGAGCCTGGCCGGGCTGGCTATCTCGACGGCCGACTCGCTCTCCCAAGCGGTCCTCGGCCAGGGCGTCGACCCGTCGCAGGCCGCGGTCGTGCTCCGCCAACTCGTCCTCGGCTCGTTGGCCGACGGCGGCATCTTCGTCGTCCTGCTTGGGCGGGGTGGTCGCCGTGCTCGCCATCATCCTGCTCGCCACCTACATCGTCCGCCTCGCCCTCGTCATCCTGCTCATCGTGGCCGCCCCGATCTGCCTGGTCTGCCACGCCCTGCCCCAGACCGAGGGCCTGGCCCGGCTGTGGTGGCGGGCCTTCGCCGGCACCCTGGCCGTCCAGGTCGCCCAATCCCTGGTGCTGGTCACCGCCCTGCGGGTGTTCCTGGCCTCGGGCGGGCCGGCCAACCTGGGGATCGCCTCGACCGGCGGCCTCGTCGACCTCCTGGTGTCGGCCTGCCTGTGCTGGGTGCTGGTCAAGATCCCCGGCTGGGTCAGCCGGGTCGTGTTCTCCGGCTCCCGCGGTCACGGCGGCCTCGGCCGGGTGGTGCGCGACGTGATCATCTACAAGGGCGCCAAGGCCCTGGCCGCGGGAGTCGGGCTGTGAGCCCCGCCGAGCGGGCCCGGGACCGGACCCGGGTGCGTATCCCCGCCGACGTCGAGCGCCCCGACAAGCTGCTGGCCGGCCTGACCGCCCGTCAGCTCGCCATCCTGGGCGTCACCGCCGTCGTCTTGTGGGTCGGCTACACCGCCACCCGCCACCTGGTGCCCGCCCGCCGTGTTCGGCGTGGTCGCCGTCCCCGTCGGCGCGGTGGCGGCGATGCTCGCCCTCGGACGGTTCGAGGGGGTCGCCGCCGATCGGTGGGTGAGCTCGGCCTGGCGCCACCACCGCAGCCCGCACCGGCTGGTGCCGGCCCCCGACGGGATCACACCGGCCCCGGCCTTCGTCGGCGCCGTCTCGTCCGGTGCGGCCGGCCCGCTGCCGGCGCCGCTGCGCCTCCCGGTCGCCGGGGTCCGCGCCGACGGGATCGTCGACCTGGGGGGCGACGGGCTCGCCATCGTGTGCCGGGCCAGCGCGGTCACCTTCGCCCTGCGGACCCCGACCGAACAAGAGGCGCTGGTGGCCGGGTTCGCCCGGTTCTTGAACTCGCTCGCCGAGCCCGTCGAGATCCTGGTGCGGGCCGAGCCGGTCGACCTGACCCCAGCCATCGACGCCCTGCTCGACTCGGCGCCGGGCCTGCCGCACCCCGCCCTGGAGGTAGCGGCCCGCGGCCACGCCCGGTTCCTGGCCGAGCTGGCCGAACGACGGGACCTGCTCCGACGCGAGGTGCTGGTCGTGCTGCGCCAGCGCGGCGGTGACGACGCGGCCGGCCGGCTGCATCGGCGGGCCGCTGAAGCCGGCGCCGCCCTCGGCGCCGCCGGGGTGACCCTCAACGTCCTCGACGGTCCCCAGACCGCTGCGTGCCTGGCCCGCGCCCTCGACCCCGCCGGCACCACCCGGCTTCCCGGCCTGGCCGGCGCCGCTGGCTACGACACCGACGAGCCCGTCACCCTCGCCCACCCATCGGTGACCCACCACGCAGCGAAAGGACGCCGATGACCAGCCTGCTCTCCCGCATCCCCCGGCCCGCCGCCCGGCCGCCGTCGCCGTTCGGTCCCGACGCCATCGAGGTCGGCCCCCGGGCCGTGCGCATCGGGGACGGCTGGTGCGCCAGCTTCGCCATCGTCGGCTACCCCCGCGAGGTCGGCCACGGCTGGCTCGAGCCGCTCACCGCCCACCCCAGCCGCCTCGACGTCGCCCTGCACGTCGAGCCGGTCCCGGCCAACATCGCCGCCGACCGCCTCCGCCGCCAACTGGCCCGGCTCGAATCCGGTCGCCGGGCCGATGCCGCCAAAGGACGCCTGGGCGATCCCGACGTCGAGGTCGCCGCCGAGGACGCCCGGGAGCTGGCCGCCGGGCTGGCCCGGGGCGAGCAGAAGCTGTTCCGGGTCGGGCTCTACCTCACCGTCCACGCCCGCAGCGAGAAGGCCCTCGGCGCCGAATGCGCCCGGGTGCGGGCGGTGTGCGACTCGATGCTCCTCGACGCCCAGCCGTCCACCTGGCGCACCCTGCAGGGCTGGACCTCCACCCTGCCCGTCGGGGTCGACGCCCTCGGCCAGCGACGCTCCTTCGACACCGACGCCCTGGCCGCCAGCTTCCCGTTCGCCTCGGCCGAGCTGTCCGCCACCCAGGGCGTCCTCTACGGCACCGCCACCAACGGGTCGGGGCTGGTGCTGTGGGACCGCTTCGCCCAGGACAACCACAACTCGGTCATCCTGGCCCGCTCCGGTGCGGGCAAGTCGTACCTGGCCAAGCTCGAAGCGCTCGCGGTCCCTCTACCAGGGGATCGAGGTCGCGGTGGTCGACCCCGAGGACGAGTACCGCCGGCTGGCCGAGACGGTCGGCGGCGCCTATGTCCACCTCGGCGCCCCCGGTGTCCGGGTCAACCCCTTCGACCTCGCCCCGGGACCCGACGCCCTGACCCGCCGGGCGCTGTTCGTCCACACCCTCATCGCCGTGCTGCTCGGCGGCAAACCCGACCCGGCATCGACCGCGGCGCTCGACCGGGGGATCGTCGCCGCCTACGAGTCGGTCGGGATCACCGCCGACCCCCGCAGCCACGCCCGACCCGCACCCCTGCTCCGTGACCTCGCGGCCGCCGCTGGAGTGCCGACGGTGACCCCGCCGCTCGGACGCTGGCTGCCCGGCTGGCGCCGTTCACCACCGGCACCCACCGGGGACTCTTCGACGGGCCGACCACCACCCGCCCCGACGGCCACCTCATCGTCTTCTGCCTGCGAGACCTACCCGGCGAGCTGAAGGCGGCGGGGACGCTGCTCACCCTCGACGCCATCTGGCGGCGAGTGTCGGACCCGGCGAACCGCAAGCGCCGGCTGGTGATCGTCGACGAGGCGTGGCTGCTCATGTCCGAGCCGTCGGGGGCCGAGTTCCTGTTCCGCATGGCCAAGTCCGCCCGCAAGCACTGGGCCGGGCTCACCGTCGTCACCCAAGACGCCGGCGACCTGTTGGGCTCGCCCCTCGGCCAGGCCGTGATCGCCAACGCCGCCACCCAGATCCTGCTCCGCCAAGCCCCCCAATCCATCGACACCCTGGCCGAGGCGTTCGGCCTGTCGGCCGGCGAACGGGCCTACCTCCTCGGCGCGGCACGCGGCCAGGGCCTCCTCGCCGCGGGGGTCGACCGGGTGGCCTTCACCGCCCTGGCCAGCGCCGAGGAGGACGACGTGTGCCGGACCGGGATCGAGCAAACCCTCGACGACACCCCCGACCTCTAGCCGATAAAGGAGCGCACGACATGGCGACCCTCTTCGCGTCCATAGAGGGCGTGACCCTCCCCGCCCCCCAACCGGTCCCGCCTCCCACCGTCTCCGGTCCCTTGGGGAACTACCTGACCCACCCCGGGGCCACCACCGCCCATCTCGTCCATCACCTGGCGCACGTGGTCATCCACCTGGCTACGACGTTCGGCCCGGCCGCCGCCGGTGTGGCGCTGGTCGGCCTGGTGGCGCTGACCGTGATCCGTCGGACCCAGGCCGCGCCGGATGGGCGAAGGCGCCCGGCTGGTGCGGGTCCTGACCCCGCCCGACGTCGATCCCCAAGGGGCAGCCACCTTGTGGACCAACCTCGTGGCACTGCTCCGGCCGGCCTGGCGTCGCTTGCTCGGCGGTCAGCCCCACCTCGGCTTCGAGCTCACCGCCTCCGACGGCGGGCTCACCATCGCCATCTGGGTGCCCGGGCAGATCCCGGCCGGACTGGTCGAGCGGGCCGTCGAGGCCGCCTGGCCCGGCGCACGCACCGAGACCGTCCCGGCCGTCCCTCCGCTCGTCGGCGACGGGGTGGCGACCGGAGGCACGCTCGCGCTGGCCCTCCCCGAGCACTACCCGCTGCGCACCGAGCACAAGGTCGACCCGCTCCGACCGCTCATCGGCGCCCTGGCCGGCCTCGACGAAGGCGAGTCCGGCGCCATCCAGATCCTGGCCCGCCCCGTCACCGGCCGACGCCTCACCCGACTCCACAAGGCCGCCGCCGCCCGCCGCTCCGGTCGGCCCGCCACCCGCATCGCCCGACTGATCGACCTGGTCACCCCCGGACCGGCCGCCCAGGCCCCGGCCACCGATCCGTCGCGCAGCGCGGACGTGGCCGACATCTTGGACAAGGCCGCCCAACCCTGCTGGGCCATCTCCGTCCGCTACGCCGTGGCGACCACCGCCACCGACGGCCAAGCACGGCCCGGCTGCGGGGCCGGGCGCACGCCGTCGCCTCCGCCTTCGCCCTCTTCGCCGGACGGAACCGCCTCGACCGCCACCGGCTCCGCCGCCCCGCCCAGGTCCTCGCCGAACGGCGCCTCGGACGGGGCAACCTGGTCTCGGTCGCCGAGCTGGCCGCGCTGGCCCACCTTCCCACCGACGCCGCCGTCCCCGGCCTGGCCCGAGCCGGGGCCAACGCGGTGGCCCCGCCGCCGGCCGTCGCCCGACCCTTCCAGTCCGAGGGTTCCCTTGGCCGACTGGAGAGCCCGAAGCTGCTGGGTGACGCCCAAGCCGGCGGGCGCCGCCCCGTCGCCCTCGCCGTTCCCGACGCCCGCTACCACCTCCACGTCATGGGGGCCACCGGGTCGGGCAAGTCGACGCTGCTCACCAACCTGGTCCTCGGCGACATCGCCGCCGGCCGCGGCGTGGTGGTGATCGACCCCAAGGGCGACCTGATCACCGACCTGTGCGACCGGCTCCCCGAGACTGCCGCGGCCCGCACCGTGCTCATCGACCCCGAAGACCCCGACGCCGCCCCGGTGCTCAACGTCCTGTCGGGACCGGACCCCGACCTCACCGTCGACAACCTGGTCGGGATCTTCCGGTCCATCTTCGCCGCCTTCTGGGGACCCCGGACCGACGACGTGCTCCGCTCCGCCTGCCTCACCCTGCTCCGCTACGGGGCGGCAACGGGCACCTCGACCAGCCTGGCCGACGTGCCCGCGTCTGCTCGCCGACGACGAGTTCCGCGCCCCACGGGTGGCCGCGGTGGCCGACGACACCGTCGGGCTCGGCGGGTTCTGGGACTCCTACGAGGCCATGAGCGAGGCCAGCCGGGCCCAGGTCATCGGCCCGGTCATGAACAAGCTGCGGGCCTTCCTGCTCCGCGACTTCGTCCGCTCCGTGGTCGGCCGACCCGACTCCAGCTTCGACATGGGCCAGGTCCTCGACGGCGGCATCTGCCTGGTCCGGGTCCCCAAGGGCATCCTGGGCGAGGAGACCGCCAAGCTGCTCGGCTCGCTTCGTGGTGGCCAAGGTGTGGCAGACCGCCACCCACCGCGCCCGGCTCGGCCAGGCCGCCCGGGTCGACGCCTCGCTCGTCGTCGACGAGTGCCAGAACTTCTTGAACCTGCCCCGCTCCTTCGACGAGATGCTGGCCGAGGCCCGCGGCTACCGGCTCTCCATGGTCCTCGCCCACCAGCACCTCGGCCAGCTCCCCCGAGAGCTGCGCGAGGCGGTCTCGGCCAACGCCCGGACCAAGGTCTGGTTCTCGATGTCCCCCGAGGACGCCCACACCCTCGGCCGCCACGTCGCCCCCGAGGTCTCCGAGCACGATCTGTCCCACCTCGGCGCCTACACCGCCGCGGCCCGCCTGGTCGTCGACGGCGAAGAGACCCCCGCCTTCACGCTGCGCACCCGCCCCGCGCCGCCGGCCATAGCGGGGCGAGCCGACGCCGTCCGGGACGGCCAACCGGGCCGCCCACACCCGTCCCGTCGAGCCTCCCGTCGCGCCGGCCCGGCCGGCCCTGGCCGGGCGGACCCTGCCCGCGCCCGCCCACCCCTCCGCCGGTCCCCGGGGTGGGAGCGATGTCCGTGAGGGGCTCCACCAGGGGCTCCGCAACGGGCTCCACGAGGGCCTCCGTCCTGAATCGGAGCCCTCACCCCGCGTCGGACCGCCACGACCGCCGGCCGCAGGGGGCTCCGTGGCGTCGGCGGACTTAAGGGGTGAGAAGTCGTGAGTCCGTCGGAGATGTCCGGCCAAGGGCCGGTCCGCATCGCATCGTCGGGGGGAGCGCCACCAGGCGCCGCAGCGGGAACCATCGCGCCGTCAGGCGCCATCAAGGCAGCGACAGCGCCGTCAGGCACCGCATCGACTGCGCCGTCAGGTCCGATGGTCGGTCGTCGTGGATGGCGGGACCTCGATCGTCGGCTGCTGCCCGTCCTCGGTCGGCTCACCGAACGCGACCGTCACCTGTGCCGTCTCCTCGAGGACCATCGTGTCCTCACCACCGCACAGGTAGCCGACGTCGGCTTCACCGGGGAACGACGAGCCCGCATGCGGCTCGGCGAGCTGTACGCCCTCGACGTGCTCGACCGCTTCCGACCCCGCACCGGCGGGAACCCGGCCCCCTTCCACTGGGTCCTCGGCCCGCTCGGCGCCGCCCTCGTCGCCGCCGAGGCCGGCATCGACGTGGCCGACCTCGACTGGCGCCGCGGCCTCGTCCACGACCTGGCCGCCAGCCAACGCCTGGTCCACCTCGTCGGCCTCAACGGCTTCTTCTGCTGCCCTGCTCCGCTCCGCCCGCACCCGGCCCGGTCGCTCGCTCGACGAGTGGTGGTCCGAACGTCGCTGCGCCCGCGAGTGGGGCGAGGTCGTCCGCCCCGACGGCTACGGCGTCTGGACCGAAGGCGACACCTCTCTGCCGTTCCTCCTCGAACACGACAACGGCACCGAACGCCTCGCCCGCCTCGCCCAAAAGCTCGACGGTTACGCCCGGCTCGCCGTCGAAGCCGGCCACCCCAACTGGGTCCTCTTCACCTTCCCCGGCCCCCGCCGCGAAGCCGACGCCCGCCGAGTCCTCGCCCACCCGGACGTTCCCGTCGCCACCGCCGCCCGATCACCGCACCCTGGCACCCGGCTTCGCCCCCGACACCGACGTCTGGCTCCCGGTCGGCAGCCGCGGCCCGCCGCCTTCGCCTCGCCCAGCTCGCCTCGCTCCCGATCGGCACGTGAGCATCGGCCTCGACGCCACCGCCTCCTCCGGGCTCGGCACCAAGATCGCCACCGGTGCCGCCGGCCTCGTCCTCCTGGTCGCCGTCCTCGCCGCCGGGGCCGGCGCCGGAGTCGCCTCGCTCCTCGGCGGCGGCGACAGCGCACCCGTCGGCCACGGCCACCGACGACATCCCCGCCGCCATGCTCACCCTCTACCAAGAGGCCGCCGCCACCTGCCCCGGCCTGCCCTGGACGGTGCTCGCCGCCATCGGCACCGTCGAATCCGACAACGGCACCTCCAACCTCCCCGGCGTCCACTCCGGTGCCAACTCGGCCGGGGCCGAAGGCCCCATGCAGTTCGAGCCGGCCACCTTCGCCGCGTACGACGACCCCGTCCCACCCGGCGGCGCCAACCCGCCCAGCCCGTATGACCCGACCGACGCCGTCTACGCCGCGGCCCGAGACCTCTGCGCCAACGGCGCCGCCAACGGCGCCAACCTCAACGCCGCCGTCTTCGCCTACAACCACTCCGACGCCTACGTCTCCGAGGTCCTCGACCTCGCCCAGACTTACGGCCAGACCCAGGCCCAGACCGTCGCCGCCGGCACCGCCGGAGGGATCGCCGTCGACTGGGCCCTCGCCCAAGTCGGCACTCCCTACGTCTGGGGCGGCGAGACCCCCGGCGTCGGCTTCGACTGCTCCGGACTCGTCCAGGCCGCCTACAAGGTCGCCGGGATCACCCTGCCCCGAGTCGCCCAGGACCAGTACGACGCCACGGCCAAGCTCGCGCCCGGCGACCCCCTCGAACCCGGCGACCTCGTCTTCTTCGGCGGCGGACCCACCGACGTCACCCACGTCGGCATCTACATCGGCAACGGCCAGATGGTCGACGCCCCCTACACCGGCGCCGACGTCCGCCAAGACACCTTCCCGACCACCATCGGCGCGGCCTTCGGCGGCGACGTAGTCGTGGGCTTCACCCGTCCGGCCGCGACGGCGGCAGCATGATGTCAACTTCGCGTATCGCTTTGCCGACACTGGGCTACCGCTGACTGCCGAGGTGGAGCCGGATCGAGTCGCCCGTAGACCAGCCGGATGAAGGCCTCGGACGGGAGCTCGATGGCGACAGCTCTCATCTGCGAGCCGACGATTGGCCAACTCGCGAGAGGATGTTGACGAGATGGCCCTGGGGATCACGGAACGTCATGGCCCGATCACCCCATGGTTGGGTGGTCGGGGGCAGAACCCATTCGACCCCGATTCGGTCGATGCGGGCATACTCCTGGTCGACGTCGTGGGTTCGAAAATCGAGGATTGACTCGCCCGGGCGAGGTGCCCGCTCTGGTGCAGCCACACAAGTGGTCCCGATCTCAGTGAACCGACACTTGGAGAAGGCGATGCTCAAACCCTCCGTAGGCACCTCGACGTAGTAGTCGTTCAAAACGACGTCCGTTCCAAGCAAGCGTCCATAAAACGTCGCCAGTTGGGCCACATCGTCGGTAACGAATCGACTCTGCACGAGATCCACGGCGATCCCCTCAGGCCTCAATCGGCTGGACGGGCGGTACGTCCAACTCGGTGGCCGCGAAGTTGATGAAATAGGCCATGTACAAAGCGATCGAGAAAAACGTGAACGATTCCGCGAGCTGCTCGGGCGTCCACCCGTTGTGCGCCGCGCGTTCCCAAGCGGCGTCGTCGACGACACCGAGGTTCTTGCCGGCCTGGCCCACCACGCCCAGCAAGGAATCGAGCTTCTCGTCCCCCGAACCGAGACCTTCGGTGAAGCGAACGATCTCGTCGGGCTGCCAACCCGCGGTCGAGGCGATCCGCGCCGTCAGGCGCTCGACATAGGGAACGCCCAGCGCCGCTCCACTCATGGCCAGCACCGCCGTCCGTGTCTTCGGATCCAGCGTGCCATGCTCCTCAGTGGCACGGCGGAGGGCGACGTAGCCAGCCAGGGCAGCGGGCGCGACGGCCAACTGCGCCTGCATGTTCAGGACCTTCCCGGTCGGCTGCGTCTGCATGATCCACTCCAGCAGCTCCTTGGACGCGGTTGGGATCTGGTCAAGGGCCGGAACGGGGATTCTTGTCATCTCGTGTCTCCTGGGATTTGCCGACGCATGGTCGGTCTTGTTCAGAAGGACGAAACAGCCGGGAGAAAAGTGACGCCGTACCTTTGGAGCGTCACTATTGGGCAGGCTACGTCGTCCTTACTCCTGGAAGCGAAGGAGCCCCTATGTCGAACGCAGAAGAACGGGTGGCTGAGGCGTGGAGTTCGAACCACGCCTACCTCACCAACCTGGCATTCGGCATCCTCGGCGATCTTGGCGCGGCCGAAGATGCGGTGCAGGAGGCGTTCGCTCGTCTCGTGGCCGCCGACGTGGATGGCATCATGGACGATCGCGGCTGGCTGACGGTGGTGACCAGTCGAATATGTTTCGACAAGGTCCGATCGGCACCTCGCCGCCGGGAATTCGGGTACGAGGACACGACCCTCGAGACGATGGGGAACCCCCTTTTGTCGCCCGGCGCTGACAACCCCCTCGATCGCATCACGCTGGACGACGAGGTGCGGTTGGCCCTCCTCGTGATGCTGCATCGGTTGAGTCCGGCCGAGCGGGTGGTCTTTGTCCTCCACGACGTGTTCCAGATGCCGTTCGACACCATCGCTCAAACGGTGGGGCGGCCAGCTCCATCGTGTCGTCAGTTGGCCCGCCGGGCACGCTTGAAGTTCGAAGACGGGGGACTCGTGCATCCCCCGATTCGGTCGACCCAGAACACCGGCTGGTCACCCAGGCGTTCATTGACGCATGCTCGGGTGGGAACGTACACGACCTCCTCCAATTGCTCGACCCCGAGGTGGCCGGTGACGTCGACCTTGGTCCGGGGGATCCAGCGACTGGATCGATCAATCGTGGATCAGGGAATGTCTCTGTCAATTTCCTTCGCTATTACGGGGGTTCGACCCTGGTCGAGGTGCCGAGTCAACGGGAACCACTCTTGCTCGCGTTCGATGGGCGGCGACTTGTTGGGATCATCTCCTTGGAGATTCGACGGGCCCGAGTTTTTAAGATCCATGTGTTGGCCGATCCGAGAAAGCTGGCCTTGCTCGACACCCAACTCGATGTGACCGCCTGACTTCTTAGGAGTAGGTGTCACGTTTCCCAAGGATGTTTCGTCCTTCATGTAGTGCGGGTCCGCACTACGCCGGCATCAACGCCGGAGCCACGACGAAGGGAACCGTCAACATGCTGCAGGTCAAGCTCATCATCGGGAGCACTCGGGAAGGCCGGGCGGCCGATCTTGTCGCGCCATGGCTCATTCGTGGGCTCGAGACACGCGGCGATTTCGAGCTCCAGGTGCTCGACCTGCGCGACTGGGACCTTCCAATGTTCAGGGAGACTTTCACAACCGTTGGTGACATGCAGAACCCGACGTTCTCATCTCCGACCGTGAAGGAGTGGAACACGACCATCGGCGCTGCCGACGCGTTCGTATTCCTGACGCCCGAGTACAACCACAGCCTTCCGGCTGTCCTGAAGAACGCCATCGACTCGGTGTTCGTCACGTTCGGCTTCCGCAACAAGCCTTCTGTCTGCGTCGCCTATAGCGGCGGTCAAACCGGGGGAAGTCGCGCGCCCGAGCATCTGGCACAGATTGCGCTCGAGGCAGAGATGGTTCCGTTGCGTAACAACGTGTTACTGCCATTCGTTGGTGAGGCGTTCGACGAGGCAGGCGAGCCGAGAAACCCGATCACGAACCTTTCGTTGTCGATCCTGCTGGACGACCTCTCCTGGTGGGGCGAAGCACTCAAGTCGGCCCGCACCTCGGGTGCACTGCCACCGGCAATGTTTCGACAGATGGCAGCACAGACCGCGGCGGCCGCCGCCGAGGCCATTGCTGAGGACGTCTGAGGACAGACGTTGTCGGTCCGAACACTCGATAGTTACTCAACTCACCGCTTGAAAAAATCTGGAGGTCTTGCTCCCATGGAAGCTCTATCGGCAACATCGGCTCCACCGTCGTTTCTTGGAACCCGTCGCGGCAAGCTCATCCTCGCCCTGATGTGCGCCGTCGCGTTCATCGATCTTCTCGATGCGTCCATCGTGAATATTGCGTTGCCGCAGATCCGGACTGATCTGCACTTCTCGGTCCAGAGCCTGCAGTGGGTGGCGAGCGCATACCTGCTCACCTATGGCGGGTTCTTGCTGCTCGGCGGCCGAGCCGCCGATTTGCTCGGCCGGCGGCGCCTGCTTGTAGCAGGAACGTCGCTTTTCGGGATCTCGTCTCTCGTGTGCGGTCTGGCGGGGAGCGAAGGGGTGCTGATCGGGGCTCGGCTGGCTCAGGGTGTCGGCGCGGCGATGATGACGCCCGCCGCGCTTTCCATCCTGACGACGTCCTTTCACACCCGCGGCGATCGGGTCAAAGCTCTTGGCGCTTGGGGTGGCGTGGGCGCCCTGTCAGGCGCCGCGGGAGTGCTTTTCGGTGGCGTGCTCACGTCCGAGGTGAGTTGGCGATGGGTCTTCTTTGTCAACCTCCCGGTCGTAGCGGTCATACTCGTCGCATCGTTTCTCGTCATCGATGGCGAACGGCCCAAGGCGCCGCCGGTACGGGACTTCGATACGGTCGGGGCTGGTCTCATCACCGGCGGCATGCTTCTCTTGGTCTACGCCCTGGTGAACGCCCCCACCGACGGTTGGGGCACCGCTCGGACTCTCGGGGAACTCGCAGGCGCCGTTGTCCTTGTCGGTCTGTTCCTGTTCAACGAGCAGCGCCATAGCAACCCGCTCGTGCCACTGTCCCTGTTCAAGATCAAGGGCCTGTGGGAGGCCGATGTCACTCAAATTCTTGCGATGGCCGGCTTCTACACGATGTTCTTTCTCGTCACGCTCTATATGGAAGAAGTGCTCGGCTTCACGGCCATCCACGCCGGTCTGTGCTATCTGCCGGTGACCGTCGGCGCCGGCCTCGGAGCGGGCGTGGCGACGAAGGCGATCCCGAAGATCGGCACTCGGCCGCTCATCGTCACCGGTGCGCTGCTCGGCGCCGCCGGAGTGTTCCTGCTCTCCCGGATTCCGCTGCACGGCACCTACCTCCCAGATATCCTCCCCGGAATCGTCATAATGGGGGCCGGCGTGGGCCTCGTGCTGGTAGGCGTTCAGAACGCCGCCAACGGGGGCGTGCCCCCCGACAAGGCCGGACTCGCTGCGTCGCTGATCACCGCGTCCTTTCAACTCGGAGGCGCACTGGGGCTCGCGATCTTCGTCTCCCTCGCCACGAACCGCACCAACAACCTCCTCGCGACGCACACCCACCCATCCGAGGCGCTCACGCTCGGCTTCCAGCGAGGACTGCAGGGCGCCAGCATTGCACTCGTGATCGCCGCGGTGATCGCACTATGGGCGCCGAACGTGCGTGTCGCCGACATGGCCCCAGGCGCGGACGACGACCAGGCCGTGCCCATCTCTGTATCTGGGTGATCGACACCACTCGTCACTTATTGCCGGACTGATTCGTCCTACTCAGTAGAAGAGGCGAGTTGGTCCAAGAACCGAAGCAAACGCCCAACAATATTTGGCTGGAGCTGAACGCGCTCTTGGCCCAGCTGGGGGCGCCGGCCCTCGACGGGGAGGAAGTTCACCCGCATGGCGGCGAACCTGGCGTTGGCCGAAGTGATCGCTAGTGCCGCCCGCTGAACGCCGACCCTCTCGGGTCATCTGGTGGCAAGCACGGCGGCGACTGCGCCGAGGGTCATGAACGGGACCATCGGCATGCTCGCCTGACGCCGGCCGACGATTCGCGCCACGACGAGGACCACGGCGGCAGCCAGGAAGGCGATCAGGGTGCCGGTGACAATCGCCGACCAGCTCAGCCAGCCGAGGTAGGCGCCAAGGACGACGGCCCATTTGACGTCGCCGAGCCCCATGCCGGCTGGGAAGGCGAGCCCGAGGATGAGGTAGAACCCACCGAGCCCGGCGGCGGCGACCCCGGCCCGGGCGAGCGGCCACCACCCCGATGGAGCCGACGCGACCACGAGCAGGACAGCGGCGATCGGATAGGCGGGGAGCACGATCAGGTTGGGGACTCGCCGGGCGGCGAAATCGGCGGCGCTCAGCACCGCACCGGTGGCAGCGAGGAAGCTGTAGGCGCCGAGCGGCGACCGCCATCCGAAGCGCCAGACCATGGCGGCCTCGATGACCAGGCCGGCGAGGACGGTGCCGGCGATGCGGCCGGGGCTGTCGAGGCCGGGGAACGCGCTGGCGGGGGTCACGACGAGAGCCGGACGGGTCGCGACGCTGGGGAGTCGGTGTTGGTGAGGGTGCGGTAGAGGCGGGCGGTGGTCTCGTCCATGTCGACGTCGAGGTCGGCGAGCCGACTGCGGAGGAGCTGCCAGGTGGCGGTGACGGCGTCGGGGCGGCCGTGGGCGGCGTGGAGGGCCATGAGGCGGCGGTAGGGCTCTTCGGCGTAGCGGTCCAGGTCGATGGCCCGTTCGAGGACGGCGACGGCCAACTCGGGGTGTCCGGCGCGGTCGTCGAGTTCGGCCAGGCGGAGTTGGGCGTCGAGGGCTCGGCGGTGGAGGTCTTGGCGGACCGGTTCGACCCAGGAGTAGCCGACGCCGGAGAGAAGGTCGCCTCGGTAGGCATCGAGGGCCCGGCGCAGCGCCACCCGGGCCGTTTCGTCGTCGTTGGCTCGGGCGGCGTCGCCGAGCGCGGCTTGGAAGCTCCACAGGTCGCAGGTGATCTCGCCCGGGTGGGGGCGGTAGTGCTCGCCGATCTTCTCCAGGACTTCGAGGCTGTTGTCGCCGGTGCTGCGCAGCCGGGTGCGCAGGTCGCCGAAGGGCCGCCAGAACTGACGGCGGACCTGGTCGGGGTCGGTGTTCGGCCACAGGGCGTCGACGGCTTCGTCGATGGTGGCGCCTTCGGGGCGGAGCAGGTACCAGGCGAACAGCGCCCTGGCCCGGCCCCGCAGGCCGGAGGCGATGGCTTGGCCATGGACGGTGATGTGGAACGGGCCGAGCAGCTCGACGACGATCGGCCGGTCGTCGCCATCGGCGAAATCGGGCGGTTCGGGCCAGCCCTGCGCTGTCCGGCCCATGAGCTGTCTGTAGGTCGTCGCCGTCGTTGTGCAGCGGGGTGATCGAGCCTTGGGGTTCGGTCCAGTCGGGGTCGTCTTCGTCGGGTTCGCGGTTGGCGTCGTTGACCGCGCCGAGCAGTTCGGCGGTCTCGTCGGGCCGCAACCGGTACAGCGCGGCACCGTCGATGGTCCGGGTGGCGCTGTGGCTGTCGAGGGTGGTGACGGTTCCGTTGGCGTCGAGTTCGATGCGGGTGGTGGCGAGTGGCGAGTCGTCGAGGAAGATGACGGTGATGCCGAGGCGGGGGGCGTCGGCGAGCAGAGCCATCCAGCGTCCGTGCGATTCGGCTGGTACCGAGTCGAGGAGCACGACCAGGAGCGGCAGCGGGTTCTCGGGGTTGTCGTGGCGGAAGCGGATGGCGTCGGGGGCGTCCACCGAGACCAGGCGTCGAGTACGGGCGATCCGCTCCGCCTCGACGGTGCGCGCCATGTCGTCGGTGCTGTCGCAGCGGCGCAGTGAGCGGTCATCGAGGACGCCGGGGAGGAGCCGGTCGGCCAGCGCGTCCGGTGAGGAGGATCTCGGTGGCGCCGGGCACGGCTCGGACCAGCAGCCCGGCGACCAGGGCGCGGGCGACGTCGTCGACGACCACGCCGGTCATCGCCACCCCAGACAGGTCGGTGACCTCAACGGTCACGGGAGCGCCCGCCCGGGTCCCGACCTCGAGCCAGCCGGGGTCGAGGCGGCGCTGGTCGTCGTCGACCGGGGAACACCGGCACTGTCTCGTGGTCGGCCGCGAGATCCGCCTCGTCGTCGGCTTGAACCGTCTGCGCGAGGTGGTGCAGGGTCGGCCGGATCGGGACCGGGGTCAGGTCGCGGCCCGGTTCGGGCGGCCGGTAGCGGTAGGCGTGACGGCGGCGGAGCCGACCGATAGCGACAGTGGCCAGCACCCCGGCAGCGAACGAACCGGCGACCACCGAACCCGAGGGAAGCCGGACCGGTTCGCCAGCATGCTCGGTCCGAGATGAGGTGGCGTGGTGCGCGGGTACTGACGCCGGATGCGTCGACGCAGCCGGGACGGTGGTCGTCGGCGTCGTTGCCGGAGGGGCCGCGTCGGTCGGGGCGGGCGCAGCGGGCTCTGACGGCGGGCTTGGGGCGGGCGCGGCGGGCTCTGACGGCGGGGTCGGGGCGGCGGTCGACGGTGTCGGAGAAGATGGTGTGGCGGTGGCGGGAAGGACGAGGGTCCACCCGGGGTCGATCCAGTGGGGGTCGGTGAGCGTGACCCCGCCGGGTTGTGGTCTGCCCTCGTTGAGCTGATAGATCTCCGACCATCGCAGCGGGTCACCAAGCTCGCGCTGCGCGATACCCCACAGCGTGTCGCCTCGTTGGACGACGTAGTTGTCCGATGTCGTGGCGGGCTGGGGCGCAGTGGGAGCAGGCGGTTGAGTGGCGGCTGTCGTCGCCACGGCCGCGCTGATCGGGTCGGTGCGGGCCGTCAGGGTCGTGTCGGCGAGGACGAGCGTGGCGACCGGCCGACGGCCCACGAGCGGACGGCCGGCACTCGCTCCTGCGGGCGCGGTGTGGCCCGGGCGGGGGGCGAGGGAGAGGCAGGCGACGATGACGGCGGCGACGAGTCGGCCGGTGACGGGTTGGAAGACCCCGGCAACGGGGAGGCGGGGGGCGTGGTGGCCGGAGAGTGCGGCGGGGATCTCGACGGCGATCGACGCAACGAGGGTGGCCCAGGTGATCCAGACGACGACGGCGAGGGCGTCGACGAGGGCTTGGTCGGGGATGCCTTGGCGGTTGAGGGCGCGGCCGACCTGGGCGGCGCTGGGAACGTGGTGTGGGAGGGGCCAGCCGACGAAGTGCCATAGCGCCCAGGGGATGCCGGCGACCAAGGCGGCGAGAAGGATGAGAGCGGAGAGGCCCTTGATGACCCGAACAACGCGGGTCATGGGTTGGCGCCTTGTTCGGCGGTGGCGGTCCCGGTACCGGTCACGGTGAGGTGGTCGATCCCGGCCAGGGAGAGGATCTGGGTGGGCTGGCTGATGGTGACGGTCACGGTGACCTGCTCGCCGTTGACCGCGACGGTGCCGGTGTGCCCGGCGGCGGCCAGGTAGCGCTCGGCATCCGCGCTGGCCTCGGCGGGGTCGAGGGTGATCTGGCCGGTGGCCCGATAGGTGGGGAGGTCGATGGCCTGGGCGCCGGCCCGGGCCGCGGCTTGGGCGTCGTCGATGGCCTGGACCTTGGCGGCGAGGGCGAGGCCGCCGTCGAGGACGAGGCCGGCCATGACGATCAGGGCCACGGTGAAGATGACGACGAAGGCGGTGACCATCCCGGAGTCGGGTTCGCCGAGCCGGCCGCGGAGACGTCGAATGGTGGCGGTCATGTGCCGGCCCGGTAGGTGTCGATGACCGAGCTGGCGGTCGAGGAGACCGACTCGGACGCGGGCAGGCGCAGGCCGGTCAGATCGGAGAGCCCGACGGTGCAGGTGACGGTGACCGCCACCGATCCGCCCGGTTCGAACTGGGAAGTGTCGGTGTTGACGCTGAGGTTGGCGCACGTGACGCCGTCCGAGCCCAGCGCGGCGGTCGCGGTCTGCTGGGCCATGGCGCTCGCGGTGGCGGGGTCGCGGGCGATGGACGCGGCGCGGGCTGCTTGGGCGGCGGCCCCGTCGACATCGAGCCGGGCACCGGCCAGGCGCCCGAGGGCGACGACGAAGAGCAGCATCAAGATGAGCAGCGGGGTGAGCAGCACCAGCTCGGTGGCGACGGCGCCCGACTCGCCATGGCCCCACTGCCGGAGTCGGAGCGAACGGCGTCGTCCGATCATGGCGCCGCGCCCGTGTCGGTGTAGACCTCGTTGGGGCCGACGGCGACCGCTTTGACCGGCAGGGTGAAGATCCCGACGATGCTCTCGGCGTGTCCGGTCACCGTGACCGTGGTTGTCGTGGCAGTCCGGGTCGCGGTGATGTTGGAATCGGCGAGCACGCTTGGCCCGAGCTGGTCGAGGACGCTTTTGGCTTCGGCCTGGCCGGCCCCGGCCGTCTCGCCTTGGAGACGGCCGACCGATACGCCCTGTTGGGCTACGGCCGAAGCGATGTGCTCGGCGTGCTCCCACAGGGCGAACTGGATCACCCCCATGATCAACAGCAACAGGAGGGGGTGGCGATGACCAGCTCGGCGGAGACCGCGCCGCGCTCATCGCGTGCGAGGGAACGCCAGCGACGGCACGGTGGAGCGTGGTTGTGCGGTCGATCGGTGGGGTTCACGGGCCGTTGGTATTGATGTTGTTGGCGGACGAGACGACCTTGGCCACGATGATCCCCACCGCGGTCAGCGCCAGCGCAGCCAACAGGGCGGTGACGATGACGGCTTCGGTGGAGTAGGCGGCGTCGGGATCGGCTCGCAGCGCCTGCCATCGACCGTGCAGCACGGTGAAGAGGTGGCGGATGACGATCAGCTCGGGGAGCACGGCGCTTGTCCTTTCATTGGTTGGTCCTTCCTTTCTCAGAGCCCGGTGAGCACTTTCTCCACGGCGGGGAACCCGAGAAAGAAAAGGAACCCGGCGAAGAGCAGGACGACCGGGAGGCTCATGCGTTCGGTGGCGGCCTGATCGGCGGTCTCGGCCTCAGCCAACTCGTGGGTCCGCAGCGACGCCGCCTTGGCCGCGAGCAGGCCCGGACCTTGGCGCCCTCGGTGCCGGCCAGCGCCACCGACGCGGCCAGCTCGGACAGTTCGCCCACGCCGAGGTCTTGGCCGAGTCGGCCGAGGGCGGCCCAGGGGGTTTGGCGGGCCAGGCGGGCTTGGTCCAAGGTCCGGCGCAGGTAGGCGAACGCCCATCCCGAGCCGACCCCCGCCGCGTCGGAGAGCGCCGTCTCGACCCCGCCGCCCCCGGCCAGGGCGACCACGACGAGATCGAGAAAGCTGGACAGGGCGTGGCGGAAGTCCCGGCGGCGCCGGGCGGCGTCGGCGCGGATGCCGAGGTCGGGGGCGACGAACCCGACGACGGCGAAGATGAGCGACGCCCACAGCGGCACCACGAGTGGCAGGTGGGCGCCACCCAGGAGGAGCAGGGCGGCGATCGCCGGGACGAAGAGCAGGCCGACGAGGGCCAGGGTGACCTTCTCGGCCAGGTGCCGTTCGGGGCTGCGACCGAGCATGGCCAGGTCGCGGCGAACCGCGGCGGGGATGAGCCAGTTGGCCCCGGCTCGATTGAGGGCGTCGGCCGCGGGGCGACCCAGTCGGGCGGCGAGGCCGCCTTCGCTCTCGGGTGTGAGGACGGGGGCGGGCTCGGGGAGCCGGCGCAGCTGGGCCAGCGCCTGGGCCAGGGACGGTCGGGGCGGGTAGAGGCCGCGGACGATCAGCCACAGGCCGCCGCCGAACCCCGCCCCACAGAACAGCGCGCCGATCATGGCGCCATCCCCGAGGTGCGCTCGGGAGTCGTGAGCCCCGGGCTTTCGTTGAGGAACCGCTCGACACTGGCCGGGCGGGTCATGCGCGAGAGCCAGACGAACGCAATGGCGAAGACCCCGCCGACCAAGAGCAGGACGAGCTGGCCGACGGCGGTGTCATAGGGGGCCAGGTAGCCACGGTTGAACAGCGCCAGGCCCAACACGAGGGTGCCGGTGGCGCCGACGATGACCTTGACCGAGGTACGGGTGCGTGCCCGGCCGGCCTCGACCCGCAGCCGCATGGTGGCCTGGTCCCGGGCCGCCGCGGCCAGCGAGCCCAGCAGCTCCCCGAGTCGTTGGGCCTGGTGCTCGGCCGCCAAGATCAGGGCGGCGACCACCAGGTCACAGGTCGGGTCGGCCACCTCGTCGGCGAAGGCCCGCAGTGCCGGGGCGAGGCGCTCGCCTTCCAGGCGGATGGCCAGGGTGGCGACCTCGGCCTCGGATCGGCAGGGGGGCGAGGGGGGCGGTGGCGACGATGGCCTGTTCCAGGCCAGCCGAGCCGGCCATGGTGTCGCGCAGCATCTCCGCCCACCCGGCGATCGCCTCGATGCGCCCCACCGCCACGCTGTGCCGCTTGGCGCCGCCCAATAGTCCCGGTGCGCCCCAGCCGGCCAGACCGGCCAGCACGGCGCCCACCGGCCAACCGGTGGCCGCCCCCACCACGACGGCGGCGCCGACGGCCAGGCCGACGCGCAGGTTGGCCCGTTCGATCTTGCGTCGCTCCAGCCGGCGAGTCGGGCGGGGCACCTCGACGCCGCGCCAGCCGCAGATGACCAGGACCAGCCCAAGACCGACCCCCGCCCCGCACAGGGCCGCCAAGGCGCTCACGTCTCCCACCACCCCTGCGGGGACGCTCCAGCAGGCCGGGGTCGAAGCCGACCGCGGCGAGCTGGTCGAGGGTCTCGTTGCGCAACGGCGCGCCGGGGACCGCCCGCCCATCGGGGCCGGGGCGAAAAATCTCGTTGGAGACCACCATCGGCCCCTCGGCGTCGACGACCTCGCGGACCGAGGCGACGTAGCGGCGGTCGCCGTCTTGGGCCAGGTAGATCACGAAGTGAATGGCGTTGGCCACCAGTAGGTTCGTGGCCTCCAACGGCAGACGCTCAGGGGCCTGCACCGCGTAGGTGGCCAGCTTGGAGAACGCGCCACGAGACGACGAAGCATGCAGGGTGGCCATCGACCCGTCGGTGCCCTGGCTCATGGCATTGAGCAGCGCCAACACTTCTTCGCCTCGGGCCTCGCCCACGATCACCCGGTCGGGGCTCATGCGCAGCGCCCAGCGGACCAGCTCGGCCAGGCTGACCCCGCCCTCGCCCTCCAGGTTCGGCTCCCGGGCCTCCAACGCCACCACGTCGGGGTGGAGGTCACCGAAGCGGTCGAGGCCCAACTCGAGGGAGTCCTCGATGGTGACGATCCGCTCCGATGGTGGGATGTCCGCCGCCACGGCGCGCAGCAGGGTCGTCTTACCCGCACCCGTCCCCCCGCAGATGATGCACGACTTCGTCGCCAACATGGCCGCCCGCACGAAGTGGCGCAGCGCCAGGTCCAAGGTGCCCATCTCGACGAGGTCGTCGGGGGTGATCCGCAGGTAGCGGTGCCGGCGGATCGACACGCAAGGTCTCGCCGCTACCGCCATCAACGCGAACAGCCGCGACCCGTCCGGCAGCTGCAACGACAACCGCGGCGAGCCCCGGTCGAAACGACGCTCCCCGATCCCGGTCCGCGCCGCGGCGGTGCGCAGCATCTCTTCCAGCTCGTCGTCGGAGGAGGCGATCGGCTCCACCCGCTCGCGGCGACCATCGGCGTAGCGGACCCACACCTGGTCGCAGCCGTTGGCGTTGATGTTCTCGATGCCCGGGTCGTCCAGCAGCCGCTGGAGCCGGTTGAGGCGGAACATGGCGTCGAACACCGCCCGGGACAGCTCGTCTTCCTCCGGCACCGACAGCATCTCGCTGCGGTCCCGCAGGGCCTCGTTGGCCCGTCGCTCTAACGCCTCGGCGATCAACTGGCGCCCCAATGCCTGCTCGTCCGCGCTGGCCAGTGGCGGCCGACCGGCCGCGGCCAGTTCCCGCTCTCGGGCCGACAGCGCGGCGAGGACCTCGGCGCGCAGCCCGGCCACCAGCGCAGTGTCCGCGCTCACCCTGATACCTCCTCGGGTGCGTTCCCGTTCGTCGAATGCGCCTTCGCTTCAGGCCGCCAGGGCCGCAGCACCCGCGTCCGCAAAGACCCCACCCCGGCACCTTTTCGCTGCTCGAAGGCTCGGGGGCGCGGGCTGTGTCGGTCAGTGCGGTGCCCGCCAGTGCTGTGTCGCTCAGTTCGGTGGCGAGCCGGTCGGCCAGGGTCCGGGCGGCACGGACGAGCGGCGCCAGACGCAGCTCCCGGCTCGACGCCGGCACCGACACCAAAGCACTGGCCGCGTCGGAGTCCCATGGCAGGCGGGCCAACACGGGCAAGCCGAGCGCGTCGGTGATCTCTGAGTCGGAGTAGGGACCGTCGCCCACGGTCACCAGCCCGAGACGGTGCCCCTCGGACGGGCGGCCTTCGAGCCAGCCGGCCAGAGCGTGCAGGTCGGCCAGGCGCGGCCGGCACCAGCACCACCCGCTCGGCCCGCTCCCACAGCCCCGAGAGCGGCCGAGCCCGGTTCGAGCCGCCCGCAGTCCACCAGCACGTCGGCGTCGAGCTCACCGAGACGGCCCAACAGACCCGCAGCCATGCCCAGCGCGCTGCGGGCGTGGTCGGCCGAGGACGGACCGGCCAGCACCGCCGCTCCGCCGGGAAGCTGGTGGCAGTGGTCCCACACCAGGGCCGGTTCGCCGCCGCGTCGGACTGCCGCGCGCCAACGACACCAGGCTGGGCTCGGCCGGCCACCCTGAGCCCGCGGCCAGCGTCCCCCCGGCCGGGTCCGCTTCGATCAGCACCAGCCGTCGCTGCGGCGGCCAGGTGGTGGCGAGCGAGAGCGCCAGGGTGGTCACCCCGCAGGAGCGGACCGAGCCGAACGAAACCACGGTCATGTCAGCTCCCGGCCCCGACTTCGATCAGGCTGACCTCGCCCGCCGCCGCCAGCGACGCCACCTCGTCCGCGTCAGAAGTGGAGACCTGGAGCGAGAACACCGTCGGGTTGTCCGAGTCAGCCGACGCCACATCGACCGCCAGCACCGTCGCCCCCACCGGACTGCCACTCGTGACCGTCCCGTTGCTCCCCGAAGACGACGAGGCGACCGGGACCACCTGGACCCGGTCCCCCGGGGCCAGGTCCGGCGGGTAGGAACCGGCCTTCAACCCGACCGCCACCACGTCCGAGCCCGACCCGACCGGCGGGGCGTTCCCCACCTCGGAGCTGGTCAGCACCGCCCCGGCCACCAACGGCACCGCCACCCGCCGTCCCACCACGCTTGACTCCTCGCCGACCAGCACGGCGTCCAAGCCGTCACCGGTCGAGACCCGCACCGCCCGCAGATCGCCGGTGGTGAGGACCTGGCCGGCGCCGAGGGGCTGGGCGACCACCAGCACCTCCTCCCGGCTCCCCAGGTGCAGCGAGGCGTCGGTGAAGGCCAAGGCACAGCCGACCACCAACAGAACGCCCACCACGACGAGGGGCAGCTGACGGTGACGACCGGAGGTACGCGTGCTCCCGGGACGGGCGCCCTCTGATGCCCGCTGCCCGTTGCTTCGGGTTGCCGTAGCCGTCGTCGTCATCGCCTCGCCTTCCTCAGTTGCTCCCACCCGTCAGGGTGTTGATCGCCTGCGACTCGGTCACCGTCACCGGGACCTCCGCCGCCGGTCCGGCCTGGAGCCCGAGGTTCCCGCCACCCGCCGCGCCCACCGCCGTCCAGCTCACCGACCAGTAGACGGTCGCCGTCACCGTGTAGCTACCGGCTTGCGGCCAGGTGTAGGAGCAGTCCGTCGTGGCATTCGGGTCCGACGCGCTGTAGGGGGTGCCCGGACCGTCACAGGTCACCGAGTCGCCATTGCCCATGTCCCACACCACCTTCGAAGGCGCCGCCGTTGCGGTAGCCGTCACCGTCCCCGCCGACGCGCTCGCCGTCTTGTCCTGCCAGGCGCCCGGGTCGATCCACAACCACGTCGCCACTCCCACCAACTGCGGGCTGCCCGACGGCGGGGCCATCTCGATCGAAGGCGATCCCAAGCCGAGCTGCTGCACCGCCTGCTCGCCGACCACCACCGGGTCCACTGCAACCGTGACGGCCCCCGGCTGGGCGTTGGTCACCCACACCGGCGGCATCGGGTCCACGGCTCCCGGACCTGAACACTCCGGGAACACCCACTCGCCCGGCTGCGCGCCACCGACACCGATGGTCGCAGTCGCCGATGGTTGCGCCGTGTAGGTGCAGCCGTAGGGCTGGTTTGGGATTCGGCTTGCCCGGCGGCTGGGTCGCTGCTCGCCTGTTTCGCACCACGTCGAATCGGCCGGCGGTGTCCAATGGGTTACCCCGGCCTGCACCGTCAGCTGACCGCCCGACGCCTGCGCGTTCGCATAATTGTTCTGCCCGCCGAGGTCACTCGCCCATGCCGGCCCCGCGGCCATCGGCACCGACGCCATGGCCGCCACGACGATGACTGCAGTCAAGACCCGGGCGCGCATTTGCCGTCCGTCACCGTCTGCTTAGCGACCTTCCACGTCCCGCTCGACAACACCAGTGTCGAGGTCACCCCGTCGTTCTCGGGTTGGGTGATCGGCGGGACCTGCTTACCGGTCTTGGCGTACACCAAGACAGCAGTGCTGTAGGCGCAATCGATCACCGTCGCCGTGTTCACCGACAGCGCCGTGATTTTTGGGTGCAGCGTGAACGTGCCCCGACCCACGATGCCCTGCTGCTGGTCCGACAACAGGTTTGCCTTCACTCCGGTCAACTGCGGGTCAACCATCGTCGCCGCCAGCGCCGGGTCATCCGGGTTGGC